>NZ_LXTQ01000001.1 GCF_001645185.1 Methylobacillus sp. MM3
GCAGCGCGCCCTTGTTCACCTGGTTGGCGATCTTCTTGCAGGCGGTGACGACGTCGTTCAAGAGCAGCGTGAATTCGCCCGTGGCGCCGGAAAAACGCCGCTGTTCTTCGATGATGAATTGGGTGAGAGTAATCTCGCTCATGTAATTCTCCTTAACTAGGCGCTCAGGCGCTGGCTGCAATCGGCGCGTCGTGACCTTCGAAACGATGAATATTCGATCTTACGCACCGGTCGTTGGCGGCCAGGCAAATCGGCACGAACTCCTCTGCGCTCAACGAGGCACGACCGATCAGCCCTCCGTCGATATCCGGCATGGCGAACAATTGTGCGGCGTTGGCGGGGGTGACGCTGCCGCCGTAAAGGATGCGGACTTCCTGGGCGATTTTTGCGTCGCAGCGGGCGATGCGGTTGCGGATGAAGGCGTGCACCTCCTGCGCCTGTTCCGGCGTTGCTGCTTTATCGCTGCCGATGGCCCACAGCGGTTCATAGGCGAGCACGGCGTTGGATAAGGCCTGCGGGCCGAAACGGCGAAGAATGGAATCCAACTGGCGGCCGACGATGTATTCCGTCCAGTCCGATTCGCGTTCTTCTGCCGATTCGCCCATGCAGAAAATAGGCACGAGCCCGGCTTCACGCGCAGCGTTGAAGCGTGCCGCGGCTGTGTCGTCGGTTTCATGGAAGAGGTTGCGCCGCTCCGAATGGCCGATGATGGCGTGGGTGCAGCCGAAATCCGTCAGCATCGCCGGCGAAACCGCGCCGGTGCTGGCGCCATCGCGTGTCGAGCACAAGTTTTGAGCCCCCCAGCAGACATTGCTGCCGGTTAGCAGAATCTGCGTCTGTGCAATGTAAGGGTAGGGGACGCACACCGCAAAATCGGCGTGATAGCACGTGTACACGCCTGCCACGACTTTTTCCAGCAATGTCCGGTTGGCGGCGATGCTGCCGTGCATTTTCCAGTTTCCGACGACGAGTTTTCGACGCATGATGACTCCAGATGGCTAAGCTTCGATCCTTAATAGCGGCGGGCAGCCCTCCGCAGCGCAGGCTAGAGTGCTTGCGCTGCGGAGGATGTTTGCCGCTGATGAATCGCTTTAAAAGAAACCCAAGGCGTCTGTACTATAGCTCACCAGCATGCACTTGGTTTGCTGATAGTGGTCGAGCATCATCTTGTGGGTTTCGCGGCCAATGCCGGACTGCTTGTAACCGCCGAATGCCGCATGCGCGGGATATTGGTGGTAGCAGTTGGTCCACACGCGGCCGGCCTGGATGCCGCGGCCCATGCGGTAGGCAGTGTTGATGTCGCGCGTCCACACGCCGGCGCCAAGCCCGAATTCGGTGTCGTTGGCGATTGCCAGTGCTTCCTCCGTGGTCTTGAAGGTGGTCACCGACAGTACCGGCCCGAAGATTTCTTCCTGGAAGATACGCATGTCGTTGGTGCCCTTGAACACCGTCGGCTTGATGTAATAGCCTTCGGAGAGGTCGCCGCCCGGATTGGCGCGCTCGCCGCCGATCAAGAGTTGCGCGCCTTCGTCACGGCCAACCTGGATGTACCACAGAATCTTTTCCACCTGGTCGCTGGAAGCCTGTGCACCCACCTGGGTGTCGGTGTCGAGCGGGTTGCCCTGCTTGATTTCGCGCATGCGCTTCAGCACGCGCTCCATGAACTTGTCGTAGATGGATTCCTGAATCAGCGCCCGCGACGGACAGGTGCAGACCTCGCCCTGGTTGAAGGCAAACAGGATGAAGCCTTCCACCGCCTTGTCGAAGAATGCGTCGTCCTTGTCGGCAATATCCGCGAAGAAGATGTTGGGCGATTTGCCGCCCAGTTCCAGTGTGACCGGGATGATGTTCTCGGATGCGTATTGCATGATCAGCTTGCCGGTGACGGTGCCGCCGGTGAAAGCCAGTTTGGCGATGCGCGAGCTCAGTGCCAGCGACTTGCCGACTTCCTGACCGTAGCCGTTGACCACATTGAGCACGCCGGGCGGCAGCAGATCCTGGATCAGTTCCATCAGGATCAGGATGGACACCGGGGTTTGCTGCGCAGGCTTCAGTACGATGCAGTTGCCGGCCGCCAGTGCGGGCGCCAGCTTCCATGCCGCCATCAGCAGCGGAAAATTCCAGGGGATGATTTGCGCAACAACGCCCAGCGGCTCATGGAAATGATAAGCCACGGTATCGTCGTTGATTTCGCCGATGCCGCCTTCCTGCGCACGCAGGCAGCCTGCAAAGTAGCGGAAATGATCGGCGGCCAGCGGGATGTCGGCGTTGAGCGTCTCGCGGATAGGCTTGCCGTTGTCCCAGGTTTCAGCGACGGCGATGGTTTCGAGGTTTTCCTCGATGCGATCGGCGATCTTGAGCAACAGGCGGGCACGTTGCTGCACGGAAGTCTTGCCCCAGGCTTCGCGTGCCTGATGCGCCGCATCCAGCGCCAGTTCGCTGTCCGCCTCATAAGAGCGCGGAACTTGCGTAAATACCTTGCCGGTGACCGGCGTGATGACATCGAAATATTCGCCTGCGACAGGCGGCACCCAACGACCGCCGATGAAGTTCTCATAGCGGGGCTTGAAGTTGACCTTGGCGCCAGGTTGGCCGGGTTGTGCGTAAATCATGGTATCGCTCTCCTCAATATCACTGATTGAATGTCGTCCCGGTCGAATGATTTCGAACTCGGCAGTATTCCTATGGCAAGCAGCGTGCCAAGCGTAAGAAATTACTGAAAATCAGGGGCCAAACAGCGGGAGAGGCCGATGAAACAAGGAGGCTGAAAGTGATCCGTGTGAAGGGTGGAGAATGTGCGCTATGGGAGATGTTCAGGATATGTGTGCCGAAATGGTACAGGTGTCAACTATTGAGGCAGATGTCCGGCGTGTAGCGCTGGCATGCCAAGGGCGTCACGCAAACTTTGAGCGGCCGGAGAAAATAGCAGCCAGGCGATAATGCCCATGTTGAGTAGGACGGTAATCCAGAAAACAACTTGAAAAGCTGTCTTTTTCGTTTTGTGGCGAAAAATGCGCTGGGCCAGCAATGCGCCTGGCCAACCTCCGATCAGGCCGCAAAAGTGAAGAGTGTTTTCCTCGATGCGCCAGCGATTGCCTTTTGCGGCCGATTTGTCCAGCGCATAGAGGATGAAGGTCATGGTGCTGGCAATGAAATAGACGCCAAGGATAATCCAGGGAGACATGGGTATGGCCCAAGGCTTCAGCCGGCCAGACCTTCCAGTTGCTCCTGTATCTCCAACCAGCGCATTTCGGCGTGCTCAATGTCATTAGCAAGCTGCGCCTGCCGCTTGAGCAAACTCTCCAGCAATGTCCGGTCGGGATTGGAATATAGCGCGGGATCGCCCAGTCGTTCGTCGAGTTGATCTTTTTCCTGTTGCCAGCCGGGCATCAGTTTTTCCAGTTTCTCTGCTTCCTTCACCAATGGCCTGCGCTGTGCGAGCAGTTGCTGGCGATTTTTTTCGGCATTTTCGCGTGCCTCGCGGCGGGCGGCCTTGCTTTCGTCCGGCATGGCGCTGCTGGCGGCATTGCGTTGTTCGGCGAGCCAGTTGGCATAGTCATCGAGATCGCCTTCAAAAGGTGTCATCTTCCCGGCATCGACCAGGTAGAGGCTGTCGGCGGTGGTGCGTAATAAATGCCGATCATGCGAGACCAGTACCACGGCGGCATCGGTTTCCTGCAAGGCCAGCGTCAGCGCTTCGCGCATATCGAGATCGAGGTGGTTGGTCGGCTCGTCCAGCAGTAGCAGGTTAGGGCGCTGCCAGATTAGCAGCGCCAGCGCGAGGCGTGACTTTTCGCCGCCGGAGAAAGGGCCGCAGGGCTGCGTCGCCATCTCGCCACGGAAGTCGAAGCTGCCGAGGAAATTGCGGTGGTCCTGTTCGCGCGTGGTTTTGTCGAGGCGCATCAGATGTTGCAGTGGCGATTCTTCCGGGCGAAGCGATTCCACCTGGTGTTGGGCGAAGTAGCCGATGGAAAGGCCTTTGCCCTCGCGCCGCAAGCCGCTCAATGGCGGCAGCACACCGGCAAGCATCTTGACTAGCGTGGATTTGCCCGCGCCGTTGCGGCCCAGCAGCGCAATGCGCTCGCCGGGGCGGATGAACAGGTTGGCGTTGGCGATTACTGCCTTGTCGCCGTAGCCGGCAACAGCGTCACGTAGTTCAAGCAGCGTATCGGGCATTGCAACCGGTTCGCGGAAACCGAAAGTGAACAGCGTATCGACATGCGCGGCGGCGACTTCTTCCATGCGCGCCAGTGCCTTGATGCGGCTTTGCGCCTGACGTGCCTTGGTGGCCTTGGCGCGGAAGCGTTCGATATAGCTATGCAGGTGAGCGACTTCGCGCTGCTGTTTCTCGTGCATCGCTTGTTGCAGCGCGAGCTGTTCGGCGCGGGCGCGTTCGAAGGCGCTGTAATTGCCGGTGTAGAGTTTGAGGCGGCACTGGTCGAAATGCAGGATATGGCTCATCACCGCGTCGAGAAAATCGCGGTCGTGCGAGATCAGGAGCAGCGTGCCGGGATAGCGTTTCAACCAGCCTTCCAGCCATAGCACGGCATCGAGGTCGAGGTGGTTGGTCGGTTCGTCGAGCAGCAGCAAATCGGAACGGCACATCAGTGCGCGGCCCAGATTCAAGCGTACGCGCCAGCCGCCGGAGAACTCGGCGACCGGGCGCTCGAAGTCGCTGTTCGAGAACCCCAGTCCGCTCATCAATTCCGCCGCGCGCGCCTTGGCGGAATAACCTTCGATTTCGGCATAGCGCGCATGCAGCGCGCCAATGCGTTCGCCATCGTGGGCCGCTTCGGCTACGGCGATGGCTTGTTCGACTTCGCGCAGTTCGACATCTCCGTCCAGCACGAATTCCAGTGCCGGCTGGGGCAGGGCAGGGGTTTCCTGGCCGACGTGGGCGACAGTCCATGCGCCGGGAAATTCAAGATCGCCGGACTCTTGGTGCAACTCGCCGCGCAGCAGCGCAAAAAAGGAGGATTTGCCGCAGCCGTTGGCGCCGACGAGGCCGATTTTCCAGCCGGGATGCAGTTGCACGCTGGCATCGGTAACGAGCGGTTCACTGCCGCGGCCGTAAGAGAGATTGCGTAAGAGGATCATGGAGCGCGATTCTACCGGGTGTGGCGCAGGCCACCAAACGGGAACGCGCTATTTGCCAGTTTCTTGTGCGATATGTACCGGTTGGGCGCTGCCGGCTTTGTCCTGGCCGGGGTACATCACCATGTGCGGGTAGGGAAATTCGATATGGTGATCTTCGAATGCCATTTTCAACAGGCGCAGGAATTCGCGTTTGACATCCCACTGCGCCAGCGGCTTGACCTTGATGCGAGCACGGACGATGGAAGCCGTATCTTCCAGTTTTTCGACGCCGGCCATTTCGAGATCATCGATGATTTTGTCCTTGAATGTGGGATGCTCGCGCAATTTTTGGGCAATGTCGTGCATTAGCTGCATGGCCTCATCCACGTTCTGGCGATTTGCGACACGCACGTCTATGACCGAAAAGGCGTAATCGCGGCTCATGTTGGTCACGGTGGTAATCACGCCGTTGGGAATATAGTGCACATTGCCGTCGTAATCGCGCAGCCTCACATGGCGCAACGTGATTTCCTCGACCAGCCCGCCGATATTGGCAACAGTGACCACGTCGCCTTGCCGGATCTGATCTTCCAGCAGCAAAAAGAATCCGTTGAAGTAATCCTTGATCAGGCTTTGCGCGCCGAAACCGATGGCGATGCCTGCGACACCGGCCGTCGCGAGAATCGGTGCGATGGAAATGCCCACCTCGCTTAGCATCAGCATGCCGGCGACGATGGTGATGACTACCGAGAATATGTAGCGGAACACATTGCCGAGGGTTTCGATGCGGTTCAGCTCGATGCTGTTGTTATCGACGCGGCTCAGCATATAAGTCTTGAATACCCGGATGAGCTTGTTGCCGAGGTGTAGCGCTATCCAGGCGAGAGCGAGGATGACGACAATATGCAGGGTGGTTTGCGAAATAAGGATGAAATAGTTCATTTCTGCTTCGTTCCACCCGGGAAAAAGACGGGACATATGAAACTCCTTTTTCTGGATGTATGGTCCGTGGGCGTGATTGGATCGGACCGCGGGTTTTCAGAGTTGACCGGGTTTTTCCGGCAACAGTTCCCTGCCGAATGGCTGTGTTAATGCATGCCGGCTTCTTGCATCAGGCCCCATTCGCGAAGGAAGGGAAGGTAGAAAACGGGATTTTCCGGGATGGCCCCGTGTTGTCCGCATAAGGCGGCGGCAAAGCTGTTGGCGCGGGTCAGGGTCTGCTGCACCGGCCAGCCGCTCAGCGCACCGGTAATGAAGACCGCAGAGAAGGCATCGCCGGCTCCGACCGTGTCGGCGACGGTTTGTCCCGTTATGCCGGCGATATTGACTTCAGTACCGTCCTTGTTCAGCAACCATGCACCCATTTCGCCGTAAGTCACGAGCATGCATTCGAGGTCGTACTGCCGGATAAGCATCTCGGCCGCCGCCCGCTCGTCGGTGACTTGCAGTCGCAGCACGCCTGTCAATGTTGCCAGTTCTTCTTCATTTACCTTGAGGATGTCGGCATGGGCGAGAGAACGTTTCAGCGTGGATGGGTCATACCATGGCTTGCGCAAATTCAGATCCAGCATGCGCGGAGCGGCATTGCTGCGCAGCAGCGTGCTGAGCGCCCTGCGCGATGTCTTGTTGCGCTGCGCCAGCGTGCCGAAATACACCATGTCGGCCTGGGCGGAAAGCGTGACCATGCGCGTAATGGCGGGATGGATGAAGTCATAGGCCTGGTCCGGAAGTATCTCGAAGCGATGACCGTCCTGGCCGACATGAACGCGTACCTGGCCGGTCGGATGCGTGGGGTCGCACTGGACACCCAGGGTTTCCATACCGAAAAGACCCATGGCATTGAGCAGGATATTGCGGAACTCGTCGTTACCGGTACGGCTGATCAGAATGGGGTTGAGGCCGAAAGCCCTCAAGTGGCGGGCAACATTGAAGGGCGCGCCTCCCAATACCCGGCGATCAGGGAAAGCGTCGATCAGAACTTCGCCGAACAGAATCACGCTTCTGATTGGTTTGCTCGGGGCGATGGTGAGTTCCGGAAAGTTGATTTCAGGTTTCTTGAACATCCGAGTCTAAAGAAAAGTAACATTTGTACAAATGCAAAAGTATTCTGACAGATTGGCTCGCGAATGCAAAGCCTGAAAAGCAAGGCTGGCGAATATTCCCGGCGGATTTGTCAGGCATAATTCCAGGTATACGCAACCCCAGAAAACGCAGCAATGAAATTCAATGACATCATCAAGGAAGTAGGGCGCGGCAAGAACAGCGCTACCGATCTTTCGGAAGCCGCCGCATACGAACTGTACAGCGCGATGCTGAATGGCGAAGTACCCGAGCTGGAGTTGGGCGGGCTCTTGATCGCATTCCGCATCAAGGGCGAATCCGAGGCCGAAATGCTGGGCTTTTACCGCGCGATGGAGGACTGCCTGCCCGATATGCGGGCGCGCCCGGGAAAGCCCTTGCCAGTGGTCATCCCCAGTTACAACGGCGCGCGCCGTCAGGGCAACCTGACGCCGTTGCTGGCCTTGCTGCTGGCACGCCAGGGCGTGCCGGTGCTGGTGCATGGCGTGACATCCGACCCCAAGCGTGTCGCCAGCGCCGAAGTGTTTGCCGAGTTGGGCATTCAGCCCAGCGCCACCATCGCCGATGCCCAGCAGACGCTGGATCGGGGAGAGGTCGCTTTCCTGCCGGTGGAGGTGATGTCGCCCAAACTGGACACGCTGCTCAAGCTCCGCTGGCGACTCGGCGTGCGCAACAGCACTCATACGCTCGTCAAGCTGGCCGATCCGTTTCACGGGCAATCGGTGCGGCTGTCGAGCGTCACGCATCCGGAATACCTGGAGCGCAGCGGCAGTTTCCTGCGGGCGAGCGGTGCGCGGGCGCTTCTGTTGCGCGGCACGGAGGGAGAGGCATACGCCAACCCCAAGCGTTGCCCGCGTATCGTGTATTTCGATAATGGCGAAGAGCGCGTGCTGGTCGAGGCGGAGGCAGGCACGGTTCCCGAGGTTCCCGATCTGCCGGGCGCGATGGATGCCGTGACGACAGCGGATTGGATACGTCAGGCATTGGCTGGCGAAGTGCCGGTGCCGCATCCGATCCAGCGACAAGTGGCATGCTGCCTCTACGCCAGCGGGGCGACCGACGCCTTGCCGCAATGACGTTATTTCGTCGGTGTTAGCCCGCAGTTGGCGATAGCGCTGTCGAACAACATCGTTCTGAACTCCTTTGCTGCATGCGAAAGGGCTTTCCCTGCCGGATAGGCGACATGCCAGCTTCGCATCAACGGGAACCCTTGCACGTCCAGCGTCGTCAGTTCGCCCCGTTCGATTTCGGCGGCGACTGACGCGAGCGAGAGCACGGCGAGACCGAGTTCGCCTTTGACCGCCTGCTTGATCGCCTCGTTGCTGCCGACCTCCATGCGCGTTTTGATATGAACCTTGTTTTTGGTCAGGTAATTTTCCATGGCCAGCCTTATGCCTGAGCCGGGCTCGCGCAGGATGAAAGCCACGCCGTTGAGGCGCGACGGCGGGATATTCTTTTCGCCAGCCAGCGGGTGATCGCTGCGCGCAACGACCACAAGCGGGTTGTAGGCAAAGCTTTCGGCCACGATATTCAGATTGGCCGGCGGCTGGCCGAAGATATAGAGATCGTCCAGATTCTGCGTCATGCGCTCCAGCAGGGTTTCGCGATTCCCCACGAACATCGACGCTTCGATGCCAGGATGCTGCGCACAGAATTCACCCAGCATGCGCACCGCGAAATATTCCGCGGTGGTCAGAATCGCCAGCTTGATCGTTCCCTTTTCCAGGCCTTGCAATGCACTCAGGTCTTGCGCCAGCCGTTCCAGCCGCGCATCCATGTCCCGGCATGCTTCCGCCATGATCCGGCCGGCAGGCGTCAGGTGGATTTTCTTGCCGATTTGTTCGATGAGCGTAACCCCGGAGGCTTCTGCCAACTGCTTGACTTGAATGGAAAGTGCCGGCGGCGTAAGGTGCAATTCTTCGGCGGCGCGCGCAAAGCTCATGTTGCGGGCAACGGCGTCGAATATCCGGAATTGATGTAGCGTAGCGTGACGTATTGGCATGGCGGATAGATTAACTATAGTTAATGCTTACGATAATATCATTTAACTATCATAAAGCATAAGGCGCCTCCATAATGCGTTCACAGCGTTGCACCAAGCAACAGTCTCAATCGAACTGTTTACCTGTTGAGGAGAAACATTATGGCAGTCAAAACTTATAACGCCGGGGTGAAAGAATACCGGAGCACTTACTGGGAGCCGAACTATCAGGTAAAAGACACCGATATCCTGGCTTGCTTCAAGATCGTTCCGCAGCCGGGCGTAGACCGCGAAGAAGTGGCTGCTGCCGTTGCCGCCGAATCCTCCACAGGTACCTGGACCACGGTGTGGACCGATCTTCTGACCGACCTCGATTACTACAAGGGCCGTGCTTACGCGATTGAAGACGTGCCGGGCGACGATACCGCTTTCTATGCTTTTGTGGCTTACCCGATCGACCTGTTCGAAGAAGGTTCCGTGGTCAACGTGCTGACCTCGCTGGTCGGCAACGTGTTCGGTTTCAAGGCGCTGCGCGCGCTGCGGCTGGAAGACGTGCGTTTCCCGATTGCTTACGTGAAGACCTGCGGCGGACCGCCCAACGGCATCCAGGTTGAACGCGACAAGATGAACAAGTACGGCCGTCCGCTGCTGGGTTGCACCATCAAGCCCAAGCTCGGCCTTTCTGCCAAGAACTACGGCCGCGCCGTTTACGAATGCCTGCGCGGCGGCCTAGATTTCACCAAGGACGACGAAAACGTCAACAGCCAACCGTTCATGCGCTGGCGCGACCGTTTCGAATTCGTACATGAAGCCACCATCAAGGCGCAGCGCGAAACCGGCGAGCGCAAGGGCCACTATCTGAACGTGACCGCACCGACGCCGGAAGAAATGTACAAGCGTGCCGAGTTCGCCAAGTCCATCGGCGCACCGATCATCATGCACGACTACCTGACCGGCGGTCTGACGGCCAATACCGGCCTCGCCAACTGGTGTCGCGACAACGGCATGCTGCTACACATCCACCGTGCCATGCACGCCGTGCTCGATCGCAACCCGCACCACGGTATCCATTTCCGTGTGCTGACCAAGATTCTGCGCCTGTCCGGCGGCGACCACCTGCACTCCGGTACTGTCGTGGGCAAGCTGGAAGGCGACCGCGCCGCAACGCTGGGCTGGATCGACATCATGCGCGACGACTTCATCAAGGAAGACCGTAGCCGCGGCATCTTCTTCGATCAGGACTGGGGTTCCATGCCAGGCGTGTTGCCGGTAGCTTCCGGCGGTATTCATGTGTGGCACATGCCCGCGCTGGTCACCATCTTCGGCGACGACTCCGTGCTGCAGTTCGGCGGCGGTACGTTGGGCCACCCGTGGGGCAATGCGGCCGGTGCCGCAGCCAACCGCGTGGCGCTGGAAGCGTGCGTCGAAGCGCGCAACAAGGGCGTGGCTGTCGAGAAGGAGGGCAAGACCATCCTGACCGAAGCCGCAAAGCACAGCCCGGAACTGAAGGTCGCCATGGAAACATGGAAGGAAATCAAGTTCGAGTTCGATACCGTGGATAAGCTGGACGTCGCCCACAAGTAAGATCATCTCCATGAGCCCGGCGGGCCGCAATGTTTGCCGGGTTCGCGAACCGATGCGTAAGCCCATGGCTTACGAATGAATACTGAAAGGAAATGCAATGAGCGAAGTAATGGATTACAAGTCCCGGCTGAGCGACCCCACCAGCCGCAAGTTCGAGACCTTTTCTTACCTGCCGGCGATGAGCAAGGAAGACATCAAAAAACAGATCGAGTATCTCGTGTCCAAGGGCTGGAACCCGGCGATCGAGCACATCGAACCGCAATACCTGATGGATTCCTACTGGTACATGTGGAAGCTGCCGATGTTTGGCGAAACCGATGTCGACCGCATTCTGGCCGAAGCGGATGCCTGCCACAAGGCCAATCCGGACAATCACGTGCGTCTGATCGGCTATAACAACTTCTCGCAATCGCAAGGCGCCTCGATGGTGATCTATCGCGGCAAGACTGTGTAAAACAACGCGACGCGGGATTCCGTGGATAGCCCCCGTCGCGTTTGGCGTGGCGGGGGCTATTTTTTTGCGGGAATGTGGTTGTTCGGAGGACGAGGAGTGAAGCAATGAGTGATGTGATCCAGCAATACAAGATCGAAAAAGAACCTTACTACCATGCGGTAACGGACGAAGTGGCGTTGTACGAAGCGGCTTATTCTGTACGCATGCCGATGATGCTCAAGGGCCCGACCGGTTGCGGCAAAACACGCTTTGTCGAATACATGGCGTGGAAGTTGAAAAAGCCGCTGATTACTGTCGCCTGTAACGAAGACATGACCGCCTCCGACCTGGTTGGACGCTTCCTGCTGGACACTAACGGCACGCGCTGGCAGGACGGCCCGCTGGCGATTGCTGCCCGCCATGGCGCGATCTGCTATCTGGACGAAGTGGTCGAGGCGCGCCAGGACACCACGGTGGTCATCCACCCGCTGACCGACAACCGCCGAGTGCTGCCTTTGGAAAAGAAGGGCGAGCTGGTGCATGCGCATCCCGATTTTCAATTGGTGATTTCCTATAATCCGGGCTATCAGAGCCTGATGAAGGATCTCAAGCAATCCACCAAGCAACGTTTCGGCGCGCTGGATTTCAACTACCCGGAGCACGGCATCGAAACCGAAATCGTTTCGCATGAAAGCGGCGTGGACAAGGCGATTGCCGAGAAGCTGGTGTCCATTGCCGAACGCGCCCGCAATCTCAAGGGTCATGGCCTGGACGAAGGTATTTCCACACGAATGCTGGTGTATGCAGGCAACCTGATATCCAAGGGTGTCGATCCATTGTCTGCTTGCCGCGTGGCATTGGTGCGCCCGATTACCGACGATCCGGACATGCGCGACGCGCTGGACGCCGCCGTGACAACCTTCTTCCACTAAAGAAGCTGTTGGAAATATTAGCGGGGAGGGGATGGATGCAAGGCGCACGGAACGCAACGACCGAGACCGTACGAGAAGCAGACGCCCTCCGCAGCAATTTTTTAACAGCTTCCAAGCCATAGGAGGTTTCTACATGACAATCAAACTGGAAGAGCACGCCGACCTGCTGGAAGAGCTGGGCGATCATGCGGCTTCGATGCTGCATGCTTCGTGGCATGAGGCCGCGCGGATTTTCAGCCCCAAGGGGCTGGAAGGCTACCTGATCGGCGCGCAGCGTTTGAAAGGGCTGGGACGCGGCAGCGAGCTGGTCACGATTTTCATTCAGTCAGCACCGGAAATCGCGCGCGAAATCGGCGAGGATGCGGTCATCGAACTGGTGCAGACCGTAATGATGATGGCATCCAAGACCTCGGGTTCCGTGCTCGAAATGGTAGTCGGGACTGCGCCGACAGCTGCCAAGCGGCTCGGCGACGATGCGCTGTTCCGCGGCTATCTGCAACTGCTTAACGTATTGCTGGCGCAAGCGCCGCGTGGGCTGCGCCCCATGCTGGGCAAGCTGGATACGCTGTTTGCCAACCTTACGCTGGGCGGTTTGCGCCGCTGGGCCAACTGGGGAGCGCACGCCCATCGCACCAACTACGAGGAGCAGGTGCGCTATTTCGGGCTGGATTCCAAGGAATCGCAGGCGATGCTGCAGAAAGAGCGCAAGGGCACGCTCTTCGTCGATGTACAGCGCCGCATCAACATGTATTTGCGCGCCTTGTGGGCGCGCGATTTCTTTATGCGCCCGACTTCGGGCGACTTCGAGAACCGCGAGGGGTACAAGCCCTATATCGAGGATTATCTCCTGCATCTGCCGGATGCTTTCGATAGCTTTGATGACGTCCCCGGTCTGGAAATCTACCGGGCCGCCGCCGCGCATTGCGCGGCCCATCTGGTTTATACCCGCGAACCGTTGTCGGCCGAGGGCCTGAATACCTATCAGATGGCCGTGATTGGCCTGATCGAGGATGCGCGTGTCGAGACCTTGGCGATTCGCAAATTTCCGGGGCTGAAGCCGCTCTGGGCCAGCCTGTTCAAACATGTGGCGCCGGAGCAGAAGGAATCGGCCGGCGATTACTTTAATCGACTGGCGCGCGCGTTGCTGGACGATGAATACGTGGACAATGACGAATGGATCGCACAAGGACGCTCGCTGTTCAAGGCCGCGGCAGACAAGCTGGATTCCAATCTGGTTTCCTGGGAAATCGGCGTTCAGTTGGCGCATGCGCTGCAACAGAAAAAACTGGGCTATAGCCCGCGCCGCGACATTCTCACCACCCCATACCGCGATGACAACCGCTATTTCTGGGAATTTGTGGAGTTTGACCAGGATAGGGCGGAAGCTGCTGGCTATGATCAAACTCAGCAGGTGCGCAAATACGTCAACGTGATGGAAATGGCCAACGAGATCGATACCGAACTCGCCGGCGACGACGCGCAGGAAATCTGGGTACTGGGCACCGAACTCTATCCCTACGAGGATATGGGCGTGTCTTTCAACGAAATGGAAGGCAAGGAACCGATTTCCGAACCATTTCATTACTCGGAATGGGATTACCAGATCCAGCTGGAGCGTCCGGCCTGGGCGACGGTACTGGAACGCCGCGCCAAGGCGGGTGATTTGCAGGTGATCGACGACATCACGGCGCAGCACAAGCGACTGATATCGCGCATGAAATTTTTGCTGGATGCGATGCAGCCGCAAGGTGTCACGCGCATTCGCAAGCTGGAGGACGGCGACGACATCGACATCAATGCCGCGATTGCGAGCCTGATCGATATGCGCATGGGCATGCAGCCCGACCCTCGCATCATGATGCGCTCGGTACGCAAGGTGCGCGACATTTCGGTGATGGTGCTGCTGGATCTCTCCGAATCGACCAACGACAAGGTGGCCGGGCAGGATTTTTCGGTACTGGATCTGACCCGGCAGGCGACGGTGCTGCTGGCCGATGCCATCAGCAAAGTCGGCGATCCGTTTGCGATTCACGGCTTTTCGTCCGATGGCCGCCATGATGTGCAATATCTGAAGTTCAAGGATTTCGATCAGGTATACGACGAAAAACCGAAAGCGCGCCTCGCGGGCATGAGCGGGCAGCTATCCACCCGCATGGGTGCCGCGATGCGCCACGCCGGGCATTACCTGCGCCAGCAGAAATCCTCGAAAAAACTCATGCTGGTGATTACCGATGGCGAGCCGGCGGATATCGACGTGCGCGACCCGCAGTATCTGCGCTACGATGCAAAGAAAGCGGTGGAAGAACTCTCGCGTTCGGGCATCATCACTTATTGCATGAGCCTGGATCCGCGTGCCGACCAGTATGTTTCGCGTATTTTCGGCGCCAGAAATTACATGGTGGTAGATCATGTAGAACGCTTGCCGGAAAAGCTTCCGCTCCTCTATGCCGGCTTGACTCGCTGATCCCACTTGATGATGAGCAAAGCCAAGTAGATGCGGAAGCTTTCGGAGAAGGCTGACTTGCGTTGCAAGTCAAGCCGCATAGCGGCGGCCGGAACCAAAAGCTTCCGCTTCTATACGCAGGATTAACCCGATAGGAAATTAATGGAAACTTATGTCGGTATCGATAATGATACCAATGGCGGAATGACACATCTCGGCCGCATCGTGATGGATGGCTGGGTATTCGGCTTTATCCCGCAAACCGAAACCTGCGCCGGCTGGAATGCGGCGCAGATGCAGAATCTGTATGAAAAGGTGTATGCGGCATGGGAGCCTTACGCGCATCTCCCGAGCAATCTGCCGGCCGAGTTGCGCGAGAAGCATGCGCGGATATATGCATCAGCCATGAATGCAGGGCGGGAGCAGGGGTGGGATCCCGAGTTGGGCGAGGACGAATGACCTCGCGGGTTTACCCGTGCTAGGGGTGAAAGCCAGCGCTCGGGATTTATCCGGACGGAAACTTCAGCACCTTGGCGGGTGCTGAAGGCTTTTTCTCCTTGGCGGCAAACTGGCGCAAGGCCAGTGGGAATTCGCTTTGCAGGCGCCGCATCCAATCGATGGATTCCAGTCGGTAATAAACCGCTTCGTATTGCACCGGCTCAACCAGCGACGAGCGCGTCTGCGGCTTGAATTTCTGCCAGGCAATATCGACCCAGCATTTTCTTTCGCCGTCGATGAACACGAATTCCTCGTGGTCGATGATGGCCAGATATTGCATGGAGCGAATGGGAACAAACAATTGCCCGGAAGCTTCGTGCGCCAGCAGGGTGACGGCCAGGTTATAGGTCTCCGCCGGAAGAAAGCGGGTTTCGGTGGCGAACGCGGCGTTGCGATAACAGTTGATTTCCATGCGCAAGTCTCCAAAACCTGATGGCTGGAGCGCGCGCTTTCAATCAGTGCTTCTGATCGAAACTAACGTGTCGCTCCTCCTCCGTGACAGGCGCCGATTGCGGAACCACTACTAATTCGAAGCCCCGTATCTTTCCTGCGGTTTCCGGATCGAGATCGACCTTGATCGGTATTCTCAGATCCTTGCCGGCACGAATAATGAAGGTTGGGGATGTTGCCCATATCCATGGCGGCAGCAGGAATGCCTTACTGTCGTGATGAGATAATTCTCATCCTGTTGCGTCTTGTTGACAATATGGATTTCGTAGCGGTTCCGTATTTTTTTCACACGAAAGCATGATGAAAAGCGGTCGGCGCGATTGCATGACGCGCAGCTCGGAGTCGGACGCATCACGAAAGTTTTGCGACTCAGGGGGTCATTTGAACTCCACCATATCGAAATCGGATTTTCCGGTACCGCAGTCCGGGCATGTCCACGTCTCGGGCACATCCTCCCAGCGAGTGCCGGCAGGGATGCCATTCTCGGGGTCGCCTTGCGCTTCATCGTAGATATAACCGCAAACACTACATATCCATTGCTTCATGAGATTTCCTTGACAGTTTGCTATCCGATAATTTTAACCAAACGACAGGCTGGTGTGTTTTGCTTCTTGCTGTACAAATTGGATAAGAAAGGCAATACAATCCTTCGCAAGGGGGAATGCAAAAATTACATACGCCAGAATCGCGGTTGTTGTTCCATTCGTGCTGCTCGCCGCCTGCGCAACTTCAACGTCTGCGGTCAATGGCAAACAGGTACCGCAACATATGGATCGCAGTTCGGTCAGCCAGTTCGCAAAATCCGATCTTGATCGCATGGCCGATGTCGAAATGCGCGAAAACACCGACAGCCTGCGTCATTTGATGGTCAAGCTCTACAAGCGCAACCCCCGCGAATTGAAAAAGAGCACTTCAGGCACGGTCGATGAAATGGTCGATTGGGTATTCGAAGGCGGCCACGGGTGGAAGTTCAAGGCGATCAATGAATTGCAAGGCACGGATGCGATCTACCTGGCCTTCAAACCGGACTACGCAGGAGATCGCGTGCTGCCGTTTATCGTCGGTCTTCAGACCATGCTGATCAAGGCTCATGGCGGCAAGATCGAATTCTATCTGACGGATAACATCGATCCGCAGAACGTCTACAACGCGGCGCGCAATGTCGAAATCGCCGCGTGGAAACTCTCCAATGCGCGGGACCCCAAAGGCCAGTTATATTTGCTGACCAACGAATTGCACGACAACGAGCGCAACCTGAGTTTCGAGCGCGAGTTCGGCAAGATCATCGGCCGGCTCGATGTGTATTCCATTACGTTGGCGGAAAAAACCCAGCGTCTGATTACCCGTTTTGCGCAAAGCCTGGCAACAGCCTTGTTCCTGCCATTCTAGGCGGCAGACTCCGGTATGGCGTAACTGAGCGCGAGCTGTACGGTACGGTTGCGTCCTTTTTTCTTGGCAAGATAAAGCGCCCGGTCGGCATCCTGCAGCATGGACGTGAAGTCGGGGTGGAGCTTGCTGGAGTTGAAGTCGCAGGCGGTCACGCCGACACTGATCGTGATCGATATGAACTTGTCGCCCAATGGTATGGGTGTTTTCTCGATGGCCAGACGAAGTTTGTCCGCCAAGGCGAGAGCTCCAGCCTCATTGGTGGACGGCAGCAGCACGCAAAACTCCTCTCCGCCGTAGCGCGCCAGAATATCTTCCGTGCGTAAATGCGAAGTCAACAACTCGGTGACCCTGACCAGCACTTTGTCGCCGGCCGGATGCCCATGCGCGTCATTGATGCGTTTGAAGTGATCAATATCTATCATGAGCAGCGCGAGCGGCAAGTGATGACGCAATGCAACGGCTGTTTGCTTTTCAGCCTGCGACATAAAGGCGCGGCGATTCAAAATCCGGGTGAGCGGGTCGGTCATCGCCAATGCGCGTATTTCTCGATCGCCGCGTTCCTTGACCATCAGAATGAACCCCATGGCACCGAGCAGGTTGAGAGCGGTCAGGCCGACAAACACCCCGAGTTGTACAGGATTGGGAGCTATCGCGGATTGCGGTGTCGTAACAAACTCCATGGCGCCCGACAGACTGACAATCGACCTCAACGCCAGCAGTGGAAGCATCAGCAGCGAGGCGCCGAACAGCAGCCACCAGGCATTACCGGCACGCGACTCCGTATCGCCCCATAGCGCTCGCAAGATCATCACAAACTGCGCCGTGAATAGCAGGCTGCCAAGCCCCAGACGATAGCGTGCATCGTCATAAGGCAAAAGCATGAACAGGGCTATGGCGGCGACTACAGGCACGAAGCACTGCAAACGCGGGAAATCCAGCTTGCGATAGGCATGGATGGCGGCGAGTTTCATTGCCTGCGCCGTGACCATCAATACATTGGCGACCACGATGGAATAAAAATCCGGAATGGTTCCCCGCGATGCCACCAGCAGCCAGACCAGCGACTCCAGTGCCAGCGCTCCAGCCCAGCGGCGAATGCCGTCGCTTTCGTTCTTGCGCGTCACGATAGTCAGGCTCAGGGCCATCATCCCGCTGATCAGCATCAGGGAAAACAGCAGCGTTTTGTTATCCAGCAGCATTCGTATCCGGCGCATGAGTGTGATTCATGACGAGCAGTATACGGGAGCTTGCCGTGCTGTAGGTTCAGGGAAGCGTCGGAATAGTCCCGGCAGTTCGGTTATGCCGCAGCAATGCGCGCATAAAAAAATCCCCATAAGCCAGGCGTATCCGCACCTTGGCTGTTTGGGGTGGAGGGAGGAGATTTCGTCAGGCTTGTCGGGCTTGGGCCAGTATGGAGCTTTCCGTTGCCGGCGGCGCGTTCGCCGTGACTATGCCCGGTAGCGGTTGATCCACCAGTTTCTTGTCCATGAAGTAATAGCTGACATGCTTGCAGGGCCGCAGGTAGTCGTAGACCTCCTTGGGAAGTTGCGATGGGCGCATGCACTTCTTGATGGACAGGCCGTTCTCTTCGCTGAGATCAATGACCACGGGTGTTTCGCGCGACACAGACGGGTGATGAATGCGCACCAGCGGCAACAGCGGTTTTTGCGGGTTGACGGTCATCACGATGCCGTAGATTCCGTTGGAGAGCTGCACCACGCTGCCCGGCGGATAAACGCCCAGCATCTTGATGAGCAGCTTCAGGATCGTGGCGTCATATTTGTTGTGATCGGTGGCATACATGTGCGCCAGCGCTTCGTAAGGCGTCATTGCCGTCAATGGATTGAAGGGGTTGCACAGGTTATCGTAGGCATTGACGATAGCGAGCACCTTGGCCAGCGGATCGATCTGCGCTGCGACGAGGTGCTTGGGAAAGCCGGTGCCGTCGACGTGCTCGTGATGCTGCATGATAACGCGTACCACACCGTCCGCAAGTCCGGCTTCCCTGGCCATGCGTGCGCTGTTTTCACAATGCTGGTCGATGAAAGTCTTGTGGCGAGGAATCTCGCTTTTGCTGACATCGTGGAAGAGTGCCGCCATGCCGAGTTCGCGCGCATATGCGTCGGTCATGTCCAGCGATTTCGCCAGCATCAATGCCAGCACCGTGACGTTCAGTGCATGCACATGATCCTCAGAGCTCGAATTGTTCCCGCTGACGGCATGCAGCACGATGTCTGGTTCCGTGACCGCCGAATTCACGAGCGTGTCCACCAGCGCTGTCGCAGCCTTGATTGTGGCTTGTGGCTGAGTAGGCAGATTGTGTACCAGCTCGCGCGTGGTGCGTGCATCCTGAACGAAGGCTTTCTCGCAGATCCGGATGACGGTATTCAGTTGCTTGAGACGTTCTGAGCGCTGCTGCGGCGTGCGAGGTGTCGGCGGGATTTCTGCCACAGTATCAGGCTTGGCCACCGGTGTTTTTTCGACGACGATTTCCGGTGCCGGATCGAGGGTCGGGACGGGAGCAGCCAAAGGCAAGGGCTCGTAGTCGCTGCGTGCCGGATCGTAGCGAATTCTGTTCAGATTGAGTTCGCGGATTTTTTGTATCTGCTCTTTGCTCGTGATCTTGAAATTACCGAATGTGAACGGATGGTTCATCCAGCTCAAATCGAGATGAACGTAAAGTCCGATGCACAACTGGCTCGGTTGTATGTAAGTCGACTGATCCTTCATGATGCGTTCCCTCTCCAAACGATCATCGGGCATGGGGATGCCGGATGCGAATGAAACGTTGGCAAACCAGTCGGTCAAGGCATGAGTTTGGTCTGACGAAGCAAGAACGAGGACATCCGGCTCCGGCAATCCCGCTGTCATAGGATAAATCCCTTAGACCGGTGACTTTGCGTCCCCACCTTTCGATGGGTTTGCCTTTATTCGATGAACTTCAGTTACCCACATAGGGGCACAAAGCTTCAAATGCATTATTTGCAGAGTTGAGGCCAAGCCCAAATGAAAGCCGACGAACGGAGTATTTTTCCGACGAAAGGCGATATGAATCAGGCAACGGGGTTGGGGTAGGCTTTCCCTGTGTTTTTTGCAAGCTCGGCTGCACGCCAGAGATACCACGCGGCGGTTGAGCGGTAAGGACTCCAGGCCAGCCCGATTTCCGCCAGCGCCTTGGGTTTGGGCTGCTGCGGCAGGTTTTTCAGTACGCGCCATCCTTCGCGCACGCCGAAATCGTCCACCGGCAAGATGTCTGGCCGTCCGAGGGCGAACATCAGGAACATCTCCACCGTCCATTGGCCGACACCGCGCAGGGTGACGAGACGCGTGATCAACTCTTCATCGGATAACTCTGTTGCCAGTGCAAGACTGGGAACCAGTCCATCCAGGGTGCCTTGCGCGATGCCCCGGATCGAAGCAATCTTGGACGCGGAGAATCCGCATCCGCGCAGAGCGATTTCTTCCTTCGCCAGCACATCGTGAGGCAGTGGAAAAGACGATTCCGGGAATAGTGCGATGAAACGCGCCAGTATGGCTTCGGCCGCTTTCCCGTGCAGTTGCTGGTAGGCAATGGCGCGCACCAGTGCTTCGTAGGGTTCCCGCTCCAGGCGAGGCGTCAGCCCGCAGGGGCCGACGCGCGCGATCAGTGTTGCCAAGTCCGGATCGCAAGCGGCAAGGTGCAGCAGGGAGGTGGAGGTGTCAGAAGGAGTCGTCATGGCGCTTGGCGGTTATACGGCAGTTGCGAGATAGGCGCGCAGCTCGTCAGCATAGCCTTCGCGATAACTCGGATAGTGCAGCGCGAAGCCGGTTTCCAGCATGCGGGCGTTGTCGAGTTTCTTGCCGCCGATGACGGCAGGGTCGGGCGCGGGAAGGCTTTCGGCTCCCATTTTTCCCGCCAGCCAGCGCAACACCTCGTACTGCGGAACCGGCGTGCTGTCGGTGACGAGGTAGCAACTCTCGACCGGCTCATGGTTCATGACACGCTGTATCAATAGTGCGATAAAGGCCGACGCATCGTCGCGATGGATGCGATTGGTCCAGGTATTCCGGGCAGGCCAGTCTGCGGAGTTGGCAGCCAGTTTCAACAGGCGCGTGCGGCCGGGGCCGTATATGCCCGACAGCCGTAGTGCGGTGCCCGGACATGCGGCTGTTGCAAGGAGAGATTCGGCCTCCAGCAGGCGCTGACCACCGAAATCCGCAGGAATTGCCGGCGTTCGTTCATCCAGGAGCTCTTCAGTGGATTGTCCGTATACCCGCGTGCTGGAAACAAAAAACACATGCCGCAGGCTGTCGGTAGATTTCAGGGCCGTCAGCATGTTGCGCAGACCATCGACATAATGGGCGCGATAACTGTCGTCGCTCTGGACATCGGCCGAGACGCTGTACACCAGAATGGAGGGCCGCAATTCGGCGAGGTGATTGAGCGTGTGCGCCTGCGTGACGTCTCCGGATAATGTGCGGATGGCGCCCGGCAAGGGGGAAGCCGTGCGGCGCAATCCGGCGACACGATAGCTGCGCGTCGCCAGATCTTGCCCCAGCGTGCTACCGAGATCGCCGCAACCGGCAATCAGAATGTCTGTAAGCATGGTGTTTCCCGAGTTGGATCGCTGCAAACTATACCGCAGAGTCTCCTCGGGCACAGTAGTGGCGGATGGTTAATGGCAGACCAGCCGGCCGCCGTGATGATGGCAGAAAGGCGTGTAATAGAAAGGTGAATAGTAGCCGGGATAGTACCAATCCATGCGCTCCATCAACCGCTGGTTTTCGAGCTCCAGCAGGCAATCGCGCCATTTGTCGGTTTCCGGCTGGTAGCCTAACTGTTCGCAGGTCTGGCCGTAGGTTTGCTTGAGGCGATTCGCTTCGCGTTCGGCTCTGGCCCGCTGTTCTTCGGGTGTAGTGGCGCAGGCCGCAAGCAAGGCGGTGACAAGAAGGATGGGCAGTAATGATTTCATGATGTCGGGACTCCTGGATAATCATTCAGACATTCGCTTGCGGCACAGGGTTCTGAAACGTGATAGCGTTGAGCGTCCAAGCACGTTGGATCAACTTTACCGAAGCAGGCTCTGCCATGGACGACACCCGCAACCGCCCCAAATCCCGCGACATCCGCCAACTGGCCCGTATTGCAGGCTTTCTCAAGCCTTATCGTCGGCAGATTGCGATTGCGTCGACGGCGCTGGTGATGGCCTCCGGCAGCATACTGGCCCTGGGGCAAGGGTTGAAGAAAGTCATCGATCACGGATTGACTGCGAGCAACGCGGCGCTGCTCGATCAGGCGCTTTTCGGCATGTTGATTGTCGTCGCCGTCATGGCGGCGGCTACTTTTGTCCGCTTTTATTATGTGTCATGGATAGGCGAGCGCGTGACTGCCGATATCCGGCGCGAGGTATTCGCGCATCTGCTTAAGCTTTCCCCCGGATTTTATGAGATCACGCGCACCGGTGAGGTGATCTCGCGCCTGACCAGCGACACGACCGTGCTGGAAAATGCCATCGGGTCATCCATTTCAATGGCGCTCCGCAATGCGCTGAACATGACGGGCGCATTGATCATGCTGCTGATTACCAGTCCCAAGCTCACCGGGCTGGTGTTGCTCGGAGTGCCCTTGGTGCTTGGCCCTATCATGTTGTTTGGGCGGCGCGTACGCAAGTTGTCGCGCGCCAGCCAGGATCGCGTGGCCGATGTCGGGGCTTATATCGACGAAGCATTGCACGAAATCCGCACCGTCCAGGCGTACGGCCATCAGGCGCAGGACACGCGTCTGTTTGGCGAGCGCGTGGAGGCAGTGTTCGCCACCAGCGTGCGCCGCATCGTCCAGCGCGCCTCGTTGATGGCTGCGGTGATCCTGCTCGTGTTCGGCGCGATCGGATTCATTCTTTGGGTAGGCGGGCATGACGTGGTCGCGGGGCGGCTCTCCGGCGGGCAGCTGTCGGCGTTCATTTTCTATGCAGTCATGATGGCGGTAGGCGTCGGTACCATTTCCGAAGTCATTGGTGATCTTCAGCGTGCCGCCGGTGCAACCGAACGGCTGATGGAACTGCTGGCGACCGAATCCGAAATCTCCGCGCCGACCAATCCCGTTGCGTTGCCGAGCCCGGCGAGGGGCGCTATCGGTTTCGATAACGTGACTTTTTATTATCCATCGCGGCTCGACACGCCGGCTTTACGCGACTTTACCCTGACGGCGCAGCCAGGTGAAAAACTGGCCTTGGTGGGGCCTTCCGGCGCAGGAAAAACCACGGTATTCCAGTTGCTGCTGCGCTATTACGACCCGCAACAGGGCAGGGTGCTGATCGACAGCGTGGACATCCGTACGGCCGATCCCTCGGATGTGCGATCAAGAATTGCATTGGTGCCGCAAGACCCGGTGATTTTCGCCGCCAGCATTGCCGAAAACGTGCGTTACGGACGGCCCGAGGCGAGCGATGCAGAGGTGGAAGCCGCATGTGAAATGGCATGTGCCATGGAATTTATCGCCCGCATGCCGGAGGGGTTGGGGACTTTCCTGGGCGAACGCGGCGTTCGGCTTTCGGGCGGGCAGCGTCAACGGATTGCGATTGCACGCGCGATTCTGGCGGATCGCCCGATTCTATTGCTGGACGAAGCCACCAGTGCGCTCGATGCCGCCAGCGAGCAGATGGTGCAGCTGGCGCTGGAACGATTGATGCGGAATCGTACTACGTTGATCATCGCGCATCGTCTGGCGACGGTGCAGGGCGCGGATCGTATTGCAGTGATGGATCATGGCCGCATCGTGGATATTGGCACGCACGCCGAACTGATGCGTGCCAATGCCTTGTATTCCAATCTGGCGAGCCTGCAATTCTTGCAGGAGGATAAAGCGTCGGCGGGCTAGACCTTCTGGAAGATTATTTCAGGATGACGCGCACCGATTTCACATGCGCATGCGCTTCTTTCTTGCCTGTCGGGTAATAACCGAAATACACCAATGCCAGGCCGGTAATATCTTCGCATTTCACACCGAGTACGCTGCCGGTATCCATCAAATCTTCTCCCGCCGGCGTTTTCTTGCGCGGTGAACCCATCAGCCTCCCGACGGACACGCCTTTGCGATTGTGCATGGCAAGATGATAGCTGACGCCATCCCAGCCAATGTTCATGCGATTGGAGATGGTGACCTTGACGGGACAATCGCCGACGGATGTTGGCGATTTCTTTGCGATCTCGATTACCGCCAGCGTGCCCTTGCTGTCCGAAATACCTCGTCCGCCACCGCAGCCTGCCACTAAAAGTGCAGCCAGAATTGCAAGCGCTGGTTTGGCAATTGAAAACAAACGGTTCATCATGATGTTTCCCGAAAGTGAAATCGTGCCCATTGTAAGCCCGAGAATAGCCATAAAGAAAATAGCCTAGCCGGAGCCTATCATGACGCTCATGAATCAACTCGACATTCAAGGCCTTCTGTTCGATCTCGATGGAGTGCTCTATATCGGATCCCAACCGATAGAGGGCTCGGCGGATGCGGTGGCCTCCGTGCGATCCAGCGGCATACCATGCCGTTTCATTACCAATACCAGTACCTTGTCGCTTGGCTCGCTGGCCCGCAAGATCAATGCCTTGGGCTTTGCAATTCCTCCTGAAGAAATCATCAGCGCGCCGCAAGCTGCAGTTCGTTATCTGCGAGGGATGGGCAGCCCGACTTGCCGTCTGTTGCTGGCAGAAGATGTCAAAAAGGATTTCGCGGAGTTCCGGCAATCGGACACCGAAGCCGAGGTGATCGTCGTCGGCGATATCGGCAATGCCTGGAGTTACGATCTCCTCAATGAAGTTTTCAATTGCCTGATGCGCGGGGCGAAACTGATCGCGATTCACAAGAACCGATTCTGGCAGACGGAGCAGGGCTTGCAGATGGATATCGGTGGCTTCGTTCACGCGCTCGAATATGCCAGCGGCGTGAAAACTACCATCATCGGCAAACCTTCCATCGATTTTTTCCAGATTGCACTGGACGATATGGGCCTGACGGCCGATGCCGCTGCCATCATCGGCGACGATATCGATTCCGACATCGGCGGCGGACAGCAGGCCGGCCTGAAAGGCATCCTCGTCAAAACAGGGAAATATCGACAGACGTATGTGGAGGCATCATCCATACGTCCCGATATTTTGCTTGATTCGGTTTGCGATTTGCCGGTTGCATTGGGATTACGACCCTCCCCGGCGGGGAGGGTGGCTGGATATTAATTCCAGGTGTGAAGAATGCTGCGTGCCTGACCGTCTTTCTGCGTTTGCAGAATGTTTACCAATTGGCCGCCGTATTGTTTCGTCGTTCCATTATCCGTTGGACCGGTCGCTTGCCACTTCGCGACGGCAATGGTCAGATCGCCTTCCTGGCGGACGCTGACCAGATCGATCTTGTGATCCTTGAACCCGGCCTTGAACAGCCCGCTCCAGAATTCCTGGATGGCGGCAGTACCCTTGACGGTCGTTCCCGTCGGCGGCACCAGTGTTGCGTCCGAGGTGTAGAGCGCGGCTAGGGCTTCTGCGTTGGCGGCATTGAAAGCCGCATTCCAGGCAGCATTGCCTTCAGTCACTTTTGCCTCGATGGTATCACCCGCATGCGCGGCGCCTGCCAAGGCAACCAGTCCGGCTACAGCTGCGGTTTTGATATGGGATATTTGATTCATGACAACTCTCCTGATTAAGTTAGACAACAAATAGATAGGGCCCTAACTATATGGGCAAAAACTCAAGCGGCGCCTAATAGATCGACGCGGCTACCGACGTTACTCAGCATTTCCATCAAAAGCTGGCGATGATCTTCCGATAATTCTTCCATCACGCGCGCAACGCGGCTGTAATAGTCGGGCATCACTTCATCCAGGCGTTGCTGGCCTTTTTCCGTGAGGCGGACGTTAAGCATGCGCCTGTCGTCAGGGTTGGGGATGCGCTCGATCAACTCGGCACGCTCCAGGCTATCGAGAAGACCGGTCATGGTGGCGCGCGTGACGCCTGCCTTATCCGCCAGAACGGAAGGGCTGGCCGTCAGGTTCTGTTCGCGCATCAGCAAGATCAATACCCACCACCGGCCTTGCAACAGGTCGTGGCGTGCGAGGCAGGCATCCAGGTTTTCGATCACATCGCTCGCAACCCGCAGCAGCATGAGAAAAGTCTGTACTGCAGACACATCCATTTCAGCGTAGCGGTCGGCGAAACGCTGGAGGGTGTCGTACTTCGGCAGGTCTTTAAGTAATAGCATGAGTTGATTATAAGGATGCTAACTAGTTTGTCAAGCCTTGAAAACATTAGGGCTTTTAATGGCGGCAAAAATGTTAAAATCGCGCCTCCATGAAATTCGTAACCAACTATCAGGAATCAACATGAGCCAAATCACCATCGAACACAACCCGAGCGAAGCACGTCTTAAGGAACTGGGTGTTTCCAGCTGGAACATCTGGGAAAAGGAAGTTTCCAAGTTCCCCCTGGATTTCGGCATCAAGGAAACCGCCTATGTTCTGGAAGGCGAAATCCTTGTAACCCCCAAGGGCGGCGAAGCCGTTCGCATCGTTCCGGGCGACCTGGTTGTGTTCCCGGCTGGCCTCGACACCCAGTGGGAAGTCGTCAAGCCGCTGCGCAAGCACTACAAGCACGGTTAATTCGGGCTTCAAACAGTGTGTTGAAAAGGCATCTTCGGATGCCTTTTTTATTGCCTGTTATTCATGGACATGGACTGCAAACTTTTGGTCATGCCGTGGTTCCAAAATGAATGCGCGCTGCGCCACCGGGACAAAAAGCATGATACGAATTGCCTATCAAGCCTCGCATGAGCAATTTCCTCCATCCCAATTACTCAAGTTTGTCGCAATGGCAGAGAGGGAAGGATTCGATGCCATTCATTCTTCGGATCATTTCCATCCGTGGAGTGAACGTCAGGGTCATGGCGGGTTTTCATTCGCATGGCTGGGGGCGGCAATGCAACAGACTTCATTGCCTTTCAGCGTGGTATGTGCCCCCGGCCAACGTTACCATCCTGCAGTAGTGGCGCAAGCCGCTGCTACCTTAAGCGAAATGTTTCCCGGACGTTTTCATCTCAATCTCGCCAGCGGCGAGGCTATTAACGAAAGCATTACCGGCGAACAATGGCCACCCAAGGATGAGCGCAATGCGCGCCTGCTGGAATGCGTGAATGTCATAAGGCGATTGCTTGTGGGAGAAACATTGACGCATCGGGGACGGGTTACGGTGAAGCATGCCCGCCTTTATACTTTGCCAGCTGCTCCTCCTTTGCTTTTTGGCGCGGCAATGTCGAAGGATACCGCCGCCTGGATGGGCGCATGGGCTGATGGTCTGGTGACGGTCTGTCAGACGCCGGAAAAACTCAAGGAAATCATGGATGCATTTCGGCATGGGGGAGGAGAAAGCAAACCGGTGCACGTAAAGCTGGACGTTTCCTATGCGCCCGATGAGAGGGAAGCCCTCATGGGGGCTCATGATCAATGGCGTACCAATGTCTTTAGCAGCCTGATCATGGCCGATATTGCACAAGTTGCCCAATTTGAAGAGCTGGCAAAAAACATCACGCCCGAGACGATGCGGCAGCATGTCATCGTGTCATCCGAACCGCAGGTTTACGTTGAACGAATAGGCGAAATTGCCGCGCTTGGAGTCGATACCATCATTCTTCATAACGTTAACCGTAGCCACGAAACTTTCATTGAGACATTCGGCAAGTTTGTTCTGCCCCGAGTCAGGCAACTTTCATCCTAGTTTCTTTTATCTGCGTGCAACCATGTGTAGCCGTATGCCTTGAGGGTAACATCGCCATTTTTGAAATGATGTGTTTCCACACTACAAAACATCGGTGTCCAGCGTTTTTGCGATGTATCGAATGCCGTGCGTTCGAGTTTTACAACTTCGTCGGATAAATTGTGCAGGAATATCAATAACTCGTTATTCCATTCGATGGTATGAATAAGAACGGCAGGGTGGCCGTTACGGATGACCCTGAGTTTTCCCAGGCCGATTTCCGGGCAGCGCTTGCGGATGACGATCAGCCTTTGCAGCCAATTGAGTAGCGAGTCCGGCTCGCGTTGCTCCTTGTACATGTTCACTTCGCGATAACCGTATGGGCCATCCTCGATGATTGGATGCACGGGCGTATGGCGTTCATTCGTGGTAAAGCCGGCATTGGAATCATCCGACCATTGCATCGGAGTGCGTACGCTGTTACGGCCTTCCAATGCAAGGTTATCGCCCATGCCAAGCTCTTCTCCGAAGCGGATCAAGGGCACGCCGGGTTGGCTGAACATCAGGCTGTAGGCCAGTTCCAGCATCTTTCGGTTGCCATGGAGCAAAGGAACCAGTCGGCGTCGTATGCCCGACTCATAGATGCGCATGTTTTCATCCGGTGCAAATCGTTCGAATATCCGCTCGTATTCCTTTTTCTTGAGTAGCTTCAATGTCAGTTCGTCATGATGCCGCAAAAAGCTCAGCATCTGGTTCTGACTCATCGGGTCAATGCGGGGCATCGCGCGCAGGGCTTTTTGCAGTGGGGCCGCCTTTTCGGTTGCCAATGAGAGAAACAGGTATTGGTTGACGTAGAAGTTGTAGCCCATGTGCATGCCGTCTTCATCATTGACGAAGAGCACGAGATCCTTGGGCTCGAGATTGGTTTCGCCGATCAGGATGGCCTCGCTCTTGCGTACGGCGACGAACTCGCGCATTTCCTGCAGATATTCGAAATGTAGCCGGGGCTCCGCCTCCTTTCCATAGCCGTCGATCAGATATTTCACTCCATCGACGCGGAAGCCGGCCACTCCCAGTCGCAGCCAGAATCCCATGATGTGCAGGATTTCCTCTCGTACGGCCGGGTTGACCAGGTTGAGGTCCGGTTGCTCCTCGTAGAAATGGTGCAGGTAGTACTGATGGGCTGTGTCGTCATATGTCCAGACAGTTTGAACCTCGCCTTTGAGTACCAGGTGTTTCTGGTCGAAGCGTAAAGGCGCATCGGACCATACATAATAATTCCGGTAACGTGAAGACTTATCCTTGCGAGCTTCCTGAAACCAGGGATGGTGAATGGAGGTATGGTTTACCACCAGATCGACAATGATGCGAATGCCGTAATGATCGGCCTTGTCCATGAGTTCGGCAAAGTCGCCCAAGGTGCCGAGGCGGGGATCGACACTGTAGTAATCGATGACATCGTAGCGATTGTCACGATCAGGCGAGGGAAAGAAAGGCTGCAACCAGATGCAACCTACCCCAAGGCTGGCGATGTAATCGAGGCGCTCGATCAGGCCCGGAAGATCGCCGTAGCCATCGTCGTTCGAATCATAAAAGGTTTCAATGTCCAGCGAATAGAAAACCGTATTCTTGTACCAATAGAAAGACATGGCTCGCGCTTCAATGGACAGCGTAAGCCATGGTCGTCATCAACGCATTTTCGCTTTGCCGACTGTCGAGCCGGGTATGTTGCACCACGATAGGCACATCCGACACGAGCACGCTTGCGTAGTCGATCCCGAATGGAACAGGCTCCGGGTCTTTCAGATTGTTGAATCGCAAATGCAGCGTGCGCCGTGCAGGAACGACCACTTTGTACGGTCCGGCAGGCTCGCGATTTGAAAAGTAGACCATGATTTCGATGTGCGCCTCGCTGTCGCCAGTATTGAGTATGCATGCTGTTTCATGGCTTTCGAATTGAGGAGCAGGGCCATGCCCGTAGGGTGGAATGTAACCTTCGGCGATAGCCCATACTTTCTTTCCGATGGCTTCCATGCGACGCTCCTTTCCAATGTGAAAACAATCGTATGATTCATCGCCATCGGGAAAGTTACATCAAGAGCACTGAAAGACGTTAAATCCATAACAAAAGGCCAGCGAAATGCTGGCCTTTGCATGATTCCGGTGTTTGGGAAAATCAGGTTTTTCTGGATTTTGCAGGAGTCGCCGATTTGGCGGATGCAGATGCAGTCGTGGCCGGTTTCGGGCCGTCAGGCTTTACGGCTGCAGTTTTCTTGACGGTTTTTGCAGGCGTTTTGGCCGCGATTTGAGGAATAGCCTTTTCTTTTGTGCCTTGTTTGATCTTGGCAGGTTTTTCTTTCTCTTCTGTTTTAACCTTTGCCTTGATCTCCTGCTTGCCGGACTCTTTCATGGAGTGCATTTTTTCACGCCATTCATTCAACTGCTCGTCTTCGATTTCAAGCTGGATCGCCAGAGCTTCAGCCACGCTCAATTTGTCTTTCTCCAGCCTGCGAGGCAGTTTTCCGGTCATCCGCGATAAAAGGCGTTCCTGTTCTTCCGCAGACAGAAGCAGCGCTTTTTCAAGGTATTCCGGTTTACTGATTTTCACGATGGCTCTCCAATATATGTATTTGTCAGAGAGGCAATTTAATGGGTAACCCGATTCTCGTGTGTTACATATTTATGACAAATATTACAGACGCGGCTGATCTGCTCAGGCCATTGCAGGAATTATTCTTGTATGGTCATGTCTTTAATTCGATATTCGAAACGAATTGCAATCAGGAGGAGTCATGCTGCCCAAGCGTATCGGAGGCGCGGCCGCAGTCGCATTTTGCATATTATCGATCCATCATGCGGCCCATGCCGATGAAATCAGAATGAAAAATGGCGACGTCATTACCGGCAAAATCATCAAAAAAGAATCCGACAGGATAATTTTCAGAACGACATACGCGGGCGATATTCCCATTCAGTGGTCGGAAGTGGCTAACCTGGTCTCGGAACAACCGCTCCATGTCGTGCTTTCTGATGGCACCAGCTTGCATGGCGTCATGGTGGAAGCCGATCCGGGCAGTGCCAGGATGGAGTCCGTAAAAGTCCAGGATGAGCTGGAGAACAGGGAACTGCCTGTGCAGGAGCTGCCGGAAGCGAGTTTCGATCTGACCAGCACCAAATATCTCAATCCCACGCCCGACCTGACTGGCGAGGGCATCCGCTGGTCGGGCAATATCAATGCGGGTGCCACATTGACGAACGGCAATAGCGAAACGAAGCAACTCCGCTTCGATGCAGAAACCATCGCGCGTGCATTGCGCCAGCGCTATACCGTCGGCGGGCAGTTCAATCGTGCTGAAGATCGTGGGCGAAATACCCTGTTTAACAGCCGCGCGAATGCAAAGTATGACTATTTCTTTTCAAGAAAATGGTATGCCTACTCCAATGCCACTCTAGAAAACGATCGTTTTCGCGATCTCCGGCTAAGGAGTACTGTCGGTGCCGGTAGCGGTTACCAGATATTCGAAACGCCCAATCTGAATCTGTCGCTTGAAGGCGGCCTTAACTACATCAAGGAGGATTACTATGAGGCCGAGGATGACGGCTATCCGGGCATACGGTGGGCCACCAAATACGATCAGTTGTTCTTTAACGGGAAAACCAGGTTTTTTCACGAACACGAAGTGCTGATCGGGTTGAAGCAAACCAACCAGACACTGGTCTTTTCCAAAACCGGTTTCCGGTTTCCATTGCTGTTCGATTTCAATGCCACGGCGCAATTCAACTTCAACTGGGATAGCACTCCGGCGGAAGGCAGCGAGCGCGAGGACTCGACTTTGCTGTTTACCCTGGGATACGGCTGGTAAGGCGCAATAAAAAAGCCAGCAAAACTGCTGGCTTTTTGCTGGCTGAGAGATGGCTTACGTCAGCAGCGGATGCATCCATATGAACAGTACCTGGTTTTGCGACTCTGCCGATCTTGCCAAGGCGGAAATTTCCGCCAGCAGGGATTGCACTTCCTCAACCGGCAAGTCGCTTATTTCAAACTCCTCGGTTGCGATCAACTCTTCACCTACAATTTCCAGCGCTTCTTCTTCAAGCGCAGCCAGCTTCTCCGTCAACTCATCCGGAACCCGCAGCACGACCGGGCCGTCCTCGCCCACATAGTAAACCGGCTCATAGCCATAAACCGCGTCTTCGATACCATCGCCGGTAAGCAGGCAGTGCAGGGTGATGAATTTTGCCTTGTCGATGTCGCGGGCTTCTATGCCATTCCATTCATCGACCGGATGATTCGACTCGCCGATGGCCTCGGCATCCTCTTCATCCGCGCTGACGATATTTACCAGAATTCCCATGGTGTTCTTTGCAAATTGAAGTTGGTGAGGAGTGAATCATACCGCCACAGTAATGGAGGGTGGAATTGAAAACGGCCCACATCGCTGTGAGCCGTTTTCTGATTTGGCTCCCCGACCTGGGCTCGAACCAGGGACACACGGATTAACAGTCCGTTGCTCTACCGACTGAGCTATCGGGGAATATATCGGATTTTTTGGTTGGCTCCCCGACCTGGGCTCGAACCAGGGACACACGGATTAACAGTCCGTTGCTCTACCGACTGAGCTATCGGGGAATCAAGAAAGCCGCAATAATACTGACTCGTAGCCACTCGGTCAACCAACACAATAAATAAAATGGACACGAAATTTAAAAAAACTTTCCTTGCGATTTTCGTTGTTTTTATAGTACTTGCCCTTGTCCCATTCCTGATACCCATGGGGGCCTATATTGCCCAGATCGAGCAGGCCGCATCGCAGAAACTCGGCGTGCCGGTCAAGATTGCATCCCTGCATTTTGCGGTGCTGCCGACCCCTCGCGCCAACGTCAAAGGCCTTGTTGTCGGCAACAATGAAGACATCCGCGTAGCTGACGTTGCGGCGGTGCTCGATGTCACCACATTGTTCGATGACGTGCGCGTGGTTTCCAGACTGGATGTCGACGAGCCTGTGCTGAAACAATCTGCACTTGCGCTGCTGGGCGCCATCGCCGCAAGGCAGGGCGAAAGCAGCGGACCGGCGCCGGTCGAGTTGCGGCGCATCGTGGTGGCTGGCGCCAGGATTGAAATGGACGGCATGAATCTGCCGACGATGGATGCCGATATCGCCCTGGCTGCCGGCGGCAAACTTGAGAAAGCATTGCTGACCGGCAGCGAGGGTAAGCTCAGCATCGATCTCGTACCCAAGGACGCAGGCTATGCCGCCGAGATCAAGGCTGAAAAATGGACGCCGCCGGTTGGCCCCAGGCTTGTTTTTGACAAGCTCACGGCCAATCTCGAATACGCAGGTTCGACACTCAAGTTCCCGCAGGTCGAGGCATCACTCTATCGCGGCAGCCTGATCGCCTCCGGAAAGCTGGATTGGAAGAAAAACTGGCGCCTCTCCGGCAGCATCAAAACCAATGGTATCGAACTCGGTGACGCGACCAGACTATTTACCCGGACAGTGAAAGTTACTGGTCGCATTACCGGCAACGGAAAATTCAGCAGCACCGCCAATACCCCCGGAAAATTTGCCGATGCGATGATGCTTGATTACAAATTCAGCGTTACCGACGGCGTGCTTTACGGCATGGATCTCGTCAAAGCCGCCAGCTTGCTGATTCGTCAAGGCATGACAGGCGGTGAAACGCGCTTCGACGAACTTGGCGGCACGCTCTACACGCGCGGAAAACAGGTCGAAGTGCGCCCGGTGCATATCGTCTCGGGGCTGCTGGCGGCAGACGGGCATGTCAAAGTCATGCCGGACAAATCGCTCAGCGGAAAAATCGACGCGGATATCAAGAAAGGCATCTCGTTGGTGACGGTACCGCTGGTGATTTCCGGCACCATGGATAGCCCAATGGTATTGCCGACCAAGGCTGCTCTGGCTGGCGGCGCGGCGGGCACGGTGCTGATGGGGCCGCTGGGTACGGGGCTGGGCGTCAAGGCCGGATCGGCACTGGATAAACTGTTTGGCGGTGGGGAATAGGCAATAACGTGAAGACACGCAATTCGCCAATTACCGGGAAAACATTGAATAAACCGCGCTTCCGATGGTCTGTCTCAGACATGGATTGAATGTTTATTGATTCAGACTGATCGAAAATCTCCAGCAGCTTGCATCTTCACAAGCCCGATGGATGAACAGTAAAGGCAGCTTGATGAAGCACTCTTTGTTCGAAATGCTAGGCAATGATTATCCTTATGCGCTGGAGGAAAAGTTTGACCGTATCCTGATGAATATAGAGAAGTTGTGGGGAACGCCGGCCATTGACGACTATTTCGACGATCTGATCATCGATAAGCGCGGAGGAAGGCAGGGTTTCCCCAAGGATGTCCTGGATGACATTCTCAGGCTACGACAATTTTACCGAGCAGAGACATTCAGAAAAGCCGACGAGAAGGAAAGGGCGCTCGCCGAACTGAAAAGGCTTGGAATTCCGCTGACCAAAGAAGAGTTCCTGAACGCGGTAGAGGCGGGGGACCGCAAACTGGTCGATCTCCTCATTCAAAGCAATCTCAATATTCACGTTACTAATAACAACGGCGAATCCCCTCTTCTCATTGCGATCAAGAAAGGGTTTACGGTCATTGCAAACATGTTGATCAAGGCGGGTGCCGAAGTAAACGAATATGACAAGATGGGTGAAACGCCCCTGTTGTTGACATGCGGAAAGAAGACCGAAGGATATAAGTCCATCGCAGAAAATCTGATTATTAGAGGGGCGTATATCAATGAGCGCGATCGTAACGGATATACCCCGCTAATGCTGTCGATCCTGGCGGGGACGAATGAGATCACAGAACTGCTGATTGAAAAGAATGCCGATATCAAGGCAGGCACGCGTAGCGGAATAACGCCGCTTTCACTGGCGATGGATGCGGGCAATGCACCAATTGTCGAACTGCTTTTGAGCAAGGGTTTGACACCTTAAACCCTGCGATGCAGGGCTTTTTTATATCCCCCTCTTTTTTCCTGGCTGGAATCTATTGATTCTATGCGCCGATGGGACAGGTAATGGATCGAAATTGAAATAATTTTGTCTATTACTAACAAGTAGTTGCAACTTACCCACACGTTAAACATTAGCCGATTACGAAAGGCTACTATGAAACGAATAATGATGGGGTTGCTGGCACTTCTGTTAATGCCCAGCTTTGGTTTGTTGGCTCAGACTCCGGACATTGAGTGGGAAACGCTCAATGGGGAAGCGATGTTGCTCTACAAGCAAGGTAACTACGATAATGCGATGGCCACGATAAAAAAATCCTTGCAAGTGGCCGAGCGGGGCGGGCCTGATCATCCCAATGTTGCGACGAGCCTGAATAATCTTGCGGCACTGTACAAGGCCAAGGGTCAATATGCGGATGCCGAGCCGCTCTATCAACGTTCGCTGGCAATCCGGGAAAAGGCTCTTGGGGTGGAGCATCCCCTTGTCGCCCAAAGCCTGAACAACCTTGCGGCGCTTTATCATACGCAAGGCCGATACGCGCAGGCGGAGCCGCTTTACAAGCGTTCGCTGGAAATCAGGGAGAAGATTCTCGGCCAGCATCATCCCGATGTGGCGCAAAGCCTGAATAATCTCGCGGAGCTCTATCGCACCCAAGGGCAATATGGGCTGGTGGAGCCGCTTTATAAACGCTCGCTGACGATTCTGGAAAAGGCCTTCGGTCCGCATCATCCTTATGTGGCGCAAGGGCTGAACAACCTGGCGGCGCTCTATGATACCCAGGGGCGGTACGCGCTGGCCGAACCGCTCTACAAGCGCTCGCTGACGATCAGGGAAAAGGCTTTCGGCCCGGATCATCCCGATGTGGCCGCCACCCTGAATAACCTTGCCACCCTGTACAAGAATCAAGGCCAATATGTACAGGCGGAGCCGCTTTATAAACGCTCGCTTGCAATCCTGGAGCAAGCCTTCGGCCCGGATCATCCTTTCGTGGCCCAGAGCCTCAATAATCTGGCGGAGATGTATCAGACCCAGGGTAAATACGCACCTGCCGAACCGCTCTACAAACGCTCGCGTACAATTCTCGAAAAGGCCTTCGGCCCGGATCATCCCAATGTGGCTACGAGCCTGAACAATCTCGCAGCGCTGCACAAGAATCAAGGCAGATACGCAGAGGCCGAGCCGCTTTACATGCGCTCGCTGGCGATCCTGAGAAAATCCCTGGGGCCGGACCATCCTTCTGTGGCCCAGAGCATGAGCAACCTCGCGGAGATGTATCACACGCAGGGCAGATACGCAGAGGCCGAGCCGCTTTACAAGCATGTGCTGGCGATCCGCGAAAAAGTGCTTGGTCCGGACCATCCGGCCGTGGCCGCAACCCTGAACAACCTTGCGGCGCTCTACAAAGCCAAGGGCCAGTACGCGGAGGCCGAGCCGCTTTACATGCGTTCATTGACCATTCTGGAGAAGTCCCTTGGTCCGGATCATCCTGCTATCGCGACGACCCTGAATAATCTCGCCACATTGTATAAAACCCAGAGCAAATACGCCGAGGCGGGGCAGCTTTATACACGTTCGCTGGCTATCCTGGAAAAAGCTTACGGCCCGGACCATCCTTCTGTAGCCGCGAGCCTTGAGAATCTGGCAGCGGTTTATCGGAAAATCGACCGGGAAAATGAAGCGGAAGAGCTGGAAAAGCGAATCACCGCAATCCGGGTAATCAAGCCGTGATGAAACGTCAGTCGAGCCTGGACTCGGCTTGAGTCAGCGTCCGGTTTTCGAGACTGCGCATTAAAAACAAAAGCCCCGCAATGCAGGGCTTTGTCATTCCGGTGTATTGCTTATTAAGCCAGGGCTTTTTCGATACGGTCCAGCGCGCTCTTCAGGTTTTCCATCGAAGTTGCAAACGAGATGCGGAAGTAGCCTTCGGCACCGAATGCCGAACCTGGCACGACAGCGACGCCAACCGTTTCCAAAAGATAATCGGACAGCGCCAGGTCGGTCGCTTCCTTGATCTTGCCTTCCTTGTGCAGCTTGGCGATGGCTGCGCGCGCATCGGGGAAGGCATAGAATGCGCCGCCGGCCTTGATGCACTTGAGGCCGGGGATTTCATTGAAGCGATTGACCACGAACTCGTGGCGCTCGCGGAATGCCTTGAGCATCGGTTCGATGCAGCCCTGGTCACCTTCCAGCGCGGCCTGCGCGGCGACTTGTGAAATCGAGGTCGGGTTGGACGTGGACTGCGATTGCAGGATTTCCATGGCCTTGATGATCTTGGCCGGGCCCGCAGCGTAGCCGATGCGCCAGCCTGTCATGGAGTAAGCCTTGGAAACGCCATTGAGCACGATGGTACGGTCTTTCAGCTCTGGCGCGGCGTTGAGGATATTGACGAACGGCTTGCCGGTGAGGTTGACGTGCTCGTACATGTCGTCGGTGGCGATCAGCACGCGCGGGAATTTCTTAAGCACTGCGGCCAGTGCCTGCAACTCTTCCAGCGTATACACCGAACCGGTCGGGTTGGACGGCGAGTTGATGAAGAATAGCTTGGTTTGCGGGGTAAGTGCCGCTTCCAGCTGCGCGGGCATCAGCTTGAAATCCTGCTCTATGCCGCATTCGACGATGATGGGCTTGGCCTCGGCAACGATGCCGATGTCGGCATACGACACCCAATAGGGCGCGGGGATGACCACTTCATCACCGGCATCCAGCACGGCCAGCGCCAGGTTGAAGATGCACTGCTTGCCGCCCACGCCGACGATGACTTCGTTGACGGTATAGTCGAAGCCGTTCTCGCGCTTGAATTTGTCGACTATGGCTTTCTTCAGGCCGGGAATGCCGCCCACCGCGGTGTATTTGGTGAAGCCGTTGTCGATGGCTTTCTTGGCCGCATCCTTGATGTGCTGCGGGGTATCAAAATCCGGTTCGCCGGCGCCGAGGCCGATGATGTCGCGGCCTTCGGCCTTCAGTTTTGCGGCGCGCGCGGTAACGGCGAGGGTGGGCGATTCCTTGATGGCTTGAACGCGGCGGGAGAGTTCCAAAATCGTGGTCCTTGAATTAGGGCAAAATTATTGCGATTTTACCGGTAATTCAGAAGCTGATAAAGAATGAGGCCTTGATATTTAAGGCCTCATTGATCAATTCTTAACAATTGACGTCGCATCCGACCGCCTTATTGAATTCCGCCGCCATCTCGCTATCGATTTTGGTCAGTTTGGTACTCACGTTGTGCATTTCTTCACGATCGCCTCGCTGCGAGGCAAAAACGCCCAAACGGTAGAGCGCTTCGCTATGTTTCGGGTTGATCGCAATGGCCTGGCGGTAAGATTTCTCGGCATCGCCCGGCTGGTCAAGGCCTTCCTGCGCCGTGCCCAATTCGTACCATGCTTCGGCATTGTCAGGTTCAGCCTCAATCCAGTGACGGCTGATTTCCTGCAGCCTGACCCAATCGTGATTCAATTGCGGCAGCGCTACCTGCATGAAGAAAGGCTTTTCCTCATCCGGCAATTCCCAGAACGCCTGTCCGGTAACGGGCAGTTTGCTCTGCGCCGGCTGTATTTCGGCTTCTTTCAACCACTCAATGGGAATCGCGTAGAAGTAGGCGGCCCGGCCCGGCGTCTTGAAAGTATTGATGCCAATCAACCGGCCCTGGCCGTCGAACAGCGCACTGCCGCTGGCGCCCAGGCTGAAACGGGCGTTGGTGCGCACAACATTGCCACCCTCGTAAGGATAGAGCGATTTTATCTGGCCGCGCGAAGCAAGCGGGGCGGGCACGCCATTGGAGTGGCCGATGGCGATGACTTCGTCGCCCTTGGCGAGCTCGGCGGTACTGCCCAGGGGAGCCGGCTGGGCCTGCAGGCGGTCGGTATTCAGCAGACATAAATCATGCATCGCATCGACCCGCACTGATACAATCGCGGAGGCTTCTTCGCCTTGCGAAACCCAGGCTTGATTGGTCTTGCGCAACACGTGGCAGTTGGTGACGACCTTGTTGTCGCCGATGACGACGCCCGAGCCGTAAGCCAGGCTACCGTCCTGGTTGTATCCACGTACCAGAACGATCGAAAAGAAAACTCGCATCATGGATTGCTGGTCGAATGCATTTGCCGCCGGCGACAAAAGTACAGCCATGAGAATCACAAGAATCCGATACACGTTGTTTATCCTTTGATGGGTCGATCGCGGCGCGTTTTATGAACCCAAGGCCAGCATGAGAAATGACCCAGGCCGCGAAACATTAGTTCCAGGATGGAAATGTCGAATTTAACGAATAGCACCCCACCGCCGGAGATCGTCACTTACCCCGGCAGCCGTTACGAGCTGCACCAGCTTTTCCCTCCTGCGGGCGACCAGCCGGCAGCTATCGAGCGCCTGACCGAAGGCTTGCGCCAGGGTATGAAGTATCAGACGCTGCTGGGCGTGACCGGTTCGGGCAAGACCTACACCATGGCCAATGTGATCGCGCGTCTTGGGCGGCCGGCCATCGTGATGGCGCCGAACAAGACGCTGGCGGCACAGCTCTACTCTGAATTCCGCGAGTTTTTCCCCAACAACGCGGTTGAGTATTTCGTTTCTTATTACGATTATTACCAGCCCGAGGCCTATGTGCCGTCGCGCGACCTGTTCATCGAGAAGGACTCCAGCATCAACGACCATATCGAGCAGATGCGCTTGTCGGCTACCAAGTCGCTGCTGGAACGCGAAGACAGCATCATCGTTGCCACTGTTTCCGCGATCTACGGCATCGGGGACCCTGGCGAATACCACGGCATGGTGCTGCATATCCATAATGGCATGAAGATCAGCCAGCGCGACGTGATCATGCACCTGACGCGCATGCAGTACGACCGCAATGAATTCGATTTTGCGCGCGGCACGTTTCGCGTGCGCGGCGATGTGCTAGATGTGTTTCCGTCGGAAAACAGCGAAACAGCCGTACGCATCAGTCTGTTTGATGATGAAATCGAATCGATTACGCTATTCGATCCACTCACGGGGCAGATTTATAACAAGATCCACAATTTCCGTATCTTTCCTTCCAGCCATTACGTCACGGCGCGGGAGGCGACCCTGCGCGCCATGGAAACCATCCGGCAGGAGTTGCGGGAGCGCGTGGATTTTTTCATCAAGACCAATAAGCTGGTCGAGGCGCAGCGTATCGAGCAGCGCACTCGCTACGATCTGGAAATGCTTAACGAGATCGGCTTCTGCAAGGGCATCGAGAACTACAGCCGGCACCTGACCGGGCGCGGAGTGGGCGAGCCGCCGCCGACGTTGATCGATTATTTGCCCAAGAACGCGCTGATGATCATCGACGAATCGCACGTCACCGTGCCGCAGATTGGCGGCATGTACAAGGGCGACCGCGCGCGGAAGGAAAACCTCGTCGATTACGGTTTCCGCCTGCCGTCCGCGCTGGATAACCGGCCGCTGCGCTTCGAGGAGTTCGAGAAGGTGATGCGCCAGTGCGTGTTCGTTTCCGCGACGCCTGCCGATTATGAAGCGACGCACCAGGAGCAGGTGGTCGAGCAGGTGGCGCGCCCAACCGGCCTGATCGACCCGGAGATCATTGTCAAACCGGCCGATACGCAGGTGGACGATCTATTATCGGAAATCAAGCTGCGCGTGACCGACCGTGAGCGCGTGCTGGTCACGACGCTAACCAAACGCATGGCGGAAGATCTGACGGATTATCTTGCCGAGCACGGCATCAAGGTGCGTTACCTGCACTCGGATATCGATACGGTGGAGCGCGTGGAAATTATCCGCGACCTGCGCCTGGGCGAATTCGACGTGCTGGTCGGCATCAACCTGCTACGCGAAGGATTGGATATTCCCGAAGTCTCGCTGGTTGCCGTGCTCGATGCGGACAAGGAAGGCTTCCTTCGTTCCGAACGATCACTGATCCAGACCTCCGGCCGTGCTGCGCGTAATCTGAACGGCAAGGTGATCTTCTACGCCAACCGTATCACGCGCTCGATGAAATTGGCGATGGACGAAACCGAACGCCGTCGCAAGAAGCAGATGGCATTCAACGAAGCCAACGGCATCACGCCGCGCGGCGTGGTCAAACGCATCAAGGACATCATCGATGGCGTCTACGATGCCGAGGCGGGCAAGAAGGAACTCCAGGCTGCGCAGACCTTTGCCAATTACCATGCCATGAACGAAAAGCAGGTAGTGAAGGAGTTGAAGCGCCTGGAGAAGGAAATGCATGACGCCGCGAAGAACCTGGAATTCGAGAAAGCAGCCAAATTGCGCGACGAATTGAAAAACCTGCGTGCGCAGTTCTATGGCGCGGAGCCGCCGGACGCGACCTGATTTGTGGTTTACCACCTCAGAAAGCGAAGGCCGGCGGCGACCGTGACCAGCTCCTCGCCGGGCTGAGCGAAATGTCGGTCCCGTGCCGCCTGCCCCGATCGGCAACACAATCTACACGATGCCCGCAACGTGTTCTTGACCTCGCAGCCCTTGCCATCGTGTCACCTTAAGCAGTAACGACGCGATGGCCCGGCCTGAAACCATGCATCCTGGCCGACCAGACCACGGACAGGCCGAACAGCGCGAGCATCGCCAGCGCCCAGGGAAAGGACGCCGGCCCGAATCGCTCCAGCATCACGCCGCCGACCACACCGCCGCCCGCCACCGCCAGATTGAAGACCGTCACCAGCATGGATTGCGCCACGTCCGCGCCATCCCCCGCCGTGTCGGCCAGCGCGGTTTGCAACAGAGTCGGTGCGCCGCCGAAGGTCAACCCCCATGCCGCGATGCCCAGCAGCACAACAATGGCAGAGCCGCCGGAGAACCCCAACACCAGCGCGGCGACAGTGAACACAGCCAGGCTCAGCAAGGTCAGCATGCGCAGCCCGCGATCCACCAGCAGGCCGGTGATCCATATCCCCACGATGGAAGCTACACCGAACAGCAGCAGCACGGCATCCACCCGCTGCCCCAGCCCCACCGATGCGAGGAAGGGCGCGATGTAGGTGTAGAGGATGTTGTGCGCCAGTATCCAGGCGAACAGCGCGAGCAGTACCGGACGGATGCCCGGCAGCAGAAAGATGCGACGGATCGGCAGGCGCTGCCTGGCCGATTGCCCCACGAAATCCGGCACCGCCAGCCGCACCCAGGTGAATAGCAGCAGCGACAGCGCCGACATGATCCAGAACACGCCACGCCAGTCGAACAAGGTGCCCAGCCAAGTACCCAGTGGTACCCCGATAGCCAAGGCGATAGGTTGACCGACGCCAGCCACCGCCAGCGCGCGCCCCTGTAGATGGTGCGGCACCAGACACCGCGCATAGCCTGCCAGCAGCCCCCACACCACGCCGGCCGCCATGCCGGCGACAAAGCGCGCAGCCAGGGTCAGCCCATAGTGGGCGGACAAGGCCGTGACGGTGTTGAACACCAGCAGCCCGCCGATGGCCAGCAGGAACAGCGGCCTGCGGTTCCAACTGCGTGTGGCGGCGATGACCGGGATCGCCGCCAGCACCGAACCCAGCGCATAGAGCGTCACCAACTGGCCCGCCAGGGCTTGGGACACGCCCAAGCCCTGGCTGATCTGCGGCAGCAAGCCGGCCGGCATGGTCTCGGTCATGATGGCGAGGAAGCCGGCCATCGTGAATGCCAGCAGCTTCCATAGCGGAAGCCCTTCGGCAGTTGCCGCAGGCGCTGCCGCTGCGGAGTTTTCGTTTTCTAGGATGCTCATAGGGTCTTGTTCTCTTGAATGTCAGGCGAGGAAGGACGCGGCCATGTCTTTGTCGCCGTGTCCGGCTTCCAGCGCACGTTCGAAGCGCTTGAGGCCGGCCTGTGCCGCATCCACCTGCACCCCGGCTTGGGCGGCGGCATCGACCACCAATTGGGAATCCTTCACCGCATTGGCGATGGAGAAACTGGCGGTGTAGTTGTCCGCCAATATGGCGGCGGCCTTGGCCTGGAAATAGCCGCTGTCCATCGGGCCGCCCGTGACCGCATCCACCAACAGCGCCGGATCGACTCCCAGCCCCTTGGCAAGCGCCAGGCTTTCGGCAAGGCCGTGGGTCAGCGCAAAGGCCCAGCTGTTGAGCGCGAGTTTCAGGCGGCTGCTGGTGCCCGCTTGCTCCGATACCCACAAGGTGCGCTTGCCGATGGCATCGAAGACCGGTTGAACGACTTCGCGCTGGGCGATGGGGCCAGAGGCCAGGATGATCAGTTGCGCCAACTCGGCTGGCTGGCGGGTGCCCTGCACCGGAGCGTCATAGAAGATCAGACCATGCTGTTCGGCCAATGCTGCCAGGGCATCGATTCCCTCGATGCCAACCGTGCTTAGTTGCAGCCAGACGGCCCCCTTGCCCAAAGCTGGTGCCGCAGCCTGTATGGCCTGCTCGACGCTAGGGCCGTCCTTGAGCACGGTCACGATGATGTCGGCACCGCGTACCGCATCGGCCGGGTTGTCGAATGCTTGGATATCGTCATTCGCCAGGGCATGCGCTTTGGCGGCGGTGCGATTCCAGGCATGCACCGTGAAGCCCCGCTTGCGCAGGTTGCGCGCGACAGGGGCGCCGATCAGGCCTGTTCCGAGAACGGCGATGGTGGGTTGTTTGTCAGTGCTCATGATGAATTCCTTTGAAGATGGAATGGTTGATGAAAGAGTTTTTAATGGGAACGATCATTCCAATTTAAGCCAAACAAAAACCCGACACCTCCGCGCACGGTTGCGCGCGTGGTGGCCGGGTCTGTCGCTATAGCGTACCGAGTGCCACGTCGATCACGTCCAGCAGGCACTGGCGGCGCTGCGGGGCAGGGCTGCCTTTGCTCAGCACCCGCATCCCCTGCATGGTGCTGACGAAGAAACGTGCCAGCGCACGCGGATTCTTCTCGGCAGCTATCTCGCCTGATTGCTGTCCCCGCGCGATCAGCTTCGTCAGCGCCTTCTGCAGGCGCTGGAAGTTGTGGCCCACTAGTTCGGCGACCGCTTCGTCACGGCCTGCGAGCTCCAGCGTCGCGTTGGCAACGAGGCAGCCGCGCCGCTGCGGGTCGCCCAGTTCATCCTCCACGATGCGCATCAGCAGTTGCCGGATCAGATCCTTGACGGCGCCAGGACCCGCCAGCAGTTCCACGTTGGCCGTGGTCACGGCTTGATAGCGGCGCAGCGCCTGCTGGTAGAGCCCTTGCTTGTTCTCGAAGGTGCTGTAGAGGCTGCTGCGGGACAGGCCAGTGCCTTCGACCAGATCCTGCACCGAGGTGGCGGCATAACCACGCGCCCAGAACACGCGCATGGCGGCATCGGCGATGTCGTCAGGTTCAAATTCCTTGGTTCGCATGGCAATTCACTTAATTGGAATGATCGTTCCTGATAATGTACGATCTGACTTCGGCAGCGTCAAGAACATTGGATAATATGGGAGAGGTTCTTGCCGGCCCTTATGGTGTTAAGCCTGTGGCGTAGTCCAGTGAACCTCGGTGTTGGAGTCATCGTGAAATAAAAAGCCCCGCACAAGGCGGGGCTTTTTATTTCGGAATCTCTTCCGGTTTACTTCTGTGTTTCCACCATCACCAAGGGCTCTTCGGCGGCCTGTGTTTCGGCCTTCTTTTGCCACGGAGCCGGGCCGGATTTGCGTTTGGGCACTTCCGGTTCTTCTACGGCAGCAACAGGCGCCGCCGCAGCCTTGGTTTCGACCATTTCCAGGCCGCTAGCTGCAATATCGGCCACTACGATGGGAGCTGGGGCAGCTGCACGTGCGGGCTTGGTTTTCGCCGCGGCCGGGGCTGCAGCTTCCGTAATCTCGACAGCCGGTGCTTCCTCGACAGGCGCAGTAGCAACGGGAGCTTCTGTAACAGCTTGTACGGCCTCCTCGGGAGCGGCGGCTTCTTCGGTCTTGCGGCGACGCGGTGCACGCGGCTTTCTTTCCGGTTTCGCGGGTGCAGCAGCTTCTTCGGCTGCTTCCGGAGCTTCGCTCACCGTCTCTGCGGCCGGAGCTTCGGCGATAACTTCCACCTTTTCCTCCGCGGCAGGTTCGACTTTCGCAGGAGCTGGCGTCAGTTCCATTTCGGTCTGGATCGCCGGGGTATCGACGACCAGGATAGGCGCGTCGCTAATCGGCTCTTCCAGAGCCGGCACTTCGGCAGTAGCATCCAACGGCTTGCGTTCGCGTGCCTCGCGCGGCGCACCGTCGCGTTGACGGTCGCGACCGCCACGTCCGCGGCGGCGGCTGCGTTGCGCTTGCTCGCCACCCTCGACGGCGCCCTCAGCGACTGGGGCTTGCGGAGCCGGAGCGCGTTCGCGTTCGACCTTCTCAGGCTTGGGGGCTGCTGCCGGCTTTGCTTCCTGTTGCGGGCGCACCGGGCGTTCTGCACGCTCCGGACGACCTTCAGCCTGCCGCTGTTCGGCACCGCGATTGCGTTGCTGTTCAGGACGGCTGCCGCGATCACCACGTTCGGCGCGTTCGCCGCGATTGCGATCTGTGCGCTCGTTGCGGTTGCGCTCGTTACGGCGTCCGCCTTCGCGCTTACGCGGCTCGGGCGTCGCAGCAACTTCTTCCGGCTTGGCGCTGATACTGCTCAGCCATGTGCGGATACGGCCAAATAGCGAGGCCTTGGGTGTCACAACCGGTTCGGGTTCGCGATGGATGGGGGCGGGAGCGGACGGGGTGATGCCCTTGACCGCTGCTTCCAGGCGCACATGCTCGGGCTTCTGCGCCACGGTGCCGGTTTCCTCGATCTCGGAGATCAGTTCCACCAATTCATAGCTCGCCTTGCTCTCATCGCTTACGTCATCGTGGCGCAGGCGCACGATCTTGTAATTCGGCGTTTCGAGGTGAATGTTGGGGATCAGTACGACCTTGACGCCCATGCGCTGCTCAATGGAGTGAATTTCCGAGCGTTTTTCATTGAGCAGGAAGGTTGCGGCCTCGACCGGCAATTGCACCTGAATGACAGCGCTGTTTTCCTTCATCGCCTCTTCTTGCGTGATGCGCAGGATGTGCAGCGCGGTGGATTCGATGCCGCGGATGTGGCCGGTGCCATGGCAGCGCGGGCAAGGGATGTGGTTGGTTTCACCCAGCGACGGACGCAGGCGCTGGCGTGACAGTTCGAGCAGGCCGAAACGGGAAATCTTGCCGGTCTGAACGCGGGCACGGTCGTAATGCAGCGCGTCGCGCAGGCGGTTTTCCACTTCGCGCTGATTGCGCTGGCTTTCCATGTCGATGAAGTCGATCACCACCAGGCCGCCCAAGTCGCGCAGGCGCAGCTGGCGTGCAGCTTCGTCGGCCGCTTCGAGGTTGGTCTTGAATGCGGTTTCCTCGATGTCGCTGCCGCGGGTGGAGCGGCCGGAGTTGACGTCGATGGAAACCAGCGCTTCGGTGTGGTCGATGACGATGGCGCCGCCGGAGGGCAGGCGCACTTCACGTGCGAACGCGGTTTCGATCTGGTGTTCGATCTGAAAGCGCGAGAACAGCGGAATCTCGTCGCGATACAGTTTGACGCGCGACACGTTGGCCGGCATCACGTGGTTCATGAACTGCAGCGCCTGCTCGTGGATTTCCGGCGTATCGATCAGGATTTCGCCGATGTCGGGCTGGAAGTAGTCGCGGATCGCGCGGATCACTAGGCTGCCTTCCTGGTAAATCAGGAACGCGCCCTTCTGGATGGTGGAGGCACTTTCGACAGCGGTCCACAATTGCAGCAGGTAGTTGAGGTCCCACTGCAGTTCTTCGAGATTGCGGCCGATGCCGGCAGTGCGGGCAATGACACTCATTCCGGAAGGAACTTCGAGTTGGGAGATCAGGTCGCGCAGCTCGTTGCGGTCTTCACCTTCAATGCGGCGAGAAACACCGCCGCCGCGCGGATTGTTCGGCATCAGCACCAGATAGCGTCCTGCAAGGCTGATGAAGGTGGTGAGGGCCGCGCCCTTGTTGCCGCGCTCGTCCTTGTCTACCTGAACGATCAGTTCCTGGCCTTCGCGCAACGCTTCCTTGATACTGGCACGGCCGTCGGCGCCATCCTGAAAGTAACTGCGAGCGACTTCCTTGAACGGCAGGAAGCCATGGCGATCGGTGCCGTAATTGACGAAACAGGCTTCGAGCGAAGGCTCGATACGGGTGATGACGCCCTTGTAGATGTTGCTCTTGCGTTGTTCCTTGCCGGCGTGCTCGATGTCGAGATCGATCAGTTTTTGCCCATCGACAATCGCGACGCGCAGTTCTTCTTCCTGCGTCGCATTGAATAACATGCGTTTCATTTAGTTCTTCTCCCGCGCTCTTCAGCGGGCGTGCAGGGCAAGCCGCGGTTAGGCGGCAGGTGGGAAAAGGAAGTGACGTCTGGCGAAAATCCGGGCAACCGCGCTGCACACGCAAACTCAACGACCAGAAGCTCTCTTGGGTTAAAGAGATCATTCCCTGTTGAATTTTACTTAAAATCAGTTCGTTAAATTAATGAGTTAACGTAAAACTTGAGTATCGGGTGCGGTTTTATGTCCGGTGAAACAGTCTTTTCGATTACAATTCCGTCAAATTCGGTTTCCCGCCGCGCGGCACTTGAGCCTATCCGGTGCGCGGCAGCTTTGAGCGCTATTTACCTGAATTCAGCCCTCCCGCTCGTCGCTGGTGCGAACGTATCCCGCACAGGGAGAAGGTGGATGTCTTCAGAAACTTCCAAAGCCGCTTCTTGTTGCCTCACGAGAGGCATATGGTGAGCGGCATTAACCAGAAATCCTTTTTGCTTTTAAAAAGCAAGCCCATAGTATAGGTGAGATGAACGATTTAAGCAAAGCAGCCGTGAGCCTAGTCACGGTGGATGAAAGCGGCGAAGGACAACGCATCGACAACTTTCTCGCACGTCATCTGAAAGGAGTTCCAAAAAGCCATATCTACCGGATATTGAGGAGCGGAGAAGTGCGCGTGAACAGCAAGCGCGTCGATGCGACCTGCCGTCTCGTGATCGGCGATATGGTGCGTATTCCACCGGTACGGACGGCAGCTCCGGCACCGAAGCCGGATGCGCCGGCTACTTCGAAATTCGAAGGTCACGTGATTTTCGAGGATGAGGCGTTATTGGTAATCGATAAGCCAGCTGGCGTGGCCGTGCACGGCGGTAGCGGCATTAGCCGCGGCGTCATCGAGCAGTTCCGGCTGGAGCGGCCACAAGCAAAATTTCTGGAGTTGGTGCACCGTCTGGATCGCGAGACTTCCGGCGTCTTGCTGCTTGCCAAAAAACGCAGTGCGTTGGTTGCCCTGCACGAGGCCATTCGCAACAATGCCATCGAGAAGCGGTATCTGATGCTGGTTTGCGGCGTCTGGAAGGACAAGAAGCGCAAGGTGAAGCTGCCGCTGAAAAAATATACGCTGGAAAGCGGTGAGCGGCGTGTCAGCGTGGACGATGACGGGCAGCCGTCCGAGACCATCTTCCATTTGCGCGAAAACTTCGGCGAATTTACGTTGCTGGAAGCGGAGCTGATTACCGGACGCACGCACCAGTTGCGCGTGCAGTTGCAGCACCTCGGATTTCCCATTGCCGGCGATGACAAATACGGGGATTATGCTTTCAACAAGGAACTCGCCAAGCGCGGGCTGAAACGCATGTTCCTGCATTCGGCGGAGACCGTGATCCGCCATCCTGTCAGCGGCGAGTCATTGAAATTGACGGCGCCGTTGCCGAAAGAGCTCGCTAATTTCCTGAAAAACTTGAGTAAAACTGTACCACATGCCGAAGCAATTTGATCTGATCGTGTTCGACTGGGATGGAACCCTGGTCGATTCCACTCACGCCATTGTCGAATCCATACTCGGGGCCGCCGAGGATGCCGGATTGCCTTTGCCGACCGAGGCCGCAGCACGCGGCATCATAGGCCTGGAACTGCATGCCGCGATTGCTACATTGTTTGAAGGTATTTCCGAAGAGCAGGTGCGTTTCGTGGCAGAGCGATATCGCTACCATTTCCTGGTGCGCGACCATGCCATTCCCATGTTCGAAGGTGTTGCCGAGGCGATAGAGGAGTTGGCGGAGGAAGGCTTCATGTTGTCAGTCGCGACCGGAAAGACGCGCCGCGGACTGGACCGCGCGATGACGACTACCGAATTGCATCCGCATTTTCTTGCCAGTCGCTGTGCGGACGAATGTTTTTCCAAACCGCATCCGCAGATGCTGCATGAAATCATGGATGAACTGGGCGTCATGCCCGAGCGTACGCTGATGATAGGCGATACCTCCTATGATTTGCAGATGGCAAGCAATGCAGGCGTGAGCAGCCTGGCGGTTTCCTATGGTGCCCAGCCATTGGAAAACCTGCTGGAACATACGCCCTTGGCCCATTTTGACCGTTTTACTAAACTTCACCAATGGCTGATAATCAACGCTTGATTTGCGCCAGCGAGGCGCTGCAGGAAAAAGGCCGGGGTATACGCTTCCCGATTCCCGAACGGGGCGAACGTACTTCGGGTTTTGTCGTGCGATATGGCGGCAGGCCGTATGCGTTCATCAATCAATGTGCGCATGTGCCGGTGGAGCTTGACTGGCAGGAGGGCGATTTTTTCGACCTTACCGGCCATTACGTTATTTGCGCTACACATGGCGCTCATTACGAACCGTTAACGGGCCGCTGTGTGATGGGACCATGCAAGGGCCGCTCGCTTCAGCCCTTGCCGATCGAAGAGCGCGACGGAAACATCTATCTGATTCTGGAAAACTGACATGAGTGATCAAAACTGGGAACGTCATACCATTGAAAAGCTGGCTTTTGCTTCCATGCAAGAGCAGCGACGCAGCAGGCACTGGGGAATTTTCTTCAAGACGCTGACTTTTGTTTATCTGTTCGCGCTGCTGTTTATCGCGCTCGACTGGATAGGCCCGAGCAAGGCGATTGGCTCGCACACCGCGCTGATCGATATCTACGGCGAAATCGGCGCAGAAGGAGAGGTGACGGCTGACGACACCATTTCCAGCCTGCAAACGGCCTACGATGACCAAAATACTAAAGGCATCATTCTTCGCATCAATAGTCCGGGCGGCAGCCCGGTGCAGGCTGGTATCATCAATGATGAGATCAAGCGTCAGCGTAACCTGCATCCCAACATCCCGATTTATGCCGTGGTCGAGGACGTATGTGCTTCAGGCGGTTATTACATAGCGGTTGCCGCCGAAAGGATTTATGTCGACAAGGCGAGTATCGTGGGTTCCATTGGCGTCATCATGGACGGTTTCGGCTTTACCGGCACGATGGATAAGCTCGGTGTCGAACGGCGTGTACTGACGGCGGGTGAGAACAAGGCCTTGCTCGATCCGTTCTCTCCGGTCAACCCGCAGCACGTCGCCTTTGCCAAGAGCATGCTGGATGAAATTCACCAGCAGTTTATCCAGGTGGTGCGCGAAGGACGCGGCAAGCGCCTCAAGGAAACGCCGGACATGTTCAGCGGACTTTTCTGGAGCGGCGCCAAGAGCATCGAACTGGGACTTGCGGATGGCCTGGGCGGCTCGGATTATGTTGCGCGTGAAGTCATCAAGGAAGAAAACATCGTTGATTTCACGACACGCGAAGGCCTGGCCGACCGTTTTGCCAAGCGTTTCGGTGCGTCGATTGCGAGCACGCTGAGCAGTTCCGCAATCAAATTGCATTAAGACTGTCTGACTGGGCGGGGCTCGCTCCGAGCCCTGCATCTTGGATAAGACTGTTAATCCTCAAGGCTTTTCGGGCCGTTTCGACATAAGGTTTTCTATGCAGGTGCAGCAAATCCACTGGCGAGTTTTCGCAGATACCACCGAACTGAAACAAGCGGCTTTCAATGCCGTGCTCGCTAATGCCAATGCGGCGATTTCAGCACATGGACGTTTCACTATCGTGCTGGCGGGCGGCTCCACACCGCATGGGATTTATCAAATGCTGCGCGATGCAACGACCGACTGGTCGAAGTGGCATGTGTATTTCGGCGACGAGCGTTGCCTGCCGTCGGATCATGCCGATCGCAATAGTTTTATGGCGAACGAGAGTCTGCTCAAGCACGTGCCGATTCCGCGCAACCAGATTCATGCGATGCCAGCCGAATTGGGGCCGGATGATGCGGCAGCGTCCTATTGCAAGACACTGGACGGCGTCGGCGAATTCGATCTGGTACTGTTGGGCATGGGCGAAGATGCACATACCGCCAGCCTGTTCCCGGGCCTTGCGTGGGAGTCGGCGGATTTTGCGCCGGTCATTCCTGTCAGAAACGCGCCTAAGCCGCCTTCCGACCGCGTTTCGCTTTCCGCATCCCGGCTTTCCAATGCGCGTCAGGTGATTTTCTTTGTAACTGGTGCCGGCAAGCGTGAAGCCGTGACTTTATGGCGTGACGGCAGTGATATGCCTGTCGCGGCGATCTGCCCAATGACCGGCGTGGAGGTCTATATGGACGCGGCGGCCGACCCGGCTACCGTGGAAAGCAACTAAGATCTTTCAGGCATTTGCCGAAGCAGGATTTAAATCTTCTGCCATTCCCGCAACAAGGCAGCCTGACCGTAAGGCTGCCCCATTTCATCCAGCAAATTCCACACCGTTGCATTGCGGATCAGGAAGCGTTTTCCGGTACTGGAAATCCTGACTCCGCTGTAATCGTCTATGTAACCTTGCGTGCTGACACGCAACAACAATCGGTCGCGTTCTTCCTGCACCAGAGGCTCCGCGGAAAGACGCGAGGGCAGGGCAGTGAAGTCCGCCCATGTCATTTCAAAAAGCTGTAATGCCGTGCAATTAGCGTAATTGAAGATGGGGTCGGCTTCGGTGCCGTGCGAAACGACGGCGTAAGGGGCTTGATTCAGTGCGGTGACAGCTTCCTCGCCATCGACCGCCGGATCGAGCAGGTGGCGCCCGGTCCAGTGGCGATAGCTGTTGCCGAGAATCCGCACATGGCGGATCAGGTCTTTCTCGTTCAGAAGCAGGAAGTTTTGTAATAGTTGATCAGGCCGTTGGTGGAGGCGTCATGGCCGTTCACGGGCTTGGCGTCGGACAACTCCGGCAGAATGCTGTTCGCCAACTGCTTGCCGAGCTCCACGCCCCACTGATCGAACGAATTGATATTCCAGATGATGCCTTGTACAAAAATCTTGTGTTCATACAGCGCAATCAGTGCGCCTAGCGTCTTGGGATCGAGCTTGCGGAACAGGATGGAGTTTGTCGGATGGTTGCCTTCGAACACCTTGTGCGGCAAGAGCTTCTCAAGGGCGTCGCCGTTCAGGCCGGCGGCTTCAAGTTCTGTACGGGCTTCGGCTTCGGTTTTGCCGAGCATGAGCGCCTTGGTTTGCGCGAAGAAATTCGAGAACAGGATCTTGTGGTGATCGCCCATCGGGTAATGCGTTTTCATCGGCATGATGAAGTCGCATGGGACGAGGCGCGTGCCTTGGTGTATCAGCTGATAGAACGCGTGCTGGCCGTTGGTTCCCGGCTCGCCCCAGATGATGGGGCCGGTGTCATAGTCAACGCGTTTACCGTCGCGATCCACGAATTTGCCGTTGCTTTCCATGTCGCCCTGCTGGAAATAAGCCGGGAAGCGTGCCATGGATTGGTCGTAAGGCAGTAGCGCTTGCGTCTGTGCACCGAAGAAATTGTTGTACCAGATGCCTATCAAGCCAAGCATGACGGGCAGGTTCTTTTCCAGCGGCGCGGAGCGGAAATGCTCGTCCATTTCGAATGCGCCCTGCATTAGCGCTTCAAAGTTATCCATGCCGATATGCAATGCAATCGACAGGCCGATCGCCGACCACAGCGAGTAGCGGCCGCCGACCCAGTCCCAGAATTCGAACATATTGGCCGGATCGATGCCGAATTTCGCAACTTCAAGGGAATTGGTCGAAATTGCCACGAAATGACGGGCGATGTGGGCTTGATCCTTGGCGGCCTCCAGGAACCATGCACGTGCCGAATGGGCGTTGGTCAGTGTTTCCTGCGTGGTGAAGGTTTTGGACGCGACGACGAACAGCGTGGTTTCGGGGTTGCATTTCTGCAATGTCATGCCGAGATGGGCGCCGTCGATATTGGAAACGAAATGCGCGCGCAGGTCGGAACGGCTATAGGACTTGAGTGCGGAGCACACCATGAACGGGCCGAGGTCGGAGCCACCGATGCCGATATTGACGACGTCGGTAATGGGCTTGCCGGTAAAGCCGCGCCAGACGCCGTGGCGGACGCGTTCGGTGAAGTCGCGTATCTGCTCCAGCACGCGGTTGACAGCCGGCATGACGTCCTGGCCGTCAACGAAGATCGGTCGGTCGCAGCGGTTTCGCAATGCGGTGTGCAGTACGGCGCGGTTTTCGGTGATATTGATTTTCTCGCCGCTGAACATACGGTCGCGCCACTCTTCGACGCGACACTCGCGGGCAAGTTTGAACAGCAAGGGGAGCGTATCGTCGGTGATGCGGTTCTTGGAGAAATCCAGCAGGATGTCGTTGTATTTTATGGAAAATTTTTCGAATCGTGCTGGGTCTGCGGCGAACATGTCGCGCATGTGTAGGGGCGCAACGCTGCGCTGATGCGCAACCAGTTGCTGCCAAGTGGCTGATTCGGTCAATCGGGACATGATGTTGAGATTGTGTTTTTACTTGATTTTAAATTTCGCGTTTCAGAATTATACCCGCGAGTGGCGGCAGGGTGACGACTAGTGAGTGCGTATAGCCCATCCAGCTCACTGCTTCGGTATGAAGGCCGGCTCCGTTACCCATGTTGCCGCCGCCGTAACAGACGGCATCGCTGTTCAGCAGTTCACGATAATACCCGGGTTCGGGCACGCCGATGCGATATCCCTGGCGTGGAACCGGCGTGAAATTGAGCAGCACGACGGCATATTCCCCTCCGGCCGAGCGGCGCAGGTAGCTCATGATCGACTGATCGGCGTCATGGCAATCGATCCAGGCGAAGCCTTCGGGCGAGAAATCCAGCTCGTGCAGGGCCGGGGTGCCGGCGTATAGCTTGCCAAGGTCGCCCATCAGGGTTTGCACGCCCTTGTGCCAGCCGATTTCCAGCAAATGCCAATCGATACTCGATGTGGCGCGCCACTCCACGCCCTGGGCAATTTCGTTGCCCATGAAGTTGAGCTTCTTGCCTGGGTAGCTCATTTGATAGGTCAGCAACAGGCGCAGGTTGGCGAACTTTTGCCAGGCATCGCCCGGCATCTTGTCCAGCAGCGAACGTTTGCCATGCACGACTTCGTCATGCGAGAACGGCAACACGAAATTTTCGGTGTAGGCATAAAGCTGGCCGAAGGTGAGCTGGTTATGATGGTAGCGGCGGTGCACCGGGTCCTGCTGGAAGTAAGCCAGCGTGTCGTTCATCCAGCCCATATTCCATTTCATCGAGAAGCCCAGCCCGCCGAGGTATACCGGGCGGGAAATCATGGGCCAGGCGGTGGATTCTTCGGCGATGGTCAAAGCGCCCGGAAACTCCTCGTGCACCATCACATTGAGTTCCTTCAGGAAGTCGATGGCTTCCAGATTCTCGCGGCCGCCATATTTGTTGGGCAGCCATTCGTCATGCTTGCGGGAGTAATCGAGATAGAGCATGGAGGCGACGGCATCGACGCGCAGGCCGTCGATATGGAACTCGCTCAGCCAGTAATGCGCATTGGCGAGCAGGAAGTTGCGCACTTCGTTGCGGCCGTAATTGAAAATCAGCGTACCCCAGTCCTGATGTTCGCCCAGGCGCGGATCCTCGTGTTCATACAAGGCCGTGCCGTCGAAACGTGCCAGTGCCCAACTATCCTTGGGAAAGTGGGCAGGCACCCAGTCGAGCAGTACGCCGATGCCGGATTCGTGGCACGCATCCACAAATGCGCGGAAATCGTCCGGCGCGCCGAAACGGCTGGTGACGCCGAAATATCCGGTGGTCTGGTAACCCCAGGATTCATCCAACGGATGTTCGCTGATCGGCATCAGCTCGATGTGGGTATAACCGAGCTCCTTGACGTAGGGCACCAGTTGTTCGGCCAGTTCGCGGTAATTCAGGTAGCGATTTCCAGGGCCGCGTTTCCACGAACCGAGATGCACTTCGTAGACGTTCATCGGGTCGTTCAGCCAGTTTGCGGAGCCCCGTTTCTCAAGCCAGCCGTTGTCGTTCCAGCTATATGAAGTCCGATCCGTAACGCGCGCAGCGGTGCCTGGCCGCATTTCGAATGCGGCGCCGTAAGGGTCGGTTTTAACCAGGATATGACCCGTATGGCGATTGCGGATTTCGAACTTGTAGAGGTCGCCGGCAGTCAACCCGGGAATGAATATATCCCATACGCCGCTGGAGCCATGCGCGCGCATGGGATGTACGCGGCCATCCCAGCGATTGAATTCGCCAATGACGCTGACGCGCTCGGCATTCGGCGCCCATAGGGCGAATTGAACGCCGGGAACGCCTTGATTCTCGGTGATATGCGCACCCAGCATCCGATAGGCTTGCAGCAGTCGCCCTTCGCTGAAGAGGTGGAGATCATGGGATGAGATCAGGGTGGGCAGGGTATAGGGATCGTGCCGTTCGAACGTATGGCCATCCTGTTCGATGCGCAACAGGCATGGTGTCGACGGTTGTTCCTGGCCTTTCCAGACAAACAGGCCGGTACCATTTGAGCGTTTCAACTCTTCCCAGCCGCTGGCGGCCTTGATCCAGACGCGGTTGGCGTGAGGCAGGAATGTGCGGTGTATAGGCTGATCGGACGCGCCTTGCAGGCCCAGCCATGCAAAAGGATTGTGATGGCGCGCTTCAAGAATCAGAGTTAATTGCGGATCGTTCTTTTGTGCCATGAGATTCACTTCAATGTGAAAGGAAATAAGCTGGATCGGAGGCGAAAACAGTGTCTATAATGGAATCACTTTCAGCCTAGACACAGGCGCCAAGCCACATCTACGAGAGGCTTTCATGCCCAACTATAAATCAGGAGAGGCAAAAATGCAGCAGGATTTATCATCTTCCCGTTTCGTTAGCGCGCTGACAAAAAATACCATTGCACTCATTCTTGCCGGTGGGAGGGGCTCGCGGTTAAAGGATCTTACCAATTGGCGCGCCAAGCCGGCGGTGCCCTTCGGCGGCAAGTTCCGCATTATCGATTTTCCGCTCTCCAACTGTATCAATTCCGGCATTCGCCGCATCGGCGTCGTCACGCAATACAAGGCGCACAGCCTGATCCAGCACATCCAGCGCGGCTGGGGTTTCCTGCGTGGCGAATTCAACGAATTCGTCGAGTTGCTGCCCGCACAGCAACGTGTTGAAGAGGAATGGTACAAGGGCACTGCCGACGCGGTGTTCCAGAATCTGGACATTCTGCGCAACATGGGTTCGGAATATGTGCTGATTCTTGCCGGAGATCACATCTACAAGATGGACTATGGCCAGATGCTGGCCGCGCACGTGCGCAACAAGGCCGACATGACGGTGGCCTGCCTCAATGTGCCCATCGAAGAAGCCGTCGCGTTCGGCGTGATGGGCGTGGACGAGCAGGACCGTGTGATTCGCTTCATCGAAAAATCCAAGACGCCGGACCACCTTCCCGGCGATCCGTCACAAGCATTGGCGAGCATGGGGATCTACGTTTTCAATTCGGCATTCCTGTACGAGCAGTTGATACGCGACGCGGATGATCCGAATTCCTCGCACGATTTCGGTCACGACATCATTCCGCACATGATCAGCAAGTACCGCGTCTATGCGCATCGCTTCGCCGACAGTTGCGTCAACAGCAGCGAAGGCAAGCATTACTGGCGTGACGTGGGGACGGTGGATGCCTATTGGGAAGCCAACATGGAGCTGACCAAGGTAACGCCGGAACTGAACATGTACGATTCCACTTGGCCGATCTGGACCTACCAGGCGCAGCTGCCGCCGGCAAAGTTCGTGTTCGACAGCGACGACAGACGCGGCAAGGCGGTGGATTCCCTGGTGTCTGGCGGCTGCATCATCAGCGGCGCCTGCGTGAGCCGGTCGATATTGTTCTCGGACGTGTACGTGCACAGTTATGCGAATATTGAAGATTCGATCATTCTGCCGAATGTCGAAATCGGCCGGAACGTCGTGCTGAAGAAAGTTGTCATTGATAAGGGCGTGCGTATCCCCGAGGGCATGCAGATCGGCGTGAATCACGATGAAGACCGCAAGCGCTTCCATGTCTCCGAGAAAGGCATCGTTCTCGTTACGCCGGATATGCTCGGCCATAGCCTGCACCAGGCAAGATAGTACTTCCTGGTTTTCTTTTTCCGGGTTGCCTCTTCGTGAGGCAGCCCCTTTAGCTCGTTCAGTGTGAAATCATGCCCCAACAACGCAAACTGTACCTGAACCTCTATTGGCACATGCATCAGCCGGATTATCGGGATTATCTCACCGGCGAGTTCATCCTGCCCTGGACCTACCTCCATGCCATCAAGGATTACACCGATATGGCCTATCACCTGGAGCAGAACCCGAAAGCCAAGGCCAGTTTCAATTTCGTGCCGGTTTTGCTGGATCAGTTGGAGGATTACACGCGTCAGTTTGCCGAGAACAATATTCGCGACCCGTTGCTGGGTTTGTTCCTGATTGAAGAGGGTGTGCCGCTGACGCTGGAGCAGCGCCAGCTTGTCATCGAGAGTTGTTTCAAGAGCAATCACACCAAGCTGATCGCGCCATTCCCGCCTTACCTGCATCTGTACGACATGTTCAAGATGCAGGAAGCGCGCGGCGAGGACGCATACGAATATCTTTCCGATCAGTACATGTGGGATCTGCTGATGTGGTACCACTTGGCCTGGACCGGTGAAAGCGTGCGTCGGGAGAGCGAATTCGTCATCAACCTGATGGCCAAGGGCTCCTTGTTCACCACCCAGGAGCGCCAGGAGTTCTTTGCGTTGATAGGCGAACTGATCAGCGACATCATCCCGCGTTATCGGGCGCTGGCCGAGCGTGGGCAAATCGAGATTTCCAGCACGCCGAATTGCCACCCCATTCTGCCTTTGCTGCTCGATTTCAATAGTGCGCGCGACAGCATGCCCGACGTCACTCTGCCGGAAAGCGAACATTATCACGGAGGTTTGACGCGTGCGAAGGCGCATATCGATGCCGCCATCGAGAGCCATCGGCGCCGCTTCGGGCACGATCCGGTCGGCATGTGGCCGGCGGAGGGGGGCGTCTCGCAGGCGGCATTGATGCTGTTGGCGGAAAAAGACGTCAAATGGGCCGCAACAGGAGAGTGCGTTCTAGGCAACAGCCTCTACCGCGCTTATGGGGATGCCTTGCCGGATCGCAGTCAATATCTCTACAAACCCTATCTTCTCTCTGACGGAACGCATCAAATCACCTGTTTTTTCCGCGACGATGTGCTTTCCGACAAGATTGGTTTTGAATACTCCAAATGGCACGGTGAAGCGGCGGTGAAGGATTTCGTGCATGAACTGGAGCAAATCCGGCGTAACGCCGACTCTGCGACATCTCCAGTGGTCAGCGTGATCCTGGATGGCGAGAATGCCTGGGAATACTATCCCTACAATGCCTATTACTTCCTGTCGCAACTTTATGCCGATCTGGCCGCACATCCTTATATCGAGTTGGTGACTCCCGGCGAAGTTACCGGTTTCTGCAATAAGCTCGTTGCAAGCAAAGCCGCTCCGAAAAACGGTATTTTCAAAAACGCCCATATATCGGTCGAACCGCTGCCTTGCGTCATTGCCGGTAGCTGGGTGTACGGCACATTCAGCACCTGGATAGGCTCTCCCGACAAGAACCGCGGATGGGATCTGTTGTGCGAGGCCAAGAAAAACTATGACCTCGCGATGGCAGGCAAAAAGCTTACGGATGAGGAACGTGCCAAGGCCGAAATGCAGCTGGCGGACTGCGAAGGCTCAGACTGGTTCTGGTGGTTCGGCGATTACAACTCGGCGCATAGCGTTGCCAGTTTTGACCGCCTTTACCGGCGCAATCTGACCAATCTTTATCACTTGCTCAAATTGCCTGTGCCTAAGGTGCTGGACACGGTGATCAGCGTAGGCGGCGGCGATCCTGAAGCTGGAGGGGCGATGCGGCGCGGCAAGGAAGAATAAAGCGGGAACGCAGGAATGCGGTAGCAGGATCAATATAAGCAGTTAGATCAATAAAAACGAAGGATCAGTCAAATGGCCAGAAAAGTCGCATTGCTGCTTGGAGTACATGCACATCAGCCTGTCGGCAATTTCACGCATGTATTGGATGATGCCCATGTTCGGTGCTATGGGCCATTTTTGCAGGTTTTGCACCGCTATCCCGATTTCCATTTTGCTATTCATCTCAGCGGATGGCTGCTTGATTACATGCTCCAGCACTATCCGCAGGACATGCAATTGCTGAAGGACATGGTCAAGCGCGGCCAGGTCGAATTATTCGGCGCGGGCTACACCGAGCCGGTGCTGGCCGCGATTCCTTCCGTCGATCGCGTGGGGCAGATCGCAAAGTTATCCGATTATCTGCATAAAAAACTGGGTCAGCGCCCGCGCGGCGCATGGCTGACCGAGCGCGTGTGGGAATCTTCCGTTGTGCCATCGCTGGGCGATGCCGACATCGGTTACGTGACGGTGGACGATTATCACTTCCTTTGTGCCGGCAAGGAGCAGTCTGCGTTGAACGGCTATTTCACCACCGAGGAAGACGGCCGCAAGCTTGACCTGTTCCCGATCTCCGAAGCGTTGCGCTACCGCTTGCCGTTTTCTCCGGCGGATGAAGTCGTCAGTTATCTCGAAAGCATGGCGGACGAGAGCGGGCAGGCCGCAGCCGTCTATTTCGACGATATCGAAAAGTTCGGCATCTGGCCGGAAACCTATGCCTGGGTATACGAGCGCGGTTGGCTCAGGGATTTCATCGAAGGCGTGTTGAATTCGGACATCATCCAGCCGATGCGTTACAGCGACTACCATGCCATGGCCAGGACGCGCGGCGTGGTTTATCTGCCGACGACTTCCTACATCGAAATGAACGAATGGACATTGCCGGTTCCGGCGGCGCATCACTACGCCGATCTGGTCGAGCAGGAAAAGCATAGCGACCGTTACGAGACCACCAAGCCTTTCGTGCGCGGCGGTATCTGGCGCAATTTCTTCATGCGCTTTCCGGAATCCAACTGGATGCACAAGCGCATGCTGGCTTTATCGGCGCGATTCCATGCCTTGCCCGAAAAGAACAAGACCCCGGAAATGCTGCACGAACTGTATGAGGCGCAGGCCAACGATGCCTATTGGCACGGCCTGTTCGGCGGCCTGTACCTGCCGCATTTGCGGCGTGCGATCTACAACGCAATGGTGCGACTGGAAGCGATGCTGGACAAGGTCGCACCGAGGCCCGAACGCAGCCAGGAAGACCTCGATCTCGACGGCAGCGACGAGCTCTTCCTGCAGAATGGCGCATTGCAGGCCGTGATCCGGCTGGACGGTTCGGCCTCGGTCTGCGAGTTCGATGCCTATAAGCTGGCGCACAACTTCGGCGATACGCTGGCGCGTCAGACCGAGCACTACCACCGCAAGGTGCATGCCGATCGAGGACATGATTATCGCGGGGAAGGCATTGCTAATCCGCACGAGCGCATGGGTTTCAAGCACGAGATTTTCCCGGAAGACCTGGCGACGGACGACAACGGCCTGACCTTGTTCCGCGACAGTTGGGCGGAACGTGACGGCGCGATCAGCCTGCCGGTGGTTTATGAGGCGCCCAAGGCCGGCAAGACGGCCCTGGCCGGATTCTCCGGTAGCCTCGGACATGGCGAGGTCACCAAGAAAATCGCGCTCAAGGGCAGCAGCCTGCAAGTAGCCTATCGTTTCGCGAAAGTGCATAGCGGCATCTTTCGTGTCGAGATCAACCTGGCGATGCCGAGCTGTGACGGTCCCGCCGGACGTTTCCGCATCGGTCAGGACATTCCCGGCGGTTTCGCCCAGCCGCTGCGCCTGGCCTCCATGAAAGAGTTGCTGCTGGAGGACGAAGTGCTCGGCGGCGCGGTTGGCTTGAGTTGCAGCGTCCCGTGCCTGTTGAATACCCGGCCGCACTTCAGCGTCTCGCAATCGGAGGCCGGTTTCGAGAAAATCATGCAGGCCGTGACGCTGGAACTGACCTGGCACATGAATACCATCGAAAAGGGCGTCGATATCCAGTTGGAGGTCCTGTAAAAATGTTAATCGGGGTCGATGTCGGCGGCACCAACCTGCGCATCGGCGTGGTCGATGGGCTCAAGGTCATCGACGAGCAGCGCATCCATGCCGATTTCTCGCGTTTGTGCCGCGACAATCCGCCCGAAGTGGCGCTGCCGGCCATTCATGCTGCATTGATCGAGTCCCTGGGCGCCACTGTGCGCAAGTTTCCGGAGGTGGCGGGCATCGGTATTGGTTTCCCCGGTTTTATCGATCCGGATTCCGGTTGCATTTCCCAATCCCCCAACTTGCCGGGGCTGCGCGATATCGATCTGGTGACGCCGCTGCATAACAGCCTTGGCTTGCCGGTCATTGTTGAAAACGATGCGCTGGCCGCCGCTTACGGCGAGTTCGCGCTGGCCGGGCTGGATATTCCTGGGCTGATCTACCTGGGTCTGGGAACCGGCGTCGGTGGCGGGTTGATTCATCGCGGCAACCCTTTTCCGGGTGAGCACGGCGTAGCAATGGAAGTTGGCCATATCATCGTCGAGCCGGGTGGACGTTTGTGCGGCTGCGGCAATCGCGGCTGCATGGAGCGCTACTCCTCAGCCAGCGGCGTTTCGCTAAGCTATCAGGAGGCGACCGGCACGGCCAAAGATGCCTTCGCCATCGCGCAATTGGCAGCGGCGGGGGATGCGCATGCACTGGCGGCCTTCGATCTGGCCGGCGACAAGCTGGCGCAGGCGCTGGCGCACATACTCAAGGTAGTCGATGTTGCCAACGTCATCATCGGCGGCGGCATGAGCCACGCCTGGCCGCATATGAAAGCAGTATTCGAGCGCCGCCTGGAGATGGACCTGATCCCCGTATTGCGCGGCAAGATTCGAATCTCTCTCAGCCGCGGCGAAGACCAGGCTGGCATCATAGGCGCCGCCATGCTGGCGGTCAGCCAGCTCTCCGAATAAATTACTTCTCCTGCACGCAAGCCGTTCCTGCTGCTTAAGTTAATCTTAAGCTTCGTTGGATAGAGTTCGGCCATGACTTCGAACTCCGTTTTTCCAATACGTCTCAAGCTGAGCTTGCTGATATCTATATTTTGCTTGTCGATGCCATTGTCTGCAGGTGCCGAGGAAGGGGAACTGGAGCGCTTGCAGATCGATACCGCACTCACGCTCGGCGGCGTCTTGCTTACGGCCTTTGAGCGCAACCCCCAGCAGCCGCTGTTGCAGGCGGGTAGCGTGGATGCTGAGGCGCGCGCCCGGCATGCGCTTGCGGCCTTGCCGGGCGCACCTGCTATCAACATGCGCCATCAGAACGATGTGATCGGCAGTGGCCGCAATCTGCGCGAATGGGAGGCCGGGCTGGAGCTTCCTGTGTGGCTGCCCGGGCAACGTGCGGCACGCGAAGCCGTGGCAAGAGAGGCGCAGGGCGGGTTGGATGCAGGCCGTACCAGCCTGCTGCTGGAAACTGCAGGGCAATTGCGCGATGCCCTGTGGGATGTCGCGATGAACGTCAACGCCGTCGATCTTGCCGCCGCGCGTGTAAAAAGCGCGCAGGCGCTGGAGCATGACGTGTTGCGCCGCCATCAGGCCGGTGAGCTCGCCAAAACCGATGTGATGCTGGCGCAGAGTGAAACCCTGCAAGCGCAAACGGCGCATTTGCGCGCCCAGGCGGAACTCAAGCATGCGGAGCATCGCTACTGGATGCTGACCGGGCTCAAGCACACGCCAGTCTTCGTCGAAGAGCCGCTTGCCGGAGAAACGCGGCCCGACGACAGCCATCCATTGTTGGCTGTCTCGGCGCGTCAGATTGCGTTGGCTCAGGAAGAACGCAATCTTACCCGCGTGGAAAAGCGCGAAAACCCCCAACTTCTGCTCAACGCCCGCCATGAGCGCGGCGCTTTCGACACCGAATACGACAGCAGCATCGGCGTGGCGGTGCGCATTCCGCTGTCGGCTGAGGTGCGCTCTGCGCCCATGCTGGCAAAGGCCGAAATGGGGCTGGCGCAGGCGATGAGCAACCATGAACAGCGCCGACTGGCATTGCTCACCGCGATGCATGAAGCCGAACATAATCTGGAAGTCACCCGGTCGGAACTCGTCATTGTTGAAGAGCAGCATCGCCTGGCGCAGGAAAGCCTGCGTCTGGCACGCAAGGCCTTCGAACTGGGCGAGACCGACCTGGTGCATCTGATGCGCGTCCAGGCGCAGGCTTATGAAGCCGAGCGAGCGCTAGGCAATCGCCAGATACAGCTCAAATGGGATATCGCCCGTTTTAATCAGGCCGCAGGAGTCTTGCCTTGAACAACATTAAAAAACTTTTATCCGCTTTGCTGCTCGCGGGTGCAACCATGGCGCCGGCATTGGCCGCCGAGGTGATTCCGATGACGCCAGCCCAGCAGCGGGCGATGGGGGTCGCCGTGGCGCCGCTTGGCGTTTCCTCCGGCCTGGCCAGCCATCGCTTGCCGGGCGAAATCGTCGTGCCGGTCGGACAGGAACGCGTGGTCAGTACATCACAGCCGGGATTGATCGATGCGCTATATGTGGCGCCTGGGCAGTTCGTCAACAAAGGCCAGGCGCTGGCGCATATCAGCAGCCCTGAACTGATCGGATTGCAGCGGGATTATTTGCAGGCGCTGACGCAAAGCCGCCTCGCCAGGAATACGGCAGATCGGGATGCCGAACTTTACAAGGACGGCATCATTGCCGAACGCCGGTATCTGGCGGCGAAAAGCAACCAGGAAGAACTCGCGGTTCAGCTTTTGCATCGCAGGCAGACACTGAAGCTGGCAGGCATGGGCGAGAGCGCCATCGCGCGGCTGGAAAGTCGCCAGGAATTCAGCAGCGGGCTGACGATCAGTGCGCCGATTGCCGGTGAAATTCTGGAATCCATGGTGACCGCCGGTCAGCGCGTTGACCCCGCCATGCCTTTGCTCAGGATCGGCCATCTCAATCCATTGTGGCTGGAAATTCATGCCCCCATCGAAACGCTTTCGTCGGTAACCAAGGGGATGTCGGTACGCATTCCCAAATACGAGGCCGAAGGCAGGATCATCGCCGTTATCCGCAACATCAATAAGAATGACCAGACCATGCATATCCGTGCAGAAATCACGCGCAATTCCGAACGGCTGTCGCCCGGGCAATTCGTTGAGGCCGAACTGATCGGGCGAGAGGGCAAGGGGGCTCAATTTACCGTGCCGCGCAATGCGGTGGTACGCAATGGCGCGGAGAGCTTTGTCTTTGTCCAGACCGCCAGGGGCTTTATCCCGCAGAAAGTTTCCGTGCTTTCCGAGCAGGCCGACAAACTTATCGTCGCAGGCGCTTTGCAAAGGTCGGAAAGCGTGGCCGTGAGCGGTACGGTCGCGATCAAGGCCGCCTGGGTCGGTTCTGGAGGCGAGTAATTCCATGCTTTCGAGATTGATTCAATTCGCGCTGACGCAGCGCCTGCTGGTGCTCGTGCTGACGGCGTTGCTGATCGGCGCCGGAGGCTATGCCTTCAAGAAACTGCCCATCGACGCCTTTCCCGACGTTTCGTCCACGCAGGTCAAGATCATCGTCAAAGCGCCCGGCATGACACCGGAAGAAGTCGAGGCGCGCATCACGGCACCGATTGAAGTCGAAATGCTGGGGTTGCCGCACCAAACGATGTTGCGCTCGGTCGCCAAATACGGCCTGACCGATATCACCGTGGATTTCGAGGATGGCACCGACATCTACTGGGCACGCCAGCAGGTTGCGGAGCGATTGACCGGCATCTGGGAAAGCCTGCCGTCGGATGTGAGCGGCGGAATTGCGCCCATGACCACGCCGCTGGGCGAAATGTTCATGTTTACGGTGGAAGGCGACAAGCTCTCGCTGGAGGAGCGCCGCAGCCTGCTTGACTGGGTGATACGTCCGCAGCTGCGCACGGTGCCAGGCGTGGCGGACGTCAATGCGCTGGGCGGGCTCGTGCGTACTTTTGAAGTGGTGCCGGACAACGCACGCATGTATGCGCGTGGCGTGACCCTGGACGCGTTGGAGCAGGCGCTTCGGCTGAATAATCACAACGACGGCGCAGGGCGGCTCGGGGACGGCGAGGAGTCGCTGCTGGTACGCGTCGAAGGGCGCTTTCAGACACTGGATGATGTGCGCGGCAGTGTGATCAAGAGCGAGCAAGGCATGCCGGTGCGCGTCAACGATGTTGCGCAAGTCCGCTTTGGCGCATTGACGCGTTATGGAGCGGTGACTCGCGACGGCAAGGGCGAAACTGTTGAAGGCCTGGTGCTGGGTCTGCGCGGCGCGAATGCCCAGGAGGTAGTAAACGGCGTGCGCGCCCGCCTTGCGGAAATCCAGCCGTCCTTGCCCAAGGGTGTCACTGTCCAGGTGTTCTACGACCGCGGCAGTCTCGTTGAACGCGCTGTCGGCACCGTGAGCAAGGCGCTGATCGAGGCGATCGTGCTGGTGGTGATTCTGCTGGTACTCTTCCTCGGCAACCTGCGGGCCGCGCTTACCGTCGCGCTGGCGCTGCCGTTGGCGGCGCTGGTGACTTTCATCCTGATGGGGCGCTTCAACATGTCGGCCAACCTGATGAGCCTGGGCGGCTTGTCCATCGCCATCGGCATGCTGGTCGATGCGGCGGTGGTCGTGGTGGAGAACATCGTGTCGCATCTCGCACACGGTGAAAAATCCAGGCTGCCGCGTCTGCATCTTGTTTACCGCGCGGTAAAAGAGGTCAGTGTTCCGGTCACGTCCGGCATCCTCATCATCATTACCGTGTTTCTGCCGCTCCTTACTTTGCAGGGGCTGGAAGGCAAGTTGTTCGGCCCGGTGGCGCTGACTATCGTGTTCGCGCTGTCCGCCTCGCTGCTGTTGTCGCTGACAGTCATCCCGGTGCTGGCTTCTTTCCTGCTTGGAAAGGTGAATCACGAAGAGCCCTGGCTGGTCCGCAAGGCGCTCAAACTTTATGCGCCGGCGCTTAATTGGTCGCTCAAGCGCACGGGGCTCGTCGTGGCGATGGCGGTGGCGGCCCTGGTGGCAACCGCGTTCGTTTATCTTCAAATCGGCAAGACATTCATGCCGGTAATGGACGAAGGCGACATCATCATGCAGCTAGAAAAGCTGCCTTCCATCAATCTCGAAAAGAGCGCGGAGCTCGATCTTGCCGCGCAGCGGGCCGTGCTGGCCGGCGTGCCGGAGGTGAAGGGCGTGGTGGCGCGCGCAGGCTCGGACGAACTCGGTCTTGACCCGATGGGGCTCAACCAGACCGACAGCTTTCTGGTGCTGAAGCCGCGCGAGGAATGGCGCTCCCCGGACAAGGGGCAAATCATCGACGAAATCCGCAAGGTGCTGGACGACATGCCCGGCATGGCTTACGCATTCACCCAGCCGATTGAAATGCGCGTGAACGAGATGATCCTTGGCGTGCGCGGCGATCTGGCAGTCAAGATTTTTGGCAGCGACCTGCACCAGCTCGACGCGATGGCGCAGCAGGTGGTGACTGTGCTGAAATCCATCCCGGGCGCCGAAGATGTCTATACGCCCCAGAACAGCGGCGTGCAATATCTGCGCGTCGATATCGACCGCCTGGCGGCAGGGCGCATGGGATTCGATATCACGCAGGTTGAGTCGGCACTGCGCACCCATCTTGAAGGCAAGCAGGTCGGCGTTGTGCAGGAGGGCCAGCGACGCACGCCCGTGCTGCTGCGCGGTTCGGAAACGCTGCGCACATCGTCAGCCGATTTCGCCAGCATTATGCTGACGTTGCCCAATGGCACCAATGTTCCGCTTTCCGCTGTGGCAAAGCTCGAACGGGTCGAGGGGCCGGTCAAGGTGGATCGCGAAAAGGGCGCGCGCATGGTGGTTGTGGTGTCCAACGTGCGCGGCCGCGATCTCGTAAGCTTCGTCGATGAGGCGCGCAGCAAGGTACAGCAGGAGCTCAGGATGCCGGAAGGCTACAGCATCCAGTGGGGCGGGCAATTCGAAAATCAGCAGCGCTCCGCGGCGCGCCTGGCAGTGGTGGTGCCGATTGCGCTCGGCTTGATTTTCCTGCTGCTGTTTGCGACTTTCCGCTCGGTACGACAATCGGTGTTGATCCTTTCCAATATTCCGTTCGCCATGGTCGGCGGGGTATTCGCGCTGTGGCTATCGGGCGAATACCTCTCGGTGCCGGCGTCGGTCGGATTCATTGCGCTGCTCGGTATTGCGGTGCTCAACGGCGTGGTCATGGTGTCTTATTTCAATCAGTTGGCAGCACAGGGCATGGCGATGGCGGAGATCGTCGTCGAAGGCGCAAAGCGGCGTTTGCGCCCGGTGCTGATGACCGCCAGCATTGCGGCGTTCGGCCTGGTTCCGCTGCTGTTCGCTAGCGGGCCGGGGTCGGAGATTCAGCGTCCGCTCGCCATTGTGGTGATTGGCGGCCTAGTGTCGTCTACGCTGCTGACGCTGATTCTGCTGCCCATTTTGTATCGCCGGTTCGGCGCGGAAAGATAAGGTGCGTATGGAATGCCTGTTGACGATCTTCGCGCCGCCGGCGCTGGAAGAAGCGTTGGTGGACTGGCTGCTCGAAGAAGAGCGCATCCACGGCTTCAGCACCGCGGAAATATTCGGGCATGGCGAGCGCGAATCAGGCATGACCTTGCTTGAGCAGGTTGCCGGCCGGCAGCGGCGCGTGCAATTCCTGGTGCAGACAGATGCAGCGATGGCCGCTGACATGATCCGGCACTTACGCGAGCATTATGCCGGCGCCGGACTGCATTATCTCCTGACGCCGGTGATCGAAGGCGGACGAATATGAGCCGTTACAGAATCAATTGATAAGCAAGCCCGGCCATGCCGCAGGCGGCGATCACGGGAATTACGCCGGTCTTGAAACGGAACAGCGCGGTCAACGCGAGCAGGCCGATGACTGCCGACATCCATTCGAACTGGCCTTCCAGCCCTTGCGGCCACAGTACGTGATAGCCGAAGAATACTGCCAGGTTGAAGATGACGCCGACCACAGCCGCGGTGATCGCGGTGAGCGGCGCGGTGAACTTGAGATCGCCATGCGTGGTTTCCACCAGCGGGCCGCCGAGCAGGATGAACACGAAAGAGGGCAGGAACGTGAAAAAGGTCGCGACCGTTGCAGCCACGAAGCCCGCCAGCAGCAGCGAATCCGTTCCGAACAGCGCATGCGTCCAGCCGCCGACGAAGCCGACGAATGCCACCACCATGATTAGCGGTCCCGGCGTGGTTTCGCCCAGCGCCAGCCCATCTATCATCTGCGGCGCGGTGAGCCAGTGGTAGTGCTCGACGGCACCCTGATACACATAGGGCAGCACCGCGTAAGCACCGCCAAAGGTCAGCAGCGCTGCCTTGGTGAAGAACCAGCCCATCTGCGTCAGCGTGGATTGCCAGCCTGCTGTAACGAGCAACAGCCCCATGGCGATGAGCCATAGCGCCAGTCCGATAGCGAGTATCTTGAGCACGCGGATTCGGGAAAAACGTGCATGCGCAGGCGTCGGTGTATCGTCATCGATCAAGGCCGGGCCGTAATGTTTTTCGGTCTTGCCGTGCCCGCCGCTCGCGGAAAACTTTTCCGGCGCAAGCTTGCCGCCCATGACGCCGATGATGGCGGCCGCCAGAATGATCAACGGAAATGGCAGCTTGAGCACCGCGATAGCGAGAAAAGCCGCTACGGAAATCGACCCGAGCAGGCTATTCTTTAGGGTACGCGTCCCGATGCGCCAGGCTGCGAACACCACCAGTGCAGTTACCGCCGGCTTGATGCCATAAAGTATGCCGGCAACTGCGGGAATGTGGCCGTAGACAAGATAAAGCCAGGTAAGGAGGGCAAGAATGAAAAGGCTGGGCAGCACGAATAGCGTGCCGGCAACGATGCCGCCCCAGGTACGATGCATCAGCCAGCCGATGTATATCGCGAGCTGCTGCGCCTCCGGTCCCGGCAGCAGCATGCAGTAGTTGAGCGCATGCAGGAAACGCCGCTCGGAAATCCAGCGCTTCTGCTCGACGAGTTCCTGATGCATGATTGCGATCTGCCCGGCCGGGCCGCCGAAGCTGATAAAGCCGAGTTTCAGCCAGTAGCGGAAGGCGGCGGCGAAAGTGACGGGCTGCGGGGCGGCCGTGTGCATATTTGTCTTGATCGGAGTCTGTAATGATTCGGAATCATACGCAGTTTTTGCGCTTTTTAATGCCAAAAACGGTTACGCATGCCGCGTCGCGATGCGTGAGCCGATATTGTCGATAGGAAGCCGACAAAATGGCCGTTGTAATTGGCGCTAGCCAATAACTCCGTGCCGGGCTAGCGCCCAGGCCACGTGCTCGCGTATGAGCGGAGAGGGATGGTCGGCGCGTTTCTGCAGGGCGGCTATCACCTCTGGTGTGGTCGGCGCATTGCCCAGCCCTACGGCGATGTTGCGCAGCCATTGCTCATGGCCGATGCGGTAAATCGCGCTGCCGGCCATTTTCGTGCGGAAATCCTCTTCTTCCCAGCCGAACAGTTCAACCAGCGTCACGTCGTCCAGCCCATGGCGGACCTGAAAATCGGCTTCGCCCGTCAATTGTGCGAAGCGGTTCCACGGGCATACTAGCTGACAGTCGTCACAGCCGTAGACGCGGTTACCGATCAGCGGACGCAGCTCTTCGGGAATGCTCTCCTTGAGTTCGATGGTCAGGTAGGAAATGCAGCGCCGCGCATCGACGGAATAGGGCGCAACGATGGCCTTGGTCGGGCAAATGTCGATACAGGCCTGGCAGGTACCGCAATGGTTCTTGCCAGGCGTATCGACGGGCAACGGCAGATCGGTATAGATTTCGCCGAGGAAGAACCATGACCCCGCCTCGCGCGAAAGCAGCAACGTATGCTTGCCGCGCCAGCCCAGCCCGGCTTTTTCGGCGAGTTGGACCTCAAGCACGGGCGCGCTGTCGGTGAAAGCGCGATAACCGAATTCGCCGATCTCACTGGCGATGTGATCGCATAACTGCTGGAGCCGTGTGCGCAATACCTTGTGATAGTCGCGTCCAAGGGCGTAGCGGGAGATGAATGCCTGATCGGCATTCTCCATGACTTCCCAGCTATCCCGCGCTTCAGGTGGCCGATAGTCCATGCGCACCGAGATCACGCGCACCGTGCCCGGTACCAGTTCGCCTGGTCGCGTGCGTTTGCTGCCGTGTTTTGCCATATAATCCATGGCGCCATGAAACCCCTGTTCCAACCACTCCCGGTAGCGCGGCTCAGCCGTACTCAAGTCGGTATCGGTAATGCCGATATGTTGGAAACCGAGTGCTTTGCCCCAAGCCTTGATGTCGGCGGCAAGCTGTTGCGGATCGTATGAAAGATGTCCCTGCATAATCCTGATCATATAACACTAAACCTGTCCGACGAAGCCGCTACGATGGCGCTGGGCGCACGGCTGGCTGAGGCTCTGCATGGCGGGCTGGCAATCTGGCTGCAGGGCAACCTGGGCGCCGGAAAAACCACGCTGGTGCGTGGTCTGCTGCGGGGGCTGGGGTACGAGGGCAAGGTGAAAAGCCCTACCTATACACTGGTTGAACCTTATGTAATTTCTGGATTATACTTGTATCACTTTGATTTATACAGATTTGTGGATCCGGAGGAATGGGAAGCCGCAGGCTTCCGCGATTACTTCAATGCACAATCCGTATGCTTGATCGAATGGCCGGAAAAGGCTGGCGATTTACTGCCTCCCGCTGATATGGAAATTGCTCTGGAACCAAGCGGGGCGGGACGCACGGCGACACTGACAGCCAGAACGGAGCTGGGGGAAAAATGCTTGAACGCCCTATGAAATTGCTGGCTTTTGTATGGCTGCTCGGTCTCGGCATAGTTGCCGAAGCTGCGGGTATTTCCGTTACCGCGGCTCGCGTCTGGCCTGCCGCCGATTACACCCGTATTACCCTCGAATCCTCGCAACCCATCTCCCACAAGATCATGACACTGAAGGACCCGGACCGGCTGGTGCTGGATCTGGAAAACGTGGAGCTAGGCGCGGCCCTCAAGGCCGTCTCGGACAAGATTCTTTCCAGCGATCCCTACATCAGGCAGGTCCGCGTCGCCAATTTCAAACCGGGGGTCGTGCGTCTGGTTGTCGATCTCAAGTCCGAAGTCAAGCCTTCGCTGTTCTCCCTGCCGCCTGCCGGCGAATACAAGCATCGCTTGGTGCTGGATGTTTATCCGCCGCAGGATCCCTTGATGGCGATGCTGCAGGATCGCGAAAACCCTGTTGAAGCGGCATCTCCCTCTACGGAGCCGGGCGGTTACGTGCCGCCGGAAAAAGCCGTCGAAGTCGCAATAGCAGAAATCCCCACGATATCCCAGCCGCCGGAACAGGCGCTGCCTAAATCCATGGGCGATAAAACACCCGCCGCGGGTGAAGTGGTGCGCCTGATTACCGTGGCCATCGATGCCGGCCACGGCGGCGAAGACCCGGGTGCGCGCGGCGCCAACGGCACGCATGAGAAAGACGTCACGCTTGCCATCGCCAAAAAACTGAAAGCGATGATAGATGCCGAACCCAACATGCGCGGCGTGCTAACTCGCGACGGCGATTACTTTATCCCGCTGCATGGCCGCGTCATCAAGGCGCGCAAGCTTCAGGCCGATCTTTTCGTTTCCATCCATGCCGATGCTTTCGTCAAGCCTGAGGCGCGCGGTTCTTCGGTATTCGCGCTCTCCGAACGAGGGGCCACCAGCGCCATGGCAAGGTATCTCGCCAAAAAGGAAAACGAATCCGACCTCATCGGTGGCGTCCGTCTGGACGTGAAGGATCCCTATCTTGCCAAGACCCTGCTGGATCTGTCGCAGACCGCGACGATCAACGACAGCCTGAAACTCGCCAAGGCTGTGCTCGGCCATCTGGGTGAAATCAATACGCTGCACAAGCCTGCCGTGGAGCAGGCCGGATTTGCCGTGCTTAAATCCCCGGATATTCCCTCCATCCTTGTCGAAACGGCCTTCATCAGCAATCCCGAAGAAGAGCGCCGTCTCAACGACGAGGCCTATCAAACCAAAATGGCTGATGCCGTGCTTTCCGGCATCAAGCGCTATTTTGCTGCAAACCCGCCGCTGGCGAAGTCGCGGATGGCGATGCAGTAAGCATTTTGGTCGTTGCATCTTGCCGTCATCGGCTGGGCAATAAAAAGCAATCTTTATGATTGCTTTTTTGCCGATTGAATACTTGGCAAACGAATGTGATCATGTAATCCTTGGTTCTCTATTCAATATCCTGTTTTTCTTCAAGGGATTGATGGAAATTCGCCATCTCCCGCTTCTTGGCAAGTGGTCACAGGTGCAGCCATCGCTTGTGTTAACGCACTTGCCGCGAGGGTGAAATGGACACTTCATGTGTTCCGCCTTACGAAGGGGTAAGCTCAAATGCCTGAGTCTCATGCCCTGCAGCAGAACCACCTTCTTGCAGCACTTCCTGCGGAGGATTACCAGCGCCTGTGTTCCCATCTCAAACTAGTACCGATGCCCCTCGGCGAAGTCCTGTATGAGCCTGCCATGCGATTGCAGTACGCATATTTCCCAACGACATGCATTATTTCGCTGCTTTATGTGATGGAAAATGGCGCATCGGCTGAAATCGCCGTTGTCGGCAATGAAGGAATACTGGGTATTTCGCTGTTCATGGGCGGCGATACCACATCAAATCGTGCGGTAGTGCAGAGTGCGGGCTATGCCTGGCGTTTGCCAGGGGCCGTGCTGCAGCAGGAATTCAACCGGAATGGTCTGCTGCTTCGCCTGCTGCTTCGTTATACCCAGGCGCTGATTACCCAGATGGCACAGACGGCGGTATGCAATCGCCATCATTCCGTGGATCAGCAACTCTGCCGCTGGTTATTGATGAGCCTCGACCGGCTTCCCGGAAATGAATTGATCATGACGCAGGAATTGATCGCCAATATGTTGGGCGTGCGTCGCGAGGGCGTGACGGAAGCCGCGGGAAATCTGCATAAGGCTGGATTGATCAATTACAGCCGAGGCCACATCACCGTGCTGGACCGGCCAGGCCTGGAACAGAGGACCTGCGAGTGCTATCAGGTGGTCAAGATGGAGTTTGATCGACTGCTTCCGGCTATTCCTCATTCCACTTTCACGGCCGGTTAGTCAGATACGCCAGAACACACTGGAAACCGCATCTCACTCATATCCAAACTTCCAGCGTCGGGGATTTTTCATTGTATGTGCGCTGGGACACAGACTGTCCTGATATGCACACGGAGAATATGGACGATGCTGAACCGAATTCTCGTGATCACGGACGACTCCACCGACGCAAGCATCCTTAAAGGAATTCTCGGCGCGGCAAAAGGGGAGCTGTTCGAAATCAAGTGGGTTCGGCGTCTTTCTACCGGTCTTAAATGTCTGCGCGCGGGTGGCATCGATACCATCGTCGTGGATTTGATGTTGCCGGATAGTCAGGGAATTTCAACTTTCGATCAATTATTCGCCGCTGCGCGCGATATCCCCATCCTGACGCTGAATACAGGGTACAAGGGGAAGGCGCTGGCGGCAGAAGCCATGCGGCGTGGCGCGCAAGGTTCATTGACGAAAGGATATTTCGTCAGCAATCTTGTGCCGCAAGTATTGCGGAACATCATCCAGCGCAAGGCGATTGAAGAATCGTTATTCAAGGAGAGGGCAAGGGCCGAAATAGCGCTCAACTCGATAGGCGATGCCGTGATTTGTACCGATACTTTCGGCAATGTCGACTATCTGAACATCGCGGCAGAAAACATGACCGGATGGTCGAGGGCGGAGGCTAACGGACTCCCGATTGGCAGAGTGTTCCAGATCATCAATGGCGCTACGCGCGAGCAAGAGCAAAACCCGGTCGATCTGGTGCTTAAACACGACAAACCCAAGGCGCTTGATGCGGGTATGGTGCTGATTCGACGGGATGGCATCGAAGTCGTCATCGAAGATGCCGTTTCTCCTATTCACGATTGGAACGGGAAGCTGACCGGTGCGGTGATTGTGTTTCACGATGCCACCCAGGCCGTCTCGATGAGCAAGAAATTAGCCCATCTGGCGCATCACGACTTTTTGACCGATTTGCCGAATCGCCTCTTGCTGAATGACCGCATCACGCAGGCGATTACATTGGCGCAGCGCGGCGGTACGCAACTTGCCGTGTTGTTCCTCGATCTGGACAAGTTCAAGCACATCAATGACTCGCTGGGCCACGAGGCCGGCGACAAGCTATTACAATCGGTGACCCGGCGCCTGAGCGCTTGTGTACGGAACTCCGATACTGTCAGTCGACAAGGCGGCGACGAATTCGTCATATTGCTGACAGGCGGCAAATATGGCGAGGAGGCTGCGTTGACTGCCGACAAGATACTCGCCGAATTGGCTTTGCCGCATCATGTGGACAAGCACGAATTGCATATCACCGCCAGCATCGGTATCAGTGTTTATCCCGAGGACGGACAGAATGCGGAAACGCTGATCAAGAATGCGGATACGGCGATGTATCACGCCAAGGAAAAAGGGCGCAACAACTTCCAGTTCTTTAGCAGCGAGATGAATACGCGTGCCGTCGCGCGGCAAATCATCGAAGCCCATTTGCGGTTTGCACTGGAAAAGGGAGAGTTTCTCCTGCATTACCAGCCCAAGGTCAACCTGGATACTGCCATGATTACCGGCGCCGAAGCCTTGTTGCGCTGGAAGCACTCGGAGTGGGGCATGATCCCTCCCGAAAAATTCGTGTCGATTGCGGAGGATTGCGGCTTGATCGTGCCGATTGGCCGTTGGGTTTTGCGTGAGGCCTGCACGCAAGCCAAGCAGTGGCTGGACGCAGGATTGATGTCCGGATCCATTGCCGTCAATATTTCCGCGCTGGAATTCCGGAAAGCCAATTTTGTCGAGGGAGTACGCGACATCCTGAGCGACACCGGATTGGGGGCGGACTCCTTGCAACTGGAAATCACTGAAAGCGTCTTGATGCGCGATGCCGAATCCAGTACCTCGATACTTCAGGATCTCAAGAAAATAGGCGTAAGGTTGGCGGTGGACGATTTTGGAACCGGCTATTCCAGCCTGGGTTATCTGCAACGATTTCCGATCGATGCCCTGAAGATAGATCGGTCATTCGTGCATGACATTGGTTCGGCTGCCCACGACGGACTTATCGTCGGCGCAGTGATAGGCATGGGGAACAACCTTCATCTGCAGGTGGTGGCGGAGGGTGTGGAAAACCAAGAGCAACTGGCATTTCTGCGAGGGGCGCATTGTGACGAGGGGCAGGGTTATGTTTTCAGCCGCCCGCTTGTCGCATCGCAGTTTGCCAAGCTGCTGGCAGCCGATGCGCCCGAAAGACTTTTGCAATCGACCGCAAGATCGACGATCGGGAACTCTTCCTTAAGTGCCTGATACCCCGCAAGCACAGCATCGAAATCGAATATGGTGTATATCCAGCACCGAAGCAATCGAAGGAGGTGGCAGCATGAAGCAGAAGTGGGTCGGGATGGAAAGGCGCAAATCGCTTCGAAGGAATGCAGAAGCGCTGGTTGCTGATATCGCTCCGGAAGAAGCAGCGGCCAAGCCGGCCGAATTGCTTATGCATGAACTCCTGGTGCACAAAGTGCAGCTGGAACTGCAGGGCGAGGAGTTGCGGCAGGCCCGTATTGCCGCTATGGCCTTTGAGTCAAGGCAGGGCATGATGGTCACCGATGCAAATGGCATGATCCTGCGAATAAATCAGGAACTCAGTACTACCACCGGTTACGCCGCTGAAGAGGTGGTCGGCCGTAGTTCTCGACTGTTTCAATCAGGGCGTCATGATGCGAATTTTTTTGCCGAGATGTGGGCGAGTATCAGCCGCTCTGGAAGCTGGGAAGGTGAAATCTGGAACAAGCGCAAGAATGGCGAAGTCCACTCGGAACATCTCACTATCAGTGCGGTGAAAGACACGGACGGCATCGTCAATAATTATGTCGCTATCTACATGCGTCACCCCGCGATCCCGGTCTAGCTGATTTACGTGTGTTGGCGTACAGAAGGAAAAATACTTCTGCGATATTTTGCCTCTTCATTAGCGTAGCAATCCTCCCTTGAACACAGCAGGAGAGTGTACGGAACACCCCATGCAATCCGGTTCGGACTCGAACTATTTGTTGGCCTCGCTCCCCAATGCAGCGCGCCTGCATCTGCTGGCGAATTGCGACTTGGTGGAGCTTACAATCGCCGATGTACTCAGCCACCCCGGCGACCGCATGAAATATGTATATTTCCCCACTGGCGGTGTCATTTCGCTGGTGAAGCCCCTGGATGGCGAGAGCAATCTGGAAATCGGGCTGGTGGGCAATGAAGGCATGCTGGGGGTGACGCTTGTATTGGGCGTCGATGTCGCGCAATTTCGCGCCCAAGTGCAAAAGGCCGGCTCGGCATTGCGCATGGCGGTGCCATCGTTTATCGGCGAACTGGAGCAAAGTCCGGCCCTGAAGCGGGAAGTGAAACGCTATCTCTATGTATCGTTCAGCCAGCTCGTGCAATCATCGGCATGTAATCGTTTTCATTTGATAGAAGAACGCCTCGCCCGCCTGCTTTTGATGCTGCGGGATAGGGCGCATTCGGACAGTTTTCATGTCACTCATGAACTGCTCGCCCAGATGCTCGGTGTTCGGCGTGTCGGCGTCACCAAGGCGGCCGGCTCCCTGCACAGGAAAAAGCTGATCAGCTACAGCAGGGGGGATATCAGAATTGATGACATTCAGGGGCTGGAACAGGCTTCTTGCCCATGTTACCGCGCTGACAAGGAAACCTACGACCGCATCCTTCAGTGCCCGGCGTGAGTAACGGACGTTATCTGCCGAAAAGCCTGAGCACGATCTGCCATATGAACCAGCCTCGACGTAATTTTTCAGTGAGGCGGCCCGGTCGCAAGACAGTGAAGGCGAAGACAATCACTCCTATCCAGAACGGATGGCTCTTGAGATACCGCACGGTGGATACACCCTTGTCGGCCAGCATCAAAGGCTTGCGGAAGGATTCGTAGTTTTGTCCCAGCGTCGTCCGTTGCGCCGCAGCCTGCGCAATCAACCGTTCGCGTCGTTCAGCCAGCCGGGTCAGTCTGGCGTTCATGGTCGGCGATCAAGCTGCTGCCGGTCCTTGAGTAATTCCAGCAGGCTAGTTTCAAACAGTCGGGGCATGGTTTTCGCCTTGTGCAGCGAAAACCAGAATATCACTGCGCCGCCGACGAGAAAGAGTCCGGTCAGCGTGCACAGCACCCACAGGCGATGCGTGTCCCAGAACGCGACCACGAGCAATATGATTGCCAGCAATATGCCGACTGCCAGGCAGAAAAGGGCGGTCAGGGACCACAGCAGCAGCGACAATAAATGCGCCCGATATTCCTCGATATCTGTCGATAACAGATCGAGTCGGTTATGGGCGATGGCAACCAGCGTCGTTGCGAGTACTGCTACGGAATGGAACAGACCCTTGCCCGTGCCGCGAGGATTCTCGGCCATGGAAATGCGATTAGCGGCGGCCGACCATCCAGCCGACGATAAATCCGGCTGCGGCGGCGACCCCTACGGCTTCCCATGGATTGTCGTGTACATAAACGTCGGTGGCCTTGGCCGCCTCCCTGGTTTTTGCCAGCAATGCCGCTTGCGCTTCTGCTATCCGCACTTTCGCTCGTCTGAGTGACTCTTCCGTTTTGGCGCGTACTTCAGCCAGCTTGTCTCCGCCCTGACCGGCAGTCGCTTTCAGCAATTCTTCCGCATCCTCGACCACGACTTTGAAATCGGCCATCAATTGTTCTTTTGTGAAATCGTTGGGTGAGTTTTCCATGTTGCTCTCCGGTGTTGAGTCTGATGTGTTCATGGTGAGTTCCTATCATTTCATTACACGGTGATTAACTAAAAAACGGGTATCTATCTGCGGGATGGAAGTTTTCCTACTTGCGTACAAAAAGCAAGGCGGCTCCCGCCACGATTGCCCCTACGCCTGCCCAGACAGGGATGTTGACGGTCTCCTTGTCCTTCACAGACAACTCTATCGGGCCCAGCTTTGCATCATGCGTCTCCTTGGTGTAGGTGAAACTTCCGTACACCAAACCAAGTGCTCCGAGCACGATCAGTGCAATTCCCAACATTTTGAGTGCGCTCATCGCATTTTTTCCAATCTAGAGAGAATTCATATTTGCAATCTCTAACTTCGGATAAACCCTCAGTGCCTCGAGCAAACAAAAGGATATAGCTACAAGCGGCGACCTTGAATGACGCGAAGCACTATCGCTATAAGGGCGATGATCAGAAGCAGGTGTATGAATCCTCCCATGGTGTACGAGGAAACCAGCCCCAGCACCCACAGGAGGAGTAATACGACAATAATGGTTTCAAGCATGTTCTGGACTCCTGATAAGAGTCTGTTCAGTAGCGGCTTGCAAAGCACTACTCTAGTAAAGACCACATTTCCGCAGATTTAATTCCCCGGTTTGACTCGCATGTCATTCTTGACGGATGTCACGCCCTTTACGCCGCGTGCGACTTCGACCGCTGTGCGAATATCGTCCTTCGAACTGACGAAGCCGCTCAGCTGCACCACACCGTTGTAGGTTTCAACATTAATTTCAGAAGACTTCAGCGTGGGTTCATCGAATATCGCCTTTTTCACCTTTGCCGTGACAACGCTGTCATCCATGTACTCACCTGCGCTTCGCCTTTCGGAGGTCGATTCGCAACCCAGCGTGGATACCAACGTGAAGGCCAGGAAAATGGCTGAAATGTATTTAAGATATTTCATGGCGTATGCTCCAATTCAATTCCAATGGCAACGAGGTGATGCCGGGCTGCAATCGCTGAGGCCTTCGCTGCAGAGGCCGTGCATTAAAAGCCATCTTCCGCTTCATTTCAGAAATGTTCTGTGTGCTAGCGTACAAAAGCAGGCTTTTTTCGTGTATTCCCTGCAACTACAAAGAGAAATTCGACCCGTATACTGATACTCGGAAGGTGTGTACGCTATCGTACAGACGTTCCGGATATTGCCGCCCTAGTCTGGCTTGCCGGCTAGTCGTGAAAGGACTGATGATGACTAACAGAATCGAGCATGCGGGTATCGCAAAACCGGCAGTTGCTCTTTGCCTGATGTTGCTCGCGGGCTGCAGCTCGATTCCCATCATGGTGCCGGATATGGCGATGCAGCCGTCGCGCCCGGTGCGACTCGAAGGCGAGCAAGGCCCACTGACTGCCGAGCAGAGCAAGGCGATACTCGCCAGACTCGAAAAGCATGGCGATGAAACCAATATTTTCGACAAGCATCTGGCGCTGGAATCGGAAATAGTCGGCAGCCCGCTGGTAACGGGCAACAAAGTAGAGTTGCTGATTGATGGCCCAGCCACATACGACGCAATGTTCGCCGCCATCGAGGGCGCACACGACCATATCAACATGGAAACCTACATCATCGAGGACGATGAAATCGGACAACGTTTTTCTGCGCTTTTGATCGCCAAGCAACAGAGCGGAGTACAGGTCAACCTGATATATGACAGCGTGGGGTCGCTTGCTACGCCCGAGACATTCTTTGCCCCCATGAGGGAGAGCGGGATAAACGTGCTGGAATTCAACCCCGTCAATCCCCTCATGACACGCAAGGGGTGGCAGGTTAATCGACGCGATCACCGCAAACTGCTCATCGTGGATGGACAGGTCGCTTTTGTCGGCGGCATCAATATCAGTAGCGTCTACTCCAGCGGGTCGTTCGGCGGGTCCAAAAATTCCGATGGCACCCAGCCTTGGCGCGATACCCATCTGCGGCTAGCGGGGCCGGTGGTCGGCGAATTCCAGAAACTGTTCATGGAGGCCTGGAACAATCAGGTCGGCGCTCCCCTGGCAACCCTGGATTATTTTCCTGACACCGGCAGCCCGGGCAAGGAAATCGTGCGCGCCATCGGCAGCTCGCCCGAAGAGACATATAGCCAGATATATGTCACCTTGCTCTCCGCCATCAACAGCGCCGAAACCCAGATTTTTCTGACCAATGCCTATTTCGTCCCCGATCCGCAGTTACTTGCCGCACTGAAAGAAGCCGTGCAGCGCGGCGTGGACGTGCGGCTGCTATTGCCCGGAAAAACGGATTCGGCGCTGGTGTTTTATGCTTCGCGCTCCTACTACGATGAAATGCTGAGCGCCGGCGTAAAAATCTATGAGCGGCAAGATGCGTTGCTGCATGCCAAAACTGCCCTCATCGACGGCGTCTGGTCTACCATCGGCTCCACCAACCTCGACTGGCGTAGTTTTACCAACAACCACGAAGTCAACGCTGTGTTGCTCGGGCAGGAATTCGGCGCGCAAATGCAGGCCATGTTCGAGAAAGATATCGCATCTTCCAGGCTGATTACGCTGGAAGCATGGCGAAAACGCTCGCTTGCCGCCCGCATCATGGAACAGGCTGCGCGGGTGTGGTCGCGATGGTTGTAATTTTATCGTCCTTGGGTCGCTGACTGTTTCCGGCTCATTTGTTGCGCAGCATTGAATTGCCGTGCCCAGTCATCCAGTTAGCGATCCAATCCCCAGATGTCCCACAGCGTTATCCACAGAAAATGTGGAGTAGGGAAGCAGATTATCTTTTTCTCGACTACTTAGCTGTAGCGATGGGTAGATAGCCTTTTCCTCACTTTTAGTTTTTGGTGAATCGCTCCGCATGTACATATCAATTTGATTTTATTTCGATTGAAAACCTATCAGTTCAGATAGGTTTCATGCCTCAGACGCCTCCATAGAATCGCACCTATAAGATGTAAATAAATGGTAAGTGAAAAAGCTCACGCAGTATTGGAGTGAGTGTAATAAGCAGCCTTGTAGTGTTTTCACGCTTGCAACGGCAAATAAAATAAAAAGCCTTCAATAATAATCACGAATAATTGGGTGAAGAATGCCGTATTCGGAGGGGTGGTTCTGGAGTGGGGAAAGTTGTACGGGCCAAGTGTGGTCAGGTGCAACATTGTTTATTTTCGGGCTGCGTGACACATGCGGCAACGCGCCGCTTCTTGCAACGGGCTGCTTTAAGAAATTCCGAATGCATTCCAGCATTGGGCTTCGAAATGAATCGTAAAATCGAAGCCAATGCACTCCTTTGGGTATTGGGCAGTCTCTGTAGGCAGCACAGAATCCCATTCGATCCAACTTTGTTATTGCAGCAAATTCCGCCGTCATCGCCTCCTCAATACACTGTGGAGGAATTATTGGCTGTGGCGGATAAGCTAGGCCTGCAAGCCAACGAAGGGAGCATTTCTGCCCTTAGCGGTGCCCCCGATGAAGTTTTTCCATGTTTGATTTTTCTACGGGTACCTGAAAATCCAGCAACTTCTGATTCCTCTGAAATTCCTCCTGTATCGTCGAACGAGAGCGGGGATGCCACGAACCCTCAGGAGCAAGTGCAGCCCGCGCTGATTATCCGCTCTCAATCAACTTTTGCTTATTTCACGCCGCAAAGCGATAAGCCGCAGTCCATCGATCTCAATGAATCTTTAAACTTCTTACCATCTGCGTATGGTTTTTTCGCAAAGCCGGAAGCGCTCAAGGATGAAGATGTAAAGTCGAGCGCACCCAAAAAGGAATTCGGGTTCTCCTGGTTTATCCCCGAATTGCGCAAGCATCGAAAGATCTGGTACGAAATCCTGCTCGCTTCGCTGACCATCCAGATCGTCGGTTTGGCAACGCCGCTTTTCACGCAGGTTATCATCGACAAGGTTATCGTTCACCAGACCAATAGCACTCTGATCGTGATCGGCGTTGCCCTCGTCATGTTCATGCTGTTCACTAGCGCCATGACCTGGCTGCGTCAGTATCTCGTGCTGCATACCGGCAATCGCATGGATGCCGTGCTCGGTACTCAAGTTTTCCGTCATCTGCTGCGCCTGCCCTTGCCTTATTTTGAGCATCGCTCTACCGGCACGCTGGTTGCCCGGCTGCATGGCGTGGAAACCATACGGGAATTCATTTCCGGCGCGGCCATCACGCTGCTTCTCGATTTCCCGTTCATGCTGATTTTCCTGGCGGTGATGTTCGCCTACTCGTGGCAACTGTCCTTGATCGCCGTAGGAATCCTGTTGCTGGTCGCGGGCCTCAGCGCGATTGTGACGCCGGTCATTCGGGAGCGTATCAATCAGCAGTTCATGCTCGGAGCTCGCAACCAGGCATTCCTGACCGAACATATCTCTGGCATGTCCACGGTTAAATCGTTACAAATGGAACCGGACATCGAGCGCAAGTACAGCGACCTGTTCGTGCAATACCTCGCGGCAGGCTTCAGCACCAAGCAGGTGGGCAACACCTACAACGTAATCGCCAACGGGTTGGAACAGGTGATGACGCTCTCCATCCTTATGGTCGGCGCATTGCTGGTCATGCAGAACGATGGTTTTACGGTCGGCATGCTGGTCGCTTTCCAGATGTTCGCCGGACGCATGAGCCAGCCCATGCTCCGGCTGGTCGGGCTATGGCAGGAATTCCAGCAAGCTAATATTGCCGTCAAGCGCTTGGGCGACATCCTTGACCTACCGCAGGAGCCGCACACCCTCACGCCCAACCGCGAGAACATCACCCAGGCCAGAATCGATATCGCAGGCATCGGCTTTCGCTATTCCGAAAATCATCCCTGGCTCTACCGCAATCTCAACATGACGCTCAAGCCCGGCCACCTCACCGTGCTCATGGGCCCTTCCGGTTGCGGCAAGAGTACCTTGGCCAAATTATTGCTAGGCTTTTACCTCCCGCAAGAAGGCCAAATCAAGCTGGACGGCAAGGATATCCGCTACCTGGCCGCCAACGAACTGCGTTTGATCTACGGCGTCGTGCCGCAGGAGACCGAGCTCTTCTCCGGCACGATCTACGACAACCTGCTGATGGCCAATCCCCGCGCTGGGTTCGAGGACATCATCACAGCCTGCAAAGCCGCCGAAATCCACGACGTCATCGAGCAGCTACCCAAAGGCTACCAAACCGAAATCGGCGAGCGTGGTACCGGACTATCCGGCGGGCAAAAGCAACGGCTCGCGATTTCTCGTGCACTGCTTAAGCGCCCAAAAATCCTCATTTTTGATGAAGCGGTATCGAACTTGGATCAGCAGACGGCTGAGCATTTCTCAAAGACAATTAATCGCTTAAAAGGAAAGGTGACTATGTTATTTATTACTCACCAGATACCGAAAGGGTTGCAAGTAGATGAAGTTTTTAGTTTCGGAAATAAACAGCCCACCAAAATGGAAGTAGTGGAGGACGGAATAAACTCCGCAAAGATGGATTAATTTGCAATTTAGATTGCTATAAAAGGATTATTCAGTCCCTAGATAAGCACACAGTGAACATTCTATTCAGAGAGAAAATTATGTTAGATGCTGCATTGTTATTTGTATTTATTTCGATTTGGGCATATGCAATTTTATTAATGGCTATATGTGATGAATTTATAGAAAAAGAGAAGAGATTTCCTAGAGTAGATGAAATATTTAAAAAAAGTAAATATAAAACCCCATTAGATTTAGTCGAAAAGCTAGCTCTCTTAGGTACTGTTTTATCCATTGTACTTTTTTTTACGGGAATTGCGCTCAACGAAAGTCTCTCCTTTTCATTTAACCCAAAAAGTAAGCTTTTGCTGATTCCTGTCGTTATTGCTTTTTATTTTAGTTATCTTTTCAAAAGGTTAAGCCAATTAAATGCCAATGATAATTTCTCTTCTAATTTATATGTAACCTTAATTACTGGTTATAAGTATGTGCCCTTACCAAAACGAATTCTTTTAATTGGGTTTGATGTAATTCTCTTGGCTTTAGTAGTGTTGATAATTTATAAATAAGGGGACGTTAAATGTCGGTAGGTCAATTAGCAGATGATGGTTTGAGCTGAGCCATGAGAATTATTGAAAGTTGATCGAAAGGGGGAGCAAATGGCACGTAAGCCAAGATTCAATATGCTAGGCAATCCGCAGCACGTTATCCAGCGTGGCAACAACCGCCAAGCGACCTTTTTTGCGGAAGCAGACTACCGTCTCTATCTCGACTGTCTGGCGGAAGCGGCACGGAAATACGACTGTGCCATCCATGCCTACGTCCTCATGACCAATCACGTCCACCTGCTGGTCACGCCCGGTCAAGTGGAAAGCATCGCGCGCCTCATGCAATCCGTCGGACGCCGCTATGTGCAATACATCAACTACAGCTACAAACGCAGCGGCACCTTGTGGGAAGGCCGCTACAAAGCCAGTCTCATTCAAAGCGAACAATACCTTCTCACCTGCATGCGCTATATCGAACTTAATCCGGTACGAGCAGGGATGATGGAGCGTCCGGAAGACTATCAATGGTCGAGCTATCGTGCTAACGCTCACGGGACAAAAGATGAACTGCTAACGCCGCACGCGGAATACGAAGCCCTTGGCACAACACCGGAACAACAGCGGGAAGCCTATCGCGAACTATTCAAGGCCCAACTAAATCCGGAAACACTCACCGAAGTGAGAACGGCCCTCAATGGCGAATTGGTGACGGGTACCGGACGCTTCCAGGCCGAAATTGAAACGATGCTCGGCCGACGGGTGCAGGCCGGGAGGCGTGGTCGACCGAGAAAACAGGTTGAAACCACGAATCTATCGCAGGAGAAAAACAAAGAGCAACGAACTTTTATGGAGGGGATTTAAATGACTCCGACCCCATTCACTCCTGCTTAAAGGAAAAGTCACCATGCTATTTATCACGCATCAGATTCCAAATGGTTTGCAGGTTGATGAGGTGTTATCACTGTCACAAAAAGCAAATCAAATTAGCGAATCGATGAGCTTCGAGAGTATTAATTAGGGGTTCGTTAATGAATAACAAACATAAATATATTGCTTGGTTAACTCTAGTCTACATACTCATTGTTTGGGTATTTAGTTGGACAGAAATATCAAGTCGGGATCTTCCTTTATTTACATTGTTGGGAAAAAGTATCGCAAGCATTTCTCAACTATCCGCCTCTGCAAGTAACACAAATAAAGCCCTTTTCGAACTTGTGTTGGCTTGGATGATGAGTTTTATCATTGCCTATTTCTTCTTCAAAAACGCTAATTGGGAAGTTATCAAGCAAAAGTCTTTTCAATCTGGAGGGCATATAAAGACAGCATTGAAATCATTTTCCTGTGCTGTTGTTTTGCTTCTAGTCGTTCTAATTCCTCATACCCCTTCACCCACTACAAGGTTCGGACGAGTATTGCTGACAATTTTGCAAAATGACCATGCATATATATGGGGAGTTGGAATCCTCTTTACTAGTCTTCTGGCTTGGATGGGAATCATTATTGGTTTTTATCTGCTGACAACTACCTTATCTACCCGCGGAGAATAAAAAATGAGCGAAGAAAATTCTGTTGGTTTGTTAAGTTTTACTTCCTTTATTGAAGGGGCCTCCTCTGCGGCTGGTCTTCTGTGACTAGAACCATAAATAGTCCCCGAAAAGGACGCATAACTATGTCCCATTCTGAGCAATTTAGGGTTAGAAATTTAATATTCATATAAGGGGTTGGAACCATATCCAGACCCTTTGTCATTAACGGATGCATATCCATGCATTTTGTATTTTAGAAAAATTCCGTTTAATTTCAAGCAAGAAGAAAATCTGGCAGGTGAGGTCATGAAGTGGCATGATGTTTTTAATATCAGGATCACTTGGGCACGAGCTTATAGTTACTGCAATGATCGAACGAGTAATATTTCTAAGTAGAATCGCAGCTGAAAATACGCCGGGCTGGTCTAATTGGGCGGTTATCAGTATCAATGACCCGTTCGCGGCTTTGGGTGACGCGCGTTTAATGCCTGGCTGGCATGCCATTCAGGAAATAAATGGGGTCGGAGTCGGTTTTTTTTAATAAGTTTCTAAGCCGGAGGATTATTGAAAGTTGATTGAGAGGGAATAAGGATGATTTTCCTTGGAAAATGGGCTGACCTCATCATCCGTAATGATGGTAATTGAGTTGAGTACCAACAATGCACCGGCTCATTTGCTATGCAGTACGCATTTGCCTTGATACGTCATCCAGTTACCGCTCCAATCCCCAGATGTCCCACAGCGTTATCCACAGAAAATGTGGAGAGAGTGCATTCGCGGGTTAACTGGATTAAAGTGACCTCAGGCATATTCCGGCGGGCACTCGACATGATGACAAAATCGTTTGGGATGGTTTTTCTTGGGTTGGCGTTGATTGCGCCTTTCTCGGGGCACACCGAAACCCTCAAGGATGCCCAAGACGCCATACAGGCCGGCGATTATCCCCGGGCGCTGGGGATCTATACCATGCTGGCTAACCAGGGCAACGCCAAGGCTGAATACAACCTCGGCCAGATGTATATCAATGGGGATGGCGTGCCGCAGGATGTGCCCGAGGCGGTCGGCTGGTATCGGCGCTCCGCCGAGCATGGATATAGCGAGGCACAGTACACGCTGGCGGCGCTGCATTTCCGCAGGATCAGCTCGTTGGCAAGCTACGAAGAAGCGATGGCCTGGTATCGACGCGCCGCCGAGCAGGGGCATGCCCGCTCTCAGCTCAACCTCGGCGATCTCTACTTCAAGGGCGAAATCGTCCCGCAGGATATCGATGCGGCATTGGGCTGGTACAGACAATCTGCCGAACAAGGCAATGGCGAAGCGCAGCATCAGCTCGGTGTCATTTACGCCAATGGCCAAGGGGTGACGAAGGATGCCGTCAAAGGTTACATGTGGCTGCTGCTGGCCGCCGAAAATGCAGAGCCCCGGCACCGGGTACGCATGGGCAAGATACTAAATTTTACTGCGGCAAGCATGTCGCCGGAACAGGTGGAAGAGGCGCGCCAGCTCGCCCGCCGCTGCATGGATAACAAATACAAGGGTTGTTAGCCGGGTCTGGCTGGGGTGTCGACAATCAGCCAAAACCAAAGTATGAAGCCTTGGTCGAACCTTTCTTCCGATGCGATTTCTGATCTGCGTCCGGCATCCGAGAGGCGTTCGAAGCGCTCATTAATTGATCGGGGTTTAACCACACGATAAATCTACAATGAGGCACACCATGGAAAACTATCAGCATCGCGTTTACGGTTTATATGCAAACCGTCAGGAGGCCGATCAGATACGTGCGCAACTTCTGCAACAAGGATTCAAACCCGAACAGTTGCAATTGGTCGACAAATCCCAATCCGACAAGGAAATCACTCCCGACTCCGACGAAGTCCGCAATGAAGTCGTGATCGACGGCGCCATCGGCACGGCTGCCGGCGCCGGCATCGGCGCACTGGGTGAGGTGGCGCTTGCCGCCGCCAACGTCAGTCTGTTCGTCGCCAGTCCGGTGCTGGGCACGCTGACCATGATAGGCTGGGGTGCCGCCGTCGGCGGCCTGGTCGGCGCTACCATAGGCGCCGGGGCGGAGGACACCAAACGCTTCTCCGGCATCGTGCAGGACGCCGTCAAAAGCGGCCATGCCGCGCTGATCGTCTATGCGATGAATGAGGAACAGACCACGCTGGCGCAAGCCATTATCGGGGATTCGCTGAAAAACAATCTCACCGGCGCCGAAGATTGATGCCGAATCCAGATGTTGGCAGTTCGAATGCCGATTTAGCCGGTATCATTCCTTCCTGCGCAATATTGCAATCAAGAAGGCAGAAAATAGAATGGGTGAATCGAAACGCCGGGGTTCCAGGGAAGAGCGCATTGCGGGAGCGGTTGAGCAGCGCAAGCGCAAGCTGGACGAGGTAAAAAAGGAATTGGGGATCCCCGAGGATGCGGAGTTTTGTGGCTACGTGATCCATCACAAGGAGAACGACGAGTTCATCCAGGCGATCGAGGATACGCCGCTGATCGTGAAGCGTGCGTTTGTGAAAGCGCCGGAAGAGGCCATGCGATTTGGCCGTTATCTGGATGCCAATCAGTTTGTGCGACCGGAAAAAGGAGAAAGCGTGGTCGGACTTTTCGACGTGGGTAGCCGGTTTGTGGTATTTCCTGTGATCTGAGGCATCCACAGCAGAGCCCGGATGGCTGTTTAGCTAGTATGTTTGAGACATGATGCTGCGGAGGTTGTAATGGATCAGTCAAACAACACAGACATCAGCCGCCGCGATTTCCTCGCCGCTGCCATCGCGACCGGTTTTGCCCTTGCCGTGCGTCCGGTCAACGCGCAAACGTTAATCCATACCGATACCGCCGGCATCGTGGCGGACAACGTGCGCATCCCGGCGGCGGGCGCGATGCTGCCGGCCTATATGGCGCACCCCGAGCAAGGCGAGCATTGGCCGTTGATCCTGGTGGTACAGGAGATTTTTGGCGTGCATGAGCACATCAAGGACGTCTGCCGCCGACTGGCCAAGCTGGGGTATCTGGCGATCGCGCCGGAGCTGTTTTTCCGGCAGGGGGACGTGTCCAATCTCAAGGATATGAACGAGATCGTTTCCACGGTGGTGAGCAAGGTACCGGATGCGCAAGTGATGTCTGACCTGGATGCAACTGTGGCATGGGCGGAACGCAGCGGCATGGCGCAGCCGGGCAGGCTGGGCATTACCGGTTTTTGCTGGGGCGGGCGTATTACCTGGCTCTATACGGCGCACAACCCTGAGATCAAGGCCGGCGTGGCCTGGTACGGCAGGTTGGAAGGCAACCGCAATGGATTGCAGCCCACCTATCCGATCGATATCGCAGGCGACCTCAAGGTACCGGTACTGGGACTCTACGGCGGTGCGGACTCAGGCATTCCGCAGGAAAGCGTGGAGCGGATGCGCCAGGCGTTGAAAGGAAAAAATAGCGGTTCCGAGATCGTCGTTTACCCCGATACGCCACATGCCTTTTTTGCCGATTACCGCCCCAGCTACCGCAAGGAGGCCGCCGAGGATGGCTGGCAACGGTTGCGGGCATGGTTCGCTGCGCATGGGTTGCCCCCCGCCTGAATAAAAAAGCCGCAATCGCGGCTTTTTTATTGGCTGAAAACTGCAGGACTCAGCTTTTGTCTTTCTGTTCCCCCGCGATAAATCGGCTCAACAACGCTTGCAGCGTTTCGAACTCTTCGCGACTGAAACCTTTCAAATGCTGATTCAGGCCTTCCGCGATGAGATAAGGAATTTTTTGCGCCAGGCGATGACCTTCATCGGTCAGTTCGATGTCGAAGACCCGGCGGTCGCTGCTGCTGCGCTTGCGTGTTACCAGCCCCTTGCTTTCCAGGCGATCTAGCATGCGGGTCATGGTGCTGGTATCAACACCATTGCAGCGCGATAGCTCGGCGGCAGTCGTGGCCTTGCCTTGCGCCAGCAGGACGAGGGGGCCCCATTGCATGGAAGTCAGGCCGAGATCGGCGACTTTCTCGTCAATGGTGCGATGAAAGGCGTACATGGCGTACTTGATGAGGGAGCCGACCGATTCGCCGCAGACATAGGTTTCTCCGCTATAGAAGTTTTCCTGCATGGGAAAATCGATTCCAGTTGTGTTTTGTGTCATCATAAGTTTAGAATGTTGCATATGCAACTACTGCAACTGCAACCTTTATAGATTGCCGCCATCGAAAGTAGTTCACAGTATAACAACAGCTCGGGAATGCCCATGATAAACCTAGTGAAAATAGCTTTGCACAAGCCTTACACCTTCATCGTCATGGCGGTGTTGCTGCTGATCATGGGCACGTTGGCGGCACTGCGCACGCCGGTGGACATCTTTCCCGAAATCCGGATTCCGGTGATCGCCGTTGCCTGGCAATACACCGGCCTGCCGCCGGACGATATGGCGGGACGCATCACGACGCTTTACGAGCGCGTGCTGACGACGACCGTCAACGACATTGAACATATCGAGGCCAATTCCTACACCGGCTTCGCCATCGTCAAGATTTTCTTCTACCCCGGCGTGGATATCGCCACGGCCAACGCCCAGGTGACTGCCGTATCGCAGACCGTGACCCGCCAGATGCCGGTGGGCACCACACCGCCGCTGATTATCAACTACAACGCATCGACGGTGCCTATCCTGCAGGTGGCGCTTTCCGGCAAGGGTCTTACGGAACAGGCGCTGGGCGACCTCGGTCTCAATGTGGTCCGCACGCGGCTGGTAACGGTGCAGGGCGCGGCGATCCCGTATCCTTTCGGCGGCAAGTCGCGGCAGGTGCAGATCGACCTCGATCCTTCCGCATTGCAGGCGCGCGGACTGTCGGCGCAAGACGTTGCCAACGCGCTGGCCGCGCAGAACCTGATTCTGCCGGTAGGCACGCAGAAAATCGGCAGCCATGAATATTCGCTGCGCCTCAACAATGCGCCTTCGGCTATCGAAGAACTCAACAACCTGCCAGTGAAGGTGGTCAACGGCGCAACGGTGTATATCCGCGACGTGGCCCACGTGCGCGACGGCAACCCGCCGCAAACCAATGTGGTGCACGTGGACGGCAACCGCTCGGTGCTGATGTCCGTGCTCAAGAACGGCGCGACGTCGACGCTGGATATCGTCTCCGGCATCAAGGCCAAGCTGGCTGAAATCAAGCCGACGCTGCCGGAAGCGCTGACGGTTTCGCCGATCAACGACCAGTCGCTGTTTGTGCGCGCGGCGATCAAGGGCGTCGCTTACGAAGGCGTGATTGCGGCGGCGTTGACCAGCCTGATGATCCTGCTGTTCCTCGGCAGCTGGCGTTCGACGGTGATCATCGCGGTGTCGATCCCGCTGTCCATCCTCGGTGCGATTGCCGCACTGGCGGCGATGGGCGAAACGCTCAACATCATGACGTTGGGTGGCTTGGCGCTCGCCGTGGGTATCCTCGTGGACGATGCGACGGTGACCATCGAGAACATCAACTGGCACCTGGAGCAGGGCAAGGACGTCGAAACATCCATCCTCGACGGCGCGGCGCAGATCGTCACGCCGGCTTTCGTGTCGCTGCTGTGCATCTGCATCGTGTTCGTGCCGATGTTCTTCCTGGAAGGCATCGCGCGCTTCCTTTTTGTGCCGATGGCGTTGGCGGTGATGTTCGCGATGATCAGCTCCTTCATCCTGTCGCGCACGCTGGTGCCGACGATGGCGAATTACCTGTTGAAGCCGCACGCGCCGCATACCGATCTACACGGCAACAACACTTCGATGCCGCCTTCGCGCAATCCGCTGGTGCGCTTCCAGCGCGGTTTCGAAGAGCGCTTCGAAAACTTCCGGACTGGATATCACGATACGCTGGAAATGGCGATGAACAACCGCCGCAAGTTCGTCATTGGCTTCATGGTGGCGGTGTTGCTGTCTTCGGCGCTGATTCCTTTTCTCGGACGCAACTTCTTTCCCTCGGTCGATAGTGGCCAGATATTGATGCATGTGCGGGTGCCGGTGGGCACGCGCGTGGAGGAATCCGCTGCGCGCTTCGCGCAAATCGAGGATGCCATCAAGCGCGTGATTCCATCGGGCGAAATCGAGTCGCTGGTGGACAACATCGGCATGCCGATCAGCAGCATCAACCTGACCTACAACAATACCGGCGTGACCGGTTCGCACGACGGCGATATCCAGATCGCGCTCAAGGAGGGCCATGCGCCGACCGCCGACTACGTGCGCGAGTTGCGCGAAAAACTGCCGCGCGAATTCCCGGGCACGACGTTTTCCTTTCCGCCGGCGGATATCGTCAGCCAGATCCTGAATTTCGGTTCGCCTGCGCCTATCGACATCCAGATTCGTGGCGGCAAGCTGGATGCCAACTTCGACTATGCCAACAGTCTGCTCGACAAGATACGCAAGGTGCCCGGCATTGCCGATGTGCGCATCCAGCAGTCGCGCAGCAATCCGCGTTTCGATATCAATATCGACCGCACGCGGGCGCAGGAACTCGGCCTGACCGCGCGCGACGTCACCAACAGCCTGGTGGTCAACCTGGCCGGCAGCTCACAAGTGGCGCCGACCTTCTGGCTCAATCCGGATAACGGCGTGTCGTATCCCATCGTGATGCAGACGCCGCAATACCGGCTCGACTCGCTCAACTCGCTGGCAGGATTGCCCATCGGCAGCGCGAGCGGATCATCGCCGCAGACGCTGGGCGCGCTGGCGACTTTCCAGCGCGGGACGGCCAATGCAGTGGTCAGCCAGTACGATATCCAGTCCATGGTGCAGATCCACGCCAGCACGCAGGATCGCGACCTCGGCGCGGTGTCCGCGGATATCCGCAAAATTCTCGATGAATCGGCCGGCCAGGTGCCCAAGGGCGCCAAGGTGGAAATGCTGGGGCAGGTGAAGACCATGACCGATTCCTTCTCCGGCTTGCTGTTCGGGCTGATCGGCGCGATCGTGCTGATCTACCTCTTGATCGTGGTCAACTTCCAGTCGTGGAGCGATCCGTTCGTGATCATCATGGCCTTGCCGGCGGCATTGGCGGGCATCGTGTGGATGCTGTTCGCGACCTATACGCCGCTGTCCGTGCCCGCGCTGACCGGCGCCATCATGTGCATGGGCGTGGCTACGGCCAATAGCGTGCTGGTGATCAGCTTCGCGCGCGAACGCCTCGAAGTGCTGGGCAACGCGACGCAGGCTGCTCTCGAAGCCGGCTACGTGCGCTTCCGCCCGGTGCTGATGACCGCACTCGCGATGATCATCGGCATGGCGCCGATGGCGCTGGGCCTGGGCGAAGGCGGCGAGCAGAACGCGCCGTTGGGCCGCGCCGTGATCGGCGGGCTGATTTTCGCCACCATCGCGACTCTGATTTTCGTGCCGGTCGTGTTCAGCATCGTGCACCGGCACTATCGCAAACCTGTTGCAGCATCCAACCCTATCGGAGAACCCCATGCCATCTGATCGCCCCACATCCGCACCTTCGCGCCATGCCTTGCGCATCGGCAGTATCGTCGCGCTCGTGGTTGCCGGCGCAGTCGTGGTCACCGGCATCGCCACCCGTGCCAGCAGCAATGAAAAGCTGAAGCAATGGACCATGGAACAAGCCTTGCCGAGCGTGAGCGTTATCCAACCCAGCGCCAGCGGCGAGCTCTCCAGTATCGATCTGCCGGCGCGCTTCGAAGCATATTCGCGTGCGCCGATTTACGCGCGAGTCAACGGCTACCTGAAAAACTGGCATGCCGATATCGGCACCCGGGTAAAGACAGGGCAGGTGCTGGCCGAAGTCGAAACGCCCGATCTCGATCAGAAGCTGCTGCAAGCCAAAGCCGATCTCGCAACGGCCAAGGCCAACGAAGCGCTTGCCAAGATCACGGCCGAACGCTGGGAATCCTTGCTGGAGTCGGGCGCGGTTTCGCCGCAGGAAGTGGACGAAAAGAAGGGCGACCATGATGCCAAGCAGGCCATGACCAAGGCCGCGCAGGCCAATGTCGACCGCCTGCTGGCGACGCGCGATTTTGCGCGCATCGTGGCGCCGTTCGACGGCACTGTCACCGCCCGGAATACCGATACCGGCGCATTGATCACCGAAGGCAGCAATAACGGTCCGGCGTTGTTCGAGGTTTCCGATACGCGCAAGCTGCGGCTTTATGTCAATGTGCCGCAAAACTACGTGGGCAGCATCAAGTCCGGCACCACTGCCGACATTACCGTGCCGGAACAGCCGGGCAAGGCCTACGCCGCTACGGTGGAATCGACTTCACGCGCGGTCGATGCCGCTTCCGGCGCGATGCTGGTGCAATTGATCGTGGATAACAAGGGCGCGGCCTTGCTGCCGGGCGGCTATGCCAATGTCAATTTGCGTTTGCCGAAAACCGTGGCTTCGCTCGCGATTCCTTCCAGTGCGCTGATCTTCGACAAGACGGGCTTGCGCGTCGCCACCGTGGATGCGGAAAACAAGGCCCGGCTGAAGACGGTCACGCTGGTGCGCGATTTGGGCAAAACGGTGGAGTTGAGCTCCGGCATCGCGGGTACGGATCGCGTCATCGAAAACCCGCCGGACGGGGTGGCCGATGGACAGGCGGTGCATGTGGCGAAGGCGTCCAGTAAATAGGCTCTTAAGGCTGTTTTCCTGCGGCCCATTGGAATTTTGCGGTACTTTCGTACTCTCAAGCTGATTGGCAAGCAAGGAGGTGCAACATGGATCGAGTTTCCGGCGCCGTGATGGGCGCGCTGATCGGCGACGCGCTGGGGCTGGGCTGCCACTGGTATTACGATCTCAACGCAATGCGCCGTGACTATGGCCCCTGGGTCAGCGACTACACCACACCGCGGCCTGACCGCTACCACGGAGGCATGCGCGCCGGCCAGTTGTCGCAGAGCGGCCTTATCCTCGTCATGCTGCTCGAATCGCTGGTCGCGCATGGCGAATATCACGAAGACGATTTCACCCGGCGCCTGGATGAAAATCTCTTCCCGCTGCTGGACGGTACGCCGGCGCAGGGACCGGGCGGCTACACCAGCCAGTCGATCCGCGAAGCATGGCGTCGCCGCGTACAGCAGAAAAAATCATGGGGCGAAACCGGCGGCCACGCAGACACCACCGAAGCCGCCGAGCGCGCCTTGGTGCTGGCCGTGCGCTATGCGGGACAGCCGCAGCGGGTGGCCGAATCCGTGTCTTCCAATTGCCTGCTGACGCAGTCCGACGAGGCCATCGTCTCGATGACTACCGCCTACTGCCTGGTGCTGTCGCGCCTGGTGCTGGGCGAGCCGTTGACGCCGGATATTTCCGATACGCTGATGCGGCTGGTGCACGACGGCGCGATCCCGTTTCACGCCGTTACCGGTTCCAATCTCGCGCCGCCGCGTCCGGGCGATCCCGACCCGCCACGCGCCGGCCGCTTTTCTTCGCCGGATGCGCTGCTGACACCGGCTTATGTTGCCCGTGCCGCCGTCGACCCGGACATCCGCATCGAACCGGCGTGGAAGGTGGCGCAGGTCTATGGCCTGCCATGCGCGATCTACCATCAGTTGCCGGCCGCTTATTACCTGGCGGCGCGCTTCAGGGGCGATTTCGAATCCGCGGTGCTGCATGCGATCAACGGCGGCGGGCAGAACATGGCCCGTGCGATGCTGACCGGTGCACTGGTCGGCGCCCAAGTGGGCCTGGAAGGCATTCCGCAGCGATTCATCGACGGGCTTGAAGGCGGAGCGGAACTGTTGACGCTGGCGCAAAAATTGGCCGGCCAGACCGAGTAGACCGCTCTTTCCGGCAATCTGGCCACGGCAGTGCTGCGAGTGCCTGCGCAATCCCTCATAATATGCATCTATGGTTTCCGTACATCATCCTATTCCGTTGCAGGCCGCGGACAGCGGCGATTTTCAATCCTGGCTGACTTCTCTCGCGACCCATTTCACGTCGGGTGAAATCGACGCGATACGTACTGCCTGCGAGCTGGCAGCACCGTTGTATGCGGGCAAGACCGAACTGACCGGCACGCCTCTGCTGCAGCATGCATTGGGCGCGTCGTCTATCCTGATCGGGCTGAACATGGACGCCGAGACGGTGGTGGCGACGGTGCTGCATGCGGTGCCGGAGTTTCTGCCGGAATGGCGCCCCGCGGTCGAGGTGAAGTTTGGCGCAACGGTGGCGGGGCTGGTGGAAGGCATCTCGCAAATGGAGCGCATTCAGGAATTCAGCGAACTGGAAAGCCTGCACGAGCCCGCTCACAAGAGCGGCGACCAGGCGCAGCAAATCGAAAGCCTGCGCAAGATGCTGCTGGCAATGGCCGAGGATATCCGCGTGGTGCTGATCAAGCTCGCCGAGCGCACGCAGACGCTGCGTTGCCTGTCCGGCGCTTCCGAGGCACAGCAGAAAATCATCGCGCGCGAGACCGAAGGCATTTTCGCGCCGCTCGCCAACCGGCTGGGTGTGTGGCAGATCAAATGGGAAATGGAAGACCTCGCGCTGCGCTATCGCGAGCCGCGGCTCTACAAGGATATCGCCCGGCAACTGGACGAGCGCAGGCTGGATCGCGAGCAGTACATTGTGGATGTCGTCGCCCAGCTCAGGGACGAGCTGAAGCGCGCGAACATCAAGGGCGAAGTGAACGGCCGGCCCAAGCATATTTTCAGCATCATCAACAAGATGAGGCGCAAGCACCTGGAGTTCAGCCAGCTTTACGACGTGCGCGGCGTGCGCATTCTGGTGGACGACATCAAGGACTGCTACGCGGTACTGGGCCTGATCCACAGCCTGTGGCAGCCTATCCCCGGTGAATTCGACGACTATATCGCACGGCCCAAGAGCAATAATTACCGCTCGCTGCATACGGCGGTGAGCGGTCCGCGCGGCTTGGCGCTGGAGGTGCAGATTCGCACTCACGAAATGCACCAGCATTCCGAACTCGGCGTTGCCGCGCACTGGCGTTACAAGGAGGGCGGCAAGTCGGATGCCGGCTTCGACGACAAGATCGCCTGGCTGCGACAATTGCTGGCCTGGAAGGACGAGGTCGCGGAGCAGAGCGACATGCTGGAGCAATTCCGCAGTGAGCTGTTTCAGGACAAGGTGTTCGTGTTGACGCCGCAGGGCAAAGTGATCGACCTGCCCAAGGGCGCAACGCCGCTGGATTTTGCCTATACGCTGCATACCGACCTCGGCCATCGCACGCGCGGCGCCAAGGTGGACGGCAGCATCGTGCAGCTCAACTATCCGCTGCAGAACGGCCAGCGGGTGGAAATCCTCACTTCCAAGATCGGCGCGCCCAGCCGCGACTGGCTGAATTCGACCCTGGGCTATCTGCAAAGCCCGCGTGCCCGCGCCAAGGTGCGGCACTGGTTCAAGTATCAGAACTTCGATGAGAACGTTTCGCACGGCCGGGCCAAGTTGGAGCGTGAACTGCATCGTCAGGGCGTGGCCGACCTGAATCAGGAAAAACTCGCGCAGAAACTGCATTTTAACAAGCTGGAAGATTTTCTGGCGGCCATCGGTCGCGGGGATGTCACCGAGCACCAGATTGCAGTGGCAGTGCAGGAAGAAACTGCGCCGAAACCCGAACCGGTGCGTTATGCCATGCCGCATCGCGCACAGGCGCCGCTGGGGGCGAGAAGCGTCAGCATAGAGGGTATTCCCAATCTGCTGATCAATTATGCCAAATGCTGCGCGCCTGAAGCGGGTGATGAGATCGTGGCCTACGTGACGTGCGACCGCGGCGTCACCATCCATCGCCGCGCGTGCACTTTCATCCAGCGCTTGCCGGAAGAGCGGCGCGGCCGGGTGCTTGCGGCGCAGTGGGATGCATTGGAAAAACGTTAAAGGACGAGAGTCAAGGCTCGGGCGCACCGAAGATGCAATAGGTGTTTCTGCCGGAGCCCTTTGCCTCGTAAAGCGCAATGTCTGCCTGCTTGAGCAAGGCCGGCAGCGCGATGCCGGACTCCGGTTGGTAAATGGCGATTCCCAGGCTCAGCTCGACCAGTGTATTCATGTCGAATATCGGAATCGGTTCGCTGAATGTCTGCATGATATTGTCGGCGATCAGGCGGGCATCCTGCGGGTCGGCGATTTCTTCCAGCAGAATCACGAATTCGTCGCCGCCGATGCGGCTGAGGGTGTCTACATTGCGTATGCAGCCGCCCAGTTTTTTTGCCACGACTTTTAACAGCTCATCGCCGAAATCGTGTCCGTGCGTGTCGTTGAGACGCTTGAAGTGATCGAGGTCGATATAGATGACGGCCATCGATCGCCGGAATCGCCTGGCCTGCTCGTAGGCCTGGTGCATCCGGTCTTGCAGCAGCCGACGGTTGGCGAGGCCGGTCAGGCTGTCGAACATCGCATGCTCCGTCAGGCGGGTGCGTTCCAGGGTGAAATAGAACACTAGCGCGCCTAGCATCAGGCTGATGAGGCCCCCCATGACAGCCATCGTCAGGATCAGCTTGGACGTGCCTTGTTTTTTGTTCTTGATCGCCCATTCCCACTGCCCGTTGGGCACCTGGCTGACCATGATGAAGGCCCCCGGGTCGTCGAATAGTCCGCCTTCACCATAAAAGGCGGCAGGAGTCGGTGTTTTCTTGACGCGGATGGCGAATTTGAAATCCGCATCCGGGATCTCCTTGAATGCCGCCTGAAGAAAGGTGTCGGTATTGATGACGGTCGACAGAATGCCCCAATACTTGCCTTCCACAAACACCGGGTAGCGATAGATCAGTCCGTTGCCTCCCTGCACGAGATTCAGCGGTCCGGCCAGAACGCCCTTGCGGGTGTCAACGGCCTGTTTGACTTGCGGCCACTGGTGAGGCAAATCGCGAAAGTCCATGCCCACGATTTTTTCGTTGTTTTCGAGCGGGTATACATAGGTCAGGCGGTAGTCCACCGCGATAGCGAGATTGCGCACATGCCGGCTGCGCGAATATAGATCGGCGAGTATGGCCTCGACCTTTTGGGGCTGCAATTCCTTGTGATACACGGTGAGATAACTCGACAAACCGCTCGAAATAAACAGCAGGGAGTTGAGTTCGCGGTCTATCTGGGTGCGCAGCATGCTGCCGTAATTGATGGCTTCCGTTCGTCTGTTGGCCGCATTTTTCTCGAATTCGGCGCGCGTCATCTGGCCGAAAATCAGCATGGAAATCAAAAAGGCAATGAGCCCGGCGGTGATCGGCAGCCAGTTCTTTTTGATTCCGGCATAGGCACTTTGCGATACCGGCACGCTTAGTGAATAGATAGCCAACATCTGGTTATTATATGAGGGCCATCAGAAAATGGCTTGGTTTAAGGTAAGGCCATTCCACGCAGTACCGAAGCCGATTCGCGGCGCTCTTCCGTCAGCATGTCGCGCACGACACCCGCGACCAGTTCCGGCTGGTCGAGATGGATATGGTGGCCGCTGTTCTCGGCCACGATGAAGTGGCCCAGGCTGGAAAGTTTCACCATTTCCATCTGCTGCGAGTGCCATCTTTTTTCCTTTAGATCACCCTCACTGCCATAAGGCCACTCGCGTTTTCCCCGGCTTAATACGGTCAGCGGCAGGTCACCGAATGACTGTGCATGCTGTAATTCGAGCACGCTGGAGCCGAGCGCACGGTATTCTCCGCGCGAAGTCATGCGGGATTTTGTTTGCAGCAGACTATCGTTTATCGCGGATTCGGCTTCCGGCGGCACGTGCAGCACCTCCGGCTCGGTCGGATACACCACCATCATCTGGTTGGGCTGCGAGGTGGCTGGCGTCTTGCCGTCATCGTCGCGCTGGTAAGGCAGGCTTTCCGGATGCGAGGCTTCGACCAGTACCAGTCCGGAGACCTCGCCGGTAAACGTGCTGGCGAAGAGCCGCATGTTCAATCCGCCAAAGGAATGGCCGACCAGCAGGTAGGGCGGGGCGATTTCGGCTTTTTCGAGCAGGGAATGGAGTTCGGTTACGATACGCTGGCTGTCGCGGGGGCGCGGCCCCGGGTCGCTCCAGCCATAGCCGGCGCGATCGTAGCTGCATACACGGGTGTCGGATTTCAGCAGATTCTGTACGGCCGTCCAGTGTGTGGACCAGTCGCCCAGCCCGGCATCGAATATCACCGTCGGGCTGCCCATGCCTTCGCAATGGATGTGCAGTCTGTAACCGCCAAGATCGACCAGTTGACCGGGGGGGGGAACGTCGTAAAAATTGGCATCAGCAATGGCGCCTGGCGTCGTGCTGGCAATGAAAAGCGCAATAGCGGATAACGCAGACTGAAGGACTCGCATACGATTTCCTTTCGACGCCCGGTATGAGTATGAGCGTCGATTCGAATGCATTGTTCCATTTTTCTTCAAGTACGTCATGATATCGATATTGCCTTGGCGATCGGAGCCTGAGTCATGAAACGCACTAATTTTATTGCACTCTTGCGCGGATTCGCGTGGCTGCTGGTGTTGCCTTGGCTGAGCATGAGCTTTGCCCATGGCGACGATCGCGGACTGTTGTGGAAAATCGAATCCGACAACGCGCCGGCCAGCTATCTCTTCGGCACCATTCATACCGACGATGCGCGGGTCATCGATTTTTCGCCGCAGCTGCGCGAAGCATTGGAAAAGTCGCAAACCTTCATGATGGAAGTGCTGCCGCCGCGCGACATGACGCCCATCTTCATGAAACAGGGCTCCTTGCTGAACATGTTGACACCGCAGGAGCTGGAGGAGGTCAAGCGTCTCGCGGACATGCACGCCATCGGCGAAGACGTTGCGTTGCGCATGAAGCCCTGGCTGCTGGCTTCGATCTTCTCGCTGCCGCGGGCGCAATCGCCTTTTACGCAGGACGTCTTGTTGTACGGCATGGCTCGTAGCGCCGGCAAGCAGATGATGGGGCTGGAATCGCCCGAGGCACATTTCGGTGCCCTGGACAGTCTTTCCGATGCCGAGCAGCTGATTTTGCTGCGCGTGTCCCTGACACAGTCCGGAGAAGAAAAAGAAGAGGCGTTCGAGGCGGTCGTGCGAGCCTATCTCGACAAGGAAATCGGCACGATTGCCGCGCAGGACGAAAAGCGGTTGAGCGGTTTGTCGCGGGAGTTATGGAACAAAGTCAAAACGCTTCTGCTCGATGATCGTAATGCAAGCATGACGGACGGCATTGTTAATCAGATGAAAAAATCGCGGGTTTTCGTTGCTGTTGGCGCGGCGCATTTGCCGGGAGAGGGTGGGCTGATCGAACGGCTGAGAAAAGCGGGTTATCGACTGACTGCCATTCAATAAGCAGCCAAGCAACAGGATGATCCGGCCATCCGGGCGGGTGCACGGCAAACCGTTGCATGCCGGCAGCGGCATTCCCGCAATCTCTGCTCAGACAGGTCGGACTCTTGAATGTAGATCAGGATGAAAGCTCACGCTTGTCATCCGGGCATATGATGAGACGCACACTATGCCGACCGGCATTGTCGAGGTCGTTGAAAAAAACCTTGCTGACCATATGCCCACCGTTGGGCTTTTCCAACGCGAAGCGATGACCGATACGCGACAGAAAACGCAGACGCGGATTGAGATGGTCATCCTGTATCAGTTGTATACCCGCGAGCTGAGGCAGGAAGTTGGACACATGCTGCCAGACAAGCTTGCTGGTGGAGCATTCCATCAGCTTGGCTGCTGCCTTGTTGCAGGTGCGTATCAAGCCGTTGACATCCAGGATCAGCACCGCGCGATCATCTTCGGCAAACTCTGTGCGATTGCCGATTTGAGGTGTCAGTTCTGTTGGGGTTGGGGTACTCAATAATGTTTCCATTATTGATGCTCCGCTTCGGCTGCCAGCCAGTCTTCCAGCTCGTGCCCGGGCTCGAAGCCGCGAGCCTGTGCTTTCAGATAAGCAGTAATGGCAATCTGTTCTGCTGTTTTGTAGTTTGATGCTGACGGGTTTGATGCGGAGGATTGTTGCTGGGATGAGGTAGATGTTTTGTTTTGTGCTCTGCCGGTTTTCATTACTGCCTCCTTTTAAAGTGACTTGATTCCATGACGGATTTACTTTTTGGATTTCGGAAGTTCTGTAAGGCGTTGGGCCGTACTTTATCCCTCACTTTCCGATACAGAAATTCGTGTGAACACGTAAGGGCAAGCCCTTATGGCAATGGTCGATTGCAGGGAAGAGGAGAATAGGCGTAAGCTATGACCCGGACGATGAGTGCCAAACGAGGGGGCGTTGCGTAATCCACTGGAAAATATAAGTTTTCTCAGCCTTTTTGACGCATCAGCAGAGGCGCTCATCTTGTCGGATAGCGATGGTTGCATCATCCAGACCAATCCGGCGGCGCGAGAAATGTTCGGTTACCCGGAAGAGGAGTTGCTGGGTTCCAAAATCGAGATGCTGATCCCGAAGCGCTTGCGTGAGCGCCACCTACGCTATCGCGAAAATTATCTCGCTCAACCCGAAAAACGTCCGATGGGGCGAGGCCGCAATCTCCTTGCGCTGAGTCGCAATGGCCGCGAATTGCAGGTCGATATCGGCCTCAGTCCGATTCGCGACGGAAATAATTTATTCATCCTGATTTCTTTTTTCGATGCCACCCAAAGTCGCGCGGCGCAGCTTGCCTTGCAGGAAAGCGAAGAGCGACTTCGCCTTGCCGAGCACGCGGCCGGCCTGGGGGTGTTCGACCGTGACCTGACCAGCGATACCCTGCATTGGGATGCGCGCTCGCTCGAAATATTGGGGTTGGCGCCGGATACCCAGATCACTTACGAGAAATTCCTGGAAATCACCCATCCGGATGATCGCGCATCCAGGCTTGCGGCGCTGGGGCGTTCGCTGAACCCCGAAGGCGAAGGCGAATACAAGGCCGAGTTTCGCATCATCCGCCCGAATGATGGTAGCGTGCGCTGGATCGCTTCGACCGGCAAAGTCATCTTCGAGCAGGGCCAGGCAGTGCGCATCGTCGGTGTCATGCAGGATGTCACCGACCAGAAAGCCATCGAGAGCAAATTGCGTGAGCAGCGCACGGCGATGGAGAGTTTGCTGAAGCGCCAGGTGGCCGCCCAGACCGCCTCGGCCATTGCGCATGAGCTCAATCAGCCTTTGGCCGCCTTGTCGGCCTACAGCGAAGTCGCCCTGCACGAGCTGGCCAATATCGAATGTCCGGAAAAACTGAGCCGCGCCTTGAACCGTTGCGTTGAGCAGGCCCACCGTGCGGGCAAGACTTTGCATGAATTGCTGGAATTCCTGCATCGCGGCGATCTGCTGCCAGAAGCAATGGATATCAACGAAACGGTGAAGGAGGCGATTGCCATCGTGCAAAATGACGGTTACAGCGGTTTCCATCCGAAAATTGAGCTGGAGACGGACATGCCACTGGTGCGCGCCAATCGCTTGCAAGTGCAAAAGGTGCTCACCAATCTTATACGCAATGGCGTTGAAGCCATGCAGACGGGCGGCGTACCCGCTGCCGAAATCACTGTCAGGGTACAAACTCTCAGGCAAAAAAACATGGCGCTGGTGACAATACAGGATCAAGGACCGGGATTGGACGACGACATGGCGAAACGCGTATTTGATCCGTTTTTTACAACCAAGACATATGGCATCGGCATGGGGCTCGCCATCAGCCGGGGGCTGATCGAGGCCAACGGCGGAGAGCTATGGGCCGATCCCGTGACGGGGGCCGGTGCGGTATTCCATTTCACACTTCCTTTTGCATCATGAATACATTGCACCCCACCGTTTACATTGTCGATGATGATTCCGCGATACGCGATTCACTTGCCTTGATGATCGAGCAGGAAGAGCTGGACGTTCTCGCATTCGATTGTGCCGAAGCGTTTCTTGCCGCTTGCAGCGAAACCTCTTACGGCTGCGCCATCATCGACATTCGCATGCCAGGCATGGACGGCATGCAGCTGCAGGAAGAAATGACGCGTTGCGGCATTTTGCTGCCGGTCGTTTTTCTCACCGGGCATGGCGATATCCCGATGAGCGTACGCGCGATCAAATCCGGCGCGCAGGATTTTCTTACCAAGCCGGTGACGCGCGATAAATTGCTCGCCAGTGTGCGCTCTGCGCTGAAATCGGGCTCGCAAATGGTCGAGAGGATTGCGCGCGTTCAGCAGACGCGTTCACTGCTGTCCGACCTGACGGATCGAGAGCGCGAGGTGATGATGCTCGCCGTGGTTGGACACCCCAACAAGGAAATCGCGCGACGTCTGGGCATCAGTCATCGTACGGTGGAAATTCACAAAGCCAAGATCATGCACAAGACGGGCGCCATTAATCTGCTCGATCTTGCTCGACTGGCGCAGGAAGGCGGTCTCAGCCCGGCCTGAGCATACGTGTTTGCGCGGATTACGCCCGCTCCCGAATATTGCTACCTTGAAATGCATAACGCATAACTTGATAAGGTAGGTAGCAGTCGATGCAATACCAGGCAGTTGAAATGAGTGTGTTTGAAGCGATTCTCGCGCGTCGCTCGGTACGTTGTTATACATCTCAAGCAGTCGACAACGCGACTGTTCGTCTTCTTCTCGAAGCTGCGGTTCATGCACCCACCGCCTTTCATGACGAAGCATGGGCCTTTGCCGTCATCCAGGACAAATCGGAGCTTCGCCTGTTGTCGGATCGCGCCAAGCCGCTGTTTATCAATGAGTTGCGAAGGTCTGGGCGGTCGCGTTCGGAACATGCGCTGGAAGCCTTTTCCGATCCCGCTCAGAACATTTTTTACGACGCCGGCACACTCATCGTCATTTGCGCCGATTCGATGAGCCCTTTTGCCGCCGCCGATTGCTGGCTGGCTGCCGAAAACCTGATGCTGGCCGCCTGCGCGATGGGGTTGGGCACATGCGTGATCGGTTCGGCGCTGCCGGCGTTGAACGTGGCTACGATCAAGGCCGGATTCGGCATACCCGAGAAATTTTCTGCGATTGCGCCCATCGTCGTCGGCTATCCGGTCGAAGAAACGAAGCCTACACCGCGCAGACAGCCATATATCCTGAATCGTATTCCTGTCGAGCAGCAATAACCACGAAGGAGGCATCCCATGCCACTCGGAGAACTCTGCAACAAGGAAGTCGTCACCGCACAATCTGAGGACAGTGTGCTGCAGGCGGCACAACTGATGCGTCAGAACCATGTCGGCACCGTGATCGTGACGGAAACGAGAAACGGCATGACTGTGCCGATAGGCATTGTCACCGACCGCGACATCATCATGGAAGTCGTCGCGCCGGAGCTTGACCCGGAGGTCATGACCGTGGGCGATATCATGGCGCTCGAATTCACGACCGTCAAAGAGAGCGCAGGGCTGTTCGAGGCCATACAGCACATGCGCAACATGGCCGTACGCCGCCTCCCTGTCGTGGACGATGCCGGCGCGCTGGTCGGCATCATCACGCTCGACGACCTTCTGGTGCTATTGGCGAATGAACTGCACGCCTTGGCCCGGCTGGTAACACGCGAGCAGCAGAAGGAAATCCATACACGTCCTTGATTCACAGAAAGGGATTTGTCATGCCCGCATCCTTGCAAATCACACTGCGCGATATGCCTAATTCGGAAGCTCTGGAAACCCATATCCGCGAAAAAGTAAAAAAACTGGAAGGCCTGTTCTCTCACGTTATTTCCTGCCGCGTGGTGGTGGATATGCCGCACCGTCATCAGCAGCAGGGTAAGGAGTTCGACATACGCATCGAGCTTGGCGTGCCGGGCAACGAAATTGTCGTCAACCGGCGTCACAACGAAGATCCTTACGTTGCGTTGCGCGATGCTTTCGATGCCGCCCGGCGGCAGCTTGAGGATTACGTGCATCGTTTGCGGCGAGAAACCAAGGTGCATGTCATGGAGCATGTCGGCCATGTCGCGCGCATCTCGCACAAGGAGGGCTTCGGCTTCATCTCTGGAGAAGACGGGACGGAGCTGTATTTTCATCGCGACAACGTCATCAGCCCGTCTTTCGACCGGCTGAAAGCAGGCGATGAGGTGAAATTTGTCGAGGAGATGGATGCCGGAAGACCGCAGGCCAAGCGTATCAGTAGTGGGAAGCACCATTTGCCGCAATAATCGGATTAAAAAGAAGAAAGGGGCCGTGATGAATAGCAACCGGATGTTGCCAGGGTTCCGGCGCATCGAACGCCACGACAAACTGTTTCAGGAGCAGGCACACGACGCCTACAAACCCCAGCTTGCCGAACCTACGGTATGCCTGCAATGCAAGGCGGTATTCGAGCATGGTCGATGGCATTGGGGAAAAGCGCGAGCGGGTGCCCGAAAAGCCATCTGCCCGGCATGCCATCGCATTCACGATCATTTTCCGGCTGGTTACGTCATGTTGGGCGGCGCTTTTTTCAAGGCCCACCGCAATGAGGTTCTGAGCCTGGTGCACAACCATGAAACCCGGGAGCGCACCGAGCATCCGCTGCAGCGCATCATGGCCGTGGAAGAAGAGGGCGATGAAGCGCTGATCACGACCACAGACATCCGCCTGGCAAGAAACATCGGCGAAGCGCTTCTTCGCGCCTACCAGGGCGAGCTGGAATATCACTACAATCCCTCCGAAGACCTGTTGCGCGTAAACTGGACGCATTAATCCGTCCTACCGCCCATTTCCAAGGGAGATTGCGGCCCATGCAAGCCATGATCCTGGATGCTGCCAGCCGTAACCTGCGGCCGGCTCAAATGCCTGCGCCCGTGCCTGGTGAGAATCAGGTGTTACTCAAGATTACCGCCTGCGGCGTTTGCCGCACGGATATTCATATTGTTGACGGCGAGTTACCTCACCCCAAGCACGACCTTATCCCCGGCCATGAAATTGTTGGCGTGGTGGCCGATAAAGGCGCGCGCGTCGAGTGCTTCTCGATAGGCCAGCGCGTGGGCGTTCCCTGGCTTGGGCATACCTGCGGGCGCTGCGATTACTGCAAAAGCGGGCGCGAAAACCTGTGCGATCAGGCGCAATTTACCGGTTACACACTGGATGGCGGCTATGCCCAATATGCCGTCGCCAACCAGCGCTACTGCTTCGCGCTGCCGGAGGGTTATAGCGATGCCGAAGCGGCGCCGCTGCTGTGCGCCGGCTTGATCGGATATCGCTCGCTGGTGGCTGCAGGCGATGCGCAGCGGTTGGGGATATACGGTTTCGGCGCGGCGGCACACATCGTTGCCCAGGTGGCGTGCATGCAAGGCCGCCAGATTTTTGCATTCACCAGGCCGGACGATGAGACGGGGCAGCGCTTTGCGCGGGAATTGGGGGCAGTATGGGCTGGCGACAGTACTGAAGCGCCGCCGGAGCCGATGGACGCTGCCATCATTTTCGCCCCGGTTGGCGCGCTGATTCCACAAGCATTGCGCCATACCGCCAAAGGCGGAACGGTGGTATGTGCCGGCATCCATATGAGCGACGTACCTTCTTTCCCATACGATTTGCTCTGGGGCGAGCGCACGGTGCGCTCGGTCGCCAATCTCACCCGGCGTGACGGCGAGAAGTTTCTAAAGCTGGCATACAAGGCCGGTGTCAGAACCGAAGTGGAGCTGTTCCCGCTGAGCGCGGCCAACCGCGCGCTCGATGCGCTGCGGCAGGGCAAGATACGCGGTGCGGCAGTATTGATCATGGACCCGGACGTTCCCAATATCAGCGAGGAGAAATTCCGATGATGATATTCAAGGAATTGCGCAAGATGCTGTGGTATCGATTATTGTCGCACCCCCGGCAAGCGGGAGCCGCCTGATCGTGCGCCACCTGCGCCCACATGTGCTAGTCGATCAGCAGGTGCTGATCGAGGCCTTGAGCAATCCTGCGCTTTATCCGCATGCAGCAAGGCGTGTGCAGGTGATAGAAACGCATATTTCCTGGGTGTTGTTGGTCAATCATCAGGCTTATAAAATCAAGAAAGCGGTCGATTTGGGTTTTCTTGATTTTTCGGAACTGCAGGCGCGCAAGTTTTATTGCGAAGAAGAAATACGGCTTAACCGGCGCTTTGCGCCTGCGCTCTACGAGGATGTCATCTGTATCGGCGGCACATTGCACCGCCCGATGCTGGGCCGCAAGCCGGCCATCGAATATGCCGTGCGCATGCATCGTTTCGATGGCGACAAATTGATGGATCGCATGCTGGATCGCAACGAGGTGACCCCGGCGCACATTGATGCGCTGGCCGATGCCGTTGCCGCTTTTCATATCGCACTTCCGCCGGCGGATATGACGGCGGTCTACGGCAAGCCATCCACGATACGCGCGCCCATACTTCAGAATTTCGAGCAGCTGCTATCGCTCATGAGCGATGGCGAGCGCGATCTGGCTCCGCTGCGTCAACGGAGCGAAGCCGAGTATGCCGCCTGTGAAGCCGTTTTCGCGGAGCGGCGGCAACAAGGCTGGGTGCGCGAATGCCACGGCGATCTCCATCTGGGCAACATCGTTGTCATCGGTAGCGTGCCCGTGCCTTTCGACGGCATCGAGTTCAACCCGTCGTTTCGCTGGATCGACGTCATGAATGAAGTGGCTTTTCTCACCATGGACCTGCTGTACCGCAACCGCGCCGATCTCGCGTTCCGGTTTCTCAATCGTTATCTCGAAACCACCGGCGATTACCGCAGCGTGCGCGTCCTGCGCTTCTATCTTGCCTATCGCGCCGTGGTGCGCGCCAAAATTTTGGCAATACGCGCACATCAGCACAGTCTTAAAGCGCATGAAACGGCGGAAGCCATGGCGGGGTGCCATCTGCATCTGGCGCTGGCGGAGCTTTGCCTCACGCGCAAACGCCCGCTATTGATCCTCATGCACGGCCTGCCGGCATGCGGCAAAACTACGGTCGCCCAGGCTGCGCTGGAACGCCTGCAAGCCTTTCGCATCCGTTCCGACGTCGAGCGCAAACGATTGTTTGGCCTGGCTCCGCTGGAATCCAGCCACTCTCGTCCGGGCGACGACATCTACAGCCCGGAAGCCACGCGGCGAACATACGAACGGCTGTATGAGCTGTCGCGAGAGTCATTGGCCGCCGGTTTTCCGGTCATCGTCGACGCGGCCTTTCTCAAACGCGCCGAGCGCGATCAATTCCGGGCGCTGGCGGATGAACTCGCAGTGCCGTTTGCAATCTTGTCGGTGCAGGCACGCGAAGCGACGCTGCGAGAGCGCATCCAGCGGCGCATGGCGGAAATGAACGACGCATCCGAAGCCAATCTCGATGTTCTGGAAACGCTGCGAACCGTCCATGAGCCGCTGACAGAAAAGGAGCGCGCCCGTGCGGTGGAATTCGTCAATGACGATGGAGTGGGCGAGATTGGTGCCAGTGCGGTATGGGACAGGTTGGAGAAGAAGTTGCTGAGCAGATAAGTCTCACATAGATAGAATGAGTACGGACGTTAAACGGCACTGCGCGAACCTGCATGGGAGCATGCTGCATATGAACACAACTGATAATACCGGTGATAAGTCCACGGCCGATCGTGAGTTCGTCCATTCCCGTATCATCGATGCCCCGCGAGAGCGGGTCTTTCGCGCGTTTGCGGAACCACATCATCTTGCCCGCTGGTGGGGGCCTGACGGATTCTCCAGCACCTTCGAAGTGTTCGAATTCCGGCCTGGCGGTATTTGGCGCTTCGTGATGCACGGGCCGGACGGGACGGATTATCCCAACGAGAGTGTGTTCCGGGAAGTCGTTGTGCCGGAACGCGTGGTGTTCGAACACCTTTCCGAGGGGCATCATTTCTTCATGACCATCACGTTTACTGCGCATGGTGACCAGACGTTGGTCGGTTGGCGTCAGGTTTTCGACACGGCGGCCCACAAGCAACGAATCGCTTCGTTTGTCGAAAAGGCCAATGAGCAAAACCTCGACCGCCTTGCCGCCGAGGTACGTAATGTCGGATAGCCCCAACGAGGGTAATATGGAATTCTCGCAATTTGCACAGTGAAATTGGCTCGTCACTTATTCAATCGAACCTGCATTTAGCATTATCCCGGCGCATAATTACGGTGAGGCCATAGATTGCTTTTCTATATAGGAGGGCTATGTCATGCGTCGCATTCTTGCTGTGTTCTACGGTGCAGTTTCCTATTTAATCTTTTTCGTCACATTTCTCTACGCGGTTGGATTCGTCGGCAACCTGGTTGTGCCGAAGTCCATTGATTCGGGCGTAGCGGGTGCCTTCGGACTATCCTTGCTGATCGATGTGCTATTGCTCGGTCTCTTCGCTGTCCAGCACAGCGTCATGGCGCGGCCGGCCTTCAAGCGGTGGTGGACGCGGTTCGTTCCGCAGGTTGTTGAGCGCACCACGTATGTGTTGCTATCCAGTCTTGCGCTGATTCTGCTCTTCTGGCTGTGGCAGCCGATGCAGGGTGTGGTTTGGAGCATCGAAAACGTGGCGGGGCGCAATGTCCTGTGGGCGCTCTTCTGGATAGGCTGGGTGATTGTGCTGACCAGCACATTCCTGATCAATCACTTTGATCTATTCGGCCTGCGGCAGGTCTATCTTTATTCGAAAGGCCAGGAATACACCAATATCGGTTTCAAAACGCCATTTCTCTACAGACTGGTGCGGCACCCGATCATGCTGGGATTCATCGTCGCTTTCTGGGCAACGCCGCACATGACGGTTGGGCATTTGGCCTTTGCCATCATCACGACGGTATACATCCTGATTGCACTTCAATTCGAGGAGCACGATCTGGTGAGTTATTACGGCGAAGCGTATGAGAAGTATCGGCGACAGGTTTCGATGATTCTTCCGTTCCCAAGGAAAAAATAGGAAGAGAGTTTCATCCACTTCGGAGGATTTGCCATGAAATGGACAGGCATGTTTTTTGTTGGTTACATCATCCTGATCGGCGGCGTTATCGCCGCACTTTGGAAACTGGGCGTTCTTGAGACTATTGGGACGACATGGACCTTGATCGGGGTCGTGATTGCGATCGGTATTGGGGTCATGCTCGCGGTTTCAAGTAGCGGCAGCAAAGAGAACATCCAGATCGATCGAAAATGATCGATACACTTTTGAAGTGCAAGGGCTCGCCGGGAAAATGGTTGGCTGGAAAAACATCAATCATTGCCCGGCACCATCGCGGACGCCAGGCAGCCCTGCTTTTGTTATCGGGTTTGATGTTCTCCTGCCTGCTTCAGGCCTGACCGTTCGGCCTGCCGGTTCCATTCGCTGAAGCATTCGATACCGCAGAAATAAACCGTATATCCTGCCGCTTCCGAACTTATGGCGGCAGACAAGGGAATGTCCTTCATGCAGCTTGCGCAGGCGATTTTTTCTTCCTCGTGGGGCTTTGATGGGTGCTCCATGTTTTCTCCTTCAAATAATTTTCCGGCTCGCGCATCCGGCAGTGGCAGCTCGTTCATGCTCCGAGCAGGCATGATTTGTCTGACGCACAAATGCACCGGAAGTTTTCGAGGATCAACAAAGTCGGCCACGAGCATTGTTTGCCCTGAACCTTGTCGAAAACTTTTGATCACAACAAGAGTTGTTCCTGGATTATTTCTGGAGATATCACATGCAAATCCCGTTACAAATCACCCTCCGCGACATGCCTCATTCCAATGCCCTCGAAGCCTATATTCGCGAAAAAGTGCAAAAACTTGACGCCTTCTTCGGGCGTCTTGTTTCGTGCCGTGTGGTTGTGGAAGTGCCGCACCGCCATCGCCAGCAGGGTAATCAGTTCAATATTCGCATCGGCATGGGGGTGCCAGGCAATGAGCTGGTCGTCAGCCGCGACCATCACGAAGACCCTTACGTGGCGCTGCGCGACGCATTCGATGCCGCCAGGCGCCAGCTTGAAAACTATGTGCGCCGGATGCGGCGCGAGACCAAGGCACATGCGCCGGAACACGTCGGGCATGTGGCACGTATCTCACAAAAGGAGGGATTTGGTTTCATCGCCGGGCCGGACGGAAACGAGCGTTACTTTCATAGCGACAACGTTGCCAGCCCCAGTTTCGATAAATTGAAGGAGGGCGACGAGGTCAAGTTTGTCGATGACATCGGCAACGAAGGGCCGCAGGCCAAGCGCGTCAGCGTTGGCAGGCATCACGTGCCGGATTGAGAGGCTCAAGATATTAATCAGGAAAGGAGTCCCATGCCCCTGATCAAAGACATCCCCGCCGGGTACAACCCGGTCTTGCCCGATGAAGTGTTTTTTGAAGAGCATGCCGAACGAGCTTACATGGAAGCGGCCACGGCTCTGCTTGAGCCCACGGTTTGTCTGGAATGCGATGCTATTTTCATGGAAGGGCGCTGGCGCTGGGGCCCTGTGCCGGTCAGTGCCAATCAAGCCGTTTGCCCGGCCTGCCAGCGCATGAAGGATAATAACCCGGCCGGATATGTCGTGCTGGCCGGCCCTTTTTTCCATGAGCATGCCGATGAAATCATCGCGCTGCTGCACGAGCAGGCCGAACGCAAGCGCCTGGAAAATCCGCTGATGCGCCTGATGGAGGAGGAGCGTAACGACATTGCCATGATGATCACCACGACCGATATTCGTCTGGCGCATTTTCTCGGTGCGGCATTGCATCACCGCTTCGACGGCGACCTCGAATATCACCATAACGCCGCTCAGGATCTCTTGCGGGTGCATTGGACGCGGTAAACGCGATCGCCCGGCTTAGGAGGAGGCCTGATGCTCTGCAAAATATGCGGTGGGGAGAACAAGGAGACTGCCCGCTTCTGCAATGATTGCGGCAGCCCCTTGCGGCGGCCGGAACCCTTGGGTGAGTTATCGCCCCGACCGCAACCGGCGACTTCCCGCGAGCCCTTGGTCACACGGATGCAGCAATCGGCAGTCAGCCCGGAACCTCGGGCAACACGTGCTCCGCCCCCGCCTGCCAGCGCCGAGCCTCAGACCATCCGTGCGCCACAACCGACAGCCGCCCCGGAATCCCTGGTAACGCGCAGGCAGCAGGCCGCGACTGCTGTCGAGCCTGCGGAAACTCCAATCCGTACACCATCGCGAGTCGCTACCGCGCCTTTGGCTACCCAGCCAGCGCAGCCGGCAACTGAGTCTGAGTCCCTGGTGACGCGCAGGCGGCAGCCCAGGGTGCTCACTGATCTTCAGGAAGCCTCCACTATCCGCACGCCGCAGCCTGCGGTTGATTCAGAACCTCCGGCAACACGCGCGGCTCAGCCGATAATTAGCCCCGGCCTTTCGCTTGCGCCGCGCCGCAGGCCCCGGATGCTCACCGCATCTCCTGCAGAGGCGTCGCCCCAAGTGCGCGTGCCGCCTGCTTCCGATGTGAAATCAGAGATAAGCACGCCCCAGCCGAAGGAGGCGTCGAAGGACGCCATTCTGCCGCCGGACATATCCTCCAGGATCAAAGCCCCGCCGCCCAGGGTCGCGCCTCAGGCCAGCGCGCCGCCGAAAATGGCGCCAAAAATAGATTTTCCCGCGTCGAGCGTGTCCGCGAAATCTGCTATCCCGCGGAAAGACAAGGCATCGCCGCCTGTCATGTCTCCGAAGGCTGCGCCGGCGTCGAGTGTGCCGCCGAAGAGGGAGACACCGTTTCCGGACATGAAGCCCGAAGTCATTGATTTCACCCCGCCTGCCGATCTTCCTCCGCACCATGCCAGAGGAGATGAATTTTTTACTCAGCCTTCCCCAAGGTCCTCTAAACGAGACGATGCGGATAAATTCACCATAATGGTCGTGCTGGCTGTGGTGATCCTGGCCATCATTGCCGTCAGCGCAGGGGGTGTTTATTTGTATTTGCACGATGCACCGCCTCCGCCGCCAAACCTGAAGCAGCTGTCGCAGACGCATCAACAGAATCCTGTCACCGAGAATACGCCTGCGGAGAAAGTCAATATGCCGACGCCACCGCTACTTCTTTCAGAGCCGAGGACTGAAAACTCGGATGGGCTGCTGGCAACTCTGGTGCAGGCCGTGGTTCCCGATGCTCCGGCCCGGGCGGAAGCACCCAAGCCGAAGTCGAAGCCGAAACCGCGGGAGCCATCCGCCGTGCCGGACCAGACGGCCGAGGCTACGGCAAGGGATCCGCCGCCGCGAGATGACCCTGCGCCGCCCTCGCTTGCGGCACAGGCTGATACCCAGCCGGAGGTTTCCGCTGCCGCGGAGCCCGGTGAAAGCTATCCGGCAAACTTCAATCTTGCCCTCGGCGTGATCGTCGAAACCAGAGCCTACCCCAGCAAAAAAATGAAACAGCGTGCGATGGAGTTATGGGCGTCCGAGAAAAAGATTCTCGAGCCCGATGGCTCGATCAACGACAAGTACGTTCTCAAGAAGAGTGATTTTTCACCCATTCCCGGGCATTGATCCGACCTATTCGACAGCGGCTACAGAACGCTCCTCACGGTATACTGCTCACGCGCGCCAAGGCGTGGCGGAATGCGCAGCTTGAGGACATTGCGAGGCTCGCAAAATTAAACGACCCAGGGCCGCAAGTCGCTAGCGCAAACACGCTGCTTATCCGATGACGCCGCATTAAAATTTTTACCAATTACAGGAGCCCAGCAATATGGCCGGAAGCAGTCTCTTAACCCTGATCGATGACATTGCCACCATCCTCGACGACGTCGCGGCGATGAGCAAGGTCGCCGCCAAGAAAACCTCGGGCGTGCTGGGCGATGATCTCGCCCTCAATGCGCAGCAGGTCTCCGGTATCAAGGCCGAACGCGAGTTGCCAGTGGTATGGGCGGTCGCAAAGGGCTCCTTCATCAACAAGCTCATCCTGGTGCCGACGGCACTGGCAATCAGTGCCTTCATCCCGTGGGCGGTGATTCCACTCCTGATGCTGGGCGGGGCTTTCCTGTGTTTCGAGGGCTTCGAGAAACTGGCGCACCGTTTCCTGCACAGCAAAGCGGAAGACGCCGCGCACCATGCCGAAGAGATCAAGGCCGTGGCCGACCCGGCGGTCGATCTGGTGGCGTTCGAGAAGGAGAAAATCAAAGGCGCGGTACGTACTGACTTCATTCTCTCCGCCGAAATCATCGTCATCACGCTGGGCACTGTCGCTGCCGCGCCTTTCATGTCGCAGGTGAGCGTGCTGGCGGTGATCGCCGTGGTGATGACCATCGGCGTATACGGCCTCGTCGCCGGCATCGTCAAGCTGGACGACGGCGGCCTGTACCTCAGCAAGAAGGGCGGAGTGCTGGCCGCAATAGGCGGCGTTATCCTGCGCGCGGCACCCATATTGATGAAGACGCTCTCCGTTGCCGGCACCGTCGCGATGTTCATGGTCGGCGGCAGCATCCTGATGCACGGCATTCCCGGCTGGCACCATGTGACGGAAAGCCTGCAGCATAGCGTATCGGGCATTCCCGTGATGGGCGGGTTCCTGACGGTCATCGGGCCGATGTTGCTGGACGCCGTTGCCGGTGTGATCGCGGGCGCTCTGATCCTGCTGGTCGTGACGCTGGGCGCGCGCGCCTACAAGGCCGTCCGGGCGGCTTGATGACAGACGCACCCACCATCACCTGGGCCGAAGGCGGCGCGGAGCATACCGCCCGCTGGCGTTCCGAAGTGGGCATGCCGCCGCCAAAGCGCGTGCAGGTCGCCGACGACACGCTCAAGGCCGATGTTGCCTACCGGCTGGCCTGCGAAGGCACGGCGCTGCTATGGCGCGGCGATTACCAGAACGCCAGGCAATTGCTGCAAGCGATGGCGCGCCGTATCGACCGCAAGCCGCGCAAGCAGGGCGCTACACCCGCCGAAGCTTTTCACCTGCATCGTCAGGCGCAATCGCAACGCGCCCGCACGCTGGGGATGCTGCTGATTCCGCTCGATGCCGGCTACCACATCCCGCTGCGCCGCGCACCCGAGGTCCAAACGGCCTGCGAAGAAGCCTACGGCCCTGCCGCCGAGGCATCGATTGTCTCGCTGCGCGAACTGCTGGGCCTCGTCGGTGCGCATGAGTGGCGCAAGAAAGGCGTGGCTATCGCCGCGCTCGGCGAGCGCATCCATCCGCACTACGGCGTGTTCTCGCCAGTGCGCGGCGAATACGTTGCGCTGGTCGATCAGGCCCCCTTGCCGTCGCAGGTGCTGGCTTTCGATATCGGTACCGGTACCGGTGTGCTCGCCGCTGTGCTTGCGCGACGTGGCATCGAGCATGTGATTGGCACGGATCAGGATCCGCGCGCCCTGCAATGCGCCCGTGAGAATATTGCCCGGCTGGGGCTGGAAAATCAGGTCGAAATCAAGCAGGTCGATCTCTTCCCCGCGGGTCGCGCGCCGCTCGTCGTCTGCAATCCGCCCTGGATACCGGCTCGCCCCAGTTCGCCCATCGAGGGCGCGATCTACGACCCCGAAAGCCGCATGCTGCTCGGCTTTCTTGACGGATTGAAAGATCATCTGGAACCGGGCGGGGAAGGTTGGCTGATCCTCTCCGATATCGCCGAACACCTCGGCCTGAGAACGCGCGAAACGCTGCTGTCCGCCATCGAAAACGCAGGCCTCACGGTAATCGAGCGCCTCGATACGCGCCCGCATCATCCCAAGGCCGCTGACCCGGACGATCCGCTACATGCGGCGCGGGCGCAGGAAATTACCTCACTCTGGCGATTGGGGATTGAAAGGTAACAAACGTTTCTTTTAAATTTATAAAGAAAACAATTGTTAGCATTATTGACGATCTAAAAAGCTAGGGTTATGATAACAATGGTTTCTTTTATAAAGTTAAGGGAAATTATTGTTACTATGAAATGCAATGAATCAACTATCCTGACGCATGACCAACTGCAAGAGCTGAAGCTTTTCGGCGAGCGCATTTCCCGCCTGCGCAAGGCACGCGGTGTTTTGCAGGCGGATGCCGCGGTACGCGCCGGAATATCCAGACCAACTGCGACCCGTATCGAAGCGGGCGATCCCGGACGCAGCCTCGGGCAAGTACTTCGTTATGTGGATGCGATTGCGCCGGGCACCAGCCTGCTCGATCTCCTGCTGGAAAATGATCCGGCCCTGAAGGCGCTGCGTGAAAAAGAAACTGTGCGCCGCGTCAGACTGCCTTCCGAGGCACAGATGAAAAAGCTGGATTTCTGACATGGCGTTGCGCGAGCTCTATGTTTTTGCCCGCATGGAGGAGGGATTCGTCCCGGCCGGCCTGCTGGCACTGACCGAAACCGCGCAGCGCGTGGAAGCCTCTCGCTTTGCTTATGGCACACGCTACCTGGAGCGCAAGAAGAGGTTCGAAATTGATCCGGTGAGTTTGTCTTTGGCAGGGGATATCAAGGGTATACAGCTCGTTCCCGCCAACCGGCTGGCTCAATTCGGCGGTATCCGGGATGCCGCGCCGGATGCCTGGGGGCGCCGTCTTATCGAGGCTCGACATCGTGTGCCGGCGAATAGCCTCCCTGAATCCGTCTATTTGCTGGAGGCCGGCAGTAATCGCGTGGGCGCCCTCGATGTCCGCGCAGCGCTCGACACGCCGGAGAGCGTTGGGGGCGGCACGATACATTCCTTGGGGTATTTGCTCGAAGCTGCCGAGCGGGTTGAGCGCGGCGAAAATATTCCCGCACAACTGACCGCGTTACTGAGCGATACCGCCGGCGCGGGCGGCGCGCGCCCCAAAGCTACCGTCCGTGACGATCAAGGACTGCTGTGGCTCGCAAAATTTCCCAGTATCAGCGACACCTTCGACGTGCCGACGGCGGAGTACGCGACCTTGCAACTCGCGGCGCTCTGCGGCATTTCCGTGCCCGCCGTCCGGCTCGAAAATCTTGGCGGCAGGGCCGTATTGCTGGTGCGCAGATTCGACCGCTATTGGGGCAACGCGGAAGACTTGCCGCCCGCCACCGTTTTACACGAAACATTACCGGGCGAGATGCTGGCCGAGAACCGGCTGCCTTTCGTCAGCGGCCTTACCATGCTGGGCTGCGACGAATATGACTCGCCTGCGAAAAGCTACGCCGATCTTGCCCATGCCGTGCGCCGTTATGCGCATACCTCCGTTATCCGCCAGAATACCCGCGAACTCTTTGCACGCATGGTCTTCAATATCTTTGTCAGCAACGACGACGATCATCTGCGCAATCACGGATTTGTACGCGACCCGCGACTTTCCGGCTGGCGGCTGAGCCCGCTGTACGACGTCGTTCCCAGGCCCGGTGTTGCCTACGAGCGCTTTCTGCATCTCGATATCGGAACGCAAGGCAAACTTGCCACGCTGGACAATGCGCTCTCCCGTTACGCTGTCTTTACGCTGGATCGGCCGGATGCCATTGGCGTGATCCGCGAGGTTTGGAGCATCATCCGGCAATGGCGCATGCATTTTGAAGGTTGGCACATTACAGGGCGAGTAATCGACCAGGTCGCTCCCGCGATCCGCGAACTCGAAGACATCGCGAGCCCGGCCTTGATGCGTGAAATCCGAAAGGCGGAGGAATAGCGCTTGCGCCCGGCGCGCGTCTTGCGGACTAATAAGGTGAGATTTGTAGGCCTGTAAGGGCGGTCTTTATAACTTATCCAAAGTCCGATCCAGTCATTACCGCGCTGCGTCTTGCATCGGTGTCGCAATGCCCCAACAATAATGCTGTCCAACCGGCGGAGGGAATATGCGTATCGGCGTACCCAGGGAAATCAAGATCCACGAATACCGCGTCGGCATCGTGCCGGCCAATGTACGCGAGCTGACCGAGCGCAGGCATGAGGTCATCGTCGAGACCGGGGCCGGAGCGGGCATAGGCGCGTCGGATGACGATTATCTGGGCGCGGGTGCGACCATCGTTGCCACGGCGCGCGCAGTGTTCGATGCCGCCGAACTGATCGTCAAGGTCAAGGAGCCGCAGGCCATTGAGCGTGCCTGGCTGCGCCCGGGGCAAATCCTATTTACCTACCTCCATCTCGCGCCCGACCCTCAACAGGCACGCGAGCTCATTGCCTCCGGTGCCACCTGCATCGCCTACGAAACCGTCACGGCCGACGATGGCAGCCTGCCGCTGCTGGCGCCGATGTCTGAGGTGGCAGGGCGCTTGTCGGTGCAGGCCGGCGCGTATTTTCTGGAAAAAGCCCACGGCGGGCGCGGCATATTGCTCGGCGGCGTACCGGGCGTAGCGCCGGCCAAGGTGGTCGTGATCGGTGGCGGGGTGGTCGGCACGCACGCCATCGAAGTCGCGGTCGGCATGGGCGCCGAGGTATGGGTGCTGGATCGCAACCTGGAAACCCTGCGCCGCCTATGGGCGCGCTTCGGCCGCAGCCTCAATACGGTTTTCTCCACGCACGATGCGATTGCCCATCACTGTGCCGAGGCCGACCTCGTCATCGGCGCGGTACTGCTCGCCGGCGCCGCCGCACCCAAGCTCATCACCCGCGACATGGTGCGCAACATGAAGCCCGGCGCGGTGATCGTGGACGTTGCCATCGACCAGGGCGGCTGCTGCGAAACCTCGCGGCCGACCACACATGACGATCCGGTCTACGTGGAGGAGGGCGTCATCCACTACTGTGTCGCCAACATGCCCGGCGCGGTGCCCAACACTTCCGCCTATGCGCTCAACAACGCCACGCTGCCGTACATCATCGCGCTGGCGGATCAAGGCCTCGACGCCTTGCAACAGCATCGTCATCTGCTTAACGGCCTCAACGTGCATCGCGGCATGGTCACGCATGCGCCGGTCGCTGAAGCGTTGGGGTATGATTTCGTGACGCCTGAAGAGGCGCTGGGTTTCTAAGAGAAAGGTTCTTGAGGATGCAAACGTATTACCCCTTGTTGATTATCTATTTTGTTTCGCTGGGCATCTGCTCGCTCTCCACCATCTATAAAACCTCCTGTTTCAAGAACATGCTGTGCAAGCAGATTCTAGGAAATATTTTCTGGAGTCTGATTCCGGTGGTGAATACCTTCAAGGCTGGGTTGTGGATTGTCTCGATGATAGTTGAGGCGGTGCAGAAACGGAAAATGCCTGACGGATCAAATTAGGGAGGTCGGGTCTCGCCCCGACAGGCGGGATACTTTTCTTTTGAGAAGCTAGCAAATACCCGCCTCACATAACAGCTTTGAATTATCATTCTTTGGCACTACAGAGATTTAAGCACGCAGAAAAAAGTTCGGAAGTCTCACTGAAGCGACCTAACTCTTCCTCCTGTGGCTCGTGTCAAACATTGGGCTGCTAATTGATCCACTCCGATTCGGCATGCCGACTAATTATTAATACTCAGAAATCCTTGGTACTTCTATGACATCTAGCAAAAAGCAGTACTGGTTCCCTGCGAAAACGGGACTTGGTTGGGGATGGGGCTTGCCGACCGCATGGCAAGGTTGGGTTGTTTTGGCTATCTTTCTTTGCCTCGCTCTGGCTGGAGCCGTCACAATACTTCCTGGATACGGCCAGAATGTCTTCATGGTTTACACCGGGGCGCTTTGCGTTTTGTTCGCCGCAATCTGCTGGACTAAGGGCGAGCGCCCGAGGTGGCGTTGGGGTAAAGAGTAACAAGGGACGCCGAATAAACTCGTCGACGGGAAACCCAAATGCTGCGCTTCGGTACACCTGTTACGTCCAACGTTATGCCGGTACGGAATCGTCGCCACCGCAGCTCGCTCTAACCCCTTCCCCAAAACAGGCGTAGCATAACAACTGGAACTCATCCCAAAAGGATCGGTTCCACGCGAGGCATCGAATCAAGGTCAACCTGACACGGGGATTACCGCGATGCATGCAGATTCAACCCTGCGTAAGCTATCCCACTTCCATGTCGCAATAACGCGGCGACTGGCGCTAGCCCTGCTGTTGCTCATTTCTGGCTGGGTGCTGGCCGCAGCGCAGCCCGTCATAGTCATGAAAATCGAAGGGGCCATCGGCCCGGCAACAGCGGATTATGTCGTGCGCGGCCTGACGCATGCGGCTGAGAAGCAGGCGCAGCTTGCCGTGCTGCAAATGGATACGCCAGGCGGGCTCGATGTTTCGATGCGGCAGATCATCAAGGCGATGCTGGCCTCCAAGGTGCCGGTGGCGGTTTATGTTGCGCCGAGTGGGGCGCGTGCTGCCAGTGCCGGAACCTACATCCTCTATGCCAGCCATATCGCCGCGATGGCGCCGGGCACCAACCTGGGCGCGGCCACGCCGGTGCAGATCGGCGGGCTGCCCGATCCGGCCAAGCCTGGATCCAAACCTGAGAAATCCGACGATGCAAAGGAGAAGGAAGACATTCCGGGGCAGGCCATGACCAAAAAACAGGTCAGCGATGCCGCCGCTTATATCCGCAGCCTGGCGCAGATGCGCGGGCGCAATGTCGATTGGGCGGAGAAGGCGGTGCGTGAGGCGGTGAGCCTGCCGGCCGATGATGCATTGAAACTCAAGGTGATCGATTACGTCGCTGCTGACCTGCCGCGTTTGTTGCAGCAACTCGATGGCGTGGCGGTCACCGTAGCGGGGCAGAGCATTCGCCTGGCAACTGCAGCGTCGCCGGTGATCCATTACGAGCCTGATTGGCGCACCCGGCTGCTGCTGGTCATCACCGATCCCAGCATTGCCCTGATCCTGTTGCTGATCGGTGTTTACGGGCTGTTTTTCGAGTTCATGTCGCCCGGTTTTGCCGTGCCCGGCGTACTGGGCGGCATCTGCCTGCTGCTGGCGCTGTATGGCTTGCATATGCTGCCGGTGAATTACGCGGGGCTGGCGCTGATATTGCTGGGGATCGCTTTCATGGTGGCCGAGGTGTTCGTGGGCAGCTTCGGGGTGCTCGGCATGGGCGGTGTGGTTTCCTTTGTCATCGGCGCGGTGATCCTGATTGACACCGAGTCGCCGGGTTTCGGCATACCGCTGGGGCTGATCGTCCTTGTCGCTACGACGAGCGCCATCATGCTGGCGCTGATTGGGGGCATGGCGCTCAAGGCGCGTCGGCGGCAAGTGGTGAGCGGCGACGGCGCGCTGATCGGCAGCACCGGCCGGATGCTGGGCGACGCGGAAACCGAAGGTTGGGCGCTGGTGGGCGGCGAGAGCTGGCGCGTGCATGCCAACGGCCCGGTGCGAAGCGGGCAGAAGGTGCGTGTGCTGGCCCGCGACGGCCTGCTGCTGCGAGTCGAAGCTACGGAGTCGGAAGCAGATACGAAAGGAGAATAGTCATGTTCCAATTCGGATTCATTGGCGTTGTATTCCTGGTACTCGCATTGATCGCCTCGTCGTTTCGCATCCTGCGCGAATACGAGCGCGGCGTCGTGTTTTTGCTTGGCCGGTTCTGGAAGGTCAAAGGGCCGGGGCTGGTGCTGGTGATTCCCGGCATCCAGCAATTGGTGCGCGTCGATCTGCGCACCCGGGTGCTCGACGTGCCGACGCAGGACGTGATCTCGCGCGACAATGTTTCGGTCAAAGTGAATGCGGTGGTGTATTTCCGTGTGGTCGATCCGCAACGGGCGATCATTCAGGTCGAGCAATACCTGAATGCGACCAGCCAGCTTGCGCAGACCACGCTGCGGGCGGTGCTGGGCAAGCATGAGCTGGACGAGATGCTGGCCGAGCGCGAACGCCTCAACGTGGATATCCAGCAGGTGCTGGACGCGCAAACCGATGCGTGGGGAATCAAGGTGGCCAATGTCGAAATCAAGCATGTCGATATCGACGAATCGATGGTGCGCGCCATCGCCAAGCAGGCCGAAGCCGAGCGGGAACGCCGCGCCAAGGTGATCCATGCCGAAGGTGAGTTGCAGGCTTCGGAGAAACTACTGCAAGCCGCGCAGATGCTGGCGCGTCAGCCGGAGGCGATTCAGTTGCGCTATTTGCAGACGCTGGCTGCTATCACCGGGGACAAATCCTCGACCATCGTTTTTCCGGTGCCGATGGACCTGCTTTCAGCCCTGAAAGCCGTGGCGGGGAAAAATACCGAACGCTAGCGCTACAACTTGCATTCGCTGTCTTAATCGAAGCCCTCGACCTGCAAGCGCCACAAATCCTTGAACAGCCCGCCTTCCTTCCTGAGCAAGGCGGGCGGTCCATCCTCGTAAACCCGTCCATCCACCAGCACCAGCACCCTGTCGAACGACGCCACGGTCGATAGCCGGTGCGCGATCGCAACCACCGTGCGCCCGCGCATCAGATCGGCCAGCGCCATCTGGATATCGCGCTCCGACTGCATGTCCAGCGCGGATGTCGCTTCGTCCAGGATCAGGATGGGCGCATCCTTCAGAAACGCCCGCGCGATGCCCAACCGCTGCCGCTGGCCACCGGAAAGCCGGACGCCGCGCTCGCCGACGATGGTGTCGTAGCCTTGCGGCAGTTCGCGGATGAACTCGTCGCAATAGGCGTTGCGGGCGGCACCGTAGACTTCTTCGTCCGTTGCGTCGGGGCGGCCGTAGCGGATGTTTTCCAGCACCGAGCGATGGAATAGCGCGATGTCCTGCGGCACGACCGCGATGCGCGCGCGCAGGCTGTCCTGCGTGACTTCGGTGATCGGCTGGCCGTCGATGAGGATGCGGCCGCCCTGCACATCGTCCAGGCGCTGGATGAGGCTGATAAGGGTGGATTTGCCCGCGCCGGACGGGCCGACCAGGCCGACGCGCTGACCGGCGGGAATGTCGAGATCAAAGCCTTCGAATACCTCGCGGCCATCGGGGTAGGTATAGCTCACGTTTTCGAAACGGATGGCGCCGAGCACGGCGCGCAGTTTTGCGGCGTGGCCGGGGTCGCGCACTTCGTGCGGTTGGGCGATGACTTGCAGGGTTTCGTTGATGACGCCGAATTGCTGCGCGGTGCCGACCAGCGCCAGCGCAAGATCGCGCGAGCCATGCAGGATACGGAAGGTGAGCGCGCTGACGATGACGACGTCGCCGGTGGTGATGCTGCCGCCGCGCCACAGCGTAATCGCCCAGGCCAGCATGCCGCCTGCCATCAGCACCAGACAGACATCATGGATCAGGCGCGCTTTTTCGATGTACATCCAGCTTTTGCGCTGGGCGCGGGCTTCGACGCCGAGCTCGCCGGATAGCCGCTGCCGTTCGCGCGCACGGGCCGAGAAGGCTTTGACCGTCCACACGTTGCTGACCACGTCGACCAACTCGCCGCTCGCCTTGGAGGCGAGTTCGGCATAGGTGCGATGCACCTGGCGGCCGCGGATGCCGAAGACGATCAGCAGCCAGCCGACCAGCAGCACGCTGGCAATCAGCGCGAGCGCCATCGGCCAGCGGATCGTGCTGAGCACGATGACGGCGCCGAGGAAATCGGTAATCGGCGGCACGATATTCCAGATCAGCGTGCTGAACAGGCCACCGGTCGCGGCTGCGGCAGTGGTGACGCGGTTGCCCAGCGCTCCCGAGAAATGCTGGTTGAAGTAGCGCATCGGGTGGCCGGTAAGATGCTCGAAGAGATCGAGCCGCAGATCGACGCCGGTGGCAATGACAGCCTTGGAACCGATCACCCCGCCCAGCCGCCACAGCACGTTTTCCATCGCGATCAGTCCGATGAACAGCGCGAGCGGCGCCCAGACCAGCGCGGCCTGCCGGTTTTCGGCATCCATCGCGTCGATGAGCAGTTTCATCGCATATTGCACGCCCACCGCGCATGCGGCCGCGCCGACGATGACGGTGAACACCGTGCCGAACAGCCACGGCCGCATGCGCACGTAGCGCAACAAAAAGGGCAGGGCGCGCTCCGGAATCGGGCCGGGCGTGCCCGAGCCTGCGGGGCGAGTCATCGCGACAGGGCCGATGCGGAGTCCGTCGGGTCGTCAGCCGCAATGCGCATGCTGCTGACGCGGGTGTGCGGCTGCCAGCGGCGCAGCACGGAAGCCATCGGGGCATAGACCGGACGATGGCCGTTGATATCGGGCAAGCCGAGCAGGCCGGTGGGGCAATGGCGGTCGTTGTCCCAGCCGGGGTAATCCAGCACCGGATAGAGGCATACGCCCTCGATGGGGATATGTGCCGCCAGCGCCATGTCCACTTCATCGCAAACGGCTTCCAGCCACGGGCCGCGCTTGTCGCCTTCGGCCCCGGTTTCCGAAATCAGCATCGGTCGGCCGTAGCGCAGGTAAACCTCGCCCAGCAGATCGTGCAAGGGCCGGTAATGCGGCGAATCGGGATGGATGACTTCGGGGCCTTCACCGCCCAGATACCATTGGTTCTTCTCGTAGTAATTCAGGCCGACGATGTCGAGATATTCCGCACGGCCGCCCAGCCCCGGCCAGAGTTCGCCGGTGAGCATGTCGCAGGTCTGGAATTGCGCCCGGCGGTAGGCCTCGGCTTCATCCTTGTCGTGCGGGCGGTCCGGGTGCGCGACTACGTTGATCAAGGGCTCGGCAGTGATGAAGCGGCTGCGCGGCTCGATGTTGCGGATCAGCTCGATGGCGGCGATGGTGGCGCGTATCAGTTGGTGCTTGAGTTCCCAGCCCCGGCCGTAGGTCAGCGGGTGAATGTGTCCCTTGTCGCCGCCGGCCCAGGACCAGAAAGATACCTCATTGATCGGGCAGTAGATCGGGACTTCACCGGTTTCGTCGCGTATCAATCGTGCGACTTCGACGGCGTAGCGCGCAAAGCGATCCACGAATTCAGGCCGCCAGATGTCGATGTCGTCCGGCCAGCCATAGTGGCACAGATCCCAGATCACCTGTACTCCGGCATCGCGTGCGGCGTGCAGCATGGGCAGAAAGCTCGACCAGTCGTAACTGCCGGGGGTCGGCTCGACCAGATGCCAGCGGATGCCGTCGCGCATCGTGCGTATGCCGTGCGCGCGCAGTTGGGCATAGTCGCTCGCGGCCCAGCGGTCGTGCTGGGTGCCGGCGATCAGGTCGAGGCGGCGGCCATCTGCGCGCCGATGGGAGGAGCATTCGAAACCGCCCAGTACAAAACTCTGGAAGGCGTCCGATTTATTCATGATTAATCCTTTAAAACATTATCTTGGTAAATAAATTTAATGCTATTTGTTAATAACTGGATCCGGCTCTTGCCAGCTCGATAGGGGGCGCTACCCCGGTTTCGGCTTCGGCCAGCTTGTTGAAAATAGCCAATGCCTGGCCGACAACCTGATCCATGTTGTAGTAGCGATAGGTGGCTAGTCTTCCAACAAAGGTGACGTTTTGCCTCGCTTCGGCGAGCGCCTGGTATTTGCGATACAGCTCGGCGTTCTCCGCGCGAGGCACCGGGTAGTAGGGGTCGCCTTCCGCACTTGGAAACTCATAGGTCAGCGCTGTGCGAGCGTGGGTTTGTCCAGTCAGATGCTTGTACTCGGTGATGCGCGTGTACGCAATCGCCTCATCCGGATAGTTGACCACGCCGACGGGCTGAAATTGCGGCACATCCACGGTTTCATGCCGGAAAGCGAGCGAGCGGTAAGGCAGCTTGCCATAGCGGTAATCGAAAAACTCATCGATGGGTCCACTGTAGATCAAGTGGCGATAACTGATTTCCTTGCGTATCTCGGCGAAATCCGCGTTCAGCATGATCTTGATATTCGGATGGTCGAGCATGTTTTCGAACATCCGCGTATAACCATGCAGCGGCATTCGCTGGAATTCATCCTGGAAGTAGCGGTCGTCGGCATTCGTCCGCGTCGGCACGCGCGAGGTGACGGACTTATCGAGCTGCGACGGGTCCAGACCCCATTGCTTGCGCGTATAGCCGCGGAAGAATTTCTCGTACAGTTCGCGCCCGACCTGGTTGATGACGACATCCTCCGAGGTCCGGATATCCGCCACCGGCTCGGCACGCGCAGCAAGAAACTCTGCTGCCCCGGCCTCATCCAGGCCCAAGCCGTACAGCCGGTTGATCGTCGTGAGATTGATCGGAATCGGCACCAGGTTGTCGTCCACATGCGCCAGCACGCGATGCTCGTAAGGCCGCCACTGGGTAAAGCGCGACAGGTAATCCACGATGCGCTGCGCGTTGGTATGAAAGATATGCGGCCCGTAGCGATGAATGAGGATGCCTTCGTCGTTGTAATGATCGTAGGCGTTGCCGCCGATATGCGGCCGCCGGTCGATGATCAGCACGCGCTTGTTCAGCCCGGCGGCAAGCCGTTCCGCCAGTACGCTCCCGGCAAAGCCGGCGCCGACGATCAGATAGTCGAAACCTGCGTCTGCCATGACTCAGGCCCGTACGCGGCGAGCGGTTCGCCGCCCTGCGCCGAGTGCGGCCTGATAAGCCAGCGTTTCGGTGGTTGCTATGGCCTCGTCCATCAGCGCGTTCATGTTCTCCCAGGTGTTGTCCCAAGACATGTTGCGCAATTCGTGATCCGCGACTGCTGCGACCGCGGCGGGCGTTTGCATGTCATCCAGCGCATCCTCGATGGCGGAGACAAAGCCATTCACATCGCGGGCAATGCGCACGATAGCGCTTGTGCCATAGGCGCGCACCACGTCGCGGATGGGCGTTGAAACCACCGTGCGGCCGCCGGCCATGTACTCTGGCGTCTTGGTGGGGCTGATGAAACGGGTGGATTCGTTGATCGCAAATGGCATGATCGCCACGTCCCAGCCGCCCAGGTACTGCGGCAGTTCGTCGTACACCTTGGGGCCGAGATAATGGATGTTGGGGCGGCGCGGAAGCGTGGCCGGGTCGATCTTGACCACCGGGCCGACCAGCACGATATGCCAGTCCGGGCGGGCGGCGGCAACGGCGTCCACCAGTTCGATATCCAGCCGCTCGTCGATGACGCCATAGAAGCCCAGCCGGGGATGCGGGATGCGTGCTTGATCAACCGGCTCCTGCGCGATATTGCGGGCAGTGCGGAAATGATCCAGATCGACGCTGCTGGGGAAAGGGTGGGTGTTGGCGTGGTGGCGCTTCTTGGCTTCGTACAGGCTGACGCCGCCGGTGAATACGAGATCGGCGCGCTTCATCAGCCGCTGCTCGCGCTCGATCAGTTCCGGCGGGGCGCCGCGAAAGGCGGAAAGCTCATCCATGCAGTCGTAAACAATCAAGGTCGCGTCCAGATGGTCGGTAAACGCCAGGCTCATTGGCGTGTAGTACCACAACACGGGTTCGGCGCCTGAAATGGTGAGGTAGCGGTTCAGCAGCCTGCGCTGGTCGGCCTCGCCTTCGCGCGTGCCGATGTGCGAGGCCGGAATGCGCGGCACCAGCACGCGCACGCCGGGTTCCGGCATGCTGATATCCAGCCAGGGAGTGATCGCATCGGTCGCGATGGGCTCCTCAAAAAAAAGCACCTGGTAGGTGCGAGCAAAACGGCTCATCAAGTGCTGAGGTCGCTGGTAAACGAAGTTCCAGCGCAGGTGGGAAAGGCATAGCAACGTCGGCCGATTCGAATCGGGCAATGCGGCGAAGCCGCTCCCCGCCGATAACTTGCCTGTACTGCGTGTCTTGCCGATTTCAAACTGGAAAGGACCGGCCCAACTCATATTTTGCTCCTTGAAAGTAACGTACAAGAAATCCGCCGGACTCTGTATGCGAGGCCGTTTTTCTTGACCGACAGATGCAGGGGATACCTTCAGGTAGAGAAAAGCAAAAAGGTCGAGTTCCAGTGATTACACAGCTTCGGAATATTCCTACACAAGATTGGATGTAATTCCTACAAGAAACGGCGCTGCGTTTCAGGCCCGGTTTTGGGGTCCGCAGGCGTAATCGGATGTCCGGGAAACAGGCAAAAAAATGGCAAGTCCGCGCAATGCGCCGGCCTTGCCGAGGCCAACCTGCAACAGAGTCGGATGGTTAGGGGACTTCGGATGCGATCGAGACGAGTTCTTCGTCCGTGAAAAGTCGGGATCGGCCGATGAAGGTCGTACCATCCGGACCATCCAGCGCAAAGGTGCCGCCGCGCCCTTGCACTGCATCCACGATCAGATGCGTGTTCCGATAAAACTCGAATTCGCGGCCGCTCATGTAATACGGCGCGCCGCCGACCATGCCTAGGTAAACATCGTTGGGGCTGGTCTTGAATTCGCCCGCCGGATAACACAAAGGCACGCTGTTTTCGCAGCATCCGCCGGACTGGAAGAACATCACCGGGCCGTGCAGCCGGGTCAGGGTGGCGATCAGTTCCAGTGCTGCGGGCGTAGCCGAGACGCGTTCAACCATACAATCTTTCCGAAAGCCCCGCCCGGAGGCGGGGAAACGAAGGCCGGGAAATTAGAAGAAGCCCAGCTTCTTCGGGCTGTAGCTCACCAGCAGGTTCTTGGTTTGCTGGTAGTGGTCGAGCATCATCTTGTGGGTTTCGCGGCCGATGCCGGACTCCTTGTACCCGCCGAATGCAGCATGGGCCGGGTAGGCATGGTAGCAATTGGTCCAGACGCGTCCGGCCTTGATGCCGCGGCCCATGCGGTAGGCACGGTTGCCGTCGCGGCTCCACACACCGGCGCCGAGGCCGTAGGGCGTGTCGTTGGCAATCGCCAGCGCTTCGGCTTCGTCCTTGAATGTCGTCACGGCCAGCACCGGGCCGAAGATTTCTTCCTGGAAAATGCGCATCTTGTTGTGGCCCTTGAACAGGGTCGGGTTGATGTAGTAACCGCTGGAGAGATCGCCCCCCAGTTCGGCCTTGGTGCCGCCGGTCAGCACGGAAGCGCCTTCCTCCACACCCAGTTGCAGGTAGGACTGGATCTTTTCCATCTGCAGGTCGGAAGCCTGTGCGCCTAGCATGGTTTCGGTGTCGAGCGGGTTGCCCTGCTTGATCGCCTTGACACGCGGGATGACGCGCTCGATGAATTTGTCGTAGATAGATTCCTGGATCAGCGCGCGGGACGGGCAGGTACACACCTCGCCCTGATTGAAGGCGAACAGCACGAGACCTTCAATCGACTTGTCGAGGAAATCGTCGTCGGCCGCCATGATGTCTTCGAAGAAGATGTTCGGCGATTTGCCGCCCAGCTCCAACGTCGCGGGGATCAGCGAATTGGCTGCGGCCTGCGCGATGACACGTCCGGTCGCGGTCGAGCCGGTGAAGGCGATCTTGGCGATGCGCTTGCTGGTAGCCAGCGGCATGCCAACTTCGCGACCAAAACCGTTGACGATGTTGAGCACACCGGGTGGCAGCAGGTCGGCGATCAGTTCCGCCATGATCAGGATGCTGATCGGGGTGGATTCTGCGGGTTTCAGGATGACGCAATTGCCGGCGCCGATGGCGGGAGCGAGCTTCCATGCGGCCATCAGCAGCGGGAAGTTCCAGGGAATGATCTGGCCGACCACGCCCAGCGGCTCATGGTAGTGATAGGCCACGGTGTTTTCGTCGATTTCGCTGAGCGAACCTTCCTGCGAACGCAGGCAGCCGGCGAAATAACGGAAATGGTCAATGCTCAAGGGAACGTCGGCATTCAGGGTTTCGCGGATCGGCTTGCCGTTGTCCACTGTTTCCGCGTAGGCCAGCAGCTCCAGGTTGGCCTCGAGACGGTCTGCGATCTTGAGCAGGATGTTGGAGCGTTCGCCGGGCGCGGTCTTGCCCCATTTGTCGGCGATGGCGTGCGCGGCATCGAGTGCCAGCTCGACGTCTGCGGCGCCCGAACGCGCAGCTTGCGTGTAAGGCTTGCCGGTTACCGGAGTGATGACGTCGAAGTATTGTCCTTCGACAGGGGGAACCCATTTGCCGCCGATGAAATTATCGTATTTGGCTTTGTACTGGATTTTGGCCCCAGCTTGACCGGGAAATGCGTAAATCATGACTTCTCCTCAGAAAATTGTGCATGCAATTGCAGTTTGCCCTGTGCCGGCTAACTTGCATGACCATGAGCAGTTTCTGTGCCGGATATTGCATTCGATTCAAGCTATTGAATACAAATATTTTTATGGTTATTTTATTTTCATGGATACGGCATTCTGTCTCAAGTTGAGACGAAACTCCTGTCTCATTGCGAGACGGGAGTTTGCGTGAAGAACCAAACTCAGCTTTCGGCCGTCAGGCTTTGCAGCGTATCGGCCACGTCGCGCGTATGCCCAGCGGTAACGGCGGTCTGCGTACTGTAGCTTTCGATGGCGTCCAGCATGCCGGTCATGCCGGAAACCTCTTGCGATTGGCGTTCTATCATTTCCGCCACAAGAACGATCTCTCGCGCCAGCGCCGAGATGTCGCTGCCGATCTCATCGGCGCTGCCGCGCGATTTTTCCGCCAGGCGGCGCACTTCGTCGGCTACCACCGCGAAGCCGCGCCCCTGTTCGCCGGCACGCGCGGCTTCAATGGCGGCATTCAGCGCCAGCAGGTTGGTCTGATCAGAAATCTGCTGGATCACTTCCACGACGCCCTGGATGCGCTGGCTGGCCTCGGCCAGGTTGTGTGCGCTGCCGGCGACGTCACGGGCTTGGCCGGCCAGGGTTTCGATGGTTTTGCCGGCCTGGTGGATGGCGTCCTGCTGTTCCGAGAGCTTATGGGTCAGGGTATTGACCGAGCCGTAAAGATCGCTCGAGCAGGATTTCAGGTGTTCGGCGGTCGTTTCGCGCTGGGTCTGGGCATCCATCATGATCTCGCCAAGGCCGTTCAGGTCGCGCACCACCGAGATCAGGTTGGCGTCGATGTTGTCCGGATTGACGCGGCTGCCGAAGTTACCGACCTTGTAGTCGGAAATCTGCTGCATCATCACCCGCGACACGCCGGCCAGCTTGGCATGGCTGCGGCGCAGGAAGAAGGCCTTGAACTCGCCGTAATGTCCGACGAAATTGTCGACATAATCGTCGCGGAAGTTATCGCCCGGCCCCACACGGAAAAAGAACACGGCAGTCAATGTCTGGTTGAGGTTCAATCCGAGGATTTCGCCGAAGGTCGAGAATCCGGCTAATTGGCTATTGTTGAATACCTTGTCCAGCCCGGCCAGTTCGCGGCCGTTATACAGCCGCCGCAGGATGCAGTCGTTGAGCATGCCGGCAAGCGGCGCGCCCGGCTTGCCAGTCATGAAAGCGCGGAAATCCCGTTCGGTGGTGGCGACAAAAGGCGTGCGCTTGACCAGCACCAACTCCTCGCCGGCGCCGATATCGCAGTAGAAGTTCACCCGATCGTGCTCGAAGTCGAGCCTGGCTACCGAGCGCACGAACAGCTCGTCCTTGACCTTGATCGCGAAGGAGTAGCTGTCGAGCTTGCCCTGGAGCTGATTCCGGTTGCACGCCAGGGTTTCGCACAAGGCGTCGATCAGGGATACCACGCGTCCGCTGGCATTGATCACCTGCCGTACGTGGCGGCCTTCGACCGAGGCGCTGAATACCTGGTAGCTCGCACCGGCGGGCTCGAAGTTCTGGCTCTTGAACACGCCGAAGCGGATGCCGGGCGCCATTTTCAGGAAAGCGATCACCGCATGGTTGATCAGCTTGCGCTTGCCGTCGTGTATCCATGTCCCGCTGAAATCGAGCTTGCCGCCCGCGGAGGCGCCGACGAACAGGCAAGGGAAGCGGCCAGTGTCATACAGCGATTCCATGAAGAACGATTCGGAATTCGATAGCCCGTCGAACAGAATGTAGGCAAAGGTATCGTGGTAGTCGATATCCATGCCCACGCGCGCCTCCCGGATGTTCTGCCGGATGAGCGCCAGGCGCTGGTCGTAGTCCATGCTGGGTTGTCCCGCGCGCAGATCTTCGCTGGCGAGCGGCACCGCGACGATTTCGGCCTGGCCGATCAGCGAACGCTCGAACAATTGCAGTACTACCCGGTCGCGGTTGTCTCCGGCCTCGCAGTACAAATGCCCGTCGCCGTTGCCGCAGAGCTCGCCTGCCGTACTGGTCAACAGCATGGCAGCGCCGGGAAAGCGGCGGGCAATGGCGGCAGCGACTTCATCCAGATTGACTCCGGGCGCGGCATAACCGCTGATGAAGGCAGGTGAGCAATGCAGTTCCGCAATCTGGCCAGGCAGATCGCGGGAGTTGGTTTGCAGCGTATGCACGCCTTGGATAGCCGATTTTGAAAAGCCGGGGAAGCGCATGATGTGATCTTTCTTTCCGAAACGTATGCTCAATCGGCTTTCGCATCATTCGTGCCATGTGAGAATTTTTTGGATGTCATTGATTTATAAAAACATTACAAATGGTCAACGGCGTGGCGTATCATGCAAATCTCATATTGAGACGAACGATTGTCCTTAAACGAGACGCTGCGATCTGAACTCATGACACGCTCGACCTATCACGCGCGCATCCGCGATGCCCGCAATCAATTGCTGGATGGCGGCAGCGTCCCGCACGGCGTCCTGCCCGAACCGATCGAGCGCTCCTGGTCGCGCTGCGCCAACACCGGCCTTTCGGTCGAGCTCAATCCCAGTATCGAGCCGATGGTGAATCGGGCGCTCGAGGAAATCCGCGAGAAGAATTCCCGTCTGCTGCACCAGGCGCGGCCGGAGATGGAAAACCTGCACGCGCAGATTTTCGGTACGCAGAGCATGGTGATACTCACCGATGCCAGCGGCACTATCCTGCATGTGCTGGGCAATCCGGAATTCATCGGCAAGGCGCAGCGCGTGGCCTTGCAGCCGGGGGTGACATGGAGCGAGGGCAATACCGGCACCAATGCCATTGGCACTGCGCTGGTCGAGGAGGCGCCGGTATTCGTGATGGGCGCCGAGCACTACTTCAGCCAGAACGCCTTTCTCAACTGTTCCGCCGCGCCCATCATCGATCCATACGGCAAGGCCATAGGCGTGCTGGACGTCTCGGGTGACTACCGCCAGCCGCAGGCGCACACCATGGCCCTGGTGCGCATGTCGGCGCAGATGATCGAGAATCGGCTGTTCGGCGTCGAGTTCGCGCGCGATGTCACGCTGCATTTTCATTCCCGCCCGGAATTCATCGGCACCCTGTGGGAAGGCATCGCGGTTTTTTCGCCTTCGGGCCGTCTGCAGGCGATCAATCGCAGCGGCATGATGCAGCTTGGCGTGAACGGCGCCGATCATGCCGGACTGGAGTTCCGGAACCTGTTCGAGGGGACGCTGGAAGCTTTGCTCGACGCCGCGCGAACCGCGTTGCCGCACAGCACACCGCTGGCCATGCGCAGCGGACATCGCCTGCACACGAAGGTGGAACCGGGCGTCATGGCGATGGCAGCCGTCAGCAGCCCCGCCCGTGCGGCAAAAGTGGCCGCGAAGGGAGATCTGCCCAATCCGGGAATGCTGGAGGCGCTGGACACTGGCGATGCGCAAATGCACAAGGTTATCTCCAGCGTGAAAAAAGTCCTGGGACGAGAAATTCCCATCCTGATCGAGGGCGAGACCGGCACCGGCAAGGAGTTGCTGGCCAAGGCCATCCACGCCGCCGGCAAGCGCGGCAAAGGGCCGTTCGTGGCGATCAATTGCGCTTCGATTCCGGAAGGCCTGATTGAAGCCGAGCTGTTCGGGTACGAGGAGGGCGCTTTTACCGGCGCCAAGCGCAGCGGCGTGCCGGGCAAGATCATGCAAGCCAGTGGCGGCACGCTGTTTCTGGATGAGATCGGCGAAATGCCGATGCAACTCCAGGCGCGTCTGTTGCGCGTGCTGCAGGAACGTGAAATCGTGCCTCTGGGCGGCGCCAAGGGCATGCCGGTCGATATTGCCGTGGTCTCGGCTACTAATCGCAAGCTGCGAGAGCACGTCGAACAAGGCAATTTTCGCGAAGATCTCTATTACCGCCTCAACGGCCTGCGCGTGCCCTTGCCGCCGTTGCGGCAACGCAGCGACCTGCATGCATTGGTCGAGCGCATCCTGAGCGAAGAAAACGAAGAGCACGTCATACTCCATCCCGACACGCAGAGCATGTTCGCCCGCCACCCCTGGCGCGGCAATGTACGCCAGCTGCGCAACGTGCTGCGCGCGGCGCTGGCCTTCCTTGAAGGCGACCACGTTATCGCGCGTCATCATTTGCCCGAGGATTTCATTGAGGAACTCGAACACGTCAATCCGACTCCTACACGCAGGACGTCGCGCGCGGGTATCTTGAATATCGAAGCGGCCGAAATTGATTTGATCCGTCAGGCGCTGGCTGACGAGAATGGAAATGTTACTACCGCTGCCAGCAGACTGGGCATCAGCCGAGCTACTCTCTACCGCAAGGTGAAACGCCTTAACCTGGCCTGATTCCGGATCCAAAAGTAATTCTGACGTCCCTGATAATCGAAGCCGGACTTTAGTTCTGGCCACTTCGCCTGAAAAAGCGAATTCGAGGAGACGCCGGATGTTTCTGGGCAGCATCAATCATGCGTCATTCAACTTGCGCTCCTGGCTTGCCCGAAGCGCCACCTTGCTGTTTTTTTATTCCAGTCTTGTCGGGTGTGCGACCGTACCCGATGCCGATGCGGTCATCAATGGTACAAATTCGGATGCCAATCCGCGCGTGATGGGCGCAAAAGGGCCGTTGACGGCGAAGCAGAGCAAGGCGTTGTTTGAGCGCCTGGGTCTGAACGCCCAGAATAGCGATCTTTTCAAGCGCCATCTGGCCGTCGAGCAGGAGATCGCGGAAAGTCCGCTCGTCACCGGGAACTCCACGCGTTTACTGCGCGATGGCGAGCAGACCTTCGATGCGATTTTTGATGCGATTCGCTCCGCCAAACACCATGTGAACATGGAGTATTACATTCTGGAGAATGTCGAGCACAAGGGCACCAAGCTTGCCGATCTTCTGGTCGCCAAGCGGCAGGAGGGCGTACAAATCAATATCCTTTACGATAGTTTCGGCTCGATCTCCACGCCGCCCGAGTTCTTCGACCGCTTGCGCAAGGCGGGCGTAAAAGTGCTGGAATTCAATCCGATGAATCCGCTGGAACGCCGTCGCATCATCAAGTCGCCCAATGACCGCGATCATCGCAAGATCCTGGTCGTCGACGGGCATACGGCTATCGTCGGGGGCATCAATCTCAGCGTTAACTACCAAAGCAGGCCTTTCGACGCCACGGGCGATAAAAAGATGGAGCATTGGCGCGATACCGACTTGGAGGTGCGAGGGCCTGTCGTGGCAGAGCTGCAGAAGCTGTTCTTCGACCAATGGTATAAGCATCTGGGCGAGAAAATCGATGACAAAGGCTATTTTCCTCCTCTGAAACCGAATGGTATCGAGGTTGTACGCGTGATCGGCAGTGGGCCGGATCACGAGATTTCCAGGTTTTACGTCACTTTGCTGTCGGCGATCCGCAACGCTGAAAAAACCATCTGGATCACCAACAGCTATTTCTTGCCGACCAAGGGCATGAAGCAGGACTTGATGGATGCCGCCCGGCGCGGCGTCGATGTGCGGCTGCTGGTCCAGGGAAAAAGCGATGTACAGGCTACGCTTGCTGCGCAACGATCGCATTACAGTGATTTGCTCGAAGCCGGTGTGAAGGTCTACGAAAGCGACCATGCCATCCTGCATGCCAAGACGGTGGTGATTGACGGGGTGTGGTCGGTAGTCGGCTCTTCCAACCTGGATCACCGTAGCGTGCTATATAACGACGAAGTCGATGTGATCGTGCTCGGAGAAGTCACCGGTAAGGAAGTGGAGAGTATGTTCAAGGATGATATCGCCAAGGCGAAGTCGATCCAGTTGGCAGAATGGAAGCGTCGGCCGATGCTGCAAAGACTGAATGAGTTCTTCTCAAGATTCTTTCAGAATATTATGTAAGTTATTTATTTATAATGAATTGTTCATGCGCCTGTGTTCATTCCGTTTCATTTCAAGATAGGTTGTCCGATCCACTTCATGCAATTGCACCGCGTATTGCTCGAGGGTGTCGATGCATGCTTTCAGTCGTGTCTCGAACTGGTCCTTGGCAGGGGCGTTCAGGAACGAATCGATCGCCACGTAATAGCGCATCGCATTGCGTTCCACTACACCGCGTACGCCGCTGATATATTCAGGCTTGCCGTCCGCCCGCGTGCCGACCGGCGTAAAGCCCACCTTGCCGCGTCCCAGTGAGGCGAGGTATCCCTTCATGGCTATCTTTCCGGACATCCCGAATCCGTAGGCATAGGTCAAGTGGATGAATGTCAGGTGATTATCGGCGGGCATCGCTTCCAGGATGATGCGGTAATCGTGCGTGCTCAACGGGCCTCGGGGCGCACTCAGGCTGGTCGCGAAATAGGTTTTTCCGGAATCCAGTACGCTGTAGCGGAACTCCACCGGGTGGGTATCCTTGAGCGGCTGTTCCATCTTCCGCCCAAGGTGGACCGTAAGCGTACTACCCCTGGCATCCTGCCCGACACGGCAATATTTGACGTTGAGATGCAGTATCAGGACTTCGCACCAATTCACCGGCTTGCCGGAGGGATCGTTCAGCGCGCCATTCACAACGGGAAATGGCTGGGAGACCAGTGCATAAATGTCGCCCTTGAGCTCATTCGACGACTCATGGGATTCGATATAAAGCGAGCGGTTATAGGCGTTATTGTGCAGTTTTGGCGTGAGACGCTCATAGCTGGCACGTAAGGTAGTAGCGGAAGGTTTCATGTCGAGCCCCGCGTAGGCCTGATGGCCGTTAAACAGAAACAGGGCGACAGCCAGCAGCAGGAACGATAGCGTAATGCCATGTCCGCGCCCAGACTGACGGCGCACCTCAGGCATAGCTGCGCAATTGTCGCGAAAAATCGCTTAATGCCGCAATACCGCTTTCTTCCGCACGCCGGCACCAGTCTTCGAGCTGTTGCAGCAGCTGTTCCCGCGATGCATTGGTCCGGGCAATGAGCGCCGCCAGCTCCTGTCGCATCGAGTACACCGTCTGCAATACCGTGCTGGACATCAGTGCCTGGCGCAATACCGCATGATCCTTTTCAGGTAGGGATTCCGCATCCCGCTGCAGCCAGCGTCGCATCGTGGCCGGCAGGCGAGCCACTTTCAGGGCCGCCACTTCGTGTTTTACCGTACTTCTGAGCGACCGGGTAAATCCGGCCAGGACCGCATAGCGATGGGTCAGGATGGCCTGCAAGGTGTCCAGGTCGCACTTTGCCTTGGAAGTATCGAAACGTAACCGGGCCGCGACCCTGTTCACGTGTGCAAGCTTGAGCATGGCCAGCAGCCGGATGTACATCCAGCCGATGTCGAATTCCCACCAGCGGCTGGAGAGCCGCGCCGAGTTGCTGTAGGCGTGATGATTGTTATGCAGTTCCTCGCCGCCGATCAGCAAACCCCACGGCACGATATTCCTGGAAGCATCGCGCGTGACGAAACTGCGATAGCCGAGGTAATGTCCCACGCCGTTGATCACCCCGGCCGCGAAGACCGGAATCCATAGCATTTGCACCGCCCAGACGGTAAGGCCGATGACGCCGAATAGCACAATATCTATGATCAGCATCAGCGCGATGCCGAGTACGGTGTGAGGCGTATAAAGGTGACGTTCGATCCAGTCGTCGGGCGTGCCGCGACCGTAGATCGCAAGCGTTTCCCGATTGGCGGCTTCCTCACCATACAGTTCCGTGCCCTCCAGCAACACCTTGGCAATGCCGTAAATCTGCGGACTGTGCGGGTCATCGACGGTCTCGCACTTAGCGTGATGCTTGCGATGGATGGCGACCCATTCGCGCGTTACCATGCCGGTAGTGAGCCACAGCCAGAAGCGGAAGAAATGGCTGGCGACGGGATGCAGATCGAGTGCGCGGTGGGCCTGATGGCGATGGAGGAAAATGGTGACTGAAGCGATGGTGACATGAGTGAGTATCAAGGTCACCAGAACCAGGCCCCACCAGGGAAGTGCGAACAGACCGAAACCCATTGTGAACTCCTGCAAGCATGAAAAAGCGCGCCGTCGAGGATTTTGTAAGCCTTTGTAAGCGCGTGCGTAAATGTAGGTTAAAGTTATTGGTCAGGAATTGATCAGGCGAGTTCCCTTTGCTACATTCAATGGCCCTGAAATAATTTTTGTTGCGTGCGGTTTGCCGCTGCAGACCCCTCAACAGTGCCGGAACCTAGCTGCCACATGAAGCAATTTGCACTCATCTTTTGCCTGTTATCGAGCAGCCTGTCCTGTCAGGCGGTGGACTGGGAGGATCCCTTCGAAGCCGGCAAGCTGCCGAAGCCGGTCGTGAGCGGATCGATCGCCACCAGTGGCAACGATGTCTGCGGTGCCGAGCTGGCGCTGCCTGCGGCACTCTCGCTGGCCGATGTAGTCGACCGTGTGCTGTGCCGCAATCCAAAAAGCCATGAAGCCTGGGCCAATGCGCGCGTGCAGGCTGCAGAAGTCGGTGTGGCGCGGGCGGCTTTCCTGCCGAATGTCGACGCCACTGCCGGCGTCGAACATAACTGGAGCAACGGCGGAAGCCGCGGCGGCCTGGGTGGAACGAGCGGCACCACCGGAAGTACTTTCGGCAGTTCTTCCTCTGGCAACACCGATTACAACCAGCTTTCCGCTGGCGTCAGCCTGTCTTATCTTCTCTACGATTTCGGTGGCCGCGATGCCGCCCTCGAAAATGCCCGCCAATTGTTCGAGGCTGCCAGCGCGACGCAGGATAACGTCGTGCAGGGGCTTTTCTTCTCCGCAATCCAGGGCTATTACCAGCTGAATGCCGCGCAGGCGGCGCTGGAATCCGCGTTGGAGGCCGAGCGCAGCAGCAAGGCCAGCCTGGATGCAGCGACAGCGCGTTATCAGGTGGGTGTCGGCACGCCCGCCGACAGATTGCAGGCGCAAACAGCCTATTCGCAGGCGGTGCTGGATCGTATCCGCGCCGAGGGCGCGCTGCGCAATGCGCACGGCACGCTGGCCAATCTGATGGGCATGGATGCCAACCAGAACTACACCTTGCAGCCCGTCGCCGACGCACCGGCCACCGGGCAATTCCAGGCCAATGTCGGCGAGCTGATCGCGGAGGCGCGCAGGCGTCGCCCCGATCTTGCCGCGGCCGAGGCACAAATCGCTGCTGCCGAGGCCGGAATCGCCAGCGCGCGCGCCGCAGGCAAACCCAGCATTTCCGTCAGCACCGATCTGGCCTATCTCAATCGTGAATCCAGCGACTCCAGCCGTAGCGGCGGAATAGGGCTCAATGTCACGATTCCGCTATTTACCGGCTTTGCCAACACTTATCGCATCCGTTCCGCGACGGAGCAGGCGGAGGCCAGAAAGGCCGCGCGCGATCAGATTTCCTTGCAGATTGCGCTCGACGTCTGGCAGGCCTATCAGAATCTCCAGACTGAAACGCAATCGGTGCAGAGCAGCGCCGATCTCGTCGCCAGCGCCATCCAGAACGCCGATGTCGCGCTTGGCCGCTACAAGGCCGGCGTAGGCAATATCATCGACGTGATCACTGCGCAGTCCGCGCTTGCCAGTGCCCGGGCGCAGCGTATACAGGCCCGTTTCAACTGGGATATTGCACGGGCCAGCCTGGCGTACTCGATGGGTCGGCTGGACGACGTGGCGGCCGATACTCAACATCCTCTTTCCTCAGAAAGTCAGCAATGAAGTTTCTTTCCAGGCTATTCAGCGGCTGGGCGCTACTGCTGCTTGCGCTCGTTGCAGCAGGCGGCTATTACTATTACCGGAGCCAGCACCAGCCCGACGCGAGCGCGATCTATCGCACGGAAGAAGTAGACATCGGCGATATGGTGCAGACCGTATCCGCCAACGGCACGCTGAATCCCGTGACGTTGGTCAGCGTCGGTACCCAGGTTTCGGGCACGGTGCGCAAGCTCTACGCCGACTTCAACCAGAAAGTGGAAAAAGGACAAATCCTGCTTGAGCTGGACGACGCGATCTATTCCGCGCAAGTGCGGCAGAGCGAGGCCAGTATCCGCAACGTACAGGCCACCCTCGACCTGGCGCGCGCCAATGAAGCACGCATGCAGAATCTGTTCGGCCTGGAATACGTATCGCGGCTGGAGCTGGATCAGGCCATACAGGCGCGACGCTCCGCCGAGGCGCAGATTGCGCAGGCGCAGGCGCAGCTGGCGCGCGACCGGGCCAATCTCAATTACACCGTGATCCGCTCGCCGGTTTCCGGAGTGGTCGTGGCGCGGCAGGTGGATATCGGCCAGACCGTGGCCGCCAGCTTCCAGACGCCGGAGCTGTTCAAGATCGCGCAGGATCTTTCCAAGATGCAGATCCATTCGAATTTCGCCGAAGCCGACGTCGGGCAGATACGCGTCGGCCAGCAGGCGATCTTCAGTGTGGATGCCTACCAGGATCGTAAATTCAGTGCCGTGGTGCAGCAGGTACGGCTCAATCCGACCATACAGTCGAATGTCGTGACCTACGACGTGGTGCTGGGCGTGGATAACCCGGAACTGATCCTGCTGCCGGGCATGACTTCTTATGTCAGCATCACCGTTGCCGAACAACCGGCAACGTTACGGGTGCCGAATGCCGCGCTGCGTTACCGACCAGCACAAAACGAGTCCTCCAGGGATGGATCCAAAGCCAAATCCTCCCGCCGCCAGGATGGCCCGGCGCGCAAGGTTTACGTGCTGCGCCAGGGCAAGCCTGTTGCAGTTCCGGTAACGCTGGGCATTACCGATAACAAGTACACGGCCGTGCTTTCGGGCAATCTCAAGGCGGGAGATCAAGTCATCGTCGGCGATAATTCGCCGGAAGAAGACAAGCGCTCCGGCGGGCCGGGTATGCGCATGAGGCTATTCTGATGCAAGCGGCCCCGCTGATCCGCATCAGCCATCTCAAGAAACAATACGAAACCGATGCCGGTCCGGTGCCGGTACTGCACGACGTGTCGCTGGATATCCAGGAGGGCGAGTTCGTCGCCATCATGGGCCCTTCCGGCTCGGGCAAATCCACTTTCATGAACATTCTCGGATGTCTGGATATCCCCACCGGCGGCCGCTACGAGTTACAGGGCCACGACGTCGGCCAGATGGATAGCGACGAGCTGGCGCGGCTGCGCAATCACGTGATCGGCTTCGTCTTTCAGGGCTTCAACCTGCTGCCGCGCGCCAACCTCGAAACCAATGTCGCGCTGCCGCTGCTCTATGCCCGCATAGGCAAATCCGAAAGGCTGGAACGCGCACGCAATCTCCTGACCCAGACAGGGCTGGGCAAATATGCGGAATCGTTGCCCAACCAGATATCCGGCGGCCAGCAGCAGCGCGTCGCCATTGCCCGCGCACTGGCCGGCAAGCCGCGGCTGATTCTCGCCGATGAGCCGACCGGCAATCTCGACTCGCATACCAGCCAGGAAATCATGGATATCTTCACGCGCTTGAATGCCGAGGACGGCATTACCATTGTGCTGGTGACGCACGAGCCGGACATCGCGCAATACGCGAAACGGCTGGTACGCTTCGTAGACGGCCATATCGTGCACGATGGCGGCGTTCACGAGGCTGCCGCATGATGATAGGGGTGATGCTCGGCGAGGCCTGGCATGCGATGGGTGCCAACCGCATGCGTACCTTCCTCACCATGCTGGGGATGGTGATCGGCGTGGGCGCAGTCATCCTGATGATGGCGATCGGGCAGGGCGTGCAGTATTCCGTGAATCAATCGATTGCCTCGATGGGCAGCAATCTTTTCCTCGTGGTATCCGGTTCGACCACTTCCGGCGGCGTGCGCATGGGTGGCGGCGCTGCGCCGACATTGACATTGAGCGACGCAGAAGCGATTGCCGAGCTGCCCAATATCGCCGCGGCCGCTCCGGTCGCCTCCGGCACAGCGCAGGTCATCAACGGCCCCAACAACTGGAGTACCGGCATTTCCGGTGTGACGCCGGATTATCTCGAGGTCGCGAATTGGGAGCTCGCCGACGGTTACTGGATGGCCGATTCAGACGTGCGCTCGGCGACGCGTGTTGCCGTTCTGGGCAATACCGTGGCGCAGAATCTGTTCGGCGACGAAAACCCGGTCGGCAAGACCATACGCATCAAGCAGAGCCCCTTCATCGTCATCGGCGTTCTGGCGCCCAAGGGGCAGGCGCTGGACGGCCGCGATCAGGACGACACTGTCCTGGTGCCGGTGCGCACCGCGCAGCGCCAGCTGCTCGGCCAGCAGTTCCAGAATGCCGTTCGGCACATCATGGTGCAGGCCGTGTCGGCGGAAGCGATGCCGCAGGCCGAGCGCGACATGAATGATCTGCTGCGCCAGCGGCACCGTATCCGAGCCGGCGCGGATGATGACTTCACTGTGCGCAACATGACCGCGATGGCGAATACCGCCGCCGAAACCGCCAAACTGATGTCCCTGCTGCTGGGCGCGATTGCGTCGATCTCGCTGGTTGTCGGCGGGGTCGGCATCATGAACATCATGCTGGTGTCGGTGACCGAGCGCACGCGCGAGATCGGCATCCGCATGGCGATAGGGGCCAGAAAGCGCGATATCCTGACGCAATTCCTGCTGGAAGCGATCAGTATTTCGATTGCCGGCTGCACCATCGGCGTGGCCCTGGGAGTAGGCGGGGCGTTGCTTGTGAACCATTTGACGCAAACGCCGATAGTTATCACTTTTGCGTCAATTGCGCTTGGTTTTGCGGTTGCGACTGCAGTAGGCGTTTTTTTCGGGTATTATCCGGCCCACCAAGCAGCCAGACTAAGGCCAATCGAAGCCTTGAGATATCAATAAGCTACTGGTTCTTCAGGCAAAAAAACTCTTGCCTGAAAGGCCGGAAAAAATTGTATCATTGAGCCCGCGACGAAATCATAAATACGCAACAAATCATAACCCTGCAACCCATTCGGAGGATATATCGTGGCCAAGCCATTAATTCAAGTAGCACTGGATTCTTTAGATTACGAACAAACCCTGGCGCTGGCTCGTCAAGCCGCTCCCTACGTCGACATCATTGAAATCGGCACGCCCTGCTTGAAGGTGAATGGTATCGCGATTGTCAAGGCAATCCGCGCACAACATCCGGACAAGCTGATTTTTGCCGACCTGAAGACCATGGACGCCGGTTACTACGAAGCCGAGCCGTTCTTCAAGGCTGGCGCCGACATCACCACCGTTCTGGGTACTGCCGATATCGGCACCATCAAGGGCGTGGTCGATGTGGCCAACGCCTACGGCAAGCAAGCCCAGGTCGATCTGATCAACGTGACCGACAAGGCCGCACGTGCAGCCGAAGCCGCCAAGGTGGGTGCCCATATCATCGGCATCCACACCGGCATCGACCAGCAACTGGCCGGCCAAACCCCGTTTGCCGACCTGGCAGCCCTGGTTGGCCTGGGTCTCAACGTCAAGATCTCCGTTGCCGGCGGCATCAAGCAGGCTACGGTACAACAAGTCGTCAAGGCTGGCCCGAGCATCGTCGTTGTTGGCGGCGCGATCACCGGCTCCAAGGCTCCTGACGTTGCTGCTCGCGAAATCCGCGAACTGGCCGATGCAGCCAGCGGCGAAAGCGCCGGCGGCGGCCTCTTCGGCTGGGTAAAGAAGCTGTTCGCTTAATTGCTCATTGCTCCGTCCAACATGGATGGAGTGCGCAATAAAGCAGAATGCCGTCATTCGCAAGGATGACGGCATTTTTCATTTCAGGCATGCTTCAGCGGAAGCTTGCATATTTGAGCAATCGCCTTTGTCTCGTGCCATTAGAGAACCAAAGGAGTACTTCTGCTGATGTCTATCCTGCCGCCGCTTCGCTGATGAGCCAGTCGCGAAAAGCCGCCAACTTTGGCAGGCTGGCGCATTCCGCCCGGTATACTACGTAGTAGGCAAGCGCAGACGTGAACTCGATTTGCGGAAATAGCCTAACCAATCGGCCAGCTGCGAGATCGTCGCGCGCCATGACGCTGCGGGCCAATGCCACACCATGTCCATCGATCGCTGCTTGCAGCACCGCGGCGGAATTGTTGATCCGCAGTCCTCGTTTGGTCGTGATCGCCTTCACCTCCGCCTTTTCGAGCCATGCATCCCAGGACGCAAAGCCCTCATGGCTATCCATCGACAGATCGTGGATCAGCGTCTCCTTGCCAAGGTCGACTGGTTCGCGCAATCGCCGCTCCTGACGCAGCAACCCGGGAGAACAGACAGGGTAGACTTCCTCGTCCATGAGTTTTTCCGTCACCAGTCCAGGCCAGTCGCCTGCACCATAGCGTACGCCAATGTCGATTCCTTGAGCGACGAAGTCCAGCAGCTTGAGGCTGGTATCGAGCCGCACGTCGGTATCGGGCCACGTTGCCTGGAACCGATCAATGCGCGGCAATAGCCATTTGGCAGCAAAGGCGGGGCTGACCGTCACCGTCAGCACGCCGTTTGTCGATATCTCCTTGAGTCGTTCCAGACCGAGGCTCAATCGATCGAATCCCGCCCGTATGTCCGGCAGTGCTCGCTGCGCAGCTTCCGTAGCCACGAGCCGCGCACGTCCGCTGCTGCTTCGATGAAAGAGCGGTGCACCAAGCCATGTCTCCAAGCTTCGCACCAACTGTCCTACAGCCGCAGGTGTCACATGGAGCTCAGCTGCTGCTGCGGAAAAGCTTTGATGCCGGGCGCTGGATTCGAACGCGCGTAGCGCATTCAGGTGGATAGGAGTCTTCATAATGAGATAGTTTTTCTTTCAGTTGGAAAAAGAATAACTCATTTGCGGCAAGGCGTGCTCACGTGAACAATGGCGCCATAAATACATTGTGAGCTGACAACATGCTACCTCAATACTCTTCAATCGATATCTCAATAAGCACTGGTGAATATTTTTTCTTCTAGGGCCGTACTGTTGCGGGAGCTGGTTTCAGCGTTGGTGAAGACAATCCAGAACTGACGGATAAGGCTGGAGCCGAAAGGAGATAGATGATAGCCACTAGAGCCCCGAAAAAACTACCGAAACCCTGAATGGGCGAAACTCGCCATGAGATGGCTCAAGCGACAGAACATCGCTACGGTTGAAGAAACGGTCATGCCTATCAATACGGACTATTCACAATGCACGGTAGTCGCCCCCGATCAGTATCAATGGGTACCTTCGCCACAGCCTGGAGTGGAGCGAGTGATGCTCTACCGGCAAGGAGGAGAAAAGGGGCGTGCCACCAGCATCGTGCGGTATGCGCCAGGCTCGCACTTTCCACCACATCAGCATCCAGGCGGAGAAGAGATACTGGTGCTCTCTGGCACGTTCTCGGAGGATGACCAGCACTACCCCGCTGGCTGGTATCTACGCAACCCGCCTGGATCCTCTCACTGGCCATTCAGTGCCGAGGGGGCAGTGATCTTCGTCAAACTTTGGCAGATGCCGCCAGAGGAAGACTGCCGCGATCGCATCGATACACAAGATCCATCCCGGTGGATCCGCCGGCCTGGACGGGATGTTTGTCCATTGTATTCAGGTGCTACCGAACAGGTGACCCTTGAGCGCCTCGATCCGGACGAGCCTCTTTTCACCAGCCCTGTAGATAGCGCCGAGATGCTGGTACTAGCCGGCGAACTGCAGGCCGATGGGCAGCAATACACGCGTGGTTGCTGGATACGCCTGCCTGCTGGCGAGTATCCCGGAATCGTCGCCAGCAAGAGCGGCACTACCCTTTATCTCAAGACGGGTCACCCGACCGGCAAAACCACCAAGGTTTAGATCAATGCAGACTTATCGTATCGCCATCGTCGGAGGGGGCCTCAGTGGGCTGTATGCCGCGTACTTACTCGAGCAGCAAGGCATTACGAATTACGTGCTCCTTGAGGCACGCGACTCTCTCGGAGGACGCATCGCGTCTGCCTCCGCGTCGGGGCACCCGGCTCCCGGGATGGCGCCCGCAGTGGATGATATCGATCGCTTCGATCTGGGACCAACGTGGTTCTGGCCTGGCTTCCAGCCCCAGCTGGACCGGCTTGTTCACGATCTGGGCCTGGAGTGCTTCGGGCAGTATGAACAGGGCGACATGGTGGTGGAGCACTCGTCCAGTGTTCCACCCATGCGGAGACGTGGATTCAAGAACCTTCCAAGCTCGATGCGCCTGGTGGGCGGCATGGGCGCACTCATCGACGTCCTGCTTAGCCGTCTGGATTCGACGCGAATAATCACCGGTCAGCCAGTCCGGCGCTTGCGTTGCACCGACCATCATGTCGAACTGGACAGCGAGGACGCCTTCGGCCACATCACGACCTGGTGCGCCGAGCATGTATTGCTGGCGCTGCCTCCGCGTCTGGCCGAGGACAGCATCGAGTTCACGCCGGCCTTGCCGCAAGCCCTGGCACTGCAATGGCGCGCGACGGCCACCTGGATGGCGCCACATGCCAAGTACATCGCCATCTACGACAGCCCATTCTGGCGTGAGCAAGGACTGTCCGGCGAAGCCCGAAGCATGCTGGGCCCCTTGGGCGAGATCCACGATGCGTCCATGCCCGGTGGCAGCGCGGCCTTGTTCGGCTTCTTCGGGATGCCGGCCCGCTTCCGGAAGAATGTGCCCGAAGACGAATTACTGCCCCTCTGTCGCACGCAGTTCATGCGGATGTTTGGGCCACAGGCAGCGACACCCAAGGCCGAAATCATCAAGGATTGGGCGCTGGACCCCTACACGGCCACCGTTGCCGATCTGGACGGCGCCGGCCACTACGCCGAAGTCCCTGCCGCCACGGTCACCTCCGGCCCTTGGAGTAGCCGCCTGACCGGCATCGCCAGCGAGTGGTCGCGACAGTTTCCGGGCTACGTTGCCGGCGCCATCGAAGCTGCGAGTCTGGGCGTGCAAGCATTGCCAAAACCCAGCTCGTGAGAGTGCGACCTCACGACAAGTCGCATGTATGACTACTAAAGGACCGGACATGAAGACCACTTACCGTGCCATGCAAATTACCCAGCCCGGCATCCTCGAACTGGTGGAGCGCAAAACGCCCACGCCGAGCCCCGGGGAAGTGCTGATCGAGGTCGAGGCATGCGGTATCTGCGGCGCCGATGCCGCCGACATTGAAGGAGTCGATCCGACATTGCAGCCTCCGCGCGTGCCCGGCCATGAAGTCGTCGGCCGCATCGTCGCGCTCGGCACCAACACGCCTTCGATCTGGAAGCTCGGCCAGCGCGTGGGTGTGGGCCGTCTTGGTGGCCACTGCAACGAATGCGTGCAATGCCGTCGAGGCCAATTCCAGCTCTGCCAGAACCAGCCCTTCGTCGGCTCCACGTGCGACGGCGGCTACGCGGAAATGATGCTGGCTCGCAGCACTGGGCTGGTTTCGATTCCGGACGAACTGAGCTCCGAAGAAGCCGCACCCATCCTGTGCGCTGGCATCGCCACCTTCAACGCCCTCAAGAAGTCGGGGGCCGAGGCCGGCGACCTGGTGGCTGTACTCGGCATCGGTGGCCTGGGTCATATGGCACTGCAATATGCGCGCAAGATGGGCTTCAAGGTGGTCGCGATTGGACGTGGTATTGATATCGCCGAGGACGCAAAGACGCTGGGAGCACACGTCTATATCGACACCAATCAAGAGGATGCCACGGCCAAGCTGCAAAGCATGGGCGGCGCGCAAGCCATCGTCACCACCATCACCCATCCAGCCGCCGTATCCGCGCTGATGCCCGGCCTGACGCCACAGGGGCGCCTGGTCGTGCTGGGCGTCGGCAGGGACCCGCTTCCCGTATCCGTTGGTCATCTGGTCGTAGGCGAGCGTAGCGTGCAGGGGTCGATCACCGGCTCACCTTACGAGAACGAGAAGGTGCTGGATTTCAGCGTCCTCGCCGGTGTCCGCCCACGAATCGAGACCATGCCTTTGGAGCAAGCATACGACGCCTATCAGAGGATGAAATCCGGCAACGCCAGGTTCCGCATGGTGTTGACCATAGGCTACCAGCCAGCCCCTGGCGTGACTCAGCCCATGGAGCTTTCAATGCCGAGTAAATCCAAATGACACACAACAATACCGCCCTGATGGACGATTTTCTTCCGTGTTTCCGGAACGCGACCAGCGAGGGAACATATGGCGACTTACCATTGCACAAGCGTTGGCTGCGCCAATTCGGTGGTCATTTACGCCACGGGCGCGATCGTCGGCACCGACGGAACTCTTGTACTCGACCTCTACGCATGGATCCTGCAGCGCCTGTTCGGAATACCTGCAACCAATTGGGCAAATGGTTGGCCGCTGGATCGGGCTCATGCCTCGCGGCAGCTTCGTTCAACTGCAGCTCGGCAAGGCCAGCAAGGTACCAGGCGAGCTTGTCATAGGCTGGGCCTTCCATTACATCGTTGGTGCGGGCTACGGTCTACTGCTTGTTGCGATCCGGGGTGCTGATTGGTTGCGACAGCCTGTTATCGCTGCACCAATGACGCTTGCTCTCATGCTGCTTGTTTTGCCCTATTTTTTGATGATGCCAGGCATGGGGATGAGGATTGCCGCATCGCGCGCACCAAAACCGAACGTGGCGCGATTAATGAGCATTCTTGGTCATTCTGTATTTGGGGTCGGCATGTACCTCACGGCACTGCTGTCTCACTAGCAGCTTGAGCTCAGGGGCCTTGAATGACGTGCTGGACAGGCATTGAGGCCGTATCATCGCAGTGATATTAGCCCGCTGCCCTCCAGCACCTTGGTGCTTGCAGCGGACATTTTTCATTTACGCCGTCCGGCGCTGTGTGCGACACGTTAAAATGCTGTCATTTCCGCTTTCGGTATTCCCATGACGATACAACTCCTTCCCGACCACCTCATCAGCCAGATTGCGGCCGGGGAAGTCGTCGAGCGGCCGGCCTCGGCGCTTAAGGAGCTGCTGGAAAACAGCCTCGATGCCGGAGCCGACAACGTGTCGGTCATGCTGTTGCAGGGCGGCATCAAACAGCTCCGTGTAGCCGACAACGGTGGCGGTATCGCGCCGAACGAACTTCCGCTGGCGCTTGCGCGCCATGCCACCAGCAAGATCGCCAGCCTCGACGACCTCGAACGTGTCGCCAGCCTGGGTTTTCGCGGCGAGGCGCTTGCCAGTATCGCCTCGGTTTCGCGGACCAGCATCGTCAGTCGCTTGACTGGCGAACGCCACGCCTGGCGCATCGCTTCTGAAGGTGCAACGCTGATCCCTGCCGAGCCCGCAGCGCTGGATGAGGGAACGGTGGTCGAAGTAAACGACCTCTATTTCAACACGCCCGCCCGGCGCAAGTTTCTTAAAACCGAAAACACCGAGTTCGGCCATTGCGAAGAGGCCTTCAAGCGCATTGCCCTGTCGCGTCCGCAGGCCGGTTTCATGCTGCAGCATAATGGGCGTGCCCAATGGCGCATGACCGCCGGCGAGCCGCAGAAACGCTTTGCCGAGGTGCTGGGTTCGGAATTTTCGGAACATGCCCTGATGCTAGATGAATCCAGCGCCGGTTTGCGGCTGTGGGGCATGGCGGCGAAACCGGCATACTCCAAGCTTTCGCGCGATACGCAGTATTTCTACGTCAACGGCCGCTTCATACGCGACAAGCTGGTTTCGCATGCAATACGCCAGGCTTACCAGGATGTGTTGCATCATCAGCGCCATCCGGCTTTCGTGCTGTTCTTCGAGATCGATCCTACCCTGGTGGACGTGAACGTACACCCGACCAAAACCGAAGTGCGCTTCCGCGACAGCCAGGCTGTACATCGTTTCATTTTTCACGTGCTGCACAAGGCCTTGGCAGCACCCGTGGCTGCCGCGCCGGAGCAAAACAACCCGTTCGGGCTGAACCAGCCGCAACCCGGCAGCGGCGCACCGTCCAGTCCGGGGCAAGCGGCGTATTCAACGCAGCCGTACCAGCCGCAGATTCCGCTGCGTGCTGCAGAAAGTCTGGGGTTCTATGAAACGCTGTTCGGCAATTCGTCCAATGCCGCGGCGCCCGCTCAGGCGCCATTGCAGGTCAGCCCGCCATACGTCATCACGGAGGATTTGCCTGCTGAAGCCCAGGAGTTTCCTCTCGGTTTCGCCATCGCCCAGTTGCACGGTGTCTATGTCTTGGCGCAAAACCGGCATGGCCTGGTGGTGGTGGATATGCACGCCGCACACGAACGCATCATGTACGAGCGCCTCAAGAATGCGCTGGACACGCGCGCCATTGCCACGCAGCCGCTGCTGATCCCGGTGAGCTTTCATGCCGACCGGCTGGAGGTTGCCACGGTGGAAGAGCAAGAGACCGTACTGCACGACCTCGGCTTCGAGATCGCCGTGCTCTCGCCGACGACCCTGGCGGTTCGCGCGATTCCTGCAATGCTGGCGGATGCCGACGCTGTGGCGCTGGCACGTGCCGTAATCGCCGACATTCGCGAGTATGGCGGCAGCCGCGTGCTCACCGAGCGCCGCAATGAAATGCTCGCCACCATGGCCTGCCACGCCGCCGTGCGCGCCAACCGCAGTCTTACCGTTACCGAAATGAATGCGCTGCTGCGCGACATGGAGGCTACGGAACGTTCCGACCAGTGCAACCACGGCCGTCCGACCTGGTTCCAGATGACGATGAGCGAGCTGGACAAAATGTTCATGCGCGGCAAATAGCCATCTCCATGTCATCCGGCATCAGCACTGTCCGCATCGCCCTCGCCAGCTTTATCGGCACCGCCATCGAGTTCTACGATTTTTATATTTACGGCATGGCCGCCGCGCTGGTCATAGGCCCGGTGTTTTTTCCGCAGAGCGATCCTGCCGCACAGGCGCTGAATGCTTTCCTGACATTCGGCGTCGCTTTCCTGGCGCGTCCCTTGGGCGCAGCCTTGTTCGGCCATTTCGGCGACCGCATCGGGCGCAAGGCAACACTGGTTGCATCGTTATTGGTGATGGGAATTTCCACCATGCTGATCGGCGTGCTGCCGGGCTATGACATGATAGGCTGGCTTGCGCCTGCTTTGCTGTGCCTGCTGCGTTTCGGGCAAGGGATAGGCCTGGGCGGGGAGTGGGGCGGCGCGGCATTGCTGGCAACGGAACACGCGCCGGAAGGCAGGCGCGGCTGGTTCGGCATGTTTCCACAACTCGGACCGCCGGTCGGTTTCCTGTTTGCTACCGGCAGTTTTCTGCTGCTGGCGCATTTTCTGGATGAAGCGCAGTTCCGCGAGTGGGGCTGGCGCATTCCTTTCCTTGCCAGCGCGCTGCTGGTGATGGTTGGGCTGTATGTGCGGCTCAAGCTTTCGGAGACGCCGGTTTTTACACGCGCCCTGCAACAGCAAGCACGCGCAAGTCTGCCATTGCTGGAAATGCTGCGCCATCATGCGCTGCCTTTGCTGCTGGGAGCGCTGGCCATGGTGGTGTGCTATGCGCTGTTCTACATTTCCACGGTGTTTTCGCTGAGCTACGGCACTACGACGCTCAATATCCCGCGAGAGCAGTTCCTGGGCATGCTGTGCATCGCCATATTGTTCATGGCCGCGGCGACGCCTTTCGCAGCCTGGGCGGGTGACCACTATGGGCGGCGGCCGGTGCTGATCGCGGCAAGCTTCGGTGCGTTACTGTCCGGTTTTCTGCTGCAGCCGATGCTGGAGAGTGGTTCGGCGCTGCTGATTATGGCTTTTCTCGCGCTGGAGCTGTTTTTGATGGGGGCAGCTTTCGCCCCCATGGGTGCGCTGCTCCCCGAATTATTCCCGACTCGTGTGCGCTACACCGGCGCCGGGGCGGCGTACAACCTGGGCGGCATCCTCGGCGCCTCGTTCGCGCCGTATATCGCGCAAAAGCTCGTCGCTTACGGCGGATTGGCTTTTGTAGGCGGCTACATCACCGCTGCTGCCGGGATCAGTCTGGGCGCGGTGATTTTGATGCGCGAAACGCGACACGACTCCTTCTAGCGCTACTTCGCTCCCTCGTGCAAGGGGTATCTGGAGTAAGCAAGCGGTTGTGCTACGTTGCGAGCAACAGAAACACGGTCGGTTTTTTATGCAGATCCGGCAGCGGAGCATTTTTCCAATCCGCAATCCGTTTCGTGACGATCAGCTCCGACTCCAGGCTAATGTTGCATGCCACGCATAAGCGCGTGTCTCCATTGCAGTTCGCGAGCATGTCTTCCAGCAAATGCTGATTGCGGTAGGGCGTTTCGATGAAAATCTGCGTCTCGCGTTTCTTGCGCGAGACCTGTTCGATTTCACGCAGTGTTTGTACCCGAGCCGCTTTCTCGCTCGGCAAGTAACCAAGAAAGGTAAAACGCTGACCATCCAATCCTGAAGCCATCAAGCCCAGCAGGATGGAAGAAGGGCCGACCAGCGGCGCGACGCGTATACCCTTGCGGTGCGCCTGCGCCGCCAGCTGTGCGCCGGGGTCGGCAATCCCGGGGCAGCCAGCTTCCGACATCAGCCCGATATCCCGGCCTTCCAGCAATGGCGCGAGCAGCGCGGGCAACTCTTTATCGGTTGTGTGCTCGTTGAGTGTCAGCATCGTCAGTTCGCGCACCGGTTTATGCGTCTTGATCGCTCCCAGAAAGCGCCGCGCGGTTTTTTCATTTTCGACGATGAAGGTATCGAGTTTCTGTGCAATGCTCACCACGTCAGGCGGCAGCGCTTTGCCGATTGCGTCGTCACCCAGCGTGACCGGAATCAGGTACAGCGTGCCCAGGCTCAATATTTCACCTGTACGCGGTAAGTCAGCGTGGTCTTGCCTTCGGCAGGCACGTCGATGCGCCATACCGCCGTGTTGCTGGCAGCTTTTTCATGCGCATGGCTGGACTTGATGATTTTCCAGTCGGCCGGAATGGGTTCCTGCACGGTGACGGTGACGGCTTCTTTCTTGGCGTTCTTCAACACGACTTCATAGGCGCTTTCGAACATCGCCGTGCCCTTGGTCGGATTGGGCAGTTTCTTGAAATCGGTTTGTTTCTTGTCCGCCGTCACGTCGAAAGCTTCGCCCAGCTTGAGGCGTACTTTCTCATTTCTGGGCGTATGGTCGATGCGATCTTCGCCGACAAATTGCGCGTTGCCGGCGCCGTCCTTTTTATAGACGCGGATGATGCCTTTGGGCAGCGGCATGCCGAGACGTGCGTTTTCCTTGTTGTCGAATTCCACGAACACGCCGACCTTCATTTTTTGTCCCAGTTCGCCATAGCTGGAGCTGTAGTAATAATCCGCACCGCGCAGCAGCAGCTCCTTGCGTACCGGCACACCGGAGGCCGACAGTAGCGACACTTGTTTGGTCTGGTTCTCGGCGATAGTCGTCGAGCGATCCAGCGTGTAGAGGTGATACTCCAGCAGCGACTCCTCGGCCATCTGCTGCACATCGGCGGATGCGGCCATCTCCATTTTTGACATCGCCCGCACCAGGCGTCGTTCATCCTGGACGCGGTTTACGTCACCCGCCACCAGTTGCAATTTCGCGTTGCGGTAGGATGCGCCGCTGGTATTGGTAAGCGTCACCCAGCCGGAAAGGTCCAGCTTGTCGTCCGCAGCATTCAGTTCGGCTACGTAGTCCGCCTTCCAGCCCAGTCCTCCGGTGAGGTAGCTCAACTCGACATCCTGCTGGGCCGTGCCGCCGTTGTTAAGCGACATCACCAGCGTTGGCCGGTCGCGCAGATTGGCGGGCACGTCGCCGTAAACGATGCGCCCGGGCACGCCGGTTTCGATGCGATCGCCCATCTTCAGCACCACGCCGTTATTGGCCGCCAGCACCTGCGCCTGCTCCGTGGTTTCGGCACCCGTCGCGGGGTTGGTCTTGATGATGCCGACCGATTTTCCGACGAATTTTTCCAGCAGCTTCTGCGGCGTCAGCAGATCGAAATCGAAGTTCTGCTCAATCACCGACAACTTGCCAGGGCTGCTCAAGCTGCGTAACAGAGCCGTCTCCGGACGCATCTGCGCGCTGACATCGCGAAAAGCCAACGTGTTCTGCCCGCTGCCCAGCTGGATTTTCCGTTGATCCTTCACCAGCGCCAGATTTTCGTTATAGATGGTCACGGCGACGCTCTGCTGATCGGCAAGCGTGCTTCTGGTTTCCTCGGCTGCGGCAGATATCGTCACGGCAAGGCCGGCGGCGACCAGGAGGGGGATGGAGCGCTTATTCATGGGATTCCTTTCTTGTAGGCGCGAAGAGTGCACGGACTGCTCGCATATCGCTGCGACCATACGCTGCACGACCGGTTCGACCGTGCAGCGCAGTATCGCAAATCTCACACCGGATTAGAAGGGTCGTTCAGGCGATACCAGTCCATGCGGCGTGTCAGCGTCATCACGGTGGCAAGAGCGGCGAAGAGAATCAGCGAGCCCATCAGCAAGGCGTTGTCTTCCGATTGCAGCACGCCAAACAGTACTGCGTAGAGCAAGGTGATACCGCCTGAGAATACCAATGCAGATCGGGCACTGTGCAACACTCCTGCAAGGTAAAAGGCTATCAATAGCACGCAGGCACTGCCAGAGGCAATGTAGGCGGCAAGGAAAGGTATGTGTTCGGACAGGCTGATAATAAGCAGGAAAAATATCGCCATCGACAGACCGACCAGCAAATACTGCATGGGATGCATGCGCAGTCCGCGAAGAACCTCGAACATGAAGAATGCCGTGAAGACGAGCACAACGAACATCAAGCCATATTTCACCGCACGCTCTGACATCGAATAAATATTAACCGGATCGACGAAGTCGACCGTAAATGCTTCGGCCTCTGCTTGCTGGTTATTGCCGGATTGGACGATCGAATTCTTGGCCAGACTCGTGACCAGCCATTGAGCGCTGAAACCCTGATTCGAAATGTTGCGGCTACGTGGCAGAAAACTGCCCCCGAAGGAAGGATGCGGCCAGGAGGACTTGAACGCGACTTCGGTTGTGTCGCCTGAAGGCTGCACCGCCAGCGTACTCGTGCCTTGCAATTCGAGCGGAAAGCTGAAGTTGAAGGTACGCGGCTGATTAACGTCGGGCGCGGTCAAGGCAACGTGCATGCCATTGCCCGCTACCGAAACAATGCTGCCTGCTGCAGCCACTCCGGGCGAAAACTCATGTGTCGTCTCGTTGAGGGTCAATAGGGGCGTATTGCGTATCCCGCGCGAATCGCTAACGCGCATTACAACGTAGGCGGCTTCAGGGATGATGTTTTCGATCTTGTCGCTCAGACCGTATGCGCGCGGTAAGGTGAAGCTGCCTGAAATCTTGCTGTGTAAATTGTAGAGCTGCGCTTTGTAGATACCTCGGCTACGACTCTCGACATCGGCGCTTCCAGTGATTTTCAGCGTGTGCGGCGCTATGACGGTCTCGAACGGAAGCGACTCCACAATGCTGGTTCTTATGCGTCCTTTTTCATCTTTTTCCTTCTTTTGTTCGCGCAGTTTGTAGCGAATGACCAGATACGGTCCGGACAGAGTCTGCGGCCTGGCGGCGCTGCGCGCGATATCCTCCTGCACGCTATGCTGCAATGTCTTGCGCTCGGAAATCTTGGATTCGATCATGCCCAGCGGTATCAGCAGAATCAGCGCCAGCAGGCCGATCATCAAGGTCTTGGAAAGCAAGGGATAACGATTCATGACAACTCCTTGTTTATATGTTGGTGTATTTGGTCAAACAGCCCTGGGCTGCCATGCGGCGCGCGTCAATATCAAGGCCATTCCGGCCATGCCGGCCAGCACGCAGCCCAGATGCATGGGCAGTACCCATTCGTGCATCAAAAGCGGATTGGTATCCGTCAGTGGAGCAAACGGGCGCATGTCGGCATGCATGATCGCGTCCAGCAGCAGATGCGACCCGACCCCAAGCAGCGCTCCGCACCATGCCTGCACCCACGTCATACTAAAACTCTTCTCATTGCTGTCACCGAGTCGCGCATATAGCCGCCAGACGACTGTAATGGCCTTGCACCCAATCAAAGCCGAGCCCGCTGCGATCAGCAGCGCACCCGTCAACGTGTGCGAAAAGCCATGCAGCGGAAATTCAATGCGCCACATGCGATAGAGCGGTTCCACATCCATCGCCACATTGGCGAGGGTGAACATCGAAAAACTGAAGTGATTGGGAATCAGCCCCTTGATGGCAAGGCCTGGGCCGAGGTGCAGCGGTGTGAATGGCATGGAGATCTCCCGTATCGATTGGAGATGCCATGATGACTAAAGCTTATGTGCGGGCGATGGGGTGAATGTGTCGTGTGTGTGAAGAGACATAATTAATTGACAAGTCATTTCAGTTGCGCAATTATTTGTATGCAATTGCATGCTATTTGTATGCGTATTGATTATGCGAGGTGAATAATGGCTCAAATGCAAACCATCTCTGTCCGTATTTCGGACGAAGATTTTCAGTGGTTGCTATCTTTGCCTGATGCGGGAGCAAGGACTCCGAGCGAAAAGTTACGAGCGTTGGTCGCCAAAGCCCGTGAGCAGGATAGCGGCATGACGGATTACAAAAGGTGCGCCGCGTGGATGCGAAATCTGGCACAGCCTTTTGCCGAGGCCGTAGCGGATGTGGACCATCGTTACAACATGCATTCAGGCCTGATGGCTGCAGTATCCGAAACGATACCGCACATCATGGCAACGCTGATTACGGAGCGCCCGGAAGGTGCGCATGCGAACGAGAAGGCAATCGCGGCGGAAGCAGCAATCGCCCGCCAATGTTTCAGACTTTTTGCCGGCCTGCTGAGGGGATCAATCACCTCAACCCCGGCGACGTACGACAAGAGGGTGTTGGACGATTATTTGCCCGACATCCTCGAAATCGCGGAAATTATCTCAACCAGAAAAGAAAAGGAGACAACAAATGGCTGAAACGGTTGCAACGCGGGTTGCCAGAATCATTGCCGGAGGCACCCATGCCTTGCTGGATAAAGCGGAAAATCTCGCGCCGGACGCAGTCATGGCGCAGTCGATCCGCGAAATAGATCAGGTAGTCGCGGAAGTACGCGTCGACCTCGGCAAAACGGAGGCGGCAAAGCATCTGATCCTGTCGCAAATCTCCAAGCTGAACGGCGAGCATGAAAAACTCGCCGAGCAGATTGAGACAGCCGTCAAGCAAGAGCGCGACGATCTCGCTACTGCAGCCATTGGACGGCAATCCGATATTGAGGATTTTCTGCCGGTATTGCAGAAATCCCTGGATGAACAGTCTGAAAAGGCCAAGGAGTGCGAAAGCTATCTGCTCGCCTTGCAAGCCAAGAAACGCGAGCTGGAGCAAATGCTGACCGAGTATCTGGCGGCCACCGCGGATCGCGGCAGTGCCTCCGCGCAAGTCGATGGATCGAATCGGCATGGCCGGGTAGAGGAAGCGGAAGCATCCTTTGGACGGGTGCTGGCCCGGCAGACCGGGGTGGCTGGGCTTGGCATTGGTATTTCCCAGGATGCCGCCAAGCTCAAGGAACTTGCCGACATGCAGAGAAACAACCGGATCGCAGAGCGATTGGCTGCGCTCAAGGTCGCTAAGCAAAACTAAAAGGCTGGACGCTGCTTCAGCATCCTCTGCCGAAAGGACACCGATGGAATATTTCATTGCTGCGGAATCGCTGCCGTTTACCTTGGCGACGCTCTTTGTCGTGGTCATCGGGTGCGTAGAGTTCGTCGCACTCATGGCGGGATTCGACGTCTCCGGGCTGCTCGATCATATCTTGCCGGAAAACATCGATGGAGTCGCTGACTCCTGGCTGGGCTGGCTGCATGTGGGTAAGGTGCCGATACTGGTGCTGCTGGTCATATTGCTGACGGCTTTTGCAATGGTCGGCTTTACATTGAATGCCGTGGTGCATGGCCTGTTCGGATTTTATCCGTTCCCGCTTCTGTCCTCGTTTATCGCCTTCGTTTGCGCCTTGCCGGTGGTGCGCGTCATGGGGGCCGCCATAGGCCGCATTCTGCCCAAGGACGAGTCTTCCGCCGTGTCACTCGAAACTTTGGTTGGGCATGTTGCCGTCGTGCTGAGCGGTACGGCCAAAGCCGGCTACCCGGCCGAGGCGCGCGTCAGATCGAAGCACGGGCAGACGTTTTATGTGCGGGTCGAGCCGGAAGGAAATGTCATGGAGTTCGGCGCGGGAGAATCGGTGTTGCTGGTAAAACAAATCTCGGGATCGCGGTTCATGGCCATTGCCAATCCGCGTCCCGATATTCTCTAAACAAGAAAAAGGGGAGAGCTACATGGATCAGTTGATTGGAATAGGGGTTATCGCGGGAATCGCATTCGTTGGGCTGCTGGTTATCGGGATGATTTTTGCCCGCTTGTATCGCCGCTCATCCAAGGAACTGGCGTTCGTGCGCACCGGCCTCGGCGGGCAGAAAGTGGTCATGGATGGCGGCGCGATTGTGCTTCCCATCTTCCATGAGTGCGTCAGCATCAATATGAACACGCTTAAGCTGGAAGTCTCGCGATCCGGCTCGGACAGCTTGATTACTCTGGATCGTCTGCGAGTTGATGCAGTGGCTGCATTTTTCGTGCGTGTCATTCCCAGCACCGAGGGTGTTGCCAACGCTGCGCAGACGCTGGGTCAGCGAACCATGGATCCCGACTCGCTCAAGGAACTCGTGGAAGATAAATTCGTCGATGCCTTGCGCGCTGCCGCTGTCTCGATGAGCATGCATCAATTGCTCGACAAGCGTGCCGACTTCATTCAGGCCGTACAAAATGCCGTGTCCGAGGATTTACTCAAAAACGGCCTGGAGCTCGAATCTGTCAGTTTGACGCGGCTGGATCAAACATCAATCAAGTTCTTCGATGCGCAGAATGCGTTCGATGCGGAAGGTCTGACCAAGCTGACGCAGCAAACCCAACAGCGTGCCCGAGAACGCAATGAAATCGAACAGGACACTGCAGTTGCCATCGCTCAGAAAAATTATGAAGCGACTCAGCTCAAGCTGACCATCGAAAAGGAACAGACCTTCGCTACCTTGCAACAACAGCAAGAGGTGTCGACGCGCGAGGTACAGCAAAAGGCAGAAGTTGCCAGCATCACGGCCCAGCGCGAACGCGAAGCCCAGCAAGCCAAGATTGATGCTGAGCGTCTGGTGCAAGAAGCCGAAGTCGAGAAAAACCGGGCTATCCGGCAACGTCAAATCGAGGCTGACCGCGAAGTTCAGGTCGCCAAGATCGAACAAGAAAAGCAGACCACGCTAGCGGATCAGGACAAGCTGATTTCCATTGCGGAGAAATCAAAAGCGCAATCCGAAGCCGAGAAGCAGGCCAACGAGGCACGGGCGTTGGCAGCAAAAGCGGAGGAACAGGTGAAAACCGCCCGCGAAGTTGCGATTGCAGAAAGAGAAAAGCAAATTGCCCTGGTTGCTGCCGAACAGGAAGCCCAGGAGCAGGCTATCGGCATTCGGGTATCTGCCGAAGCTGAAAAAGATGCTGCGGAAAATCTCGCGGAAGCCATCAAGATCAAGGCGGATGCCCAGCAGGTGCAATACGAGGTGGATGCGAAAGGGGTAGAGATGCGCAATGCTGCGCTGAATACCCTGGCCGCTGAGCAGATCAGCATGCAGATCAAGATGAAACTGCTTGAGGTATTGCCGTCCATCATCGAAGCTTCCGTCAAACCTATCGAAAAGATCGACGGGATCAAGATCGTCCAGGTTGATGGCTTAAATCGCGGATTCTCGGGAGGGGGTTCCGGTTCGCTCGGGCTGAACGGGGGCGGAAGCCTGGCCGAACAAGCTGTCGCTGCCGCATTAACCTACCGCGCGCAACAGCCGATTCTCGATGCCGTCCTGAACGAGATCGGGATGAAAGGGAGCGATCTTAACTCCCTGATTGAGCCGGCGACTCGCGAGTTTTCTTCGCCTGTTTCCGTAGTTGCTCCGATAGCTGAAAATGCCGCTCCGGCAGTCACGGCGACATCAGATAATCTGACCAATACTGGTCAGATTATCTGATTTACTTCTATCCCGGGCACGTATTCTCAGGTGCCCGGAAAATCAGAGTGCCGGTAGCGTCAGGCGAGCGACTGCGCCGCCTTCGTCGCGGTTGGCAACTGCAACATTGCCGCCATGCAGCGCGGCCACCTCGCGAACAAAGGGCAATCCCAGCCCGGTACTTTTCAACTGCGTTCCCGGTCGAATTAAGGAATAAAAACGATCAAACACGCGAGGCAGCGCATAGTCCGGGATGCCTGAGCCCTGATCCTGAACGAGGAGGGTATGAGTATTCTGACCGGACTCCAGCAGCAGTGTGATCCGTCCACCGTCGGTAGAGAAATCGATGGCGTTATCGAGCAGGTTGGCAAGCGCCTGACGCAAAAGAAAAGGTTCGCCCAAGACATGCGCATCTTGCGAGATGAGATTGTGGCAGCTGATATTCCGTTGCTGCATGCGGGCGGCGTGATCGGCTATGACGGTCTCAGAGAGTTCATGCAGTCCGACCGGCACGTTTTCTTCCAGTCCCGTGCGGTGCTCCAGCTTCGCCAGTGCCAGCAGTTTGTCGAGCATATCCTTGAGGCGACGGCTCTGCTCGCGGATGTTTGCGGTAAAGATGGCTCGATCCTGCGGGAGCAGGTTCTCGTCCAGCAATTCGGCGGCGCCGATAAGTGCGGTCAATGGGCTTTTCATTTCATGCGCGAGGTGATGGACATAGTTTTCAATGTATTCGCGTCCGTCCAGCTTTTCCCGCATTTCCGCCAGCGCTTGCCCCAGCTCGGCCAGTTCGCCGCTGCCTAAGGATGGGAGTTGAGCTTTGTGCCCCGCGCCCACTTCCCGGGCATAGCGGCGTAACAGACCGATAGAGCGGCTGAACCACCAGGTGAACAGGAGGCCGATCAGCAATGCCCCACCCATCAGCCACCATCCGGCACGCTCGATGCGCTGACGGCTGCGGTCGATAAAAGGTTGCACGCTCATGGTGGGTTTCGCGACGGCGAGCACGCCTATAAGTTGCCCATCGCGCAAAATCGGGGCGGCGATGTGCATGACCGCAGAATTGTCGTTGCCTGGCTCTTGGCGCGTACTGCGCACGCCATAGCGACCTTGCAAGGTGAGATAAACATCGTTCCAGCGTGAGAAATCCTTGCCGACAGCGATGCCTTGGGAGTCATAGAGCACGATGCCCTTGGCATCGGTAATGTAGACGCGCAGATCAACGGAATCCTTCTTGAAACCCCAGATATCCGCATGAGGATCGCGTGCCTGATAACGTTTGAATGCTGCGGCAAAGCGGCCGCTATCGAGCTTATCAGATGCTATGTCTTCAGCGGCCAGTTCCGCCAGCAGGTGCGCGGTATCGACCAGAGTCTCTTCCATGGTCTGGCGCACGCCGGGTTTAACTTCCTGCATGAAGCTGTTAAGCACGAACCAGGCGGCAAGGCCGACAATGAGGAAGTAACCGAGCAGCAGGCGCAGGCTGATGCTCATCGGGCTGCCCATTGCGCAGGATGCTCGCTTGGAGCTGATACATGCAAGGGCGGCTGCGCTGAGGTTGAGCGTGTCGTCATTATGTCGACCCGTTAACGATGCTGTAACCCATGCCGCGATGGGTTGCGATGAGATTAAAATCTTCACGCACGGCTTTCAGTTTGGCTCGCAAGGTCTTGATATGCGTGTCAACGGTGCGATCGGAGGTGTCAAGCGCATCGCGCCAGATGCGATCCATCAGCTCGTCGCGGGCATGGATGCGTCCGGGATGGTCAAGCAGGGTCTTGAGCAGCAGGTATTCATAGCGCGTCAGGTCGAGCAGCTGACCGCAATAGCGAATGCGTGCCGCTGAGGTATCGACGTCAAAAGTCGGAGCGGATGAAGATTGTGTAGTTGTGCGACGTAACCGCGCCCGAACGCGGGCCACGACCTCACGAGGCGAGAAAGGCTTGGCAACATAGTCGTCCGCGCCTATTTCGAGGCCGACAATGCGGTCGATTTCTTCGGTACGCGCAGTCAGGAAAATAATGGGCAGGTCTGTGAAGGCGCGCGCCTGGCGGCAGACCTCGAAACCGCTCATATCCGGTAGCCCGATATCAAGTATCGCCAGTGCGTATCGTCCGCTGCGCAATTGGGCCAGCCCCTCACTGCCCAGCACGCAATGATGGGGCGCGTAACCTTCGCTCTTGAGAGCGTAGATCAGCGTATCCGCAATCGCGGATTCGTCTTCGATGACAAGTATGGATTGCGCCACGGCGTTTTCTCCCTGATGGGATTATATGACCGTAACGCCTTCGTTTTGCAGCATGCCGATCAGGGAAATCAGCGGCAGTCCGATCAGTGCGTTCGGATCATCGCCGCGCATGTATTCCATGAGCGCGATACCCAAGCCTTCGGACTTTGCGCTGCCGGCGCAGTGGTAGGGTTGCTCCAGGCGCAGGTAGTTCTCGATTTGCGCGTCGGTGAATTGGCGGAAACGGACTTCGTAAACCACATCTTCGGCCTGCATGTTGCCACTCGCGGCATTGAACAGGCACAGCGCGCTATGGAAAAACACCGTGCGGCCGCGCATCAAGGTCAGTTGCTTCACGGCGTTGTCATGCGTCAGCGGTTTGCCGAGCTGCAATCCGTCCAGCGTGGCAACCTGATCGCAGCCGATCACGAGCGCATCGGGATAATGGCTGCCGATCTTGCGGGCTTTGGCTTGGGCAAGGCGCAGAGCCGTTTCTTCGGGTTTTTCACCCTGTAGCGGAGATTCATCGACATCCGGTGTTTCGACGCTGAAAGGCAATTGCAGGCGCTCCAGCAATTCGCGGCGATAAATGGAGGAAGAGGCAAGTATCAGTTGTGGTTTCGGCATAAAGCAAAAGGCCGGCTTGCGCCGGCCTTTTTGGACGTTATTGAATTTCGATCAGAGTCTCGTCGGGCGTGACGCTATCGCTCTTTTTGACGTGTACGGCAACGATGATGCCGCTTTTGGGCGCCTGGATTTCGTTTTCCATTTTCATGGCTTCAATCACCAGGACGCCATCGCCGGCATTTACCTTGTCGCCAGTCTTGACCTTGACGTCAACGATGGTGCCGGGCATCGCGGTCGTCACGCAGCCTTCATGAGAAGGGCGCGGGCGATTGCCGTTGCCGGTCGCTGCTGCCGTGGTCTTCTTCTTGGAGCCGCCATTGCCGTTGCCGCCGGAGACCTCGATTTCACTCAGCGTTTCGACGATCACTTCTTCCGAAATACCATCGACCGAAACATAGAATGGACGTTGCTCTTCGCCAGCATGGCCGCTGCCAGTGAGCTTGATGTGGAAGGTTTCGCCGTGCAGGGTCACCTTGAACTCGTTCGGCGCGTAGCGTGCGGAAGAGGGCGTGCTGGCTTCTTTCGACAGCAACTGTTCGGGCTTGAGCGAGCCGGCGTTGCGTTCCTGCAGGAAGGTCTGTGCCAGGTCCGGGAACATGGCGTAGGTCAGCACGTCTTCATCGTTCTTGGCGAGGCTTTCGATCTGGACGCGCAGCTTGTCCATTTCGTCCTCCAGCAGATCGGCCGGGCGGCTGGTGATAACTTCGGCATTGCCGACGGCGATGCTCTTCACTTCGTCGTTGATCTTGCCAGGTGCCTTGCCGTAATGGCCGAGCAGGTAGTTCTTGACCTCGGTAGTCACGGACTTGTAGCGTGCGCCGGTCAGTACGTTCAACACGGCCTGCGTGCCGACGATTTGCGAAGTGGGGGTGACCAGCGGCGGAAAGCCGAGATCCTCGCGCACGCGCGGGATTTCGGCCAGCACTTCGTCCATGCGATTCAGAGCGCCTTGCTCCTTGAGCTGGTTGGACAGGTTGGAAATCATGCCGCCCGGCACCTGGTTGACCAGGACGCGGGTATCCACCCCGGTAAAATCGCTCTCGAACTGCCAGTACTTCTTGCGTACTTCGCGGAAGTAGGCATTGATTTCCTGAATCGCCACGAGGTCGAGGCCGGTGTCATATTCAGTGCCCTGCAGCGCGGCCACGATGCTCTCGGTAGAGGAGTGGCTGGCACCTTCGCCGAAGGCGGAAACGCAGGTATCCAGTATGGTTGCACCGGCTTCGACGGCCTTCAGGAAACTCATTGCAGACAGGCCGGACGTTGCGTGGCTGTGCAAGTGGATGGGAATATTGATTTCGGCACGCAGGGCCTTTACCAAGTCTGCCGTGGTGTAAGGCGTGAGCAGGCCAGCCATGTCCTTGATGGCGAGCGTATCGCAGCCCATGCCTTCGAGCTCCTTCGCCAAACGGACGAAGTGGGGGATGTCATGCACCGGGCTGGTCGTGTAGCTGATGCAGCCTTCGGCATGCTTGCCGACCTTTTTCACTTCTTCGATGGAGACGCGCAGGTTGCGCAGGTCGTTCATCGCGTCGAAAATACGGAATACGTCTACGCCGTTATTGGCTGATTTGCCGACGAAGGCGCGCACGACGTCGTCGGAATAATGACGATAGCCGAGCAGATTCTGACCGCGCAGCAGCATCTGGATGCGGCTATTGGGCAGTGCCTTGCGCAGTTTCTTGAGGCGCTCCCACGGGTCTTCTTTCAGATAGCGTACACAGGCGTCGAAGGTGGCGCCGCCCCAGGCTTCGAGCGACCAGAAGCCGATCGAATCCAGCTTGGAACATATCGGCAGCATGTCGTCCGTGCGCAAGCGCGTGGCGATCAAGGACTGATGCCCGTCGCGCAAAACTAATTCTGAAACATATACTTTCGCCATAATTTTAACTTACCACTTTAAGTATTAATCAAATGCCTTCGTGCGCAGCGATGGCAGCCGAAATTGCGGCCGCGATCAATTCGGGCGGCAACTCGGTTTCGTAGTTAATCAGTTCGGGATGTGCTTCGACAAAGCTAGTGTCGAAGTCGGCTCCCCTGAAATCCGGATGTTTAAGGATTTCCTGATAGTAAGGGATCGTGGTCTTGACGCCGTAAACCACCATGTCGCTCAATGCGCGGCGGCCACGTTCGACCACGCCTTCCCAGGTCAGCGCCCAGACAGTCAGCTTGGCGCACATGGAGTCGTAGTAGGGCGGGATTACGTAGCCGCTGTACATGGCGGCATCGACACGCACACCGGGTCCGCCCGGCGAGTAATAGCGCGTAATCTTGCCGAAACTGGGTAAAAATCCGTTCTTCGGATCTTCGGCATTGATACGGAACTCCATTGCATAGCCGCGGAATTTGACGTCTTCCTGCTGATATTGCAGTTTAAGGCCGTCCGCAATGCGGATTTGCTCCTGCACGATGTCGATGCCGGTAATGGTCTCCGTCACCGTGTGCTCGACCTGCAGGCGCGTATTCATTTCCATGAAATAGAAATTGTTGTCCTGATCCAGCAGGAATTCGACCGTACCGGCATTCTTGTAATCGACTGCTTTGGCCGCCTTGACTGCCAGTTTTCCGATGTATTCGCGCTGCGCCTGCGACAATTGCGGCGACGGGGCAATTTCGATCAGCTTCTGGTTGCGACGCTGGATGGAGCAGTCGCGCTCAAACAGATGGATCGCGTTGCCGTGTCCATCGGCGAGAATCTGGACCTCGATATGGCGCGGGTTAACCACGCACTTTTCGAGGAACACTTCGGGCTTGCCGAATGCTTTGCTCGCTTCGGAAATCACTCGTTCGTAATTACCGAGCAATTCCTTTTCGTTGTTGCAGCGGCGAATGCCGCGGCCGCCGCCGCCATTGGTGGCCTTGAGCATAATCGGATAGCCGATCTTCTTCGCCAGTGCGACTGCTTCTTCGACGTTTTCCAGGTTGCCATCACTACCCGGCACACAGGGAATGCCCGCGGCGATCATCGCATTACGGGCCTGGATCTTGTCGCCCATCTGGCGAATGACGTTGGCATTCGGTCCGATGAACTTGATTCCGCGTCGCGCACAGATTTCAGCCAGCTCGGGATTTTCAGAGAGGAATCCGTAACCAGGGTGCAGGGCGTCGCAACCGGACGCAACAGCCAGGTTAACGATATTATGCGCATTCAGATAGCCGACGACCGGGTCTGAGCCGATGTTATAGGCTTCGTCCGCTTTCTTGACGTGCAGGGCGTGACGATCCGCATCGGTATAAATAGCTACCGACTCGATGCCCATTTCCGAGCAGGCGCGGACAATGCGAACCGCGATTTCGCCACGATTGGCTACGAGGATTTTCTTGATCACTGGAGACCCGATTTTTGACACAAAAACCGGCTGATTGTACCATGCGCGGCTTATGACTGAACAGACCAGCATTGACGGACTAGACTTCGCTCGAAAATCCAGCGAGATTCGTGGTACAATCGCGGTCTTCGATTTTTCCAGATTGAAAGATCAGCTGTTTTCGCCCGAGGGCGAAGTGCATTACAAGTTGTCCGGCCGCCGCGATATGGAAGGCCAGCCTCAGCTTGAATTGCAAATAAACGGCCATTTCAATCTGGTTTGCCAACGCTGCCTCGGCGCGCTGGCTTTCGACCTCGATGCCGCCGCAGTGTTCATACTGGTGCCGGATGAAAGTCGAATGCCGCAGCCGGAAGACGAGCGTGATGACGTTGAATATATAGTGGCGGATGCTCCTATTGACGTGCGAGCACTGATCGAGGACGAAGTGCTGCTGAGCCTGCCGCTGGCGCCAGCGCACGAGAATGTGAATTGCAATGACGCTTTATCGGCGGCAAAAGAACAAAAAGAAAGTCCCTTCAAGGTATTGCAGGGACTCAAATTAAACAAAGACTGAAGTTTTTTATTAGGAGCAAGTAAATGGCCGTCCAACAAAATAAGAAGTCGCCGTCGAAGCGCGGTATGCATCGTTCGCACGACTTTCTGACCAATCCTCCGCTGGCAGTGGAACCGACCACCGGTGAAGTGCACCTGCGCCATCACGTGAGCCCGAACGGCTACTATCGTGGCCGCAAGGTGCTGCCTTCCAAGGGCGAATAAGTTTTAGACTGAAAACATACGCGCCGTCTCGTCATAGAGGCGGCGTTTTGTTTATGGATATTACCGTCGCAATTGACGCCATGGGTGGCGATCATGGCCCCCATGTTACCGTTCCTGCTGCGCTTCAGGCGCTCAAGCAGAATAACGAAATCAATATCGTCCTGGTCGGGCTCACCGACGCCATAGAATCCGAGTTGCGGGCTCATGGCGCCAAAGTCAGCCCTCGTCTGCGCATTCATCACGCCAGCGAGGTCGTCAACATGGACGAGCCCCCGCAAAGCGCGCTTCGCGGCAAGAAGGATTCGTCCATGCGCGTCGCCATCAACTTGGTGAAAAGCGGGGAGGCGAGCGCCTGTGTGAGTGCCGGAAATACCGGCGCGCTGATGGCAATCGCTCGTTTCGTGCTGAAAACCCTGCCGGGGATTGATCGCCCCGCTATCGCGTCGACACTGCCTACTCAAAAAGGGCAGGTGTACATGCTCGATCTCGGCGCAAATGCCGATTGCACGGCGGAGCACCTCCTGCAATTCGCAATCATGGGCGCGATGCTCGTGTCCTGCGTTGAGCACAAGGAACGTCCCACCGTCGGCCTGCTGAACATCGGCTCCGAAGACATCAAGGGCAATGAAGTGGTGAAGCAGGCGGGCGAATTGCTGCGGGCCAGCCATCTCAACTTCTATGGCAACGTGGAAGGCAACGATATTTACAAAGGAACGACCGATCTCATCGTCTGCGATGGCTTCGTCGGCAATGTGGCACTCAAGACCTCCGAAGGCCTTGCTCAAATGATGGGTCGCTTCCTGACGCTGGAGTTCAAGCGCAACGTTTTTACCAAGCTGACGGCACTGGTGGCGATGCCCGTGCTGCGCGCTTTCAAGCGACGTCTGGATCCACGGCGTTATAATGGCGCAAGCCTTCTCGGTCTGCGCGGCATCGTCGTGAAAAGTCACGGCGGTGCGGACAGCTTCGCTTTCCAGCACGCCATCGATACCGCTATCGAAGAAGCCCGTAGCGGCGTATTGCGCCGCATCAGCGAACAGTTGGCGATAGAACACATGCAACCCTCAACTCCTACAAAGATACCTGCATGACCTATTCCCGAATTGCAGGGACGGGCAGTTATCTGCCCGCTAAAATACTTACCAACGCCGACCTCGAACGCATGGTCGAGACAAGCGATGAGTGGATCGTCGCTCGAACCGGCATCCGCGAGCGGCATATTGCAGCCGACGGTGAATTCACGAGCGATCTTGCCGAAAAGGCTGCTCGCAATGCTATCGAGGCCGCGAGTATTGCACCTAGCGAGATCGATCTCGTCATTGTTGCCACGACAACGCCCGACCGTATTTTTCCTAGCGCGGCCTGTTTTCTTCAAAGCAAGCTTGGCATTGCCGGCTGCCCCGCATTCGATATCCAGGCGGTTTGCAGCGGCTTTGTTTATGCCCTGGCAACCGCCGACCAGTTCATCAAGAGCGGCGCCGCCAAATGCGCGCTTGTGGTGGGCGCCGAAACCATTTCACGCATCACCGACTGGAGCGATCGCAGCAATTGCATCCTGTGGGGCGATGGCGCGGGCGCGGTGATTCTCAAGGCAAGCGAAGAACCCGGCATTATTTCCAGCCATTTGCATGCGGATGGCACGCACGCCAATTTGTTGCATGTGACCGGTGGTCCTTTGCATCAGGGCGATAAGCCCTCCATTCAAATGGAGGGTAACGCGGTGTTCAAGGTGGCGGTGAATACGTTGGATGCCATCGTTGACGAAACACTGGGTGCCAATGGCATGGAAAAAGCCCATGTCGACTGGCTGGTTCCTCACCAGGCCAATATCCGTATTATCCAGGCAACTGCGAAAAAACTTGGCATGGGCATGGAGCGCGTGGTTGTTACCGTGGACACGCATGGCAATACTTCGGCTGCCTCCATCCCGCTGGCGCTGGATGTGGCGGTGCGCGACGGGCGTATAAAGCGTGGCGAAACTGTGTTGATGGAAGCCTTTGGCGGCGGTTTCACCTGGGGCTCCGTTTTACTCAAGTACTAGAGATCAAAATACATGAAATTCGCATTCCTTTTTCCCGGCCAGGGTTCTCAATCGGTCGGCATGATGCAGGGTTTCGGCGACCAGCCGGTCATCCGCGACACCTTCACCGAAGCTTCCGACGTGCTCGGCCAGGATTTGTGGCGCATGGTCACGGAGCCTAACGAAGAGCTTAATCAGACGGCCAATACCCAACCTTTGATGCTGACGGCAGGAGTCGCCGTGTGGCGTGCATGGCTGGAGGCTGGCGGAGCCCGGCCATCCGTGATGGCAGGCCATAGTCTGGGCGAATACACTGCGCTGGTAGCTGCCGGCGCGTTGGAGTTTTCCGCTGCGCTGCCTCTGGTGCGCTACCGCGCCGAGGTCATGCAGGGCGCAGTTGCCGAAGGTGTCGGTGCCATGGCGGCAATCCTGGGTCTGGATGACGAAGCAGTCCGCGCCGTATGTACCGAGTCGGCGCAAGGCGAAGTGCTGGAAGCCGTCAATTTCAATTCGCCCGGCCAGGTAGTGATCGCAGGTCATAAGACGGCTGTAGAACGGGGAATGGAAGCGGCGAAGGCGAAAGGTGCGAAGCGTGCCTTGATTCTGCCGGTGAGCGTGCCGTCGCATTGCGCGTTGATGAAGCCTGCCGCGGATAAGCTGGCGGTTTACCTGGAAAGCGTTGCGGTGAGTGCGCCGCAGATTCCCGTGCTGCATAACGCGGATGTTCAAGCGTATTCCGATGCTCAAAGTATCAAGAACGCTCTGGTGCGCCAGCTTTACAGCCCGGTGCGCTGGGTGGAGACCGTGCAGGCCATTTCGGCGCAAGGCATTGCCCACGCGGCGGAGTGCGGCCCCGGCAAGGTGCTGGCAGGCCTTAACAAACGTATCGTGGCAGATATGACCTGCTTCGCGCTGACCGGCATCGAGGCTGTCAGCGAAGCAAAAAACCAGTTGAATGCATAAAGAGGGAATCATGCAAGGTCAAGTAGCTCTCGTGACGGGCGCCAGCCGTGGTATCGGCGCTGCCATCGCACAATATTTGGGCAAGCAGGGTGCGGCCGTCATCGGCACTGCCACCACGCAAAACGGTGCGGATCAGATCGGTGCCGCGCTTCAGCAAACCGGTGTCAAGGGTGTTGGCATGGCGCTGGACGTCAATGATGCCGCGCAAGTCGAGGCCGTGCTGAAGCAGATCGCGGAACAGTTTGGCGATATCTCCATATTGGTGAACAATGCCGGTGTGACGCGCGATACATTACTGATGCGCATGAAGGAAGATGATTGGGACATGGTGCTTTCCACCAATCTCAAGTCGGTATTCCGCCTGTCGCAGGCAGTGTTGCGTCCGATGATGAAGGCGCGTTATGGCCGTATCATCAATATTTCTTCCGTTGTGGGTCATTCCGGCAATGCCGGTCAGACCAATTACGCTGCTGCCAAGGCCGGCATGACCGGTTTTACCAAATCGCTGGCACAGGAAGTCGGCAGCCGCGGCATTACCGTCAATTGCGTTGCGCCTGGATTTATCGATACCGACATGACGCGCGAGTTGGCGGAAGAGCAGCGCACTCGTCTGTTGCAACAGATTCCGCTGGGCCGCCTCGGCCAGGTAGAAGATATTGCGGCAGCCGTGGCGTTTCTCGCTTCACCTGCTGCCGGGTATGTTTCCGGTGAAACGCTGCACGTTAATGGCGGCATGTACATGGCGTAATACGCCGCTTTTTTGAATTCCTCGGGAGTTTTGCTAGAATAGCCCGAGATTTTTTGCTGTAATCATTAGACCAAGGGGAAACAAATGTCCGATATTGAACAACGCGTCAAAAAGATCGTTGCCGAACAACTGGGTGCCAACGAAGCCGATGTGAAGAACGCATCCTCCTTCGTGGACGACCTCGGCGCCGATTCGCTCGACACCGTCGAGCTGGTCATGGCGCTGGAAGAAGAGTTCGGCTGCGAAATTCCTGACGAAGACGCAGAAAAGATCACTACCGTCCAACAGGCGATCGACTACGTCAACACCAACGTCAAGTAATACCACACACTTCTCTTTTCTTTTCTCGGAGTTGCCTTGTCCAAACGTAAGGTAGTCGTTACCGGCCTTGGGATCATTTCACCGGTCGGTAGCAGCGTGGCGGAAGCCTGGTCCAGTATCCTTGCCGGTAAATCTGGTATTACCAACATTACTAAATTTGATGCTTCCGCATTTGCTTCGCAAGTCGCGGGCGAGGTCAAGGGTTTTGATGTGGATCAATATCTTTCGCCGAAAGAGTCGCGCCGGATGGATACATTCATCCAGTACGGCCTGGCGGCTGGGATACAGGCAGTTCGGGATGCAGGGTTGGAGGTTACCGATGAGAACGCCGAACGCATTGGCGTCAGCATCGGTTCCGGTATCGGCGGTCTGCAACTGATCGAAGATACCGATCAGGTCTACCGGGAATCAGGTCCGCGCAAAATTTCGCCGTTCTTCATTCCCGGGACCATTATCAACATGATCTCGGGCAACCTGTCGATCATGTACGGATTCAAAGGCCCGAACATTGCCATCGTGACGGCCTGCACCACTGCAACGCATGCCATCGGCGATGCGGCACGCCTGATCGAGTACGGCGATGCCGATGTCATGATCGCCGGCGGTGCCGAAGCGGCGATCACTCGGTTGGCGGTTGGCGGTTTTGCCTCTGCGCGTGCGTTGTCGACGCGTAACGACGATCCTGCTACGGCCAGCCGTCCATGGGACACAGACCGCGACGGGTTCGTGATCGGCGAAGGAGCAGGCGTGCTGGTTCTGGAAGAGTACGAACACGCCAAGCGTCGTGGTGCCAGGATTTATTGCGAACTTGCAGGGTTCGGCATGAGTGCCGATGCCTACCACATGACTTCTCCCAGCGAGAGCGGGGAGGGGGCGGCGCGCTGCATGCGCAATGCCATGAAAAACGCTGGCATCAATGCCGACGAAGTCGATTACGTGAACGCCCATGGCACCTCCACGCCGGCGGGCGATGTGGCTGAAACCCAGGCGGTCAAGGGCTATTTAGGCGACCATGCGAAGAAGGTTGCCGTCAGTTCCACCAAGTCGATGACTGGTCATTTGCTGGGAGCGGCGGGAGGAATCGAGGCGGTATTCTCTGCTCTGGCCATACGCGACCAGGTAGCGCCGCCGACCATCAATATCTTCAATCAGGATCCGAAATGCGATCTCGATTATGTGCCCAATGTTGCTCGCAATATGAAAATCGATGTGGCCATTTCCAATTCGTTCGGCTTTGGCGGAACGAATGGCACCCTGGTTTTCCGTAAGGTATAAAACGACAAGGCTATCCGCGATAGCCTTGTTTTATGCACATCTGCAAGCATGCGCGCCTGATTTCAGGGCTCATTTGGACAGAAATGGCCGGGAAATTGCAACATATTGAATTAAAAGGGATTTAATATGTGCGCAAATAATATCCAGCAGGAAAAATATCAATTGGAATGGGCAGTTAGCTGCTCTATCCGTATCCTATCCACAGAATTATCCACAGCTTTTGTGGAGTGCTCCGAAAGCCCGCTCCAGCGGCTTTTTTCGTGAGATGGCGGCTAACGAGATGCAGAATCGTTATCTGATCAACGGCAAATCCGAAGGATGCCTGACGCCGTTCGATCGCGGATTCGCATACGGGGACGGCGTCTTTCGTACGCTACGTGTCAAAGATGGCACGGCTATCGGTTGGAGCAGGCATTATCTGAAGCTTCGCGATGATTGCAACGCAATAGGCATCGTCTGCCCCTCCGAAGACATTCTGTTATCCGATATGGCACTCTTGTTCGAGGACGGAGGCAATGGCGTAATCAAGATCATCGTGACACGCGGCGAAAGCGCCCGCGGTTATGCAGTTCCTGCACTGGCACAGCCAAACCGGGCGATCCTGCGCTCTGACTTGCCATCCTATCCGGAAAAGAATTTTACCGAAGGGGTCAGCCTTCATTTATGCCGCTTGCGGCTGGCAGCCCAGCCGTTGCTGGCAGGCATCAAGCATCTCAACCGCCTGGAAAATGTTCTGGCACGCATGGAGTGGAATGATCCGGCCATTACGGACGGACTGCTGCTTGATCAGTCCGGGAATGTCATTGAGTGCACTATGAGCAACGTTTTCATGCGTCACGGAAATCGATTGTCTACGCCCGATCTCAGGCATTGCGGCGTATCGGGGCTCACGCGTGAGCGCATTCTTGAAATTGCGCCCGGCCTGGAATTCGAATGCGCAATCGCCACCTTCAACCTGGATACATTGCTTGGTGCGGATGAGGTTGTTATTTGCAACAGCCTTATTGGTGTCTGGCAGGTAAGGCAGTTGGACGAACACCGTTGGCAGGCGGGGATGCTGGCAAAACAATTACAAAACTTGCTGAATGAATAAACAATGCGGTTACTCAATAAATTTCTCATGCTTGTCCTGCTTGCCATTATTGCGATGGCAGGATGGGTCATCTATTTTGCAAAGCAACCCGTCAATCTGCCTACAGCTTCGTATGATTTGGTTCTGAAGCATGGCTCCAGTCTGCGCGGCATTGCACAGCAAATGGTGCGCGAAGGGATTCTGGCCGAGCCCTGGACCTTCATTTTCCTGATTCGCGCGCAAGGCCTTGCCGGCGACATCAAGGCCGGCAATTACGAACTGCGCGCAGGCATGACCAATTACGATCTGTTTCTGATGATTACCGATGGCATCACCAGCCAGCGCAGCATCGTATTCATCGAAGGCTGGACATTCGCACAAGTACGCGAAGCCCTGAATCGGCATGAGGATGTGCGCCATCTTTCCATGCCCATGACAAACGAGGAAATTCTCAGGCAAATCGGTGCAACGGAGAATGTGGCTGAAGGACTGTTTTTTCCGGATAGTTATTTCTTCGACAGCGGCATGAGCGATCTGGATATCCTGAAACGGGCGTATGAAACCATGCAGCGCAAGCTTGCCAAGGCATGGGAAGGCCGTGCGCCAGGATTGCCTTATCGCACGCCTTACGAGGCCTTGATCATGGCTTCCATCGTCGAAAAGGAGACCGGGCTCGCCAGCGAGCGGCCGATGATCGCCAGCGTCTTCCTGAATCGCCTCCGGATTGGGATGCGCCTGCAAACCGATCCCACAGTCATTTACGGACTGGGCGAGACTTTTGATGGCAATCTGCGCAAGCGCGATCTGCTGCAGGACAACGAATACAATACCTACACACGGAGCGGCCTGCCGCCGACGCCCATTGCGATGCCGGGAATGGCGGCTATCGAGGCCGCGTTGCATCCGGCGCAAAGCAAGGCGCTCTATTTCGTCGGCAAAGGCGACGGCAGTCATGCATTCTCGTCCTCACTGCATGAGCACAACAGGGCAGTAACCCGTTATCAACTGAGAAGAAACTGATCGTGACAGCTGGAAAATTCATTACCCTGGAGGGCGTGGATGGTGCGGGCAAAAGCACGCACATCCCCGCAATCGCCCGGCTGCTGCAAGCGCGCGGCAAGGAAGTGCTGCTGACCCGAGAGCCAGGAGGAACCCCTCTGGGCGAAAAGCTACGTGAATTGCTGCTGCACGAGAACATGCATCCTGAAACCGAGTCCATGCTGATGTTTGCCGCCCGGCGCGAGCACATCGAGCAGGTCATTCGTCCGGCGCTGGCGCGCGGTGTATATGTTGTTTCAGATCGATTTACCGATGCCAGTTTTGCCTATCAGTGCGGTGGGCGTGGCGTATCGACTGCCAAGATTGGGCAACTCGAACAATGGGTGCAAGGCGATTTTCAGCCGGATCTCACGTTGCTGTTCGATGTACCGGTGGCCGTGAGTACCCAGCGCTTGGCAGGAGCGCGTAACCCGGATCGTTTCGAGCAGGAAGGCGCAGATTTTTTCGAACGCATACGCAATGCCTACCTCGCACGGGCCGGGCAGTTTCCGCAAAGATTTCGCGTCATCGACTCCGGAAAGCCCATACCTGAAATTCATTATGAACTTGAAGAAATTCTTTCAATAGTATGATTTTATGATTATTTACCCATGGCATAACGAGCTCTGGCAGCAACTGATCGGCATGCGCAGCCGCATGCCGCATGCTGTGCTGCTGCAAGGTCGCATGGGTATCGGCAAGCTGGATTTTGCCCAGGCATTGGCAAGTGCCTTACTGTGCGACCGCCCATTGCCGGACGGTCATGCATGTGGCAATTGCGATAGCTGCAACTGGTACGCCCAGGGCAATCATCCGGATTTGCGAGTTCTCGAACCGGAAGAAAGTGCAACTAACGGCGCGGACGAAGAGGCGACTGAAGGCAAGTCTGCCAAAAAGTCGCAAATCATCTCGGTCGATCAGGTGCGCAATCTGGCGGAGTTTCTTGGTCTGTCCAGCCACCGCGCGGGTTTGCGCATCGTGCTGCTGCACCCAGCCGAAGCACTGAACGCAGCTTCGGCGAACGCCTTGCTCAAGATGCTGGAGGAGCCGCCGCCGGAGGTGCTTTTCGTGCTGGTAACGCATAATCCCCAGCGGCTCCTGCCGACGATACGCAGCCGCTGCAACAAGATCGACATGCCTTTTCCCGAGCGCAGACTGGCCGAAGAGTGGTTGGCCGGGCAGGGCATCCAGCATGCTGCGGAGCGGCTATCGTATGTCGGCGGAGCGCCATTGCTGGCCCTCAAGGTCGAAGAGGGCGCGGAGAAGAGGCTGGCGGACTTGCATCGGGAGCTGCATCGCGGCGGTCGCATGGACCCATTCGCATCCGTAGCGCTGTGTATCAAGGAAGGTATTACCTATACGGTCGAGGCGTTGCAGAAATGGACGCACGATCTCCTCAGCGCTCACCTGACCGGCGAAATCCGATATCACGCGCTACAGGCGGCATCTTTGCAAGAGTTGGCCAAAGGGGTAGACTTGCCCAAATTGCTGGATTTTCAGCGTCTTTTGAACGAGGCGCGCCGAAGCTCGCAGCATCCGCTCAACGCAGAGCTGCAAGTGGAAAGCCTGATGATTCAGTACACTCAATTGTTTGCGACACCCACTAAACCGTGAGCGAAGATATTTCCGACCAGAAACCTGCTGCAAGCGTCCCCAAGCCCGGGGTTCTTTCTCTTGCCATCAAGGAAAAAGCGGCGTTGTACGCTGCCTATATGCCGTTCATCAAGGGCGGCGGTCTGTTCATTCCAACCAACAAGACCTACAGGATGGGTGAGGAAGTCTTCATGCTGCTCAGCCTGCTCGATGATCCGAACAAGCTCAAGGTGGTGGGCAATGTGGCCTGGATTACCCCGGTTACACAGGGTGGACGCCCGCAGGGCATCGGTGTGCAATTCAACCCGCAGGACGGCGGTACCGAAGCGCGTAACAAGATCGAAGCTTTGCTGGGTGGGGTGCTCAAGTCGTCGCGCCCGACCCACACCACGTAGTTTCTCAACGTTTTTCTTTTAGTTCTTATCACATCATGCTGGTGGATTCGCACTGTCATCTTAATTTTCCCGATCTTGCCGCCAATTTGCCGGCAGTGCTGCAAGCCATGCGCGATAACGGAGTCGGCCATGCCATGTGCATCGGCGTGACGCTGGAAAAATTCCCGCAAGTGCTGGCAATCGCCGAGGCGCACGAAAACATTTACGCCACGGTTGGCATCCATCCCGATAACGAGGATGTGGAAGAAGCCGACGTGGATCGGCTGGTCGCGCTGGCCAATCATCCCAAAGTGGTCGGCATCGGCGAAACCGGACTGGATTATTTCCGCCTTACCGGCGATCTTGAATGGCAGCGCGAACGCTTTCGCACACATATTCGCGCCGCCATCGCCAGCGGAAAGCCATTGGTGATTCATACCCGCAACGCCGCCGAAGATACCTTGCGCATCATGCGCGAGGAGGGGGCCGAGCGCATCGGCGGCGTGATGCATTGCTTTACCGAAAGTCAGGAAGTGGCCGAGCAGGCGATGGGGCTGGGCTTCTATATTTCGCTTTCCGGCATCGTCACGTTCAAGAATGCCGGAGCGCTGAAGGAAGTGGCCCGGAACATTCCGCTGGACCGTATGCTGGTCGAGACCGATTCGCCTTATCTCGCGCCCATCCCTTATCGCGGCAAGACCAACCAGCCGGCTTACGTGCGTTATGTGGCCGAGCATGTCGCGGAGCTGCGCGGCATTACGCCGCAAGAAGTCGCTGAAGCAACTACCCGGAACTTTTTCCGTCTGTTCAAACAGGCAAAACCATGCAACTGACGGTGCTGGGCGTTGGTTCGAGCGCCGGTACGCCGGTCATCGGCTGCGACTGCAAGACCTGTGTATCGACTGACCCCCGCAACAAACGCACGCGCTGTTCCTCCGCCATTACCTTGACCAGTGGTGAAGTCATCCTGATCGATACCGGCCCTGACCTGCGGCAGCAGGCCTTGCGCGAGCAGCTGCGTCGTGTCGATGCGGTGCTTTATACCCATACGCATGCAGATCATTTGAATGGCATCGATGACCTGCGCAGCTTCTGTCAGTTGAACCGCCGCCAGATTCCGCTATATGGCAGCCTCGATCATATGGGTCATATCAGCGCGCGTTTCGGATATACCTTGCGCGAGCCGAGTGATTACTGGGATTTGCCGGTACTGAGCACCAATCAGGTCGATGCACCATTTGTGCTGTTCGGCCAGGAGATCATACCGGTTCCGGCCAGGCACGGTCGAGCCATCGTGTACGGGTATCGCATTGGTAACATGGCTTACCTCACCGACGTTTCGGAAATCCCGGAGTCTTCGCTCGAATTGCTGACCGGCCTGGACGTATTGCTGCTCGATTGCCTGCGCTACAAACCGCATCACACGCATATCAATCTGGAGCAGAGTCTGGTTTACGCTGAGCGTATCGGAGCCCGGCAAACCTATCTGATCCATATGACACATGAACTCGAATACAACGAAGTCAGCCAGACGCTACCCTCGAACGTTCATGTTGGGTACGACGGCTTGCAGCTGGACATCGCCGATGGCTGCAAGCTTGATGCATAAATGCGATAATCACCCGCTTAGAAACGCAAAGGAATCCCGATGACCATCAGTAAATTGATTGCCGCCTGCCTGACCGCCACCATGCTGCTCGCAGCGCCGGCCTGGGCGGAAACCAAGTCCAAGGCCAAAACCTATGATGAAGAAACCTTCATTCGCCTGCTCAGCAACAAATCCAAGAAGCAGGTCACGGATATCATCGGCGAGCCGGCCCGCAAGCAGCTCTCGATCAAGCCGACCAATGCCGAAGGTGTAATCGGCCGTCCGCTGGACAAGTCGAGCAAGCCGGTCAATATCGAAATGTGGTACTACACCAATATCGTTCGCTACGATAACAAGCGTACTTACAAGACGACCGAGTTGACCTTCGTCAACGGCCGGTGCAGCAATATGGCGTTCTTCAATAACCAGTAATACCGCCATACCAATCGCACATCAAAGGGGCTTCGGCCCCTTTTTATTTTTCTGCCTGGCACCCCCTGGAAAACTTTATTCCAGGCATGCGGTCTCGATATGTAGTCATCCTCGTCTGTCATACAAACAACCAATCAGATTGCGCACTGGTTTTTTCAGGGAGCACGCATGTTTGAAGACGACCCCCTCTGGTACAAAGATGCCATCATCTACGAATTGCACGTCAAGGCGTTTTACGACAGCAATAACGACGGTATAGGCGATTTTCGCGGACTGATCGACAAGCTCGATTACTTGCAGGATCTCGGCGTCAATACGCTGTGGCTGTTGCCGTTCTATCCTTCGCCGTTGCGCGATGACGGCTACGATATCTCCGACTACCGCAATATCCACCCCGATTACGGGAGCATGGCCGATTTCCGCCAGTTTGTGCGCGAAGCGCATCATCGCGGGCTCAAGGTGATCACGGAACTGGTGATCAACCATACTTCAGACCAGCATCCCTGGTTTCAGGCCGCGCGCAATGCGCCGCCGAAGTCGATGAAGCGCAATTACTACGTATGGAGCGACGACAACAAGAAATTTCCCGAAACCCGCATCATTTTCACCGACAGCGAGAAATCCAACTGGGCATGGGACGATGTCGCCAAGGCCTATTACTGGCACCGTTTTTTTTCGCACCAGCCCGACCTCAACCACAATAATCCGCATGTGATGCAGGCCATGATGCGCGTGATGCGCTTCTGGTTCGATGCCGGCGTGGACGGCGTGCGCCTGGATGCGGTGCCTTATCTGTGCGTACGCGAGGGCACCAATAACGAAAACCTGCCGGAGACGCATGAAGTCATCAAATACATGCGCGCCGAGCTCGACAAGCATTACAAGAACCGCATGTTTCTCGCCGAGGCCAACCAGTGGCCCGAGGATGTGCGCGATTATTTCGGCAACGGCGACGAATGCCATATGGCATACCACTTCCCGCTGATGCCGCGCATGTACATGGCCATCGCGCAGGAAGACCGCCACCCCATCGTCGAGATCATGCAGCAGACACCGGATATTCCCGACAATTGCCAGTGGGCGATCTTTCTGCGCAACCACGACGAGCTGACGCTGGAAATGGTCACCGATAAAGAGCGTGACTACATGTACCAGATGTATGTTACCGACATGCGCGCGCGGGTCAATGTCGGTATCCGGCGGCGGTTGGCGCCGCTGATGGATAATGATTACGACAAGATCCGGCTGATGAATAGCCTGCTTTTGTCGATGCCGGGCTCGCCCATCATTTATTACGGCGATGAGATCGGCATGGGGGATAACTATTATCTCGGCGACCGTAATGGCGTGCGCACACCGATGCAATGGAGCCCGGACCGCAACGCCGGTTTTTCCCGCGCCGATCCGCAGCGGCTGTATCTATCGCCGATCATGGACGCGGTATACGGCCTTCAGGCGATCAACGTCGAGGCGCAGGTGCGCAACCCCTCGTCGCTGCTCAACTGGATGCGGCGCATGCTGGCGATACGCAAGAGCCACCAGGCGTTCGGACGCGGCTCCCTGGTGTTTCTGCGGCCCGGCAACCGCAAGATCATCGCCTATCTGCGCATATATGGCGACGAGGTCGTCATGTGCGTTGCCAATCTGGCGCGGGCTCCGCAACCGCTTGAGCTCGATCTCGCGCTCTACAAGGGCCGCGTGCCGGTGGAAATGCTGGGCCGCACGGCATTTCCACCCATCGGCGAATTACCTTACATGCTGACTTTGCCCGGCCACGGTTTTTACTGGTTCCGTCTTGCCACGGACGAAGCCGGGCCGGATTGGTTGCAGGATCGCGTGGCGCAGGAGGAATTGCCCTTGCTCGTGCTGTTCGACGGCTGGCGAAGTTTCTTCCGCGACCGTGTCGTGCCGTGGCGAATTGCGATGTCGGAGCAATTGCGCGCCAAATTCGAGCAGGAAACGCTGCCTGAGTTCATCGTCTCCCAGCGCTGGAGCAACATCCCCGTCGAGCGCGCGACACTGATCGATTACACCGAATGGAGCCATGAGGAAAACCAGCGTCTGCTGGCGATTTTCCGGCTGGATGATTCAGGCGATAACGGCTTGTACTTTTTGCCGCTGGCTCTCAACTGGGAGCGCGGTGACGAAACCCTGCAGGCGATGCCGGCCACGACGATTGCACGCGTGCGCCATCAGGCGCGCGTTGGGGTCATCGCCGATGCTTTCTCCGATGCGTCGTTCTGCCGCGAGATCGTGCAGGCGCTAGGGCAGGGGCTGACGCTCTCCAGCGAACAGGGGAATATCCGCTTCATTCCATCCGAAGCTTTTGCGCGACTGGGCGAGCTCGATGTCTCAGCCTTGCCGGTGAAACCGCCGAAGGCACAAGGAGGCCATAGTACTGTCGCCATCGGCCAGACGCTTTTTCTGAAAGGCTATCGTCACCTGCATGCCGGGCTACGCCCGGCGATTGAACTGGGGCATTTCCTGACGCGGCGGGGCTTTCCGAATGTCGCACCTACGCTGGGTACCGTCGAATATGTCGACCATCAGGGCAGCCAGACGGCGCTGTGCCTGCTGCAGACCTACGTGGAAAACCAGGGAGATTTCTGGGGGTACACGCTGGATTACCTGGCGCACTTTTTCGACGAGTCGCGCGCTTCGAACAGTCTCAATACTGCGACGGAGATCGTCCATCACGCCTACTGGGTGTTGTTGCGCACGCTGGCCGAACGCACGGCCCAACTGCATCGCGCACTGATGGACGACAGCGATCAGGACTTTTCTCCGGAGCCCGTTTCGCAAGAGGATGTGGAACAGTGGAAAGCCTCCATCCTCGCGGAAGCCGCGCAGACGCTGGAACTTTTATCTGCGCGCCGCTCTAACCTGACGGGTACCGTACGCAAAGATGCGGATGCCTTGCTCGCGCATCGCAGGAAAATCGAAGACCGGATCGTAAGCCATGCGACGACTCCGAATGCGGTCACCAAGATTCGCTGCCACGGCGATTATCACTTGCGCCAGGCACTGATCAACCAGAACGACTTTGTGATCACCGATCTGGAGGATGAGCCGGTCCGGCCGTTTGACGAGCGTCGGCGCAAGCAGCCGCCGATTCGGGATGTCGCCCATATGCTGCAATCGCTGCATGCTGTCGGAAATACGGCACTCACGGCAGCCAGTATCGAACGCCCGGACAGCACTGCGCAGCTCGAATCGCTTGCAGGTCTGTGGGTTGATGAGGCAAAGCGTGTTTTCCTCGCCGAATATCATGAAAAAACCAGAGACATGAATCTCTTGGGCGCGCCGGAAGATCTGCGGGGCCTGCTTGAGCTTTTTCGGATCGAAAGAGCTTTTCGTGAGTTGCGCAGCGATATCGAGTTGCATTCCGATGTTACGGGGGCGTCGGCGCGCAGCATCATGCAGCTTACCAACACAATCACGGGAGGAGAGAAATGAACCAGATCGATATCATGCTGGAACCCGTCAGGGCGGTGCTGTTGCAGTTTGGCGCGTTTCTGCCTAGATTGCTGCTCGCTGCCATCATCCTGCTGATCGGCTGGATATTCGCCAAAGCGATCCGGCTGATCGTCATCAAGGCGCTGCGAGCCGTCAATTTCAATGTGTTGACCGAGCGTGCCGGTATCGACCGCTTCCTGCATCAAGGCGGCATCGGGACCGACATGGTCGGCATACTCGGAGCGCTGGTTTACTGGCTGGTGACGCTGGCCGTGTTGATGATCGCGTTCAACAGTCTGGGCCTGACGAATGTCACTGAATTGATCGGCCGCGTCGCGCTCTTTATCCCCAAGGTCATCGTCGCCGTACTGATACTGGCCTTCGGTGCGTATTTCGCCCGCTTTATCGACAACACCATCATCGCCTACGGCAAAAACGTGGGGCTGGAGGATGTCGAGTTTCTCGGGCGTTTTGCGCGCTATGCGGTGCTGATTTTCGTTGTGATGATCGCGCTGGAGCAGGTGGACGTTGCCTCCGAACTGGTGCGCCAAAGCTTTCTCATCATCCTCGCCGGCGTGGTATTCGCCCTGGCCCTGGCATTCGGCCTCGGCAGCCAGCATCGAATAGCCGAACTGCTGGAGAAATGGTGGCCTGCGCATCGGCCTGGACAGAAAAACAAGGAATGAATACACGACATGAGATACCAGCACGTCATGCCTTTCGGGACGCAAGTGCTCGACGATGGCCGGGTGCGTTTTCGCCTGTGGGCGCCCGGCTCTGAAAAAGTATCGCTCTGCATCGAGCAGGGCGCGGGCGAACTCAGCCTTCCCATGGAAGCCCAGCCGCAAGGCTGGTTCGAATGCATTACCGACCGGGCGGGTGCCGGCACGCGTTATCGCTATCGGGTGAGCGACGAAATGCGCGTCCCGGACCCAGCCTCGCGCTATAACCCCGGCGATGTTCATCAGGCCAGCGAGGTTGTCGTGCCGCAGTCGTTTACCTGGACCGACACGCACTGGAAAGGCAGGCCGTGGGAAGAAGTAGTGCTGTACGAATTGCATGTCGGCACGTTCAGCCCGGAAGGCACTTTCAAAGGTGTCAGGGACAGGCTGGATTACCTTGTCGAACTGGGCGTAACCGCCATCGAACTGATGCCTGTCGCCGATTTTCCCGGCGAGCGTAACTGGGGTTACGACGGCGTGCTGCTGTTTGCGCCCGATCACCGCTACGGACGCCCCGAAGACCTCAAGGAGCTGATCCAGAGCGCGCACGAAAAAGGGCTGATGGTGTTTCTCGACGTGGTCTACAACCATTTCGGGCCGGAAGGGAATTATCTTCATCTGTACGCTCCGCCATTTTTCAAGGACGAACATACGCCCTGGGGCGTTGCCATCAATTACGACGCGGTCCACAGCCGAACGGTACGCGATTTCTATATCCACAACGTGCTTTACTGGCTGGACGAGTATCGCTTCGATGGGCTGCGCCTGGATGCGGTGCATTCCATCCTGGACGACAGCAGCCCGGATATTCTCGACGAGATTGCCGAGGCCGTGCGAAACGGACCGGGGCAGGAGAGACATATTCATCTGGTGCTGGAAAACGACAACAATGAAGCGCGTTATCTCGGGCGCCCCGGCCGCTTTGACGCGCAATGGAACGACGACATCCATCATGCGCTGCATGTGCTGCTGACCGGCGAGAGTGGCGGATATTATCGGGATTACGCGGATAACCCCATGCGGCACCTGGTGCGCTGCCTGACGGAGGGGTTTGCCTATCAGGGCGAAACCTCCCTGCATCGCAATAACGAAAGGCGCGGCACCTCCAGTGTGCATCTGCCGGCCACGGCTTTTGTATCGATGATTCAGAACCACGACCAGGTTGGCAATCGCGCTTTCGGCGAACGCCTGTCGATGCTTGTCGATCCGCGCCCGTTGCGCGCCGCGATTTCGGTGATGCTGCTGGCGCCGGAGATACCCTTGCTTTTCATGGGAGAAGAGTTCGGCGCGCTCACGCCATTTCTTTTTTTCTGCGACTTTGGCCCGGAGCTCGCGCAAGCGGTTACCGAGGGCCGGCGGAAAGAGTTTGCAAGGTTTCCTGCATTCAGTGATCCTGCAGCGCGAAACAGCATTCCGGACCCCGGCCATCCCGACACTTTTCAGCGCTCGAAGCTGGATTGGCACAGTTGGGCGCAGCCCGAGCATCAATCCTGGTTCGAACTGTACAAAACGCTGCTCGGTATCCGCCGCGAGCATCTCGTGCCGCGCCTGCGTGGCCTGGAAGGCGGCAATTCGACCGTTCGGGTGCTGGGGGAGCGCAGCGTAGCCATCGAATGGCGCCTGGGTGACGGCAGCCGATGGACGCTGCTCGCCAACCTTGGAAAATCGGCCATCCTGGATATGGCCGTACCGGATGCCCCCTTGCTGTTCGCAAGCGAAGACGATATCGCCGCATCCCTCACTACAGGCACACTGCCGCCCTGGTCGGTCGCCTGGACTCTGGAGAATACAAAAAATGAATGATCAGCAAACCATGCTCAACCGCCTGTGCGTGCTTTCCGGCATCGGCCTCGATTACACCGACATCTGGGGCAATCCGCATCCCATCAGCGAGGAAACCCAATTAGCGCTGCTCGGCGCAATGGGTTTTGCCGTCGCTACCCCGGATGAAATCAGAAGTTCACTGGATGCATTGGAAAATCGTTGCTGGCGCAGCGCTTTGCCTCCGGTCAGGGTAGTGCGCGAGCAGAAAACGCCTTATGCGATTCCGGTAACGCTGCCCGAGCATCGCACGGATGAACTGACATGGTTATTGATATTGGAAAACGGCGAGCGGCATGAGGGACGTTTCCGGCCCACCGATCTGCAGCGCGAAGAGCAGTGTCAGCTCGGTGACACAACCTTCGTGCGCTATACCTTTCTGCTGCCTCGTCAGCCCGGATGGGGCTACCATCGACTCGAGCTCCATGGCATCGACGAACCTGCGGCGATGATGCTGATCGTTACGCCGGACACCTGCTTTCGCCCGGCAGCAATACAGGGCGAAAACCGCGTCTGGGGCACGGCTGCCCAGCTCTATAGCCTGCGCTCGCAGCGCAATTGGGGCGTGGGCGACTACAGCGACCTGAAGGCCGTGGTCGAGTTCTGCGCAGAGCAGGGCGCAGGTATCGTTGGCGTGAGTCCCATTCATGCGCTGTTTCCGGACAACCCCGAGCACGCCAGCCCATATGGGCCGTCGAGCCGCCTGTTTCTCAATGTGCTTTATCTCGATATCGAAGCCATTCCCGATTTTGCGGAATGCGACAACCTCGTCAGGCAGGTGCGGGCGGATGCCTTCCAGGCGCAATTGCGGGCCTTGCGAGCCGAGGAAATGGTGCAATATGCCGCCGTAGCGGCGCTCAAACTGCCGGCTCTCGAAAAGCTTTACGCACATTTCCGCAAGCATCATCTGGAGCGCGACACCGACCGCGGCCGCGCTTTCCGCGCTTTTCAGGCCGAACGCGGCATAGCCTTGCATCGCCAGGCGTTGTTCGAAGCCTTGCAGGCATACTTCAAAGCCAGGGACGCCTCGGTCTGGGGCTGGCCTGCATGGCCGGAAGCCTATCGCGATCCGGAATCTCCCGAAGTGGCGCGCTTCCTTGAAAAAAACCGCGAGAAGGTCGAGTTCTACGCCTATCTGCAATGGCAGGCGCACCTGCAACTGGCCGCCATCGGTCGGCGCTCGTGGGAGCTGGGGCTGGGCGTCGGCCTGCTGCTCGATCTTGCCGTCAGCATCAGCCGCGGAGGCGGGGAAGGCTGGGCCAACCAGAAGCTGTACGCCATCGGTGCCAGCGTCGGCGCGCCGCCGGACGACTTCAGCCTGACCGGCCAGGACTGGGGGCTGCCGCCTTTCATCCCGCACGCGCTGACCGAGGCGGCTTATGCGCCTTTCATCGACACCTTGCGCGCTGGCATGGTCGATGCCGGCGCACTGCGCATCGACCACGTGATGGGGCTATTCCGGCTGTTCTGGGTGCCGCCGGGCAAAAGCGCGGCAGATGGCGCATATGTCTATTATCCGTTTGCCGACATGCTGGGCATTTTGGCGCTCGAAAGCCAGCGCAACCATTGCCTGATCGTCGGCGAAGACTTGGGCACGGTGCCCAACGAGGTGCGCCATGAGCTGGAGAAGCTGGGTGTGCATTCCTACCGTCTGCAATATTTCGAGAAGGACTGGAATATCGGTTCCTTCAAGGCGCCCAACGAATACCCGGAGCAGGCGCTGGTAGCCGTGACCACGCATGACCTCGCCACTCTGGCCGGGTTCTGGCAGGGCCGCGACCTGGAAGTCCGCCACACGCTGGGGCTGTTTCCTTCGGAAGAAAGCCGGGAGACGCAAATCGTGGCGCGGGCGCAGGATTGCGCGCGGCTGCTCGTTGCGCTGGAAAGGGAAGGGCTGCTGCCGCAAGGCTCGCCGCCGCATCCAGTCTCGGTGCCTGAAATGTCGCCCGAATACGCCCAGGCAGTGCATGCCTATCTTGCGCGCACGCCATCCAGACTGATGCTGATGCAGCTCGAGGACATGCTGGGGCAAATCGATCAGGTCAATCTGCCCGGCACGAGCGAATCGCAATATCCCAACTGGCGTCGCAAGTTGTCGCTCAATATCGAGGAATGGCGCGGCGATCCGCGGGTGCAGGGACTGACCGAAACCCTGCGGCGCGAACGCGGAACTTCGGTGCAGCCGCAGCCTCCGCCGCGCAGCGAGGAAAACAGCACTGTCACTTTTTGGCGCATACCGCGCGCCACGTACCGCCTGCAATTCAATAGTCGTTTTACCTTTGCCGAAGCCGCGCTGATCGTCGATTATCTGGATCAGCTCGGCATCAGCCATTGCTATGCGTCGCCTTACCTCAAGGCGCGGCCCGGCAGCCCGCACGGCTACGACATCATCGATCACAATGCGCTCAACCCGGAAATCGGCAGCCAGGAGGAATTCGAGCATTTCGTTGCCGAGCTCAAGACGCACGACATGGGCCAGATTCTCGATATCGTGCCCAACCACATGGGCGTGATGGGTTCGGATAACAGTTGGTGGCTGGACGTGCTGGAAAACGGCCCGGCATCGGTTTATGCGCAATATTTCGATATCGACTGGTTTCCGGCGACCGAGCAGTTGCAGGGCAGGATACTGCTGCCGGTGCTGGGCGAACATTACGGCACGATACTCGAGAGCGGCGAGCTCAGGCTGGTGTTCGACGCCAATCGCGGCGAATTCAGCGTGTTTTATTACGAGCATCGTTTCCCGGTCGATCCGCGCGAATATGCATACATCCTGGGCTACGGCCTCGATAAGCTGGGCGCGCGGCTTGGAACCGATCATCCGCAGGTGCTCCAGTTCCAGAGCCTGGTGACCGCCTTCGGCCATCTGCCGGGGCGGCTGGAAACGGAACCCGAGAAAATCGCCGAGCGCAGCCGCGACAAGGAGATACTCAAACAGCACCTGGCCGCGCTCCATGCTTCCAGCGCCGACATCGTGCAATTCATCGACGATATGCTCGCGGAATTCAACGGCGGAGCGGGCGAGCTGGATCGCTATGAGCTGCTGCACAATCTGCTGAGTGCGCAGGCCTATCGGCTGGCCTACTGGCGTGTCGCGGCGGACGAGATCAATTACCGCCGGTTTTTCGATATCAATGACCTCGCCGCATTGCGCATGGAAAATGCAACGGTGTTCGAGGCCACGCATCGCCTGATCTTTCAGTTGCTGTCCGCGGGTAAAGTCGACGGCCTGCGGCTCGACCATACCGACGGCCTGTACGATCCTGTGCAATATTTTCATCGACTGCGCCAGATGGCGGCGGTCCTGCAGCCCCCCGGGGCGTCCGAAGAAACGGAAAGAATGCCGCTATACATAGTGGTCGAAAAGATACTCGCCGCACACGAGCATCTTCCCGAGCACTGGCCTATATCCGGCACCACCGGCTACGATTTCATGAACCTGTGCAACGGGCTGTTCATCGATTCCGCCGCCGCAGAAAAAATGGATCGCATCTATGCCGGATTCATCGAGCAAAAACTGAATTTCGATGAGCTGCGTTATGCCAGCAAGCGGCTGTTGATGCGCATCTCGATGACCGGCGAGCTTAACGTGCTGGCGCATCAGCTCGCGCTCATCGCACGGGCAGACCGAAGTACCTGCGATTACACGCTGAATAACCTGCGCTCGGCGCTGGCCGAAGTCGTTTCCTGTTTTCCGGTATACCGCACTTATATTTCCGCCGAACAGGTGTCGCCGGAAGATGTGCGCCACGTCGATTGGGCCATCGGTATCGCCAAAAAACGCAGCCAGGCCGCCGACCTCGGCGTATTCGACTTCATCCGCGACGTGCTGCTGAAAACACGCGCCGAAGGCAAGAACCAGACATATCAGGAAGCCGTAATCAGCTTTGCGATGAAATTCCAGCAATACACCAGCCCGGTGATGGCGAAAGGCATGGAAGATACATCGTTTTATCTTTATAACCGGCTGATTTCGTTGAATGAGGTTGGCGGGGATCCGAGCCGGTTCGGCGTGCCGGTCAATGCTTTCCACCGCATCATGCATGATCGCGCCAAGCGTTTCCCGCATGCGATGCTCGCTACCTCGACGCACGACAGCAAGCGATCCGAAGACGTTCGCGCCCGTATCAACGTGCTGTCGGAAATGCCCGACGAGTGGCAGGAGCTTGTGGCTCGCTGGAGCCGCATCAACCAGGGGCTGATCCGTACTGTCGACGACAAGCCCGCGCCCAGCCGAAATGACGAATACCTGCTATATCAGACGCTCATTGGCGTGTGGCCGCTTGAAGAACCGAATGTGGCTGGGCGCGCGGCACTATGCGAGCGCGTAGAGGCGTATATGCTTAAAGCCGTACGAGAGGCCAAGGCCTATAGCTCATGGATCAATCCCCGTACCGAGTATGAGGATGCCGTTACCGGCTTTGTACGCGACCTGATCGGTCGAACCGGCAACAAGCGTTTCCTGACGAGCTTTCTTACCTTCCAGAAGCGTATCGCCCGGCAGGGCATGTTGAATAGCCTGTCGCAGGTGTTGCTCAAACTGACCGCCCCCGGTGTGCCGGATATCTATCAGGGTACCGAAAGCTGGGATTTCAGTCTGGTCGACCCCGACAACCGGCGCAAAGTGGATTATCAAACCCGGCAGGCGATGCTGACCGCATTGCAGCAAGAATTTGAAGGGCCGCGTGAGGAAGTGGCCGCAAAGGCGCGCCATCTGCTCGATACTGCAAAAGACGGCCGCATCAAGCTTTATCTCCTCTGGAAAACGCTGATGCTGCGGAGACAGCACGAACTGCTGTTTCGCGACGGCGATTACCAGCCGCTCAAAGTCTCCGGGCGTCGCGCCGACCATGTCTGCGCATATCTGCGTCAACATGGCGGCCTGTCGATGATCGTGCTCACCCCGCGCCTGTTCCTGCCCTTGATCCGGCGCGAGTCGGGATTGCCGATAGGCCAGAATGTCTGGCGCCACACCTGGATCGAAATTCCCGGCACGTTGTCTGCATTTAAATGGCGTAATGTTTTTACCGAAGAGATTTTCGCTTCAGCCATGGCAGAAGATGGCGTAGTGATAGATCTTGCTTCTGTTTTCATGCGTTTTCCCTATGGGCTGCTGATATGCGGCGAGGAGTGACGAAACCGGTATTTCAAGGGTAGAAGGAGCAAACATGGCGCACTCAATCAAATACGCGTCTTTTCCAGGATCCGTTGTCATGCTCGGCTTCGGCAGTATCGGCCAGGCCATGCTTCCTCTGCTGTTCCGGCATATCGATATCGCGCCGCAACGCGTTACCATCGTATCCCGGAGTGAAGACAAAACCGGCATCGCCAAAAAGTACGGCGTGGCTTTTATCGCCCAGCCACTGCTGGAAGGCAATTACGAAACCGTATTGGAGCCGCTGGTAAAAAAGGGCGATTTCCTGCTCAACCTGTCGGTCGAGGTTGCCAGCCTTGCATTGATACGCTTTTGCCGACGGTGTGGCGCCCTCTACCTGGACACTTGCATCGAGCCCTGGCCGGGACGCTATACAGATCCCGCAGCATCGCCTTCACAACGTTCCAACTATGCCTTGCGCGAGGAAATCCTGGCTTACCGCCTGGACAAGCGCAACGATCCAACCGCCGTGATCACGCACGGTGCCAATCCCGGCCTTGCATCAATTTTCGTCAAGCAGGCCTTGCAGAATATTGCGGCAGATAATGGCCTGATTATTGAAAAACCTACCTGTTATGAAGAATGGGCCGAACTGGCCCGCAACCTCGATATCAAGGTTATTCATATTGCCGAACGCGATACGCAAATAACCGACAAGCGCAAGCAGCGCGATGAATTCGTGAATACATGGTCGGTGTCGGGCTTTTTGAGCGAGGGACTGCAGCCCGCCGAACTAGGGTGGGGGAGCCATGAAAAGCATTTTCCCGAGGATGGCGGCCGGCATGGGTTTGGGTCCGATGCAGCCATTTATCTGAATCGCCCGGGTGTGGGCACCCAGGTGCGCAGTTGGACACCGCTGGAAGGAAGTTACCATGGCTTTCTCGTTACGCATGGCGAATCGATTTCTATTGCCGATCATCTGACCTTGCGAGAAAACGGAGAGATTGTTTATCGCCCCACTGTGCACTATGCCTACCATCCCTGCGATGATGCCGTACTTTCGCTCCATGAGCTCGCGGGGAGAAACTGGCAACCTCAACGCGGCAAACGCATTCTGCGCGAGGAAATCATAGAGGGCGTGGACGAACTGGGAGTGCTGCTGATGGGCAACAGCAAAGGCGTCTATTGGTATGGCTCGCGCTTGAGTATCAAGCAAGCGCGCAAACTGGTGCCGCATAACACTGCGACCAGCTTGCAGGTGGTCGCGGGCGTGCTGGGCGGAATGGTGTGGGCGATCAAAAACCCGGATGCCGGAGCAGTCGAGCCCGACGATATCGATTACGAAGCAGTACTGGATATCGCAAAGCCTTATCTCGGCGAGATCGTCGGCGTATATGACGACTGGACGCCACTTTGCAACCGCAGCCCCTTATTCAGTGAACCCATGGATTCGGAAGACCCGTGGCAATTCGTCAATTTTCGGGTGGGCTAAAGCTAGATATCACTTTAAATATTTTATTTAACTAAATGTTACTTAAAAAAGAACTCGGTCTTATCGAGAATTCCTACTACGAGGCAAGCGTAGTTCGCCCGCCGCCTGCACCCGCGCTTTCCGAGCACGTGAATTGCGACGTCTGTGTCGTCGGGGCCGGCTATGCCGGAATATCGGCAGCATTGGAACTGGCTGAGCGCGGTTATTCGGTCGTGCTGCTCGAAGCCCAGCGGGCAGGTTGGGGCGCCTCGGGAAGAAACGGCGGGCAAGCAATCGTAGGCTTCGGCCATGCCGGAGAATGCGCCATCGAAAAACAGTTTTCGCCCGCAGAAGCCAGGCAAGCCTGGGATATCACGGTTGAAGGCCTGGCACTGCTGCGTCAGCGCATCGATCGTTATGCCATCGATTGCGACTACGCACCGGGCTACCTGAGCCTGTCCGTTCGCGAAAAAAAATCGCGCATGCTCGAAAAATGGGCGCGGCATGTCATGCAGGTTTATGAGTATCCATTGCAACTTATTGGTCCGGATGAGATTTCCAGCTGGATTGCCAGCGAACGGTTTCATTCCGGTGTGTACGATGCCAACTCCGGCCACCTGCATCCATTGAAGTATTGCCTCGGCCTAGCCGCCGCCGCGCGCAAAGCCGGCGTACTGGTTTTTGAAAACTCGCCTGTATACGTCATCCAGCGCGGGGAGAGGCCGGTCGTCAAAACGGCGCAGGGCGAAGTGACCTGCCGGTTTGTGGTGCTGGCCGGGAACGTCTACCTCGGCGAATACGGCGATGAAGTGGCGCCCGAGTTGACCGCAAGCATCGTGCCGATCGGTACCTACATGATTGCGACCACTCCCATGGGGAAAGCTCGTGCCGATGCATTGATGCCGCACCGTGCCGCCGTATCCGACACCAATTTCGTGCTCGATTATTTCCGGCTCAGCGCCGATCATCGATTGCTATTTGGTGCGGGCGATAGCTATAGCGGCAGCACTCCCCGCAATCTGATCGAACGTATCAGGAATCGCATGGTGGATGTATTCCCGCAACTCAAGGATTTATCCATCGAATATGCCTGGGGAGGATTTGTGGATTTAACCATGAACCAGGCTCCGGCTTTTGGCCGTCTGCAGCGAAATATCTATTATCTCCACGGTTTCTCGGGCCATGGGCTTGCATTGACCGGCATGGCAGGAAAACTGGTAGCGGAAACGATTGCGGGCCAGGCAGAACGCTTCGATCTTTTTACGCGCATCCGGCATTTGCCATTCCCCGGAGGAAAACTCATGCGCACGCCGGCACTCATGCTCGGTATGTGGTATTACCGCTTGCGAGACATGTTATGAAACGCAAGCGGCACATGCCTGCACGATGAATTATTCAGTGTCCACAGAATCCGGATTTCCGTAATGAATGATCGCCAGAAAGCGTATCGGCATCTGGATCAATTTTTCCGGACGGTGCGGCAGTTCTCCGCGAAAGGTCAGTGAGTCGCCGGGCTCCAGCACGAAGGATTCGCCTCCCACGCTGTATTCAACCACCCCTTCCAGCATGTAGATGAACTCGGTGCCGGGATGCTCGAAGGGCGGGAACTCCTCGTCCTGTTCCTCCAGCGACACCAGGAAAGGTTCGAAGACTTTCTGCGGCCCCTGGTCGTAGGCCAGTAACTGATAGGTATGTCCGCAACGGGTACCTCTGCGCACGACCTCCATTCCCTGGCCGTTCTTGACGAACTGCGCGCCGCCCGACGGTGCGTTGTAGTCGCGGAAGAGGCGTGAGAGGGTCACGCCGAGCGAGTTGGCCAACTGCTCCAGGGTATCGAGGCTGGTGGATGCCAGGCCATTTTCAATCTTGCTTAACATCCCGCGGCTGATACCTGCACGCTGCGAAATTTCGGCAATCGTCAGGCCGTGCTGTTGCCTGAGCTGGCGGATCGTATGTCCCAGATAGGCATCGAGCGTGTTGCCGGCAAGGGTGGCATTGGAGGGGACGGTCTGAAGCGAGGTTGTCATGGGCTACCTTAAAGTACGTAACGGTCTAATTCTACACAAAAAATTCACTTGCTCCCATCTTATGTTTCATTTTATTTAAAAATGTTTCACAAATTGTATTGACACCCGATTTTGGTTATGGATAAATAGCGCCTAATGTTTCATGTCATTAAATTAAGTTGATTGGTCGTGCGCTTGGTTTTATGGCAAATTGAAGAAAAAATACCTCAATATAGGAAACGGCAATGCCACTAAGACTGCTTAAATACGCAATGAGCCGGGAACACCCGGCGCCGCGTTTTTTCCGGGCCTGTGAAACGCCCAAGAAAAGTTACGATGCTGTGATTATTGGCGGGGGCGGTCATGGGTTAGCCGCAGCGTATTACCTCGCTCGTGATCACGGCATCACCAATGTCGCAGTGCTGGAGCGCGGTTACATCGGCGGCGGCAACACCGGCCGCAACACCACGATCGTTCGCTCCAACTACCTCACACCCGAAGGCGTGAATTTCTACAACGCCAGCGTCAAGCTTTTCGAAGATCTCTCGCAGGATCTCGACCTCAATCTCTTCTACTCGACCCGCGGTCACTTCACTCTCGCCCATACCGAATCCGCCATGCGCACCATGCGCTGGCGTGCAGAGGTAAACAAGCATGTCGGCGTGGAAAGCTATGTCGTCGGTCCGGATGAAATCTCCAAGGCCTGCCCGCAACTGGATATCAGCTGCAGCGGACAGGCGCCCATCCTCGGCGCGCTGTATCACGCACCGGGCTCGGTAGCGCGTCACGATGCGGTCGCCTGGGGTTACGCGCGCGGTGCTGACCATATGGGCGTGGAAATTTTCCAGAGTACCGAAGTCACCGGTATCGATGTGCAAGGCGGCAAGGTCAAGGGCGTGCAGACCAATCGCGGTTACATCTCCACTAATAAGGTATTGTCAGCCGTAGCCGGGTTCACTCCCCGCGTGTGCAAGATGGTGGACGTCCAGACGCCGATCATCATCCAGCCGCTTCAGGCATGCGTCAGCGAGCCAATGAAACCCTGGCTGGATACCATCCTGGTTTCAGGCAGCCTGCACGTGTATGTCAGCCAGTCCTCCCGCGGTGAACTGGTGATGGGCTCATCGCTCGATCCGTATGAAGTCCACTCGACGCGCTCGTCGCTGGATTTCGTCGAGGGACTGACGACGCATATCCTGGATATGTTCCCCTTCCTTTCCAACGTCAAGGTAGTGCGGCAGTGGGCCGGCATGGCCGATATCACGCCCGACTTCGCGCCCATCATGGGCAAGACGCCGGTGGAAGGTTTCTACCTCGATGCCGGCTGGGGAACCTGGGGCTTCAAGGCCACGCCGATCAGCGGCAAGACCATGGCCGAGACGATCGCCAATGATCGCGCGCCGGATCTGATCAATTCCTTCCGCCTGTCGCGTTTCGAAGAATACGAGCTGACCGGGGAAAAGGGTGCCGCTTCGGTCGGTCACTAAGCAAGGGATACAGCCATGAAATTACTGAAATGTCCGATGAATGGAGTCCGCCCGCTGAGCGAGTTCGTGTTCGGCGGCGAAGTTCGCGAAATGCCGGATCCGAACACCTGTAGCGACAAGGAGTGGGCAACTTACGTGCACCATCGCAACGGTGCGCCTGGAATGAAAAAAGAGTGGTGGTACCACGGCCCCAGCGGCACCTGGTTCATCGCCGAAAGAAACACAATGACCGACGAGGTGGCGCGTACCTACCTTTACGGCCAGGAGGACAAGCAATGAGCATGCGGTTACCGAAACAACCCGGCGAGTGGATCAATCGCAGCAAACCGGTCAAGTTCACCTTCGAAGGCAATACCTATGAAGGCTTCGAGGGCGACAGCATCAGCAGCGCGCTGTGGTCCAACAACGAGCGCGTGCTCGGCCGCAGCTTCAAGTATCACCGCCCGCGCGGCGTGCTGACTCTCGCCAACCATGACATCAACGTCATGGTTACCGACGGCGTGGATACCAATATGCGCGGCGACGTGGTGGCCCTGAAGAACAACATGCAGCTGATGGCGGTGAACACCGACGGCGGCGTGAAGCACGACAAGAACCGCTACATCGACAAGATGGCCAAGATTCTGCCGGTCGGCTTTTACTACAAGGCATTCCATACCCCGCGCAAGCTCTTTCCCTTCTGGGAGAACATCATCCGCAAGGCGGCGGGCCTGGGCGTGGTCAATTTCAATTACCCGCGCATCCTCAAGCGCAAGATCAATCGTCATTGCGACCTGCTGGTAATCGGTGCCGGGCCTGCCGGCCTGACGGCGGCAATTGTCGCCGCACGCTGCGGGCTTGAAGTCGTCATCGTCGATGAAAACGCGCAGCCGGGCGGCAGCCTGACATACGACCGCGCAGGCTCCACGGAAGCTGCGACGCAATTGCAGGAACTGATGCTGCAACTGCAGAAGCAGCCGAACATCACGCTGATCGCCGGCGCTTACGCGGCAGGCTACTACAACGATCATCTGATCCCCATTGTCGGCGCCGACGGCATTACCAAAGTGCGCGCCAAGGCTGTGATCGTCGCCAGCGGCGTGTTCGAGCAACCTCCGGTGTTCCGCAACAATGACTTGCCGGGCGTGATGATGGGCTCGGCCGCGCAGCGCCTGATCCATCGTTATGCGGTGAAGCCTTTCAACAACGGCGTTGTCGTTACTGCCAACAGCCACGGCTACCGCGTTGCGCTGGATCTGCTGCAGGCCGGCTGTAAAGTGGCCGCCCTTGTCGATATGCGCGCCAGCGGCGAGCCGGGCGCACTGGCCACCGAAGTGGCGCGCAAGGGGATTCCGGTACGCAAGGGCAGCTGCGTTTATGAAGTGCAGCCAGCCTCCGGCAACCTGGGCGTCAAAGGCGTGGTGATTTGCGCCTACAACGAAACCGCCAGCACTGCCGATCCTTCCACGGCGGAAACCATCGAGTGCGATGGCGTTGCGATGAGCGCCGGATGGGCGCCGGCTGCCGCGCTGCTGTATCAGGCCGGTACAGCCATGCGCTACGACGAAACCTTGCATCAATTCGTCCCGGCACGTCTGCCCAACGGTGTTTTCGCTGCAGGCAAGGTCAACGGGGTTTACGGACTCGAAGAACGCATGCATGACGGCGCCCGTGCCGTTTCAGACGTGCTGCGCCATCTCGGCAAGGATAGCCCGAGTGTCGATGTTGCATCGCACGACGGCCCTGCGCCCAGCCATCCTTATCCGATCGTGCCGCACCCGGATGCCAAGAACTTCGTCGATTTCGATGAAGACTTGCAGGTCAAGGACTTTATCAATGCCGCCAAGGAAGGCTTCGACAACATCGAGTTGATGAAGCGCTTTACCACCGTCGGCATGGGCCCCAGCCAGGGCAAGCATTCCAACATGAATGCCATCCGTATTCTGGCCAGGATCCGCAGCTTGCCGGTCGACAAGATCGGGACCACCACAGCGCGGCCGTTTTTCCATCCGACACCGATCGGTCACCTCGGCGGCCGCGGATTCCATCCGCATCGCCTGACCTCCATCCATGGCTGGCACAAGGCAGCGGGTGCGGTGTTCAGTGAAGGCGGTGTCTGGGTACGTCCGGCTTACTACGCCGTACCCGGCAAGGCAGCGAGCGAGGTCGTGCAGGATGAAGCGATGGCCGTGCGCCTCTCGGCGGGCATGATAGACGCCGGTACCCTGGGCAAGATCGAGGTCTGCGGACCGGACGCTTCGCAGTTCCTGGAGCGCTTCTACAGCGGAAGTTTCGCCAGCCAGAAGGTCGGTGACATGCGCTTCGCACTGCTGCTCGACGAATCCGGCGTGGTGGTCGACGACGGCGTGGCAGCACGGCTGGGCGACGAGAAATTCTATGTCTCCACCAACACCGCCAATGCGGCCACGGTGTACCGCGAAATGCAGCGCTGGCTGCAGCGCTGGCAACTGAATGTCGGCCTGATCAACGTAACCGGTGCCTTTGGCGCGATCAACCTGGCCGGGCCGAATTCTCGCAGCATTCTGGCGAAGCTGACGGCACTCGACATCTCGGACAAGGCTTTCCCGGCCTCTCAGGTTCGCGAGGCGGAAGTTGCAGGGGTTCCGGCACGCATCCTGCGCGTGAACTTCGTCTCCGATCTGGCATTCGAGATCCACATTCCGGCTGCGCAGGCCCGCCATGTGTGGGAAGCGCTGGTGGAAGCGGGGAAAGACGAAGGCTTGCGGCCGTTCGGCACAGATGCGCAGCGTCTGTTGCGTCTGGAGATGGGCAATCATCTGGTGAGCCACGATACCGACGGCCTCACGAATCCTTACGAGATCGGCGCCGAATGGGCACTCAAGATGGGCAAGGCCTTCTTCGTCGGTCAACGCAGTCTCAAGATCATCGCCAAGCGGCCGGTCACGAAGCGCCTGGTGCCTTTCGTACTGGATGCGAACTACAGCGGAGAAATGCCGCAGGAATGCAATCTGGTGATCGACGATGACGGCGAGATCAGGGGCCGCGCCACCAGCGTCGCCTTCAGCCGCTCGGTCGGTCGCGTCATCGGGTTCGCTTACGTCGATCCGGACAGCACTTCTCCGGGCTCCGAGTTCCGCATTCGCACCGATGGCGGCGCGATGGTCAAGGCAACGGTCGTGAAAACGCCGTTCATCAAGAGCCACAAAGGAGATCAGGAATGAGTACGGTAACCCGCCAAACACCGCTTGCTTATGCGCAGCAAAGGCTGGCGCCCAAGATGACGGTGCTGAACGGCATGGAAGTCGCTATCGAATACACCAGTGCCGAACTTGAGCACAAGCGCAAGGCCACTCTGGGCATTTGCGATGTGAGCTGCTTCCCGCGTTTTGGCGTGAAGGGGCTGAATGTGGTGCAGTGGCTGAAGGAAAAGAAAGTGGAGATTCCGCCGCAGGCAAACTCCTGGGTGAAGCAGGGCGACACCCTGGTGCTGCGATTGGGCCTCAACGAATTCCTGCTGGAAGACCAGCTCGATGGCCAGGCTTGCGCAGCGCTCTGCGACGCGACTCAGCCGAAGGCCTACGGTCTTTACAAGGTGCAGCGCAACGATACCGCGCTGATCCTCAGCGGCAGCCACGTGCAAGAACTCTTTTCGGAAGTGTGCGCGATCGATCTGCGTGACGCGGCGCTTCTTCCCAACACGGTTGTAATGACGCAGATGGCTGGCATTTCGGTCACCCTTCTGCGCCAGGAATTCAATGGCGAGAACGTTTATCGCCTGTGGTGCGACGGCACGTACGGACCTTATATCTGGGACACGCTGCTGGAAATTGCGGAGGAACTGGGCGGCGGCGCCGTCGGCCTCTCTTGCCACTACAAGGAAATGCTTTGACACGCTGTATCTAATTTTTAGGGAGATATGATGAAAACGTTGGCGGAAGCAAAGAAGTTCCTGAAAGAAAATAACGTCAAGTACGTGCTGGCCCAGTTTGTCGATATTCATGGCGTAGCCAAGGTCAAGTCGGTGCCGGCCGAACATTTTGAGGATATTCTCAAGAATGGTGCGGGTTTTGCCGGCGGCGCCATCTGCGGCATGGGCATTACCCCAAACGGCCCGGACTATATGGCCAAAGGCGATCTGTCGACGCTGAGCCTGATGCCCTGGCAGCCCGGTTATGCCAAGATCATCTGCGACGGTCATGTCCTCGGCAAGCCCTATGACTTCGACCCGCGCGTGGTACTGAAGAAGCAAGTGGAGCGCCTCAAGGAAAAGGGCTGGATCATGTACACCGGCCTCGAACCTGAGTTCTCCTTGCTGAAAAAGGACGAAAACGGTCACATCCACCCGTTCGACGAGTCCGATACCCTGCAAAAACCCTGCTATGACTACAAGGGCATCACCCGCCAGAGCGCTTTCCTGGAAAAGCTGACGGAATCCCTGATTGCTGTCGGTCTGGATGTATATCAGATCGACCACGAGGACGCCAACGGCCAGTTCGAGATCAACTACACCTACGCCGACTGCCTGAAGAGCGCCGACGACTACATCATGTTCAAGATGGCAGCGAGCGAGATTGCCAACGAGATGGGCATGATCTGTTCCTACATGCCCAAGCCATTCAGCAATCGCCCGGGCAACGGCATGCACCTGCATATTTCCATCGGTGACGGCAAACAGAGCCTGTTCCATGACGATAACGATCCGACCGGCCACGGCCTGACCAAGCTCGCCTACCACTTCATGGCTGGCTTGCTGGCACACGCCCCGGCGATCTGTGCCTTGGCCGCTCCGACCGTGAATTCCTACAAGCGCCTGGTGGTCGGCCGTTCGCTGACCGGCGCCACCTGGGCTCCGGCGTATATCACCTACGGCAACAACAACCGTTCCACCATGGTGCGGATTCCCTACGGCCGCATCGAAATGCGTCTGCCGGATGGTGCCTGCAACCCCTATCTAGCCACTGCCGCCATCATCGCCGCAGGACTGGATGGCGTGGAACGCAAACTGGATCCGGGCCAAGGCCATGAAACCAACCTGTACGACCTCAGCCCGGCCGAACTGGCAGAGAAGGGGATCGAGATCCTGCCGCAGAACCTGCACGAAGCCCTGAAGGCACTGGAAGCAGACCAGGTGGTACGCGATGCACTGGGCGAAGGCCTGACGGAAGAGTTCCTGAAGCTGAAGCACATGGAATGGGTGGAATACATGCGTCATGTATCCGATTGGGAAATTAATCGATATGTCGAATTTTATTGAGATCGCCTGATAACAGGTTTTAGAAGGAGTTAATCATGTGTGGAATTGTTGGTTTACTGGTGAAGAACCAGAAAATGCGTGCCGATATCGGCAAGCTGATGCTGCCGATGCTGATCGGCATGACCGAACGCGGCCCGGACTCGGCTGGCCTTGCGATCTTCGGCGCCCCGGTGGCGGACGACGAACGCAAGTTCTGCCTGTACACCCCGGATGTGGTCTTTGACTGGCAGAAACTGGAGCGCGATTTCGCCGCTCATTTCGGCACCAAGGACAAGGTCGAGCAGAACGCCAATCACGTCATCCTGAAAACGACGGTGGCATCCGACTCGGTCAAGGCTTGGCTGAAGGAAGCCTACCCGCGCCTGAGCCTGCTGTGCGTCGGCCAGCTGATGGACATGTACAAGGACACCGGAACGCCGGCGCAAGTGGCCGCACGTTACGGCTTCCAGAACCTGTCCGGCAGCCATCTGGTGGGCCATACCCGCATGGCGACCGAGTCTGCCGTGACCCCGGCACACGCCCACCCGTTTACCGCAGGTGAAGACTGGTGCCTGGTACACAACGGCTCCCTGTCCAACCCCAACAGCATCCGCCGCATGCTGGAACATGAAGGCATCGGCTTCGAGACCGACAACGACACCGAAGCGGCCTGCCGTTTCCTGGAATGGCGCATGCGCGAAGGCGACGACCTGAAGACCGCACTGAACAAGGGTTTCGACGAACTGGACGGCTTCTTCACACTGTTGATGGGCACCAAGGACCAGCTCGCGCTGGTACGCGATCCCTTCGCCTGCAAGCCGGCCATCGTGGCCGAGCACGACGACTACGTGGCGATTGCTTCCGAGTACCGCTCGCTGGCGCACCTGCCGGATGTGAAGAACGCCAATCTTTACGAACCGATGCCTGAGGAACTTTACATATGGAAAGTCTAGACCTTCACAAGATCTCCGTGCGGGAACTCAACCAGTACCTGCACAAGGAACTGCCGAACAAGAACGGCGTGAAAAAGCTGGAGATCCTCAATCCGGACGGCATGCACAGCATTGCCGCCGGGATGGATGCCCCGGTCGATATCGACATCAAGGGCCATGGCGGCTACTACGTCGGCGGGATGAACAAGCACGCCAATATCACGGTGCACGGCAACGTGGGCTGGGGTGTCGCGGAAAACATGATGTCCGGCACGGTGCGCGTCAAGGGCTTCGCGTCCTCTGCTGCCGGTGCCACCGGTCGCGGCGGCACGCTGATCATCGAGGGTGACACCAGCCTACGCTGCGGCATCTCGATGAAGGGCATCGACATCGTCGTCGGCGGCAGCATCGGCAACTTCTCCGGCTTCATGGCGCAAGCCGGCCGCATGGTGATCTGCGGCGATGCTGGCGATGGCCTGGGCGACTCCATGTACGAGGCAGTGTTCTACGTGCGCGGCAAGATCAAGTCGCTGGGCGCGGATGCGCAGGAAGAGCCGATGACGGACGCCGATTACGCGGCGGTCAAGGAGCTGCTGGGCCGCGCCGGTTTCAAGCACGACCCGAAGGAATTCAAGCGGGTGGCTGGCGCCAAGAAACTCTATAACTGGAACGCGGACGCGAACCAGGAATACTGATACAGGGATACGAATCATGACCAAAAAATTAGTACTGGAAGAAAGCGCTGGCTTTGACCAGAAAGTGATCGAGTACGTGCACCGCGCTTCGGCGACGGGGCTGTACGAGATTCGCGGCATGGGCGCCAAGCGCCACCTGCCGTCCTTCGACGACCTCGTGTTCCTGGCCGGTTCCGCCTCGCGCTACCCGCTGGAAGGCTACCGCGAAAAGTGCACCACCACCACCGTGCTGGGCACCCGTTTCGCGAAGAAGCCGATCGAACTGGCGATCCCGATCACCATTGCCGGCATGAGCTTCGGCGCACTGTCTGGCCGCGTCAAGGAAGCCCTGGGCCGCGCTGCGACCGAGATGGGCACCTCGACCACCACCGGCGACGGCGGCATGACGCCCGAAGAACGCCAGTCCTCCAAGACACTGGTGTACCAGTGCCTGCCTTCCCGTTACGGTTTCAACCCGGACGACCTGCGCAAGGCTGACGCGATCGAGCTGGTAATCGGCCAAGGCGCCAAGCCGGGCGGCGGCGGCATGTTGCTGGGCCAGAAGGTGACCAAGCGCGTTGCCGGCATGCGCACGCTGCCGATCGGCGTCGACCAGCGCTCCGCCTGTCGTCACCCCGACTGGACCGGCCCGGACGATCTCGCGATCAAGGTGGCAGAGCTGCGTGAAATCACCGACTGGGAAAAGCCGATCTACATCAAGGTGGGCGCCACCCGCACGTTCAATGACGTGAAGCTGGCCGTGCACGCCGGCGCCGACGTGATCGTGGTCGACGGCATGCAGGGCGGCACCGCCGCCACGCAGACCGTGTTTATCGAGCACATCGGCATCCCGACCCTGGCCGCATTGCGCCAGGCGGTGGACGCGCTGGAAGACATGAACATGCGCGGCAAGGTGCAACTGATCGTCTCCGGCGGCATCCGTACCGGTGCTGACGTGGCGAAGGCGCTGGCGATGGGTGCCGACGCCGTGGCCATCGGCCAGGGCATCCTGCTGTCGCTCGGTTGCAACAGCAGCAGCTATCTGCACGAAGGCGCGCACATCGACGCGACCGCCGACTACAACGCGCTGGGCACCGCGCCCGGCTATTGCCACCACTGCCAGACCGGCAAGTGCCCGGTGGGCGTGACCACGCAGGACGAGGAGCTTGAGCTGCGCCTGGAGCCGCTGACCGGTGCCAAGCGCGTCAAGAACTACCTCAAGACGCTCAACATGGAACTCACCACGGTTGCGCGTGCCTGCGGCAAGTCCAACGTGCATCACCTGGAACGCGAAGACCTGGTGGCACTGACGCTTGAAGCTGCAGCCATGGCCAGAATTCCGCTGGCCGGTACTGACTGGATTCCGGGAGTATCCCGGTTCTGATTTGCTACTATCTCCTGTAGCGATCCTCCCCGACGATGAGTCGGACTTTGAAGGGGGCTGTGACATGAACATTAAGCAATGTTTGGGGAAGAGAAGTGATACTCGCGGATTCTTCCCGACAGCCGATGGTTTTACCGGACAGCAATTTCGTCTGGATGGAGCAGCCTCCCTCTTTCTTTCCTTTTTGAGAGCGCGGCTGTTGACGCGTCTCTCTTGCAGGTTGCAAGTAGTTGTTTTAGAAGTAGCAAACCGGCGCCCGCACATGACTTCATGTGCGGGCGTTTTGTTTTTTAAAACATGACCAAGAGGAGAGGTAAATGAAACAAGATTTAAAGTCGCGAATACAACGCATGTTCATGCAGGACTGCGTGATGGCCTGGTTCGATGTGCTGTTGTTGTGGGCGGTTGCTGCGTTCGTGCTGTTCGATACGCTGGAATTCGTCCAGGACGACAATATTCGTACCGTTCTCTATATCGCCTGTGGTGTATTGGTACTTTTCAATACCGCATCCGTCGCCGCCATGACTTCGCATTATGCGGAGGACAAGGATTTCATTTACGGCCTCGATATCAAGCATCTTGATGCCAACCGCGAAGAAGCCGCACGTGTCGCGTTGCAAACCGCACAAGGGAGGGCATGACATGGCAAAACGATACACCCCCAAGAAACAGAGCGGCATCGGTCAATTCATCGACAGCATTTTCATTCTCATACTGGTGTATGTCAGCCTCTACATTCCTTTGCTTCTGAAGTCGGAAGGAACCGAAGAGGCCGCGGCCGGAGAAGCGGCGAAGCCCACCTGGGCATCGCTCGATGTGACGCCGGTTGTCCAGCAGCAATGGGAAAAGCTGGGCTATGACGCCGAAAAGGCGGCCGGGCTGATCGGCTCCAAGTTCGACTACACGATAGACCCGATGATGCTTCTGATCACCATCGCAGTGATCGTTGGCTACTTCGTGTTCATGGTCAAGATTTCCGACAGGCAGTATCGGGAAGTCATCGCAGAAAAGTTCGGCGAAAAATAATCTAACGCCGCCAATCAGATTGAGGGGACACAAAATGAATTTCTGGCAACTCTTTAGTTATGCCGCATGGGTAATTTCTGCCTTGCTGGTGGCGTGGATGCTGGCCGACATGATCAGCATTTCCAAGCAGTACGACGAAGACTTTCTCATGAGCTCGCGTGAAGGCGCGGATGAGCTTACCGATCAATAAAGCTGCGCGACTATGGAGAAGATAATGAGTTCAAGTGCTGCAAGCGCTGCCGGAGAGCAGCGCATATCGATGTTGAAAGTGTTGAATCCGTTCCACGTCTGGGCATTGGGCGTGGGTATCGTGCTGGTCGGCGAGTTCATGGGCTGGAATTTTTCCGTCGCAAAGGGCGGGGCCTACGGTGCGTTGATTGCCTGCTGGGTCATCGGGTTGCTGTATACCTGTGTTGCGATGATCGATTCCGAAGTGACATCTACCGTCGCCGCTGCCGGAGGTCAGTACACGCAGGCCAAGCATATCATCGGGCCGTTGATGGCATTCAATGTCGGCTTGTATCTGGTCATGGCTTACACCATGCTGGAAGCGGCGGATGCCTTGATCGTGGGCGACCTGATGAAGTCCGGTGCGGAGGCGTTGGGATATGCCGGATTGAACACGCAGCCGTTCGTGGTGCTGACCATCGCCTTCCTGGCGTGGCTGAACTACCGTGGCGTGTTCATGACGCTGACGCTTAACTTCGTCATCACGCTGGTCGCCTTCGCGGCGATTCTGGTGTTGTTCATCGGCGTCGATCCTCTGAACCCGGGTACCGTGCTGAAGCACAAGGAACTGCTGACCGATCTGCCTTACGGCTGGATAGGCGTGGTGGCTTCGCTGCAGTTCGGCATGTGGTATTACCTGGGCATCGAAGGCACCTGCCAGGCGGCGGAAGAAACACGTTCTGCCGCACGTTCGATCCCGCTCGGCACCATGGGCGGCATGATGACGCTGCTGGTCGCAGCCACGCTGACCTGGTACATCTGTACCGGCCTGATGCCGTGGCAATACCTGGGGCAGGCGTATACGCCGCTTTATGACGCGGCATCACTGCTCGGCAACCCGGTATTGCAGGTGCTGCTGTTCGTGGGCACGCTGTTTGCCGCTGTCGCTTCCGCCAACGGCTGCATCAACGACGCATCGCGCGCATGGTTCTCGCTCGGCCGCGACCGCTTCATGCCGGGCTGGTTCGGCGCCATCCACCCGCGTTACCGCACGCCATACCGCGCGATCATCTTCCTGATTCCGATTGCCGTTTCGTTTGCGTTTACCGGGCTGCTGGATCAGGTGATCACGTTCTCCATCCTGTCGGGCCTGCTGGGTTACACCTTCATGTCCATCAACATGGTGAAGTTCCGCAAGAAGTGGCCTCTCGACAGCATCAAGCGCGGGTACGTCCACCCGTTCCACCCGATTCCGGCGATTGTGCTGTTCGTTCTTTGCTCGGCCGTGTATTTCGCCACTTTCCTCGGATATGGCGCATCGCTGCTGGCGATCATGGCGTTCTATATTGCAGCCTCGGTCTGGTTCACGTTCCGCCGCTATCAGTTCGTCAAGCGCGCAGACCAGTTCACGATGCCGTGGCCGCGTCCCAAGGGCTACTAAATAAAAAAGGGAGAACACACCATGAATAGCAAGCTTCTCTGTGCGACAGATGGATCGCACAGCGCCGAAAAGGCGACGGACTATGCCATCGAACTGGCCCGCAAGACCGGGGCGTACCTGACTTTCCTGACGGTCAATCACGTGACCAGCGCGGATATCTCCCGGAGCGTTTTCTGGGATTCCGACATGCTGAACGCGGCGGATGCCCAGTTGCAGGCCGAACTGAAATCCGCCACCGTCAAGGCAAGGGCCGCAGGGCTCAGCAATGTCTCCTGCGCCACGGTGGAAGGGCACAACATCGCCGCCGCGATCATCGCTTTCGCCGAAAGCAACGGGTATGACCATGTCATTACCGGTTCGGTCGGACGCACCGGTGTCGCGCGGATGCTGCTGGGTTCGATTGCGCAGGATGTAATCGTCAAGGCGCACTGTCCGGTCACGGTCGTGCGCTGAAGTTGAAATGAAGCAGGAGAGGCGGGCCGCAAGGCTCGCTTCTCTTCAAACTGGTGATCAAAAAATGCCATTTGCACCTTACGCTCTCGCTGCATTATTCGCCGCCATCCTGTACTGGATGTATCGCTCGCATCATCTCAAGACCATGGCTGGACGTTCACGGCTGTTCGACGAATGCCTGCCCTTGCTGCAAAACCCGGCGCTGACGCATAGCGAAGCGGGGTACGCGCAGCTCGAAGGCACCTATGAAGGCTATCGTATCCGGCTGGCGCTGGAAGAAGACCATCTCACGATGCGCAAGATTCCTTCGCTGTGGCTGCACCTGATCGTGGAAAGCACCGGCGTTTCGACGGAAGGTACGCTGGGCATGCTGGTCAGGCCGCAAAACACCGAATTTTATAGCCCGCTCTGGAACTGGGCTGGCACGGTAGTGCCGCTTGCCGGCTGGCCGGAGTACGCGCTCTACCGTACGCAAGACACGCCGCCGGATCTGCAGCTGATCGATGCCCATGTGCAGAAGATATTCAGCGATGAAAAAGCGAAAGAACTGCTGCTGATGCCACGCGCAGTGCGCCTCACTTATCAGGCCAAGCAGGCCGATCGCGGCGAATACCTGCTTCTGCGGGCCACCGATTTCAATCACGAACCCCTGTCCTCCGCGACCGTGCTCGACTTGCTGCAGCGCAGCATCGGCATACGCCGGGATCTGGAAGGAGCCATCGCATGATGACAACGACTATCAACAAACCCCAACGCGCCCCCATGCACCCGCTCGTGGTGCTGCTCATCGCGCTCGTGCTGCCCGGCGTGGGGCAGGTGATCAACCATGCGCCGACGCGCGGGCTGATGATGCTGTTTTTCATGCTGATGCTGGGCGTCATCACCTACAACATGGCCGGCCCGGAAATTTCCATTGTCGGCAAGTTCGCCGGCGGAATTTTCGTCTACGCCGTTTCGGTCATGGACGCTTACTACTGGGCGCGTTATCGCGCTGAACGCTATCGGTTTTCCGCATGAAGGAAGTCGCGATCTTCCAGTTCTCGCCGACGGAAGGGCCGGGGCATCTGGCTGATTTCCTGGATCGCAAGGGCATCGCCCGGCGGCTGATCCGCATGGATGACGGTGGTGTCGTGCCGGCCAGCAGTACCGATCTTGCCGGGATCGTCATGATGGGCGGCCCCATGAGCGTCAACGACCCGCTACCGTGGATTCCGCCCTTGCTCGCGCTGATCCGGCACGCAGTGGATAACGACGTGCCGCTGCTGGGGCACTGTCTCGGCGGCCAGTTTATCGCCAAGGCCCTGGGCGGAGAGGTCACAAACAACAAGTGCAGGGAAATGGGCTGGCACGCGGTCGACGTGGTGGGTGGCGCGAGTGCCGTGCCGTGGTTCGGCGACGTGCAAGACTTCACGACCTTTCAATGGCATTACCAGACCTTCAGCATTCCGCCCGGCGCGGTTCGGGTGCTGCGCAACGAGTATTGCGAGAACCAGGCGTTCGCATTGGGGCCGCACATTGGTTTCCAGTGCCATATCGAAATGACCGCGGAAATGGTGAAAACCTGGTGTGCCAGCAGCGCGGAAGAAATCGCTGCTGCCGGCGGCACGCCTTCGGTGCAATCCGTTGCGGAGGTCCTGAACGATCTGGACGCGCGCGTGGGCCGCCTGAACCGGCTGGCTGACAACGTCTACACGCACTGGGTCAATGGATTAAAAAAGGATTAAAAAAATAATGCAGTTCCATATCAAAACATTTCGCATGAAAATCCTGCTCGCAGCCGCGGCGATCACCCTCGTCGGCTATGCCAGCCTGGTGGCCTTCACGACCAGCTCGCGTGCGACCGAGGCGCGGGAGAACGGGACCAGGATCGCGCAGCAGATTGCGAAGGAAGAAGCACAGAAAATCTCCAAGCGGCTTTCGTTGGCGATGTCGGTAGGCCAGGACACCGGCTATGCCATCCTCGGGCTCAAGCAGGGCGGGCTTGAAAATCGGGCGCAGATCAATCAGATGCTGGCCGGGACATTGCGCGAACACGGTGAAATACTGGGCCTTTACACGGGTTGGGAGGCCAATGCCTTCGACGGCAAGGACGCGGATTACGCCAACCGCACGGATCTCGGCGCGGATGCTTCCGGGCGCTTCACCCCCTATTGGCATTACGACGGCGACAAAGTGGTGATCGAACCGCTGGTCGATTATGACAAGGAGGGGGCGGGCGACTACTACCTGCTGCCGAAGAAAACCGGCAAGCCGGTATTGATCGACCCCTATGTCTACACCGTGTCCGGGGTGCCGACGCTGATGACGTCATTGGTCACGCCCATGATCGCAAACGGCAAATTCGTCGGGATCAGCGGCGTCGATATTGGCCTGAAAAATTTTCAGACCGAACTCGCCAAGATACGGCCGTTCGATGTCGGGTTTCTCAAGTTGTATTCCAGCTCCGGAACCTACATCGCATTGCCGGACAGCACCAGGATAGGCAAGGCGGCCACGTCTGCCGAACTGCCGGCGACGGCGCGCAAGGCGTTGGTGGCTGGTAATTCATTTCAGTATGTCGAGAATGGCATCGGCCATTTTCTTGAGCCGGTTTGGGTCGGCGGTGTGGACGTGCCGTGGATGCTGGAGGTGACGGTGCCGATTGCGACCTTGCTGCAGGGTTCGGTTATCGCGCGCAACCAGTCCCTGATGATCGGCTTCGTCAGCCTGGCACTGATGTTCGGCGTGATGTTTTTGCTGTTGAATGTGCTGACCAGGCCGATCCGTCACATGCGCGATGCGATGTGCAATCTGGCCGGCGGCAGCGGCGACCTGAGCAGCCAGCTCACGGTCGACAGCGCAGACGAGATCGGCGAAACGGCCCGGGCATTCAACGAGTTCATCGGCAAGCTGCGCCGCATGTTCTTGGACGTTCGCCAGGAAATCGAGCAACTGAGCAACGGAATCAACCAGTTGGCCGGCGTGACCCGCGGCCTGGCGGAGGATACCCGCCGGAATACCGACATTTCCAGCGAAAATGCGGCCACGCTCGAACAGCTGACGACGAGCATCGCGCATGTGGCGGACAGTGCCAGGAGCGCCGACGGCATGAGCCGTGAAGCCGGCGAACGTTCTACCGCCAGCGTGGCCACCGTGCTGCACGCGACCGACATGGTGGCCAAGGTGTCTGTCGACATGGAGGCATTGAGCACCACGATGCGAGGCCTGGCGCACCGTTCGGTCGAAATTCAGAGCATCGTGGGCGTGATCAAGGAAATTTCCGATCAGACCAATCTACTCGCGCTCAATGCGGCGATCGAAGCGGCGCGGGCGGGCGAGGTGGGCCGGGGGTTTGCCGTGGTTGCGGATGAAGTGCGCAAGCTGGCGGAACGAACCGCCAAGGCGACGGTACAGATCGGCGAAATGATCGAAGGCGTGCATCAGGATACCGAGCGCGCGGTGAGCAATATGCAGGCGGCCGGCGATGCCGTGAGCAGCAGCGTACAGCAGTCGGGCGAGGCGGCGGTCGAGATCCGCAAGATGCAGGAAATGCTGCAGAACGTGGTGGTCATGATGGCCGAGATCGCGAGTGCGACCACCGAACAGTCGGTCGCGGCGTCGCAGATGGCGCAATCCGTGGAAAGCGTCGATCACATGGCGCAGGCGACCAACCAGTCGATGCACGATGCCTCGCTGACGATCCAGCAGCTGGACCAGCGAGCCGCCCATTTACTGGCGATCGTGGGGCAGTTCAAGCTGTGAGCGCGCTGCTGCGCGGATCGGAAGCACGGGCAGCAGAATGAAAATGGGCTCCGGCGGCGGCGTGGCCGGAGTCTTCTAATCATTTGGGAGTAATCCCTAATTGGAATTGAGCGGCGTTACCCTGCGTTCGATAATGGCACCAAGTTTGATGATTGCTGCATGTAGTCATCTGGCTTATCTCCTCTCTCCCCCGAATGGCGGGATTTGGAAGGGGGTCGGGTCGAATTCTAGAAAGCCGGGCGCTATTGAATGTTGACAACTCTCGGCCTGCACGACCCCCTTCATTTTTTTGTGTGGAGAGTAGGCGAACGGTATGTCATGGGCAATGACCACAGTTTTACTGAAAGGCGAACTTTATGAATCTTCCCATCGATTTCCCCGTGACAGCGGTAGAAGACGTCCAGAACACGCCTGACTTGCGCAGGCTGGCCATCGATCAGGTCGGCATCAAGGGCATCCGCCACCCCATCCGCATCCCCGATCAGACGGGCGCCGAACAACACACCATCGCGACCATCAACATGTACGTATATCTGCCCGAGCATTTCAAGGGCACGCACATGTCGCGCTTCATCGAGATACTGAACCTGAACGAGCGCGCGCTCTCGATCGGAAACTTCCGGACAATACTGGAAGAAATGGCGGAGCGGCTTGAGACCAACTCCGGCCATATCGAGATGCAATTCCCGTTTTTCGTGAACAAGTCGGCGCCGGTGTCTGGCGTGCAGAGCCTGATGGATTACGAAGTCAGCCTCATCGGCGACATCCGTGACGGCGAATGCGCCATTACCCTGAAATTGCTCGTGCCGGTGACCAGCCTGTGCCCGTGCTCCAAGAAGATTTCACAGTACGGCGCGCATAACCAGCGCTCGCATGTCACGATTACCGCCCGCATCAATGAATCCATCACCCTCGAGGACCTGATCCGCGTGGTGGAGGAAGAGGCCTCGAGCGAGCTCTACGGGCTGCTGAAGCGCCCGGACGAGAAGTTCGTCACCGAATATGCCTACGACAATCCCAAGTTTGTCGAGGACATGGTGCGCGATGTGGCGGCCAAGCTGAGCGCCGATCCGCGCATCGACCGCTACTCGGTGGAGTGCGAGAACTTCGAGTCCATCCATAATCATTCCGCCTATGCGGTCATTCATGGCGGAAACCAATCATGAACGACCTCAATCATGCCTTTCTGGCGCAGGATCAGGAGCACCAGTTCGGGATCAGCCCCATTACCGACATCATCAATGACATCCGCACGGGCCGCATGGTGGTGCTCGTGGACGAGGAAGACCGCGAGAACGAAGGCGACCTGGTGATCGCCGCCGAATTCGTGACGCACGAGCATATCAACTTCATGGCCATGCACGGGCGCGGCCTGATCTGCCTGACGCTGACCGAGTCGCGCTGCAAGCAGCTCAATCTCTCGCGCATGGTAGAGCGCAACGGCACGCGCCTTGGCACCAATTTCACCGCTTCCATCGAGGCCGCGCGGGGGGTCACGACAGGCATTTCCGCCGCCGACCGGGCGGTCACGATACAGGCGGCAGTCAAGGCCGATGCGAAGGCGAGCGACATCGTGAGTCCGGGACATGTGTTCCCGCTGATCGCACAGAACGACGGCGTGCTTGTTCGTGCCGGGCACACCGAAGCCGGGTGCGACCTGGCGCGCATGGCCGGGTTGGAGCCTGCCTCCGTCATCTGCGAGATTCTCAATGAAGACGGCAGCATGGCGCGCTTGCCAGACCTGCGCCGGTTCGCGGCCGAGCACGGCCTGAAGATCGGCACCATCGCCGACTTGATCCGCTATCGCAGCCAGACCGAAACCCTGGTCGAACGTGCTGCCGAGCGCAGCATCCAGACGCCTTACGGCGAATTCCGCCTGGTGGCCTACCGCGACCGTACCGCCGACGAAACGCATCTGGCTTTGGTCAAGGGCGATCCCGCTATGACGCGCGACACCCTGGTGCGCGTGCACGAGCCGGTGTCGGTGCTGGATTTGCTGGACTGCGAGAACCGTTCGCACGCGTGGAGCGTGCCGCGCGCGATGGAAGCCATTCAGCAAGCCGAAGCAGGGGTGATCGTGCTGCTGCGGCGGCCGGAAGACGAAGCCAACCTGATCGAGCGCATCCGCATGCCGGAAGAGCCCTTCCGCAGCCGCCACACCCTGCGCGATTACGGCATCGGCGCACAGATACTGCGCGATCTCGGCGTGACCGGAATGCGCCTGTTGGCAGTGCCGAGAAAAATCCCCAGCATGGCGGGATTCGGCCTCGAAATACTCGAATTCATCGACTGCTGATACTCAACGCTGCATAACAAGAAGAGTTAACTCACATGGTTGACTATGCCCTGAATCAGGCGATTGCCCAGCACCACGAGCGAAACCAGCGCTGGGGCTTCACGTGGGCCATCTGGACGGCCATTCTCTGGGGCGCCTGGTATGTGCCGGGAACCGCGCTGTGGTACGAGCATCCCTATGTCGATATCGCAGCCGACAATCAGTCGCTGCGGCTCGCCGCAACGGCGGTGATGACGTGGGTCCACGCGATCACCGTGCTGCTCTTCCTGCTGCTGTGGAATGGCGTGCTGGGCAAGGTGCGCGATTACGGGCGCACCATGGTGCGCTTCCGCAAGATTTCCAAGTGGTACGCGCTCGCCTCGCTGTGCGGCGGCCCGATGGCGATTTTCGGCTCCTACATGGCGATGGGTTTCGTCGGGCCGGTGTTCGCCGCGATCACCTCGCTGTTCTACCCGGTGGTCGGCGCGGTCATCGCCACGCTCTGGTACAAGGAAAAAATCTCGCGCCGTGCCGCTATCGGCATGGCCATCATCATCATGGGCGGGGTCGTCATTTACGGGCCGGGACTGTTCGGCGAGATGGATATCACCCAAAACAACGCCTGGCTGGGTTATCTCGGCGGCATCCTGTCGGCGATCGGCTGGGGCGCGGAAGGCGCCGTGGCGGCACGGGCGATGGATGTGACCGACCCGGATGTCGGCATCCAGTGCCGTTTCAGCTTCGAAGTACTGTTCTGGGGCGTGTTGATCCTGCCGGTGCTGGCGCTTTTTACCGACCTGCCCATCGTGTCGCTGATCGTCAGCACCGTGACCGAAAGCAAGGCGATGCTGTGGATCGTGCTGGCGGCCGCATGTCATGCCTATTGCTACACGGCGTTCTACAAAAGCTTCAGTCTGATCGGCGTCGGACGCGGCGAAGCCGTCGGTAATCTGTATGCGGTGTTCGCGCTGATCTTCATCGCCGCCTTTACGCTGCAACTGCCGCAATGGTATTTCCTGGTAGGGCTGGTGCTCACGGTGCTGGGCAGCCTCGTGATGTTTGCCGAACCTGCGGAGTCGGTGGCCCAGTTGCGTAATATCGGTCCTGTGGAGGAGGGGGCATGAAACTGCATCAGAAGGGTTTTCTGCTGGTGGAAATCAGCAAGGTGAGAAGCATCTGGGACAGCGAACTGATCGCCAAGGCGCTGAAAGAATATGGGCTGACCGGCAGCTACTGGGTCAACAGCCTGTGCGTGGCGCTGGACGAGCTGGCCGCGGCCGGCCTTATCGTGCGCGTCGGCAGCAAGCTGGACGACGGCAAGCAACTCGCCCCCGGCCGTTTGCTGTTCAACTGGCGCCTGTCGGAGTTCGGCCGCTCGCGCATGCGCGACACCGGGTTGCTAAACTACCCATGAAAGGAACAAACGCATGAGTGAATTCTGGGGGTATCCTTATGCCGACATGCTGGCGGTAGTGGTGATCGGCGGATTCAGCGCGGCTTGCCTGTTTTGCGCAAGAGCGTTCGTCAAGAACTCCTGATGCCGGGCGAGGCCGGATGAACTAGAATCCCGCTTCCATCGCCAAATTTTGCTCCGCTCCCGCCGCTTGCGAGGGAGCATTTTTTTGTAACTGCCACAGGGACATCATGGACTGGATCATTCTCTTCATCGCCGGACTTTTCGAAACTGTCTGGGCCATCGGCCTCAAATATACCGACGGCTTCACCCGCCTGTGGCCCAGCGTGGGAACGCTGGTCGCCATGATCATCAGCGTGGTGCTGCTGGCCTATGCAATGAAGTCGCTGCCAGTCGGCACCGCCTACGCCGTGTGGACCGGCATCGGCGCGGTGGGCACGGTGATCCTCGGCATCGTCCTGTTCAGCGAGCCGGTGAATTTCGGGCGGGTGCTGTCGATTGCGCTGATTATTGCGGGAATTGTGGGGCTCAAGTTTGTGAGCCACTAATGTGGGCAAAGGCAAATGAGCCTGTTCGCTCCAGTTATTCCACCAGTCCAACGCCGGCACGCATAGCCGCTGATCGCAAGGCTTCGTCGTTGGCTGCAATTGGGAGCTTCATTCGAATGGCGAGTTCCAGGTACGCCGCGTCATAACTGCTCAATCCGAATCTGGTTGCAAGCTGCAAATTAGCGGCAGCATTGGCCGGTGCATAGTCTACTACCAGCGGTAATCCTTCAACCAATTCGATGATTTCTACGGTGCGTGCCTTGTCTATTTTCCCGGCCAGGGTAGCCTTGCGCAGAATGTTGGAGAACTCCAATACCCAGAGGCCAGGGACATGCGCTGTATCGTTGGCGAGCATGTCGAGTACGCGGTCGCTGTAGTCTGTGGCTTGGTTTTCAAAATACCAGCCCACTACGACTGAGTTATCTACCACAAAGGCCATTAATCCCTGCCTTCTTCGATCAATTCGCGCAGATTCAAACCTTCCAGGGTGGATTTATGCCTGGTGGATTTGATGCGGGCAATCAGCCCGGAAATGTCCGGCTTTACCTGAGGATGGTCGGGTACGATGCGAGCAATCGGCACGCCGCGCCGGGTGATGGTAATTTCCTCCCCGGCTTCTACCTGATCGAGCAGGGCGGAGAGGTTGGCTTTAACTTCATAGACTGCCAAGGTTTTCATGAGATTCCCCAGTTGGTTAACCAACTCAAAATCGAATGATACACCCCAGGGCCGGCGGCTGTCGAAAGTTACAAAAGGCTTCATCAAACAGGTTTAATTTCAAGGCCTAGACCTTGAGCAGGCCGCGAAACCCTCTGGCAGCGTAGTAGGATTCAGCGCCGTTGTGATAGACGAATACCTGGCCATAGCGACGGTCGCAGAAGAGGGCGCCCCCCAGCTTTCGTATGCTGGAAGGCGTTTGCACCCAGCTTGAAGTCTTCCTGTCGAATTCACCCAGCTTTTGCAATGTTCGATATTGTTCTTCAGTCAGCAGCTCAATCCCCATCGAAGCAGCCATTTCGACGGCACTACCGCCCGGTTTGTTTTCTTTTCGTGACGCCAGGGCATCCCCGTCATAACAAAGGCTGCGTCGGCCAATTGGACTTTCAGGCGAACAATCACAAAAAGTGAACTCGCCGGTCTGTTGATCATAACCAATGACATCCGGCTCGCCACCTGTACGTTCCATTTCATGGAGTGTCTGGAGCTTTTTTGCATCAGCTTCCAGTTTCGCTTGAACGGCGCTCCACTCAAGTCCTTTATGACGGCCCATGTTCTTCTCGAACCGGTTCTTGAGTGCTCTGATCATATCGGCATGTAACGTAGGGTTAGGTTTCATTTACATATCCTCTCTCCATGGCAACAGCTTGATTCTCGAAAATTGCCATTGCGGTACTCATGCGCTTGAATCCCATCTTCTTGTAGAACGCTTCTTTGCCGGGCACCGAGTAGAGAATGATCTTCTTGTGCCCGCTGGAGAGCTCCACAAGTTTGGCAACGATCTGCTTGCCGAGGCCAAGACCTTGATGGCTGGGAAGTAGCGCTACGTCGCAGATATATGAGCAGTCGACTCCATCAGCAAGTGCCCTCCCAACACCAACAAGCTTTCCGTCTTCGTAGACGAAACATTTGAACATGCTGTTCGTGAATGCGGTTTTCAGACTTCCCGGATTTTTATTTCCGAGAGGCGCGGCATCATAAAGGGCAGAGAGCTCATTCCAGTCGAGAGCGTCGATTGAATGCGACCAAACTAGCGGCACGGAGTACTCCTACGGAATAAATGGGTCGGGGCAATTTTCGATAGGTTTTTACAGCAGATTTTAAATGACTCTGACCCCCATTTGTTCCAGACGATGGGGCGCTTCTTTGTAATGTTCAAGACGAAAGAGCGACAAAGTTGCGACAGTGAAGTACCAAATGATGGTGGTCTTCAGTTGGCTAAGATCCCAAACTCCGACAATGAAAAGTACATAGATTATGAGTGCGACATATATGCTCATCAGGGTTGTCACTGAAAGGATATGTCGAGAAAGAAACGCCTTAATAAGCGATTTCAATGAACCCTTTATGGGCCTCCGCTTTGGAAGGGCTGTGAAGTAGCCAATGGCCAGAAGCAGCCAAATCAGGATGGCCCACTCGCGGCTATTTAGGATGTCCATGTTTGCTCAGGAAGGCTCTAACAGTGATTAACCAGAGAGTTAAATGGGGTCAAAGCCAATTTACAAAAAATAAATGGGGTCGGAGCCAATTTTTCGATAGGTTTCTACAGCAGATTTTAAATGACTCTGATCCCATTGTTTTACAAGAACGCCTGAATGTCTGGGGCATTTGCTAACGCCTGTCCAGCTGATAATAGTTCAAAGTAGATGGCAGGTTTTCCCAAAAGCGCAATTGTGCTGGCCTTATCCAGTAACTCATACATGGCACCTTCATCATTGCTTTCCCTGCGAGGATCAAAGTGAGCTCCCCCTAGCTTGTTTGCGACGTACTTGATAACAATGCGTCGTGGAATTGGTATGCCTTGGACTATAACCACCGGAGTGTTGGCGAATTCGCGCAAGCCCATAAGCTTTGTGGGTACACCGGTTTGTGCTCGGCGCTGCAACTCTTCTGGCGGAACGGCATAGTTCCTGATCAGGGCTCCCGCTAGATATTCTTTGCCAAAATGAGCGCCGCCAGCGGCGGCAAACAAAATCTTATTTAACGGAATCTCAGCAATAATGCCTTCAAGGGTTGGGGATTGTATTTGCGGCTCGCGAGGCTGACCGGCATCTTTCCAAGCGCGCTGGAGATCGTTATCAACAACGAGTCGGCGAAATATGGGGCTGGCACGTCGAAGTGAATCGTCATCAACGGTCTGGTCCCAGTGCTGTCGCAGATAGATGATATCTGCTTTTACGGTTCTTACGAGCTCAGAATGACTTGTCATGATAAAGCGCCGATCCAGGCCAAGGCCTTTGGTGTTAGGGTCTCACCGATGCCTATCTTTCTGCGGAACGTCTTTGATTTCACGAAGGTATTGGCATTTCGCTGAAATAAGAGATTAGGTGGTATCGCTATTTTTTTGGCTTGTATTTGCCTTGGTCAAAATTGCTAACGTCGAATTCAAATGCCGGAGTGCCTTCCTGGTAAATATTTGCGGCAATACGTACTCTCTTTGCCTTGAGCATTTTCTCCACAAATCCGCTGTAGTTTCGAATAAAAATCGTTTCGGTACTATTGTCTGCTGCACCTATCGCAGAGTAGTTTGTAGGTTTTTCGTCGTCGAACCTTACAAGTACACTGCAATCCTCGTAGGAATGGCAAAGAATCTGCCCTTTTTCAATACTGAATAATATGTCTTTACCATGGCGCGGATGGATTCTCAACGTGAGCGTTGCGCGCTGTGCCCCTGAGTACGGAAAATCGAAATTTACGGTATTTGAGCTTGAGACTTCAGCTTGATGTATAGCGCCTTTACCCATCGCATCGTCACTTAGGTTATAGAGCCACTGTGAGCCCAGAGATTTAGGTGTGGGATCGATCGCTTGGGTAGTCGAAGCAGTTGACTGTGACGCGGTATCACCTCCTGTGATACTCGAAAAGGCTGAGATAATTATCGCCCCGAGAAAAACGACCCCGATTAGCGTACCGCACCCCATTGGTTTGGCTGCAACCCGTGCGCCGCATTTAGGACATGTTTCCGCCTTAGAACTAACTTCAGTTCCGCATTCTTTGCACTTGATGAGTGCCATTATTTTTTCCCTTCTTGATGCTCGCGATTGACTGTCTATGTTTGACATAGGTGGGCGCTTTTAGAACGCCCCACTTGGTAGTCTGGGGTAATTATCTGCATGAGTTTGTTGATTGAGTAATAACCATTTTTCTGTCTGGCTTGCTACAAGTAACAATAACGCTACCATCAACAGTGCATAATTTTGTCATGGTCATGATGTTGGTATTAACCACAGGAATTATATTTTTTGGGTTTACACCAAGTTGGCTGATTACAGTCTCTTTTCTAGCCAGACATTCCTCGAAAGACAATGAAATTGTTTGGCTAGAGGCAGCAGCAAATGTTGTAGCTGGAAATGCAACTGATGAGATTAAAAGTAAAGCTACAGATTTATTTTGCAGCATATTGTTTTCCCTAACAGTTAGTATGCGGACTAGCATGTCCACATACTAATGTCGGGGATGGCGTAAACGCAAACACACCGTCTATCAAAATGATCTAGGTCATTATCAAATAAAGGCAAAAAATGGGGACGGCATCACTGCCATCCCCGTTGTTTTTCAGGCCTTCAAGGTTTGCTTGTCAGCCTACACACGCCATTCCAGATCCGGATTTCACCCGTAGTGCAAAGCTGCTTATGCAGCTGCAATCGGCCTTGCAACAGGCTTTACCATGATCTTGCTTGCTTTCTCGGCATGCCACAGATCATATTGCACCTGGGCGCGGAGCCAGGTTTCCGGATTGCCGCCTAGCCATTGAGCAAGGCGGATTGCCATATCTGCGCTAATAGCGGCCTGGCCGTTGATCATGCGCGACAGCGTGACGCGCGACACCCCAAGCTGGTCAGCTGCATCCGTGACCGACAAGCCTAACTCAGGCAGTACATCCTCTTTCAGGATCTCGCCGGGATGAGGCGTATTGTGCATGCGAAGCATTTCAAACACTCCTTAGTGATAGTTCTGGTAATCCACAATTTCAACGTCCTAACGCTTTGTCAGGCAACAAAAAAACAAGGATTGTTCATGTGTAAAAACGTTCATGTAACGTGAACCCAAAAATTATGAACCGCATAGGTTTCTTTGGGTGGACGGCTTTGCCAGAGACAGCCAAAAATTCGAAGTACGGTTAGTTTCTGGAGAGCTGGTAATTCCAAACGGGGAGGGCTATGCAGCCGTCCTGGCTAATTTTTTGCCTGCAAGATGGCCTGGTCGCGCATCAACTGGGTAATCAGGGGTTGCTGGTCGTCGCGACAGCCCCATTGATCAAAGTACACTAAATCCTCGATTGGCAGGCGTGGCAGCCAGCCCGCAGTTTCTAGCTCCGGCTTGGCATGGAAGTGGCTGACATAGCCGACGCAAAGGTAGGCAATGGGCGTGATGCCCTTGGGGATGCCCAAGGATTCCTGTAGCGCGGGTTGGTGAAAGATGCTTACCCAGCCTACGCCAAGGCCTTCGGCACGTGCGGCGAGCCAGAGGTTCTGCACGGCGCAGACGCTGCTGTAGAGATCCATAGTCTTCATATGGGTCCGTCCCACGACCACCGGGCCCGCGCGATTGCGGTCGCATGTGATGCAGATGCCCACTGGGGATTCCACGATGCCTTCGAGTTTGAGTGTCTGGTAGGTGGCGCGCTGGTCGCCTTCGAACATTTCCGCGGCTTCGGCATGCGCTTGGGTAAACGCGGCATGCACCACGCGCTTGACCGCGTCCGACCGCACGACGAGAAAGTTCCACGGCTGCATAAAGCCAACGGAAGGCGCGTAGTGGGCCGCGGTGATGATGCGGCTCAATACCTCGTCGGGCACGGCCTTGGGTAAAAACTGACCACGCACGTCACGGCGCGAAAAGATGGTTTGGTAAATCGCCTCGCGCGCGGCGGCGGTAAAGGCGTGGATGTCCTGGCTGGCTGGGTCCATGTTCATTGCATTTCTCTTGCGTTAGTAGCGGGTTATTCTGCCTGGCCTTGCCGCATGCAGTTTTTGCAGGCAGATTTTCTGAATAGAGCCGGTCATGGCCGGCACCTTCCCATTATTTATCGATGGTTTCTTATTAATCGAGTCTCCAGATCATGTTCCATGATAATACGAAAAGCGGACATTCTAATCCTGAATTTAATGAAAAACGGGGGCAGCATCGCTGCCGCCCCCGCTTTCAATGCTTCAGATTTAGCTTGTCAGCCTATACACGCCATTCCAGATCCGGATTTTCGCCCGGGTTGTAGGGCACGCCCCAGATCTTCTGCTCGCGCTTGTACGGCTTCTGGTGTTGCGGGTCGGCGTCCTCGATTTCACGCCCGAGACGGTGGCCGTCGAAGGTGGCGTCCGCAATAATCCGCGGGGCTTCGGCGTCGCCGATGACGAAGACTTCCTTGATGCCGTTCTTTTCCCACTCGTCCTTGCGCGCTTTCAGTTCGCGGTAGAGGCCGTCTTCCGAGCGGCGCGAGGTGACCAGGATCACGGTGTCGCATTCATGCCATTCGTGCGAATCGTTTTCCTTGCGCGGCAACTGGCCCGCGCCCTTGAACTCGCGCTTGTGACCTTCGCCCCAGATGTTGAACAGCTCGACGCGGCCGTTCTCCACTTTGGAACAGCCGGTTTCGGCGAGAACCTTGATGCCGAGACCATGGATCAGGCGCTGCATGTTGGCGCCTTCCAGCGTGAATTCCATATAGGCACCCAGCGGGCCAACCGTAGCGACCGTGACTTCATGGCCGGCGCGGGCGAATTTCTCGGCCAGGCTGGGAGCCATGTAGTACGGGTCGTAGTTGATGATCATCACGCGCTTGCCGACCGCTTTTTTGCCTTCGAACACCTGTTCCGGCGTCAGCACGTGGGGCAGGCTGGCATCGGCGCCGGGGATGGGCGCATGGGTGCGGTGGTTGACACCGTTGGTGCTCCACTTGGCGCCGGTGGCGATCACCACGCGCGAGGCGCCGTAGTTCAGCACGTCGTCGGCGGTCATCGGCTTGGCGCCCAAGGCCAGCTGGCAGCTCTTGTTCTTCTTGAGCAGTTTTTCCAGCTGCGTCTGGCGGTAATCGCGGTGGAAGCTCCACTCGGCGAGGCCGGGCAGGGTGGCGACTTCGTTGACATAGCCGCCGGTCTTTTCACGGGAATCGACCAGGTGCACGGTATAGCCGCGTTCCATTAGCACGCGCGCGCATTCGGAACCGGCCGGACCAGCGCCGACGATCAGCACGTCGTTGTCGGATTTGGCGGGTTCGAATTTCTCCGGGTGCCAACCGCGTCGGTATTCTTCGCCGGCGGTGGCGTTCTGGGTGCAGATGAAGGGAACGCCGCCCATTTCCCAGCGCGAGATGCAGACGTTGCAGCCGATGCAGGTGCGAATGTCTTCCACGCGGCCTTCATCGATCTTGCGCGGCAGCCACGGGTCGGCGATGGAGGGACGGGCGGCGCCGATGATATCGACGATGCCGGCGTTGATGACCTGCAGCATTTTTTCCGGATCGTAGTAGCGGCCGACGCCGACCACCGGCTTGTTGGTGGCTTGCTTGACGTACTTGATCCAGTCGTTTTCGTGGCCGATCTGATAGAAGCGCGAAGGGCCGGCATCCTCGCCCCATTCGGCGATGTCGCCTATATTGACATCCCACAGGTCGAGGTAGGGCGAGGCCATTTCGATGAACTTGAGGCCGTCCTCGCCCAGTTCCACGCCCTTGGTGCCGTACAGCGTATCGACGGCGCAGCGCGTGACCAGTGCTACATCGTCGCCGACGGCGCGGCGGATTTTTTCCAGGGTTTCAACCCAGAAGCGCGCGCGGTTTTCGAAGCTACCGCCGTATTGGTCGGTGCGGCGGTTGTAGTAGGGGTTGAGCCATTGCATCGGGCCGTAGGCGTGCGCGCCATAGACGTTGACGAGATCGAAACCGGTGTCGCGTGCGCGCAATGCGGCATCTACATATTGCTGCTGCAGGCGATGCAGTTCGTCGATGTCCGCCTCGTGGTTGTAGGTGAAACCGGCGCAGTTGGGCACGGTGCCGAACTCGGAGTTGTACTGGCTGGGGCCGCGCGAGATGGTGCGCGATTCCAGACCCGGTGCATGCGGGCCGCCGTAAAAGAGTTCGCAACCCGCGAGCGAGCCGTGGCTGTGTACATGGTCAACCATCGCGCTCAGGTTGCGCATGTCGCCCTGATCCCAGATGCGGGCGGTGATGCGCAGCGTGTCGTCGCATTCCGGGTGGATCGAGCATTGCTCGGTATTGACGGCGCCCCAGCCGCCTTCGGCCTTGACTCCACGGTGGGCCATGTTCATGCCCGGGTGGTTGGTGCCGGCGCCGTTGCAGTGCGGCACCTGATAAAAGCGGTTGCGTATGGTTTTGGAGCCTATCTTTAGCGGAGTGAAAAGGATGTCGTACCGTGGATCTCTTGCCATTGTTGTGCCCTCCAGGTCAGAAATTTTTAAAGATGTATTCGAGGATTAACTTATCCTGTTTTAGAATGTTAGCGGCTCGGGGAGGGCTGTCCATTATTCCTAATGGTTACTACTTACGGGGTAGCTGCCGGTTATGAGTGCTATTCCGGGATTGCGATACGCTTTACACAGGCAGCGCGGACTGTGTTGGCCCTGCGTGGAATTTGCGGCGGTATTCACTCGGCGATAAGCCGATGATCTGGGTGAAAACCTTGCGGAAGGCGCCTGGATCGCTGTAGCCCACATCCCAGGCGATCCGCTCGATGGAAAGTGTGCTGAACTGCAACAGCTCGCGGGCTTTCCCGACGCGCAAGCGCTGGCAGTATTCCGTTGTCGTCATGCCCGTGGCCTTCTGGAAGCGCCTCAAGAAAGTGCGTTCCTCCAATTGCGCCTGGGCTGCCAGCGTGGATAACGCAATATCCCTGGCGCCGCTCGCCTGAAGCCAGTGCTGTACCTTGAGCACGGCCGAATCGCCATGTGTCAGCAACGGTGAAAAAACGCTGTAATGGCGTTGCTCTCGTCCTGGGGGGTCGATCAACAGCATTTGTGCCGTTTTTATCATCATCGTGGGGCCGAGAAAGCGATCAACCAGCCGCAACCCCAGATCTGTCCAGGCCATCATTCCCCCCACGGTGATGATGTCGCCATCGTCAATGATGAGCCGGTCGCTATCCAGCCGAACCTGCGGGAAGCGATTTCGAAACTGTTCGACGTAAGTCCAGTGTGTGGTGGCGGGCCGCTGCGCCAGCAGGCCGGTTTCCCCCAACAGAAAGGCGCCGGCGCATACCGACCCAATGATGACACCATGGGCATGATGCGCTTTAAGCCAGCCGGTAAACGGTTGAGCGCCCTGGGCAGTGATAGGCTTGCTCAGTGTCGGCGGCACGATGAGTGCAGCCAGGGTTCCCGATACGTTCGGCGCGCTCTCAAAGACGGGTACAGGCAACGCGCCAGGAACTTCGCAGCGCCAGTGGCTGACCAGCAAAGGGCTCTCGGTCTGTCCCAGGTGCGATGCTGCGATTTTTCCGGCCACCGCGAACAAATCGGTCAAGCCAAGCACGGCTGCCTGCTGTACGTCTGGGTAGAGCACCAAGCCAATCTGTATGAGCGGCTTTTGATTCATTTGTCGATATTACCCTTGTTTATGTCGATACCGACACTGGTTGTTTAAACTTATAAATTGAACAATGCAGGCTCAAATCAACCCATTAGAAATACGAAAGGGAAATACCATGAGCAAACGTGCCATCATCGTTGTTGATCTCCAGAACGAATACCTGCCTACCGGCAAGCTGGCCCTGGTGGGCATCGAGCAGGCTGTGGCCAACGCCGCGCGTGTCGTCGCCGACGCGCGTGCCAAGGGCGACCTGGTCGTCAATGTCCGCCATGAATTCGCCAGCCCCGATGCTCCTTTCTTCGTGCCAGGATCAGATGGTGTCCAGATCATTCCCACGGTGGCTCCCAAGGAAGGTGAGGCGGTAATCCTGAAGAACTACCCCAATTCATTTCTCAAGACAGGATTGAAAGAACTGCTTGATGAGAACGGCATCGAAGAGACCGTCATCATTGGGGCGATGAGCCATATGTGTATCGACGCAACTACCCGCGCTGCCTCGGATTTCGGCTACAAGGCGGCCGTTGTCCACGATGCCTGCGCCACGCGCGATCTTGAGTTCCGTGGACAAACCGTGCCAGCAGCGCAAGTCCACGCCGCCCTGATGTCGGCTCTTTCGTTTGCCTATGCCAGGATCGTGACGACGGACGAGTACTTGGCGAACTAGGAGGCACAGTTCTTCAGCCAGGCTCGGTGCTTGCGAGCGGAGGCTTAGCCAAAATCGAGCAGTCTGGTCGGGCGTCTTGCACAACGGCCGATCAGCGCCTGCCGCGGTCGGCCATTTTCACAGACTCGCGATTGGGCGTGTGAGCGCGATACCACCATGGTAGTACTCCTTCAAAACAGTTATTTATTGTTGGGATTGGAGGTAACTTGTTCTCGACGCAGCGCGCTTTGCTTATCCGCTTAACAGGGCCTATAAAAATGGAAGTTTCCCAATCGCGGCATGACCGCTTCGAGGCGATCGTCCATCGCATCGAAAATCTGAATTCCGACACCGTGGCCGTGAGGCTGGGCTGCGCCGATATCACGCATTATCAGGCGGGGCAGTACTTGCAGATATTCATCGATGCCCAGACCACGCGCTACTATTCGCTGGCAAGCGCACCGGGGATAGACGCCGACCTGCAATTGCACGTGCGGCGCGGTTCCGCGGGGTCTGTCAGCCGCTGGTTTCATGAAGTTCTGGCGGTAGGCGATACCGTGCACATCGGCGCGCCGCGAGGCAAGTGCGGCTATCAGCCGGGGCAGCCGGATCAGCCGCTGCTGTTGGTATGTACCGGCTCGGGCCTGGCGCCGTATTACGGAATTGCGCGCGCGGCACTGCAGCACGGCCATCGCGCGCCCATCCATCTCTACCATGGCGTGCGCTACAGTCAGAATCTCTATCTCGTCGAGCAACTGCGGGCGCTGGCGCGGCTGCACCCCAACTTTCATTATGTTCCTTGTGTGTCCGGCGAAGAGCGGATCGAAGGCTGCCACGCGGGCCGCGCACTCGATGCTGCGTTACGAGCTACGCCGCTGTCATCTGCGTGGCGTGTGTATTTCAGCGGCCATCCCGACATGGTGGAAGACGGCTGGAAGGGTGCGCTACAGGCTGGCGTTCCATCGCAGTCGATTTTCTCCGACCAGGCTCCCAGCTCCGCCATTCTGCTCTCCGCGCTCGCGGCTTGACCGTCCTCCCGATCCTGCCGCTTCGGTGCCACATTGCGGAGTCCGGTATCCGGATACCCCCTTCGTAGTAATCCGTAATAGGAATTGTGGGATCGACCTGCTGTAAACAAAATTGACCACAATGCGGTATTGGACCCTGAGCAAGATTTATGTCATACGCATAAGGGCGATTTCAGCAGCGGAAGTTGAGTGGGCCCGACAAACCAGGCGGATGCATGCTACTTTCTGGCTGACGGGCCGAGCGTTGTTCTCATTAAAGGGGATGCAAATTGAAAAACACATCGGCAGGTGTAGATGCAATCACCGCAGATTTGTATGAAGATGTGGTGTCGCAAAACGCAAGCCTCCATCGGAAAATCGATTGGAGAGGGGCTTTCTGGGTAGCAAGTGGCGTTCCGGCATTGGTGTTGTTTTCGATGGGGGCGATTTCTGCCACCGTCGGCAAACCGGCCTGGATCGTGTGGATGGTTTCGATTGCCTTTGGTTTTATTCAGGCATTCACTTACGCGGAAATCGCAGGTCTCTTTCCGCATAAATCCGGCGGCGCTTCGGTTTACGGCGCTGTGGCATGGGTGCGGTACAGCAAGTTCATCGCTCCCGTTTCCGTATGGTGTAACTGGTTTGCCTGGTCTCCGGTGCTCGCCATCGGGTCGGGGCTCGCGGCAGGTTACATGTTGAGTGCGTTGTTTGCGCCTGACGCGGTAATCAATACCTGGCAAATCACATTGCTCGATCTCGGCAACCTCAAGGACGGTCTGGTGTTGCGCATCAATGCCACCTTCATTCTGGGCGCTGCGGTATTGCTGGGCGTGTTCGCGATCCAGCACGGAGGTATTCTGCGCTCGGCCAAGACGACAACCATCCTGGGGGTGACTGCGCTGATTCCGCTGATGCTGATCGGTCTCGTGCCCATCGTCACCGGCGACGTTCCGAGTGCAAACTTCCTGCCGTTGGCACCGCTGAGCTACGACGCAGCGGGGAATGTGATCGACGGCGCGTGGGATCTCAATGGCTGGACGCTGATGGCGGGTGGCTTGTTCATCGCAGCCTGGTCGACCTACGGTTTTGAGACAGCGGTTTGCTACACCCGCGAGTTCAAGAACCCCAAGACCGACACCTTCAAGGCGATTTTCTACTCCGGTCTGCTCTGTATAGCCGTGTTCACGCTGGTGCCGATTGCCTTCCAGGGCCATCTCGGTCTCGGTCAGCTGGTGACGGATGCTGCGGGCACAGTGACTTCGCCTGCTGTTTACAACGGCATGCTGGCGCCTGAAATCTACAGCGGCATGGGTGTTGCGGGTGCGTTATCCGGCATGCTGGGCGGCGGCGCGTTCATCGCCAATGTCCTGGTGATCATGCTGGTGCTGGCATTGCTGCTGTCGATCATGACCTCGATGGCGGGTTCGTCGCGCACGCTGTACCAGGCTTCGGTCGATGGCTGGCTGCCCAAGTACCTGTCGCACGTCAACGAGCACGGCGCGCCGACCAAGGCGATGTGGACGGATCTCTGCTTCAACCTGATCCTGCTGATGATGTCCGATTACGTGTTCATCCTGGCGGCTTCCAATGTCGGTTACATCATCTTCAACTTCCTCAACCTCAACTCCGGCTGGATCCACCGCATGGACCGTCCGAAGTGGGAACGCCCATACAAGGCTCCGACGATTCTGTTGTTACTGGGCGGCATGCTGGGATACGTGAACCTGGCACTGATGGGCATGGGCGCGAACATCTGGGGTTCCGGTACGCTGATGACGGGCCTGATCTTCGCTGCCTTGATCATCCCGGTGTTCATGTACCGCCATTTCGTTCAGGACAAGGGCGTGTTCCCCAAGAGCATGCTTGAGGACATGCATCTGGCGGGCAACGAACAAGGCGTGGCAAATCGCGCCGGCATACTGCCTTACGTAGCCTTGGTGGCGGGGGTCTGCGTGGTGTACTTCACACATAGCCTGGTTTCCTGAGCTCCTCCTGTTCTGAAAGCTGCTCTCATGTAGCGATCAGGATGTAAAAGGGCGACATTAGTCGCCCTTTTTTTTGTGCGTCGCCAGGCCATTTACTACCAAGGAGGTAAGACGTTTTGGGAATTGCGGGCAGGCCTCGATGCAAACATGATGATGCCCAATGCGGCTGCCGCTGAACAAGCGGACTGGTCGTATGACGAGGAGATGTCTTTTGTACTCTTCAGGCAGCCGAAACAATGGCACACAGGCAAATCGGGCCTGGAGATAATCATCACGAAGGGGAATTGAAGTGAAGAAAAATGCAGCAAAAATGGGCGCCATCACTGCAGATGCGTCCAGCGGTGCGGTATCGAGCGATGCCTCACTGCAACGCACGATCAACTGGACCGGTGCTTTCTGGGTAGCCAGCGGTGTTCCTGCGCTGGTGCTGTTTTCGATGGGGGCCATTGCGGCCACCGTCGGCAAGCCGGCCTGGCTGGTGTGGATGATTTCCATTGGTTTCGGTTTCGTTCAGGCGTTCACCTACGCGGAAATCGCGGGTCTTTTCCCCAACAAGACAGGTGGTGCTTCCGTTTACGGTGCCGTGGCCTGGGTCAAATACAGCAAGCTGGTCGCACCGCTGTCGATCTGGTGTAACTGGGTGGCCTGGTCGCCGGTGCTTTCCATCGGCGCCGGCCTGGCGGCGGGGTATATCCTGACCGCGATGTTCGCGCCGGATGCCGCCATCAATACCTGGCAACTGACGCTGCTCGATCTGGGCGCGCTCAAGGAAGGCCTGACGCTGCGCATCAACGCGACCTTCATCATCGGCGCCGCATTGCTGATGCTCGTGTATGGGATCCAGAACGGCGGTATCCTGCGCTCGGCCAAGACCACGATGATCCTCGGCCTTTCCGGCCTGGTGCCGCTGATGCTGATCGGCCTGGTGCCGCTGGTGACGGGCGACATGCCGGTCGATAACTTCTTCCCGCTGACGCCGCTGGCGTATGACGCGGTCGGCAATGTGGTGGACGGCCAATGGACTGTCGACGGCTGGGTGTTGATGGCGGGCGGGCTCTTTATTGCCGCGTGGTCGACTTACGGCTTTGAAACCGCCGTGTGCTACACGCGCGAATTCAAGGACCCGAAGAAAGACACCTTCAAGGCAATCTTCTACTCCGGTTTGCTGTGCGTGGCGGTGTTCACCCTGGTGCCGTTGGCATTCCAGGGCCATCTCGGCCTCGGCCAGATGGTGAGCCCGGCTGTGACGGATGCCTCCGGCGCGGTCACGACGGCCGCCACCTACGACGGCATGCTGGCCCCTGACATCTACAGCGGCATGGGAGTGGCCAGCGCGCTTGCCGGGATCCTCGGCGGCGGCGCATTTATCGCCAACCTGTTGATGACCATGCTGGTGATGGCGCTGCTGCTGGCGATCATGACCACGATGTCCGGTGCCTCGCGCACGCTGTACCAGGGAGCGGAAGACGGCCTGTTGCCCAAGTTCCTGTCCCGCGTCAACGAGCACGGCGCGCCGACGAGCGCGATGTGGACCAACATGGGGGTCAACATCGTGCTGCTGATGATGTCCGACTACATCTTCCTGCTGGCCGCGGCGAACGTCAGCTACATCATCTTCAACTTCCTCAACCTCAACTCCGGCTGGATCCATCGCATGGACCGCCCGGACTGGGAGCGCCCGTACAAGGCACCGACCATTTTGATCGTGCTGGGTACGCTGCTGGCCTTCGTCAACATCACGATGATGGGGCTGGGCGCCAACATCTGGGGCGCGGGTACGCTGATGAGCGGCCTGGTCATGGCGGCAGCCGTGATTCCGATTTTCATGTGGCGGCATTACGTCACGGACAAGGGGCAGTTCCCCAAGGCCATGATGGAAGACATGCACCTGACCGCCGACGAGAAGGGCGTCTCGACACGCGCCGGCGTACTTCCGTACCTCACGCTGGCTGCGGGCGCACTGATCGTGTACGTCACCAGTTCCATGGTTTCCTGACCCGGCTGGTTGCAGTAATCGCCTGCCGCGCTCGCGGCGGGCACCGAAAATGGGCGGCTTCGCGCTGCCCGTTTTTCATTGGTTTATTCCCCCTGCAGGCATATGTGTACTACCACCTTGGAGGTAAGTCGTAAGGAGAATTGTGGGCAAGGGGAGGGGTGCCGACAATGACACCACGTCACAACTCATCTAAATCTAATGGAGGAAAAAATGGCACGCGATCCCAAGCATGACATTCTGTTTGAACCGATCCAGATCGGCCCCAAGACATTGCGCAACCGTTTCTATCAGGTTCCGCACTGCATTGGCGCCGGTTCCGACAAGCCCGGCTTCCAGGCTGCGCACCGCTCGATGAAGGCGGAAGGCGGCTGGGGTGCGATGAACACCGAATACTGCTCCATCCACCCGGAATCCGATGACACGCATCGCCTCTCCGCCCGCCTGTGGGACGATGGCGACGTGCGCAACCTGCGCGCGATGACCGACGAGATCCACAAATACGGCGCGCTGGCCGGTGTTGAACTGTGGTACGGCGGTGCGCACGCTCCGTGTATGGAATCCCGCGCCACCCCGCGCGGCGCCAGCCAGATCGCGTCCGAATTCGAAACGCTGACCTACTGCAAGGAAATGGACCAGAGCGACATCAACATGGTCCAGGGATATTACGTCGATGCCGCCAAGCGCGCACGCGACGCCGGCATGGATATCGTCTATGTGTATGGCGCGCACTCCTACCTGCCGCTGCAGTTCCTGAATCCGTACTACAACAAGCGTACCGACAAGTACGGCGGCTCGCTGGAAAATCGCGCCCGTTTCTGGCTGGAAACGCTGGAAAAAGTGCGCAACGCCGTCGGCAGCGACTGCGCCATCGCCACCCGCTTCGCCGTGGATACCGTGTATGGCCCGGGCCAGATCGAAGTTGAAGTGGACGGCATGAAGTTCATCGAGATGGCTGACCCGCTGGTCGACCTGTGGGACGTGGACGTCGGCGACATCGCCGAATGGGGCGAAGACGCCGGTCCTTCCCGCTTCTATCAGCAAGGCCACCAGGTGCCCTGGACCAAGTTCGTCAAGCAGGTTTCCAAGAAGCCGGTGCTGGGCGTGGGCCGCTACACCGATCCGGAAAAGATGACCGAGATCGTGACCAAGGGTTATGCCGACATCATCGGCGCTGCCCGTCCGTCGATTGCCGATCCTTTCCTGCCGAAGAAGGTGGAAGAGGGCCGTTATGACGAAATCCGCGTCTGTATCGGATGTAACGTCTGTATTTCCCGCTGGGAAATCGGCGGACCTCCCATGATCTGTACGCAGAATGCGACCGCAGGCGAAGAATACCGCCGCGGCTGGCACCCGGAGAAGTTCCCGAAGAACGGTTCCAAGGATTCGGTGCTGGTAGTTGGCGCCGGCCCGGCCGGTTCCGAATGCGCCCGCGTGCTGATGGAACGCGGTTACACCACCCACCTGTACGACAGCGCCGAGAAGGTCGGCGGCCATCTGAACAGCGTGATCACCCTGCCTGGTCTGGGTGAGTGGGGTTATCACCGCGACTACCGCGAAACGCAGCTCAACCGTCTGGTCAAGAAGAACAAGGATTCCGTGATCGCACTGGGCCAGAAGCGTCTTACCGCTGACGACGTACTGGAATACGGCGCCGACAAGGTGGTGATCGCCACCGGCTCTTCCTGGAACACCGACGGCACCAACTGCCTGACGCACGATCCGATTCTGGGTGCCGACGCCTCGCTGCCGGACCAGCTTACCCCCGAGCAAGTCATGGAAGGCAAGAAGAAGATCGGCAAGCGTGTGGTGATCCTCAACGCCGATACCTACTTCATGGCGCCGAGCCTGGCCGAAAAGCTGGCAACAGCAGGCCACGAAGTGACCATCGTATCCGGCGTGCATCTGGCGAACTACATGCACTTCACGCTCGAGTATCCGAACATGATGCGCCGCCTGCACGAACTGGGCGTCGAGGAAATGGGCGACCACTTCTGCTCGAAGATCGAGAAGGGCCGTCTCGAGGTGTACAACATCTGGGGCGACGGTTCCAAGCGTACCTATCGCGGCCCGGGCGTGGCACCGCGCGATGCCAACAAGACCCATCGCTGGGTCGAGTTCGACTCCCTGATCCTCGTCACCGGCCGTCATTCCGAGAATGCACTGTGGAATGAGCTGAAGGCGCGCGAAGGCGAGTGGGAAGCCAACGGCATCAAGGGTGTGTATCTGATCGGCGATGCGGAAGCGCCGCGCCTGATCGCAGATGCGACCTTCACCGGCCACCGTGTGGCACGCGAGATCGAAGAAGCCAATCCGCAATATCCGCTGCCGTACAAGCGCGAAGTTGCGGTCTGGGGCGCCCCGCACATGCCGGGTGGCACCTTCAAGATCGAGTACAAGGTCTAGGCAGTAAGTCATGAATCCCGCCGCGCATGGGCGCGGCGGGTTCAAGCAAGAGGAATTGAATAATGACACCCCAACAGATTTCAGTCGTAAAGAAAACCTGGGCACTGGCCGAACCGCTGGGCGATACCGTTACCGTGCTGTTTTACGGCCGCCTGTTCGAGCTGGACCCGTCGCTACGCAGCCTGTTCAGGAAAGACATGCAGGAGCAGGGGCGCAGCCTGCGCACCATGATAGGCATGGTCGTGGGTGGGCTTGACGACCCCGACAAGCTGGCCGGCGCGCTGGCGGCTTCCGGTCGCAGGCACGTGACATATCGCGTCGAAAACCGGCACTACGACACCGTGCGCGAAGCGCTGTTGTGGACGCTGAACCAGGCGCTGCGCGAGATTTACACCGCCGAGGTACGCGATGCATGGATCGCCACCTACAACATGATGGCGGACACCATGAAAGCGGCTGCGGCCGAAGTGGCAACCCCTGAGGTTGCCTGAAACGGGACTGACGCCATCCGGCGCAGATTGCCCCGAGAAAGAGTAGGGCGTGTTTACATTAATTTCACGCCTGCGTTGCCTCAAGAAAGCGATGGATGCAAGGCGCGGAGCGCAGCGAATGGTTGTTCCATTCGCAAGGTTCGCAACGCCGCAGACGCGCTTTCTTGAGGCAACCCTTCGGGACGGGGGCGATTTGGGCGCCCTCCTTTGTCACAAGCCGCTTGTTGTGAGCGGCATAACGGCGCGTCTTGTTTCGCGGATGGCATCCCAAATTGCCCCCGTCGCAGACGCGAAATTAATGTAAACATGCCCTAGAGGTGCAGCAATGAGCGATCCAAGAGAAATTACCCGAATCCTGTTCGAAAACTTCCAGCCTCAGGCTATTTATCTGTTCTACGCCTTTGGCTATGCGGCGATCGCCGTGTTTCTCTATGGCGTCTATACCCAGATCCGCAAATACCGGCGCGGTCAGCCGGATCCGTCTTGGGGCGGCTTATGGTCGCGTTTCGTCGATATGGCGAAGACCATGCTCACTCACCGTACGCTGAAGCGCCGCGACCGTGCGGCAGGCAGCGCCCACGGCATGATCTTCTTCGGCTTCGTGCTGCTGTTCATCGGCACCTCGACCATCACGCTGGAATACGACATTCTCAAGCCGCTGACCGGGGTGACGTTCTGGTACGGCAATTTCTACCTGTGGTTCTCGCTGGTGCTGGACCTGGCCGGCCTGGGCGTCGTCGCCGGCCTCATCTACATGATGTATCGCCGCAAGTGGCTGAAGCTGCCCAAGCTGGACTACACCCGGCCCGACCGCCAGCCCGGCGACCCGGATTTTGATCGCAGCGGCTATCGGCGCGAGGACTGGGCATTCCTGTGGTCCTTCATCCTGATCGGCATTACCGGCTTCATCCTGGAAGCCGCGCGCCTGGTCTGGCTGAGCGATCGCCCGACCGTCTGGGATTACCGCATGTGGTCGCCGGTCGGCGCCACGCTGGCCCATGCAATGCAGGGCCTCGGCCTGACTCCGGAAGGCGCAAGCGCGATGCGCGGTGCCCTGTGGTGGTTCCACGGCCTGCTGGCGCTGACGTTCATCGCATGCATCCCTTACACCAAGATCAAGCACATTTTCACGGCGTCGGCTTCGCTGATGTTCCGCGACCCGCTGGCCGGCCGTCGCTTGCCCAAGGTGCCGGAAGAGCAGGAAAGCGCTGGCTTCAAGCAGATCACCGATCTCACCTGGAAACAGTTGCTGCATCTCGATGCCTGCACCAAGTGCGGCCGCTGCCACGAGGCTTGCCCGGCCAACGCTGTCGGTGCGCCGCTGTCGCCGCGCGACGTGATCCTGTCGTTGCGCGAGTTCGCCAACAAGGCACTGAACGCCAAGGAGCTGCCCGAAGCGGCCGAACTGGACATCCACGGCAAGGGCGTCGGCCAGGTGTTCATGGAAACACTGTGGTCCTGCCGCACCTGCCTGGCCTGCGTGGAAATCTGCCCGGTCGCGGTCGAGCATGTGCCCATCATCGTCCAGATGCGCCGCAAGCTCGTTGAAGACGGCGACATGGAACCCATCCTGCAGAAGACGTTGCAGAACATCCACAAAAGCGGCAATTCGTTCGGCGAATCCAAGCGCAAACGCGCCGCCTGGACCAAGGAGCTGCCGTTCGAGATCAAGGATGCACGCAAGGAGCCGGTCGACATGGTGTGGTTCGTGGGCGATTACGCGTCCTTCGATCCGCGCAACCAGAAGGTCAGTCAGGCGTTCGCCCGCATGCTGCACAACGCAGGCATGGATTTCGGCCTGCTGTTCGAAGGCGAGATGAATGCCGGCAACGATGTGCGCCGCGTCGGTGAAGAAGGCCTGTACGAACTGCTGGCTTCCTCCAATATCGGCACGCTGCAGTCTTGCGACTTCAAGACCATCGTGACGACCGACCCGCACTCGTACAACACGATCCGCAACGAGTATCCGGATTTCGGCGGCCAGTTCGAGATCCAGCACTACACCAGCGTGGTCAAGCAGATGATCGAGGACGGCCGGCTCAAGCTCAAGAAGAAGCTCGACTACCGCGTCACCTTCCACGACCCGTGCCATCTGGGCCGCTACAACAAGGGTTTCGATGCGCCGCGCGAAGTGCTGAAGATGCTGGGCTGTGAACTGGTCGAAATGGGCCGCAACCGCGACAACTCCTTCTGCTGCGGTGCCGGTGGCGGCCGCATCTGGATTCCCGATCCGGTGGGCGTCGAAAAGCCGTCGCAGAACCGTATGAAGGAAGCAGGCGCCATTGAGGGTCTTCAGGTCTTCGTCGTGTCGTGTCCCAAGGACCTGACGATGTTCGAGGACGCGCTCAAGACCTCCGGTTTCGAAGGCAAGTTTGTCGTGCGCGAGCTGATCGAGCTGATCGATGAGTGCATCGAATATGAAGTCTGGGAAGAGGCCGGTTCTGAAGCTGCCTGATATCACGGCGCAATCCCTGGTGACGGTCGCCCTCGTATCCGGCGACCTGCATCAGGCAGCCGCGGTCTATGGCATCGCCGAGCCGGGTGCGCGGCATGAACTGGAGTCCATCCTGTTCGGCGAGCGTCGCAACGCGTTGACGCTGGCGCGGTGGGAGCATACCCCGGCAGCCGTGCTGCAGGCGCTGGCAAGGCTGAGCGATAACGCTATCCGGCACCGGCTGGAAAAAAACGCCGGAACCTCGGGGCGCACGCTGTCGCAGCTGTATCAGAGCGAGAGCAACAGCGGGCTGGTCGGTTTGATCGCGCAGCATCGGCACACGCCGGCCACGGTGCTTGAAAGTATCGCCGCTGGGTCGCAGGACGAGGCCGTGCTCAAGGTGCTGGCTACCAATCCTTCCGCCAGTGCCAAAGCCCTGCGGACACTGGCGAGCCGGCGCCCGGGCGAGTTCGACGGCGCGCTGGCATCGCACCCGTCGGCGCCAGCCGACCTGCTGGAGTCGCTGTATGCGTCGGGAAGCGATTATGTGCGGGCGGCGGTCGTTGCACACCTTAATTGCCGCAAGCGGGTGTTGGCGCAGGCGGCGATAGGCGGCGACCCTCTGGTGCTGCGCCATCTTGCAAGCAATCCGCGCGCGCCGGCGGAGATATTGGCCAGGCTGGCAAGAAACCCTGACGCATCGGTCAGGCGAGCGGTTGCGGCCAACCCGACTCTGGACAAGGGCAGGCTGGCAGCACTGGCCGATGATGAATCGGAAATGGTTCGCCGAGCCGTGGCAGGGCGGGATGACCTGCCTCCCGCCATATTGGCCAGGCTGGCCAAGGACGCGGATCACTGGGTAAGGCAGCGCATCGCGCGGCAGCCGGGGACGCCGCTGGAGTTGTTGAATGCGCTGGCGAATGAAGATAACGCGGAAGTCCGCCGCGCCGTGGCGCGCAACCCGAAATGCCCGGCATCGCTGCTTGAAAAGCTGGCATGCGACACCCATGCGTGGGTGCGGGCGGCGGTGGCCTATCAGCCGAAGGCATCGCCCGGATTGATGAAGATTCTGTCGGTGGATAAATCCGTCGACGTGCTGAGCGGCGTGGCTGCGAATCCGCATAGTCCGCAAATGCTGATACGGCGGCTCACGCAATCTGCGGAGGCGGATGTGCGGCGCGGGGTCATTTTGAACCCAAGCGCTTCGCGCCAGACCTTGCGCCTGCTGCTACAGGATCCGTACTACCTGCACAGGGTGCTGCTGGCCGGCCACCCGGCGTTGCAGGATGAGGATAAATGGCCGTTGCACGATGACCCCGACCCTACGGTCAGGTTCGCAACGATGCGATGGTTTGCCGGAAAAGTCCCTGCAAAACGCAGGGCTTGATTATCGATAGAAGTTAGGAGAAGAGCATCATGAAAATACTGGTAGCAGTAAAGCAGGTAGCAGCGCTCGACGAGGATTTCGAGTTCCGCGACGACGAACTCGACGTGGACGAGGATTTCCTGTTGTACGACCTCAACGAGTGGGATGACTTTTCGCTCGAAGAGGCGATGCGCATCAAGGAAGCATCGGAGGGCGAAGTCGAAGTGGTCGTGGTATCGGTTGGCCCGGACCGCGTAGACGAAAGCCTGCGCAAGTGCCTGGCCAAGGGTGCTGACCGCGCAATCCGCGTGTGGGACGATGCCATGGAAGGTTCCGACTCGATCACGGTGGGACGCATTCTGGCTGCCGTGGCCAAGAAGGAAGCCCCGGACATGATTTTTGCCGGCGTGCAGTCGTCCGATCAGGCGAATGCCTCCACCGGCATCTCGACCGCTGCGCATCTCGATTGGCCGCACGCCGCCGTGGTGGCTGGCCTGGAATACAGCCCGGGCGCCAGCAAGGCCGTGGTCCGCCGCGAACTCGAAGGCGGCACCTTGCAGGAAGTGGAAGTCGCAACGCCGTCCGTGCTCACCATCCAGCTCGGCATCAACAAGCCGCGCTATGCATCCTTGCGCGGCATCAAGCAGGCCGCCGCCAAGCCGATCGAGGAAATGTCGCTGGGCGACATCGGCCTCACGCCCGCCGACGTGGGCGCGGACGTCGCACTCTCGCGCGTGCGCCGCATGTACGTGCCGCCCAAGGGCCGCGCGGCGATGATCGAGGGTACGGTCGCCGAGCAGGCCGCCAAGATCATTGCAATCATCAAGGAATACAAAGGGGAATGAACATGAAAACGATATTGGTTATCGCGGAACATCGCCGCAACGAACTCCGCCCGGTCTCTCTTGAAGTGATCGCCGCCGCGCAAAGCCTGCGCCAGTCCGCCGACGACAAGGTTCTCGTCGCCGTCATCGGCAGCGATGTGCAGGGCTTTGTGCCGGCATTGTCGGTCAAGGGTGTGGATGAAGTCGTCACGGTCAAGACGGCCAGCGCCGAATTCGATCCGGACATTTTCGAAGCTGCCGTCGCTTCGCTGATCGCTGCGAGAAATCCGGCCGTGGTACTGATGCCGCACTCGGTCGACTCGCTGGGCTTTGCCGCAACACTGGCGCGCAAGGGCAATTTCGGTTTCGCCACCGACGTGTTCAAGCTGGAATACGATGGCGCGGACCTCGTTGCCACGCGCGGCGGCTACAACCAGAAGGTCAACGTGGAAGTGGATTTCCCGGGTAAGGACTGCATCGTACTGGCCGTGCGCGGCAGCGTGTTCAAGGCGGTGGAAGAAACCGGCGCGCCCGCGGTTTCCGCCGTGGACATGACAGCCCAGGCTTCGCGCAGCAAGAACCTGCAGTTCGTCGAACAGGGCGGTGCGGACGACGTGGACATCACCGGCGTGGAATTCATCGTCTCCATCGGCCGCGGTATCGGCGAGGAAACCAACGTCGAGCAGTTCCGCGAACTGGCCGACATGACCGGCGCGACGCTGTGCTGCTCGCGCCCGATCGCGGACGCAGGCTGGCTGCCCAAATCACGCCAGGTCGGCCAATCCGGCAAGGTCGTCGGCGCCTGCAAGCTGTATCTCGCGATGGGTATTTCCGGCTCGATCCAGCACATGGCCGGCATGAAGCACGTGCCGACCATCGTGGCGGTCAATACCGATCCGGGCGCATCCATCTTCACCATCGCCAAGTACGGCGTCGTCGGCGATATCTTCGAGATCGAAGAAGAGCTGCGTAGCCAGATGGCCTGACGGCCAGCGGTGTCACCAGGGAGGTGACCCGGTGCGCAGCAGGGCGAGGGATGTCCTGCTGCGCTGCCTGGGCGCCGAAATGGAATGTTATTCCCAGGAATGCTATGACTCATATCATCAAGCCGAATCTCGAGGGCCGCGCGCTGCGGATCGGGATAGTGCAATCGCGTTTCAATCCGGAAGTCTGCGCAGGTTTGCTCAGCGCCTGCCTGGCGGAGCTGGATCGGCGAGGCGTATCGGAAAACGATATCACGCTGGCGACCGTTCCCGGAGCGCTTGAGATTCCCGTGGTGCTGGGCGCCATGGCTACGAGCCGGAAATACGACGGGCTGATTGCGCTGGGCGCGATCATACGCGGCGAGACTTATCACTTTGAAGTGGTATCCAACGAGTCCGCACGCGGCATCGGCCAGATATCGGTGCTGTATGACCTGCCGGTTGCCAATGCTGTCCTGACCACGGAAAACGATGCGCAGGCGGTGGCCAGAATGTATGTGAAAGGCGCAGAAGCCGCGCAAGTGGTCATTGAAATGATCCATTTGCTGAACGACCCCAATTTATAAAAAACAAGGGTAAAAATGATGGCCTGGAAACTGGTAAGCATGTCCCATGTGAAGTCGCTCGCGGGTGCAGTCGAGTCTCTCAAGAATGGCCAATCCCATACTGCACTGCAGCATCTGCCCAAGTGGATGGCGGATGCCTTGAGTACGCCATTGCAGGCCGTGGAAACCGCCATGCGCGAATTGCGCGACCGCCACCGGGAAGATCAGGCGGCAATCGAATCGCAACTGCACGTGCTCAGGCAAAAAAATGAAGAGCTGATCCTCACTACGGACAAGATGCAGGAATCTCTGGGCGATTCGGAGGAATTGCTGAGTGCGGCCAGGACCGAGTCGGAAATGCTGCGTTCGCAGCTCGAAGTCGTTCAGGCCGAGCTGGAGGATTACACCCTGGCCAAATCGGTGCTGACCGAAGGTTTCTGGGTGTTGCACATGGTGGGCGGCGATCCGGACCACCCGCAAAGCACCATCTGCTGGTCGCAGCAATTCCGCGAACTCTTGGGCTACCAGCGCGAGGAAGGCTTCCCCGACGGCTGGCAAAGCTGGACCAATGCGATACACCCGGAAGACATGGCGGCTACCTTGAAGGCGTTTTCCCGGCATATCGAAGACCGCACCGGAGGCACTCCTTACGTTGCCGAATACCGATTGAAAAACGCGCGCGGCGAATACGTCTGGTATCGCGAGCGCGCTGCGACAACGCGCAACGAGAACGGCACGCCCATCAAGTCTGCCGGAGCGATACGCGACATCAGCGACGAGCGGGCGGCGCGCGATTTGCACTCCATCGAAATGCAGCGCGCCGAAGCAAGCATGCGCGAGATCCTCTCCGTGGCGGATGTCATTTCCGAGATCACGCAGCAAACCAACCTGCTCGCATTGAATGCCGCGATCGAAGCGGCGAGGGCGGGCGAGGCCGGGCGCGGTTTTGCCGTGGTGGCCGACGAGGTGCGCAAGCTCGTAGACCGTACCGCGCTGGCCAACGATCAGATCCGCGACATGGCAAAACGCAGTTCCTGACGCATGCCCCGGCACAGGCCGTGCCGGGGCTTTCGACGCTACCTCTTAAGTAGTACCCCTTGAAGAGAATTTCAGGCGGTTCCCGGTTTGGCTATTGTTGCTCCAACAACAGCCACAATGGAGCAACAGAAATGCCGAGAAATTCCATTCTAAACGACCGTCATGTCGAGCTCGGTTCCAAGCTTGACGGCGACACCTGGAATGACATGCCTATTCCCTGGAGCTATCGCACCTGTCCGCATGACGAGGTCGTGGCTGTTCGAAGCCGGGCGGGGCTTTACGATGTAACTGCGCTGAACATTATCAACGTCAGCGGACCGGATGCGGAGAGCGTGCTCGACCGCCTGGTGGCGATCGATGTCACCGGCATCAAGCCAGGCACCTCGCGGCTCGCGGCTGAGCTGGATGAAAATGGCGCAATCTGCGACGACATCATGATCATCCGCGACAGCAAGACCGAGTTCCGCGTATCGCACGGCAGCGGCAAGACGCCGCAGCAGCTGGCAATGCTGGCCAAGGGCAAGGATGTCAAGATCGAGTCCGACCAGGATGTGCATATCCTTTCCCTGCAAGGCCCTAAATCGCTCGATATCCTGGCTCCGCACCTCGGCTTCAAACTGGCCGACCTTCCATACTTCAAGCATGAAAAAACCACCTTGTTCGGCTGCGACGTGTACGTGGCTCGCGGCGGCTATTCCGGCGAGCGCGGCTACGAAGTCTATTGCGCCGCCAAGGATGCCGTGCATCTGTGGGACAGCATCCTCGAAGCCGGCAAACCGTTCGGCGTCATTCCCGCTTCATGGAATTCGCTGGAGCTAACCCGCATGGAAGCCGGATTGCTGTTCTTCCCGTTTGAAATGCCGGAAGGCGATACCACCCCGTGGGAAGTCAACATGGGCTGGGGCGTCGATCTCGACAAGAAGGGCGATTACATCGGCAAGGACGCCGTACTGAAACTGCGCGGCCGCGAGCGTGTGAAACACACCGGCCTCGTTTGCGACAGCGCCGAAGCGCCCGCTTCCGGGGCCAAGATACTCAAGGACGGCAAGGAAATCGGCATCGTCACCAGCGGCAGCTTCAGCCGCAATCTGATGCTGTCGATCGGGATGGTGCATGTGAAGCCCGAGTTCTCGCAGGCGGGTACGCAAGTGGATGTGGTGAGCAACGGCAAGACCGTCAAGGGCCGCATCGCGCGTACGCCATTTTACGACCCGATGCGCCTGCGGACGCATCCGGAAGGCGCCAAGTAGGCTGCCACGATTCAAGTAACAGGGCGACAGGATCAGAAAGATTATGGAACGTGGTTACAGGATAAGAAGCAAGCCTAATTACGAAACGCTGATGTGGCGGGAAAAGGCATCGGCGCAGGTGGTGGTGGCGAAAGGAGCCGGTGGCTTGGCGGTGTTGCAGCTGTTTCAGCAAATGTACCCCACACAGCCGGTCACTGTGTTTTATGTACGAGGCAACGGGTCCGATACGGATCATTCGGCGACCCTGGCCAGGGTCGTCGGCGACGCGATCAAGCTGTTCGACAGCGAGACGGATGCACTCTATGCGTTTTACCGCAGCCTTCCGGACTTCCGCATGGGCACACGTTTCTACGTGTCGGGCACGGAAAGCTTCATGTGGTCTTTATGCAAGCTGGCAAAGCTGTTCGACATTCAGGAAAGCGAAATCATGATGGAGCTTTCCAACAGTCTGGCCAGGCCGGTGTACTGCGTGCATTGCAAGGGAACCACGCCGGATGTGACGACCAACATCGCGACCTGCAGCAAGTGTTCCAGAAAACTCTTCGTCCGGGATCATTTTTCCAGGCACCTGGGGGCCTACATGGGCCTGATGGTCGATGCCGAGAACCCGGGTGAAGTCCCCGAAATCGAGGAGATTTACCCATGAGCACGCTCAATGTCCGGGTGGCCGCCATCGAGCAGGTGACCCCCCTAGTCAAGCATTTCACGCTGATGCGGGAAGACGGCCAGCATTTTCCGACCTTTTCCGGTGGCAGCCACGTCGTGGTGGCGATGGACATCAACGGCCGCACGCACCGCAATGCCTACTCGCTGATGGGCTCGCCTGACGATACCGAGGCTTATCATATTTCGGTGCGGCGGCAGGAGCATTCGCGCGGCGGTTCCGTGTTCATGCACGACAACGTCGTCGAAGGTTCGCAGCTGCAGATCACGATGCCGGTCAACCTGTTCTCGCTGTCCAAAATGGGCCGCAAACATATCCTGATCGCTGGCGGCATCGGCATTACGCCCTTCATGTCGCAATTGCACGATATACAGCGCAACGGCTACAACTACGAACTGCACTACGCGTTCCGCTCGCTCGAGCATGGCGCGTTCAGCGATCAACTCAAGGCGCGCTGCGGCAACCATGCACATATCTACGTCGACCGGCTGGGGCAGAAACTGGATCTTCGCGAATTGCTGGGTTCGCAGCCGCTGGGAACGCACGTGTATGTCTGCGGGCCGTCCTCGATGGTGACGGCGGTGCTGGAAACCGCACGCGAGCTGGGCTGGCCGGAAAACCACATCCACAGCGAACAGTTCACCGCGCCGCCGATGGGTGATGCCTTCACGGTACAGCTGGCCAAATCCAAGACCGAGATCACAGTACCGAACGACATCACGCTGCTCGAGGCGCTGGAAACGGCCGGGGTCAATCCCGACTCGCTGTGCCGTGGCGGCGCCTGCGGCCGCTGCGAGCTCGACGTGCTGGAGCTGGATGGCGAAATCTTCCACCACGACCATTACCTGAGCGATGCCGAAAAAGCCTCGAACAGGAAAATCATGCCCTGCGTCTCCCGCGCGCGCTGCACGCATATGTTATTGGATATCTAAAGGAACCATCATGGGCTGCCTAGCATTCAAGAAAGAAACCTTCCGCGACGACTACACCTATCGCAATTCGCCGGAAGCGATCCACCGTTTCCCTTTTCCATTCCCGGAAGACAAGTACATGTACTCGGTCAACATCGAGCCGCATGTCAGCATCAAGCCCGGTTCGGTGTTCGAGTTTCCGTTCGACATCGACGAGCACTATGTCGCCGAGTGCCAGGACAAGGCGATCACGCTGGCCAAGGATCCGGGCCGCTATGCTGTGCTGCCGCACATGATGGACGCGCAGTGGGACGTGCTGGAGCTGATCATGGAATCCCTGTCGCGGGATTACCCCGACCAGTTCAAGCTGACTAAGGACGGCAACCGCTGGACCTGGCACAACCTGCCGCTGGGCATCCAGGATACCTTCACCTTCGGCGACCGCTCCACGATGGCGATGGACCCATTCGAATATATCGGCCGCCAGACCCAGGGCGACTTCGTGTTGCTGGACCAGCGCGAAGGCACGCTGTTCGCGGACGCCGGCTGCATCACCAGCCAGGCGGACTGGTCGCTGGCGTTCGATGTTGGCATGTCCTGGCACCAATGGCACGCACCGGTACCGCGCGCGACGGAAATCGGCGTGATGGATCGCGCGCTCAAGTTCATGATGAACCTGCAGTTGGGTAGCCCGGTCCGTCGCCTGAACTGGACCATGACCATCAACCCGCGACTGGACACCTCGCCGGAAAATTATCCGCAATGGGGGACCGACCGCAATACCGTCACCCCGGAAAACGCCGGCGACAAGATACATCTGCGGGTCGAGTTACAGACGCTGTTCCGGCTGCCGCGCAGCAACGGCATCGTCTTCAGCATCCGTTGCTACCTGATCAGCCTGAACGAATTGGCCACCTATCCGCGCTGGGCAAAGCGCTTTCACCGGATATTGCGCGAGCTGCATCCCGACCTGATCGAATACAAGGGACTGACAAAATTCCATCAAATCGCGGTCGACTGGCTGGCACGCTTTGACGACGGTGCGGCGCTGGAGATCGGGACGCAACCGGAATAGCCGCGGCTGCGCCGCTCAGGCAGTGGAAAGGAGTGCATGAAATGATACAGAGCAAACCGGTAGGTGCCCGTACGGTCCGCCAGTCGCTGTATAGCCAGATCGGTGGTGAAGCCGGTGTGAAACAGCTGGTGGAAACTTTTTATGATCTGATCGAGCAGCATCCGGAAGGGCATGCCGTCAACCTTCTACATCTTCGCGGGCATGGCGTGGCGCACTCGCGGGTCGAACAATTCAATTTCCTGTCCGGCTTCCTGGGCGGCCCTAACCTATATGCCGAGAAATACGGGCATTCGAACGTGCGCTTCATGCACGAGCACGTTGAAATCAATGCGGCGGCCAAGGACGCCTGGCTGACCTGCATGGATATGGCGATCGATGAAGTCGGTTACGCCCCGGAATTGAAAGAAGAATTGATGCGCAACTTTACCGTGGTAGCCGATTTGCTTGTGAACCGATGATCGGAAGTGCGGATTGTTGTTTTAATGCAACATTATTTCATTTTATTTAATTTTTTGTTACCCATTATTAATAATATGAAATTAAATTGCATTAAGATATACATGTTTTAAAAGCGGTTTCATTCACTTTAGGGAGATCACAATGAAGCAAGCAAGAAAATCGTTTGTACTCGCCAGCCTCATCGGTTGCACCATCGCTGTTGCCCAGCCGGTATACGCCGAAGAGGCGCCGGCTGCCGCGGCAGCTCCTGCTGCAGCGCCGGCGGAACCGGCATCGCCGCATACCCTGAGCGCCAACGTTGGCCTTTTCAGCCAGTACGTGTTCCGCGGTATTACCTATACCAACGAGCGCCCGGCATTGCAGGGCGGTTTCGACTACGCGCATGCCAGCGGCGCCTATCTCGGCATCTGGGGAACCAACGTGGATGACGCCGGCCTGTATGGCAATACGCTGGAAATCGACCTGTATGGCGGCTTCGCCAATACCATCGGCGATACCGGCATCGGCTACAACCTGGGTTTCCTCCAGTTCTATTACCCGGATAACGACAAGATTGCCGGCCAATCCCCGAATACGACCGAACTGAATGCCGCGCTGTCGTACAAGTGGTTCACGCTGAAGTACTCTCGCGCCGTGACCGATTTCTTCGGTTTGAACAGCGTCTCGCTGGGCGACGGCAAGGGCGATACCAAGGGCAGCGATTACTGGGAATTGAATTTCAATTACGTGCTCCCAAAGGACATCAACCTTGCGCTGCACGTCGGTCACCAGACCGTCGAGGATCGCTCGGACTTCGATTACACCGACTTCCTGATCGGCGTAAACAAGAACTTCTCCGTCGGATCCAGTACTGGCTGGAACGTTGGCGTCAACTACACCACGACGGACGCGGACGATGATATCTGGGTCGATGCCAAGGGCCATGAAACTGGCGACGATCACGTGATCCTGTTCCTGAAGCGCACGTTCTAAGGCAAGCAAGCAACAAGACAGAAGAAAAGGGCGCCTTGGCGCCCTTTTTAACGTTGGTTGAGACTGTTTTCGCTGAACAGGGCCTGAAATGCCATCATGCTGTCGACGTCGCCCTCATTGGCAAGGTCAGTAATGAACCCTTCCAGCGCGAGCAACTCGCCGGCACTGGAATAGACGCCCTTGCCTTGCTCCCAGACCCATTTGACCTGACCCGAGCGGGTGATAAGGCGGTAAACAAGCTGGAATTTCTTTTGGGAGGAAACGCATTGCTGCACACTCTCCCAGGCAAGTTGACGATCATCGGGATGAATGATCTGGACAAACGAAAAATTGGGTGCATTCACCATTTCATAGGGCTCGTAACCAGTCACTTCGAGGCATCCGTCGCTGGCGAATTCGAAACTCCAGTTCCTGTCGTTCTTGCATCGGTAGACCATGCCCGGAATGTTGCTCAGCAAGGTACTGAGAGAACGCCTGTTGGCGCGAAGGCTGGCCTCGGTGGTTTTCATGCGGTTGATGTCGGTCATGGTGCCGATGACACTGGTGCGTTCCCCCTTGTGGGAGGAGGTTGCCTTCGCACGCAGCTCGACCCAGAACGAATTGCCGTTTTTGGCGATCAGGCGGGTCTGGAGATGGCAGCTTGCCCGTTTGCCCAGTGTCAGCGAGCTGATGCGCGCCTCCACCATGGGTCTGTCTTCGGGATGAACGAATGAAATCAGCGGCTTGTTGAGGCTGTCCTTGATGGCGTGGTCGAGCAGATACTCCCAGGAGGGATTCAGGAAAATGAAATCCCCATTGGCGTTGACATGAAAAACGATCTGCTCGATGCGATCAATCAATAAATGATAATCGGATTGGTCGCCCAGATGGGTAGTCTGGGAAAGGGAGCTGGATGCTGATGAAAACTGCAGCAGGCTGTAGTTTGAGCTGCCATCCTCCCGCAAGGGCGAGAGCGCCATCTGAACAGGAAGAGTTGTGCCATCGTAGCAAAGAATACGCAGCGTAATGGTTTCGCTCTGCTGCTGGTGATGGGTATTGCCTGCAATGAATTTGGCAAGGTTGAGGTGATCCCCGGGATGCACGATATTTGTCAGCGGCATGCCGATAATCTGATCGCTCATGCCGGACATGCCCAATTCGTTAAGGAAGGCCTTGTTGGCAAATACGAGATTGTAGCCATCCAGTACTGCGGCCGGAGTGGCAAGGTTGGCGGAGACATCCCGCCCCCAGGTGATGTTGTCCAGTTCCTTTTTTTTCTGTCCGTTCGTAATGCGTGTGGTCAGGATCGGATAAACGGCTATCATAAGCATTGCCGACAGAAGAACAGCTAGGATGGCAAAGAGTGAGGCCACATGGATTTTGAAAGGGGCGCTGCCGTCCCACCATGTACCGAATACCAGCATGAATACGAGACTTAGCACGGCCATGCTGAAAATGTATAAACTCATCTTGAACAACCTTAAGCAATTAACTGAATTTAAACCATTAAGGAGCAGGCTCTGAGCCTCTGGACAAAACCGATCGAGTACTGGATGCACGAGGTCCATCAACTCAGAAAACATACGCTTTACCTGCGTTTGCTCATCTTGCTGCTGTGCGTCGCCATGGGCGTAGTGCTGATCATGGCGGGGTCGCTGTTTCTTGTCGATTATATTCCTGTGAGTCAGTCCGCGCTGAAAAAGATCAATCATCAGCAATTATTGTGGACAACAGGCATTGAAGCCGCAGAACGTGAAAATGCATCGAAAATGCAAGGAATCATCCAGAACCTCGATGCGTCCATGCTGGATGCTTCGGATGAGGATCTCACCTGGCTGTTCCATCAGGATAATCCTGATTTGATCGAGGCTTCACGACAGTTCCAGAAGGCCCAGAACGCGTTTGTTGCCTCGCGTGTCGCTCAAAATCCCCCCGCGATGAGGCTTGAGCTGGCTCGTCAAGTAAACAAGACATACGATGTCATGGCGCAAGCGATCGCGCAGGATCTGGAGATCAAGCAATCGGTCATTTCGCTATTGCAACTGGTGGCCTTGCTCCTGATCATGTGCTGCATTGCCGCCATTGCCCTGGGCGGGCGCAGGGTGATGGTGGATAGAATTGATCGGCTGCTTTCCTTCATTCCCGATAGCCTGATCGAAATTACTCCAACCGCCAGGGAGGACGAGCTTTCGCTGCTTGAGCAAAAGCTTTTCGGCATCATGACGCGTCTGGAGGGGCTCGTTGCAGGCAGAACATGGGCGGATCAGACCAGTGAACGGCTGAGACGCATGATGCGTGCCCAGGAATTCCTGCTCAGATTCGTCGAAACCGTGACGCATGAGGTGCTGAGCGAGATGAGCTTGCGCAAGCTTCTGCATGCGCTGGAAAAGGCGCTTAACGTCAACAATGCGGCTGTCATTTTTGCCGAGGGCAACACCCAGATTTCGTCGCATCAGGTGGTGTTTTCCCATCACAGGCCCATGCCTCTGAGCAAGGAAGTCCTGTATGAGCTATCCCAGTCCGGCCTGATGAATTTCGTGGAATTGAGCACCGACAGAGCTGAAGTGAGATACCTGGCCCTGGCATTTTCGAGTGCTACCGATGCCATGGACGTTCTCCTGATCGAGACCGAGCGAGACCGTTTCCTGGAGGAGGGCGAGATCCAGCTGCTGGAGTTGACGACCCAGCTTCTCTCCATGGTGATCGGCTATCAGGGACGAGACCAGGAGGGCCGCCGCATCGCCTTGCTGGAAGAACGGGCAGCCATCGCCAGGGAGTTGCATGACTCGCTCGCGCAATCGCTTTCATTCATGAAAATCCAGATTGCCCGTCTGCAATCGAGCTCCGGGCAACCCGACGCGGCAAATCAAAGCTCCGCGGTCATCGCCGAGCTTCGCGAAGGGCTGGACAACGCCTATCGCGAGTTGCGCGAATTGCTGGCGACGTTCAGGGTACATATGGATGTACGCGGCCTTGGCTTCGCCATTCAGTCGGCGATCGACGAGTTTTCCCAGCGGTCCAGCCTGTCCATCGCCCTCGATAACCGCTTGATCAATTGCCGCCTGACCGTCAACGAAGAATTCCATATCCTGCACGTCGTGCGCGAGGCACTCTCGAATATTGTCCGGCACTCGGGCGCGAGCAATGTTTCGATTGCGCTGGTCTATCAGTCGAATGGTACGGTCATGGTGACTATCGACGACGATGGAGTAGGATATAAACCAACGAATGATGGCCAGGATCATTATGGCCAGGCCATCATGAAGGAGCGGGCTTACAGCCTGGGGGGCGACATCGAGGTGATGCCCAGACGCAACGGGGGCACCCGCGTAAGGCTGGTCTTCACTCCCAAGCTGCCGCAAGGATAAAAAAGGATATGACCATGAGCGACATCATAAAAGTAATGCTGATAGACGATCACGCCCTGTTCCGCAAGGGCGTGGGGCAAATGATTTCTGCTGACCCGCATTTCGAGGTAGTAGGGGAGGCGGCCTCCGGCCAGGAAGGCTTGGACCTGGCGCAGAAATTATTGCCCGACATGGTCCTCATCGATCTCAACATGAAGGGTATGAACGGCCTCGAAACCCTGCGCCGGTTCAAGGCCACCACGCTCAATGCGCGCTACATCGTGCTGACGGTATCGGACGCCGAGGACGATCTGCTGGAAGCGCTGCGTGCCGGCGCCGATGGCTATCTCTTGAAGGACATGGAGCCGGAAGACCTGTGCGCCAACCTGCTCAAGGCGACCACCGGGGTCACTGTGCTGCAGGATAGCCTGACAGAAGTGCTGAAACATGCGCTGCTGGAACCCACCGTACGAAAAACCACCAGCGATGCGGCGCTCACCGAGCGCGAGCACGAAATCCTGGAGTGCCTGGCCGATGGCATGAACAACAAGACCATCGCCCGTAAACTGGGCATCAGCGATACCACCGTCAAGGTGCATATCAAGAACCTGCTGCGCAAACTGAATCTGACCAGCCGGCTGGAAGCGGCGGTATGGAAGCATCAGAACACGCCCAAGGGATAAATTACACCTCCGCTTGATGCCAAAATAAAAAAGCCACGTAGCTACGTGGCTTTTAGGCGCACTGCAGGGCGTACTCAGTCTCCGAAAAGCTTGGTCGCATCCTGGGGAACCTTGATCGCGAAAATCTTGCGGACGGTTTCTAGCGTTTTCCAGGTGACCTTGGAACCGGCTGGAACGAAGAAGCTGTCGCCGCCGACATAGGTTCTGGATTCGCCGCCCGCATCGGTCAGCGTGGCCTTGCCCTCGAACATGTGCACCATTTCATCAACGTTGTAAGTGACCTGGTAAGTACCTGGCGTGGCTTCCCAGAAACCATTGAGATACTTGCCGTCAGCCGTTGCATGTTCAATCCAGGTTTTCATGGTAGGAGAGCCTTCGACGGGCTTCCAGCCTTCCAGGTCTGCCGTGATCGGGGTTGAATTGCCTGCGCCTGCTTTGCCAAACGATACTATTGTCATTTCCTGCCTCCTGATTTCATTAGTGTAGAAACGGATAGGGCGCGCCCAACCCTGAAGAAAAAGCATTCAATGGGTGACGCGCCCCGATACAGTCAGGTATTACGGGTTATTACAGGGGTGCGCGCTGGCCGCAGAAGAAGCCGACGGCGCGGTTAGGCGTTTCGAAAATGATGCGATCGCCATCGCTGAAATAAAGTACGTCGCCGACCTTGGCATTGTATTTCTTGCCGGTGTTGGCTTCGGTAATGTTGAATTCGCCTTCCACGACGATTTTCATTTCTTCGTAGTCGTAGGTATAGTCCAGCGGCTTGCCTGCTTCCAGATGGAAAAAGCCGGCACACAGCGGCTTGTCCTTGTTGTTGGCGCTGGCAAGCGAGGACACGAATGTGTCGCCCAGCCAGGCGGCAACGCCTTCGACGTTCATGGAAGGCTGCTGGTCCTTGAAGGCCTGTTGTTTATATTTCATGTCTCTTCTCCTGAAAAGTTATTGAGCTGATTAATAAAGCGAGCCTCAATTTAATCGGAGCGTGGACCGCAAACAATTACACCTAAGTGGTACTCAATAAGAAGCAGCCAGCAAAAAATCAGGGGAAAGTTGGGAACAAGTCGATATTGTTGTATGTATAATAACAGTAATATTATTTAACCTATATTCACGTTACGTTTATTTTTTACCATGGAGGCTAGGACATGAGCGACAAGATTTACATGCGCGTAGGCGAGGCACTGGTGGCAGGCGGACCGGCAGGGACAGCAGCAGAGCCGGAGGTGGCAATCGGCGAAATGGATGGGCCGATGGGCGTGGCCTTCGGCACGCTATTGGGCGATCAGGTCAAGGGTCATACGCGGGTTCTGGCAATCCTGAATACCGATGTCATGGTGCGTCCGGCCACCATCATGGTCAGCAAGGTCACGGTTAGCGATAGCCGCTACACCAATATCCTGATGGGGACTGTCCAGGCCGCCGTTGCCAACGGCGTGCTGGATGCGGTCAGGAACGGCGACATTCCCAAGGATAAGGTCAACGATATCGGCATCATTGTCTCGGTATGGCTGAACCCCGCCGTCGTGGAGCAGAAGGATCTCGATCACAAGATTCTGTTCAATATCCACCGCGAAGCCACGGCCAAGGCGATACACAAGGCGATGGCCAACAAGCCGGACATCGACTGGCTGCTTGAGAATCAGGACAAAATCACGCACAAGTACTACCAGATGGGTCTCGACGGCAAGCTCTAACGTGAGGGATTGCCGCGCATGAATGCCGATATGCCCGTATTCCGGCTGCAACGGGGAAACAGCCCGCTGCTGGTTTCGATACCGCATGTCGGCACGCATTTGCCGTCCTGGCTGCTGCCGCGGCTGACACCGGCGGCATTAAGCCTCCGCGATACGGATTGGCATCTAGACCAACTGTATGGTTTTTTAAGCGATCTGGATGTAACCGTGCTGATGGCCACGCACTCGCGTTATGTCATCGACCTGAACCGGCCGTCTGACAACGTCAGCCTTTATCCCGGACAGAACACCACGGGATTGTGTCCGCTGGATAATTTCGACGAACAAGCACTTTACAATCCGGGAGAAGAGCCGGATTCCCGGGAAATTCATGATCGCGTAGCTACGTACTGGCAACCCTATCACGCCGCGCTGGCTTCCGAGTTGTCCAGGCTCAAGGCCATGCACGGCCGAATAATATTGTGGGACGCACATTCGATACATTCCCGCGTCCCGCGGTTTTTCGAAGGGGAGTTGCCCCATCTGAATCTCGGCACGGCCGACCAGCTTTCCTGCGATGCCGCGCTGGCCGAGCGCCTGCTCGACATCATGCAAAGCAAAGGCAACTTTACATCCGTGATGAATGGCCGTTTCAAGGGCGGATACATCACGCGTCATTACGGCCAGCCCGCAAGCGGAGTGCATGCCTTGCAGATGGAGATGGCAATACGCACCTACATGGCCGAAACAGATTTTCCGGAATTCGATGCGGCACGCGCAGAACCTGCCCAGACACTCTTGCGCGCCATGATGGCCTTCCTGCTGCAATGGTGCTCAGAAAATCAACATGAATAACCAAAGAGGAGAATGAGATGGACCCCAAGCCAGCTGCTTTTTCAACCCAATGCATACATGCCGGTGAAATCGACGATGCGCTGGGGTCGCCTCACTTACCTCTATACGACACCACGACATTCAAATTCGAAACGACGGCTGATCTGCTCGATGTCATCGAAGGCCGCAAGGATGGCTATCTTTACACCCGCTATGGAATGAATCCGAGCATCCGCAGTGTCGAAACGAAACTGGCCGCGCTGGACGGCGCCGAGTCCGCGATGGTTTTTTCCTCAGGCATGGCGGCATTGTCATCGCTTTTCCTGGCGCATGGCCGCCGAGGGATTGTGTGTATCGGTGACGCATATGGCGGAACGCTTGAGTTATTGGGCAGCCAGTTACCCGAACTAGGGATTCAGACCCACCAACTCCTGCTGAGCGAGCAGGGCCGTCTGGAAGAGCTGCTCGACAGGGGCGTCGGGCTGGTTTTTTTCGAAACCCCGACCAACCCCCGGCTTGAGCTGATCGATATCAGTGCAGTCGCCGACATCGCACATTCGTATGGCGCACTGGTCGCGGTGGATAACACATTCGCAACGACAGTCAACCAGTTGCCACTGGCGCTAGGCGCCGATATTGCCATGCAGAGTGCCACGAAGTACCTGGGCGGGCACAGCGATCTGACGGCAGGGGTGCTGTGCGCAAGCAAGGAGCTACTGGAGCCGGTACAACGGTGGCGCAAGAATCTCGGGCAAATGCTCGCCCCGGATACAGCACACCGGCTGGCACGCAGCCTGGGTACGCTGGCTATCCGGGTGGAGAGGCAGAACGCCAACGCCATGCAGATCGCGCGGTTCCTGCAACAGCACAAGGACGTGCGGCAAGTATATTACCCGGGCCTTTCGGAGTTTCCCGGCCATGCGCTAGCCCGCCAGCAGATGTCCGGCTTCGGCGGCATGGTCAGTTTCGATCTTCGCGGCTCCAGGGAACAAGCGATACGGTTCACCGAACGTTTGCGTGTCATCAGCCTGGCACCCAGTCTGGGCGGCATCGAAAGCCTGGTCACCATGCCGGTCACGACTTCGCACCACGATATGGCGGTGGAAGAAAGAAACAGTCGCGGCATTTCCGATACCATGATTCGGATGTCCATCGGCATTGAGGATGTGACTGATCTTATTGAAGATCTGGCACAAGCGCTGGCAACACTGTCAGTCTAAAAACCTCTCATCCGCATCCGCAAGGACCAGCCAGAGTTTCCCACTTTTTTTGTGGATAACCTTGTGAGCCCGCTGCGGGTGCGTGATGTAATGTCGTGATTATTAATCACAATTAAACTTGCGTAATGTTTAATCAAAATGACTATCTTTGGTTGGGCCTTCATGTCTGCCGTAAACAAGGAAAGTTCATTACATCTGAGAGCGCATATGTCCTCAAAATACTCCATCCGTAACGTGCTCAGTGCTGCCTGTTTAACATTCGGGCTTGCGGTGGCCAGCGCGCATGCGGCAGAGATCAGCACGCACAAGCATGAGCACGGTACTGCTTCAGTCGAGCTATCACTAAACAACGGTAAGAAATGGGTAACCGATGAGGCCCTGCGAAAGGGGATGCAGAATATTCGCGCAGTAATGCAACCCTCATTACATGACATTCATATTGGGAAGTTTTCCGGCACGCAATACACCGGATTAGCCGGGAAAATTAGCAATGAGATAAGCCATGTCGTCGCCAATTGCAAACTCGAGCCGCAAGCGGATGCACAACTGCACATTATCATCGCCGAGATAATGGATGGAGTGGACGCAATGGAAGGTAAGGTAAAAGAGGCCAACCGTCAGGCTGGGGCTATCAGGGTTATGAATGCATTGGATAATTATGCTGCCTATTTCAACCATCCAGGCTGGAAGCCACTAAGACACTGACTGAATCATCGAACTAAAAGCGCGGCCTGATTAAACCCGCCAAATCATTCCGATCCAAACAACGCATCTGTTGCCTTACAAACCCGTTTTGATCCACCATAATTTACGCATTAGGCCGCGATCTTATTTATCTGATGCGAGTGCCTGCAGGATCAATGATTTGTAGAGGGTCAAAGATCGTTTGATAGCGTCAGGGTCACTATTGGATTTTGATAGCAGGAGGGCGCCTTCAAGGGTGGTGATATATAAATCGCTCCATGCTCTAGCATCGATTTTTTGGCCGGCATAGTTGGACGCGCGTTCGAACATTTCAAGCAGCGTTGCCTGCCAGTCAGCAAAATACTTCGAGGCAGCCTTAAACAGTTGCTCATTACTCTCGGCAAGTTCGATCGTAAAGATAGCCAGCATGCACCCCTTGCGCAGCTCAGGGTCCTGATAGGCTTCGATGGCAAAATCCAGATAGCCTTCCAGGAACTGGATCGGGTCAGGAGCATTGTTGAACGGCGCTTTTGATTGTCGTTCTTCGGCATCGCTCCAGAATTTGCTTAGAGCAGCCTCGCCAAGCGCATCTTTGCTGTCGAAATGATAGAAAAATCCACCCTTTGTAATCCCGGCCGACTCGCATACGGCATCGACCGTCATGGCCGAATAGCCGCGGGCCAAAATCAGATCGCGGGCACCGACCAGGATTCGCTCTCGCGACATGGCCGATTTGGACTTGCCTATCGCCATTCGAAAACCTCATTTATAAAACTGTTGACAAACAATACCACAAGAATAAGATACCAACCAGTTGGTATTTTTTATGAGAGGGTCGAGAATGAACAAGAAGCTGATTATTTGGTGCTTGATGTCGTCTCTTTTTGTAGGGACTGTTCAGTTGGCACATGCAGAAGCTGTAGATAAGTACTGGCAGGGGATGCAGAAGACATACTTCCCGAATGCCTCCCTCGAAGAAAGCGATGCGGTTAAGATTACTGCGCCCCAGCGTGCAGAAAATGGCGCACAGGTGCCGTTTGCATTCAGCATTGATTACCCGATGACCGATGGGCGCTATATCAAGGCGGTATCTGTCATCGCAGACGCTAATCCGGTGCCCTTGGTCGCTGTTTACCGGTTTTCCCCCAACTCAGTTAAGGCAGAAGTCTCAACCAGGATCAGGCTTGAAATGGATTCTTATGTGCATGTAGTGGCAGAGACCAGCGACGGTAAATTCCTGATGAACAAAGTACCAATTCGCGCTGCCGGTGGCTGTGGCGGCACGATTGGTGGTGACGAAGCTCTCGCTCGCCAGGTGGCGGGCAAGATGAAGCTGTCGGTCAAATCGGAGGATGCCACTCCTGTCAGGAAAGCCCATCTTTTGATCAAGCACCCCATGAACACGGGCCTGCAGCGGGATTTGGTTTCCCAGGGATTCAGGCCTGCCTTTTTCATCAGTAAAGTTGTAGCGAAGTTTAACGATCAGGTTGTTTTCGATGCAGATACCTATATCGGCGTAAGCGAAGATCCGAATATTCAGTTTCCGTTCAAGGCGGATAAACCGGGAACACTCACGGTGCTGATCCAGGACAACGAAGGCAAGGAGTTCACCACCGTCAGTGACGTTCTCGTGAATTGACAGCATGAAAGCACTATTAGCAGGCCTTGAGTCATCAATAGGGCAGCTAGACTTTTATTACCAACTGGAGGAGTTTGAAAATGATGGATTGGAACGGTTATCGAGACGAGTTGATGGGCCGTATCGGCGACTTGGCAAAGCTGAGTCCCGATACAGTGAATGGCTATATGACGGCAAGTGCCGCCGGGTCAAAAACCAATCATCTTGATGCAAAGACGCGTCAGCTGATCTCTTTAGCGGTTGCTGTCACAACCCGATGTGATGGTTGTATTACCGTTCATGCGAAGGAAGCCGTCAAAGAAGGGGCTACGGAAGCCGAAATCTCCGAGGCTCTAGGCGTCGCAGTCGCCATGAATGCTGGCGCAGCTCTTGTCTATTCTGCGCGTGCACTTGATGCAGTTAAAAGCGTCGAGCTCTAGTAATAAAAAGTGGTTGGCCGGCTGAGGCAGATCTAGCTGAGGCAGATTTATATTAGGGGCCTCAGCTATTCGCTGGAGAATCGCGAAAACAGGGCCGTCTTTTTGATGGCCTTCTTAATTGTGCCGACGATTTAACATAATATACATTATGCGAAGTATTAAATTATTTCAGACGGTCAAAAGGCAGGCTCTGCTGCTGCTCTCGAGATCGAAAAATTGCCTCGGCCTTCTGGTTCCCTGGGTTTTCCATCCAACGGCATAAAAGCCGCACCAGTTCTGCATCAACGCCTGAATCTATCAGGCGTTTTTTTCGGCTGCGATCTGACGATAAATTTTTCATGAAATCGTCAGCCGCCACTATTCGGCCGGAATCTCAGCCTCGACGAGTTGCGCCAGCAACGTGAGTGAATCCTGCCAGCCGAGATAGCACATTTCCGGCGGGATGGCCTCAGGGATGCCTTCCTGCACGATGTTCAATTCGGTACCACCTGAGACCGGTTTCAGGGAAACCGTAGTCTGCATGATTCCGGGCAAATTCGGATCGTCGAACTTGTCCGTGTAGCGAATGCGCTCATGAGGCACCAATTCGAGATATTCGCCGCCGAAAGAATGGCTTTGACCGTTGCTGAAGTTTGTAAACGACATTTTGCAGGTGCCGCCGACCTTGGCATCGATATGATGCACCTTCCCAGTGAAGCCGTTGGGAGGCAGCCATTTTGCCATCGCATCGGGATCAAGGAAGGCGCGGTAGATTCTTTCAGCCGGCGCACGAAACACACGATGCAACCGGATTGTGTTGGTGGACATGGCAATAACTCCTTTTGCTGTGAAGTAGTTTTTGATTTCAGCGCATGAAGTTCAAATGCGCCCATATCGGCCTAAGCTGCTCCACCGGCACAGTAATTACTCTTCTACTGGCAGGCAAAACCGATACGTATTCTTTCCACTCTTCTTCGCCACATACATTGCCTCATCTGCCTTCCTGAGCAATGCCTCATGGTCTACCGCATCATTAGGATGAATGGCAATCCCGATACTCCCACCGATCTGGCTTTCGTGGCCTTTGAGATTGAATTTTTCCGAGAGCGTTTCGATGATTTTCTCGGCGACGGCGGCGGCGTTTTCGTGTGTCCCGATATCGTTGAGGACAAAGGTGAACTCGTCGCCGCCCATACGTGCGGCGACGTCAGATTCGCGGATAACGGTCTTGAGGCGGATGGCGACTTCTTTTAGCAGCTCGTCACCGGCGTCGTGGCCTAGGGTGTCATTGATCTGCTTGAAGCCATCGAGATCGAGGAACAGGACGGCAGTTTTTTGTTGGCGACGTTTTGCCAGTTTGATGGCGTGTTCGAGCTGGTCTAGAAACAGACTGCGGTTGGGCAGCCCGGTAAGATGATCGTGGTGCGCCAAGTGCTTGATTTTGCGTTCGATGAGCTTGCGTTCTGTTACATCGCGCACAATGGCGACGAAGAAGCATTGCTCCTTGATTTTCATTTCCGAGGCAGAGAGTTCCATGGGGAACTGCTCGCCGTTCTTGCGGATGGCAACGACTTCCTGACCGCGAATGCCGGCCGAGCCATGATGGCTGGATTCCAAGTAACGCTGGAGCTCCGCACGGTATTGGGCTAACAAGTCCGGTGACAGCAGCAGCGTGACAGGTTTGCCGGCCACCTCCTCCTGCGCGTAGCCGAATATCTCTTCGGCGGCGGGATTGAAGCCTTCAATCTCACCGGATTCGCTGATGGTGACGATGCCATCCATCGCGTGGCGGATGATGGCGTTCAATTGGTTCTGGCTGTTTTCCAGCTCGGTCTTGATGCGCTTGAGATCGGTGACGATCTGCCAGAACAGCTTGGCCTCGAGGCCGCTGGTCACTTTCTTGTTGTCCAGGGCGCGGCTGACCTCTTCGGCAACGGCATCGTCGTGGGTCAGGTTGTACACGATGCAGTCGGGATACTCCTTGCAGACAGGCAAGGCCTGACTGACATTGCCATAGGCCGGGATATTCCTGGCTATTGCGAGCTGGATACCGGGTGCCTCCTCGTCGGGATCGACAATGCCAAGGACTTCGACATGCTCGTCCTCGATGAACATTTCGAGCAGCGCCGCCCCTCCTCTTCCCGCGCCAAGAATCAGAACCGGGTAACCATGAATTTTTCTTATCGCCATGCGTATGCCCTAACGTAAGTTCTTCAAGCCGTTGCTGAAATGGCCTGAATCAATTCTTCGGGAGTATAGCTTATTGAAATAACATGGGATCTCATTCCGTAGCGCTCGCATGTCGCTTTGCTACGCAACAATCGTCACCAGGCTTTACGACAACCGTTAAAAACAAACATTCCGGTTAAATTCAATGCGCCAACAAAAAACTTCTGCCGGATCAGGCAGCAACCATGTTTTTAGGCGCGTACGGATCAGCGTGAATCGTGATGGAAGCTATCTCGTAAGCGAGAAGAATATTGACTATTTTTCAAATGCTTGAATATTATACTTAAAGACGATCCTATAGGCTCAAGCGCCGGTTGCCGCTTTATCCGGGCGCCAAAACGTGCCCAATAACCTCGGTCGTTTGTAATACACCCGCACCGCCAGCAGGATAAACAGCACCACCGCATAGATAAAAGGCTCGCTCACATCTTTTTTGACCAGCCACCAATAATGCGTCACGCCGAGGATGGCGATGAGATACACCAGCCGGTGCAGCATCTTCCAGCGCTGACGCAGGCGGCGGATCATCGCCTGGTTGGAAGTGACAGCCAGCGGGATCATCAGCACGAAGGCGGAAAAACCGACCAGCACGTAAGGATGCTTGGCGATATCGTGCACGATGGCCTGCCAATCGAACCATTGATCCAATCCGGCATAGGCCAGCAGATGGAGGCAGACATAGAAAAACGTGAATAGCCCCATCATCCTTCGCAATTGCACCAGCCAGTTGATGCCGAAGATCAGACGAATGGGCGTGACGCTAAGCGTGACCAGCAGGCACACCAGCGTCCAGGTGCCGAGCGAACGAATCACGAATTCCACCGGATTCGCGCCCAAGCCATCGGTCAAACCCAGCCAGACCAGACGCGCAAGAGGCAATAGCGCTATAACAAAAAACGCTATCTTTGCATTTATAATCAAATTATTGCGTTGCATATCAAAAGTACTTTTTAAGATCCATGCCGGCGTACATCTGGCCGACCTGCTCGGCGTAGCCGTTAAACATCAGCGTCTTGCGGCGGCGTGCGAACAGCCCTTCGCCGATACGCCGTTCGGTCGCCTGCGACCAGCGCGGATGATCGACATTCGGATTCACATTGGAATAGAAACCGTATTCGCTCGGCCCAGCCTTCATCCAGCTGCTGACCGGCATTTTTTCGGTAAAGCGAATTTTGACGATGGACTTGATGCCCTTGAAGCCGTATTTCCATGGCACCACCAGGCGTAGCGGCGCGCCGTTCTGGTTAGGCAGCACCTCGCCGTATAGCCCGACGGCCAATATCGTCAGCGGATGCATTGCCTCGTCCAGGCGCAAGCCCTCGTTGTAAGGCCAGTCCAGCACGCCTGATCGCTGCCCTGGCATCATCTGCTGGTTGTCCAGCGTGATAAATTCGATGTATTTGGCATTGCCGGTCGGCTCGGCCCACTTGATCAGATCGGCCAGCGGAAACCCGACCCATGGAATCACCATCGACCAGCCTTCGACGCAGCGCATGCGGTAAATCCGCTCTTCCAGCGGCGCAAGCTTGAAGATGTCATCAATGGCAATGCTTTTGGGGCGCTTCACCTCGCCCTCGATGTTTACCGTCCACGGGCGCGTCACCAACGACCCGGCATATTGGGAGGGGTCGGATTTGTTCGTGCCGAATTCGTAAAAATTGTTATAGGTAGTGATGTCCTCGTACGGCGTCAGCTTTTCGTCGCTGCCGTAAGGCGTCTTGACGAATTTTCCGATTTTCCTGCGCGGGGACTGCGCCGCCGCTGCGTCGAACGACATGCCGCTAAGCATTGCCGCGCCTGCAATAGCGCCCAGCCCGGCAACCTTGATGAACTCGCGCCGCCCTTGGTAGATTTCGCGAGGGGTGATCTCCGAGGCGGGAATGATGGGTACATGTTTCATGACGGGTCTCCTTCCATGCGCATGAGTCGCATGAGACCGCAGAACCTTACAAGATATTTGCCACCCGTTTTGCTAGGGCGGACCGCCCTGCTGCGTAGTGCTCGGAACCGATTCAGCCGCAATGATTTCCTTCAGCAACTGCTCTGCACCCAGCTTGCTCGCCATGTTTCTGGCCAGCGTAAACTGCTCCTTCGCCTCATTGCCGGCACCCTTGGCCGACTTTACGCGCGCCAGCATGTAGCGGGCTTTTGCCTGCCAATAGGAGTCGCCGGCCTCGGTGATGGTTCCCAGAAATTTCCCCAGCCATTTTTCAGCATCGGCATACCGCTGCGCGACCAGGCAAACGCGGCCGAGCTCGATATTGGCATGGGCATAATGATTGAAGTCGCCGGCCCTTTCTTCGAACAGCATTGCCTTGAGCTGATGCTCGATGGCCTTGTCGTGCTGTCCCAGCAGGCTGTTGGCAGCGGCAATGCGGCCATGGCTGTCAGCGCGTTCATTGTCGTTGGCGGCCAGCTTGAGCCCCAGCTGATACTGCTCCAATGCGCCGGCGGCATCGCCGCTTTCTTCCAGCGCGGATCCGATCTGGTTGAGATTGATCAATTCGAAACCTGGATTTTTCTCGGCTCGGGCAATCTCCAGGCTGTTGCGATAATACACAATGGCTTGTGAGGTATTTTTTGCTTCGCGGTATTGATTGCCAATCAACGTCAGCGCAACGATGCGCTCCACCGGCTGCGTGGAAAGTTTCTCCGCAGCCTGCAAGGCCGTCAGCGCTTCCTCATGCTGGTTAAGCTCGCCTGCCGCACGGCCCAGGCAAAGATAGGCATCGCGCTTGTTGGGCGCAGCACGAACTGCCTCACGGGCCTGCACGACGGCTTTTCCGGCATCGCCGGCTTCCAGTGCGCGGCTGCAGCCATCCACGCCATCGGCTAATGCGGAGTTGGCAGCAATGGCAAGAACGATCAATAAACAATGCTTGAATTTCATCTGAGATATTGCGACCAGTCGTGGCTGGAGGCTCCTGTGGCAAAAAAGTCGGGATTGAGCAGCGAATCCTTGGTGTTGTAGCGAAACGGCCGATTATCGGTGCCCACCAGGCGGCCGCCCGCCTCTTCCAGCACGCACTGAGCGGCAGCGGTATCCCATTCCGAAGTCGGGCCCAGGCGCGGGTAGACATCCGCACGGCCTTCCGCCACCAGGCATATCTTGAGCGAACTCCCCATGCTGATCAGCATATGGGGGCCCATGTTGGACAGAAACCGGATCAATCGCTCTCCGGCATGCGAGCGACTGCCGGCCACCGTCACCTGCGTTGCATCAAAAGCGCGTGCCCGGATAGGCTGCGGCGGCTTGCTGCCGAGCTTGCGGAAGGCGCCCTCGCCTTTGGCGGCGTAGAACAGCAGATTGAGGGCCGGCGCAAAAACCACGCCCAACACCGGTTCGTGATTTTCAATGAGTGCAATATTGACCGTGAATTCGCCGTTGCGCTTGATGAATTCGCGCGTGCCATCCAGCGGATCGACCAACCAGTAGGTATCCCAGGCCTTGCGCTCGGCATATGGCAAGGCCTCGGACTCTTCGGAAAGGATAGGCAGCCCAGGCGTCAGTTGCGACAGGCCTTGCTCGATAATGTGATGCGCGGCGAGATCGGCCTGCGTCAGCGGCGAATCGTCATCCTTGCGGCTGACGGCAATTTCGCCGTCGTAAACTTCCATGATTGCGCGTCCTGCCTCGAGGGCGATGGCCGCAATCGGCTCCATCAAATCGTGCTTGTTCATTGGGCGGGTGCGGCGATGACGCGATTGCGTCCTTCTCGTTTGGCTTGATAAAGCGCCTCATCGGCGATCTTGAGCAGTTCTTCCGGCGAGGCCATGCCTGCGCATTTTTGCGCTACGCCCACACTCACCGTCAGGGGCAAATCGATGCCTTCGACATTGATCGGCTTCCCCTCGAAAGCCTCGCGCAGCCGCTCGGCCTGGCGTATCGCACCGGGAAGCGCGGTTTCGGGGACCAGGATGATAAATTCTTCGCCGCCGATGCGGCAGGCGATATCGGGGCGCCGGGAATGCTCACTCAGCATTTCGGCAAGACGTTTCAGGGCGATATCGCCAATGTTATGGCCGTAGTTGTCGTTGACTCTCTTGAAATGGTCGATGTCCACCAGAAGGATGCTGAGCGGCCGGCGATTGCGTTCGGAAGCCACCCATTCGCGCGCCAGCCTGTCCATTGCGTAACGCCGGTTGTAGAGGCCGGTCAGTGCGTCGGTCAGCGCTGCCTCCTCGGCACGCTGATTGGCAATAGTGAGTTGCAAGGCATTGCGGCGCAACAGGTCGCATTCCTTGATGACCTCGCGCTGTACGGACACGATACGCATACCAGCCTTGAGGTGCGCCAGCAACTCGGCACGGTCGATGGGTTTGACGAGATAATCGTCTGCCCCGGCATTCAGGGCTTCGACCATTTTTTCCTTGTCACTCAAGGCGGTCAGCACCATGATGTAAAGATAACGGCCGATTTCGGTTTCGCGCAGCGTACGCACCAGTTGCAGCCCGTCGAAACCGGGCATCATCCAGTCCGTGATCATGATCTGCGGCTGATGTTCCAGCACCATGCGCAAGGCATCGCGACCGCCAGACGCCGTGTGCACCTGATGCCCGGCCGTGACCAATATCGTTTTCAGCAATTCCACTGCAACCGGATCGTTATCGACAATCAGGATATCCATTGGAGCATGCGCTTCGGATTCGAGATTCACCTTGAATTCGCTTGTCACCACCATGTTGTCCATATCGCTCCGGAATTGCGCATCCTGTTGCGCATCGGGAAAGGCCGCCACGTCAGGCACCTGGATTTCCAGCAAGGCGCTCCACTCTTTCCATTCAATGATCATCTGATTGACCAGGCTGATCAGCATCTCGGCATCGAGATCCAGCTTTCTCGCAATCGGAAAAAGCTTGTCCATGACAGCGGATCGGTCCTTGTCGCCCGCGAAACACAAGTCTGCCAGCCGCCATGCCAGATGGAAACACCAGATGAGGCGCACGCGCCGGCTGGTATCCGAAAAACCGGCCATGCCCGGCAGTTCCTGATATAGAACCGCCTCATTGAAAAATTTTGGTATGCCCCAATCCGCCATCATGGCCGCCGATATCTCGGCATGGTTGAGACCGAATCGCTCCTCTTCCAGCGTCAACACGCGATCCGGATCGCCACCGGCTTCGGCAAGCACCTTGCCGTATTCCTCGCGATGAATGGCGGCCAGAGCAAGCTTGCCTATCTGCGACAGGAGTCCGCAGGTAAACATCTCGATGGGCGGAGCAACCCGCACTTCGGCGCCGAGTAGCTCCGAGGCAACGCCGATAGCGATGGAGCGCGACCAGAACCCCTGGTAATCGAATCCCTGGGCCTGCCCGCTGCGGTGTGCCGAAACCAGCGAAAACGCCAGCACGACCTGCCGCAAGGACTGAATGCCGATGGTCATCAGCACATCCGGCGAGAGCGAAACAACCGGACGGAGCCGGCCGTACACGGGTGAATTCGCCATTTTCAGGACACGCCCGACCAGTCCGGGGTCCGCTTGCATCGCATGGATGATTTCGGGCAGTGCAACATTGCTTTGCTGGCAAAGCTCGATGAGCTTCATCGCCGTCCCCTTGGGGGATGGCAGGCTCCCGCTGGCTTTCAGTTCGATGTATTTTTCGTTATACGTCATTGCCGCCAGTGTGAGCTATTCGCCCTGTTGCCGCAACAACCCATTATGCATAATACGATCGGCACGGCATGCCGTAGCGAGCTTATTCCAACAGCTGCAGCAAGGCCGTTTCGTCGATGACGGCAACACCCAGTTCCTGCGCTTTCGCGAGCTTGCTGCCAGCCTCTTCGCCCGCGACGACATAGTCGGTTTTACTGGAAACGCTGCCGCTCACCTTGCCGCCGGCAGCCTCGATCATTTCCTTCGCTTCTTCGCGCTTCAGTGTTGGCAAGGTGCCCGTCAGCACAAAGATCTGGCCGCTCAGCCGCCCGGCGCTCGCCGAACGGCTGCCCTGCCCTTCCTGTATCTCAATACCGCCGATTTCCGGATCGCGCAGTTGCGCGATGATCTCGCGGTTGTGGGATTCCGAGAAAAACTGCGCAATGGACTCCGCTACCACCGGCCCGACGTCCGGCACCTCTTGCAAGGCCGCGGCATCGGCAGCCGCGATGTTACCCAGCGCGCCGAAATAGCGCGCGAGATCCTTGGCAGTGGCTTCGCCGACATTGCGGATGCCTAACGCATAGACAAAACGCGCCAGCGTCGGCCGCTTGCTCTTTTCGAGCGCTTTCACGATGTTCTGCGCCGACTTTTCCGCCATGCGCTCCAGCGCCGACAACCTGGGTACGTCGAGACGGTAGAGATCGGCCAGGGTATGCACGATATTGCCATCGACCAGCTGATCGACCAGTTTTTCACCCAGGCCTTCGATATCCATCGCCCGGCGCGAGGCGAAATGGAGAATAGCCTGCTTGCGCTGGGCCGGGCATACCAGCTCGCCGGTGCAACGTACTGCCGCTTCTTCCGGCAGGCGTACCGCGTGCGAACCGCACACCGGACAAACATGATGGATCGCTTCGAGCAGAGAGTAAGGCCTGGAACTCTCAGGGCGGCGATTCAATATCACCGACACCACTTCGGGGATCACATCGCCCGCGCGGCGCACGATCACGGTGTCGCCGATGCGCACATCCTTGCGGTCGATTTCGTCCTGGTTGTGCAGGGTTGCATTGGTCACCGTGACACCGCCGACGAATACCGGTTTCAGGCGCGCCACCGGGGTAATCGCGCCGGTGCGGCCAACCTGTACTTCGATGTTCTCGACGACGGTCATTTCCTCCTGCGCCGGAAATTTGTGCGCCACGGCCCAGTGCGGCTCGCGCGTGCGAAAGCCCAGCTCGCGCTGCAAATCGAGGCTATTGACCTTGTAAACCACGCCGTCGATGTCGTAAGGCAGGCTGTCTCGTTTAGCGGAAACAGCTTGGTGAAACGCGATCAAAGAGTCTGCTCCGAGTCCGACTGTGCGCTCTGCACAAACCGGAAAACCGAACTCTTTCAACGCATCGAGCAACTTGCCATGCGTGGCCGGCACATTCCAGCCTTTCGTTTCACCCAACCCGTATACAAAGAAAGACAGTGGCCGCTGCGCCGCCAGACGTGAATCGAGCTGGCGGATGCTGCCCGCCGCACCGTTGCGCGGATTGACCAGCGTTGCCTTGCCAAGCTCGCGCTGGCGTGCGTTGTAGCGCTCGAAATCGGGACGGCTCATGTAAACCTCGCCGCGCACCTCCAGCACCTCGGGGGTACTGCCTTTCAGGCGCAAAGGAATCTGGCGTATGGTGCGGATGTTCTGCGTCACGTCCTCGCCCACTTCGCCATCACCGCGCGTGGCAGCCTGCACCAGCAGGCCATTTTCATAGCGCAGACTGATCGCGAGGCCGTCGAATTTCAGTTCCGCGGCATATTCGATGGGCGGGTCGCTGGCGTCCAGCCCCAGTTTTTTGCGCGTACGCGCATCGAAAGCCCATGCGCCATTGGGGGTGATGTCGGTTTCCGTCTCGATGGACAGCATGGGCATTCGATGCCGCACCGGCGCAAGTACGGAAACCGGCATGCCGCCCACGCGCTGCGTCGGCGACTCGGGTGTCAGCAGTTCCGGATGCTGCGCTTCCAGCGTTTGCAGTTCGCGGAACAGCCGGTCGTATTCGCTATCCGGGATTTCCGGCGTATCGAGAACGTAATACTGATAATCGTGATGAAGAATTTCTTCGCGCAGCTGGCGTACACGCTGCGCTGTTTGCTCGGAAACTGTCATGCGTCAGGAGAAAAGTCGGAGTGCGGAAGGTGTACCAGGCAGAATGAAACGCGCCACCATCCTGGTATGTATCATCTTGAGTTGCTGGCGGATTTTTTCGATTTCGATATCGCCCAATGCGCGCTGATTGTCGTCCACCAGAACTCCATCCAGCGCGGCCTCCAGCTGGCGCGCAAATGTCACCATGCGATTGAATGCATCCGAGCTGCTTTCCACCTTGGGTACATCCAGCTGGAAACTGACGCCGCGATAGAACACCGTGCGCAGAGTTTCGGGCTTGAATGGACGCTGATCCTGGCTGACCAGCGTAAACAGGGTTTTACCCTCGGCATCTTCATAATGGAATGCGCCATCCTCATGCAGCTTCAACCCGGCCGATTCGGCCAAACCGCGCAGCTTGGTACCGGCGAAAGGCCCACTGGCACCTTGCAGGATATGGAAACCGACCATCACGTCGACATCGATGCAAAACTGGTCTAGCTCGACAGAATATTGCAGAGGATCGTGCGCGCCATGCCAGTCAAGCTTGGCGCCCAGCATGGAGGCGAGGTTCTGCACCTGCTCCTGGAAAGCCATCAGCGCTCCCTGCGAGACCGGTCCGGCCCGGTCGGCCAATTGCAACGCGGCAACCAGTTGCGGATATCGGCCGGACGGAAGCTCCAGTGACAGGGCACGCCAGAAGCCGGCGTCATCCTGAAGAAACCATTGCACTGGCTTGTCGAATTTCGGCATCTGGCGGATAGCCATGATGAATGCGTCCATGTCCAGCGCGGACGGCAACGCCGCTTTGCCAATCAAGTCGATCTGCTCGTCCACTTCGGCCGGCATGGTACTGACCATGGGCTCCGCTGGCGCTTCGGCAGGATATTCTTCAGCAGCAAGCTGCTCTTCAAGAACCGGATATTCCTCGGCGGCAATCTCTTCGGCCACCGTTTGAACCGGCTCTTCCTCGGGTGCGGCGGCCTGGAGCGGCTCTTCGATAAAAGGAGTAGCCTCCAGCGCCGGCTCTTCCGGAAACACTTCAGTATAACTCTCGCGGACGGAGGGCTTTGCTGCGGGAGCCTCCTGCGTGGCAGCAGGCTCGGGCTTTTCCCTGGCGGGTATTTTCTGCGGGTGCAAATCTTCAAGCAGAACGTCTTCGGGAATCAGCGCTTCGCTGTAGCGATCCTCGACGCGAATGCTATCCGTCTCGAACGCGACCACGCGCTCCGGATCGATCTGGAAGTCGTCCATGAGGATGTCGTCCGAAGGCTCTTCGAAACGGCGGAGGTTCTCCTGCATGAAACGCCGCTCCTGCCACCAGTTGAAGAGGATGACGGCGGCGATGATTACCGCGCCGAGCGCGAGCAGAGACAATTGCAAGTCCGACATGCTATCGAGTTCCCGTTTTCTTCATCAATTTTCAGATTATAGACAACTTAGAGCCTATTTCAGTAGTATTCATCCCCCGCGTTGAGTCGGGGCGCGGATGGATGCAAGGCGCGGCGCGCAGCCAAGGGCTATTCCCTTGGCAAGCGGCGCAACGCCGCAGACGCCGGACCCGGACTCAACCCACAGGGCCGGCGCGCGGGATGAATACTACTGAAATAGGTTCTTATTACACCGGCAGCTCTGTTTGCATGCGCATCGCGGCCTCAATATCCACCTCGACAATACGCGAAACACCGGATTCCTGCATGGTAACGCCTATCAGCTGCTGCGCCATTTCCATCGTGATCTTGTTGTGGCTGACGAACATGAACTGCGTGCGTTCCGACATTTTGCGTACCAGATTGCAGAAGCGCTCGGTATTGCTGTCATCAAGCGGCGCATCCACTTCGTCCATCAGGCAGAACGGCGCCGGATTGAGACGAAATAGCGCGAACACCAGCGCCATTGCCGTCAGCGCCTTCTCGCCGCCGGAAAGCAAATGGATGCTGCTGTTCTTCTTGCCCGGCGGCTGCGCGAATACCTGAATGCCGGTATCGAGGATTTCATCGCCCAATAATTGCAGTTGCGCCTGCCCGCCGCCGAACAACGTCATGAACAGTTCGCCGAAATGGCGATTGGCTTCGTCGTAGGTCTGCTGCAGGCGGCTGCGCGTTTCGCGGTCGATGCGGTGAATCGCCTCTTCCAGCATGGTGATGGCCTGCTCCAGATCCAGCGCCTGGCTATCGAGGTAAGCCTTGCGCTCGCGTTCGCTCTCCAGCTCCTGAATCGCGGCCAGATTCACCGCGCCCAAGGCGAGGATCAACTCATCAAGACGCTTGACCTCGCGATCCAGTTCCTCGGCCTTTGCATTTTTTGCCAGCCCATCTTCGAGAGCCGCTGCATCGAACTGCGTCGCCGCCAGTTGCTCCGCGCAGCTTTCGAAATGCAGGCGTGCCTGCTGCTCCTGCAGACGGCTTTGCTCCAGCTTGTCGCGCATCGGATGCAGCTGCTGCTCGGTTTGCAGGCGGCTGCGTTCCATTTCCTGCAAACGCTGTTCGATACCGGAAAGGGCATTGCGGGCTTCTGCCAGCCCCTGTTCACCTTGCCGCCGGATTTCCAGCGCTTGTTCCAAAGCCACTTTCAAGGCATCGGACGAAGACTGCGCCAGCTGCGATTCTGCCTCGGCACGACGTATCGAAAGTGAAGATAAAATCTCATCCAAAGATTTAAATTTATCTTCCATATCATTGATATTATTCAATATCAATTTCTCAGAGAAGGTCTGCTGCTGCGCCAGCCGCTCCGCTTCCATCAAACGGTCACGCGCCTCTTTCAAAGCCGCTTCGGCATCCTGGCGCACCCGCCCTGCCCGGTCGCGCTCCTGACGGAAATCGCCCAACCCCGACTGCAAATCCTCGATGGCTTTTTCACGCCCGGCGAATTGCGTTTCGAGCTCGGACTGCTGCTGCACCAGGCGTTCGCGTTCCGAGACCAGTTGCTGCTGGCGATCCCGCGCGTGTTGCCGCTGTTGCTCCAGCCGCTGCATCTCCATGCGCAGCGCATGCAGGGCCGATGTTTTCTGGCGTTGCGCATGCTGCGATCCGGAAATCTGCCCGCGCAATTCATGTAACTGTCGTTCGGCAGTCTGTACCGCGCCTTCCTGTTGCTGCTGGGTTTCTTTCAGCGCGGGCAATTCCGCCGCGATCTGCCCCAGCTCGCGCTGCCGCTCCAGCACGCCATGCAAGCCTGATTGGGGGGCATAAAGCGCAGCGCTATGCCGGGTATAGACATCGCCCTGGCGCGTGACCAGCCATTCGCCGGGATTAAGTTGCGCACGCGCGCTCGCCACATCCTCGTTATCGGGAGCGAGCCAGGCATGCGACAGCCAGTCGTCCAATACACCCTTAACCTGCGCATCCGCAACGCCGACGCAATCGCTCAAGGACCGCCAACCGGCCGGGTGCTCGCGAGCACTGGATATCGACTCGCCTTCGTGGAACAGCACTACCGCAGCCGGTGGCCTCTCGTTACCATTTATGGCACCAGGCATCGCATTCAGGCGGCTCCCCAACAAGCCCTCAAGCGCGGTTTCGCAGCCGGGCTCGACCTCCAGGAATTGCCATAACCGTTTTTTGCTGTCGATGCCCAGCCTGGACAGCCAGCTATCCAGCTTGCCTTCATGCCCCAGCGCCTGTTGAAGCTTTTGCAACGCGGCGAGTTGTGCCTCGGCCTGCGCAATCCGGTGCGCTTGCCGGTGGCTTTCCTGTTGCAATGTCTTGAGTTGATCCGCTTGCCGCTGCTCGTCGGCGCCAGACTGCGCCAGCACGGCCTCCAACTCGGCCAGTTGCGTCTGGAGAATGCCGCATTCGGCCTCCTTACCGGCGAGTATGGCGGGATCGGGCAATACCAGCCGTTTTTCGTCCTCGATCAGCCGCTGCAAACGCTGGTTAAGCTCGCCCAATGACTTACGGGCATGTTCAAGATGCGTGCGTTCAAGCTGGATTTTCTGTTCGGCCTGGAGAATCGCGGTCTGAATCTGGCTGAATGCGGCCTGCGCATCGCGCCCGTCCTGTTCCGCGGCCGGCAAGGCCGCACGCGCGGTTTGCAATAGCTGCTGCGCACGCTCGGCGTCGCGTGCCGCCTGCTGCTGTTGCTCACGCAAAGCGGCAAGCTGGCCTGTGTGGTCCTGGCGTTGGGATGTTGCTTTCTCCTGTTCGGCGGTGATCTGGCTGAGCTGATTGATCAGCCGTTCGCGGTTTTCCTGCACATGGCGCAGTTGCTGCTCCAGCGCAGACACCTGTGCGTTGGCTTCGTAATAACAACCTTGCGCGACCTGCACCGCCTCGCCGCCGCCATGGTGTTCCAGCCGCAGTTGCTCGAGCTCGTTTTCAATCTTGCGCAGCTGCGCCGTCTGGGCTTCGAGATCGACCGCCAGACGCTCCACCTGGCGCCGCGAACGCTCCCACGCCTGCGCGGCATCGCGTTTCTTCAGCAACCAGAACTGGCCCTGTGCCCGCGCCTGCGATTGACGCAACTGGTGATACTCCTGTGCTACCAGCGCCTGCGATTCCAGCCGCGCGATCTGCTTGTCCATCTCGCGCCTGACGTCTTCCACCCTCGTCAGATTTTCGCGCGTATCGCGTAGCCGCAACTCGGTCTCGCGGCGACGTTCCTTGTATTTGGATATGCCGGCGGCTTCTTCCAGGAATACGCGCAGCTCTTCGGGTTTGGCTTCGACGATGCGCGAAATGGTGTTCTGGCCGATGATGGCATAAGCGCGACCGCCAAGGCCGGTGCCGAGAAAAAGGTCGGCAACGTCGCGCCGCCTGACGGGCGTATTGTTGATGTAGTAGGTCGAACCGCTATCGCGATGCAGCACGCGCTTGACGGAGATTTCGGCGTATTGCGACCATTCGCCGCCGGCCCCGCCTAGGCTGTTGTCGAAGAGGAGTTCAACACTGGCGCGCGACACCGGCTTGCGGTTGCCGGAGCCGTTGAAGATCACGTCCGACATCGACTCGCCGCGCATTTCCTTCGCGCTGGATTCGCCCAACACCCAGCGGATGGATTCCATCACATTGGATTTGCCACAGCCGTTGGGGCCCACCACGCCCACGCGCTGGCCGTGGATATGCAGCGTGGTCGGGTCGACAAAGGATTTGAATCCGGCGAGCTTGAGATGGGTCAGGCGCAATTGGGCGGCGCTTCTTTATCCAGACTGAAAACATGCAGCGCGTCCGAATGCCGGCGTCTGCATACCCTTGTATAATTGTCGTTTGATTTATACGGAACTCACCATGTCTAGTCAACCCAGCAAAACTCTGGAAACGTTCGATAATCCGCAGCCGGAACGCGATTTCCACATCCATATGGAAATCCCTGAATTCACCTGCCTGTGCCCCAAGACCGGCCAGCCCGATTTCGCAACGCTGTATCTGGATTACATCCCCGACCAGAAGTGCGTGGAGCTGAAGAGCCTGAAGCTCTACATGTGGTCCTTCCGCAACGAAGGCGCGTTTCACGAAGCCGTCACCAACAGCATCCTGGACGACCTCGTCGCTGCAACCCAGCCGCGTTTCATGCGCCTGACTGCGAAGTTCTATGTGCGCGGCGGCATCTTCACCAACGTGGTGGCGGAACACCGCAAACCCGGCTGGCAACCCGCGCCGCGCGTCGAACTGACCCAGTTTGAACACCAGTCCAACACCCGCGGCTAATTCCCATTTGTATCTCGGGCTGGATTTCGGCACCAGCGGTGCGCGAGCCAGCCTGATCGACGATGCCGGGGCGGAAGCCTTTCAGACCGGCGTCGCCTTCCATGACAATATCTGGCAGGAATGGCTTGCGGCCTTGCGGCAGCTGCTTGCGGCGATCCCCGCCGGACTGCGTTGCCGTATCCGCGCCATCGCCTTTTGCGGCACCTCCGGTACCTCCCTGCTTTGCGACGAGTACGGGCAGCCTTTGCTCCCCGCCATTCTCTATAACGATCATCGCGCACATCGCCAAGCCGCGCGAATTTCTTCCAGCAGCATCGCGGCCAGTGCCACATCGAGCCTCGCCAAGCTGCTATGGCTCCTCGACAGACCTGAAGGTGGAAACGCGCATTTCTTCATGCACCAGGCCGATTGGCTCGCCTTCCAGTTGCATGGCATACCCGGCATCAGCGATTACCACAACAGCCTGAAACTGGGCTATGACGCCGGCATGCTGGCCTATCCCGCCTGGATGAATCAAGCCGAGTACGCACGGCTATTGCCGCAAGTACTGGAACCGGGAGCCGTTATCGGTGCGATCAACCAATCCGCCGCTCAAACTTACGACTTGCCTCCCGATTGCGTCGTCCGCGCCGGTACGACAGATAGCATTGCCGCTTTTCTCGCCAGCGGAGCCTCCGACCCCGGCCAGGCCGTGTCTTCCCTAGGCTCGACCATTGTGTTGAAACTGTTGAGCCGCACGCGTGTCGAATCCGCTGAGCATGGCATATACAGCCATCGCTGCGGCGACCTGTGGCTGGCCGGAGGTGCCTCGAATTGCGGTGGGCAGGTGTTGAAGCAGCTATTCGGTCGAGAGCGATTGCAGGAGTTGAGCAAGAACATGCATCCCGAACAGCCAACCGGACTGGATTACTACCCCTTGCCCGCACCGGGAGAACGCTTTCCCGTCAACGATCCGGCCCTGGTTCCACGCCTGACACCGCGGCCGGATGACGACGCGCTCTATCTGCAAGGCCTGCTGGAAAGTCTTGCTCGTATCGAAGCCCAAGGCTACCGCCTGCTTGAACAGCTCGGCGCTTCGGCATTGCATGAAGTATTCACGGCAGGCGGCGGCGCCGGCAATGCTCCCTGGACGACAATACGCAGGCAGCAGCTTGGCGTACCGGTATGCGCTGCAACTCATACCGAAGCTGCCTATGGCGCGGCACGCTTGGCGAAGTCAGGCGAGAAATTGTTATACTCAACCCATGACAAACGATAGCCCGGAATCGCCCGGAATCACTTATCAGGCCAGCCTTCCGCTGAGTTGGCGGAAAGAACCTGCGCCATCGGTTTCCATGCTGACGGCCTGGCGTTATTCGAATATTTCGCTCCTGCGAGGATTGGCGACACTTGAAGCCGCCCCCATGGATCGCGACCATGAAGCCGACACACATCTGGCCAAAGCTCTGGAACGGCTGGAAAACAAACTGGATATCGCCCTGACCATGCTGGCGCACGTGACGATGCGTAACATTGAGATGCCCGCACCCCAACCCGTCAGCCTGGGCGCACGCAACGTAGGATGGCTGAGCGACCAGTCTTTGCCTGCCAGCGGCGATCACGTCCTGATTTCGCTCTATCTCAGCCCGCGCTTGCCGGAGCCCTTGCAGTTACACGCACGAATCATTTCTTCCGCAGGCGGCCGCTGTGTTGCGGCATTGATGGACGAAGATCCGGAGTTCGAGGAATGGATGACACGTACGCTATTCCGCTATCACCGGCGCGGCCTGCAGGCACGTCATCAGGAATAGAGTCAACTAAATTTTCTTAGGGTCCCGAGCGCAAAAATCGTTGACAAGGTTTCGGTCCGCCATTAAGATGCCGCTTCTTTTTCGGGGGTATAGCTCAGCTGGGAGAGCGCTTGCATGGCATGCAAGAGGTCAGCGGTTCGATCCCGCTTACCTCCACCAAAAGATCAGGTCGGGTCCCCATCGTCTAGAGGCCTAGGACATTACCCTTTCACGGTAAGTACCGGGGTTCGAATCCCCGTGGGGACGCCAATCCACCGACCGAAATAAATGTAGTAACTGCCTCGCAGTCCCCATCGTCTAGAGGCCTAGGACATTACCCTTTCACGGTAAGTACCGGGGTTCGAATCCCCGTGGGGACGCCAAAACATAAAAGGCCGATTCTTGCGAATCGGCCTTTTTCATTCCTGCCGGCTTCTCACTTGCATGGATAGGCGCTCGCCAGCGCCAGCAACGCGCCGCGTCGTCCGCTTTTCGGTAATGCATCGGGATGCTCGCGCAACCAGTTATTGACGATCTTCATTGCCTGCGTACGTGTCAGCCCTTCTTCCGGAGCACACATCACCTTGGCGTCGCCGACCTTGTAATCACCTACGCTGAACCCGTCGAGCAAGCCCGACATATAGCCCATGCACCACATCGCGTCGAGCATTTCCTCGCCGGTCAGCTTTTCCGTGCCATCCACTGATTTTTCGGACGCCGTACACCGGTTAAGCAGCTCCTGACCGGTCATGGCGGCACTCGCCGGCAATGCCGACCACAGCAGGATAATCAATGTACAACACTTCAGCACTTGCTTCATTGCGCTACCTTCTTGTTCAGTTTGAAAACCAGCACGAAATCACCTTGCTTGTAGCCCCATATCTGGTTTCCGCCCGCGACGACGGCCACGTATTGTTCTCCATCGAGCGCATAAGTAATCGGGGGTGCATTTACGCCGGCCTCAGCCTGGTATTTCCACAGCAACTTGCCGCTGGCGCTATCGAAAGCATCGAAACTGCCATTGCCCTCGCCCGTAAACAGCAGGCTGCCGGAAGTCGCCAGCACGCCGCCCACCAAGGGCTCGGGCGTCTTATGCTGCCAGCGTATCCTGCCGGTCTGGAGGTCGATGGAAGACAGCAGCCCCCATGTCGGCTCGTCCATGGGTTCGGAAACGGTATAGCGGATCGCCGGCCTGCCATCGATAGCCGGGGTTTCGTGCAAGGTGTAACGCACCGGCATATGCATCGCGGCGACAAAAGCCTGTTGCGCGGGTTCGTCCACCGCGCTTGGCGACCAGTTGACCCCACCGAATACGCCAGGATGAACGCGCGTGCCTTCGTGTGTAGCGTGAATAAACAGGTTGGATTGCGGCACGAAAGGTTCGGATTTCAGCAGCAATTCGCCCGTCGCCCGGTCATGCACATAGAACCAGCCGGTCTTGCTGGCATGGCCGACGGCGGGAATCTTCTTCCCGTCGCGTTTCAGGTCGAAAAGCACTGGCGGGCTGGCGAGATCGTAGCCCCATACGTCATGCGGCACCTGCTGGTAATGCCAGCGCAGCTTGCCGGTCGCGATTTCCAGCGCAACCAGCGACACCGTGTAAAGGTTGTCACCGGGGCGCGAAACATCGTCCATTTGTGGCGAAGGATTGCCGGTGCCGAAATATAGTAGCCCGAGCTTGCTGTCGATTGCAGGCGTGGTCCAAGCAGAACCGCCACCATAACGCCAGGATTCCGAATACTGAGCGAATGTCGCTTTTTCCTTCGCGATATTACGATTCAGCGGTACGCCGTCCGGCGTGGTCGGGCTGAATTTGCCTTCCCATCCTTCGGAAGGAATCGTGTCGAATTGCCATACACGCTTGCCCGTTTCAGCATCGAACGCTGCCAGAAAGCCGGGGCGGCCATAACGGCCTGCGACACCGATCACAGCACCCAAGGGCGCGTCCTCGCGCGGCGAGTCGATATGCAGGCCGTAGCCAACACCGGTAATGCCGATAATGACCTTGCCGCCGTATACAACCGGCGCCATCGCGATGCCGATGCCGGTGCCGCCGGAAACCTTCTCGCGACTGAACGGATCGTCCGCATGCAAGGCATCAACGCCTTCGGTGCGCACGTTTTCGCTGACTGCATCGATATCCCAGATCACTTTGCCGGTTTTGGCATCCAGCGCCACCACGCGTGCATCGACGGTGCCGATGTAGACCTTGCCGCCGCTCACCGCAACCCCGCGGTTGCCCGGGCCGCAGCACATCTTCCAGCCCGCGCGGCGCTTGTGTTCGTAGCGCCACAATTCCTTGCCCGTTCTGGCATCCAGCGCGACGACATGATTGAACGGCAACGCGAGATACATCACCCCGCCGGTCACAATGGGCGTGGCCTGAAAAGTCGCTTTTATGCCGCTGCGATACGTCCAGGCCGGCGCGAGCTGCATTACGTTATCCCGATTGATCTGTGCGAGCGGGGAAAAACGCTGGTTGCTAAGATCGCGTCCGTAGCTCGGCCACTCATTCGCGGCTTGCGCCGCATTGGTGCCCGGTTGCTGCGCGCAGCCCTGCAGAACGAGGAAACAGATCGACAACAGGGTAAGACAGGTTTTCTTCATGGATGGAGTTCGGTACCTTGGTTTTTGATTTCGGGAGTATCTACATCGACACCGCCATTTTTGATCGCGCGTCTTGAATGCAACGCGAGCTTTTCATACTCGGCGCGGAATTTGTCCAGCATATCCTCATCCAGCTCTTCCAGATCCAGCAGTGCATTATGCGCACCCTGCGTCGAGCGTATCAATTCGTCGAGCTTGATCTGGATCGCTTCGGTATCGCGATTCTGCGTGTTCTGGATCACGAATACCATCAGGAACGTGACGATGGTTGTAGCGGTATTGATGATAAGCTGCCAGGTATCGCTGAAATTGAATATGAAGCCGGTCAGCATCCAAATCACGATCCCTGCCGAAGCCAGAGCAAAACTCAGTGGCCGGGCAGTTTGGCGCGCCGACCATTTGGCGAAGCGGGAAAACCATGAGGCACCATTTTTTCGCTTTGCTTTTCTAGCACGATGTTGCATCGCTCGCTCCTTGAAATATCATGGCATCAATCTGCCGGGCTTGCCTCGTATCGCGCATATGCGCTGAATAACCATGGGCTTGGGTATTTCGACAACGCCTTGCTCGAAAGCGTTGATCGCCAGCCTGCCGGCATATACATCCAGCAATTCGTTAGCGTTAAGCAGGAAGTCCGGATTTTGCGGGCGCCCGAACTCTTCCTGTCCCAGCATGAAGGTTTCATAAATGAGCACGCCATTGGTCGCCAGGCATTCGACAAGCAATGGCAGCAATGGGCGATGCAGGTAGCGGCAAACGACGACGCCATCGAATGTACGGCCGGCAAATGGCCAGCGGCCGTTTTCCACATCGGCCTGAAATGCATGCAGGCCGGAAATCTGCTGCAGCCCGGCCACGGCAGCCTCATTGCGATCCACGGCTTCGACCTGCCATCCCTGCTCCGCCAGCCAGCGCGCGTTGCGGCCCGATCCGCAAGCGAGATCGAGCACAATGCCGCCGCGACGTATCAACGGAGCGTGACGGATAAGCCAGGAGGAAGGAGGTTCGTGAAGAGCATGCATCTCATGCGAAAATATGCCCGAACCATGGCGTAAAAACAATGACAAATCCTCATTACACCGAACTGGAATGGCGCGACGGGCAACCTTGGTCCGCCCATTATGGTGACGTCTACTTCTCGCGCGAATCGGGCATCGCAGAAACGCGTTACGTGTTTCTGGAGCAGAACCGTTTGCGTGAGCGCTGGCATAGCCTCGCGGACAAGGTATTCACTATCGCCGAAACCGGCTTCGGCACCGGCCTCAACTTCCTCTGCGCGTGGCAATTATGGATGGAAACCGCGCCGCCGAATGCACGCTTGCATTTCGTCAGCACCGAGAAATTTCCCTTGTCGCACGCGGATCTTGAGCGAGCATTGGCGCTCTGGCCTGAACTGGCCTCGCTGAGTACCGCGTTACTGGAGCAATACCGCCGCATCGTACCGGGTTGGCAGCAATTGAGCTTCGACGATGGTCGCATCACGCTGACCTTGCTCATCGGCGACGCACGGGAAACCCTGCCGCAACTTCGCGCCAGTGTGAACGCCTGGTTTCTCGATGGATTCGCCCCGGCCAAGAATCCGGAAATGTGGCAACAGGAACTGCTGCGAGAAATAGCCCGCCTGTCAGCTCCGGGCTGCACGATTTCCACATTCACCAGCGTCGGCGCCGTCCGGCGCGGCCTGGAGGCCGTCGGATTCCGCATGGAAAAAATCGCCGGATTCGGCAACAAGTGGGCCATGCTGCGCGGGGAATATCCGCACGGAAACGCATCCAGACAACCCTTGCAACGGCACGCCATCATCATCGGCGGGGGCATCGCCGGGACTTCCAGCGCATACAGCCTGGCGCTTCGAGGCTGGCAAGTCACCTTGATCGAGCGTCACGCAGACCTGGCCCAGGAAGCCTCGGGCAACCCGCAGGGCGTGCTCTACCCTCGCCTTTCCGGCCATGATATTCCCTTGAGTCGAGTGGCTCAGAACGGTTACTTGTACACGCTGCGGCTGGCGGAGCGCTGGCTGGAGAAAGGCCGTGACTGGGATAATTGCGGCCTGCTGCAGCAGGCCTTTAATGCGCGCGAGGCCAAGCGCTGCGAAGAGGTGCTGGCGCGCGACTTGCAGCCAACGCTGGTATGCGCCGTCGATACCGAAGAAGCCAGCCGTCTTGCCGGATTGCCAATGCCGCATGGCGGGTTATGGTTCGCCGACGGCGGCTGGATGCATCCGCCAGCCTTGTGCCGGGAGTTGGCCGCGCTGCCGGGTATCACAAGATTGCTGTCCAGCGTAGCCTTGGAATTGCACCGGGTTGCCGATAAATGGCAGGTGTTACAGGGCGAACAAATGCTTGCCGAAGCACCGGTCGTCGTTATCTGCACGGCGAATGACAGCATCCGTTTCGCGCAGACGGCACACCTGCCCCTGGAGCCTGTTCGTGGACAAATCACGCAACTACCTGCAACGCTGGAAAGCCAGGCACTCAAGGCCGTGGTCTGTACCGAAGGCTATATCAGCCCAGCCAGAAACGGCATGCATTGCGCCGGAGCCACTTTCGCGCCGGAAGATAGCAACCTGGAGATGCGCGTCGCGGACCACGAGGAAAACCTGGCAATGCTGGGGGAGCTTTCACCGGCTCTGTTCGACGCATTGGGCGGCCCATCGTTAGACGCGGTGCAACTGGAGGGCCGTGTGGCGCTGCGCTGCGTTGCTCCGGACTACCTGCCCATGGCGGGTCCGCTGCTCGATCCCGCATTACTGAAGGAGCGTTACGAGGTTGGCAGTCGCCTTCCCACCGATCACCTTCCCTGGCTGAACGGGCTTTACGTCAACACGGCACACGGTTCCAAGGGCTTGCTGACGGCACCCTTGTGCGCGGAGATTATTGCCTCCCTGCTGGAAAATGAACCCTTGCCGGTTGATGTCGCCCTGGCGCGGGCGCTGGATCCCAATCGCTTCCTGCTACGGCAGCATGGCTTGAAACGGCTGGTCGGCGCCGCTGTCATGCATCGGGATTCCTCGCTCACGTAACGCCTGCGCTACAATTCCCCGCCATGCAAACACAACGCCTCCAGGAACTTCAACACGCCATCCGGCGCGATCCGCAAAACCCCGCCCTGCACTACGAACTGGGCAATCTGTATTTGCGGACGCAGCCCAATGAAGCGCTGGCGTGCTTTAAAACCGCACTCAAGTTCGCGCCTGGCCATCCACAAATCCTGCTGCAAATCGGCAATGCCTACTCGTCAATGGCACGTTACGAAGAGGCTGCGTCGCACTTCCGCGCCTCCATAAAAAGCGACCCTGCGCAGCCGGCGGCGCACTACAACCTCGGCAATGCGCTGCGCGAGCTGGGCAAACCGGAACAGGCGGCAGCGAGCTACCAAGTCGCCCTCAGGCTGGACCCGAACGATGCGGACAGCCACAACAACCTCGGCAACGTGCAGCGCGAACTGGGCAAACTGGATCAGTCCATTGCGTGCTATCGCACCGCGTTGCAGCTCAACCCGCGGTTGCACCACGCCCGCATGCACTTGATGCACCAGCGCCAGCACATTTGCGATTGGGAAAACTGGGAGAGCGAGATCACGGAAATTCGACGGCTGGTGCGCGAGGAGCCCACGGCGCAGATTTCGCCGTTTGCTTTCGTGTCGCTGCCGGGCACGACAGCTGCCGAACAACGGCAATGTGCCAAAAACTGGGCGGCTAATCGCTTCGCCGGACTGGTACCGGATAGTACACATCTCGAAACCTTCAAAGCCCGGCCGGCGCATAATCGGCTGCGTATCGGCTATCTCTCGGCCGACTTCCGCCAGCATCCCTTGACCTCGCTTGCCGCCGAGTTGATGGAGTTGCATGATCGACAGGGTTTCGAAATTTTCGGCTATTCCTACGGCCCGAACGACAAGTCCGCAGAGCGCAAACGCTGGGAAAGCGCGTTCGACCACTTCCGCGACATCCGTCTGCTATCACTGCAACAAGCCGCGCAAATGATATTCGACGATCGCATCGATATCCTCGTCGACCTGACCGGCTATACGCAAAGCAGCCGTACGGGCATTCTTGCGCTACGGCCCGCGCCATTGCAGGTCAACTGGCTCGGTTTTCCCGGCACGTTCGGTGCGCCGTTTGCCGATTACCTGATCACTGACCGTTACATCACTCCGCCTTCCGATGCGGCGCATTACAGCGAACAGCTGGTTTATATGCCGCACAGTTACCAGCCCAATGACAGAAAACGATACGCCGCTGCGCCCCCCAGCCGTAGCGAATGCGGGTTGCCGGAGACGGGAGTCGTCTTCTGCTGCTTCAACCAGACATTCAAGATTACGCCGCAGGTATTTGATAGTTTTATGAAAATACTATCAAAAACGGATGGAAGCGTACTCTGGTTGCTGGAATGCAATCGTTGGGCGAAAGAAAACCTGCAACGCGAAGCGCAAGCGCGCGGCATCGACCCTCAGCGCCTGGCATTCGCACCGCGCGCCGCCCAAGCGGACCATCTGGCGCGGCATCGATGTGCCGATCTGTTTCTCGACACGCAACCCTATAACGCCCATACCTCCACCAGCGACGCGCTGTGGATGGGCCTGCCGGTACTGACCTGTACCGGCGAGACCTTTGCGTCGCGCGTGGCATGCAGCCTGCTGCATGCCGCCGACCTGCCTGAGCTGATCACCGATACGTTGGAAAATTATGAACGGCTGGCAGTGGAACTGGCCGCCGATCCTGCACGGCTGGCAGCACTGCGGCAACGCCTGATTGCAAGCCGCGATGCGCTGCCGCTATTCGATACTCCGGCGTTCGCCCGGGATATCGAACAAGCCTATCGCACGATGTGGCAAGGGCATGAGCAGGGCCTCCCGCCCCAGAGTTTCAGCGTGCTGCGTCCATAGCGTTGGCATCCCCGGCGTATGCGCCTGCACGCTCAGCGATGCAACGGGGAATATGCTAAAGTTGCCCCAAAACTAGGAAGGAAAAAACATGGCTGCTCTCGATATCACCCCCATCCTCAAATTCATGGTCGAAAAAGGCGGTTCCGACCTGTTCTTCAGCACGGGGGCACCGATCAATATCAATATCGAGGGCCGCACCATGCCCGTCAATAGCCAGACCATGACCCCCGGCATGGTCAAGGAAATCGCCTGGTCATTGATGAGCGAAAAACAGATTCATGAGTTCGAAGAAGCTTTCGAGATGAATTTCGCCATGGGGGTGAAAGGCGTGGGCCGCTTCCGCGTCAATGTGTTCAAGCAGCGCGGCGAGATCTCCATGGTGATCCGCCACATCATCACCAATATCCCTACCCTGGAATCGCTGGGCCTGCCGCCCGTGCTGAAGGACCTGATCACGCGCCGCCGCGGCCTGATCCTGGTCGTAGGCGCCACGGGGTCCGGCAAATCCACGACACTGGCCGCGATGATCGATCATCGCAATGAAACCGAGGCTGGCCATATCCTGACGCTGGAAGACCCGATCGAATTCATCCACAACCACAAGAAATCGATTGTTGACCAGCGCGAAATCGGCATTGACACCAAGTCTTTCGACAACGGATTGAAAAACGCGATGCGTCAGGCACCCGACGTGATCCTGATCGGTGAAATCCGCGATATGGATACCATGAAACATGCCGTGACCTACGCTGAAACCGGTCACCTGTGTCTGGCGACGCTGCATGCCAATAACGCCAACCAGGCCATCGAGCGTATCCTGTCGTTTTTTCCGCCGGACGGCAAACAGTCCATCATGCTGGGGCTGGCGCTCAATTTGATCGGCATCATCTCCCAACGTCTGGTGCCCGGAACACAAACGAAACGCGTGGCCGCGATGGAAGTGCTGATCAATATCCCTTACATCGCCGACCTGATCCAGAAGGGCAAGACGGAAGAAATCAAGGAAGTCATGGCCGACAACAACGACATCGGCATGGGCACTTTCGACCAATCGCTGTTCAGGCTTTACAGCGCAGGAAAAATCACCGACGACGACGCGCTGCGCAATGCGGATTCCCGCAACGATCTCTCGCTCAAGATACGCCTGACGGCAGAAGGCGCGCGGTCCGGCTTCGAGTAAGAGCTAGCGTTTCCTCAGTCATTGCGAGGAGGCGCAGATTCACCGCCAGACGGCGCGAAAAACGTCGCAGCGACGATCATCGCGCCGCCTATCATTTCCCGCACGCTCAGCGCCTCGTTCGCGACCAGATAAGAAAATACCGCCGCCACGACCAGTTCGAACAGGAAAATCACCGCTGCACGCGTCGCCAGCGTATGCGTGACGCCGTACTGCACCAGCAAGGTGGTCACGGCAAGCGCGATTGCCAGCCCCAGCATGAGCATCCAGTAGGCGAGTGGAATTTCCATGGCACCGGGCAGCGGCGCACTCGTGAACGGTAAAAACAGCAAAGCCAGCAAGGTGACGCCGCCCCAGACCGCGATGGACTTCTCAGGCAGGGACAAATGGGTTGCGCGCCGCGTGAGTACATTGGTCAGCGAAAAACCCATACCGGATGAAAGCGCCAGCCATTCGGGAATGTCGCGCGGCAAGGGAAAGCCCTGCGCCGGATCCCACAGCATGGTAAATGCACCGCTCAACGAAAAACCGATCACCAGCAGGCCACGCCTGCCGGCGTGTTCATGCAGCAGCACGCGCGCCAATAGCAGTGTCCACAACGGCGAGAGATAGAACAACAACATTACCCGCATCACTTCGCCATCGATCACCGCCAGCACATAGCTCAAATTGGTCCAGCCGGCAGCCAGCGACAGCAGCAGCAACGTACCCGGCGAACGGAACAGGTCGCGCCAGCGGGAGGCGAACAACAGGCCGCCCAGCAGCAATGCGGCGGCATAGGTCAGCAGGCTGGCGTAAGCGCCGGAAACGCCGGCCTCTTCCAGCAAACGGTATGGATACCAGATGACGCCCCAGATGGTCGCACCGAATAGCAGGCCGAAGGTTGCTAACGCCGGATGTTTTGTTGCGGAATCTTTTATAATGCCCACCATGAATTCCAATCTCGAAAAACTCCATCCCTACCCGTTCCAGAAACTGCGCGACCTGTTTGTGGGCGTCCAGCCGAATCCGAACCTCGGCGCGATCAACCTTTCCATCGGAGAGCCAAAACATGCGACACCGGCCCTGATCAAGACCGCGCTGACGGATAACCTCGCCGGGCTGGCGAATTATCCCACGACTTTGGGCAGTGCCGAATTGCGCGGAGCGATTTCGGATTGGCTAACGCGCCGCTACGGTATTCCCGCCCTGCATATCGACAAGGAAATCGTTCCGGTCAACGGCAGCCGCGAAGCGCTGTTCGCCTTCGCGCAGGCGGTGGTCGATGCACGCACCAACCCGGTCGTCGTCAGCCCGAATCCGTTTTACCAGATTTACGAAGGCGCGGCCCTGCTGGCCGGAGCCGAGCCGTATTACCTTAACACCCTGCCGGAAAGCGGTTTCCGCATGGATTATGACTCCGTTCCCGAAGCAGTGTGGCAACGCACGCAATTGCTCTACGTGTGCTCGCCCGGCAACCCAACAGGCAAAGTGATGAGTCTTGACGACTGGCGCGAAGTCTTTGCGCTGGCCGACAAGTACGGTTTTGTCATTGCTTCCGACGAATGCTATTCGGAAATCTATTTCGATGAAGCCAACCCGCCGCTGGGCGCCTTGCAGGCCGCGCACAAACTGGGGCGCGACTATACCAACCTGGTGATGTTCAGCAGCCTGTCCAAGCGCTCCAATGTGCCGGGCATGCGCTCGGGCTTCGTTGCCGGTGATGCCACCATTCTCGAAAAATTCCTGCTCTATCGCACCTACCATGGCTGCGCGATGAACCCTGCCGTGCAGGCCGCGAGCGCGGCCGCATGGAAGGACGAAGTCCACGTGCAGGAAAACCGCCGTCTCTATCGCGAGAAATTTGATGCAGTGCTGCCGCTGCTGAAGAATGTGCTGGAAGTAGACATGCCGGATGCCGCGTTTTATTTCTGGGCGCGCACGAAGGAATCGGATACCGAGTTTGCGGTGCGCCTCCATCACGAATGCAATGTCACCGTGCTGCCGGGAAGTTTTCTTGCACGCGAAGCGCATGGCGCCAACCCCGGTTCAGGATTCGTGCGTATTGCGCTGGTCGCGTCATTGAATGAATGCCTGGAGGCGGCAAAGCGCATGCAAGCGCTTTAAGGCGGGACTATTTCTAAGACCTTCCCTGACGGCTTTCGGCTGTATTGTCCGAATAAAACCGGAAGTCGTTCCGCCCCTGCTCCTTGGCCTCATACATTGCAGCATCGGCACTGCTCAACAAGGTATCCACATCCTTCCCATCCTGGGGATAGATGCTGATTCCAATGCTGCATGTCATGAACAGTTCTCGTTCTTCGACGACAAACGGCTGCTCGAAATAAGCAATGATTTTTTGCGCAATTCGCGCCGGGTCGGAAGGCGAATTGAGGTCTTCGAGCAGGATCGTGAATTCGTCCCCGGCCAGGCGCGCCAGCGTGTCCGCATGGCGAATGCAGTCCTGCATGCGCAATGCCGCGATCTTGAGCACCTCATCCCCTACGGCATGGCCGTGCGTATCGTTGATCTCCTTGAATTTATCCAGATCGATGAACATGACGGCGAAGCGGGTGCGGTTACGCTGGGCCTTGATAAACGTCTGTTTCAGGCGGTCCAGGAACAGCAATCGGTTAGGGAGGCCCGTCAGATGATCGTGATATGCGAGATTACCGAGAAATTGCTGCTTGCTCTTCAATTCGTCCACGCGCGCACTCAGCCTGGAGGCCATGCTTTCAAAGCTGTTGGCGAGATAGCCGATTTCGTCATTGCGATCGACAGGAAGTCCGGTCATGGGTTCGCCCGCGGCAAATCTCTGCACGGCCTTGGCCATGGAGTTCAGCGGTCGCGAAAGATAGCGTGCCAACACGAACGAAATGCCAAGCGCCAGCAGAATGAAAAGCAGGGTAATGCGGATAATGTTCATGCCCAGCGCCCGGCTTTCTTCCAGCACCTTCTGCAAGGGTGTCAGCAAGCCGATGACAACGAAACGATGTTCCGCATGCGAAACAAATGGCACTTTCACGAAAGCGGCCACGGATGCGCTGGCGGGCGATACGACGTTAGCGGTATTCAACACCATGGAGTCCTGGTTATCGCGCTCCAGCATGGGCGATAGCTCGGCAATATCCTCCTGGATGCGGTAACGCACCCCCTTGTCGAAGCCGAAGTTCTTGGCGGCAACCGGGTGGACCATATAATCGCCCTCCTGATTGGTCAGCACCACATTGATATCGGCAGGAATATCCTTGCGAATGAAACTGAACAGACTGTTCAGATCAACATTGACGACAACGACGCCGAAAATCGAACCGTCCGCAGTTTGCACGGGCGTGGCGATCCTCAACGTCGGCTGGCCCTGCCCCGCATGCGAGCCCTGCTCCTTGTTGAGGTTGATTCTGGAAATATAAAACTCGCCCGGTGATAGTTTTATCGTCTTGAAAAAATAAGGGAAATGCCCTTTTTCCTGCAAATCGCTTTCAGGGACGACGATGACGCCATTCTCAACCTTGTCGACGCGTACAAGCTCCCGGCCGTAATCGGCGGCACCGATCAACCGAACCTGGAAATACTCGGGATGCGCCTCCAGCACGCTGGTCATGACATCTTCCAACTGCTTCCGATAGATGGCCGAGAGTTTCGGATCGGAACGATTGGCAGTCAGTTGCTTGAGCGCGGACAAGGATGAAAGAAAGCGTACGTCGCTGGCCACGGCATTCACCGAGTGACTGAAGCGCAAGGCCAACACCCTGGTGGCGGTGAGCAATTTGTCCTGGGACGATGCAATCAGCATCTCACGACTTTGCGTATACGCGTAAAAACCCATCAGGCCAGTCGCGAATGTTCCCAGCAGCGCCAGCCAGAACCCGATCTTGAAGCCTACGCTCAGTCGCATCCGATTTACTCCAGGAAACTATCGCCGGACAGAATGCGATCCCATAGCTGTTTGCGCTTGGAGGAATCCTCCACCGGCTCCAGCCAGATAATCTTGTCCTCACCATGACCGGGGAATCGCGTAATCGTGTTGGCGAGCCCATGAACTCTGGAAAGGCGTTCACTGACGCTTTTTTCCAGCGTGTAATTGACCCAAGCCTCTGCAAGCTTGCGATTACGGCTGCCACGTGTCATGGCCCAGCAATCCAGCCAAGCCAGCGCGCCCTCCTGTGGGATCGCGTAGCCGACATCGGCACCTTCATCGCGCAAGGCTTTTAATTGCTGCGATCCGTAATTGGCATAGACCAGCACAATATCGTTTTCGGTAAACAGCTTCACGACCTCTTGCGGGGAGGAATAAAACGTCAGGACATTCCGGCGCAAGGCAATCAGTTTTCTGGTGGCGAGCGCGAACCCGTTCTTGTCCAGACTGAATGGATCGGGTGCGCCGGTCTGCATCGCGGCAATCGTAAAATTGTGACTGCTGCCGTTATACGCCAGGACGCGGCCGCGGTATGCCGGATCCCAGAGTGTAGATATCGAGCGCGGTATTTCCTTGACCTTCTTTCGATCGTAAATCAGCCCCATGTCGGAATAGGTATACGGAATCGCGTAAACTTTTCCCTGGTGCATCACGCCCGGTATGGCGGAAAGATTCTTGAAACGTTCCAGCTGATGTGCGCGATTCGGAAGATTTTCCAGATTGAAGGGTACGCTCAGACCGCGATCGATATAACGCTGCAGCTCTGCCGTATTGACGGCAAACACATCATAGTCGGCAGCGTTGTTCCTATTGATTTTTTCCCACAGATCATCGTCGGAATTGACCAGGATGACATCCACATCGACCTGGTAGCGCTTTTCGAAAGCCTCTACTATCTCCGGGTCCGCGTAACCGTCCCAGGCTATGACACGCAGTTTCTCGCGCGCACCAGCCAGCGATGGATACATGCAACCAATGGAAATAAACAGCACGCAGATAAGCCGCCAATGAAGCTGAAAGTTCATCACCACCTTTACCGGTATGCGGAACGCAAGAAGTGACAATAACAGATTTTTTTGCGACGCCGATAGCGGAATGGCGCGCTGTCAGGCCAAAAGACTGGCAATAATATGAACGATTACGAGATCTTACGAAGCAAGATCGATGATTTCGGTAATCGCCATCGCAGCAACATCATGCAGTTTTTCGTTATGCGGCATGCTGAGATCGATCAGTTCCATGATGCGCGAATAGCTGGAATCGACCATCACTTCGAAACCGTCCTCGTTCTTGCGGCGGATGCCAAACTTGACACGTTTGCGTTGTTCCGCGGATAGCTTGCCCAGCAGGTTCTTGGTCGCCCATATCGCGCCGCTGCGCGCAAAATCGCTGAGGCGCGCGGTATGGTTGATGGTATCTCCCAGCACCGTGAATTCGACCTTGGTATCAACATGGAACACGCCCAGCCATTCCAGCCCCTCGTTGATGCCTGTGTTCAGGTAAAGCTCGTGCGTCCAGTTCTTGCGCAATTGCCATTCCTTGCTGATGCGACGCATGGCCTCCTTGATTTCCTGAGCGCAGGTCAACGCATTGAGAATGTAGTTGCAATCGGGCTGCGGGAGGAAGTAATACACCATGCCGTCGCCGACGTGCTTGCCGTGAGTACCGTAATACTTGCGAAAAATCGGCTCCATGGTCGCCCAGATTTCGTTGATCAGCTCGAAATACTCGTCCGCTGGCAACTCGGTACAGATACGCACGGAATTCTGCAGGTCCGCCACCAGCACCGCGACATCGGTCAGTACCGGCAGACGCCTTTTCAGCAGATTGCGGATGACTTCGTCACGGCGCTCGAGCAGGCCAAGCAAGTTGTCGTCTCCCAGCGCGGGGGCATACACGAAGAGTATCCCTTCGCGGTAATACGATGCATGGACGGAATATTCGACGCGCTCGCCGGAGGGGGCTTGCAGCGACAAGGGCAGTTTGACCAGCGAGCCGGTCGGATAAACGTCCGCCTGCGATTGGGAAGAAGATGCCAGCGTTTGTGCCTGCTGCGTCAAGAACCCCATCAAATCATTGCGCGTCAGCCGCCCGCGCCCCAGCATCAGGTGGATCTGTACCAACGCCTCGCGATTGGCCGCCGCGCTCCCGTACATGCCCTTCAGCAAATAAACCAGCGCGTTGCGCTCCTTGATATCGCTGGGAAGCCGCTCAAAGCCGCCCAGCAATTCATTGCGCGCATCATCGTTGTACCAGGTGATTTCAAAGTTGTAGTTCACCATGTAGGCCGGAAAAGGAATCTGATCGATGGTGAATCGCTGGTTTCCGGCCATGCCCGGCACGCTGCGCATCGGCTCCGGCGCGGATTCACGCCTTTCGCCTGATGACTGTGCCGCAAGATCCTCGGGTGCCGCCATCGCGGACTGCGGATTTTCGGCCTGCAGGCGACGTGCAATCTCCGTCATTTGCAGGCCCTGTTTTTTGAGTTTCTGGATTTGAGCGATGCGTGAAACCGCATCGTCGGGGAAATAGCCGATTTGCCGCGCCCGAGTCATGGCCTCCGCGCCAGGATTCTTCACTACCGGCCTGGGTAACAGGCCCAGGGAGATGTAGTTATTAAGCGTTGCCCGGGATATCCCGGCAGCTTCTAGCAATTCCAGACTGGTCAGCATTATTAGACTGTCCAATTAACAAAGACAGTTCAAATCATATCTGAACAGATTTAAAAATCAATAGCTATTTATAAATTAATAGTCTATTTCTTGCGAGCCAGAAACTGCCCGACCAAATCCGACGCGCGGCCTGTTAAATCCTTAGATATACAGTCCAAATAATTAACCTCCCTCATGCTTCTTAACCAAGTCATCTGGCGTTTGGCTAGCTGCCTAGTGGCGGCAATGCCTTTCTCTCTTAGCTCTGTACTGTCTAAATTACCTTCAGTAAACTCCCAGACTTGCCGATAACCGACACAGCGCATGGAAGGCATGGACAGACTTAAGGAATATGTTTTGCGCAAGTGCCTGACTTCATCTACCAGCCCTTGCTTCAGCATGGCTTCGAACCGATCCGCGATACGCGCATGCAGGACTGCGCGATCCGATGGCAACAGCGCCAGCTTCATCAAGCGATATGGAAGCGACGGTTGCCCGATAGTTTTGGAAAAGTGCTGCGACATCGGCACGCCGGTCAATTTGTACACTTCAAGAGCGCGCTGTATGCGCTGTGCGTCAGCAGGCTCAAGGCGAGCCGCTGCTTCAGGGTCAATTTTGGACAGTTCAAAATGGAGCGCAGGCCATCCGTGTATTTCCGCTTGCTCTTCCAACTGTTTACGCAGTTCAGGATCGGCCTGAGGCAAGTCGCTCAGCCCTCCTTCCAGCGCCTTGAAATACAGCATCGTCCCGCCTACCAGCAGAGGGACTTTGCCGCGCGCGGTAATATCCGCCATCAAGCGCAGCGCGTCATTGCAAAATTGAGCTGCGGAATAAGCCTCGGTCGGAGAAATAATGTCGATGAGATGGTGCGGCGCACGCGCAAGAGTTGCGGCGTCCGGCTTGGCGGTGCCGATATTCATGTCCCGATACACCAGCGCCGAATCGACACTGATCAGTTCAACAGGAAAGCGTTGGGCAAGCTCTACCGCCAAGCCCGTTTTACCGCTGGCGGTCGGGCCCATCAGGAAAATCGCAGGCGGTAACTGATCGGGGCTAACTATAGGGGTGGCGGAGCTCATCGATGCAAACGCGTTTATGAAAACGCGAAAGTTTAACGCACGATGGAAATTCCGATACGAAATTGATCGCTTTTACGGTCGTTGTAATTCAGCAGCGTTTCTCCATATCCGGAAAAGTACTGGAAGTGGATGAAGCTGCCGATATTGGAGAACACCTCCGTGCCCAGCGGGTAGGAGGCATCGATCTGTGCCGTCGCGTAGCCTGCCGTACCCTGCAGATAATTTGCGGTGAATTTCCAGCCATCATCCCGGCCGTATTGAGCAGCCCAATTCACGAAGCCGCGATAACGCTGGATGTCGGGGTTCTCTTCCTTGTCGAGATAGGCCCGGATGCGTGGATTGAAGCTCAGCACACTGCCATCGGCAAACTTCTTCTGCCATCTCGGTTCGAAAAACAGGGTGTCGATGCTGCGCGAGTCCTCATCTTCCCGGCCGTTGGATTCGTGTTCATATCCCGCCTTCCAGGTTTGCGGCATCCACTCCCGGCCTTCGAGTTTTCCCTGCCAGAACAGCGAAGGGCGATAGCTAGTATCGCGAAATGGCTTGGAGTCTTCCCCCAGATCCCAGAACGAATTCTGGGTATAGCCGAAATACATGCCCTTCAGAAATGGCGCCAGTTTGACGATCGCACCGTCGGGCGAAAAGAGGCGATAGTTGAAGCTGAGCTGAAAGCGCGCGTCGCCCTCTCCTCCCATCAGAAAATACATGGGCTCGTTGACGGACAACGCGGGCAATTCGGCATCCTCCAACACCACGGTCTGCTGTGCGGTTGCCTCACCCTCCGACTCGCCAAGCCTGGGTGCCAGATTGATCGGCTGAGTCGCTGTCAGCGGTTCCAGCGTGACTGTGGATTCGGAGGTTACCAGCGCAAGCCGGTTTGATTCAACATCCACAAGCTCCACCCGCACGATGCCCGTAACCTCCGCATCCAGCTTGCCGCTATATAGCCGCCGCAAACTGCCCGCCGGCGCATCGGCCGCGGCTGCCAGAGGAAATCGGACCTCCGACCCGTTGGCGGTAATCAGCCGTAGATGCAGCACAGCTGGCCATATTGATTTCTCCGAAGGCCGAATCACCTGCAACTCGACTGTCTGGCCCGTCCTGATCGATTCGGACTGGCTGGCAATGAGCCATCCTCCCGAATCCGCCGCCAGAACCGGCAACGGTATGGCATACAACAGAAACACAAGCGACACCCTGACGAGGTTTTTCATGTAAAGCTCCTTTTATCTCTTAGGGTGTCTTTTTGCGCTAGAGTTTTTCCAGATGCAGCATGGTCTTGATCACGCTGTCCGGATTGAGGGAAATACTGTCGATGCCCTCCCTGACCAGAAACTCCGCGAACTCCGGGTAATCGCTCGGCGCCTGGCCGCAAATCCCGATCTTGCGGCCTTTCTTCCTGGCCGCGCGTATCACCTGCGAAATCAATGCCTTCACCGCCGGATTACGCTCGTCGAAAATCGGCGCGACGATTTCGGAATCGCGATCAAGGCCTAGCGTCAGTTGCGTAAGGTCGTTGGAGCCGATGGAGAATCCGTCGAAAATCTCGGCGAACTCCTCAGCAAGAATCACGTTGCTGGGGATCTCGCACATCACGTACACCTCCAACCCGTTCTCTCCGCGCTTGAGGCCGAATTCCGCCATGGTCTCCAACACCTTTTCCCCTTCTGCAATCGTGCGGCAGAAAGGAATCATCATCTTGACGTTGGTCAGCCCCATGCCGTCGCGCACGCGCTTGATGGCTGCGCATTCGAGACCGAAAGCCGGCTTGTACCGCGGATGCGAATAGCGGGAAGCACCGCGAAAGCCCAGCATCGGGTTTTCTTCGCTGGGCTCATAGTGTTGCCCACCCAGGAGATTGGCATATTCGTTGGTTTTGAAATCGCTCATGCGCACGATCACGTCATTCGGATAAAACGCCGCGCCGATGGTGGCAATGCCGCGTGACAGCTTGTCGATAAAGTACTCGCGCTTGTCCTGGTAGCCGTGCGTCTGCTCTTCGATGGCATGCTTGAGACGGTGGTCGCGCAGGTGCTCGTAATCGACCAGCGCCATCGGGTGAATGGCGATGTCGTGGTTGATGATGAACTCCATGCGCGCGAGACCTACGCCCTGGTTGGGAATCTTGGCCAGTGCCAGCGCCTGCGCGGGGTCGGCCACATTCATCATGACCTTAACCGGCGGCTGCGGCAGTTTGTCCAGATTGAAGGTTTGCACCTCGAACGGCAACGCGCCTTCGTACACGATGCCCTGCTCGCCCTCGGCGCAGTTCATCGTGATGGGCATGCCGTCCGCCAAGCGGTGCGAACCATCGCCGGTGCCGACGATGGCCGGCACGCCGAGCTCACGCGAAACGATGGCCGCGTGGCAGGTGCGCCCGCCCTGGTCGGTGATGATGCCCTTGGACTTGCGCATGATCGGTTCCCAGTCCGGATCAGTGCGCTCGGTGACAAGAATGTCGCCAGCCACGAATTGGTTGATGTCCGCGACCGACCGTATGACCCTGGTGCGCCCGGAAGAAATCTTTTCGCCAACGGCGGTGCCGGTCAGCAGAATCTTGCCGCGCTTCTCGAGCCTGTACTCCGTGTATGTCAGGCCATTGTTTTGCCCGTGGATCGTCTCCGGCCGCGCCTGCACAATGAACAGCTCACCGGTCTCGCCATCCTTGGCCCACTCCATGTCCATCGGCGTCCAGCCGCCATGCAGCTGGGAGTAATGCTCTTCGATAATGATCGCGTAACGCGCCAATTGGAGCACCTCTTCATCACTGATGCTGAACCGGTCGCGCAAGGCAGGATCGACAGACACCGTCGCCGTCTTGCCGCCGTGTTCGTAGATCATGCGCGTGGCTTTTTCGCCCAGCTTCTTTTTCAGGATGGGATGAAAGCCATTGGTCAGCGTTGGCTTGAATACCAGGAATTCGTCAGGCGTCACACTGCCCTGCACGAGGGGTTCGCCCAGACCATAGGCGGCGTTGATGAGCACCACGTCCTTGAATCCGCTTTCGGTATCGATGGAGAACATCACACCGGAAGTTGCCAGATCGGAGCGCACCATTTTCTGCACACCAATGGACAGCGCCACATCCATGTGGTCAAAGCCGTTGGCATTGCGGTAGGAAATCGCACGATCGGTAAAGAGCGAGGCATAGCACTCCTTCACTGCATGCAGCAGTTGGGCCTCGCCATTGATATTAAGAAAGGTTTCCTGCTGACCGGCGAAACTGGCGTTAGGCAAGTCTTCCGCTGTCGCCGAGCTGCGCACGGCAACGTCGACATCCTTGCGCCCGTAATCGGCGCTCAGCCTGGCATAAGCCGCGAGAACCGCCTTTTCGAGGTCTTCGGGCAAAGGGGCCCCCAGCAGCAATTCGCGCAGGCTTTCGCCGGTTTCCTGCAAAGTACGCACATCGCTCTGGCTATTGACCCGCGATAACAGCATACGCATCCGGTCGCGCAGGTTGCTCTTGTCGATGAAATGCCAATAAGCCTCGGCGGTCAGCGCAAATCCGTTGGGAATCTTGACGCCGCGTCCGGTCAGCGTTTGATACATCTCCCCCAGCGATGCATTCTTGCCGCCCACGCGCGGCAAATCGTCGAGACGTATCTGCTCGAACCAAAGGACGTGCTCCATGTAACTGCTCCTTACAAAAAAGTTTGTATTATTTGCATCGGCCTATCGAATCCGCCGCGCACATCCTGCCATCCGTCCATACCGCTTCGCCAAGCTGCGCCCCCGTCAAATCCGCACCCTCGAGTCTGGCCTGTGTCAGGTTGGCCCGCCGCAAATCAGCATGGCTCAGGTTTGTTCCCTTGAAACTGGTGCCGACGAGCTCTGCACCGTTCAGATCGGCACCGACCAGCAGCGTATCGTCTTTCATGCACCCGCTCCAGTTGACGCCCTTGCTTGCGGGCGCCTCGCAATCGCTGGCTTTTATCTGCAGCCCGACCTTGATCGGAGTAACCGGCTGGTAAAACAGCAGAAACAATATGGCAATCCCGATAAATATGCCGATGGACAGCCAGACGAAACCATAGCGCTGCCCATGCTGGCGCAGCCAGGTATCGAATTCGCCGCGCCATTCGCGATACGCATGCTGCTCCATGGTTTCGGGGGCCTGCCGACGATCATGGCCGGCACGGTTATCCTGGCCCTCCGGCAAGACGATAACGGGCTTGGCGGCGCGAGGGTCGGGCGACTTGCGATCATCCAGCCAGCGCAACACAGCCTTGGCTCTTTCCTCGGTCCACTCGGGGTCCGCTTCCTTGGCACCACCCTTCAATTGCAGCATGTTCCGCACCCCGGCGGCCAGCTCAGGAACGTCGTCGGCCAATTGCCAATAGCGGCCATCCTGGCTCACCTCATCCTGCTCGCTGATACGGCCCAGAATGATGAAACGGCAAATCAGCGACTCAGGAAATGGCCCGCTAACTTTATCGCCTTGTTTTAAATACCAAAGACGGTATATTTCCATCGGAATGACATCATAATGTTGGCATACTCAAGAAGATTTCCTAGCCTCATGGGACAAGCTTGCCTAATGGTATCAACTTTTATACCTAATGTAGGGACATGCCTACCCCAAATGAAAATAAGGGATTAGGGTTGCAGTAGTGGGCAATTCATTGGAGAATCCAGCCATTCTTACGTTCTATGCCAATAACCAGCAAGGGCCCCATAAATGAATTTGATCGTCGGCATTATCATCCTGTTTGGTTGCGTTCTGGGTGGTTATGTAATGCACCACGGTCAACTGGGAGCCCTGTATCAGCCCACTGAACTTCTTATTATCGGCGGCGGCGCGTTTGGAGCATTTTTTATTGCTCACCCCCTCCCCATCATCAAAAAGGCCTTTGCTTCGGTTCTCAGCTTGCTGAAAGGTTCCTCGTACAACAAGACCAAGTACATGGAGCTGCTGGCACTGATGTACGCTTTATTCACAAAAATTCGCAAGGACGGCCTCATCGCGCTGGAAGCCGACATCGAAAACCCCGATTCCAGCCCCATTTTCAGCCAGTATCCGGGCGTTACCTCGAATCATCACGTGCTCGACTTCATCTGCGATTATTTCCGGCTGATGGTCGGCGGCAGCATGAACGCCTTCGAAATCGAAAATCTGATGGATGTCGAAATGGAAACCCATCATGAAGACGTGCACAAGCCTATCGGCGCCGTACAAGGTGCGGCAGACGCGTTGCCGGCCTTCGGTATTATCGCGGCGGTGTTGGGGGTGGTGATCACCATGGGCGCCATCGGCGGCCCGCCGGAAGAACTCGGTCGCAATGTCGGCGCGGCTCTGGTAGGGACCATGCTGGGTATTCTTCTGGCTTACGGGATGGTTGGACCGATTGGAACCGCACTTAACCATCGAGCGGAAGAGGAAGCCAAGTACTACAGTTGCATCAAGACCTGCATCATTGCTTACCTTAACGGCTACGCACCGCAGGTTGCCGTCGAGTTCGGCCGGAAAGTCCTGCCTTCCGGAGTACGCCCCGGCTTCCTTGAGCTTGAAGAACACGTCAAGCAGAAGAAATAACACTTCCTTATACTTTTCACAGGTAAGTTGCCGCCGCCATGGCTGAAGACACCAAGCCGATTATCGTTAAAAAAATCAAGAAAGGCGGCCACGGCCATCATGGCGGTGCGTGGAAGATCGCTTACGCCGACTTCGTGACCGCGATGATGGCGTTCTTCCTGCTGATGTGGCTGCTGGGCAGTACTACCAAGGAAGAAAAGCAGGCAATTTCCGATTATTTCCAGAACCCCAGTCCCATCTCGGGCCCGGGTGGCGCCAGCACCAGCATGATCAAGATCGGTGGCGGCAAGGATGTGACCTACTCCGAAGGCGATACCAAGCGCGGATCCAATCCCGAAGACAAGGCGGGAAAAACGGAAGAGACAAAACCGGAAGTCGGACAAATCACGCAAACCGACAAGGAGCGTTTGATCCAGTTGAAGAAAGAGCTGGAAGAGGCGATCGACGCCAGCGAAGCGCTCAAGCCTTTCAAGGAGCAACTGCTGCTGGAGCTCACCAAGGAAGGGCTGCGCATCCAGATCGTCGACAAGGAAAACCGTCCGATGTTCTCCAGCGGCAGTTCGACTCTACAGCCCTATGCCGCGCAAATCCTGCGCGAAATCGGCCAGGTTATCAATCATGTACCGAACCGCATCAGCCTTTCCGGCCATACTGACGCCACACCTTACGGCGGCTCATCGCAGTTCTACAGTAACTGGGAACTCTCGGCCGACCGGGCCAACGCGTCTCGCCGTGCATTGAACAGCGGCGGCATGAGTGAGGAAAAAGTCGCGCGTGTGGTCGGCCTTTCCTCGGCGGTATTGTTCGACAAGGCGAATCCGCTGAATCCGATCAATCGCCGCATCAGCATCATCGTACTCAACAAGGAAACCGAGGACGCTATCCTGCACGACGAAGGAAAGCTCGACCAGACCACAATCGAGGCTCAGAAGCTGTCGGAAGCGGCAAAACCGGAACCTGTTGCACAGACACCGGCTGCCGCTCCCGCTGGCGTATCCGATATCCGCCCCAATATTCAGCCGATTCAACCCGGCAATAAACCCGCGCCCTCGTCCTCCGCTACAGCCGCCGCATCAGCTGCCTCCGCAGCGGCTGAGGCAGCAGCCAGACGCTAATCCGTCAACAATCGTTTGACCGGCGCGTAACTTTTGCGATGCACCGGCGATACGCCGTGCAGTTCAAGCAATGCAAGATGTTCGGCAGTGGAATAGCCTTTGTGACGGGAAAATCCGTATTGAGGGTGTTCCAGATCGAGGCGGCACATTTCCGCATCCCGCGCCGTCTTGGCAAGTATGGATGCAGCCCCGATGGATAAAACGGTGCTATCGCCATTGACCACCGCAGTTGCCGGATAAGCAATGCTGGGACACTGCAAACCATCGACCAGCACCTGATGCGGTGCATGGGACAAGCCTTCAACCGCTCGTTTCATTGCCAGCAAGGTGGCTTGCAGGATATTGATCCTGTCGATTTCCTCTACCGTGGCAAAGGCAACACACCATGCGATCGCATTCAATTTGATGGCTGCCGCCAGCACATCGCGCTTCTTCTCGGTAAGCGTTTTCGAGTCGGCGATCCCATCAATGGGCTTCGCCGGATCGAGAATGACCGCTGCCGCGTACACAGGCCCCGCCAGCGGCCCCCTGCCCGCTTCATCCACGCCACAGATATGAAGAAGCTGTTGTTTCATCGGCGCAGCATGCCCAGGATCGCCTGCGCCGCTTTCTCTTCGGTATTCTGGCGCAGGGTATGATGTATTTTCAGGAATTCGCTATGGATTTCTTCGCGCTTGGCCTTGTCGCTGACGAGCTTAAGCACAACCTCCGTCAGTTTTTCCGGAGTCGCATCGTTTTGCAGCAATTCCGGCACCACTGATTTTTCGGCAAGTATGTTGGGCAAGCCGACATACGGCAGATAGTTCATGTGCCGCAATATCTGCCAGCTCAACGGCGACATGCGATAGGTAATCACCATGGGGCGCTTCAGCAACGCAGCCTCCAGCGTTGCGGTGCCAGAAGCCACGATCACCGCATCCGCCGCCTCCATCGCCAAGTGAGAATGGCCGAACAAGATCGAAATCGGCAAGACATCGGCTTCATGCCTGGAAATGGCTGCCTGGAATTTCCAGCGCGTCTCTTTTGAAACCACGGGAACCAGGAAATGTGCGTTTGGCATTTGCTTGTGGATGCGCAATGCCGTTCGCACGAAAAGATCGGCCATGTATTCCAGCTCGCTCTGCCTGCTTCCTGGCAGCAAAGCGATTACCAGCCTATCCCTGGGCAATTTGAGTTCTTGCTGCGCAGCAGCCTGGTCAGGTTCCAGCGGAAGTACGTCCGCCAGCGGGTGGCCGACATAGGTAACGGGCACACCCGCTTTTTCGTATAAAGGCACTTCGAATGGGAACAGCGCCAGAATCCGCGATGCCGCGCGTTTGATCTTGCCCATGCGGCCCTTGCGCCAGGCCCAGATAGAGGGGCTGACGTAATGCACCGTCTGAATACCCAGCATTTTTAATTGGCGTTCCAGCCCAAGATTGAAATCCGGAGCATCGATACCGATGAACAGGTCCGGCGGATTCTTCTTGAAGTGGGCCAGTAGTTGGCGACGAATACGCAGCAGCCCGACCAGATGCTTCAGCACCTCGAAATAGCCTCGTACTGCCAGCCTTTCCATGGGAAACAATGCAACCGCGCCTTCGGCCTGCATCTTCGGTCCGGCTATGCCAACAAACTCGATATCCGGGCGCTGTTTTTTAAGCGCTCGAATCAGGTGACTGCCGAGCAGATCGCCGGATGCTTCGCCGGCCACGATTCCAATGACTGCCATGAGAGGTTAACGGACAATGCCGCGAGTAGAGGTATCGAGAAACTCCAGCAGGATACCGATTTCAGGGCATTCCTTAAGCTGTTCGGCAAGCTGCGCCTTGGCTTCTTCGAGGGTAAAACCGGACTTGTACAGCGTCTTGTAAGCTCGCTTGAGCTGCAGCATTGCTTCTGGAGTAAAGCCGCGCCGCTTCAGGCCTTCGGAATTGATGCCGTGCGGCTTGGCATCGTAACCTGCAGCGGTGACATAAGGCGGAACATCCTTGAAGATGACCGAGCCCACGGCGGTAATGACATGCGAGCCGATCTTGCAGAACTGATGAATAAGCGTAAAACCGCCCAGGATGGCGTAATCATGCACAATCACATGGCCAGCCAATGACGAATTGTTCGCGAAAATCGTATTGTTGCCGATCTGGCAGTCGTGAGCGATATGGACATAAGCCATCACCCAATTATTGTTGCCGAGGCGTGTCGCCCCGGCATCCTGTATCGTCCCGCGATTGAACGTGCAGTACTCGCGGATGGTGTTGCCGTCGCCGATCTCGAGCGTCGTCGGCTCGCCTGCGTATTTCTTGTCCTGTGGCTCCTCGCCCAGCGAACAGAAATGAAAAATACGGTTATCGCGCCCGATTGTGGTCGGTCCCTGAATCACTACGTGGTTACCGATGCGCGTGCCGCTGCCGATGCGCACATCTGCGCCAATGACCGAATAAGCGCCGATTTCCACATCGGGGGCAATCTCGGCCTTGGGGTCGATAATTGCGGTGGAATGAATCACTTGATGACCTTTAGCGTGCAAAGCAACTCTGCCTCGGCCACGACTTCATCGTTGACCAGCGCCTGTCCGGAATATTTCCAGATACCGCGCATGATGCGGTCGATCTTGACCTTGAGGATCAGCTGATCGCCGGGAGAAACAGGCTTCTTGAAGCGCACATTGTCGATGCCGGCAAAATAATACACCGAGTCGTCGGAAGGCTTGCGGCCCATGGTCTTGAACGACAGCACCGCTGCCGCCTGGGCCATGGCTTCGACGATCAGGACTCCCGGCATGACGGGATGATAAGGGAAATGCCCCGGGAAAAACGGCTCGTTTATGGTCACGTTCTTGATCGCGACAATTTCTTTTTCCAGCTCAAGCGAAACCACACGATCCAGCAGCAGGAACGGGTAACGGTGAGGCAGATGTTCGAGTATCTCGTGGATTTCCATGCTGCTCATTTCTTTTCCTTCTTTAAGGCCTCAAGTTCATTTTCCATCTGAGCGAGACGCGTCCACATATCGTCCAGATGGCGCAGGTGCGCCGCCGTTTTCAGCCATTTATCGTGCGACTGAAAAGGCATGAGCGCAGTATAAGTATCCGCCTTGGCAAGCGAACGCGTAATCATGCTGCCGGGCGAAATGGTCACCCCGTCGGCAATTTCAAGATGTCCCAGGATCATTGCCGCCCCACCGATACGGCAGTGGCGACCAATGCGGGCGCTACCGGCAATGCCCACGCAACCGGCAATCACGCTATGCGCGCCAATGCGGCAATTGTGGCCGATCTGGATCAGGTTATCCAGCTTGACACCCTCTTCGATGACGGTGTCATCCAAAGCCCCGCGGTCGATGGCCGTATTGACGCCGATCTCGACATCATCGGCAATTATCACACGTCCGACCTGGGGGATTTTTACCCATTTTCCGTCCGCCTCGGCATATCCGAAACCATCGGCACCGATGACCACGCCCGAGCTCAATACGCAGTTTTTCCCCAGTTCGCATCCGGCATAAATGGTCACGTTGGCATGCAGGCAGGAGTTATCCCCTATGTGCACATAATCGCCAATGACCGAGCCGGGGCCGATCACCACGTTTTCGCCGATGCGCGCATGGCGGCCGACATAACAATGTGCAGCAATCGAAACCGATTCGGGAACGCTTGCCGTAGGGTCGATCACCGCAGTCGCATGTACGCCACGCTCCGCAGCCATGACCGGGTTAAGCAGGGATGAAACGCGGGCAAAATAGGCGTATGGATTTTCGGTAACGATACGCGGCAAGGAGGTAGCATCGCGTGCCTCGTTGCCGACGATAATCGCCGATGCCCCGGTTGTAGCAAGCAGGGAGCGATACTTGGAATCGGAAAGAAAGCTGAGATCGCCCGCTTTTGCACTCGCCAGCGAAGCCATGCGAGAGACGGTTACCTCGCCGTCGCCCAATACCTCTCCACCCAGCTGCGCCGCGATTTCCCGCAGGGAATAGCTGACACGCATGTTAAAAAGAATTACTTCTTGCCGAGCGACTTGAGGACCTTGTCGGTAATATCGACCTTCTTGCTGGCAAACGCGACGCCGCTATAAACCACAAGATCGTACCCTTCGGCTTCAGCTACCGAGGTAACCGCCTTGTTGATGCGATCCTGCAATACGGAAAGCTCTTCGTTCTTGCGCAGGTTGATGTCTTCACGGAGTTCGCGTTGCTTGCGCTGGAATTCGAGCTTGTTGTTCGCAACATCACGCTCCTTGTTACGGCGTTCGGTTTCGGACATGGTGAGACCGTCCTTGTCCAGAGATGCCTCCTGGTCGCGAATCTGCTTTTGCATGCGCTCAAGCTCCTGCGTGCGCGGACTGAACTCGCGCTCCAGCTTCTTTCCGCTTTCGGAGGTCTGCGGTGCTTCCTGCAAAATCTTGTCCACTTGCACGTAACCCACTTTCAACTCGGCTGCCGACACTGCAACTGCAGATAGCGACAAACTGGCAACCAATAAGAATTTCATCATTTTATTCAATTGACTTCTCCTGACTTTCATCCTGTTTCGTTAAAACTGCGAGCCCAACTGGAATTGCAGCACTTCTGTCTTGTCGCCTTCCTGCTCGTTCAATGGCTTGGCCAATACCAGCTTGATCGGACCGAACGGGGAATACCAGCTTACGCCGACGCCGGTGGAGTAGCGAAGACAATCGCTTGCGCCATCGCAATTTCCCTCAATATTGGTGCCGCCGCTCTGCCCCCAGACCGAGCCCGCATCGAGAAACGCGCTCAAACGGAACTGCTTGGAGTCCTTGATAAACGGAACCGGGAAAAACAGCTCCGCATTGGCAACAACCCGCTTGGTACCACCGACGGCGAAATCGTCGCCTGTAGAGGAATCGATGTCGCGCGGGCCAATTGCACTGGTTTCATAACCGCGCACCGAGTTCACGCCGCCGGCATAAAAACTCTTGAAGAACGGAAAATCCTGGCTGCCATAGCTGGCACCATAACCTAATTCGCCATTCAGCATCAGCGTCACATTTTTCGTGACATCCTTGTACCAGGTGTGTTGGTAGTTGATCTTGTAGTACTCCTGGTCCAGCCCTGGCAATCCGACTTCTCCAGACAGCTTTTGCAGAACGCCTTTATTCGGGAAGAGAATATTATCGCGTGTGTCGTGCGTCCAGCCGGAATCGAGACGAAGTGTAGTATTGTCGCATCCCGATGTACTGTCGCAATAATCCTTGTAACGATCCGGGCTGTCCGATTCAAGATCGATACTGGTGTAGTCGAGCGTCAGGCCCATGCTGAACGTATCACGCTCGTTCAACGGAATACCAAAGCGGACACCCGCACCGTAAGATGCCGTGCTGTAGCTACCGACATCCAGCGAACTGGAGTCTACGTCCTTGCGATAAAGATCAAACCCGCGACTCACACCATCGGGAGTGAAATAAGGGTCGGTATAGGAAAGCGAGTATGTCGTATTCACCTTGCCGGTGTTCACCTGCGCACTGACCCGATTACCGGTACCGAGGAAGTTGGCCTGGTTCACGGTCACGCCGAACACCACACCTTCGGAACTGGATAAACCCGCACCGAACATCACGCTACCGGTGGATTTTTCCGTCACGTCGAGATTGACGTCTACTTGGTCGGCCGTACCGGGAACGGCAGGCGTTTCGATATTCACTTCTTCAAAATAATTCAGGCGTTCCAGGCGTTGCTTGGAGCGATTGATCTTGTCGGCGGCATACCAGCCGGATTCCAGCTGACGCATTTCGCGGCGCAACACTTCGTCGCGGGTACGGGTATTGCCCGTGAGGTTGATGCGACGCACATAGACGCGACGACCCGGATCGACAAAGAAGGTAAAGGCAACCGTATGCTTTTCCTTATCCACTTCGGGGACGGCATTGACGTTGGCAAATGCGTAACCGTCATTTCCCAGACGATCGCCAATGGCCTTGCTGGATGAAGTCAGCTTCTCGCGATTGAAAATCTCGCCAGGCTGCAGAGTGATCAACGTCCGCAGCTCGTCCTCAGGCACCAGCATTTCGCCTGCCATCTTGACATCGGTAACGGTGTATTTCTCACCTTCGCTGATGTTGACCGTAATATAGATATCGCGTTTATCCGGCGTAATGGAGACCTGTGTCGACTCGACATTGAACTCAAGGTAACCCTGGTTCATATAAAAAGAACGCAAGGCCTCCAGATCGGCCGTCAGGCGCTGCTTGGAGTATTGGTCGTCCTTGGTCCACCAGCTCATCCAATTGGGCGTGGTCAGCGTGAATTGTTCCAGCAGGTCGCTGTCCTCAAATACCTGATTCCCAACGATGTTGATGGAACGAATCTTGGAAACCGCACCTTCTTCGATATCGAAGCGCACCGCAACGCGGTTTCGTTCCAGCGGATTCACCACGGCCTTGACTGTCGCGCCGTATTTACCCTGGCTCAGGTATTGGCGTTTAATTTCCTGCTCTGCCTTGTCCAGCATGGAGCGGTCGAAAATCATGCCCTCCGACAAGCCGATCTGTTTCAGGCCCTCTTTCATCTTGTCGCTGGGAAAAGCCTTGTTGCCGGTGAACTCGATCTGGGCAATGGCCGGGCGCTCCTGCACTGTCACAACCAGCACACCGCCTTCCTGCTCCAGCCGCACATCCTTAAAGAACCCCGTGCCATACAAAGCCTTGATGGCTTGCGCAGCACGCTGATCATCTATGGTTTCACCGACTTTCACCGGCAGATAGTTGAATACCGTACCGGCTTCGGTACGCTGGATGCCTTCAACCCGGATATCCTTGACTACAAATGGTTCCATTGCGGAAGAGGATGTTGCGTACAACCCGAGAACCAGTAACGGGATATGCCGGAGCTTGAGCTTCATTATTTGGGTTCAGCCTGTGATGAGTCGGTTGATATCGTTATATAAGGCGCATGCCATCAGTAATCCCAGCAGCGCAAATCCTATTTTCTGCCCGATTTCCATGGCACGTTCTGAAACGGGGCTACCCTTCAGAAATTCGACCATATAATACATTAAATGCCCGCCGTCCAAAACCGGAATGGGAAGCAAATTCAGCACTCCCAGGCTGATGCTGACCAACGCCAGAAAGGTCAGAAATGCTTTCCATCCGACCTGGGCACTCTGCCCTGCATAACTCGCAATAGTGACCGGGCCGCTGACACCTTTCCATGAAATCGCGCCGGTCAGCATATTGCCCAACATCTTGAGGCTGAATATGGAGGTATCCCATGTTTTGCCGATGGCTTGCGACAATGCCGGCAAAGGAGCATAGCGGATTTCGACCAGCAGTTGGTCGAGCTCGTGCTGCTCCATGCGATAAGCCGCGCCAATACGGCCGATCGTCCTGCCGCCTTCCTTGACCGCATCGGGCGTAACTGACAGCATGACTTCCTGGTTGGCACGCTTCGCTTTCAGACTCAACGCACGGCCCGGATTCTCACGCACCATGCTGACAAAGGATTCCCAATCGAAAATTGGAGCACCATTCACCGAAACAATTTGATCACCAACCTGGAGCCCGCCCCGTTGTGCGGCTCCGTCTTCGATAATCTCCCCCACTCGCGCAGGCATTGCCGGCTGATATGGCGTCAGCCCCAATTGATCGAGAACGTCGCGCTCGGGATCATCGTGTGCAAGGCCGGAAAGATCGAGACGATGGAGATGGGTTTCGCTGGTGCCGCTGGTAGCTTCGATTTCAACGCTTGATGATTTCATCGACTGCTGCAGTATCAGCCAACGCACATCCTGCCAGGATCCAACCGGATCGTCGCCGATCTTGCGCACGACTTCGCCGGGTTTCATGCTCGCATGCGCCGCCGCACTGCCTGCGGGAACATCGCCGACAATCGGTTTCAGCCCCGTTACTCCGCTCATGAAGAGTATCCAGTACAGCGCAACCGCCAATAGAAGATTCGCCAGCGGCCCGGCCACGACGATAGCCATTCGCCTCCAGACCGGTTGACGATTGAACGCACGCGGCAGATCCTCTTCTGCCACAGGAGCTTCGCGTTCATCCAGCATGCGCACATAGCCGCCCAGGGGAAACGCAGCCAGAATGAATTCAGTGCCATCCCGCCCGAACGATCTTTTATAGAGCGCGCGGCCGAACCCGATGGAAAATTGCAGAACCTTGACGCCGCAAAGCCTGGCGACCAGATAATGACCGTACTCATGTATGGTGATCAGCACACCCAGCGTAAACAGGAATGCAAATAGCGTCAGCATCAGACGCAGGCCTCGATCCAGGACATTGCAACCTGACGCGCCTCTTGATCAACGGCAATCAGATCTTCCAGTTGCAGCACCTCGCCCACGGATACCGAACAAAGCGTATCCTCGATCAGACGGGGAATATCCATGAAAGCGATCTTGTCAGCCAAAAACGCTTGAACGGCGACTTCGTTGGCCGCATTCAGGATAGCCGGTGCCGTATCGCCGCGTTGCAGCGCTTCGAACGCCAGCCGCAAGCAAGGGAATCGGACAGTATCCGGCGCCTCGAAATCCAACCTGGCGATCTTGAAAAGGTCCAGTGCCCCTACCCCACTGGAAATACGTTCCGGATATCCGAGCGCATAGGCGATGGGAGTACGCATATCCGGATTGCCAAGCTGGGCGAGCACGGAGCCGTCCATGTATTCCACCATGGAATGAATCACACTTTGCGGATGAATCACCACTTCGATTTTCGAAGGCGTCGCCGCAAACAGCCAGTGCGCCTCGATGACCTCCAGGCCTTTATTCATCAGTGTGGCCGAGTCGATGGTAATCTTGGGCCCCATCACCCAGTTCGGGTGATTCAGTGCCTGCGCCGGAGTGACTTGCGACAGCTCATCCATCGTCGCCTTGCGGAAAGGTCCGCCGGAAGCGGTCAGTAAGATCTTGCTGACGCCTGCGGCCTCCAGCCCATCGGGTGCATTCGCGGGCATGACCTGGAAAATCGCGTTGTGCTCGCTGTCGATCGGAAGCAAGGTTGCGCCGCCGGTTCGCACGGCATCCATGAATAGCCGGCCGGACATCACCAGCGTTTCCTTGTTTGCCAGCAGCACCCTCTTGCCGGCACGCGCTGCGGCAAGCGCCGGACGCAAGCCGGCTGCCCCGACTATCGCCGCCATCACGGCATCGACTTCGGGCAAGGAGGAAACAAGCTCAAGGGCATCCGGACCGCATAAAACCTCAGTCGCCAGGCCTTCCCTCCGCAACTGTCCCCGCAGGGTTTCCGCGGCATCGGCATTCAGGACAACCGCATAAACGGGATTGAATTGTCGGCATTGCTCCAACAATGGTTCGATACGCGAATTCGCCGTCAGGGCATAAGCGCGAAAACGCTGGGGGTGGCGCGCGATCACATCCAGTGTGTTGACACCAATGGTGCCGGTCGAGCCGAGAATGGTGATGTTCTGTATCTTGGTCATGCCTGGCTCAGTATGGCGTGATAAACGGGAAAATAGAAGAGCGCCAAAGGCAGCGTGGAAGTCAAACCGTCAATCCGGTCAAGCACGCCGCCATGGCCCGGCAGCAGGTTTCCGCTATCCTTGAGGCCGGCCTGACGCTTCAGCAAGGATTCGAACAAGTCGCCAACGATGCTCAGTATTGTCAGCATCAACAGGCCCGCAACCAGCCAATAACTCAAATCGAAAGCCGCGCTCAATCCCACGCCATAAAGCGCAACGCCCAGCAATGCACCCGCCACGCCTTCCCATGTTTTTCCGGGACTAATGGCCGGGGCAAGCTTGCGCCGGCCGAATTTTTTTCCGGCGAAATATGCCGCGGTATCTGCAACCCAAACCGTCATCATCACAGCAAGCAGCAATAAAGGACTCACACGCCGCAAGCCATCCAGCGCAATCCAGGTAGGCAGCAACACGAGCAATCCGACAACAGCCATGAATATCTGGCTTTTTATCTGATGGCGAACGACCAGCCAGCCAGGCACCATCACCACCCAGAAGAGTGTCAGGATGCCGACCAGCCATAAATCCAGCTGCCCATCGCCGAGCATGCCGAAATTGGTATATTTCCACAGCAGAAACGCGCCAAGCATGATCGTTATGCCGATAAAAGTACGGGTGGCGGCAGGTTTCAGGCGAATCAGCACAGCCCATTCCCACGCCCCCATGCAGATGACCGCCAGCATCAGCAGCGACCATTGAAAATCGGACAGATAGAACAAGGCAGCCAGGAAAAGCACGAACAGCACCAGAGCCGTTCCGATTCGCTGCTTAAGCATTGCTGGCTACCTGTTCGCTGGTGCGACCGAAACGGCGTTCGCGCTGACGATAGGATTGCAATGAGTGGCTGAATGCGTGCTCGTCGAAGTCGGGCCAGAGCGTATCCGTGAAATAGAGCTCGGTATACGCCAATTGCCATAACAGGAAATTGCTGATGCGTTTTTCTCCGCCGGTGCGTATGAACAAATCCGGTTCGGGAGCGTAATGCATGGAAAGGTAATCCGCCAAATCGCTTTCCGAAAAGCCATTCACCAGTTCTGGCCTGGCGTGAATCATGCGCTGGACAGCTTGATGAATATCCCAGCGTCCGCCGTAATTGGCGGCAATGGTCAAGGTCAGACGCGTATTGTGCTGGGTAAGTTTTTCAGCCTCGTGAATTTCCTTGAGCAATTGCGGATCGAAACGTGAGCGATCGCCTATCAACACCAGTCGGATGTGATTCTGGTGCAATTTAACGACTTCGCGCTTGAGGGCCTCCATGAAAAGCCCCATCAGGAACTTGACTTCATCGGGCGGCCTGCGCCAATTCTCGCTACTGAAGGCAAACAGGGTCAGGTATTCAACCCCAAGATTGACGCATTGCTTGACCACATCCCGCACCGTTTCGACACCGCGCTTGTGGCCCATGACGCGAGGGAGAAAGCGTTTCTTGGCCCAACGCCCGTTACCGTCCATGATGATGGCGATATGGCGCGGTACCTCGGGCGACTCGGGAATATCTTGTGTGGAACTGGCGAAGAGAGCCAAGGCTACCCTTTCAACAGAATAATTGTAGTGCAGTCAGACAAGGGAAAATCAAGCAGATTCACCCGAGTCTGACCTAGATTGCCATCAGATCCGCTTCTTTGGCCTGAAGTGCCTTGTCCACTTCTGCGACATATTTGTCGGTCAGCTTCTGGATTTCATCCTGTGCGCGGCGCTCATCATCCTCGCTGATTTCCTTGTCCTTGAGCAGCTTCTTGAGCTGGTCGTTGGCATCGCGGCGCACATTGCGCACCGAAACCTTGGCATCTTCGCCTTCGCCACGCACCACCTTGATCAGATCGCGCCGGCGCTCTTCGGTCAGTGCGGGCATGGGCACGCGTATCATGTCGCCACTGTTGGACGGATTGAGGCCGAGGTCGGAATCGCGAATGGCTTTTTCAATCTTGGCCAGCATCGGCTTTTCCCACACCTGCACGGTAATCGTGCGGGCATCCGCGAGCCCAACGCTGCCCACCTGTCCGATAGGCACCATGCTGCCGTAATACTCGACCATCACGTGATCGAGCAAACCCGTGTGAGCGCGGCCGGTGCGTACCTTGCCAAGATCGCCCTTCAGCACTTCAAGAGCGCGTTGCATCTTTTGTTCTGCGGTTTTCTTGATGTCATTCAGCATGTCGGTCTCCTCAAAAACTAGGGTAGCACATGCGTGCCTTCATCTTCGCCCATCACCACACGCTTCAGCGCGCCCTGCTTGAAGATGCTGAACACGCAAATCGGCAGCTTCTGGTCGCGGCACAATGTCAGCGCGGTAGCATCCATCACCTTGAGATTCTTGATAATGGCTTCGTCGAACGTCAATGTCTTGTAACGCATCGCATCCGGATGTGTTTTTGGATCATCGGTATAGACACCGTCCACCTTGGTTGCCTTCAATACGATGTCGGCATTCATTTCCATGCCGCGCAGCGCGGCGGCAGTGTCGGTGGTAAAGAATGGATTGCCGGTACCTGCACCGAAAATGACCACGCGGCCTTCTTCCAGATAGCGGATAGCCTTGCCGCGAATATAAGGTTCGGCCACCTGCTCGATGGTCAGCGCGGATTGAACCCGGCTCACCAGACCGATCTGACGCATCGCGTCTTGCAACGCCAATGCATTCATGACGGTAGCCATCATGCCCATGTAATCGGCCGTGGCGCGATCCATGCCGGCAGCTGCCGGCGCAACGCCACGAAAAATATTGCCCCCGCCAATCACCACCCCGACTTCGACGCCGAGATCGACCACTTCCTTGATTTCGGCAACGATGCGCTCGATGGTGGCGCGGTTGATACCATAGCTGTCGTCGCCCATCAGGGCTTCGCCAGACAGCTTGAGCAGAATGCGTTTGAAGGCGGGGGTCGTCATGCGCGGATTATACCTTGGCAGCAGCAGCTACTTCGGCAGCGAAATCCGTTACTTTCTTCTCGATGCCTTCGCCTACGACGTACATCGTGAAGCCTGCAACGCTGGCTCCCTTGGATTTCAGCAATTGCTCGATGGTTTGCTTGCCATCTTCGGCTTTGACGAACACCTGGTTCAGCAGGGTCACGTCCTTCAGGAACTTCTGCACGGTACCTTCGGCGATCTTTTCCAGCATCGTTTCCGGCTTGCCGGCTTCCTTGGCCTTCTCGATTGCTACGCGGCGCTCGGACTCGATCAGCGCGGCATCAACGCCGGATGCATCCAGCGATTTCGGCTTGGCTGCGGCGATGTGCATCGCGATATCCTTGGCCAGCACTTCATCACCGCCCACCAGGTCCACCAGTACGCCGATCTTGCCGCCGTGCACGTAGCTGGACAGCTTGCCTTGCGCCGGAACGCGCACGAAACGGCGCACGGTCATGTTTTCGCCGATCTTGCCGACCAGCTGCGCACGCACTTCGTCAGCAGTCGCGTCACCGATCTTCAGCGCGGACAGCGCTTCGACGTCAGCGGGATTATTGTTGGCGACCAGATCAGCCAGGTTGCGGGTCAGCGCCAGGAAGTCGTCGTTCTTGGCAACGAAATCGGTTTCGCAATTGACTTCAACCATGGAACCCAGCTTGCCGTCGGCGCTGATATAGATGCCGACGGTGCCTTCTGCGGCAACACGACCGGCGGCCTTGCTGGCCTTGTTGCCGAAACGCACGCGCAGGATTTCTTCCGCGCGGGTCATGTCGCCTTCGGCTTCGGTCAGTGCTTTCTTGCAATCCATCATGGGAGCATCGGTGCGCTCGCGCAGCTCTTTCACCATGCCTGCGGTAATTTCCGCCATAATCTTCTCCTTACAAAATTCGGATCCCCGGTCACCCGGGAAAATCTAAAAAGTCCCGCAACTCGCGGGTACAAAAAAGGGGCTTAACGCCCCTTTTTCAGGGTTTACTCTGCTGCCGGCTCTTCGACGAATTCTTCTTCAACACCCGCCTTGACGATTTCGTTCAAGGACTGGCTGCGGCCTTCCAGCACTGCATCGGCAATGCCGCGGGCATACAGGCGGATTGCACGGCTGGAGTCGTCGTTACCGGGGATGACGTAAGCCACGCCTTCCGGAGAATTGTTGGTATCGACAATGCCGATCACCGGAATGCCGAGCTTGCCGGCTTCGGTCACGGCACCGGACTCATGGCCGACGTCGATGATGAAGATGGCATCGGGCAGGCCGCCCATTTCCTTGATGCCGCCGATGGAGCGTTCGAGCTTTTCGATTTCGCGCTTGTAGCCGAGGATTTCCTTCTTGCCGAGGCGTTCGAAGCTGCCGTCTTCCATCATGGCCTGATAGTCGGACAGGCGCTTGATGGATTGCTTGACTGTCTTGAAGTTGGTCAGCATGCCGCCTAGCCAGCGATGGTTGACGTATGCGCAACCGGCGCGAGCAGCTTCTTCCTTGACGATGTCGCGCGCCTGGCGCTTGGTGCCGACGAACAGGATGCGGCCCTTGTTAGCGGCCAGCTGACGCACGTACTTGAGCGCGTCTTCGAACATCGGCAGGGTTTTTTCGAGGTTGACGATATGGATCTTGTTACGGTCGCCGAAAATAAACGGCGCCATACGAGGGTTCCAGTAACGGGTCTGGTGGCCGAAGTGCACACCAGCTTCCAGCATTTGACGCATGGTCACGGACATTTTTACTCTCCTGTATAAGGTTAAGCCTCCACACGCCCCCAGAAACCCGATATGGGCACCCTATACGTGAGCGTGTGTGGGAATTTCCCGTTCAAATTAAACGGGCGGCGTATGCTACCATAAACGCCTTATTCCATTCAAGGCAAAACCCCAGGAAACCAGCGGCAATCACTCATGTCCATTACCATTAAAAACGACACTGATATCGAAAAAATGCGCATCGCGGGAAAACTCGCTTCCGAGGTGCTCGATTATATTACTCCATTCGTCAAGCCGGGCGTGACCACCGGCGAACTGGACAAGCTCTGCCACGACTACATGGTCAGTGTTCAGGGCACGATCCCCGCTCCGCTCAACTATGCCCCGCCAGGCCACATCCCTTATCCGAAATCGATCTGCACTTCGGTCAACCAGCAGGTCTGCCACGGTGTGCCGGGCGAGAAAATCCTGAAGAGCGGCGACATCGTCAATCTGGATATCACCGTGATCAAGGACGGATATCACGGCGACACCAGCCGCATGTTCTGCGTCGGTACGCCTTCGATTCAGGCCAAGCGCTTGTGCGACATCACCTACGAATGCATGTGGCTGGGCATCGCTCAGGTCCGCCCCGGCGCCACGCTGGGCGATATCGGCCACGTCATCCAGAAGCATGCCGAAGACAGCGGCTATTCCGTGGTGCGCGAATTCTGCGGTCACGGCATCGGCAAGAAGTTCCATGAAGACCCGCAAGTGCTGCACTACGGCAGGCCCGGCACCGGGCTCAAGCTGCAGCAGGGCATGATGTTCACCATCGAGCCCATGATCAACGCCGGCAAGCGCGATATCCGCCAGCTGGGCGACGGGTGGAGCATTGTTACCAAGGACCGCAGCCTGTCGGCGCAATGGGAACATACCATCCTGGTCACTGCCGACGGCTATGAGGTCATGACATTATCGGCCGGATCGCCGCCCCCGCCCGCTTTCATCCGCACCTAAAATCTTGAGCAAGGGCATCGATTACTGGCGCCAACGGCTTCAATCCCGCCAGTCCGAATTGCGCAATGCATTCACCGGCGTGGCCGATACGGCGCGCCTGTTGAAACAGCACTCCCGTCTGGTCGATGATCTATTGCGCGATTTGTGGCAGCAAACGGCAATACCACACAACCTTTGCTTGTGCGCAGTGGGTGGCTATGGACGGGGCGAGTTGTTTCCCTACTCCGACGTCGATTTGCTGATCCTGCTGCCCAACGATCACGACGCGGCGTTCGACAAACAACTCGAACCGTTGATCGGGATGTTCTGGGATATCGGCCTCGCAGTCGGCCACAGCGTCCGTTCGCTGGAAGAATGTCTGGATGAAGCCGCGCGCGACGTCACGGTACGCACCAACCTGCTCGAAGCGCGGCACATTGTCGGCGACAAGACGCTGTTCCATGGCATGCAATCGCAACTCTTCTCGCAGCTCAAGCCTGAAGAGTTCCTGCATGACAAGATGCTGGAGCAAAAGCAGCGCCATGCCCGCTTTAACGACACCGCTTACAACCTCGAACCCAACGTCAAGGAAAGCCCCGGCGGGCTGCGCGACCTGCAAAACATTCTGTGGATCAGCCATGCCGCAGGTTTGGGGAACAACTGGGGCGCGCTCGCCGAAAATGGCCTGATCACGCACAAGGAAGCTCGCCAGATTCGCCGCCAGGAGCTCTTCATGCAGATGCTGCGCACGCGGCTGCATTATCTGGCGCGACGCCGCGAAGATCGCCTGCTCTTTGATTTCCAGAACGAACTCGCGCAGCAGCTCGATCTGGTAGCCACCCCCAAAAAGCGTGCGAGCGAGCAAATGATGCAGCGCTTCTATCGCAGCGCCAAATTCATTCGCTTGATGAATGAAATATTGTTGCAGGCATTGCAAGAGCGCATCCTGCCGCATCAACCCATGCCCGTTCTCATCAACCCCCGCTTCCATGCGCATAACGGCTTGCTGGAAACGCGCCTTCCCACTTTGCTGCAGCAAGAGCCGAGCGCCATTCTTGAAAGCTTCCTGCTTTTACAGCAGCATCCCGAACTCCAAGGTTTCAGCGCTGGCATGCTGCGCAACCTTTGGCGGGTGAAAAACCTGGTCAATCGCGATTTCCGCATGGATGTGCGCAACCGTCGGCTTTTCATGGAAATACTGCGCCAGCCGCGCGGATTGACTGCCGTACTGCGCCAGATGAATCGCTACGGCATCCTGGGCCGCTACATTCCTGCTTTCGGACGCATCGAGGGGCAGATGCAGCATGATCTGTTCCATGTCTATACCGTAGACGAGCATATTCTCAATGTATTGCGCAATCTGCGTCGCTTCCTGCTTCCCGAGCACGCACATGAGTTCCCTTTATGCAGCCGCTTGATGGCGTCCTTCGACAAGCCGGAACTGCTTTATCTCGCTGCACTTTTCCATGATATTGCCAAGGGGCGCGGCGGTGACCACTCGACGCTGGGGACCGTCGACGCGCGACGTTTTTGCAAGCATCATGGATTACCCAAGGAAGATGCGACCTTGGTCGCATGGCTGGTCGAGCAACACCTGGTGATGTCCAGAACCGCACAAAAATCGGACTTGAGCGATCCCTCGGTGATCGAGAACTTTGCCGGCATCGTAGGAACCGAGTACCGGCTCACAGCGCTATACCTGCTGACCGTCGCCGACATCCGCGGCACCAGCCCGGCAGTGTGGAATGCGTGGAAGGCCAAGCTGCTGGAAAATCTCTTTCTTTCCACGCGCCGTCTCATACAAGGCAGTTCGTCCAATCCGGATGCAGAAGTAGCGGCACGCCAGCAGCAAGCGGCCGAGCGCTTGAGCCATTACGCCGTCATGCCCGGTTCATACAAGGAGCTTTGGGAAAAATTCGGCCGTAATTATTTCTTGCGCCACGAAAGCCACGAAATAGGCTGGCATACACGACTTCTGCTTGCTCACATGAACACCGAGAAACCGATTGTGCGCGCCCGGCTCAGCCCGGCGGGCGACGGCATCCAGGTGATGATTTATACGCATGACCGCGACGATCTGTTTGCGCGCATTTGCGGCTTTTTCGAGCGTGCCGGCTATAACATCGTCGAAGCGCGAATCTATACCACGCTGCACGGTTATGCGCTGGACAGCTTTCTGGTGCTCGACGAAAGCAGCAATGCCGTACGCTATCGCGATCTATTGAGTTACATCGAATACGAACTGGCACAGCAACTGGAAAGTGAAAAAGGTCCGCTGGAGCCGCTGGAAGGTCGCGTCAGTCGACAGCTGAAGCACTTTCCGATCAAACCCATCGTCACGCTTGAAGCGGAAAAAGCCGGAAACAATCACCAATTGTCCATCGTGGCAGGCGATCGTCCCGGCCTGCTGTCGCGTATCGCTCAATGCCTGCTGCGCAATAAGATCCAGTTGCATACGGCCAAGATCATCACGCTAGGAAATCGTGCCGAAGATACTTTCCTGATTTCCGGCCAGCATGGCGAACGCTTGCCGAGTGATGTCGTTGAAGTACTGGAAGCCGAGTTAACCAGGCAGCTTTGAACCGGGATCTGGAGGCATTAACGCGGCGTCGATGCCGTGCTCCAGCCGATAAATCCATGCCAGCAACTCGGCAACCGCCATATAGAGCTCCGGTGGAATATGCTGATCGAGATCGATCTGCATCAGCATCGACACCAGCTCCGGAGATTCGTGTACGTAAACACCGGCATCCTTCGCCCGCTCGATAATCACCTGCGCCAGCAAGCCTCGCCCCTTAGCCACGACCTTGGGAGCTGCCTGCCCGGACTGGTAGGCCAATGCAACAGCCAACTGCCGAGAGTCCTTACTCATGGCGGATATTAACCCCGGCCAATGAAATCCCCGACGCTTCATAACGCTCCGCCAGGTTCGCTTGTGCGCTGCGCATGCGCTCAACACTGGCGTCGTTATCCGCCGCGATATCGATCTGGATCGAGCCATTGACGAACGCGAGCTTGGCGCTGACACCGCCCAGCAAAGGCAGCTGCAGATTCAGCCGTGTATGCCAATGCGCAGTTTCCTGCTCGCCTTCCTGCCGGCGCGCAGCATCCTCCTCGATTTCCCATTTCATTTCCTGGCCGGGCCATACCTGGCCTTGCCAGACGATCTGACGGCTATCCAGGGTCTGTAATTGCTGCTGCACGATCTGCATGGATTGCGGGTGTACCGGCTCCGATTTTGCCGCTTCGGCACTCAACGCTCCGGCTGCAAGAGCTCCGGCCTCGGCGGCCTTGCTCGACAAAATCTGCCTGGCATCCAGAGCCAACCCGCCTTTTTGCGCATCGGCCTGATCAAGCAACGGCGACAGCCGGCCCTGAGGCTCCTGCAGTAGTGAATCAATATTTCGCTCCCCGCTCAGCCATTGCACCTGATGCGATTCATAGAACAACCCACTCTGCGAAACCGCCTGACGCAGCGACTGGGCCAACACCGCCGTATCGGAGGGCGGCATAGTCATCACCGGCGCCGCTTTTCCGGCTTGCGCCGCCTGCCCGGCCTCTCCGCCCTTTTGCAGCAGCGACCCGATGAACTTGGCCGTATCGCTGAGCGAGACAGGCGTATTGGCCGGCAGCGTATTCGCCAGATCGCGCGTCAAGGCAAAGGTCATGCGCGGGCTGGACGACAAATACGTCAATTCAAGCGTATCGCCGGCCTGGGTATTGCGTGGAAGATTGAGGTCCAGAACCTGATCGCCGACTCTTACTTCAAAACGGCCATTCGGCAGGCTTGCCAGCACGTGCGCAGGCAAGCGCTGCCCCGGCGTCCACTCCGGCGTCTCCATGGCGTTTTGCGCCACTTCGATCAAAGGTGGCGCCGAAGTCTTGATCAGCAGTTGCAGCTGATTCTGGATATCGTTATGTATCATTCATGCGGCCCATGCATGGAAACGATCAACTCCGCCTCTCCGCGCGAAATGCCGCAGCTTTCCGAAATTGTGTTCACGTTGCGGCCTTGGCGGGCCATCTGAATGGCTCGGGTATATGGAGTAATTTCCGGAGTATTTTTCACAGCGTTTTCTGCCTGCAATTGCCGGATGAGTTGCTCCAGCGCGGCAACGCGGCTTTCCAGGTTTTCGATTTCGCGACGCCACTCGGCCTCGGAGCCATGTTTGACGGGCTCCGGCTGCCGGCGCTTGCGCAAAATGCCCCCGCCGGTGCGCATCAGCAACAGCATCTCGGCGATATAAACCGCAAGAATCAGCGCGACCACAATAAGTAGCTCGCGCCAGGTAATGATTATGCTTTCCACTATGTTTTCTCAACCCAACCATGCGCCGTATCCGAACACGCTCCGGACATGGAAAATCGCCTGTAAATTCAACAGCCAGCTTATCACATCATGCGTAATCGTCGACATGCCCGCGATCAAGGACATCCGGCTTGGGCTGGACGGATTCCGGCTGCCGCGGCTTGCGCCGACGCGGCGCCTGCCGGAAATCGTCTTTGGCGGGAGGATGTTTGAAAGGCGGGATGGGAAGATGGTAATCGTGAATGGAATCTACCGGATCCGTCGCCGCCTGCCGCAGGAGCTCCGCCGACGTGAATTGCTCCGCGTTAGAGACCGCGACACCCATCACTATCACTGTATGAGAGATCATTACTCCCCTCCTCGTGCCTATTACTGTCAAATTGCGGGATCATTGCCATCGCTGGCTTCTAGAACGGGAATAGACAGGAAAACTTGAGGGGATATTGCGAAATTTTTGGCGGAAGCGGTGAGATTCGAACTCACGGTAGGCTCGCACCTACGGCGGTTTTCAAGACCGCTGCCTTAAACCACTCGGCCACGCTTCCAGTTGACTGTTGTCGTTAACATAATGGCATCGACAACGGCCGGCATTTTAGCACAGCCGATCAATCGTCCTGTATAGCCTGCCCCGGAAATAATACGTCCGTGTAACCGAAACTGCGCAAATCCTCGATCCGCATCGGATAAAGAACACCATCCAGGTGATCGCATTCATGCTGGACAACACGTGCATGAAATCCGCTGGCGATACGGTCGATGGGTTGGCCGTACTGATCGACGCCGGTGTAATGCACGCGGGCATGACGCGGCACGATGCCGCGTAAACCGGGAACGGACAGGCAGCCTTCCCAGCCATCTTCCATTTCACTTCCCAAAGGCGTGACTTTCGGATTGATAAGCACGGTGTAAGGTACCTGCTCGGCATCTGGATAACGCGGATTCTTGCCGATGCCGAAAATCACCACGCGCAGGCTCTCGCCAATCTGCGGAGCAGCGATGCCGGCACCGTCCATGGCTTCCATCGTGTCGTGCATGTCCCGGATCAATGCATGCAGCTCCGGCACATCGAAGCGCTCCACTTCCGCCGCGCGTTGCCACAACAGGGGATCACCCATCTTTAATACGGTTCTGACAGCCATCTGTGTTCCTATGCCAAAAAGATGTTTCCACCCCTATTCGGCATGGATCTCGACCATTTGTTCCAATATTCTGCGCACGCGATGCATGGTTTCATGCAGCACATTGCCTATGGCTTCGTAATGAATTCCTTGTGCACTCGTACCTCGCCCCGCAGCATGGTTAGCCACCACGCCCAAGGCGGCATAACTGATTTCAAGCTCGCGCGCGAGTGCAGCTTCCGGCATGCCGGTCATGCCCACCATGGTCGCGCCGTCGCGCTCGAGGCGGTTGATTTCAGCGGCCGTTTCCAGCCGAGGCCCTTGTACCGCGGCATACACGCCGCCATCGATAAAGCCTTCGCCCGCCGCCTGTGCGGCTTGCATGCACAGTTCGCGCATCCTGGGGCAATAGGGATCGGTAAAGTCGATATGCGTCACCGGCTTGTCGACCATGTCATGGAAGGTCGTTTTGCGTCCATGCGTGTAATCGATGATCTGATTGGGAATCACGATGGAGCCGGGTATCAGATCGGGATGAATACCGCCAACGGTTGCAACCGAGACTACATCCTTCACTCCTTCGGAATACAGCGCCCATAAATTGGCACGATAGTTCACAAGATGCGGCGGGATGGTATGGCCATAGCCGTGACGGGCCAGAAACACAACCTGATGGTTATTGATATTGCCGTAAGTCAGGGGGCCGGAAGGCTCGCCGTAAGGAGTACGAATCACCTGCCTGTGTGTAATTTCAAGACTTGTCAGTTGTGTAAGGCCGGTGCCGCCGATGATGCCGAGCATAAAATTCCCAAGAGTCAGTTTTCACCGGATTGTAACGCAAAGCCCTGCGGAGTGAAGATGGGTTATGGCATACTGCCGCCTATGAATCATGCCGTTACCCGCGACAGTCTCAAGCTCGCCAATACTCATTACGAAAACTTCCCGGTTGCCTCGGTCTTGCTGCCGATGCGCCTGCGCAAACCCATCGGCCTGATTTACGCTTTTGCGCGTCAGGCGGACGATTTCGCCGACGAGGGCGATCTCGTGCCGGAGGCGCGCCTGGCTTTGCTGGACGGCTTTCGCAAGGAGTTGGATCGCATTGCCGCCGGCAACACGCCCGATACCGAGCTTTTCCGCACGCTGGCCGCAATGATCGCCGAACGCAATCTGCCCTTGCAGCCGTTCTACGATCTTCTTGATGCATTCAGCCAGGATGTCGTCAAAACGCGCTATGAGAATTTCGGCGAAGTCATCGACTACTGCCGCCGCTCGGCGAATCCCATCGGCCGCCTGCTGCTGCACCTGTACGGTGAGGCCACCCCGCGCAATCTCGGCTATTCGGACGCTATCTGCTCCGCGTTGCAGATCATCAATTTCCTGCAGGATGTCGAAATCGACTATCGCAAGGATCGCATCTATTTTCCGCTCGACGAAATGCGCAAATACCGTATCAAGGAAGCCCAGATCGCCAGCCATGATGCGGGCGGCATGTGGTGGAACTTCATGCAGTTCGAGATTGAGCGCGCACGCAAGCTGCTGCAATCCGGCGCGCCGCTCGGACTGGTGCTCAAGGGCCGCATCGGCATGGAAATGCGCACGATTATCGCCGGCGGCGAACGCATCCTGAGCAAACTGCACAAACACAGGGGCGACATGTTCAACCATCGCCCCGCACTCACTCCCCGCGACTGGGGGTACATGCTCTATCGCGCAGTCAGGGCCAAATAATGAATCCGCACGACTACTGCCAGCAGAAAGCCGCTGCCAGCGGCTCCAGCTTTTATTACAGCTTTCTTTTTCTGCCCAAGCCAAAACGCCAGGCAATTACAGCGCTCTACGCTTTTTGCCGCGAGGTGGACGACGTGGCCGATGAATGCACGGATGCGGGCATCGCCCGCACCAAGCTGGCCTGGTGGCGCACGGAAATCGCCAATCTTTACGCGGACAAGCCGCAGCACCCGGTAACGCAGGCATTGACCGATGCCGTGCGCGACTACAATCTGGCCGAAGAGCATTTTGTAGAAATCATTGACGGCATGGAGATGGATCTCGACCAGAACCGTTACCGCGACTTCAAGGAATTGCACCTTTACTGCTATCGCGTCGCCAGCGTTGTCGGATTGCTCTCCGCGTCTATCTTCGGCTACAGCGACCGCAAAACCCTCAAATATGCGCACGATCTCGGCCTGGCTTTCCAGTTGACCAACATCGTGCGCGACGTTGGCGAAGACGCGCGCCGCGGCCGCATTTATCTGCCTCTCGATGAAATGGCGCAACACGGCGTCAGCGAAGCCGAAATCCTGCAGGGACAGGAAAGCGACAATGTACGACGTTTGCTCGAATTCCAGATCGAACGTGCCGAAGACTATTACCGCCGCGCTTTCGAAGAACTCCCCAAGGCCGATCGTCGCGACCAGCGTACCGGCCTCATCATGGCTGCCATTTATCGTGCCCTTCTCGACGAAATCCGGCTGGGCGGTTGCGAGAAGGTGCTAAACCATCGCGTGTCGCTAACCCCGCTGCGCAAGTTGTGGCTGGCCTGGAAAACATGGCTCAAGAGCTAATCTACCCAGAGGCGATGCAGCCTTGCGTGTAGCCGTCATTGGCGGCGGTTGCGCCGGACTTGCCGCCGCAGTGGCGCTGGCCGAGCGCGGCGTCTTCGTCACCGTATTTGAAGCCGCCAAACAGTTGGGCGGCCGTGCGCGCGGACTCAACTGGAAGGGAAAGCGGCTGGATAACGGCCAGCATATTCTGATCGGCGCCTACCGCGATACGCTACGCCTGATGCAGATGGCCGGTATCGACGCCGATGCCGCGTTCATGCGCCTGCCGCTGCAATTGATACAGCACCGGCAATTCAGGCTGCGTGCTTCTGCCCGGCTGCCCGCACCCCTGCATATTCTTTGCGGCTTATTACGTGCCGAAGGGCTAAGCCATCGGGAACGACTGGCGGCGCTACGCCTGATGATCGCACTTCGGCTTTCCGGTTTCCGCCTGAAACAGGATGAAGCACTGGGCGCATTTCTCGCACGCTATCGGCAACCCGAGCGCGTCACCCGTTGCTTATGGGAACCGTTATGTCTCGCTGCGTTGAATACGCCCGTAGCTCAAGCCAGCGCACAGGTCTTTCTGAATGTTTTGCGCGACAGTTTTTCAAAAACCAAAAGCGACAGCCATTTACTGCTGCCGCGCATCGATTTGTCCGGGCTGCTCATCGAACCGCTCGGGCGATATATCCGGACGCATGGAGGCGAAATCCGGCTTGGCGCAACGGTGACCGCGATCCGCCGACAAGATGAGGGCTTTAGCGTGGAATACGCTGAAGAAACCCAGCATTTCAGTCATGTCGTCGCCGCCGTTTCGCCGTTTCGCCTGCCCGACCTGCTCGCACAATTGCCGCAACAGGCACAGAGCACTCGCCAATGCGAAAGCTACGATTACCAGCCCATCTATTCGGTTTACGTCCAGTATCCGGATTCCGTGCACCTGCCCTTCCCAATGATCGGCCTTACCGGCGGTCACGTGCAATGGGTACTGGATCGCGGCGGTCTTGACGGCCAAGCCGGTCTGCTGGCGGTGGTTATCAGCGCCGAAGGCCCGCATCAGAAACTAACCCAGGAAGCACTTGCGGAAGAGATCATACGCGAGCTGGCCCTAGCCTTTCCCGAGTTGCCGCAACCGCGCTGGCACAAGGTCATCGCCGAGAAGCGCGCAACCTTCGCCTGCACTCCAAACCTGGAGCGCCCAACCCAGAAGACCGATATAGCCAACTTTTATCTCGCAGGCGATTACACAGCCGGAGACTACCCCGCCACCATCGAAGGCGCCGTCAGAAGCGGTATCACGTGCGCCAAGCTGATTCTGGCGTCCTGAGCGGCATTTCTGCTATGCTGAATCCATGACCGCACATCTTTACGATTTCCTGCTCCATTGGGGCGTCATGAGCCTGTCGCTCTGGGTCGCCAGTTATGTCTTCAATGGTCTGACGTTTTCCAGCAAATCCTCGCTGCTGGTCTCGGCGCTGATGCTGGGTTTTGCCAATGCCATTGTGCGCCCCATCCTGGTATTCCTGACTTTTCCGCTTACCCTGCTGACGTTCGGGCTGTTTCTGCTGGTGATCAATGCCTTGGTGATCATGCTGGTCGCGGCAGTAGTCAAAGGTTTCAAGGTATCAGGCTTCTGGACGGCGTTTTTTGCCAGCATTTTCATTGCCGCGTTCAGTTTTTTCATCGAATGGTTGCTGCCTGGCAGTCACCCGGTGGTATTCACAACGGGCAATACGCTCAGCATCTGACGGCCGCTTCCGCTAAAATGCGCGCTTTATCTTTTCGGATCGCGCAATGAACTACCAGCCGCCTCAGAACCATCTCCAGGATCGCGTGATCCTCGTCACCGGCGCCGGCCAGGGTATCGGCAAGACTGCCGCGCTCGCGTTTGCCACGCAAGGTGCCACGGTGATCCTGCTCGGGCGCAAGGTGAAAAAGCTGGAAGCCGTGTATGACGCCATAGTCGCCGCCGGCGGACCCCTGCCCCTGATCTTTCCGATGAACCTGGAAAAGGCCGGCGAAGAGGATTTCAAGGGATTGGCAGAAGGCATCTACCAGCAGCTCGGCCGACTGGATGGCATCCTGCATAACGCCAGCCGCTTCGATAACCTCAGTCCGCTGGAGATTCAAACGACTGAACAATTCACCGGCATGCTCCAAACCAATCTTATCGCGCCTTTCGCGCTGACAAAGGCTTGCCTGCCCTTGCTGAAACGCGCTCCCGATGCTTCTGTCATCATCACATCCACCACTGCGGCTCATCACCCGACTGCCTACTGGGGAATGCATGCAATCTCCAACAGTGCAGCAGAAACTTTGGTCAGGATTTGGGCACAGGAATTGGAAACCTTCCCCAACATGCGCATCAACGCGGTGATTCCCGGACCGGTGCAATGCCCGCAACGCAAGCTTTCGCATCCGGGGGAACTCCATGCAAATCTGCCGAAACCCGAAGCGATCATGCCGCTTTATCTCTACCTGATGGGACACGACAGCGCAGGCATCAGCGGGCAGACATTCGAGGCGCAAAAGCCCGCGCAATGAGCTGGCTCATCACCAAATACCTGCTGACAGCCGGGGTCGTGGTTCTGGTCTCGGAAATCGCCAAGCGCAGCGACAAGCTGGGCGGATTGGTGGCAGCACTGCCGCTGGTGACGATATTGGCGCTGATCTGGCTATATGTAGAAGACCAGCCGACTGCGAAGATTGCGAACCACGCCTGGTACACCTTCTGGTATGTCGTACCGACGCTGCCGATGTTTCTGGTTTTCCCCGTATTGCTGCCGCGTATCGGATTCTGGCCCTCCCTGCTTGCTTGCGTGATCCTGACGCTCATCTGCTTTGGGATATGGGCGCTGGTGCTACGCCGAGTTGGAATCGAACTGCTTTAACTGTCGCGCAGACGGGCCAATGCTTGCTCCAGGCGATCGACTCCATAGACCTCGATATCCTTGACTGCTTGCTTGGGCTGATTGGCCTTGGGAACGATGGCATGGGTGAATCCCAGCTTGGCAGCCTCTTTCAGGCGTTCCTGACCGCGCTGCACCGGGCGCACCTCTCCGGCTAAACCAACCTCACCAAAAACAATAAGTTTCTGCGGCAAGGGTCTGTTTTTCAAGGATGAAACAATTGCAAGAAGTACTGCCAAATCCGCAGCCGGCTCGCCGATCCGCACCCCGCCTACGGCGTTGACGAAAACGTCCTGATCGAAACATGCAACCCCGGCATGGCGGTGCAGAACAGCCAGCAGCATCGCCAAACGGTTTTGCTCAAGCCCTACGCACAGGCGCTTGGGATTGGGCGCATGCGCCTCATCGACCAAGGCTTGCACTTCCACAAGCAAAGGCCGCGTGCCCTCCTGCGTCACGGTAATGCACGAGCCCGCTACCTGCTCGGCATGATGCGACAGAAACAACGCAGACGGATTGCTGACCTCGCGCAAGCCCTTCTCGGTCATCGCGAATACGCCGAGCTCATTGACTGCGCCAAAGCGGTTCTTGAAAGCACGCACCAGGCGGAAGCTGGAGTTGGGATCACCCTCGAAATACAACACCGTATCGACGATATGCTCCAACACGCGCGGCCCGGCCAGCGAACCTTCCTTGGTCACATGCCCAACCAGAATGACGGTGATTCCCAGTTGCTTTGCCAGACGCGTCAGCTGTGCCGAACACTCGCGAACCTGCGCCACCGAGCCAGGCGCGGATTGCAGAGCTTCGGAGTACACGGTCTGGATGGAATCGATGACTGCAACATCGGGTTTGTGCGTCTGCAGGATCGCAACGATTTTTTCCAGATTGATCTCAGCCAACAGTTCCACCGGGCTGGCATCCAGGCTGAGGCGCTTGGCGCGCATGGCAATCTGCTGGGCAGACTCTTCACCGCTAACGTAAACCACGCGTTGACGCCCGCCGATGTGACACAAGGTCTGCAGCAACAGCGTGGATTTTCCGATGCCGGGATCGCCGCCAATCAGCACTACGCCACCGGGCACAAGGCCGCCGCCGAGTACGCGATCGAATTCGACGATACCCGTAGGATGACGCGGCACCTCGGCTGCTTCGACATCTGCCAGCTTCTGCAATCCGGCGGTTTGCGCCAGCGACGCGAAGCGGCTGGCCGAAGGTGCTTCGGCGATAGTCTCGACCAACGTATTCCATGCGTTGCAACTCGGGCATTGTCCTTGCCACTTTGGCGTCTGCCCGCCGCATTCCGTGCAGGTATAGACGGTTTTCGCCTTTGCCATCTAGTTTTCCTCAACCGGCACGCGCGGTGCCAATGCGCATAACAATTCATACCCTACCGTGCCCGACGCTTGCGCGACGGCATCCACCGACACCTGCGCGCCCCACAATTCCACCGGGCTGCCGAGGTCAGCTTCCGGAATACCGGTCAGGTCGGCATACAGCATATCCATGGAAACACGACCTATCGTGCGCGTAAGCTTGCCCGCGACCGCTATCGGCGTGCCGTTGGGCGCATGTCGCGGATAACCGTCGGCATAGCCGCAGGCTACGACACCGACCCGCGTCGGCTTCTCGGCGATGAAACGCCGGCCATAACCGACGGCATCACCCGGCTGCATGGCCTGTATTGCGATGATTTCACTGCCAAGCGTCATCGCAGGGTGCAAATCGAGATCGGCAAAGGACAGATCGGAATATGGGCTGGCACCGTAGAGCATGATGCCGGGGCGCACCCATTCGGTGTGCGTTTGCGGGTAACGCAGGATGGCTGCAGAATTTGCCATGGTACGCGGGGCCGGAATTTGACTGGTCAGTCCATCGAACAATTCGAATTGCTTCTCGATGCCCGGCGGTTCGTCAGCCGTGGCGAAATGTGTCATCAAGGTCAGCTGCCCGACCGATGCACAGGCCCGCAGACGATCATAAAAACTCCAGAAACGCCCCAAGGGCACGCCCAGCCGGTTCATGCCGGTATTCACCTTGAGAAATACGTCGATGGCGGGCAATCCCTTCGCGCGTTCCAGCATGAGCAATTGCGGCTCGGAGTGCACAACGATTGCCAGCCTGTGTCTGGCGGCAACAGCAAGTTCGTCCGCGCTGAACAAGCCCTCCAGCAACAGGATCGTCTGCTGCGCATACCCGGCTTCGCGTAGCGCGACGCCTTCGGAAACGTTAAGCACGGCAAAGCCATCGGCGTCACGTAACGCCGATGCAACGCGCAACAGACCGTGGCCGTAGCCGTTGGCCTTGATGACGGCCATCATTCTGGAATTTGGAGCATGCCGTCGTGCAACGGTGAGATTGTGACGCAGCGCGTCGGTATGGATGGTAGCGAGTATCGGGCGCGTCATGCCTAAGCGTGGGTCTTGTTAATATTCGTCGCTGCCGAAAGCATTGCCACCGGCGAAATTTTCAAAGCGAGTGTGCTCACCCAGGAAGGTCAGGCGCACAGTACCGATCGGACCGTTACGCTGCTTGCCGATAATGATTTCCGCCGTGCCCTTGTCCGGGCTATCCGGGTTGTAAACCTGATCGCGATAGATGAACAGAATCACGTCGGCGTCCTGTTCGATGGCGCCGGATTCGCGCAAGTCGGACATGACCGGACGCTTGTTCGGGCGTTGTTCAAGACCGCGATTCAGCTGGGAAAGCGCGACAACAGGCACATCAAGTTCCTTCGCCAAGGCTTTGAGTGCACGGGAAATTTCAGAAATTTCCGTAGCGCGATTTTCGCCCTGCCGCGTCGCAGCCATCAATTGTAAGTAGTCGATGACAATCAAGCCTAGCTTGCCACACTGACGATGCAAACGCCGCGCACGGGCACGGACTTCCAGCGCATTGAGGCCGGCACTTTCGTCGATGAACATCGGGGCATCGTTCAGTTTGCCCAGGGCGGTCGTCAAGCGCACCCAGTCCTCGTCCTCCAGACGCCCGGTACGCATGCGATGCTGGTCCAGCCGGCCTACCGAACCGATCATCCGCATCGCGAGCTGGGTCGCGCCCATTTCCATGGAAAATACTGCCACCGGCAAGCCGGTATCGAGCGCCACGTTTTCGGCAATGTTGAGGGAGAACGCGGTTTTACCCATGGACGGACGGCCGGCCACAATCACGAGATCGCCCGGCTGCAAGCCCGAAGTCATTGAATCCAGGTCGGCAAACCCGGTCGGAATGCCGGTCACATCGCTGGCATTGTCGCGCTGGAAGAGCTGATCGATGCGGTCGGCGACTTGCGGCAGCAAGGTCTTGATATCGATAAAACCCTGCGTGCTGCGCTTGCCGCCCTCGGCAATCTCGAAAATCCTGGCTTCGGCCTCGTCCAGCAGTTGCGCGGCATCCTTTCCCTGCGGGCTGAATGCGCTCTCGGCAATGCTGGAACCCACCTCCACCAGGCTGCGCATGACTGCGCGCTCGCGCACGATTTCGGCATAGCGGCGAATATTCGCGGCAGAGGGAGTGTTCTGCGCCAGCGCGCCGAGATAGGAAATTCCACCCACGCCGGAGAGCTGTGCGGTACTTTCCAGCGACTCGGCCACGGTAACGATATCCGCCGGCTTGTTATGCTCGATCAGGCGGCTGATATGTTCGTAAATGACGCGATGGTCATGGCGATAGAAATCGCCGGAAGCAATCAGGTCGGCGATCTTGTCGAGCGCCTCGTTTTCGAGCAGCAATCCGCCCAACACTGACTGCTCGGCTTCAACCGAATGGGGAGGGAGTTTTAGTGATGCGAGGGAGTCGTCGGCCATGCCGGATTATATCATCGGCCTGTCAGTAAATTTGGAGGGTTTATGCATGCCGGAGACATGGCGCGAAGCCCATGCGAACAGTTTTACATCCCGAACAGGCAAATAAAAAGGGCTGCCGAGGCAGCCCTTTTTCAGTAACGCGAGCTTGACGACTTAGTGTTCGCCGAGCACGGAAACGGTAATGTCGACAACGACGTCGGCATGCGGAGCCACGCTGATCGCGTGGTCGCCGATGGTCTTCAGCGGGCCGTTCGGCATGCGGATTTCAGACTTGGTCACCTCAAAGCCTTGCGCGGTCAGCGCTTCGGCGATGTCGTGATTGGTCACGGAACCGAACAGACGACCGTCAACACCGGCCTTTTGCGAGATTTGCAGCATGAAACCAGCCAGCTTCTCGGCGCGTACTTGAGCCACTGCCAGGATTTCGGCTTGCTTCTGTTCCAGCTCGGCGCGCTTGGCGGCGAACTCAGCCTTGTTGGCTTCGGTCGCACGCTTGGCCTTGCCTTGCGGGATCAGGAAGTTGCGGCCGTAACCGTCCTTGACCTTGACGATATCGCCCAGGGTGCCCAGGTTGGTAACTTTTTCCAGAAGGATAACTTGCATTGCTGTCTCTCCTTAGTGCTTGTCGCAGTAAGGCATCAGGGCCAGGAAACGGGCGCGCTTGATAGCCGTGGTGAGCTGACGCTGATAACGAGCCTTGGTGCCCGTGATGCGTGCAGGGATGATCTTGCCGTTTTCGTTGATGAAGTCCTTCAGCAGGTCCACATCCTTGTAATCGACTTCCTTGATGCCTTCTGCCGAAAAGCGGCAGTAACGGCGGCGGCGGAACATATCGCGTGCCATGATTCAACCTTTCTCAATAATCTCTAATTCGTTTATGTGCAGGACCAGCTGGCGGCTGTTAAGGCTTCTTTTCGCAAGAAACCCGGCAACTCTGGCATGACATCCGAGCTTGAGTCCCTTGGCCTGCTCGGCCATTTTCGCCATCGCAACGGCGGGAACTTCACATTCAACCTGGCGATTCATGCCTGCTTCGTTTTGTTGCGAAGCATGCTTGAGGGTAAATGCCAGGAGCGGGATGCCTGCCGGGGTGTAGCGCAACTCGGCGACTTCCGTCACCTCACCGCTCAGCACCAGCCGGTTGCTAATCACTTAAGCCGCGGCAGCTTCCGCAGCAGCCGGCGCTTCTTCCTTGTTCAGGACGGACTTGGCCTTTTCTTCCTTCATCATCGGGGAAGGAGCGGTAACGGCATCCTTCATCGCGACGGTCAGGTGGCGCAGCACGGCATCGTTGAACTTGAATGCGTGTTCCAGCTCGCCCAGGGCTTCCTGGCCGCATTCGATGTTCATCAGCACGTAGTGTGCCTTGTGGATTTTCTGGATCGGGTAAGCCAGTTGGCGGCGGCCCCAGTCTTCCAGGCGGTGGATTGCGCCGCCGCTGGTGGTGACGAGCGCGCGATAGCGCTCGATCATGGCAGGCACTTGCTCGCTCTGGTCCGGATGGACGATAAATACAACTTCGTAATGTCGCATTGATACTCCTTTTGGTTTAACAGCTGCCCGCATGCGAATAACGGTGCAGCAAGGTTGAAGAGCGCAAGATTCTAATGGAATTCGTTAAATAAATCAAACGGTTTCATCGACTGATTACGCCGTTTCAAGGGCATGCTAATATTCCGCGCAAACACTCCTAGAAAAACAGTCATGGCCCCTCCTCCGATCATTGAAGAACGCAACCAGGACAGTCACCGTGCAAAAGTCCGGATAGGCGTTGCTGTCGCGCTTCTGGTGACCGCCATCGGCATACTGGCCATTCTCAATCAACGCCGAACAGAACCTGCGGCCGAAGAACCTCAAACGGAGCAGGCCATCGAACAAACCAGCCTTTCCAGCGCAGACATGGAGGCACCGGCAGCCATGCCGGAAGATGCCGCGCCCACGATTGCCTCCGTACCCGAAGCCACGGCGGAGGCTGTACCGCCGCCGCCTATTCCGGGAAAACTTCCTGATATTTCAACCGTCCCAGGCGCAATGCCGGCAACCGGCTCGGCGCTGGAAGAAGAAAGCTCGGGCGCTGACCCAGCCACACCCTACATCGCAAGCGCGGCAAAAACCCTAGGCAAACCGGGAGCGTCTGTGGTTGCCGTTCAATCTCCGGCCGTGAACCCGGCATCCGCGGCACAGCCCTCCGGCGCGCGCGCATCGATACCGGCCGCCCCTGCACCGAAAGCCTTCGAAGTACAACTGGGTGTTTTTACCGATATCGACAATGCCAAGCAACTTCAAGCAAAACTGGCACAGCAAGGGATACCTTCCCATACGGAAACGCGCGTGCAGATCGGCCCGTTCAAGTCGCGCGCCGAAGCGGATCGTGCAAGGGAAAAATTGAAAGCACTGGGAGTGACCGCCGTAATCCTCGGCAAATAAAATCAGTCCGGCGCGGTCGTACCCGCCGTTGCCGCAAAGCGGACATAAAACAGGGAAATCTTTTCTGCCTGAAGCCTTGCCACCAGCAAGTTGATGGCGGCCTCTTCGGCAAAGAACTCCACCATCATCGGCAAATCGCCGGCCAGCTCGAAAAAGTGTTCCTCGTGCATTTTTCCATGCCGTCCGTAACCCGCCACGGCACGAAAAGCGGATCCGCCTGGAATGCCTAGCGTCCGCGCCTCTTCCAGCAACCATTCGTAAAGCAATTTACCGTCATGCTTGGCCGTTTGCGGAACATAGAGCTTAAGGAAATTTCCGGTCATGTCAGCTCCTGATGAGATTGACGGTCAGGATGCCGAGCCCCGTCATGGCAAGCGATCCCAGCAAATGCAGGGCAATATGCGCCGCAACCCAGCCGTATTGCTGTCGCGACAGCAAGGTGACCGCTTCCGCTGAAAAGGTGGAAAACGTAGTAAGGCCGCCCAGGAACCCGGTCATGATAAACAGCCTGGCTTCGGCAGGCAGGCTGGCATATTGTGCCAGCAGGCCCATGGCAATACCCATCAGGTAGCCGCCGACAAGATTGGCGGCGAGCGTTCCCAATGGCAAGGTAGGCACCAGAGGGTTGAGGATCAGCCCCAGCCACCAACGGAGCCAGGCGCCGCTCGCAGCGCCTATGCCTACCGCCAATAACCCTCCGGCGTTCATGCGATGTTACAGCTCGTTACGCCACTCCTGGTCTTCGCAATCGAACAGACGGCTGGTCTCTTGCGGCCCCCAGGTTCCGGCCGGATAGGTATGGATGAAATCCCGCTCCTGTTGCCAGTGTTTCAGGATAGGATCGACCACGCGCCACGCCCACTCCACTTCGTCGAAGCGGATGAACAGCGTCTTGTCGCCTTCGATCACATCCAAGATCAGCGCCTCATAAGCCTCAAGCGGCTTCTCATCCGGTTTGCGATAGGAAGCGTTGAGTTGCACGGTACGCGTTTCCATACCCAGGCCAGGCGCCTTGATATGCAGTTCCATATGCATGGATTCATTGGGCTGCAGCGACAGCAGAATCCAGTTCGGCTCGATTTCCTCGACCGGGGTGTCATGGAACAGGTGCTGTGGAGGGTGACGCAGGCGAATTGCAATCGTGGATTGCGTCTTCTCCATACGCTTGCCGGTGCGCAGGTAGAACGGCACACCGCGCCAGCGCCAGTTGTCGATATAGAACTTGGCGGCGGCAAAGGTTTCGGTCGCGGTGTTCGGCTCGACACCCTGCTCTTCCTGATAACCTTGCACCGGCTGCCCCTTGGCGGTTCCGGCCGCATATTGCGCACGGAACGCATAGGCATTGACCGCATCCTTGGGAATCGAACGCATGGACTTCAGCACCTTCACCTTTTCGTCGCGCACGGCATCGGCTTCGAGCGAGGGCGGCGGTTCCATCGCGACCACGGTCAGCAACTGCATCAGGTGATTTTGCAGCATGTCGCGCAACGCGCCGGATTTGTCGTAGTAATCGGCACGAGTACCGATGCCGAGATCTTCGGCCACGGTGATTTGCACATGATTGATGAAATTGCGGTTCCAGATCGGCTCGATCAGTGTATTGGCGAAACGGAATACCAGCAGGTTCTGCACGGTTTCCTTGCCCAGATAGTGGTCGATGCGGTAGATCTGTTCTTCGTCGAAGTGCTTGTGTAGCGAACGATTGAGTTGCTGCGCGGTTTCCAGATCGGTACCGAACGGCTTCTCGACGACGATGCGATGCAGGCCGCGCGGCTTGGAAAAGCCGAATTCGTCGAGATAATTGATGACGGTGTTGAAATCCTTCGGAATGATGGAAAGATAGAACACGATGTTGCTGCATATGCCTTCGCGCGGCTTGGCAAGTTCCTCCCGCAGCTTCTTGTAGAACTCCGGCTCGCGCAGGTCGCCCGAAAGATAGGCAAAACGCTTGGCAAAACGCGCGGCGATTTGCGGATCGACCTTATCACCGAATTTATCGTGCAGCACCTTATCCAGATGTTCCAGCCACGCTTCCTGCGTATATTCCTGGCGACCGAGCGCGAGGATGCTCATATCGCCCGGAATGCGACCTGCAACTTCCAGGTTATACAGCGAAGGCAGCAGCTTGATGGTGGCCAGGTTTCCGGTCGCGCCGAAAATAACGAAATGGCATGGCCCCGGAATGGTTTCTTGATTGCTCATTTTAGGTTAGTCCCTTACTTTACTTTTATCGCGTGGCCGCCAAAGCCTTTACGCATCATGGCCAGCATCTTGTTTCCAAACTCATCCTTGCCCTGGCTGGCGAAGCGCGTCATCAGCGCAACCGTTATCGCCGGCGCGGGCACTCCCTGCGCGATGGCCTCGTTAACCGTCCATCGCCCTTCCCCTGAATCGGCAACATAGGGCTCGATTCCATTCAACTGCTGGTCTTGCGCCAAAAACTGTACGGTTAATTCCAGCAGCCAGCTCCGTATCACGCTTCCGTCCTGCCACATTCCGGATATGGCTGCGAGATCAAAACCAAATTCAGTCTTGCCTTTCAACAGCGAAAAACCTTCCGCATAGACCTGCATGATGCCGTACTCGATGCCGTTATGGACCATCTTGACGAAATGGCCGGCACCGCTCGGGCCGCAATGCAACCAACCCTTATCGGGCATCGGAGCCAGAGCTTGCATCAGCGGCTCCACGCGCTTCACGGCGGAAGCATCGCCGCCTACCATCAGTGCATAACCGTTCTGCAGCCCCCAGATACCCCCGGCCGTCCCGACATCCAGGTAATCAATGCCCAGCTCTTTCATTTCAGCCGCACGCGACTGCGATTCCTGATAATTGGAATTACCGCCTTCAATCACGATATCGCCCGGCGAGAGCAGGCCGCGCAACTCATCGAGCGTTTGCTCCGTCGGTTCGCCCGCGGGCAGCATCAACCAGATCGCACGCGGCGCAGGCATTTTCGCGACCGCATCGGCAAGCGAAACTGCAACTTCGAGGCCGCATTCGTCGGCAAGCTCCTGGGTGACGTCCTGGTCAAGGTTGTAACCTACGACCTCGTGGCCTGCACGACGCAACCGACGCGCCATATTGGCACCCATTTTGCCCAAACCAATCATTGCTACTTGCAAGAAAATTCTCCTTTTCCATTCCGCGGGTGTTATCTTGCCCGCGACAGATTGATCAATTATTCTAACAGGTTTGACTCCTTGACGATAACTGCCAAGGTCTGGCCGCGCTGCAATGCGGCTCAGACTGTCCCGAAAGAAAGATATTCCGTTGCGCATTCTCTACGTTACTTCAGAAGCCTTTCCACTCATCAAGACCGGGGGGCTCGCCGATGTCAGCGGCTCGCTGCCGGCAGCATTCAGACACCTTGGCGAAGATGTACGCCTGCTGATTCCGGGTTATCCCCAAGTATTATCCAAATTACGCAATACACGCCCCCTGCTGGATCTCAAATGGCTCCCGATGGTAGGCAACGTCAGGCTGGTTCTCGGCGAGATGCCCGAAACAGGTGTGCCGGTAATCGCTGTGGACCTTCCGCAACTCTATGTTCGCGACGGCGGTCCCTACCTCGACCCTCAAGGTCACGAATGGGCGGATAATCCGCTACGCTTCGGCACTCTTTCGCGCATTGCGGCCATACTGGCCAGCAAAGCCAGCCCATTGTCCGACTGGATTCCGGATGTCGTGCATTGCAACGACTGGCAATGCGGGTTGACCCCGGCCTATATGCACTATTCAGGCTCGCCATGCGCCAAATCGGTGCTGGGAGTCCACAATCTCGCCTTCCAGGGAAATTTCCCGGCTGAATGGGTGGACAGACTCGGTCTGCCGCACGAAGGTTTCAGCATCAATGGTTTTGAATACTACGGACAGCTCTCCTTTCTGAAGGCCGGCGTGTTTTACTCGGACAGTATTGCGACAGTTAGCCCGACCTATGCACATGAAATCCAGACGGCGGAATACGGATTCGGCTTGCAAGGGCTGCTGGCAACACGCAGCAAGGATATTCACGGCATTCTGAATGGCATCGACACCGACGAATGGGATCCGGCTCAGGATGCGCATCTGCCGCAAACATACGACAGCAGGAGCCTGAACAAGAAAGAGGCAGTCAAATTGGCCCTGCAGCAGCGGCTAAGCCTGAACCAGGACGCTGACGTACCCTTGCTGGGCGTAGTCAGCCGCCTTACCAGCCAGAAGGGCCTCGACCTGTTCCTCAAGTGCGCAGTGCCCTTGCTGGATCAAGGCTGCCAGATCGCCGTCCTTGGCGGCGGCGATCCCGCACTGGAGCAAGGTTTTCTGCAACTGGCTCATGCGCACCCGCAGCAGGTCAGCGTCACCATCGGCTACAACGAACCGCTATCGCACCTGATCATGGCCGGGACGGATATCTTCATCATGCCTTCGCGCTTCGAACCGTGCGGCCTGAACCAGATGTACGGTTTGCGCTATGGCACGCCTCCGGTCGTGCGCCGCACGGGAGGGCTGGCCGACTCGGTGCACAATACGACAGCCACATCGCTGGCAAACAATAGTGCAAACGGTTTTGTCTTCGATCTGCCGAATACCAAGGAGCTATTAACGACCATCCAACGCGCCTTGAGCAGTTATGGCAACAAGGTCGAATGGCGCCAGATTCAGCAAAACGGAATGGCTGTGGATTTGAGTTGGGATCACAGCGCCCAGGAATACCTGAATATTTATCGCTCACTCATGTGAGGAAAATCAGCTTTGGCATAAGTGTTGCTTGAAGATTAAGCAAGCTTTTCTCCAAAGCTTAAATCTCCTCCTTGAGGGTGCGCTTCGCACCCTTCTTTTTTGCAATCAAAGATCTGTCCAAAAACTGCAAACGGCGCTCAGTCCAGCTTGATGAAGTGCTCGCGGTAATATTTCAGCTCTTCGATCGACTCGTGAATGTCCGCCAGCGCAGTATGCTTGCTAGCCTTCTTGAAGCCATCGTAGACCTTGGGTTTCCAGCGGCGCGCCAACTCCTTGAACACGCTGACATCCAGGTTGCGGTAGTGAAAATAGTCTTCCAGATTGGGCATGTAGCGCGCCATGAAGCGGCGATCCTGGCAGATGGAATTGCCGCACATCGGCGATTTGTTGGCGGGAACCCACTCCTTGAGGAATTCGATCATTTGCGCTTCTGCGGCGGCTTCGTTCAGCGTCGAAGCCTTCACCTTGTCGATCAGGCCGGATTTGCCATGTGTGCCCTTGTTCCATGCATCCATGCCGTCCAGCACTGCGTCGGACTGATGCACGACCAAGACAGGGGATTCAGCGAGAATTTCCAGATTGGCATCCGTGATAACGACCGCGAGCTCCAGAATGACATCGCTGTCGGGGAGCAGCCCGCTCATCTCCATATCGATCCAGATTAGATTATTGTTATCTTGTGCCATAATGAACCTTAATGCCTTTCAACGCTTCCAAATAGTGTCGAGTTTAACCGAAAATAAATCACGATGACCGCTTTTACCGCCCTGTTCCTGAGTTTGCTCGTTCTGACCACACTGATTCGTTTCTGGCTTGGGCGGCGACATATTGCCTATATCCAGTCGCACCGAAATACCGTTCCTCCGGCCTTCGCGAGCAATATCAGCCTCGATGCGCATCGGAAAGCGGCCGATTACTCGTCCGCCAAGACACGGCTGGTCATCACCGAAAGCCTGGTGCAGGCTGTTCTGTTATTTGTCTTCACTCTGGGGGGTGGCCTGCAGTGGATAGATGAAGCCTGGCGCGGGATTTTGCCGGATGCCGAGATTTTTCGGGGTGCCCTGGTCATCCTTTCGGCTTTCGTCATCAGCAGCCTGATCGAGATACCGCTGGATTACTACAAGGCCTTCGTCGTGGACGAGCGCTTCGGTTTCAACAAGATGACACGCAGCATGTTCTTCACCGATCTGATCAAGCATGCAGTGGTCGGCCTGGCTCTCGGCGCACCCTTGCTCTTTGCAGCACTGTGGCTGATGCAGGGAGCCGGCAGCTGGTGGTGGCTGTATCTGTGGGTGCTGTGGTCAGGCTTCAATCTGTTGATGCTGGCGGTTTATCCGACCGTGATCGCGCCCTTGTTCAACAAGTTCTCGCCGTTGACTGACGAAGCGCTGAAAACGCGCATCGAAACCTTGCTGACGCGCTGCGGCTTCAAATCGCAAGGCTTGTATGTCATGGATGGCTCGCGCCGCAGCAGCCATGGCAACGCCTATTTCACCGGCTTCGGCGCCGCCAAGCGCGTGGTGTTTTTCGATACCCTGCTCGACCGGCTGGATGCTGACGAAATCGAAGCCGTATTGGCGCACGAGCTCGGCCACTTCAAGCACAAGCACGTCATCAAGCGTATTGCGCTGATGTTCATTGTCAGCTTCTTTGGCCTGGCCCTGCTCGGCTGGCTGGTCAATCAGCCGTGGTTCTACGCCGATCTGGGCGTCGCCAATCCCAGCAACTACATGGCGCTGCTGCTGTTCATCCTCGTCAGCCCGGTCTTCACTTTCCTGTTCAGGCCGCTGCTGGCAGGTTATTCCCGTAAAAACGAATTTGAGGCCGACGAATATGCGGCCACGCATTCCAACGCGAAACACCTGGTCGAAGCCCTGGTCAAACTTTACCGCGACAACGCTTCGACCCTGACGCCGGATCCGTTGCACTCGGCATTTTACGACTCACACCCGCCGGCAAGCATACGGATCGCCAAGCTCGAATCCTGAAGGAGCATTCCATGCGCAGCGCAGCCATCATCGGTTTGATAATCATTGGAATGTTTTCCCCGATGGCACACGCCGATCCTTTCGAGCGCGGCGATGCCGCCATCGGCAAAGCGCTGGTGGAAAAGCATTGCATTTCCTGCCATGCCAGCAGCTACGGGGGTGACGGCTCCGGTATCTATACGCGAGAGGATCGCAAGGTCAGGGATGGCAGTTCACTGGTGCAGCAAATCCGGAGTTGCAATACCAATCTCGGACTGCAATGGTTTGAAGATGAAGAAATTCACGTCGCCCGCTATCTGAATAATACCTACTACCACTTCGATCGCTAACGGCAGAGCTCTGCCGCTTTCGTCAGCTTTACTTCGGCCCCGGAGCGCTAGCGGCCGGATCAGTTGTTCCGGAATACGCCGGCCATGCCGACTTGAACTCCTTGAGCGATAGCTTACCGTCATGGTTGCTGTCGGAACTCTGGAAAACGCGATCAAACCCCGGCAACACTGTCACGTCAGCCAAAGATATGTAACCTTTCTTGCCATTATCCAGCTTGGCAAACACCGATTCGGCGGTTTCCTGCTTGCTCGGCACGACAGTCGGCATTTCCTGCGCGCCCGGTGTCGTTTCCATCTCGCCGGTTTCGCCTGCGCCAGCAAGATTTGCAAATGCAAGTACACCGGCAATCAATAGTGCTCGTAGTGCATGGACGAACATTACCATCCAATTCATGACTTTCTCCTTTTGATTTTGCGGTCGATGCCGCAAAGTCACTCAACCCCATCGAGATAATTGATTGTATTTATTTAAGTTATGATCGACAGCCTGCGCTGGCGCGGCTTCACGCATTTATTAAAAGGACGCCCTACCGCAAAGGAAAGTTCCTCCCAACGTCAGGCTCGGCGAAAATTAGGCAATAATGACGCCATGCAAAAACAAAACGCTCCCAAGTCGCAACTCCTATCCGCGCTCGTCGTCGCTTCGTTCGGCAAGCGCTACGATGTCGAACTCGAAAATGGCACGCAAATCAGCTGCGTAACGCGCGGGAAGAAAAGCGATCTTGCTTGCGGCGACCGGGTGGAAATACACATGACCTCCGTTAATGAAGGCGTTGTCGAAGATATCTTGCCGCGCAGCAGCCTGCTCTATCGCAGCAATGAGTATCGCAAAAAGCTGTTGGCTGCGAATGTCACGCAGATCATTATCGTCATCGCCGCCGAACCCAGCTTTTACGAAGATCTCGTCAACCGATGCCTGATCGCGGCAGAAGCTGCCGGCATCCGGGCGCTAATCCTGCTGAATAAAAGCGATCTACCCGAAACGTCCGCAGCCTTGAAACGCCTGGAGTTGTACCAGTCTCTCGGATATCCGGTGCAAGCGTTATCTGCCAAACAGGACGCCTCGCAGCTTCGGTCGTGGCTGCAAGGGCAGACCAGCGTGTTGGTCGGCCAGTCGGGGATGGGAAAGTCCACGCTAGTCAATGCCTTGCTACCCGAGGCGAAGTCCCGCACGCAGGAAATTTCGGCCGTGCTGGATAGCGGCAAGCACACCACGACCTCGGCGCGTCTCTACCATCTGGACAGCGCAAGCAGCCTGATCGACTCGCCCGGCTTGCAGGAATTCGGCCTGAATCACCTTACTTCGGACGAAATGGAGCATGCTTTCATCGAGTTCCGCCCTTATCTGGGCAAATGCCGCTTCAACAATTGCCGCCATCACAAGGAGCCGGACTGCGCCATTCTTAACGCGGTCAGGGATGGAAAAATCAGTCAAATCCGATTAGAGTCCTATCAAAAGCTGCTTTCCGAACTTGCATGACGAAGACTGCCTTCATCAGCCACCCGGACACCTTGCTGCATGTCATGGATGGCCACCATCCGGAATCGCCGGCACGCATTTCGGCGATCAAGGAGCAGCTTGCGCGCACAAAAACCCTGGAGCATCTGCAAATCCATGAGGCGCCGCTTGCAACGGACGAGCAACTCACCCGCGTTCATTCGCCTGCCTATGTGAAACGTATCCGCGAAATCGCGCCGCCGGCCGGCATCGTACGCCTCGACCCGGACACCGCGATGGGGCCGATGACGCTTTCGGCAGCGCTGCATGCGGCGGGTGCAACCGTGCTGGCGACAGATCTCGTCACGGCGGGCAAGGCGCAGAATGCCTTCTGCTGTATCCGTCCGCCCGGACATCATGCGGGCGTCGCCAATGCTGCCGGGTTCTGCATTTTCAATAACGTCGCGGTTGGCGTCGCGCATGCCATTGCAAAACATGGCATCGAGCGCGTCGCGATTATCGACTTCGATGTGCACCATGGCGACGGCACGGAGAACATTTTTCGCGACAACCCGCATGTGATGCTGTGCTCGACCTTTCAACACCCCTTCTACCCTTATCGCGGTGCCGACACGCGCACCGAACGCATGGTCAATATGCCATTGCCAGCGATGACGGACGGCAAGGGTTTCCGCGCAACGGTGGAGAATGAGTTCGCACCGGCATTGGAAAAATTCAAACCGCAAATGGTATTTGTTTCTGCAGGTTTCGATGCGCATGCATTGGATCCGCTCGCCGAATTGAGGCTGGTGCGCGAGGACTACATCTGGATAACGGACTTCATCAAGGATATTGCGCAAAAACATGCCCAGGGGCGCATCGTCTCATCGCTCGAAGGCGGCTACGACTTGCCTTCGCTGGCCGATAGCGCAAATGCGCATGTCAGGACGCTGGCCGGGCTATGACGTGCTGTCGATAATGTGAATCGCGGCGACAGTCAACGACACGGTCGCGGTCACGCCTTCCGCTATTTCGTTGCGCCGCGCAAGATGACTGGGAACATCGAGCCATAGCAGCGAACGATCTTCGTCTTCCATGCGTACCGCCAGCCGGGTGATTTCCCCTAACTTGTGCACTGTATCAACGATGCCTTGCAATTGATTTTCGCGTTCGGTGTGCGATGGGCGGTCACGGCGATGGAACACAACGCCGTCGGAAGGAATCACCCATTGCACCCGACTGCCCGGCACGAGCTCGGGACGATAGGGAGTCTTCAGCACAATAGACCCAAAACGTAATTGGGTGCACTCATGTTCCGGCGCGTGCCCGGCGATTTCCCCGTGATAAATATTGCGTATGCCCACCAGCCGTGCCACATCCGCACTCACCGGCCTCGCCACCAGCTCAAGCGGTTTATCCGTCTGTAGCGTCCTGCCGCGATGCAGCACGCACATCTCGTCCGCCAGCAGCATCGCCTCGCGCAGATCGTGCGTCACCATCACCAAGGGCATGGACAGGCTTTGCTTCAGCATCGCCAGTTCACCATAAAGCCGCTCGCGGGTGGCGTGATCGACCGCAGAAAAGGGTTCGTCCAGCAACAGCACCTGCGGTTCGCGCGCCAATGCCCGGGCTACAGCCACGCGTTGCTGCTGGCCGCCTGACAGCTGCCCCGGCTTTCGCGACTCCAGCCCCGCCAGATTCACCCGTTCGAGCAGGTCATGCGCCGCGGCTACGCGCGTTTCCGGCGCGCGGTGCAGCATGCCGGACATCACGTTATGCAACACATCGAGGTGCGGAAACAATGCAAAATGCTGCGGTACATAGCCGACACGGCGCTTGCGTGCGGGCAGATAATGCCCGGCTGCGCTGTCGAACCAGGTTTCTCCGCTGCAACTTATATATCCATGCCTGGGCTGCACCAGCCCAGCCAGTGCCCGCAGCAGCGTCGTCTTTCCGCTGCCCGAGGGGCCCACCAAGGCCAGCAACTGCCCGCCCGTGCAGCGCAGTTCGGCATCCATGGGAATAGGCGATTCCTGCTGCAAACGTACGATCAGTTCAGACATTGCGATAGGCATGGAGACGGCCGGCATAACGGCCGAGAACATTGGCGAAAACCAGCAAGCCCAGCGAAATCAGCAGCAACAGCAGCGACATGCTGCCCGCCCCTTCAAAATTAAGCGACTGCACCTGGTCATAGATGGCGATGGAAACAGTTTTGGTTTCACCGGGAATCGCGCCGCCGACCATCAGGACCACGCCGAATTCTCCCAGCGTATGTGCAAATGACAGCGTCAGCCCCGTGAGCACGCCTGGCCACGCCAACGGCAGATCAATCGCCCACAGCGAACGCCAGAAGGTCATCCCGCAGCATTGCGCGGCATCGCGTACATCCTGGGGAATCGATTCGAAAGCGCGCTGCGCGGGCTGGATGGCGAATGGCAGATTGACCAGGACGGAAGCAATCAGCAATCCGCTGAAACTGAATACCAGCGAGCGCCCGAATAACTCGGTAAACCACACGCCGACCGGCGAATGAGCCCCCATGCCGACCAGCAGGTAATAACCGATGACAGTAGGCGGCAGCACCAGCGGCGTGGCGATAGCAGCTTCAAGAAGTATCTTGCCGCGAAAATTGCTTTCCGCCATCCAGCGTCCGGCAAAAACACCTACCGGCAGCAACAGCACAGTCGTCGCGACAGCCAGCAGCAAGGAGAGCCGGAGCGCCTGCCAATCCATTACGGGGTTTCCTGCGGCATCGCGAAGCCATTGCGCGCAAGAATCGCACGCGCTTTATCCTGCTGCAGAAACGCATAGAACGCTTCCGCACCTGGCCCTGCCTTTCTGGTCAGCGCCATGCGCTGGCGCAACGGTGCATACCAGTCCTGTCGAATCAATGCATACTGCCCGGCTTCTTTCATGGCGGGCGTCAATGCCAGCGAATAGGCGACAATGCCACCGCTGGCATTTGCGCTGGTCGCAAATTGTGCAGCCTGGGAAACATTCTCACCCAGGATCAGCCTGGGTTGCAGCGACTCCCAAAGCTGCGCTTTCTGCAAAGCCTCGCGCGCCGCTCTTCCATAGGGCGCATGGGAAGGATTGGCGATTGCGAAACGCTCGATCTGGCCGTTTTTCAGTGCGTTGCGCAAACCGGCAAGCTGCTCGTCAGCCTTCAACGATGAGTGATGCGGTACGAACAATGCGATGCGGCCGAGAGCGTAAAGCCGCCCATCATCACGCGTAAATCCGCCCTTCGCCAGGTCGAGCACGTATTTTTCATCCGCCGAAAGAAACATCTGGAATGGCGCGCCTTGCCGAATCTGGGCGGCCATGTTGCCGCTGGAGCCGAAGACGATTTCGACTTTTTGCCCGGTATCGGACTGGAATGCCTGCGCGACCTCGCGCAAGGCTGTTTGAAGATCGGATGCGGCGGCAATGAGCGGAACATCGTTCGCGCCGTGCGCCAGCATGCTCCAGCAGATCGTCAATATGGCTGCAAATAGACGCATGAATCTTACCCAGACAAGAATCAGGGCTGAGATTGTACCTGTTGGCCCAATTGCCGGATATGGCCGAAAACATTCTCCTTGCCGATCTGCCCGAGCAAGCCGGTGCGCTTCAGTTTCTCAAGCACATTGGGACGTGCTTCACTCAGCACCAGACGGGTGCCGTTTTTCTTGCAGACATCGAGCAAATCCCACAACGACTGCATGCCGGTCGCGTCAATGAAAGGCACCTGGCCCAGACGCAGTACCAGCGTATCCGCATGACTGTGCACACGCTCCAGCGTGCTCTCGAGGCGTTCGGCGGCACCGAAGAAAAAAGGCCCCTCCATCGTGTAGACCACCGTACCAGGATGCAATGAGAAATTGCCGTCGGCAACCTCCTCCCGCAATGACTCATGCGACTGTACTTCTATGCTGACCGCCTCCGACATGCGCTTCATGAAGAGCAATGCCGCCAGCAAAACACCGATATTGACCGCAATCACCAGATCGCCGAAAACTGTCAGCGCAAATGTAATCAGCAGCACGGCGACATCCGGTTTTGGTGCTGTACGCACCATGTGCGTGAAACGATGCATCTCGCTCATGTTGTAGGCCACCACGAACAGGATCGCCGCCAATCCGCATAACGGGATATGCACGGCCAAAGGCGCCAGCAGGAGAACGATGACTACCAGCGTCACTACATGCGCAATGCCGGCCAGCGGGCCGGTAGCGCCATTGCGTATGCTGGTCGCGGTGCGCGCGATGGCTCCGGTAGAGGCAAACCCGCCGAACAGTGGAGAAAAAATATTGGCGATGCCCTGCCCGACCAGTTCCTGGTTGGAGTCGTGTCGGGTGCCGGCCATGCCGTCAGCAACGACGGCGGACAGCAATGATTCGATGGCGCCCAGCAAAGCGATCGTGAATGCCGGGCCGATCAGATTCAGCATGTCAGACAAGGTCAGCGAAGGCGGCGCGAAATGCGGCAGGCTTTGCGGAATGCCGCCGAAAGCACTGCCTATCGTCGCAACACCTTCAAACTTGAAAAATCCTTGCACCACGGCGGCAAAGATCATGGCGACCAGCGGCGCCGGAATGCGCTTGAAATATCGCGGCGAGAGCAGCAACACCGCAAGCGTCGCGCATCCCAGCAAGGCCGTTTCGAGATGCAGGTGCGGGAAAGCCAGCACCATCTGCCAGAGTTTTTCATGAAAATGGTCAGCACTCTCCATCGGCTGCAAGCCGAGAAAATCCTTCCATTGCCCGACGAAAATGATGACGGCAATACCGCTGGTAAAACCGACGATGACCGGATCGGGAATGAATCGTATGACGCCGCCGAGGCGGGCCAGCCCCATCAATAACAGCATGACGCCGGCCATCAGCGTAGCTACTTGCAGGCCTTCGATGCCGTACTGGGTGGTGATGCCGGAGAGAATCACGATAAACGCGCCGGTCGGTCCGGCAATTTGCAGCCGGCTGCCGCCGAATAGCGAAGTCAGCAATCCTGCCACGATAGCGGTGTAGAGGCCCTGCTCCGGCTTGGCGCCCGAGGCAATCGCGAATGCCATGGCCAGCGGCAAGGCTACGATGCCGACAATGACCCCGGCAATCAGATTGCCCAGCCAGTGCTCCCGCGACAGCAGCCCTGCTTTATGAGCTTCGAGTATGGCAATCATGAGCGCCCCGGATTCCCCCTATATAAGAAATGTTTTATCTTAGCATCCCGGCTAGTCCGGACGCATGCGTTCCGCCGTGAGCCACGCTGAGTGGCTCGCCTGTTATAATTCCGCCATGCAAATCACAACTCGCCTAGAATTCGATGCCGGTCATCGCATCCCTTGTCACAAAAGCCAGTGCCGCAACCTGCACGGCCATCGCTACGCTATCGAAATCACGCTTTCCGGCGACGTGATCCAGCAAGAGGGCAGCTCCGAGCAAGGCATGGTGATGGACTTCTCGGACGTCAAGGCCATCGCCCGCAAGGCGGTGGTGGATGTGTGGGATCACGCATTTCTGGTTTATCAGGGCGATACCGCGGTGCGCGAATTCCTGGAAACCCTGCCGGATCACAAGACTGTGATCATGCAAAGCGTACCCACTGCGGAAAACATGGCGGCGGAGGCTTTCCGCATCCTGGACGCGCTCTACCGCGACACATACGGCAATCATTTGCGCCTTGAGCGCGTCAGGCTATTTGAAACGCCCAATAGTTGGGCGGACGCATTAAGCCGCTAAACTATTCTGCTGGCGCAGCCTCGACCTGCGTCCAGAGGCTTGCTCCACCTGCGGCTTTGTCCAGTCCGGCCAGATAGCTGCGATGGGCTTCGAGTTCTGATTCATCCGCTTTAATCACCAGCAAGGGCTGTGTCCTGACCACTACAGTTTCCTCGCCCGCACCGCGGGGCTGTTCGGCGATATCCATCATCAGGCTTTCCTGACCGCGCGTCATCGCCAGATAGACGTCCGCCAACAATTCCGCATCAAGCAAAGCGCCGTGCAAGGTGCGCGAGGAGTTGTCGATGCCGTAGTGACGGCAAAGCGCGTCAAGATTATTACGCTGGCCGGGGCGCAGTTCCTTCGCCATCTTGAGCGTGTCGACGATATTGACGCAGGCGTCCTGCAAGCGTCCTTTGCTGATCATCCCCAATTCGGTATTGAGAAAACCGACGTCGAAGGGTGCGTTATGGATAATTAACTCGCCGCCATCGATGAATGTCAGGAATTCGGCAACCACATCCGGAAAACGCGGCTTGTCCTGCAGAAATTCGAGCGAGATACCGTGCACTTGCTGCGCGCCAAGATCGATTTCCCGGTCCGGGTTGAGGTACACATGGAAATGATTTCGCGTCAGGCGGCGGTTGATGACTTCAACAGCGGCGATTTCAATGATGCGATGCCCTTGCGCGGGATCGAGGCCGGTGGTTTCGGTATCGAGGAAAATCTGGCGCATTATGCAACTGCCTTCGCCAGCAGTTGCTCCACACCGCGATTGGCCAGCATGTCTGCTCGCTCGTTGCCGACATCGCCGGCATGGCCGCGCACCCATACCCATTCCACGCGATGCTGCTGGGCTAACTCGTCAAGCCGACGCCAGAGATCGTCGTTTTTGACCGGCTTCTTGTCCGCAGTTTTCCAGCCGCGCTTTTTCCAGCCGTGTATCCATTCGCTGATGCCTTTCTGTACGTATTGCGAATCCGTGTGCACGCGCACCTCGCAATTGCGCGTCAGGGCTTCCAGAGCCCGGATCACCGCAAGCAACTCCATGCGATTGTTGGTTGTCAGCATTTCGCCGCCGCAAAGTTCCTTTTCCTTGCCGCCGAAGCTTAACCAGGCGCCCCAGCCGCCAGGCCCCGGGTTACCTTTGCATGCGCCGTCGGCATAAATTTCAACTTTAGTTTCCATATTCGCTTTTCTGATATTCCGATTTTTGTGTTGGTTTGGGTATGAGTACCCGAGTGACGCGCGCACCATTCCAGTTCGGACGAATCATGCGTACCCCCATGACGCGTTTTTTCGCCACCAGAAAATACACGCCGCCCAGCATTGGCCACCAGCGATCTCCCGCACCATCCATGAAGCGGCAGCGTTGCAGCCATGATTGTTTGCGCAAAGGCGGCGCATAGCACCCCATGCGCCCTGCCACCACTTCAAAGCCCAGTAGTGCCAGCCAATCCTTGATGCGTTGCAGGGAGACATACCTGCCCTGCCACGGAAACGACTCGTCCTTGTTGAACAAACGCCGCGCGCCCCAAAGGCTGATGGGATTGAAGCCGCTGATCACCAGATGCCCCTCGGGCACCAGGACGCGCTCGGCCTCGCGCAGCGTATCGTGCGGGTTAGGTGAGAATTCCAGCACATGCGGTAGCAGCATCAGATCGGCACTGGAAGTCGCAAAGGGAAATTGCACCGCGTCGCACCGCAGCATGACGTTGCCTTGCGCCGCGGCCCGCAGCCGGAAAGGAATGCGGCAATTACGCAGAAAATCGACCTCCGGCAACCCGACCTGCACGGCATTGAAGCCAAAAAGATCGCTTACCGTACCATCGAACAAGGATTGCTCCTGTTCCAGCAGGTACTCGCCAAGCGGGGTTTGCAGCCAGGATTGTTCGGTGTATGTTGGCAAAATGTCGCCCATGTTCGAGGTTAATCCAATCCCGGCTTTCCGGGACAACTATATCTGGCTCATCCGTCGCGGCAGCCATGCCGTCGTGGTGGATCCTGGCGATGCCGCTCCCGTCATATCCACGCTGCAAACTGAAAAACTGACACTCGATGCCATCCTGGTGACACATCACCACGACGATCATATCGGCGGCATTACAGAACTGATTCAGTTATATCCCACTGTAAAAATTTATGCGCCGCATCGTGAGCAATATCTTTTCAGGCATGAACCCGTCGGCGAGGACGATATCGTCGAGCTGGATACCCTGGGCCTCAGCCTGAACGTCATGGAAACGCCGGGGCACACGCTGGGACACGTGGTTTATTATGGCGCAAATTCACTGTTCTGTGGCGACACGCTATTCAGCTGCGGCTGCGGTAGGCTGTTCGAGGGCAGCTGCGAACAGCTCTACTATTCCTTGCAGCGGCTGGCTTCGCTGCCACCGCAAACACGGGTTTATTGCACGCATGAATATACTCGTCACAACATCAAATTCGCACGCATGATCGATCCGGAAAACCCCAAGCTTCAATTGCGCGAGCATGAGGTCGATCGCCTTTTGGCGGCCAACCGCCCCACGCTTCCAACCACCATCGGCCTGGAACTCGCCACGAATCCTTTCCTGCGATGCGATAGCGACGCCATCAAGACGGCCGTTGCGCGGCAAGCGGCATTAATCAAGCCGGATGCAATCTCGGTATTCTGTGCCATCAGGAAGTTAAGAAACGCATTTTAAATCATTGATTCTTAATTGGAATAAAACGAAAAAATTGCTTGACGCTAGCCGGGCTGTGCGGATAGGATTGCAAGAATTTTTGGCTTCCCAAGACACGTTACATGCTCGCTAAATCTCTGCTGAAGCTATCCATTCTCGCTCTCTTCCTTGCTCCGGGCGCGCACGCCGAAACAAACATCGCCGGAGAAGAAATCATCACCCTCGACGATGCCGTCGTCGCCCCATCGGAAAATCTGCAACTTGCACCGGCACAGGACCACCTGTCTCTCGAAGGTTATACACAGGACACAGACCCCGCCGAAACGGCGATGAAGAGCGCCGACCTGTGGCAGCGCATCAAGAGCGGCTACGCGATGCCCGAGCTTGAATCGCCCATCACCGCCAAGCACGAATCGTGGTATGCCTCGCGTCCGGACTATGTGAACCGCATGATCGGACGTAGCCAGAAATATCTCTACCACATCGTGGAAGAAGTGCAGAAGCGCGGCATGCCGACTGAAATCGCCTTGCTGCCCATGGTGGAAAGCGCGTTCAATCCTACTGCGATGTCAACCAGCAAGGCTGCCGGCATCTGGCAATTCATTCCTTCTACCGGCAAGAATTTTGGCCTGAAACAGACCTGGTGGGTGGATAACCGCCGAGATGTCACCGCCGCGACCGATGCGGCACTTAATTATCTGCAAAAGCTGCACGTGATGTTCGGCACCTGGGATCTGGCTCTTGCAGCCTATAACGCCGGCGAAGGCACCGTGATGCGCGCCATCGAGCGCAATCGCAAGCGCGGCCTGCCTACCGATTACCAAAGCCTGCAACTGCCGCCGGAAACAAAAAATTACGTTCCCAAGCTGCAAGCGGTCAAGAACATCGTGACCAACCCGGAACAGTACGGACTGAATATCCAGTCCATCGCCAATCAGCCATACTTCACCAAGGTCAACGCTCCCAAGCAGATCGACGCCTCGCTCGCTGCCAAGCTGGCAGGCGTATCGCCGGAAGAGTTCCGTTCGCTCAATCCCGAATACAATCGTCCGGTACTGACCTCAACCGAAAACACTCATGAAATTCTGCTGCCGATGGGGGCCGATGAGACCTTCGAAACCAATCTGGCTGCTTACGACAAGCCGTTGGTGAGCTGGCAATCCTATTACGCCAAGCGCGGCGAGCGCATCGAAACCATTGCGAAGAAATTCGGCGTAACTCCTGACGAACTGCGCGAGATCAACGGCATCAGTCACCAGGGCAAGTTCAAATCCGCCCATCAATTATTGGTACCGCTGCAAAGCGAATCCGCGGAAGATATTTTCACGGCCGAGGATATCCCCGACCAGCAGGAAGAAGAAATCGTCACCGCATCGTTTTCCACCAAGCGCCATCTGGTCAAGCGGGGCGAAACCTTGGGAAGCGTCGCCAAGCGTTACGGCGTGAGCACAAGAGACTTGCGTGCAATGAACCACCTGAAATCGAGCAAGCTGAAAAAAGGCCAGATTCTGCTCGTCCAGGTCGACGAGGACGCTCCCAAGCGCATGGCATCGCGCACTGTCAAACTGCGCAGCGCCAAGAGCAATTACGTTGTTCGCCGTGGCGATACACTCTCCAGCATTGCACGCAAATTCGACGTAAGCACATCGGAAATCAAACGCTGGAACAATCTCAGCGGATCGCGCATCACCCCTGGCCACAAGCTCAAGATTCTGAACCCGGACAAGGCTTAAACGGACTGAGTCCACGATGTCCTTCCCATTCCGCACTTCCGGATTACTTTGTGCTGTGCTGCTGTTGATGCTCAGCGCATGCGGGCCATCGCAGCAACCCGAAAATCACTCGCCCGACTGGGATCACCCCTACCCGCCTGAATCCGGCGGAACGCTGATCGATGCCATGACGGGCGAGCCCAGCGGACTGATTCCCATGATCGCCGGAGAATCGGCAGCTTCCGCCGTTGCCAGCAACATTTTCAACACCCTGCTCAAATACGACAAAAACCTGGAACTGGAAGGCGAACTTGCGCAATCCTGGCAGGTGTCTCCCGATCAGAAAACCATTACATTCACGCTCAAACCCGACATGAAATGGGCGGATGGCGCCCCGCTGACCAGTGCGGATGTGTTGTTTACCTGGAAACTGGTAACCGACGACAATACCCGGACCCCCTACGGCGCGGACTACAAGCTGGTGATCAAGGCCGAAGCACCGGATCCGCTAACCTTCCGCGTCACCTATGAACAGCCTTATGCGCCTGCGCTGGATTCCTGGGCTGGATTGCAGGTATTGCCCGAACACATCCTGAAAGGCCAGGACATCAACACCACGTCGTTCGCGCGCAAACCCGTCGGCAGCCATTACTATCAGCTTGGCGAGTGGAAAAACGGCGAACGCATTGCATTGGTGCGCAACCCCAACGCAACGCAAGGCCAGGCGCGTATCGACCGGCTGGTGTCGCGTTTCATCCCGGACCCGGCATCGCAGTTTTTGGAACTGATGGCCGACAATATCGACACCATGAGCCTGAGCCCCATTCAATACGCACGGATCTTCCCTGCGCGCGAGGAGCTCAACCGCAAGATCGCGCTGTATAAAGAACTCGGAAACGCGTATACCTACCTGGGCTTCAATCTCAAGCACAAGCCATTCGACGACAAGCGCGTACGCCAGGCGATCAATTACGCCATCGACAAGCAGGAGCTGATCGATGGCGTTCTGCTGGGCTTGGGCGAGCCGGTGGCTTCGCCCTATAAACCCGGGACACGCTGGACTAATCCGGACCTGCGGCCATACTCCTACGACCCGGAGAAAGCCAAGGCTTTGCTACGTGAGGCGGGTTTTGCAGATCACGACGGCGACGGCATACTCGACCGCGACGGCAAGCCCCTCGCTTTCGAGATTCTGACCAATCAGAACAAACAACGCGAAATGAGCGCCGTACTGATTCAGCGGCGCCTCAAGGAAATCGGCATTTCGGTCAATATCCGCGTGCTCGAATGGGCCAGCTTCATCGGCCGCTTCATCAAGACCGGCGAGTTCGATGCCGTCGTACTCGGCTGGAGCCTGTCGCTGGACCCGGATCAATACGGCATCTGGCATTCATCGCAACAGGCGCCGGGGCAGTTCAATTTCATCGGCTACAACAATCCCAGGGTCGACCGATTGCTGGAACAAGGTCGACTTGAGCTCGACCCGGACAAGCGCATGAAGATTTACCACGAGTTTGCCGCCACCCTGCTGGAGGACAGTCCCATCGTCTATCTCTTTGCTGGCTATGGTTTGCCCGCGATTCACAAGCGCGTCAAAGGCATCGACAACCCTGCTCCGCCCGCCGGCATCGGACACAACTCTTATGAGTGGTATATCCCCGCACCGCTGCGCCGCAACGAGATTTCCGCACAATGATACGTTACCTTCTGAAACGTCTTTTCTGGATGGTGCCGCTGCTGATCGGAATCAGCCTGATCTCATTTTTCATCATGCATCTCGCTCCTGGCGATATCACCACGACCGAGGCCGGCTTTAATCCCAAGGCGAGCGAAGAGTCGCGGCAGAAACTGCGTGAGCTGTATAACCTGGACAAGCCGCTGATCGTTCAGTACGGACTATGGCTGAAGCGGATGGGAACCCTCGATTTCGGCACCTCTTTCGCCAGTCATCAGCGGCCTGTGTTCTGGGAGAAAAAGGACGATCAGGGCAACGTCAATCCGGGGATGATCCAGGAGGCATTGCCGGTTACCCTGCTGATCAACGTGCTGAGCCTGCTGCTGATCGTCGTCATTGCCCTGCCGCTGGGAGTGATCTCGGCAGTCCACCAGAATCGGCCACCGGACCGGGCCATTACGGTATTCGTATTCGTCGGTTTTGCCGTTCCAGGTTTCTGGCTGGCGCTGATCCTGATGTATTGGCTGGGGGTCGTGAATCCATGGCTGCCGATTTCCGGTCTGCACGGCCTCGGCCATGAAAATATGGGAGTGCTGGGTCGCCTGTGGGACCTGGGCAAGCACTTGGCGATCCCGGTATTCATTTCCGCCCTCAGCGGCCTGGCGGGAATTTCACTATTCGTGCGCAATGGCATGCTGGATGTCCTGCATCAGGACTACATCACCACCGCCCGCGCCAAGGGTCTTCCGGAAAATACCGTGATCTATCGTCACGCATTGCGCAATGCCCTGTTGCCGCTCATCACGCTGCTTGGGCTATCGATTCCCGGCCTGATCGGCGGTTCGGTGATCGCCGAATCGCTGTTCGCGATCCCAGGCATGGGCAAGCTTTTTTATGATGCCGTGCTGATGCGCGACTTTCCGGTGATCATGGGCATCCTCACCATAGGCGCGGCCTTGACGCTGCTAGGCAACTTGCTGGCCGATCTGGCCTATGCCTGGGCCGATCCGCGCGTACGGCGAGGGGTTGTGCAATGAGTCGGGCGATGCGCAATCCACTGGCGTTCTGGGGGCTCGTCATCATTGCCATCGTGCTGGCGCTGGCCTTGCTGGCACCGGTACTGGCCCCTTACGATCCGGACGCCATCGACGTCAAATCCATCCTGCTGCCGCCATCCACCGCCCATTGGATGGGTACCGACGGCCTCGGCCGCGACGTGTTCTCGCGCATGCTCTTCGGCTCGCGCATTTCATTGCTGGTCGGATTCGTGGCGGTAGGCATCGCCACGCTGATCGGCGTCATACTGGGCGCCATTTCCGGCTACTACCGCGGCTGGGTCGATGTCCTCATCATGCGTCTGGTGGACGTCATGCTTTCAATTCCGACTTTCTTCCTGATACTCGCAGTCATCGCCTTCCTCACGCCCTCAATCTGGAACATCATGATTGTGATCGGGCTGACCTCATGGATGGGCGTCACGCGCCTTGTCCGCGCCGAATTTCTCAGTCTGCGCGAGCGCGAATTCGTTCTTGCCTCTGCAACCTTGGGCGCACGCGATCACCGCCTCATCTTCCGACACCTGCTACCCAACAGCCTCACGCCGGTCATCGTCAGTTCCGTACTCGGCGTTGCCAGCGCAGTGCTGATCGAGTCCGGCCTGAGCTTCCTCGGTCTCGGCGTACAGCCGCCGCAGGCGTCATGGGGCAATATCCTGACCGAAGGCAAGGAGTACATCCAGTTTGCATGGTGGCTGTCGTTCTTCCCTGGCATGGCGATTCTGCTGACGGTGTTGGGTTATAATCTGCTGGGAGAAGGGCTGCGCGATGCGCTGGACCCAAGAACCAACGGAAAAGGAAAGAAATAAATGGGATTTCTCAATGGCAAACGCGCCCTCATCGTCGGTTTGCTTAGCAACCGCTCCATTGCTTACGGCATCGCCGAGGCCATGAAACGTGAAGGCGCCGAACTCGCCTTCACTTATCAAACTGAAAAATTCGAAGAACGAGTCGGAAAATTGGCCGCCGAGTTCGACTCCGACATCGTCCTGCCTTGCGACGTTTCCGAGGATGTCCAGATCGACTCCATGTTCGAGGCGCTTGGCAAGTGCTGGGATGGACTGGACATCATTGTGCACTCTGTCGCATTCGTACCCAAGGTAGCATTGGCTGGCGACTATCTCGACTCGACTACGCGCGAGTATTTCCGTATCGCCCACGACGTCAGTTCCTATAGCTTCACCGCCCTCGCCAAGGCAGGCCTGCCGATGATGCAAGGCCGCAACGGCGCCCTGCTCACTCTGAGCTACCTCGGCGCCGAACGCACCATGCCCAATTACAACGTGATGGGCGTTGCCAAGGCCAGCCTTGAAGCCAATGTCCGCTACATGGCGCAGAGCCTCGGCCCGCGCGGCATACGTGTCAACGCGGTCTCAGCCGGCCCGATCAAGACCTTGGCTGCATCGGGCATTGCCGGATTCGACAAGATGATGGATTTCAATGAAAAGCACGCTCCGCTGCGCCGCAATGTCACCATCGAAGAAGTCGGCAATGTGTCCGCTTTCCTTTGCAGCGATCTGGCCAGTGGCGTCACGGGTGAAATCACCTACGTCGACGGCGGCATGAACACCACTGCGGCCGGCTCAGTCGAGGCAATGCTTTAACCCGCAGGTGTCCTTACCTTCAGAACGCGAAGTTCCTGCGCGCGAATTTCACTTCACCGAGCAGGATTTCCACCGCATACGCAAGCTGATCTACGATCATGCGGGCATCAGCCTTTCCGATAGCAAAATGGACATGGTATACAGCCGCCTGGGAAGGCGGCTGCGTGCCACGGGTCTAAACAGCTTCCGCGAATACCTCGCCCTGCTTGAAAAAAATGACCGGCCCGAATGGGAGGCGTTCGTCAATGCGTTGACAACCAACCTGACATCATTCTTCCGCGAACCGCATCACTTCCCTATCCTGGCTGAGCACATCCGGAAAACTCGCCATCGCCAGCCCATCCAGCTATGGTGCAACGCGGCATCTACAGGCGAGGAGCCGTATACCATGGCCATGACCATGGTTGACGTTTTCGGGACATACACGCCCCCGGTACACATTCTCGCAACCGATCTTGATACTCACGTGCTGAAAACGGCGCAAGCAGGCGTTTACACAGCCGACCGCATTGAGAAGCTATCCAGGGAAACGTTACAGCGTTTCTTTGTCGAAGTGCCGGGCGGCACATCTGGACAAGTTCAGGTTCGCCAAGAGTTGCGCAACATGATCACCTTTCGGCAACTCAATCTTCTCGATGCGAATTGGCCGATACGCGGCCCCTTTGACGCCATTTTCTGCCGCAATGTGATGATTTATTTTGACAAGCCCACGCAATACAAAATCCTGCAAAAACTGATTCCTGTCATGCGTAGCGATGCATTGCTCTTCGCCGGACATTCTGAAAGCTTCCAGCATGCAGCGGACCTATTTCACATACAGGGACGCACTGTTTATACGGTAGCCGAGAAAGCCCGCCATCTTGCCGTGCCTGCAGTAGCGGATTACATGCGCCCATAATGTAATGATTAACAACAACGAAAAAATTCTTGTGATCGGCGCCTCTACCGGAGGTACGGAAGCCTTGAAAGATGTCCTGTCACAATTACCCGAGCATTGCCCCGGCATCGTGATTACGCAGCATATGCCCGAAGGATTCACGAAATCCTTCGCCTCCCGCCTCGATGGTCTCTGCAAGGTACGCGTCAAGGAAGCCGAACCAGGTGACAAGGTTCTTGCCGGACATGCATATCTTGCTCCAGGCCACTCCCATTTGCTGCTGAAACGAAATGGCAACGGCTATATCTGCGAACTCTCAAGCGCAGACCCCGTCAATCGGCACCGCCCCTCGGTTGATGTGCTTTTCAAATCCGCTGCAAAAACCGCCGGGAAAAACGCCATTGGCATCATACTTACCGGCATGGGCAAGGATGGTGCGCTTGGAATGAAAGAAATGCACGACGCCGGGGCCCACACCTTTGCCCAGGATGAAAAAAGCTGTGTGGTATTCGGCATGCCCAAGGAAGCGATTTCCCAGGGAGGCGTGGACGAGATCGTATCGCTCAAGGAAATAGCCTCCCGAGTGATGAGCTATCTTGGTAACCCAGTGAAGTAAAGATTGCCGCATCACCCAAACAAAAAGGGCGGTTAAAACCGCCCTTTTTATTAACTGCATAAGCCTATTGTCGGCTGACTTCCATCAACTGTTTGTTAATTGTGATATCTGATTTGGCTTTCAATGCCGCCAGATAGGCAGCTGTGTATTCTTCCGCCAAAGCCCCCTCCATTTCACCTCGGAGAAGATTCCGTTCATCGTTATCTTCAGGGGCGGCATTGTCCACCCGACTGATGCGCATCAATGTATAACCGGTTCCGGAATTTTCAATACCGTCGAATGCCGGCAGCGAAGAAACATCAGTACGGAATGCCTGCTTCATGACTGCATCACTCATGCCTTGGGCATTCTTGCGGTCGATCACGACCTCAGGTATCCATTCCAGACCTGGAGCATCCTTGTTCTGGCGCAGCGAGGACAGCAGTTCCTTGCCATGCTTGATAGCCATGGCCACCGCCTGCTCATGACGCAGAAAGTTTTCCAGGGCTGTGCTGATCTCCGTCAGACTGCGAGCCGCAGAAGGCTTGTAATCGACGACACGTGCAGCCAATAGCGTATTCGGAGCTACTTCGACCGCCTCGGTATTGCGCTTGTCTTTCATGACCTCATTGGAAAAAATCGCGTTGACCAGCTTGTCGCTCTTGAAAAACTTCATTGCATCGGCGCGGCTCATCCACTGGCTGGTCTGCACCTGCACGCCAAATTCCTTGGCTGCGGGCTGCAGGCTATCCGATTGCTCGTAAACGACATTACTGAAGCCTTCCGCCTTCTCCGCGAACTGAGCCAACGCTTTCTGATAAATCAATTCGGCACGGATATTGGTCTTCACCTCATCGAAGGATTGGCCGGAGCCCTGAATTTCCGTCAGCTTGATGATATGGAATCCGAATTCGGATTCGACCAGATCGCTGATGGCACCGGGCCGCATATTGAACACAGCCTCTTCAAACGGCTTCACCATCATGCCACGACCGAACAGCCCAAGGTCGCCGCCATTCTGTGCTGAGCCTGGGTCTTGCGAATATTGCTTGGCCAGCGCATCAAACTTGGCGGGATCCTTTTTGACTTCAGCCAGGATGGAGTTCGCTTTCTCACGGGCGCTCTGCTTGGACGCAGCATCTCCTTTGCCGAAACCGATCAGGATATGGCTGGCGCGACGTTGTTCCTGGCCCTGGAATTGCGCGGCATTTTCCGAGTAATACTTCTGCGCCTCCTCATCCGTAACCTGAATGCCAGGAATGAGATTGTTAGCGGAAAACATTACATATTCGATTTTGACTTGCTCCGGAATGCGGAATTTTTCTTTGTTCTTTTCGTAATAGTCATTGATCTGTGCTGGCTCAACTTTGACCTTGTCGATAAAGGCATCGGCATTGATCGTTGCAATGCTGATCTCACGCTGCTGATGCTCTACCTGCATTACCCTGTCAAACAGAGAGTTCGGGACGAATGCCGCTGCCGCAACGCCATCGCGCGCTTGCTGAACCAGAAGCTCCATACGCATGCGCGCTTCGAACTGGCTGGGCGACATGTTATTTTGCTTCAGAACCTCATCATAGAGCTCTTGCGAGAACTTTCCATTCTGCTGAAACTCCGGGAGTCCGATAATGAAATTGCTCAGGGACTCGTCTGAAAGTACAAAATTACGGTCGCGAACCTCTGCATTCAAAAGACGGGATACGATCAATTTATCCAGCACGGATTGACGTACTTCCGGATTCTCCAGAAGAGTCGGATCAACTTTTCCTGCCGCCTGCATTTGATTGCGAAGCGTCTGCATGGCGTTGCCATATTCCTGCACAGTCACGCTGTTGCCATTCACCTCGGCTACAGCTGCGCCCGAACCGGCATTTTGAAGATAAGTATCGATTCCGAATACTGCAAAGGTCACGGCTATGAGAGCAAGGATGCCTTTTGCCAACCACCCTTTGGAATGCTCACGAAATGTATCCAACATGACTTAACTCTCTTCACAACGATTATTGCCCAGCCGGATAATGCGACAAGCCGAGCGGCGTTTAAAAAGCGTTGACTATACCATAGTAGTCAACGCTCTGGCGCGGCAGAGGAAGTGAAGAAAAAGGCAAACTGAAAAACAAAACGGCGAGCTATTTAGCTCGCCGTTTTGTTGTCATTGGCGGAGTGGACGGGGCTCGAACCCGCGACCCCCGGCGTGACAGGCCGGTATTCTAACCAACTGAACTACCACTCCAAAATTTGATACTAGGCGCTCGGCAATTATTTGGTGGGTGCTGACGGGATCGAACCGCCGACATTCGCCTTGTAAGGGCGACGCTCTACCAGCTGAGCTAAGCACCCTCGCTTGCCGAACAAAGACTGCTAGTTTACAGCATCCTTGAGGGCTTTGCCAGCCCTAAATTTCGGAGAATTTGCTGCCTTGATCTTGATAGTCGCGCCTGTGCGGGGATTGCGACCACTGCGAGCAGCGCGCTTGCCTACGTAAAAAGTCCCAAAACCGATCAGGGTCACGGGGTCACCCTTTTTCAGCGCTTTTGCGATTGCGGTTGTTGCTGCATCCAACGAACGTCCTGCGGCGGCCTTTGAGAGACCGGCTTCTTTGGCGATTTGATCAATCAGTTCTGACTTGTTCACGAGCAATCCCCTTTCGACATTGTTTGTAAATGACAGGCAAACCCTGTACTCAACTTTATAGCAAGCGGGAAAAGCTTGTGTCAAGCCTTTCCCGCCATATCGAAGGGATTATATTTTGCGGCCGCGAATCTCGTCTGAAAGACGCATCAATGGGTGATGATCGGTGAAGTTTTCCCAGAACTTTCTGCCTCGGATGCATCCGCTGCCGGACCGGTGGTTTCCGTTGGCTCCGGCATGCGCTCCAGTGCAATCTGCAGCACTTGATCGATCCACTTCACCGGATGAATATCCAGTTTGTTTTTGATGTTGTCGGGGATATCGACCAAATCCTTGACGTTCTGCTCAGGAATCATGACCGTCTTGATGCCGCCCCGATGTGCGGCCAGAAGCTTTTCTTTCAAGCCTCCGATAGGCAGCACTTCGCCTCGCAACGTGATTTCACCCGTCATTGCCACATCCGCACGTACAGGAATATTACTCAACACAGACACCAGGGCGGTGCAGATAGCAATACCTGCGCTCGGGCCATCCTTGGGCGTCGCGCCTTCCGGCAAGTGAATATGAATGTCATTCTTTTCGTAGAAATCAGGATTGATGCCCAGGCGACCCACACGGCTACGCACTACGCTCATGGCGGTCTGAATTGACTCCTGCATCACCTCGCCCAGCTTGCCGGTCGTGATGGTCTTGCCTTTACCGGGCATAAGAACGGTTTCGATAGTCAGCAGTTCACCGCCCACTTCCGTCCACGCCAGACCCGTCACCTGACCAATCTGGTTTTCCTTGCTCGCCAGGCCGAAATCGTAACGTTGTACGCCCAGGTACTTATCCAGGTTGCGCGGGGTGACCGTAACGCGCTTCGCAGCGGCCGTCTTGGCCTTGGTCTTGCCGACCAGCAATTCCTTCACGACCTTACGGCAGATCTTGGAAATTTCACGATCCAGGCTGCGCACGCCCGCTTCACGCGTGTAATAACGCACGATATCCCGTACGGTATTTTCGGAAATATTGATTTCAGACTCTTTCAGGCCATGCGTCTTGAGCTGCTTGGGAAGCAGATAGCTCATTGCAATATTGACCTTCTCGTCCTCGGTATAGCCGGCGAGACGAATCACTTCCATCCGGTCCAGCAACGCGGGCGGGATATTGAGCGAGTTGGAGGTCGCGACAAACATGACATCGGAAAGGTCGTATTCGACCTCGACATAGTGATCGACGAATGTATGGTTCTGCTCAGGGTCGAGCACCTCCAGCAAAGCCGACGACGGATCGCCCCGGAAGTCCTGACCCATCTTGTCGACTTCATCCAGCAGGAACAGCGGGTTTTTGACACCGACCTTGTTCATGCTTTGCAGCACCTTGCCCGGCATCGAACCGATATAGGTGCGGCGATGGCCGCGAATTTCGGATTCGTCGCGCACGCCACCCAAGGCCATACGCACGAATTTGCGATTCACGGCCTTGGCGATGCTTTGTCCCAAAGAAGTCTTGCCGACACCGGGAGGCCCGACCAGGCAGAGAATAGGCGCCTTCAGCTTATCGACGCGCTGCTGCACAGCGAGATACTCGATGATGCGTTCCTTGACCTTTTCCAGGCCGTAATGGTCTGCATCGAGAATCTTTTCAGCTTCGGCCAGATCCTTGCTGATCTTGGTCTTTTTCTTCCATGGCAAGCCGACCAGCGTATCGATGTAGTTACGCACCACAGTCGCTTCCGCGGACATGGGTGACATCATCTTGAGTTTCTTTAATTCGCTATGTGCCTTGGTAAGCGCCTCTTTCGGCATATGCGCCGCCTTGATGCGCTTTTCGAGTTCGTCGATATCCGCATTCTCGTCCTGCTCGCCAAGCTCTTTCTGGATAGCCTTCACCTGCTCGTTCAGGTAGTACTCACGCTGGCTTTTTTCCATCTGGCGCTTGACGCGGCCACGAATGCGCTTTTCCACCTGCAAGATATCGATTTCGGCTTCGAGCAGTCCGAGCAGATGCTCCAGACGTTTGCCGATGTCGAACATCTCGAGAATTTCCTGCTTTTCTTCCAGTTTGAGCGTCAGGTGCGCCGTGATGGTATCGGCCAGGCGACCGCCATCATCGATGGTAGCCAATGAAGTCAGAATCTCGGGAGGAATCTTCTTGTGCAGCTTGACGTACTGATCGAATTGCGTGAAAACCGTACGCATCAACGCTTGAATCTCGCTGTTATCGCCAGCCTCAGCCTCGACGCGCTCGACCTTGGCCGCAAAACAGCCATCGACTTCGGTAAATTCGGTCACCTTGGCACGATACACGCCCTCGACCAGCACCTTGACGGTGCCATCAGGCAACTTGAGCATTTGCAGGACGGTAGCCACCGTACCGACATCATACAAATCTTCTGCCTGAGGCTCGTCGTTATTAGGAGATTTCTGGGCGACAAGAAGAATCTGCTTGCTTTGCTCCGAAGCGATTTCAAGCGCCTTTACGGATTTGGCGCGCCCCACGAACAAAGGGATGACAAGGTGGGGATAGACGACCACGTCACGCAGAGGAAGCAGCGGCAACATGCCGGAATCCGCAGAAAGGGCTTGATCTATATGTTCTGTCATGGACGGACCTTCGCAATAGGCCGTCCCGGCGAATTGCCGGGACGTAGATACTTAAATGGGGATGATCCGGTACCCTTCAAGGGCACGCGCAAACCAATTTTGACGTCAGTTAGCGGACTCGGCGACACGAGGCTGGTCTGAGTACATCAGAAGCGGAGGCGTTTCGCCACGCACCACGCCCTCATCTACCACGACCTTGCTCAAATTGGTCAAGGAAGGCAAGTCGAACATGATATCGATCAGCGAATGCTCCAGGATGGAACGCAGCCCACGGGCACCTGTCTTGCGCTCAAGCGCTTTCTTGGCTACCAGTTTCAGTGCGGATTCGCGGAATTCGAGTTCCACGCCTTCCATTTTGAAAAGTTTGACATACTGCTTGGTCAGGGCGTTCTTCGGTTCCACGAGAATTTTCATCAGCGCCGCTTCATCAAGGGACTCCAGCGTTGCTACTGCCGGGAGGCGACCCACGAACTCGGGAATTAACCCGAACTTGATCAGATCTTCCGGCTCAACTTCGCGCAGAACTTCGCCTACTGCGCGCGCGTCGTCCTTGCTCTTTACTTCAGCGCCGAAACCGATGCCGCCCTTTTCAGAACGGCGGCGAATAACCTTGTCCAGTCCATCGAATGCACCGCCACATATGAACAGGATATTCGTCGTATCGAGTTGCACGAACTCCTGATTCGGATGTTTGCGACCGCCTTGAGGTGGCACGGATGCAATAGTGCCTTCAATCAGCTTGAGCAATGCCTGCTGTACACCCTCGCCCGAAACGTCGCGGGTAATCGAAGGGTTGTCCGACTTGCGTGAAATCTTGTCGATTTCATCGATGTAAACAATGCCGCGCTGTGCCTTCTCGACTTCATAGTCGCACTTCTGCAGCAACTTTTGCATGATGTTTTCGACGTCCTCGCCCACGTAACCGGCTTCGGTCAAGGTGGTGGCGTCCGCGATCACGAAAGGCACGTCCAGCAAGCGTGCCAGCGTTTGCGCCAGCAATGTCTTGCCCGATCCAGTCGGCCCGATCAGCAGGATGTTGGTCTTGGCAATCTCGACTTCGTCCTTCTGGACGGACTGACCCAATCGCTTGTAGTGGTTATAAACCGCTACCGACAGAATTTTTTTCGCAGGGGTCTGCCCGATCACATACTGATCGAGGATATCGCAGATTTCCTTGGGCGTAGGCAGGCTGTTACTGCGTGGCTTCAGGCTGTTTTCATCCAGCACTTCTTCGCGGATGATATCGTTGCACAGGTCGACGCACTCGTCGCAAATGAATACGGAAGGACCGGCGATGAGCTTGCGCACTTCATGCTGGCTCTTGCCACAAAACGAGCAATACAGCAGCTTTTCACCTTCCGACTTACTGGTCATGACCAATTCCCGATAATTACTAACGTTGTCATATCTTATGCGGCCTCGCCGCGGCTGGCAATCACCTTGTCCACCAGACCGTAGTTGACGGATTGAGTGGCGCTCATGAAATTGTCGCGATCGGTATCGCGCTCGATGGCCTCAATACTTTGACCTGTTTGCGTCGCAAGTATTTCATTGAGACGCTGACGCAGGAAAAGAATTTCCTTGGCATGGATTTCAATGTCCGAAGCCTGGCCCTGAAATCCACCCAATGGCTGGTGAATCATCAAGCGGGAGTTCGGCAGACAATAACGCTTACCCTTGGCGCCAGCGGTCAGCAACAAAGCGCCCATGCTGGCAGCCTGGCCGATGCAAAGCGTGCTGACATCGGGCTTGATGAACTGCATGGTATCGTAAATCGCCATCCCGGCAGTCACCGACCCACCCGGCGAGTTGATGTACAGCGAAATATCCTTGTCCGGATTTTCCGCTTCAAGAAACAGCAATTGGGCGACGATCAGATTGGCAGTCATGTCATTGACGGGCCCCACCAGGAAAATCACACGCTCCTTGAGCAGGCGCGAATAGATATCATAGGAGCGTTCGCCACGACCGCTCTGCTCGATCACCATCGGAATGTAACCGAGGCCCTGCGGCTCCCAGTGGTTTTGCGTGCTCATCAGGCATTCCCCATCAATTCATCGAATGAAACAGCCTTGTCGGTCACCTTGGAACGCTCCAGAACCCAATTGACGACGTTTTCCTCGGTTGCAAGGCCCATCGGTTCGTCCAGCCGTTGCGGATCGGAGTAGTACCAGCGCACTACTTCTTCAGGTTGCTCGAAGCTCTTGGCAAATTCGTCGACCATTGCGCGAATCTGTTCCGGAGTGGCATGCAGTTCGTTCTTGTTCACCAGCTCCGCCAGGATCAGGCGCAGATGCACGCTGCGCTTGGCTTGCTCTTCGAACATCGCAGGCTCCAGATTCACCTGAGCCGGGTCCATGCCACGCTGCTGCAGATTGGCGCGGGCCCCTTGCATCAAGCGATTGGTCTCCATTGCTATTAACGCACGAGGCAAGTCGAGGTTGACTGCATCCACCAACGCCTTGAAGACTTGCTCCTTGAGCTTGGCGCGTACGCGCTTGGTGACTTCCTGCTGCAGGCTATCCTGGATATCGGCACGCATCTTCTCGATATCGCCGCTTTCGATACCCAGGCTCTTTGCGAATTCGGCATCCAGTTCCGGCAACTTCGTCTGCGCAACCGTATTGACGGTAACATCATAAGATACCGTTTTGCCAGCAAGTTGCGGGCTGGGATTGTCTTCGGCATAGGTAATATCGAATTTCTTGGTGGCACCGGCCTTGGCACCGATCAGATTGTCGTCGAACTCAGCGATGCGACCATCTTCGCCCAGAATCAGATCAATGGCGTTGCCATTGGTGCTCTCGACTTCCTGACCGTCGATTTCCGCACGGAAGGTGACGCTGATCTTGTCGCCCTTTTTGGAGGCACGCTTGACCGGCTCGTAAGTGGCGCGCTGCTTTTGCAACACTTCAATGGTGCGATCGATGTCGGCATCGCCCACAGCGATGGTAGGACGCTCGATGGAAACTGCGCTCAGTTCGCCGACAACGACTTCGGGAAACACTTCAAATGTAGCAATAAACTCGAAATTGCCTTCGGTTTCGGCACTCGGCTTCTGCTCGATATTCGGGTAGCCGGCAACGCGCAGCTTGTTTTCGGTCACGGCTTCGGTAAAGCTGCGCTCGACAGTGCTGGAAATTACCTCATCGAACACTTGCGGACCGTAATTTTTTTGCACAAGGCTCATCGGCACCTTGCCGGGGCGAAAACCAGCCATTTTGACGGTACGTGCGAGGCGACCTAGACGCTGCCCGACTTCTTCCTCGATCGGCTTCATCGGCACCGACACCGTCATGCGGCGCTCCAGATTGCTCAGGGTTTCCACGGTTGCTTGCATAGCTCTTCTATCCTTAGTTCAATAATCATCTGGTGCGAAAGGAGAGACTCGAACTCTCACGCCTTGCGGCGCTGGAACCTAAATCCAGTGCGTCTACCAATTCCGCCACTTTCGCAGTGTCGAGGTGCTTGTCGGACATTATGACAAGCTGAAAATCCCGCTATTGTAACCGAGTCTCAGGACTCGCGGAACCTTCTCCAAACGGGAATCCGATTTGACAAAGCCTTCTTGCGGGTAGCAAGATGAAAAGCTCATAAACCAATGGAATTTTTCTCATGCACGACACGATCACCCCTCAAGAAACCATGCTGCTGAGAGCGGAAATCGAGTTGTTGATGAAGGAGCGGCAAGCCTTGTTGAAAGTCAGCGGTGCCGCCGCCAGCCTGATCGCCGAACTTCGCAGCGGCGATCTTCCGCCCGCCGCCGTGGAAGCTGCGGAGTTGCTCGCGGGCAGTATCAATGCGTTACCCGAAGAAACATTGCAGGATGCATTGAACTCCATTAACGCCCAAATACACGAGGGCTGATCTGCATCAGGCGAGATACTGATCCAGATAACTTTCTATCGAGCGCTCTATCTTGCCCCTGGCTGCAGACAACAGCCAGGAGAGCTTGACGGATACGCTGATTTCGTTCGGCTGCACATCTATCCTGCCGTCCGCGCCCGGACACTCGAAACGCAGGCTGTCACCCTCCCAGCGGTACGTTGCCCCCAGGTCGCCCTTGAGCTTGTCGGCTACCGCCTGTACCGATTGCTTGGCCTGATCATGCGCCATTTCATGCGCACGCTTAACATGAATTTCAGCCATTTAATTTCTCCCGTAGTAATTACGGATTCAAAATTGCCGAATTTTGAATCCAGCATGTAATATCTCGCTTTGCCCTGAATTAGTGCACACCTTTGAATTCGAGATATTCTCTGCTAAGTTTTATTGTCGCCGCCTGCCTGAGCAGTGCTTGCGCCAATCAGGTCTATCATCCCAAGGCGATTGAAGTCGATAAAACGGCCGACCAATTCGCGGCACGGAGCCTGAATTCCCTCGAATTGCGACGTTATATGCAATCGCAAGGCTACCCCGCCGAGGCACCAATCGGCACATGGGGTTTGAGAGAGCTAACGCTGGCTGCGTTTTTCTATCATCCGCAACTCGCAATCGCCCGGGCTCAATGGCAGGCCGCGCAAGCAGAGGAAATCACCGCCGGCCAAAAACCCAATCCCTCGATCTCGGGAAACATCGAACACCACAGCAAAACCGATGGCGGCGTTTCACCTTGGACTCTCGGCATCGGCCTTGATATCCCTGTCGAAACCGGTGACAAGCGCCAGATCAGGATCGACCAGGCGACCAACTTATCCATGGCCGCCCGCATCGACGTCGGCCAGCAAGCCTGGCAAGTTCGCAGTCGATTGCAAGCCAGCCTGATCGAGTATCGTGCGGCACTTCATCAAAGCAGATTATTGCAGCGCGAAGTCGATCTGCAAGCAGCCATTGTACAGATGTTGCAAAAACGTCTTGAGGCCGGGATCGTATCCGATATCGATCTTGCCACAGCCAGGTTACAGCTGCAGAAACTTCAAAACACGCTGGCAGCTGAAACTGCGCGCAATGCCGAACTGCATGCCGAGCTTGCCGTGTCCATCGGCATTCCCGTACAAGCGCTGGATGCCATCAAAATCGACGATCGATTACCGATAATATATCCCATCGAAAAATTGCCGCCCGCAGAGATGCAGCGCGCCGCCCTCCTCAATCGCCTCGACATACGCAGCGCCCTCGCCCGGTACGATGCCGCCGAATCCAGACTCAGGCTGGAGATCGCCAAGCAACACCCCGATGTCGTTCTCTCACCCGGTTATCTCTTCGATCAGGGCGACAACCTCTGGACGCTGGGGGTTTCCTTGCTGCTAGGCCTATCGAACAAAAATGAAGGCCCCATCGCCGAAGCAGAGGCACTGCGTGAAGTTGAAGCCCGGCAATTCGAGGCTTTGCAGGTTCGCGTCATTGGAGAGCAGGAACAGGCGCTCTCCCAATATGTCAGCCGCCTGGCAGAACTCGCTAAAGCCGAGAGCATGGTAGAGGCACAGCAGCGGCAAATTGCCAAAAGCGAACGGCTGTTCAAGGCCGGCCATATTGACCGGCTGGAATGGACGACGGCGCAACTGGAAGGGCTTGTCGCAGAACAAGGCAGGCTGGCTGCCACGATACGTTTGCACAAGGCGTTAGCGGCGCTGGAGGATGCCTTGCAGCGACCGCTGAATGACGACGCCCCGCTTGCCTTACCCGAACAGAACACCGAGGACATGCCGTCATGAACCGCAAAACGCTTACGATCATCATTCTGCAAGCGCTGATCATCATCATCATGTTCTGGCTGCTGGTGTTTTACGGTAAGGATGAATACGAAGCCTACTCGCAAGAGGAGCAGGAAGAGGAAATCGCGAGCCCGCCGCGCGTTTCATCCGAAAACGGCGCCGCCGTGGTTACATTACCGACCGAAACGCAACGCCAGAGCGGCATCGTTACCAGCCCGCTACGCGCCGGGCATTACCAATCGACACAAAGCGCGTTTGGCACAGTCGTCAATCTGGATGCTTACAGCGAGTTGCGCACACGTTATCTAGCGGCCAGGGCGGAAGCCAGCGTGGTACGGGCCTCCATCGCCAATAGCCAGAAAGAATATCAGCGCATGCTGCAATTGAACCGGGACGATCATAACGTCTCCGATCGCGCGGTAGCCGCCGCCGAAGCTGCCTGGAGAGCCGACGAAGCACGTCTGGCGGCCGCCGAAACCGCGGCGGCAGGTATACGCAACACGATACGCCAGCAATGGGGCGAAACCCTGGCGGCATGGGCAACGCAACAACCCGCCGGCGAAGTTTTGCAGCGCTTGCTGCAACACCGCGATGTTTTGCTGCAGATCACCCTGCCTTTCGACGCCAAAATGCCGGGAAAAGAAACTGTATTGATGATCGAACCGGCAGGTGCCGGCGGCAAGGCAACGCGGGCAATCTTTGTCTCAGCCGCACCGCAAACCGATGCGGCCATTCAGGGCGAGACTTTCTTCTATCGCGCCGCGTCCGACAACCTGCGAGTCGGCATGCGCATTGCCGCGCATCTCGCTCAGACGGGCAAGGCTGCAGCCGGCGCGATCATTCCCGCCTCTGCGGTTGTCTGGTATGGCGGCAAAACCTGGGTTTACCAGAAGCAATCCGAAGAACGCTTTATTCGCCGCCAGGTCAGCACCGAGCAGGAGGCCGACGATGGCTGGTTCAGCGCCGGCAACATCAAGGCCGGAGACGAAGTCGTCACCAGCGGCGCGCAGCTTCTGCTCTCGGAAGAGTTCAAGTATCAAATCACCAACGAAAATGAAGACTGAAATGATCATTTCAGGCTTCATTTCAGAAGAAGCTAATGCGGCGGAGATGCATTATGCCGAAACAAAAACAAGAATTGAGATGGAGCGTCAACCATGATGTCGGCCATCGTACGTTTCTCGATACGCTTTTACGGCGTCATCATCGGACTCGCCAGCCTGGCGATCATTTATGGTTTATATAGCCTGACCCAAGCCAATCTCGACGTATTTCCGGAGTTTTCGCCAACGCAGGTGGTCATTCAGACCGAATCCCCAGGCTTGTCCGCAGAACTGGTGGAAGTTCTGGTAACCCAACCCATTGAAAACAGTATCGCCGGGACCGTCGGCATCGATATGATGCGCTCGCAGTCCATGCCGGGACTATCGGTGGTGACTATCATTTTCAAGGAAGGCACCGATATTTACCGCAATCGCCAGGCGGTTGCGGAGCGCCTGGGTACGCTGAGCGGCCAACTGCCGCAAGGCATCATTCCCAATATCACACCCCTGACTTCTTCCGCCAGCACGGTATTGGGGGCAGGCCTCACCTCGGAAAAACGCTCGCTGATGGAGTTGCGCACGCTGGTCGACTGGACGATACGGCCACACCTGCTGGCGGTGAACGGTGTTGCCGACGTCAACGTATTCGGCGGCGACGTTCGGCAATTCCAGATTCAGGTTGAACCTGACAAGCTTATCCATTACAACCTCTCGCTGCAGGAGGTTCTGGAAGCCGCAAGTCGCGCCACGGGCGTGCGCGGCGCAGGTTATATCGAAAACAGCAACCAGCGCATCGTTATCAATAGCGAAGGACAGGCGCTGACGCCTGCGCACCTGGCACAAATGCCCGTAGTGCACCGCAATGGCCAAACGATACGACTGGGCGATATCGCCCGGGTCGTGGAAGGTGCAGCCCCGTCGATCAGCGCTGCGGCCGTCAACGGAAAGCCTGGCGTCTATCTCTCCGTGCAAGGGCAACTCGGAGCCAATACCAAAGCCGTCACCGAAGCCGTCGAGAAAGCGCTGCGCGAACTCGAGCCCACCCTCGCCACTGAGCAGGTAAAACTTTTCCCGCGCCTCTTCCGTCCTGCGAACTTCATCGAAACCGCCGTGGATGGCGTACAAACCGACATACTCATAGGTTCGGTACTGGTCATTACCGTGCTGTTCCTGTTCTTGTTCAACGCACGTACTGCCTTCATCTCCGCCACGGCAATTCCGCTTTCGTTGCTGACGGCCATCATCGTGCTCGAATACTTTGGCATCGGCCTCAATATCATGGTGCTGGGCGGGCTTGCGATTGCACTCGGCGAAGTGGTGGACGATGCCATCATCGATACCGAAAACATTTTCCGGCGTTTGCGGGAAAACCGGCTGCTGTCGACCCCTCGACCGCTCTATCGAGTGGTATTCGATGCTTCCATGGAAGTGCGCAGTTCCGTCGTTTACGCAACGTTCATCGTCGTGATGGTCTTCCTGCCTTTGCTCACGCTTTCCGGCGTCGCCGGCAAAATGTTTGCCCCGCTGGGTTTTGCCTACATCAGCGCAATCATGGCCTCGCTGGTGGTGGCGCTGACACTGACGCCTGCGCTGTGCTATCTGATGCTGGGGAATGCCCGGCTCGAAAGCGAAGACCCTCCGCTGATTCGCGTGATCAAGCGCTGGTATATACGCACGCTGCGCGGCATTGAAAAGCATTACAAAATGACCGTGGGAATCGTGATGCTGCTGGTTGCAATGGGCATCGGCATCCTGCCGCTATTCAAGAGCCAGTTCATTCCCAACCTGAACGAAGGCCATTTCATCCTTCACATGACGGCGGTGCCCGGCACTTCCGAGAAGGAATCCCTGCGCATAGGCGAGCGTGTCGCCGCGACCCTGGCAAAAATCGATGGGATTCAATCCGTCGCGCAGTGGGTTGGGCGCGCGCAGAACGGCGCAGATACCTTTGGCACGCACTACAGTGAATTCGAAGTGGAAATCGGTACGCTGTCGGGCGAAGAGCAGTCGCGCATCCTGCATGAAATCCGCGAAACCCTGGCAGGCGGCGAAGAAGGAAACGGCTTTCCCGGAGTGAACTTTGCGATCAATACCTTCCTTACCGAACGTATCGAGGAAACCATTTCCGGCTATGCCGCGGCGATGGTGGTCAATATTTACGGGCAGGATCTGGATGCGCTCGACCGCGATGCGCGTGCTGTTGCCGGCATACTGGCGAGCATGCCTGGTGCCGCCGACGTGCAAGTGCAATCGCCACCGGGGACTCCGCAACTGGTCATACGGCTGCGTCCGGAACGCGTCGCGCAATGGGGCATGCGCCCGCTCGATGTGCTGGATAGCATACGCGCCGCTTATGAGGGGATACAGGTTGCACAGTCTTTTGAAGGTAGCCGCATCATCGGGGTCGATGTGGTTCTGTCGCCCAAGGCGCGCGGCAACATCCTGCAAGTCGGTAACCTGCCATTAAAGAACCCCGAAGGCCGCATCCTTCATTTGAAGGATATTGCCGATATTCGCCAGGAGAATGGCCGCTCGAAAATTCTCCATGCGGGCGCAAAGCGTATCCAGACGGTTACCAGCAATGTGGTAAACCGGGACATCGGAAGCTTTTCCGACGAACTGAAGGCACGCATTCGCAGCGAGGTCGCCTTTGCCCCAGGCAATTATCCCGAATTCACAGGCGAGGCCGAGGCACAGGCGCAATCGCGAGAAGATTTGATCGTCCACTCCCTGCTCGCCGGCGTGGGCATTTTTCTGATGCTGTATATCGCTTTCGGCCGGCTACGCAATTTGCTGCTTACCTTCGCCAACCTGCCTTTTGCACTCATTGGGGGCGTACTCGCCGCCATGTTTACCGGCGGGTGGATATCGCTCGGTTCGCTGGTCGGCTTCGTCACGCTGTTCGGCATCACCCTGCGCAACTCCATTATGCTGGTTTCACACTATCAGCATCTGGTGGACGAGGAAGGAATGGAATGGGGGCTGGAGACAGCTTTGCGCGGAGCATCCGAACGCCTGCCGTCGATACTCATGACCGCTCTGGTGACATCGCTGGGCCTGTTGCCGCTCGCCGCGGGCAGCGGGCAACCGGGACGGGAAATCGAAGGCCCGATGGCGACTATTATCGTAGGCGGCTTGGTCACCTCCACCATCCTGAACCTGCTGATTCTCCCCACCATCATGCTGCATTTTGGAAAGTTCGAGCGCCAGCAGCAAGGATAGCTGCGATAACTGATTGATTTGGCATGCCTGTTGCTAGGCTACAGGTGTGGAATTCCTGCCCAAAAAAAATCGCGATCGCTCCCGACTGCTTTACATGGCTATCGGGCTCTTTCTGCTTCTGGACCTGGCAGTGCTCGCAACAACGTACTGGCTCTCTTACCAGATTGCCGAGAACGCGATCACAATTAATCTTGCCGGTCGCCAGCGCATGCTTTCGCAGCGCATGGTAAAAGCATTGCTAAACCTGGATCGTACGGTCGATCAGCAGCATCGCGCGGAAGCACTGACCGAGTTGCGCCTGACCTTTACCCTGTTCGATTCGACCCTGCACAGTCTGCATCGAGGCGGAGTAACGGTCGGCGGCGACGGACTGCCGGTAAAAATCGCGGCGATCCGTGGCGGCCCCGCGCAGGCCCTGATCAATGAAGCCGAGCAAATCTGGAATCCATATCGCGACCGGGTGCAAGCCTTGCTGAGCGACCCCGAGCTCATGGCCCAAGAAAAAATCAATTCGGCTATTGCGCTCGCGAACACGAAAAATCTCGCACTACTGGAATTGATGAATTCATTGACGACTGCGCTGGAAGAAAGCGCTATTACCAAAACCTCGCGCATCCGCATGCTGCAAATCGTGACATTTTCCCTGGCCGTTTTCAGCTTCATCCAGATCATCCTGATGATGCAACGCCAACTCAGGAAAACCAGCAAACACAAGGAAACGCTCAACCACGTTATTCACCAAATCAACGCCGGCATACTGGTTTACGACGGGGACGGGATTGTGCATGCTGCCAATCAATCCGCGGGGATGCTGTTTGGTTACGATGCCACGGACATGATAGGCATGTCGGAAAGCAGGTTTTTGTTTCTACAGGAAAATATTCTGTATGGCCGACGCCAGGACGGCTCCCTGTTTCAGGCCGAGTCGCAGCATCGTGAGTTGATGCTGGACAATGTCAGAATGCACCTCAAAACAGTCGCGGATGTCACGCAACAACGGCAGCTGGAAAATACCTTAAGCCAACTGGCCTATCACGATGCGCTTACCGGCCTGCCTAACCGCTTGCTGTTCGATGATAGGCTGAACCAAAATATCCTGTCCGCTCGCAGACGAGACGTAAAGCTCGCGGTCCTGTTCGTCGATCTGAACAAATTCAAGCAGGTCAACGACAACCACGGGCACCATATCGGGGACCAGTTGCTAAGGGAAGTAGCCGTCCGCCTGCGCAGTTGCCTGCGCGAAGAGGATACCGTCTCGCGATTCGGCGGAGATGAATTCGGTATCCTGCTGACCTCGGTGTCCGGCCAGGAAGACTGCATCGTGGTGATCACGCATCTGCTCGAAACGCTACGCAAGGTATTCATCACGGAAGGGGTCATGCTCTTCCCCGCCGCCAGCATAGGCGTCAGCCTCTACCCCAGTGACGGCGATGACGAGAAAATTCTGCTGCGCAGGGCGGATCAGGCCATGTATGCGGCAAAACGAAACAGCACCTGCCATTTCGCTTTTTATACGGACGCGCAGCAGGACCTCAGTCGTATTTCAGATATTTGAAACGCGGATCATCGTTAGGAGTCCCTTCCAGCGCGCCACCTTCCTGACTTGGCTGCCATTGAATGACTTCCTCGATTTTTCTGGCCAGGGTGAAATCCTTATCGGTAATGCCTTTGGCCGTGTGCGTAGACAGCTTGACGATGACAAACGCATACGAGACCGTCAGGTCGGGGTGATGCCAGGCTGCCTCGGCCAAGTGGCCTACCGTATTGACGACCATCAGCGTGCCTTTCCAGCCGCTGGTCTTGAATTTGCGGCGTATCCAGCCATTCTCGAAATACCAGTGCGGTAACTCGCTCGCCAGTTTCTGCTGGATTTCTTCTTCGCTATAGACGCGTTCTGCCGTTTTTTCCATCGTGCACTCCTCTTAAATAGCTCTTTCGGGTATCGGTCCGCCGACCCAGGCTGCGGCAAATTCCGCATATCTGGATTTGCCGACAATATGTATGGGACAACTTAATCCTGAAGCAAACTTTTCGAATGCGGCATCCAGTACGCCCGCATCCATGAGACGATGAACCGGAACCGGTTGTTCAACGACACACTCGTGCTTGACCAGTACCAGCCGGTCTGCCCCGATCTTTCTTGCCAACCATGCTGCCAGACTGTCAGACGTCACATCCCAGCTTGGGGGAATGCCTTCCTCAGCGAGCACCATCTGGCTGGGTAACCAGACAATGGCACGATGCTGCCATGACCGCTCGGCGATCTCCAGTTCAGAAGCCGCCATCGCGAGCGTAGGCTGGAGGGATTTGAATACAAGCCCATATTGTTCCATCGCAAGCAGCGCCATATGGTGCGCAGCGACGTTGTCGTATCCACCGGCAGCCTGATGGTCGCGCACGGCATCCGCAAATGCGCCGCCTCCCGGCACGATCACGATGCGCCCATCGCTATGCTCGGCCAGAATAGATAGCCATTCATTCAGTTCAGGCGTACCCAGCAAGCTGCCGCCAAGCTTAACGACCCACATCCGCCCCCCTTAAATATTCCATCAGTTGCAGCATGCCCGAGGCTTTGTCCAGCGTTTCGCGATATTCCTTCTGCATCTCCGAATCGGCAACGATTCCGCCGCCAGCCCAGAAACGTATTATGCCTTTTGAGTATACCGCCGTGCGAATGGCGATATTGGTATCCATGTTGCCATCGAAACCGATATAGCCGATAGCGCCGCAATACACGCCACGCCTGTTCGGCTCCAACTCCTCAATGATTTCCATCGCGCGCAGCTTGGGCGCACCGGTAATCGAGCCACCGGGGAAACATCCTCTCAGCAAGTCTATCGCGCCTCTATCCGCAGCCAATGTACCGGTCACGGTGCTGACAAGATGATGCACATTGGCAAAGCTTTCCAACTCAAACAGTCGGTCGGCGTGTACCGAGCCAATCGCGCAATTCTTGCCGATATCGTTGCGCAGCAAATCGACGATCATCACATTCTCGGCCTTGTCCTTTGCACTGGATTGCAGCGCCTCGGCATATGCGCGATCCTGCACCGGATCCGTAGCACGCGGACGAGTGCCCTTGATCGGTTTGGTTTCAACCTGGCGATCCAGGACGCGCAGGAAGCGCTCCGGTGAGGCGGAAAGTATCTGCGCTTGCGGCGTGTTCAGATAGGCCGAGAACGGCGCCGGGCTGAATTGCCGCAATTGGCGGTAGGCCGCCCAGGGATCGCCCTCTGCCTGCGCGGAAAATCGTTGAGCCAGATTGACTTGATAACAATCACCGGCGTCGATGTAATTCTTGATGCGGTCAAAGGCAACGGCATAGCTCGCCTGATCCATATTGGAGGTTACCGGACCCATCACATGGAATGTTTCGTCATGCGGCTCCGCCTCTTCGCTGAACAAAGCCAGCAATGCGGGCCATTCAGCCTTGGTTCGCGCATCGAGCCCTTGCCCTGCCAGCCAGGCACGGCCTGCATGGTGGTCGACCACGACAGCCCAATCGTAAATGCCGATAGCCATTTCGGGTATGTTTTCGGCATTCAGGGCATGCTCGGCAAGGATTTCCAGGCGCCGCGCCGCATCGTATGCGAAATAACCGATGGCACCTCCAGAAAACGGCAGCGTAGAATTTTCGTGCGTGAAACGTCCGAGGGTTTCCTTAAGAACGGAAAACGGGTCCGCCTCGGAAATCTGCGTAGTATTTTGCTCTTGTACTTCCGTGCGCTCGCCGGACGTAGTCAGGGTAATAAACGGATCCGAGGAAAAAATATCGTATCTGCCGTAATGACTGCCCGGCCAGCCACTATCGAGATACACGGCCCATGGGCGATGAGCGATACGGGAAAACAGAGCCGCGCTATCCGCGCGGTAAGGCAACTCGGCCAGCATCAATGCCATGCTGCCTCCTGAACGCCAAGCCAGGCCACTGCATAGGCGGGAAGACATACGCCAGCCCACTCGGACGACCCGTTGGCGGCAGGGATCAACTCTGCGGCATCGACGTAATTGCGATTCATGATGCGTGCCAGCTCGCGCGCCAGAAACCGGCCGGCACCGGCTCCGACAATGGGAGCCCCCTCAGGCAACAAGTCCCGCGACAATTGGCGCTCCAATGCTGCCTGCAAAATCTGCAGTTGCCGAGATCGCACGGCATGCGCCAGCCGACGCCACTGCGCCATGGGGGCATCTTCCAGATCACGCCCCGCCATGCGTGCAAGGCGCCGGGCGCTGTCCACTTCGGTCTTGCCTGCACCATCGGCCGTATCCGCCATGTCGTAGCATTCCGGTAGCTCGCCGGTCAGCCGGTAAACATCAGCCATCGTAGCAAAATGCTCCGCCGCCAGGCGCTGCCATTCGCCAGCAAATGGCAATTGCTGCGCCACGGCCATGACAGGCGTGCGAATGGCGCCGGTATAAACCATCTCCTCGCTTTGCAAGCGCTCGGCGTCCGAGTAGCCAAGCGCAGCAGGCTTGCCGTGATGAAGCATGATCAGATCGGCCGTCGTGCTACCGATATCGGCCAGCAATCCATCGCCTATCTTGGCTGCAATAAATGCAGCACTTGCATGCCAGTTGGCCGAAGCAATGGATTGTTTATGTGCTTGCACGGAGTTCGCCGCGACGAATCCGGAAGGGCCCGCATATATGCGCACATCCTTATTTTGAAGGCTGCGGCTCATGCATTCCGCCAAGAGCGCAACTCCGATATCGCGGCTAGGGAAAATATCGGCCAATTCGCCGGTCATGGTGATCGCATGGCGCTGCGGCACGGTCGGCAATGAAGACATGACATTCGCGATAGCTTGTTCGAGCTTGTCGATACCGCGCCACAAGGGACATGGTTGCTGCAATACCTGCAGCACACGACCATCACCCTGCACCAGCACGGCTTTGAGGTGCGCGCCGCCCAGATCCCAGCCTAATGTCGGATTGTTATTCATTAAGGCGGACTTCCACGATATTGCGTTCGATGACGGGAGGGGGTCGAAAGTCGCCATTATAGATCAAGTCGACTACCAGCCGCGCCGGATTGCTCCCCATGGCGCGATGCAAGCCCGCATAGGATGTCGTCAAGCGAGGGTTAACTTCGAGCACAAAAATCTGCCCCTCAGCGACAAGCACGTCGACTCCGGCATATCCCGCCAGCTCGGGCATTGCTTTTGCCACTACCTGCGCGATTACATCGAAATCGCTCCAGTACTCCTGCATGCCATTCAATAAACTGCCGTGATAATGAAACCGGTCATCTAGCATTTCGATCAACTGCCGATTGCAGCTAAGCAAGATCGCATTGCCATTCCTGGATAGCATGGAAATGCTGGCCGGAGTTCCTGTAACCAGAGGCTGGACCACATGCGACTGCCAGCGATCTCCCATGGCCAGCCACGCCAACATTGCGTCGCTCGCATGAAAAACTCGACTATCCTCGCATCCGATTCCATCGTCAGGCTTTGCCACCCACGGACCCTCTCCTGCCGACTGCCACTCTTTCGCAAGAAATGTGGGCACGATTAAAAGGCCAGCGTCTGCAAGCTTGATATTTGTTGCCAGCTTGCTCGCGGCCAGCCTCACTGCCGAGGGTCCGCTGTTTAGCAAAATTTTGTTTTCAGCAATGGCGAGATCGCTCAGCTGCGCCAGAATTCCGCCGCTTTCCGGCGCAACTGGCCAAAAGGCGTCGGATTGCTTAAGGCAAGCCGCCCAAACCTCTTCAACATTCTGTTCGGGAGTCACACTGATCACAGTGACTCGGCTATTCAAAGGCGGTAATCGAGAGTCACGAGTAGTCAGCAGTTCGATACCGGATAATTCGGCAAGATCGCTTAACAAAGCCTCCAGCATGAGCCCACCCTCTTGCGCCAGGGAAGCGGGCAATGGCTCGCGGTATAATCCTCCGCCAGTTACGAATTCACAGACGAAAATTTTCACGTGGAAATTATTCCGGTTATTGATCTTTTACATGGAAAAGTCGTGCGCGCCCAACGCGGCGAGCGGGATCGCTATTTGCCAATTCTTTCGCAATTGTGCGACTCCTGCGAGCCGCTCGAAATAATGCGTGCGCTGATCGAATTATACCCATTCAAAACCCTCTACATTGCCGATCTGAATGCAATCCAGGGCATGGGAGACAATGCTGCGGAGGTAAGAAAACTACAGCATCATTTCCCTCATATCGACTTCTGGCTGGATACCGGCATAATTGACGCAAACGCATGGTCCTATCTGGATACAGCGACTATTCGGTGCATCATCGGTAGTGAAGTGCTGAAAAACACCGCGCAGTACACGCACCTGCTATCAAACCTTGCAATAGCCAGGCCGATACTTTCTCTCGATTTCAATGGCAACGGATTGCTGGGTCCCAAAGCGCTCATACAGCCCGAATATTGGCCGAAGGAGTTAATCTGCATGACCCTGGCAAGAGTTGGCAGTTACGAAGGACCTGATTTCGAGAAAATTGCCGGATTGGTCGCAACCGGTGTGCAACGTAAAATCTACGCCGCCGGAGGCATTCGGAGCATCAACGATCTGAAGGGACTGCACGCGCTGGGAGCCGCCGGCGCCCTGATTGCCAGCACGCTGCATGATGGGAAAATCGACGCACCCATGATCGCCGAACTCATGGCGTAAAAAAGCCCGGAACGAATTCCGGGCTCTTGATCGATCCGATGAAGTCTCTTACTTCGCCTGGAAAGGATGAGCGTTCGTCGGATCCTTGTACATGCGCACGACATCGGCAGCCTTGGGCTCGCAAGCAACAGCGCTCTTGATCGCCTGCTTGGTCGCCTGGTAGTTCCAGTCCTGGATGCGCTCGTCGATGTCTGCCTTATGGTCGATAAACACGCCCACGCAGATGAACACATCGTCAGCCTCGTTCGCCGGGATCGTGCCGTCGGCGACGCAATCCATCACCGCCATCGATACGCCGCGCTGTGCCGGACCGAACATCTGCACCGCCTGCTTGCCGTTCTTGATGGTGACCTTGTTGAACATCACCGTCGCCGGCTTCGCCATCAGGTTGGGAGCCACCACCGCCAACAGGCCATTAACACCTTCTCGCTGATTGGTCACGGTACGGGTAAATGCCCGCTCCGCTGCGCTACCACGAGGACCGATAATCAAATCAATGTGGGCGACATTCAGTAAATCCAGCCCGCTGCCGTCAGGACGGCTGTCAATGACAAGAGCCTCGCCCACCAGTACGCGGTCAATGACGCGACCGCCAGAATTTTTTGCTACGGGAGTTGCGACGGGGGCTGGGGAAGCGTCTTTACCGCTACCGAACAATCCAAAAATTTTATCCAGAATAGACATACTTTAACCCCTGCTTGGTCTTTTTATCAGTCAGAACTTAGCCGCTCCGAGGCATAGTGCCAGGAGCGGCTAATACAACTTTAGTTCTTTGCTGCGAACGGGTGAGCGGATTGCTTGTACTGCGCTACCACGTCCTTGGCCTTGGGCTCGCGAGCGACAGCGCTCTTGATCGCCTGCTTGGTCGCCTGGTAGTTCCATTCCTGGATGCGCTCGTCGATGTCCGCCTTGTGGTCGATGAACACGCCCACGCAGATGAACACGTCGTCCGCTTCTTCCAGCGGGATCGTGCCGTCGGCGACGCAATCCATCACCGCCATCGATACGCCGCGCTGCGCCGGGCCGAACATCTGCACCGCCTGCTTGCCGTTCTTGATGGTGACCTTGTTGAACATCACGGTCGCCGGCTTCGCCATCAGATTGGGAGCCACCACGGCCAACAGGCCGTTGACGCCTTGCTTCTGGTCGGTCAGGGTGCGGCAGAAAGCTTCTTCCGCCGCGGAACCACGCGGACCCATGATGAGGTCGATGTGGGCGACGTTCAGCAGATCCAGCCCGCTGCCGTCAGGACGGTTGTCAATGACGAGGGCTTCGCCTACCAGAACGCGATCGATTACTGCCATTCTTTTCTCCTTATTCAAATCGGAAACGATATTGGGGCGGATACGTGCCAAATTAAATACATTGCTACAAATTCAAATAAATGGCACAAGACTGAGTGCCCCGCACATCAGTCAATGCACTGCCAAAGAAGGCAGTGCAATAATTTCCGCGCATTATACTCGGACAATAAATAAAAGGCTGCTTATTCCCGATATTTTCTGCCGGACTTAAATCCGGTTTAGCCCAATACGTCCGTCCGAACACTCTCGCAGAATTTTTCCAACTCTTCGATCAGCGGATGCGGCATGTTCTGACCGCGGAGAACAGCACCAAGATTTTCTGATACTGCGTCGAAATGAGATGCGCCAAGACCCAGCGTTGCCAAGTGGGTACGCGCCTTGCGCATATCCATCCCCTCAAAGGCAGATCCTCCAAGCGCAGCAGAAATAAAGGCAATCTGCATCTTGATTTGGGTTTCCATCTCAGCCGCCGTATCAAAATCGAAATATTTCCTGATGCGCGGGTCAACCAGGGCCTTGCCGTAAAATCCCCGAACAATCGAGGAAACAGCAGCATCACCGCCAATGCGACTGAACAGGCTGGCGTTCCTGACAAAAGCATCGGTTTTTATACTGCCCAGACGACTCACATTTACGCGGCCGGAATAAGGGCTCGCAGTAGATGCCCCGCTAGCCAGGCTCAACCGGCTGACATTAGCCCGGTCTGAATAACTGCTGGTTTTTGATTCGGTCTTTGCGAGACTTAACCGGCTCACATTATCTTTGTTTGCAAATGCAATCACCTTGTCCATGCTCCGCCTCCTATATAAAAAAACTTCAGGATTTTCCAAACAAAACCACTCCCGCATGTATTACAGGTTCAACAAGCGGCGTCACTAGGTTTAAAGGAACTTCCGAGGCGCAATTATCATGCGCACTATTTGATTCATACTCATCCAGTCAACCATTTCACGACTGGTCAGGATTAATAATATACACAAAGAGGTCGACAAGCAAAGCCAAGCATTCATTAAGCTTTAAACCAGCCTTATTAAAACAAAAAGGGCCTAGTCCTTAATCTGAACCAGGCCCTTGCTGCTACAAACGCGAACCAGCAGAAAATTACTCCAGATTTGCGTGAATTGCACGCATACCTTCTTCCGTCAGACCCTTGTCGTGCACGATCTTGGAGACGATTGCCTCCAAGAAAACCAGCGTAGACAATTCAAATACAGTACCCATTGGCATGCCGTGAACAATGCCGAAGCTGTTTTCGTTACCGCTACCCATCGGGCAAACCAGATCGGCCAATTCAGCCATCGGTGATTTGCTCTTCATGGAGATCACGGCCACTTGCGCGCCAATCGATTTAGCCTTCTTGACCAGCGGCAGCAAGGTTTCAGTACCGCCGGAGCCGGAAATCACGATAAACAGATCGCCAGCTTGGATACTGGGCGTAACAATCTCGCCAACCATGTATACCTTATAGCCGCTGTGCATCAGTCGCATTGCGAAGAAACGCGAAACCAGACCGGAGCGGCCTGCGCCGGTGATGAAAATACGATTGGCTTTGTCTACGATCTCGACAATCTTGTCGACGAGGCTGTCGTCGGTAGCCTGAAGAACATTGGAAATTTTATTTAGGATAAGTTCCTGATGCATGATATTCACCCTATCGAATCATCAATCACTCCCCACAAAGAGAAAGTGAGCGCTATAAATAGAAAATCCACCAAGTCGGATCAGAACTGAACCGAAGTGGTGGATATTTTGCTTACGTTATCGCTTAAGCAGCGGAACGTGCCAGACCAGTGATCTCAGCAGCAGCAGCAGCCGGATCAGCAGCGCCGTAGATGGCAGCGCCAGCAACCACGATGCTAGCACCTGCCTTGACAACTTGCTGAACGGTTGCGGGCTTGATGCCGCCAGCGACGGAAACCTTCACGTTCAGGCCGAGGCTGGCAACCAGACCCAGGTCGACGAACGGAGTTTGACCAGCAGCTTGTTGATCCAGACCGGTATGCACGCCGATGATGTGAGCGCCCAGAGCAGCCACTTCCTTGGTGCGTTGGCCCTTGTCAGCAACGTTAATCAGGTCAACTTGAGCTTCCTTGCCGTATGCGTTGGCAACATCGATCACACCCTTGATGGTACCGATGTCTGCAGTGCCAAGAACGGTGCAGATGTCTGCGCCGGCCTTGTAGAACGGCTCAGCTTCGTAGTAACCAGCGTCCATGGTCTTCAGATCGACCAGGATCTTGTTGTTCGGGAACTTGGCGCGCAGCGTCTTCAGCAGGTTGATGCCGTTGTGCTTGATACAGGGAGTGCCGATTTCCAGGATGTCAACGTGCGGAGCAACTTTCTCTGCCAGCGCTACGGTTTGATCGAAATCCAGGGAATCCAGTGCCATTTGAACTAATGGTTGTGCCATGATGTTATCCTCTAATTGATAAGGTTATGATTGTGTTGCAGGTTGATGAATAAATTACAAATCCCTGGGCTTAAGCAGCTGCGTCGACCAACTCGCGAATCTCGCGGGAAGCCAACTCTGCTGCGGGGGAACCGGTGATCGCACCTCCGATCACAACGATATCCGGACCAGCCTTGACGACTTGCTGCACCGTAGCTTGCTTGATACCGCCAGCCACGGAAACCTTGACGTTCAGACCCAAGGCGACCAGCGCCGCCAGATCGGCAAACGGGGTCTGGCCAGCCAGTTGCTGGTCGATTCCGGTATGGATGCCGATAATGTGCGCGCCCAGCTTTGCAGCTTCGGTTGCACGGGTTGCCTTGTCCTCAACGTTGATCAGGTCGACCTGCGCCTGTTTGCCATAAGCATTGGCCACGTCGACCACTCCCTTGATGGTACCGAGATCAGCAGTGCCCAGAACGGTCGTGATATCGGCACCAGCCTTGAAGAATGGTTCCGCTTCGTAGTAACCGGCATCCATCGTTTTCAGATCGACAAACAACAGCTTGTCCGGATGTGCCGCCTTGATGGCCTTCACCAGCGCGAGACCGTTGACCTTGAGGCAAGGCGTACCGATTTCGATAATGTCGACATAAGGAGCAGCCTGACGGGCAAGCGCCAGCGTTTGTTCATAATCCAATGAATCCAATGCGACCTGAATTAATGGTTTTGCCATGGTGTTCCTCCGAAAAGGTATATAGGATAAATATTTTTTATCAAAAACTCCAACAGCATTCTATAGTGCCGATTGGAAAAAAAACAGACGTCTAGCCAACCGGACTAACTCCGGTTGGCTTGTCCGTAAAAAATATCCTCTGATTAGAGCTTTTCTGCCAGAGCTTTTTCCAGCTTAATCTGGTCAACGACGAATCCGCGGATACCTTCAGCCAGCTTTTCGGTGGCCATGGCATCTTCGTTCAGCGCGAAACGGAACTCTTCTTCCGTCATCTTGGCCGACGGAGTCTTGGTGGCACCGTTATCTTTCAGCACCTGGGTCAGCGTGCCTTCGGTAGCAGCCAGATCCTGCAGCAGGTTCGGGGATACGGTCAGGCGGTCGCAGCCAGCCAGAGCGATCAATTCGCCGGTGTTACGGAAAGAAGCGCCCATGACCACGGTCTTGTAGCCGTTTTCCTTGTAGTAGGCGTAGATGTTACGCACGGAAACCACACCCGGGTCGGTTTCCTGGGTGTATTCGGTGCCTGGATTCTTGGCCTTGTACCAGTCGAGGATACGGCCGACGAACGGGGAGATCAGGAACACACCTGCTTCTGCACAGGCACGTGCCTGGCCGAAACCGAACAGCAGGGTCAGGTTGCAGTTGATGCCTTCCTTTTCCAGTTGTTCACCAGCCTTGATGCCTTCCCAGGTGGAAGCCAGCTTGATCAGCACGCGATCCTTGCCGACACCGGCTTCTTCGTACAGTTTGATCAGCTTGCGACCCTTGGCGAGCATCTTGTCGATATTGAAGGACAGACGCGCATCAACTTCGGTGGAGATACGGCCCGGAACAACCTTGGAGATTTCAATGCCGATCAGTACAGCCAGCTTGTCAGCGGCGTTTTCGATTTGTGCTTCTTTGCTGCCGCCTTGCGCCTTGGCGTATGCGATGGACTCATCGATCAGGTGCGCATATTGCGGCATAGTGCTCGCCTTCAGCAGCAGGGATGGATTGGTGGTCGCATCGACAGGCTTGACGCTCTTGATCGCTTCCACGTCACCAGTATCGGCGACGATGGTGGTCATAGCCTTCAATTGTTCGAGCAAACTTGCCATGGGTTTCTCCTTGGGAATTTGTAATTGCGAAAAACTGAAAATCTTGTTGTTGAATTTCGTGAACTGGGGATATTACTACGAGCAAGCGAAATCAGTCACCCCATTTTTTCCAACTCGAACAGCAGCAGGCTCGCCACCGTCAGGTCCGCACTCGTCCCGGGATTCAATCCCCGGGACTTGAGATCGCGGTCAAATTCAAGCAAAGGCCTTTGATATTTCTTTGGATTTTCCTGCTCAAGCAACAGCTTGCGATGGTGCGCAGCTTCGTCGCGCACCTGTCGTGCAACCTCTTCCCCATATTTTCGAAGTAGATGGGTGTCACTGATTTCCGCCAGAAAATCCAGATAGAGGACTGTCGTTGCCCAACCTGCCCGGCCCCATTGCTGATAGGCATTTTTGTAAACTTCCGCGCCACGGTATACATCTTCGTAGTTGTTCGCATACTGCAGCGCGATCCTGTCACGAGCCGCCGCCTCTCGCATTGCGTCCAGCAGCGAAACATCGGGCACGCCATGCACGTCATGCTGTGCACTTGCTCCCAGGCCGGCAGGCGACGCCTGAAGAATCGCACGATAAGCCATCGCTGCATCCTCGACAGTCAACTCCTGCAACACCTCCTTCAACCGCCCCCTCAAGGCAATTTGAGGGCTTTTGAATGCTGCATGAATCAACGGAGCCGATAACAGGATGATTCCAAGGTTGGTATTGCACCCCACCGCCAGCCACGTCGATTCGACCGCATAAAAAATACGCTGCCCGACCGTCAATCCCGGCTTGGCAATTTCCTGCGATGCAGCTTCTGCACTGTGAATGAAATCCTGCACCACCATGCCATGACCATCGGCAAAAATGTGCACGTTTCCCGGCTTCAGCGCTTCAAGTTCGGACAGGCAGGCAGTCTTGAATACCGCGGCAAGCTGCGATGAAAGTTCAGTTTGACTGAGACTCATGAGGCAATGGCGAGAATGCTTTGCGCATCGCTGATCTTGGAAAGAAAATCATCTACCAGGGTCTGAGCAACATCATGATCGACGACACCTTGCAGCCCTTTCCAGGCCGGAATGCTATTGACTTCGAGCACGTAAAGCCTGTCCTGCCTGTCGCGTATCACATCCACACCGCAGTAATCGATATCGACAGCGCGAGCGGCAGCCAGAGCCAGCTCCGCCACATCGCCATCAGGCGCCAGAAACTCGCAGCGGCCGCCCTGTGCGACATTATTCACCCAACTGCTACCGTGCCGCACCATGGCCCCTGCCACCTGGCCATCAATAATGAATACACGGTGGTCATGCCATGCGCCCTCGCCGCTATCCACATAATGCTGTAGATAATAAAGACCATCGACGTGCTCTTCCATTGGCACCGGGAATGGTGACTCCCGTGTCAGCAGGCGCACTCCCTGGCCTTGAGATCCGAACAAGGGTTTGATTACCAGGGATCGCCCCGCCATCGTTTCACGCAGAATCACACTGTGAGCATGCTCGCGCGATTCGCACACCCAGGTAGGCGGCGTTGGCACATGGTGGTGATGTAGCAGAAAGCTGGTCATCGCCTTATCGACAGTACGTTCAACAGCGCGGCCATCGTTGTATACGACTACCCCCAGCATTTTCAACGCATGGAGTACATCGAGACGTACGATGACCTGTTGCAATGTGCCGCCAGGCACGCCGCGCACAAAGGCGCCATCCGGCAAGCCATCCTCGAAGCCGGGAATGTGCACGCCCGGACGGCCTTGCATCAACTCAAGATGACAATCCTTGAGGGAAACGAATACTGCTTCCCGGCCACGCGCGGCAAACGCTTCCTTGAGGCGCTTGCCATGCCAGCCGGGATCGTCGGTAAAGACCGGGATGCGGCGATTCAACTTAGGCGGAATAACCGAAGGATTGATCGAGCAGCGCTGCATCCAGCTTGCCGCCGGTGAAGCTCTTGCCGGACTCGACTGCAGTAACGGTCACGGCCGCCGGGCTGAACAGCATCGGGTCGATTTTGTAGAAATCCATGTTGACGCTCTTGAACACTTCGGCGAAGGGACGGCCGTAATCGCGTGAAGCGCTGCTCGGCAGTTCCTTCGCCAGCTTGGCTGCATCATCGTCGCTGCCGGTAACGAACACATGCGCATGGCCGCCAAACAGAATGGCGTCGTTGGTACGTCCCATGCCGGTCAGGAAGTCGGGAGAAGGCGGCGGCACCGGAGCGCTCGCCATGCCGTCGACGACGTTTTCCAGCGGAAAATGAAGGGTATGAATCTTGTGCATTGCCACTTCCAGTACGCGGCCGACAATCTGTACCGCACCCGCCAGACTGCGCGTCGGGGTCAGGATGAAGGTGAGTTTATCCGGACTCAAACCGGTATCGCGCGCAATCTTTTCAATCACTTCCTGCGGAGGAGCCTTTTCGCTCTCCAATACCAGGCAAGCGGACTCCGCCTGATCCTTGTAATTCAGTTCCTTGTACAACTCTTCACGGCCAGCCATGGCGCGGCCCGGGCCGGAGCCAAGCGAAAAGAACTTTTCATGCGCCAGGCTCCAGCCAGCGTATTGGCTGCCCAGGCAAGACAGAATGGGATTGCAGGAATGGACCGACAGTTGCCATGGCCAGTGCGGAAAGGACGGATTCGAATGCAAGGATACGCGGCCCAGGCCACCCATGCAGATTTCCGTAATCAGTCGACCGGCTTCAAGTCCGCCGGCTACCTTGATGCCTGCATCGATTATCGTCGCGCCACTGGGATGCTTTTCCACGCTTAGACGCAGTGATTTGGCATTTGCCAACAGATTGGCCACCAAGGGTGCCGTCAATGCATTAACGCTAGGCCAGTTGCCGGTATCGAGTTTGCTCTCGTTCATTTGTAATCCATATTCCGTTCAAAAATTATTAACAAGCCGCGTCAACGCTTCGACGCGAGTACGCGCAAGCGCCAAGGCCTGACCTGCTCTCGCCGCCGATGCCGACACGGTGCAAAGAGGCTCCTCCGCCTCAATCCGGGAAGCGGGCTCAGGTACGTCCGCCACCCAGTCCGGCCACTCCATTGCCGCCGGCACTGTCAAATCGAAAGGGGCATAGTATATCAAATGCGCCTGCGATGGCTCCTGTGACAAGGGCTCGGGCATTACGCCCATGCTTGCCTGCATGTGCCCCTCGAACAACATTGCGCCAGCGTGATCGGCATCATAAAGCGCAAAGGTGGCGCTCAATCGCGGATTGACCTCCAGCACCCAGAAATTTTCTTCATTTGCAATACAGTCCAGGCTATTCAGCCCGCGCAAACCCATCTCTGCTGTGATTTTCTCTGCGGCCTGCAACATGGAGTTGCATATGTTTTCCGGCAACGGAAAGTGACTCACCGCCCCACCATAGCGATATGGCATGGTCGGCACAGGCGCCAATAGCTGCAAGTTATACCCGACAACGTTAGCCTTGCTGCCATCCGCCAGAAATAGCAAAGAGACTGGCTGTCCGCAGACCTTACGCTGATAGTAACGCCCTGCCTCATGGCGTTCCATTACGGGTAAGACATGTGTGCCGCCGGAACCACCGACAAGCTTTGTCAACCACTCGGCCGAGGCCGTTGGCAACGCCATCGAAACTTCAGGAGCGGGAATGCCGAGGCGGGACAACATCGAAAAAAAACGGCCCGGATCCTTGATGATCCTGACCGTTTCTGGCTGATTTCCAATGAGCTGGAAATTCAGTGCAAGCTCTTCCAACAATTCCGGCTGTGTCTCGAATCCGCTGCCGTAGACCAAGCTTGTGCCTTTTGAGGCAACGAAAAGCAACTGAGCCCGTACATCCTCCGCATCGAACCCTCCATGCCGGTAAGCCAGTTGAATGGCTTTACCCGCGGCATGACGCGTATCGATATCGCAAAAAACGTCCGCCGCGATAACGTGGCGGCCGGATGCCGCAGCCGCCCGGACAAACGGCCGGGCGCAAGCAGCGGCAATAATGAGCGGCTTAGGCGAGATCCTTGCGCGCCATTTCGAATGCGGACAGGAAATCCAGATACACGTGCGTCTGGCCTTCCAGCATTTTCTTGAACAGATTTTGCTGCAACTGATATTTGTTGTTACCGATGGCCAGAGCACCCATGCCGAAAGCATTGGTGCCTTCGATTTGAACGCCATCGGCCATCGCGGTAACGCCTTCAGCACCGGTCGGTGGAACCGCATTGACGTCGGCGACCACCTTTAGTGTCGGCGAGCCGGCCATTTGTTCCAGCGTAATCACGCGCACGCCCGCTGCAGCGCAGCAGAGAGCAACATCGGCACTATGCAGTATCTTTTTCTTGAGTTCGTCCGTGCTGCCGTCGGCGTAGCCGATGTCGGTGCCGTAACGCTTATTGTAAGCCGCAGCCTTTTCCTGAACATCCGCGAGAGAGCGGTGGGCCACAAGCTCAACGGTCGCACCGTGCTTGGCTGCGATGACTGCGGTACAGCCGCCAACCGGGCCGGTAGCGCCAAAAATGGCGATCTTGCGGCCGGAGAGATCGCCACCGAATTGACGTTTCAACTGCCGCTCGACCATGGCCATCATTGCCGCGGCGGTCGTGAATGCGCCGGAAGGATCTGCAAATACGGAAATCTCAAAAGGAGGAAACATTGCCTTTCTGGCAGCTTCCAGCATATCCATCGCCAGGTCGATATCGCGACCACCGATCAGCATGCCGGTACGCCATACGCCACGAGGCCCGCGCGAGAAAATGGCGTCTTGCACAAGGCCGGTCACTTCGTTCAACTGAACATTGGTGTAAGGAGCGATGGCGTCATAACCGGCGTCATAGGCCATGTTCACGTCGAACGGGCTGGCATTCTTGGCCGGCGTAATGAAATGAAGAACGTATGGCTTTTCCATTGTTGTTACCCTTATTAAATAATGAATAGAACTTAATTCACCGCACAGGCCTTGTCAACGAGATCGCCCTCGTACGCCACCCGTACTTCACTACCTTGATTTCGCGCCTGGCAAAGCATGAAGCTCATGCCCTGCCTGTGGGCGCATCTCGCTTCGAGCGCAGCCGCCATTGCCTGCGCTTCGAGTTCGTTTTCCAGCACTGCAAAACCCGTGGGGCCCCAGGAACTCTGGCCCACGCACCGGACGCCTTGCGTGCGCATCCATTCGAGCGCATCACCGACAGCGGCACTGGTATATCGCTCCCCGCCCTGGGCAGAAGCGAAGTAATCCCCTATCCGGCACTGGATTTCATAAATTGCCGATCCAAAAGCATCAAGATTCTGCTCGGCCACAGCCGGCAAGGCCTGCATCAGTACGCGGCGGCACAATGCCGCTGCGATTTCTTCAGGAAACTCCGGCAACGTCCGGAACGCTTCCACTTCCTCGTTCCCATGCACACCGGCACCGGAGCGATCAAAAATCAGCAGCACCCTCCACGCGTCGGGAAAGTCCATGCGTGACAGCAAAGGGGGAACCAGCGTATTCGCGCCGCGCCCTCCGTCCAGCAACAATCCGCCTTGCTCGAAAGCACCAATACCGATCCCGGAGCGTGCCCCTCTGTCCGTCAACGCGGCTATCTCGCGAACGGAAAGCGACGACTCGTACAATTTTGCCAGCGCAACGCCTACAGCCAACGACATTTGCGTACCCGATCCCAAGCCCGCATGCTCTGGAATGGTGCTTTGCAGCTCCAGACTCACCCCATGCGAGAGCTGAGCGCGCTCCATGAAGCGCCTTGCGCAAGCCAACGCACGCTCAGCGCCGAGCCCCTGAGCTATAAACTCTGTGGATCGCGTTACCGTCAGGCGGGTGTACGGCTGCTCCAGAGCCAGGCCTATGCTGCCGAACCGGCGCCCGAGTCCACCGTGCAAATCGAGGAACCCCATGTGCAGGCGCGCCGTCGTCACAACGCTAACTCGTTGCGGAGTATTACAGCCAGACATGCCGATAAATTCGATTCAGGGAATAAACCCGTCATTTTAGCCTAGCAAATGTATTTATTGAAATTCAATCCAAAAAATTCTGCCCTGTCGGAGAGCCCGCAACAATTCATGGCGGAACCCCTGCCTGCATAAGGGCTTCATAGAACACCCCTTTATATTGACGACCCGTTTTTTTCACTTGATAATGCGCAGTGAAGTTTTTGGTTGCCGCTTTTGGTTGCATGCATTCGATCTAGTCCCCTGCACAACCCCGCCGCGCCGTCTGGTGAACCCGGTGTTGCTGCAATCTCAAATTTCCGCAAAGCTAACGTAGGTGCGCATCCAGAAGCGCGCCAAGATTTGGAACGAGAGAATCCGAATGGATAATTTTGCTCAGGCGGGCACCGTTGAATCGGTAGCCTGTCCTTTCTGCGGCTTGCTTTGCGACGATCTGACCGTCCAACGCGACTCCGCAGGTAACCTTAAAGTCATGGAAAACGGCTGCGCCCGCGCCGTGACTTTTTTCGAACGCCCTGTTGCCGCGCCCAGCCCTCGCATTCAAGGCAAGCCTGTCGCATTGCAGGAAGCGCTTGCCAAAGCAGCTGAAATTCTCGGCAAAGCCCGGCAGCCTCTTTTGGCCGGCCTGGGCACCGAGGTCTTCGGCATGCGCGCGGTGATGAATCTTGCCGAAAGCAGCCGGGCTACGCTGGACCACATGAATTCCAATGGGTTCATGCGCAACATCCATGTGCTCCAGAACTCCGGCTGGTTTACCACGACACTGAGTGAAGTACGCAATCGCGTTGACTTGCTGGTCGTGGTTGGTACCGATATCAGCAGCGTCAACCCGCGTTTTTTCGAGCGCGAAATCTGGAACACCGAAACGATGTTCGACCAGAATACGAGTCAGCGCGAGATCGTTTACCTCGGTGGACGCGACCTAGACACCTCCGCCGGCGTTTCGCCGGACGGACGCCAGCCCGATGTATTTGCATGCGATCTCGACCGCATCCCGGAGGTCGTTGCGGCTTTACGCGCGCTCATCATCGGCAAGAAACTTCACGCTTCTGAAATTGCCGGCATCGCCACCGCAGACCTCGAGCGACTTGCACAGCGCCTGCTTGCCGCCAAGTACGCCGTGGTTGCCTGGGCAGCCGGCCCGCTCGCCTTCCCGCATGCGGAACTCACAGTGCAGAACATCACCGAGCTGGTCATCGCCATCAACAAGACCACGCGCGCTGCAGGCCTGCCGCTCGGCGGCAGCGACGGCGATACGAGTGCCAACCAGGTGAGTGCATGGATCAGCGGTTATCCGATGCGCAACTCCTACCAGCGTAATTACCCGGATTTCGATCCTTATATCTATGCTGCCGACCGTCAGCTGCAAAGCGGCGAAGCGGACGCGCTCTTCTGGGTTTCGACGTTCAATCCCGAGCGTACTCCGCCGGCCGCCGACGTACCGACCGTGGTATTCGGCGACGCGCACATGGAATTCGAAAAAGAACCGGACGTGTACATCCCGGTGGGAACGCCCGGCATCGACCATAAAGGCATCATGTTCCGCAGTGACAACGTCGTAGCGCTGCCATTGCAGCAATTGCGCAGCAGCAGCCTGCCCACGCTGGGCGAAGTATTGCGCGCAATCGAACAAGCTCTGCAACCGGCAGTCCAGTAAGATTTCAAGGAAACCCACATGCTGATCAAACTGAGCGGCGGCACCATTTACGATCCGGCGCACGGCATCGATGGCAAAGCCATGGACATTTTCGTCCGTGACGGCCGCATTGTCGAAAAACCGCGCGACGGCGAACGCATCGACCAGGAATACAATCTCGCAGGCAAAGTCGTCATGGCCGGCGCCATCGACATGCATACCCATATCGGTGGCGGTAAAGTCAACATCGCCCGCACGATGTTGCCGGAAGATCATCGCCACGACCCGGCAGCGCATAGCGATTTGTGCCGTGCGGGCTGCGGCCATGCCGTGCCTTCCACGCTCACCGCGGGTTATCGTTACGCCGAAATGGGCTACACCGCAGGTTTCGAACCTGCCGTGCTGCCAATGAACGCACGCCAGGCGCACCTTGAAATGGGCGATACGCCCATGATCGACAAGGGTGGCTACGCGATGCTGGGCAGCGACGATTTATTCCTGCGCATGCTTGCCGCCAAGCAAGACCAGAACGCAATCAACGATTACGTCGCGTGGACCATTGCCGCAAGCCAGGGCATCGGTATCAAGGTGGTAAATGCCGGCGGCATCAACGCATTCAAATTCAACCAGCGCTTCCTTGATCTGGATGAACAAAACTCGTATTACGGCATAACGCCACGCGAAGTACTGAAAACGCTGGCGCGTGCCGTGCATGAGCTTGGCGTACCCCATCCGCTGCATGTACACGGCAATAATCTCGGCGTACCGGGCAACGTGGAAACCACGCTGAACTCGATGGCGGGTGTCGAAGGTTATCCGATGCACCTCACACACATCCAGTTCCATAGCTACGGTACGGAAGGCGATCGCAAGTTTTCCTCGGGTGCCGCACGTATTGCCGAAGCGATCAACAAGCAAAAGAACATCTCAGCGGACGTCGGCCAGATTCTGTTCGGCCAGACCGTGACCGCCTCCGGCGACCAGATGTCGCAATTCCGCAATGCCGGTGCTGGCAGCCCGCACAAGTCGGTATGCATGGATATCGAATGCGATGCCGGTTGCGGCGTAGTACCGTTCAAGTACAAGGATCAGAATTTCGTCAATGCGCTGCAGTGGGCGATCGGTCTGGAAATTTTCCTGCTGGTGGACGATCCATGGCGCATTTTCCTGACTACCGACCACCCCAACGGCGCGCCCTTCACCAGTTATCCGCACCTGATCAAACTGCTGATGGACAAGACCTTCCGTAACGACATGTTCGCCAGCCTGAACCTGGATGCTCAGAAAATGAGCACACTGGCGTCCATCGACCGCGAATATTCGCTCTACGAAATCGCGATCATGACCCGCGCCGGTGCTGCCAAGCTGGTCGGTCTGCATGACCGTGGGCATCTGGGCGTGGGCGCAGCAGCCGACATCACGGTGTATACCGATATCGCTGACCGCGAAAAAATGTTCGAGAAGCCGGATTACGTATTCAAGGACGGCCAATTGATCGTCAAGGACGGCAATATCGTCCGCGTAGTCTGGGGGGCGACGCATACCGTCAAGCCCGAGTTCGACCGCGGCATCGAAAAGGAAATCAAGCAGTACTTCGACAAGTATCTCACGATAAAAATGGATCATATGAAGGTAAGCAACGACGAGATCGAAGGCGACGGTCGCGGCAAGGTCATCGTGCAGGAATGCAAGGGTCGCCGGGAGAAGACGGCATGATCATCAACGGCGTCGTCATTGACGATACTTTCGCCGAAGCCTTCGGCATGCGCGGCACGCGCGTCATCATCACCGCGCAGAACCTGAAATGGGCGTATAACGCCGCCAACGCAATGACCGGTTTCGCGACCTCGGTCATCGCCTGCGGCGTGGAAGCCGGCATCGAACGCGAACTGGATTCCTCCGAAACGCCTGACGGCCGCCCCGGCGTAGCCGTATTGCTGTTCGCCATGGGCAGCGCGGTGCTGATGAAGCAACTCGAAACCCGCATGGGCCAATGTGTGCTGACCTGCCCCACCGCTGCCGCATTCTCGGGCATTGAAGGCGGCGACCGCATCAACCTCGGCAAAAACCTGCGCTTTTTCGGCGACGGATTCCAGATTTCGAAACAGTTCGGCGGCAAGCGCTACTGGCGCGTGCCGGTAATGGACGGCGAATTCCTGACCGAAGAAAAAACCGGCATGGTACGTGCCGTCGGCGGCGGCAATTTCCTGGTGCTGGCCGAATCGCAACCGCAGGCATTGGCGGCATGCGAAGCGGCGATTGAAGCCATGAAGAAAGTACCCAATGTGATCATGCCCTTCCCCGGCGGCGTCGTACGCTCCGGCTCCAAGGTCGGATCCAAGTACAAGACACTGATTGCGTCGACCAACGACGCGTTCTGCCCAACTCTGAAAGGCATTACCAAGACCGACCTGTCGCCGGAAATCGAATCGGTGATGGAAATCGTCATCGACGGTTTGACGGATGAAGACGTGCGCAAGGCTACGCGTGCCGGCATCGCTGCCGCGTGCGAACTCGGCGCCAAGAACGGCATCAAACGGATTTCTGCCGGTAATTACGGCGGCAAGCTCGGCCAATTCCAGTTCCACTTGCGGGAGATCATGGCATGAGCGCCCTGACCCTTACCCTGAAAAGCATTCCCCAACAACGTATCGACTGTTCGCCGCTTACCCCGGACAAGCTTGCCGGGAAGTCCGTTGCCGAAATCGGCGCCATCGAATTGCAGTCCGGCAAACTTACGCTGCGCACCGATGCGGTATTCGATATTTCCGGTGACGACGCCAGCGATCTCGTCTTCATGAACTGCCGCGACAAGCTGGACTATATCGGCAACGCGATGCAGAGCGGCCGTATCATCATTCACGGTGATGCAGGCTGGTATCTCGGCTTCCATATGAAGAAGGGCAATATCGTGCTACATGGCCATGCCGGCGGTTTTGCCGCCAGCGGCATGAGTGGTGGCACCCTGCACATTCATGGCAGCGTCGGTGACTATCTGGCATCCGCAATACCCGGCGACCGCAAGGGCATGAAGGGCGGTCTGGTGATTGTCACTGGCAACGCCGGTGATCGCGTCGGCGACCAGATGCGTCGTGGCATTGTGCTTATCGAAGGCAACGTCGGTGCATATTGCGCCTCGCGCATGCTGGCTGGCACGATAGGCGTGATGGGCTCGGTCGGCGATTACGTCGGCTACGGCATGCGCCGCGGAACCCTGCTATTGTTCAGCCAACCCAGATTACACGCCACCTTGCAGGATTGCGGCTCGCATACACTGCCTTTCCTCAAGCTGATGTTCAAATCTTTTAGCGGCTTGCCCAGCAAGTTCGCGGCAATCCATCTGAATCGCGTGCAACGATACGCAGGCGATCTGGCCAACGATGGCAAGGGAGAGATTCTGATTTTCATGTAAGAGATCAGAATCGGAATCAAACTAATCGAGGTTTACTGCATGTCCGAGCAAAAAGCCGCATCTATTCCGATTGCATTTACAAAAAAACAGGGCAAGCCCAAAGGCCGCCCTGTTGACCCTGCCGCACGCACCGAGATCGAGGCACTGATCCAGGGAGAGTCCTGCGCGCCCGATATGCTCATCGAGCATCTTCACAAGATTCAGGACAAGTTTGGCCATATCTCCAGCAAGCATATCGCGGCGCTTGCTGCGGTGATGAAGATGTCCCAGACCGAAGTCTATGAAGTCGCCACGTTTTACCATCACTTCGATGTCGTCAAGGAAGGGCAGACTCCGCCTCCCGCACTGACCGTTCGCGTATGCGAGTCGGTTTCGTGCGACATGGCCGGCGCGCATGAACTGATCGATGCATTGAAGCGCGGCCTGGGAGACCATATCCGCGTACAACCCGTGCCCTGCGTGGGCCGCTGCGACACCGCTCCGATTGCAGTGGTCGGACAGAACCCCATCGATCATGCGGATGCTGCGGCCGTAATCGATATCGCCAATGCCGGCGACATCGAGGCTCCGGTAACAGCCTACATCCCTTTCGACCAATATCTGAGCCACGGTGGCTATCAGCTTTACCGCGACTGTATTGAAGGAAAGCGCACTTCAGAAGAACTGATTTCCATCATGGAAAATTCCGGCTTGCGCGGTTTGGGCGGCGCAGGCTTTCCGGTCGGCCGCAAGTGGCGCATCGTCAGCGGCCAGCCCGCTCCACGCCTGATGGCGGTCAATATCGATGAAGGCGAACCGGGTACATTCAAGGATCGCTACTATCTCGAACGCGACCCGCACCGTTTCCTGGAAGGCATGCTGATCGCGGCCTGGGCCGTCGGCATCCAGAAGATTTACGTCTACCTGCGTGACGAATACGCGGGCTGCCGCAAGATATTGACCAAGGAGCTGGCCGCACTCCAGGCTAATCCGCCTGCCAATCTGCCGGAAATCCATCTGCGGCGCGGCGCCGGTGCCTATATTTGCGGTGAAGAATCCGCCATGATCGAATCCATCGAAGGCAAGCGCGGCATGCCGCGTCTGCGTCCGCCGTTCGTGGCGCAGGTTGGTCTCTTCGGTCGCCCGACGCTGGAGCACAACATGGAATCCGTGTTCTGGGTGCGCGACATCGTCGAAAAGGGCCCGGAATGGTTCACCGCGCATGGCCGGCACGATCGCAAGGGCCTGCGCTCCTTCTCGGTCAGCGGCCGCGTCAAGAAGCCGGGAGTGCATCTGGCCCCGGCCGGCATCACCATGCGCGAGTTGATCGATGAGTACTGCGGTGGCATGCTGGACGGCCACGAATTCTATGGCTATTTCCCCGGAGGCGCATCGGGCGGCATCCTGCCGGCGAGCATGGGCGACATTCCGCTGGATTTCGATACGCTGAATCAGTACGGCTGTTTCATCGGCTCGGCAGCGATCATCGTGTTTTCGGACAAGGACAAAGCCAAGGATCTTGCCCTCAACGCGATGAAGTTCTTTGAGGATGAATCCTGCGGACAGTGCACGCCTTGCCGCGTGGGTACTGAGAAAGCAGCAAAACTGATGGAAAAACCACAATGGAATCAATCATTGTTGGAGGAACTTTCCGTGGCCATGATAGACGCATCCATATGCGGTCTCGGTCAGGCAGCCCCCAACCCGCTGCGTTCCGTAATGAAATACTTCCCTGACGAACTGAAGTAAGAGGACACGGTCATGAATGCTCCTTCTACATTGCCCGCCACCATCGGCTTCTCGCTCAATGGCGAGAAGATCGATGCCTTTGAGGGCGAAACCATCATCCAGGCCGCCAAGCGTAACGGCGTGGAAATTCCTCATTTGTGCTACATGGACGGCATGCGTCCGGACGGTAACTGCCGCGCCTGCGTTGTCGAGATCAAGGGCGAGCGCGTATTGGCACCTTCATGCTGCCGCGCGCCCGCTCCCGACATGGAAGTCCAGTCCACCAGCCCGCGAGCAACCGCCGCGCAGAAGATGGTGCTGGAACTCCTGCTGTCGGACATGCCGCCCAAGGAATACAAGCTCGATAACGAGCTGACCCAATGGGCGAAGAAAATGAATCTTGGCAAGCCGCGCTTCGAGCCACGCATGTCGCCCAATGCCGACCTTTCCAACCCGGCGATTGCGGTCAATCTCGACGCTTGCATTCAGTGCACCCGCTGCGTACGCGCCTGCCGCGAAGAGCAGGTCAACGATGTCATCGGCTATGCGTTCCGTGGCCATCACTCCGAAATCGTGTTCGACCAGGGCGATCCGATGGGCGACAGCACTTGCGTCACCTGCGGCGAATGTGTGCAGGCCTGCCCTACCGGCGCACTGTCGCCCGCCAAGAATGCCGCGCTGGTGGTACCGGACAAAAAGGTGGACTCGGTCTGCCCGTATTGCGGTGTCGGCTGTCAGCTCACCTATCACGTCAAGGAAGACAAGATCATCCAGGTGGTCGGCCGCGACGGTCCTGCCAACCATGGCCGCCTGTGCGTCAAGGGCCGCTACGGCTTCGACTACCCGCGCCATCAGCACCGCCTGACCAAGCCGCTCATACGCAAGCCGGGCGTGCCAAAGAATGCCGAGATCGACATGGATCCGGCCAACCCCTACGCCGCATTCCGCGAAGCGACCTGGGAAGAAGCGCTGGATTTTGCCGCCAACGGTCTGAAAAACATCAAGGAACGCGACGGCAAATACGCACTGGCGGGCTTCGGCTCGGCCAAGGGCAGCAATGAAGAAGCCTACCTGTTCCAGAAACTGGTGCGCACCGGTTTTGGCACCAACAACGTCGACCACTGTACCCGCCTCTGCCACGCATCGAGCGTGGTCGCGCTGCTGGAAGGCGTCGGTTCCGGCGCGGTATCCAACCCGGTGGCCGACGTGCAGTACTCCGAAGTCATCGTGATCATCGGTGCTAACCCCATCGTCAACCACCCGGTTGCCGCGACCTTCATCAAGAATGCAGTCAAGGATGGCGCCAAGCTGATTCTGATGGATCCGCGCCGCACCGAACTCGCACGCCATGCGGCGTACCATCTGCCATTCAAGCCCGACACCGATGTGGCCATGCTGAATGCAATGCTGCATGTGATTGTGGAAGAGGGCCTGGTGGACGAAGAGTTCGTCAAGAACCGCACGGAAAACTACGAAGCGCTCAAGGAAAACGTCAAGGGCTTCTCGCCGGAAGCGATGGCGCCGATCTGCGGCATCGACGCCCAAACCCTGCGCGAGGTGGCGCGTCTGTACGCCAAGTCCAAGGCTTCCATCATCCTGTGGGGCATGGGCGTGTCACAGCACGTTCACGGTACCGACAACTCGCGCTGCCTGATCGCGCTATCCATGGTCACCGGCCAGATCGGACGCCGCGGCACCGGCCTGCATCCGCTCAGAGGCCAGAACAACGTGCAAGGCGCTTCCGACGTCGGCCTGATTCCGATGGTGTTCCCCGACTATCAGCCGGTGAACGATCCCGTGATTCACGCCAAGTTCGAGAAACTGTGGGGTAGCGAGCTCGATGACAAGCCGGGGCTGACCGTCGTCGAGATCATGGAAGCGGCCTACGCAGGCAAGATCAAAGGCATGTATGTGCAGGGCGAAAACCCGGCGATGTCGGACCCCAACAGCAACCACGCCCGCGAAGGCTTGGCCCGACTCGAGCATCTGGTGGTGCAGGACATCTTCATGACCGAAACCGCCTATCTTGCCGACGTGATACTGCCGGCCAGTGCGCATGCTGAAAAGCTCGGCACCTTCACTAATACCGACCGCCTGGTGCAGATCGGCCGCCCGGCGATCACCCCACCAGGCGAGGCACGCCAGGATCTGTGGATCATCCAGGAAGTCGCGACCCGCCTTGGCGTGAACTGGCATTACCCCGGCCCCAAGGAAGTGTTCAACGAAATGCGCTTGGCAATGCAATCTATCGCCGGCATGACGTGGGAACGTCTGGAGAACGAAGCCGTTTGCTATCCGTGCGAACACGAGGGCGACCCCGGCGAGGAAGTCATATTCCACGACGAGTTCCCGCGCCCTTCTGGCCGTGCCAAACTGGTGCCGGCAGATATCATTCCTGCGGACGAACGCCCGGATGCCGAATATCCGATGGTGCTCATCACCGGCCGCATGCTGGAACACTGGCATACCGGCAGCATGACGCGCCGCGCCAGCGTGCTGGACGCCATTGAACCGGCGCCGACGGTCAGCATTCATCCGCTCGACCTGGATGCGCTCGGCGCCAAGCCTGGCGACATCCTGACGGTAGAATCGCGACGCGGCGAAGTGGCCTTGATTGCGCGTGCCGATGACGGTATCCCGCGCGGCTCGGTGTTCATCGCCTTCTGCTACTACGAAGCGGCAGCAAACAAGCTGACCAATCAGGCACTCGACCCGTTCGCGAAGATTGCGGAGGTCAAGTACTGCGCCGTGCGGCTGAAGAAAGGCGGCACGATGCCGACCGAACTCGGTTACCACAGCGAGTTGGCACCCGCCTGAGTATCCTGAAGGCAATAAAAAGGCCGGCTTATGCCGGCCTTTTTATTTGCAGGGATGGCTACTCGCTAGTTTCAGGAGACTTCATCATGCGTCTTAAAAGATAATCCAGGAAGGCGCTCGCCACCACGGACAATTGCTTGCCGTGCGGATGGCCGATATGCCACTGATTGACGACGGGAAAACCTTCGACATCCAGTACCACTGGCTCGCCCATTCCATCCATACCCAAGGTGTGGCGTGACAATATGGAAATTCCCAGTCCGCCGATGATGGCCTGCTTGATGGCTTCGTTGCTCCCCAACTCCATACGGATGTTGGGTTTCAGGCCCTGGCTGCCAAAAATCCGTTCCACGCTAAGACGCGTGCCAGATCCCTCCTCCCGCATCAGGAAAGGCTCTTGGGCAATACGTTGCAGCGGAATATTGCGTTCATGCGTGAGAGGATGTTCAGGGTGCGCCATGACCAGCAGCGGATTTTCCATGAACGATTTTGCCACCAGTTCGATATGGCCGACCGGCTGGCTCAGAATATAGAGATCGTCCAGATTTTCCGCTGCACGCTCCAGCACGCGCTGGCGATTGGTCACCTTGAGGGAAACCTCAACGCCGGGGTGCTGGCGTAAAAACTCACCGAGTATGCGCGGTACGAAGTACTTGGCGGTCGAGACCACCGCCAATCGCAGTTTGCCTTTTTTCAGCCCCCGCATTTCAGCGATGGACATATCGCAGCGCTCCAGGGATTGCATGATCTCGCGCGCAGCAATGGCGAGTTCCTTGCCGGCCTCGGTGAGATGAATGCGCCGGCCGACTTGTTCGAACAACGGCAATCCAACCGCATCGGTCAGTTTTTTCATTTGCATGGAAACCGTGGGCTGGGTGAGATGCAATTCTTCGGAAGCGCGCGTAAAACTGCCCAGGCGGGCAATCGCCTCGAAAACTTCAAGCTGGCGAAATGTTGCGTGGCTCATCATGATGATGAAAGTATAGATAAAAAGCTATTAACTATATAGAAACAATTGATTTTTATTTATCCCTGACTTCTGACAGACTCTTGCTCATGGAAGCGGAAACAATTCGATGTTTCATTACCCCATTTCCGAGTCAGGAGGCCCACCATGTCAGAGACTGGAACCCTCACGGGAAAAGAGCGCTACAAATCCGGTGTGATCCCTTATGCCAAGATGGGCTACTGGGAGCCGGACTATCAACCTAAGGACACCGACCTGATCGCGTTGTTCCGGGTAACTCCGCAGGAGGGCGTCGATGCTATCGAGGCCGCAGCGGCGGTAGCGGGCGAATCTTCCACCGCCACCTGGACCGTGGTGTGGACCGACCGGCTTACCGCGTGCGAGCTTTATCGCGCCAAGGCCTATCGCGTTGACCCTGTGCCCAATACTGGGCCTGGCACCAAAACCGATCAGCAGTATTTTGCCTATATCGCCTACGACCTCGACCTGTTCGAGCCCGGCTCCATCGCTAACCTGACCGCCTCCATCATCGGCAACGTGTTCGGCTTCAAGGCGGTAAAAGCACTGCGGCTGGAAGACATGCGCATTCCGGTGGCCTATCTCAAGACGTTCCAGGGACCGGCCACCGGTATCGTGGTCGAGCGTGAGCGTCTGGACAAATTCGGCCGACCGCTGCTCGGCGCAACCACAAAACCCAAGCTGGGCCTCTCCGGCCGCAATTACGGACGCGTGGTATACGAAGCACTCAAGGGTGGCCTGGATTTCGTCAAGGACGACGAAAACATCAACTCGCAGCCGTTCATGCATTGGCGCGACCGATTCCTGTATTGCATGGAGGCCGTCAACCGAGCCTCAGCCGCGACCGGCGAGGTCAAGGGACATTACCTCAATGTCACGGCCGGAACGATGGAGGAAATGTACGAGCGGGCCGAATTCGCCAAGTCGCTGGGTTCGGTCATCGTGATGATCGACCTCGTGATCGGTTACACCGCGATCCAGACCATGGCCAAGTGGGCACGCAGAAATGACATGATCCTGCATCTGCACCGCGCCGGTAATTCCACTTATTCGCGCCAGAAAAACCACGGCATGAACTTCCGCGTCATTTGCAAATGGATGCGCATGGCCGGGGTCGACCACATCCACGCCGGCACAGTAGTCGGCAAGCTGGAAGGCGACCCGCTGATGATCAAGGGTTTTTACGATACCTTGCGCGAGACGCATACACCGGTCAGCCTCGAAAACGGTCTGTTCTTCGAGCAGGACTGGGCATCGCTCAATAAGGTAATGCCCGTGGCATCCGGCGGCATTCATGCCGGGCAGATGCATCAGTTGCTGCATTATCTGGGCGAAGACGTGGTACTGCAATTCGGTGGCGGGACCATTGGCCATCCGATGGGCATACAGGCTGGTGCTACTGCCAATCGTGTCGCGTTGGAAGCGATGATCCTGGCACGCAACGAAGGACGCGATATCTGGAACGAAGGCCCGCAAATTCTCGAGAACGCAGCCAAATGGTGCAAGCCTTTGCAGGCGGCGCTGGATACCTGGAAGGACATTACCTTCAACTACTCGTCGACCGATACGGCGGACTTCGTGCCCACCGAGACGGCAACGGTATAAAGGAGAATGCCATGAGAATCACTCAAGGCCAGTTTTCATTCCTGCCCGATCTCACCGACGAGCAGATCACCAGCCAGATCAAATACGCGCTCAAGAACAACTGGGCAGTCAATGTTGAATACACGGACGACCCGCATCCGCGCAATACCTATTGGGAAATGTGGGGCATGCCGATGTTCGATCTGCGCGATCCGGCGGGAATCATGATGGAGGTCCAGGACTGCCGCAAAACCTATCCGGATCAATACATCCGGGTCACCGCGTTCGACAGCACCCGCGGCTGGGAAACGCCGCGCATGTCATTCATCGTCAACCGCCCCAAGGAAGAGCCGGGTTTCCAGCTACTTCGTCAGGAAAGCGATGGACGGCATATCCGCTATACCTTGCACTCTTATGCCACGGACAAACCGGAAGGTCAGCGTTATCGTTAGCGTGAATCACAGCCGTATCCTGTCCTCCCCTTGCGGGGTACGGCTTTTTATGCGAGTCAGCCGCCGTGAATGACATTCCCGACAGCACACCCGTCGACCTCAACAAGGTTTACGAGGAATCCAACATCCAGGAGGTGCTCGACCAACTGGACCGGGAGCTGATTGGCCTCAAGCCGGTCAAGAGCCGCATTCGCGAGATCGCCGCCCTGCTGCTGGTAGACAAACTGCGCGAGCAGGTGCAATTGAGAGCGCAATCGCCCTCGCTGCATATGTGCTTTACCGGCAATCCGGGGACCGGCAAGACCACGGTCGCCATGCGCATGGCCGAGATACTTCATCGGCTGGGTTACGTTCGCGAAGGACACGTGGTGGCCGTCACGCGCGACGATCTTGTCGGCCAATACATCGGCCACACCGCACCAAAAACCAGGGAGGTACTAAAAAAAGCCATGGGAGGCGTACTGTTCATCGACGAGGCCTACTATCTCTACAAGCCCGAAAATGAACGCGATTATGGCGCAGAAGCCATCGAAATCCTGCTCCAGGTAATGGAGAATCAGCGCGAGGATCTGGTAGTGATCCTCGCCGGATACAAGGATCGCATGGACAGGTTTTTCCTAAGCAATCCCGGCATGTCGTCGCGCATTGCGCATCACATCGATTTTCCGGATTACACCCCGGATGAATTGCTTGAGATCGCCAAGCTGATGATGGCCGGGCTCAACTACCGTTTCAGCCCGGAAGGCGAAAAAACGTTTGCCGAATATATCGTCAAGCGCATGGAGATGCCGAACTTTGCCAATGCACGCTCCATACGCAACGCGCTGGACCGTGCGCGGCTACGGCAGGCCAACCGCCTGTTCGCCAGCCACGACAAGGCTCTGACGCGCCAGGATTTGTTGACGATAGAAGCCGACGACATTCTTGCCAGCCGGGTGTTTACGCAGTCATCTAACCAATAAAGCACACAAGCAGTGAATAACAAGGCTGGTTATGGCAGCTCTTTAACTATCGCCTTTCGAGGAGTTTATCATGCGAAACCTTACCATTACGCTGGCTATCCTTCTTACTGCCGGTACCATCGCCGCCGCTCCGTCCGCCCTTGCCGCCAGCAAGGAATTCGTGGACACCAAGGACGGCAAACCGCTGGGGATCAAACCGGAGCTGTTCGATACACCGCAAGCCAAGAAATTCCAGGAAACCGGAGAAAATCCCTACAACGGCAACAAGGAAGCCAGCGCACGCGGCAAGAAACTGTTCCAACTCTACTCCTGCACGCAATGCCACGGTGGCAATGCCCAAGGGCAAACGGGCCCGGCGCTCACCGGGCCGAATTATCACTATGCCAAGAACACCACCGACAAAGGCATGTTCGAGACCATCTGGGCAGGCACCAATGGCGGCATGGGCGCCAAGGGCAAGGGGCTCATGGACCCGACCGACCCCAACAACGGCATGACGCCGGATGAAATCCTGAAAGTCATTGCCTGGGTGAGAAGCCTGAGCGGCGGAGGGGCGGTAAACTAGTTCGCTTCGTAACCACAAGAAACTGCTCCCGCAAGCCGCGCTTGCGGGAGCAGTTGGGTCAGGCAGCAGGGAACTTCATCCTCTGACATGATTCTTATAAAGAGTGAGGGCGCTTTTCCTCATTTCCGATGCAAACCCTCCATTCCCAAACTCCCCTGGAGGTTATCATGCAAAGCTACCCTGTCAGAATGGCAATACTCGTTACATCCAGCCTCGTTTGCCTGAATGCCTTACCGGCAAGCGCAGCCGAGCAGTTCGTCGATACCAAGGACGGTAAACCGCTCAATATCCAGCCTGATACCGAACAAGCAAAGAAATTCATGGCAACCGGACAGAACCCTTACATTGGCGATCAGGCAGCCATTGCCGAGGGTAAAAAGCTGTACCAGCTTTATTCATGCGCGCAGTGCCACGGCGCTCAGGCGCAGGGCCAAACGGCGGGCGGATTGACCGGGCCCAAACTGAACCACGCCAAGAGTGCGACCGATAAAGGCATGTTTGAAATCATTTGGGCGGGCACCAATGCCGGCATGAGCGGAAAAGGCAAAGGCGTAATGGACCCGAACGATCCCAAGAATGGCCTGTCGCCGGATGAAGTATTGAAATTGATTGCCTGGGTCAGGAGTCAGGGCGGGGGAGCAAAATAAACTCCGAGCCGTCAACCGAAACGGATTTTCATCACTAATACCGCACCCGCCAGAACCAGGGTGATGCAATTGGCGATGATGACCGGCCAGGAGGCGATCATCACGCCATAAATCGCCCATAACGCCACCCCGGCGGTGAAGATGGCGTACATGCCGAGCGAAATGTCCTTTGTATGGCGCGTACGCCAGACCTGCCACGCCTGCGGGATAAATGCCGTCGTTGTCAGCGTGGCGGCAATACTGCCTATCCAATCATGCACGACGGGCTATTTCCCGGCAGACTTGCAGCCGGTGTAGGCAATTGCCGGCCCATCCTTCAGCGTGGCTTCCGTACCATTGATTTCCAGCACTGCGATGCCGTTGGTATAGCGAGCGGCAGAAGCCTCCTTGGCCAGCGAGACTTCCCGGTCGGGATAAATCAGCCAGGCAGTGTTGCCGTTATCTGCATAGCGTACATAAAAACGCTTGCCGCCTTCGCATTGATATTCGATAGCATTGGCCAAACGCTTGGGCTGGTCAGGCGAGGCCTTGTCGCCAAATGGCCAGACCTTGTCCATACTCATGCTGCTGCAAGCAGACAGGGATAGGCCCATCGCGGCCGACAACAAAACAGTTACAAATTTATTTCCCATCTCTTACCCTTCAATCTTAAGTTTTGTTAGCGGCGCTTGCTGCCGCCCAGCAGCGAACCCAGTACACCGCGTATGATCTGCCGGCCCAGTTCCGAACCGATGGCGCGTGCGGCATTCTTGGCAGCGGCTTCGATCACGCCTTCGCGCTTGCCGCCACGCGGCCCCGTGGAACCACCGAGCAACTCGCCCCAATTGAATCCCTTGTCCTGCTCCGCCGGAGCCTCCGTTGCCGACTCGGCCGCCCGGCTCTTGAGGATTTCGTAGGCAGACTCGCGATCCACCTGCTTTTCGTAATGTCCATACAGCAAGGAACTTCGTATCGTCTGCAGCCGCTCGTCATCTGTCGTCGCACCCAGGCGGCTGCCCGGCGGGCAGATAAATGCGCGCTCGACCGGATTCGGCCGGCCTTTTTCATCCAGGAACGATACCAGTGCCTCGCCTACGCCCAACTCGGTAATCGCAGACTCCACATCGACTTCAGGATTCGGCCGGAAAGTTTCTGCCGCGGACTTGACCGCTTTCTGATCGCGCGGCGTAAATGCGCGCAACGCATGCTGCACGCGGTTGCCCAGCTGACCCAGCACCATATCGGGAATATCCAGCGGATTCTGGCTGACGAAATACACGCCTACGCCTTTGGAACGAATCAAGCGAACCACCTGCTCGATCTTGGACAGCAGCGCCGGAGGGGCATCGGTGAACAACAGGTGTGCTTCATCGAAAAAAAACACCAGTTTGGGCTTGTCGAGGTCGCCGACCTCCGGCAGATTCTCGAACAGTTCGGCCAGCAGCCACAGCAGCAAGGTGGCATAAGCCCGCGGCGAATTATACAGCGCGTCGGCAGCCAGGATATTGATGACACCCCGCCCTTTTTCGTCCGTCTGCATCAGATCGTCGAGATTCAGCATCGGCTCGCCGAACAGTTGCTCGCCTCCCTCATGCTCCAGCTGCAGCAGGCCGCGCTGGATCGCGCCGACGCTGGCGGTCGAGATGTTGCCGTACTCGGTGGTGAATTGCGATGAATTCTCGGCTGCATGCTGCAGGATCGCGCGCAGGTCTTTCAGATCGAGCAGCAACATGCCATTGTCGTCGGCAATCTTGAATACCGCCGTCAGTACGCCGGTCTGGGTCTCGTTCAGATTCAGCATGCGCGACAGCAGCAACGGCCCCATGTCCGATACGGTTGCGCGCACCGGATGGCCTTTTTTGCCGAACACATCCCAGAATACGACAGGCGTCGCGCTGTAAACGAACCCATCGAGGCTCAATTCGGCCACGCGTGCCTCTACCTTGGCGTTACCGCCGCCCGCCTGGCTCATGCCGGAAAGATCGCCTTTCACATCGGCCATGAACACCGGCACGCCAATGTGGGAAAACTGCTCGGCCAGCGCCTGCAGGGTGACAGTCTTGCCTGTACCGGTCGCGCCGGCAATCAAGCCGTGGCGATTGGCCATGCGCGGCAATAGATAAAGCGGATTTTTGCTTTTGGCGATCAATAGGGGTTCGGTCATGGGGCTTTCCTGATGGGCAACGTAAGGTATGGTACCTGCGATGCGGACGGTGAGCTAGATATCCCCTTTGCGCGCCTTGTCCATCATCCAGATCAGCGTATCCTCGATTTCCTTCGCAGCGTCGCGCGCGCGCTGATTGACTTCGCCCAAATACCGCAAGGCATAAGTGGGACGATCCAGCGCCATGTACAGCGCCCCCTGCTTTTCGTAAATCGCGATACGGCACGGCGCAAAGGCGGCGAATTCGGGATAGTCGCGCAGCACTTCGGCGCCGATGCTCAAACTGCAATAGGTACGCACTTCAAGTATGCCTTGGAGTTCCTGCCCACGCTGCCTGATATGTTCGCCAATCGGGAATACGGCCGGGCTAACGAAATTCTTGCCTTCGGCAGCCACCTTGAGGCTGGTCACGACATCGTCATACGTCACGCCGGGCTCGACCTTGACGATATAAAGCGCTGAATCGGGGTTGATCGGCGGCATCGGGCCGGCACTGGCGCAGGAGATCAGAAAAACTCCCACGATGAAAGCGTATAAACGTTGCATGTTCAATTCCTTACTCACCCGTATCCGATATAATACGCGCCCCCGAATAATCACGGATACGCATTACCATGGCCGACGACACGCAACAAGGCTCTATCGACGCCTATACCCCTGCCGAAATGGCCTACCGGGTGGAAACCGTCGGAACCTACAAAGCCAGCATGAGCATCTATCGCATGCTGGTACTCGGCATCCTCGCCGGCACCTTCATTTCGCTAGGCTCGATGAATTACCTGACCGGCATGGCGCAGGGCCTACCGAAACTGGTCGGATCGATGCTGTTCTGCCTCGGCCTGATCCTGTGCATTGTCGGCGGCGCGGAACTATTCACCAGCAACAACCTGATCGCCATGGCCTGGGCACAAGGCAAGGTGCGGACGCGCGCCGTCGTGCGCAACTGGTTCTGGATCTATTTCGCCAACCTGATCGGCTGCCTTGGCACTGTTGCGCTCGCCTATGCTTCCGGCATTCTGCATACCGTCGATCTTGCCTTCGGTGCGCAGGCGCTCAAGGTCGCCGTGACCAAGACCAGTCTGCCGTTCAATGAAATCTTCTTCAAGGGCATTCTGTGCAATGTACTGGTCTGTCTTGGCGTCTGGCTGTGCTATGCAGCGCGCAGCGTCACCGATCGCATCATGAGCCTGATCCTGCCGATCTCGGCTTTCGTCAACATGGGCTTCGAGCACTGCATCGCCAACATGTTCTTCATTCCGCTGGGTTTTCTGGCAGCACAGGATCCGGCTGTGGTCGCCGCGTCGCATATTGCCCCTGAAGCGCTGGCACACCTCAACGCATCCAGCTTCCTCAATAATATTGTTGCCGCCACCCTGGGCAATATCGTAGGCGGCTCGGTATTCGTGGCCGGCATGTATTACCTGGTTTACATGCGCGGCGATCACCGCATGCGCGGCGTCGCCATCATGACCGGCTTCGGCGAAAACGCCAGCAAAGATTAATCCAGCTAGGTCGACTGCTTCAACGCCGCATCCACCGCCTTGCGGTCCAGGTGTGGCGCCAGCATCTGGATGAAGCCGTAAATATAGCCGCGCAAATAGGAATCGCGGCGGATGCCGATATACGTGGTGCTGGGCGGGAATAGATGGCTGGCATCGAGCATTTCCAACCCGACGTCGCGATCGGAGTCGTAGGCCATCTTGGCCAGCAAGCCGATTCCCAGCCCGAGCGTCACATAGGTCTTGATCACGTCGGCGTCGATAGCAGTGAGAACGAAATTCGGATGCAGGCCTTTTTCGGAAAAGGTCCGCGTCATCAGTGAGCCGCCGGTAAACGCGAAGTCATAGGTCACCACCGGATAGCGCGCGATTTTCTCCAGCGTCAGCGGGGTATCCTTGAGCAGCGGATGCCCTTTGGGCACGACCACGCAGCGATTCCACTGATAACACGGCAGGCAAACAAGCTCGGGATAATCGGTAATCGCCTCGGTGGCGATGCCGATATCGGCCTCGGCAGCCACGACTTGCTCCGCTACTTGCGATGGGCTGCCCTGATGGATGGTCAGCCGTACGCCAGGATATTTTTCGATAAAGCCCGTTACTGCCGGCGGCAAGCGGTAGCGCGCCTGGGTGTGCGTCGTGGCGATGGTCAAACTGCCGGTATCGTCGTGCGTGAACTCCTCGCCGACGCGCTTGATGTTCTCCATCTCGCGCAGCACCTGTTCGGCGCGTTCGAGAATAATCCGGCCAGGTTCGGTCACTCCGATCAGCCGCTTGCCGTTGCGTTTGAAAATCTGTAGATCGAGTTCTTCCTCGAGCAACTGGATCTGCTTGCTGACACCCGGCTGAGAGGTATGCAGGGCTTCCGCCGCCAGAGAAACATTGAGTCCCTGGCGCGCCACTTCACGGATATATCGGAGCTGATGAAGTTTCATTTTGACGAACTCCTATATAACCAAAGTTGAGTATTTATAGAATAACATATTATTTTGTTGATATATTTTCCTGATATAGTGCCTCATCCCCTTTAGTTACCTGGATTTTCTCGCGTGGACCTCGGTTTTATAATTTCGGGCTTTCTGGTCGGCATGCTTGTCGGCGTGACGGGCGTGGGCGGCGGCTCGCTGATGACGCCATTGCTGGTATTCCTCTTCGGATTCAAGCCGGTAGTGGCTGTTGGCACGGACCTGCTGTTCGCGGCCATCACCAAAACCGGCGGCGTATTCGTGCATCACGGCAATCACAAATCCGTGGAATGGCGCATTGTCGGCCTGCTGGCTGCAGGCAGCCTGCCGGCTGCGGTCGCGACCTTGTTCGTGCTCAACCACTTTGCCAGAATAGGCAAAGAAACCTCCGGAATAATCACCTTCACTCTGGGCATCGCGCTCATCCTGACCGCGCTCGCGCTGATTTTCCGCACCTATTTGCAAAAGGCCGGAAAATCCAGCGAGGAACACCAGCCCGGCCGCTTCCATCATTTGCAGGCGCCGGCCACGGTGCTGACCGGCCTGATGCTGGGCGTATTGGTGACGATGTCTTCCGTAGGCGCGGGTGCCTTGGGCACCGTCGCCCTGCTGTTCCTTTATCCGCGCCTGCCGACCCTCAAGGTCGTTGGCACTGACCTCGCCCACGCGATTCCGCTGACCGCGATCGGCGGCTTCGGCCATTGGCAGCTCGGCCATGTCGATTTTACGCTGCTCGGTAGCCTGCTGGTCGGATCCCTGCCCGGCATCTGGATAGGTAGCCACCTGAGCGCAAAAATACCCGAGAAGGTCTTGCGCCCGGTTCTGGCCGGCGTACTGATGCTGATCGGCTTCAAATTTGTTCTGTAACGGTTTTTACTAAGTACTCATACCATGTATATCTATGACGACATCGACCAACGTATTGTTGACGAACGCGTGGCGCAATATCGCGATCAGACACGGCGCTATCTGGCCGGCGAACTGAGCGACGATGAATTCCGCCCGCTGCGCCTGCAAAACGGCCTTTATATTCAGCGCCATGCGCCCATGCTGCGCATTGCGATCCCCTATGGCCTGCTGGCTTCACGGCAGTTGCGCAAGCTAGCGCATATCGCCCGCGTCTATGACCGCGGCTACTCGCACTTCTCCACGCGTCAGAACGTCCAGTTCAACTGGCCGGCACTGGAGCGCGTGCCCGATATTCTCGCGGAATTGGCGACGGTACAGATGCACGGTATCCAGACTTCCGGCAGTTGCGTGCGTAACATCACCACCGACCAGTTTGCCGGCGTTGCGCCGGACGAAGTGGTGGATGCGCGCCCCTACGCGGAAATCCTGCGTCAGTGGAGCACCTTCCATCCCGAGTTTGCCTATCTGCCTCGCAAGTTCAAGATCGCCGTCAACGGCGCCGAATCCGATCGCGCCATCATCCAGATGCATGACATCGGCCTCGGTTTCTACCTTGACGAACAGGGCGAAGTCGCCCTGGAAATCTGGGTGGGCGGCGGCATGGGCCGCACGCCGGCCATCGGCGCAATGATACGCAAACATTTGCCGTGGCAACACGCGCTGAGCTATTGCGAAGCAATCCTGCGCGTTTATAACCGCTATGGCCGTCGCGACAACGCATTCAAGGCCCGCATCAAGATTCTGGTGAAGGCACTGGGTGCGGAGGAATTCGCACGCCAGGTCGAGGCCGAATGGGCGCAGATCAAGGACGGCCCGTCCACGATCACCCAGGAAGAACTCGACCGCGTGGCCAGCTTCTTCCGCAACCGCACCTACGAAACATTGAGTGACGACGTGCCGGCATTCAATGAGAAGCTTGCTTCGGACAAAGCCTTCGCCAACTGGGTAAAACGCAATGTGCATGCGCACAAGGTGCCGGGTTACCGCGCGGTAACACTGTCGCTCAAGCCCACCGGTACCGCTCCCGGCGACGCCACGGCCGACCAGATGGACAGCGTGGCTTTCCTTGCCGACCGCTACAGTTTCGGCGAACTGCGTGTGTCGCACGAGCAGAACCTGATCCTGGCCGACGTCAAGAAATCCGATCTTTACCAGCTATGGCAGGAAGCCGTGAGAGTCGGCTTCGCCACGCCCAATATCGGCTTGCTCACCGACATCATCTGCTGCCCCGGCGGCGATTTCTGCTCGCTGGCCAATGCCAAGAGCATCCCGATTGCGCAAGCGATCCAGCAGAAGTTCGACGACCTCGACTACCTGCACGATATCGGCGATCTCGACCTCAACATTTCCGGCTGCATGAACTCCTGCGGCCACCATCACGTCGGCCATATCGGCGTGCTGGGCGTCGACAAGGACGGCTCCGAGTGGTACCAGATCACCATCGGCGGCAACCAGGGCAACTCCGCCAGCATCGGCACCGTCATCGGCCCGTCCTTTGCGGCCGATGAAGTGCCGGGCGTGGTGGAGAAGCTGATCGAAACCTATATCGAACAACGTACCGATGAAGAGCGCTTCATCGACACCGTTCGCCGCATCGGCGTCGCGCCGTTCAAGGAGCATGTCTACGGCGAAAAGAAGGAGGCCGCCCATGTCTAAGCTGATCCGCAACAATGCCATCGTCCAGGACGACTGGGCCGTCGTGCAATTGGCCTCCCCGGCCGAGGAAACCGTACGCAAGCAGGCTGGCAAGGTCGTGATTTTCAAGCTGACCGGCGAACAGGCCGCCAGCGCGGAACAGATCGCCGGCACCAACATTCCTCCCGGCGGCAAGGTCATCGTACCCCTGGCCGTGTGGCAGGCACGCAAGGAAGAGCTTGCTCCGCGCCTCGCGGCCGGTGAAGTCGGCCTGTGGCTGGAAACCTTCGAACTGGTCGAGGACCTGGTGGCGAGCGTGCCGGACTTGAACAGCCTGCCAGTGATCGCCGTCCATTTCCCGCGTCCGGTGGACGGTCGCGGCTTTACCATCGCCACGATGCTGCGCACGCGTTTCGGTTACCGCAATGAAATCCGCGCGATCGGCGACGTGCTGCGCGACCAGCTCTTCTACATGAAGCGCTGCGGTTTCAATGCTTACGCGATTCGTGCCGACCGCTCCGCGGAAGAAGCGCTGGCCAGCCTGCGCGATTTCTCCGAACCCTATCAGGGCGCGGTGGATAACCCATTGCCGGTATGGCGCCGCCACGCGCGCGTCGCTGCCGCGCATGCCGTCACCGTAGGCCGCACTCCGGCCAGCCATGAAGACGAGGTGGATTGATGAGCCTGGATGCAAAAATCGCCGCCGTTGCGGTATTGCTGGAACGTATCCAGAACGAATTCAGCCCGGCCACACTCGCCAGCAGCCTTGGTGCGGAAGACATGGTCCTGACCGACCTCGTCGCCAGATATGCGCCCGGCATCAGCATTTTTTCGCTGGATACCGGCCGCCTCAACCCCGAGACCTACGATCTGCTGGCAAAAGTACAGGAAACTTACGGCGACAAAGTGGAACTGCGCGTGTTCTATCCGCAGGCCGATGCCATCCAGCAATACGTGCAGGACAATGGCATCAATGCCTTCTACAACAGCGTCGACCTGCGCAAGGCCTGCTGCGGTATCCGCAAGGTCGAGCCATTGAAACGCGCCCTGGCCGGCCAAAAAGCCTGGATCACCGGCATGCGCCGCCAGCAGGCCTCCACCCGCGCCAACATGCCGGTGGAAGAGTTCGATGCCGACCACGGCCTGACCAAGTTCAATCCTCTGGCAGACTGGACCGAGAAGGAAGTGTGGGAGTACATCCGCGCCAACGACGTTCCTTATAATGCGCTCCACGACAAGCACTACCCCAGCATTGGCTGTGCCCCTTGCACCCGCGCCATCGCCGTCGGCGAAGACGTCCGTGCCGGACGCTGGTGGTGGGAAGACGAGGCCGGCAAGGAATGCGGCTTGCACGTCAAGAATGCCAGTGCTGTAACGCCTATCAAGTTTGAGACAACGAAATGACTACCCTGACACGCCAAACTCTATCCCATCTGGATTGGCTCGAAGCCGAGGCCATCCACATCCTGCGCGAAGTGGCCGGCCAATGCGAACGCCCGGTATTGCTGTTTTCCGGCGGCAAGGATTCCGTCTGCCTGCTGCGTCTGGCCGAAAAAGCCTTCCGGCCGGGTAAATTCCCCTTTCCGCTGATGCACATCGACACCGGCCACAATTACAAGGAAGTGGTCGAATTCCGCGACAAGCGTGCCGCCGAACTGGGCGAACGCCTGATCGTCCGCTCCGTGGAGGATTCGATCAAGCGCGGCACCGTAGTGCTCAAGCATGAAGGCGAATCACGCAACAAGCACCAGTCTGTGACGCTGCTGGAAGCCATTGCCGAGTTCGAGTTCGATGCCTGCATCGGCGGCGCTCGTCGCGACGAGGAAAAGGCCCGCGCCAAGGAACGCATCATGAGTTTCCGCGACGAATTCGGCCAATGGGATCCGAAAAACCAGCGCCCGGAATTGTGGAACCTGTACAACGCCCGTTCGCACAAGGGCGAAAACATCCGTGCCTTCCCGATCTCCAACTGGACTGAAATGGACGTGTGGCAGTACATCGAGCGCGAAGGCCTGGAATTGCCCAGCATCTATTTTGCGCATCAGCGTGACGTGGTGCTGCGCGGCGGCGCCATAGTGCCGGTCAATGTTCCGTTGGCCAGCGGTGAAGTCATCAATCTACCCAAACCCGGCGAAGAAATCGTCGATATGCAGGTGCGCTTCCGCACCGTCGGCGACATCACTTGCACGGCTCCAGTCGTGTCCGATGCCGATAACGTCGCCAAGATCGTGCTGGAAACCGCAACTACTACGATTACCGAGCGCGGCGCGACCCGTCTGGACGACCAGACCTCCGACGCCTCCATGGAACAACGCAAGAAGGAAGGTTACTTCTAATGAATGCCCCGATTAACCACCAGGACAATGGCCTGCTGCGCTTCATGACCTGCGGCAGCGTCGACGACGGCAAGAGCACGCTGATCGGTCGCCTGCTGTTCGATACCAAAACCATCCTCGCCGACACGCTGACGCAGATCGAAAAGACATCCAGGAAACGCGGCATGGAAGCGGTCGACCTTTCATTGCTCACCGACGGTCTGCAAGCCGAGCGCGAGCAAGGTATCACCATCGACGTCGCCTACCGCTATTTCAGTACCGGCACGCGCAAGTACATCATTGCCGATGCGCCGGGGCATGAGCAGTACACCCGCAACATGGTGACGGCAGCTTCGACTGCCAACCTCGCTATCATCCTGATCGATGCGCGCAAGGGCGTGCTGACGCAAACCCGCCGCCACTCCTTCCTGGCGCATCTGGTCGGTATTCCGCATATCGTTGTCGCGGTGAACAAGATGGATCTGGTGGACTACGACCAGGCCGTGTTCGACCGCATTCGCGCCGATTACCTGGCGTTTGCGAAAGAAATCGGCCTGCAGCGCGAAGGCCATGACATTCGTTTCATTCCGATGTCGGCATTGAATGGCGACATGATCGTGGATCGCAGCGACGAGATGAACTGGTACAACGGCCCCACCCTGCTCGACGTGCTGGAAGCAGTTCCTGCCGCGCATACAGAAAAAGCCGAGAGCTTCCGCTTTCCGGTGCAATATGTCTGCCGCCCGCAGGCCTCCGACGATCCTGAACTGCACGATTTCCGCGGCTTCATGGGCCGCGTGGAATCCGGCGAAATTGCCGTCGGCGATGCCGTCACCGTGCTGCCGTCCGGCCGTGCCAGCAAGGTCAAGGCCATCCAGCTCGGCAATGACAAGCTGGACCGGGCGATTCATGAGCAATCGGTCACTTTGTTGCTGGAAGACGAGATCGATATTTCGCGTGGCGACATGATCGTCAAGAGCAGCGAAGCCAGGGAGCCGGTGAAACAACTCGATGCCATGCTGTGCTGGCTCTCGGAAACGCCGCTCTCCCCGGCCCGTACCTATATCATCCGCCACACCACGCGCGAATCGAAAGCCAAGGTCGGCGCCATCGAATATCGCATCGACGTGAACACGCTGGAACAGCAGTCGGTACAAGGTCTGGGCATGAATGACATCGCCAGGATCAGTTTCCGCCTCGCACAACCGCTATGTGTGGATGCTTATGCCGAAAACCGTGCCACGGGCGCTTTCATCGTCATCGACGAAAGCACCAACAATACCGTCGGCGCCGGCATGGTCGCCTGAGCGACTGGGAATGCAAATATCTATCTGATAAAATATCAGGCTAAATTTCTGGAGTAGATCATGACTTACGTCGTTACCGAAAACTGTATCCAATGCAAGTACACCGATTGCGTGGACGTATGCCCGGTCGATTGTTTTGTGGAAGGCCCGAACTTCCTCGCCATCGACCCGGACGAGTGTATCGATTGCACGCTGTGCGTCGCAGAGTGCCCGGCCGAAGCGATTTTCGCCGAGGATGATGTACCCGCCGATCAGCAGGAATATATCGAGCTGAATGCCCGTCTCGCCAAGGTCTGGCCGACGATTACCAGCAAGAAGGATGCGTTGCCGGAAGCGGATGAAAACAACGGCAAGACCGGCAAACGCGATCTGCTCGTAGAATAAATCCGACGCCGAGTTGGGCAATAAATAAAAAAGGGAGGCAATCGCCTCCCTTTTTGTTTTCCAGAATCGTGCAAGCCGATGGCGAGCAAGTCCTTTTTTGCAGCAGTCAATTTCTGCACCTATTGCAGGGCGACATGCGTAATGCCGGTGCAAACTGCCGATTCTTCCATTTCCTACTTCCCTATTGCGATCTCTCCTCGTTCCATGAGCGAGGAATTCCTGACATTAAGCCATCCCAATAGCAAATAAGCTCCCATACCCAACGCGAGTCCCAAAGGATGATGCCAGAGCAACGGAATGATCAAACCAGCCGAAACGGTCGACAATACCATCTGGATAAATGCCTGCCCCGAGGCAGCGGTACCGCGCAAACGGGGGTGACGATCCAGTGCGGCGACGGATAAAACCGGCATTGCGAAAGCCATGCCGACGTTATAAAGGGCAATCGGAAAAATATTGAATAATGGCTGTGGAGGAGCCCAGATACATACGGCGACATTGATCAATACCGCACCTGCCATCCAGCCGTACGCCAAGCGGATTATGCTGGCCGTCGGGAATCTCCCGGCGTAGTGTCGCGCAAACCAGGAGCCGGTCACCATGCCGAGAACCGTAGGTATGAACATCATGCCGAACTGATGTTCATTCAGCCCAAGATGCTCGATCAGGAATACAGGCGCTGCCAGGACGTAAATAAAAAACCCTGCGAAATTTGCACCGAAGGCCGTTACCAGCAGACGAAATTCCTCATCGGAAAATACCTTGCGATACCCACCCATTACCGCAGATGCTGATAAAGGCACGCGTCGCTCAACAGGAACCGTCTCCGGAAGAAAGCGATAAGCGGAAGCCAGAACAACCAGCGCATACAGAAACAGGAAAACAAAGATTACCTGCCAGTGAATGCCGAGCAGCAAGCCGCCGATAATGGGCGCAACAGCCGGCGCAAGACCGAAAATCATCTGGACCTGGGCCATCACGCGCTGTGCCGCAACGCCTTCAAACAGATCGCGCACCATCGCGCGCGCCACGACATTGCCGGCCCCGGCCGAAAAACCTTGCAGGGCCCGGAAAAACCATAGCGTTTCGACATTGGGTGCGAGCGCACAGCCGATGGAAGCCAGCGCAAACACGATCAGCCCCCAACGTATCGCAGCCAGACGGCCGATGGCATCGGAAATCGCGCCGTGCCATAAGGTCATCGCCGCATACGGAAGCAGATATGCCGTCAGGCTTTGCTGCAAGCCGAGCGTGGTTGACCCGAGATCGTGCGCCATTACTGGAAAAGCCGGCAAATAGGTATCGATTGCAAATGGAGCCAGCGCCGCAAGGCTGGCCAGAACAAACGACATGAGAAATGAGGAGTGCTTATGCATCAGCAGGTACAACAGGGAATTGCATCATGAAAGTCTATTTTTCTCATTTGTGATAGTGCCCTATTCGTAAAAATGCAGGCAACTATCTTCTTCTTATGACGATGGATAAGCTTCTTGGCTTGCAGCGATCATTTAGAGTTTCTTTTTGCCGGAGAATCTCGCGTAAACCGCAGCAATTGTACACGGCTCCAGGCAGCAATGACGCTGCCGAAAATCCAACGCATCAATGCGCGGCCTGATATTACCGTGAAGCGGCCCCGCCTAATGTTGTTGTGATAATAGGACTGAATCGGTCAACGGAGGCAAGCCCGATTTGCTCCGGAATTCATTCATACTCGCGCCTCGGGCAGGGATACGGCGCAAGGCGCGAGTATGTGAAAAGATTGGCTTATGGTTTATGGCAAGGCGTGGAATTGCTCCACCCGCTCGCGCTCGCCCTCGACCAGTTTGTGAGAGTTCTTGTCTGTGCGGAACACAATGGGCTGCGAAGCGATCTGCGGATTCTTGGCATCCTCGATGGCTTGCAGGATCACGTCGTGGTTGGGGGATAGCGAGCATACCGGATCGGCGCTTTCCGCGTCGCCCGTCAACAGGAAGGCCTGGCAGCGGCATCCGCCCAGATCCTTTTCTTTTTCCGGACAGGTACGGCAAGGCTCCTTCATCCAGCTGTCGCCGCGATACTTGTTGAACGCGGGCGATTCCGTCCATGCCCATTCCAGGCCGTGTTCGCGGACATTCGGGAAGGTCATGTTGGGCAACACGCGCGCGGAATGGCAAGGGAGCACGGTGCCATTGGCGGTGACGATCATGAAGACTTCGCCCCATCCATTCATGCATTTCTTGGGGCGGTCGGAGTAGTAATCCGGCACCACGAAGAACACGCGCATCTTGTTGCCGACGCGCTCGCGGAACTTGTTGGTCACGGCTTCAGCTTTTTCCAGTTGCTCGCGGGTCGGCATCAGCTGCGCGCGGTTGATCAGGGACCAGCCGTAATATTGCGTGTTGGCCAATTCGACGTATTCCGCGCCCAGCGCCTCTGCCATCTCCAGGATTTCGCCGATATGCTCGATGTTGTAGCGGTGGATCACTACATTCAGCACCATGGGATAACCGTAATCCTTGATCATTGCCGCTACCTTCTTTTTCAACTCAAAGGTGTTGGTATCGGTAATGAAGTTGTTGATTTCCTTGGTGATGTCGTGCATCGAAAGCTGGATATGGTCCAGCCCGCCGCGCTTGAATTCGGCGATGCGCTTTTCCGTCAGGCCGACACCGGAGGTGATCAGGTTGCTGTAATAACCGAGGCTGCCAGCTTCCGCGACGATTTCCTCGATATCGTCGCGCAGCAAGGGCTCGCCGCCGGAAATGCCGAGTTGCAGCGCGCCCATCTTGCGCGCTTCCCGCAACGACCGAATCCATTCATCGGTCGTCAGCTCATTCTGCGTATGGCTGACGTAATCCGTCGGGTTATAGCAGAACGCGCAATGCAACGGGCAGCGGTAGGTCACCTCCGCCAATAGCCAGAGCGGCTTGGGAGTGCTTTGTGCTGCAACACCGTTATTCAACATGTCAGTTCCTCACGATCCAGATTTTTTCAAGGCCGAGCTCCAGCATGGCCAGTACATCGCTTTCCAGATCCGGCGCATCGGGAAATGCGGCCTTTAATTCTTCGACAAGCGCAGCCACGGTCTTGTTTCCATCCAGACGGCTCAATACTTCGCCGGCGCCGCCGTTGAGCTTCACCATGCCCTCAGGAAACAGCAGCACGTAGCAGCCTTGCGCCTCTTCCCATTGAAAGCGGAAGTGCGGATTACGGCGAAAAACTTCTTCAGACCTGATCTTGTCGGACATATTGCACGCCATCCTCTATTTTTACGTCACAACACGCCAGCATGATGGAATCCGCCAGCGCCCATAGCACATCCAGCTTGAACTGCAGGATTTCGCAGGCACGTTCCTGCATTTCACGGCTCTGGCTGAAATATTCCAGCGTCACGTCCAGGCCCTGTTGCACATCCCGGCGAGCCTGGGTGAGGCGGTTCTTGAAATATTGCATGCCTTCCGGCTTCACCCAAGGGTATTTGTCCGGCCAGGAATCGATGCGCTGCTGGTGAATGTGCGGTGCAAACAGCTCCGTCAACGAAGAGCAAACGGCTTCCTGCCACGGACGCTGGCGAGCGAAGTTGATATAGGCATCCACCGCGAAACGCGCACCCGGTACCACATATTTCATCGAGGTCACGTCCTCGCGCGTCAGCCCTACCGCATCGCCAAGGCCGATCCAGGCTTCGATTCCGCCGTCGCCGCCCTCGGCAATACTGCCTCCGCCGTCATGATCGATAATGCGCTGTATCCAGCCGCGACGAATCTCACGATCCGTGCAGTTGGAGAGTATGGCGGCATCCTTGATCGGGATCGCGGTCTGATAATAGAAGCGATTCGCCACCCAGCACTGCATCTGCTTCTGCGTCAGCTTGCCCTCATACATCAGGACGTGAAACGGATGGTAAATGTGATAGCCGCGACCACGCTCACGCAGTTTCTGTTCGAATTCCTCGCGGCTCCAGGGTGCGTTGCTCATGCCTTGCTTCTCCTAAAGAATGATGTCCATACCGTCGTAGGAAACCTCGATGCCCTTCGCTTCCAGCTCTTTGCGCTGCGGGGATTCCTCGTTCAGGATGGGATTGGTATTGTTGATATGAATCAGCACGCGGCGTGCTTCGGGATAGGCGGAGAGCACCTCCATCATGCCGCCTTCGCCGGATTGCGGCAGGTGGCCGATGGAGCGTGCGGTCTTGGTCATCAGGCCCATGTCGATCATCTCGGTATTGGTCCAGAACGTACCGTCCACCATGATGCAGTCGGCCTGCTCGAACAGAGGCGGAAGGTGGGGTTCGATTTCGCCCAGGCCCGGCGCGTAAAACAGCTTTTTGCCATTGCTCATGTCTTCGACCAGCACGCCGATGGTGTCGCCGGGATGCGGGTTATTACGATGCGGCGAATACGGCGGCGCGGCGCTCTTGAGCGGGTAGGCCGTGAAGCGCAGGTTGGCGGCACCCGGAACTTCGAACGATTGGCCGTCGGTCGGCACTTGATGCCAGTTAACGCCGCAATAATGGCCGAGAATATTGAACAAGGGATTACCGGTGGTCAGATCCTGCTGCACCATGTCGGTACAGTAGATTTCGCGTTGCTGCTGGCCTTCGCGCAGCATCAAGAGGCCGGTGGTGTGATCGATCTGTGCGTCGATCAGCACGATGCCCGCAATACCGGTGTCGCGAATCGCGCGACCGGGCTGCAGAGGGGCGAATTCCTGTATTTGCTTCAGCACGTCGGGCGAAGCATTGAAAAGCACCCAGTTAACGCCGTCGCCGCTGACGCAGATCGAAGACTGGGTACGTGCGCGGGCTTTGATTGTCCCTTTGCGCAGGCCATCGCAGTTATGGCAATTGCAGTTCCATTGCGGGAACCCTCCACCTGCGCCGGCACCTAAAACGTGAATATGCATGAGATCATCCAGACTGCTAAGGGCATAAGAGCCCTGGAGAGTTAAGCGGGGCCGCCTTGCGGCGACCCCGCGACGTCACAACCTTAGCGGTTGCAAACGTACATGGTCACTTCAAAGCCGAAACGCATTTCGGTAACTTGAGGCTTGGTCCACATGGCATATCTCCTTAAGATAATAATTTGTAATTCGTGAAACTCACCGCCAGCCTCGAAAAAGACTGTCCGCAAGTCCGGTATCCATTCTCCTCAGCATGGCTATCAGGCAACAGCGCAAATATCAGGAAATTCTGCTCATGATTATCATGAGGCCTTATTCCAAGCCATTTCGGGGCAACCTGCATCTTAAAAAATGCGTGCTTTCGCCGTTTTGAGTACCATGGATCCCCATGATGAAGAATTTACATACCGACCCGATTCCCCCGGCACTTGCTATGACGCTGGATGGCCTGTTTCACGAGCGCGCCCGCCGCACTCCCGATGCGCTGGCATATCGCTATTTCAACGAAGCCCAGGATATCTGGCAGGACCTGACCTGGTCGCAAATGCAACAGGAAGTCATGCGCTGGCAAAAGGCGCTGGCGCGAGAATCGCTGCAGCCCGGCGACCGCGTTGCCATCATGCTGAAAAACTGCCCGCAGTGGGTGATGATGGATCAGGCCGCGCTGGGGCTGGGCCTTGTCACCGTGCCGCTCTACACCTCGGATCGCCCGGACAACGTAGCCTATGTACTGCAGGATAGCGGTGCGCGACTTCTTCTGACCGGCAGCGCCGAACAATGGCAGGCGATTCACGATACCGGCCAGCCGCTGCCAGAGTTACAGCGGATCATCTGCATCAGGGATGTTACGCATGACAATGACAACCGCTTATGCCCGCTGTCGTCCTGGCTTCCCGAAAATGTGGCAGAGCCTCCTTCTCCAAGCCATCACGATCCAGACCGGCTTGCATCCATCATCTACACCTCGGGGACAACCGGCAAGCCGAAAGGCGTCATGCTCTCGCATCGCAACATGCTGGAAAACTGCCGCAGCGTGCTGCAAAGCTTCGATGTCTACCGCGAGGACCGCTTTCTCTCCTTTCTGCCGCTATCGCACACCTTCGAGCGTACCGCCGGTTATTACCTGCCGCTGATGGCGGGCGCCACCGTTGTCTATGCCCGCTCCTTTCAGCAATTGCAGGAAGATTTATCGATTGCACAGCCGACCATACTGATGTCGGTACCACGCATTTATGAACGCATACATGTCGCACTGCGCGCAAAGCTGGCGGATGGTCCGGCGTATGCCGCGCGGCTATTTGATCTTGCAGTAAATGTAGGTTACAGCCGCTTCGAATATGCCCAAGGGCGAGGGCCCTGGCGATTAAGCCATCTGCTCTGGCCGATTCTCAAATATCTGGTGGCAAACAAGCTGACACAGCGATTAGGCGGCAGCATACGACTTGCGGTTTCTGGCGGGGCAGCCTTGCCTCCAGAGACCGCGCGCATATTCATCGGGCTGGGAATAACCGTGTTGCAGGGCTACGGACTGACGGAAACCAGCCCGGTGATCAGCGTCAACCGCCCGGAAGATAACGTACCGGCAAGCGTTGGAACCGCGCTGGCGGGCGTCGAAACGCGAGTTGGGGCCAATGGCGCACTTCAGGTGCACGGCCCGACCGTCATGCTGGGCTATTGGCGTGACCCTGCAGCAACGCGAGCAATGGTAGACGATGAAGGTTGGCTCGATACGGGCGACGTCGTTCGCATCGACCCGGCTGGACATATCTTTATCACAGGCCGCATCAAGGAAATCCTTGTGCTTTCCAATGGCGAGAAAGTGCCTCCGGCGGAGATCGAGGCTGCAATAGGCGCCGATCCGCTATTCGACCAGGTCATGGTCGCAGGGGAAGGCTGCGCCTACTTAAGCGCTCTGGTTGTCATCAATGAGGAGCAGTGGCAACTGGCAATGCAGGAGAAAGGCATTCAGGCCGCGTGGCCTGGGAGCCTGCAACACCCCGACGCCGAAAGCCTTGTCCTGGAAAGAATGGCCCGGCAGATGCGGACATTTCCGGGCTATGCCAGAATTCGCCGCGCTGCGTTACTGATCGATCCGTGGACCATCGAAAATGGATTGCTCACTCCGACGCTCAAGCTGAAACGTCCCGCGGTGCTCAAGCGCTATGCAGAAGAGTATCGAAAAATATGCGGGACAAAGAACCTATTTCAGTAGGTTCTAAGCTGCACTCGCCAGTACACCCTCAACGCTTGTTGCGTTCCTCGTCCTTGCGTTCCTTGAGCTTGGCGCGCTGTTCGTTCTTGCGCTTGCGCATGCTGACGATACCCTCGCCCGCCTTGCGCTTTTCCGGTTCGGCAAACGGATTTGCGCCCTGCTTGAACTGCACACGCAGCGGGGTGCCGGAAAGCTCGAACGCGGTACGGAAAACCCCTTCCAGAAAGCGTACGTAGCTTTGCTTGATGCCATCCACATGGTTGCCATGGACCACGATGATGGGAGGATTGCTCCCGCCCTGGTGGGCATAGCGCAGCTTGGGGCGTATCCCCTTGGAAACAGGCGGCTGATGTTGCTGGATCGCATCTTCGAGCACCCGCGTCAGTTTGGGCGTAGGCAATTTGGCCATCGCCGCCTTGAAAGCAACGTCGACCGATTGCAGCAAGGGCGTCAAGCCGCTGCCCTTCAGCGCGGAAATGTAATGGAATTTGGCGAAATCCAGGAATTGCAGCTTGCGGTCGATTTCGCGCTTGATCCACTCGCGCTTGTCGGCATCGAGGCCATCCCACTTGTTGACCGCCACCACCAGCGCGCGGCCGGTTTCGAGGATGAAAGCGGCAATGTGCGCCTCCTGCTCGGTCACCCCATCCTGCGCGTCCACCACCAGAATCACCACATTGGCATCGTCGATGGCTTGCATGGTCTTGATCACGGAGAACTTCTCGACGGCTTCGAATACCTTCCCGCGACGGCGCACGCCGGCGGTATCGATCAGCGTGTAATGCTTGCCGTTGCGCTCGAGATCGATGTAAATGGAGTCGCGCGTGGTTCCCGGCTGATCGAACGCGATCACGCGCTGCTCGCCCAGCAGGGCATTGACCAATGTGGATTTGCCTACGTTGGGGCGGCCGACGATGGCAACCTTGGGCGGCTCTTTCGAGTCGCTAGCGGCTTGCTCCGGTTCTTCGGGCGCAAAATCCTGCAGCACCAGATTGACCAGATCCTTGACGCCTTCGCCATGTGCGGACGAAATCGAAAGTGGATCGCCCAGACCCAATTCATGGAATTCGGCCGCGGCAATGCCTCGGTTCATGCCTTCGGTCTTGTTGACCGCCAGGAAAACCGGACGATTGCTTCGACGCAGACGGTCGGCAATCACCTTATCTTGCGGCGTCAGGCCCTGCCGGCCATCGACCATGAAAACAATCACATCCGCTTCGTCGATAGCCAGCAGCGTTTGCCGGGCCATTTCAGCGAGAATGCCGGTGTCGACCAACGGTTCGAAACCGCCGGTATCCACGACCAGATAAGGAAATTCGCCCACAACGCCGCGGCCATAATGGCGATCGCGCGTCAGGCCGGGAAGATCCGCAACCAACGCATCGCGCGTCTTGGTCAGTCGATTGAATAGCGTGGATTTGCCGACATTGGGACGGCCCACCAATACGAGGGTCGGTAACATTATTTCAGGCTGACTGCATACAAGCCGCCGCCGCTGGTCTGCACCATCAGCGTAGATTCGCCGAGGCTGACAGGTTGCGCCATGACGGAAGTCTTGTCGGTCTGGATGCGCGCAGCGAATGCGCCATCTTCTTTGGCAAGAAAATGCACATAGCCTTCGACATCGCCGACGGCGACATACTCGCCCATGGGCAACGGTGCGCTGACCAGTCGATTCAGCAGGCCGCCTTGCCGCCAATAGCTCTTGCCGCTGCTGTTATCCAGCGCATAAACAGCGCCGCCGCTGTGCGTTACGAAGACTTTTCCGTCGTCGGCAGCCAGACCGGTATAACTGGAGATGTCGCGGTTCCATAACACACGGCCGTTGGTGCGATCCACCGCCGCAACGCGACCCTGGAAAGCCACGGCGTAAACGTAACGACCGTCCACAACCGGCAGGCTGGTAATGTCGGCGATGCGCTCGATTTCGGTGACGCCCTTGGGCAGAGCCACAGAAGCCTCCCACAGCAGTTTCCCGTCATCCGCCTTCAGCGCGACCATCTTGCCGCCGGCAAAGCCGACATAGGCAGCACCATCCGCCAGCGTCACGCCCGCGCTGCTGCGCAGAGTCAAGGACGGCGTTGCGCGCTCATAAACCCATTTGCGCTTGCCGTCCGCAGTGCTCAGCCCGAATATGCGGCTGTCGCCGCTACGCACGACAACGACGCCGGAAGCGACTTTGGGCGCGCTCAGCACTTCACTGCTGATCTTGGATTTCCAGAGCGCCTTGCCGTTCTGGTCGTAAGCCAGCACCATGCCTTTCGGAGTACCGACCAGCACCAGGTTTTCGCCTGCGCCCACCCCGCCCGAAATGCTTTCTCCGGCATTGATGCGCCAGATCTGTTTGCCGGTTGCGGCATCGACCCGAGTGATTTCACCCTTGGTGTTGACAGCGAATACCGAACCGGCATCGACTGCCGGGGTATAGATGTAACCCTCCGCCTCGCCTACCGAGGTACTCCACAGCAGCTTCGCCGCTGCCTTCTGCTTGAAATCCGCCAGGGGCATCGGCGGCTCCTTGACCTCAGGCCCGAACATACGCTCGGAGATGTCTGTCTTGAGATCGGTGAGCGAAGAACAGCCGGCCAGCAGGGCAAAGGCAAGTATGGTGAGATAGCGTAACGACATCAGCTGCCCAATGCGTCAAGTTTATGCTGGGTATAACCGCGGAGGCGTCCATCGGCTTGCAGTTTGGTCAGTGCGTCCGCATAAGCGGTTTTCGCTTCGGCCTTTTTGCCCTGTGCCGCGTAGATATCGCCCTTGAGATCGGCGATGAGGCCATCGAACGCAGCCTCATGTTTTGCATCCAGCGTCTTCAAAGCGGCATCGTAGGCCTTTTCTTCAAGCTGGATCGCGGCCAGTTGCAATTGGGCGATCGAGCGGATGGAGTCTTCCTTGGCATTGCCCATCGCCCACTCCAGTTGCGCCTTGGCGCTCTTGGCATCGTTGTTTGCATAATTCGCCTTGGCGGCGATCAGCGCGGCGCGGCCTGCGTACGACGTACCCGCGTGCTTATCGATAATCTGGCCGGAAGCTGCGCGGATATCCTTGATATCCTTCACGCTCATCTTGGCCAGCGCTTCGTACTGCACCGACGCCTGCAATGCCTCGCTGCGCTGGTAGTATTTCCAGCCTTGGAATCCAGCGAAAACGGCAAGCACAGCAATCAGACCCCACGTTACCATGTTGCCGTTGCGCTTCCACCACGCCTTGAGTTCGTCCAGTTGTTCCTGTTCTTCCAGATCGTATGCCATATCTCTTCCTAATGCGCCAAACGGTGTTGGCCGGGTATTGAATTCAGTAACTTACGCGTATATTCCTGTTGCGGCTCGGCATAAATCCGCGCCACGTCGCCTTGCTCAACGACGCGCCCACGATGCATCACCGCGATTTCATCGGCCATATGACGCACAACGCGCAAATCATGGCTGATGAAAAGGTAGCTGAGCCCCATTTCCTGTTGCAACTCCTTCAGCAACAAGAGAATCTGCGCCTGGATGGAAACATCCAGCGCGGACACCGGTTCGTCGCATACCACCAGTTTCGGCTCCAGCACCAGCGCACGGGCGATGCCGATGCGCTGCCGCTGTCCGCCGGAAAATTCGTGCGGGTATTTTTCCATGTCCGTAGCCAAGAGGCCAACACGCTGCAGCATGCGTACCACCCTCTCGCGCCGCTCGGACGCATTGCCGAGCTTATGTATCAGTAATCCCTCGCCGACGATATCGCCGACTTTCATGCGCGGATTCAACGATGCAAACGGGTCCTGGAATACCATTTGCAAATGACGTCGCGCGGCTCGCAACTCGCTGCCGTTCAGCCCGGCAAGATTGCGGCCTTCGAAATGCACTTCGCCCGCATCGAGGGGCTGCAATTGTAGCAGACAACGCGCCAGGGTGGACTTGCCACTGCCGGACTCGCCGACGACAGCCAGCGTACGGCCCTGCCGCACGGAAACGGCTACGTCGTCCAACGCCTTGATCGTCGTGGAGCCGAAGCCGAACTTGCCGCTGCGCTGCTTGTAAATCTTGGTCAGGCCTTTGGCGGTCAGGATGAAATCGCTCATTGCGCGCTCTCGTTCAGCCAGGCGTAATCGATGGGCTTGAGGGGCTTGCTGCCCTCCGCATCCGGCACGCAATCGAGCAAGGCGCGGGTATAAGGATGCTGCGGGTTACCCAGAACATCGCTCACAGGGCCGCTCTCGACAACCTGGCCGCGGAACATGACCACGACATCGTCTGCGATATCCGCTACCACGCCAAAATCGTGGGTGATAAACAGCATGCCCATGTTCATGCGCTGTTTGAGTTCCGCCAGCAATGCCAATATCTGCGCCTGCACCGTCACATCGAGGGCCGTTGTCGGCTCGTCGGCGATCAGCATGGCCGGCTCGCACGCGATGCTCATCGCTATCATCACGCGCTGGCGCTGACCGCCGGAAAGCTCATCGGGATAGCTGGACACACGCGCGGCCGGAATCCCAACCTGCTCCAGCAATGCAGAGACCTTGCTCTTGAGCGCCTTGCCGCTGAGGCCGAGATGCACGGCCAGGCTCTCGCCGATCTGGTAGCCGATGTTCAACACCGGATTCAGCGAGGTCATCGGTTCCTGGAAAATCATGCCAATGCGCTTGCCGCGAATGTCGCGCATTTGTGCCGGAGTAAATGTGGTCAGGTCATGCCCCTGGAAGACCACGTGCCCGGCTTGGCGCTGCAACGCCGAAGGAAGCAGACCCATGATCGCCAAGGCGCTCAGGCTCTTGCCGCTGCCGGATTCGCCGACGATACAGGTCGTTCTGCCCGCTGCCAGCGCAAAGGAGACGTTATCGACCAGCAGACGCTGCGGATTTGCAGCCGGCGTAACGGTCAGTCCCTCGATGCGCAGCAGGTGGCTCATTCCGCCAGGTATTCCGCCGCTTGCACCAGGTTCATGCGGCTCTGCTCGCCGGATGTGCGCAGGGGCTTGATGCTCACCTCTCCTGCCGTGGCTTCATCGTCGCCGATGATCACCGCGTAGCGTGCACCGCTGGCATCGGCCTTCTTCATTTGCGACTTGAAACTGCCCCCGCCGCAATGCAGGACCACGCTCAGGCCGGAGTCGCGCAACTGCTCAGCGGCCAGGATAGCCATGCGATCGGCTTGTTCGCCAAGATGCAGCATATAGGCATCCGGCATCAGGGCTGGCGGGACAAAGGATTGCTCCTGCAACAGCGCCAGCAAACGTTCGACGCCCATCGCAAACCCGCAGGCCGGAGCCGACTTGCCGCCAATCTGTTCGATCAAGCTGTCGTAGCGGCCGCCGGCACAGACCGTGCCCTGCGCACCCAGGCGGGTGGTTACCCATTCGAACACCGTCGCGTTGTAGTAGTCCAGCCCGCGCACCAGACGTGGATTGATGCGGAATGGAACGCCTGCTGCGATCAGCATCTCCTGCAACTCCTCGAAGTGCTTGCGCGATTCCTCATCGAGATCTTCCGCGAGTTTGGGAGCGGCCTCGATGATGGCCTGCATCGCTGGGTTTTTCGAATCCAGGATGCGCAGCGGATTGCTGTGAAGGCGGCGCTTCGCGTCTTCATCCAGTACATCGGCATGGCCTTCAAAATAACTGATCAGGCGACTGCGATAGCGTGCCCGCGCTTCCAGCGAACCCAGCGTGTTGATTTCCAGCGCCACATCGTCCAGGCCAAGCAGCTTCCACAGCCTGGCCGTCATGACGATGTGCTCGGCATCCATATCCGGGCCGGCAAATCCCAGCGCTTCCACGCCAACCTGGTGGAATTGACGATAGCGGCCCTTTTGCGGGCGTTCATGGCGGAACATCGGCCCCTTGTACCACAGACGCTGTGGAGCGTTGTACAGCAGGTTGTGCTGAATGACTGCACGCACGCAGGAAGCGGTACCTTCCGGGCGCAACGTGAGTTGCTCGCCGTTCAGCCGGTCTTCAAAGCTGTACATTTCCTTTTCGACAATATCCGTCACTTCGCCGATCGAACGCACGAAAAGATCGGTGCTTTCAACGATGGGAGTACGAATCTGCGTATAGCCGTAGGCGCGCAGCCAATCGGCCACGGTATCCTCGAAAAACTCCCACAGGGCGGCGTCGGCCGGGAGTATGTCGTTCATGCCGCGCACGGCTTGTATGGTCTTGCTCATGTTATCTTTGTTGATTCTGTTATTGGTATGTGATTGCTCAGCCCACGGCTTTGAGCGGAATCACTTTGTGCTCGCGGCGCAGCGCGCCGCCTGCGGAATAATGTGTTTTCACGTAGTTCTCGACGATCGCCTGGAACTCCTCGGCAATCGCATCGCCTTTCAGCGTGACGGTTTTTTCGCCGTCGACGAACACCGGCGCCACCGGCACTTCACCGGTTCCCGGCAGGCTGATGCCGATATTTGCCAGCTTGGACTCGCCCGGGCCGTTGACCACGCAGCCCATCACCGCGACGTTCATGGTTTCCACACCGGGGTATTCGTTGCGCCATGCAGGCATTTGCTCGCGCAAATAACGCTGGATCTTCTGCGCCAATTCCTGGAAAAAGGTCGATGTGGTGCGGCCGCAGCCCGGACAAGCCGTCACCAGCGGCGTGAACGAACGGATGCCCATGGTTTGCAGGATTTCCTGCGCAACAATCACTTCGCGCGTCCGCGACTCGCCAGGCTCGGGCGTGAGGCTGATGCGAATGGTGTCGCCTATGCCTTCCTGCATCAGCACCGACAGCGCGGCCGTGGAAGCCACGATGCCCTTGGAGCCCATGCCTGCTTCGGTCAAACCCAAGTGCAAGGGATAATCGCAACGACGTGCAAGCTCGCGATAGACCGTGATCAAGTCCTGCACATCGCTCACCTTGCAGGAAATAATGATGCGATCGCCGGGCAAACCAATCGCCTCGGCCTGCTGCGCGCTTTCCAGCGCGGACTGGATCAGCGCCTCGCGCATCAGCGCTTCGGCCGACAACGGCTGCGCACGCTGGGCATTTTCATCCATCATGCGTGCCATCTTGGCCTGATCCAGGCTGCCCCAGTTGACGCCGATACGCACCGGCTTGTTGTATTGAATCGCCGCCTCGATCATCGCGGCAAACTGTTCGTCGCGCTTGGCGCCCTTGCCGACATTGCCCGGGTTGATCCGGTATTTGGCAAGCGCCTCGGCGCATTCTGGATATTGCGCCAGCAGTTTGTGGCCGTTGTAATGGAAGTCGCCGATCAACGGAACGAAGCACCCCATCGCATCCAGCTTGCGGCGAATTGCACCCACTTGCGCTGCGGCTTCCGGCGAATTGACAGTGATGCGCACCATTTCCGAACCGGCTTGCCACAACGCGAATACCTGCTGCGCCGTTGCTTCCGCATCGGCGGTGTCGGTATTCGTCATCGACTGCACGACCACGGGTGCATGACCGCCCACGGCGATATCGCCGATCATGACACAACGGGTCTTATGGCGATGAATATGCTGTTCGATCAAGACTTACTCCAGAGTCAGACGCGCGACGTTGCCACGAATGTGCGGCGCGAGGTCAACCGTGCTGCCGTTGAAGGTCAGTTGCATGCCGGCGGCATTGCCTATGACGAGCTTGAGAGGTGGCGTTCCGGAAATGGTTTCACTGCTGCCGGTCAGAACGTTTCTGTTGAAAAGTTCCTTGCCATCGCGGTCGGTCACGCTGACCCAGCTGGTTTGGGTAGGCGTCAGCACCAGTTTGGCTGTATTCGCTGCCACAGCCGGCTCTGCAACCGCGCCCTGCGGTGCCGCAGGCACTGCCGGTGCCGGTAGAACACCTTCCGCCAATGGGGCCGGCAACACATCAAGAGACTGCGGAGCAACCGCTGTATCAGGCAGCTCATGCGGAATCGTTGCGGGGTCTGGCTGCGGGGAGGTGCTTTTTTCGCTCGCAAAATCCATGTATGCGAACCAGGCAACGAGAGCCAGAATTACAATTACAATCGCCGCGAGATATATCGTCCAGCCCTTGCGTTCACGGCCGGCAATCAGGATATTTTCCGAGTGCAGGCTGATCTGGCCTGGGGACAATTCGGGGCCATGCACCCGGCAAGCTTCCAGTAAAGGCTCCACATCGATTTGCAGAAGCTTGGCGTAATTGCGCAAGAAACCGCGTACAAATGCCGGGCCCGGCAATGCATCGACATTTCCCGACTCAAGCGCTTGCACCTGGCGCGGCATCAAACGCAAGCGGGATGCGACCTCGTCCACGCTCAGGCCCATGTTTTCCCGCGCTTCGACAAGCAAATGGCCGACCGCCTGCAGGGACAATGTAGAAGCCGGTGTCGTCAATTGCGCGATTTTTTCGGTGTGATCGGATTGTTGTGTCATCTTGAATATCGTATCTATGGCCTGTTGCCGGTTTTATGCTTATTCCGCCAACATGGCTTTGGTTTCGTCGGAGTTCGGGTATTTTCTGCGTAACAGCAGACGATAACTCGCTTCTGCATCCTTGCCGCCCAGAATACGTTCGTTACGAACGCCCAGCCACAGCATTTCCGGCGTCGGGTCGATGTTCTTCATTGCCTGCTCCAGATGAGCACGCGCCTGCAGATGCTCTCCCTTGCCGAAATACAGCTGGGCAAGCTGATAGGAAGCCGCGCGCATATTGGGCTCGACGCGCAATGCATTCTGAAAATAGGTTTCGGCGTTCCTGATATCTTTTTTCTTGAGCGCGCAGATGCCGGCATTCAGATAGGCCGACTCCGGAGTCGCGTACAAAGGATTCTTAACCGCGGTCATGAACTCGCTGATGGCTTCGTCCACGCGATTGCGCACGCACAGGAAAGTACCGTAATTGTTGTGCGCTTCCGAGTTCTCGGGTTCGAGCTGCAAAGCGCGCTTGAAATTGCTCTCGGCCTTGGCATCCTGCTTCAGCGCCGCATGCACCAGTCCAAGCCCGGTATAAGCAGGGGCATAGGAAGAATCGAGTTCGGTAGCCTTGGTGAACTCGTCCAGCGCAATCGCCATCTGCCCTTGCGAGTAATAGGCGGCAGCGAGTTCGGTATGCAATTTTGCACGGTTGCGGCTGTGGGAATCCTCACCGGTTCTGACACCCTTGGCGGCGCAAGCAGCCAGAACCAGCGCCATCAGGATTACGAGTAGTTTTTTCATGCAACGGCCTTGAGAGTGAACTTATGGGTGCGGCGCGTTTTGTCTTCTACCTTGCCGGCGAGCTGGCCACAAGCCGCATCGATATCGTCGCCACGCGTCTTGCGAGTCGTCACGACATAACCCGCCTGCATCAGCACGTCACGGAAACGACGGATGTTATCCGGCCGGGAAGTCGCGTAACCGCTGTTCGGGAAAGGATTGAACGGAATCAGGTTGAATTTGCAGGGCACGCTTTTCACCGTTTGCAGCAGTTGTTTGGCGTGTTCGACCGTGTCATTGACGCCGTCCAGCATCACGTATTCGAAAGTCACGAAGTCGCGCGGCGCTTTTTCGAGATAGCGTATGCAAGCGGCCATCAACTCGGCCAGCGGATACTTCTTGTTGATCGGGACGATTTCGTCGCGAAGCGCGTCATTCGGCGCATGCAGCGACACGGCCAATGCCACCGGGCAGGCATCGCGCAAGCGATCCATCGCCGGAACGAGGCCGGAAGTGGACACGGTCACGCGGCGGCGACTCAATCCGTAGGCGCTGTCATCCAGCATGATATTGAGCGCAGTCACGACATTGTCGAAGTTGGCAAGCGGTTCTCCCATGCCCATCATGACCACATTGGAGATAATGCGTTCGCTGCGCGGCAACATATCGTAGCCGTCGACCTGGCGCAGAGACTGGTTGGCGCGCCAAAGCTGGCCAATGATTTCGGAAACCTGCAGATTGCGGTTGAATCCCTGGCGGCCGGTGGAGCAAAAGGTGCATTCCAGCGCACAGCCAACCTGGGACGACACGCACAGCGTACCGCGGTCATCCTCGGGGATGAAAACGGTTTCCACGCCATTATTGGGCCCGACATCGACCAGCCATTTACGCGTACCGTCATCGGAAATCTGTTCGACCTTGATTTCAGGCGGGCGAATCTCGGCCACCGCGGCGAGTTTCTCGCGCAGCGGCCGGGCAATGTCCGTCATCTGCTCGAAGTCAGTCACGCCGAAATGGTGCATCCAGCGCATCAACTGCTTGGCGCGGAATGGCTTCTCGCCGAGTTCAACAAAGAATTGGGCGAGTTTCGGCTGATCGTAATCGAGCAGATTGACGAGCGACATTAGCGGGAATACACCTGTGACGCAGGGAAGAAATAAGCGATTTCGATCGCTGCATTTTCAGCGGAATCGGAACCGTGCACGGCGTTGGCGTCGATGCTTTCAGCGAAATCGGCGCGAATGGTGCCAGGAGCGGCCTTCTTCGGATCGGTCGCACCCATCAGGTCACGGTGAGCCAGCACGGCGTTTTCGCCTTCCAGCACCTGGATCACCACCGGACCGGAAACCATGAACTTCACCAGATCGGCAAAGAAAGGACGCTCACGGTGAACGGCGTAAAAACCTTCGGCCTCTGCCTGGGACAGATGCGCCATGCGGGAAGCGACGATCTTCAGGCCGGCACCTTCGAAACGCGAATAGATCTTGCCGATTACGTTCTTGGCAACTGCGTCGGGTTTGATGATGGAAAGGGTGCGTTCAACAGCCATTTTGACTCCAAAAGTTAAGTTTATGAAAAGCCCGATAAAATACCATTTTAACGGCCTAAAATAAACCTTTTCAGGCTAGGTTTCTTTGCCTTCTGGCCTCGTAGAGACAGATTCCGCTGGCAACGGAAACGTTCAAACTCTCCACTGTGCCGAACATCGGAATGCTCACCAGCTGATCGCAGGTTTCGGCCGTCAGGCGGCGCAGGCCGGTGCCTTCGGCGCCGAGCACTATGGCAATGGGGCCAGAGAATTTTGCGGTAAACAGGTCATCCTCGGCTTCGGCTACTGCGCCCACCAGCCATACGCCGGCCTCTTTCAACTCGCGCAATGTACGCGCCAGGTTGGTCACGGCGATGAAAGGCACGGTTTCCGCCGCTCCGCAGGCAACCTTGCGCACTGTCGCATTCAGCCCGGCGGCACGATCCTTGGGAGCAATCACCGCATGCACGCCCATTGCATCGGCGACGCGCAGGCAGGCGCCGAGATTGTGCGGGTCCTCCACACCGTCCAGCACCAGGAAAAACGGCGGCTCGGCGAGATCGGACTCGAGAATATCGTGGATGTCCTGGTACGGCAGCGGCGTATCCGCCACGCGCGCCAGCACGCCCTGATGGCGGCCGTTGGCGGCCAAGCCATCAAGGCGCTCCTTCTCCATCTGCATCACGCGCACGTCCTTTTGCTCGGCCAGTTGTAGCAGATCCTGCATACGGGCGTCCTTACGTGTCTTGTCGACACAAACCTCCTGCACGCTGGCGGGGTTCTGACGTATGCGGCTCAATACCGCGTGAAAGCCGAATACGATACGGGTGATGCTCATTTCTTTTTAGTGCCTTTCCTGCTACGGGTGGATTTTGACTTGCTTTTGCCGCGCGTGCTGCTGGGCTCGCTGGATTTGCGTTTGGACGAATCAGACAGAGCAATCCTGGGACGCGCTCCGCCGGCAGCCTTGCCTGCCGGTTTGGCGGTCGATTTTGCTGCGGGCTTCACAGCCCTTTTCGCCACTGGATTCGTGGCCGGCATTTTGGCCGGTTTCTCGCCCGGCGTCGACACCGCCGTTGCCGGCAATGCATCCAGCACGAAATCGATTTTGCTGGTTTCCATGTCGACGCGCGCCACTTTCACGCGCAGCCGGTCGCCCAGGCGGTAACGCACGCCGGTACGTTCGCCCGCCATTTCATGCCGCATCGCATCGAAATTGAAATAGTCGTTGCCAAGCTCGGTGACGTGCAGCAGGCCCTCGACATAGACTTCGTCCAGCGCCACGAACAGGCCGAAGCTGGTGACGCCGGCCACGGTACCGTTGAATGTTTCGCCGACCTTGTCCTGCATGTAGAAACACTTGAGCCAGGTTTCCACGTCGCGCGTCGCATCGTCGGCGCGGCGTTCGGTCATGGAGCAATGCATGCCCAGCGCATGCCAGTCGCCGGCCTTGTATTTCTTGCTTTCCAGCACTGCATTGATCGAACGGTGGATCAGCAGGTCGGGATAGCGGCGGATAGGCGAGGTGAAATGGGTGTAATGCTCGTATGCCAGGCCGAAGTGTCCGACATTGTCCGGACTGTACACCGCCTGCTGCATCGAGCGTAGCAGCACGGTCTGCAACAGCTGTTCGTCCGGACGCCCCTTGATGTGCTCGAGCAGCTTGCCGTAATCCTTGGCATGGGGCGTATCGCCGCCGCCCAGCGCGAAGCCGAACTCCGCCATGAAACCGCGCACCTTCTCCAGTTTTTCCGGCGTCGGGCCTTCGTGGATGCGGTACAGGGCCGGGTGATCATGCTCTTTGAGAAAATCCGAAGCGCAGACGTTGGCCGCCAGCATGCACTCTTCGATCAACCGGTGCGCGTCATTCCGCACCACCGGCACGATACGGTCGATCTTGCCCTGGTCGTTGAACATCATCAGCGTTTCGGTGGTTTCGAACTCGATGGCGCCGCGCACGGCACGCGCCACAGCCAATGTCTTGTAGAGCGTGTACAGGTGCTGAACATGCGGCATCAGCCACGCGTATTCCCTGGCCGTTTCGCCTTCCGGATTGACGATCATGTCGTACACCTTGGTATACGTCATGCGCGCCTTGGACAGCATTACCGACGGGTAGAACTTGTAGCGCTTGATCTTGCCCTTGGCATCGATCTGCATGTCGCACACCATGCACAGCCGCTCGACATCGGGATTGAGCGAGCAAAGACCGTTGGACAACGCTTCCGGCAGCATCGGGATGACGCGACGCGGGAAATACACCGAGTTGCCGCGGTCGTAGGCGTCCTTATCCAGCGCTTCGCCCGGCCGCACATAGAAGCTCACATCGGCAATCGCCACCACCAGCCTCCAGCCCTTGCCCTTGCCCTGCGGCTCGCAAAAAACGGCGTCGTCGAAATCGCGCGCGGTTTCGCCGTCGATGGTCACGAGCGGCAACTCGCGCAAGTCGACACGGCCCGCCCAGTCGGATTTGCGGACCTTCTTGGGATAGGCCTCGGCCTGTTTCACGGCCTCAGGGTTGAACAGATAAGGCAATTGATGCTTGCGCAACGCAATTTCGATTTCCATGCCGGGATCGGCATAGTTGCCGAGGATTTCGACGACCTTGCCGATAGGTTTGGCATAGGCGGAAGGTTGCTCAATCAGTTCCACCATCACCACCTGCCCGGCTTTGGCCTTCATCTCCTGGCCTGGGGGAATCAGAATATCCTGCGGGATGCGCCTGTCTTCCGGGGCAACCAGCACAACGCCGCTTTCCACCAGCAAGCGTCCTACCAGGCGCTTGGTCACGCGCTCCAGCACTTCGACGATCTTGCCCTCCGGGCGTCCGCGCCGGTCCAGGCCGGACTGGCGCACCAGCACGCGGTCGCCATGCATCACCTGCGCCATCTCTTTGGGCGAGAGGAAGAGATCGTCACCGCCGGCATCCGGGATCAGAAAACCGAAACCATCCTGGTGGCCGTGCACCTTGCCCGGAATGAGATTAACTTTCTCGGCGATGCATAATGCATCCTTGCGGTTGCGAAAAATCTGGCCGTCGCGCTCCATCGCGCCGAGACGGCGATTGAAAATGTCATGCTCGGCCTTGCGGATGCCCAGCAGCTTGTAAAGACGCTCGATGCTGAGCGGCGCCCCCTCTTCCTCCATGATTTGCAAGATGAATTCCCTGCTGGGGAGCGGGTTCTCATAATTGGCGGCCTCACGGCCGGCATGCGGATCTTTTGCTCTTTGTTTTTTGATCGTTGACAAGTTCGAATTTTCCTCTAAAATGGCGCTCTTTTCGTTGCCCAGATGGCGAAATTGGTAGACGCGCTAGGTTCAGGTCCTAGTGGTGGAAACACTGTGGAGGTTCGAGTCCTCTTCTGGGCACCAGACGAATCTCCGGAAACCGCATCATGCTCAAGCAGATGCGGTTTTTTTGTTTTGTGCGCTCGCTTGCAGTTGAAAGGCATGTGAGGCATTTTACCCTACTCACTCGCGCGTTCATTGCTATTTGCGATGAGAGTTGAGACAACCGTATAAACAAATACGTTTAATCGGGCCGATAAAAACGCCATTGCTCGGCGTCAGTATTTTCCTACATCGCCCCACTGCATATCCTATAGATAAATTTGCAGCGCGTCCGATACCCATCATCCGCCAGGCGCACGACAATGTCAGAGTCCTGATTTACGGGAGAGCGCGATGTTGCAGGAACTGGTGGCATTCAGCGTCAGTCCATGGGAAATCGTGCTGCGCGGTACGCTGATGTACTGGTTTTTGTTCGCTGTGTTCCGGTTTTTGTTGCGACGCGATATCGGTAACGTCGGCATAAGCGATTTTCTTTTCGTCGTTATCGTGGCGGACGCCTCGCAAAGTGCGATGAGCGGCGATTCGAAAACGGTTGCCGACGGCATTCTGCTCGTGAGTACGCTGATTTTCTGGAATTACCTGTTCGATTATGTCAGTTACAAATCCTCATTCATTCGTCGCTTTACCGAACCTTCTTCGATCATGCTGGTAAAAAACGGCAAACTCATACTCCGCAACATGCAACGCGAATACATCACAAGAAGCGAGGTGCAGGCCAAAATGCGCGAAGAAGGAATCGAGGATATCAATAAAATCAAGGAAATGCGTCTTGAATCGGACGGCTCGATCAGCGTCATCCAGCAAGACTAGCGCCCTTCGCCATGGCTGCCCAACACGAGAATTATGCGGCACAGGAGCTTCTGCGCAGCACGGATCTCGGCTTCTTCAACATCGAGCTTTATGACGTTCAACTTTTGCTGGTGGCGACCGTCATTCTCGCGGCCGCAATCGCTCCGCGCTTGACGGTCAATCGGTTTCTGAGCGCGCCCATGGTATTCATGCTGATCGGCATGACGCTCTTTGCTCTGCCGGTGGACATCCATCTGCCCAACCTGGTTGACGCGCGCTGGCCGGAACGCCTGACCGAAATTGGCTTGCTGATCGCTCTCACGGCCGCGGGACTCAAGATCAATCACCCTTTTGCATGGACATCCTGGGAGCTTAGCTGGCGGCTGCTGGCTTATACCATGCCGCTGACCATTGCCGCCACGGCACTGCTCGGCTGGTGGGCTCTGGGCATGGTGCCGGCCACAGCGCTGCTTCTCGGTGCCGTAATCGCGCCTACCGACCCGGTGCTGGCTTCCGAAGTCCAGACGACCGCGCCCGATTCGCCGGATTATTCCCGCACCCGCGTCGCACTGACAACCGAAGCGGGATTGAACGATGGCCTGGCTTTCCCTTTTACCCATCTCGCCATCGCCGTTGCTGTTGTCGGCCTGAATCCTGCAGACTGGTTTGCAGGCTGGCTGGTGATGGACGTTTTCTATCGCATCGCGGCCGGTGCCTTGATCGGGGCGGCATCCGGCTGGCTGCTGGCAAAAATCCTGTTCGGATTCAAATCGGCTGACTTCTTCACAACCGGCAGCATTGCCCTCAGCCTGACGCTCATCCCTTATGCACTGGCGGAATTGGCATCCAGTTATGGCTTCATTAGCGTATTTGTTGCCGCCTGCACGTTCCGGCAGCAGGAATCACGCCATCGCTACCAACAGATCCTGCACGATTTTTCGGAAGAAATGGAACGTATCCTCATCGCTTTGCTGATGTTTCTGATCGGTGCATACATCGCAAGCGGAGCGTTGGCGCCGTTGACATGGGCAGGCATGACGGTCGCTCTGGCAGTGATTTTCGTGGTGCGTCCGCTGGCCGGCATGATTTCATTTATCGACCATCCGTTGCCGCCCTGGGACAAATGGGTGTTGTCCTTTTACGGCATCCGCGGCATCGGTTCGCTTTATTACCTCGGGTATGCGCTGCACCGCACCGAATTCCCGCAGGCGAAGGAATTATGGGCGGTGGTTCTGCTCGTCATCGTGATTTCCGTTATTGCCCATGGCTTGTCCGCCAAGCCCGTCATGGCGGCACTGGATCGGCATACGCAACGCAGGAATGCAACCAAACGCGCATAACTGCATCCAAACATTGTGGATAACACTTCATGAATTCCTACAGCCAAATCAGCATTTGCGTGATTAACCCGAGATGACAATATGAAGATGCTTTGGTTAATTGGTCATTCACACTAACGAGAATAATCTCATGAGCGCTTCCACTCCTCCCAGCCGGCCCGATCGCGTACTGGTTTTTGCCGTTCATCCCGATGACGAGACGCTGGGCGCCGGCGGTCTGATACAGAAGGCCCTCAAGTCCGGTTCGGAAGTTCGCGTCATCCTGGTCACCAACGGCGACAACAATCCCTGGCCCCAACGCTTCGTTGAACGTCACTGGAAAATCACGGCGGAAGATAAGCAACGTTGGGGAAAACGCAGGCGGGAAGAGGCGCTGGCCGCGCTCGCCTTGCTTGGGGTACAGGCCGATCAGGTGTTTTTTCTGGGGCTGCCCGACCAAGGCCTGACCAGCCTTCTCAATCTCGGCAGCGACAGCATCGAAGAGCGCATCGTCGCGGAAATCGCCGAGTGGCAGCCTAGCTGCATCGTCGTCCCGGCACTACAGGACAAACATCCCGATCACAATGCATTCGGATTGATGGTGGAACTGGCCTTGGATCGGCTAAGTCCCGAGCAGACTCGTCCGCAAATACTGTATTACCTGATACACGGAAAGCCCTTGTATGCCCCCGCTTGCAGCATCGAGCTGAGCGACGACGAATTGGAGCGCAAGCGGGAAGCGACCGTGTGCCACGCAACCCAGATGGCCTTATGCCGCAGCCGCTTCATGCGTTATGCGGTGCGGCGTGAAAACTATCTGGGCGCGCCCATGCTCGATTCCTACCAGTTGCAGCATCCTGTCAGACTCGTATCCGCGATGCCGCCGCTATTGACACTGCATGTGCACCTCTCCGCCTGGGTTCGCCGTATGGGCAAACCGACGTTAACCATCATGACGGGGCCTGCCGCCTACCGGATCGATCTCGGTTCCCGCGGTACCGCCGAAATCCATGACAGCACCACCAATGCCGTCATCGGGCAGGCCTATATCGTCGACATCGATGAAACGCTCGAGCTTTCGATGCCAATCTCCCTGTTCGAGGAAGTCGAGCGGTTTTACTTCAAGGTGGAACGTCGCTGGGCATTTTTTGACCCTGCCGGCTGGCGCGGCGCGAACCTTGTCAACCCAAAGGTGCAAGCTGGCGTGATCGGCCTCATGCCGTGCTACGACGTCGAGGACTTTTGCGAGCAAGTCATGCTGGGCACCTTGAAACATGTCGATCACCTGATCGTCATCGACGACGGCTCCACCGATAATACTGCGCAGATCGTGCGCCGCATGGCCGTGCAACTGCCCGGAAACATCAGCCTGATCCGCTTCGACAAAAACCAGGGCAAGGGTGTGGGGCTGATGGCCGGTTTCATTCATGCGCTCAACCATTTCGATTTCGAGACGATGGTCACGCTGGATGCGGATGGCCAGCACCCGCCGGCACGGATTCCGGAACTGGTCGAGAGTATCCACCAAGGCGCGGAAATGGTCATAGGCGAGCGCCTTCTCGCCGAAATGCCGGGACGCAGCCGCGTGGGCAACACGCTGGCAACGCACGCGATCCGCTGGCTGTACCCGCATGCGCCGTCCGACACGCAATCCGGCATGCGTGCTTTCAGCCGTGAACTGGTCGAAGAGATCGCGCGCCGGATTTCCGGCAGCCGCTACGAAACGGAATTCCAGATTCTGTTGCTCGCGCTTTCCAAGGGTAAACGCATCGCCACGGTGTCTATCCCGACGATATATATCGATAACAACCGCTCTTCCAAGTTCCGGCCGGTGATCGACACCTTGCGCATTGCGCGGGCGATGATCCACTGGCATTAGCGCCAGACCGGAGAATGCCGATGTTCGATCTCAGCGCACTGGAACTTGCCCGCATACAATTCGGTTTCACCATCTCGTTCCACATCATTTTTCCGGCGATCACGATCGGGCTTGCCAGTTACCTGGTCGTGCTCGAAGCCTCCTGGCTTCGCAGCGGACGCCAGCTCTATCTCGATCTCTACCACTACTGGCTCAAGATCTTTGCCGTCAACTTCGGCATGGGCGTGGTGTCGGGCATCGTGATGTCCTATCAGTTCGGCACCAACTGGAGCCGGCTTTCCGACTATGCCGGCAGCATCCTCGGGCCACTGCTCACCTATGAAGTGCTGACTGCATTCTTTCTCGAGGCAGGCTTCCTCGGCGTGATGCTGTTCGGCCGCAACAAGGTCGGGCCTGGACTGCATTTTTTCTCGACCCTGATGGTCGCGCTCGGCACGCTGATTTCCGCGACCTGGATACTGTCTGCCAACAGCTGGATGCAGACGCCCACCGGCTATCTGGTTGCCGATGGCCGCCTGATTCCTAACGACTGGTGGCTAATAATCTTCAACCCGTCTTTCCCCTATCGCCTGGCTCATATGGTCGCGGCGGCTTTCCTCGCGACAGCGCTGTTCGTGGTGGCATCCGCCGCATGGCACCTGCTGCGGAAAAATGACAACGCCATGGTGCGCCGCATGTTTTCGATGGGCTTGTGGATGATCCTGCTGGTAGCGCCCATTCAGGCAGTGATCGGCGATTACCACGGGCTGAACACGCTGGAACACCAACCTGCAAAAATCGCCGCGATCGAAGGCCATTGGGAAAACAAGGGTGACGAAGCCGTGCCCTTGATACTGTTCGGGCTGCCCGACATGCAGCGCGAGGAAACGCGCTTTGCCCTTGAAGTGCCTCATCTCGGCAGCCTGATCCTGACCCATAGCTGGAACGACCAGTTTCCGGGGCTGAAGGAGTTTCCGCCCGAGTACAGGCCTAACTCGGCGATCGTTTTCTGGAGTTTCCGCATCATGGTCGGCCTTGGGGTGTTAATGATTTCACTCGGCCTGTGGAGCGCATGGCTGCGCTGGCGCAGGAATCTCTTCCATTACCGGCCTTTTCTGCATTTTGCCTTGTGGATGGGGCCGTCCGGCCTTGTTGCGATACTCGCCGGATGGTTCACGACCGAAATCGGCCGCCAGCCATGGACGGTTTACGGCTTGATGCGCACGGCGGATTCTGTCTCAGCCCACGGCGCAACGGAAGTTGGCGTGACCTTGCTGTTATTCATTCTGATCTACACGGCTGTATTCGGCACCGGCATCGGCTATCTGCTGCGGCTGGTGCGTATCGGGCCGCAAACCGGCGAAAGCCATGCTCCCGATACGGGCGGGCCGGGACAAGAGCGGCAGCCGATGCGGCCCTTGTCCGTGGTGACCGGTCCGGATGAAAACACCTCAACCCGGCTGGAGAATTGAACATGGAAACCGCCCTCCCCTATATCTGGGCCATTGTCATTCTCTTCGCGATCATGATGTACGTGGTGATGGATGGGTTCGACCTGGGCATCGGCATCCTTTACCCTCTTTTCAAGGATAAGGAAGACCGCGATCTGATGATGAACAGCGTTGCACCCGTCTGGGACGGCAACGAAACCTGGCTGGTGCTGGGCGGCGCAGGCCTGCTGGCAGCTTTTCCCCTGGCTTATTCGATCATATTGAGCGCGTGCTATTTGCCGTTGATCTTCATGCTGATCGGGCTGATCTTCCGCGGCGTCGCGTTCGAGTTTCGCTTCAAGGCACACGAACACGACCGTCATTTCTGGGACAAGGCCTTTATCGGCGGATCGCTGGCCGCGACATTTTTCCAGGGAGTGACGCTCGGTGCCTACATACAGGGTTTTCCAGTCGTCGAACGCGCCTATGTCGGCGGTCCGCTGGATTGGCTGACACCGTTTTCCCTGTTCACCGGCATCAGCCTTGTTGTGGGTTACGCATTGCTGGGCAGCACCTGGCTGATCATGAAGACCGAAGGTCACGTACAGGCAGAGGCCTATCGCATTACCAGACGGCTGGTCTGGCTGTTGTTGCTGGCGATCGTCGCCGTCAGCCTGTGGACGCCGCTGATGGATGCCGAGATCGCCCGGCGCTGGTTCACCCTGCCCAACCTGCTGTGGCTTTCCCCGGTGCCGCTGCTGGTCGCGCTCTGCGCCTTTCTGTTGCTGAGATCCGTGACGCGGCAAGCGCAGACCGCGCCCTTCCTTTACACCCTCGCGCTGATATTCCTGTGCTACGCCGGGTTCGGCGTCAGCCTGTGGCCCAATATCGTCCCGCCTGGCATCACGCTCCAGGCAGCTTCTTCACCGCCACAGAGCCAGGCATTCACGCTGGTCGGCACGCTCATCATCCTGCCGGTCATCCTGGGATACACCTTATGGGCCTACCGTGTATTCCATGGCAAGGTGCGACACGGGGAGCATTACCACTGATGTGGAAGAAGCTGGGCTGGATGCTGCTGATCTGGGCCGTCAGCGTAGTCGCGCTGGGGATCGTGGCTTATGGGCTGAAGATGCTGATGAAAGCCGCAGGCCTGGTCCAGTGATTGCGGAGACGATACCCGTAACGCAGGCGTCCTTGCCTGCATTCGACCAATCGAAACGGGGTGATGCAGGCCAGGACACCTGCGCCAAGGCCCTCAGTCCTTGTATTCCGTATATTTGGCGTTGCTGCCGCGCACCTTGTCGGCCGGGTATTTCTGCGCGTTGAGCGTGATCTTGGCATTGGCCGCGTCGATCAGATCGATGCCCAGAACATCCGACATCCGCAGCAGATACACGAAAGTGTCGGCGATTTCATGCGCCACTTCCTCCCGCTTCTCCGGCGGGATGTCCTTGCTCTGGTCCTCGGTCAGCCACTGGAAATGCTCCACCAGCTCGGCCGCCTCGACAATCATCGCCATCGCCAGATTCTTGGGAGAATGAAATTGCTCCCAATCCCGCTCGCGCACAAACTCACGCAAGCGGTCGCGCAGTTGGTCCAGACGATCAGTCATTGGCGGGCTTTTCCTTGCGGTTGCTGCCAGCCACCATCTTGATCTCGAACAAGCGGCATTCCAGCGGGCCATTGAACAGCGGCGTGCGCTTCGAAGGCGACAGCCGCATCAGCTTGGGCAGGCGCAGGTCGGAAGTCAGGAAGTAGGCGTTCCAGCCCGCGAAGTGGCGCTTCAGCGTTTCGCCCATTTTCGGATACAGCGCGGCCAGTTCCTCGTCTTCGCCGATACGCACGCCATACGGCGGATTGGCGATCAGCACGCCATGATCGGCGGGTGCTTCGACATCGACGATGTCGGCGCGGTCGAGTTTCACCGCTTCCAGCAGACCGGCCTGATCCAGATTCTGCTTCGCCGCCCGCACCGATTTCATATCGAGATCGCTGCCGTAGATATTCTGGAACTCCACCGGCTTGGCTCGCCCTTGCGCTTCCTGCTTCATCTTCTGCCAAGCGGTAGCATCGAAATTAAGCAGCTTCTCGAAACCGAAGCTGCGGTTGAGGCCAGGCGCCATATCCAGCGCGATCATCGCCGCCTCCAGCAGGAAGGTGCCGCTGCCGCACATCGGGTCGAACAGCGGCGTACCCGGCTGCCAGCCGGAAAGCTTGATGATGCCGGCCGCGAGATTTTCGCGCAGTGGTGCTTCCACGCTGGAGCGGCGCTGGCCGCGCTGGAACAGCGCATTGCCGGAGGTATCCAGATAAAGGCGATACTCGTCGGCAGTCAGGTAGGCATGAACGCGCACGTCCGGCTGCTTGGTGTCGATGTACGGCCGGTTGCCGCCCTTGAGGCGGAACTTGTCGCAAACCGCATCCTTGATGCGCAGCGTGACGAATTCCAGACTCTTCAGCGGACATTTGACCGCCGTCACCTTGACCATGAAGGTGCGGTTGATCGCAAACCATTCGGGCCATTGAAGCGCATAGGCCGCCTTGTAGACATCCTCTTCGCCGCCGTATCGTCCATGTCCCACCTGCCACATGATGCGTGTGGCGACGCGGCTTTCCAGATTGGCGCGATAGCACAGCGGCATGTCGCCGGAAAAGCCGACGCCGCCATCGGTAGGCGCCAGGGATTGTGCGCCGAGAGCCGTCAGCTCTGCCGTCAGAAGGGCTTCGAGGCCGCGCGGGCAGGTGGCGAAGAATTGCTGTTTTGCGTTTTTCATATGCGGGCTGCCGCTCACTGAACGGCAGCTATTTTTCCTAGACGATCAATCGGTTAGAGGTATTGAGGTTATTATCCCGCAGGCGCTCGACAAACTCCAGAAACTCTATCTTGAGCTGATCCTGCAGGTTTTTTGCGCGTTCGCGCAGCGTGGCCCAGCGCAAATCCGGCGGCGTACGGCGAAAACCGAACACGACGATATTGCCGGGGCGCCCGGTGGGCAGCACCAGCACGCGCCCGCCGAAGCTTTGCTCGATACGCTGCAGATAAACATCAAAATTCCTGTCGCTGCCCCACAGGTTGATCGCCATCAGGCCGTCTATCGTCAGCGCTTCGGCGCAGCTATCGAAGAAATCCTGCGAGCAGAGCTCGGGCGGCACGCCTTGGCTGTCGAAAGCATCGACAATCAGCACTTCGGCATCGGATGGATGTTCCCGCAAATACTCGACGCCATCGGTTTCGATGACTTGCAGCCGCGCGTCATTTTCAGGCAAATGAAAATGACTGCGAGCGATCGCGATCACCTGCGGATTGATTTCAACCACGCGCGTCGTGAATTCCGGCAGGTAATGGTGGATAAACTTGGGGATGGATCCGCCGCCCAAACCTATCGCCAGAACATTGCGCGCCTGCGGCCGGAACAGCATGAAGGCCATGATGCCGCGCGTATAGGTCAGCTCCAGATCTTGCGGCGCTGCCACGCGCATCGAGCTTTGCACGGTGGACGAGCCGAGATGCAGCGAACGCACGCCGTCGGATTCGCTGACATCGACACTGGCGTCGCCGGAAACCTTGCGGTGAATGCTGCGCGCAAACCGGCGTGGGCCGAGGCGAAACAGACTCACTCCAGCGCTCCCTTGAAGCGGCAATCCAGCTCCATCAGCAAGGGATCGATACGTTTGACTTCCAGCAATACGCGCGAACCGGGCGCCAGTTCCGGCAGGCTCGGCACCTTGGTCATGTAGGGCATGCCGTCGAGGCGCACCAGATTTTCGCGCCACACTGTTCCGACCACTTCGCTTACGCCCTGCTGCTGCAAATACACCAGGCACCAGTGGCGCTCCATCCGTGTCTGGAATTCGTTGTAGGCGTTGTAGGCGAGATCGAAATCGCGCATGGCCGCAACCAGCGCGTCGCTGCCCTTGTCGTAAGGCGGTTCGCTGCCTTGCAGCAGCGCGATCATCTGGCGCTGGTTAATCAGGTCCACGGCACGGCGCAGCGGCGAGGTGCTCCAGGCATATTGCGCGACGCCCAGCCCCTGGTGCGGCTCGGCGTTGACCGTCATGTAGACCTTGCCGCCTTGTTGTGCGCGGTAAATGCCGGGAATGGCATGTTCGGCAAGCAGCCCGCCCCAATGCGCGTTGGCGTGGATCATCAATTCCGCGACCAGCTTGTCCATCGGCGAGCCGCGCTTGCGTTCGGTGATGCGGACGTTGCCGTCCTCGACATAAAAGTTGTAGTCCACTTGCGGCGCACGGTTGGGATCGTACTTGCCGCGCGCTTTTTCCAGCGACTCCGCCAGGCGGTGCAGCAGCGCCAGCCGTTCCCAATAAGGGTGTTCGCTCGGCGTTTCCCAGTTTTCTTCGTTGAAATGCGGCTCCAGCTCGTCGTGACGCAGGTTGTCCGCGATCTTCACGGCTTCGAGACGGCTGCTCTGATTCGTGATGGAGAGATCAGGCGAGATATCGAGATAAAGCGACAACGCCGGGCGCCATATGCCGGCATGCAAACTGAATGGCTCGATGGCGGCCTCAGGCAGCATGGTGATCTTGTGACCGGGCATGTAAACGGTGGAGAGGCGTTTCATCGCAATCGCATCGAGCGCGGTGCCCGGCACGATGCCCAATGCCGGCGCGGCGATATGGATGCCGATACGGGTATTGCCGTCGGGCAGCATTTGCACCGAGAATGCATCGTCGATTTCGGTGGTCGTCGCATCGTCGATGCTGAAGGCTTCGGCCTCGGCGTGATCCAGCGCATCCGGCGAAGCGACAGGTTCGTGCGTCTCGAAATTCACGCCGCCTGGGAAATATTCGCGCAGGAATGCACCGAAATGGTAGTCATGCGCCGAGGCCAGCGCGCCGCAGGCTTCGAGCAGTTTCAGATGGCCAAGCCCGGTCGCGGCAGCAGCTTCGTCCAGTGCCTTCCATTCCAGGGTATTTTTATCCGGCTCGTACAGCAGCATATCCAGCCTGTCGCCGAATTCCGGCGGCATGATATGCGCCGTAAGCTGCGCCACATATTCAGCGACCTTTTCGGCCTGCAGACGTTTGCGTTCCTGCGCGGCCAATGCAGCCTTGAGATTCTCCTCGGGGGCGGCCTTGTAGCGGCCCTTGCCCTTGCGGTAGAAATACATGGGCGCGGCATGCAGGCTGATCGCCGTGGCGGCGGCTTCTGTCGGGCCAGGCGGATGTCCGTAGTACTCCTGCGCCAGTTCGTCGAAAGCGAACTCCTCTTCGCCGCAGCATTCCCACAAAAAATCTGCGGCCAGCGTTTCGGCTTCGGCCTGGGCTTTGTCCATGAATCCCGCCAGCGAGCCTTCGAATTTGAGCAACACGTTAGCGGACTTGATCTTGGAGCGTTTCCCGGACATCGATTCCACTTGCATCGAGCCGGGATTTTCGGTCATGACGGAGGCAACCTTGAAGCTGCCTTCCTCTTCGTAAAAAACGTTCATTGAATGACTACGGAAATGATTAGCCGCCATTTTACCGTGGATTGGCAGGTAAAGTCGGGCAAACGCTCAGACACGCCCCCGTGCAAGGCCGGGTGCAGCGCAATGATTCGAGCGTGCCGGCAGTCTTCGGGCCGCCGGAACAGGAAAACCGGTCGGGCTAGTGGTCTTCCACCCGGAAGCCGACCTTGATGGTGACTTGCCAGTACGCGATCTTGCCTTCAATGATGCAGCCACGCGTTTCCACCACCTCGAACCAGTCCATGTGTTTCACGCTTTGCCCGGCCTTGGCAATCGCATTCTGTATCGCGTCGTCCGAACCGTTGGGCGATGAACCGACCAATTCAATCATTTTGTAAACATGTGCGCTCATGATGTTCCTCCTGTCGTGGATTAACTAATGCGAATTTTCCGGGCCTGACACGCGTGCCAGCCAGGCATGCGCAGGCTCCGGCCTGGAAAAGAAATATCCCTGATGAATCACCTTGGCCCGGGCATTGAGAAAATCGGCCTGGGATTGGTTTTCCACTCCTTCTGCAACGATTTTCAGCTTGAGATGGCTGGCGACGGAAAGTATCACTTCAACCAGCGCAGCATCGTCCGGGTCGTCCGGCGCATCCTGGACGAAAGTCTTGTCGATCTTGAGTTCGTGGATCGGCAAGCGCTTGAGATAGGCCAGCGATGAATAGCCGGTACCGAAATCGTCAACCGAGAAATGAATGCCCAACGCGGCGAGCTCGGTCATTTTGGCGACGACATCGTTCATGTTATCGATCATCAGGCCTTCGGTGACTTCCAGCGTCAGGTGGCTGGGGTCCGCGCCGGTCAGTGTCAGCAGGTTGCGCAGAGATTGCACGAATCCGCGCTGGCGAAAGTGGCGCGGGCTGATGTTCACGGAAATTCGTATCGGCGTATTCATGATGGTTTCCATCGTCAGCAGCCGGCAAACCTGTTTCAGCATCCATCCGTCCAGGTCGATGATCAGGTCCGACTCCTCGGCAATCGGCACAAACGCAGCCGGTGTGATGAGGCCACGCACGGGATGCTGCCAGCGCACCAGCGCCTCGGCGCCAACGACGTTGCCGTCGGCATCAACCTGCGATTGCAGGTACACATGCAATTCGTCGGCACGTATGGCCTGGCGCAATTCACGCTCGATCTGGAAGCGCTGGCTTGCGATTTCCTCCATGTCGGTTTCGAAGAAGGCTGTCTGGTTACCCCCGCTTTTCTTGGCCCGATGCAATGCGGTATCCGCCCGGCGCAGGATATCGTCCGGGGCATCGTGTTCCAGCTCCGGGAACAAGGTCACACCCAGGCTGACGGTAATCGTGACATCCTCCACGCCGCTGCTGAAAGGCTGCTTCATCGCATGGTGAATCTTATCGGCGACTACGTGCGCATGACGGCTGGCGGTATGTGCCGCAGTGTCCAGGTTTTGCAGAAGAATGGCGAACTCGTCTCCGGTCATTCGCGCCAGCGTATCGTCCTCGCGCAGGATACTCGCCAGGCGATCGGCGACCGATTTCAGCAAAAGGTCGCCCGCGGCGTGCCCCAAGGCATCGTTCAGCATTTTCAACCGGTCGATATTCAGAAAAATGATTGCACTCATACGCTTTTCGCGTCGCGTCAAGGTAAGAGTCTGTCCCAAGCGATCCATCAGCAGGAGACGGTTGGGCAATCCGGTGAGCGAATCATAATAAGCCAGCCGATGGACATTGGCTTCGGACTGCTTGCGTTCGGTGATGTCGAGCATGACCCCTTGCAGGTATAGCGCATTACCATCTTCATCGAAAACGGGCTGAGCCTCGTCGCTGAAATGCCGCCATTCCCCTTCCCTGGTTCGCAACCGGTATTCCGCTGAAAAAGAGCTGCCGTTACGGTGCGACTCGGCCAGTTGCTGCATCACAGGGGACCGATCTTCAGGATGGATCAACTTTTCCCACATACCCGGCGTATTCACCCATTCATCGGCTTCATAGCCCAGTTTGGCAACGCGCGGGCTGACATAGATAGTCTTGCTGTGCTTATCGATTCCGGCACGATAAATGATGGCGGGGACCTGCTCGGTCAAGAGACGATAACTACGCTCGCTTTCGCGCTCGCTTAAGGATGCAACAAGAATCTTGTCGACCAGGCGGCGCACCAAGCCATAAAGCAACAGCGAGGTCACGCCGACAAACAGCCAGCCCTTGACCAGGCTGGCCCAAGTGATTTGCTCGGGAGTCCGGAATACCAGCTCGACCGCCTTGTCGGAAAACAATATCCACAGCGCACCAAACGCAGCATAGACGATCACGAGCCTGAATACGCTGGGCGAGGAGCCAGCGGCGGTTGCGGTAGTCATGCTGACGGGCTGCGGCTCGGTCATTGGATCTTTCCGGATGCGAAAAGGAGGCAGTCTGGATAAGTATGCCTCAAAATACTATCCGATGCCGCCACCGCTGAGAACCGGCATTGCAGAGGCATCTGCCTCCGCGCAAGGACGAAGAGTTTTGAGCTTATCCCGAAGTAAGGCCCGTGATATGCGCGAGCAGTTCCTCTTCCTGATAAGGTTTACCGAGATAGACATTGACGCCGAGTTCTTCGGCATACTTGCGATGCTTGTCGGCCGTGCGCGAACTGATAACGATCAACGGAATATGCGCCGTTCGCGGATTGCCCCGCACCGCACGGGACAACTCGAAGCCATCCATGCGCGGCATTTCGATATCCAGCAGTATCACTTCCGGCAATACCGACTCCAATTGCTGCAGTGCATCCACGCCGTCCTTGGCGGCCAGCGGGTGATAGCCTTCGCGTGTCAGCAAGCGCGAAATCACCTTGCGCATGGTGAGCGAATCGTCCACGACCATGATAGTCGGCAACTGCACGCTTTCAGCGGCTGTCGCCACTTCATGTACTTCGGCCGCCAGCGTTTCGCGGAAAGCCATGTGGATGGGATTCAGCACCAGCATCACCTTGCCGTCGCCCATCACCGTGGCCCCGGCGATGCTGCCCATGCCAGCCAGTTGCGGGCCGATGTTCTTGACCACGATTTCGCGATTGCCGCGAATTTCATCGATGATCAGCGCGATTCGGCGCGCGCCGCTGCGCAGCAGCATTACCGGCGTATAGGCCTGCGGCTCGGGCTGGACCGGGCGGCCCAGCAGGTGCGACAGGTAATACAGGGGATATTGACGACCGCCCCAGCCGAACTGGCCTTGCTCCTGTATCGAAGCCAGCGCGCTGTGCTTGATCTTCTGCACCTGTTCCACCATCGGCGCGGGCAGCAAGAACTCTTCACTACCAACACGCACCAGCACGGTCTGATTGACCGCGAGCGTCAGCGGCAGGTAAATCGTGAACGTACAACCCTGGCCGGATTCGGAAGCGACTTCGATACGGCCGCCGAGTGCAGTGATATCGGCCCGCACCGCATCCAGGCCGACGCCCCGCCCCGAAACCTGGGTCACGTTGTCCGACGTGGAGAATCCGGGCTCGAAAATCAGCGATACCAGTTCAGACGGACTGCTCTCCTGCGTTCCGCCCAGCATGCCGAGACTGGCCGCCTTGGCCTTGATCTTTTCGTAATCCAGTCCGCTGCCGTCATCGCTCAGCGAAAGGATGATTTCATTGCCCTCCTGCCGCGCCTGAATTTGCACCTGGCCCATCCTGGGCTTTTTCAGGCTGGTGCGTTTTTTGGCGTCTTCCAGACCGTGGGCGATGGCATTTCGCAATAAATGCTCCAACGGCCCTACCATTTTCTCGAGCACGCTGCGATCGATTTCCACCGACTCGCCCTTGATCTCCAGCTCAGCCGGTTTCTTGAGTTCCGCTGCGGTCTGACGAACGATGCGGTGCAAGCGCTCCGATACGTTCTCGAACCGCACCATGCGCGTCCGCATCAGGCCTTGCTGCAACTGCTTGGTCATGCGCGACTGCTCGTTCAGCGCCGCTTCGGTTTCGTTCAGGTTGATCATCAGGCCCTGCTGCACCGTTGCCACGTCGTGCACGCTCTCGGCCATCATGCGCGTCAGTTCCTGGAAGCGCGTATAACGGTCGAACTCCAGCGGATCGAAGGTTTCATGCGCTTCCTGCAATTGCGTCAAGCGCGACTGCATCTGCGTTTCGGCCTCGATTTCCGCCTCGCGCAACTGACTGCGCAGGCGGATTACGCTATCGGTCAACTCCAGCAAGGCACTCTTGAAGGTTTCCATCTGCCGCTCGATACGCGACCGCGCGATACTGACCTCGCCCGCCTCATTGACCAGGTGATCGATGGCTTCCGAACGCACGCGCATCATCGGCGTGACGGAAATGGTTTCGATCGCCTGCTCCGCGACTTCATGGTCGGCCTCCGCTTCGGCTACAGGCACGACCGCCGACGCCTCCGCGTGCTGGCGCAGCTCGTCCAGTTGATCGCTGATGCTGTCGTACTGCTTGAAGAATGCAGTAAAGCTGCGCGCGGTCGGCGCCCCCTTTTCCAGGGCTTTCAACACCTGCGTTTCGAGATCGTGCAAATCGTCGCCCATGCGCAACGCGCCCGCCATGCGCGCACTGCCCTTCAGCGTATGCAGTGCGCGCTGCAGCGCCTGCTGCGCATCCGCAACGCCGGGGCTGGCCTGCCATTCGCGCAACTGCCTGCCGACCAGAGGCATGAGTTCGTTGCACTCTTCGAGGAAGACTTCCAGCAACTGCTGATCGACGTTGCCTGCTTCCGCTCCATGAACGAAGGATGGCACGCTGTCGAGCACGTCGCCAGACGTCTTTGGTGTCGATTCGATATGTGTAGAGATGGGCTCCGGCTCGGCGAGGGCAACACTATCAGCAACCGCGATTTCGTCTGCCTGCGTTTCCATGGATTGCGGTTCGACAGCCTGGGCTTTTGCTTCCGCCGCCTTGCGCAAGGCACTGCACAGCCATTTTGCCGCGATCGGCTGACGGTGGTTTTCCACTTTTTGCAGCATCGCCTGCAAGGCAAGCAAAGTCTGATCGAACAGATGCACTTCTTCCGGCGTCAATGCCTGATAGCGCGGGGCGATATCTTCTAGCCACGCTTCCAGCGCACCGCCCAGGTCGGAAATCGCCGTCAGACCGACCGTGCGCGACACGCCGCCTATGGTATGCGCCGGTCTCGCGACATCCGGAATCGGCGGCTCGGCTTGGGTCCGTGCGGCCTCCAGCATTTGCTGCAGCAAGGCGAGATTGGTTTTCGCTTCATTCAGGAAAATCTCGAACAACTGCCGATTCACCGTGTGCTTGCCGCCGATCACGACTATATCGTCGGCGGGCTTCTCTGCCGGCATTTCCGCTGCTGGCTCAATAACCGGCTCGGACGAAGTATCCGCGAGTTCATCACTCGTGACTTCCAGAGAAGGATGCAGCAATGCCTCGGCGCGAACTTTCCAAATACCTGGCGTCAATGCCACCGAGCCGTCGGTAAAGAGCTGCTTCACCCATTCCTGGAACTGCGCACTGACGCTGTCGATAAAGTCGAGCACTGGCACGGTAATGTCGCTGCGCGTTTCAAGCAGATGATTCAGCAATTGCTCAACCGACCACGCCACATCGCCCATCGCTGTCAGCCCCACGGTACGACCGCTGCCCTTGAGCGTATGGAAAGCGCGACGCACCGTGATCAGAGCAGGTTGATCTTCAGGCTGCGCACGCAGTGTCTGCATGCAATTCACGATGGTTTCGTGTACCTCGCCCGCTTCGGCCAGATAAACCTCAAGCAACTCATCGTCGAGCGCACGATCGACCACGATGTCCTGAGCGCTCGCTTGCTCATGCGAAACGGTTTCGGCAGCGGGTTGCGAAACCGCGGCCGCCATATCGTCCACGGCCGTTTGCAAACGCTCCGGTAGCGGATCGATGGCGCGACTGGCCTCAATATCGCCCTTTAGCAAGCGGTCAAGATAGAAACCCAGCGAGCTCAGACTTTCGGCGACAAGCTCGAACTCTTCGATAGAGACTTGGGAAGAGGGCTGGGCAAAGCGCTCGACCAGCGCCTGGCAGCCATCGATCACCTTCGAGGCAACCAGCTGTTCCAGCATGCGGAATGCGCCGCCGACTTGCTTGAACAAGGGAAGAACAGCCGTAAGCTCTGCACGTATTTCGGGGTCGCGGAAGAAATCGTCCAGCGTCTGTTCGATGCGCTGTAAATTTGCGCGGATTTCGTCTGCCACCTGCGCCAGTACCGCCAGCGTTTCATCCTGACTCGTCTCGGGCGCCGCATGGGTTTCAGGCACAGGTTCGGCACCCGGCAGCATTGCCCGCATTGAAGCCGCCTGGCTGGCCGCGCCCTGCAATCCCTGGTCGAGCGACTTTCCGCTGGAGCCCAACACGCTTTCCAGCATGAGCAAGGTAGTGGCCATCTCGATGGAGAACAATGCATCCAACGGCCGTTCGGATCCTGTCAGACTCTCTGCGCAGGCATGTACATCGGCCAGCACCTGACGGAGTTCATCGCGGCTGCCCTCGGCCGCCGTCACCAGCGCCTGCGCTTTCTCCAGGAATATCGCCAGTTGCGACCGGTCGCCTGCCGACACCAGCATCCAGCAGTCCTTGAGATCGCTCAGGCCGGCGCGGACAGCACTGAATGCGTCGTCGGCCTGTTGATCGGATGCTCTGCCAATCGACACAGCTTCGTCATCTTCGTAATACTTTTCGAGTTCGAACACGCGCTTGATATCGCATAAGCGCTCGGACACGGGCGCAGTGATCGCTACGTAATACAAGGCATCGCGCAGCATGCGGCTGTTGGGCTTGGCATTGCCTTGCGCGAGATAATGTATCTGGCGTTCCAGTTGAAAGCAGAGCTGACGACTATTCTTGTCGAGCGCCAGCGCCCCTTGTGCAATCGCTTCGAGCAAACCGACGGTCACCCACCACAGGGTTTTCTGCGACGGCAATGCCTGCGCGCGCTCCACCGCAAGCAGCGCGTCGCGCATGCCGAGAATCAGGCTCTCGTCTTCCGGCGCGCGCAGCCATTGCACCAGCAGTTTGCGGTATTTCTGGCCTTGCTCGTTCAGGTAGGCGGGCAACTCCGTCCCTTCTGGAACGTAGGTCTCCAGATCGGCCGGAGCACTATTAAACAGGTCCGGGAAAAACAGCTCGCTTTCCTGAATGACTTCCGCGCCCAGGGCTTCCTGCATTGCCTTGAATTCGGGAAACAAACGCAGCGGGACATCGGGCGCCCCGTCTACCAGTGACTGGAGATATTGCAGCAAGGCACGCAAGGCGCGCGTCAGTACATCGAGATTTTCCGGACTGGCCGAAACCGAATGCTTCTCCAGCGCGGCGATATAAGTTTCGATTTCACCCGAAAAGCGCTGAACTCCGTCCAGCCCAACCATGGAAAGCGCGCCGCTCACCTGATGGACGTGAGTCAGGCAAAAGCGCAAGGGACTGGCATCGAATGGCGATGCCGCAAATTCGCCGGCCTTGCCCAGGGCCTGGTTCAAGGCCTGGTCGATTTCGTCTTTAACCCAGGTTAGCGGGCCAATATCAAAGTCCATGGACACAATAGCGCGCGCTTATGATCAGGAGAGCTTGAAGCCGGAAACAGACTCGCGCAGTTCTTCCGCGAGGCTGGCCAACTGACCGATGGAGCCAGCGGTTTGCCGGGTACCGGCGGTAGTTTGCGTGGTAATCGCCTGGATTTCCTGCATCAGTTGGGTCACTTTTTGTTCCATCGCGGTTTGTGCGGTTGTTGCTTGCGAAATCGAGGCGATCAACTGCGCCAGACTGGATGTCACCTCGCCGATTTCGTTCAGCGCCTGACCGGCCGCATCGGACAGTTTGGCACCTTCCACCACACCCTCGGTGCTGCGTTCCATCGCCGACACGGCATCGTTGGTATCCTGCTGAATAGTTTTCACAATGGCGCCGATCTGCTTGGTCGCTTCGGAGGAACGTTCGGCCAGACGCTGCACTTCCTCGGCCACCACCGTAAAGCCGCGGCCCGCTTCGCCCGCCGATGCCGCCTGAATCGCCGCGTTCAAGGCGAGGATGTTGGTCTGTTCGGTAATATCGGAAATCAGTTCAACGATTTCGCCAATCTCCTGCGAGCTTTCGCCCAGCCGCTTGATTCGCTTGGAGGTTTCCTGGATCTGCGAGCGGATGTCGTTCATGCCGGCGATCGTGTTCTGCACTGCCACCGCGCCCTGCGATGCCGCTTGCAGCGAGCGCTGCGCCACCTCGGCCGACTGACCGGCGTTGGCGGAAACTTCATGGATGGATTGCGCCATCTGCTGCACAGCGGTGCCGGCTTCCTCGATCTGCTGCGACTGCTTCTGCGCCGCACCCTGAAGGCGCGTGGTCACGGCCTGTGCTTCGCCGGAGGCGACTGTCACCTGCTCGGTCGCCCGGTTGATCTCCTCGACCAGGGTACGCAGGCTGTCGATGGTGTAGTTAATGGAGTCCGCAATCGCACCGGTAATACTTTCCGTCACCTCCGCTGTAACGGTCAAGTCGCCGTCCGCGAGGTCGCCCATTTCATCCAGCAGCCGCAACACCGCTTCCTGGTTGCGCAGATTTTCTTCTTCCACCTTTTCGAAATGCTGCTTTGCCAGTTTCACTTGCCGATTTCCCAGCATCACCATCATCACCGCGGCAATAATGATGAATACCACGGCCAGCACCAACCACACGTGGGCAAGCACATCGCCGCGCACCTCCTTGATCAGCATGTCCCCTTCCTGCGTCATGCGGTCGCTTGCAGCCGCAATATCAAGCGCGATCATTGCCAGATTCACGCCTGTGGCCGGGTTGGCAGCATCGAATCCGGTTTTGAGCTGGCCTTCGACTGCCTGCCACTGGACAGTCAGTTGCTTCAAGGGGGCATCCACACCGCCACCGTAACCGAACAAACCGCCTGCCTGCTGCAGCGCGGCAATCGCCTCTGCGGCCTTGGCCCGGTTTAGCTTGACCTGTTCCGTAGCCTTGGGCATGCCCAAAGCCACCATTTGCAGATCCTTGGCGATACTTTGTGCGCTGACCTGGACGCGGGCAATGTTTTCCAGATACGTGGCGTCGTGCTCCTTTTTCAGAACATTGAGAGTCAACGCAACCGCTATCAGCACGCCCAACAATAAAACCAGCAGCGGGCCACGGGCCGGCGTATCAGTGGAGGCGGCATGCGCGGCGCTGCTTCGAGAAAACAAGCCGCCTGCAATTTTTTGCCAGAAATTATTCAATACTGCCGTTTCCAACGCCATATCATTCCCCTGATTCCGTATTGATTTGCCGATTACGATTGCGTGCCGATTGTCGCTAGCCCAGCCCGACCTTCATGAAGTCGGGCGATGCCAGCAATGTCTTGATGTCGATTTCCCGCCAGGTTTCGCCGGAGGCATCGCGGAATACGCGTCCGCCCAGCCAGCGGCCGGGCCTGCCCTCGTCTTCCATTTCCTGCATCTGATCCAGGGCACGAAGCCCAAGAATCGCGCTGACCAACAAGGCAGCATGGGCTTTGTATTTCTGATGCGTCAGCAGGATACGGCTGGCTACGGTGCCCGTCGTAGGCGTTTGTCCGGAAAACTGGGCAATATCGCTGACACCGTAAAGATTGCCGCGCACATTTGCCATACCGAGAAACCACGGTTTGCTCAGCGGCACCGGATGAATTTCCGGCACGGGCAGAACTTCACTCACATCCTGAAGGCCGACCAGCAGCAATTCGTTGCCTGCACGCACGCCAAGGCGGCTGCGCGTCCCAGCATCGGCAGACCGTGTCTGGTCCTTGATGCGCACCAGGATGTCTTCCTGGTATTTCCGTAAATCGAGGTTTTTCGCCATGTGATTCTTAACCGAGTGCTGCGATCTTGGCCAGCAGATCGGCTTCCACGACCGGCTTGATGACACATTCCCTGGCACCCTGGCGCAACGCCCACACGCGGTCGGTCAGTTGCTCCTTGCCGGTGCAGACGATGACCGGAATGTGTGCAGTCTCGGGGGCCTTGGTCAATGCGCGCGTAGTCTGGAATCCGTTCAGACCCGGCATGATGACGTCCATGATGACAAGGTCGGGAAGCTCGGTCTTGACGCGCTCCAACGCTTCCTCGCCCGATTCCGCCTGGCTGATGATGAAGCCGTTGCGGGTCAGCATTTCATTGAGATAGAAGCGGTCCGTTGCCGAGTCGTCCACGATCATGATTTTGGTAATGGGCATGTCGACACTTTCGTTTGCGTTTATCGGGTGGTGTGGCGTGTTACCGCATCCAGCAGGCTATCGGCGGTAAATGGTTTGGTAAGGTATTCATCGGAACCGACCATGCGGCCCCTTGCGCGGTCGAACAGGCCGTCCTTGCTGGACAGCATGATGACGGGGGTAGTGCGGTAACGTTCGTTTTTCTTGATGAGGGTGCAGGTCTGATAACCGTCCAGGCGGGGCATCATGATATCGACGAAGATCACGTCGGGCTGGTGATCCGTGATCTTGGACAATGCGTCGAAGCCGTCTTCCGCGAGTATGATCTCGCATCCGGCCTTGCCCAGAAATATCTCGGCGCTGCGGCGGATAGTGCTGCTGTCATCGATCACCATCACCTTGATGCCGGCGAGGCTGTTCGCCTTTTCCACAGTAACTCCCCTTGTGTTTTCTTCTTGTCGAAACCACGCCGCCCATGCGATTGAGGCGGCAGCTTGGAATCCCCGTTTTGCGGTCCATTATGTCTTTGGTGCGCAAAATTATCCAGCGCCTTTCATCCCGAGTTTTCGGCCGCTCATCGTGACGTAGGCGTAGACCGGGCTAAAGTACACGATTCATATTGCCCGGGCAATTCACTTGGGTTTAAACTCGCCGCAAGCCCGGCTCTATAACAAGGGCGCGTGAAATCACATTACGAATAACATTGCTCAAGCCATTGAATTTTTAGCGCTTCCTGCCGTCCTGATGACAGGCTCGCTGCGCCCTGAGATGGCTTTCGCCCGTTACTTTGACACACAATTGGAATCACAGACATGCTGATCAAACAGGAAGCCATCACCGGCAAACAAGGGTTGAAGGATCTGCCCAGGACTTCGCCATTGCCCTCTGCCAATCTCGTTCTGGTATTCGGCTCAGTCAAACGCTTCAGCGAAAGCAAATTGACGGCAACCCTGAAAGAACGCTACCCGACGGCACAAGTGATCGGTTGCACCACCGCAGGTGAAATCAGCGACCAGGGCGTCTTCGACGAAAGCCTGCAGATCACCGCGATCCAGTGGGAAAAAACCAGCATGCGTGTGGCTGACCTCCGTGTTTCCGACATGAAAAGCTCGTTCCAGACCGGCGCATCGCTCGCCACTACACTCAAAACGGACAATCTGCGCGCGATCCTGGTATTTTCCGACGGCCTCAGCGTCAACGGCACCGAGGTTTTGAAAGGCTTCCAGAGCATCATTGGCAACGAGATCCCCATTGTGGGCGGCATGGCCGGCGATAACGCAGCCTTTACCCGGACCCTGCTGCTGCATAACGACAGCGTCAGCGACAATCTGGTCATCGCGGTCGGCCTGTATGGCAACCATCTGGTCACCGCCAGCGGCGCGCTCGGCGGCTGGAAGCCCTACGGCCCGCCGCGCAAGGTTACCCGTTCGGACAAGAACGTGGTGTATGAAATGGACGGCAAGCCTGCCCTGCCGCTCTATCGCATGTATATCGGCGAGCATTACGCCAAGGGATTGCCCGGAACCGGCCTCAAGTTCCCATTCGCCATCGTCGGCGCAGGCGGCCGCGATGTGGAAACCGTGCGCACGCTGCTCAGTATCGACCCAGCCAACAACAGCCTGACCTTTGCCGGCGATGTACCGGAAGGCGAAACCGTGCGCTTGTGCCAGACCACACACGACCGTCTGGTGGAAGGTGCCGGCGGTGCGGCAAAAATGGTATCGACCTCGCTGCCGGAACAAGCGATGCGCTTTCCCGGCCTGGCGATCTGCGTCAGCTGCGTCGGCCGCAAGCTGGTGATGGCCGAGCAGATTTCCGACGAGATCCGTATCGTCAAGGACACGCTGGGCGCCCAGGCGGCGATTACTGGCTTCTACTCCAACGGCGAATTCTGTCCGGGTTCGAACAGCGACCAAAGCGTACTGCACAACCAGACCATGACCATCGGCTACTTGGCCGAGGACATGACCATCTAAGCGATTTTCCTCGCGGACGGAGCCGCTACGGCAGCTCCGTCCAGATTTTCTCCAGCCGCTTCACTGATACCGGGAACGGCGTCTTCAATTCCTGCGCGAACAGCGACACGCGCAACTCTTCGATCAGCCAGCGGAAATCCTCCAATGCAGGACTAAGGCCGCCCTGCTTGCGTTCGGCGGCAATCTTCTCCTCCCAGCGCGACCACAGTTGCTGCACCGCCTGCGCACTGCGCATATCGCGCTCGATACTGGCGGGATATTTATCCAGTCGCAACCGTAATGCCTTGAGATAGCGTGGAATATGCTGCAACCGTTCCCACGGCGTTGCGCTGAAAAAGCACTTGGGCAAGAGACGGGCATAGTGCTCCTCCACTTCGCGCTTCACGCGCGACATCGCGGGCGGCAGACCATTGAGCTTTTGTGTCAGCGGCTGTATTTCCGCGGCGATAGCCTGGGCGAGACGTCCCGCCCCTTCCACCACCGCCGGCAGCCGTGTCCGGGCGCGGGTCTTGAGCGCCATGAATTCGGCATTGGTACGCGGCAGATCATCCTCGCCGATGAAGGCGCGGTCGGCAATCGCAGTCAGCATATCCTCGCGCAGGTCGTCGGGATTCATGATATTGCGCAGCAGCATTGCATACTGATTGAAGCCGGGCAGGCCTTTTTCCAGCTGCTTCATTTGCTCTTTAAGCTCGAAACGCATCAGGCGGCGCACCCCCTTGCGGTGCGATTCCTGCGCGGCGGATTCGGTGTCGAACAGCTTGACCGCAACGCTGTCGCCGTTGTCTTCCAGAGCCGGATAGCCCGTCATCTGGCGCCCACTGCGATTGAAATCCAGCTTTTTCGGTAGATCGCCGAAATCCCATTGCTTGAGGCCGGTTTTTTCAATGTCCGGCTGACCGCTGCGAAAAGTCAGTTGCGCGGCCTGGCCCAGCTGGCTTTTCAATGCCAGCCAGTCCCGGCCCATTGCCAGTTCGCGCCCGGCATCATCCACGATGCGGAAATTCATCAGCAGGTGCGCAGGAATGGCCTCCGTCCAGTCCGACGGAGCAAGCTTTAATCCGGTGCGTTTCTGGATGTAGACAGCCAGCACTTCCAGAATCGCGCCTTCGCCGATTTTTGCCTGTTCGAGGAAACCCGTAACGAACTCCGGCACCGGCACGCACACGCGGCGGATAGTCTTGGGCAGCGCCTTGACGAGGTGCGTAATCTTCTCGCGTACCATGCCCGGCACCAGCCATTCGGTTTGCGTCGGATCGAGCTGGTTGAGCAGCGCAAGCGGGATAGTCGCCGTCACACCGTCAAGCGGATGCCCCGGCTCGAAACGATACTTGAGCGGCACCGGCACGCCATCGAGATCGAATGTTTCCGGGAACTGCGCCTCCGTGACGCTGCTGGCCGCATGGCGCATCAAGTCGTCTTTGGTGAGATACAACAGCCTGGGATTGTCCTTTTCCGCTTCCTGCCGCCATTTCTCGAACCCGGCACCGTTGACAATGCCTTCCGGGATACGCGCATCGTAGAACGCAAACAGCGCGTGCTCGTCCACCAGCACGTCCTGCCGACGCGCCTTGTGCTCCAGCTCCTCGATCTCGCGCATCAGCTTGCGGTTGGCCTCGAAGAACGGCGCGCGCGTGTCGAATTCCATGTTCGCCAATGCCTCGCGGATGAAAATTTCACGCGATTCCGCCGGATCTATGGGGCCGTAATGCACGCGACGCTTGGGCACGATGGTCAGGCCGTACAGGCTGACGCGTTCCCACGCAACCACCTGTGCCGGCTTGCGGTCCCAGCGTGGGTCGCTGTAATGGCTTTGCGTCAGGCCGCGCGCCAGCGGCTCGATCCAGTCGGGGTTGATATCGGCCACGCCGCGCGCATAAAGTTTGGCAGTTTCCATCAGTTCGGCCGCCATCACCCACTTCGGGCGGCGCTTCTTGAGGCTGGAGCCCGGAGCAATATGGAAACGAATGCCACGCGCGCCAAGATAGGATTCGGCCTCGCCGTCCTTGAAACCGATGTTGCCCAGCAGGCCAGCCAAAAGCGCCCTGTGTATCTGGTCATAACCGGCTTCCTGCTCATTGGGCCGCAGCTCCATGTCGGCGACGATGCCGGCCAGTTGGCCGTGCAGCTCGCGCCACTCCTTGAGCCGCAGGAATGACAGGAAATTCTGGTGACATTTGTTCAGGAGATCACGGTTGGATTTCTTGTGCTTGAGCGCATCCTCGTAGAAATCCCACAGCTTGAGGAAACTCATGAAATCCGAGCGCTCGTCGGCAAACTTGGCATGCGCCTGGTCGGCCGCCTCGCGCTTGTCCATCGGCCGCTCGCGCGGGTCCTGCATCGCCAGCGCCGAACCGATGATGAGAATTTCCTTGAGGCAACTCTCGCGCTTGGCGGCAAGAATCATGCGGCCGATGCGCGGATCCAGCGGCAGTTTCGCCAGCTGATTGCCAATCTCGGTGATGCGGCGCTGATCGTCTACCGCGCCCAACTCCTGCAGGAGCTGGTAGCCGTCGGCGATCAGGCGCGAATACGGCGCTTCGATGAACGGGAACTCGGATACATCGCCCAATTTGAGCGAGGCCATGCGCAGGATGACTGATGCAAGAGAGCTGCGCAGGATTTCGGGATCGGTAAATTCCGAACGCGCATTGAAATCCTCTTCGGAATATAGCCGCACGCAGATACCGTTTGAGACACGGCCGCAACGCCCCGCGCGCTGCCGTGCCGCTGCCTGCGAGATTTTTTCGATCTGCAACTGCTCGACCTTGGCGCGCGAACTGTAACGGTTGACGCGCGCCAGACCGGTGTCGATCACATATTTGATGCCGGGCACGGTAAGCGAGGTTTCGGCGACATTGGTCGCCAGCACGATGCGCCGCCCACCGGAAGGCCGGAATACCTTCTGTTGGTCCTCGATGGAAAGCCGAGCGAACAGCGGCAGGATTTCCGCACCCTTGGGATGGTGCTTGCGCAAATGCTCCGCCGTATCGCGGATTTCGCGCTCGCCAGGCAGGAATACCAGGATGTCACCCCCCCCCAGTCGCGACAGATCGTCGACCGCATCCAGGATCGCGGCCTCCATCGTTTCTTCCTGCTCGTCCTCTTCTGTTTCCTGCAACGGACGATAGCGCACCTCGACCGGATACATGCGTCCTGAAACCTCGATCACCGGCGCGCCGTCGAAATGTTTGGAGAACCGGTCGGCATCGATGGTGGCCGAGGTCACAATGACCTTAAGATCGGGCCGTTTCGGCAGCAGTTGCTTGAGATATCCCAGCAAGAAATCGATATTGAGACTGCGTTCGTGCGCTTCGTCGATAATCAGCGTGTCGTAGCCATTGAGGAAGCGGTCGCCCTGCGTCTCGGCGAGCAAAATACCGTCCGTCATCAGTTTGACGTAGCTGCTCTCGGACAGCTTGTCGTTGAAACGCACCTTGTAACCCACCGCCTCGCCCAGCGGCGTTTTCAGTTCCTGCGCGATGCGTGAAGCCACTGATCGTGCAGCGATACGGCGCGGCTGGGTGTGGCCGATCAGGCCGGAAACACCACGCCCGAGTTCGAGGCAAATCTTGGGCAATTGCGTCGTCTTACCCGAGCCGGTCTCGCCGCAGACGATGACCACCTGGTGCCTGGCGATGGCTGCGGCAATCTCGTCCTTGCGCTGGTTGACCGGTAAATCCTGCGCAAATTCAGGCCGCGGCAAGGCATCGCGGCGAGCGGCATAGCGCCGGGACGAGCTCTCGATACGCGTTGCCAGCTCCGCCAGCAGCCGCTCGGCGGGTTTGCCGGCCTTGAGTGCGTCGCGGGCATCGCGCAGCTTGCGTTGCAGCGGATACCGGTCGGCCAGCATGCAATGCGGCAGTTGCGCTTCGAACTGCTCGACGATACGGGAAGGAGAAGGCATGGTGGATGAATTCATGGGCGGCGAATTTTAACACGCCAGGCAAATGGGCCGGCGTGGGTAAAAAAGGTAAATGTCGCGGTTATTCGGGTCCCCGACGATTCATGAAAATCATTAGGCATCATTCATGAACCGAACGAGGGATCATGAAAACTGACAGCGTATAGTTGAACTCATGCGATGAGTCATAACGAATCGCCCAACCAGACAATTTTGAGGAGACTGACATGTGGACCAAGCCTGAAGTGACTGAAATGCGTTTCGGTTTTGAAGTGACGATGTACGTCTGCAACCGCTAAGACGCGATTCAAGCATTAAGACAACGGGAGCCTCGGCTCCCGTTGTCGTTTCTGTCGCCCAAATACATGCCCGCTTGCAGTAGCGCTTATCGGGAGTATGATGATTAATTCGCATCAAATTACTCCAACAGGAGGTCATCATGGCATTGCGAATTGGCGACGAAGCTCCCGACTTCACCGCGGAGACTACGGAAGGCACGATCCATTTTCATGACTGGGTCGGCGATGGCTGGGCGATACTCTTTTCCCATCCCAAGGATTTCACCCCGGTCTGCACGACCGAACTCGGCTATCTGGCAAAACTCAAACCGGAATTCGACAAACGAGGCTGCAAGGTCATCGGGCTCAGTATCGACAGCGTGGAAGACCACACAAAATGGACGCAGGACATCGAGGAAACACAAGATTGCGAGCTTAACTATCCTCTCATCGGCGACACCGATCTCAAGGTGGCCAAGCTATACGACATGATCCATCCTAACGCCAGCGGCACTGCAAGCGGCCGCACCGCAGTGGATAATGCAACGGTACGCTCGGTATTCCTGATCGGACCGGACAAGAAAATCAAGTTGATGCTGATGTACCCGATGAGTACCGGGCGCGATTTCAACGAAGTACTGCGGGCACTGGACTCCTGCCAATTGACGGGCAAACACACGGTGGCGACACCGGTTAACTGGCGCCCAGGCGACGAAGTCATCATTCCGCCCTCCGTTTCCGACGAAGCCGCCCGAGCGAAATATCCGGCCGGATGGCGGGCGCCCAAACCTTACCTGCGTTATATACAGCAGCCCAAGTAGGAACCGCTTTTTTGACCACGTCAGGACGCTTCTCGCGCCTTTGGTGTGGTTATTTCTGCGCGCACTCCTCGGAGCCGGTATTACCGCCTTTGTATTCTGGTTCGTAATAGAATTTGCTGAACGCCAGTTTTCCGTCTTTCCCCTTTTTGATCGTCGCGATGCCGGTGCCGTAATCCTTGGTGGATGGATCCTTCAAAGCGAAATGGATGGCCAGCTTGTTGCCTTCCGCTACCGCGTGCCCCAGATAGGCGCCATATTCCGGCACTTCCAGCTTGAAACCATACGCGCCGTGATCGCCGGTGCTTTGCTCCGGCACCAGCTTCATGGTCACCGTGCCGGTGTATTTGCCCTCATGCGCGTCCAGGCCCGTGCATTCGTAAACGCCACTGTAGTCGGGGCCGGTGAATGCAGGCTTGGCCTGTGCCAGACCGCTGCATGCGAACAGCGCCAAAACGGCGGCTAATTTTTTCATTTTGGTCTCCCTTTGTCCAAATTCTAATCGGCAATCCAGATGCCCGATTCCGGTGCAGGCAGTACTGTAATCTCGATATCCCCGACCGTCACTTTCTGCCCCGCGCGTACCTTGCAGGTCTTGCGCAGCTCGATCTGACCGTCCACAGATACAGCGCCGCTGGCGACGAGCGCCTTACCCGCGCCCCCGCTATCGCATACACCTACCAGTTTGAGCAGCTGATTGAGCTCGATATACTCATCATTCAGCACGAATTCCGCGTTCTGCATCTCAAGCTCCTTTTCTAATATTGCGCAATTGTAACGCAGCCCCGATGTCACCCAGGCCGGCAGCGCATCTGAACTTGATCCATCGCTCGCCATCGAACTCTTAATATCGTCGAGGGATTGTCATGCAGGTGAAATCCGGAATCGATCGGCTGAAACATATTTCCCGTCTGATGCTGGGCGCGATCAAAGCCTGGTTTTACCATCGCGCGTCGAGCAAGGGCGCTGCATTGTCTTTCTATACATTATTTTCCCTCACTCCCATACTCGTCCTGGCGATCACATTCGTAGGCTACTTCTTCGGCCAGGAGACCGCCCAAGGCGAGATTATCAAGCAGATCGAAAACCTGGTTGGGCCGCAAGGAGCGGAGGCGGCGAAGGTCATGCTCGCAGCATCACAGAGCGATGGCTCAAGTTTTTGGGCCACGCTGATTGCGGTAATACTGCTAGTCATAGGCGCCACCACGGTATTCGCGGAGCTCAAGGCCAGTCTGGATGAAATTTGGGGGATTGAAACCAACGATGAATCCGCGCTGAAATCGCTGCTGATGACGCGTCTTCTGTCATTCAGCATTGTGCTTTCGCTTGCCTTTTTGCTGCTGATTTCCCTGGTAGTCAATGCCGCACTAGCCATGCTGGAACGCTACATGGGTGGATTATGGGGAGAAATGTTCGGCATGTTCACTTACATCTCGACCCTGGTAACTTTCGGGGTCATCGCCTGCATGTTCGCGCTGATCTATAAAATGCTGCCCGAGGTACCGCTATCGTGGTCAGACGTGTGGATAGGCGCCGCAGTTACCGCCGGCCTGTTCATCTTCGGTAAATATGCCATCGGCCTCTACCTCGGCAATAGCGACATTGCCTCGGGTTACGGGGCGGCGGGTTCGCTGGTAGCCTTGCTGCTCTGGGTGTATTACTCGGCGCAAATTTTCTTCCTCGGCGCCGAATTTACCCGCCAGTACGCTACTCGCCTCGGCAGCCTGCAGCATCTTGCGCATAAAACCTAGGCTCAAGCGAAACGCTCGCGAAGTTCTTCCAGTCCCACCTCTGCCAGTATCATGTCCAGACGCTCGGCCGCCTTTTGGCGCGGCAGGTTCTTGTAGCGGGCAACGATAAGTTCGTTTTTCATCGAGTGTTCCCAGCCAACCAGTTCCGTCACCGTTACCTGGTAGCCGTGCGCCTCCAACTGCAGGCAACGCAGCACGTTGGTAATCTGGCTGCCGAATTCGCGCGTATGGATGGGGTGGCGCCAGAGTTCGCTGAGGGGATTCTTCAGCGCCTGACCTTTGTGCTTGCGCAGCACGGCTGCCACCTCGGCCTGGCAACATGGCACCAGCACCAGAAATTTCGCCTGCTTTTGCAAACCGAACTTGATCGCGTCATCGGTCGCCGTGTTACAGGCATGCAGCGCGGTGACGATATCGATTTCTTCCGGCAGCTGCGGCGAAGTGATCGACTCTTCCACCGACAGATTGAGAAAAGTCATGCGCTCGAAGCCCAGTCTGGCCGCTAGCGCACGCGATCTTTCGACCAGCTCCTGCCGCGTCTCGATGCCGTAAACATGACCGAAAGCATGCTGCTTCATGAACAGATCGTATAGGATGAAACCGAGGTAGGACTTGCCTGCGCCGTGATCCGCCAGTATCGGGTTGCCGTTTTCCTCCATCACTTCGAGGAGCAGCGGCTCGATGAATTGATAGAGATGATAGACCTGCTTCAGCTTGCGCCGGCTGTCCTGGTTGAGCTTGCCGTCGCGCGTGAGGATATGCAGCTCTTTCAGCAGTTCGACGGATTGTTCGGGGCGGATTTCGGGGATGTTGGTCACGATCAGGAAAAGGTCTTCAAATAGGCTTACATGATAGTATTTTTTGCAGCGATGCAGGATGCCGCCGCACAATGGTAAAATAATCAATTAATTAGATTCTGGTATTCGCATGGCAATTCAGTGGTTCCCCGGTCACATGACTTCCGCCCGAAAGAAAGCGGCGGAGACCATGGAGTTTATCGACGTCGTGATCGAAGTGTTGGACGCCCGCCTGCCCGAGGCGAGCCATAATCCGATGATCGAGGAGCTACGCCTGTTTCGCCAGCGCCCGTGCCTGAAAATCCTCAACAAGGCCGACCTCGCCGACCCCGCCGCGACCCAGGCCTGGCTCAATTTCTACAATAAACAACCCGGCGTGAAAGCGGTGGCGCTTTCCTGCAAAAAGCCAGGCGACGCTGCCAAGGTTACCGGCCTGTGCCAGTCGCTCGCACCGCATCGCGGCACCAATCTCAAGCCGCTGCGCATGATGATCATGGGTATTCCCAATGTGGGCAAATCCACGCTGATGAACGCCTTGCTCAACAAGCGCGTCGCCAAGGTCGGCGACGAGCCGGCGGTCACCAAGAACCAGCAGCGCATCGACCTGAGCGACAAAGCCTGCATTACCGACACGCCGGGCATGATGTGGCCCAAGATCAAATACGACTCGGATGGCTTCATGCTCGCCGCCAGTCATGCCATCGGCCGTAATGCGGTGATTGACGAAGAAGTCGCGACCTTTCTCGGCGATCTGCTGCTCAAGCGCTATCCGGCGCTGCTTGCCGGACGCTATAAATTCGCGGTCGAAGGCATGGACGGCGTGGACGTCATCGAATCCGTCGCCAAAAAACGTGGCTACCGCATGAAAGGCGGCGATCTCGATCTGGAAAAAGCCGCGATCACGCTGCTGACCGACTACCGCTCCGGAACGCTCGGCCGCATCAGCCTGGAAACGCCGGAAACACGCAGTGAAATGCTGGCTGCGGCGCAACCGGCTCCGGCCGAAGCACCCGAAGAAACACCGGAAGCGGATGAGTAAAAATCCGCTTCCGGCGTGCCCTTGCGGCGGCCTATCTTATGCCGCTTGTTGCGAACCCATTCATCAGGGTATGCCCGCTCGTAGTGCCGAGGCGTTGATGCGTTCGCGCTACAGCGCCTATGTACTGAAGCTGGAAGATTATCTATTCGCCACCTGGCATCCCGATACACGTCCCGCCGCACTTGATATCGCCGATGACGACTCGAAATGGCTGGGGCTGGAAGTGAAGCGACACGAAGAGTCCGCCGATACGGCCACTGTCGAATTCGTCGCTCGTTACAAAATCGCCGGACGCGCCCATCGCCTGCACGAAATCAGCCGCTTCGTGCGCGAGAATGGACGATGGTTTTACGTGGATGGGGTGTTTCCGCAGTAAACCGGGGATTCGCGCTTCTGCATTGCTTCGGAAATACCGCATCGCGGTAGAATCGGCCGACACCTATCAGGAAAGCCTCATGGAACACCGTCATCTAGGAAGCAGCAACCTCAACGTCTCCGCCATCTGCCTCGGCACGATGACCTTCGGCCAGCAAAACAGCGAAGCCGAAGCCCATGCGCAACTCGATTACGCCGTCGCGCAAGGCATCAATTTCATCGACACCGCAGAAATGTACCCGGTGCCGCCACGCGCCGATACGGTGACCCGCACCGAGACCATCGTCGGAAACTGGCTGAAAAACCAGCCGCGCGACAAGATCATCCTCGGTACCAAGGTCGCCGGCCCGCGTCGCAATATGGAGTGGATACGCGGCGGCCCGAAATCGATGGATCGCGCCAATATCCGTGCCGCCATCGAAGGCTCGCTCAAGCGCCTGCAGACCGACTACATCGACCTTTATCAACTGCACTGGCCGGAACGCAACGTACCGATGTTCGGGCAGTATCAGTTCGACCCGGCGCAGGAGTTCGAGAATGGCCGCCAAAAGGACTGGCTATCCATCCGGGAACAACTGGAAGCGTTGACCGAGCTTGTGAGTGAAGGCAAGGTGCGTTACGTCGGCGTTTCAAATGAGCAACCGTGGGGCGTGATGGAGTTTTTGCGCATTGCCAAGGAATACGGGCTGCCGCGCATCGCATCCATCCAGAATTGCTACAACCTCATCAATCGCGGCTTCGAATTCGGTCTGGCGGAAATCGCCTACCGCGAAAACGTCGGCCTGCTCGCCTATTCCCCGCTCGCCTTCGGCCACCTTTCCGCCAAATATCAATCAGATCCACAAGCTCAGGGCCGCGTCACGCAATTCAAGGGCTTCGCGCAACGTTACGAAAAACCCAACGTGCAACCGGCCGTCGCCGCCTATGCGGAACTCGCGCGCAAACATGGCATGACGCCGGCGCAGATGGCACTATCGTTTGTGTACCGCAGATGGTTTGTGACCAGCACGCTCGTGGGCGCCACGTCGCTACCGCAGCTGGAAGAAAACATTGCCGCCTGGGAAAAGCCATTGCCGGAAGAAGTCATGAAGGAAATCGAAGGCCTGCATCTTCGCTACATGAATCCCGCACCCTGAACACAAAGCTTCTTAATGCGGCGAATACAGATCGCACGCATGCGTGAATTATATCGTCACATCTACCGTTGCATCGACATCCAGCCATCCTTAGGCCGATGGCGGCGAGCTCTAGCAACGATAGACCGGATCGCAGCGTGCTTCGGAACTAGCCTTTGTGATGTGTTTCCAGCCTGTCCTTGCAACGTTTGCAAACCCAGCGTTGATGTAGCCGATCTGCGGTGACGATTTGCATGCCGCCCTCAGCGGGGCAGGAGTTTTTGCATTGCGTGCAGAACTTGTCTCCCGGTTGTCTTGAGGGGAGCCATCGTTCCGAGATAACAGTCATGACCTTGCCTAACGGGGTTACTGAACTTTCATCATACCCCTACCAGCGGCGAATAACCTCCCACGCCCGAATTTTCTGCCCGAAATCCTAGATCAGGCGTTTCAACCGGACATCGAAAATCGCGGTCAAGGCCGTCTGGTGTGGAACTGTACCGGCTGCGGCTGCGCCATCTGCAGTACCGGCTTGCGGATTTTCCCCATGACGTGCATTTCGCAGCGCTTGCAATCGAATTTGAGCGTAATGCGGTCCTTGCCGTTGACTAGCGTCATCGGCTCGGCGGTAATCGTGCCCTGCACGCCGATAACGCCCTTGGCTTCCTTCGGGCACATCGCGAAACTATAGCGCAGGCAGTGCTTGGTAATCATGACCGGCACCTCGCCCAATTCCTCATTAGCCTCGTAGGCGGAAGCGATGGCCTGAACGCCGTGCTTTTCGTAGAAGGCGCGGGCCTTGCGATTGTATATGTTGGCGAGATAACTCAGCGTATCTTCGGGATAGATCGCCGGCGGCTCGGCGGGCATGCCTGGCGCCGGTCGCCGATAGCCATTCGCGCGCACCTGCTGCAGTTGCGATACCGCATCGCGACGCAGCGCGTTGACAACTGATGCCGGCACGAACCAGGGCTGCCCGATGTCGAGATTAATCTCCTTGACCGAAAAATCGGTGCCGCCGAGCTTGCCGAGATTCTCACGCAACGCGGCTTCAGCCTTCTCGGGATTCTGTGCCGGCAGTTTATCGGCAATGCACTGCGCCTCGGCGGTGAAACCATCGGCGTCAGTCACGACGAGCGCGAAGCCGTCGTTTGTTTCCTTGACCGTCAATGCAACGGGAATGCGCCGCTCCGCCGAAGGCTTTTCCAGCTGGCGCATGTACGCATGGTCGCGGTTACGGTACACGGTGGTATTGCGGCGCAAATCGGCAGGCATCTCGTTTGGATATAGCCGCTTGCCCTGCACGGTATTGACGCGTAGCCCCACCAGTTCCTTGTGCACGTCGAAAAAACATACACCGTCGCCGTTGTGCAATTCAAGCGTTGTATCGACCTCGAAGTGATCCTGCCCCACGCGCGTCACCTTTCCGATTTCCTCACCGGCGAACTTGGGCGTATCGAATGCGCCGACGTCCTCGCCTCGGCCGTGAATGAAGTATTCCGTGGTACTGCGATTGAAGGTCTTGTCCGGCTGCGGCGTGAAGCTATAGGTACAGAGGCCCGAGGATGAGCGCGCGTATTCCGGCATCTCGTCGAGCAGCCCGTCCAGCAACTGGCGGTAATGGGCAGTGGCGTTCTTGACGTAGGCCATGTCCTTGTAGCGGCCCTCGATCTTGAATGAACTCACGCCCGCCTCGATCAGCGCGCGCAAGTTCGCGCTCTGGTCGTTATCCTTCATCGACAACAGGTGCTTGTCCTTGGCGAGCATGCGTCCCTGCGAGTCTTCCAGCGTGTAAGGCAAGCGGCATTCCTGCGCGCACTCGCCCCGGTTGGCGCTGCGGCCACTGTGGGCGTGGCTGATGTAGCACTGGCCGCTGAATGCAACGCACAAGGCGCCGTGGACGAAATACTCCAGATGGCAGGAAGTTGCCTCAGCCACCTTGCGGATGGTCGCAAGATCCATCTCACGCGCCAGTACGATTTGCGAAAAACCGACCTGGTCGAGGAATACCGCTTTTTCGACCGTGCGGATATCGGTTTGCGTGCTGGCGTGCAGCTGGATTGGCGGCAGATCCATCTCCAGCAGGCCCATATCCTGCACAATCAACGCATCCGCGCCGGCTTCGTAAAATTGCCACGCAAAATCGCGCGCTGCTTCCAGCTCGTTGTCGTGAAAAATGGTGTTGAAGGCGACGAATACGCGCGCATGGTAGCGGTGCGCATGCGCGGCAAGCCGCGCAATGTCGGCGACGGAGTTTTCCGCCTTGGCACGCGCGCCGAACGCCGGGCCGCCGATATAAACCGCGTCCGCGCCATGATTCACGGCCTCGATGCCGATATCGGCATTGCGGGCGGGAGCAAGCAGTTCTAGATGGCGCGGGTTCGTTTGCATAATGCTTGATAAATCAATGGGGTGCGTACTATAACATATGCTCGTTCAGATGCTTTTCAGGGAAACTGTTTAGAAAACGCAAATCCTTGACCCTAAAAGATATTTAATTCATTCTAACCAGACGAATGAACACACCAGCCAAAGACTTGACGGGGTCGTCAGTTGCCGGTGGTACTCCTGAAACTGACCAACTCGAAACGCTGGTCCAGATCGAATTGGTCGGCACGCTGGCCCGTCAATCCCGCGATGCGTCGCTAATTGCGCCGATTGGATCCTTATTTTTGGCGTTTCTTCAAATCGGCTACGTTCCGCTCATGTCCATCCTGGCGTGGCTGGCGCTGGTAACCATACCCGATGCACTGACTCTCCTGCGATCCTACAAATTCGACCGGGTTCCCCGAACACTGGCCGCCATGCGATCCTGGCAAGCCCATCAGACATTGATCCACAGCTTTGCCGGCCTCGCCTGGGGCTCTTCCATGGTTTTTTTCGTGGGCGATGCCACTCCGATCGAGCACGAAATGAAAATCGTCCTGGTGCTAATGGTAGTCAGTGCGCTTGCGGTCATTCCGGTCTCGACCTCACTCGCTTCGCTGACCGGTTTTCTGATCGGCATCACCGCGATTCCCTTGTTCCATTATTTTGCCGGATCGCATCCGGGCCATCTCTGGCTGGCCTTAGGCTCGCTCATCCTGCTGGGTTGCGCATTGCATTTCGGCCGGATCGCCCATCAGCAGATTCGTGCGCACGTATTGAGTTCGGCGATTAACGACCGCTTGGCATCGGCGCTCAGCGACGCCAACCTGACCATCAACGAGACCAACCGCAAGTTGCAGGAAAAGAACCTGGCATTGACCCATGCGATGGAAAACCTCAACAACCAGGCCACGCACGACGAACTGACAGGCCTCTACAACCGTCGCTATATCCTGCAACGACTGGAAGACCAGTGGCAGGACATCCGCCGATACCATACCGCCTGCTCCATCGCGCTACTCGATATCGATCACTTCAAGCTCGTCAACGATAGATTCGGTCATGGCATCGGCGACCTTGTGTTGAAGGGATTCGCCAGCCGCATTCAGGGCGAATTGCGCCAAGGCGACATATTCGCGCGCTATGGAGGCGAGGAATTCCTGCTCGTGCTGCCAATGACCGAACTGGAAGCAGCCGGCAAACTGGTCGACCGCTTGCGGCAAATCATCGAAGAGACGCCTATCATCGATGAGCCGCTGACCATATGCATCAGAAGCTCATTCGGCGTGGCGGAATTATTGCCCGCCGAAGCCGTGCACGACTGCATTTCACGCGCCGACCGCGCTCTTTATCGCGCAAAGGAAAGCGGAAGAAATCGCGTGGAGCTTGCCGGTAAGGATAACTGAGACAGCTAGCTACTTGCCGTTCCAGCGTTCCTCGACGCGACCGTCCTGCGCCACGAATACGGCAGCGGCAAGGCCTTGAAAAATTCCGTGCTCCACAACTCCTGGCGTCGCATTAAGCATGCCGTTCAAAGCCTGGCTGTCGATGGAAGAATCGAACACCATATCGAGCACCAGGCTGCCGTGCGAGGTGACCGCCAGCCCGTCCTTGCTCGCGTTCTGCCGCAAACCGCCGCGACCGCCCAATGATTCAAGCGTGCGTTTCGCCAGTTGCCAGGCAAAGGGAACGACTTCGATCGGGATCGGAAATTTCTCGCCTATCCTGCTCACCAGCTTGCTTTGATCCACCAACACGATGAACCGATCTGCCGCACGCGCCAATAACTTCTCGCGTACCAGATCCGATCCGCGCCCCTTAAGCAATGTCATGTCCGGCGTGACTTCATCGGCACCATCGACATAAAGATCGAGGCGGCTGACATGCTCCATTGCTACCAGCGGCAACCCCAGGCTTTGCGCCTTGATCGCGCTGATGACCGAGCTGGATACGGTCGAGACTTCCAGTCCTTCTTCGCTCTTGCGGCGGGCAAGCTCTTCGATGAAGTAGTTCGCCGTCGAGCCGGTTCCAAGGCCGACCAGCATGCCGTCTTCCACCAGCCTTGCAGCTTGATAAGCCACGAGTTCCTTATCGTTCATGGTGCATTCCTCCAGTTATGAGCTTGCGGGGTCCCTGTAGCGCAATTACCTTCCCCAGCGCAATGCGGCAGTATGCACGGGCGCGTCCCAATGACGGCGTATTTCCTCATCCAGCAGGCATACGGTAATCGACGCGCCAGCCATTTCCAGTGAAGTAGTGTAATCGCCGACCAGCGAACGGGTGACATTCACGCCATGCCGTTTCAGCAGCTTGGCTGCCGAGTTGTAAAGGACATACAACTCCATCAGCGGCGTCCCGGTGAAACCGTTCACCAGCAGCAAGGCTTCGCTGCCCTGTGCCGGCTTCAGGTCTTCCAGAATCGCACTCACCAGATCGGCGACGATTTCATCGGCGCTGCGCATCGCCTCGCGCCTGCGGCCGGGCTCGCCGTGAATGCCGACGCCCATCTCCAGCTCATGATGCTCGATATCGAAAGTCGGGCGGCCGGCGGCGGGAACCGTGCAACTGGTCAGAGCCACGCCCATCGAGGCGGTGCGGCTGTTGACGCGGTCGCCCAGGACTTTGCAGGCGGCCAGGTCGGCGCCCGTTTCGGCGAGGCTGCCGACGACCTTTTCAACGATCACCGTGCCGGCAACGCCGCGGCGGCCGGTGGTGTAGGTGGAGTTTTCCACGGCCACATCGTCGCTGGTGATCACGGTGGCATGCTCGAAGGGCAGCATTTCAGCGGCCATTTCAAAGTTCATGACGTCGCCGGCATAGTTTTTTACGATAAACAGCACACCACGGCCGCTTTCGGCAGCGACGGCCGCAGCCAGCATCTGGTCGGGCGTCGGCGAAGTAAACACGTGGCCGGGGCAGGCCGCATCCAGCATGCCGTAGCCGACAAAACCGCTGTGAAGCGGCTCATGGCCCGATCCGCCACCGGAAATCAGCACCACCTTGCTTTCCGCCTTGCTGGCGCGCACGAGGTAATTCGGGTCGAGATTGAGGCTGACAATGTCACGATGCGCCGCCGCAAAACCGGACAGGCTTTCAACCAGCAGGTCATCGACCTGATTGATGAATTTTTTCATTGGACTTCTCCTAAATCAATTTGACTACCGCCAAAACGCCGAAAGCGCCAAGGGAACCCGATCAAACGAATCCTTGTGGTTTGAATCCCCGACGAATCTGTAATGAGTATTTTTTATGGATTAGCGAGCGCCAGATCGCACACAGTGCAGATGATCACCTGACTGCTTTTTGCTCCAGGGTCGATATGGCCGATGGCCCGTTCGCCCAGGAAGGCCGCGCGCCCTTTGGTGGCTATCATGTCCCTGGTCGATTGCATGCCTTGCTGCGCCTCGCGCTTCAAGACTTCCAGCAACTCGGCGCGGCCATAGCCTTCGTCTGCCAGGCGAGTGAAAGTCTGCGATACGGGAATCAGCACATCCAGCATCGTCTTTTCCCCGACATCCGCCTTGCCACGCGCCTTGATTGCTTCGACCCCGGCTGCAAACGCGATGGCGATTTCCGGCAGCGTCTCGGCGCCTTCTTCCTTGACGGCTTTTGCCATCGACATGAAAAAACTGCCGATCAGCGGGCCGGATGCGCCGCCTATGGTGGAAAGCAGTTTCATGCCGATTTTTTGCAGCGCGGCATCCGGCGCAAGCGCAGCCAGTTCCTCGCGCATGCCGACAATAGTCGCACAACCACGTTTCATATTGATGAAATGATCGCCGTCACCGATGGCACGGTCCAGCGATTCGATTTCGGATTCGTGGGTAAGGAGAGCTTGATAAACGGCTTCGGCCGCTCGCAAAATGAATTCTGTGTTCATGCGCTTGCCTTGTCAGGAATGGCGGGAAAGCGCTTATGCTGCCAGCTTTTGGAAATCGAGCCAAGAGCGACAGCGTAGTGTCGGGAATTACATCGCCGTGTTGCCTGAAAAAACAAAAAACTACGGCCGATGCTGGACACGATCAAATCGTGACCCGGGCATCGGCCGTACTATCCAGCAAAAGTGCTAGAAATTACTTGGCTTCTTCAGCCGGAGCTGCCGGAGCTTCAGCAGGCGCTGCGGGTGCTGCAGAATCAGCGGGAGGAACCCAGCCGCCCGGTTCTGTCGGAGCCGGTTCAGGAGCGGCTTCTGCCGGAGCGCTTTGTGCAGGCGCGGAGGCTTCCGGTGCTGCCATATCGGCAGGCGCGGACTCGTCCTTCTTCTGGCAACCGGCCATCAGCAAGCCGGCGATGGAGAGAGCAAGCAACGTATGGATCAGTTTCATATAGTTCCTCCTTAAAAATTAGCGGGGTGCATATTAGCCACATCAGTATAAATACTATTGCGAATAATTTCATCGATTCCGTTGCAATCGACTGAATTTAATGCATATCCCAAGCGATTCATTTCAGATTGTGAAAATAATGACGCTTTTTCAAGCCCCCCGACATAAATTGGTCATCGAGGGGCTTTCATAAGTTCCTGCAATTTCGGCGATCCCGGCTATTTCCGGCAATCCACGCCCAGCGCAAGGGCGCCGCTGGCGGAAAGCAGCAGTAAGCCTCCGGCAATCGAGAGATTCTTGAGGAACAAGATCATTTGCATTTGATCGGCGAAGTTATGGTGAAAAATCACGGCTGCGGCAATCGAAAAAACCGCCAGGGCAAATGCCGCGATGCGCGTCTGGAACCCGATCACGAGGGCAATGCCGCCCAGGATTTCAAGCGCCAGGGTCGGCCAGACCAATATGCCCGGCACGCCCATGGATTCCATGAAACCTGCGGTGCCCGCCGGATCGGCAAGTTTACCGACACCGGAAATGATAAAAATCAAGGCCAACAGAATTCGACCGATCAAATGCATAGATGGATTCATGCGTTTCTCCTTTTATTTCATATGGTTGTTTAAAGGCGCATTGCGCATTGCATGATACCTTCATCTTGAGTCGATCGCTATTTCACCTTGCGAGCGTTCCTTTCGTCGGTGCCTCTTCTGCGGCGCCTATCAGGCGATTACGCCCGATTTCTTTCGCGCGATACATGCGCCGGTCGGCGATTTCTATCAGTTCGCTCCAGGATGCTGCCTCGTCCTCCACCCGTTCCGCCACCCCAATGCTGGCCGTGAGACTGCTTCCATCCGGCCGATAACCGAAGCCCGACCCGACGATGCGCTCAAGCGCCAGCCTCGCCTCGTCGGCGCTTGCACCGGGGAATACCAGCAAAAACTCCTCGCCACCCCAGCGCACCAGCAAATCGCTGGCGCGCAAATGAAGCTGTATCGCGGAAGCAGCACTCCGTATCGCAAGATCACCGGCATCGTGTCCGTAGGTATCGTTGATGCTCTTGAAGTTGTCCAGATCGAGAAAAGCTAGCGTCAGGCGCGTCCTGTTGCGCCTGGCCTGCTCGAACTGGAACTCCAGCATTTCCTGACCGCCGGCGCGAGCGAAGCAGCCGGTCAGCGAGTCCCGAATATTTTCGCGCACCAGCAGAATCATCAGCGCCAGTTGCGAACAACAGGACAAGGTCGCCACTCCGCTGATCAATACCAGCAACCACAGGGAACCGACAAACGACGGCCAGTTGAAAACCGGCAATTCCAGCGACGTGGCAACAATCTGCACCAACAGGATGGGCACGGTAATCGCGATGCTTTCGACATAAGTCAGCGGGAAAATACCCATGCCGGCCACCACGACGAATGGCAGGATGGTATATCCCATCGAAAAGCTGGTCGCCAGCCAGTCCAGATTGGCGCTGGCAAGATAGACGTAAACGAAGGAGTAAAACACCGCAGGCACCAGCAACATCAACAGCATATGGGCCAGTGCGGCATTGATCGTCATGACCCTGCGGGCCGAAATCGTCAGCCCCAGGAAACAAACTGAAGCGACGATATGTGCAACCGCCACCGCTTGCCATAAATTGGCCGGCAGGAACAAGGCATCCAGTGGAATCCACAGTGGCGTGCAGACGAAGAAAATCAGGCTGATCAGGCGAACCCGCGAGGCGATCACCGCTGCGCGCCTGGAGCAGAGAATAGGTATGTGCGCGTTGGAAATGAAAAGCCAGTAAAGCTCACGCCGTGAAATGTCACCCAACACGGCCTTGAAAGGCTCCAGAAAAACTATCCGCAGCAGATACATGCCAGCTCCTCTATGCCTGCAAGGCAGGTCGAGCGAACCCGAGAACCTACTGAAAAAGGTTCTCAGTACTAGATTGAGCTAATTTTTTCCGGATGGCAAGTGCAGAGCTTCGGCTTATGGGGCATCCAATGCCGATCGCTCAATACGGCGAAAAACGGATTGAGCGTGCTCGGCGAATTGAAAAACCCTCTGAAGAATTTGTGGAACATTTCAAAGAAAAACCCGCCATCCGCATACGAATGACGGGCGGGGAAATTACTATCGGGAAATCGGCTTGTAGCGTATCCGTTTCGGCTTGGCACCTTCTTCGCCCAGGCGTTTTTTCTTGTCGGCCTCGTATTCCTGGTAATTACCGTTGAAGAAGGTCCACTGCGAATTGCCTTCGGCGGCGAGGATGTGCGTCGCGATGCGGTCGAGGAACCAGCGGTCGTGCGAGGTCACCAGCACGCAGCCGGCGAATTCCAGCAGCGCATCTTCCAGCGCGCGCAGGGTTTCCACGTCGAGGTCGTTGGAGGGTTCGTCCAGCAGCAGCACGTTGCCGCCGGCGATCAGGGTCTTCGCCAAGTGCAAGCGCCCGCGCTCACCGCCGGAGAGGTTGCCGACGATCTTTTGCTGGTCGCCGCCCTTGAAGTTGAAGCGGCCGAGGTAGGCGCGCGACGGCATTTCGAATTTGCCGACCGAGAGGATATCAGCGCCGCCGGCGATGGTATCGAACACGGTTTTCGTGCCATCCAGCCCTTCGCGGCTCTGATCGACGGAGGCAATGTTCACCGTCGAGCCAATGACGATTTCGCCGCTGTCCGGCTGCTCGCGACCTTGCAGCATGCGAAACAGTGTGGATTTACCCGCGCCGTTGGGTCCGATGACGCCGACGATGGCGCCGGGCGGCACGCTGAACGACAGGTTATCGATCAGCAAACGTTCGCCGAAGCCCTTGGAAACGCCGTCGAATTCGATGACCTTGTCGCCGAGGCGCTCGCCGGGCGGAATGAAGATTTCCTGCGTTTCATTGCGCTTCTGGTATTCGACGGAATTCAGTTCCTCGAAACGGCTCAGACGCGCCTTGGACTTCGCCTGGCGTGCCTTGGGGTTCTGGCGCACCCACTCCAGTTCCTGCTTCATCGCCTTCATGTGGGCGTCGACCTGCTTGTTTTCCTGCTCCAGGCGCGCTTCCTTCTGCTCCAGCCAGCTGGAATAGTTGCCCTTCCATGGGATGCCCTGGCCGCGGTCAAGTTCGAGGATCCATTCGGCAGCGTTGTCGAGGAAATACCGGTCGTGGGTGACGGCTACCACGGTGCCGGGGAAGCGCACCAGGAACTGTTCCAGCCACTCCACCGACTCCGCATCCAGGTGGTTGGTCGGCTCATCGAGCAGCAGCATGTCGGGTTTGGAGAGCAGCAACTTGCACAGCGCCACGCGACGCTTTTCACCGCCGGACAGGTGTTCGATCTTCGCATCCCACTCCGGCAAGCGCAGCGCGTCAGCCGCAATCTCCAACTGGGTTCCTACGTCTGCGCCGCTGGCAGCGAGTATGTTTTCATACTTCGCCTGCTCTTCCGCCAGCTTGTCGAAATCGGCATCGGGTTCCGCATAAGCGGCATAGATTTCATCCAGCTTGGCCTGGGCTTGCATCACCTCGCCCATGCCGGATTCGACTTCCTGCCGCACCGTTTTGGCCGGATCGAGTTCCGGTTCCTGCGGCAGGTAGCCGATGGAAACGCCCGGCTGCCATTGCACCTCGCCTTCGAATTCCTTGTCCACGCCCGCCATGATGCGCAACACGGTGGATTTGCCGGAACCGTTGAGACCCAGAAGGCCGATCTTGGCGCCGGGGAAGAATGACAGGGAAATATCCTTGATGATTTGCCGCTTGGGCGGCACGACCTTGCTCACGCGGAGCATCGACATTACGTATTGGGCCATGATGCTTTTGCTTTGAAAGTAAAAGCGCGATTTTACCTGACGGCACGCTGCTTTAGGATTTGCTCGACACGTCCTTTTCGAAGCCCTGCGCTGCTCGGAATTACTTCTGCGCCCCGAGCACGCGCAGGACTTCTTCCGCTGTTGTCATTCCCGCATTGACCTTGTCGCGCGCGTCTTCGATCAGCGGCCGGGTGCCGCTATCGCGTGCCACGGCGGCCATTTCCAGCATGTTGGCGCCGCGTGCGATCAGATCGCGCAGCTTGTCGTCGGGCCACAGCACTTCATAAACGCCCAGGCGTCCCAGATAGCCGGTATGGTTGCAACGCGAGCAGCCTTTGCCGCGGAAGTGCTGCAGGGTTTGATCGGCGAACAATGCCCCGAGGCGCGAAACCACGGCCGGATCGGCTTGCACCTCTTCGCGGCAATGTTCGCAGATGCGGCGTACCAGGCGCTGGGCAATGATGCCTTCCAGCGCGGTGGCGATCACGTACGGCTTAAGGCCGAGATCGAACAGCCGCGCGATGGTGGCGACCGCCGAATTGGTGTGCAGCGTTGAAAACACCTGGTGGCCGGTCAGGGCGGCGTGGAAAGACACTTCCGCCGTTTCGATATCGCGGATTTCGCCCAGCAGGATCACGTCCGGGTCTTGCCGCAGAATGGAGCGCAGCACCACGGGAAATGTCAGGCCGATTTTCTCGCGGATCAGCACCTGTCCGGCGGCGTCGAGGTAGTACTCGACCGGGTCTTCCAGCGTCACATAGTTCTTGCTGGGCGTGGCGGTGTGCTGCAGCATCGCATACAGCGTGGTGGTCTTGCCGCTGCCGGTGGGACCGGTGGCGAGAATGATGCCCTGAGGCCTATCCATCATGTAGAGGATTTTTTCGAGATCGGGCGGCGAGAATCCCAAGCCCTGCATGCTGACAATCGCCGAGTTGCGGTCCAGCAAGCGCATCACGACCTTTTCGCCATTGATCGTCGGTAGCGTGGAAATGCGCAAATCGACGATGCGCAGCGGCGTCTTGATGGTGATGCGCCCGTCCTGCGGGCGGCGGCGCTCGCTGATGTCGAGGTCGGACATCACCTTCAGGCGCGACACCAGCGCCAGATAAAGATTATTGGGAATCTGGATCTTGTCCGCCAGCACGCCGTCGATGCGGTAACGCACCACTACGCTCTTGGTGCGCGGATGGATGTGGATGTCGCTCGCGCGCTGGCGGATGGCTTCCATGATGATCGCGTTCACCAGGCGAATCGCGGGAGGTTCTTCGGTACTATGCAGCAACTCTTCGAGCGAGCGTTCGTCGTCGTCCTGGTCGATGACGATCTCGATGCCTTCGTAGGGATCGACGCTGGACACCAGCGTTTCCATCTCCTCGAACGAGACGCCCTCTTCGGTTCCGTACACCTCGGCGATCTTGGCCTTGATCGCCGCCACGTCCGCCATCACCGCCTGAATCTCCAGCCCGGAGACGAAACGCAAATCCTCGATCAGCCCGGCATCCAGCGGATCGGCCATCGCCAACGTCAGCCGCTTGCCTTCCTGCTTGAGCGGCACCACCCATTGCCGCTCGCAGAAGCTGTGCGGAATCAGCGCCGCGATGGCCGGGTCGACGCGAAATTCCGGCAGTGCGACCTCCTCGAACATGAAGTCCTTGTGCAGGATGTCGCGGATGACTTTTTCGTTCACCCAGTCCTTTTCAACCAATAACCGGATTACCGGCTCCTTGCGTGTCTGTTGCAGGCGATGCAGTTCCTGCACTTGCTGGCTGGTCAGCAAATTGCGCTTGTTCAGCATGATCGCGAGCTGGCTGCGGTTGCTGACGGCGATCCTGGAAAGCGTGCTGATGGTCTTGTCCTTGCTCTCGTTTGCCTGTTGCAGCGCGCGGTTCTTGCGGATCAGTTCGTACTGCTCCAGCGCGAGCGCCACCGTCACGCGCAGGTCCTCGTCGTTCCACGGCTTGAGGATGAACTTGTACACCGCGCCTTCGTTGATCGCGCCCATCACGGCACCGGTGTCGGCATGGCCGGTGAGCATGATGCGTATCATGTCCGGCTGCAGCGACCGCGCCTGCTTGAGCAGTTCCGCGCCCGTCATGCCAGGCATCATGTAATCGCTGATGACGAGATGGAAAGCCCCGTTGCGCAGATGATCGAGTGCTTCGCGGCCGCTGGCGGCGGTCACGACATGGTAGTTCTCCTGCCGGAACACGCGCTGCAAGGCTTTCAGCACGTTCACCTCATCATCCACCAGCAGCATGCGGTACTGCAGCGACGTGCGGCGATCCTCGGCCGTTTCTTCGCCGGGTTTGCCTGTAAAAAGCGAGGATAGCCTGGACATGATCAACGGCCTTTCAGCGGAAGATGAACGGTAAAAGTGGTGCCTGCGCCGACGCGGCTTTCGACCTCGATATGGCCGCCGTGTGCGCGGACGATGTCGCGAGAGACGGTAAGGCCCAGTCCGATGCCCGTGCCAACCTCGCGCGTGGTGAAAAACGGATCGAATATCTTTGAAAGGTTTTCCGGCGCGATACCGCAGCCGTTATCCGAAATACGCACGCAGATATCGCCATCTTCCACGGCTGTCGATATGCGTATTTCACCCTGTTCTCCCACGGCTTGCGTAGCATTGAACAGCATCGCCAGCAGCACATCGTTGATATGGCCCGGCTGACACTGCAACGCCGGCAATTCGCCGAGATCGAGCACCAGCTGCGCCTTTTGCTGGATGCGGCTGCCGGCGACATTGCATACGGTGCGTATGCTCTCGTTGAGGTCGATGCGCTCCTCCTTGCCGTGTTCGATGCTGGAAAAGCCTTTGAGGTCGGAGACGATGCGCGCTACCCGATCCGCGCCGATGATGCTCTCCTGCAACAGGGACTGGAAATCCTCCAGCAGAAAATCCATGTCGGCCGTCTTCCAGGCCGTGAGGATTTTTTTCTCGTCGCCACTGGCTATCGCCGGCCGCAGCCCGGAGATATCCTTTACATAAGCGATCGCGCTGATGAGATTGCTGCGGATAAAGCCGATGGGGTTATTGATTTCGTGCGCGACGCCGGCCGCAAGCTGGCCGACAGAGGCCAGTTTTTCCGCCTGGTAAAGTTGCCGCTCGGCGGTCTTGAGGGTTTCGACCTGTGCCTGCACGCGCGCTTCCAGCTCTGCTGCGAGCGTGCGGTATTTCAGTTCCGACTTGAGCAGGGCTGCGTGTTCCTGCTGCAAACGCTGGTAATCGTGGCTGACCTGTTCTTCATGCAGCCGCGAAGCCATGCGATAGCGCATCTGGCTCTGGAGCAGGATTTCCACCAGCCCCGCCGCCGCCTTGAGCGTTTTGATGTTTGCCGGCGACTGCAAACGGCCGATGGGTTCGATATCGAGCATGATGCCGATGGTCGGCGCATCCACGGCTGCATTCCCCGACTCCAGCACCACCTCGTTTTTTTCGTCGCAAAGCCGGTAGTCTCCCAGCAAGGCAACGAGATGCCTGCCCAGGCGATCCGAAGCGAATACGCCCAGCAGCTCGCGCAAGGACAACTCGCGATCGAATGCGTCGCCTGGAGGCAGGGTATCCATCTCAGAAATCCTGAACTCCCATGCCCCGGATGAATCCGGCCGCATCGAGACCATGGTTTTTATCCATTTGGTACTTCCGATTCATATGCTGATAGACCGGCTCAAGCAACTGACGGAAAGTTTCGCCCACGCCTTCTCCGGACAATGCAGAAGCGAACACCAGCGGCCATTGCGCGTCTTGCCAGCGCTCCGAAATCTCCTCTTCGCTGAGAATATCCGGCAAATCGCGTTTGTTGAATTGCACCACCAGCGGCATGGCATCGAAATCCAGCCCCACGCGCGCGGCGTTCTCCGCGAGATTCTCGAAGGACTCGGCGTTGTTCAACACCTGGTTGCGCTGCGAATCGGCGACGAATACCACACCGTCGGCGCGCGACAGCACAGCCTTGCGCGTACCGTCGTGCGCCACCTGGCCGGGCACGGTGAACAGCTTGAATTTGACCAGCAGGCCGGAAGGTGCGCGAAAACCGAGCGGCAGCAGGTCGAAAAACAGGGTACGGTCGCCTTGCGTTTCCAGCGTCATGAGTTCGCCCTTCATGTCAGGCCTCAGCTGATCGTGCAACTGCATCAGGTTGGTCGTCTTGCCGCTCATCGCCGGGCCGTAATACACCAGCTTGATGGTCAGGCGGTTGGCATCTTCGTCGTAGTCGGCCATGGTTTAAAACCCTGTTTTGAGTTTTCAGGATTCAATCATCGTCCAGCAATATCCCGCCGTCGGAGGTACGCCGTACCTTGGTAATGCCCGGCGTCTCGGCCTCCAGCCGTCGCAGCTCCAGCTCCTGCCGGGAAATGATGCCCTGTTGGTGGCGCACCTCGTCCGCGAGGCGTTCGTTCTCGACCTGCAGATTTTGCAACTGGAAAAGCTGACGGATATCGGCGCATAGCGTGTAGTCGTCCCACGGTTTGCAGATGAAACGATGGATTTTCGCTTCGTTGATCGCGCCTATCAGGGCCTGCATATCGGCGTAGCCGCTCAGTATGATACGGACCGTATTCGGCTGGATTTCGCGCAGGGCCTTGAGAAAAGCCACGCCGTCCATTTCCGGCATGCGGTAATCCGAGATCACGATATCGAAGGCCACGCCCTCGCCCGCCCTCGCCAGCGCGGCCTTGGGCGAGGTGAAGATTTCCACGGCATTGCGCGGTGCGTCCGCCGCTTCGGGGTCCAGCGCTGCCCGGTCGCCGAACCAGGCCTCCGGCGAACCGAGAATGCGGCGCAGGGCGCGGAGTATGTTTTCCTCATCGTCCACCAGCATGATGCGTGTCATGGCTATCCCTTCACTTTGACGTGCACGACCATGGGCCGGCCGTCGGTTCGTTCATAGTTCTTGAGTTGATCGATCAGCGTGTCGTCCAGAATGTAATCTCTCGCGAGCAGCAACAGGCCGTCGCGTGTCATCAGGTCGCGCGTCAGCACCATATCGGGCTTGAGGTCGCCGGTGTGAAGGGCGATTTCACGCTCGTACGGGACGGGTTCGCCGCCGCCCAGCATCGCCAAAAAGGCATCGACGACCTGCGGATCGTAACGCTTGCCGCGTCCCTCCTTGATGAAAGTCAGCGCATCCTCGGCATTGAGCCGCTTGCTCATCAGATAACCCTGTTGTGCCGCGTCGTACTCATTGGCAACCGTCAGCACGCGCGCGCCGAGCGGAATCGCCAGGCCGGAAAGCGCATCGGGAAAGCCCTGGCCGTCGAAGCGCTCGTGATGGCTGCGGATCAGCCTGGCGGCACCGTGCAATTGCTCCAGCGCCATCAGCGCAGTCTGCCCCACCACCGGATGCTTCATGACCGCGGCGCGCTCTTCGCCCGCCAGCGTGTTGAACGGCTTGTGCAGCAATTTGTCCGGCAGGCCGATCTGGCCGATGTCGTGCAGCAGCGCGGCCACCATCACGTCCTGCACCTCGGTATCGCTCATGCCCATGCGCTTTGCCAGCTTGTGCGCGAGGTCGGCCACGCGGCGCGAATGACCCGACATCTCCCCTTCACGCAATTCCATCAGATTTGAAAACACGCGAATCGAAGTCAAAAAGCTCTTTTTCAGCCTTTCGTGCGCTACCTCGAGAAAACCCATGGTCTGCCGCACCTCTTCGGTACGCGCCTTGACCTTTTCCTCCAGATTGGCGTTGAGGTCACGCAACTCCTCGTTCTGTTTATGCGTCAGCTCTTCCAGCCTCGCCTTTTCGCGCTCCAGTATTTTCTGCTCCAGCGCGTGGCGTACCGTGAGGCAGATATCGTTGTCTTCCCACGGCTTGGCGATGTAACGGTAAATCTGCCCCTTGTTGATGGCGTCGATAGTCGAGGAAATATCAGCGTAACCGGTGAGCAGGATGCGGACGGTATCGGGCGATTTCAGCCGCACCTGCTCCAGGAATTGCGCGCCGTCCATAACCGGCATGCGCATGTCGGAAATCACCAGGTCTATAGCCTCGCTATCGAATATTTCCAACCCTTGCGCGCCGCTTTCGGCGATGAAGATGCGATAGCCCAACGGACGGAACAGCCGACGCAATGCAGACAGGATATTCGGCTCGTCATCCACGAAGAGCAGAGTGGCTTGCAGTTCCTGTTGCGGATTATCGGCGGTCATGACGGTATTCACGAACTGTTCCTCAAAGCATGGTTTTTGTTTCGGGCCCCGGTTCCGGCTGTTTTACCGGCAACGCGATGCGAAACGTCGTGCCCTTGCCGACTTCGCTGGCGACATTGATGCTGCCGTGGTGCTTCTGGATGATGCTGTATGAAACGGACAATCCGAGCCCGGTACCGGTGCCGACCGGCTTGGTGGTAAAGAACGGATCGAAGATACGCGAAAGGTTTTCCGGCGAGATGCCCTTGCCGGTATCCGATACCTCCACCCAGACCATCTCATTTGCCGACCCGGTGCGGATAAGAATGGTGCCACGATCCTCGATGGCATGCGCCGCATTCACCAGCAGGTTCATGAACACCTGGTTGAGCTGCGGCGGCAGGCATTCGATGTCGGGGATATCGCCGTATTCCTTCTTGACCTCCGCCTTGTACTTGATTTCGTTGTTGACGATGTTGAGTGTGCTGTCGATGCCCTGATGCAAATCCGCTTGCTGCCACTCCTCTTCCGAACCGACATGGGAAAAATCCTTCAGGTCCTGCACGATCTTCTTTACCCGCGTGATGCCTTCGCGGCTCTCGCCCATCAGCGCCGCCACGTCCTCGCGCAGGAAGCCGAGGTCAGCCTTCCGCTTGACCGCGCGTACGACGTTGATCGCCTCCGCATGCGACGCCAGCAGAGGCTCGAACTTTTCGTAGACGTCCAGCACGACGAACACCTCATCCAGGTATTTCTGCAACGAACCGAGATTGGAATAAACATAGCCGATGGGGTTGTTGATCTCGTGCGCCACGCCCGCCGCCAGCTGTCCGATAGACGCCATTTTTTCCGATTGCAGCAGCTGGCTCTGGATATCCTGCAACTTGGCGTAGGCCTCCTGCAGTTCCGCATGGCTTTTCTTCAGCTTGATTTCGGCTTCGCGGCTTTGCGTGATGTCCGTACCCAGCCCGTTCAGGCTCACGGGCTCACCGTTTTCGCCGAAAATGGCGTGGATGTGGTCGTGTATCCAACGCACCTCGCCATCCGGCCGCATAATGCGGTATTCGATGTCGAGCACGCCTTTTTCGAGAATTTCCGGCATGCACTGGCCGACGCGCTTGCGGTCGTCGGGATGCACCGTCTGGAACCACAGGTTGGAATCGGCCATGAACTCTGCGATGGACCGGCCATAGACGTTTTCTGCCGCGGGGTTGAGGAAAAGCGTTTCGAACGTGTCCGGCGTAATCGACCAGACCACGTTATCGAGCGCGCTGAGGATCTGCTCCAGGTGCTCGCGCGATTGCAGCGCCAGCCGGTGGGCTTCCTGCTGCGCGATGTGCAGCTTCATGTTTTCGATGACGATGGAGATCAGGTTTACCAGCAAGGTGCCCTGTTCGAGATCCGCGTGCGTGAAAGGGGCGCGGATCTCGGCGCGATTGACGCAAAGCGCGCCCAACATGCGCTTTTCCAGTTTGAGCGGCCAGCACATCGAGCAGCCGACCCGCTCCTTGTGGGAATGGAGCTTGAGATTGCTGAAGCGCGCATCCTTTGCCGCATCGCCGACCAGCATCACCGGTTCGCCGTGGCGCATCACCCAGCCCAGCAGGCTTTCCTCGCATTTCACGCTGCTGCCGACGGTATTCTCCGGCAAGCCGGTTCCGGCGACGATGGTCATTTCGAAGCAATCTTCCGTGTCGCACAGGGCCAGTGAGCCGGTATCCGCGCCGAAGCCCCGGATGATGTGCTGGAGTATCTGCTGCTGCACGATGGCAGGCGTTTCGCGCAAAAGCTGCGACTGACCGAGAAGATACAGTTCGTACAGCCAGGGAAGTTGCGTTTCTTTTTCCATGACGTTTCCTTTTGCTTGGAGCCTGTTTCAGGCTCTTACTCGCCGACGAGCTGAATGGATCCCATATACAATTGTTGCGCCGCCTGCGCCAGGGCCGGCCATTCCGACTGATCCAGCGTGAGGCGGTCGTAAGCTTCGGCAGAGAGCATCGCGAATTTCTGCTCGCGTATCTTTCCCTGATCCAGGGCGTGCGCAAACAGATTGGCGATATACACCACATCCGACAGGTTGCTTCTGCCGCTTGCATCCGGCGGGCTATGATGCAAGCGGATGGCATCGCGGATCGCCTGCGGGAATTTCCAGCGTTGGGCCAGTTCTCCGCCCAGGGCCGCGTGGTCATAACCAATAAGGTTGCGCTCGGCTTCGAGGAAGCTCTCATCGCTGGCTTCATCTACTGCTACCACCTTTGCTGCGGCGGGATACTCCATCACGATGATCAGCTTGCCGATATCGTGCAGCACGCCCGCAGTGAATGCGATCTCGGGATTCAATCCAAGTCTTTTCGCCAGCACCTTGGCGCATGCCGCGGTACAGATGCCATGGCGCCAGAAGACAACCAGATCGAACTCGCCGAGATTCTTGGGCGACGCATTAATGATGGCCGCCGCTGTCACCAACCCGCGCAGATTGTTGAACCCCAGCACCGAAATGGCTTCGAAAATCGTTCCCACCTGACCGGACAGGCCGAAAAACGCGGAATTGGCCACGCGCATCACGCGCGCCACCAGCGCCTGGTCGTTGGCGATCTTGCCGGCGAGCGTGGAAACATCCATGCGCTCGTTATCGAAGCTCTCCAGGATTTCCAGCACGACGCTGGGCAGGGACGGCAGCTTCTGCGCATGATCCAGCACGCTGGCAACCGACGTTTGTTGATCCGGACTCATGGATGACTCCTTATCGATTTATGCACGGCATGCATGAGGCTACAGAGCACCGCCTATACCGGAGAAAACACCAGAATGCAGCCTTGCGCCTTGCACATGTCGCCCATGCGATGGCACATCACATGAAAACGACGGCCATCGGCCAGCATCACGGTATGCGATTCGCCGGCAGCCTCGTCGGCCAGCGCCACCCACGTTTCCGGCAGACAGTCGCGCGCATTGGACCCAAGCAGGGAGCCCATTCCTCCCTGGGTCAGCAGGCTATCCGCCTGACGGTTGGCGATGACGATCAACCCTTCGTCGTCGATGCCGATCACGCCCGCCGGAAGATGCTCCAGAATTTCCTGCGACACCTGCAGCACGCCGATGTTGTGGCGCAGGGTCTCGGTCTTTTCTGCCACGCGCACTTCCAGAGCGCGATTGATTTCCGAAAGCTCGCCGTTGGCACGTTCCAGTTCGCGGGCCAACCGGGCGTTTTCCTGCTTGAGTTCATGCCGCTGGAAAGCTTCGTGCACCTGTTCGCGCAGTTGCTCATCGTCCCACGGCTTGGTCAGAAACTTGTAGATAGCACCTTCATTGATCGCGTCCGTGACCGATTTCAGTTCGGTATAGCCGGACAGCACGATGCGTATCGTGTCGGGGTAGATATCCTTCACCTTGCCGAGGAACTCGACGCCGGTCATTTCCGGCATGCGTTGATCGGAAATAATCACGCCCACCGGATTGTCGGCCAGGATTTCCAAGCCTTCCTTGCCGCTGGTCGCGGTCAGGATGCGGTATCCATCCGCGCGCAGCAGCCGCTTGAGCGACATCGCAATGTTGGGCTCGTCGTCCACCAGCAGCAGGACGCGCTCCAGCGCCTGCCCTCCTGCCGCTGTCGGCAAGCCTGCAAAGCCTTGTATGAAAGTCTTACACGCGTCAGCCGGCATGGGCTGGCTCAACAGATAACCCTGTATCTCGTCGCAATGATGACTGACCAGAAAGTGCAGATGCCCGGCAGTCTCCACTCCTTCGGCAATAACGCGCAGCTTCAGCTCGTGGGCCATGCCGATAATCGAACGGACAAGTGCCGCCGAGGCCGGATCGGTATTGATGCTGCGCACGAAGGATTGGTCGATCTTGACGGAGGTAACAGGAAAGCGGCGCAGATAGGAAAGCGATGAATAGCCGGTACCGAAGTCATCCACCGATAAACGGACGCCCAACTTGCGCAGTGCCAGGATGGCTTCGCCAACAACCTCGGTCTCCTGCATGAACAGGCTTTCGGTCAGCTCCAGCTTGAGCATGGAATTCGGCAACCCCGTTGCACGCAGGATGCGTTCCACCACATGGGCCAGTTCGGGCTGCATGAACTGCCTGACCGACACATTGACTGCCATGCGCAACTCCGGCAATCCGGCGGCACGCCATGCAACCGCCTGGCGGCAGGCCGTTTCCAGTATCCACTCGCCCAGTGGCACGATCAGCCCGGTCTCCTCCATCAACGGAATAAACTCGGCAGGCGACACCATGCCCAGCTCCGGATGCTGCCATCGCACCAGTGCCTCGACGCCGACGATCTGACCGGTATCAAGATCCGCCTGCGGCTGGTAATACAGCACGAATTCGTTGCGTGCCAGCGCCTGCCGCAGCATGTTTTCGAATTGCAGCCGGTGTACCGCCGCTGCGTTCATTTCATCGGTAAAGAATACGAAACGGTTTTTTCCGCCTTCCTTGGCGCGGTACATGGCAGCATCCGCATCCTTCAGCAGTGTTTGCACATCGGTGCCGTCGCGTGGGTAGACGCTGATGCCGATACTCGCCGTCAGGAAGAGTTCGTGCTCGCCGACGGTAAACGGTTGCGCCAGGGCCTCGATGGCATTTTTCGCAATCAGCGTGATGTCTTCGATGCGTGTCACATCGGACAGCATGATCATGAACTCGTCGCCGCCGGAACGCGCCACCGTATCGACTTCGCCAACGACACCAAGCAAACGCCCGGCGGCGGTTTGCAGCACGCCGTCGCCAATATCGTGCCCAAGGCTGTCATTGATGTTCTTGAAACGATCGAGATCGAGGAACAGCAGCGCCACCATGCCGCCGCTGCGATCCGCCTGCGCCATGGCCTGACGCAGGCGATCCTGCAGCAGGCTGCGATTCGGCAGGCCGGTCAGTTCGTCGTAGGAAGCCAGAAACACGAGCTTTCTCTCGGCATCCTTCACTGCGGTGATATCCACCATCAGGCCGCGCAAGCCGGTGATGCGCTCCTCCTTGTCGCGCACCACGCTGACGCGCCCGTGTATCCAGACGACCTTGCCCTCGCCCGTCCGAATCCGATACTCCATATCGTGCCCATGTCCCGACGCGATTTGGTCAAGGAGCTCGCCGACGGCTTTTTCGCGGTCATCGGGCAGGATGATTTCGCGCCAGAAGTCCGGCTCCTGCGTCCAGCGCGCCAGCGGATAACCCAGCATTTCCTGTGCCTGGTGGCTGACGAAAGTGAAGCGCATGGCGGTATCCGCTTCCCACACGATGGCATCAATGCCGTCCAGCAAATCCTGGAGACGCCGCTCTAATTGCAGCGCCTCCTGCTTGTCCGCATGGTGGTAGGTGTCGATGGCCAGCCCGATATCGAACAGCACGATTTTCAGCAAGGCATTGAAGGTCTTGAGAAATTCCTCGTGATTGTCGCCGTAGAGCTTCCAGAGGTGAAACAGAAAGTCGGACAGGTACTTGCGATAAGCGCCCAGATACCACTTGGGATCAAGCCCGACGCGCTTGTGGACGATACCGACATGCAGCCGCTTGTATACGTAATTGCTCTCGTATTCGCCGGCCGTCAGTCCTCGGAAATAGGTCGACAGGGTGTTTCTGAGCCGAGCCAGTGTTGCCTCGTCGGGCACCAGTTCGCGCACTTGCGAGAAATCGAGAAGATGGTTGAAAAATGTAGCAGCGATGTCTTCTTCGTAATCGTGCTGAATGGACTGCAAGCGCTTCAGCAACTCGACATCGATCTCGCCGAATTCGAGAAAGTGTTTGCGCCGGGCAATTTCCTCGGCATCAATGCCGAGTTCCCGGGCAATCGCAGCGCTTTTTTCAATCGGACTCATGCCAGGCGACTCACTTATTGTTTTTCTTTCGCGAATAAACAAACCGTGCAAGTAATGCGCATCTTATAAAGACGTCAGCAACACTTTTTCGCCGCTGACCAGCCGTTGCGCGAGGGACGCGATACCTCCGGGATGGCCTCGGGCATTGGCGCGCAGCATGTCGAAGGCCGCCGCCCGATCCAGATGGTGGCGTTCCATGATAAGACCGACAGCCATGTCCGTCTCACGGGATGACAAGGATATATCTCCCAGATCGGCGTTGCCCAGCCTGAGCTGCTCCAGTTCATCGGCGCGCTTCAGCGCGACCTCGATGGCCGGCACGATGCGCGAGATTTCAACAGGTTTCAGCAGATAGCCGAGCGCACCGGCCTCGACGGCTGCCTTGACCAGGCTATCGTCGCTATGGGCAGAAAGAAAAATGAAAGGAGTAGCCGTTTCGCTCTTGAGTAAGCGCGCCACCTCGAGACCGCTCATATCGGGCATGATCATGTCGAGAATGGCGAGATCGGGTTTTTCGTGCTTGCATATGCGCAGTGCCGGTTTGCCGCTATCCACCTGAAAGACCTGATAGCCAACCTTCCGCAAACCGAGACTGATCGTTGCCAGAACAGCCAGATCGTCATCCACCACCAGAATTTTCGGCATAGCGGGCCTCGCTTTCCAGGGAACCATGCCCGGAGCTCGCCGGAGACATGCTCAAGCAGGGCATGGTTTTTGTTTTCCTCCAACATAGCACGACTTAATGATGAATGTAACCCTATGCTGCGAAAGAGAAAATACCCATTATGCATAGGCGGGGATACTTTCCCGAAGTGACACCTCGCCCGCCAATCGGTAAACTTGCGCCGCTTATGCTTTCCAAATTAAATCCCCCCCAACGCGAAGCGGTTAAATATCTCGACGGTCCCCTGCTGGTACTGGCCGGTGCAGGCAGCGGCAAGACCCGTGTCATCACGCACAAGATCGTGCATCTGATCGACCAGTGCGGCTATGCGCCCAAGGAAATCGCCGCGATCACCTTTACCAACAAGGCCGCGCGCGAGATGCAGGAGCGCGTCGGCAAGCTGCTGGAAGGCAAGCCTTCCAAGGGCCTGACCGTCACCACCTTCCACTCCCTGGGACTGCAAATGCTGCGTCAGGAAGCGACGCTGCTGGGTTACAAACCGCAATTTTCCATTCTGGATTCTTCGGACAGTTTCAAGATTCTGGCCGATGTGCTGGCAACCACCGACAAGCAGCTTCTGCGCCGCACGCAGTCGCAGATTTCCAACTGGAAGAACGCCTTCGTCACGCCCGACCAGGCCAAGGCGCAAGCTGACGAGGAAGACACGCACGCCGCGGCCAAGGTTTACCAGCTTTACCAGCAGACGCTCAAGGCCTATCAGGCGGTGGACTTCGACGACCTGATCCGCCTGCCGGTGGAACTCTTCGAGCAGCACGCGGACGCGCTGAACAAATGGCAGCACAAACTGAAATACCTGCTGATCGACGAATATCAGGATACAAACGCCTGCCAGTACCGCCTGGTCAAACTGCTGACCGGCGTGGAAGGCCGTTTCACGGCGGTGGGCGACGACGACCAGGCGATCTATGGCTGGCGCGGCGCGGACGTGGAAAACCTGCGACAGCTGACGGTGGACTTTACCAGGCTGAAAGTCATCAAGCTGGAGCAAAACTACCGCTCCACCGTGCGCATCCTGCGCGCCGCCAACCAGGTGATCGCCAACAATCCCAAGCTGTTCGAGAAAAAACTGTGGAGCGAGCACGGCACCGGCGACATGATCCAGGTGGCCGCAATGCGCGACGACGAGCATGAAGCCGAAACCGTGGTGATGAAGCTGATGGCGCATAAATTCGAGCATCGCACCAAGTTTTCAGATTACGCCATCCTCTACCGCGGCAACCATCAGGCGCGGCTGCTGGAGGAGCACTTGCGCAGCCAGAAAGTGCCGTATACCGTCTCCGGCGGGCAATCGTTCTTCGACAAGGCGGAGATCAAGGATCTGGTCAGCTACCTGCGTCTGATCGCCAACGAGGACGACGATCCTGCCTTCATCCGCGCCGCGACCACGCCGAAAAAAGGCATAGGCAACACCACGCTGGAACGCTTGGGCGAATACGCCGCGCAAAAGCATGTTTCGCTGTTTGAAGCGGCGTTCGAAGGCGGCTTCCAGCAATTGATCGGCGCCAAACAGCTCGACGACCTCATCACCTTCTGCAACTTCATCAACCGCATGCAGGAGCGCTCCACCAAAGACCCGGCCGGCGAAGTACTGAACGACCTGCTCGGTGCGATCCAGTATGAAATGCACCTTTACGACAGTGAAGAGCCGCGTGCCGCCGAAACCAAGTGGAAGAACGTGATGGACTTCGTCGGCTGGCTGACGAAGAAAGGCGACGACGACGAGCGCAACCTGCTGCAACTGACGCAGATGGTCGCGCTGATGAGCATGCTGGAAGGCCGCGAGGAAGGCGAACCGGACGCGGTCAAGCTCTCCACGCTGCACGCCTCCAAGGGGCTGGAATTCGGCCACGTGTTCCTGATTGGCGTGGAAGAAGGCATCCTTCCTCATAGGGAATCGGTGGACAACGGCAAGATCGAGGAAGAGCGCCGCCTGATGTACGTCGGTATCACCCGCGCCGAGCGCTCGCTGCATATCTCGTGGTGCAAGAAGCGCAAGCGCGCCGGCGAAACCGAATCGTGCGAACCCAGCCGTTTCATCGCCGAACTGCCCACGGATGACGTCAGGCACAGCGGCATGCCCGGCGCCGACCCGGCCGCCAGCAAGGAACATGGCAAGGAACGCATGGCGCAAATACGCGCCATGCTGAACGCAAAAGGCTGATATCGCAGGAACTTTGCATCGGAATCGGCACTCACTTGATTTAAGTGAGCCGACTTCGAGGTGTCTCGCATAACTACAATGCAACCACCGAATGCGCCCAACGGCCGAGGGAAATCGAATTTTCTTCGCATATTCCTCGTCTTATTGCTTATCCCGATCCTCGCCATTGCCATTTTCGAAGCGCTGGGCTGGCCCTTTATGCGCGTGCCTTTCGAACGTTTTGCCAGCGAGCAGTTGCAGCGCACCGTCAGAATCTCCGAACCCTTCCAGCTCCGATTGATCGGCAGCGTCAGACTCAAGGTCGGCGGGTTATGGATATCCGCTCCCCCGGAGTTCGGCGTACCGCACCTCGTCAGCACCAATAAAGCCGATATCGAGTTGCGCTACGCCGATCTCTATCAGCTCAAGCATAGCGATCTGTTGCGCATCAAGTCGCTTGAAGTCGATCAAATCGACGCGCGCTTGACCCGTCACCAGGACGGGCAGGCCACATGGAGCTTCAAGCGCGACCCGAATCGTCCGCCGAGGCCCTTCCCTAACATAGAAAAACTGATTGCGACCAAAGGCTATGCCGAAGTCGTCGATGCCATCAATGAAGCCGACCTGAAAGTCAACTTCAACACCGACGAAGGCAGCACTAATACCAAATCCGCATCCAGCATCCGCGCCGTCGGCACCTATGGTCAAAAACCCTTGGAGGCGGTACTCGCCACGAATGGTTTTCTGCCGGTTGCCACCAAGGACAAAACCGCACCGCCTATCCAATCCAAGGGTTGGGCCGATTATGTCGGCTTGCGTGTGGACTTCGACGGCACGGTATCCGACCTCCTGGGCCAGCGCAAAATCGACGGCAAGTTCAGCGCGCACGGCCCCTCGCTCAGCATTCTGGGCAACTTTACCCATAGCGTGCTGCCGGTAACGGATAAATTCGCCCTGAACGGCACCGTGAAGAAAACCGACGAGGTCTGGAATGTAAACATCGCTGCCGCACGTGTCGGCCAGAGCGATCTTTCCGGAGAATTCCGCTACGACGCCAGCCAGCCCACGCCTTCGCTCAACGGCGAGCTCCGGGGCAAGCGCTTGTATCTGTCCGATCTTTTCCCCGCTTTCGGCACGCGTCGTGACGATGGATCAGTAGTCAAGCCTCCCAAGGGCAAGATCATCGCGGATCGGCCGCTCGACCTCCCGTCGCTGAACAAGATGGATGCCAACGTCGTGGTCAGGCTGGATTACGTCGATCTCGGCAACCTTTTCGCACGGCCCATCACCCCGTTCAATGCCGATCTCTCCATGGACAAGGGCAAGCTTGCACTCGCCAAGATCGATGCGCACGTCGCCGAAGGCTCGCTGGCGGGGTTGATCTCGATAGACGCCCACCAGGCTGAAGAGGCTCCATCTGCCGTACCTCCCGAATGGCGTATCGATCTCCAGTGGAAAAACATCGATCTCGAAAAGTGGCTGAAAGTCAGTGCAGATCGCAAACGGCAGGCGAAAAACAAGGGCGACAAGGATGTCCCCCCGGCTTACATTACCGGCTCACTGCATGGCAGGACCAAGCTCAGCGGCCATGGGAGCTCTACGCGTGAGCTGCTATCGACGCTGGACGGCGATGTGTCGATGTTTATACGCAAGGGGACGATTTCGCATTTGCTGATAGAGCTCTTGGGCATCGATCTCGCCCAAAGCCTGGGCATCATGCTCACCAAGGACGAGCCTCTTATCATGCAATGTGCCGTGATGGATTTCGATACCAGGAATGGCACCGTCAAGCCGCAGGTTGCGCTGATCGATACCAATGTCACGCTGCTGTTGATAGACGGCAAGATCAACCTGCCGGAGGAGGAGTTGGATTTACGCCTGACGGCCAAGCCCAGAAACGTGTCGCCATTCACGCTGCGCTCGCCGATTCGCGTCAAAGGCACTTTTCTCAATCCCGACGTCTCGCCGGTAAAGGGGCCCATCGCTGCGCGTGTCGCCGGCGGGGTTGCGTTGGCCTTCCTCAATCCGCTGGCGGCCATCCTACCTTTCGTCGATCTCGGCAGTACCAGCGAAGAGCCCTCCCCTTGCAAACAGACCCTGGCCAGGTTCAGCAAACCCGCTCGCTGAACGTTCTTCCAAATTTCCCGACATCCCCACTACTCCGGGCGCACGCACGGTGACGCAACGCGGTAAAATGCCGCCATGCCTTATATCACCCTTGAAAACGCCAGCCTGGCTTACGGCCTTACTCCCCTGCTCGACCACGCTGATTTTCTGCTCGATCCCGGCGAACGCGTCGGGCTGATCGGCCGCAACGGCACCGGAAAATCCAGCCTGCTCAAGGTCATCGCGGGTGAATCCAAACTGGACGACGGCACCGTCTGGCGCGCGCCCGGCGTCCGTCTTGCCTATGTGCCGCAAGAGCCGCCGCTGGATCCCGAACATACCGTGTTTGAAGCGGTTTCCGAAGGATTGGGCAATCTCAGCCAGATACTGATCGATTACCACGAGGTCTCGCATGCGATGGGCGAACCGGGCGCCGACACGACCGCGCTGCTGGATCGCATGCAGCATCTTCAGCATGAACTGGAAGCGCAGGACGGCTGGCAGGTGCAGGCACGCGTCGAGACCGTGTTGTCGCGCCTCAGCCTGCCGGCCGACACCCCGGTGTCCACGCTTTCAGGCGGTTGGCGCAAGCGCGTCGCGCTGGCCCGTGCGCTGGTAGCCGCGCCGGAAATCCTGTTGATGGACGAGCCGACCAACCACCTCGATCTCGAAGCCATCGAATGGCTCGAAGACATGCTGCTGGATTTCAAAGGAGCGCTGCTGTACATCACCCACGACCGCCGCTTCCTGGATCGCCTCGCGACACGCATCGTCGAGCTCGACCGCGGCCATCTCACCGAATTCAAGGGCAATTTCAGCGCCTACCAGATCAAGAAAGCCGAACTGCTGGAAGTCGAGGCCACGCACGCCGCCAAGTTCGATAAGGTGCTGGCGCAGGAAGAAACGTGGATCCGCCAGGGCATCAAGGCACGCCGAACCCGCAACGAGGGCCGCGTGCGCCGTCTGGAGCGGCTGCGCCTGGAACGCGCCGCGCGCCGCGAACGGCAAGGCAACGTCAGGCTGGCGCTGGATGCCGGCGAACGCTCCGGCAAGCTCGTGGCGGAACTGACACACGTCAATAAGTCTTTCGGCGACCGCGTCATCATCCACGATTTTTCCACGCGCATTTTGCGCGGCGATCGCATCGGCCTGCTCGGCCCCAACGGCGCGGGCAAATCCACGCTGCTGAAACTGATCCTGGGCGAACTGGAAGCGGATAGCGGCGAGATCAAACGCGGCACCAACCTCAACATCGCCTACTTCGACCAGATGCGCGAGCAGCTCAACGAAGAAGCAACGCTGGCCGACACCATCAGCCCCGGTTCCGATTTTGTCGAGATCGGCAACGAGCGCAAGCACGTCATCAGTTATCTCGAAGACTTCCTCTTCCCGCCGCAGCGTGCCCGCGCGCCGGTGAAGTCGCTCTCCGGCGGTGAACGTAACCGCTTGCTACTGGCCCGCCTGTTCGCCCGTCCGGCGAATGTGCTGGTGCTGGATGAACCGACCAACGACCTCGATATCGACACGCTGGAGCTGCTTGAAGAGCTCTTGCAGGATTTCGGCGGCACACTGTTCCTGGTCAGCCACGACCGCGCCTTCCTGGAAAACACCGTGACGCAGGTGATCGCGTTTGAGGGCAATGGACAACTGACCGAATTCGGCGGCGGCTACGACGACTGGCGCCGCTTTTCCGAACAACGCGCCGCCGAAGCAGTGGTCGAAAAGCCCAAGGCCGCGCCGCAGCCCAAGCCTGCAGCCCCCCCAAAGCCAGCGCAGACCAAACTCAGCTTCAAGGAAACCCACGAACTGGCCGCCCTGCCCGATAAAATCGAAACGCTGGAAACGGAACAGAATGCCCTCAATACCGAGCTGGCCGACCCCGATATCTACCGCACAGATCCGCAACGCGCAAAAGTGTTGCAAACGCGTCTCGCAGGACTCGAAATGGAACTGGAACAGGTAATGTTGAGATGGGAAGAACTGGAATCCAGGCGCTGAACTTTTCAACGCTCGGGAAATTCTTACAGCGGCTTGTTTTTTATACTTAAAACCCAGCATTGACGGGCAAAGAGCGTGCTAGAATCGGCCACGAATTTGCACATGCGCTCACGAGGATCGATATGACCGCCACCGCAGGCACGACTACGCAACAGGCTTGGGATATTCCCAAGGAAGCATTGCTTCCCGACGATCCCCTGGCAAACTGCCTGGTGCTGCTCACCCGCATGCAGCACCGCCCCTTTTCCCTGCAATCCCTGACGGCCGGACTGCCGCTGGTTTCCTCGCGACTGACCCCGGAATTATTCGTACGCGCTGCCGCCCGGGCGGACATCAGCGCCCAGATCATCAAGCGCAAGCTGGACACCATCAGCAACCTGACCCTGCCGACCGTACTGCTGCTGCAAGACGGCCAGGCCTGCATCCTGCTTGAAAAGCAAGACGGAACAGCCAAGGTCGTTTTCCCGGAAGCCGGTGCCGGCGAAGCCAGCATCGCGCTGAAAGACCTCGAAGAACGCTATACCGGTTTCGCCATTTTCGTGAAGCCGGCCTTCCGCTTCGACAAACGCGCTGAAACGAGCTTCATCCCCAAGCCCAAGCACTGGTTCTGGGGTACCGTCAAAATGTCGTGGCCGATCTACAGCGAGGTGCTGGTTGCTTCCTTGCTGATCAACCTGTTCGCCCTTGTAATGCCGCTGTTCATCATGAACGTATACGACCGCGTCGTACCGAACAACACCATCGAGACCCTGTGGGTGCTGGCTATCGGCGTCGGCGTGGTATATATCTTCGATTTCATCATGCGCGGCCTGCGCGGCTATTTCATCGATATCGCCGGCAAGAAGATCGATGTCATCCTGTCGTCGAATATTTTCGAGAAGGTGATGGGCATCCGCATGGAAGCGCGTCCGCCCTCTGTCGGCGCGTTCGCCAGTAGTCTGCAGGAATTCGAATCCTTCCGCGAATTCATCACCTCGGCCACCATCACCACGCTGGTCGACCTGCCCTTTCTGATCCTGTTCCTGGTACTGATCTGGTGGATAGGCGGCATGGCGGCGATTCCGGCCATCGTCGCGGTGCCGCTGATCCTGCTGTCGTCCTTCCTGCTGCAAAAACCGCTGGCGGCCGTGATCGCCGAAACCTTCCGCACGTCTTCGCAGCGTCAATCGACCCTGATCGAAAGTCTGACCGGGCTGGAAACCCTTAAGGCTATCGGCGCCGAAGGCCCGATGCAACGCCGCTGGGAGCAACTGATCGGCCACCTCGGCAAGCTCAGCCTCAAGGCACGCCTGCTGTCGGCCGCCAACGTCAATACCGCCACTTTCCTGCAACAGATGGCAAGCGTCGGCGTCGTCATCGTTGGCGTTTACCTGATTTCAGAGCGCGAATTGTCGGTCGGCGCATTGGTGGCCTGCACCATGCTGACCGGTCGCGCGCTGGCGCCGCTATCGCAAGTGGCCGGCCTGATCACGCGCTATCACCACGCCCGTGCCGCGCTGGACGGCATCAATCGCATGATGGCCCTGCCGGTGGAACGAGAACAGGGCAAGAGCTTCGTGCATCGTCCCAACTTCAAGGGCACCATCGAATTCAAGGATGTTTCCTTCAATTACCCCGAGCAACCTGTCGCCGCACTGCAGAACATTTCGTTCCGTATCGCCGCCGGTGAGCGGGTCGGCGTTATCGGCCGCATCGGCTCCGGCAAGACCACCATCGAAAAGCTCATCATGGGCCTCTACCAACCGACCGCAGGGTCGGTATGGATCGACGGCGTGGACTTGCAGCAGATCGATCCCGCCGATCTGCGCCGCAATATCGCCTATGTGCCGCAAGACCCGATGCTGTTCTATGGCACGGTGCGCAACAACATCGTGTTCGGCGCACCGTACGTGGATGATCGGGCGATGCTGAACGCCGCTGAAATCGCCGGCGTCAGCGAATTCGTCAACCGCCACCCCCTCGGCTTCGACATGCCGGTGGGCGAGCGCGGCGAAGGCCTTTCGGGCGGTCAGCGGCAATCGATTGCCGTGGCGCGCGCAATGTTGCTCGACCCGGTGATGCTTGTGCTGGATGAGCCCAGCAACTCTCTCGACAACCGCTCCGAAGAAAACCTCAAGGCCAGGCTAGGCCAGCATATTGACGGCAAGACGCTGTTGCTGGTCACGCACCGCGCCTCCATGCTGACGCTGGTCAACCGGCTGATCGTCGTCGATGGCGGCCGCATCATCGCGGATGGCCCGAAAGAACAGGTACTGGAAGCGCTTTCTGGAGGCAAACTGCATGTTGCAAAAAATTAAAACGATAGCAAAAGAGCAAGTTCTGTCTGAAAAATCGGCATCCGCGGGTGGGGTTTCGAGCACCGATATCGAGCTGATGCAGGACAGCACCGCGGCCCTGTTCCAGGAGACGCCCCGCTTCGGCTCCTACATCCTGTATGGCTTCATCGCCTTCATCGCGATCTTCTTCGTCTGGGCCTTTTTTGCCAAGATCGATGAAGTCACCGTGGGTGAAGGCAAGGTTATCCCTTCCAGCCAGGTGCAGGTCATCCAGAACATGGAAGGCGGCATCATCTCCAGCATTCCGGTCAAGGTCGGCGACATGGTGCGCAAGGGCGACATCATCGTACGCCTGGATGAAACGCGCTTCTCGTCATCGCTGGGCGAGACCAAGGCCAAGCGCGATGCATTGCTCGCCAAGGTGGCTCGCCTGAACGCCGAAGCCTCCGGGCGGCCATTGCAATTGCCTTCCGAACTGCTCAAATCCAATCCGCAAGTGGCCGAAGACGAGCGCCAGCTCTATGTTTCGCGCATGCGTGAAATGGAAACGTCCATCAGCGTGCTCAAGCAGCAAGCCAGCCAGCGCCGGCAGGAACTCCAGGAAACCCAGGCCAAGCTGAAGCAGCTGGATCAAAGTTACAGTCTGATCGACAAGGAACTCAAGATCAGCCGCCCGCTGGCTCAACAGGGCGTCATGTCCGAAGTGGAAATCCTCCGCCTCGAACGCCAGCTGAGCGACCTCAAAGGCGACATGGATTCAACCCGCCTGTCGGTTCCGCGCCTGGAACAAGCCGCCGTCGAAGCCAGCACCAAAGTGGACGCGGCATGGGCGAAGTTCCGCTCCGAATCCGCCTCCGAAGCCAGCGTCGCCAGCGCCGAACTGGCCGGAACCAGCGCCAGCAACGTCGCCGCTGAAGACCGGCTGGCCCGAACCTCCGTCCGCTCTCCGGTCACCGGCATCGTCAAGCAGATCAAGGTCAACACGCTGGGCGGCGTACTGCAACCCGGTATGGAAATCATGGAAGTGGTGCCGATGGAGGATACATTCCTTATCGAAACCAAGGTACGCCCCTCGGATGTCGGTTTCATTCACCCCGGCCAGGATGCAATGGTCAAGCTGACCGCCTATGACTTCTCGATTTATGGCGGGATGGAAGCCAACGTAGAAAGCATTAGCGCAGACACCATCACCGAGGACAAGAACGGCAAAAGCGAGAGCTACTACCTCGTACAAGTTCGCACCAGGAGCGGCACTTTCACCGGTACGCACAAGAAGCTGCCGATCATCCCCGGCATGATCTCGACCGTGCATATCAAGACCGGCAAGAAAACGGTGTTGCAATACCTGATGAAACCGGTGCTGAAGGCGAAGTACGACGCGTTGCGGGAGCGGTAAGAGGCACTTGGGAGGCAATAATATGCAACTAAATTGCCTGACTTGGAACGCAGCTGTCAGATATATCTGATTCTCTGTAGGAGCAAGAACCAGCCAAGATGTCTAGCGCCTAACCATTATGTTCAACGCGCTCGTAATACATTATGTGCGACGGTATCGAAATTGAAGGCAAAAAGATTATCTTCGGCGAAGGCCGCGACCTTTTGCCGATCACCCATGCTGATGAGGAAGTCAATTGGGTCATCTGGGGAGAACGCCGCGAAGGGGATTGTTATCCTCATGGAGGCTGGGTCCATCCAGGCGATTTGAAGTCCAGCTCCTGGAGACCATGGCGCCCCAAAGAGGTCGTGATTCCCGCAGATCGTTTCATGGTGCGGAATGATCGCGGAAAGGCAGAATGGTTTCCGCTTGAGCCCGGGATGGGAATACGAGGCATGATGGCCTGCCGGGAATTGGAATGTCGGCTTTACATTGTGACGACTACTCCCCCGGAACAGTATGGCTGGGCACGCCGTTGGCCTGATGTCGTCACAACGTTGCCTAACCAGGTCAGCGCTATCGAATCAAAAAGGCCATCGCAATATGAGCACCCTGATTTGCTCCATGCTTGAGTAGCCTTGCCTTTCCTTTTAGCAGGCGCGTCTGAAAGATGGCGCCCGATCAATAAAGAAAAGCCGGCATTGCCGGCTTTTCGCTTGCCTGGATGATAAGCCGGAATTACCGTGCCTCCGGCCTCCCCACTCCATACCCTTGCACGCCATCCAGCCCCAGACTGCTCAACAGATTCAACTCTTCCTGCGTTTCCACCGAAACCGCAAACACCTTGATCTCCAAGCCGTGGGCTACCTTGATCACGGACTCGATAAAGAACTGGTTGTCCTTGTTCTCCAGAATGCCGCGCACATAGCTGCCGTCGATCTTGATGTAATCCAGCTTGAGCGTGCTGAGATAGCCAAAGGACGAGAAGCCACGACCAAAGTGATCCAGGCCGACGCCAGTGCCATATGTCGCCACGCGCGCAATGAAGTCGCGCAGCGCATCGACATTTTCGATCATCCCGTATTCGGAAACTTCGATCAGCAGCCTGGAAGCCGCAGCCGGCGCTTGTGCCAATTGGTCACATAACCAACTGACGAATTCGGCATTTTGCAGGCTGGCCGGGAAAAGATTCACGGCCACGGGCGTATCGCCATAGCGTTTTGCAGCAAGGCGCGCCAGCACTTCGACGATCATGGCGCGGTCGAAATCCGTTGCCAGGCGCAGGCGTTTGGCAACCGGAGTGTAGACGACGGCAGGAATGACCGACCCTTGATCGTCGGTGAGACGCATCAGGGATTCGTAATGCAGGATGGTATCCCGAGCGGAGTCGGCAGCGGCCTTCGCTGGCTGAACCAGCAGCGAAATCCGCTTGCTGGCGAGCGCTTCGCGCAGGATATCGCCCCACTGCGTGGCGGTGCGTATCGGCGTATCGCCGCCGGTCTTGCCTGGGTCAATCAGGTTGACCGCATTCGGGCCCTGCTGCTGGGCCGCGCGTAGCGCCATGTCAGCAGCCGAGAGGACTTCGCCGTAGCTCTGGCCAGTAAAGAGCGCGATACCGATGTGACCGACTTCCTCGTTATCCACCAGTCCGCGCTCCTTGAAGCGCAGCATGGCCTTGGCAAGATTCTGGCCCAGTTCCATGGCTTCCGTGTCGCCGGCATTGGTCAGCACGACAGCGAAATTGGCACCGTTAAGATGGACGGTAAAGTATTCCAGGTGCGAATGCGATTTGCAGATCGCCTCAAGAAATTCGGCAGTGTTCTTCAGCAGTTCGTCGCCCGCTTGGTAACCGCGCTTTTCGTTGTATTGCTTGAAGTCTTTCAACTCAAGCATCAGCAGCGCGCCATGCTTGCCGGTTTCGATCAACTGCTTCAGATTCATTTCAAAGTAACGGCGGTTTGCAAGGCCGGTCAGCGAATCGCGGTAGTTCTCCGACCGCAGGCGCTCGATGGAGGCCGTTTGTTCGTCGAACATTTCCTTGACTCGGGTGCTCATGCGATTCATCGCTTCGACCACGCTGCGCAGTTCCAGCGTCCAGGGAATCTTTTTCTGCACCGGATATTCGCGATCGCAGATCGCACGCGCCTGCATCTCGACATCGCGCAAAGGACGCAGGATGAAATGCAGCGCGATTACGCCCAGCAGCACGGTGACCGTGGACGCAGCGAGGAACCACCAGAAAGATTCGGCGGTATTTGTCCAGAGAGCAACGTAGGCATAGCCAGGGTTGGCCTCCACGCGCACTGTGCCAGCCTGTTGCCAACCGGCCATGATGAGGGCCTCGCCGCGCGGAGTATCCAGCGGTACCGCATCGACAAACCATTGCGGCACGCTGCCCAGCTTGACGTCCTGCTTGCGGGAGACGATGGGCTTGCCTTCGACGTCGCTGACCACCACCTCGCGGTAGTAGCCGCTGTCCGACACCGCACTCACCATGCGATCCACCACAGCCATATCATTCTCTGCCATCGGCGGCGTAAGCGTCAGGCCAAGCGAAGTCGCGGTATCCTGCGAAATCGTGCGCAACTGATCGTTGAGGTAGTCACGCGTGTTATTGATGCTGAGCAGCAGTGTGCCGACAAAGAGCAGTATGAACAGCGTAACGATTACGATCACCAACTGCCGGAGTAACGTCATTTTATTTCTCCCTTAAAATTCTTTGCCCATGCGCGCCATCATGTCGCGCCAGAGGCTGATCTTGTTGCCGCCGGCCACGCTCTTTCCGGCCCCGCGCGCCTTGGCGAGCCACAGCCCATCACCGTTAAAGCTATAAACCGGAGTCAAATCCGGGCGCTTGTCGGCCGATTTGATCTCGGGGTTGAGATTATCGAGCACCAACGGCATCGCTGCTGGCGTCGAGTAATAAGTCAGCACCATATGCGCTGCGTTTTGCAGCCCATAACCTGTTGCCTTGACATACGTGATCTTGAGCTTGTCAATAGGGACACCTAGCGCCAACAGCGTGAAATATTTGCTGATGGAATAGTCTTCGCAATCACCCCCGCCCGACCCCAGCATTTCGAGTGGCGTCGCCCAGTAATCGACAACCCCGTAATGATCAAGATCGGAAACGAACAGTAGCTGATTGAAGAAGTTGTTCACCAGTTCAAGCTTTTCCTGCTCGCTTTTCTGCTTGTTGTCGGCCATCAGGTCCAACCATGCCGAGAGACGCTTGCGCGCGGGAAGACCGTATTTGGTTTCGGCAGAGGAAAGCTGGTGTTCGGTGAGGATGACTTCGAAACTTGCGCCAAATGTGATCGTCGCGAATGCGATCAGTACCGTGAGCGCGACCGTGCGGCAAATTCGCCACGGACGCACGGAACATACCGTAGCGTTATCGAACACCGACAATGAAGCCTCCCCAACAAAAAGGGCAGGAGGTTGCCCCCTGCCCTTTTCGATCATGCCATCAATTTCTTATGCAGACAACGTTTGCACTTACTGGGCAGGCGCTTTTTCCTCCACAGCCGGCATGGGTTCTGCCGGTGCAGCCTCAACGGGAGCTGTTTCGGTTGCCGGTGCGGCGCTGGCAGCAGGAGCACCGTTTGCCATCACCACCCTGGATTCTTCACGCGGAGCTACACCCAGCGACTCAACCAGCTTGCCCATGTCGGCCAGCAAGCGATAGCGAGCGAACATTTCGACGTATTGGCCGTCGATGAAGTTCGAGCGTGCGGTGTAGAGTTCGTTTTCGGAATCCAGCAAGTCGAGCAGCGTACGCTGGCCGATGCTGAACTGCTTGGCGTAAGCGTCGCGCGTCTGTTCGGTAGCGTCGGCGTGCGCCTTCAGCTTGGGCAGGCGATCCGTCGAAGTCAGCAGCGAGTTCCAGGAAAGACGGGTGCTTTCTTCAACCTGGCGACGCGTTTTGTTCATGATTTCGGCCGCTTCCATTTCCTGGATACGGCGCTCGGAGACGCGGGCCTTGTCGGTACCGCCGTGATACAGGTTGTACTTGAAACGCAGCATGGCGTAAGCGTCATTGTTCTTGTAACGTACGCCATCCAGATTGTTGTTCCAGCTGGTGCCGAGTTCCAGATCGACGCGCGGGCGCAGCAACGACTCTGCGGAGCGGGTCTGTGCCTTGGCGGCTTCGATATCGGCAGCGGCAGAATTCAGCAGCGGATGATTATTGACGGCAACACCCAATGCATCATCTTCGGATGCCGGAACGCCATCAGGCAGACCCGGACGGCCCAGGTCGCGAGGCATTTCGCCAACCACGCGCTGGAACTGGATGTTGGCTTCGCGCAGATTGGCTTCGGCGGAAGCCATGTTGGCCTGGGCCAATGCCAGACGGGCTTGCGCCTGTTCAAGGTCCGCCTTGCGACCGACACCGCTGTCGGAGCGCAGCTTGATTTGTTCGAAGACGCGCTCGTGAGCAGCCAGGTTATCCTGGGTCAGGTTACGCAGCTCCTGGCGACGTACGACTTCGAGATACGTTTCCACCGCACGCAGGCCGACTTCTTCAGAAGTACCGGCAACCCTGTGTGCGGCCGATTTCACACGCGCTTCATGACGCTGGACTTCGCTCTTGGTACCGAAGCCGTCATAAATCATTTGAGAAAGAGTCAATGCCGATTCGCGACGCCAAAGGTTATCGCTGCCAGGGCGCGTAGAAGTGTTCTCACTCCATTCAGCGCCGACGCCGGCAGACAAATCGACTTTCGGACGATAACCACCCTTGGCTTGATTCACGGCCTCATCAGTGGAGAGTCGGCGGCTTGCATCAATCAAAACATCAGGATTGGATTTGATAGTTTGGTCGACTGCTTCGCCCAATGTTTGAGCTGACGCCCCTTGGCTCGCGAGCAACACGCCGGCTACCGCGCAGAAAAGGACGGAATGCTTGAATTTCATAATAACCCCTTTTTATTGATCTAAAAGTTATCAGATAACCTAGACTCGAACTCAATTTATTCTAATAACTTTTTCTTTGCAAACAAAAAAGCTTAAGGATATTGCATACGCATAATTTTGCGACACTTGTTGCGAAAAACACACAGTTCTTCATTTCGGGGAGGACTATAACATGCGAGGGAATGATGGTCTCTACCCCAAATGGGGGGTAATTGCAGAGTAAAAATAGACGCTTAACAAGTTTCTATTTTAGAAGGTGATTAATTCGGCTATCTGATCTTAAAACTCCAATCAAACCATTTAAATTTCGATCATTATTTACGCTCACAATGGCATTATTCTCAGTCAAATCGACGTCTCTGCACTATGGATTTTTGCCACATTCACCTTTCGAGCAAAATCGGGAACCTGACTGCCATTCAAAATCCTAGCCTCCGGCATGGATCAGTCGATCCAGCCACGTTCAAATCAAAGATTTGTCACTTTAAAAACCCATTAACCAATCACTTTTAAAGAATGAAAGAAATTAGGTTGTTACTTTCTGTCATGCAAAGAAATTCGCTTCAATAGTCAAAATCTATATGCAAAAAAACAGGCGCCCGAAGGCGCCTGCAATTGGTCAGGAAACAGAACTAATCAAACGTCCGTTTTTATATTTCCATCCGTCAGCAAGTTATTGATGATAGTAGTTGTGGACAACGTGTTGCCTGCAGTGAGATCAACACCTTGCAGCACGACTTGCTGCACGTCTCCACCTGCAGTAGAGCCGTTGGTATCGATAGTGATGGTTGTATTACCATTGTTGTAGTTGAAGGACAGATAACTTCCTAGCGAGTTGGCATCTGCATGCTCACCTTGCAACAGGTCTGCAAGATTTATTACATCGCCGCCAGTACCCTTGGCAAAGTCCGTGATGGTATCCGTACCACTTTCGTTAGCCTTCCAGATGAAAGTATCCACCCCAGCACCGCCAGTCAGAATATCGTCACCAGTACCCCCGGTAAGAATGTCATTGCCTTCGCGACCGAAGATGGTATCGCTACCGCTTCCACCACCCAATGTGTCTCCGTTAGTGCTACCGTAAATCAGATCACCATGCTCGGTGCCGGTAGTCGTCACGGAAGGGCTACCATCGATGTCATTAATGAACGCAGCCTTCAGATAACGTGCTTGCTCATTACCTCCTGTGTTGTCATCGTAGGTCACAATCCATGCGGAGCCAGCCGCCTGCGGATGGCTTGTCAGATAAGTCGCCAGACTGACTGCTGCGCCATTAATCGTAGTTACGATGTTGCTGAAAGATACGTTATCTTGCCAATATCCACCTGCATCGGCATTCGTACCATTCTGGGTCCAGTCATTCACTCCATTATTGGCTTGGATTACCGTAAATACATGTCCATCCACGGTCAAAGTTACATTAACCTGACTCTCGACAGCGTTAGTTAAATTTTTCGAACTACGCACATGGAAATCAGTCGTCAGTTGCAATACGGCCTGAGAGTAATCGCCTTGCGAAGCAATCTCCGAGCTAACGATATAGTTAACGGTTTGGTTACTACCAGAAGTCAGAGGATGACTGCCATCGCCAATCTGAACTGTGTCGGTATGAGCCGCTGTACCTAACAAGGTGTGCAGATTGACAGTACCGGTTACTGAAGCAGTGCCATCGGATACCGAGTACGTGAATACACCGTCATCTGCGCCAGAAATCCCTTGACCGCTCGAGTTATACGTAGCGACACCATCCGGCTTGTAGGTCAACGACTGGAACTGAACCAGGGTCAGCGTCGTTCCCGTAGCCACAGCATGGAAGCCGGTACCATCAACATAGCCAACCGTACCCTTCGCAGGGAGAGTGCCCACGGTAATGGTCAGCGCATCTCCATCCACATCAGTAGGCGCATTTAATGCCAGTGGATAACCATTGCTATAGATTCCCGTCATCTGACCGGTAGCATCTGGCATGAAGACATTCTTAACCGGATCAACCACCGGCGCATCGTTCAACGGGGTCACGTCAATGGTCAGCGTGGAGGTGTCCGTGCCGCCATTGCCATCGGTTACCGTGTAAGTCGCTACCGGAACCGGGCCGTTGTAGTTCACGGCCGGGGTAAAGGTGTAGCTGCCATTGGCGTTAATCACCAGCGTGCCCACACCCGTCATGCTTGCCGTTTGACCTGCGAGGTAAACCGTTGCATCGCCAGCCACCGTGAAGCTCACTACCGTGCCCGTATCGCCATCCACATCGCTGAAGTTGGCCAGAACACCGTTAGTGGAATTCACCACCAACGGGGTATCTTCCGGTGTCGTGTTGGTTTCATTGCCGTCTACCGGCGCATCGTTCAACGGGGTCACGTCAATGGTCAGCGTGGAGGTGTCCGTGCCGCCATTGCCATCGGTTACCGTGTAAGTCGCTACCGGAACCGGGCCGTTGTAGTTCACGGCCGGGGTAAAGGTGTAGCTGCCATTGGCGTTAATCACCAGCGTGCCCACACCCGTCATGCTTGCCGTTTGACCTGCGAGGTAAACCGTTGCATCGCCAGCCACCGTGAAGCTCACTACCGTGCCCGTATCGCCATCCACATCGCTGAAGTTGGCCAGAACACCGTTAGTGGAATTCACCACCAACGGGGTATCTTCCGGTGTCGTGTTGGTTTCATTGCCGTCTACCGGCGCATCGTTTAGAGGGTTGATACCGATAGCAATAGTAGCTGTTGAAGGCGCATTGTAACCATCCGTGATGGTGTAAGTAGCATCAGGAACCGAGCCGTTGTAGTTGGCTTCGGGGATAAAGGTAAGAGCACCAGTGCTTGTGATAGTCAAAGAACCAATACCATCAAGTATGATAGTTCCCCCTGCAACCGCAGTAGCTTCATCTTCGCCTTCGCCCCAGGTGAAAGAAACAACTGTCAGAGTGTCGCCATCCTGATCATTGTCCACTCCACCCGTGCTTTCGCCGTTGCTATCATCAAGAATCACATTGGCATTCAGCGTTCCATCCTCATCGACGAAGTAAGCGTTGTCTACCGCAACTGGAGAAGTATCATCATCCACGATCCAGCCATAGGCCGTATTGGCAGCCGGGTTGATAGTGGCATTATCAGCGCCCGTTAAGACGATCTGGAAGCTTTCTGCTTCAGCCATTGTGTTGCCATTTTCATCAAAATGGTCAGGCACCACGTTGATTACGACAGGCACTTCAGTCGTACCAGCAGGAATAACTACGAAGCCCATGAGAATGCCTGTTACCGGATCAAGTACTTGACCATCATCAGGGAGGTAGTCAGCGCCAGAAGCATTTGGGGCTGTCGCGGTACCAGGGCGAATTTCATAGAAAACCGTAACATCCTGATCGAAAGCCTTGTCCAACCGTAAGATGAAAGTCACTTGATTGAAGGCATCATCACCATCCGTGCCTTCCGGCAAATAAGCATTATTGCCGGAAATAACTGGAATAAAGCCACCTTCATTTCCACCTCCTGGAGGCAACTCAACGACCACGTCAACTTCCACTGTAACCACTGGAGGCACGATGACCGGCACAGTCTCGTCTTCAACCGGCGGCAACTCCGTAAACGTCGTCGATTCCGGTCCTGGAATTCCCAGCGTATTGAAACCGCTGGTCACATTGCCCAGCGTGTTATTGAAATCAACCACAATAAAAGAAGACCCACCTTCGTCACCTGCGCCAGCGCCAGCGGCGGTGGCTTCGGTGACTGCAGTGGGATCTTCACCCCGGGCGATCATCTCTTGAATTTGTTCTGCCGTCAGTTCTTCACCCTGCGCAACTGCGTTGGCGGGGTTGAATACGTCAGTGTCGAGTACGATTTGGGAAGAGGAAGGAAGGTCGAGGTGCGAGCCGTCAATGAAGTCGATCAGGACCAGCGCGCCTACTGCTGTCATGATGGTTTCGTTGGGATAGACCTTGTCGCCAGCTTGCAGGATGCGTTCGACGCCGCTGGCATCGACAGCCTTAACCTCACCGACTACGGTTTTGACGGTACCGATGGATTCTACCTTGGTACCTGCATTCACTTGTTCAGCCATTTTGTTCCCCTTCCAAATAAGGATTTATTAGGATTACTGATGGGGTTGACTATAGGCGTCCGAAACAAGCATTCCTATCGTACCTTGGTACACCTGTACCTTGGTACTAGATGAGGCACAGCTATGACTGGCTTGTTTTGCTGACAAACAAGGCCAATTGCAGGCGGTCGCGAACATTGAGCTTTTGAAAAACGGTAGTGAGATGTGCTTTTACGGTTCGGTCCGTAATATTGAGCTTGCGGGCAATGATCTTGTTGCTATCGCCGGCGGCCACCATTTTTGCTATCTCGCGCTCACGCTGTGTCAGGTTCGATAATACTTCCGACGATGGAGGCTGAACCGCTGGCGGGCTCACTTTTTCACTGCGCTGGCGCAATCGCTGGAGCAGCTGGGGCAATGCGGCGTTGGATATCCATACGCCCCCCTCTTCCACGATAGCCAATATGCGACGCACTTGTTCTTCATCAAGTAAAGGACTGCAGCAACCCATTGCCCCGGATGCGAGCGAAGCGAGTTCTTTTTGAGGGGGAAAAAGGCCGACCAATAATACTTTGAAGGCGGGATTCAGCTGTTTCAGGCGTTTGATGCTCGTCTCGCCTTCATAGCCAGGTGCATTGGCATCGATTACTACCAGGCCTGAACCAGCATCCGAAATGCGCGGCAATACTTCGGTAAAGGTAACGAGCCATTCGAGTTCGCCGCGCTCACGCAATGGCGTCTGAAATTGCAAAACTGTCTCGTGATTTCCGCTTACCAGAAAATTCATTGTTTCCCCGAGCTGACGACTTGCAAGCAAGCTTCTCAATATGCTCGCGCTATCATTATAATGAGGTTTATTCTTGTCGAGGGCAGCCGCAATGCCGTATGTTCAGAGAAATGCTTCCGGTCATATCAGTGCCATTTTTCAGAATCCGGAGGCCAACGCAGAGGAGTTCCTGCCGAGCGACCATCCTGATATCCAATTTTTTCTTGGGGGCATTGTGCCACAAAAAAGAAAAAATACAGCGACCTCAGAACTATCCGAAACCGATCTAAGTCTGATTCGGGTAATCGAGGACATTGTGGATACGCTGATCGACAAGAACGTGCTGATGTTCACCGACCTGCCTTTGCATGCGCGTGAAAAAATCCTGCAACGCAAGAATACGCGTAAGAAAATCTCCACGCCGCTGGATATCATTGAAGACGACGACAAGATTTTCTAGAAGACTGCTCCCTGAGCTTCAGGGTTGAATCACCCTTTTCCTGCCACTGCCCATCACAGAATTCCGGGGATGCAGCCCTCGCCTGCCGGCGAGGGAATCGGAAGAGCAACCTACTACTGAGCCCATATGGCTCTTCGCCCTCACAACGCAACGGAAGCTTATTGTTTTTGTTTGATGGCAAGCACAGCCTGGTTGCGCAGTGTGCGTAGCAGGCTGAGCTGGCGTTGAGAAACTTGCAGGCTGTTGGCCGCTTCCATGTCGGCATAGAACAAGCCGATCGCCTTGCCGTTGATCATCACCGGTAGCAGCAGAAAACATTGCGCCGGAACTGCACCTCGGTACCAGGCCGGAATCTTGGAGGTGATATTGTCTGCGGCAACATCCTCGATCACGATGTCCACGCCTTTTTCCATCGAAACATGAAAAACGTCTGGCTCGAATGAAATGGGAAATTGCAACTTCGGCAACAAGCGGTCGATCTCGGCACCAAAGCCGAAACGCGCGCGCATCGTATTGGTTTTCCCGTCGCGCACGAAGATCAGCACACGATTGAAACGCATACCGCGGTACATGGTTTCAAGTACCATTTGCAGGATATCGTTCAAATTGAATTCAACCACCAGCGTGTTAGTGACATCCTGAATCCCGGCAGACAGGATGGCTTCCGGATCCATCCTGGCGGATTCGGTATCGCTTGCAGCCTCTACTGCCGTGTCCAGCGGGGTAATGCCCAGCATGCCGTCGTCCTTTGTTGAGGGGGCGGCGTCCTCAACATGCCCGTTCCATTGCGAAATGGTTTTGAGCAATGGGCTATGAGCCGTCGGCAGGTTGAGAATTCCGGCGCGCACCGATATTTCTTCCAGACCTTCATTCAGAGCCTTGCTCAGTTGTTTCTCGTCGATGGCAACAGCAGTTGAATAGCGTGTAATCAGCTGCTTGAGCGCCTTGTCTTTATCCGTTGTGGAAGACGTGGCCGCAATTTTGCACAACTCATTGGCGAGATTGCTGGTGACATTAAGGCTATCCAGTTCACTGTATGGCTTTTTGATGCGTTCGTTCGCCAGACTTTGCATGCCGACCAGCAGCCGATCCGGGAAATTCCAGCTCTTGGCGATTTCCTGCCCCAAGTCATTAAACGAGATGCCTAATACCTGGTGTGCCGCTTTGTTCTCATTGAGATCTTGCGAGACGAGTTGCGCGATCTCCTGACACTCTTCATAAAAGTAAAAGGTAGCCAAAAGCTTCCCCAGGTTCTGAAACATCGCGCATATCATTGCCTCCTCCGAATCGCGCACATTGCGTCCGGCAGAGAGTTTGGATGCGACCAGCCCGGCAAAAAAAGACGCGATGACTTCGTCCTTGAGCGATGCCGCCTGCGATTTGTTCTGAAGGAATTCGAGCAGGATCAATGTCATCGCCACATTGCGCACAGTCTCGAAGCCGAGAATCACCACCGCCTTCGAAATCGTATTGATCTTGCCGCCGAATTGTCCGTACGAAACGGTATTGACCAGCTTGAGCAGACGGTTAGTCAACGCCACATCCTGAAGGATGGTTTTGGTCAGGCGACTTGTACTTTCTGATTCCGAAGCAACAATCTTGTTGATTTCGCTGATCGTACTTGAAAGAGCGGGGAATTCATTGTCACTGCCGCCGTGTAAAAGAAATTGCAGCGCGCTTTTTTCGGAGGCGGCCCGGGATGTTTGTGCGGATGTCGTATTCATGGCTGCCTGGTTAATTGCTTCAGGTCGTCGATAATCTCCTGCGAGTGACGCGAAGTATCGACGCTAAGGTAGGTTTTTGCGATATTGCCGTGCGGGTCGATAAGAAAGGTATAGCGTTTGGCAAACTTGATCAGGCCGAGGTTGGTAAGTGCACCGTAACGTTCCGCCAGTTTTCCATCGCTATCGACTAGCAATGGAAAGGGAAGGTGATATTTTTTCGCGAATTTGGCGTGCGAGTCGGTGTCGTCCACGCTGGCGCCTAGGACCTTGGCACCCAGTTTCTCTAATTGGAACAGATCATCGCGGAAACTGCATGCCTCTTTGGTGCAGCCGGGCGTGTCATTCTTGGGATAAAAATAGAGCACAACCCATTTTCCGGAATAGTCTTCCAGCTTGTGCAGTTTTCCGTTCTGATCGGGCAGGCTGAAGGGCGGTGCGGGCTGACCGACCTTGGGAAGTTCACCGGCAAGGGCGCCGCCGAGCGAAATCAGGCAGGCGAATGTGCTGGCAACAAGCAATTTCAAGCTTTTCATGGGAGGCCTCCGTCGCCGCATTTCTTCAATAGTCCCATTTTAAGCTAAAATTACGGTCACGCCCCCGTAGCTCAGTGGATAGAGCATCCCCCTCCTAAGGGGAGGGTCACACGTTCGATTCGTGTCGGGGGCGCCAGTCTCGGTAATTAAACTTGTGCTTCAGTATCGCCAGCTTCTGTTGCTCCGACATCTACGATAGCTGGATCCGTTGCATTCTCACTACTTTCTTCGGCGCCAGGGGCGATGACTTCGGGCTCAGTGTCGGCGGGGTCGCCAGAAGTTCTGGCAAGCAGGTTGCCCTGGAGCACTTCCAGCGCATGTTGCAACCCCGTCGCATCCGGATTTTTTGTTGCATTCGACTGCAGGCGCTCAATGGCGCGTTCCAGTCCGGTGGCATGTCCGGCATTTTGCGCGGAGCTATCCGAGGCTTGCGGCAAATTCTCGCCGCTGGGAGTGACTTTTTTGCCGTTGTCGGCGGCAGTAGCATCCGTGGACAAGGAAAATTCTTTCCTGACTTCCTGCGCGCGTGCTGCCATATGCTGCAATCCCAAGGCGCTGGGCCCGCGATTGATATTCATGATGCGTTCTCCTGATGAATGAAAGCATATCAATGACAGCACATACTATGCCAATCGGCAACGCGGCCATTCAGCAAGGGGAGCCGAGGTCACGAACACGCACTTCGGAGTGATGGCGCCACGCAATGCATCGTGCGGATATTGCTACATATCCATCATGCAAAGCCGCAAAGCCTGCTGCCAGTCCGGGGCTGCGATACCGTAATCTGCCGCCAGCTTATGGCAATCCAGCCGCGAATTCGCGGGCCGTTTGGCTGGCAAGGGATATTCGGCAGTGGGAATGGGGTCGATAGCCTGCACAGCCAGTTCGACTGCCGGATAAAGCAAACGATGCTGTTCGATAATTGCACTGGCGAAACCATGCCAACTGGTGGCGCTGGCACAAGCAAGGTGATACGTGCCGGATTGGAATGCCTGGACGGCCCGCTTATCCATCGCCTGTCGCGCAACATGCGCGGTCGCATCGGCGATCCACCGCGACCAGGTCGGCGCACCTGTCTGATCGGCCACAATGCGCAAATGCTCGCGCTCCTGCGCCAGCCGAAGTACCGTACGCATAAAATTATGTCCACGCGCACCGTATACCCAGCTGGTACGTAATATCAAATGATCGCAGCCGGCGCCGGCGACAGCCTTCTCCCCGGCCAGTTTGCTGCGTCCGTAAGCGCTTTGCGGATTGGTGGGATCGGTTTCGACATACGCCTGATTGGATTGCCCATCAAAAACATAATCAGTCGAATAATGGATCAGCAAGGCCTTGCCATGCCGAGCTTCCTCGGCGAGGATTCCGGGCGCAATGGCATTGATAGCCATCGCCGCAGCCTCATCGGTTTCCGCTTTGTCCACCGCGGTGTAAGCGGCAGCATTGACGATCAGGTCCGGCTCGCTGGCCCGCACGGCTTGGCGCAAGGCATCAGGGCTCGCGAGATCGGCACCCTGCCGCCCCAGCGCCATCACCTTTCCCAGGGGTAGCAGCGAGCGCGCAAGCTCCCATCCGACCTGGCCCTGATTCCCCAATACCAGGATGTTCATTCGAACACTTCAGCGTCGCCAAACGCCATTCCTTGCATATCCTTGGCGGAGAGCTGGGGCTGATCGGCAAGCGGCCATTCAATGCCGATGGTGGGGTCGTCCCAGCGAATGCAGCGTTCGTGCTCGGGAGCGTAATAATCAGTAGTCTTATAGAGAAATTCGGCATGATTCGAGAGCACGACGAATCCATGTGCAAACCCTTCCGGCACCCACATCATGCGTCTATTTTCCTCCGACAGGTATTCGCCGACCCAGTGGCCGAATGTTGGCGAATTCCTGCGCAGATCCACCGCGACATCGAATACCTCCCCTACCACGACACGCACCAGCTTCCCTTGCGGCTGGCGAATCTGGTAATGCAGTCCGCGCAGCACTCCGCGAGCTGAGCGCGAATGATTATCCTGCACAAAATCGAGGTCCAGTCCCGTGGCGTCAGAAAAAACGCGACGGTTATAGCTTTCAAAGAAAAAACCACGTGCATCGCCGAACACCTTGGGTTCCAGCACCAGCACGTCCGGGATGGACGTAGGAATTGCTTTCATCAAAACACTCTTTCCGTGAGAACGCGCTGCAAATACTGTCCATAACCGCTTTTCAACAATGGCGCTGCAAGGCTTTCCAGTTGCGCGGCGTCGATATAGCCCATGCGGTAAGCGACCTCCTCCGGGCAGGCGATCTTCAAACCCTGGCGCTTCTCCAGCGTCTGCACGAACAGCGAAGCCTCTATCAGGGAATCATGCGTACCGGTATCCAGCCAGGCATGGCCGCGCCCCATGACCTGCACATCCAGCTGATTCTGTTCGAGATAGCGGCGATTGACGTCAGTAATCTCAAGCTCGCCACGTGGCGAAGGCTTTAGCGATTTGGCAATGTCGACCACCTGATCGTCGTAAAAATAGAGGCCTGTCACCGCATAGCGGCTCTTGGGTTTTAGCGGCTTCTCTTCCAGGCTAACGGCGCGCCCTCGTGTGTCGAATTCGACCACACCATAACGCTCGGGATCATTTACCGGATAGGCGAATACCGTCGCGCCGCTTGTCCTTTTGGCTGCAGCCTGAAGATCGTCGGCCAACTCGTGACCATGGAAAATATTATCCCCGAGCACCAGTGCGCCAGGCTCTCCGCCGAGAAAATCCTCGCCGATCAGGAACGCCTGTGCCAAGCCATCCGGTGAGGACTGAATCTCATAGCGAATGGAAATGCCCCATCGACTGCCGTCACCCAGCAACTGTTCGAAACGCGGCGTGTCAGCTGGAGTGGATATCAGCAGGATGTCGCGTATACCGGCCAGCATCAGCGTGGTGAGCGGATGGTAGACCATGGGCTTGTCGTACACTGGCAACAACTGTTTGGAAACCGCGAGAGTAGCCGGATGAAGGCGTGTGCCGGAGCCTCCGGCGAGAACGATTCCTTTCAAGATGCTGCCCTTTCTATGTAGTTGCGTTCTACCCAGTGCTGGTATTCCCCGGAAATCACATGCTGCACCCATGGCTGGTTATCCAGGTACCACTGCACCGTCTTGCGTATACCGGTTGCAAAGGTTTCCGCCGGGCGCCAGCCGAGTTCGCGCTCGATCTTGCGCGCATCGATGGCATAGCGGCGATCATGGCCGGGCCGGTCCTTGACATACGTGATCAGGCGACGGCAAGAGCCGTGCGCATTGGGGGCCAGCTCATCGAGCAGGTCACACAATGTATGAACAATCTCCAGATTGGTCATTTCGTTCCAGCCGCCTATGTTGTAGGTTTCGCCCGGTGTGCCGCGTGCCAGTACTTCGCGGATGGCGGCGCAGTGGTCGGCGACGTACAGCCAGTCGCGCACGTTCTGACCATCGCCATAGATTGGCAAGGGTTTGCCGGCGAGCGCATTGGCAATCATCAGCGGAATCAGCTTTTCCGGGAACTGGTAAGGGCCGTAATTGTTGGAACAATTGGTGGTCAGTACCGGGAGGCCATAGGTGTGGTGCCATGCGCGCACCAGGTGGTCGCTGGCGGCCTTGCTGGCGGAGTATGGGCTGTTGGGTTCGTAGGTCTTGGTTTCGGTAAAGGGAGGATCGTTGGGGCCGAGCGAGCCGTAGACCTCGTCGGTGGAAACATGCAGAAAATGGAAACCGGCCCGGGCTTCATCTTGCAAGGTATTCCAGTAATCGCGCGCCGCCTCCAGCAGCGTAAATGTACCTTCGACGTTGGTGCGCACAAAGTCGGCCGGACCGTGGATGGAGCGATCTACATGGCTCTCGGCGGCAAAATGGATAATCGCGCGGGGTTTGTGTTCCGTCAGCAGGCGGTCTATCAATGCCCGGTCGCAGATATCGCCGTGGGCGAAAACATGGCGCTCATCGTGAGCAATTGAGACGAGGTTTTCGAGATTTCCGGCGTAGGTCAATTTATCGAGATTGATGACGGGTTCGCCGGTCGCAGCCAGCCAGTCCAGTACAAAATTGGCGCCAATGAAACCGGCGCCACCAGTAACGAGGATCATCCCTTGCCTTTCAATATATCCAAAGGTAGGGATTATAACGGGTGAAAGTATTTTGGATGGAGCCGAACTTGGCTTTGAATAAAAAAGGGAAAGCATGTGCATGCTTTCCCTTTTTTAAATCTGGAGCGGGAAACGAGTCTCGAACTCGCGACCTCAACCTTGGCAAGGTTGCGCTCTACCAACTGAGCTATTCCCGCATTGTCGTGCGCTGCACGTAAACCGTTTTGGTGCCCGGGACCGGAATCGAACCGGTACAGCCGTAAGGCCGAGGGATTTTAAGTCCCTTGTGTCTACCAGTTTCACCACCCGGGCGAAATAAACTTGGAGGCGCGTGGCGGAGTCGAACCGCCCTGGAAGGATTTGCAATCCTCTGCATAACCGCTTTGCTAACGCGCCATTAAACTTGAATTCCGCGCCGGCCTTCTTCCCAGGCCGATGCATCACCATCCTGCCTCTTTAAACTAAAACGGGGAAAGCATGATAGCCTTCCCCGTTTTTTAATCTGGAGCGGGAAACGAGTCTCGAACTCGCGACCTCAACCTTGGCAAGGTTGCGCTCTACCAACTGAGCTATTCCCGCGTCGAAGAAGGCGCCATTTTAAGGATTTTCGGCCTTGTGTCAACAGCCGCGGAGCGCTTTATTTCTCCCGGATTTGAGGCCAGGCGGCCTTCAAATAGTAAGCCATTGAGAGCAATGTCAAAAATGCCGCAACATACATCAGAAGACTACCGATGCTTTTGACGTCGATCGCGCCGACAGGCTGGTAATAGAGCAGAAAAAGTATCGCCACCATTTGCGAAGCCGTCTTGATCTTGCCCAGAAACGCCACGGCTACGCTTTGGCGTTTGCCCAAACCGGCCATCCATTCGCGCAATGCGCTAATCGCAATCTCGCGGCCGATGATGATGAGCGCTACCACGGCCCCTACCCGGTCGAACTCGACCAGCACAATGAGGGCTGCCGCGACCATGAGCTTGTCCGCGACCGGATCGAGAAACGCGCCAAAAGAAGAGGTCTGATTCAGGGCGCGCGCCAGGTAGCCGTCCAGCCAGTCGGTGGCGGCAGCAAGTGCAAAGATCAGCGTGGCGTACAGGTTGCGCATGTGCTCGGGCAAGTCGCCTTCCGGGCAATAGAACACCCCGACGAACAGCGGGATCATCAGGATGCGCAGCCAGGTCAGTATGTTCGGTATATTCCAGTGCATGATCGTCAATGTAATTCCTGATAGATTTTTTCCGCCAGCGCCGGGCTGACGCCCTCCACCTGGGCCAGTTCGTCGACGCTGGCCTTGAGTACGCCGGCCAATCCGCCGAAACGGGTCAACAGCTTCTGCCGGCGCTTGGCACCGACGCCGGAGATTTCTTCCAGCGATGACTTGGTACGCGCCTTGCCGCGCCGTCCGCGATGCCCGGTGATGGCGAAGCGATGTGCCTCGTCGCGGATCTGCTGCAGCAAATGCAGGCCGGGGTTGTCTTTTTGCAGCCGCAGCGGCTCTTCCCTGTCCGGGAAAATCAGTTGCTCCAGGCCCGGCTTGCGTTCCTCGCCTTTGGCGATGCCGACAAGCATCATATCCGGCAATCCGACTTCCTGCATCACTTCGACCGCGACACCCAGCTGGCCTTTGCCGCCATCGATGAAAATGAGATCGGGCAGCTTGCCCTCGCCCGCTGCAATCTTAGTGTAACGCCGCGTAAGCACGGAGCGCATCGCAGCGTAGTCGTCGCCCGGCGTGATGTCGGTAATATTGTAGCGGCGATATTCCGAATTCTGCATGTTTCCCTTATCGAACACCACGCAGGAGGCCACCGTGGCTTCTCCCATGGTATGGCTGATGTCGAAGCACTCAATGCGCTCCGCCGATTCGGGAAGATCCAGGGCCTCGCGCAGAGCAAGCAGGCGCCCTTCCTGCGTGGTCTTTTGCGCAAGATGCTGCTTGAGCGCGATTTCCGCATTGGTTTGCGCCATCTTCAGCCAGACTCGGCGGTCGCCGCCGGCATAGGCGCTAATCTGCACCTTGCGGCCGGCACGCTCGCTCAGCATTTCCAGCAAGGCCTCGTCTTCCAGCGCTACGTCGGTAATGATGAGCGGCGGCACCGGTTGCTGCAGGTAATGCTGTTCGAGAAAGGCTTGCAGCACGGTCTTTTCGTCGCATTCCTCGATATGCTGCGGGAAGAAACTGCGGTCGCCGACATGGCGTCCGCCGCGGATCATCACCAGGTTGACGCACATGGCGCCGGACTCGGAAACGCACACCACCACATCGGCGTCGCCACTGCGGAAATCGGATACGAACTGCCGTGCCTGTACCTGCCGCAAACTTTGAATGCGATCGCGAAACACGGCTGCCAATTCGTAATCCTGGCGCTCTGCCGCCTCCATCATCTTGCCGGAAAGCTCCTCCATTACCAGCTGTTCGCGCCCTTCCAGGAACAGTTCCGCGTGGTTCACGTCGCGCTTGTAGTCCTCGGGCGAGATGTAATTGACACACGGCGCGGTGCAGCGCGCGATCTGGTATTGCAGGCACGGCCGCGAACGGTTGCTGAACACCGAGTTTTCGCAGGTACGCAGGCGGAAGACTTTCTGCAATAACTGGATGCTATCGCGCACGGCCAGCGCATTCGGAAACGGTCCGAAATAGCGGTGCAGCTTCTGCTGGCTGCCGCGATGGAATGCCAGGCGCGGATACTCGTCGCCCGAGATCATGATGTAGGGATAGGATTTATCGTCGCGAAACAGTACGTTGTACCGCGGCATCAGGCTCTTGATAAGGTTGTTTTCCAGCAGCAGCGCCTCGGCCTCGGAGCGCGTCACCGTGGTTTCGATGTTCGCGATCTGTGACACCATCATGCGCGTGCGCGGGCTAACCAGGTTTTTCTGGAAATACGAAGACACACGTTTTTTCAGGTCGCGCGCCTTGCCGACATAAATCACCTCGCCGGACGCATTGAGCATGCGGTAGACGCCGGGAAGACTGGACAGGCCTTTCAGGAAGGCTTTGGGGTCGAACATTTCGGAAGTTTGCAGTAGCGCAAAACTCCAGTATACCTACTGCGGCGCGAGACTGACGCGGTTACGGCCGTTTTCCTTGGAAAAATAGAGCGCCTTGTCCGCACGATTGAGAAAGGCCGCGGTGTCTTCTGCGCGATTGAGTTCGGCGACACCTAACGAGACAGTAATGCCGCCGACTTCGCCCTTGCCGTCCTGTCGGCGTATACGGCCCTTTTCCACCGTCTGGCGGATTTTATCTGCCAGCGCTTGTGCACCCGACAGCGATGTTTCCGGCAGGAGCACGCCGAATTCCTCTCCGCCAAGACGCGCAATGGCATCCTTGCCCTTGACGTTGGCCTTGAGCACTTCGGCAATGCCGCGGATCACCTTGTCGCCGAACAGATGGCCGTGCGTATCGTTGATTTTCTTGAAGTGATCGATGTCGAGCATGATCAGCGAGATTTCCGTACTGGAAGCCTGCGACTCGACCAGAAGGCGAGAAAACTGCATTTCAAAGCCTCGCCGGTTGAGCGCGCCGGTCAAGGGGTCGGTCAGCGCCTCGATGCGCGCATGCTCCAGCTCCCGCTTCAGGGTTTCGATTTCCTGCCGACTATGCGTCAGATTGCCTTGCAGATCGACCATTGCCGTGCGCATCTTTTGCGTATCCGCCTGCAAATTGGTCACGACACTGCGCAAAGCGTCGGCGCCGGAGGTATCGAGCAGCAGCACCGACTGCTCAAGATTATCGCCGTACTCGTGCGCACGGTGATCGGCTTCTTCGGTATGACGCAGAATGTCATTCAGTATGCGCTGTGCATTTTCGCCTATCAGACGCTGCGCATCGCCGCGCAATTCGGAAACATACTCTTCGAACAGGCGCTCGATCGCCGCATCGTCGAATGGCAGCAATTTCACCACCATTTCGTCCATTGCGAGCTTCAGTCGAAGGTTGATGCCTGCCAGGTATTCGTACCAGACGGCGTAGCAGCATGGCGTAAACGCTGCCGGGTGAGCGCTCATCCGCTGCAAGACCAGCCGGAATAGCTCAGCACTTGCATTACGGTCTTGATCGTACTTCACCTCTGCAGCCTCTCGGAATACCCATTATGAATAATCGAATTATAGCTGATCGAGCAACTCCCCAGCTACGGCCCAGTTCTCTTCCTTGACCTCATCAAAAGTAATGTAGGTATACGATTTTGGCTTGTGCGCGATACGTTCGAGGGTATCGGTGATTTCCTCGGCGATTTTTTGTTTCTGTTCGCGGGTCAGGCTGCCGGCAAGGCGGACATTGACGTAAGGCATGAGAGTGCTCCTTTCAGAGTCAGAAGAGATCAACATTCCGGACGACGCGGGCGCGTCAAGCTTGTTTGCGGACATTGTAGCGACTGCGCGGAACGATGCCTATGGGTGAACGTTCGCTGCCTGCCGGGTCAAAAGCTTCATCACCCTGCTGCATATTTGCGGATAACATTAGAGCCTATTTTCAGTCGGCTCTTATATCAAAAACCCTTCAAATCAGGAGATCATCATGAAACGCACCCTACTTTCCCTGGCGATTCTCAGCCTGGCTGCGACCTCCGCTTTCGCAGCAGAAGAAATAACCGTCGAAGTTCATGCCGTCAGTGAAAGCGGTGTTGGCGACGTCCTCGGTACCGTCGTGCTCAGCGATAGCGAAAACGGTCTGATGATCATGCCCAGCCTAAAGAAACTTGCGCCCGGCGCGCACGGCTTCCACATCCACCAGAATCCGAGTTGTGGAACGCAGGAAAAAGACGGCAAGAAAGTAGCCGGCGGCGCGGCTGGCGGCCACTACGACCCTGCCGCATCCAGCAAGCACGAAGGTCCTGAAGGCCACGGCCATCATGGCGACCTGCCGGTGCTGCTGGTCAATGACGCCGGCGTCGCCAGCCAACCCATGGTGGCCCCCCGTCTCAAACTGGCTGACGTCAAGGGCCGCGCATTGATGATCCACGAAGGGGGCGACAATTACAGCGACCAACCCAAACCGCTCGGCGGCGGCGGTGCGCGTATTGCTTGCGGCGTGATCGAATAACAATTTCGCACTCCATCCGGTTGGGTTTCAGGGTGTTGCTCAACCGGGTACGTTGGTTTATTCTGGGCGAAGTATACAGAACGGTATATATCCGTCGCCCTTGCCAACGCATTGAGGAGAAGCCAGATGAACACCCCTGTCGACAACATCACCACCTTCCATGGCGGCTGTCCGCAAGACTGCCCCGACACCTGTGCGATGACTTACACCGTCAAGGAAGGCAAGCTCATCGATGTGCAAGGCAAGCCTGAGCATCCGATGACGCGCGGCGGTCTGTGCGTCAAGCTCAAGGATTTCGCCAACCATCATCATCATCCCGACCGCGTGCTTTATCCGCTGAAACGCCGTGGCCCGAAGGGTAGCCGCCAGTTCGTGCGCATCAGCTGGGATGAGGCGCTCAATGAAATCAAGGCGCGCTGGACGGACATCATCCAGAAACACGGTGCGCAGTCGATCATGCCCTACAGCTATCTCGGCAACCAGGGCATCGTGCAAGGTCTCAACGTCGGCGATCCTTTTTTCAATAAACTGGGCGCGACTGTCTGCGAACGCACATTCTGCGGCTCGGGCTCTTCGACTGCATGGCTGATGACCATGGGACCGACCGGCGGGCTGGATCCGGAAAGCTTCGCCTACAGCAAATACATGGTGATCTGGGGCTGCAACTCGGTCAGCACCAACCTGCACCACTGGCACATCATCCACGAAGCGCAGAAAAAAGGCGTCAAGCTGGTCGTCATCGACACCTACAAATCATTGACCGCCAAGCAGGCCGACTGGCACATCATGCCCAGGCCGGGCACCGATGGCGCGCTGGCGATGGCGCTGATCAACACGCTGATCGAGCAAAATCTGCTGGACCATGACTACATTGCCAATTACACGTTGGGATTCGATGAACTGAAAGAGCGCGCCGCAAACTGCACGCCGGAATGGGCGGAGGGCATCACCGGCGTTCCGGCGGCCGATATCCGCAAGCTGGCAAAAGAATTCTTCGACGCCAAGGCTTCCGCGATCCGCATGGGAGTGGCGCTGGAGCGCCATCATGGCGGAGGTCAGACGATACGCGCGGTATGCTGCATTCCGGCGCTCACCGGGGCATGGCGTCATGTCGGCGGCGGCCTGATGCAAATGCCGCTGTGGGAATTCCCGCTCAAGTTCGACGTGATCTGCCGTCCGGATTACATCCCGCAAGGCACGCGCGTCATCAATAACCTGCGCCTCGGCCAGGCGTTGAATGGCGAGATGAAACTTGATCCGCCGCTGAAATCGCTGATGGTCTGGAACGCCAATCCGGTCAGCCAGACGCCGGAATCCAACAAGATTGTCGAAGGCCTGAAGCGCGAAGACCTGTTCACTGTGGTCGCCGAGCACTTCATCACCGACACCGCCGCGTATGCAGACATCATCCTGCCGGCGACGATGGCTGCCGAAATGGACGACATGATCCTTTCCTGGGGCCATTTCTACCTGACCTACAACCAGAAGTGCGTCGAACCGCCGGGTGAAACCGCGTCAAATGCCGAGATTTTCCGCCGTCTCGCAAAAACCTTCGGTTTCGACGAGCCGCAGTTCCAGCGCTCGGATGCCGAAATGGTGGAAGACACGCTGGACTGGACCTCGCCCGCGCTGGCCGGGGTGACAATGGAAGATTTCAAGCGCGACGGCTACGTGCATCTCAAGGTCGGCACGCCAAGTGATCGTTGCCCGCACAAGGAGGGCAATTTCCCGACCCCCTCCGGCAAGGTGGAATTCAAGAGCAGCGCAGCCGCCGGCGGCAACTTTGTGGCGACGCCATTCCGCCAGCTTTACGACGCCTTCCAGGGCGCCGAGCCGGTCGATCCGTTGCCGAGCTACGTGCCTTCACGCGAACGCCCGGAGACCAATCCCGCGCTGGCGCAGAAATACCCGCTGAATATCGTCACGCCCAAGAGCCACGGTTTCCTCAACTCGCAGTATGCGAATGAAGACCACAAGATACGCGGGCAGGGCGAGCAGTACGTGCTTATCCACCCTGCGGACGCCACCTCCCGCGGTATCAGCAACGGCGATTTCATCCGCGTATTCAACGACCGAGGCGAATTCCACGGCGACGCGCGGGTAACCGACGACACCCAGCCGGGCGTGGTGGTGGCGACGCTAGGCTACTGGCGCAGCCGCAACAAGGGCGGCGGTGCGGTCAATGTCATCAGCTCGGATCAGTTCGTCAACATGGGGCACGCGCCCAGCCTGTCGGACAATCTGGTGCAGGTGGAAGTTACACGCTAGGCGGCTGCCTGCCGTCCGGATCCGGATGGCAGGCTTTTCTATTTCCGAGAAGGTTCGTTGTTGCGAACGCCGCGAATATTCAGCAGCAACAGCCCTACCTGCAAGCCTATCAGGGCATAGGCATGAGCATGCCAGCCCCAGTACGCCCACAGGAAATTGCCGGCGGTAAACAACCAGAATCCCCAGTTGCGCTTGCGTTTGGTTTTTGAGGAAACCAGCCACGACGCCAGTAGCGTCACCGCCATCGCCAGCCATTGCGAGTAATCGACCCAGTCATCCATAGCTGAATGACAACGAGCAGCGGCTCAGGTTGCCGCCCGCAAGGGATTTTATCAAGAACCGTAAACCGTGCTCAGTGCGGCGATCATATAGCCATGATCCAGTGTGCCGGCGCTTTCGCGCAGGCTGTGCATCGCCCACATCGGCGACCCCACGTCGATGCTGCTCATCCCCAGGCGCGAAGAAACGATAGGGCCGATGGTGCTGCCGCAGCCGAGATCGGTGCGATGCGCGTATTGCTGCACCGGCACGTTCGCCTTTTCGCACAGCGCCATGAAGCGGGCGGCAGATTCGGCGCCGGTGCTATAGCGCTGGTTGGCGTTGCTTTTGATCACCGGCCCGGCATTGACCGCCACGCGATGATGCGGCTCGTATGCAGCCGGAAAGTTTGGATGCCACGCATGCGCCATGTCGGCGCTGACGAAAAAACTGCGGGCCTGGGCGCAACGGCGCCCTTCTTCGTCCAGTCCGGCGTGTGCTGCGATGCGGTCCAGCACGTCCGCGATGAAGCTACCGCCGGCGCCTACGGCGCTCTCGCTGCCGACTTCTTCATGATCGAACAAGGCCATCACGCTGGTCGCTTCGGGGCTCTGATTGGCCAGCAACGCCGTCAAGGCCGCGTGGCAGGACGCCAGATTATCCAGCTGGCTATCCGCGATGAATTCCTGTTCCATTCCCCAGAACGCGCCCTTCTGCGTGTCATAGACGTTGAATTCCGAGGTGAGAATATCCGCCGCGTCGACCTTGAGCGCGTCGGCGACCTGCCGCAGGAATCCTTGCTGCGGATCGGTTCCCTCCGCCATACCGAGAATCAGTGGCAGCTCATTCTGTTTGTGCAGCTTGAGTCCCTGCTCGTTCACTTCGCGGTTCATGTGGATCGCCAAGTTGGGCAGCCGAACCAGCGGTGCATCGAAACGCAGGAGATGTGTTTCGAATCCATCGCCGGAACGCACATTCACCCGCCCTGCCAGGCTCAGATCGCGGTCGGCGAAAGTCGCGAGTATCGGCCCGCCGTAGACCTCGACACCAAGGCGGACAATGCCCTCGCTCGCATGCGCCGCCTTGGGCTTGAGGCGCAAGCCCGGCGAATCGGTGTGCGCGCCGACGATACGGAAACCGGTATCCGCAAGCAATTGCTGCCCTGGCACAAAGGCAATCATCGAGGATCCGCCGCGCACGACGAAATACCGCCGTCCAGCCTGCAACTGCCAGCGCTCCGTTTCCAGAAGCCGCGTATAGCCTTGCGCCAGCAACTGCTGCTCGGTTGTTCGAACGGCATGCCAAGGGCTGGGGCTGGCGTCGATGAAGTCGAGGAGCGCCTGCGCATGGGCGCGGGTTTCGGGAGAGATGGTCATGCGTGTATCCGGGATGCGTCGATGAAGTATTGAAGGATACTAAAACGGCTGCCGCGCAGCCAGCACGTATATCGCACCGCCAGGGGTATTCAATGGCATGCGCCGCCGAGGGATTGCAAAGCAGCGATACGACGGACATATGGAGCTCCGTCAGCAAGCGCCACATGAAGGGCATGCATCAAGTCTCGACAACCACTTTGACGGCCCCCTCCTTATTGAGGACGTCGATCCCGACGCTATTGGGATAGCGTTGCAGCCGCAGGCCGACGCATCCTCCCTTTGTCCATAATCCATTGATTTCCAAGGATTCCATGAATTTTGGCAATTTGGGATGGCGGAATTGAATCTCCGAGCAATCAGGGCTGAACGAAAGCCCGAGGGAAGACTGCAGCAGGTAGAACACGCTCGCCGCGGCCCAGGCCTGGGGCGAACACGCGACAGGGTACAGGGTGGGACCCTCGCCCATGCGTTTATCGAAACCGCAGAAAAGTTCGGGCAGCCGATGCTGATCCACATGCAGGCTGACATCAAACATACCGGCGAAGATGGCCATGGCCGCTTCTTTAAGCCCGTAGCGCGCCATGCCCCCAGCGATCAATGCATTGTCGTGCGGCCAGACCGAGCCATTGTGATAAGCCATCGGGTTGTAGCGCGCCTCTCGGCTGGAGAGCGTGCGGATGCCCCAACCGCAGAAGAATTCCTCGCCCAGCAGTTGCCGGGAAATCCGTTCCGCATGCTCCTGGCTCGCGATTCCGGACCACAGCGTATGACCCGCGTTGGAAGAACGCACCATGCATGGTTGCTTGCGGCCATCCAGGGCCAGGGCATAAGTGCCGATCGCCTCGCACCAGAAATCCTGGTCGAATCGTTGCTTGAGCTGCTCGGCGGCATCGCGCAGGCGCTGCGCCTGCGCCTCGTCGCCAAGGCGCTCGGCGAGTTCCGCCGCGTAGCGCTTCGCCTGGTAGACATAACCCTGGACTTCGCACAATGCGATCGGAGCATCCGCCAGTTGTCCGTCGGCGTGAAACACGGAATCGTGAGAATCCTTCCAACCTTGCTGTATCAGGCCGGTCTTGCTGCGCCGCCGGTACTCCACGAAGCCGTCGCCATCGGCGTCGCCGTAGCGGTCGATCCACTCGAGGGCGAGCTGGATGTTGGGCCAGATCGACCTGATCAGCTCCAGGTCACCCGTGCGCTCGTAGTAGGCTCCCGCGAGGCCGATGAACAAAGGCGTGGCGTCGACCGTACCGTAGTAGCGTCGGAACGGGACCTCATCGAGAAGTGCAAGCTCGCTTTTGCGCGCCTCGTGGAGGATCTTGCCGGGCTCGGCGTCGCTTTTCGGGTTCTCCTCGGTGGCTTGGGACGCCGCCAGAAACCGCAGAACTCCGCGCGCGAGATGCGGATAGAGCCAGAGGCATTCCCAGGCCGTCAGAATGCCGTCGCGACCGAAGGTCGTCGAATACCAGGGCACGCCGGCGTAAGGGTAAAGGCCGTCGGGCAGGCGCGAAGTCAACATCACGAGATCTGAAGCCGAGCGGTCGATCCAGCGGTTGACGAGCTGGTTCGAGGTAGTGAGCTGGCAGCATTCATTGAGAAGATGACCGATCTTCTTCGTCGACAGCTCCAGCGCAGAGTAGTAATCACGAGGTTCAGACGCCATTTTGCCATCAAGCTCGCAGCATACAGTCACAAACAGGTGGGTCTCGTCCCTGGGCGGCAAGGAAAGCAGAAAATCCGCATGCGACGCGCTGAGACGGTCGGGTGCCGGACTGAACCCGATGTGGGTGCAGCGCACCGCATGGTCCAGCCCCTTGTAGGCAAACATCAGCTCATCGTCGCCGACCGTCGGGTCGAGATAATCCCCTTTACGCTGCCGCTGATAGCCGCGCACTTCGAAGATATCGGCATAATCGGCGCCGAGCTCCATGCTGAGCATGATCTCGATCGGCTCAAGCCCGAAGTTGACGATGCGGATGTGTTCATAGCAGGCGCCGTCCCACAAGAGCTTGGCCCGGAAAATGTGCATGAGGCCTTTTTCGATCAGCGGCTGATCGGCCCGCTCGATGTCGGGATTCATCAGTTCGATGACGAAGACGCCGCTGTCTTCCCTGACCGCCGAATTCAGGTACATGGGGCGATGCCCGTCGATCAGCAGCTCCTGATGCGAAAGATAGCGTGTGTCGTCATTGTAGAGGCCCTCATCTCCCAGGCCGATCGGCTGAATGTCGCCAAAGCGGTCGAACAGCGCGAACGTATCGTTGTGCTTCAGCACGCGGCGGCGGTCATCCGGCGGCGCGGCGGTCGCCAGGATGTACCATTGCTCGTCCAACTGGATTTTCTTGACCATAACTTACCTCCTGGTCGCCTCGATCCATGAAGGCTGTTGCAGGCGCCGATAAATGGTGAGGTAGTCATCGGCCATGCGCTTTGCGGAAAACCGCTGCTCGAAGACCCGTCGGCAACGTGTCCGACCGAGTTCGTCACAACGGTCCGCGGCGGCAAAAGCCTCATCCTGATTTGAGACGATAAAACCGGTTATTCCGTCATCGACAATCTCCGGCACCGATCCGTTCCGATAGGCAATCACCGGCGTGCCGCATGCGAAGGCCTCGATCACCACCAGCCCGAAGGGTTCGGGCCAGTCAATCAGGAAGAGCAGCGCCGCAGCGCCTTGCAGGAGGCTGTGCTTCTCCTTGTCGCCGAGCTCGCCGAGGTATTCGATGAGCGGATTCCTGAGCAAGGGTTTGATGCACTCATCAAAATACACCTCGTCGGCCTTATCCACCTTCGCTGCGATGTAAAGCCGCCTTCCTGCGTGCTGCGCAACCTTGATCGCGCGATCGACGCGCTTTTCAGGCGAGATGCGGCCCACAAAAACAAAATAATCGTCCGCATTCGGGGATAACGCATACAGATCGAGCGGCAATCCGTGATATACCGTTCCCTGCCATGTCAGCCAGGGCAGCGGGCTGCGCTGGCTGTTGGAAATGGAGATCAACGGCACATCGCAAAAATGCCGATACAAGGGCGCGAGCTGGGGCAAATCCAGCCGACCGTGCAAGGTCGTCACATGCGGTACGGGCAGTCTTTTCGCCAGCGGCAAGTGAAGATAATCGGTATGAAAATGAATAACGTCGAACTCTTCCGCCATCGCCCCCACCTGGTCGAGCAGTATCGTTTGGTACGCCAGCCAATCCTGCTGCAGGGAAGCCAATCGGAGACTGCATTCGACCGTGGCGATCAGGCGCGCTTCGGTCACCGAATCGCCGCTGGCAAACAGCGTGACCTCATGCCCTTGCCGCACCAGTTCTTCAGTCAGATAGGAAACAACGCGCTCGGTCCCACCGTAGGCAATGGGCGGAACCCGCTCGAATAGAGGAGCGACTTGCGCGATTTTCACAATTCTTCTCTTTTTGTGAAGAGGACTTATAGTTGACAGGAAATTTTTTCAAAAATTGCCTGGCAGGTGAAGCAAAAGCTTTTTCAGCAAGTTTCATACATCGCGCATTTCAGCCTCTCGTCATCAGGCGCGCGGCGATCCTTGCTGCAGCTTGTCGCAATTCGTGCAGACATTGTGCACGCTGGTCCTCGTTCAGCCAACCGGTGATGTAGGTCGTGCCGATGGCGGCCACGGGATAGCCAGACGCGTCGCAAATGGGAACACCGAGGCCGCTGGTGGTGCGGTCAAGCACGATGTTGTCATAGGTGCCGTAGCCGCTTTTCATTGCATCGTCGACCGCCCGGCGGAAGCCGCTTTCATCGAACCCCTCGATACGATGGTAGCGCGACAGGTTTGCCTGGATGATGGCTTCGACCTCATCGCGCGGCAACCGCGAGAACATCGCCACGCACGCCGGGCTCATGCCGAACGGGCCGCGCAGCCCGACCCGCCCCCTGCCGACCTGAATCTGCGATTCGCTCTCGTAACGGCCGATGCACACCATGTCCAGGCTGGAGCGTATGCCCAGATACACCAGCTGATCCAGCCGCTCGGCCAGCGCGCTCAACTCCGTTGCCGCGACTCGTTCGATGGGGTGCCGGCTGATCGCGGAATAACCCAGCGCGGCGAAGTCCGGCCCCAGGTTGAAACGCGTAGTCTGCGGATCGCGCTCTACCCAGCCCATTTCCATCAGCGCGTCCATCACGCGATGTATGGTCGGACGCGGCAATCCGGTGCGCGCCACCAGCTCGGTAAGCAGGCTGCCTTTGCTGGAGCCGCGCGCAATGGCGGTAAGCAGGATGGCCGCGCGGTTCAGGCTACCGGTGGGGGCCGAGGATTCATTTTTTGTTTGCGTCTTGATCGTCATTCGATATCCATAAAATCCGTTTATCGGACACATAAATACAGTCAAACCGTTGACCATCATACAAGCTAATTATTACTATTTTCCACACTAATCGTCTGATAAACAGGATTAAAAATCCGATATTCGGACATATGAAAAAGGAAAGCATCATGAGCAACTTGTACGGCGAGCAGCATCGGGCATTCCAGGAAGCCTTCGATACCAAAAAGATGGCCGACCGCGTCAGCGATATGATCGTGGTGCCGGAAATCGCGGACGAACACCGGGGCTTCATCGAGAGTCGCGATTTCTTTTTTCTGACGACCATCGACCATCGCGGCTACCCCACGTGCTCACATAAAGGCGGCAGCCCGGGCTTCGTCAAGGTAGTAGACAGCAGGACGCTGGCCTTCCCCAGTTTTGACGGCAACGGCATGTATCTGTCGATGGGCAATATCAACGCTAACCCCAAGATCGGCATGCTGTTCATCGATTTCGAGACACCGCACCGGGTGCGCGTCCACGGCGATGCCATCGTCAGCCGCGACGACCCGCTGCTCAAGGAATTCCACGGCGCCGAACTGGTGGTGCGCGTCACCATCGCGGAAATCTTCATCAATTGCCCGCGCTATATCCATCGCTATCAACGCGTCGCCTCATCCCACTACGTGCCGCAGCCCGAATGCACGACGCCGCTGCCGCAATGGAAGCGCATCGACGCGATCCAGGATGCCTTGCCCGAACGCGACAAGGCTATTGCGGACAAGCTGGGCGGCGTGATTACGCCGGAGGAATACGGCGCGCTGGTCATGAAGGGCGAGGCATGAGGCCGCTCGTCTCGTAGCGCAGGCGTCCTCGCCTGCAACAGCTCCAGCAAGGATGCAGGCGAGGACACCTGCGCTACGGATGGCGGCACGCTCAAAAGGAAGAGAATATGGACATGGAAGTGATCGAGCACCAGCTCACCGACTGGCGCACCCAGGCGCTCAGGCTGGAAAACGAAGTCGGCAAGATTATCGTCGGCCAGCAACGGGCCATCCGGCTGATCACCATTGCGATCTTCGCCCGCGGCCATGTGCTGCTGGAAGGCGACGTGGGCGTGGGCAAAACCACCTTGCTGCGCGCCTTTACCCGCGGCATCGGCGGCGGATACGAGCGTATCGAGGGCACGGTCGACCTGATGCCCAATGATCTCGTCTATCACACCTACCTGGGCGAAGACGGGCGCCCGCACGTCGATCCCGGCCCGCTGTTGCGCAGCGGCGAAAACCTGTCGGTATTCTTTTTCAATGAAATCAACCGCGCACGGCCGCAAGTGCATGCGCTGCTGCTGCGGGTGATGGCCGAGCGCAGCCTCGCCGCGTTCAAACGCGAGCATCGCCTGCCGCACATGCTGGTGTTTGCCGACCGTAATCAGCTGGAAAAGGAAGAAACCTTCGAGATTCCTTCCGCCGCGCGCGATCGCTTCATGATGGAAATTCCCATCGTGGCGCCTTCCGAGCGCGACATCCGCCGCTCGCTGGTATTCGATACGCGCTACCACGACACCGACCAATTGACCGAGCAGGTCGAGCCCGGCCTGCTCGCCTTCGATCAGCTCAATGTCTTCGGCGCGCGCTTGCAGCAGCATATTCAGGCCAGCCCCGTGCTGGAAAACTATGCGATGGACTTGTGGGAAGCGACGCAGACTCCGGCCAGATTCGGCATCAAAATCGACGGCGTCGATGCTTCCCGCCTCGTGCATGCCGGCGCCAGCCCGCGCGGCATGGGCATGCTGCTGCGCGCGGCGCGGGTGCATGCCTGGCTGATGAATCGGGATCACGTGCTGCCGGACGATATCCATGCGGTGTTCCATGAAACCGTGGCGCACCGGCTGGTGTTCAGCTCGATGTATGAAATGCGCCGCACCGCGCTGGCGCGGGAATTGATGAGCAGCATCCTCCGCACCGTCGCCGTGCCTTGAAACCATGATCCCGGCCTACGCCCAGGCGTTTACCTACCAGATACTCTGGCGCTCGCGCAGCTTGCGCTCCGGCCTGCATCGGGGCGCGCAGGGCGGGCTGGGCATGGAATTCCGCGGCAATGTGCCGCTGACCGACTACCCGGATGCGCGACGCATCGATTTGCCGCAGACGCTGCGCGACCCGATGGATCAGCTGCATGTACGCGTCTTCAACCAGAAAAACCCGACGCCGGTGTTCGCCGTCTGCGACCTTTCCGGCTCGATGCAATTCGCCGGCCGCCGCAACAAGCTCGCGCTGGCTGCCGAAATCGCGGCATCCATCGCCTGCTCGGCCGACCAGAACAGCGACACGTTCGGTTTTGTCGGCTTCGACGACATCGTGCGCGAAGACTGGCTCAGCCCACCCAGCCGGCGCATGCATGAAGCATTCGAACTGACCTCGCGGCTGATGGAGTATCGCCCCGCCGATGCCGGGGCGGAAGGCCTGCTCGACGTCAATCGCTATCTGGGATCGGCGCGCGCGCTGGTGTTCCTGATCTCGGATTTCCATATGCCGCCCGAGCGCCTGGAAGAAGCGATCAACACCTTGTCGCGGCATCACGTCGTGCCCATCGTGCTGTGGGATAGTGAGGAATACCGCCAGCTGCCGCGCCTGGGCTTGAGCGCCATCATCGATCCGGAAACCGGCGCCCAGCGCACGCTATTCTTCCGGCGCGAACTGCGCGAGCGTTTCGAGCAGGCATTCGCCGCACGTCGAACGTTGCTGGAGGCCCTGTTTTTGCGCTACGAAATCCCGCCCTGCTTCATCGATGACGAGTTCAAGGCCGAAGCGCTGACGGAATATTTCCATCAATTTTCAGCACTATGAAAACTCTCCTGTTCATTTTCTGCCTGCTGCTCGCTTTTTCCGCCCAATCTGCGAACGATGAACGCTATTCATTGCATGTTGACAACCCAGAGCGGGATATCGGCCATATCGTCGGCGACAGGATAACCCGCACGGTCGTGCTGGATGTGCAGCCGCCGTACGCGCTGGCTTCGGCCTCTCTGCCAGCCAAAGGCCTGAACCGGCAAGGCATCGAGCTGCACGATATTGAACTGCACACATCCTCGTCCTCCGGCGCGACGCGCTACACCGTGCGGCTCGATTACCAGGTATTCACCCGCGCAGTCACCCCCAGAAAGGTCGCCCTGCCGCAGGAAACATTGCAACTGAAGGGGAATAGCCGGACCATCAAGGTCATGATCCCGGCCTGGAGCTTTCGCGTATCACCGCTGGCGGCGCAGGGCGAGACGCACATCGAACAGGACATGAGCCCCTTCCGCGGCCCGATGCTGCGCGAAGCAAAGACGGCCCAACAACTACTGGCGGCGTGCATCGCGCTGATCGCTTTCGCGGCCGGAGGCTTGTTGTATTTCAACGGCAACCGCCGCTGGCTGCCAGGCATGGGCGGCCCTTTCGCCGCAGCTTCCCGGCAATTGCGCCGCCTGCCCGTCGGCGACACGCAGCAGGCCGTGGCGGCGATACACCAGGCCTTCAAGCGCACCTTCGGCGCCAACCTGTTCAAACCCGACCTGCCGAAATTTTTCGCAGCCCATCCGCGCTTTGTGCCGGTGCGCCAGGAAATCGAGGATTTCTTCCGCCTGTCGGATGGCGTGCTGTTCGGCGCGGCGGCCACGGACAGCTACACCCCGCACAAGCTCCGCCATTTCTGCAACCTCTGCCGCGACTGCGAGCGAGAGCCGTTCGCACTGCCGCCGCTGACGGCAGTGACCGTCAGCAGCATCGTGCTGACCTTGGCCATCGTGCTGCTGATGCAGAAAATCGAGGTACTGCCGATGTGGCCGCTGGTGATTGCCTGGGCCTGCTTCTTCCATCTGGGAGGCGGCGAAAAACCGCGCGCGGCGGTGGTTTCCGTGTTCGTCAGCACCGTGTTCGGCGTGCTGATGGGCTGGCTGTCGGCACTGGCGATCATGAGCAACCCAATACCGGAACTGATGCCCGGCACGATCTGGGCGGCACTGGTGATTGCGCTCGCGGTCGGCATCATCAGCGTTTGCGCCTACTGGAAAACGCTGTCGATCACGCCGGTGTGCATCTACGGCTATGCCGCCACCTGGGGCTATCTCGATGTGCCGGGGCGTTTCGACTGGGCCGTGCTGACCGCCTTGGACTGGCAGAACGTGGTGCTGGTATTGCCGGCGGCCATCGCAGTCGGCTGCGCCTTCGCCTATGTCAACGCGCGCATGGTGGGCATGCTGGTGCGGAGCGCGCCATGAGCTTCGATCAACCCTGGTTTCTGCTGCTGTTGCCGTTTGCCTTCGTGCCGTTATGGCTGGAGCGCCGCCATGGCCGCGTGTACTCCTGGGTGGCGCTGGCGCCCAAGGATGCACTGTCCGACCTTGCCGGACTATTGCTGCGCGCGCTTTCGGTTGGAATACTGGCCTGCCTCACCCTGGCGCTGGCCGGGCCGCGCGGGCCGGAGCAGGCTATCCAGCGCATCGGCAAGGGCGCGCAGATGGTGCTGGTGATCGACCGTAGCGCGAGCATGGACGACCCCTTCGCCGGCAGCGAAGCCAGTGGCCGCGCCGGCGAGAGCAAATCCGCCGCAGCCAGACGGCTGATCACGAAGTTTGTAAACCAGCGCCCGGATGACATGGTGGGCGTGGTGACCTTCAGCAATTCGGCGATGCACGCCATCCCCCTCACGCAGAGCCGCGAAGCGATCCATGCCGCCATCGATGCGGCGGGAGGCTCCGGGCTTCTGCAGACGAATATCGGCGCCGGGCTCACGACCGGCGTGACGATGTTCGAAAAGATGCCGGATTCCGGCTCGCGCGCCATCATGCTGCTATCGGACGGCGCCGGGCGCATCACGCCCAAAGCCAAGCAGAAAATCGCCGACTGGCTGGCACGCCAGCGCGTCAATCTCTATTGGATCGTGCTGCGCCAGCCGCATGGCATCAGCATTTTCAATCCCAACCTGCAAGTTGCGAACGACGGTCTGGAACCGGCGGAAATCGAGCTGCACAGGTTTTTCCAGACGCTGAAAACCCAGTATCGCGCTTATGAAGCGGACAATCCTGCCGCGCTGCAATCGGCGATGCAGGACATCAACCTGCGCGAAAAGAAACCGATCCGCTATGCCGAGCGCATTCCCGGCCGGGATTACACGGATTCCCTTGCCATCGCCGCCCTGTGCATGCTCGCACTGCTGCTCGCCGCCAAACATCTGGGAGTGAAATCGTGGCAACCCGCCTGAAAACGAAGAACCGCGTCCTGCTGGCCGCGCTCGCGATCGGCATTGCCGGCGCGGCTTACCAGGCGTTCGAATTGCGGGAAATCGCAACCTTCAATCGCGCTGTAGCGACCGGCAAATCGCCGGCCGGGGAAACACAGCGCTTTGAAGCCAGGTTTTCGGCCGCCTACTGGCTGGCGCGTGAAGGACGCTACCAGGATTCCACCCAATTACTCACGCAGCTGGTGGAAGCCGATTCCGACCCGCAACGTCAGGCCTCGGTGCAATACAACCTCGGCAATATCTTTTTCCTGCGCGGCCTGATGGTGAACCGCAACGGCGACGAAGTGCGGGACGAGGCCGAGTATTTGCTGACACAGGCGAAAATCGCCTACCAGCAATCCCTGCGGCTCGACAACATCCCGATGGATGCGCGCCACAACCTCGACCGCGTGCTGCGCATGCTGCCCGAGAATGCAGGCGCCCAGGACGAGCAGGACCAACTGGGCATCGTGATGGGCAATATCCCCACGGGTTTGCCATGAGATGGCAGCGCGATACCGTCCTGCATGCCGCCGCGGCGCTGCTGGTGCTGGCGGCCTTGCTGCACCCTGCGATCCCGCTGAAGCGCGATCTGCACAACTACCTGCTGGTCGCGGACGTGACGCAAAGCATGAACGTGGAGGATATGCCGCTGGGCTCCGGCAAGGTCAGCCGCCTCGCCTATACCCGGCACCTGATGAAAGAGACGGTCACCCGCCTGCCATGCGGCAGCCATGTCAGCCTGGGCGTGTTTACCGCAGAAAGCATCGCGCTGCTGTTTACGCCGATTGAGGTTTGCGCGAATTTCGACGTCATCCAGGACAGCATCGCCCATCTCGAATGGCGCATGGCCTGGCGCGGCAACAGCCGGCTCCGGTTCGGATTGAAGGCCGCCAGCGCGACGCTGGATGCGCTGCCCATTCCCGCACAGATGGTGTTTTTCACCGACGGCGATGAAGCGCCCAAGCTGAATGCCATTAACAAACTGGATCTGTCGCACTGGCAAGGCGGCGAAGGCTGGCTGATGGTGGGCGTCGGCGGCGACGAGCCCATGCCGATCCCCAAATTCGACAGCGAGAACCATATCCTCGGCTACTGGGCGACGACCAACATGATCCTTGCCCCGTCGCAGGTGCAATCGGAAGAATCCGTCGGCACGCGCGACGACACGATTGCCAGCGACGACTACAACCGCTACCTCTCGCGGCTGGATGAGCCTTATCTCAAGGAGCTGGCGCTTGAAATCGGCGCGCGCTACCTGCGCGGCGGCGATGCGGAATCGCTCACCGAAGCAATGCGCCGCCAGCCGGCGGCAGGCCACGCGACCATCGACGTGCCGCTGACTCGCCCCCTGCTTCTGCTTGCGTTGCTGCTGATACTCGCCAGTTACGCCCAGGCCGTCCCTGGCGTCTGGCGCGCTTTTGTCGACGCCAGACGCATGCAGCCTGCGCGTTTGCCCGATTAATCCCAGCTCAGCGCTCCGCCGGTCTGGTATTCCGTCACCCGGGTCTCGAAGAAGTTTTTCTCCTTTTTCAGGTCGATCATTTCGCTCATCCACGGGAAAGGATTGGTCGCTCCGGGATACAAGGCATCGAGGCCGATCTGCTGGCAGCGGCGGTTCGCGATGAAACGCAGGTATTCCTTGAAAATCGGCGCGTTGAGGCCCAGCACCCCGCGCGGCATGGTGTCCTCCGCGTAACGGTATTCGAGCTCCACCGCCTGCCGCATCAGGTCGGCAATTTCTTCGCGGAAAGCCGGTGTCCACAGATGGGGGTTCTCCTGCTTGATGGTGTTGATGAGGTCGATGCCGAAATTGCAGTGCATGGACTCGTCGCGCAGAATGTACTGGTATTGCTCGGCCGCGCCCGGCATCTTGTTCTGCCGCCCCAACGCCAGGATCTGCACGAAACCCACGTAGAAGAACAAGCCTTCCATCATGCAGGCAAACACGATCAGCGAGCGCAGCAATTGCTGGTCGGCAGTCGGCGTGCCGGTGCGGAATTCGGGGTCGGTGAGCGTGTCGATGAACGGAATCAGGAAGTCGTCCTTGGCGCGGATGCTGGGGATTTCATGGTAGGCGTTGAAAATCTCGCTCTCATCCAGCCCCAGGCTTTCGACGATGTACTGGTAGGCGTGAGTATGAATCGCCTCCTCGAACGCCTGCCGCAGCAGATATTGCCGGCACTCCGGAGCGGTGATGTGGCGATAGGTGCCGAGCACGATGTTGTTGGCCGCGAGCGAATCGGCGGTGGTGAAGAAACCAAGGTTGCGCTTGACGATCAGGCGCTCGTCCGCCGTCAGCGCGGCGGCGTCCTTCCACTGCGCGATATCGCGGCTCATGGAAATTTCCTGCGGCATCCAGTGGTTGGCGCAGCCCGCCAGGTACTTGTCCCAGGCCCAGTGGTATTTGAAAGGGACCAGCTGGTTGACGTCGGTCTTGCCGTTGATCGCGCGCTTGTCGGACGCGTTGACGCGGCCGGCCGCCGCGGCTTCCGTAGCCGGCGGCACATCGGTAGATGCAATGGCGAGGGTTTCTTCTTCAAAAGTCAGCATGTGGATTTTCCTTTTATATTCTGTTGAAGGCTTATTGGCAGGCTTCGCAAGTCGGATCGTCGATCAGGCATTGCTTGGGCTCCGGCTCCGCATGCGGCATCTGCGACGACACCGCATTGAGCTCGCCACCCTGGCCGGTGGATTTCTCGGCGGCGGTCGCTCCCAGCGAGCGCAGGTAATAGGTCGTCTTGAGCCCGCGCTGCCATGCAAGGAAATAGATGTCGTGCAGCTTCTTGCCGGACGGCGCCGCAAAGTACAGGTTGAGCGACTGCGCCTGGTCGATCCATTTCTGGCGACGCGCGGCCGCCTCGACCAGCCAGACCGGATCGACTTCGAACGCGGTGGCATACAGCGCCTTCAACTCGGCCGGAACGCGCTCGATGGCCGCGAGCGAGCCGTCGTAATACTTGATGTCCGCCACCATCACGTCGTCCCAGAGTCCGCGCCGCTTGAGCTCTTCCACCAGCGTTTCATTGACGATGGTGAATTCGCCCGACAGGTTGGATTTGACGTACATGTTCTGGTATTCCGGCTCGATGCTGGCCGACACGCCGACGATATTGGAAATCGTCGCCGTCGGCGCGATCGCCACGCAATTCGAATTGCGCATGCCCACCGCCTGGATACGACCGCGCAGCGCCGCCCAATCGAGGGTCGAGGACGCATCCACTTCCAGATGGCCGCCGCGCTCCTCGGCCAGCATGCGCAGGGTATCCGGCGGTAGCACGCCGCGTTCCCACAGGCTGCCGCGGAAAGTCGAATAAGCGCCCCGCTCTTCGGCCAGATCGGTAGAAGCCCAGTAGGCGTAATAGCACACCGCCTCCATGGTCCGGTCGGCAAACGTCACGGCCTCATCCGAAGCATAGGAAACGCGTAGCGCATGCAGGCAATCCTGGAAACCCATGATGCCCAGTCCGACCGGCCGGTGGCGCAGGTTGGAATTGCGCGCCTTGCCCACTGCGTAGTAGTTGATGTCGATGACGTTGTCCAGCATGCGCATGGCGACGCGGATGGTGGCCCGGAGCTTTTCGCGGTCGAGCACGGTTCCGCCGTTTTCCTGCTTCAAGTGCGCCAGCAAATTGACCGACCCCAGGTTGCACACCGCGATTTCGGTGTCGGATGTGTTCAGCGTGATCTCGGTGCACAGGTTGGAACTGTGCACCACGCCCACGTGCTGCTGCGGCGAGCGGATGTTGCATGCATCCTTGAACGTGATCCACGGATGGCCGGTTTCGAACAGCATGGAAAGCATCTTGCGCCACAGCTGCACTGCCGGAATCCGCTTGAACAGCTTGATCTCGCCGCAGTCGGCGCGGCGTTCGTATTCGGTATAAGCCGCCTCGAAAGCCTGGCCGTAAAGATCGTGCAAATCGGGCACGTCGGAGGGCGAAAACAGCGTCCACTCCGCGATTTCAGCCACGCGCTTCATGAACAGGTCGGGAATCCAGTTGGCCGTATTCATGTCGTGCGTGCGGCGGCGGTCGTCGCCGGTGTTCTTGCGCAGGTCGAGGAATTCCTCCAGGTCGAGGTGCCAGGTTTCCAGATAGCCGCACACAGCGCCCTTGCGCTTGCCGCCCTGGTTTACCGCGACGGCAGTGTCGTTGACGACCTTGAGGAATGGAATCACGCCCTGGCTCTTGCCGTTGGTGCCCTTGATGCGCGAACCGAGCGCACGCACCGGCGTCCAGTCGTTGCCGAGGCCGCCGGCGAATTTCTGCAGCAGCGCGTTTTCCTTGATGCCCTGGTAGATGCCGTCCAGGTCGTCGGACACGGTGGTCAGGTAGCACGACGACAACTGGGAATGCAATGTGCCGCTGTTGAACAGCGTGGGTGTGGAACTCATGAACTCGAACGCCGACAACACGCGATAGAACTCGATGGCGCGCGCTTCGCGGTCGATTTCGTTGATGGCAAGCCCCATCGCGACGCGCATGAAGAACACCTGCGGCAGTTCGATGCGGCGCTCTTCGATATGCAGGAAATAGCGGTCGTACAAAGTTTGCAGGCCGAGATAACCGAACTGCAGATCGCGCTCGGCCTCCAGCGCCGACGCCAGCCGCGCGAGGTCGAACTGCGCCAGGCGCGGATCGAGCAGCGACGCCTCGATGCCGGTTTTGACGTAATGCGGAAAATACTCGGCATAGGCCGTTGAAGCTTCCGTCGGCGATACCGGCCGCCCCAATACCTCGGCGCGAATCTGGTCGAGCAGCAGCCGGGCCGTAACGTAGTTGTAGGCGGGCTCGCGCTCAATCAGGCTGCGTGCGGAAAGCACCAGAGCACTGCGTACTTCCCGCGACGAAATTCCATCGTAAAGATCGCGCAACGCCTGCTCCACGACACGCCGTGCAGAAACCGACTCGCCCAAGCCGATGCAGGCCGCATCGACCGTCGCCTCAAGCGCCGACCGATCCAGCGCGAGCTTGCGCCCATCGTCGGCGATCACATGCAGCGCCGGCGCCTCGGGCGTGTGATGCGCCCGCTCCGTAGCGCGCTTTTCGCGGTACAGCACGTAGGCGCGGGCCACGTCGTGCTCGCCGGAGCGCATCAGTACAAGCTCCACCTGGTCCTGGATATCCTCGATATGCACCGTGCCGCCTGCGGGCCGCCGGCGCGACAAGGCGTGGATGACCGACTCGGTCATCTGCGTCACCTGCTCGCGCATGGCGGTAGAAAGGGATGAATGTTCGCCTTGCACGGCGAGAAACGCCTTGCTCATGGCGAGGGAGATTTTTTCCGGGTTGAAGTCGACCACCGCCCCGTTGCGTCGTATTACCTGGAAAGAATGAAAGGCCGGAGTGGCGTTGTCATACTGCCTGCTGCCGATAACCATGTCGTCCATGCTGTGCTCCTGTAGCTGGGCGGGGGAAATGGCATGACCAGACGGCGCCGTTCCACGGAACGATCCATGGGCCACGGAACGATCCGTGGAACGGCTAGCCGAAAACCGGAATGGCGCCGATGCGATTGTGCGCATCATGCACTTGCCGAGGACACCCCGCCTCAAACGTTGTAGAAGAGCCCATTCCTGTCGGAACAGACTCGAATCCACGGCAGGTCTCCTGGCTTCCGGGTCGTTGCGCGTCGCCGGCCTTCCCGGTGTGTCACCAGTGGCTTTGGATGAGCGGCGCGCTCGCCGGATACAGTTGCGGGGGCAGCTCCGGCTTTCAGGCGTTGCGCCTGTTACCGGATTCCCTATTATCCCGGCCTTCGCGATGAAGGGTCGGGAACCGTAGTGACGCTATTAGACACAACAGCCTGCGATCATGTCAACACAAAAACACAACATATTGTAATATTATTAAAATTCCTATTGTGTTTCATCAGCTTGCAGCGAATCCCGCAAGCCTTGCGCGGCCTCCACCATGTTATGCAAGGCCAGCCGCGTCTCCTCCCAGCGGCGGGTCTTGAGGCCGCAGTCCGGATTGACCCACAAGCGCGACGCAGGAATAACTTCCGCCGCGCGGCGCAGCAGCGTCTCGATGTCGTTAACGGACGGAATGCGCGGCGAGTGAATGTCGTAGACGCCCGGCCCGATCTCGTTGGGATAGCGGAATTCGCCGAACGCGTCGAGCAGCTCCATGTGCGAGCGCGAAGTCTCGATGGTAATGACATCGGCATCCAGCGCGGCGATGGACGGCAGGATATCGCCGAACTCCGCATAGCACATGTGCGTGTGGATCTGCGTCGTGCTGTCCGCCACGCCGGCCGTCACGCGGAAAGCACGCACTGCCCAGGCGAGGTAAGCCGGCCATTGCGCCTGCTGCAGCGGCAAGCCCTCGCGCAGCGCCGGCTCGTCGATCTGGATCGCCGCGATACCGGCCCCCTGCAAGTCGTCCACCTCGTCCCGGATCGCCAGGGCAATCTGCAACGCCGTCGTCTGCCGCGGCTGGTCGTCGCGCACGAATGACCATTGCAGCATGGTCACCGGCCCGGTCAGCATGCCCTTGACCGGCCTGTCGGTGAGCGATTGGGCATATCGCGCGGTCTCGACAGTCATCGGCTGCGGGCGGGAAACATCGCCGTAGATGATCGGCGGCTTCACGCAACGCGAGCCGTAGCTTTGCACCCAGCCGTTTTGCGTGAATGTGTAACCGGTCAGCTGTTCGCCGAAATATTCCACCATGTCATTGCGCTCGGCCTCGCCGTGTACCAGCATGTCCAACCCCAGCGCTTCCTGCTCGCGGATGGCATATTCGATCTGCCGGGCGATCTCTTTTTCGTATTCCGCCTTATCTATCCTGCCGCTACGCAATGCGGCGCGGACACCGCGTATCTCGCCGGTCTGCGGGAAAGAACCGATGGTGGTCGTCGGCAGCAAGGGCAATTGCAACCGCTCGCGCTGCACACGCTGCCTCTCGGCAAACGATGCGGAACGCTGCTCCGCGGTTGCACTCAGCGAGGCAATGCGATCCTTGACGGCAGCGTCATGCACACGCGTGGATTTCCGTCTGGACGCAATGGCCGCGCGCGCGGCGGCAAGCGCTTCGGCCATCGAATCGACGCCGTCATTCAATGCACACCGCAGGATGCCAAGCTCCGCCACCTTCTCATCCGCGAATGCCAGCCAGGAACGCAGTTCGGCATCCAGCGCGTGCTCGTGTGCCAGCGTGACCGGTACGTGCAGCAGCGAACAGCTCGGCGCAAGCCACAAGCGGTCGCTTAGCCGTGCCGCCCAGGGCTCCAGCAACGCCAATGCCTGGTCGAGATCGGTACGCCAGATATTGCGGCCGTCGATTACGCCCGCCGACAGCACCCAATGTCCCGGAATGGCATTGACCCAGGGGCCGAGTTGCTGCGGTGCCCGCACCAGGTCGAGATGAATGCCGTCTACCGGCAGGCTGGTAATGTAAGGTTGGTAGCGCGCCACGCTGGCGAAATACGTTGCCAGCAGGATTTTCGGCCGCGATTGCCGGAACCAGGCATAAGCCCGTTCGAACGCGCGCAGCCATGTTTCGTCGAGATCCAGCGCCAGTACGGGCTCGTCTATCTGCACCCATTCGATGTTGCGGTGCTTCAGTTCGGCAAGGAGATAGGCGTATTCGCGGCAAAGCGCATCCAGCAGGCTCAGCTTGTCGATGCCCTGCGCCTTGCTCAGGCGCAGAAAACTGACGGGACCCAGCAGCACCGGCTTCACCTGGACGCCGATACTTTGCGCCTCGTCGATCTGGGCCAGATAATCGTGGGCGTTGACCTTGAACGCGGTTTTACCGTCCAGCTCCGGCACGAGGTAGTGGTAGTTGGTATCGAACCACTTGGTCATCTCCAGCGCCGGCTGGCCTTCGTTTCCCCGCGCCAGCGCAAAATAAGCGCGCTCGTCGATTTCCTTGCCTTGCAGTTCGAAGCGGGAGGGAGTCGCGCCGAATAGTACGGCATGATCGAGCACGTGGTCATAGAGCGAAAAATCGCCGACAGCCACGAAATCCAGCCCTGCCGCGCGCTGTTTCTGCCAATTGGAGGTGCGTAGGTCTGTCGCGACCGCCTGCAACTCCTGCGCCGAACACTCGCCCTTCCAGAAGGCTTCCAGCGCAAACTTGAGCTCGCGTCTTTCGCCGATGCGCGGATAACCCAGAAGATGTGCAATTGCCATGAATATCATCCTTGTCTTCAATTGAAAGGCAGCCATTGTCCGGCGATGAAATCAATTAAAAAAGCGAAACTTTTTGTGATAAATTTGAATTAAATTCATATCACAGGTAAGCCATGCTCGAAATCCGCCATTTGCGTTCCCTGCTCGCCATTGCCGAAACCGGCAAGCTCGCGCATGCAGCGGAGCGCGTCCATCTCACGCAATCCGCGCTCTCGCACCAGATCCGCGCATTGGAGGAGCATTACGGCATCACCTTGTTCCAGCGCACCGCGCACGGCCTGCGCTTCACGCCTGCGGGAGAACGCCTGCTTGAATTGGGGCGCAGCGTCACCGCCCAGGTCGGCACCGCCGAACGCGATCTCGCCAGGCTCAAGAGCGACCAGTCGGGCGAGCTCAGAATCGTGCTGGAATGCCATACCTGTTTCGATTGGCTGATGCCGGTGATGAATGCTTTCCGCCAGGCATGGCCGGAAGTCGAGGTCGATCTGGTCGCGGGATTCCACAGCGAACCGTGGCAACTGATCAAGGAAGGCAAGGCGGACATCGTGATCGGCGGATTGCCTGAAGGGATAACCGGGCTGGCGCACGCGCCGCTGTTCGAGTTCGAGATCATGGCCGTGCTGCCGCCGGATCATGCGTTGCGTAGTCGCAAATATCTCAAGCCAGCGGATTTTGCGCAGCAGACCATCATCACCTACCCCGTACCGGAAGCGCGCATCGACCTGATCCAGCGCGTGCTCGCACCTGCGGGCATCGTTGTCGAAAGGCGCACGGCCGAGCTGACCATCGCCATCATGCAGCTCGTCGCCAGCCGGCGCGGCCTCGCCGCATTGCCGAGTTGGGGCATCGGCAGTTATCTGGAGCACGAGTACGTCATCGCCAAACCCATAGGCACAAAGGGCTTGTGGTCCGAGCTTCATGCCACGGGCAAGCCCGACCTGCTCTCCCGACCCTATGCCGTCGATCTCGTGAATATCATTCGCGAAACCTGCGCTGCCCACCTGGCCGGCATCCGGCTTCTGCCCTGAAGATGAGATTTTCGCATTGACGCCCAGGCTGATCGAGGGTATATTTTTTCATATATAACGAATTTACCTCTCCCTTGCGGGAGAATTTTTTGACTTTCGATATATATGGAAAAATATATTGAACCTCCGAACCGCAACTTTCCGGCGAGACCCATGAACCCGCACGAGAATTATCAGCAGGCAGTCGAAACGGCGATTGCCTTGAACAAATCCAAACCCGGGGCGCTGCTGCCTATCCTGCATGCGATCCAGGATCGTATCGGCCATATCCCGGCGGATGCCGTGCCCATCATTGCCAGCGAACTCAACCTGTCGCGCGCGGAAGTGCACGGCGTGATCAGTTTTTATCACTATTTCCGGGATACGCCCCCGGGCCGCCATACCGTGCAGATCTGCCAGGCCGAGTCGTGCCAGGCGATGGGTAGCCCGCAGTTGACAGTCTTCGCGAAAAAAACCCTGGGGATAGATTTTCATGAGACTACCGCGGACCAGGCGTTCTCGCTGGAACCCGTCTATTGCCTCGGCAATTGTGCCTGCTCTCCTTCCGTCATGATCGACGACGAAGTCCATGGTCGCGTTAGCCATGAGCGGCTGGCCGCCTTGCTCGAACAGGCGCGAAAGGAGCAGGCATGAGCATCAAGGTTTACGTTCCGCGCGACTCCAGCGCGCTGTCACTCGGCGCAAACAAGGTAGCGATGGCCATCGTCTTCGAAGCGGCCATGCGCGGCGCCAGCATTGAACTGGTGCGCAACGGCTCGCGTGGCATGTTCTGGCTGGAAACGCTGGTCGAGGTCGAGACACCTGAAGGCCGCATTGCTTACGGCCCGGTACGGCCGGAGGATGTACGCAGCCTGTTCGAAAATAATTTCCTGTATGGCGCTGAGCACCAGTTGCGTCTGGGACTGACGGAGGCAATCCCTTTCCTGAAAAACCAGGAGCGCCTGACCTTCGCGCGCGTCGGAATTACCGACCCGGTCTCGCTGCAGGATTATCTTGCGCATGACGGCTATCGCGGCCTGAAGAATGCCCTGGGCATGAGTGGTGCCGACATCGTCAAGCAGATCACCGATTCCGGCCTGCGCGGTCGCGGCGGCGCGGCATTCCCCACCGGTATCAAGTGGAACACCGTGCTGAACACGGCAGCCGACCAGAAGTACATCGTCTGCAACGCCGACGAAGGCGACTCCGGCACCTATTCCGACCGCATGATCATGGAAGGCGACCCCTTCGTGCTGATCGAAGGCATGACCATCGCCGGCATCGCGGTCGGCGCAACGCAGGGCTACATCTACCTGCGCTCGGAATATCCGCATGCCCTCGAGGCGCTGAACGAAGCGATAGCAGCCGCCGTGGCTGACGGCTATCTGGGTGAGAATGTCCTCGGCAGCGGCAAGGCCTTCCACCTGGAAGTCCGTCGCGGCGCCGGCGCCTACGTGTGCGGTGAAGAAACCTCGCTGCTGGAAAGTCTGGAAGGCAAGCGCGGCATCGTGCGCTTCAAACCGCCATTGCCGGCGATCGAGGGCCTGTTCGGCAAGCCCACCGTCATCAACAACGTGATTTCGCTGGCGTCCGTGCCCATCATCCTCGACAAGGGCGGCGAGTTCTACCGAGACTATGGCATGGGTCGTTCGCGCGGCACGCTGCCAATCCAGTTGGCGGGCAACCTCAAACAGTGCGGCCTGATTGAAAAAGCCTTCGGCGTCACGCTGCGCGAACTGCTGTATGACTATGGCGGCGGATCCGCCACCGGCCAGCCGATCCGCGCAGTGCAGGTCGGCGGTCCGTTGGGCTCCTTTCTGCCGGAATCGCAATTCGACACGCCGCTCGATTACGAAGCGTTCACCGCAATCTGGGCCGTGCTCGGTCACGGCGGCATCGTCGCCTTCGACGACAGCGTGGACATGGCGCACATGGCCCGCTACGCAATGGAATTCTGCGCGATCGAATCCTGCGGCAAGTGCACGCCCTGCCGCATCGGCTCCACGCGCGGCGTGGAAGTCGTCGACAAGATCATCGAAGGCCACGATCACGCGGCCAACGTGCAACTGCTGCGCGATCTGTCCGACACCATGCTCAATGGCTCGCTGTGCGCGCTGGGCGGCATGACGCCCTACCCGGTGCTGTCGGCGCTCAATCATTTCCCGGAAGATTTCGGCCTGCCGCACAAGCAGCAAGCCGCGTAAAGAAAGAGTAGGAGTCTGTTTCAGTAGTAAATGAAAGATGCGTTTGTACACGACAGGGATGGATGCAAGGCGCAGCGCGCAGCCAATGGTCGTCCATTGGCAAGCGGTGCAACGCCGCAGACGCCCTGTCGTGCGCAAACCCTACGGGCCGGCCATGCATTGCGCGCATGGCGTTGTTACTCACCGCTCATTTGGAATGACCAAACCACGCGGCTCTTGCCTAGCCCTGCGCGCAATGCATGGCCGGCGCACATTCATTTACTACTGAAATAGGCTCCCATCATGGCATGCAATTGCGGCAACGGCGGCTGTAGCACAGACTACGGCACCCCGGCACGAGTTTCCGAAAAACTGGTCACGCTGGATATCGACGGCATCGAGGTTTCCGTGCCCGAAGGCACGTCGCTGATGCGCGCGGCGGCCGAAGCCGGCGTGGAAATTCCCAAGCTTTGCGCGACAGACAGCCTGGAACCGTTCGGCTCCTGCCGCCTGTGCCTGGTCGAAGTGGAAGGTCGACGCGGCTATCCGGCCTCCTGCACCACGCTGGCCGACAACGGCATGAAGGTAAAGACGCAAACCCCTAAATTGGCCGACATTCGTCGCGGCGTGATGGAGCTTTACATCTCCGACCACCCGCTGGACTGTCTCACCTGCTCCGCCAACGGCAACTGCGAACTGCAGGACATGGCTGGCGCAGTCGGCCTGCGCGAAGTGCGCTACGGCTATGAGGGCGAGAACCACTTAAAGAGCACGAAGGATGAATCCAATCCCTACTTCAGCTACGACCCGTCCAAGTGCATCGTGTGCAACCGCTGCGTGCGTGCCTGCGAGGAAACGCAAGGCACTTTCGCGCTGACCATCGACGGCCGCGGCTTCGACTCGCGTGTATCGCCGGGCCAGATGGAAAGCTTCCTGGATTCCGAATGCGTCTCCTGCGGCGCCTGCGTACAGGCCTGTCCGACCGCAACGCTGATGGAAAAAACCATCACCATCCACGGCCAGCCCGAGCACAGCGTGATCACCACCTGCGCCTACTGCGGCGTCGGCTGCTCGTTCAAGGCGGAAATGAAGGGCAGCCAGGTGGTCAATATGGTGCCCAACAAGGACGGTCACGCCAACCACGGCCACAGCTGCGTCAAGGGCCGCTTTGCCTGGGGCTACGCGACACACGCAGATAGAATTACCACGCCGATGATCCGCGACAGCATCAACGATCCGTGGCAGGTCGTCAGCTGGGAAGAAGCCGTCGCCTACGCCGCTGGACGCTTCAAGGAAATCCAGGCCAGGTACGGCAAGGATTCCGTCGGCGGCATCACCTCCTCGCGCTGCACCAACGAAGAAACCTATCTGGTACAGAAGCTGGTGCGTGCCGCCTTCGGCAACAACAACGTCGACACCTGCGCCCGCGTCTGTCACTCGCCGACCGGTTACGGTCTGAAACAAACCCTGGGCGAATCCGCCGGCACACAGACCTTCGATTCCGTGATGTATTCCGACGTGATCATGGTCATCGGCGCCAATCCGACCGACGGCCACCCGGTATTCGGCTCGCAAATGAAGCGTCGTCTGCGCGCAGGGGCAAAGCTGATCGTCGTCGACCCGCGCGCGATCGATCTCGTCAAGTCGCCGCACGTCAAGGCGGACTATCACCTCAAGCTGCGTCCGGGCACCAATGTCGCCGTCGCCAATGCGCTGGCGCACGTCATTGTGACCGAAAGCCTCGTCAATGAGGAATTCGTCGCCGAGCGCTGCGAAGCCAAGGCCTTCAATGAGTGGAAGGAATTTGCCGCACGCCCGGAAAACTCGCCGGAGACACTGGAAGCCGCGAGCGGCGTGCCGGCACAACAAATCCGCGAAGCCGCACGGCTGTATGCAACCGGCCGCAACGCGGCGATCTATTACGGCCTCGGCGTCACCGAGCATAGCCAAGGCTCTACCATGGTGCTCGCCATCGCCAACCTGGCCATGGCCACCGGCAACATCGGTCGCGAGGGCGTGGGTGTCAACCCGCTACGCGGCCAGAATAACGTCCAGGGCTCGTGCGACATGGGTTCTTTCCCGCATGAATTACCCGGCTACCGCCATGTGTCGGACGATGCCGCGCGCGGTTTGTTCGAGCAGGCCTGGGGCGTCAAGCTGGACAATGAGCCCGGCCTGCGCATCCCCAACATGTTCGAAGCGGCGATGGACGGCAGCTACAAGGGGCTTTACGTTGAAGGCGAAGATATCGCTCAGTCCGACCCCGACACCCAGCACGTTATCTCCGCTCTGGAAGCAATGGAGTGCGTGGTGGTGCAGGATCTGTTCCTCAACGAAACCGCCAAGTTCGCGCATGTATTTTTCCCCGGCTCGTCCTTCCTCGAGAAGAACGGCACTTTCACCAACGCCGAGCGCCGCATTTCACCGGTACGCAAGGTGATGCCGCCGCTCGCTGGCAAGGAAGACTGGGAAGTCACGCAGATGCTATCCAACGCGCTGGGCTACCCGATGAACTACAGCCATCCGTCCGAGATCATGGACGAGATCGCCCGCCTCACCCCGACCTTCCACGGCGTCAGCTACAAGAAGATCGACGAATTGGGCAGCGTGCAATGGCCGTGCAACGAAGAGGCGCCGCAGGGCACGCCCATCATGCACATTGATGAGTTCGTGCGCGGCAAAGGCAAGTTCTTCGTCACGCGCTACGTGCCGACAGACGAAAAGGTAACGCAGAAATTCCCGCTGATCCTGACTACCGGCCGCATCCTGTCGCACTATAACGTCGGCGCGCAAACCCGCCGTACCGCCAACACCGCGTGGCACCCGGAAGACGTGCTGGAAATCCATCCGCACGACGCCGAGGAGCGCGGCATCCAGAGCGGCGACTGGGTCGGCATCCAGAGCCGTGCCGGCGAAACCGTACTGCACGCGAAGATCACCGAGCGCATGCAGCCCGGCGTAGTGTATACCACCTTCCACCACCCGTTCTCGGGCGCCAACGTCATCACCACGGACAACTCCGACTGGGCAACCAATTGCCCGGAATACAAGGTGACGGCAGTGCAGGTAATGAAGGTGACGCAGCCGTCCGAATGGCAGCAGCGCTACCGCAAGTTCAGCGAAGTGCAGCAGGAGTTGCTGCAAAAACGTGAAGCAGTGAAAGCGCAGTAATGGAACCGATGCCGCGTTTCTGCGGGCCTGCCGAGGAGTTTGCGCACGCCAGCCACCGCACGCGCGCTGTCGAGCGCTGGCAGCACGGCAGGGAGGTGCACGCGCTGGATCAGGTCGCGGAAGAAGTGCCGGTAGCCATGGTGTACAACGGCATTTCGCACGCGGTGATGCTGGCGACTCCGGCCGGACTGGAAGCGTTCGGCCTGGGTTTCAGCCTCGCGGAAGGCATTCTGAAGCACAAGCGCGAACTGTACGATACTGAAATCGTCCAGCGGCGCGATGGCATCGAGCTGCACATGACCATCGCACAGGAGCGCTTCGTCGAGTTGAAAAGCCGCCGGCGCAACCTGGCGGGGCGTACCGGCTGCGGATTGTGCGGCACGGAAAGCCTGCAGCAGGTGATGCGCCCGACTGCGCCGGTGGAATCCGGTTTAAGCCTGCATCCGCACGCCGTACATGCGGCGTTGGCCGGCTTGCCCGGCTACCAGTCGCTGCAAGCGCTTACCGGCGCAGCGCATGCGGCGGCCTGGGTTTCGCCGGCAGGTGTCATTCTGCACTGCGAGGAAGACATCGGACGCCATAACGCGCTGGACAAGCTGATCGGTACGCTTGCTCATCATGATGCGGATATCCGCGATGGCTTCGTTATCGTCACCAGCCGCGCCAGTTATGAAATGGTGCAGAAATGCGCCACGCGGGGCATCGCCGTATTAATCGCGGTGTCCGCGCCCACCAGCTTCGCCATCGACCTCGCACAGCAAAGCGGCATGACCCTCGCCGGCTTCGCACGCGGCGGCAGCCATGTCGTTTATACCCACTCGCACAGACTTATCGAACCGCAGGAAAAGCAATGAACACTCAGAATCTCGTCAAAATGGCGAACCAGATCGGCCAGTTTTTCGAAGCCGAGCCCGACCAGGCTCAGGCTGCCAGCGACGTGGCGACACATATGAAACGCTTCTGGGATCCGCGCATGCGCAAAGCCATCATCGAATATGCCGGCAAGGGTGGCGAAGGCTTACTCCCCATCGTGCTGCAAGCCGTCAGCGCGAACCCGCAATTGCTGGCTTGAATCCTCAGCCGGGCTGATGCCCCGATCAAGAAGCTTATCCTTCGCTTTTCTCCAGCGTATAGTTCGCGCCCTCGCCGCCCAGCGTGGCGACCAGCCAGGGCATCGCTTCCTGCAGCATCGCATGCAAAGTCCAGGGCGGATTGAGGATGAACAGTCCGCTGCCGTGCATGCCAAAGCCGTCCGGGCTGGGCATGTTGATGTCCAGCGCGACATGCAGCCACTCCTTCACCGGCAGTTTCTTCAGGTTTTCCAGCATCGCCGGGACTTCATGGCGCTGCAATTGCGGGTACCAGATCGCATAGGTACCAGTCGCGAAACGTTGCAGCGCATCTTTTAGTGCCGTGATCACGTGGCGGTAGTCTTCCTTGACCTCGTATGGCGGGTCGATCAGCACCAGCGCACGCCGCGACGGCGGCGGCAGCAGCGCCTTGAGCCCGGCGAAACCATCCGCCTGCTGGATTTGCACGCGACGGGCTGCGCCTTCGAAGGTCTGCTGCAACAATTTGATATCAGTCGGATGCAGTTCAAACAGACGCAGCCGGTCATCCGCGCGCAGAATATTCCAAGCGATCAGCGGCGAGCCGGGATAGAGCTTGCGACCGCCGTCCGGGTTGATGGCGCGCACCAGCTCGACATAGCGTTTCAGCAGCGCGGGCAGGTCGTCGCGATCCCATAGCCGTGCGATGCCCGACTCGTACTCCGCATTCTTCGCCGCAAAGCCGGTATCGAGCTGATAGCAGCCGGCCCCGGCATGCGTGTCGATCACCCAGTACGGCTTGTCCTTCTGATTGAAGTAATCGAGCATCGCCGCCAGCACGGCGTGCTTGAGCACATCGGCGTGATTTCCGGCATGGAAGGCGTGGCGATAACTCAGCATAGGGTTTCCGTAAGATAAAGAGTTGGGACGGCACGATGCATGTCGAGGGCCGTCAATACATTCATGAAATCATCCGCCAGAGGCGCAATCAGCGTCAATGGCTGCCCGGTCGCAGGATGCATCAGCGCAAGCGACGCGCTCGCCAGCAACATGCGCTGGCAACCGAACGCCTGCTGAAAGAAGCGGTTATGCCGTCCCTTGCCGTAGGTCGAATCACCGATGATGGGATGCGAAATATGCTTCAGATGCCGCCGTAACTGGTGGCGCCGCCCGGTCAGAGGATCAAGCTCCACCAAGGCATAACGGCTGGTCGGATATTTATCCACGCTGACATTGCATTCCGCCGTGGCGAGCCTGCGATAGCGCGTCACCGCAGCCTGCGCTTCGGATTCCATATCCTTGCCCGACCATTCGTAATCGTCGCGGATGCGCGTCAGCGGATGATCGATCACCCCGCTTTCCGGCGGATGTCCGCGCACGACGGCAAGGTAAATCTTGGAGACCATCTGCGCCTCGAACTGCGCCGTCAGCACCCGCCCCACCTCCGGCTGCAACGCAAACAGCAGCACGCCGGACGTACCCTTATCGAGACGATGAACAGAGTAAACCTTGCAACCCAGTTGGTCGCGCACGATTTGCAGCGCAAAGCGCGTCTCGTGTCGGTCAATATCGCTACGATGCACCAGCAGTCCGGAAGGCTTGTGTACCGCGACCAGGAATTCATCGCGGTACAGGATGGGGAGTGTTTCCAAGGTTAGGGCGTGTTCACAGTAATTTCGCGTCTGCGACGGGGGCGATTTGGGATGCTATCCGCGAAGCAAGACACGCAGTTATGTCGCTCACAACAAGTGGCTTGCGACAAAGGAGGGCGACCAAATCGCCCCGTCCCAAGTTGCTTCAAGAAAGCGCGTCTGCGGCGTTGCGCAGCTTGCGAATGGAATAACCATTCGCTGCACCGTGCGCCTTGCATCCATTGCTTTCTTGAAGCAACGCAGTCGTGAAATTACTGTGAACACGTCCTAAATCAGATGGCCGAGGATAAAACCGATGATGATCCCGACGATGAGCGCAATGGTCAGCCCGCGATAGGTTAGCACGTCCTTGGAATAACCGCGCTTGATGGCAATGAAAGACACCAGATAACCGAGCGCATTCAACAGCCAGATGATCGGAATCGCCAGCACCTTGACGATCAACGGGCCGACAAAAGGGATCAGCCCCAGCACCCCCACCATCCAGGCAAACAGGCTGGACAGCAGGCCGAACAGCACCGCGCCCCCGACGATGACGCGATCATCGACATTGAACCGAAAGCCCAGCCAGACCAGGCCAATCAGCAGCGCCAGCAAAGGCAGCATGACTTTCCAGCTTTTCAGCGCCACATGCGGGAAAAGCGAGGCTTCAGTGAAAGGCTGTTGGGGAGTTCCAGTTTTCTTGGGCCTACGAATTGCCATGGTTTTCTCCGGATATTGCATTTAAGTCTCTGGATCCGATTTTTGCCGGAATAACGAAGCCGAGGGGCACCCCCCGGCCAGCTTCCATAATTTCGGATTGCGCTCCCTTCACCTCGCAAAGGGAGTAGGCATCAGAACAGGAGACTTACGCCGGCTCCTCGACAATCGGGATAATCTTCTTCACATACGCCGGCATCCTGTCGAAATTGAGATAGCGATAAATACTTCCCGCATCCTTCGACAGCTTGTCGCCTATCACGGCCAGATACTCTTCCGGCGTCGGCATCTTGCCCATACGCGCGCACACCGCTGCCAACTCGGCCGAGCCAAGATAGACTCGGGCGTCCTTGCCCATGCGGTTATCGAAATTGCGCGTCGAAGTCGAGAACACCGTCGCACGGTCAGCCACGCGCGCCTGGTTGCCCATGCACAGCGAGCAACCCGGCACTTCGGTGCGTGCACCGGCGCGGCCGAACACCGAGTAGGCACCCTCTTCGCGCAGTTCGGCTTCGTCCATGCGCGTCGGCGGCGCGATCCACAACCGCGTCGGGATGATGCCGGCGTCTTCCAGCACCTTCGCCGCCGCACGGTAGTGGCCGATGTTGGTCATGCAGGAGCCAATGAATACTTCGTCGATCTTGTCGCCGACCACTGCCGACAACGGCTTGATATCGTCGGGATCGTTAGGGCAGGCCACCAGCGGCTCCTTGATCTCGTTGAGGTCGATCTCCAGCACGTAGGCATATTCTGCGTCGGCGTCAGGTTGCAGCAGCTCCGGCCTGGCCAGCCACGCCTGCATAGCTTCAATGCGGCGACGCAGGGTACGTGCATCCTCATAGCCGTTGGCTATCATGTTTTCCATCAACGCGATGTTGGAGTTGAGAAACTCGATCACCGGCTCCTTGTTGAGTCGCACCGAGCAGCCGTTGGCGGAGCGTTCGGCAGAAGCGTCTGCGAACTCGAAGGCCTGCTCCACCTTGAGGTCCGGCAGGCCTTCGATTTCAAGGATGCGGCCGTTGAAAACATTCTTCTTGCCCTGCTTGCCGACCGTCAGTTCGCCCTTCTGGATGGCGGCATAGGGAATTGCGTTGACCAGGTCGCGCAGCGTAATACCGGGCTGCATTTCGCCCTTGAAGCGCACCAGCACCGATTCCGGCATGTCGAGCGGCATCGCGCCCATGGCTGCGGCAAACGCCACCAGGCCGGAACCGGCCGGAAAGGAGATGCCGATGGGGAAACGGGTATGCGAATCGCCGCCGGTGCCGACTGTATCCGGCAGGATCATGCGGTTGAGCCAGGAGTGGATCACGCCGTCGCCCGGACGCAAGGACACGCCGCCGCGGCTGGACATGAACTCCGGCAGCGAGTGCTGCAGCTTGATATCCACCGGCTTGGGGTACGCGGCGGTGTGGCAGAAGCTCTGCATCACCAGGTCGGAGGAGAAGCCGAGGCAGGCCAGCTCTTTCAACTCATCGCGCGTCATCGCGCCGGTAGTATCCTGCGAGCCGACGGTGGTGATCTTGGGTTCGCAATAAGTGCCGGGACGGATGCCTTCCACGCCGCAGGCGCGGCCGACCATCTTCTGTGCCAGCGTGTAACCCTTGCCGGTGTCCTTGGGCGCAATCGGCTTGATGAACAGCTCGGACGGCGGCAAGCCCAGCGCTTCGCGTGCCTTGGTGGTGAGGCCGCGACCGATAATCAGCGGGATGCGGCCGCCGGCGCGCACTTCGTCCGGCATCGTCAGCGGCGCCAGCTCGAAAGTGCTGATGGTCTCGCCCGCTTCGTTGGTGATCTTGCCCGCAAACGGATGGATCACGATCACGTCGCCGGTGTTCATCTGCTCGACATTGCACTGGATCGGCAGCGCGCCGGAGTCTTCGGCGGTATTGAAGAAAATCGGCGCGATCTTGCCGCCCAGCACGATGCCGCCGGTACGCTTGTTCGGAATGCAGGGGATGTCTTCGCCCATGTGCCATTGCACGGAGTTGATCGCGGATTTGCGCGACGAGCCGGTGCCGACCACGTCACCGACATAAGCGAGCGGCAGACCCTTTTCTTTGAGTTTCTGAATGGTGTCGAGGCCGTCCGGCATCTTGGAAATCAGCATCGCCTTGGCATGCAGCGGGATGTCCGGGCGCGACCAGGCTTCCTGCGCCGGAGAAAGGTCATCGGTATTGGTTTCGCCCGGCACCTTGAACACCACGGCACGGATTTCCTGCGGCAAGACCTTGCGCGCGGTGAACCACTCGGCTTCGGCCCAGGATTCGATCAGGCGCTTGGCATGCGCGTTGCCGGCCTGCATTTTTTCCTGCACGTCGTGAAAGGCGTCGAACATCAATGTGGTGTATTTCAGCGCGTTGGCAGCCTCTTCGCCCAGCGGCGAATCCAGCAGCGCCACCAGCGCCTGCACGTTGTAACCGCCTAGCATCGTGCCAAGCAGCTGCACGGCCTTGACCGGCGAGACCAGCGAAGAAGTTGCAGTGCCTGACGCGATATCGGAAAGAAATGCCGCCTTGACGTATGCCGCCTGGTCCACGCCGGCCGGAACGCGATTTTCAAGCAGTTCCAGCAGTGTAGTTTCCTCGCCGACAGGCGGATGCTTGAGCAATTCAACCAGCAGCGCGGTCTGCTCTGCGGAAAGAGGAAGTGGCGGCAGACCAAGCGCGGCACGCTCGGCGACATGGTCCCGATAGGCATTCAGCATGATTTCAATTCCAGCATAGGCAAAAGCTGAATTATAGCGGAGAGCGGAGCAGTAACCTATTCACCCGGCCTGTTGCGCGCTATCCGGCAAAGCCTGCTTGCCCCGCCTTCCGTGCACGAAACGTTTTTTTCGTCCGACAATTGGACCTATTCCGGGCTAAAGGCAATTCCATAAGGATTCAATAAAGATTCTAATGATCTTGTTAAGGAGAATGATTCTCGGATATGCGGCGCGGGGTGGACTGTGCAGCCGCAAAATCCTTATGGGATACCATGATGAAAATAAAATTCCAGGCAAGCTTCAACGAATTCCATATTGATAACGATTTCGGCGTTTCCTATCGCGGGCAGGAACTGACCCTCTATCCCAAAGAATTGGCGGTTTTGTCCTACCTGGTGCAGCACGCCGGAGAGCTGGTATCCAAGGAAGAGTTGATCGAATCGGTATGGAATGGAGCGCCCACGTCCGACGAAAGCATTGCGCGCTGCATCTCCGTCATCAAATCCCGTCTGCGCAAAGCCAATCCGGGAGCAGATGCTCTCATCAAAACCGAGTATGGCCGGGGCTACCGGTTCGTGGGCGCGCTCTCCCATAAAAGCTCCTGCCTGTGCGAAGAAAGCTTCCAGGCGCTGATCGACGCATCGCCGGACTTCGTTGCGCTGAAAGACGGCGAAGGGCGCTGGCAAGTGGTTAATCAGGCCGGCATCGATCTCTACGACCTGGAAGGCAAGCCCTGGCAAAACAAGACCGATCTCGAGCTTGCGGCACTCTCGTCTCCCGATCATCTCGAGAGCTTTCAGGCTTGCATCGCTTCCGATGAGATAGCGTGGCATGCCGGCAAACCGACCAGGTCGACAGAAAAAGTACAAAGCGCTGCCCATGGCCCGCGCATTTTCGAAGTCATCAAATCCCCTCTCTTCCACGAAGATGGAAGCCGCCGGATGCTGATCATCCTGGGGCGCGACGTGACGGAAAAAACGCTGGCGGAGGAGCAGCTAAGACTCTCGGCCCAGGTGTTGCTAAATAGCCGCGAGGCAGTGGTGATCACCGATGCCGACAACAACATCCTGTCGGTCAACCGCGCCTTTACCGAAGTGACCGGCTATATCGCCGAAGAAGTCATCGGCAAGAATCCGCGCATTCTCTCGTCCGGACGCCAAAGCAAGGAGTTTTATCATGCGCTATGGCACCAGCTCGAGATAGAAGGGTCATGGCGCGGAGAAATCTGGAACCGCAACAAGAACGGCAGGATCTATCCGGAATGGCTGGATATCAGCATGGTGCGCGACCAGAACGGCCTGGTCACGCATCACATTGCGATCTTTTCCGATATCACCCAGCGCAAGGAAACCGAACAGCAGCTCGAATTCCTGGCCTACCACGACCCGCTGACCCGGCTGCCCAACCGGCTGCTGCTACGCGATCGCTTCGACAAGGCCGCTGCCGCTTCGGCGCGCAACGAAACCATGGCAGCCCTGCTGTTTCTCGACCTGGATCAGTTCAAGAACGTCAACGATACGCTCGGCCACGAAATCGGCGATCAGTTGCTGCTGGGGGTCGCCGAAAGGCTCAGCAACTGCGTGCGGGACACCGACACCATCAGTCGGCTGGGCGGCGACGAATTCGTTATCCTGCTGCCCGAGCTGCAGGAGATAAGCACCGCGTCAACGGTGGCACAGAAGATACTCGAACATCTGTCCAATCCTTTCGACATCGGCGGGCACATCCTCAATACCTCTTTCAGCATCGGCATTGGCCTGTATCCGGACGACGGCACCGACTTCGACACCCTGCTGAAACTGGCGGATGCCGCGATGTATTACGCCAAGGACTGCGGGCGCAATACCTACCGGTTTTATACCGAACAGATGAACATCCATGCCATGGAGCGGATGCAGTTGCAGAATAATCTGCATCAGGCGCTGAAACAGCAGGAGTTCGTGCTGCACTACCAGCCCCAATTCGATCTGGCAAGCGGGCAGATGATCGGGGTGGAGGCGCTGATACGCTGGAAAAGCCCTGAACTCGGCCTGGTCCCGCCGGCCAAGTTCATTCCGGCAGCGGAGGACTGCGGTCTGATCGTGCCGATCGGGGAATGGGTGCTGCGCGAAGCATGCCGCCAGAACCGGCTCTGGCAAGACGCCGGCCATGAGCCGTTCGCCGTCGCCGTCAATCTGTCCGCGCTGCAGTTCAGGCGTGGAGACATCGTTGAAACCATCATCGACGTACTCGCGGAAACGCGACTGGAACCCGCGTGGCTGGAACTGGAGCTGACCGAATCCATCCTCATCCAGAATGTCGATTACGTACTGGGAGTCATCAAGAAACTCAAGAAAATCGGCATCCGGCTATCGATCGACGATTTCGGCACCGGCTATTCCAGCCTGACCTACCTGAAGCGCTTCGCCGTGGACAAGCTCAAGGTAGATCAATCCTTCGTGCGCAACATGACGGTCGATCCGGATGACGCCGCCATCGTCCACTCCGTGATTCAGCTAGGGCACAGCCTGAAACTCAAGATCGTGGCCGAAGGCGTGGAAACCAGGGATCAGGCGGAATACCTGCTGCATGAAGGGTGCGATCAGGTACAAGGCTATTTATACAGCCATCCCGTACCGGCGGATGAAATCACAAAGTTTTTGAAAGAAACCGAACTGCTCAGTAAAACGACCGACTGAACGGCGAGGCGCAACTCCTGGCGTCCGCTTTCATTTCCATTTCGTCCAGCAATTCGCGCCGGTAGCCCTTGCCGTTCTGCGCTTCGAGGTAAGCGCGGATTTCGTGAATGGATACCATGCCATCATGATCGCGATCCATATTGCGGATATTGTCCTCGGTACTCGCGGCGGACGAGTACAGGTCTTCCGCGCAGCTTGTGGCGGGAAGCAAGACCATCAGCAAAAGCAAGGTTCTGGCAAACATGGCAGCCCTATTGTATGAGCAATTTCTTATATATGGTAGAGCCCGGGGCAAGTGGCAAGTTTCGCCGATGTCATGCTCGGCGAACCGGGCGGCTGAAGGCATTACCCCACAATGGCATCAATCTGTACGCCAAAAGTTCGCTCTAAAAGGTAAAATAATGAATTACTTCAAACACCCCAGATTTTTCTCATGGATCTCACCGCACTGAACGCCCTCTCCCCGCTCGACGGACGCTACCAATCCAAACTGGACGCTTTACGTCCTTTCTTCAGCGAATACGCGCTGATCCGCCACCGTGCACTGGTGGAAATCGAGTGGCTGAAAGCGCTGGCAGCAGATCCGGCACTTCCGGAAGTGGCCGCATTCTCGGAATCCACGATCAAGGAATTGAACGACGCAATTACCTCGTTCGGTGAAACCGAGGCCGCACAGGTCAAGGCCATCGAAGCGCGCACCAACCACGACGTGAAGGCGCTGGAATACTGGCTGAAGGAACGTTTCTACGGCAACTCGGAAATCCACAAGGCCAGCGAATTCATCCATTTCGCCTGCACCTCGGAAGACATCAATAATCTGTCGCACGCGCTGATGCTGAAATCCGCCCGCGACGCCGTGCTGCTGCCGATGCTGGACAAGCTGATCGACAACCTGACCGCACAGGCGCACGACCTGGCCGATGCCGCGATGCTGGCACACACGCACGGCCAGCCGGCCTCGCCCACCACCTTGGGCAAGGAGCTCGCCAATGTGATCTACCGCCTGCGCCGCCAGAAGCAGCAGATTGCAGGCTGCGAAATCCTCGGCAAGATCAATGGCGCGGTCGGCAACTTCAACGCCCACTTGTCCGCCTATCCGGAATTCGACTGGGAAGCCTTTGCGCAGAAGTTCGTCACCGGCCTGGGGATCACTTACAACCCCTACACCATCCAGATCGAGCCGCACGACTACATGGCCGAGTTGTATGACGCCATCGCGCGCGCCAACACCATCCTGATCGACCTCGACCGTGACGTATGGGGCTACATTTCGATGGGCTACTTCAAGCAGAAGGTCAAGGAAGGCGAAATCGGCTCTTCCACGATGCCGCACAAGGTGAACCCGATCGACTTCGAGAACTCCGAAGGCAATCTCGGCATGGCTAACGCAGTACTCGGCCATCTCGCCGAAAAGCTGCCGATTTCCCGCTGGCAGCGCGACCTGACCGACTCCACCGTACTGCGCAACATGGGTGTTGCCTTCGGCTATACCCTGCTGGGCTACGACTCCTGCCTCAAGGGCCTGGGCAAGCTGGAAGCCAACCGCGCGAAGCTGGCCGAAGGCCTGGATAACGCCTGGGAAGTGCTGGCCGAACCGATCCAGACCGTGATGCGCCGCTACGGTATCGAAAACCCGTATGAGCAACTGAAGGCGCTCACGCGCGGCAAGGGCGGAATCACCAGGGAAGCCCTGCACGACTTTATCGGCGGGCTGGCAATTCCGGAAAATGCGAAAAAAGCATTGCTGGAAATGACTCCGGCAAGCTATACCGGCAAGGCTACGGAACTGGCGAAGCGTATCTGATCGAGGCTGCCGCGGGGTGGATGCCTAAACGGCGAGCATCCCGCTAGCTTCGATCCTGTTCCGTCCGGCCGCTTTTGCGCGGTAAAGTGCATCGTCTGCGCGGACGAAGAACCCACCGGCAGTTTCTTCCGGCACATATTCGGCTACGCCTGCGCTCACGGTAACGTGGACGGTCTCTTTCGGCAGGGTAATCGCCAATTCCGCAACGGACTGGCGTATTTCCTCGGCAAGGCGAACCGCCTCATTCAGCGGGCAATCACGCAGCAAAAGCAGAAACTCTTCCCCGCCCCATCGCGCGACGATATCGTTCTTGCGCAGCTTTTCCTTCAACAATCCGGCCACGACGGCGATGACGATATCGCCGGACGCGTGCCCGTATCTGTCGTTCACGCTCTTGAAATGATCGATATCCAGCACGACAGTGGAAAGTCTCGTTTCACGTCCTTGAGTGTCTGCGTCAACAAGGCATCGAGCGCCTGGCGATTGAACAACCCGGTCAGCTTGTCGATAGAGGCCATCTGCTCCAGCCTGCGCTGGTAATAGCGGATGGCGTACCAGGTGAGCCCCAGCACCAGCAAAGTCACAATGACGCTGATGGTTGCATTGAAAATCGCCATCTGGCGCAGGGGTGAAAGCGATTCGCGCTCGTCCTGTTCGACGAGCAGATACCAGCCGAGCTCCGGGATGAAGCGCGAATTGACGTGTGTTGTAGAGTCCCGGTATTGATACTGAAGCTGTACTTGGGTTTTGCCTGCAGCGAGTATGCGGTCGGCGATGGTACTCAACCCGGGCATCGTGTGGATATTGGTGTGATTTTCCATGTGACTGCGCGTGCCGCGCAACATGACTTCGCCCTGGGAGGAAACAAAAAAGATGCGGCGCTTAAAGCGCTGCTGATAACTGTTGATCAGGTGCGACACCTTCTCCAGCGTCAGTCCGACGCCCGTCACTCCGATGAAATTATTGCGATAATCCAGCACCCGATGATTGATGAAGACCGTCATGGTATCGCGATTGGCCATGTCGGGATCAACATTGGTTTCATACGGCTGCGCCATCTTGCGCACGCGGAAATACCAGCGGTCCCGGCCGTCATCCTCATGCACCTGCTTGAGATGACCTTGGTAGTAATAGTAGGTACGGGTTTGCTCTGAAACGAAAAAACTGGCGATGGTGCCGTATTGCGTGCGGATTTCGTTGAGATAGCGCACCAGCGCGTCGGAATCCTGCTCACCCGCGATCACCCAGTCGCGCAAAAAGGTATCGCGTGCCATCAGCGACGAAATGAAAACCGGGCGCAGCAGATCCTTCTGCAACTCGGAATAGATATTGTCGCCGGTCAGCGGCAATTCCTGCGCCAGTATGCTTTCGCGGATCTTGTCGCGGGAAACGAGATAATTCACGACAGCCGTGGTCAGGAAGCCGGCGGCCAGGATAATGGCGAGCCAGGCCAGCAGGCGCGTCCTGTGGGGTTGTTGCGGTTTCATGTGGATAAGGTGGCTTTTACTTGCCTATCATCGAGCCGCGATTGAAATCCTTGTCGCCGGGAGGAACGCAGCGCCCGAAACCCAGCAAGCTGCCCCGCCAGCCGGGCGGGCAACCCTGGTTTTCGGGGTACTGCCGGGCCACCTCTTTCGCAGCTTCGGCCTTTTGCGTATCCACGAACTCCCAGCGACCGTTGGGATGCAGGATGACCTTGTCCCCGGCCGCAGTCGTCGCCTCGACCTTTTCGCCCGGCGCATCGTCGGCAAATACCGGCGATGCGAACATCGTCGTGACGAACACGCAAAGGAGCATTCTGGCAAAAGGCATGACGGATTCCCGATAAAATGAAAAGATTCGAAATTCTATCGTCAATCCCGGCGGATGCGTATGCGCAATTCCAAGTAAAATACGGCCATGATCGACATTCTCGTACTCTATTACTCGCACGGCGGCTCGGTGCGCGACATGGCTCAGCTGATTGCGCGCGGCATCGAAAGCGTCCCCGGCGCGCAAGCGCGCATCCGCACCGTCCCGCGCGTCTCGACAGTCTGCGAAGCCACTGACGCCGAGATTCCCGAGAGCGGCGCGCCCTATGCCGAATTAAAGGATCTGGAGGAATGCGCCGGCTTGGCGCTGGGCAGCCCCACACGCTTCGGCAACATGGCAGCACCGCTCAAATACTTTCTCGACGGCACGTCCGGCCTGTGGGTGAACGGCGCGCTTATCGGCAAGCCGGCAGCGCTCTTCACCGCGACCGCTTCTATGCACGGCGGACAGGAGTCGACGCTGATTTCCATGATGCTGCCATTGATGCATCACGGAATGATGATTCTCGGCCTGCCTTACTCCGAGACCGAGCTGACAACTACCACCGCCGGCGGAACCCCTTACGGCGCCAGCCATCTGTCGGGCACGTTGGACGACAAGCCGATCACCGACGCCGAGCGCAAGTTGTGCATCGTGCTGGGCAAGCGACTGGCGGAAACGGCGTTGAAGCTGAATGCCGAATGAGATTATCTCTTTTCGCCCGCACTCGCTCCTTATTCCGGCCCTCTCTCGCAAGCCCGGAGGAAGTTTCGATGCGTAACAGCGCCTATATCACGGATGACGCATGAACCAAATAGCCGCAGACGCCCGCAAATTTCTTTACGCCACGCATAGCGGCGTGCTTTCAACGATTTCGGCGCGGCTGGAAGGCTATCCGTTCGGCTCGATTGCGCCCTTTGTGCTGGATCACGGCGGGAATCCGTTGATCCTGATTTCGACCATCGCCGAACACACCAAGAATATTCAGGCCGACCCGCGCGTCTCGCTGATTGCATTTGACCCGGCAAGCCCGGACATGCAGGCAGGTGCAAGGCTGACGCTGGTAGGCGATGCTGCAATTGCACCCAAGGACGACAGTCTGCGTGCCCGCTATCTGCGGTATTTTCCACAGGCCGAAGGTTATTTCGATATGCACGATTTCCAGTTTTACCGCATCGTGGTGAAACAGGCGCGCTACATCGGCGGCTTCGGCAAGATTCACTGGATTCCCGGCCCGGATTTGCATCCGCCGGCCAACCAGTTGGCAGAACAGGAAACGGCGATACTCGACCACATGAATGCCGATCACGCCGAGAACCTGCGCGCCTACTGCCATCACGTACATGGCAGGGTTGCGGAGACGGTCGCGATGACCGGCATGGACACCGATGGATTCGACGTGACGGCGGACGGGCGTTTGCTGCGCTTTTCGTTCGACACCCCAGTGACCGATGCGCAAGAAGCCCGTGTTGCACTGGTGTCGTTGGCAAAGGCATGCCGCGCATGATCGCCGGCTTGCGTCTATCTGCAAGCGCCAGTCTGATCGCCCTCATTTTGCTGTGTCTGGCATGGGAAGGCTGGCTGGCACCGTTGCGCCCCGGCGGCACGCTACTCATCCTGAAAGCGGCTCCGTTATTGTTGCCATTGTTCGGTATCCTGCGCGGCAAGCGCTACACTTATCAATGGTCTTCGATGTTCATCCTGCTCTGGTTCACGGAAGGGACGGTACGCGCCTATTCCGACTCCGGACTGTCTGCCGGGCTGGCCGGAATCGAAATCCTGCTGTCGCTCGTTTTCTTTGTCAGCGCCATTTTTTACGCCCGCTTCTCTGCAAAATCCTCGTAATTTTTCACATTGCAAAATTATTACAATTCGCTTTACCCATTACGCATAACTGCATGTTTAAAAATGTAAATTTTTTATAAAAAATGCTATTCTGATACGTGGCTGCTGCGGACAAGAGTGGCGCCACTGCTTGATAGGCGCGTTAAGTTCATCTTGTTAAAAAAGAAAAAATCAACAAGAACCTTAAATGAGCATGTATGGCACGTTCATAGGCGGAAAATCGCACGCTCGCAAGTTTAGGGCGAATCCAACCAGGCAAATCCCTGGGTTGAGGATCGCTGTACACCTCGATTTGGCCATTCCTTCCTGTTTTTCTCCTTTCACTCACGCATTCAACCCCGTTTCGTCCAGCCGCTTGGCGGAGCTTGACCCATGACTTCATTACTGGCGTTCAGGCTGGACGAATGGCGATGCGCGCTTCCGCTCATGACAGTGGAACGCAGTTATCGCGCCGTGGCAATCACGCCGCTACCGGGAGCGCCGGCAAAAATCATGGGCATCGTCAACGTGCACGGCGTTGTGCATCCCGTCATCGACTTGCGGCACTGCTTCGGCTTGCCGACGCGTCCGCTGTCGCCCGCCGATCACCTTATCATCGGGCGCACCTGGCGGAGGAGCGTGGCGCTGGTAGTCAACAGCGTGGAAGGCGTCTTCGATTGCGCCCAAGCAGATATCGCCGCTGCGGAGACTATTCTGCCGGATATGGAATATGTCTCCGGCATCCTCCGACTGAAGGACGGCATGGTGTTGATCCATGACCTGGACCGTTTTCTTTCGTTGGATGAGGAAACCTTGCTGGACCAGGCACTGGAGACATGACGGAATCCCACTACCATTCTTTGCTTCCTGCACTGAGCGACTTTCTCGCCCGGCAGATCGGCCTCCATTTTCCGCGAGAGCGCTGGCCGGATCTGCTGCGCGGACTGCATGGCACGGCGCGCGAGTTGCATTTCAAGAACGTGCCGGACTACATCGACCGGCTGTTGTCTCAGCCATTAAACAAACAACAAATCGAAATACTCGCCCGCCATTTGACCATAGGCGAAACCTATTTCTTCCGCGAACCGCAGGTATTCGAAGCGCTTCAGCATCATGTGCTGCCCGCCCTCATCGAGGCACGGCAACAATCCACACGGCAGTTGAGGGTCTGGAGCGCCGGCTGCTCGACGGGCGAAGAAGCCTACTCGCTCGCCATCCTGCTGCACCGCATGATTCCCGATATCGCCGAGTGGAACATCACCGTACTGGGCACGGACATCAACCCGCAGGCATTGGAGAAAGCCGCTGCCGGGATTTATGGCGAATGGTCTTTCCGCGGCGCGCCGCCGTGGCTGCGCGAGAAGTACTTCATGAATGCCGGCAAAAACCTTCATGAAATCATTCCCTCTATCCGCAAGATGGTCACGTTCGCCTATCTCAATCTGGCGGACGACACCTATCCGTCATTAGCCAGCAACACCAGCGCGATGGATATCGTATTTTGCCGCAACGTGATGATGTACTTCGAACCAGGCCTGGCGAGACAAGTCGTCGACAGGCTTTACCAGGCACTGTTGGAAAACGGCTGGCTGGTAGTCAGCCCATCGGAAATTTCACAGTCTTCTTTCGAGCGCTTCGTTCCGATCTATCTTCCGGGCGCCATCCTGCACCGGAAATCGCTCATTCCGCAAAAAACGAGGCAATCCGCAACTTCAACACCCACTGAGACTGTCGCGGCAATCCGGCCTGCAGCACCCAAGGCAATGGCCAAACCCAAGACTGCCGATACCGTGGAAAAGATCGACGTGCATGCCATGTTGCTGAAGGCAAGAGCCCAGGCCAATCGCGGCGAATTGCCGACCGCGCGGGAACTGTGCGAGCGTGCGGTGGAAACGGACAGGCTCAACCCGGTAGGCCACTTTCTGCTGGGAGCGATACTGCAGGAAATGGGGCGCAATTCGGAGGCCGCGATTTCGCACAAGCGCGCGCTCTATCTCGACCCTGGATTCGTACTCGCCCACTTCGCCCTCGGCAACATTTACCGCGACCAGCGCAAACCGCACGTCGCAGCAAAGCACTTCGAAAACGCACTTCTGATTCTGGAAAAACACCGTGAAGATGACCTGCTGCCGGAGTCCGAAGGACTGACCGCCGGCCGATTGATGGAAATCATCCGCAGTGGAATGCGCAAAGAGGATAAAGCGGCATGAAACCCGTTATGCCCCCGGAAAAACCGAAACGCGCACGCCCAGGAAAACCTGCTGCCAAGAGCATGGCAACGGATGCCGGCAACGCGATCCTGCTGGAGCGCGCACGCCTGCTGGCGCAACCGACGGAAGAAGCCGCCGCGGCTCCTGCCATCGAGGTAGTGGCGCTGGTACTGGCTTACGAAACCTATGCCATCGAAACGGCTTATGTGCGTGAAGTCTACCCGCTGAAGGACCTGACACCGCTGCCTTGCACTCCGGATTTCGTGGCCGGCATCGTCAACGTGCGCGGGCAGGTGATGTCGGTGATCGACCTCAAGCAACTGTTCGAGTTGCCGGCAAAAGGCCTGACCGACCTCAACAAGATCGTCATTCTCTCGGATGGAACCATGGAGTTCGGCATTCTGGCCGACTCGATACTGGGCGTGCGGAACATTCCGCTGCACGAAATCGAGTCGGGATTGCCCACGCTGTCCGGCGTACGCCAGGACTATCTCAAGGGCATCACCGCCGAAGGGGTGGTGGTGTTGGATGCGGCACAGCTTTTGCATAATGAAAACATCGTGGTACACGAGGAAGTGACATGAAGCGATAAGACGCAGCATTGCTGCAATTGCAACTACAGGGCAGGACGCCAGCGGGATACAGTGGACAGCCCAGGGAGGCAACGCGTGAAGAGTTCGGCACACCATTTTGCCGGTATTTCGTTAGTCACGGCCGCACGGTATCTGGCGGGGGGCATGCTGTTGGCTCCTTGCCTGGCATTCGGCATCACGAATGAAGAGACTGTTGACCTTTCTCACATGAGCATCGATGACCTCGCCAACATCGAGATTTCCTCGGTCTCCAAGAAAAAGGAATCCTTGAGCGCCGCGGCCGCGGCAGTATTCGTGATCACCCAGGAAGACATCCGCCGCTCCGGCTACACCAGCGTGCCGGAAGTGCTGCGACTGGCGCCCAATCTACAGGTGGCGCGTATCGATGCCAGCCAATATGCGATTACCGCGCGCGGATTCAACGAGAACACCACCAACAAGCTGTTGGTACTCATCGACGGCCGCACGGTGTACACGCCACTGTTCTCCGGCGTGTTCTGGGACGTACAGGATGTGATGCTGCAGGACATCGAGCGCATTGAAGTGATCAGTGGTCCCGGCGGTACGCTGTGGGGCTCGAATGCGGTCAACGGCGTCATCAACATCATTACCCGCTCGGCTCATGCCACGCAGGGAACGCTGCTCAATGCCGGCGTCGGCACCCAGGAACACGGCGGTGCGGCACGCCATGGCGGCAAGCTGAATGACAACACCGCATTCCGCGTCTATGCCAAGGGCTTCGAACGCGACGGCACCGAGCGCGCCAACGGCACGGACGCGCACGACCGCTGGCATAAGCAGCAAGCGGGGTTCCGGCTGGACTCCGACGACGCGGGCGATAAGTTCACGCTGCAAGGCGACCTTTACGACGGCGAATCCGACCAGCGCGTCGGCAGCGACAAGACTTTTTCCGGCGTCAATCTGCTCGGCCGCTGGAACCATGCACTGGGCGGTGACGACAGCCTGCAGGTGCAGACATACTTCGACCGCACGCGTCGCGACTACCCCGGCCTGTTCCGCGAACAGCTCGACACTTACGACCTCGACATCCAGCACCGCTTCCGCTGGCGCCAAGGCCACGATATCGTCTGGGGCGGCGGCTATCGCGTGATGGAGGATAGCGTCGAGAACTCGGCGTCGCTGGCTTTTCTACCCACCCAGCGCAGCCTCAAGCTGGCCAACCTCTTCGGGCAAGACAGTATCGCGCTCGCCGACGCGCTCAAGCTCACGCTAGGCATCAAGCTTGAACACAACAGCTACACCGGCACGGAAACGCAGCCGAGCGCGCGGCTGGCATGGAAACTGGACGAAAAATCGCTGTTCTGGTCATCGGTATCGCGAGCGGTGCGCACCCCCTCGCGCATCGACGCAGAATTCTTCGTCCCCGCCAACGCGCCGTTCCGGCTGATCGGCAACGAGGATTTCGAATCGGAAGAGCTGATCGCCTACGAAGTCGGCTACCGCGCCGACCCGACAGCCAAGCTATCGTTCTCGATCTCCGCCTTCTACAACGACTATGACAAGCTGCGCAGCGTCGAACTGTCACCTGGCGGCTTGCCCTTCGTGCTCGGCAACAAGATGCGCGGCAACACCTACGGCGTGGAAATGTGGGGCAATTACCGCGTAAACGACTGGTGGCGGCTGAGCGCGGGCTACAACTACCTCAAGAAAGACCTGGAATTGGCTTCCGATAGCAGTGACACCTCCAGTCTGGATAATTCGGAAACCGATCCGCGCTACCAGTTCTCACTACGCTCGTCGATGAATCTGCCGCGCAACGTGGAGCTCGACTTGACGCTGCGCTCCGTCGGCGGGCTGTCGTCATCCGAGGTGCCTTCCTATACCGAGCTCGACGCCCGCCTCGGCTGGATGATCACCAAGGGCGTCAGCCTGTCCGTCAGCGGATTCAACCTGCTGGATCGCGAGCATCCGGAATTCGGCTCACTCCCCGCGCGCAGCGAATTCCGGCGCAGCGTTTACATGGAGGTGTCATGGCAATTCTGACCCCCATGATGCGCTTCATCCGCGCGCGATGCCGGCTGCCGCTGGCCATCGCACTGGCAGCGTCTTTTGCGGTATCGGCAGCGGAACCTCTGGAGCTTGCGGTCAAGGCGGCGTACCTGACCAAGTTCGGCATTTACGTCGAATGGCCGGATACGGCGCCGGGCAGCACGATCAATTTGTGCGTGGTTGGCGAAGACCCTTTCGGGAAAACGCTGGATTCCGCCGCCGCGAGCCAGCAACCCGGCAACCGGCCGATCAGCGTGCAGCGGCTGAAGATCGTGACGCCGGAATCCGACTGCGATATCGCGTATTTCGGCAATGCCGACCCGACCACGCCGCAGGCCATCGAAAGCCTGCACGGCAGTCCGGTGCTGACCGTCAGCGACAGCGGCGGCAAGGGGGCCATCATCAATTTCGTGCTCAAGGACAACCGCGTCCGCTTCGAGATCGACGAAGCCGCAGCCGCGCAGAACAAACTGGTACTCAGTGCCAAGCTGCTGAGCCTCGCTCTCAATGTCAAGCCGAGGCAACAACCATGATGGACAAGATCAACAGGGAGATTGCTCCATGAACTGGCTGCTCAACATCCCCATCGGACGCAAGCTCAGGCTGATTACCGTGCTGGCGAGCGCCATTGCCCTGCTGTTGGCCGGCACCATCATCGTCGCTTATGACAGCGTGGCATACCGCACCCAGCAGAAGCAGGACATCGCAGTGCGCGCCAATATCGTGGCGTCGAATGTCTCGGCAGCGCTGGTATTCGGCGACCCCAAGGCGGCACAGGAGTATTTGCAGGCGCTGCGCTCCAATCCAGACGTCCGGGCCGCGGCGGTGTACGACGACAAAGGCAAGCTCTTTACCCAATACCTGAGTGCGGAGACCTCCGTGCCTTCACCGCCGCTGGCGCAGCCGCAAGGCACGCTGTTCGATGGCAGCGAGCTGACGACTTTCTGGCCCATCATGGAAAAATCGCATCAGGTGGGCACGGTTTACATGCGCGTGCAAACCGAACCACTGGTTAACCGCATCGTGCGCTACGGCAGCATCATCCTGCTGGTGATGCTGAGTTCGCTGGCGATCACCCTCCCCGTTTCACGACGGCTGCACGCCGTCATCGTCGAGCCTCTGCGCGACATGACCGAGGACGCCCGGCAGATTGCTGCCGGCGAGATCGTGGTCAGGCCGATCAAGCAGTCGCGTCATGACGAAATCGGCTTTCTGGAAGACAAGTTCCGCGAAATGGCCGCATCACTCCAGGAAAAAGCCGCCATCGGTCGGCAAATTGCGCAGGGAGACCTGAATCTTAAAGTTTCGCCGCAATCGGACAGGGATGCGCTGGGTAACTCCTTTGTGGCCATGGTGAACAGCTTGCGCGCCAAGGCGGAAGTCGCGGAAAGAATCGCTTCCGGCGATCTGACCGTGCAGATTGCCACGCCCAGCGAGCACGATGTGCTGGGGCGGGCATTCGCCTCCATGGTGGAAAACCTGCGGTCGATCAACCGCGAGCTGGCCGAGGGCGTCGGCGTGCTGGCGGCCTCCACCAGCGCCATCATGACCGGCACTTCGCAGATCGCCGCGGGCGCGACCGAAACCGCGACCATCGTGGCGCAGACCGTGTCCACGGTCGATGAAATGAAGCAGACCGTGCAGCTTTCCAGCCAGAAAGCCAGGCATGTCTCGGATACCGCGCAGAAAGCCGTGGCCGTGTCTCAGACCGGCCGCAAATCGGTCGAGGACGTGATCGAAGGCATGAATCTCATCCAGCAGCAGATGGAGTCCATCGCCCAGAGCATCGTGCGCCTGAGCGAACAAAGCCAGGCCATCGGCGAGATCGTCGCCACGGTAAAGGATCTCGCCGAGCAATCCAACCTGCTCGCTGTCAACGCCGCCATCGAGGCCAACAAGGCAGGAGAACACGGGCGAGGCTTTTCTGTGGTGGCGCAGGAGGTCAGAAACCTCGCCGAACAATCGAAGCGAGCCACTACCCAGATCCGTAGCCTGCTGGGCGACATCCAGAAAGGCACCAACATCGCGGTGCTGGCGACGGAACAAGGGGCGAAAGCGGTGGAAAGCGGCGTGCGGCAATCGCGCGAAGCCGGCGAAGCCATCCTGCAACTGGCGGAAAGCATCGGCGAAAACGCCTCGGCAGCCAACCAGATCGCGGTTTCGGCGCAGCAGCAGATGGTCGGCATGGATCAGCTGGCGATGGCGACGGCCAACATCCGGGAAACCACCTCGCAGAACATGGAAAGCACACGCCAGGCGGAAGTCGCGGCCCACAGCCTGCACGAATTGGGCATCCGGCTGAAGCAACTGGTGGAGCGCTACAAAGTATGAAGCACACCCTCAAGAACAGGCGGAGTAAATGATGACGATAGGCACAAAAATCATTGGCGGTTATGTGGTGGTGCTATCGCTGTTCCTGCTGGTTGCGGCGGGTGCGTTTTACGCACGCGAGCTGGAGCAGAAGCAATACGAGCACTACATTAATACGCGGGAAGCGCTGGCCGATGGTGCCAGCGAGCTCAGAATCGCCGTCAGTTCGCAAATCCAGCATTACCGGGGAATGTTTCTTTTCTCGGAACAACAGCAATACTACGTTCGCGAGCTGGAGCACGATGCGCAGCGATTTGCAGCAGCATTCGAAAAAATTCGCACCACCGCTTCCAGACAGGAGTTCGCCGAGCTGCATGAAATCTCTGCCCTCCAATCGGAACTCGAACAGCAGGTCCAGTTGGCAATCGGCCTGGTACAACGCGGAAAAATCGCCGAAGCCATCGCGATGAGCGAGCAAGAGATGCTGCCGCGAGCGCGCGTGCTGACGGACAAGGTCGAGCAGTTCCGCAATTCGCAACTGACATTGTTGACCAGCCAGCGCGAGCATCTGTCGGAGACAGTGGATCGCATCGCCTTCTTCATTCTCCTGGGATCGGCTACCGGCTTCGTGCTATGCGTGATGCTGAGTTTATACCTGACGCGCTCGATCAATCGCCAGCTGCGCGAAACCATTACGCAGCTCACCGCATCGTCCGCCGAAATCCTTGCGATGACCTCGCAAGTCGCCGGTGCCGCCGCCGAGACCGCTACGGCGGTCAGCCAGACCACGGCAACGGTGGAGGAAGTGAAACAGACCGTGCAGGTCAGCAGCCAGAAAGCGAAGCAGGTCTCCGACATCGCCCAGGAAACCGCCCAGGTTTCCGTATCCGGTCAGCAGGCGGTGGATGCGCTGATCGACGGCATCAACCGCATCCGCTCGCAGACGATTTCAACCGCGGATAGCATTTCACGGCTGGGCGAACAGAGCCAGGCCATTGGCGAAATCATTGCCACCGTCAACGACCTCGCCGAGCAATCCAACCTGCTGGCGGTAAATGCCGCCATCGAAGCGGCCAAGGCCGGCGATCAAGGCAGGGGCTTCGCCGTAGTGGCGCAAGAGGTGAGAACCCTGGCGGAACAATCCCGTCAGGCAACGGCGCAGGTACGGGCGATTCTCACCGACATACAGAAGGCAACCGGGCTTGCCGTCATGGCGACGGACCTCAACGGCAAGGCGGTGGAAGACGGTGCCAGGCAATCCGGCACCGCGGGCACCACCATCCAGACGCTTTCGGAAAACATCGTAAACGCGGCGCAGGCAGCATTGCAGATTGCGGCATCCAGCCAGCAACAACTGGTGGGCATGGATCAGGTGGCCATGGCGATGGAAAACATCAAGCAGGCCAGCGTACAAAACATGGCGGGCACGAAACAGACCGAGATCGCCGCACAAAATCTGCATGCGATAGGCGCGCAACTGAAGCGGCTGGTCGAGCGGTAAGGAGGCTTTAAACGCATGGTTGAAAAAAACCTCAGTATCAGCCAGGTCAGAAAATTCGAATCGCTGTCGAAAAGCGCCGGAACGCTGGTCATGGCCGTCGGCATCATCGTGCTGATAGGTTGGGCGCTGGATAGTTCGACGCTTAAAAGCATACATCCCAGCCTGGTTTCGATGAAGGCGAATACGGCATTTTCGTTCGTACTGATCGGCCTGGCACTGCGGCTGTCACCGCAAAATCAATCCAGCCTGCATAAGTTGCGCATCGCTCACTGGAGTGCGACTACCGTCGCGCTAATCGGGCTGCTGACCCTGGGCGAGTACATGCTGGGCATGGATTTCGGTATTGACCAGCTGCTATTCACGGAAGTGCGGGATGCGGTGGCGACTTCGATGCCGGGAAGAATGTCCCCCAATGCAGCATTCAATTTCCTGCTGGCGGGGCTGGCGCTGCGGTTTCTGGATACCGAGACATGGGGCGGTCATCGGCCGGCACAGTACCTGGCGCTGGCCATGTTGATTGTGGCTTTGCTGGCACTGCTCGGCTACACCTATGACATCCGGCTGCTTTATGGCTTCGCAGCCCATACGAAAATGGCTTTACATACGGCGGCCACATTTGTGGTGCTGTCTCTGGGCATACTCGGCGCGCGCGCCGGACACGGGCTGATGGCAACCGTCAGCGGCGCAGGTGCTGGTGGCGAAATGGCGCGCCAACTGCTCCCGGCAGCCGTTGTCCTCCCTGTACTGATCGGTTGGCTGTGCTGGGCCGGATCGCACAGCGAGTTCTATGACAGCGAGTTTCGCCTGTCGCTGGTCGTCATGCTGAACATTTTTGTCTTCGCCGGTTTGATCTGGCGCTACTGCCGCTCACTCGAAGAAACGGACATCGACCGGCAGCACGCCGAAGCAGCCGTGCGGGAAGCGCGCGACGATCTTGAAAAGCGCGTGCAAGAACGAACGATAGAGTTGGTGAAAAGCACCGAAGCCGCGCAAAGGGAAATCGTCGAACGCACGCGCGCCGAGGCCAAACTGCACCAGCTCATGCAGGAGATGCTGGAAACGGTCAATGTGCTTAATGCGTCGGCGACGGAAATTCTGGAGGCCGCCATGCGGCTGGGTTCCAGTTCCGCCGAAACGGCGGCGGCGGTGATACAGGCCACCGCGACCGTGGAGGAAGTGAAGCAAACGGCAAAGCTTGCGACCGAGAAAGCGCGGTACGTCGCGGAGACGGCGCAAAACACCGCACAGGTCTCGCAACACGGCAGAAAGTCGGTGCAGGAATCGGCCGATGCCATGCACCACATCCAGCGGCAAATGGAATCGTCTGCCGAAAGTATCGTGCTTCTGTCCGAACAAAACCAGGCGATAGGCGAAATCATGGCCTCGGTGATCGATTTGGCGGAGCAATCCAAGTTGCTGGCCGTCAACGCGGCCATCGAGGCGGCAAAAGCCGGCGAACAGGGCAAGGGATTCGCGGTCGTGGCGCAGGAAATCAAGCGGCTGGCAGAACAGTCCAAACAGGCTTCCGCACAGGTCAGGACGATACTGAACGACATCCGCAAGGCAACCGGCACCGCCACATTCACCGCCGAACAGGGCAGCAAAGCGGTGGCATCGGGCATGGAGCGCTCCGCGCAGGCAGACGAAGCCATCCGCATGCTGACGGATAGCATCGAAGGCGCGGCAGAGGCAACGACGCAGATTGCCGTATCGGCGCAACAGCAATGGGCGGGGATGGATCAGGTGGCGCTGGCGATGCATAACATCGGGCAGGCAAGCGCAGAAAACGTGATCAGCACTCAACAGGCCGAGGAGACAGCCAGGAAACTGCACGAACTGGGCCTGAAACTGAAACAACTGGCAGCGGCCTATCAGCCGGAATTTGCCGAACCACAGGGAGTGGAGACCGTATGCTGAATCTGGGAAAAATATCTTGGGGTTTTGGTTTTATCGGGACGGGTGCAGGCTCGGGCATCTTTCGCCATATCGTCGAGGCGGCACCCAACGCCATCGTGCTGGTAGGAGCCAACGGCAAAATCGTGCTGGTCAATGCCCAGACTGAAAAACTCTTCGGCTATTCGCGCAGCGAACTGATCGGGCAGCCGATTGAAATGCTCGTCCCCAGGCGTTTTCGCGCCGCGCACCCCGGTTACCGCGACAGTTTCTTTTTCCATCCCAGCGTCCGCTCCATGGGCGCCGGGCGCGATTTGTACGGGCTGCGTAAAGACGGCCGGGAAATCCCCGTGGAAATCGGCCTCAACCCTATCCATGGCGGCGGGCGCGACCTGGTGCTCGCCAGCATTATCGACATCACCGAGCGCAAACGTGCCGAAGAGCGCTTCAAGCGCGTGGTTGAATCCGCACCTAACGCCATCATCCTGGTGGGAGAAGACGGAGACATTACGCTGGTCAACGCGCAGGCAGAAAAACTGTTCGGCTACACGCGCGAAGAGCTGATCGGCATGTCGGTCGACAAACTGGTGCCGGAGCGCTTTCGCGGCATGCACGGCGGCTATCGCTCGTCATTTTTCGCCAACCCCAGCGTGCGGGCCATGGGCGCGGGACGCGATCTCTTCGGGCTGCGCAAGGACGGCCGAGAATTTCCGGTGGAAATCGGCCTCAACCCGATCCAGAGCGAAGAAGGCAACCTTGTGCTGACCAGCGTGATCGACATCTCCGAGCGCAAGCGCATCGAGGCCGGGATGAGCCACCTGCTGCAGGAAATGCAGGCAACCGTGACCATTCTCACCGCCTCCACCAGCGACATTCTCGATGCCGCCAGCCAGGTGGCCTCGGGATCAACCAACACGGCCACGGCCGTCAGCGAGACCACCTCCACGGTGGAAGAGGTCAAGCAGACGGCGCTGATGGCTGCGGACAAGGCGCGTCATGTCTCGGAAACCGCTCAGAGAACCGCCGAAATCTCGCAGCACGGCAAGAAATCGGTCGAGGAATCCGTCAACGCCATGCGGCATATTCAGGGGCAGATGGAATCGGTGGCAGAAAGCATCATCCGCCTGTCCGAGCAAAGTCAGGCCATCGGCGAAATCATCGCTACCGTCAACGATCTGGCAGAACAATCCAACCTGCTGGCGGTGAATGCCGCCATCGAGGCGGCCAAGGCTGGCGAACAAGGCAAGGGCTTCGCCGTGGTAGCGCAGGAGGTGAAAAGCCTGGCGGGCCAATCCAAACAGGCGACCACCCAGGTGCGCGCGATTCTGGGCGAAATTCAGAAAGCTACCAATGCCGCCGTGATGGCGACCGATCAAGGAAGCAAGGCGGTGGAATCCGGCGTGCGGCTTTCCGGCGAAGTCGGGCAATCGATCAATGCACTGGCGGAAAGCATAGAAGAAGCCGCGCGTGCGGCGACCCAGATCGCGGTATCGGCGCAGCAACAACTGGTCGGCATGGATCAGGCGGTGCTGGCGATCAAGGGCATCAGTCAGGCTGCGCGCCAGAATGTGGATAGCGCCGGGCAGGCCAAGGCGGCGGCGGAGAACCTTCACACGGTCGGGCAGAAACTGAAACAATTGATGGAGCGGAGCTAGAAATCGCCATGGTGACGCCGGACAACAACGACGAACTCCTCAAGCGCCTGCTGACAACCTTCCGGCTGGAAGCGAGGGAGCATATCGACGCGTTGTATGCCGGCATCGCCGAGATGGAGAGCCAGCCGGAAGCAGCCAGGGTCGCTGCGCTGGTAGAGCAGGTTTTCCGCGAAGCGCACAGCCTGAAGGGCGCGGCGCGCTCGGTCAACCAGAGCGTCATCGAAAGCATCTGCCAGACGCTGGAGAGCACGTTCTCGGCGCTGAAGCGGGGCGAACTCGCCACCTCGCCCGCTTTATTCGACAGCCTGCAACAGACGCTGAACCAGTTGAGCGCGCTGCTGAACGAGGTGAATGCGGCGGCGCCCTCCCCGGCTGTCGAGTCGCAGGCGGCCAATCTCGAAACGTCACCGGATTTCACGCACGTGCCTGCGCCCAAGCCGGCTGGCAGCGAGAGAACCGGCCTGGGCAATACGGTGCGCATCGCCACCGAAAAGCTGGATTCCATTTTTTTGCAGGTAGAAGAATTGCTCGCGGCCAAGCTGCTGATACAGCAGCGCCGGCAGGAGCTCTCCTCCATGCAGACCCTGACCGCTGCAATGAACAAGGAATGGTCGAATTTCAGCAGCCAATACCCCGAGTTTCAGCACACGCTGGCGCAGCCGCCGCAATTGCAGGAGCTGCTGGAGCAGAACGCCGCCTTTATCAAGAACCTTAACCATCAACTCAATGCCATCGCCAAATCTACCGAACAGGACCAGCGCATGGTCGGCCGCATGGTGGACGAACTGCTGGAGGACATGAAAAAAGCCTTGATGCTGCCGTTCTCGACGGTGCTGGAAGCCCTTCCGCGCCTGGTGCGCGATCTGGCAAAACAGCATGGCAAGGAGATCGAACTGACGATGCGGGGCGAAGACCTCGAAGCCGACCGGCGGATACTGGAAGCGATCAAGGATCCGATGATCCACCTGATGAGAAACGCCATCGATCACGGCATCGAATTGCCCAGGGAGCGTGTGCGGCAAAACAAGCAGGAGTGCGGAAAAATCGTCATCACCATTCAGCCGCATAGCGGAAACCGCGTGGAGATCACCGTTTCCGACGACGGCGGCGGCATCGATACGGAGAAGGTAAAGACGCATGCCGCAAGGCTCGGCCTGTTAAGCCGGGAAGAAGCTTCGAACATGGACCAGACCGGGGCAATGGAGCTGATTTATCACTCCGGCGTTTCCACCAGCCCCATCATCACCGAAATTTCCGGCCGCGGACTGGGTCTCGCCATCGTGCGCGAAAAAGTCGACAAGCTGGGCGGCTCGGTCAATGTGACGACCCATTCCGGCGTCGGCACCAGTTTCCGCATCCTGCTGCCGCTGACTCTCGCAACTTACCGCGGCATCACGATACGCGTTGGCGAGCAGACTTTCGTGCTGCCCACCAGCCATGTCGAACAGACATCGCGCGTACTGAAGACCGATATCCGCACTGTGGAGAACCGTGCCACGGTGCGCCTCAACGGCGCAACTTTTGCCCTGGTGCGCATGGGCGACGTGCTGGAGATCGCGCACACCGAGGACGCGGCGGACCCGTTTATCCAGGTTGCCTTGCTGACGGCGAGCGGAAAGCATATCGCGTTCGTCGTGGATGAAGTGCTCAACGAGCAGGAAGTGCTGGTCAAGCGCCTGGGCCGGCAGCTTTCGCGCGTCCGCAATATTGCCGCGGCTACCATCCTCGGCAACGGCAAGGCGGTACCCATCCTCAACGTATCCGACCTGATGAGGTCGGCGCTGCAGGTGCCGGCCGCCAGGACAGCGAGCGTGATCGCAAAATCGCCGGAGATTACCCTCCAGCAGAAACACGTGCTGGTGGTGGAGGATTCCATCACTGCGCGCAGCCTGATCAAAGGCATCCTCGAACTGGCAGGCTACCGGGTCACGACCGCAGTGGACGGCGTGGACGGCTATACGCTGCTGCGCAACGGCGATTTCGACATCGTGGTGTCGGACGTGGAAATGCCGCGCATGGACGGATTCGATCTCACCGCGAAGATACGCGCTGACAAGAGGCTGACCGACCTGCCGGTGGTGCTGGTGACCGCGCTGGAATCGCGCGAAGACCGCGAGCGGGGCATCGATGTCGGTGCGGATGCCTATATCGTCAAACGCAGCTTCGAGCAGAGCAACCTGCTCGAAGTGATGGGACGGCTGGTTTAGGAGACATGACGATGCCCGGCCGACTCCACATACTCTACGGACAGGGGAAACGGCATGCCCGATAGCGCAAAAACAGCGTTGGCCCATCGTCCGCCCATACGCCTGCTGGTGGTCGAGGATTCGCCATCGGTGCGGGAATTCCTCGTTTATCTGTTCGCGTCGGATCAGGAAATCCAGGTCATCGCCACCGCCAGCAACGGCGAAGAGGCACTGGAGGCCGTCAAGACCAGAAAGCCGGACGTGATTACCATGGACCTGCACATGCCCAGGATGGACGGCTACGCGGCAACGCGCGCCATCATGGAAAACTATCCGACGCCTATCGTGGTGGTTACCGACAGCACGGCTTCGGATGACCGGTCCACTACCCTTTCCGCGCTGGAAGCGGGAGCGCTGGCAGTGATGAAACGGCCGACGGGCATCGGGCATCCCGACCATGCGGCAACGGCTCGCGAACTGATACAGACGGTGAAACTGATGTCCGAGATCAAGGTCGTCAAGCGCTGGGCGAAGCAAAAGACGCCTGCCGCACCGGCCCCGGATACGCTCCCGCCCGAACCGCCTCTCATGACGCCGGCTGCCCGCAAGCATTTCAGGCTCGTTGCCATCGGCTCCTCCACCGGCGGACCACTGGTTCTGCAGCAAATACTGTCGCACCTGCCCAAGGATTTCCCCATTCCCATCATCATCGTGCAACACATTGCGCAGGGATTCGCGGAGGGATTCGTGCAATGGCTGGCTGAATCCAGCAAGTTTGCGGTGGCGCTGGCCGTCAACGGCACCGTGATGATGCCGGCGCATGCCTATGTCGTGCCCAACGGATTCCAGGCCAATGTCGATACCTATGCCCGTGTCACGCTCAAAAAGGATGCGGCGGAAAACGGACACTGCCCCTCGGTTTCCACCCTGTTTCGCTCCGTGGCAAATGCCTACGGGGCCAGTGCCATCGGCATCCTGCTGACCGGCATGGGCAAGGATGGCGCGGCGGAACTTGGTTTGATGCGCGATCAGGGAGCGCTCACCATCGCCCAGGACAAGGAAAGCTCGGTGGTGCATGGCATGCCAGGCGCAGCCATTGCACTTGGGGCCGCCACGCAAGTGCTGGGGCCGGACAAGATCGTGTCGCTGCTGGCCGGCCTGGCGCAGCATTCATAGGGTTAGTCGAGGAGTATCCGATGCCGGAAAAACGCAAACAGACAACAACTCTCCAGGGCGCACGTATCCTGATCGCCGAAGATAGTCCGACGCAGGCGGAGCACCTCAAGTATCTCCTCGAGCGCAACAACTTCCAGGTAGCGGTGGCGTTCAATGGCAAACAGGCGCTTGAGCTGCTCGAAGCAATCGATCCGCAGCTCGTGATCAGCGACATTGTGATGCCGGAAATGAGCGGTTACGAACTCTGCCACGCCATCCGGCAGAACCCGCGCCACATCAATCTGCCCCTGATCCTGGTGACCTCGCTGGCCGATGTGCAGGACGTGCTGAAAGGTCTGGAATGCGGTGCCGACAATTTCATCCGCAAGCCCTATGACGAAAAATATCTGCTGGCGCGCATCGATTACCTGCTGATGAACCGCGCGATGCGCCAGAACCAGAAGATGCAGATGGGCATGGAGATTTACTTCTCGGGCCAGAAGCATTTCGTCAACGCCGAGCGGCAACAGATACTCGACCTCCTGATCTCGACCTTCGAGGAAGCCGTGCGTGTGAAGGAAGACCTGGAAGTGCGTCAGCAGGAGCTGATGCACGCGGCACTCTACGAACGCACCCACGGCGAAATATTGCGGCTATTCAATTCAACGCTGGACCGCGGCCGGATACTGAAAGGCATGCTCGAAATCCTCGGCAGCAATCATGGCTACCCGGTTTCCGCCGTGTATGGGTTCGACGAATGGCATGGCATCTACCGCCAGGAGGCGAGCCACAATACCAGCCCGGGCGCGCCGATGGAGCTCCGCTTCAGCGATGAAACGATACGCAGCGTGGCGCGCAACTCGCGGATTACCGTATTGCAGGACTACCGCGAGCACGCCGCTTTCACGGACGAGGACAGCGTCGCGCCGCACTTTACCCCCGCCTGCATCGCCCTGTGTCCCGCCATCCATCTCGACAAGTTGCTGGCCATCATCGTGGTTGTTTCCAACCATACGCTCGGCGACCGCGATCAGACCTTCCTCGAGCGTACCGCCGCCCAGCTCGGCGTGACCCTGCACAATGTGCAGCAGTACGACGATCTCAAGCTGCTTGCCGGGCAGTTGCGCTTGCGCAGCGAGGAAATCAGCAGACAAAACCTGCAACTGCTGGAAGCCAGCCGCATGAAATCGGAGTTTCTCGCCAATATGTCGCATGAACTGCGCACGCCTCTCAACGCCATCATCGGCTTCTCCGAGGTGATGCGCGACGGGCTGGTCGGCGACCTGACCGATCAGCAGAGGGAATACATCAACGACATCTTCGAAAGCGGCCAGCATTTGCTCTACCTGATCAACGATGTTCTCGATCTCTCCAAGATAGAGGCCGGGAAAATGGTGCTGGAGGGAGAGGAAACCAACGTTCAGCAACTGCTGCAGAATTGCCTTGCCATCATCCGCGAAAAGGCGATGGCGCATCGCATCCAGCTCACCACCGACGCGCCGGATACGCTGGGCACGGCCTGGCTGGACCCGCGCAAGGTCAAGCAGATCATCTACAACCTGCTGTCGAATGCCGTCAAATTCACCTCGGAAGGCGGCCGGGTTGCCCTATCGGCGCGCCGCCTATCGCGTGAGGATGTGCTTTCCCGCACCGAGTCGCGGCCGGAAATGCATACCGCCCTGGCAGGCGACGCGGCGGAATACCTGGAAATCTCCGTCACCGATACCGGCATCGGCATTTCCCATGCCGATATGTCGCGCCTGTTCCAGCCTTTCGTACAACTCGACAGCTCGCTCTCGCGCCGTTTCGACGGTACCGGGCTGGGGCTGGTCATGGTCAAGAAACTGGCCGATCTCCATGGCGGCTCGGTCTCGGTCGCCAGCGTGCAGGATCAGGGCAGCACCTTCACCGTCTGGCTCCCCTACCAGAGCGCCGCCGCCACGCAGCAGGCCGCCAGCGACGCGACAAGCATGAAGGCCGCAGGCAAGAGCAACGCCGCCCCGCTGGTGCTGATCGTGGAAGACGAATCCCGGGCGGCTGACCTGATCCGGCTGCAACTGGAAAAGGAAGGTTGCCGCACCGTGTGCGCGCCAACCGCCGAGATTGCGCTCGATAAGCTGCACGAAGGCTGCAACCCCGACCTCATTACCCTGGATATCCTGCTGCCCGGCATGGACGGCTGGGATTTTCTTGCCAAACTCAAGAGCGATCCCGCGCATGCGCATATTCCCGTCGTGATCATCTCAATCGTCGCGGACGGCAGCAAAGGGATGTCGCTCGGTGCGGCAACCATCATGCAGAAACCCATCACCGCGGACGAACTGGCATGCGCACTCACCGATCTGGGATTTGTCCAACCGGACGGTACGTCCACGGTGCTGGTCATCGACGACGACCCGAAATCGGTCGAAATCATTTCAACCTATCTGGAGAAGGCCGGCTATACGGTACTGCGTACCTATAGCGGAGCGGAAGGCTTGCAAGTGGCGCAATCGCATCAGCCCGACCTGATCATTCTGGATCTGATGATGCCGGAAATCGGCGGCTTTGACATTGTGGAGACCTTGAAATCCGCGCCTGAAACCGCCCGGATTCCCATCATCGTGCTGACCTCCAAATACCTTTCGGCGGAGGACCGCAAGATATTGAACGGGCACGTATTGCAGATCGTCAAGAAATCGCAGTTCAACCACGGAAACTTCATTGGCGAAGTGCACCGGGCACTTGGAAGAAAATGGCAAAAATCCTGATCATCGAGGACAACGTCCAGAACATGAAGCTCGCCGCTTTTCTGCTGAACAGCGCGGGGCATACGGTGATGCAGGCCAGTCATGCGCTGGGCGGCATTGCAATTGCGCAGCAACAGCACCCCGACCTGATCCTGATGGACATCCAGCTGCCGGACATGGACGGGCTGGCCGCGACCCGGATACTGAAAAGCGATCCGGCGACCCGCGACATCAAGATTTATGCGCTGACCGCCTTCGCGATGAAAGGCGACGAGGAAAAAATCTATGCAGCGGGCTGCGATGGCTATATCGCCAAGCCTATCCGTTACCAGTCCTTTCTGAGCACGGTGATATCCGCGATTTCGGGTAATCCTACAACCCAATAATTATATTTAGTGACCAAAATGAGCAATCTTGACGACATAGTTGCAACTGCCGAAAAGCTGGCAAGCGGCGATCTCCGGGCACGCACCGGGATCGAGGATGACGGCAGCGTCACCGGACGCCTGGCTGCCGCCATCGATAGCCTGGCGGACGGTTTCCTGGCTCATCGCCGCCACATCGAACAACTGACCCGGCAGCACCGGCGCAGCCTGCGCGCGCACCATATCCTGAGCGCAAGCAACCGCGCATTGCTGCGCTCGGCCGATGAGGCAAGCGAGTTGCAGGAGGTCACCCGGCTGATCGTGGAAGTCGGCAATTATCCATTCACCTGGATAGGCTACGCCGAGCACGATGAAAAACAGACCATACGGCCCATGGCGCACCACGGGATGCCGGGCAATCATTTATACGAGACAGAACTGACCTGGGCCGACAGGGACGGCGGCATGGGCGTTGCCGGTACCGCAATACGCAGCGGCAACCCGGTGCTCATCCGCGATGCGCCCAATGATCCTCGCATGGCGCCATGGCATGCCCATGCAAAAACATATGGACTGACCTCGGTGCTGGGGCTTCCGCTGTATTTCGGGAATCAGGTATCCGGCGTACTCGTGGTGTGGGCCGCGGAGCCCGACGCATTCGACAAAGAGGAAATCAAGCTTCTGATGGAAACGGTGGACGACCTGACCTTCTCCATCGAAACCATGCGTGCACGGGTGCATCAGCGCGAGGTTGAAGAAGCCTTCCGGCATGTCAGTCACCAGAAGGCACTGATACTGGAGTCGGCGGCCGAGGGCATCTACGTGGTCGATGCTCTTGGCGTCATCAATTTCGTCAACCCTGCCGCCAATACCATGCTGGGCTATGCGCCCAACGAGCTGCTCGGACGCAATGCCCACGACGCGGTGCATTATGCCTTGCCCAACGGCGATCCCTACCCGCGGGAGTCGTGCCCCATATCCGCTGCGACTGCCGTAGGGGCGACCGTGCAGCGCGTTCAGGACACATTCTGGCGCAAGGACGGCACAGCGGTGCAGGTCGAAGTCTCCAGCACGCCCATTTTCGAAGATGAAATACTCCACGGCGCGGTCATCATGGTGACCGACATCAGCGAGCGGGCTCGCTACATGGCGCAGCTCGAACGCAAGTCGAATTTCGACGACCTGACCGGGCTACCGAACCGTAACCTGCTGAACGACCGCCTGGCGCAAGCCATCGACCGCGCCCGTCAGGGAAAAAGCATGCTGGCGATTCTCGTCATCAATCTCAATCACTTCCGCAACATCATCGACAGCCTGGGCCACAGCACCGGCGACCTCGTGCTTCAGGCGGTCGGCAAAACCCTGCACGCGCTGGAAGGCGAAACGGACACCCTGGCAAGGACCGGCGGCGACGAATTCGTCTGGGTCATCGAAGTGGAACAGGAAGAGCAGGCCGCCGTGGCCGCTCGCGGTGCCCTCGAAGCATTGGCACAAGCGATGCTTATCGGCGAACGGGAAGTTTTTCTGACTGCCAGTATCGGCATCGGTATTTTCCCGCGTGATGGAGAAGACATCGACACGCTACTGAAAAATGCGACCACGGCCATGCATCGTGCAAAAAAAACGGAGGATCACCGCTTCAGCTTTTACGCGACCGAAATGAATGCCCGCTCGCTGGAACGCCTCGATCTCGAAAACGCATTGCGACGCGCATTGGAAAACGACGAGCTGATGCTCTACTACCAACCGCAACTCAGTCTGCACACCGGCGAAATCTATGGCGCTGAAGCCCTGTTGCGCTGGCAGCACCCCCAGCGCGGCATGGTATCGCCGGCCGAATTCATTCCCATCGCCGAAGCTTCCGGCATCATCGTGCCGCTCGGGGATTGGGTGCTGCGCACGGCATGCCGCCAGAACAAGGCATGGCAGAACGCCGGATTGCGCAACATTTGCGTCGCGGTCAACATGTCCGCGCGCCAACTCGACGCCCAGGATATTGCCGGCCTTGCCGCAAGCGTATTGCAGGAATCCGGACTGGACCCTGCCTATCTTGAGCTGGAGTTGACCGAAAGCATGATCATGTCCGATCCCGATGCTTTCATCGAGGCCACGCGCAAGCTGAAGGACATGGGCATATTCCTTTCCGTCGACGATTTCGGCACCGGGTATTCCTCGCTCAACTATCTCAAGCGCTTCTCCATCGACCGGCTGAAAATCGATCAGTCCTTCGTGCGCGACATCACCTACGACCCCAATGCCGCCGCAATCACGATGGCCATCATCGCGCTTGCCAAGAGCCTCAAGATGTTGACGATAGCCGAAGGCGTGGAAACCACCGCCCAGCTCAATTTCCTCAAAAACCGCGGATGCGACGAAATGCAGGGTTACTACTTCAGCCGCCCGATTCCCGCCAGGGAATTCGAATCGCTACTCGCCAAAGAGCACAAGCTGGTGTTTCCCGAGACTCACCATAAACCGCAGAACACAATATTGCTGGTAGATGACGAGCCTTCGATACTATCCGCACTCAAACGGCTGCTGCGGCGCGAAGGCTACACCATCCTCACCGCGGAAAGCGGCATGGAAGGCCTGAACCTGCTGGCTGGCAACGAAGTCGGCGTGGTCATTTCCGACGCGCGAATGACGCCGACCAACGGGCCGGATTTTCTCGCGAAAGTCCGCGAAATGTATCCCGATACGATACGCATCATTCTCTCTGGCTACACCGATCTTCAGGCGATCACCGAAGCCGTGAACAGGAGCGAAATCTATAAATTTCTCACCAAGCCCTGGGATGACGAACATCTTCTTCAAACAATACACACTGCATTTCGCCACCACGAAAACCAGCGGCAAAAAAGTAAGAACTGAGCACCAAGGGGATTGAGATGGAGAACTACATCGCCAGGATACTGATTGTTGACGACGATGCACGCAATGTCAGAGTGCTGGAGGCCATGCTGCACGCCGACGGACATGCCACACTCACCGCCGGCAACGGACTGCAGGCGTTGCAAATCGCAACCAGGGAAACTCCGGACATGATCTTGCTCGATGTGATGATGCCGGACATGAATGGCTTCGAAGTCGTGGAAAAACTCAAGGGGCACGCGGCTACTCGGAATATCCCCATCGTCATGATCACCGCGCTCGACGATCGCGAATCACGGCTGTATGCCCTTCAGGCCGGTGCGGACGAATTCATATCCAAACCTGTCGACCGCACCGAACTCTCGGCGCGGGTAAAAAGCATCCTTGCGCTGTATCAATACCATCGGCAAAAGGAAAGCGATACCGACAAGCAATAGGCCATCATTCATGTCTGAATTTGACGCGATCCAGGTCGCATTGCTTTTGAGTAATATCGCATCGGTCGTTCCCTACTGAAATAGGCTCTAAGCTATAATCCCGAGGGTCCGTTTCACAAGAATAGATAAGATGCGTTTGAACTCAACCGGGATAGCTGTTCTTGACTGCACATCCGTCTGCCGCAACAACCCACTTAAAACCTGCGCCACGCCTCGCCCGGTCGGGAAGTGCGCCGAATTTCCGGTAACTTAGCCATGCGCATCCTGCTTTCCAACGACGACGGTTACTTTGCTCCCGGCCTCGCCCTGCTGGCGAAAACCCTGGCGCCGCTCGCCGAAATCACCGTCGTGGCTCCAGAGCGCAACCGCAGCGGCGCCAGCAACTCCCTGACGCTGGACAGGCCGCTTTCCGTGCGCCGCGCCGCCAACGGTTTCTTTTTCGTCAACGGTACGCCCACCGACTGCGTGCACCTGGCCGTTACCGGCCTGCTCGACAACCTGCCTGACATGGTGATTTCCGGCATCAATGACGGCGCCAACATGGGCGACGACACCATTTACTCCGGCACCGTCGCTGCGGCAATGGAAGGCTACCTGCTCGGGCTCCCGTCGATTGCCGTATCGATGGCCAGGCACGCGCCGCAGCATTTCGACACTGCCGCGCGCGTGGTATTCGAGATGGTCAAGCGCTTCCAGGAAAACACCTTTCCACCGCCTGTATTGCTGAACATGAATGTTCCCGATATCCCATACGAGCAGCTCAAGGGCTTGAAAGTCGTGCGCCTGGGCAAGCGCCACAAGGCCGAGCCGGTGATCAAATGGGTCACCCCCCGCAACGAAACCGTCTACTGGGTCGGCGCCGCCGGTTCAGCGCAGGATGCCGGCGAAGGGACCGATTTCCATGCCGTCGAGCATGGCATGGTGGCCGTCACACCGCTGCAGATCGATCTCACGCAATACGCGCAACTCGATGCGCTCAATTCCTGGCTGGGCCTATGAGTTCCACCATGCACGGCATCGGCATGACCTCGCAGCGCACGCGCGACCGCATGGTCCAGCGCCTGCGGGAGCAAGGCATCAAGGACGAAGTGGTGCTGGGCGCGATGAACGCGATCCCGCGCCACATTTTTGTCGACGAGGCGCTGTCGATACGCGCCTATGAAGATGTTTCGCTGCCCATCGGCTACGGCCAGACTATTTCGCAACCCTACATCGTGGCGCGCATGACGGAAATCCTGCGCAGCGGAAACCCCTTGGGCCGCGTGCTGGAAATCGGCACCGGCTGCGGTTACCAGACCGCCGTGCTGTCTCGCGTGGCACAGGAAATCTATTCGGTCGAGCGCATCAGCCCGCTGCTGATGAAGGCCCGCAACAATCTGCGCGAACTGCGCACGCGCAACGTCAAGGTGAAGCACGCCGACGGCCATTACGGGCTGCCCGATCTGGCGCCGTTCGACGGCATCATGGTCACCGCAGGTGCGACGCACATTCCCAACGAGCTGTTGCAGCAGATGACCGTGGGCGGCCGCATGGTCATACCAGTCGGCACGCAAGAGCAAACGCTGGTGTTGGTCGAACGTCTGCCGGAGGAATTCCGCCAGACCAAGCTGGAAGCGGTCAAGTTCGTACCGCTCCTCGGAGGAACAAGTTGAAGCATTATTTCTGGATAGCTCTCCTGTTGCTGGCCGGCTGCGCAACAGACTATCAGGCTCCCGTGATCGAACGCGGCCCGACCGCTCCCAAGAAAACCGTCAAGCCTGCCCCGCCCGTCGCCAAGAAAACAGCTCCTGCCGAAAAGGACTGGCGTCCCGACAGCTACACCGTAAAAAAAGGCGATACACTCTATAGCATCGGGCTGGAATTTGGTTTCGACAACAAGGAAATCGCTCAGTGGAACAATATCCAGCCGCCTTACACGATTTATATCGGGCAACAGCTCCGGCTGAAGGATCCCAGGGCAACGGCAAGCGCACCCGCCGCGCCTGCCGATAGCGACGTTGCCGTTGCCACACCGCTCAAACTCGAACCTGCGCCTACCGCGAAGCCCCTCGACGGCAAACCCATTGATGTCGCACCGGTCCAGCCGGACGCGATTCCCCTGCTGACTGAACCCAAGGCGCTGAAAGAACCCTACAGCGCCAAGGCACTGACCGTCGAGCCCGCACAAAAACCCGCTGTAACCGCCATCAAGCCTGTTCCCCCAACGGACAAACCCGCAGCAACAGCCGAGAAACCCGCCGCGGCCGAAACGCCCAAACCGGCGGAACTAGCTACCGAGAAACCCGCCATGCCGGCCGACGATGAAGCGCTCGAATGGTCCTGGCCCGCCAAAGGCAAGATACTGGCCGGTTTTAATGACAGCGGCAGCTCGAAGGGCATGGACATCGCCGGGGATCAAGGTCAGCCTGTCCATGCCGCAGCACCGGGCAAGGTGGTATACAGCGGAACAGGCTTACGTGGTTATGGCAAACTGATCATCATCAAACACAACAAGACCTATCTCTCGGCCTATGCCCATAACAGCCAGTTGCTGGTCAAGGAAGGTCAATTGGTGACCAAGGGTCAGAAGATCGCCGAAATGGGCAATTCCGACACCGATCGCGTCAAGCTGCATTTCGAGATTCGCAAGCTGGGCAAGCCGGTAGATCCGGCAAAGTATCTACCGGAAAGTTCGGATTAATATCGTCACTCTGGAGGATGATCCAATGGCAAAACCGCTTCCTGGAAAGAAAGAAAAGGTCTCGACCGAAAAGCCGGAATCGCTGCTATCGGTCATCAAGGCCGGTGCGCAGTTTGTGTTGATGGTGTTCGGTATTGTCGGTCTCGCCATCCTCATCTTTTCGGGAGACGGCCTGCTGGCGACGATGGGCGGAAAACTGCTCGACCTGGACTCCAGGGCAATCGTAGGCATCGCACTGGCACTTGTGGCGTTTTACGTGGCGAAAATATGGTTCGAGAAAACGTTCGGCAAGAGTTCCGCGGCGGTTGCCGGAAGCCTTGCAATGTATTTGATGATGGCAGTCGGCGCTTTTTTCCTCTACAGGCTGCTCACCACCGGCTCCCTTACCGGCTGACGCCGGGAAAGGAGGGAGTGCGAAAGACGCACCCCCCGAACGCTCAGCCCTTTTGCTGACCGGCGTAGTATTCGTGCACAGTCGACATATCGTAATCGCGCGCCCACTTGATGATTTCCTCCAACGCCGGCGCACCCAGCTCGCCCACCTGCGCCAGCAGTCCCGCCTGTTCGCGCACGACCAGGATGCCGGGAATCTTTTCGACATTGAAGTATTCGGCGATTTCGTTGTCAGTTTCGGTATTCACCATGCCGAACACGATGTCCGGGTGATTTTCAGCCACTTGCTTGAACGTCTCGCTGAAGGTCAGGCAGGGGTCGCACCACGGCGCCCAGAAGTCGACGATGACGAGCTCGTTCTTTTCGATGGTTTCCTTGAAATTGGCTTTGGTGAGTTCGACGACGGCCATGATGCTAATCCCGGATATCAGTAGTTAAAAGAGCCATTCTATCAGATGATGGGCTTGTCCCATGCCCCTGCAAAAAACAGCTCGCCCAGCTCCCGACGCTTGCGCGGCGCAGTCTCGCGCTCACGCACTTCCGGGCTGAATGTGGCCGGATCGGCCGGGAAACCGACCGCGACCATCGCCATCGGAATGTAGCGCTCCGGCACGTTGAAAATGGCTCGCGCCTTGTCCGCATCGAACCCGCCCATCTGGTGCGCCATCATGCCCATGGCCTCGGCCTGTAGACAAAGATTCTCGGCCGCCGCGCCGGTGTCATGCTGCCCCCAGCGGTTCGGCTGGCCGTTGTGGTTGAACAAGGTATCGGCCGTGGTCAGCAGCAGCAGCGGCGCATCCTTGACCCAAACTTGATTGCCTGGCGCAAGACAATCGAAAGCTTGTTGCCATGCCGCCATATCCGTACTCTTGTTCCACACCAGAAAGCGCCACGGCTGATCCCCATAGCAGGAGGGTGCCCAGCGCGCAGCTTCGAGCAGCGTGATGACCTGGTCGTGATCCACCGGTTTGGCGGCATCGAAAGCGCGGCCGCTCCAGCGGGAGGCGAGCAGTTCGTGGATGGGCATGCGGGTGATGGCAGGTTTCTTCATGCAGATGTTTTCCTTTAGCAAATTCTTGTTGCATCGGTTTCGGTTTATTCTTGCGCCCCATCGTAGCGCAGGCGTCCCGCCTGCAACAACTCAAGCAGCATTACGGGCCGACCAAATCTTCCGGCCTATCGATATCGGTCAGGACTCCCCGATCCGTCGTGTCGATGCGATGCAGCAAACCGGCATCGCGTTTCAGCACGTCACGCGCGCCCGTATCGCCTTGCAGGGTGAGCAACGCATTCCGATAGCTCGCGGCAAAGCCCACCGGATGGCCACGCTGTTCATCGCAATACGGGGCAGCCAGAAGCGCACCCGATGCAACCGCATCGCGCACTGCAGCAATTGCGGTTGTCGGCATGCGGGGCATATCGGCAAGGCCAATCACCCAGCCATCGGCATCGCGATTATCCGCAACGCCGGCGGCAAGGCTGGCGGACATGCCGAGCCCCGAGTCCGGGCAAACGCGCCAATGAATGGCTGCGGCTTTTTCCAGCCCCAGCGCCTGCTCGACCTGCCGCCGAAGCTCGTCGCTGTCGGCACGGACAACCACCGTCAATTGCCGTGAAAACACGTCCAGCCAGGGCAACAGGCTGCGCGCAAGCAGCGGCATAACTCCATCCCCGGCCTTAATCGGGTGCAACAGCTTGTCCGACCCGAAGCGTCGCGAAGCACCCGCCGCAAGCACGATGCCCGCGATTGCCTTCACGCGTTTATGCCAGCGTCTCGGCGTCGAATGGCATCCGACGCAGCCGCTTGCCGGTCAATGCAAAAACCGCGTTGGCAACGGCTGGGGCAATCGGCGGCGTGCCCGGCTCGCCGATACCGGTCGGCGGTGCATCGCTCTGGACGATATGCACTTCCACTTGCGGCACTCGTGAGAGACGCAGGGCCGTGTAGTCGTGGAAATTTGACTGCACCACGCGCCCGTTTTCCAGCGTGATCGCGCCTTGCAGTGCTGCCGACAGCCCGTAAATCACGGCGCTTTCGACTTGCTGGCGCACGCCGTCCGGATTGACCACCATGCCGCAATCCACGGCGCAAGTAACCTTGTGTACGCGTATCTTGCCGTCTTCCAGCGATATCTCGGCTACTTCCGCGACATAGCTGTGGAAGGACTCGTGCACCGCCACGCCGAACGCATGCCCGGCAGGCAGTTTCCTGCCCCAGCCGGCCTTTTCCGCCGCCAGCTTGAGCACGCCGGCATGGCGCGGCGCTTTTTCCAGCAAGGCGAGACGGTATTGCACCGGATCCTGCGCTGCCATATGCGCCAGCTCATCCACCATCGTCTCTACCACGAATGCGGTATGCGAATGGCCTACCGAACGCCACCACTGCACCGGCACCGGATTTTTCGGGCTATGCAGATCGACCTGCAGATTCGGGATGGCGTATGGCAATGTGGCCGCGCCTTCGACAGAGGTCTGATCGATACCATCTTTCGTCATGAAATTCTCGAATGGCGTCCCTGCGACGATGGACTGCCCGACAATGGTATGTTGCCAGGCGACAGGCCTGCCGTCCTTGCCGATGCCGGCCTCGATGCGGTCTGCCCACATCGGGCGGTAATAGCCGCCGCGCATGTCGTCTTCACGCGTCCAGACGACCTTGATCGGCTTGCCGATCACCTTGGCGGTCTGCACCGCTTCGATCACGAAATCGGACATCGGGTTGGCGCGTCGGCCGAAGCCGCCGCCGAGATAGGTCGTATGGATTTCCACTTGCTCGGGCTTCAGTCCGGCGACTTTCGCGGCAGATGCATGATCCATCGTCTGCGACTGTGTGCCGGTCCAGATGCCGCAGTGATCAGGCTTGAGATCGACGACCACATTCAGCGGCTCCATCATTGCATGTGCCAGATAAGGCACTTCGTATTCGGCGCTGACGCTTTTGTGCACCTGTTTCAATGCCCCGGCAGGATCGCCGTCCTTGCGCGCGACAGCCCCGGGCTTTTTCGCCATTTCCAGATAGTCGGCGCGCATCTTGGGCGTGGAAAGCGCAGCGCCCGCCCCTTCATCCCATTCGATCTTGAGCAGCTCGCGCGCTGTTTTGGCCGGCCAGAAGCCGTTGGCCGCCACGGCAATGCCGGTGGGCACCTGGTACACACCCTCGACGCCCGGCACCTTGCGCGCTTCGTCGGCATTGAAACTCTTCACCTTGCCACCAAACACCGGACTGCGTGCAATCAGCACCATCAACATGCCTGGAATATAGACATCCAGCCCGAACTGCGCGCTGCCATTGACCTTTTCCGGCGTGTCGATGCGCTTCACCGGCTGGCCGATCAGCTTGAAATCCTTGGGGTCCTTTAGCGCAACGTTTTCCGGCAGCGGCAATTTTCCCGCAGCATCCGCCAGCTTGCCGTAGCTCAGCGATTTACCGCTCGCGGCATGAATCACCTGCCCGTTTTCAGCGCGGCACGCGCTTTCCGGCACGCCCCATTCCTGGGCTGCGGCGCGCACCAGCAGCACGCGGGCGCTGGCGCCGACGCGGCGCAACTGCTCCCAGGAAGACGACACGCTGGAACTGCCGCCGGTGATCTGCATGCCGAAACCGGTGTGATTGTATACCGCGCCTACCGGAGCCGATTCCACGCGGATGCGACTCCAGTCGGCTTCCAGCTCCTCTGCAATCAGCATTGGCAGCGAAGTGTAGACGCCCTGCCCCATTTCGGACTTGTTGACGACCACGGTAATGGTGTCATCCGGAGCAATGCGAATGAAGGCATTGGGCGGAAACACCTGTGCCGGGGCAGCATCGGCTGCAAAAGCGCGCCCGCCCTTTATCGGCAGATAAAAGCCGATCACCAGCCCGCCGACCAGCGCGGCAGAACCCTTGAGAAAATTGCGGCGATTGGGATTATGTTCGGCGACGGTTTTCATTTGGCTTCTCCCTGCAATTCGGCAGCCTTGTGGATCGCGGCGCGGATGCGGTTGTAGGTGCCGCAGCGGCACAGATTGCCTTCCATCGCGGCGGTAATCTGCGCGTCGTCGGGTTTGGGGTTCTGCTGCAGCAGCGCGGTTGCCGCCATGATCTGGCCGGACTGGCAGTAACCGCATTGCGGCACGTCCACTTCCTGCCAGGCTTGCTGTACCTTTTTCCCCAGCGCCTGTTCGGCCAGGCCTTCGATGGTGGTGACCTGCTTGCCGCTGGCCATCGAAACCGGCGTCACGCAGGAACGGATGGCCTGCCCGTCCAGATGCACGGTACAAGCGCCGCACTGGGCCATGCCGCAGCCGTATTTGGTGCCGGTGAGATGCAGATGGTCGCGCAGCACCCACAACAGTGGGGTACTGGGGTCGGCATCGACCTCCGCGGCTTTGCCGTTGATAGTGAGAGAAATCATGACAAGGTCTCCTGGGGTTGGGTCTGGCTGACGCAAATTGCGTCGGCCGGTTGCGGTTGATGGCGTACGGAAATCAGGTGCGCGAGGATCGCGACGGCGATCTCCGGCGGAGTACGGCTGCCGATGGCGAGGCCGACCGGCCCGTGCAGGCGGTCGATTTCATCCGGCGTCAGGTCAAAAAGTGCCAGCCGCTCGCGGCGCCGGGCATTACTGCTTTTGGAGCCAAGTGCGCCGACATAAAACGCCGGGGATTTCAGCGCTTCCAGCAATGCCATGTCGTCCAGCTTGGGGTCGTGGGTCAGCGCGATGATCGCGGTCCGGCTATCGGCCTGCAATGCAAGCACCGTATCGTCCGGCATATCGGATACCAGCGTGGTATCGGGAACGTCCCACACCTCGCGGAACTCCTCGCGCGGATCGCAGACGATGACCTGGTAATCCAGCGCCTGCGCCATGCGAGCGAGATAGGACGAGGTCTGCCCGGCGCCGATAATCAGCATGCGCCAGCGCGGGCCATGCACGGTCGTGAGCGTTTCGCCGTCGTAGGCCAGGGTATCGTCGCGCCCGGCATTATTCAGGGCGATATGCAGTGAAGCGAGATGCAGGGTGCGCGACACCAGCCGATGATTGCGAATGTGCGCCAGGATGTCGTTCACCCAGCCGGCCTCCAGCACCGGCTCGACCACCAGACGCATCGCTCCGCCGCAGGGCAGGCCGAAACGCCAGGCCTCTTCGCGCGTGACGCCGTAGACCACCATTTCCGCATGCCCGGCCGGCAATTGCCCGTTTTGCGCACGCAGGATGAGATCATCCTCGATGCAGCCGCCGGACACGGAGCCGACCGAAAGGCCGTCGCCGCGCACGGCCAGCATCGCACCGGGAGGGCGCGGGCTGGAGCCGAAGGTTTCCACCACCGTCACCAGCCACACTTTTTCGCCCGCCGCCTGCCATTCATGCAGGGCGTTCAGGACAGAAAGATCGACACTATCCAAGATGTCTCCCTTATTGAGGTTGTTTCGGAGCCTGGGAATGTTGCCGCAATGCGATCATTGCATTTCAGGCGATCGCCGGGTAATCGGTATAGCCCTTGTCCGTGCCGCCGTAGAACGTACTCGGGTCGGCCGGATTCAGCGGTGCATCGATGCGGAAGCGCTCCACCAGGTCCGGATTGGCAATGAAAGGCATGCCATAAGCGACGCAATCCGCGTGGCCCGAAGCAATGGCCGCATTGCCGCGTGCCTTGTCATAACCACCATTGGCGATGTAGTTGCCGCGATACGCGCGACGCAACTCGTCGAAATCGAACTCCTGCGGCGCTTCATCGGACAGGCCGACCTCGACCACGTGCAGATAAGCCAGCCCGAACGGGCCGAGCGCATCGGCCACATGATTGAATAGCGCCTGCGGATGGGAATCGCGGATGTCGTTGAACGGATTGATCGGCGAAATACGTACGCCGACGCGATCCGACCCCCACACCTTGCTCACCGCCGACACTACTTCCAGCAATAAACGCGTGCGGTTGGCAATGGAGCCGCCGTATTGATCAGTGCGCCTGTTGGTGCTGTCGCGCAGGAACTGGTCAAGCAAGTAGCCGTTTGCGCCGTGCACTTCAACACCGTCGAAACCTGCGGCCAGCGCATTCTCGGCAGCCTTGCGGAAATCGTCGATCAGTCCCGGAATTTCCTCGGTGGCCAAGGCGCGCGGCGTGACGAAATCCTGAAGTCCGGTATAGGTAAATGCCTGCCCTGCCGGCTTGATCGCGGATGGCGCAACCGGCAATGCGTTGCCCGGCAATAACGATGGATGCGAAATGCGCCCGACTTGCCACAGCTGCAGGAAAATCCTGCCGCCTTTGGCGTGCACGGCATCGACCACCTGTTTCCAGCCGCCCACCTGCGCATCGCTATGGATACCGGGTGTCGCCGGATAGCCGTGGCCCATTTCGGAAATCGGCGTTGCCTCGGTGATGATCAGCCCGGCCGAGGCGCGCTGCTCGTAGTACTTGACGTTAAGCGGTTGCGGCACATTGCCCTCGCCGGCGCGGTTGCGGGTCAGCGGGGCCATGACGATACGGTTGCGTAACTCGTTGCGGCCGAGCTTGATGGGGGTAAATAAATCGGTCATTTTCGAATCCTTTGATGAATTGGAATTACCAGGGTTTGTAATCAGGAGAATTCTTTACGCCTTCGATCAGCAGCGTGATTTCAATGTTGTCGCCGACAGGCGCGTTGGGCTTGAGCGGCCAGGTGAAGCCATAATCGGACGCCTGGATGGTGGTATGCGCTTCGATGCCGACACGGTTGCCGCCCCAGGGGTCCGGGCCAAAACCCAACACCCTGAACGGGAAGGAAATTTCCCTGGTCACACCATGCAGCGTGAACTGGCCGGTAAGCACGCCTTCGGTAAGGCTCCTGGCTTCGACCTTGGTGCTGACAAAGCGCATTTCCGAGAATTTCCCGGCGTCGAGATACTCTTCCTTCTTGATGTGATCGTCGCGCTTGGCGTGGTTGCTGCTCACGCTCAGCACGTTGATTTTGGCATCGACGCTGGATTTGGACAGATCGGCACGGTCGATGACGATCTTGCCCTTGATGTCGGTAAAAGTGCCCGAGGCTTTGGACACTACGTGGCGTATGCTCCAGTTGGCAAAACTGTGCGAATTGTCGATGCCGTACACCTCGGTGTCGGCCCAGGCAGCGGCCGTACCGAATGTAACGAATCCGACGGCCACGATCAGTTGTTTCAACAGTTTCTTATTCATTTCTTGTGGCTCCTTGGTTCCAATGAAACTTGGTTCAAAAATCAAGACTGGTTCAAAAACAAAATCGGGGTTGTCATTCAGAAATCGGCAGGCAAATCGAACAGCAGCACCTCGCCACCTCCCGATGCCGCAAGCAGCAATTCCTTTTCACCCAGCATGGCCGCGGCATCGCCGACGGAGAGCACTTCGCCGTTCATCGACACTTCACCGCGAACGACTTGCAGGTATTGCACCCGCTCCGGCTCGGGACGGAATTCGATGCGCTCGCCGTCGTCCAGGATCGCGGCATAGAGTGCGGCATCCTGATGTATCGTTAATGAATCGTCGCGCCCGTCGTGCGTGGCAATCGCTTTCCAGCGGCCGCGCTTTTCCTCGTCGGGAATGCGCTTCTGCTCATAGCCCGGCGTGATGCCGGCGCGTTCGGGCAATATCCAGATTTGCAGCAGATGCACCGGCTCGCTGCTCGAAGCATTGAATTCGCTGTGGCGTATGCCTGTACCCGCACTCATGCGCTGCACTTCGCCGGCGGTAATGACCGCGCCCGTACCGAGGCTGTCCTGGTGCTGCAAGGCTCCGCTCAGCACATAAGTGACGATTTCCATGTCGCGGTGCGGGTGCATGCCGAAACCGGAGCCAGGCGCGACGATGTCCTCGTTGATCACGCGCAGCACCGAAAAACCCATGTGCGCCGGATCGTAGTATTCGGCAAAAGAAAAGCTGTGCCAGGACTCCAGCCAGCCATGCTCGGCATGGCCGCGTTCCTCCGCCTTGCGTATCTGGATCATTGGAGCTCCTTGCGATGTGGCATCCGGCTCGATTTCCGGGCGGTTGCATGGCCCTGCCCTTCCGGCCAGAAAGCGTAGCTGTCCATGACCAGGATGTCGTATTCAATGCCGCTGTATACGACTTGCGGCGCAAATTGCTTTCCGCCTGCGCCCAAGGCCACGAAAAACGGCAGCAAGTGCTCTTCCGTCGGGTGTGCCTCGACCGCGCCGGGCGCTTTCGCGCGGTAATCCAGCAAGCTTTCAATATCGCCTGCCTCGATGCGCTGCCGCCACCATTGCTGGAACGCGGGCACGTAATCCAGCGAAACTGCGCCCCGCCTGGATCCCGCACCGAAATGCCCGAGGTTGTGCGTCAGATTGCCGGAAGCGACGATCAGCACGCCCGCATCGCGCAATGGCGCCAGGGATTGCCCCAACCGGTAATGATGCCGTGGGCCGAGACGGCTCTGCACGGACATCGCCACTACGGGAACCGAAGCGTCCGGGTACATCACGCGCAGCGGTATCCAGGCACCGTGATCCAGCCCGCGCTGCGGATCGAGCACGACGGAAAATCCGGCTTCCTCCAGCAAGGTGCGCGCTTCCATCGCCCAGCCCACCGCGCCGCACACCGGATAGCGGATCGTATACAGCTGTTGCGGAAATCCATAGAAATCATGAATGGTCTCGGGACGGCAGGCGGCGCTGAACGTAGGCAGTTCGGTATCCCAATGCGCGGAAATCACCAGCACCGCCTTGGGCCGCACAAGCTCACGCGCAAAACCGGCCAGCGCGGCCCCTGCCTCGCCGGGGTCCAGCGCAAAGGTCGGCGCGCCATGTGGCACGAACAGCGCAGGCAGCCGATTGCGATAATGATTTTCCGGATTCATGATCGGCAGTTTGACAATTTCTTAAACCGGGATAAATATGACATTCATAAATTATTTATCCCGACATTCGGGATAATTAGAATGTTAGGTGTGGCAATGGATAGACTACAGGCAATGCGCGTCTTCACAACCGTGGTTGAAACCGGCTCGTTCGCGCGCGCTGCCGAGCAACTGCATCTTTCGGCGACAGCGGCATCGCGCCATGTCGCGGAACTGGAGAAACATCTCGGTGCACAATTGCTGCAACGCTCGACGCGGCGGCTCAACCTGACCGAGATCGGCACCAATTATTACGACCGTTGCCGCTCCATCCTCGCCGACGTGGAAGAAGCAGAAGCCCAGGCCGCCACCTCCGAAAGCCAGCCGCGCGGCATGTTGCGCATCAGCCTGCCGACGAGCTTCGGCATCCAGTACATCGCGCCGGCCATTCCCGAATTCTGCAAACGCTATCCCGATCTGCACCTGGAACTGAGCTTTTCGGATCGCATCGTGGATCTGGTGGAAGAAGGCATCGACATGGCGGTGCGCATCACTGGCGACCTCAAGACCAACCTGGTCGCGCGCAAGCTGGCACCCGTACGCATGGTCTGTTGCGCTTCGCCCGCCTACCTCGAACGATACGGCACGCCTCGCCATCCGGACGACCTGCGCCAGCATAACTGCCTCACCTATAGCTATTCGCCCAATGTCTGGGAGTTCGCACGCGAGGGCCGCGAATACCATGTGCAGGTCAAGGGCCGCATCGGCACCAACAGCGGCGACATGAGCCGCCTCGCCGCTGTGAGCGGACTCGGCATCGACACCCTGCCCACCTTCCTGGTCTGCGACGAATTGCGCAACGGAAAACTGGTACCCATACTCGAGGAGTATCCCATTCCTCCGATCAACGTCTACGCCGTTTATCTGCCCGCCGCCCGGCGTGCGGCACGGATCAAGGCCATGGTGGAGCACTTGTGGGACATCCTGGGACAGGGGAATCCGCCGTGGGAAAATCAGGCAGTACCTGTGCTACAGAAGGTTGAAGGGCCGTGAGCGCATCGACACACGCCACCAAATCGCCCTGAAACCTGTTCCTCCTCCCCTTGCTGACTTACAATCGAACAACTTGATCAATACCGATAACCGCCATGTCACAAGAACATTTCCCGCAGGAACTCAACGTCATCAATCGCTTCACCGTCAAGGCCATGGTCTGGCTGAACGGCATCGCACACATCATCATCGGGCTGGCGCTGGCGATGTCGGTGCTGATGTTCACCTGGCTCTTCTGGCAGGACGTGCGGCAAGCGGCAAGCGCGCACAATCTGGTGCACGGCTTTCTGCATGCCTTGGGTACATTGATGCTGCTATGGATCATTTCGGCGCTGATCACCGCCGAAATCCGCTACCTGCGCGGCAGCAAACTGGAAGTGGAAACCTTTATCGAAGTCGCCATGGTCGTCATGGTGCGCAAGATCATCGTGCTGCCGGTGCAGGACGCCTCTCCGACGCTGGAGGATCTGCTGATGTGGGTGGGCGGCGCATTGATGCTGGCTATCACTTTCGGGATCGTCCGCTACTCCCAGAACATCGACAACGGGCGCGGCGATAGCCAATGATAATTCCGCCGCTCTTTCGCACCAGCGAGATACGCGCCATCGAGCAAGCGCATGGCACCGCCGGGCTGATGGAAAAAGCGGGCCTGGCCGTCGCTACGCTGGCGAAGGAGCTGCTGTCGGACGAGGCGTACTCCATCCTTATCATTGCCGGCCCCGGCAACAACGGCGGCGATGCACTCGTTGCGGCGCGTTATCTCAAATCGTGGTGGCTGCGCGTGGATGTGTTTTTTACCGGCGACCCGGAACGCATGCCGCCGGATGCCACTGCTGCCTACCGCGCCTGGCTCGATGCAGGCGGCGAGCTGCTTACCGCATTGCCTGAAAAAACCTACGACCTGGTGATTGACGGCCTGTTCGGCATTGGTCTTGCCAAAGTGCTGCATGGCCATTATGCCGAGCTCGTGCGCCAGATCAACGCCATGGATGCGCCTGTGCTCGCCATCGACGTGCCCAGCGGATTGTGCGCCAATACCGGGCGCGTGCTGGGCGAGGCGGTGATCGCCGATCATACGCTCACCTTCCTCGGGCTGAAGCCGGGTCTGTTCACGCTGGATGGGGTCGATTTTGCCGGAACCGTGCATTCCAGCGACCTCGGCGGCGATACCGGGGCGGTAGCGCATCCGCAGGGCTGGCTGTTGAACGAAATTCCTATCCTGCCGTCGCCGCGTCTGCGCAACAGCCACAAAGGCAACAATGGCAGCATCGGTGTGCTGGGCGGCGACACTACCATGGTCGGCGCGGCCTTGCTGGCCGCTCGCGCCGCACTGCTGATCGGCGCCGGGCGCGTGTATGCGGGCCTGCTGACAGAGGAAACTCCGGCCGTCGATCCGGTTCAGCCCGAACTGATGCTGCGCGACGGCAATTCCCTGCTCGATCTCAACCACCTGACGGCCCTCATCGCCGGGCCGGGCCTCGGCCGCTCGGCGCTTGCGGAAGGCGCATTGCACCGCGCATTGCGCTATCCCGCTCCTTTGGTTCTGGATGCCGATGCGCTCGTGCTGCTCGCGGCGAACGCCGAGTTGCGCCAGACGCTTGCCACGCGCGAGCATCCCACCCTGCTTACGCCGCACCCGGGCGAGGCTGCGGTTCTACTGGCATGCAGCGTAGCCGAAGTGCAAGCAGACCGCGTCGCGAGCGCACTCGATATCGCCGTAAAATACCGGGCGACAGTGTTGCTGAAAGGCGCAGGCACCGTCATTGCGATGCCTGACGGCCAGTGGTTTATCAACGCCAGCGGAAACCCCGGACTGGCTGCCGCCGGCATGGGCGACACGCTGGCCGGCATTATCGGCGGACTGGCGGCGCAAGGCATGGAGCTGGATCAGGCCGCCATGCTAGGCACCTATCTGCACGGAGCAGCGGCCGATACCCTGGTCGCCGAAGGCATAGGCCCGCTCGGCCTGACTGCAAGCGAAGTCGCCCTGGCAGCGCGCAAACTCATCAATCGCTGGATCACGCAAGAATACGAATGAACGACACCACGCAGCGCATCCTCACTGCCGCCAACCAGATCATTCTCGGCAAGGATCACCAGATTCGGCTGGCGCTGGCCTGCATCCTCGCGCGCGGCCATCTACTGATCGAGGATCTGCCCGGCATGGGCAAGACCACGCTGTCGCATGTGATGGCGCAAGTACTGGGGCTGGAATTCCGCCGCGTGCAATTTACCAGCGACCTGCTGCCGGCCGATATCCTCGGCGTATCGGTGTACGACCGCAATGAAGCCGCGTTCAAGTTTCACCCCGGCCCGGTCTTTACCAACGTGCTGCTGGCGGACGAGGTCAACCGCGCCACGCCCAAGACGCAAAGCGCGCTGCTCGAAGTGATGGAAGAACGCCAGGCCACCATCGATGGCGAAACCCGCACGCTGCCGGAACCATTTTTCGTGATTGCCACGCAGAATCCGGTGAATCACATCGGCACTTTTCCGCTACCCGAATCACAGCTCGACCGTTTCCTGATGCGCATCGAACTGGGCTATCCCGACATGCGCTCCGAGCGCAACCTCTTGATGAGCCGCGGCGGCCGCGAGCACTTCGGCGAGTTGCAATCCGTCATCGACGCTTCCATCCTGCTGAAATTGCAGGAGGCGGTGCACGGCATTCATGTCTCGGAGCCGCTGCTGGATTATCTGCAGGCGCTGCTCGATTACACCCGCAAATCTCCTCGTTATATCAACGGCCTCTCGCCGCGCGCCGGCCTGGCGCTCAAGCAGTGCGCCCAGGCCTGGGCCTTGATGGAGGGGCGCGATTATGCGATGCCGGAAGACATACAGGCTGTGCTTCCGGGCGTCGCCGGGCATCGGCTGCACTCCACCTCGCCCAACGATTCCAACAGAAACGCGGCTACGGATTTGTTGCAATCCGTTGCTGTTTCGTAAGCAAAAATTTCTTGACTTAAATAACCATATGACTAATTATTTAGTCATATGTTGCCCGATCGCATCCACACCATTCCCTACGAATGGAGCAGCACTTCCAAACTGTTCGTCGCGCTCGGCGATGAACAGCGGCAACGCCTTCTTCTGGCATTCGAGCCGAGAGAGCGCCTCAATATCACCCAGATCGTCTCAACCTCCGCGCTCAGCAGAACCGCCGTCAACCACCATCTCAAGGTACTGCGCGAGGCCGGCGTGCTCGATAGCGAAAAAGTCGGCAAGGAAGTCTACTTCTGGATCGCCAAGGACAATATCGTCGATGCGCTGCAACGTGTGCTCGCTTATGTAAAGGAAATGACTTGAAGGACTGAATCGCAAAATCAATCTCGTAGCGCAGGCGAGACGCCTACGCTACGGAAGGCTGCAAGAAATAAGAACGTTGACTGGTACTAAAAATCAAAAAGGGGTCACCATGCTTAAAAAGTCGCTGCGCTTGCTGTTTCGTTTGCTGTTCCGTGTCACCATCAATGGAGAAAACTACCCGCAAAAACCCGAGCGGTTGCTGGTCGTCGCCAATCACGAATCTTTTCTAGACGGATTGCTGCTCGGGCTCTTTCTGCCGTTCAAGGCAACCTTCGTCGTCCATACCGGCGTCCTGAAAACCTGGTATTTCCGTCTGATCCTCTCGCAAGTGCCGCATTTGGCAGTCGACCCCACCAGCCCGCTGGCAATGAAAAAGGTCATCAAGCTGCTGGAAGCCGGCGAGCCGGTAGTGATCTTCCCCGAAGGGCGCATCACGCTGACCGGCAGCCTGATGAAGGTCTACGACGGCCCCGGCTTCGTCGCCGCAAAAACCGGTGCCTGCATCCTGCCTGTCCGCCTCGACGGCCCCGCACGCTCCTATTTCAGCCGCCTTTCGGGCAACTACCCGCGCAGCCTGTTCCCCAAAGTCACGCTTTCCATCTTGCCGGTCACCGCGATTGCGATGCCGGATGCGCCCACCGCGAAACTGCGCCGCCGCATAGCGGGCGAAGCGATGCGCCGTCTGATGCAGGAAATGCTGTTCAAGTCGCAGCCGGTACAGACGCTGTTCAGCGCGCTGGTGGATGCGGTCAACATCCATGGCCGCAAAACGCGCCTGCTGGAAGACATGAAACAGGTGGAAGAAACCTACGGCGAACTGCTGACGCGCAGCCTGGCGCTGGGGCGCATGGTCGAGAAAATCTCCGCTCCCGGCGAGACCGTCGGGGTACTGATGCCCAATGTTTCCAATACGGTTTGCCTGGTTTTCGGCATGAGCGCAATGGGCCGCGTACCGGCGATGCTGAATTACACGGCCGGTACCGCCGGCATGCAGAACGCCTGCGTCGCCGCCAGGGTCAGCACCATCCTGACTTCGCGCCAGTTCCTGGAAGCGGCCAAACTCGGCCCGCAAGTCGCCGCGCTGCAAGGCGTGAAACTCATCTATCTGGAAGACCTGCGCGAACAATTCAGCCTGTGGGACAAACTCTGGCTGCTGGGCTATGCCCGTTGGTTCCCTACCCTGGTCGCCAGGCCCGCAACACCGGACGACCCCGCGGTGGTGCTATTCACCAGCGGCTCGGAAGGCAAGCCCAAGGGCGTGGTGCACAGCCATCGTGGCATACTTGCCAACATCGCGCAGATCCGCGCGGTCATCGATTTTAGCCCCTCCGACAAGTTCATGATCGCGTTACCGCTATTCCATGCCTTCGGCTTCACCTGCGGTGCCATCATGCCGCTGGTCACGGGGTCGAAAATGTTCCTCTATCCTTCGCCGCTGCACTACCGCATCATCCCGGAAATCATCTACGACCGCGGCTGTACCGTGCTGTTCGGCACCAGCACCTTCCTCAGCAACTACGCCCGCTTCGCCCACCCTTACGATTTCTACAAGCTGCGCTACGTCGTCGCCGGCGCGGAAAAGCTTAACGAAGAAGTGCGCAAGACCTGGATGGAGAAATTCGGCATCCGCATTCTCGAAGGCTACGGCGCGACCGAATGCGCCCCGGTACTGGCCGTCAACACACCCATGGCCTGCCGCAACGGCACCGTCGGCCCGCTGCTGCCCGGGCTGGAACCCAAACTGGAAGCCGTTCCCGGCATTGCCCAAGGCGGCCTGCTCAGCGTACGCGGCCCCAACGTCATGCTGGGGTATTACCTCTACGACAACCCCGGTGTACTCAAAGCGCCGGAAGGCGGCTGGTACAGCACCGGCGATATCGTCGACATCGACGCCGATGGCTTCGTGCGTATCCTCGGGCGGGTGAAACGTTTCGCCAAGGTGGCAGGCGAAATGGTGTCGCTCGAATCCGTCGAACAAATCGCCAACCGCGCCGCGCCCACCGGGCAGCATGCCGCCAGCACCCAGGCCGACTCGCAACGCGGCGAGAACATCCTGCTCTATACCACCGACGCCGCGCTGACCCGCGAAGCGCTGCAAACCGCCGCCCGTGATATTGGCAGCCCGGAGCTGGCCGTACCGCGCAAGATCGTGGTGGTGAAGGAACTGCCGCTGCTGGGTACGGGGAAGACGGATTATGTGAAGTTGAAACAGATGGCGGAAGAGGCCACATCATGAATCGCCGCCAATTCCTGAAAACCCTTCCCGTCCTCGGCATCGGTGCCGCTGGTGTAGCGGGCGCGAGCTACTGGCCGGAACAAGGCCTGATGAACCAATGCCTCAGTAACCTGCCGGAGTCCGCCACACGCCATCCGCTGATGCAAGCCGTTTGGAAGGGCATAGACCCGGCGCAGGTCTGGGATTGCCACACACATCTCGTCGGATCGGGCGATTCCGGCAGCGGCGCGTGGTTCAGCCCGGACATGGATAGCCTGTGGCATCCCCTATTGCGTCTTCAGAAGCTGTTCTACATGAACGCCGGTTGCGTGCATGAGGCGCCGGGCAAGATGGATGCCAGCTACATCGAGCGCCTGCATAACCTGCTCGACGGCATGCGTCCCGGCTGCAAGGCCATGCTGCTGGCATTCGACTGGCGGCACGATACCGACGGCAGGCCTGTTCCCGAGCATTCCATCTTTTATATCCCCAACGCCTACGCCGCCGAGATGGCGCGCCGCCATCCGACCTATTTCGAGTGGGTCGCGTCCATCCATCCTTACCGGCCGGATTGCGTGGAAGCGCTGGAGCAAGCCGTGAAAGACGGTGCCCGGGCCATCAAGTGGCTGCCTTCGGCGATGGGCATAGACCCGGCATCCAAGCGTTGCGACAGATTCTACGATGCGCTGGCCGCCAGCGGCCTGCCCATCATCAGCCATGCCGGCCGCGAACTGGCCGTGCAAGGCGGCGACCAGAACGACGGCAACCCGTTGAAACTGCGCCGTGCAATGGATCACGGCGTACGCGTAGTGATTGCACATTGCGCATCAGACGGCGACGATATTGATCTGGACCAAGGCAACAATGGCCCCCGGGTGAAAAGCTTCGAATTATTCGCACGCCTGATGGACGAGCCGCGCTATGCAAAACTGGCCTACGCCGATATCTCCGCGCTTACCCAATTCAATCGCGCCTGGGCGCTGAAAACCGTCTTGCGGCACGGTGAATGGCACAGCCGCTTGCTGAACGGTTCGGACTATCCGCTGCCCGGCGTCATGCCGCTGTTTTCGGCCGGTGACATGGCCGAGATGGGACTGCTCGATAAAACGGCCGTGCCATGGCTTAAGGAAATCCGGGCGCATAATCCGCTGTTGTTCGATTTTGCGCTCAAGCGCTTATTGAAGCTGGACGGACAGCCCTTTCCGGCCTCGGTGTTCGAAACCCGCAAATTCTTTGAAGTGGCAGAGCATGCAACTTGATCAGGGAGTAACAATGACCAATAACAATCTTCTCTCGCGCGGCATGATCGCCGTACTGATCGCGCAATTCCTTTCCGCGCTGGCGGACAATGCGCTGCTGTTCGCGGCCATCGCCATGTTGCATGTGCACGCCGCGCCCAGTTGGCAAACCCCGCTACTGCAAGCGGCATTCGTCATCGCATTCATCGCGATGGCGCCTTTCGTCGGGCCGGTTGCGGATTCGTTTTCCAAGGGGCGCGTCATGCTGGCTGCGAATGCGATGAAATTCGTTGGCGCCGGCGCAATGCTGCTGGGACTGCACCCGCTGATCGCCTACAACCTGGTCGGGCTCGGCGCGGCGGCCTATTCTCCGGCCAAGTACGGAATACTTTCCGAACTGGTCAGCCAGGACAAACTGGTCAAGGCCAACGGCATGATCGAAGGTTCCACCATCGTCGCCATCCTGCTGGGCGCCGTGCTGGGCGGCAAGCTTGCGGATACCTCGGTCACAACGGCACTGGCCGTGATATGCGCGTGCTACCTGCTGGCAGCCGGCGCCAACCTGCTGATCCCGCGCCTTCCGGCTGCGCATCCACTGAAACATTTTTCCCCGACTATCCTGATACGCGACTTCTGGAAGGCGGTGCGCATCCTGTTCCGCAACCGCGACGCACGCTTCTCGCTGCTCGGCACCAGCGTGTTCTGGGGTGCGGGTTCCACGTTGCGCCTGCTGCTGGTCGCCTGGGTGCCGGTGGCGCTCGGCATTGTCGATCTCAGCATGCCGGCCAACATGAGCGGAGCCGTGGCCATCGGCATCGCGTTCGGTGCAGCCGGCGCCGCGAGTTTCGTACGCCTGGGGAACGTCAATCGGGCCTTGCCGGCGGGAATACTGCTGGGGATGATCATTATTGCCTTCGCGCATGTCACCAGCCTGTACGCCGCCATCGTACTGCTCGTCCTGCTGGGTGCTTGCGGCGGCTTTTACGTGGTGCCGCTCAACGCGCTGCTGCAGGAGCGCGGGCATGAAACCGTCGGCGCCGGCCACGCCGTCGCGGTGCAGAATTTCGTTGAGAACCTCACAATGCTGGGGCTGGTGGGGCTGTATACCACAATGGACAAAGGCGGCATGCCGGTGGTGCAGTCCGCCAGCATTTTTGGCGGTGTGGTGCTGGCGGCCATCGGCGCCTTGGCAATCTATAGACTCAAAAGGAAATAAAACAGGCGCCTACATGCGAGTCGGATTACATAAGGATTTGTGATGGCATTCGTCACGTCACTGCTGACATCCGCCAACCCGCTGCCGCTGCTGGCGTGGACTACGGGTTATTTCCTGCTGATCTACTGTACGTTTGCCGGCCTGGCCTGGACATTGGCCAGGCTTGTCGGACGCCCATTGGAAACCAGGGCAGTCGATGATAGGCAGGTATGCACGGAAGTGCTTAACTCGTTGCGCTCTATCGTGCTGTTTGGTACCGGCATATTGGTGCCGTGGAGCATGATCCAGATCGGCCTGACCACCGTCGATGGCGAGGCAGGCATTGTCAGAATCATCGCGGAATGTCTTGTGCTGGTACTCTGGAACGACCTGCATTTTTATGCGATGCACCGGCTGCTGCACGAAAAGCTGAAAAAATCGCATGTGGCGCACCATCGATCCATCGCAGCCACGCCCTTCGCTTCATACAGCATGAGCGCGACGGAAGCCCTGCTGCTGGGAAGCGTGATGCCCCTCGCCATGCTGGTCCATGCGTTTTCGGTGGAGGCGCTGTTATTCCTGCCGGTGTGGTCTATCTTTATCAATACCTTGTCGCACTCCAACTGCGACTTGTTCCCCAGAGCGGACGAGCACTCCCTGCTCGGCTTCATCCGGCATCATCAGACGCACCATTCGCGCTATCACGGCAATTACGGTTTCTTTTTCGGCCGTCTCGACCGATGGCTTGGTACTTCGTCGCGCCCACAACACGAAAAAAGGATAATTCATGACTCCATTCAGTCGCGTGTATATCACCCATACAGCCGCGTTTCTGCCGGGTGATCCGGTCGATAACGATGGCATGGACCGGTTTATCGGCTCGATCAACAAAATGTCGGGCAGGATCAAGAACCGGATACTGGCGGAAAACGGCATCGTGTCGAGGCATTACGCCATCGATGAACAAGGGAAATCGCTCCATTCCGTGGCCTCGATGGGCGCACGAGTGGCAGAAGCACTGCTGGACAAAAGCAGTCATCCGGGTTTTCTGGCCGCGGCCACGACCGGCGGTGACGGCGCGGCACCTGGCCTGGCTAACCTGATTCAGGGCGAACTGCACCTGCCGCCGCTGGAAACCCTTTCGGTGTCCGGTATCTGCGCGGCTTCCATGGGAGCGCTCAACGCATCCGCGCAAGCGGTGGAGTCGGGATCGACCGCATCCGCCATTGCCCTCGCCAGCGAGTTTCCCTCGCGATTATTCAAAGCATCCCGGTTCCGGAATCGCGATGCCGACATCGATTTCGACGCACATTTCCTGCGTTGGATGCTTTCCGATGGCGCAGGCGGCGTTACCATCGAAAATCGCCCGGCCAAAACCGGCCTTTCCTTCAAGATCAAATGGATACACCAGAAATCGTTTTCCGGCGACATGCCCACCTGCATGCAGGTGGGACAATCCATCGGCAATGCCCTGCCGGGCTACCTGGACTATCCAACCCTGGCAGAAGCCGAAAAGGCCGGCGCATTCGACCTCCGGCAAAATATCCGCATGTTGCCCAACCTGTTCGACATGGGCCTGCATGAATATGCCCAACTGGTGAAGGATGGCCATATCGATCCGTCAAGCATAGCCTGGTTCCTGTGCCACTATTCCTCCGAACGCTTCAAGCCGCTGATGGCAAAACTGATGGAAGAGGCCGGCATCGCCATTCCTGCCGAAAGATGGTTCTCGAATCTGTCCAGCAAAGGCAACACCGGCTCTGCCTCCATTTTCATCATGCTGGATGAATTTTTCTGCACCAAGGCCCATTCCCTGAAAATCGGCGAGCAGATATTCGGCTTCGTGCCGGAATCCGGACGTTTCTCGGTAGCGTACTTCCTGCTGGAAGTGGTCGATGCCTCCGACTTACCTGCCGTTGCCAGTCCGACGATCCTGCCAGAACCGGAGAATCTGCCCGCCCCGCCCATCACGGACGAAGGCGAATCCGGCCAGATCGCCGACATGCTGCAAGGGCTGATGTCGGTATGGCACGAATACCGCTCCCAGATATTTCGTACGGACCTTGTCCGCGCCATCATGGCCGGCTCCGTCACAATGGAAGACTATCTCGCCTGGATGGAATGCTGGATTCCGCAGGTACGCGAAGGCAGTCTGTGGATGCGTCGCGCGGTTTCCAGCATGACTCCGCAATTCAGGGAATTGGCAACGCTGGTGCATACCCATGCGAGTGAGGAACAGCTGGATTGGCAGGTGCTATATCAAGATTACCTTAATGCCGGCGGAACACTTCCGGCAGAAAGACTGGGGCGCAATCCCGGCGGCGAAGCGCTCAATGCCTTCATGCACGCTTATGCCTCACGCCCCGACCCGGTCGGCCTGTTGGGCGGCATCTATATCATAGAAGGCTCGGGACAGCGCATCGTGCCCACCCTGCTGCCGAAACTGAAAGAGCATTTGGGCGTATCGTCTTCCGTGTTGAAATTCATCGAATACCACGGCGAGAACGACCAAGCTCATATGCTGCGCTGGCTCAACGCGGTAAAAATGGTGGCCGAGATCGAGCCGTCGGCCATCGCCGAAATTGTAAAGGTCGCTGAAACCGTCGCGGCGCTTTACCTGCAACAATGGAGATTCGCCATGCCGAATACCCGGAGCCATATCCCATGAAGCGTTTTTTTGTCAGCCTGATACTGCTTCTGTGTTCATGGCATTCGCTGGCTGCGCATACCGCGCCGGATACGCCTATGGATTTCGTGGAAGCCCAGATCAACGCCCACCCCGGGAAGAGCGGAGTTTATGCCTTGGAAACCGGCACCGAAGCGCTGATTGCCCGGGCCTGGCTGGCCGATCACGCCCAACACTCGATCGAAGTGCAGTATTTCATCTGGAGCACCGACAACATCGGCATCCTGGCTTCGGAAGCGCTGCTGCGCGCGGCGGATCGCGGCGTTCAGGTGCGCGTTATCGTGGACGACCTGCTGATCGACGCGCCTGACAAAACCCTGCTCGCGCTCGCCAAACACCCGAAGATCGATATTCGCATCTATAACCCCCAGCATTCCGTAGGCACGCCATTCCACAAGCGCCTGTTAAACGTCGCCACCGATTTTCGCGGCGTGAATCAGCGCATGCATGACAAGACATTCATCGTCGACGGCAAGATCGCCATCACCGGCGGTCGCAACATGGCCGCCGAATATTTCGACTACAACCATCGTTACAACTTCCGTGATCGCGATGCACTGCTGCTGGGTAACGTAGTCAAGAACATGCGCGCCAGTTTCGAGAATTTCTGGGGCAACCGCTTGAGCGCGCCTGTTGAGGAGTTATACGACGGCATCGGGTTAATGCAGCAGCATGTGAATGTCGATGACGCCGAAATCAAAATGATTTATCGCGAGCTGCACGATTATGCGAACTCGAAGGAAAATTTTGCGCCGGAGATCCACGCCGCCATCGAAACCACTCCCACCACTTTCGAGCGGCTGGCCCGGCAATTCGCCTGGGGCGAGGCGAGATTCATCAGCGACCTCCCAGGCAAGAACAATAATCGGCTGAAGTTGGGCGGCGGCGGGCAAACCACCTCGGCCCTGGCGCAACTGGTACAGAATGCTCGTCAGGACATCGTCATCCAGTCACCCTATCTGGTGATGTCCGACGGCGCCATCAGGCTTTTCCAACAAGCCATCGACCGCGGGGTACGCGTCCGCATCAATACCAACTCGCTGGCCTCCACGGACAACATCCAGGCGTTCAGCGGCTATCGCAACCAGCGCGACCGATTGCTCAACATGGGCCTGGAAATACACGAATACAAACCCGACCCCGCGATACGCAGCAAGCTGACGGAAGGCTCCCTGCTAAGAAAGGAAAAACCGCCGATATTCGCCATCCATGCCAAAACCATGGTGGTGGATTCGAGAACCGTTTTCATCGGCACCTTCAACTTTGATCCGCGCTCGGAAAACCTGAATACCGAAGTCGGCGTCATCGTCGAAAATGAGGCTTTGGCTCACGCCGTCGCATCGGCCATCGAGACCGACATGCTCCCCGCCAATAGCTGGAATGCGGCTGCGGACCCAGACCAACACGTTTCCTTGGCCAAACGAAGCAAAGTGCGGTTCTGGCAGATAATGCCGATCAAACCGTTGTTATGACATCGCCCTTCAAAAGGAACCGGCCTTTCATCATGGAAAACATCGACCCCAGAAAAGTCAGCCTCCCCCGCCCATGTGCTTTTCTTGAGGCTGCGCATGATCCGCAAGACCCCAACCCATGGCAGACCCTGTGGCTCGACCGCTCGGTGCCTATCCATCCCGACGTCAAGCAAGCCTGGCTGCGAGATTCCAACACAGCCTCGCGGCAATTTCTCCTGCCGTTCGTGCGCCCCTTGGCAAGGCTGACCATCGTATTGCTGCAACTCATCAAGACCATCATTCCGAACAGCCTCACCTCATCGCGCCTGCTGCACCGCCTGCTGGCATGGGCATTATCGGTATTCGCCACACCGGAAGCCAACTGGCTGATCCTTCGTCACTTCTGGATAGGCTCGGAAAACCTGGCCTTCCTCAATGCCAACATCAAGGGCGGCGGAGTTGAAATGAATCCGTTGAAACCGCAAGACCTGCCGGATCTGGTGGACGACCTGTTCATCAAGCATGACCTCAACCTCTTCAACTTCATTACTCGGCTCAATCTCAAGCTACGAGAACAAGGCATCGCCGATATCGCGCCCAATACCGAACTGGATTTCTCGATGATTTCCGACGACGGCCATTTCCCGATTGCGCCGCAGAATAATGGCTGGTTCAACAAGATCGACCTCCAGACCTGCATCGATATTTTCACCCCTGTCTATCAGTTGTTCCTGACAGACAGCGATTTCTGGCGATCTGTGCACTCCTTGCAGCTGGACGAAACCATCGGTTTGTACACGGCAAAAGTGCTGAAAAGATCCGAAGGTCTGATACTGATCAACAACAAACATCCGATGGTCGTTCCAGCCACATGGTCGGCTGGTTACAGACTGGTTCTGCATGGATTGTCGTCTGAGATGCTGCATGCGTTGCTGGTTGAAGAGAAACGGAAGAAAGTCTAAGCGATTGATTAGTCAGATATTCAATTAAAGAACCCTTGCTCGAACAAGCATAACCTCACCTTTGATAGGAAACGCTATCCTATAGAAAGCCCGCATTGCGCGGGCTTTTAAAACTTCAGGGAACGATTAGATTTCAGCCAGGGATGGTGAGCGATCGGTTCCACCAATTGGATGAGCTTTGTACTGTAACTGTACAGATGACCGTATCAGCATCTTCCTTTTGATCATCACTCATATCATTTTGTGAAACATCATCAATTTCATATTCGGAAACAACATCATTAGAACCGGACATATAGGGATCTCCTTAAGATTATGTAACCTTTGAGTTATAGCGAACGTAAACCTTCGCCAATGAGAACGGCCGTCGGTTAAGCACCGGTTTTCTTGGTATGGGCAGCGATGTAGCAGAAGACGTGCCAGAATAAAAAATATAATAAAAACAAACGGATGAGATTTATCCTACGGTGCCATCGGAAAGCAGATGTCCCCAATAAGAGACAGTGCGTTCGTGTTTGTTTGTATCTTGTTGATATTTTGTAGAAATGTTTGTCTCAAATTGGAGACAATAATTGCCGTAGCATTTTAGCAATGGCAAAAGGTCATGAACAACAGACGCAAAACCCGCTGGATTGAAACGGGTTTTGGACGAGACAAGTACATTGAAAATGTGGATGGAGTGTCGGACCAGCGCCGCGATGCCCTCCCGTACTTAGCTAACTTCCGCTGAGCTTAATCAACTCTTATTCAGCATGGCTGCAAGCTATCTAACCTACCGCCACTATGAGAATAGCAAGGATGGTCACGAGTGCCAGACTTATGACGAATCTGGTGTCATCGTTTTTCTGATGGTATTTCATTTTAAAGCCCCTCATAGAAAGAACGTCTACACAATTGGACATCCCTCTTTTCTGGGGTTCGACGACCATGCTCCAGATGAACATGAATTAGTCATGAGGAAATTCATGAGTTACCAACGCACGCCCGTCAATGGAAATGGAAATTCTTGGCGCTCAGTCAAAACGCACTACACATATTTGAATATGACATGAAAAAGGCCAGAAGCCCCGTTGTTACTGGAGTTTCCGGCCTTTATTGGACTACATTTTAGAGGTGGGGACTACCGAATAAATCCTTGCAAGCTAGTATTTACATGGATTTAAGAATTCTAGTTTTTTAATATACCCCCATAAATACCCCCAGCAGCTGGGCGCTGCCCCTCAATTTCTGCCGCCCTACTCCTAACTATGCATTTTCACCAACTTCAGATCGGACAGCGCCCCGAGGGTTGCACGTAACTCCAAACCGTTGTCATGCAATTGCCTTTCCACCTCGGCCACCATCTCATCAAACATACCGTCGGCAGACAACCTCACCTGGAACCTGTTCAGCGTACAGGCATCGGGTAATTTTCCGCCAGCGTCAAAACCGCAGAAAATCAAAAAGTCCAGCCGCACCCGCAAAGCACGCTCCAGCTTTGGATATGACAGTCCATGCCACCTGGAGAGCAGCAGCGCACGAAACATAGCGCGGTGATCGTAAGGCACGCGTCCACCCTTTCTAAAAAAATCACGCCAGTATTCAGCATGCATGGTGTTTTCTACCGATTGCCAGTCGACCAGTTCTGCAATCCGCAGGACTGGCTCAGGTGCCAACCTGGTCTTTGCGTTTTCAATAAACCGCTGCATAACTCCCCTTTCGACAAACTGAAATACTCATTTCACTATGCTATAGATCCACTACCTAGCCATGACGTGGGGCCGCGACTACCCTCAAGGGGAAACACCCCGGGAGGACCCGCCGGTTCACCTGGTTTGACATAGTGAAATGCCAAAAAAAGCGCAGATTTAATTCCTGCCCGCCCTACCCAACCGGCGCGATTGGCTGCGCCTTGGGATCAGTCCATTCAAAAAACAGTCGGGACAGGTCGGGACAGTCGGGACAGTCCGCCGCTATTGGCTTGCAGCCGTCCCGACTTTTTCGGGACGATTCGGGACAGTCGGGACAACTTGTTTCAAGCCGTCCTATGCCGTCCGATTGCCGTAAAGAAAACCGATGCATAACTTTGAGCGCATGGGACTGCATGAGACATGAGGGGCATACACTACAATCTGCCTAAGGGGCCTCTGTCTAAGCCCGGATGGTAGCGACAGCCTCCAGTGTTTCCGCATCTCGTTCAACGGTAACGTCCGCTACGCGGCAATGCAGTGACACAGCCTTAGCGTCCTGCTGCGCGCGCTCCTCTCGGGTTGCTGGCATTGATAGGTCCTCAACTTGGGTAGGGATAGGTGCACCTGCATGATCGTACTTAATGCTGCAGCCAAGTTGGCTTAGTCCATCCATCGCCCGCATTAACGCGTCAAATTCTGACGCAAAGTTTTTGTCGGAATTTACATCGGTAAGCCGGACAAACCTTGCCGCAGGACTCTCGTTAATGCGAGGATCGCCGGTGAACTCCACCCCCACTCGCTTCGCGATTTCAACGATGTCAGCCATGGTGCTCAGGGCATATTCATGCATCAGCTTGCGCTCAGGATGGGTCGCAATATTCTTGAGGAAATCCTCCATCGGTCCGACAAAGTCATCTGAGTTCATGGCTCTTTCGATGGTCTCTTGCACGTAGGTCAGGTACATGATTTGTTTACTCCTGTTCTGTAGTTTTAAAGTCGCGGCGTATCGCAAGGGATATTGCTAGCGCCACCCTTGACCCGGCCGCCAGCCCGTTGCCGTATCGAATAAGATACGTTCTGCCATTTTTATTACCCTTTCGCTGTCCCCAAGGCATTAACCATCTCCCTAGCGAACACGGCATTGAAGTCACGCTCGATCACGTTCGCGGCGATCTTTCGCAAGTTGATCGAATCGCGGTAGTTAGCATTCGAGACGAATATGAACACAGGGATGATTACCGACCTTCCGCTACGCTCAATCCTCCGCCATATGCCGGGAGAGAGATGGGCGCTCAGCCTATGTGTCTTGCCGGGGAGGACCACAAAATACCCCTGCAGTGACTGGCGCTTGCCGCGCCCAGATGCAACGCGCAGGCCAGTGCGGAGCGCGCCAAGTATTTCTTTGAGCTGGGCGCGGCTGGGGTTGCCAAATGCATCGAGCTTGAGTCCCGCGGCTGGAACCGCCTTCCAGCCAGCCGGCAGCACCCCCATTCCGCCGAGTAGCATTTCAAATGGTTTGCTGCCCCGTATGCCACCACCAAAATGTTCCTTGATGTACTGCGCTGGCGAAGCGCCACGGCTTGCCTGGTCGCGAATGCCGACGATAGTTTCGGGCTTGGCCTTCGTAGCCACAGTAGAAAATGGGCTGTTGGCGATGTACGGAGTAGGGCGCTCGAATACATCCCGAATATCAGATCCCAATTGGCTCTTTGCCTGCTTACCGATTACGGTCAGCGTTTTCGCCGCCGCGAATGGGATCTGCTTTTCTATAGCATTCAAGTGCTTCACCAACTTATCCAGGTTATGCGTGATCCTGATCATGGCTAACGCCGCCCACATCGAAGCGCTTCAACGGCGAGCACATTCATAACCTGTTTTGCGACGTCTCGATCCGCCTTGAATGGATAAGTACCCATGTTATTGGGGAAGGTAATATTGATCGGCTGCAGTGGCGCTCCTGGGCGAGCAGCCGTCAGGCTGGGGACGCTCATCCGGGAAACAATGCCGCCATTTGCGAAGCTGGGCAGACGCATGTTGTTGATGGCGTCGAGGAATCCAAGGCCGTACTTGCGCACTGATTTAGCCCGGATAACGTACTCCTGATTGGAGAGGCGTGCCAAGATGCTGTCCGAGGTGCCAGTGCCGGGACCGCGGATCAGACCACCGGCGGCGTATCTGCCTGTCGCACCACCCGAGTTCGGATCAAGATAGACCGCATTACCCTTGCTGTCGTATACACCTGTGAAGTTGGCAGCGTTGGCTGAATCCACCTTTTTAACGGTAACAGTAACCGTTTTGTCTTGGATCGCATCCATTGCCGCCTTGACCTCGGCCAGCGCCTGCTCGGCCTGATCGGTCGCCACGTTCACGGTGCGCGGCGCCTCCAGGCCTGTAAGCACGCTTTCTACGTCGGAGAGTGCCTTTACCTGGTCCTGTTGGCGTTGCTGCTCCGCTCCGGCAGCCTGCTCCAGGGCTTTGGCAAGGCTGAGTTTGGATTGCTTGGTTGCTTCGTCGGCACGCTGCGAAATCTCGGTCTTATATGCATCATTGTCGACGACATCGGTGAGCGTGCGGTATTGATCTGCCAACTGTTGCACAGCCTCGGCTTTGGCGCGGACGTCATCAACCGAACCACCCTCCGACGCCATCCGCTGCAAGCGCTGCCGCTCGATAGAGAGGTCACCTCTGAGGCTGATTTCCTTCTCTGCAATTTCCTGCTGCGAGGCTCCAGCCAGTGAATTCGGCGAGGCTCCGGCAAGCGACTGCGGACTTGATTGATTGACCCCAGAACGCAGCTTTTTTGCCTCGGCCAGGTAATTCTTTTCTGCCTGGATGCTGTCGTCCCATGCCTTGCGGATAGCGTCGCGCAGCTTCTCGTAGTCCTTGATGCGATCCTGGGTGAGTTTCTTTTGCTCGGCACCGTTAGCTGCGGACCGCTTCAATGCGTTGTCGATGATTTTCTGTGCGTCCTCGCCGCCCTTCAGGCTACTCGCGATTTCGAGCTCTCCGCTGTTCAGTCGCTTGGCATACTCCTGCAGCATTTCCTCGGCAGCCTTGGCATCGCTTTCAATTCCTTCGCGCAGGCCGGTAAAGGTGAAATTTGATATGGCCTCGATCACGCGCCCGACAGCACTTGCCATCTGTCCGAGACGAACGCCGGCCATTTGCGCCAGAAATACCATCGGCTTGAAAAAGTTCTCAATTAACGAAGTACCGGCCTGCGCCAGAGAAGCTACTGTCGGCGCAAGAACACCGCCAAGCGATTGCTTGAACTTGAGCGAAGCCTGCTCGGCTTGAGCCGTCTGTCCCTGAAACCCCGCCAGCGCCTTCTGCGAGTTGCCTAGCTGGGCCTGCGTTTCCTGCATGATGCCCTGATATTCGGCCTCAATCTTTTGTTGCTGAGTGAGGTTGCTTGCCGTAGTACCAAGGCTGGCCGCGTAGTCATCCCACATCTTGGCCACGTTCTTCGTAACGCCGGCATTGTCCACCAGCGTACTGTTTTCGTTCTTGAGGCCTTCTGTCGCAGACACAACCGCTTCGCCCAAGCCGAGATGCGCGGCGCGGTTGAATGAGGCACTGTCCTTCAAGCGCTCAAGAGTTGTAACCGCCTGGTCCAGGCTATAACCACGCGCCAGCAAATTCTGTAGGCCTTTGGCGGCTTCTGCAGTGGAGATCAGGCCATCAGCCGCAAGCTTCTCCGCCTCCTTCAGCGCATTGCCGATGCCGAAACCAGATGCATTCGCCACAGCCTCCAGCCCACGGAAGGCCGACTCGGCTTTGGCAAACTCCTGTACCGAAGATCGGGCGAAATTGATGATAGCCCCAGCGGTAACGAAAGCGGCCAGTTCGCGGCCAAGCTCGGAAATGACGCCCCGTGTTTGTGCAGCGCCATCGCGCATTTTCGAGGTGAAGTCAGGCAAGGGCTTTCCTGTCGCCTTCTGGGTTTTTTCGATATCGGTGCGTAGTTGGGTAACATCTTTCACCCCAAGTACTACAGCGGCAATTTTCAGTTTGGTTTCCATATCAAGCATGTCATGCTCCTTTAGCGTTCAGCGAATTGATTGCAGCCATGAACACGCCCCAGGGATAACCCCAGGCATTGGCATGGCCAGCATTGATCAAGCCGGCGACAGTACGTTCGAGATTGCGGCGGACATCTCCCGGCTGGCCAGGCCGATTTGCTCCAGACGCCGCCGAAACGCGAAAAAATCGGTGTTCACTTCCTGACAGGCTTTCCACACCTCGCGCAACTGTGCCGGAGTAAGCGTCCCAATCTGTTCGCGGGTAAGTGTGGTCAAGATTGACAGGTCAAGCATGGTCAGGTCATCGAATAGAAGCGTGCTCACAACATCCCACGCACCGGCCGGGACCTCCTTAACAAAGCCGAGCAGGATCGCCACCCGCCTGCCCAAGCCCGGGCGTTGCGGCCTAGGCTCGGTATATGCCTGCTCCAGGCGCACCAGCCAGAGGCGGATCTCCTCAACTGTCAACTCTCTGACTCCGTAGTTAATACCGGCTATTTCTCTCTCTAAATTCAGTCGTTCCATGATTGTTTCTCCGTTAAAAAAATTAAACCGCCGGCGGCCCATACTTTCGCTGGGAACCGTCGGCAAACTTCCCAACCCCTGTCTGAGAACTTCATCATTAGGCTGCTTCCCTGACAGGCTGGGGACTGTCGTGCAACTCTCCATCGCTCCACAGTTTTGGCGTGATGCGGAACACATGCATATGCCCCTCGCCGCCTGGCAGCCTTTCCTTGCGGGTGTACCCTTTGCCTTCGGTGCTCAGTGCCCCCAGGCGCACCAACAGCTTGCACACGGCGCGATAATCGAAGCCTTGGCACACCTCGCCCTTGAATGTTTCCGGGAAAACGAAATATTCCGTTTCCTTGGCCGTACGCTCCATGCCGTCCCTGTCCAGGCCATCCAGATAAATCTTGTTGCCGTTTTCGTCCTTGGCATCGCTATGCTTGCGGTAACCGGCCCGGTTGATTGTGCGGGGCGGGTGCTGACTGGTATCGCTGGCTGGACGCTCCCAATCGCTGAAACGCGCCTCCCCGTGCAGTTCGAAGAAGCGGCGTACCTGCGCCAGCATTTGCACCTCCTCAAGATTGCCCGCGCTGCCGCGTTGACCAAGCCAGGCCTTGAAGCAGATCGCAGCGGCGGCCATCGCCTCGCCCGGCTGCCAGCCGGTGATTTCCCATGAGGTAGCCAGCTCGCCGGAAGTACCCACCAGAGCGAAGCGCAGGGCGGCACGCTCCACCTGCCCGCCTGCTCCGTCTGGAACATGCTCCGTCTTGAATTCCCGCTGCCCCCGCTTGACCGCGTTGGCCGCCCAATCCGGCGGGCGTTGCACCAGTTTCTGCAGGAAGGCCAGCGCCGCCGTGCCGTGATACTTCGCCACAGCTTCCGTAATCGCCCGGGAAAACACCGCGCCGCCCGCGTACTGGTGCAGATCCTCGAACATGCCTAGCCCGGCGCCAGCATCGGCTGGAATATCCAGCAACCTTATTTCCATGCCGGCCTTGGTCTTGCGGTTGGCTTGCGCCATGTGCTCGGCCAGCCCGGCCTCGCCACTGGAAAGGAATAGCAGCCGCCAGCTCGCCGTATCGCGCATGGTGCCGGTACGGTTGGCCCTGGCCTTGCCGCTGCCGTTGGCCAACATATAGGCCACTTCGCCCGCCGCCTTGGGGTCAACCTGGCTTATTTCATCCAGCACCAGCAGGCAGTCGGAATGCTGGGCGGCCAATGCCTCCAAGCCGTTGTCGGTCGCTCGCCAGCGTTGCAGGTAGTCGAGTCCGCCCCACACTGAAGCCGCCACCCGCAGCGCCGTTGTCTTGCCGGTGGAACTGTCGCCGCGGTAGTGAAAGCCGCCTGATTCAAGGCCGGTGATTTCCAGCATGGGCGCCGCCAGAGCTGCCGACACTGCAAACACCAGCCGGGAGTTGCCGGCGCATGGCGTTGCAACATGCTGCTGCCAGTCTGCGAGCTTGCCTTTTTGCTTGAAGGTGCTGGGCGAACTGCTGGCGGACTGGAACAGGATTCTTTCGCCAGCCTCGCCGATGGTGCGCTCGGGCATCACGAACACGCCGCCATGCCAGCCGGTGCGTTCCACACAGCGAGCGCGTTGCTCAACCGGCGCGGTCTGAATGTATTGGGTGAGCAGATTGCGGGCCTTGGTCATGGTGGACATTTGCAGGCCCATGGACAGCAACACGCCGCGATATTCCGCGCCGTCGCCCTTGAGCAGCTCCATCGGCATGGCCCAGGCGTGGTGTGTTCCGTCCAGATCGTCGAACTCCAGCAGCCGCCCCCATGATTCGTTTTTCGCATCCCTGGTTACGGCGGTGATTTCCAGCTTCGAGCAGATCCACAGCGGCGGCGCTTCGGTACCACTTTCGTTCTTGCCGAAATACCACACGCCCGCATCGTTGCAATGAAAGCGCGTTTGCGGAGTTTCCGGCTCACTCGGCTGACCGACCGGCGAACTGCTGGCGCTGGCCGCCCGAGGAGTTGCCACTTGGGGATTTGTCAAAATACCGCCTTCGCCCTGCAGCAGCCGAATATGTTCGGCGGTCCAGCCATCGCTTACCGCATCGGCCGCATCCCACTTTTCTGGCGGTGGAGTGCCAGCGCTCAAGGTTGGCTGTCCAGCTTCGTCATATCCCGCTGTACGGGAAAAAACGGATAAATCCAACAGCCGCACCTGCTCCGCGCCAGCCTTTGCGAGCAGGTTGGCGACGGTCACCATGCACTCCAGGCCAGGCGAATCATTGTCAGGCCATAGCCAAACGATGCGGCCCGCCAGCGGCGCCCAATCGGTTTTAGCCGGGGCCTGCGCGCCATTTAGCATGGTGACGGCCGCAGCGTTAGGGAATAGCAGACCCGCAGCGTCGGTAGCCTTTTCGCCTTCGCATACAAGCACAATCGCGCCAGGCCGTGCCGCCAACTGGTCAAGGTGATACAGCGGGCGCGGTTCAGGTAGTCCCTGCCATCGCCATTCACGGCGGCGGCCGTCTGCAGTCTTGCACCAGGTCAGCGGGCAGAACTGCTTACGCTCGCCCTCGGTCTTCGGCTCGAATCGATACACCAGACAAAGCAGCCCGCCGTCCGCGTCCCGGTACTCCCAGCGCATGGAAGGCTTGCCGTGTGTTGGGTGTGCCTGGGGCGGTTGTGTTGCTGTCTTGGGTACGGGGCACAGCGCTTCCCACGTGGGTTTTTCAGACGTCTTGGATGCACTGGTATTGCCTAGCGCTTTTCGTGTGTTTGCAGCGCGTTCCTGAGGGTCAGATTTTTCAACTTTCAGCCCCAGGAAATCGGCCAGCAACGTGGCGGCCTCGCCTTGCTTCTTGCCCTCGATATAGGCCACCAGCGCGACCAGGTCGCCGCCCCTATCCTGAGCACCGCCGGCAAAGTCCGCCCATGCGCCGGTATTCAAGTTGATGGAAAATGAACCAGGCTTGCTATCGGATCGGGTCGGGTTCAGGGCAAGATACTCATGGCCTTGTCGCTTGCCACCCGGTAGCCAATGGCTAAGTATGCCTTCGATGTCAGCCAGCGCCGCAGCAGCGATTTGCTGAATGTTTTTCATCGTGCCGGCCGCCTTTTCGGAGTCGCACCAATTGGCGGAGTGCCGGCGCAGCGGCCACAAAAATAGCAAGCCTCCCGCTGGCGCATTCCGTTATGCAAATACAGCAGAACTCCGCTGGAAACTCGGGTACGCGCCTTGGTAAATCCTTTACCGCACATCGCGCAATGATTCTTCAATTCATAAGGGGATGTATGGAGTTTTCCCATATCAGCACCCCCCGAACAAATCGCCCTGGCTAGAGCTTTCACCCCGCCAGATATAAACCGCTACCCAATGCACGGCGCCGGTTTCATCGGCCTGGTATGTGCGCACGGTATCTACAGGCACTCCGCGTTTCCTGAGTTCGCACACCCGCATTCCCGGATGCATGATTCCCATTTGCCGGGCTTCGAGAGTGGTCAGCCTACCGTGATGTTTGAGGTACTCATGAATTCTCACCGCTTGCGGCAAGGAGTCTTTATCGGTATAGTTTTTGGACGTAGTTTTGCTATGGGCCGGGGCTTCCCCGGCCTTTTCTTTTGTCATGATCGCAGCCCCTCACGCCGCTTTGGGCGTATCGGAAACGCGGGGGCGATTGGCCAGATATTCGTCTAGCTCATGCTCATACCAGCCTGTCGAGTTTTCGCCCAGGCGCACACGCTTCGGGAAGCGACCCTCAGACTCAAGCCGGTAAATCGTAGATCGGGATAAAGAAGTTTTTGCTAGAACAGCAGGCAGTCGGAGAACTGTTTTTGATTGCATGATCGCTCCTATCAAATCCCGCCAAATAGCAGGCGGTACTGGGGAAGATCATGAATATTTGAAAATGAGATGTACGGAAATCACCGAATAGCTATCGGAAATTTCCGATAACTCTAGTCGTCATTTCCCGCCTTGGGGAGAAGTTGCACGCCTTCTTTCAACCACCCGCGTATGGTCTTATCAGTAACGCTAACGCTATTCTTTTCCATGGCTTTTACAATATCTGTCGGGGTGGTTGATCTTGCATCATCCGGTTGATATCCATAAACATCAACAGCCATACAGACAAGTGCCCGTAGAAGGTTATCAATCTTTCGAGGAGACTCCGTTTCCTGTGATTGCCCTGGATTGATGTCCTTCTCCAAGATAATCAAATCATCTTTGCTAACCTTCGGGCCACCACTCAATGCCCATGCGTGCCCTCGAAGTTCTGGATATTGATCCGCCCATGGCATTTTCATTTCTCGTGCAGGCAACAGAATCACATTCTCTAGGTGCTCGACTATCCCCGTAAGCAATTCGTATGCTTCAGAGTGATGCAGATACCATGGCTGAGAGGCATAAAAGCATTTTGATTGCACCTTGATACCATCCGCAGTATCGCAGCCATAAACATCGAAGCCATCATCGGCAATCTCCGTCGGGCCGCAACTAACCTTCCCGTGCCCAGTCGGCACCCAATGCGCCTTCCAGCCTTTGGCTAGAATTGCTGCTTTAAGATCACCTGCAATAATGGATTGCTCTACTACATCAACGCTAACTCCCATGTGTTCGGCAGCTTGCGATAACGTAAACCACTTTTGTTTCATCATGCACCCCTTCAAAGCGCTCACCTTCAAGAAGGTGCCACCCCAAGCGGTGAAGGTCTCCGCTTTTCGCCTGGACAGGCTAGGGGTAACATAATCATCAAACCGTTGCCGATGCTGCTTCCTTGCGCTGGCGGACTCTACGCTTTGCCGGCGCAGCGGGTTTTTCTTGCGACACCTCACGCATGCCAAGAATGCCACGCTCTACAAACGACAGCGTGCAGTGTCCGGCCACAATGAAATGATCTAGCACATTGACCTCCACCAGCGCCAAGGCCTCCTTGAGGGCGCAAGTCAGTAGCATATCCGCCCGGCTGGGTTCGGCCACGCCGCTTGGGTGGTTATGGGCAAATATCACGGCCGCGGCATTGTAGTGCAAAGCACGCTTTACCACTTCACGCGGATATACGCTGGTTTGGGTAAGGGTGCCGTGGAACGGGGTTTCCGCTTCTATCAGCCTGTTTTGAGCATCCAGATAAAGCACGGCGAACACCTCCCTTTCTTCATCCGCCAACAGCAAGCGCAGGTAATCCCGCACGGAAGACGTGCTGGCGAAGGCTTCTCCGTCCGGTTCGCGCAATCGGGTTTTAAGAATGGAGAGGGCACGATAGATCGCCCTATCCTCGCGGGTTTTGATGGGGGTGCTAGAATGCAAAGTAGCCATTGATGCAATACTCCTTTTCAGTGTTGCGTTGTGGTTAGGAGCGGGTTAGTGGTCTAAACACCTGCCCGCTCCGCTTTCCCCATGAACCGCATGAGGGACGGTCCTTAACCCTTCGCCGTAGCTTCCTTTCGCAAAACGTTCGGCTCCCACCCTTTTGCTTCTTTTACGGGAGCAATTCGGCCCCCTTCTACCGCTACCCTTGTCACAATTGGCCGGCTGCACGCATTAACAAAAAATGGCAAACCCATACGCCGGAGTTGCTCTGCTTGCAACTGGTAGCCGGATTTGCCGTTACGCCCCCGCTTGATCCCGGTCAAGATGCCAACTTCTTCCTCCGTCAGGAACATTTCGCGACGGTCCAATTTATGCTGCCATAGTTGGTGCACGCTGCACCTTGGGCTTGAAGGTCTTGCGGGCCTGCCACAGGTCATAAGAGGCCTGCTCCGCAAGCCATACATCCGCCCGCCCGCCATTCTCCACCCCCAGCCACTTCTCCAGGCGCAGCGCCATTTCCGGCGATACGGCTGCACGGCCATTCAGTACGCGAGAAAGCGCCGCACGGGTTACGCCCAGTTGCGCAGCCGCATCGGTAACCGTCAGCCCCAGGGCGGGCAACACATCTTCCCGCAAAGTCTCGCCGGGGTGCGGCGGATTATGCATTCTGCTCATATTCAAACTCCTTTCAGTGGTAGTCCTGATAATCCACCAGCACGGCATCGACGCCGTCAAAAGTGAAGGTCAATCGCCAATTGCCATTCACCCATACGGCGTAATTCCCGACCAGATCACCGCCCAATGGGTGCAGCTTCCAGCCCGGGATATTCATATCCGACGGATTGGCCGCCTCATCCAGGCGCCTTAATTGCCTGGCGAGCCTTGGAGCATGATGCGGCTGTATTCCCGCTTTGCTGCCGGTCTCGAAAAAGGCTTGCAGCCCCTTATGCTGGAATGTTTTTATCACGGCTCAATTGTATAGCGTTGCGTATCACTATTCAATAATTTCATTCATCCCCAGCAAGCCGGGAAGGTTGCGGCAGAAATAAAACGCGCGCGGCATTTTGCAAAGCCCATGCACGGCAGAATGCGGCTTGCAGCGGTATCGGATGCCGCAACAACAGCCGTCAATCACCCGCAAAGCCCCGCCAATCCTTGCACTGCGACATGCGATAGTTTTGCAGCGGTTTCCGGTTTTGCAATTGGACGGCATAGGACGGCTTGAAACAAGTTGTCCCGACTGTCCCGAATCGTCCCGAAAAAGTCGGGACGGCTGCAAGCCAATAACGGCGGGCTGTCCCGACTGTCCCGACCTGTCCCGACTGTTTTTTGAATGGACTGAGTGCAAACCGAGCCATTTACATCAGTCTGAAAAAGGCAGTGAACGTGGTGCACCACCTTAAAAAATAACCGGCGCGGGTCCTTCTGGAGTCTTGCCCTTGCGGGTAATCGCGACCCTGTTTGCTCTCCAGTTTCAAGGCCGCCCTAAGGGGGTTAAGTTGAAGAGCTATGCTCACTTTCAGGCGGCCTGCGTTTTGAGAGTCACCACTTCCGCCCCGGCCTTGAGCTTGTCCAGGTAATCAGCCCATAGCTGCATCATTTTCCGGCGTTCATCAAGGTGAGCGGTCCGGTTATAGGCGCGCCCATTTGGATCGCGTACTGCATGGGCCAGTTGGTGCTCGATAAAATCAGGCCTCACTCCCAACACCTCATCCAGGATGGTGCGAGCCATTGCTCGGAAGCCATGACCGGACATTTCATCCTTTCCGATATTCATCCTGCGCATGGCAGCCAGAATGGCGTTATCGCTCATGGGTCTGCCATTGGTGCGCGCCCCAGGAAACACATACCGGCCCGAACCTGTCAGGGCGTGAAGTTCGCGTAAAATTTCGACAGCCTGCCGGGATAGGGGTACAAGGTGCGGGGTTTGCGTTTTGGTCACGGTGTAGCGCCATTCGCCGGCATCAAGATCTATATCAGACCACGCCGCCTGCCGTAGCTCACCTGGTCGAACGAAAACCAATGGGGCAAGTCGCAAGGCGCACTTTGTGACGAATGAGCCGGTATAACTATCAAACGCTCGAAGCATAGGGGCGACCTTGGCAGGTTCGGTTACGGCGGCAAGGTGGGTTTCCCTTGCTGGCGGCAAAGCTCCTCGCAGATCGGCTGATATGTCTCTGGATGCTCTACCCGTTGCCACGGCATAGCGCAACACCTGCCCGCAGTTTTGCAAAGCCCGGTGTGCGGTTTCCAATGCGCCACGCGATTCAATCCGCCGGGCAGTTGCGAGAAGTTCAGGGGCAGTAAGATCGGCGATGGCTTTACTACCAATCCAAGGGAAAATATCACGCTCCAGGCGCCGAATGATTCTCGCGCCATGAGACTCCGTCCAGCTCGCCGCATTTTTTGCGTACCACTCGCGGGCGATTACTTCAAAACTATTAGCAGCCTTCTCAGCACCTGCAGCCTTCACTGCTTTCTTCGTTTCACCGGGGTCAACACCATTAGCCAGTAGTTTGCGGGCATCGTCGCGGCGCTGTCGGGCATCGGCTAGGGAAACGTCTGGATATACCCCCAGCGCAAGCAGCTTCTCTCTACCCCCAAAGCGATACTTTAACCGCCAATATTTCGAGCCATTGGAATGGACCAGCAGAAACAAGCCCTTTTCGTCAGCCAGCTTGCGAGGCTTGGTTTCGGGCTTGGCGTTTCTAACAGCGGTATCGGTCAAAGGCATTTGGGGGTATCTCCAAACGTACGCAGGTGATGTACCCCGCATTTATACCCCCACATACCCCCGGATGCAATAGGTTGCGGTTGGACTCCATGGGACAACAAACCAAACAAAAAGCCCGCATTGCGCGGGCTTTCTGGACTTCTTGAGACTTGGTGAAACAAGGTATTGGTGGAGGTGGGGGGAATTGAACCCCCGTCCGCAAGCCCTCTACAGACAGTTCTACATACTTAGCCTGGTTGTTTGATTTGACCTTGCAACCGCCAACCGGCAGGCTGAGGCAAGGCGAGTTACCTTGGATTTAATGATGTATCAAGTAACCCGATACAGCACGATCCTCTCTTAATGACGCTGCTGCAGGTTGCCCTGCCCGACCGAGAGGCCCTTCGGTGCAGCGTCCAGCCGGGATTAAGCGGCTAGAGCGTAAGTTTCGTCGTTTGCGACTATACTTTTTCCAGTTGTTTTACGAGGTGACTGGTCCTCGGTATGCCCTGCACTGCTTTGTAACCCACGTCGAAACCGGGTCACCCCCAGATTCGCTGTTAAAGACCGGAAGACGGTCAGATAAGTTCCACAGCAATCACAATTATACGCGCTATTTATTGGCCGCCCGCATAATCCTGCCTTTTTCGCGCTCCCAGTCACGCTCCTTTTCGGCCTCGCGCTTGTCGTATTGCTTCTTGCCCTTGGCCAGGCCGATCTCGACTTTTACCCGGCTACCGGTGTAATGCATATCGAGCGGCACCAGGGTATAACCGGCGCGCTCGACCTTGCCGATGAGTTTGGCGATTTCCTCGCTATGCAGCAACAGCTTGCGGGTACGTGTCGAATCGGGGCGGATATGCGTGGATGCAGCACCGAGCGGCGTGATGTGGCAGCCGATGAGATAAATCTCGCCGCGCTGGATAATGACGTAGGCCTCCTTGAGTTGCACGCGGCCGTCGCGGATGGCTTTGACTTCCCAGCCTTCGAGCACGATGCCGGCTTCATGTTTTTCTTCGATGAAGTAGTCGTGAAAGGCTTTTTTGTTCTGGGCGATGCTCATGGAATTTGTAATGGCTTAGAATCGCATCATTTTAACCTAATCGTTCCCTGCTCATGGCGCAAGTCGAAAAATCCGTACTGGTTCCACATTCAGCCACCCAGATGTATCAACTGGTCGACGCACCCGAACGCTACCCGGAGTTCCTTCCCTGGTGCGGCGGCGTGGATCTCAAACAGCGCGACGAGACCATCACGGTGGCGACCTTGCATATCGATTACCACGGCATCAAACAGAATTTCACTACGGAAAACACCAAGACCTTCCCAACCTTGATGGACATCAAGCTGGTGGACGGCCCTTTCCGCCACCTGGAAGGCGTCTGGCGCTTTATCCCCTTATCCGAGGACGCCTGCAAGATCGAATTCAAGCTACACTATGAATTCTCCAGCCACCTGCTGGAAAAGATCATCGCGCCGGTGTTCAGCCATATCGCCAATACCTTTGTCGATGCCTTTGTAGAACGTGCAGAAATCATTTACACATCCAAATGAATACCGAAATTCTTGTCGAAGTCGCTTACGCACTGCCAGAGCAGCAACTGATACTGGAGTTGATGGTGCCGGAAGGCACGACGGCGGAACAGGCCGTCCAACATAGCGGGATCACCGTAAAATTCCCCGAGATCGATCTCACCCAGAACAAACTGGGCATTTTCGGCAAACTGGTCAAGGGAGATACCGTGCTGCGTGAGCGTGATCGCGTCGAGATTTACCGTCCGTTGATCGCAGATCCGAAGGAGGTCCGTCGCCAACGTGCGGCGGAAGGCAAGGTCATGAAAAAAGGCGGAGGGGACGCCCCTTCCGCCGAGTAATCAACCGGACCGCGAGCATCTACTCGCAGTTTGCCGCGACGTCGCTCTTTGCGTTTTCAATCTCCGCGGCAATTTCCTTGTCGCCGTAGTATTCGCGTTCGCCTCGCTCATTGACGCGATAAATCCGGCCGCCCTGCTCGAATTGCGCCAATTTTGACCGAGCGGCCTTGCACGCCTGGTCCTTGGCTTTCATTTCGGCCTGCTGTTTTTCTTCCTGCTGCTTTTTGGCTTCCGCCTCCTTGGCAGCCTTTTCCTTCAGGTCTTCCGAAACCTTGTTCTTGGGGTCATTTGGATTGGCCGCTGCCGCCGGCTGCTTGCCGCCTTTTGCGGCTTCTTCAACCTTTTTTGGGTCCGTTCCCGCAGCCGGGGCCGGCTGCTCTGGCTGAGCGGATTTTTTGCCCGACAAGGTGGTATACGGAATATTGCTCAAAGGAGGAGTATCGGAATACTGCGTTTTACCGCTTTTATCTTTCCATTTATAGACTTCCGCAGAAACCGTCGCCGACATCAGCAAGGAGGTGCAAAAGAAGGCAATAAGCAGTTTTTTCATTTTAGTATTCCCCTTGAAGCGTAATGGCGAAACATTAACCTTTCGCTCAAAAGCTGACAACCCTGTACGGCAGATTTACCCATAAGCGCTCTACCTGTATAATCTCTTTTTGCCACAAGGGATAGTATATGCGTCTGCTTCAAAAAGCGCTTACTTTCGATGATGTGCTGCTGGTGCCCGCACACTCCAACATTCTGCCCCGCGAAGTAAGCCTCGCCACCCAGTTAACCCGTTCCATCCGCCTGAATATTCCGCTGGTTTCCGCTGCCATGGATACCGTGACCGAAGCGCCGCTGGCCATCGCGCTCGCGCAGGAAGGCGGAATCGGCATCATCCACAAGAACATGACAGCCGAAGCGCAAGCCGCGCAGGTCGCACGCGTGAAGCGTTTCGAATCCGGCGTGGTCAATGACCCGGTCACCATTCCGCCCACGATGACCGTGCGCGAAGTCATGGCCCTGACCCGCCAGTACCGGATTTCCGGCTTACCGGTTGTCGATGGCACCAAGGTGGTCGGCATCGTCACCAATCGCGATTTGCGCTTCGAAACCAATCTGGATCAGCCGGTCAGCAATATCATGACTCCGCGCGACCGCCTGGTTACCGTGCGCGAAGGTGCCCCCCGCGAAGAGGCCATGGCACTGCTGCACAAGCACCGCCTGGAGCGCGTGCTGGTCATCAATGACGCATGGGATCTCAAGGGCTTGATCACCGTCAAGGACATCCAGAAATCCAGCGAACACCCGCTGGCCTCAAAGGATGGCAAGGGCCGTCTGCGCGCAGGCGCGGCCGTGGGCGTGGGCGAAGGCACGGAAGAGCGCGTTGCATTGCTGGCCGAGGCTGGCGTGGATGTGGTGGTGGTGGATACCGCCCATGGCCACTCGCAAGGCGTGCTCGACCGCGTCAACTGGGTCAAGAAAAACTTCCCGCAAGTGCAGGTCATCGGCGGCAATATTGCTACCGCCGCAGCCGCCAAGGCACTGGTGGATTCCGGCGCAGATGCAGTCAAGGTCGGGATCGGCCCCGGCTCCATCTGTACCACCCGTATCGTGGCAGGGGTCGGCGTACCGCAGATCACCGCCATCAGCAATGTCGCCCAGGCACTTGAAGGCACTGGCGTGCCTTTTATCGCCGACGGCGGCATCCGCTACTCCGGCGACATCGCAAAATCCATTGCTGCGGGCGCCAACGTGGTCATGCTGGGCGGCCTGTTCGCCGGCACGGAAGAAGCGCCCGGTGAAATCGAACTGTTCCAGGGCCGTTCCTACAAGTCCTACCGCGGCATGGGTTCCGTCGGTGCGATGCAGAAGGGTTCCAGCGACCGTTACTTCCAGGATACCGAAGGCAATGCCGACAAACTGGTACCGGAAGGCATCGAAGGCCGCGTGCCCTACAAGGGCAGCGTCCTCGCCGTCATCCATCAGCTGATGGGCGGTTTGCGCGCTTCGATGGGTTATGTCGGTTGCGGCACCATCGACGACATGCGCAACAAGGCGGAATTCGTGGAAATCACCTCTGCCGGCATTCGTGAATCGCATGTACACGACGTGCAGATCACGAAAGAAGCGCCCAACTATCACATCGAGTAAAGCCAACCTCGGCAGGCGCAATCCGATTGTGCCTGCCGGCTGCATTCCACCTCTCACGGAACGAACCATGCATCAAAAAATCCTCATCCTCGACTTCGGCTCCCAATATACCCAACTGATCGCCCGGCGCGTGCGCGAGGCCAACGTTTATTGCGAACTGCACTCCTGGGACGTGGACGATGCATTTATCCGGGACTTCAATCCGGCCGGCATTATTCTTTCCGGCGGCCCGAACTCGGTGTATGAAACTGAAACGCCCAAGGCGCCGCAGGCCGTGTTCGAGCTGGGCGTCCCGGTTCTTGGCATCTGCTACGGCATGCAGACCATGGCGGCGCAACTGGGCGGCAAAGTAGAAAACGCCGCGCACCGCGAATTCGGTTATGCGGAAATCCGCGCGCGCGGCCATTCCGCGCTGTTCCGCGATATCGAAGATCGCAGCAACGATGAAGGCCACGGCCTGCTCGATGTGTGGATGAGCCATGGCGACAAGGTGACCGCGCTGCCGGAAGGCTTCAAGGTCATCGCCAGCAACGCCGCCACGCCTATCGCCGGCATGGCCGACGAAGAACGCAAGTTCTACGCAGTGCAATTCCACCCCGAAGTCACGCACACGCTGCAAGGCAAGGCTATCCTCAGCCGCTTTGTGCACGATATCTGCAATTGCGGCCATGACTGGAACATGCCGGATTACATCGAGGAAGCCATCGGCCGCATTCGCTCCGAAGTTGGCTCGGATCAGGTGATTCTCGGCCTCTCCGGCGGCGTGGATTCTTCCGTGGCTGCCGCGCTGATCCATCGTGCCATCGGCGACCAACTCACCTGCGTGTTCGTCGACAACGGCCTGTTGCGCCTGAACGAAGCCGAGCAGGTGATGGAAACCTTCGCCAGGAATCTAGGCGTCAAGGTGATCCATGTCGATGCCAGCGAGAAATTCCTTGGAGACCTGAAGGGTGTCACCGACCCCGAGGAAAAGCGCAAGATCATCGGCCGCGAATTCGTGCATGTGTTTCAGGAAGAGTCCGCCAAGCTACCGCAGGCCAAGTGGCTGGCGCAAGGCACCATCTATCCCGACGTAATCGAGTCTGCCAGCGCCAAGACCAAGAAAGCACACACGATCAAGAGCCACCACAACGTCGGCGGCCTGCCGGAAACCTTGCATCTGAAGCTGCTGGAGCCATTGCGCGAGCTGTTCAAGGACGAGGTGCGCGAACTGGGTGTGGCGCTCGGGCTGCCGCATGACATGGTCTATCGCCATCCCTTCCCCGGCCCTGGTCTGGGCGTACGCATCCTGGGCGAAGTGAAACGCGAGTTCGCCGAACTGCTGCGCCGCGCGGACCACATCTTCATCGAAGAGCTGCGCGCTTCGGGCTGGTATGAAAAAACCTCGCAGGCCTTCACCGTGTTCCTGCCGGTGAAATCGGTGGGCGTGATGGGCGATGGCCGCACCTATGAGTATGTCGTCGCGCTGCGCGCCGTGCAGACGCAGGACTTCATGACCGCGCATTGGGCAGAATTACCCTATACGCTGCTCGGCAAGGTCTCCAACCGCATCATCAATGAAGTGCGCGGCATCAATCGCGTGGTGTACGACATCTCCGGAAAGCCGCCCGCGACCATCGAGTGGGAATAATGTCTGCCGAAGAACTGGGCATCAGCGGGCTCAACCTGATCGGCGAAGGCAGTGGGTTCAAGGACACGCTGTTCGATATGCTGTCCGCGGCGCAGCTGCTCAACCGCTTCGAGGGACATGAAATCCGGCAACTGGCGGAATATGTTCATGCCTACGCAGTGGATGCCGGAGCGATGATTTTCCCGGAAGGCATGCAGGGCAACTGCATGGGCCTGCTGGTTGATGGGCGCATTGAGGTGCTGAAGAAAAACAGCGCGGGCGAGGCACAGCGTATCGCGATCATCACTGCCGGCAAGACTTTCGGCGAAATGTCGCTGATTGACGGGTTGCCGTATTCGGCCACCATTCGCGCCCTGGAGACCTGCACGGTAATTCTGCTCACACGCAACAATTTCACGCAGTGCATGCAACGTCATCCCGCGCTCGGCGTCAAACTACTGATGGAAATTGCTCGCCTGATCAGTCTGCGCCTGCGCCAGACCAGCGGGCAGTTGGTCGACGCATTGGGTGGCTGATGAAAATCCGGATACTCGGCTGTTCGGGCGGTGCATGCGCCGATCTGCGCACGACCGCCTTGCAAATAGATGACGATGTGCTGGTCGATTGCGGCACGGGTGTCGGCGACCTGACGCTGGAGGAAATGGCGGGAATTCGCGATGTTTTCCTGACGCACTCGCATCTGGACCATGTGCTTTTTCTGCCGCTGCTGTCCGATGCCGCGCTGGTCCTCAGAAACGGCCCGCTGACGGTACATGCCTTGCCGGAAACGATTGTCGCGCTGAAAACCCACATGCTCAATAATGTGCTGTGGCCGGATTATGGCAGCCTGCCCACGCCGGAAGATCCCTACATCCGCTTCCAGCCGATCATGCTGGGCGAGACGGTCGCAACCGGCAACCGGCGTATTACCGCCCTGCCCGCAAGCCATACCGTCCCGGCCGTGGGCTACCGGATCGACAGCGGCCGCGGAAGCTTTGTGTTCAGCGGCGACACGACTTTTTGCGAGGATTTCTGGGATGCGCTCAATGCCATCGGCAATCTGGAGTTCGTGATGATGGAAACTACGATGCGTGACATGGACCATGCCATCGCCGAGCGCTCGCGCCATACCACGCCCGCCTTGCTGGCGCAGGGGCTGGCATGCCTGCGACGCCCGGCAAAAGTATTGGTCACGCATATCGAGCCGGACAAGATCGATGCCGTGCGCTGTGAAATCCTTGATGTCGCCGGCCATCTGCAGCCGCATTTTCTCCAGCGCGGCGAGGTGTTCACGCTATGAACCGCGCCTTCGTCAAGGAAAACGACCTCGAATACGCCGATGTTCCAGAGCGTCCGCAGAGCGAGCACCCGAATTACGTGACGCCGACCGGCCTTGCCCAATTGCAGGATGAAGCGGCCCAGCTCGAAGAAGAACGCCTGCGCCTAAGCCCGCTGAAGGAAGATCCGATTGTCCGGCAGCAGATGGCAGTGATCGAGCGCGATCTGCGCTACGTCCAGGGCCGTCTGGAACGCGTAATACCGGTGAATCCGGCGGAGCAGCAACAGGATGTGATTTTGTTCGGCGCCATCGTCGAAGTCGAGGACGAAGAAGGTGCAACGCACGTATTCGAGATTGTCGGCGAAGACGAAGCCGACATTCACAACAACAAGGTGAGCTGGGTCTCGCCATTGGCGCGCGCATTGATTGGCCAGAAGGTTGGCGACAGCGTCATATGGAAGCGCCCCGCCGGCGACCTCGCGCTGGAAGTCACCGACATTCGCTATCACCATTCTTAAAGGGATTTTTACGCATGCAAGTCAAGGAAGCCATCGAGCAGCGGCGTGCCGTCAAGCATTACGACGCAACACACCGGATGCATGAGGGCGAAATCGAGCAATTGATGTCGCTCGCGCAGCTCTCACCGACCGCGTTCAATATCCAGAACTGGCGTTTCGTGCTGGTACGCGACCCACAATTGCGCCAGCAGATTCGCGCCGTGAGCTGGGATCAGGCGCAAGTGACAGACGCCTCACTGCTGGTCGTGCTGACTGCCGACCTCAGGTCATGGGAAAAGGAACCGGCGCGCTACTGGAAGAATGCGCCGCAACCGGTACAGGACTTTTTGGTACCGGTCATCGGTCAGTATTACGGCGGACGCGAGCAGGTGCAGCGCGACGAGGCGATGCGCTCCTGCGGCATGGCGGCAATGACGCTGATGCTGGCGGCGCAGGCCATGGGCTATGACTCCTGCCCGATGGACGGCTTCGATTTCGATGCCGTCGGCAAGCTGATCAATCTGCCGCAGGACCACGTCGTCGCGATGTTCGTCGCCATCGGCAAGGGCACCAAGGAAGCCTGGCCGCGCGGCGGCCAACTGGCGCCGGACGAAGTCGTCGTACAAGACCGTTTTTAATTACTGTTTAGGAATCTCCCCGTGCTCATCAGCAACAACATTACCATGCAGTTCGGCGCCAAGCCGTTGTTCGAGAACGTCTCGGTCAAGTTCGGCGACGGCAATCGCTACGGCCTCATCGGCGCCAACGGCTGCGGCAAATCCACCTACATGAAGATTCTGGCCGGCGTATTGGATCCTTCCGCCGGCAACGTCACACTGGACAACCACGAACGCATGGCCTTCCTGAAGCAGGACCAGTTCGCCTACGAAGACCAGCGCGTGCTGGACGTGGTGATGATGGGCCACGAGCAGATGTGGAACGCCAGCGTCGAAAAGAACGCGATCTACATGAATCCGGAGGCGACCGAGGACGACTACATGAAGGCCGCCGAACTGGAGTCGCTGTTTGCCGAGTACGACGGCTACACCGCCGAAGCACGCGCGGGCGAGTTGCTGTTGGGCGTGGGCATTCCCATCGAACAGCACAATGGCCCGATGAGCGCGGTGGCGCCGGGCTGGAAGCTGCGCGTGCTGCTGGCGCAGGCGCTGTTCGCCAACCCGGATATCCTGCTGCTGGACGAGCCGACCAACAACCTCGACATCAACACCATCCGCTGGCTGGAAGACGTGCTGAACAACCGCAACAGCACCATGATCATCATCTCGCATGACCGGCACTTTCTGAACCAGGTATGCACGCACACCTGCGACATGGACTACGGCAAGCTCACCGTGTACCCCGGCAATTACGACGACTACATGGAGGCTGCGCAGCAGGCGCGCGCGCAACAGGCCAAGGACAATGCCAAGGCCAAGCAACAGATCGCCGATTTGCAGGAGTTCGTGCGCCGCTTCTCGGCCAATGCTTCCAAGGCCAAGCAAGCCACCAGCCGCGCCAAGCAGATCGACAAGATCAAGATAGAGGAATTCAAGCCGTCGAGCCGCCAGTACCCCTTCATCCGCTTCGAATACGACGAAAAGGAAAAGCTGCACCGCCAGGCCGTGGAGATCGAAAAGCTGTCGCACGGCTATGACAAGCCTCTGTTCAACGACTTCAGCATGATCGTCGACGCCGGCGAGAAAATCGCCATCATCGGCGAAAACGGCATCGGCAAGACCACGCTGCTGCGCGCGATTGCAGGCGAACTGCAGCCCAATCACGGCAAGGTCAAATGGGCGGAAAAAGCCAGGATCGGCTATTTCGCGCAGGACCACGAATACGAATTCGAGAACGGCGACAACCTGTTCGAGTGGATGACCCAATACACCCAGGCCGGCGACGACGACCAGGCCGTGCGCAGCATGCTGGGCCGTTTACTGTTTTCGGGCGAGGACACCAGGAAATCGGTCAAGGTGCTCTCGGGCGGCGAGAAAGGCCGCATGCTCTACGGCAAGCTGATGCTGGGCCGCACCAACGTGCTGCTGATGGATGAGCCGACCAACCACATGGACATGGAATCTATCGAAGCGCTGAATACTGCGCTGGAAAAGTACAAGGGCACGCTGTTCTTCGTCAGCCATGACCGCGAATTCGTCAGCTCGCTGGCGACGCGCATTATTGAGATCAAGCCGGACGGCATCGTCGACTACACCGGCAACTACGAGGATTACCTCGCCAGCCAGGACGTGGATTAACACCCAAGCGTCATTGTTCAGGCATGACGGGCAATAGCAATTGCCCGTCATCTTCTGGCTCCGCTTTTGCCGATGACGAGGGGATATGGACGAACTGCCACTCCGAGTAATGGAGTTTATTCTCGAAGCCAATATCGGCCGTATCGAATCCGGTTCTTTTCAAAGGGGCCCGGGACGATAGGCTGTAAACACCCTGAATGCCACCCTCTTCCGACACTACCAACCCCCATTCGTCACTGCCCGTGACAGGATCGCGATACAGCTTTCGCAAGTGACGCTTGACGCCGGGGAAGCGGTTGTCCTGCAGCAAATCCTGCAGCCGCCGCGGATAGCGTTTGACCCCGTCGGGCATCTCCGCGTAATAACTTCCGATGGCCTGCCGTAGCTGCTTGCCGATAAACAGGAGTTCGCGTTCCTTTTCTCTCCGGATATTGGTTTCCCAGACTTGCGCTGCCAGGGCCATCGCGAGTCCCATGATCGCCACGACGAACAACAGCCCCAGATAAGTGAACCCTGCGCTTTCAGAGCGGCGGGCCAGGACTCGCTGGCTACCACTCGGCGTAATACGTGCCATCTTGCGCCTGACCTTCGGCACCGCTGTAAATATCGTAGATCATGCCTCGCTCCGGCTCCGGAGGTGGCGTGGCCATCCAGGTTTCCGGGCTTTCAGAAATCGGGTCTACCGGCACGGCATGCAGATAACGCTGGGTCACCAGGTCTTCCAGCAATTCGGGGTAGATTCCGCGGTCAGCGTGAAACTGCTCTATCGCATCGCGCATGGTTTTCAAATCCTGCCGCAACGCGGCTTCCTTCGCGCGTTCCAGGCCATCGAAATAGCGCGGCAGGGCGAAGGTCAGCAACAGCGCGATCATCGCCATGACGATCGCCAGCTCGATGAGGGTAAATCCCCGGCGCTTACCACTGATCGTAGGCAATGCCATTGAGGCCCTTCCGCTTGCTTGACGAGTACACATCGAATACGTCGCGGCCTTCCTTTGGGGCATCGGCGCTGCTTTCATAACTGCGCTTGCCCCATGTTTCGGCAGCGACTTCCGCCTGCCCGGCGAACATCGGATCTGGCGGCAAGCGTCGCAGGAAGTAGATCTTGCGCTTGCCGGGATCCCTGATGTCCTCCACTCCGGCCGACAATTCTTCCAGGCGCCTGGGATAGCCGCTTTCATCCGCCTGGCGAGCTATCCTGCCCTCATCCGCGGCTTTTTTGTAAGCATCGATCGCCTCGCGAATCTGGCGCAGCGAAAGGCGCAGCTCCTGCTCTTTTCCTCGCTGCAAAGAGAGCTCGATCATCGGCATCGCCGCCGCCGCGAGAACGCCGAGTATGGCTACGGTGATGACCAGCTCGATAAAAGTAAATCCGCGTTCCCGCTTCATGCGCTTATTGTCCGAGCGGATAGGTCAGGCTTTTCGGCAAGCCCACGCCGCCGTCGCTTTCATTGCTTTCTTTTTCCTGACCTGACGCGGCGGGCGCCGAATTCCCCGTCGGCGCGGCCGGTTGCGCCGGGGCTGCTGCGGGCGGACGGGTCAGGTAAGGCGCCAATATGGCGGGAATGGCCGCACCGCGTATCGAAGTCGGCACCCGTCCAAGGCTGCTTTCGGTGCCTATCACCACCTCGGCAGTGGCCGCGCTCTGCACTGGAAGATTGCGGATGACGTGGGGCGTAATCGACAGGATCACGTCGGTCTTGGTGCGATCCTTGGCCTTATTGGAAAACAGCCGCCCGAGCAATGGAATATCCCCCAGCCCCGGCAATTTGCTGATATCGCTGCGATCCTGGTCGTTGATCAGCCCGGCCAATATCTGGGTTTCGCCGTCATGCAGGCGCAATAGCGTACTGGCGTTGCGGGTGCCGATCTGGAAAACGCGCGAGCCGTTAATGGTGGTAAATGAAGGCCCGAGTGTTCCGACATCCAGGCCGATGCGTATCGCCACGTCGTCCTCGATATTCACGGAGGGCTCGACCTCCAGCTTCAGGCCGACATCCAAGTATTGCACGCTCTCGGAAATGGTGCCGGTGGAAGAGACGTTGGAGGTGATCACGGGAATGCGGTCGCCGATATGGATGCGCGCCTTCTCGCGGTTACGCACGCGTATGCTGGGATTGGCCAGCAGATTGGCGGCGCCGTTCGTATCCCTGAAATTAAGCGCGGGATTGGGCGTAACCCCGATCTCGCTGGATGAAAGGTTTTTGAGCGTATTCATCGTGAGCACTGCCTCATCGCCCGACAGCACCGAAAGCTGGTTCGGATATTTGATGCCCAGCTCCGTCGCCTTGTTGCGATTGATCTCCAGTATTTCCACGTCCAGCACCACTTCCGGATCGGCAATATCCTGCGCCAGCACCAGCTGCTCCGCCATGCGGATGACGTCCGGCGTATCGCGGATGACGACGAGATTGATTTTCTCGTCGGTGAAGATGTCCTTTACCTGCAGCATGGTCTTGAGCAGTACGGCGGTCTGCTTCACATCCGCATTCGCAAGGTAGAACGTGCGCATGACCAGCTCCTGATACTCCCGGGCCTTGAGCGGAGTATTGGGGTAGATCACCACCGTATCCTCGTTGATGACCTTCTTTTGCAGCTGGTTCGCCGACAGCAGCGAATCCAGGACATCCTGCAAAGGCGCGCTCTTGATGAAGACCGTGGTTTTCTGGTCGTTGCGAATGTCCTTGTCGAGGATAAAGTTGATGCCGGTGGTGCGCGAGAGCGCTTCGAATACCATCTTGAGATTGGCTTCGCGGAACTCCAGCGATATCGGCTTACTGCTCATGGTTTTCAGCACAGGCACCAGCGCCTTCTTGTCTTCGCGCTTTTTCAGGATGGCCGTGTAGATTTGCAGCGCATCGCGGTTTTTCGGGTTTTCCATCAGTACCTGACGCACGCGCTTCTCGGCGGCGAATTCGTCTCCCTTTTCGAGCAGCATGCGCGCCTCTTCCACCATCGCGGGATGCCGGCGAAAATTGGCGATACGATCAAGCTCGGTCAGCGCGCGCTTGTTCTGCGCATCCATACTCAGCACTTCATTCAGCAAGCGCTCGGCCTCGTCGAGATCGCCGGCAAGCGAAGCGCGCTCGGCGCTTTCCTGCAGTTCCTGCACCCTGGAAGCACGCTCCTTGAGATAAGCCATGCGGTCGGGTGTTTCCGGAGCTGCCTGCGGAATCGTGGAACCGGGCGGGACGCCTGCTTTGGGCGGCGGATTCTCCCAAGGCAAAGTGGTGCAACTTGCCAATCCCGCCAGCACCATAGCCATGGCCACCCTTTTATTCGTTATTCGCATTTTCGCCTTTCTCTTTCACCCTGAGCGTCGATTGCCTCACCATCTCTTGTATTGCCTGTACATTGATGGGCCCCGTTGCGGCTTTTGCCGTCTTGTTTTCCGCTGCCGCCTCGTCATCCCCATCAGAGTCAGCCACAGCGAGTTCCGGTGCGCTTTCGCCCAGCGGGACAATCTGCCGCGTATCCAGAGGCAAATAGATGATGCTCACGTTCTCGGGCGCGATATTCTCGACCCGGTATTGGCTTGCCAGCACATCCCCCACCTTGACCACGACAACTTTGTCGCCCTGATACAAAAAGGCATGCGGCACATCGCCCTCCATCATCTTGCCGAAATATTTATACGGCACGGGAGGCGCCTGCGGACGAGAAGGCCTGGCAGCTTGCGGCCTGGGCGGGACATACCAGGTCATCGTCTGGAAGGGATCGTTGGCAGCCTCCTCGTTCCAATGGCGCAAAGGCAGCGCGGATGGGGCCTGCGACTCCTCAACCGCTGCCACACTAGCCAGGGGAGCAGTCCGTACGGGGGCGCTTATCGCGAGATCATCCCCGGATTGACCCGAGCTTTCGAAAGTCAGGTATAGCGTCGCGAGCAGCGCTGCCCAGATCGCAATACGGCTGATCTGCGCGTTGTTCATCAGCGCTCCGAAAGAAAAAGCGTGAGCCGCAAATGCGCTTCGACGATATCGCTATCGACGTCGTCGCGTGTCAAACGGATATCCTCAAGCACGGCGAACGGCATGTCGTTCATCAGCCGCGCGGTAAATCGACGTACCGTGGCATAGTCGGCATACACGGGCAATTCGATCCGATACCGCCCATAAGGCTCATCGCGATTTCGGATATAGCGGTAATCCCCAACATCCAGAACCACATCGAGCTCCCTGGCCGTGGTGAACATCGCCGCGAGCCATTGAGGCAAGGTGCGATGCGAAGGAAGCGATGCGAATACGATGCCGTCGGCAGCGGGTTTTTTCGCTATCGCTGCCGGCTTGCGGGCGGCATGCGCCAGCATGGCATGCCGATTGAGCGCCATCGAGCGCTGCTCAAGCGCGGGAGAAATCGCAAGCGCATAATAAGCCGCGACAAACAGCAGCGCGGCTATTGGCGCAAGCCACCAGCCCGAAGCTTCCAGCAAGCGTGTCGCGTCCCACGCAATCCGTTTCATGGAGCCGCCTCCCACTGCAAGGTAATCGCAAACCTGACCGGCTTGCCCGGCGTATCCTCGGCAATCGTGTGATTGGTGAGATAGGCCTGCATGAATCCAGGCTGTGCCTTGAGCCGCTCGATATAATCCAGCACATCGGCATAACGTGCCGCCTCGCCCAGCAATAACGCCTCGCCGCGCGCCAGATTGGGCTGCATGGAAAGCAAAGCAACCTTGTCATCTGTAGCGATTTCCAGGCCATTCAGCAGCGTCTCCCACGGCGCGTTGAGCTGCTCCAGCATTTTGTTGCTGCCATCGCCCTTCATGGCGCTCAACACGACGGGGCTCACGCTTGAGATTGCGAGTACCGCCGAGTCCTGCTCCAGCCGTGCGGTATCGCGCACGATTTGCCGGTGATACATGATCGGCACGACGATGAGTATCACGGCCAAGACCAGCCAAGCACCATTCAGCCTGCGCCTTCCGGCCTGACTTTTATGGAAGTTCAATCGCAACGGGGATAAGGTGCGCGTCATGGCGAGACCTTCGAGGCAGCGTCTGTCAGTAGGCGAATCGTGAGTCCCGGCAATTCCTCATCACTGAAATGCACAAGTTCGGATGCGTGAAGGAAAACAGGCGCCGGGTTGGGATCGCCTTTTTTCGCCAGCTCGCGCGCAATAAAAGCGGCCAGGCTGCGTCGCCAGTCAGCCTCCAGCGGATGCGCAAGTATGCTGCGTATCACGCCATCCTGCGTATACCAGCAGGTACAGGTGCCTGCCTCTGCGACAAACAACCAGAAATCCCGGCCCAACATGCGTCCATGACGGTCGAACACATCCGCGCTGAAAGGCTCCACCGATAATAGCCGTCGCCCCTGCTTTTGCATCGCAGTTTCGATTCCGGCATACAGGCTCTCCTCCACCGCGGCGGCGATCATCGGCTGGCCGTAGCCTTGCCGGGAAAGCCTGATACGCCAGCCGCCTTGTTTTTCCCCAAAGATGGAAACACAGGTATGACGCGCATAAGCCTCCCATTCGGCAACGGTTTCGAGGGTCGCCTGGAAAGGAAGCAACAACACATGGGCGCATTGGCCCGACAGAGTCAGCCTTACGGGCGAGCGGGATGGGCCGAGGGTGCGGGCAAGCGTTTCCAGTCTTGCCTCTTCCGGAAGCTCAATCTCGGATGTTTCCTGCCCGCTGTTCCAGCCGCGACGGATGCGCGTATATCGCGCCAAATTCGGCGCGAGGTAAACATGGCAGGCTTCAAACGATGGCAGTAACACGATTGATTTCCTGCAATGTGGTTTCGCCGCGCCGTACCAGTTCCAGCGCGGATTCGCGCAGATAACGCGTACCCGCACGGCGTGCGGCTTCCTTGACGTGACGAATAGGCGCGCGCGACACGATCAATTCACGGATCTCGTCATCCAGCGTCAGTATTTCGCTCACTGCCTTGCGCCCCTTGTAGCCGGTGCCGCGGCAGGCGCCGCAACCGCGTCCCTGGGCAAATTGCATTCCAGCCACGTCTTCGAGAGAAAGATGCGATTCGGCCAGCAACTCCGCGGATGGCTCGTACGGCGCGGTGCACTGCGGGCAATTGAGGCGCACCAGCCGTTGCGCCAGCACCACGTTGAGCGCCGAGACGAAACTGTAGGGGTCGACCTCCATATTGAGAAAGCGGCCGATCACGTCGAACACGTTGTTGGCGTGCACCGTGGTGAATACCAGGTGCCCCGTCAGCGCCGATTGCACCGCAATCTGCGCGGTTTCAGGATCGCGGATTTCGCCCACCATGATCTTGTCCGGGTCGTGGCGCAGAATGGAACGCAGACCGCGCGCGAAGGTCAGGCCCTTCTTTTCATTAACGGGAATCTGCAGCACGCCGGATAACTGGTACTCGACCGGGTCTTCGATGGTGATGATCTTGTCCTGGCCGTTATTGACCTCGGAAATCGCGGCATACAGCGTCGTGGTCTTGCCGCTGCCAGTGGGGCCGGTGACCAGTATCATGCCGTAGGGCGCGTGAAATGCCTGCCGCATCTCGGCGATGGATTGCGCGTCAAAGCCAAGATAATCCAGCCGCAAGCCGCGCAGATGGTCGGTCAGTGCCTGCTTGTCCAATATGCGGATAACGGCATCCTCGCCGTGGATGCTTGGCATGATGGAAACGCGAAAATCAATGTCGCGCCCGCGCAGCCCAACCCGGAACCGGCCGTCCTGCGGCACGCGCCGCTCCGAGATATCCAGCTCCGACATGACCTTGATCCTGGAAATCATCTGGCTGGCCATGGCGGTTTCGCCGACACTGCCTATCTGCACCAGCACGCCGTCCAGACGGTACTTGATGGTCAGCCCTGCGGCAGTGGTTTCGAGATGAATATCGCTGGCTTCGGCCTTGAGGGCGTCATAAAGCGTCGAATGCACCAGTTTGACCACCGGGCTGGTGCTCTCGGTGATCGACACCAGCGAAAGCTCTTCGCCGCGCGCACCGCCGCCAATGGCTGCCCCCGACGGCAGCGCCGCATCGAGCGCCTTCAATCCTTCTTCGTAACGCGAGAGATAAACGGCAATATCGGCATGATGCGCAAGACACCATCGTGCAGCGCCCGGCGCCCGCCCCTGTGCCCAAATGGGCAGATTTTCCGAGAATGCATCCGCGAAAACGATGACGCAAGTCCCTTGCGCGTCGCGAAAGGCAAGGCATTCGCGCTGCGAGGCCTCGGAAAAACCGATGGTTTCGAAGTCGGGCACCAACTGGTAAAGCTCTTCCATCGTCAGCACGGGATAGCGCAGCGCGGCACCCAAAGCCGCCACGAACTCGTTTGCCGCCAGGCCGCTGACTTCTTCCAGCGCCTCAACCAGGCGATGGCCGTTCTGGCGCGAAAGATCGCGCGCTTGCGGCATCCTGGCCAGTACATCGATGACGCTGCTCATCCGACCGCTCCCGCCAGTTCGAAGATCGGCATATACATCAGCACCACCACCGCGCCGACCAACAAGCCGATCACCATCATCAGCGCCGGTTCGAACAGACGTGTAAACAAATCCACCGCACGCGCCAGTTCCTCTTCGTGAAAGGCCGCGGCGCTCTCCAGCATTTCGCTCATGCTGCCGGTTTGCTCCGCCACGCGCAGCAGTCGCATCGCCACCGGCGTCGTCAATCCATGTCGATGAAAAGCCTCGGAAAGCGGCAGGCCCTCCCGTATGGCATCCCGCGCGGCTTCCAGGCGGGAGCGCAAACCGGGTTCAAGCACGCCGGATGCCATCTCGAGCGCATGGACGGCGGGAATGCCCCCTCGCAACAACATGCCCAGCGTCCGGTACAGCCGCGCCAGAAAGAAAATCTGCAAAACCCGGCCGATCGCCGGAATCCTGCGCAAGCCAGCCAGCAGCCAGGCGCGGACACTCGCCTGACGCAGCCAGAACACCGCCGCGACCAAGCCGGCTCCGGCGTATGCGGCCATCTCGTAGCCATGCGTAGAAACGAAACGCCCCCATTGCAGCAGCATGCGGGAAGCAAACGACACCGCATCGCCGCGATCGGCGTAGATGGCGCTGAAGCGCGGCACAACGTAACCCAGCATGAAAAGCAGTACCAGGCCGCCAAATAGAATGATCATCGCCGGATAAACCGAAGCGCTGACGACCTTCTTGCGGATGGCATCGACTTGCCCCTGATACGCCAGATAACGTCCAAGCGCTTCGACGATTTCACCCGAGGTTTCGCTGGCGCGTACGGAAGCGGAAAACAGCGGGGGAAACGCTTCGGGAATGCGCTCCATGGCATCCGCCAAAGTACGGCCCTCGCGCAGAAGACCGGCCAGACGCTCCAGCACGACACCCATGCGGGATTTCTGCTCGCGCTCGGCCAGCGTATCCAGCGCATCGACCAGGGTAATACCCGCGGCCAGCAGCACCTTCAGTTCCTGACAGAACAACGAGAGCGGAAAGCTGGAACGGCCTTCGAATATTCTTGCGAAAAAATTGCGCTCGGTTTGAGCACTCAGCACCGAAAGCCCCTGCCCCGACGCGATCTGCCAGGCATCCTGAGCACTTGCCGCATCCAGCGTCAGCGCCAGCACGGCGCCATCCTTGTTCAGGGCTTTGACGTGATAGCGCATGGCTTATCCATTGCCGGCAGGCGCGGAATCGCGGGAGGAAATATCGGCGGCTTCGCCGGAACCTCCGGCCTTGCCGTCATTGCCGAAGGAGTAAAGATCGTACTCGGCGCCATTTGCGCCCGGGATACGATAAATATAGGCATTTCCCCAGGGATCTGGCGGAATGCCCTTGCTGAGATATGGTCCCGCCCAGCGCGTTTCGTTGGCGGGCTGCTCGTTCAAGGCCTTGAGGCCGAGTTCACTTGAAGGATAATGCCCGGTATCCAGCCGGTACATATCCAGCGCCTTTTCGAGCGCATTGATCTGCGCTCGCGCGGCCTTGATTTCGGATTTTCCTACCTGGGAAAAATAACGCGGCCCCACATAGCCCACCAGCAGGCCGATGATGACCATCACGACAAGCAACTCAAGAAGCGTAAACCCGGACTGACGATGCATATCGCAAACTCCAGACTTCGTTAGGGATGCCCTGACCGGTTCATTGTGGCAGAAAAAAGCCCCCGTGTTTAGCGGGGGCTTATATATTTTCTATAGCGTTAGCGAGCGCCAAAATCGGTCGGCCCGGAGTTATAGGCGCTGACCGTGGGGTCATTGACTCCGCATGCCGGCTGCTGAAACAAGGCCGCAGGGACGGCAACAAAGGCCAGGCCATCGTCATTCGGCTGATTGTTCAGTCCCAGCGCAATGCGCATGCGATAGGCGAATGCATGGTCACGGCAGGAAGTATCGCCGGAAGCACCGAGACCGCCGACCTTCACTCCGCTCGAACCATACAGAGGCACGCCGCCGCCGAACACGTTAACGCCGCCCAGCCGTTTGTTCCTCAAGAAATCGTCCGTCGTGCCATAGTTGGTCGGGCTACCGTCATAAGCCCTGGATGCATCGACTGGATTGCTGTGCTGCAGCCCATACAAGCTGCCGCCGGGATACACCGCCACCGAAATGGCCCCCGTGGAGATCGCCAGGCCATCGAGACTGAAGGCATTGGCCGTATTCGCCTTTTGCGCCGAAATCACGCGGCTTCCCAGCCACGCCTTGTTGCCGGAGGCCGCCCCGGTGTTGGCCGCGCCGCTATCGGTGGAATACACATGGCAGACCTTGCCCGTCTCATCCACCATCGTGGCCCACATCGGCAGTCCGAAACCGAAGCTATCGGTTTCAATCGCAGCGGTATTGGCCGCCGCCTCGAATTGTGCACGCGAAACATCACCGCAACCAGCCACCGCACCCTGTGAAAGCAGGGCAAGAACAGCAGCGCCTAAACCAATTGTCATTCTGTTCATGATCTTCCCCTTACTGAAAATTCGTTAGAATTCATCGACTACCCGCACCGCACGACACGCTGTGAAGCGAGTGGAAAATCTTAGAATATTCAATAAGGTAGCGCCATAACACAAAAAGACTAGTCTGATTGAGGTATATCGCCACTCCAAGAAAGGCTCATTTTTCTCATCAAGGTTGATTGGACTGCCGATAAAGCGCATCCCTGTCAAACAGCACCCCGCTTTTCGCCAGAACGATTGCCTCGGTTCTGGATGCCACATCGAGAATACGAAAAATGTCGGCCAGATGAATCCGTACGGTGTTTTCGCTAAGGGAAAGCGCCCTGCCGATTTCCTTGTTGGACTTGCCCAGGCAAAGTTGCGCCAATACTTCACGCTGACGGTGAGTCAGGTGTTTGGCCGACCTTTCCGGCTGCAAATCTTCCGGGTAAATAAAGCATTCGAGCCCGGCCAGGGCATTATTCAACCCCGCAAGCATTGCTTCGACAGCAGCCGATTTATGTATGAACCCACGCGCCCCTGAAAGGACGGCCTCACGTATCAACCCCAGGTCGTGCGAAGCGGAAATCAAAACAATTGCGGAGGAAGGAAAGGCCTGGCGTAACTTCAGCAAGCCTTGCAGGCCATCGGCATCGGAAATATAAAAATCCATCAGGAGCAGATGAATTCCATCCGGGTGGGTAACATAAGCAAGCGCGTCGCGAATGGTACGCGCCTGAAGAGTGACGAGAGGAAAGCCCAAGCGCTCAAGAAGAAGCGATAATCCCTCACGAAACAGGGCATGATCATCGATTAACAGGATGTTCACGGCTTCTACCAAGCATTGCGTTCACCTCTCCAATTCCGATTGTAATTATCGGATGGTAGAACTACAACGTTGGCGGAGAGGGAGGGATTCGAACCCTCGATAACGGAGACCGCTATACTGGATTTCGAGTCCAGCGCATTCGACCACTCTGCCACCTCTCCGCGGCGAGGGCGAATTCTAGCATAAGCCATCGCAATACGTCTCTGGACAAAGCCACCCAACTTCGGGAAACTTCGGCTATGCGTTCCTTGGCGATCTTATTCATTCTGTTTCTCCTGGGCGGCTGCCAGAAACCGCCAAAACCTCTGCCTTCGGTCAAGGAAAGTCGGGAACTGGTGGTAGTCACCCATAACGGCCCGGCGACTTATTACGTCAACGGCCAGAAGGAGTTCGCCGGTTTCGAATACGATCTGGCCAAACTGTTTGCACAGGATCTGAGCGCAGAACTAGGAGAGGAAGTCCGGCTGAAGATCGTGCTTGTCGAAAACGTGTCGCAGGTTATCCCCGCCCTGATCCAGGGCAAGGCGCATATCGCCGCGGCCAATCTCAGCATTACCCGTCCGCGCCAGCACCTAGTGCGATTCGGCCCGCCATATCAGATTGTGCAGCAGCAGGTGGTATACAACCGGGAGAAAGGCAGGACACCCCGCAAGATAAGTGATCTGTCCGGGGCCAATATTGCCATTCCTACCGGCACCAGCTATTCCGAGCGCCTGAATGAAGTGGCGGCCAATACACCGGCCCTGCATTGGGCCGAGGAGCAGCACGTGAATAGCGAGGAACTGCTTGAACGGGTCGCTGACGGCACGCTGGATTACACCATCGCCGATTCGCATCTGGTAGCGATGGTGCAGAATTATTATCCCAACCTGGGCGCCGGACTCAATTTCGGAAAAAAGGACGACCTGGCCTGGGCCTTCCGCAAAAGCGGGGACGAATGGCTTTATCAGCAAGCGCAAAAATTCTTTGCGCGCATCAAGAAGGACGGCACGCTGCGTATTCTTCTCGACCGTTATTACGGCCATTCCGAACGCGTCAACCCGATGGACGTGACCGGCTTTCTGATCAAGCTGCGCACGGTGCTGCCGAAGTATATCGATCTCTTCAAACAGGCCGAAGAGTTGACCGGGATCGACTGGCGATTGCTGGCGGCCATCAGCTATCAGGAGTCGCACTGGGACCCGTTTGCGACATCGCCGACCAATGTGCGCGGGATGATGATGCTTACCGAGGAAACGGCCGACCGCATGGGTGTTTCCAATCGGCTGGACCCAACGCAGAGCATCATGGCCGGCGCGCGCTACATGATCGTACTGAAGGAAACGATACCGGACCGTATCCCCGAACCTGATCGCACCTGGCTGGCGCTGGCCGCCTATAACATCGGCTATGCCCACCTTGAAGACGCGCGCGTTCTGGCGCAGCGCCTGAAATTAAACACCGACGCCTGGGCGGACGTGAAGAAAACCCTGCCGCTGCTCACCCGCGAAGAGTATTTCTCTACCGTGCAATACGGTTACGCACGCGGCGGAGCGCCGGTACATTTCGTCGAATCCATACGTACTTACTATCGCATCCTGGAAAAATACGCCCAGAAGCATGTCCCGATACTGCCCGGATTCGAGCTCATCAGCGCCACATCCTGGGGCGCCTCTCCCGTACACTAGAACTTGCAACCTATTTGATTGAGATTTTTTCATGCCACATGAAGTCAGCCTGATCACCACTATTGCCGCCGCCTTCGGCTTGGCCATGGCCATGGGATTCATCGCATCCAAACTCCGCATGCCCCCGCTGGTCGGCTATCTCGTGGCCGGCATCCTTATCGGCCCCGCCACGCCCGGTTTTGACGCAGACATGGAGCTTGCCAGCCAGTTGGCAGAAATCGGCGTGATGCTGCTGATGTTCGGCGTCGGTTTGCATTTTTCGCTGGACGACCTGCTTGCCGTCAAGCGCATCGCAGTTCCCGGCGCCATCGTACAAATCGCGGTGGCAACCGCACTGGGCATGGTGACGGCAACCTACTGGGGTTGGGATATCGGCGCGGCCCTGGTGTTCGGGTTATCGCTATCGGTTGCCAGCACGGTCGTCCTGCTGCGCGCATTGGAGGCGCGCGGCGTGCTGGATTCGATCAACGGCCGCATCGCCGTCGGGTGGTTGATCGTGGAAGACCTGGTCATGGTGCTGGTGCTGGTACTGCTGCCGGTGTTTGCGGGCTTTCTTGGAAGCTCTACGGAAGAACACGCATGGGATAACGAAGTCTGGGTAACCATCGGCATTACCCTGGTCAAGGTCACGACGTTTATCGCCCTGATGCTGATCGTCGGTCGCCGCCTTTTCCCGAAACTGTTGTGGCAAGTCGCGCGAACCGGATCGCGTGAGCTGTTTACGCTGTGCGTGATCGCCGCGGCGGTTGTCGTCGCTTACGGCTCGGCCTCGCTGTTCGGCGTTTCGTTTGCCCTCGGCGCTTTCTTTGCCGGCATGATGATGCGGGAGTCAGAGTTCAGCCACCGCGCCGCCGATGAGTCGCTGCCGCTGCGCGATGCATTCTCGGTATTGTTTTTCGTGTCGGTCGGCATGCTGTTCAACCCGCAGGTATTGCTCGACGACCCGATGAAGGTTCTGGTCGTGACTGCCATCATCATCTTCGGCAAAACGCTGGCGGCCATCGTGCTGGTGCTGGCGTTTCGATATCCGCTCAATACCGCGCTGACCGTCGGCGCCAGCCTCGCCCAGATCGGCGAATTCTCGTTCATCCTCGCCGGCATGGGCGTCAGTCTCGGATTGCTGGGAACCGAAGGTCAGACCCTGATCCTCGCCGGAGCATTGCTTTCGATCGCGCTCAACTCCCTTGCATTTGCTGCCATCGAACCGGCCCAGGTCTGGATACGCTCGCGCTCCGCGCTGGCGCGCCGCCTCGAACTAAGCGACGACCCGTTGGCGCAATTGCCGATGTCCACCGACCAGGCGCTGCTGACCGGACAGGTCGTACTCGTCGGTTATGGGCGCGTCGGAAAACGCATTGCGGAAAGCCTCAACGAGTGCGGCATACCGTATGTCGTCGCCGAGCAGAACCGGGGAATTGTCGAGGCTCTGCGCGCGCATGAAATCCCGGCCGTCTCGGGCGATGCGTCCGATCCCGCAGTGCTGATCCAGGCGCATATCGCGCGTGCTGGCATGCTAGTGATCGCCACGCCGGACACCTTTGCCGCTCGCAAAATGGTAGAAACCGCGAAGCTGCTGAACCCGAATGTCGAGGTAGTGGTTCGCACCCACAGCGACGAAGAGGCAGATCTTCTGACCAAAGAAAACATCGGCAAGGTATTCATGGGCGAACACGAACTGGCGCGCGGCATGACTGCCCATGTTCTCGGCCGCATGGGAATCGGAGAACCCCGAAAGAAACATTGATGCCCATCATGGAAGCGACCGGGGATGCAGCAACATAGAAGATCACACTAGCAACTGGCGGCATGGCAACAGGCCAAGTCCTATCGCGGCTCGGAGCATTTCGTGCGATGCGCTCCCGGAAAGCTCGATCAGATGAGTGAGCCTGATTCCCGGGAGGCACACGTCAGTGCATCAGGCGAGCTTTTCCAGCCCGCCCATATACGGCCGTAGAGCCGGCGGAACGGTCACGCTGCCATCCGCATTCTGGTAGTTCTCCAGCACCGCCACCAGTGTACGCCCGACCGCAAGACCGGAACCGTTCAGGGTATGCAGCAACTCCGGCTTGCCCTGGCCGCTGCGAAAGCGCGCCTGCATGCGACGCGCCTGGAAAGCCTCGCAATTCGAAATGGAAGAAATCTCGCGGTATGCGTTCTGCGCCGGCAGCCAGACTTCCAGATCATACGTTTTGGCCGCGCCGAAGCCCATGTCGCCGGTGCAGAGCGACACGACGCGATATGGCAGGCCCAGTCTCTGGAGGATGGTTTCCGCATGGCCGACCATTTCTTCCAAGGCTTCGTAGCTCTTTTCGGGGTGCACGATCTGCACCATTTCGACCTTGTCGAACTGATGCTGGCGGATCATGCCGCGCGTGTCGCGGCCGTAGGAACCGGCTTCGGAACGAAAGCACGGCGTGTGGCCGGTCAGTTTGATCGGCAAATCCTCAGCCGCCACGATTTCGTCACGTACAGTATTGGTAAGCGTGACTTCGGAGGTTGGGATCAGGTAAAGGGCCTCGCCCTCGCCTTCCTGCCCGCCTTTCTTCGCGGCAAACAGGTCGGCCTCGAACTTGGGCAGTTGGCCGGTGCCGCGCAGGGTCTCGGCATTGACGATGTAAGGCGTATAGCACTCGGTGTAGCCATGCTCGTTGGTCTGCACGTCCAGCATGAATTGCGCGAGGGCACGGTGCAGCTTCGCCATCGGGCCTTTCATGAAAGTAAAACGTGCACCGGTAAGCTTGGCGCCGGTGTCGAAATCCAGCCCCAGCGGGGCGCCGACATCGACGTGATCCTTGACCTCGAAATCGAAAACGCGCGGCGTGCCGACCTTGCGCACTTCGACGTTATCTTCTTCCGACCTGCCAACCGGCACGCTCTCGTGCGGCAGATTGGGCACGTTCTGCAGGAAATCCTGCATTTGCGCCTGGATCACGGCGAGCTTTTCCTCGGCGGCCTTCAGTTCATCGCCCAAGGTCGCGACTTCAGCGAGAATCGCCGAAGCGTCCTCGCCCTTGGACTTGGCGATGCCGATCTGCTTGGAAGTGGCATTGCGCTTGGCCTGCAGTTCCTGCGTGCGCGTCTGCACCGCCTTGCGCTCGGCTTCCAGCACGGTGAATGCGGCGATATCCAGGGAAAAACCGCGTGCGAGCAGACGAGCGGCGACGGATTCGAGATCGGTTCTGAGTAGTTGTATGTCGAGCAATTGAAACTCCGGGTTATTTTTTCGCTTTTCTGTCCAGCTCGCGCAGATGCGCCAACTTTTCGCCTATTTTACCTTCCAGCCCGCGCGGCGTGGGTTCGTAAAACTTCATCGCAGGCATATCGTCGGGAAAGTATTGCTCCCCGGCGGCATAGGCTTCGGGCTCGTCGTGCGCATAGCGGTATTCCTTGCCGTAATCCAGTTGCTTCATCAGCTTGGTCGGCGCGTTGCGCAAATGCAAAGGCACGCTGCGGGATTTATCCTGCGCCACAAAGGCCTTGGCCTTGTTGTAGGCCATGTAGGCCGCGTTGCTCTTGGGCGCAACGGCGAGATACAGCACCGCGTTCGAGAGCGCCAGTTCGCCCTCGGGAGTGCCGAGGCGTTCGTAGATTTCGCAGGCGGCCGAAGCAATTTCCGTCGCCCGCGGGTCGGCCAGACCGATATCTTCAACGGCCATGCGCACGATGCGCCGTCCGAGATAAAGCGGGTCCGCGCCGCCGTCCAGCATGCGCAAAAACCAGTACAGCGCGGCATCCGGGCTGGAACCGCGCACCGATTTGTGCAATGCGGAAATCTGGTCGTAGAACGCCTCGCCGCCTTTATCGAAACGGCGCAGCTTGGAAGAAAGCGTGCTGTTGAGGAATTCCTCGTCGATATCGTTGACGCTGCTGGCATGCGCTGCATTGAACAATTGCTCAAGAAAATTCAGCAAGCGCCGCGCATCGCCATCTGCATAAGCCAGCACTTGCTCGCGCACTTCCGGCATCACGGCGAGACCGCCGGATTCGATTTGCAGCGCGCGATCGAACAGCACGCCCAACTCCTGCTCGGAAAGCGCCTGCAGCACGAACACCTGCGCGCGGGAAAGCAGCGCACTGTTGACTTCGAACGACGGGTTTTCGGTGGTTGCGCCGATAAAAGTGAACAGGCCGCTTTCGACATAGGGCAAAAATGCGTCCTGTTGCGACTTGTTGAAGCGGTGCACTTCATCGACGAACAAAATGGTACGGCGACCGGATTGCTGCAGGATGTGCTGGGCGCGGTCCACCGCTTCGCGGATGTCCTTGACGCCGGACAGCACCGCCGAAAGCGGAATGAACTCGGCATCGGCGGTATTGGCGATCAGTCGCGCCAGCGTGGTCTTGCCGACACCCGGCGGCCCCCACAGTATCATCGACGGCAGCTTGCCGGAAGTGAACGCCAACCGCAGCGGCTTGCCTGCGCCGAGCAGATGGCTTTGCCCGACGACTTCGTCCAGCGACTTGGGCCGCAAGCGTTCCGCCAGCGGCGCTTGGGGTTCAGCGGGAGCGAACAGGTCGGTCATTACTCGCTCAGCACGTCTGCGCCTTGAGGCGGCACGAAACGGAAGCTTTTCTCGTTCAGCCGGGGATTGAGTTCCTGTTTGCTGAATTCGATCACGGTGATCTGACCGAAGCTGTCGCGCATTTCCATCTCTTGCAGCATATTGCCCTTGAAGCCCAGCATGACCTTGTCAAAGCCGCTTTCCTTTTCTTTCGGAATCGCCTCCACCCAGTTCAATTCGCCCTGCTTCCCGACACTTTTCAGTTCGAAAGTCTTGTCGATGTCCTTGCTGCCGGCGAGCAGTGCCGCCGGGCTGGAACCCAGCACCTTGTCCAGCGGGCGCACTGTCACCTGGTTGAGATCGGGGTCGAACAGCCACACTTTCTTGCCATCGCCGACGATCAGCTGCACATAAGGTTTGTCGTAATCCCAGCGGAACTTGCCCGGGCGCTGCAACTGCATGCTGCCAGTGACTTCCTGTACCTTGCGGCCGAGGTTATCGACTACGGTCTGCTGGAACCTGGCGCGCATGGAAGTGGCGTTCTGAAAGAAATTCTTCAGGGTTTGCACGTCGTCGGCATGCGCCAGCGCAGGGATAAGCAGGCAGAAAAACAAAACATTTTTCACCACGGAGAACACAGAGATCACGGAGAATTTCCTTAATACATAAAAGTAAACATGAGACAGCCACGGCGAACATTCGGCACGGAAACCCTCTCCGTGTTTTCCGTGGTAAAAGCCTTTAATCACCGGCAGGAGCAAGCACTTCGCGGTTACCGTTGGACTGCATCGCCGACACGATCCCGGCGCGTTCCATTTCCTCGATCAGCCGGGCGGCGCGGTTGTAGCCGATGCGCAGGTGGCGCTGCACCGCAGAAATTGATGCACGGCGCGACTTGAGCACGATGGCGACTGCCTGATCGTATAGAGGATCGGCCTCACCGCCTCCCTCGCCCGGCATGCCGCCTTCCATGCCTTCGCCCGTTTCGGATTCGCCGGTAAGGATGCCGTCGATGTAATCCGGTTCGCCCAGCGATTTGAGATATTCCACCACGCGATGCACTTCCTGGTCGCTGACGAAGGCGCCATGCACGCGCTGCGGATAGCCGGTGCCCGGCGGCTGGTACAGCATATCGCCCTGCCCCAGCAGCGCCTCGGCGCCCATCGCATCCAGAATCGTGCGCGAGTCGATCTTGCTGGAAACCTGGAACGCGACGCGCGTCGGGATATTGGCCTTGATCAGGCCGGTGATCACGTCTACCGACGGCCGCTGGGTCGCCAGTACCAGGTGGATACCGGAGGCGCGCGCTTTCTGTGCGAGACGCGCGATCAGCTCTTCGACTTTCTTGCCGACCACCATCATCATGTCGGCCAGTTCGTCGATCACTACCACGATCAGCGGCATTTCTTCCAGCGGTTCTGGATTGTCCGGGGTAATCGTAAACGGGTTGGTCAGCTTGTTGCCGGATTTCTCGGCATCGAGCACCTTCTGGTTGTAACCCGCGAGGTTGCGCACGCCGAGCGTGGACATCAGGCGGTAACGTTTTTCCATTTCAGCCACACACCAGTTAAGCGCGCTGGCGGCTTGACGCATATCGGTCACGACAGGCGCCAGCAGGTGTGGAATGCCTTCGTAAACTGACAATTCCAGCATCTTGGGGTCAACCAAAATTAGTCGCACCTTGCTCGCATCGGCCTTGTAGACCAGGCTCAGGATCATCGCATTGATCGCGACCGACTTGCCCGAGCCGGTGGTACCCGCGACCAGCACGTGCGGCATCTTGGCAAGATCGGCGACCACCGGCTTGCCGGAAATATCCTTGCCCATGGCGATGGCGAGCGGCGAAGCCATGTCCGCATATACCTGCGACCCGAGAATTTCCGTCAGGCACACCACCTGCCGCTTGGGGTTGGGGATTTCAATGGCCATGCAGCTCTTGCCGGGAATGGTTTCCACGACGCGGATGCTGACAACGGACAAAGCGCGCGCCAGGTCCTTGGCGAGGTTGGTGATCTGGCTGCCCTTTACGCCGGCGGCCGGTTCGAATTCATAGCGCGTGATCACCGGGCCGGGCAACGCGGAAGTCACCTTGACCTCGATATTGAAATCCATCAGCTTGCGCTCGATCAGGCGTGAGGTGAATTCAAGCGTCTCGGCGCTTTGCACTTCCACGGTACCTTTAGGCTCGTCCAGCAGATGGAGCGGCGGCAGCGGCGAATCAGGCATGGTCTGGAACAACGGCGTCTGGCGTTCCTTTTCCACGCGATCGCTCTTGGGGATTTCCAGTTGCGGAACTTCGATCTGCACCGGCGGGCGATCCTCAACGCGCTTGCGCTCGCTTTCGACATATTCTTCGCGCAATTGCTCGGCCACCTTGCCGGCTTTTTTATCCTGCCAATCCTGCCAGCTCTGGCGCAGGAAGTGATAGGTTCTTTCAAGCAGCCAACCGAATTTCTCGGTGATCTTGAGCCACGACCAGCCGGTAAAAAGACTGAAACCGGTTGCAAACGCGAGCAGCAGCACCATCGTCGAGCCCGCAAAACCAAGCACATGGCGCAGCAATCCGTCGAGCACGCTACCCAACATGCCACCTTGCGCCAGCGGCAGCATCAGGTGCATTTCAAGAAAGTGACCGGCCTCGAGCGCACTGGAAGCCAGCAGCATCAATACAAAACCGATGACATTGAACAGCAGGTAAGGCCGCTCGGCTTCAGCAATTTCGAGGCGTTTGTAGACCCACCACATCGCATAAAACGCCAGCACCGCCAGCCACCATGCGGAAAAACCGAACAGGTAGAGCAGGATATCGGCGAGCCATGCCCCCAACGAACCGCCTGCATTATGAATCGCGGCATCCTCGCTGGCGCTGTGCGACCAGCCCGGATCGTCGCGATGATAGGTAAACAGTATAGTGGCGAGGTAACTGCCCGCCACGACCAGCACCAGCCACCAGGCCTCGCGGATCAGGCCGGCGGTTTTCTCTGGAACCTCGCGCCGGGAAATGGCAGATGACGGTTTTTTTTGGAAAAACATGCTGTCTGGTGAACTCGATATCCGCGTAAAATTGGATTTTACCGGACTTTAACCTCAACGAAACCACCCAGATGACATTAACGGAATTACGCTACATCGTCGCCGTGGCAAGGGAACGGCACTTCGGCCGCGCCGCTCAGGCCTGCTTCGTCAGCCAACCCACATTGAGCGTCGGTATCAAGAAAATCGAAGAGGAGCTGGGTGTGATGATTTTCGAGCGCGGCTCGAACGAAATCACCCTGACGCACGTAGGCGAGGAAATCGTCGCACAAGCCGCGCGCACACTGGAAAACGCCGCCGCGATCAAGACCATCGCCCAGCAAAGCGGCGACCCGCTTTCGCATCCGTTGCGGCTGGGCGCAATCTATACCATCGGCCCCTATCTATTGCCGTCGATTTTGCCGATGCTACGCGAACGCGCGCCCAACATGCAACTGCTGATCCAGGAAAGCTACACCGCCAGCCTGCGCGAACAGCTCAAGCAAGGGAAGCTCGACGTGGCGATTCTGTCGCTGCCGTTCGAAGAGCCCGGCATGGTCATTCGCCCGCTATACGACGAGCCGTTTCAAGTCGCAGTTCCCTTGGATCATCACTGGCGCGACCGCGCGGCCATTCCGCCGGAAGAACTGGGTAACGAATCGGTACTGCTGCTCGGAGCCGGTAACTGCTTCCGCGACCAGGTGCTGCAGGTGTGCCCGGCACTGGCGCGCGGAACCTCGGCCAGCGGCATGCAACAAACGCTGGAAGGAAGTTCGCTGGAAACGATACGCTACATGGTCGCCTCTGGCGTGGGCATGACCATCCTGCCATGCACCGCGGCCAGCGTCAGCCGGGAAGACAACTCGATGTTGCGCTTTATTCCTTTTACGCAGCCCACCCCCAAGCGTCGCGTTGCGCTAGTATGGCGCAAAAGCTTCACCCGCCCGCAAGCGGTGGAAGTGCTGATCGAAGCCATCCGGCAAGCGAAAAACCCATGCTCGGAATGGATAGACAATTCATAGCATTTGACTATCAAAATAATTTAAACAATCAATTTGCACTATAAGATAGTGCGAGCTAAATTATTACCCAACGTCATCAATATTAAAAAGTGAGGTCACCATGAATCAGGAAATCGATATCGGTATTTCTCCCGAAGACCGCAAGGATATTGCCGACGGGCTTTCGCGCCTGCTGGCCGACACTTACACCGTCTATCTGCGCACGCACAATTTCCACTGGAACGTCACCGGGCCGATGTTCCAGACCTTGCACTTGATGTTCATGACCCAATATAACGAATTGTGGACGGCGACCGACCTGATTGCGGAACGCATACGCGCGCTCGGATTTCCGGCACCCGGCACGTATTCCGCATTCGGCAAGCTGACATCGATCAAGGAGGTCGATGGCGTGCCCAAGGCGCATGACATGATCCGCCTGCTGGTCGAAGGCAACGAAGCCGTTGCCCGCACCGCCCGCGCGATTTTCCCCATCGTGGAAAAAGCCAACGACCAGCCGACCGCCGACCTGCTGACGCAGCGCATGCAGGTGCATGAAAAGACTGCCTGGATGCTGCGCAGCCTGCTCGAAACTTAAGCTGGTAAAATTCGGTTATTCACCGCCGCAGCGTGAATATATCCGCTGCGGCGTCACTATTTTTGTAGATCATTCGTTTAGGAGTCGTTGAAGTCATGTCCACCAAGCACGCCCGCCTGCTCATTCTCGGCTCAGGCCCCGCCGGTTACTCCGCCGCGGTCTATGCCGCTCGCGCCAACCTGAAACCGGTTCTCGTCACTGGTATCGCCCAGGGCGGCCAACTCATGACGACCACCGAAGTCGACAACTGGCCGGCAGATGCCGACGGCGTGCAGGGCCCGGAATTGATGGAGCGCTTCCTGAAACATGCGGAACGCTTCAACACTGAAATGATTTTCGACCACATCCACACCGCCAAGCTGACCGAAAAACCGATCCGCCTGATCGGCGACAGCAGCGAATACACCTGCGACGCGCTGATCATCGCGACCGGCGCCTCCGCGCAATACCTGGGCCTGCCTTCGGAAGAAGCCTTCTCCGGCAAGGGCGTGTCCGCCTGCGCGACCTGCGACGGCTTTTTCTATCGCAATCAGGAAGTCGCGGTCATCGGTGGCGGCAACACTGCGGTTGAAGAAGCGCTGTACCTGGCCAATATCGCCAGCAAGGTGACGCTGGTGCACCGCCGCGACAAATTCAAGGCCGAGGCGATCCTGGTCGACAAGCTGATGGAGCGCGTCAAGGAAGGCAAGATCGAGCTGCAACTGCATCATGTACTGGATGAGGTGCTGGGCGACGACAGCGGCGTCACCGGCATGCGGATCAAGAACACCCAGACCAATGAGACCAAGGAAATCGCGCTGAAGGGGGTGTTCATCGCCATCGGCCACAAACCGAACACCGATATCTTCGCCGATCAGCTTGAAATGGAAGGCGGTTACATCGTGACCAAGGGTGGCCGTGAAGGCAACGCCACCGCCACCAGCGTTCCCGGCGTGTTCGCTGCCGGCGACGTGCAGGATCACATCTACCGCCAGGCTGTCACCAGTGCCGGCACCGGCTGCATGGCCGCGCTGGATGCGGAACGCTATCTGGACGGCCTGAACTAAGTCTTTCATCGCGCTACACAGAGCGCACCGGGAAATGCGAAAATAGCCGCATCTCCCTGTGCGCTTTTTTATCCCTACCGTGGCGAACGAACCTGAAGACGAAGATGATATCGAGCTTTTCCGCGAGGCGATCAAGGATGCACGCCCGCTGAAACAGCCGCCGCGCGTCCAGCATCCGACCAAAAAACCGCGCCCCGTTCCCCAGCAATTCATCCGCGACGAATACCAGGCACTTGCCGACTCGCTCTCCGATCACTACATCCCCGCCCACGAACTCGAAAGCGGCGAAGAACTGCTCTACCTGCGCGAGGGCCACTCCCCCGACCTCCTGCGCAAACTGCGCCGCGGTCATTGGGTGATCCAGGAACAACTCGACCTGCACGGCATGCGCGCCGATGAAGCGCGGCTTTATGTCGTGCAGTTTCTCGCAGAATGCCGGAAACGCGGGGCGCGCTGCGTGCGTATCATTCACGGCAAAGGGCTGGGTTCGAAGAACCGTGAACCGGTGCTGAAAAACAAATTGCGTAGCTGGTTGATGCAGCGGGATGAAGTGCTGGCCTATTGTCAGGCGCGAGACGTGGATGGGGGCGCAGGAGCGTTGGTGGTTTTGTTGAAGTCTGGCTAAACCCTTCCGGACATGAATAATCGCTCAGCGCGTCAAGTCTTCTCAAGCGGCTTCAATCGTCACCTGTAGCCTTCAGAGCAATCAATTACAAAGAAATCCATCGATGAATAACCTGGAAACATGGCGGCCCCGCTTGATGCAGCTTGCTGCCGCCAGCAACGCCGATGACGGCGCACACGATCTCAATCACCTCAATCGTGTCTGGCAGAACGCGCAGACCCTGCTTGAGGATCACCCGGAAGCCGATGCGCTGGTGGTAATGGCTGCCTGCTATCTGCATGACCTGGTGAACTTGCCCAAGAACGACCCGGAACGTCACCTCGCCTCGCGCCAGGCTGCCCAACTGGCTTGGCGCGAATTGGAAAAACTGGACTTTCCAGTGGAAAAACTGCCATCCCTTGCTCATGCCATCGAAGCACACAGCTTTTCGGCGGGGATCGCCCCTGAAACGATAGAAGCCCGGATAGTGCAGGATGCCGACCGGCTGGACGCCTTGGGCGCTGTGGGGCTCGCCCGGCTGTATTACACGGCAGGCCGCATGGGAAGTGCGCTGGCGCATCCGACCGACCCTTTGGCGGGCCATCGGACGATGGATGACAAGAAGTTCGCGCTCGACCATATTGAAGTAAAACTGGCAACGCTGCCCGCCACCATGACCACAAAAGCTGGCCAGAAAATGGGAGAAATTCGATTGGAATGGTTGCGATCATTCCGCGATACGTTTATTGCAGAATGGGGCAGTCCTGATGGATGCTAAGCTCCCAGTGCTACACCAAAAATAGTCGCAAAAGCGCTGCTCTCATAATTCCGAGGCCACCCGAACCGACATTTCTTTGAGAACACTACGTGGTTGCCCTGATTGAGCCAAGGGTAGGAATTTTCCTATAGTGAAAATCCGAGCCCGATAAAACAAAAACTCACGCTTCCAAATTTCAAAGAATAAATAATGATGGATGCCAATATCACTTTAATGCTTCGTGAGGCCACCACGGCAGAAGGGCAACTGCATTCTCCTCATTACCTCAAGACCGTCACGGAGCTCGGCGATGGCTCCAAGGTATATGCAATTCGCGACATCTGTTCCACCAAGGGGGTCAAACTCCTGCCTTCGGGCGCACAGGTCAACAGTTCCATCTATCAACGCCTCCTACATCACAAATTAGCACCCAAGCTGGATGACTGCCTGGAAACGGAAGAGGGTGTGAACAACCATACCCTGGTGGAAGAGGCAAACTCGCTTATTGATTCCGATGACAGCCTGTTACGCATGCGCAACGAAATGGCGGATGAAAACATGCTCTTCGACATTTTGACCAAGATTCCGCTCAAACCCGGCCTGGCCTTCAAACTGACCGTCATGCGCGCGAAGCGCGAGGAGCTGTTCAAGCGCAGTCTTTACGTCACGCTGGTTGCCATTTATATCGGCGTTCAGTCGCGCCTGAACGAACAGCAACTGGTAAAGCTGGCAACAGCGGCATTGCTGCATGACATCGGGCTGCTCCACGTCGAGCCCAAAATGCTGGAGCTTTCATACCGCATGACGAAGGAGGAGCGGCAGCATTTATACGCCCACCCCATTACTGCCTGGATGATATTGCAAGAAGAGCCTGAATACGCCAACGAAGTCGCCGAAGCAGTGCTGCACCATCACGAGCGACTCGATGGCAGCGGTTACCCTCAGGGCCTGGCGGGAGAGGTCATTAGTCAGTACGGACAGATCATTGCAATGGCCGAAGTTGTCGCCAGCCATTTCGGAAAAGATGACACGCATCATCAGCTGATGCGGCTGGAAACCATACTCAAACTTAATTCCAGACGATATGGGCGCAATCTTATCGGGCATCTCAAGGTGTTTTATGCCGGCAATGTCACGCATCCGCAGATCACCGAAGAAGATAAGCAACTGGTCAGGCAGAGCCTGAATGTGTTTGCCGACGTGCTGAAATCCTGGGAGTCCATGCGCGAGCGCTTTGCAGCAAACAATCTTGGCACCTTCATCAACGAGCGCATGCAGGCATTGAAAATCGAAGCTCTTGACGCCGGCTTGAACCCTTACGCACTCGAGAACAATTTGCAGAATGCGACAGATTCAGAGGCCTCCGCCGAGTTGAATATTCTTCTGGATGAAATCATCTGGCAAATCAAGGGTATTTTTCAGGAGAGCCGCCGCAGATGGCCCAAAATCGACCAAGGAACTTCATCTCTTGCTGCCGAAGATGTTCCGGCCTGGATATCCACCGTTGAAAATCGCATGAGCCAGGCTTACTAACGAAGCGCTCTCCCCCGAAATCTCTGTCACACTGCAAAAATTGAAGAGTAACGTTGCAGGGCACGCAATTTTTGCGCAATTGCCGCAGCCGTCGATTTTATGAAATCTTCGGCTAAGAGCCGGCTATCCACTTAAATCAATTAAGAAAATCTCCCCCGATTACCGCGCAAGGGCTCCTTTTATCCTCCTGGCGTGCGAATTGCTGTGCTTATGTTCCAGGCGATTAATAAGCGCCCCCATAAGAGCTTCAATAATTCATGACAAGATTTTTCTCCGCACAAAATCGCAGCATTGTTCTGACGGCGTTGTTCATTATGCTGACTGGCAACCTGTCGCTATTTCAGAGACTGCTCGAGCTTTATCCTCTCAGCCTGGGAAATGTACCCTTTCTCCTCTCGCTGACCGCCTTCTTCACGATCACAACCGTGATCTTTTTCCTGTTTATATGCCATGGCAGAGCGACGCGCTGGATTCTTGCCTTTTATCTGCTGGCCGCATCTCAAGCCGCTTATTACATGGATCAGTACGGAGTCATTATCGATACCGTAATGATCGACAATATCCTTCAGACCAACCTCCAGGAATTTGCGGGGTTGATAAGCGCCAGCCTTGTGCTCAGAACACTATTACTTGGGGTATTGCCCGCATGGCTCGTACTCAAATACAAGCCTGCGCTCCAGGATATTCGAACTGAATTGAAGTCCAAGGCCGCCTTGTTATTGCTATTGCTGGTTTCCCTCGTTGTCGTGATCGCTCCTTTTACTGCCGGCTACGCATCTTTCATCCGCGAACACAAAATGACGCGGTCATACGCCAATCCGGTTTATTTCACCTATTCCATTATTCAGTATGTGAATCAGATTCTTAAGCCCGAAGAAGCCATGACCTTGAAGAAAGTTGCCACGGATGCCGTCGAGGTCGGCTCAAGGAAAAAAAAGGAACTCATTATTCTGGTCGTCGGAGAAACAGCGAGAGCCGACCGCTTTTCGCTGAACGGATATGCCAGGGAAACCAACCCCGCACTCGAAAAACAGGGGGTCGTGAGCCTCACCCATGTATCTTCCTGCGGCACATCCACCGGAGAGTCTGTGCCCTGCATGTTTTCCATGATGAAACGGCATAACTTCGACCGGGAAAAAGCGCTCCATATCGAAAACGCGCTGGACGTGCTTTTTGAGCATGGCGTACAGGTGCTCTGGCGCGACAACAACTCCGACTCAAAGGGCGTTGCGGTGCGGATGCAATATGAAAACTTCAAGAATCCGACGCTGAATCCCATCTGCGACGAAGAATGCAGGGATATCGGGATGCTGAGTGGCCTGGATCAATACATCGCGTCCAGAAAGAACCGGGACATGCTGATCGTCCTGCACCAGATGGGCAACCACGGCCCGGAATATTACCGGCGATATCCCAAGGAGTTCGAACGGTTCAAGCCGGTGTGCATGACGGGTGAACTGAAGGATTGCACCAAGGAGGAAATCGATAATGCCTATGATAATGCCATCCTGTATACGGATTACTTTCTGTCCCAGGTGATCGATTTCCTCAAGAAATACGACGGGCAATACGAAACGGCAATGTTATACATGAGCGACCATGGTGAATCACTGGGCGAGCATGGAATCTATCTGCATGCCGCCCCCTACCTGCTGGCCCCCAAAGAGCAAACCCATATTCCTGCCATCGTGTGGATGGGCAAGCATTTCGATTTCAATCTAGATCAACTCAAACCCTATCGTGACTACTCGTTCAGTCACGACGATCTGTTCTGCACGCTACTTGTCGGATTCGAGATCGAATCGAAAATATGCGAGGGCAGGAAAAATGTCCTGTTTGAGAATCGCGATTTGAAAGCGGCAAGAAACGGTTGAAGATCAGTGGGCGATTTTGTGCTTCGGGTATTGCCCGATCACTTCATATCCGTTCGATCAAACAAACCGCTTCGGCAGCGATCCCCTCGCCGCGTCCGGTAAAACCCAGGCGTTCGGAGGTCGTTGCCTTGACGTTGACGCAATCGGCGTCAATAGCCAGATCTAACGCGATATTCGCGCACATGGCCGCGATATGCTTTGCCAGCCTGGGCGCTTCCGCGATCACGGTCGCATCGACATTGACCACGCGGTAGCCCTTCTCCTTGATCAAGGCCGCGACATGCCGCAATAACTCGCGCGAGTCGATGCCCTTGAAACGCGTGTCGGTATCGGGAAAATGCTTGCCGATGTCGCCCAGTGCCGCCGCGCCCAGCAGCGCGTCGCAGACGGCATGCAGCAATACGTCGGCATCTGAGTGACCTTTCAGGCCTTTTTCATGCGGGATATCGACCCCGCCGATAATGCATTTGCGCCCTTCCACCAGTTGGTGAACATCGAAGCCGTGGCCGATTCTGATCATGTGCTTGTTTCCGTGTTGTTCAGGAGGAGTTCGGCGATCACCAGATCCTCGGGGTAAGTGACCTTGAGATTGTGTCCGTCGCCCATCACCAGCCGAGGGGCGTGACCCAAAAATTCCACCGCCTGCGCTTCGTCGGTCGGTGTGTCGGTACCGATGGCTTGCAGTGCGTCGCGCAGCAAGCCGTAGCGGAACATCTGCGGCGTCTGCGCCCGCCACAACCCGGCACGAGGCTCGGTGTGATCGACACGGCCGTTCTTGCCTTCTCGCTTGAGCGTGTCCGCCACGGGAACAGCGAGCAAGCCGCCCACCGGATCGTCCAACAATTCGGCAAAAAGATTGTCCAACATTTCCTGCGAAAGGCAGGGGCGAGCCGCATCATGCACCAGCACCCAGTCTGCGGATTGCGACTGTCCGGCGATTGCGTTCAATCCATTCAGCACGGTTTCAGCACGGGTTGCGCCACCGCAGCGCAGGACTTCGACTTTATCGCCCAGGGCAGAGTAATCGTACTGAGCCCAACCGGTGTCGTCCGGACTCAGCACGACGAACACTCGAGTGACCGCAGGATGTACGCAGAATACGGAAAGTGTATGATGAATCATGGGCTTGCCGAGCAGTGGCAAATACTGTTTTGGCAGTTCCGCTCCCATGCGGCTGCCGCTGCCGGCTGCGGGAATCAGGGCATAGTTCTTGTGATTGGACATCGCAAAATCATAGCATGCCGGGTCTTGATTTCTGCCGGGTCACCACCATTTATTAGCCAGTTCTAATAAAGGAGCCATGCATGTCAGCTGTCCGTCCTGCCGCCGTGGCAGGCATGTTCTATCCCGACAACGCCAAAACGCTGGCGCAAGATCTTGACGGCCTGTTGGCCGATGCCAGGCCGCGCGTGTTCGGGCTGGTGCCCAAGGCGCTGATCGTGCCGCATGCCGGCTATATCTATTCCGGCCCGATTGCCGCTTCCGCTTATGCGCTGCTCGAGCCGCTGGCCGCGACCGTACGCCGGGTGATACTGCTCGGGCCTACACACCGCGTGGCCGTGCGCGGCTTGGCCTTGCCCGGCACCGATGCCTTTGCTTCGCCGCTGGGAATCGTGAACATCGATCAGGATGCGGTTCGCCAGATTGCACAATTGCCGCAGGTGACCATCAGCCCGCAAGCCCATGCGCTGGAGCACTCGCTCGAAGTGCATTTGCCGTTTCTGCAAACGGTGCTGTCCGATTTCACGCTGCTGCCGCTGGCAGTGGGGATGGCCAGCGCCGAAGAGGTCGCGGAAGTGCTGGAAGCCGTGTGGGGCGGACCGGAAACATTGATCGTGATCAGTTCCGACCTTTCGCATTACCTGCCTTACGATGCTGCTACGGTGACGGACAGCGCAACCGCGCAAACCATCCTGCGCCTGGAAGAAACCGTTACGCACCAGCAAGCCTGCGGCGGCACGCCGGTCAACGGCCTGATCGTGGCGGCGCGCCGCCATGGCATGACGCCGCACCTGCTCGATTTGCGCAATTCGGGCGATACCGCGGGGGATAAAAGCCGCGTGGTGGGCTACGGCGCGTTTGCATTTACCGAGGCCGGCCATGACTGAAACCGAACGCGGCTCCACCCTGCTCATGCTGGCGCGCGAGGCGATTGCCGGGCGTCTCGGGCTGACATCTGCGCCCCCAATGGAACATGAGCGCTGGCTACAGGAGGTAGGCGCGACATTCGTCACCCTGACCCAACGGCAACAATTGCGCGGCTGCATCGGCAGTTTGCTGGCGCATCGCCCGCTGCATGAGGATGTACGGGCCAATGCCGTGGCTGCCGGCTTCCGTGATCCGCGCTTTACGCCGCTGACCATCGCGGAATTCGAATCGACGCAGGTAGAAGTTTCCCTGCTTTCCCCGCAGGAGCCGATGGTATTTTCCGATGAGTTGGATGCGCTTTTGCAACTGCGCCCCGGCATAGACGGCATCGTGCTGGAATACGGCGCGTTGCGCGGCACCTTTCTGCCGCAGGTGTGGGAACAATTGCCGCTGGCGGAAGAGTTCATGGCCCACCTCAAGGTCAAGGCCGGGCTGCCGTCCACTTTCTGGGAAGAAGGCATCCGGCTGTCGCGTTACACCGTCACAAAATGGAAGGAATCCGATTTTACGGACATCGCTCAATGAACGACGCCATCGACATTCTCGAACGCACTCCCGCCCGCTACTGGCACTTGCTGGACGACGGCCGCATCCAGTGCGACCTGTGTCCGCGCGACTGCAAGCTGCATGAAGGCCAGCGCGGCGCATGCTTTGTGCGGGCACGCAGCGGCGATGAGATGGTGCTGACCACTTACGGCCGCTCCTCGGGCTTCTGTGTCGACCCGGTCGAAAAGAAACCGCTGAATCATTTCTATCCCGGCTCCAGCATCCTGTCGTTCGGCACCGCCGGCTGCAACCTCGCATGCAAGTTCTGCCAGAACTGGGATATCTCCAAATCGCGCGACTTCGACCGCCTGGCCGACCAGGCCACACCGGAAGCCATCGCCCGCGCGGCGCGAGAAAAAGGCTGCAAGAGCGTAGCTTTCACCTATAACGACCCGGTGATTTTCGCCGAATACGCGATGGACGTTGCCGATGCCTGCCATGATGCCGGCATACAGGCAGTAGCCGTCACGGCTGGTTATATGCACGATCAGCCGCGGCGCGATTTCTACGCCAAAATGGATGCGGCCAATGTGGATCTGAAAGCTTTCACCGAAGCGTTCTACTACAAGCTCACCGGCGCGCACTTGCAGCCGGTGCTGGACACATTGCGTTATCTCAAGCACGAAACCAGCGTGTGGTTCGAGATCACGACATTGCTGATTCCCGGCTGCAACGATTCCGACGCCGAGATCGGCGCGATGTGCGACTGGATTGCGAAAGAGCTCGGCACCGATGTGCCGCTGCACTTCACCGCCTTCCACCCGGATTACAAAATGACCGACCTGCCGCCGACACCGCCGGCAACCTTGACTCGTGCCCGCAACATCGGTCTGTCCGCAGGCTTGCAGTACGTCTACACCGGCAACGTACATGACACCGAGGGCGGCACGACCTTCTGCCCACATTGCCAAAGCCCGCTGATCGTGCGCGACTGGCATGATATCCGGCATTACGACCTGACCGAAGCCGGCGCTTGCTCGCACTGTGGCACGCCTGTCGCCGGGCGTTTCGCAAAATTCGAAAATCAGTTCGGCCGCCGCCGCATTCCGCTGAAAATCGCAAATTTCTGAATCATTGTGATATCAATTTAGAGCATACCCAATATGCTCCATGGGTAGGATATAGAAATTCAGAAGACCAATTAAGAAAAATGAGGATGGACTCGCAGACCGACATTACCGAGCGTCGCACGAAAGACGAAATGCTTAATTTGTCGCGCGTCGTCTTCGAGTCAGCGGAGGAAGGCATCATGGTGACCGACGCCGAACGCCGGATCGTCATGGTGAACCCGGCATTCACGTCGATTACCGGATACCTGCCCGACGAAGTCATCGGACGCGATTCGAACATGATGTCGTCCGGTCATCACGACCAGCTCTTTTATCAATCGCTTTGGGATGAAGTACGCCAACACGGAAGCTGGCACGGCGAAATCGCGAATCGCCACAAAAGCGGCCGGCATTATCTGGAATGGCTGTCGATACGCGCGGTTATCGACCCGCAAGGCCGAACGACCCATTATGTCGGCATTTTCAGCGATATTACCGAGCGCAAGGAGGGCGAGGAACGCATGCGCTACCTCGCCCATTACGACGCGCTCACCGGCCTGCCCAACCGCACCCTGCTGATGGATCGCCTGCAACAAGGCATGGCGCAAACGCGGCGCGACAATGGCCGGATGGCGGTGATGTTCCTCGATCTTGATCGCTTCAAGCCCGTGAATGACCAGCTCGGGCACGAAACCGGCGACCGCCTGCTGTGCGAAGTCGCCATGCGCCTGCAGAACTGCATGCGCGAAAGCGACACCGTGGGACGTATTGGTGGGGACGAATTCGTCATTCTGCTGCACGGCATCGAGCATTCCGATGCTGCCATCCTGGTTGCCCGCAAGATCATCAAGGCACTGGAACAGCCATTCGATCTCGGCAATCAAGCCATTAGCATCTCGGCCAGTATCGGCATTGCGCTATACCCCGACCACGACGGCGACGAATCCATGCTGATCAAGATGGCCGACATCGCGATGTATGAGGCCAAGAGCGAAAAGAGCGGGCACTTCCGGGTTTTCGACCTTGCCATGCTCGTCAGTCAGGCGCTTTAAATCCACAGACAGCCGGCTCTGTTTTTACATCGGGCTCAGTGCCTGCCGGTCAGCGGTACGAACCTGACCGGCAATACTTCCTGGCGTTGCACCTCACCGGCAGCATCCTTCTTGATCAGCAACAGCTCCTGCGCAGCGTAGCTCTCGCCTAACGGAATCACCATGCGTCCGCCCGGTTTCAGCTGGTCCAGCAGCGGCTGCGGCACATGGCTGGCCCCGGCGGCGACGATGATGCCGTCATATGGCGCATGTTCCGGCCAGCCGTGATATCCATCCCCCGGACGTACGTGCACCCGGTCATAACCTAAATTATGCAAGGTCTGTTCAGCCTGGATGGCGAGCGGCTCAACGATTTCGATGGAATATATTTCCGCGCCCATTTCGGCAAGCACTGCCGTCTGGTAGCCGCAACCGGCGCCAATTTCGAGCACGCGACTACCCGGTTTAAGTTTAAGCAACTCGGTCATGAAAGCGACGACATACGGCTGGGAGATCGTCTGGCCGTAGCCGATAGGCAAAGGGCGATTCTGGTAGGCAAAATCGCGCTCGATGTCGGGCACAAAGAGATGGCGCGGAACCCGCCCCAGCGCGTCGAGCACAGGCTGCGACAATCCCGGCATATCGGGGACCGGGTTGAGTTCTTCGGACATGGCCGCCACCGCGGCAACCATGTCGCGGCGAAGCCCGGAATAGTCGGACTCCGGAGTGTCGTCAGAACTCGTCCGCATCATGCAGGCTATTGAAAACCGGGCCTGCGGCGTGCCGGGATCAACGCCAGCGCAGCCAGTTGTTCATGCAGTTCGTGCATGGAGAACTTACTGTAATCCTTGGCGACCTCCTTGATCTCGAATCCGTTATTGCGGTGTAATTCGTCACGCAACATACCGAGCATGCGATTGTCGGCGGTCACCACTACTCGGGCAGCACCTTCGTTGCGTGCCAGTGCTGCGGTTTCGCCAGCCACGGACTGCACGAATCGTCGCTCGTACTCGGCCCGATGCTGATTGCGGTGATCGTCATAACGGTGCACGCCCCCTCCGGCCGCACCGCGATTGCTGCCGCTCCTGCTGTCGGACCACAGTTCCTTGCTGCTGGCCGTCTGCTCGGGATTCGTCAATGTTCCATGCTCCACCATGCGCGGGCTGGATTCGAATTCGGGTGTCTCGGCAGGACGCAAACTGAAGAAGCGTGCAAGAGAGCCATTGGCGACGACGATGATGATATTCAACATGGAAGTTCCTCCGCGAGGGGTTAGTGGATGAGTTGTTGGATGTCTGGATAGCTACTTTCCGTGGGGGTATTTGTATGGAGATATACGGGTAAAAAACGTTCCCGCATGTTTTAATGATAGGCCTCTTGCGTAATAATTCAAGATCAAAACGACCTTGGCCTGAACAATAAAATCCCTTTTTCAATCAAACATTAAAGAGGAGAAGCCATGATCTACACAGGAAGTTGCCACTGCGGAAAAATCGCCATTGAAGCCGAGGGGGATCTTGAGCAGGCGGTGCAATGCAATTGCTCCATCTGCAGCAAGAAAGGCTATCTCCTGTGGTTCGTGCCGCGCGCCAACTTGCGCCTGCTGACGCCGGAAAGCGACATCGCCACGTATACCTTCAACAAGCACAATATCCAGCATCATTTCTGCCCGACCTGCGGCTGCGCGCCTTTCAGCGAAGGCACCGGGCCGACGGGCGAGCCCATGGCCGCCATCAACGTGCGCTGCCTGGACGACCATGTCGATCTGTCCACGCTGAAAATCATTCCTTATGACGGACGGAGCAAATGAAATGAACGCTCACTCGCTGCTGCAACACACTTTTCTCCGCCTGCCGGATGGCGCGGCCCAGGATCTGAGCCAGTATGCCGACAAGGTCGTGCTGGTGGTCAACACCGCCAGCTATTGCGGACTGACGCCGCAATATGCCGGTTTGCAGAAGCTATACAGCGAACACAAGGATCGCGGGTTCGTCGTGCTCGGGTTTCCGTCCAACGAATTCGGCGCGCAGGAACCGGGCAGCGAGCAGCAGATCGCCGAATTCTGCAGCAGTTTTTATCATGTCGATTTTCCGATGTTCGGCAAGACGACCGTCACCGAAGGCCAGGCCAATCCTTTTCACAAAATGCTGGGAGAAGCGACCGGCGACTGGCCGAAATGGAATTTTCACAAATACCTGATAAACCGCAGCGGCAACGAGGTTGTGAGCTTTTCAAGCATGGTGGCGCCGGACGATCCGGCGTTGCTGGCAGCCATCGACCGCATGCTGGGATAGGCTTATCCCGGATTCCCGTCGAGGCGCGGCCTCACGTAGATGGGAAGATTGCGATAAGCCCAGATGCCGAAGCAGGCCAGCCAGACGACGGCAGCACAGAGATACAAATGACTGCGCGCGACGAATGCCATGTCCGGAACATCGGCAATCACGCGCAACACCAGCACCGACTGGAATGCCAGGAAAATCCCCCACGTCAGCCGGTCGGCCACCAGCGGACGACCCGAATGCCCCAGCGTCACCCGGCTGATCATCCCCAATACCATGGACGAGAAATAGCCGATGACCAGCGCGTGCAACGGCGCCTTGGCGAAAATGACATGGCCTGCCAGCAACGCCAGGCTTTGCACGCCGTAAAACAGCAGCGCCACGCCCAGCCAGGCGAAACCGATATGCAGCATCGCGAGCAAAGGCTGTGCAAAACTGGCACGCAAGCGCCATGCCCAGCTCATGTAAAGCGCGGCTACCGCTATGGCCAAGTCGGGCAGCCATAGCCAGGCGGCCAGCCCGGCAACTTCGAATATCATGTGCAGCAACGCGGCCGCGGGCATCAGCGTCAATGCCCAGCCGGGGCGCACAATGCGGTAATCCGGAATTACATTCGCGGAAAAAAATGGAATCATGCGATGGCTGATCGCAAAGAAGATCGGGAGCAGAAATAGCCACACGCCGCCGCTTTTCGTCAGCGCGACCGGCAAGGCAAACCCGCCGAGCTGGCCGGCAAACCAGCCCGCCGCCAGCAGCCAGCCGATTGCCAGCATGGTGCTGGTGATGCGCGGGTGGCGCTTGTCGGGGTGCTGCGCACGGAAATAGACGCGCAGCAAGCCCGCCAGCGAGACGCCCCATCCGGCCAGGAACAGCAACGCGGAGAATGCCAGCAGCCCTCCCCACACCAGTCCGGCATAAAACGCCAGCACGCCGGCAAACATCAGCAGGAATCCGGGAACGTAATAGCGCCGCCCCACCTCCTCGCCATTCAACCAGCGCGGATAGGTGGTCATCAGGAATCCGAAAATCAGGAAAGGGAAGAAACCATACAGCATCAGGAAAGCATGCGCGTCCGGTGGGGCCACGCTCCAGGCAATGGGAGGATAGAACCCGCCGTAACGTCCGGCGAGGTCGGCCAACCACCATGCCATTACCAGCACCGATTGCAGCACGCCCCCGAAAAAGAACATGCGGTGCGGCGCAGCGCTGAATGTCACCCAAGTTTTCTGCTTCATTGCGGCTTTCCTCCCGTAGGTACGGCTGCCTGCCGTTGCTGCGCATGCTCGACGGCGAATTCGTAAATATCGACCAGATCCTCGCGGCTGACATCGATCACGCCGTCCATCTTGCCGAGCGCCCAGCCGAAGTCGTCTTCCTTCAACTCCGGGTAAGGCCCGTGCGTGGTCTGAATGAACTGCTGGTGATGAGGGTGATGCGTGTGGCGCAAGGGATAACGCCGTCCAGGGATCAGGTTGTTGATCAGCAACGCCAGCATCAGGATGGTACCTGCATTGATTGCGACCACATAGCAGAACTGCCAGCCCAGTGCGTGGACGGCCGGCCCGCCGAGCGTGGCGAGCATCGCGGTACCGGCACTGGGCGGATGCACGCAGCGCAGCACATACATGCCGCTGATCGCCAGTGCGACGGCAAACGCCACGGCTACCGACGGCTCGGATATCCACTGCGCGCAAGCCACGCCGACAAGCGCCGCGAGCATGTGCCCGCCGAACATCGGCCAGGGCTGTGCCATCGGACTATGCGGCACGACAAAAACGAGACAGGTGGTGGCCCCCATCGATGCCACCACCAGGATGGTCAGCGAGGTGCTTGCCGAGACGAAATGTATTTCCGTTGTCAGCATGAACACGGCGACGAAGGCGCCCAGTACCGAAAATATTTTTTCGCGCGTCAGGGTCGATACGCCCCGCTCTCTTTGGAGCAAAAGGAGGATTTCTTTGAATTTCATGGGGGAAGGAGTTTTGCAGGGCAGCCATAAATTCCTTTTGGATTTTCATGGTCACCAATTAAGATGTAAAATTTATACATCTAAGATAACATAGTGACCCGGCCGGATCAAATCGAGCCATTATAATAAAGTTCATTCGACGAGGAAGCGCGCGTGGGCCAGCTCAACATCATCCAGTTATTGCCTAGATTCCATCTTTTCAGCGCGCTCGATAGCGAGCAGTTGACCTATGTAGCAAACGAGACCCAGCATCTCACCGTGCCTCGCGGCGGCATCGTCTTCAATCGCGGGGACACAGCACACAGCCTGTTCATGCTGATCTCGGGCCAGGTCAAGCTGGCCGTCAACTCGCCACAAGGCACCGAGAAAGTCATCGGCATCATCGGCCCCGGCGAAAGCTTCGGCGAAGCGATCATTTTTCTCGATCAGGCGTCTTTTCCGATCTACGCCCAGGCGACCACGGATTCGCAGTTGCTGCTGATCCCCAAGCAGGTCATTTTCAATTTGCTGGAACGCGACATGACGGTCTCGCGCAAAATGCTGGCCGGGCTTTCGGTACGCAACCGGCAGCTGGTGCAGGATATCGAATCGGTCGCGCTGCTGACCTCGACCCAGCGGCTGATCGGCTACCTGTTGCAGATCAGCGCGGGCTCCAACGTCACCAGTCGCGTTACCCTGCCCGCCAGCAAAACGATGATCGCATCGCTGCTGAACCTCACGCCGGAAACGCTTTCGCGCACCATGCTGAAACTGCAGCAGCAAGGGATGATCGAAGTGAACGGCAAGGAAATCACCATCATCGACCTTCCCGCACTGCGGGAATACGGCACCCTGGGTTGAGCACAAAGGGTTGATCGCAAAAAATCGGCGCGTCTTGACCTGCATCAAAGAAATAATCCTCGCCCGGCGGTAACTTTCGTCCTTACATTGCCGAAAGAGGCCGGAGGCCGCTCCGGGCAGGATGCCATGAAAATCGCACATAAAATCACCCCGCAGACCAACCTGGGGGAACTGATCGACCTTATCGAAGAAACGCATCACACGTTCACCCGTTCCGAACTCACTCGCATCAGCGGGCTGATGGAAGATCCGGAACTGGCGTCGTTGTCTCAACTCGATGCCCTGCGGCAATGCTTCCACGCACTGAAGGCCGACCTCGAATCGCATCTTCGCAAAGAAGAAGAAATCCTTTTCCCCTATATCGCATCACTGGATTCCGGGCTTGCCAACCTGCCGGCCTCCTGTTTCGGCAGTGTTGCCAACCCGATCCGCATGATGCGGATTGAACATATCACCATGATCAGCCTGCTGGAAACCCTGCGCGAGTTGACAAGTCAATACACACCGCTGGCGGACAGCGTCCCGCCAACCTTTCTGCTCTATGCCTCGCTCGCAGGAATCGACGCCGACCTCGTGGAACATATGTACTGGGAGGACCACGTGCTGTTTCCGCGGGCGTTGCAAGTGGAGAGCCGGATCACCCGTGAAAAGGATGCCGGCTAGCTCGCGCTAGCGCGTCATCTGCGCATACAGCAACGGCAATTCCCTGGGTAACTCCTCGGGCTCGCGGATCACCGCATAGCCGCCGACGCCGAACAGGTGCGGCAGATAGTCGTTGGCTTCGCGGTCTATGGTCACGCAGAACGGGCGCAGCCCCTGCTTGCGCGCTTCCACCAGCGCCATGCGCGTATCCTCGATGCCATGGCGCCCTTCGTAATGATCCAGATCGTTCGGCTTGCCGTCGGTCAATAACAACAACAGGCGCTGCTGGTTCTTCTGCCTGGCCATCAGGCTGCTTGCGTGACGGATCGCCGCGCCCATGCGGGTGTAATAGCCCGGCTTGATCGCCGCGATGCGGCCGCGCACCTCGCCGTTGTAGCGTTCGTCAAAACCCTTGAGATGATGGAAACGGATATGCCCGCGCCGCAGCGAAGAGAAGCCGTGCAATGCGAAACGGTCACCGGTCGCGGACAGCGCCTCTGAAAACAGGAAGAGGCTGTCGCGTATCACATCGATCACACGGGCCTGATCCGAGGCATAGGCATCGGTGGAAAGCGACAGGTCGGCCAACAGCAGGCAGGCCAGATCGCGCTGGCGGTTGACTTGGGCACGGTACAGGCCGCGCTGCACGACAGCACCGCCGGTGACGCGATCCGCCTCCTGCTGCACCCATTGGTCGAGGTCGATCTCGTCGCCGTCCTGTTGTGCACGCAGCCAGCTGCGTACCGGCATCAGCGCCTGGAACTGGCTGCGCAGACGGCGCGCGGTGCTGCGAAGGTGTTCGGGCAGTTCAACCGGCTCGGCCTGCCGTGCAACCATTTCCTGCAGACGGCAGTAGTCCGGCAGCAGTATCTGCTTCCTGTAATCCCATTCCGGCAGCGGGATACCCTCTCCCAGCATAATGTCGTCCTCGCCCGCCGAAGGCAAATCCAGATCGAAGCGCAGTTTCGCAGCGCTGGTCTTGCCGTCGCGCGCGACGGTCAGTTTGTCCATGTCCTCGGCGGCAAGCTTGGCGCTCTCGCTATCCTCATCGTCGTCCTGCGGGCGATTGACCTTGACGAATTCGCTCCACGAAAACAGGCTTTCGGCGCGGAACATCATCATGAATCCGTCCTTGCCGTCGGGCATGTCGGTGCGCTCGGCGAGGTGCTTGCGACGGCTGTTCGCGTCTTCCGTTTTTTCGGCAGACTCGTGCTCGGGCGCGCCGTCGCCGGCATCATTTTTAGCGGGCGCGCTGATTGGCGGTGCGGGGTGCGGCCACAGCGGCACCGGCTGGAACGGGCGGCGCGCCGTCGGCAGGGCTGCGACACTGCCGGGGTGCTGCAACGCCTGGCGAATGGCATGCTCCTGCGCAGCCTCGTCCGCCGGCAATTGCCCAGGCGCGAAACGGAGTGGCAGCAAGGCATCAACCAGCCGCTGATACCGTGCTTGCAGGCCGGGAAAGCGCTCCAGCGTTTCCAGCGTCGCCTGCTGATTGCGCACGATCCACGGCAGATCGTCATCGTTGCCCGCAGCGGACAAGGCCACCAGCCATAAATACAAATCGCGGTTGAGGCTGCGCTCGGGGAAAAGATCGATTTGCTCCGGCAGGCGCAGGGTTTCCCGGTCACGCCAGGCCAGTTCGATGCGTTCGCCGCTGCCGGCGATGCGCTCCATCCAGCGTCGGCGCGCGCCATGCCGTACTGCGGGCGCGGCAGACAGATTAAGTCCGGGATCGCCGCCCAATGCGCGGAACAGGATGCCGGCGCTCTTGCGGATTTCGTCCAACCGCACCGCCGCTTCCGCGTGCCGCTGGCTGGCGGCGCGGGTGACCAGTTTGTGCCATAGTCCACCGACGACTTCTTCCATCTCAGGCCTCCATCAGGGGAATGATGCGACGAGCCGGCGCATTTCGGCGCACCTGCTCGCGATCCGATTTATCGAGTGCCGGAATGCCGCTTTGCCATTGCAGCGGCACGCCGTGCGGTCCGTCCGCCTGCGCATCGCGGCAAGCGCTGATGCAGCTCGCGCACTGCGTGCAGGAAAACATGTGGCGCTTGATCGTGCGCGGCTTGAGGCGCATCGGGCAGGCGTTGTCGCAGGCACTGGTGCAATCCTGACAGGCGCTGGAAAGATTGCGGTCGAAACTCACGACCAGCGCCTTGCGGTTGGCCATCCAGGCCAGGCTCTGGAACAACCCTGCCGCACAGCCGAAGCGACAGAAGAGATGCCGCGCCAGGGTGAATTCGATGAGGAACAGGCCTGTGCCGACGCCAATGAAAAGCGCCTGGTTGCGCGTCAGCGTGCCGTGCCACAGATTATTGTAGATTTCCATGGGCGGCAGCAGGTAGGTCAGCAGCACGGTCGCCCAGATAAACGCAAACGCCAATGCCAGCGGAAGCAGCACGACCCACCAGCCCGGATGGCGCGGGATAGCCTCGGCGCCCTTGTCCTGCATGGGCAGGACGTCCTTGTCCCACACGCTGTGTTTGCCGATGGCGCGACGCGTCAGCCGGTTCAGGGTTTCCACCACGGAAAAATGCGGGCATAGCCAGCCGCAGTACAGACGTCCGTATTTGAATGAAACCCAAATGACGCCGCCGACAATGCCGGCAATCGGCAAAAAGCCGCGCAGCACGATATTGCCACCCGCCTCCAGCGGCATGATCTCGCCGGCAATCAGCGCGTCGAGCCCCAGCGTCCAGTCCATGCCGAAGAAGATGAAATGGCCGAGGTCAAGATCGAGCCGGAACAGATCGAATACCGGCGCCAGCACGAACAACACGAAGAAGCCGCCCTGCACGAGGCGACGCCGCACTTGCAGCGTGCCGCCTGCCAGGACAAACTCATCTGCCGAAGGTGGCATCGATCACTTCCTGCAACGCGATGGCGGTGTCTGCGTCGTCGGTCAGCGTTTCCACCAATGCGGCGCGGCAGGCCACCAGCGGGTCGCAACCGTCGCGTATCAGCGTGGCGGCATAGACCAGCAGGCGCGTGCTGGCGACTTCTTCCAGATCGTGGTCGCGCAGCGCGCGGAAAGCGTTGGCAATGGAAACCAGCCGTTTCGCCACCATCATATCCACGCCGCTTTCGCCGACCAGAATGGCTTCTTCCTGGGCCGCATCGGGAAAACCGAACGTCAGCGACACAAAACGCTGCCGCGTCGAGGGCTTCATGCCCTTGAGAAAATTCTGGTAGCCCGGGTTATACGACACCACCAGCATGAAGCCGGGGGCCGCCTGTATCGTTTCGCCGGTGCGGTCGATGGGCAGGATGCGCCGGTCGTCCGCCAGCGGGTGCAGCACCACGGTGGTGTCCTTGCGCGCCTCGACCACTTCATCCAGATAGCAGATGCCGCCCTCGCGCACCGCGCGGGTCAACGGGCCATCGGTCCAGAGGGTCCGTCCGTCGCCGATCAGATGGCGTCCGACAAGGTCGGCCGCAGTGAGATCGTCATGGCAGGCCACGGTATAGAGCGGCAAGCCGAGCCGGGCGGCCATGTGCGTGACGAAACGCGTCTTGCCGCAACCGGTCGGGCCCTTGATCAGAAGCGGCAGGCGATTGCGCCAGGCACGCTCGAACAGGTCGACCTCACTGCCCTGCTGCTTGTAGAACGGGATCGCGTCCGCCAGCTGCTTGACCTCTTTCAGTGCACTCAATGCGTTCATTGTTTTCTCCCGAATCACGCCCAACGGTAGGCCAACGCGATCAGGCCGCCGACGAGCAGAAAATAAGCCAGTATCACGGCGCGCCAACCGAAGGCGACGTGCCGCAGGCCCATGAAATAGTTGGCCACGATCTGGCCCTTGACCAGCGCGATCAGCAGCAGTCCCAGCATCGCGCCGCTGCCTGCCATGCCGGCCTCGCCAATGGCGAAAGTAGTCAGCGTCAACACCATCAGGAGCAGCCAGATGACGGAGGAAAACCGGTTGGAAGATGCGTAAGTATTCATATGAGCCTCAGCGAATCACGTAAACCAGCGGAAAAAGGATGATCCAGAGCAGATCGACCATGTGCCAGAACGATGCGCCGGTTTCGACGCCGACATGGTCCTGGCGGCTATAGCCGCCGCGCCAGGCCTTGGCGATCACGAAAGCCAGGATGATCATGCCCATCAGCACATGCATGAAATGAAAAAACGTCAGCGCCAGGTAGAACATGTAAAAACTGTTGGTGCTGAGCGTGATGCCGGCGGCAAACTTGTCGTGGAACTCCATGGCCTTGATGCCGACGAACACACCTCCAAGCATGAGAGCGGCACCCAGCCACCAGGCGCAGTCCTTCGAAAGGCCATGCTTGATCGCGGTAACTGCGCGCATGACGAAATAGCTGCTGGTGATCAGCACCAGCGTGTTGATGGCTCCGGCCGTGCGATTCAGCGTCTCCTGCGACGCGTTGAAAAGCTCGACATCGCCGGCGCGCGTAAAGGCGTAAGCGACGAACAGCACGCCGAACGCCAGCATTTCAGCCAGGATGAAGATCCAGATCGCGAAGTCGCCGGGCAACCCTTCTTCGCGCGGAGCGCGGGCCTCTCGGGCCAGGCCTGCGGCAGGATCGATAACGAGTACTTGCGTGTTCATGTGGATCACCCTCCAGCCGATGAAAAATTCGGTATTGCCTTATTGCCATCTGGACAGCGAATGCCGCCCTGATCTGTGAAAAAAAAGGGAGAGGTATGGCTGTGCCTCTCCCCCAGGGGACTACTGTTAAGCGGCGGCCTTGGCCCCGCCCTTGACGAAGAAGCTGCTGATGTAGATCACGAGACCGATCAGGAACACGACCCCGGTGCCTTCACGCAGCCAGTAGAAGATGGAAACCTGGTCCTGCACCGCCATGAAGCCCATCGGCGTCGGGGAGATGCGTTGCAGCCAGATCTGCACGATGCCCGCGCCCGTCAGCAGCAGCGTGATCACCAGCATCGAGATGCTCATCAGCCAGAACGCGAGTTTTTCCATGTTCTGCGCCTTTTCCGAATTGGCGGCACGGCCGCGCAGGATAGGCATCGCATAGGAGATCATCGTCAGCACTACCGCCACGTAGGCACCGTAGAACGCCAGGTGTCCGTGCGCCGCGGTGAGTTGCGTGCCATGGGTGTAGTAGTTGACCGGAGCCAGCGTGTGCAGGAAACCCCAGACGCCCGCGCCGAGGAAGGCCAGCACGCCAGTGCCCAGTGCCCACAGCACCGCAGCCTTGTTGGGATGCTCGCGGCGACGGCGGCTCACCATGTTGAAGGCGAATACGGTCATCATGAAGAACGGAATCGGCTCCAGCGCGGAGAAGATCGAACCCCACCATTGCCAGTATTCCGGCGCGCCGATCCAGTAGTAGTGGTGGCCGGTACCGATGATGCCGGTGATCAGCGTCATGGTGATGATCACGTACAGCCATTTCTCGATCACTTCGCGGTCCACGCCGGTGACCTTGATCAGCACGAAAGCCAGGATCGCACCGAGGATCAGTTCCCACACGCCTTCCACCCAGAGGTGAACCACCCACCACCAGTAATACTTGTCCTTCACCAGGTTGACCGGGTTATAGAACGAGAACAGGAAGAACACCGCGAGCCCCAGCAGGCCGAGCGTCAGCACCAGGCTGATGGAAGTCTTGCGGCCCTTGAGCAATGTCATGGTGATGTTGAACAGGAAGGATAGCGCCACGATCACGATGCCGATCTTGGTGATCAGCGGCTGCTCGAGGAACTCGCGTCCCATGGTCGCCAGGATATTGTTGCCTGTCATTTCGGCGAGCGTGGAGTACGGCACCAGCAGGTAGCCGAGTACCGTCAGCGCACCGGCGACGAGGAACACCCAGAAGGTGATGATCGCCAACTTGGGGCTGAACAGCTCGGTTTCGGTTTCCTCCGGCACCAGAAAGTACGAGGCGCCCATGAAGCCGAACAGCAGCCACACGATCAAGAGGTTGGTGTGCACCATGCGTGCCACGTTGAAAGGAATGGCCGGGAACAGAAAGTCCCCGATCACGTATTGCAGACCCATGATCAGCCCGAACAGAATCTGCCCGACGAAGAGTCCGATGGCGGCGATGAAATAAGGCTTCGCCACTGCCTGGGATTGGTATTGCATGTTGTTGATCTCCTGAATTTTAGGGGCGGATCAGCCTTCGATATTGGGCGGCCACTTGGCGGTATTGATTTCCGAGGTGTACTTCAGGAAATTGACCAGGTCGTCCAATTCTTCGTCTGTCAGGTGAAAGTTCGGCATCTGGCGGCGTCCCGGCGCTCCGGTCGGCTGCGATTTGATCCAGATCTTGATGAACTCGGGTCCGCGACGCTTGTACACATTGCCGAGTTCGGGAGCGAAATACGCGCCCTCGCCCAGCAGCGTATGGCAGCCGATGCAGTTATTGGTCTCCCAGAGCTTCTTGCCGCGTTCGACCGACGGCGTGATGTTCTGGCTGTTGTCCCGCTTCGGCAGCGTGTGGGTGGTATCCACCGTCAGCGCGACGAACAACAGAAAGAAAAAAACCGACCCTCCATAAAAGATATTGCGCGCCATCGATTTGGTGAATGTCGTACTCATTACTTCCTCCCAGTTGTGTTGTTGACTTCTGTGGCGAAGTCTAGGGTTTAGCGGTCCGGCTAACCTTGACGCACATCAACCCGGGGTCGGTTTTCTGCTGTCGGGGTGCCCAAAAAGCACCGGGGCCTGCCGTGCATTTAAAGGTACATATTAAATGCACCTTTAATTTATCACAGCGTTTGCGGATAATCAATATAAAAAATACATCTTTTAAAAGACCGCTGGAAAAAGGCGAGCAGGAAGGGGGTGGGATGAGGATGAGGTAGAGCTGGAAGGTCGGCTAGTGGCTGGTGCCGGACGAACGGTTGATCTTGTTGTAGACGTTGTATTTGCCGGAAGGCTTGTTCATGGGCAGGCGCTTGACCTCGCGCAGCGTGGCAGCGTCGTACACCACCAGCGCGCCGTCGTTTTCCCACACGCTCACCAGCGCATGGCGGCCATCGCGGGTAAATTCGACGTGCGCCGCGGTCTTGCCCGGCGCAGGCGTCAGCGTCGCGGCAATTTCCAGCGTGTTTTTATCGATCAATTGCAGCGTATCGTTGGCCGCGCCATTAAATACGTCGGTCCAGGCGTAAGGCGTGTTTTCGTGGCTGCGCATGAAAAAACCGGGGCCGGGGGTGCGGATTTCCTTCACCACGCGCCAATCCTGCATGTCGATCACCGTCACCAGCCCATCCTTGAGGTTGGGCGTCGCGAGCACATCCCTGCCCTGCCATTGCCAGGTGATGCCGGAGCCTAAGTGCGGCATGCCCGGCAGCGGCAAATCGGCCGTCTTGCGGCGCGCGTCAAGATTGATCACCTGCCCCTTGCCTTCGCGCGAGGCGCCGATCAGGTAGGTGTAGCCCTGGTCGAAGAAGAAATCGTCGAGCACCGTGTCCAGCGGCGTGCGGCGCGGATTGAGCTTGCCGGGGATGGCGATGGCTTCACCCATCCTGAAGTCGTGGACCAGCCCGGGATGGATGGGCGGCGCGGCATCGTTGTAGCTCACCTCCCATAACTCCGGCACGTCCTTCAACGCCACAATGAAGCTCTTGCGCGGCGCGGCATCGTACACCGCCGATACCCGGGAGCCGCGGCCGGCCATATCGGTGACCGGAATGGTCTTGACCAGAGTCAGATCGGCCGCATTCAGCACCACCACGGTATTGGGCAGGTAATTCGCCGCCATCACGTAGCGTCCGTCGCTGGAGACCGCGATATTGCGGGTATTGATGCCGACGCGCACCTCGGCGGTGTATTCCAGGTTCCAGATATCGAAACGCGATACCCAGCCGTCGCGCGAAGCAAAATAGACATAGCGCCCATCCGGCGAAAACTTCGGCCCGCCGTGCAATGCAAAGCGCGTCGCAAAACGCTTGATCGGCTCGAAAGTGTCGCCGTTGAGCAAGGTGGCGTGGTGGTCGCCGGTCTCGACGACAATGAAAAGATTGAGCAGATCCGCGTCAAATGCGGGCTTGTCCGGCAGTGTTCCCGGTGCATGGTATTCGTTGCGCGAAGCGCGAATGTCCGTGTCGTTCCAGCTCGGCGACTGCGCCAGCGGCGTATAGAGATAATCCACCAACGCCTTCAGCTCGTCCGGGGCGATCAACTCGCCAAACGCCGGCATGCGTGTCGCGATACGGCCCTGGGCAACGGTTGCGATGGCGTCGGTTTTTTTCAGCCGCGCGAGACTCTCCGGCAACAGGGCTGGCCCGCTGCCGCCCAATCGGTCGGCACCGTGACAGGACGCGCAGTGTTGCTGAAAAAGCTGCGGCGCATCGGCCGCCGCGACCGTGGCCCATGACAGCAATACCAGAACAAAAAACAGAAGTCGCATCATGCCGAGTGCAGCTTGACGTAAGGGGTGAGCTTGACGCGCTCGGCAGGTGATTCGAAGCCGATCTCGGTGTCGCTCAGATAGCATGCAGGGTCTTCCTGCCACGGGTCGCCGGTGAGTTGCAATGCACGTACACGGGTGTTGCCGCCGCAGATGTCGAAGTAGGCGCAGCCACCGCAGCGGCCCTTGATCCGGCGCGGCTGTGCCTTGAGCCCGGCCATCAGCGGGTCGGAGGTATCCTGCCAGATTTCGGAAAACGGCCGATTGCGCACATTGCCGAGCGGGTAATGCCACCAGAAAGTGTCCGGATGCACTTCGCCGAGGTTGTCGATGTTTGCGACGTTGACGCCGCTGCTGTTGCCGCCCCAGTTGGCGAGCTTCGCGTGGATGTGGTCTTCGAGATGCGGGAAATGCCGGCGCACCCAGAACAGCAGGTAAACGCCGTCCGCATCGTTGTTGCCGGTGACGAATTCCCGGCCTTGCCCATCCATGACGGATTGCCAAGCGGCGGCGAACAGCAGGTCCATCGCGCGGCGCGTGGTTTCCTGCATGGCGTCATGGGCGCGGTTTTTGTTGCCGCGCCCGGCGTAATTCAGGTGCGACAGGTAAAACTTGTCTATGCCTTCATCGGCAGTCAGTTGCAGCAGTTCCGGCAGATCGTGCGCGTTGTCCTGCGTCAGCGTGAAACGCACGCCGGCCTTGATGCCTGCTTCGCGGCACAGGCGTATGCCATGCAGCGATTCGCGGAACGCGCCGGCCTTGCGTCGGAAAGTGTCGTGCGTGGCCTCGATGCCGTCCAGGCTGACGCCGACGTAGTCGAAGCCGACGTCTGCAAGCTGGCCGATATTGTCCTCGGTGATCAGCGTGCCGTTGGACGACAGCCCGACATAGAAGCCCATCTGCTTGGCGCGGCGGCCGATGTCGAAGATATCCGGCCGCATCAGCGGCTCGCCGCCGGAGAGGATCAGCACCGGCACGCGAAAGGCCTTGAGATCGTCCATGACCTTGAACACTTCCGACGTGGAGAGCTCCCCGGCGAAATCCTTGTCCGCCGAGATCGAGTAGCAGTGCTTGCAGGTGAGATTGCAGCGCCGCACCAGGTTCCAGATCACCACCGGTCCGGGTGGACTGCGCCTCGGGCCCGGCGGCGTCGGGCGGGCGATTTCCTGCATGAACTGGGAGATACGGAACATGACGGCCTGCTTTCTTTTTCTCTATCGGGCTAGATTCTCAATCCGGTCTTTTTCAGGATGCGCGTGCTGTAAAGAATGGTGTGCGCGCGGCAGTAGGGATGCAGCATCTCGGCTATTCGCGCAGCCTTGGCCTCCACTTCGGTGCGGTCGTGACCGTGCACCATCGCGAACAGGTTGTAGCGCCAGTCCGGCAGACGGCGCGGGCGGCGATAGCAGTGCGTGACGAAATCCAGCGTGCCTATCATCGCGCCCAGTTCGTCGGCGCGGTCGTTAAGCACGTCCCACACCGTCATGCCGTTGGCCTGATAGCCCAGCGCGTAATGGTTGGGTACCGCGCCGATGCGGCGGATGATGCCGCGTTTCTGCATCGCCTGGAGCCGATGGATGACGACCTCCGGCGGCACGCCGATGCGCTCGGCGACCGCGTGATAAGGCTGCGGCACCAGCGGCAGGCCACCCTGGGTAGCTTCGACGATGGCGCGGTCTATCACGTCGATATTGAAGACGCTCATGCCACAAACCTCGCGCCCACGAAATACTCGCGTTCTTTCGGCACATTGATGACGCGATTGCCGGTTGCCGCCTCGATTTTTGCAATGGCCGAGGCAATCCCGTCCGGCGTCTCGGTTGCCAGCACGAACCACATGTTGAGCGAATGCTGGCGCTGGTAGTTGTGGGCGACCTCCGGCATCGCATTGACGATAGCCGCAACGCGCTCGAAATCGGCCTCCGGCACGCGCATCGCCGCCAGGCTGAAGGCTCCGCCCATGCGCTCGATCTGGTACATCGGGCCGAAGCGGGTCAGGATCTTGTCGTCCAGCAGATGCTTCAGCCGAGCGAGCAGTTCATCCTCGCCGATGCCGAGCTGCTCCGCCGCCGCCTGATAGGGGCGTTCGCAGATCGGGAATCCGCCCTGCAGGCTGTTGATGATGGCACGATCAGTGGCGTCCATGGCTTTCCCGGGTGACGTAATGCGCGCCGTACTGCTTGAAGCGGCGGCCGTTGAACAGGATGCGCGAGGGGAAATCCTCCAACCCGCTGTTGCGGGCAAGCGTTGCCACCTGGGCTTCCACCACGTCGCGCCGCGTGCCGTGCACCATACAATAAAAGTTGTACGGCCATTCCGGCAGCTGGCGCGCGCGGCGATAACACAGCGTCACGCCGGGCTGCTGCGCGGCGATTTTGCCGATCGCGCTCGCCGCGTCGTCCGGCACGTCCCACACCGCCATCGCATTCTCGCGATAGCCCAGTTCGTGATGCCGCACCACCACGCCGAATCGTTTGATGACTCCCTGCTCGCGCCAGCGGGCAAGTTGCTCGAGCACCATGTCCTCCTTCATGCGAACGCGCGCGCCCACTTCGGCAAACGGCTCCGGCCGCAAGGGGATGCCGGACTGCAGCGCGGCGACGATGGCTGTCTGCGCCCCGGTCAAATGCACGCGGGTGCTGCTGCCTTGCGTGCAATACCGCCGTTTCTCGCCTGTCAGGTCGAACCCGAGATCGATATGAAAACGTTCAAGCAAGGGCAGCGTCAGCATCGGACAGGCGGCGCGCCCGGCAATGTCGGACAGAACGGCGTCTAGCCGCCCGGCATCGGGCGCCGTCACGACGAACCACAAGTTGTATTGATGCTCTCGCTGGTAATTGTGATTGATCTCCGGCAGCAGGCTGATCCATTGCGCCAGCGTTTCCAGGCGCGCCTCCGGTACAGCCAGGGCCGCCAACGTGCTGACGCCGATGCAGCCGGGGCTGAACACCGGCCCGACACGGCTCACCGCGCCTTCAGCGCTGAGGTGTGCAAGACGCGCGATGACCTCGTCCTCGGTAATGCGCAAATGTTCACCGATCTTGCGAAACGGCCGATGCACCAGCGGGAAGCGGTGCTGGAAATCATTCAGCAGCCGCATTTCGATGTCGCTATAACTGTTCATCAGAATCCTGTCCTGCCGGCGCGATGGGTAAAGAAAATGCCGCTCGGCGCCGCCGCAGGCAATTCGGCCAGTTTTTCCAGGCGCGCGGTGTCGTACACCGTGACCTTGCCGTCGTCGCGCGACGATACCCAGACGGCTTCGCCACGCGGCGTGAATTCGAGATGCAGCACTGCCTGCCCCGGCTCCAGCGTGCGCACGAGCCGGCCGGATTCGGTATCGATCACCTGCACGTGCTGGTTGTCGGGAAAGGCAAAACTGACCCACACCTGTCGCCCATCGGGGCGGGCGATGGCGAATACCGGCTGGCCTGCGACGGGAATGCGGGCCGTTTCCTGCCAGCTTTGCGTATCAACCACCAATATCTCGTGACGGCCGATGGCCGGCAGATAGGCCCGAGTACCTGCCACCGCCCAGCCGCGCAAGTGCGGCATCTTGTACAGCGGCAGTTTCTGTTCGCCGCGGCCGTAACCATCGAGTATGCGCCGCACGCCTTTTTCCGGGTGCCACAGGTCTAGCAGCGCCAAGCCGTCTTCGCCGAACAGCCCGGCGATATAGTGGCGGCCATCCGGCGTAATCAGGCCGTCATAGGGTTGCTTGCCGGCAGGGAATTTTGTGATGGCCAGGTGTGCGGGATCTGCCAGATCGGCTACCCAGATTTCGCCGGCATCAAACAGGCTGAACACAAAACGGTTGCCCGGCGCATCCGCCAGGCCGACCACCTTGGATAACCGGCCATCGCCGTAAACTGCCGGGATATCGGCGACCGGTGCCAGCGTGACGGCATCGAACACCTTGACGCCGCCCGGCGCGTAATTCTGTGCCGCGACGAAGCGCCCGTCCTGCGAGATCGCGCCGCCTATGCTGTTACCGGCCTGCATCACGCGCCGGTCGATGCGGCGCAGCAGCAGATCGACCTTGGTCAGTCCACCGTCGCGCCCGAACACATAGGCATAGCGGCCGTCGCGCGCAAACACTACCGAGGCATGCGAGAGGTCACCCAGCCCATTCACGCGGCCCAGGCTGGCGCGTGCCGTGGTATCCACCACCTGCACCCGGCCGGCATCGCGCTCGATCACGACGCCGAGATCGCCGGTACCGCGCGGCGGCACTGTGCTACAGCCTGCAATCAACAGGCTCGCCAGTAACAGCAGTCCGCTAGCGCGCATTCGGGAATCCCTTCACCAATTGTTCGACGATCCAGTCCGCCTCTTCCGCGCTAAGAAAATCCGACCACGGCGGCATGGCACCCCCTGCCCGGCCATGCAATATGGTTTCGCGTAGGCCTTCCGGCGCCTTGTCGCGCAGGCTATCGGGACTGAGCGCAGGGCCGAGGCCGCCTTTCAGCCTGCCGCCGTGGCAGGAACCGCAATCGTTGCGTACCAGCCGTACCAGTTCCATCCTGCGTTCCGGAGACATGCCTTCTCCCGCCCAGCCGACCGCGCTGCTCACGAGCGCGCCCAGGCCGAGCAGCAAGGCGGGGGCTTTGCCCCGCACCATGCCTTTTGCATTCGTCGTGTCTGCAATATTCATCGGATAAGAAAAAAAGGGCCGCCGCCCAGCTTCGCGACGATGTGGACTCCGTCGCAAAGAGGGTGCGGGCGGCGACCTACAGGGAGAGGATCCACTTCACGACCGTCTTGAACTCGTCGTCGGAGAGCTTGCCCGCATTGGGCGGCATCGGCATCGCTCCCCAGGCGCCGCTGCCGCCGTCCTTGACTTTCTTGACCAGCGCGGCTTCCATGTCCTTGCCCTTGTACTTGGCGGAAACGTCCTTGAACGACGGGCCGAGGATCTTCTTGTCCGTGCTGTGGCAGGCGACACATCCGGCCTTTTGCAGCAGCGGGGCGGCATCCGCCGCATGCACTGCGGGTGCGGCCAGGAAGAAAGTGCCGGACAGTAGCGTGGCGAGTAGTGTTTTCATGCGGGTATCTCCTTTAGTAAACATCGTGCTGGGTGTTGTAAACGTTGAACTTGCCGGTCGGGGTGATCAGGCGAGGATCCTTGATCACGGCCTTGAGCTTGCGGGTCTTGTCATCCACGACCACGATTGCGGATTCCTTGTCCTTGGCGCTCCACACCGAGAACCACACTTCGTCGCCGGCCTTGTTGTACTCCGGCTGCACGATGCGCTTGGCGCCTTCGCCGAGGCCTGCCCATTCGCCGATCGGCAGCATCTCGAAGCCCTTGTCGAGGTTGTTGATGTCGTACACCGCAATCGACTGGCTCACCTTGGCGTCCGGGTTCAGCGGGGTATCGACCCACAGGTTTTTCGATTTGGGGTGCGTCTTGATGAATAGCGAGCCGCCGCCCTGCCCCTTCAGCGTACGGACAACCTTCCATGCCTTGTCATTGTGCTTGGCCGGGTCAGTGCCGATCAGCGAGATGCTGTCGTCACCGAGATGGCCCGTGGCCCATACCTGACCGTTTTGCGGATCGACGAAGTTGGCGCCGCGTCCGGGGTGCGGCGTCTTGCCCACATCCACCATGCCGGCGAGCTTGCCTTCCTTGGTATCGACTACCGCCACCTTGTCCGAGGCATTCGCCGCCACCAGGAAATAGCGCCCGGTGGAGTCGAAACCGCCGTCATGCAGGAAGCGTGCGGCGTCGATGGTGGAGGTCTTGAGATTCTTCAGGTCGCTATAGTTGACCAGCATGATCTTGCCGGTTTCCTTCGCGTTCACCAGGAACTCCGGGTGGTAATGCGAACCTACAATGGAGGCGACGCGCGGTTCTGGGTGATATTCTTCCGGCGCCACCGTCATGCCGCGGGTGGAGACGATTTTCTGCGGCTTCAGCGTGTCGCCGTCCATGATCACGAACTGCGGCGGCCAGTAGGTACCAGCGATGGCGTACTTGTCTTCGTAACCCTTGAACTTGGAGGTTTCAACCGAGCGCGCTTCCAAGCCGACCTTGATCTCGGCGACGGTGTCTGGCTTGGCCATCCACAGATCCACGAGATTGATGCGGGCGTCGCGGCCGATCACGTACAGATAGCGGCCCGAAGCCGACATGCGTGAAATATGCACCGCGTAACCGGTCTTGAGTACGCTGACGATCTTCTTGCTGTCGCCGTCGATCAGCGCTATCTCGCCTGCGTCGCGCAATGTCACCGAGAACAGGTTTTCGAGGTTGAGGTTGTTTTCCTTCTTTGTCGGCCGTTGCTCCGGCGGCACGATCACCTTCCAGTTGGCCTCCATTTCCTTGATGCCGTATTCGGGCGGGGTCGGCGGCTCCTGCTGGATATAACGTGCCATCAGATCGACCTGCTCGTCGGTCAACTCGCCGGAAGTGCCCCAGTTGGGCATGCCCGCAGGCGAGCCGTACTTGATGAATACCTTCAGATAATCGGTGCCGTTTGCCAGCGTCTTGTCCGGCGTCAACGGCTTGCCGGTCGCGCCCTTGCGCAATACGCCATGGCAGCCCGCGCAGCGCTGGAAGTAGATGTCCTTGCCCAGCTGGAATTCCCTGGCCGTCATCGGCGGCGCTTTCGGGTTGATATTCTGGTGCATTTCCTCGCCGGCCAGCGGCGATCCGCCCGCCTGATACTTCACATCGGTGTCGTCGTGCTTCCTGTCGTCCGCGTAAGCGGCGCCGACTGCCAGCACCAGCGCCGATATCGCCAGCCTGCCCGGCCATTTCCTGTTGCGCATCTTCATCCTTTCTCCCCTCGTTTCTTGTTGATCGAGTGCTGCTCTTGAATGCAGGATCAGGATGGATGAATTCAAATGCGGATTCCTTGACGCACATCAAGTTTCCCTTATTCCGCATCGGGTAAATTGCGTTCATGCGCATTCAGCCCCCATTCATCGGCAACAGCAGGCACCCAGGCCATTCCAGAGGAGAAGTCTTTCTTGCTGGTGCGGGGCCGGGCGACCCCGATTTGCTGACGTTGCGGGCATTGCGCCTGATGCAGGAGGCCGACGTCGTGGTTTACGACGCACTGGTGTCGGAAGCGATCATGGCGCTGGTGCATCGCAATGCGGAGCGCATCTACGTCGGAAAAAAACAGGGGAATCATGCACTGCCGCAGGAGGCCATCAATGCGCTGCTGATCGACCTCGCGCGGCAAGGCAGGAAGGTTTTACGGCTGAAAGGCGGTGACCCCTTCATTTTCGGGCGGGGCGGCGAAGAAATCGAAGCGCTGGCCGCCCATGGCATTCCTTTTCAGGTCATTCCGGGCATTTCCGCCGCCAACGGCGTTTCCTGTTATGCCGGCATTCCGCTCACCCATCGCAACCATGCACAGTCGGTGCTGTATGCCACCGGGCATTTATGCGATGGATCGCTGGACCTGGACTGGATAGCGCTGACGCGCCCGCACCAGACTGTAGTGATTTACATGGGATTGAGCGCTTTACCGCTCATTTGCGAAAAACTGGTCGAACACGGCCTGCCGCCCGCGCACCCCATCGCTGTGGTGCAGCAGGGAACGACGCCGTATCACCGGGTCGTCAGCGGCGTCTTGTCAAATATTACCGAGCAGGCAGCAGCAGCGGCATTGCGCTCGCCCAGCCTGATCATCATTGGCGAGGTCGTGCAACTGCACCATGATCTGGCCTGGTTCCGCCATGAATCCCCTGCCGACATGGCGATTACAGCAGTCGGATAACGAACACCTGCGTGTCTTCCGCATGATCCAGCAATAGCGTACTCACCCGCTGCTGCCAAAGCTGGCGGAACTCCACCGTTTCCGCAGCGCTGGCATTGCCGTTGCGGCATTTGGGCAATAACTCCCAGATGCGCGGCGCAGCCGGAACCGGCTGCATGTTGACGGCCGCTGCAACGGCCTGGCCGGTATCGAGGCGGGTGAAACGGATTTCGGGGGCGATGTCGGCGGCAAAAAACAGTTTGTCGCGCCGGTCGAAAGCGCCGCCGATGCCTTTGAAACCGCCGTCGGCCGCCGCGCCGGTCAAGAGGCCGACCACGTTGGCGATCACGCCTGTGACGCCATCGTCGGCCTCCTTGCTGAATTCCACGCGGATATTGCCGCGCTCCGGCAGGCTTTCCGGATAAAGCGCCCGCAATGCACGGTGCGTCATCCAGTAGGCCGAAGCAACCGTCGGGCAGGAATGTCCGGCGAGTTTCACCGCATCAAGATAGCGATATTCGAGAATGCCATCTTCGACGGCGCCGAGAAATTCGGCCAGCGGGTCATAAAGCCGGATGGCGGCAACATCGTCGAAAAAGGCGGGATAGCGCATGGCGCTCAGGCTGCCGCCGGCGTGCGCGGATACAGCAAGATTTGCGATAGTGGCTGCTCGCGCTGCAGGAGGTCGGCCAGGGTATATTTTTCAAGTACGGCAAACAACGCGGTTTGCGCTTCCCGCAGGATGCTGATGAGGCTGCAAGCCGACTGGATACAGCAGGAGCCCTGCCCTTCAAGGCACGCCAGCAGGCTGGTATCGCCCTCTGTCATGCGGATGAGTTCACCCAGGTTGATTTCATGCGGCTCGCGCGCCAGACGCATGCCGCCGCCCTTGCCGCGCACTGTTTCAATGAAACCGCGTTGCGCCAGCTGGTGCACCACCTTCATCAGATGGTTCTCTGAGATGCCGTACGCTTTCGCAATGTCGGAAATCGTTACCAGTCCATCGCGCCGCAAGCCCAGATAAATCAGGACGCGCATGGTGTAGTCGGAGAATGTGGTCAGATGCATAAGCCTCGTCCGCAAAAAGATGTATTTACAATATTGATTATAAAAATCCAGCGTGCTACATTATAGGTGCATTTTACTTACATCTTTAAGAATGTCCATGAAAACATGCAATGAATTGACTTCGCCGCAGGAAATCGCGGTGCGCGAGGCGCTGAAAAAAGTCATCGACCCCGAAATCGGCGAAAACATCGTCGACCTCGGCCTGATCTACGGCATCGAGGCGTCGGATGTCGAAGTCGGCATCCGGATGACGATGACCTCGCCGGCCTGCCCGATGGGCGAAATGCTGCTGGACGAAGTGCATGCGGAACTGGTGCACGCGTTTCCAGATGCCGAAATCGATATCCAGATGGTGTGGGAACCGGTCTGGAGCCCCGACATGATATCCGCCGAAACGAAAAAAAGCCTCGGCTGGAAATGATTCTTCACTCGCCGGAACCAGGAGAACATCAACATGAGCACCCCCACTATCAAAGCCACCGTGGACGTCCGCAACATCATCCCGCGCGAGCGCCATCCGCTGATTTTCGATACCTTCAAGCAGCTGACGCCGGGCGAGGCCATGCTGCTGATCAATGACCACGACCCCAAACCCCTGTTTTATCAATTCCAGGCGGAATTGGGCGATTTCTTTTCGTGGGATTACATCGAGCAAGGCCCGGAAGTGTGGCAAGTGCGCATCGGCAGAACCGCCCCCTGCTGCGCCTGATTGAATCATGAACCACGACGTTCCGGTGCCGTACCGCATCCCGCTGCTGATTGCAGGCTTCCTGAGCCTCGCGTTCGGCATCGGCACCGGGCTGTTGCGGCTGGGCTGGAATTTCCCTTTGCCCGCACCGGACCTTGCCGCCTGGCACGGTCCGTTGATGGTATGCGGCTTTCTCGGCACCGTGATCGCGCTGGAGCGCGCGGTTGCCATTGGGCGGCGCTGGGCGTACCTGGGGCCGCTGTTCGCGGCGCTGGGCGGCCTGGCTTTGCCGGCCGGCTTCAACTGGATGATCGGCGCGGGATTGCTTGCGCTGGCAAGCGCCATTCTCGTGCTCGCTTCGTTGAATGTTTTTCTGCGCCAGCGCGCGCTGTTCACGCTGACCTTGCTGCTGGGCAGCGCGTGCTGGCTGATCGGTAACCTGTTATGGCTGCAAGGGCTGGCGCTTCTCCAGGTGGTGCCGTGGTGGGCGGGTTTTCTGGTGCTCACCATCGCCGGCGAGCGGCTGGAGCTGTCGCGCATGCTGCCGCCTTCCCCGGCTGGCCGGATGGCCTTCATCGTCATCGTTGCCGTATTTCTGCTCGGCGCCACCATTGCCACGCTAACGGTACCGAGCAACGTAGCCGTGCTCTCGGCGTCGCTGCTGGCGCTCGCCTTGTGGCTGCTGCGCCAGGACATTGCGAAGAAGACCATCCGGCAACGGGGACTGACCCGGTTCATCGCCGCCTGTCTGCTGTCCGGCTATGCCTGGCTGCTGATCGGTGGTCTGGTCGGGCTGTGGTCGCCCATCCTTCAGCCAGGGTCGAGCTACGACGCTTTCCTGCATGCCATCTTCGTCGGTTTCGTGTTTTCGATGATTTTCGGCCATGCGCCGGTCATCTTTCCGGCGGTGGCGCGGGTCAAAATCCCTTACCACCCTACGTTTTACCTGCCATTGATCGTACTCCACGCCTCGCTGATTGCCCGCGTTGCCGGTGATGTGCTGGCTATCGCGCACTGCCGCAGCGCGGGCGGCGCACTCAACGCGGTGGCGCTTGCGTTGTTTGTCCTGAGCACGGTCGCGGCGGTCATTCGCGGCAAACGCCATTCTTGAACCACCTTTTCCAACCTCGCAAAATGAAAGGAAATACCATGTCCCAACCCCATGCTCACCTCCATCTGCAACCGGACCAGATCTATCCCTTCGACGCACGCGGCATCGCCAAGCGCTTCCGTCACGCGGCCATTTTCGGCGCACTCGACGCATTGACTTCCGGTGAAACCATGCGCTTCGTCAACGACCACGACCCCATCCCGCTGCTTAACCAGCTCACGCAACGCTATGGCGAGGCTGTTTCCATCCAGTACCTGCAGCGCGAGCCCGGCCAGATCGTGATCGATTTCGTGCGTACCTGATGCCGCTGCCCTTACAGGTTGCCATCTCCCTGCTGGCGTTCGTCGCTGCCGCATGCCTGTTGCTGACAGGCAAGGTTGCGGCGATTGCCGGCTATCACATCGTTTTCGCCGTCGGCATCCTGCCGCTGATCCTCGCTGCGATGGCGCATTTCGTGCCCGTGCTGACGCGAAGCGGCACTCCGCATCGTGCCGTTCGTTTCATTCCGCTGGCCGCCTTGGCGGGTGGATTCCTGGCCGTCCAGTATTTCGTCTTTCCCCAGATGGCTCCCGTCGGGCATTACCTCGGCGCCATCGTGGCAGGCAGCGCTGCCGCCACATTTGCCCTGTGGGCCTTGCATCTTCGCCGTAAATCCATAGGCACGCCCCATCCATGCCTGGACTGGTACTTTGCCGCGCTCGCCTGCCTGCTCATCGGGCTGTGCGCCATTCTTGCCGGATACTGGCTACCCGGCCAGCGCGCCGCGCTGCGCCTGTTGCATCTTCACATGAATACCCTCGGATTCATCGGCATCACCGCGCTCGGCACGCTGCAAGTATTGCTGCCGACCGCCGCGCAAAAACCCGATCCGGATGTCGGCATACGCATGCGCCTGCATTTGAAATGGGTCGTTGCCGGAACGCTGCTGACCGCCGTCACCGTCGCCTGGCAGCCCAAGCTCGCCTGGATCGGGCTGGCTGTTCTTGCACTTCCGCTGGCCGCTATTTTCGAAGCCTGGCTGCGACTGTATCGCCCTCGCATCTTCGCGCTCCATGGCGCCATACCTTCGCTGGCCGCCGCGCTGTTCGGCTATCTCATGGTGCTGTCGCTGGGCGCCGCGAATGGCTACTTTCATAGCGGATTCAATCTGATTGCGGCATTTATCGTCGCTTTTCTGATGCCGCTGGTGACCGGGGCGGTCAGTTATCTGTTGCCGCTATGGCTACGACCGGGGAAGCAGACCGAATGGCATCTGGCCATGCGCAGGAATATGGGGTTTGCCAGCAGCGCGCGTGCGCTGATATTGCTTGCCGGAGGGCTGATGGCCGGCCTGGGCGTCGAGGCCGGCTGGGCGCTGGCGCTATTCGCCCTTGGGACATTTGTTGCCCAGATCATTCTGGCGCTGGCCTCGGCCCCGCAGGTTGCAAAGTAGCGCGAAAATTGGGAGCGAACTCGCGCCGTTCCCGGCAGTCAAAGCGAGCGGAAGGTATTCGGACGGCCCGGGAAACAGGGGCGCTCCATCCCACCGGCACCACGGTCATGTGAACATACCCTTTCCCCGGATGGCAACGATCCCGGTTTTCCCTTGAGGCCGTACGACGACCGCTTTTTTCGTGGAGGGAACAACCATGTCACTATCAATCAAGCATTGGCAAGACCCGCTGAATCTCATCCTCGGCCTGTGGCTGATCGCATCGCCCTGGGTGCTGCCGTATTCAGCAGAAACCTACCCCACCTGGAACGCCGTCATCATCGGCAGTCTTGTCGTCCTGCTCGCGGTTTCCGAATTTTTCAGGCTCATGGCCTGGGAAGAATGGACGGATGTCGCACTGGGCGTGTGGTTGATGATATCCCCATGGGTTCTCGGCTTCAGCGACATCGCGATGCCCATGTGGAACGCCGTGGCCGTAGGCCTCGCCGTCGCAGTACTCGCACTCTGGGTGCTCAGCACCGACAAGCAGATTGGCGGCGGATGGTGGCATCCTGTAACGTAACAGGAAAAATTTGAAGGGCAGGCCACGCGTAATAGACATAGTTGCGTGGCCTGCCCTTCCGTCATTTGCCATCCCGACTGAGATGGCCCGAAGCTGTCATCAATAGCCTGAAAACTCTTCCGTGCGGATATTGCCCTTTTCGACACCCGCTTCGCTCAGCAATTGGCGCATGGCCTTGACCATCGCGGGCGGGCCGTCGACGTAATAGATGGGAAGCGTCAGGTCACTCATGAATTTCAGCAGCATGGCTTTATCGATGAACCCGGTCTCTCCATGCCACTCACGCTTGGACTTTTCCATCTCCGTCATCGTACCAATGAAGGTGTAGTTTGGATTTGAGTTCTGGCATTCCATCAACTCGTCCAGAAACGCCGCATCTTCCGGTCCGCGATTGGAATAAAAAACAAGAATCCGGTGAGGAAGATCGTCGTGCATCGCTTGCAGGACAATGCTTCTCACAGGCGTGACGCCAATTCCTCCGGTAAGGAAAACCGCTGGGAAGCACATATCTTCATGAAGCGTGAACGAGCCATGCGGAGCGTTCAGGGAAATCTCCGTACCAGGCTCCATTGCTTTCAATACCCGCTTGAACGCAGTATCGCGCATGCGCGTCGCAACCATAAGCTCGTTTTCGTAAGGCGCGCTCGCGAAGGAAAATAGTCGCGTGTTGCCTTCGGCGTCGGTCTCGGCGGGGTTGATCAGGGTGCACTCCGCGAATTGCCCGGCCTTATAGACAAAACCCTCGGGCTTTTCAAAATGAAACGCCATCGTTCCTTCAGCGACTTCCCGTTTTTCCGTTAATTTGACTTTGTAGACTGACATGGCGATTCTCCCTCCTGTTTTTGTTGACGATGCGGTTACGGCTTATTGCAAACATGGCTGAACTGCCGCCTTGGCTCACTCATCCGCCCTGGAATCGGTCGATATGCTTACCAGCCTGTCATTCCCCGATTCCGCCCCCCACACTTCTTTGGCCCGTCCCGCCAATTGCCGCACCCGGGCTCCTTCGCGATCCGAAGGAAAACTCTTGAATGTTTCGCTCACCGGATCGAACCGTATCAATGCGTTGCTAACAAAATCGGTGAGCCATACCTTATCTTGCTCATCGACCCAGACGGCATAGGCTTGCGCTTTTCCCGGCAGCTTCCATTCGCGCCATGCGCGGGTGGCAGGGTCGTATCTTCCGACCTGGCCGGTATTCCAGTAGCTGACCCAGAGCTTTCCCTTGGAGTCGGACCAGATGCGCCGGGCGCCCTGGCGGGCAGTGGGCGGTTCGATGACGGTGGCGGCACCGGTTTCAAGATTGACATGCGCAATGTGATTGCCGGCGAGCGAGGCGTAATAGATTTCTCCGGCGGGCGTCGTCGTGATGCCGTAAGGCCCGACGCCGCGAGGGGCTTTCCAGACTTTCATCATTCCGGTGGCGGGCTCCAGCCGTCCGTAAAAACCGCTTTGCCCGGTAAACCATACCCGTCCGCGTTGATCGAAAGTGAGCGTATTCAGATTGGCGTCGGCGGCCTCCTTCGGAAGCGCCCACGTTCTTACCGATCGGCTGCCGGCATCGACACGGACAATGGCGTTGAGCCCGCTGTCGGTCATCCAGACGGCATTGTCGGGGCCGATGATCACGCCGTGAGGGGCGGAATCGTCGCCGAGGGGGATTTCGTCAACCTTGCCGGACTTGGGGTCCAGCATTCCCAGCTTGCCGGTTTTCTGCGCGGTGTAATAGATGGGGCCATTTGCGGGTGCCGCCGCCACATCGTGCGGATGCGAGCCGCTCGTCACCGCAAAATAGCTGGGATCGGCAGCGATGGCGCCGGGGGCCTGAGTGAGAAAAGCGAGAGCAAACAACAGGAACGTCAGGTTGCGGATAGCCATGGCTGTCTCCTAGTTCAGTGCTCAATCATTTGTTGAGTCCCGCCTGCCATGTTGGAAGTTCCCATGGCGGGCAGCAAACATATGCTCGAAATAGTTCGAACTCACCTGGTTCATGGTGGTCCATCAAAATGTGCAGGTACCCTGGGGATGATCCAGGTAGAAACGACACTTGATCCATGTTTGTTGTAAGTGGATTCTGATCGCTCATTCCTTTCTTGCATATGGGCAATATTTCGTTGGCCTCACAAATTCTGCATTCCTGTGCGTGACTACACCGAGTGCGCAATTTCTACCGATATTCCGCTTGAATTCATGACACGCGCTCCTGATTTTTATCTTTGCAGGCACCCATGCATACGCACAGCTGAATCTATCTTTTAATTCTTCAGCAAGGAGAACCAAGATGAACCAGGCATATGCTTTTACAAACACGCCATTAAAGGCATCGGACATGATCGACACAGACGTGGTCAGTCCGCAAGGCGACAGTCTCGGAGAGGTCAGGGAAGTCGTTATCGACCCCAATAGCGGCCGCGTCGCTTATGCCGTGATATCGTTCGGCGGTTTTCTCGGCGTAGGAGAAAAACTCTTCGCAATTCCTTTCAAGGCGCTCACATACAACTGGACCGAAAACGAATATGTTCTTGATATTCCCAAGGAACGATTGGAGGAGGCACCCGGATTCGACGAGGATGACTGGCCTACGATGTCCGAGCAGTGGAACCGCGATGTGCACAAGTATTACGAGCTTCCGCCGTATTGGGAATAGCCAAACTTCCGGTCACGCACCAGGAAAGCTGGATATAGAAAATATTTTTAAACCTGTGCTCTTGCAAGCCTTCCTCGGTGATTAAGGGCCATTCACAAAAAATACTTGCGACAAACCCGAAGTACTATCTTGTTGAGTGGCCTTGCGTTTCGGCCTCATTCGCTTTCGTGCTGGGTGGCGCGGTTGCCGTGCCGGCCGGGGAATGCGCTTCCGAGGCTTCGAGCGGCTGGGATGACGCCGGGATGATCGGCGACACATACGGCCCGGGGTCGGCGCAAGGCGCAGTGGTTTCCGGCTGCGGGACTGCCTTTCCAGCCGTCTTGAGGCGTTCGTGATATTTGGCGGCCGTCCGGTCCATCGCCAGGCAAAGCTGATAGGCGCCGACCTTGTTGGTCCATGCATTCTTTGCTGCAATTTCAGCGGCCTTTGCCTTGTCTTCCTTTGTCGGTGGCGGCAATTGCGCGAAAGCAGTCGGGGTGAACAGGATGACGATCAGGGCAGCAGCAAAACGCATGACAGCTCCTTCGCACGATTGATCTCGATCCGAGAATACTAGCTTATCGCTTTCCGGCGTTCTGTGGGAAAGCGCGCCTCTTCCCTATCAGCGATATCCGACGCTGTTCGCAAGCAATTGCGCATTGATGCTTTTCACCAGCCCCGGCCCCGACTGCACCATGCCCGTATAAACCTGCAGCAGCGCCGCGCCCGCATCCAGCCTTTCCTGCGCATCCCGGGCAGTATGTATGCCGCCCACCGAGATCACCGGTATCTCATCCCACAAGGCGTTCGCAAATCGTTCCAGTGCGGCAAGCCTTGCCGATTTATCGCCCTTGCCCTCTCCGCTCAATATCAAGCCGTCGAAACCGTGTTCGCGCACGCAATCGATCAAGTCTGCGGTATGGCCCCGCCCCTGATCGATTTTTACGGCTATCGGTACACGGCGCCCGTCCATCGAGGCCAGCGCCCACCGCTCACGCTTGATCGCGGAAAAAACAACGTGAAGCAGGGCACGGTTTTCAGGCAGGTGCAGGTCGGGGCCCGCGCGCACGCCGAGGTTGAGGGTGATGTAATCCGCATATCGCCATAGCTTTTGCAGGCAATCCAGATAATCCATGGGAATCTGCTTCAGCGGGGTTGCGCGATTCATGCTGATACTGACGCCCAGCGGGATCGGACGCGGTGCGCGATAGCTTGCCAGACGCTGCATGACCGCCATGAGCCCGGGGCTGCGGCCGGGCTCCGGGCGGGGAATGACCGATCCGATCTCGGCAAAGCCGAAACCCAGGCCGGGCAATGCGGGGTACAGTGTTCCGCGTTTGTCGAAACCGGCCGCCAGACCTACCGGCGAAGGAAACGACAAGCCCATGACGGTGCGGCGCAGCCCGGGCGGAGGCGATGCGGATTCAAATGCTCCCGCCATGCGGATGGATGCAGCGGCCAGCTTGCGTGCATAAGGCGCGCCGAATCTGCCCGCCAGCGTGGAGAACGTTTCATACATACGCGGCATGCTCCATTGCAAATACGTCCATGAAAGCCGCGAGCGCGACTACGCCTTCGTCCGGCATCGCGTTGTAGAGGCTGGCGCGAATGCCGCCGATCATCGAATGTCCCTTGAGGTTAATCAGCCCGCGTTTCGCCGCCTCTTCAAGGAATCGCGGCGTAAGCGACTCATCGGAGAGCGTGAAACAGACATTGACCCGCGAACGATGCTCGGACTCGACCGGGCAGCGGTAAAAGCCTTCGCTCTTTTCGATAGCCCGATAAACCAGCCGGCTGCGGCGCAGGCTGTTCTGCTCCATCGCGGCTATCCCGCCTTGCTCTTCCACCCAGCCGAACACCAGCTCGGCCAGGTAAATCGAAAACGTCACCGGTGTATTGAGCAACGAATTGGCGTCGTTCTGCATGCGGTAGTCGAATACCATTGGCGTGGCCGGACGCGCCCGCCCGAGCAAATCTTCGCGCACGATCACCACGGTAAAACCTGCCGGGCCGATATTCTTCTGCGAGCTGGCATAGATCACCCCATAGCGGCTGACATCCAGCGGGCGACTGAGAAAATCCGAGGTCATATCGACGACCAGCGGCACCTTGCCGGTCTCCGGCACATAATGAAACTGCACGCCGTTGGCGGTTTCGTTGCTGGTGTAGTGGCAATAGGCAGTTTTGGAATAGACCTGCAACTCATGCTGCATCGGCATGCGGTTGAAATCGCTGCCGCGGCTGCTGCCGGCGACATTCACCAGGCAGTAGCGGCGGCCCTCGGTAATGGCGCGGCGCGACCAGTGGCCCGTTTCCAGATAGTCGGCACGCCGGTTGTCGCCGAGCAGGTTCAGCGGCACCAATGAAAACTGCGCCGAAGCGCCGCCGTGCATGAAAAGGATGCGGTAGTTGTCGGGCACGTCGAGCAGTTTGCGCAACCTGTCCTGCGCGCGTTGCTGTATGGCCTTGAAGTCGTCGCCGGTAAACGGCATTTCAAGCAGCGAAAACCCGTGTCCCTTCCAGTCGAGGAATTCGCGCTGCGCCTGTTCCAGCACTTGGGCCGGCATCATGCCCGGACCGGCGGCGAAGTTGTAGACGCCGGACATCAGCCGAACAGCGCCGAGCCGTGCGAGCTAGCAGCCATGAAGAACAGCAGCGGGATCGACAGCATGGTGTTGGTGCGCGACGACAAGTGCGTGATGCGCGAGCAGCGCACGCGCTCCTCTACCGTCGCGGGGACGAAACCGAGCAGCTTTTGCTGGTGAGGCCAGAGCACCAGCCACAAATTGGCCAGCATCAGCGTGCCGATCCAGAAGCCGGTGCCGATCACCGCGAAATAGCCGTTGAGCGCGAGCGCATCCACCAGCCAGCCGCGCTGCCACAGCATCATCACGCCTGTCACCCAGGCGATGATAGAGGCATAGCGGAACGTGCCGTGTTCGCGGTTGAGTACGGCCATGAAGGCGCTGCTTTCCGTGCTGACCAGATCGTCCCGGGTCAAGGGACGATAAGTCGGCCGTTGCACCACGCTGGCGTAGTTGTGGCCGACCCAGATCAACGCGGCGATGAAATGCGCCCAGCGCATCGTGAAATCGAAGGCGTGTTCCATCTCACCCTCCGGTCACGAGCTGCCGTACGAGCAGATACAGCACCAGCGTCAGCAGCAGACCGCAGACGATGGTGCCGGTCGCGGTATCGAAAGGCACTTTCATCGCCCGACTCCCGCAGCCGCACCTGCCAGGCGCGGAATCAACGGCTTGGGCTCATGCGGCTTGCTGGCGCGGCTGATCGCCATCTCGATCACGTGATGGTGTGGCGACTTGGCGCAGGCCGGATCGGTGTTGGCCGCATCACCGGTCAAAAGGAAGGCCTGGCAGCGGCAGCCGCCGAAGTCTTTTTCCTTCTCGTCGCAGGTGCGGCAGGGTTCGGCCATCCACGTGTCGCCGCGAAATTTCTGGAACAGCGGCGATTCGTCCCACAGCCATTGCAGGCTGTGCTCGCGCACCGTGGGAAATTCCAGCCCCTCGATCACGCGCACTTCCTGGCACGGCAACGCCGCGCCATCGGGCGCGATGGTGAGGTGGATCGTGCCCCAGCCGTTCATGCAGGCCTTGGGGCGCGTCTCGAAGTAATCCGGGATCACAAAGTAAATCGTCATCTTGCCGCCGAGGCGTTCGCGCGCCCGGTTGACCGCGGCTTCGGCGCGCTCCAGCTGCTCGCGCGTCGGCAGCAGTTCGTCGCGATTGAGCAGCGCCCAGTTGTAATACTGGATGTTGGCGAATTCGAGGTAATCCACACCGATGTCTTCCGCCAGCGCGAGGATTTCCTCCACCTGGTCGATGTTCTGCCGGAACACCGGCACATTGAGCACCATGGGGAAACCTTCCGCCTTGATGCGCTTCGCCACCTCCAGCTTGAGATCGTGCGCGCGGGCACCGACCAATCTGTCGGTGAGTGCGCGCTCGGCGGATTGCAGGCTGAGCTGAATCTGCTTCAGCCCGACTTCTTTCAGTTTTTTCAGGCGTTCCGGTGTCAGGCCGACGCCCGAGGTAATCAGGTTGGTGTAGTAACCCAGGCGTTCGGCCTCTTCGACCAGTTCTTCGATATCGTCGCGCAGCATGGGCTCGCCGCCGGAGAATCCCAGTTGCAGCGCACCCAGCTCGCGGCCGTCGCGCAATACCTGTTTCCACTCCTCGGTACTGAGTTCCTTGTCCGCGTATGTGTCGAAATCCAGCGGGTTATTGCACCACACGCACTTGAGCGGGCAGCGATAAGTGAGCTCCAGCACCAGCCACATCGGCTTGCCCTGCCCGTCGAGGCTAACGACTTCTGATCCATCCTTTGGCATGTGCCGTCTCCAGAAATTTATTGATACCGGTTTCGATTTCACCCGCGCCGACGTCAACGAACAGCGCCTTCAATTCGTCCACCATGCCGGCTACCGTGGTCTCGCCGTTACAGCGCTTGAGGATTTCCGCCGCGCTGCCGTTCAGCTTGATCACGCCCTCGGGATACAGCAGCACATGCGCGTCCTGTGTTTTTTCCCAGCGCAACAGGAACATCGGGCTAAGCGCAGGCTTATCCTGGGGCTGGAAGGTCAATTGTTCAGACATGAGCGTTCTCCATGCGGGCGCGACACGGGGCCGCGCCCGGTATTGCTTAGCGTACGTAAACGTAGGCGGTGACTTCAAAACCCAGACGTACGTCGCAGAATGCCGGCTCGGACCATTTCATTGTTGCTCTCCTTTTAAATTGAAAATTGACCATCGTTGGCGAGAATCGCCATAACAGGTGCAATTCTCATCAACACGAAACGGCAACTGCCGAATTCGCAGCGTCACTATGCGCCATGGCGGGCAATCGCCGGATCAGGGAAATACTGATAGAGCGATACGAAAATCGCTGATTCTCTATTAAGTAAATTCATGTTTTTTGAATATCTTGGACTTTCTTGACATGGATCAATTAAATTTAAAATAAAACATGCTAATAGGCTGATAAATATAGTTATTTATTAATTACAACCATTGTAGTCGATTTGCTCTCTCCGCAATATAGGATATGATAGTCTTATTTTTAAGTCGCACAGCGCCGCACAGGAAATGACCCAGAAAAACATCGATGTCACGCTCGCACACCGGCTGAACAGCTATGGGCAGGATTTGCTCAAACGTTACGGCGAGCGCGTGCACAAGATTGCGCTGGACGCGGGGTTCACCTGTCCCAATCGCGACGGAACCAAGGGCACCGGCGGCTGTACGTTCTGTAATAACGTGTCGTTCAGCCCGGCGGCGGATACGCGGCAAGCCGTCGTCGAGCAGATCGCACAGGCCAAGGCCAGGATTCACCGCCGCACGCGGGCCGATAAATTCATCGCCTACTTCCAGGCCTATACCAATACTTATGCCGATGTCGCTGAACTGGAAACCATGTACCGCGACGCGCTCCAACAGCCCGGCATCATCGGCATTTCGGTCGGCACCCGGCCGGATTGCGTATCGGCCGAAGTGCTGGATCTGCTCAACCGCTTGCGTGGCGAAGGCCACGAGGTGTGGCTGGAGCTGGGATTGCAATCCGCCTTCGACGAATCGCTGGAGCGCGTGAACCGGGGCCATACCTTCGCCGAATACCGCACCACGGCAATCGCGGCCCGGCAGCATGGCATTCCGCTGTGCACGCATCTCATCATCGGCCTGCCGGGCGAAACCGAACGGCATTACCACGCCACGCTGGATGCGGTGCTGGATGTCGGCGTTGACGGCCTCAAGCTGCATCCGCTGCACGTGGTCAAGCACACCATGCTCGCCTACCAGTGGCGGCGCGGCGGCTACCAGCCGCTCACCAAGACGGACTATATCCGCATCGCCGCCGACCTGATCGAGCGCACGCCGCAAGACGTGATTTTTCATCGCGTCACCGCCACCGCCTCGCGCGACATTCTGCTGGCGCCGATGTGGTGCGCGGAAAAATGGAACGTGCTGAACGGCATCGAGCAGGAGCTTCGCCGACGCGGCACCCGGCAAGGCAGCCGGACAGGATTGTCTTTTGAAATGATCGAGGAATTACATGTCGCTTGAACTGGTCTGTCCTGCCGGCAACCTGCCGGCCCTGAAAACCGCGATCGACCACGGCGCGGACGCCGTCTACATGGGCTTTCGCGACAACACGAACGCGCGCGCCTTTCCCGGTCTCAATTTCGACTTTGCGGCGGCACAGGAAGGCGTGCGCTACGCCCACGCCAAGGGCAAAAAAATACTGCTCGCGCTGAACACCTTTCCGCAAACCGCGACCTGGTCGCGCTGGCAGCAGGCAGTAGATATGGCGGCCGAAGTCGGCGTGGATGCCGTCATCCTGGCCGACCCCGGCCTGATGCGTTATGCCAGCCGCACCTGGCCGCAACTCCGTTTGCATCTCTCGGTGCAAGGCTCGGCCACCAATTACGAGGCCATCAACTATTACCACGAGCATTTCGGCATCCAGCGTGCGGTGCTGCCGCGGGTGCTGTCGCTGGCGCAAGTAGAACAAGTGGTGAAACACACGCCGGTGGAAATCGAGCTGTTCGGCTTCGGCGGGTTGTGCGTGATGGTGGAAGGTCGCTGCGTGCTGTCTTCCTATGCCACCGGCGAATCGCCGAACACCGCCGGGGTATGTTCGCCGGCCAAGGCGGTGCGCTGGGAACAAACGGGCAATGGACTGGAGTCGCGCCTCAACAATGTGCTGCTGGACCGCTACGAAGCCAATGAAAAAGCCGGTTACCCGACGCTATGCAAGGGCCGTTTCGAAGTGGAGGACGAAACCTATTACGCGATCGAGGAACCGACCAGCCTGAATACGCTGGAATTGCTGCCGGAAATGATCGCCATGGGTATCGCCGCCATCAAGATCGAAGGCCGCCAGCGCAGCCCGGCTTACGTGGAGCAAGTCACCCGGGTCTGGCGCACGGCAATCGACGCCGCCCGGCGGAATGCCGAAACCTATGCCGTGCAGCCCATCTGGGCCGCGCAGCTCGGCAAGCTGTCCGAAGGGCAGCAGCACACGCTGGGTGCCTATCACCGGCCATGGAAATAAGGATAGTCATGAAACTCTCACTCGGACCTCTCCTCTACTACTGGCCGCGCGACACGATGCTGGACTTTTACGCCCAGGCCGCGCGCTGGCCGGTGGATATCGTCTACCTCGGCGAAACCGTGTGTTCGCGCAGGCACGAGTTTCGCACCGACGACTGGCTGAAAACCGCGGAAATGCTCGCCGATGCGGGCAAGGAAGTAGTGCTCTCGACTCAGGCGCTGATCGAATCGGAATCCGACCTGAAAATGCTGCGACGCCTCGCCGACAATGGGCGCTTTCTTATCGAAGCCAACGACATGGGCGCAGTCGGGCTGATGGCCGGGCGGCCGTTCGTCGCCGGGCCGCACATCAATACCTACAACCCGCAAACACTGCAAATCCTTGCCGAAGCCGGTGCCGCGCGCTGGGTCATGCCGCTGGAAATGTCGCGCGACATGCTGGCGGAACTGCTGGCGCAAGATACCAGCGGCCTCGAAACCGAAGTTTTCGCCTATGGCCGCATGCCGCTGGCATTTTCTGCACGCTGCTTCACTGCGCGCCGCCATAATCTGCCCAAGGACAACTGCCAGTTCCGCTGCATCGAAAACCCCTACGGCATGACGCTGAAAACACGCGAAGGCCAGTCTTTCCTCGCGCTCAACGGCACGCAGACCCAATCCGCCAGCGTCTACAGCCTGCTCGCGGCACTCGAAAGCATGTCTGGATTGGTCGACGTGTTGCGCATCAGCCCGCAGCCCGACAATACCGGCGAGGTGGTGGCGCTGTTCCGCGCCGCACTGGACGGCGCTTCGGCGCCGCAGCAGGCCGCGCATGAACTTGCGCCGCTTCTGCCCGAACCCCCTTGCGACGGCTACTGGCACGGCCGGGCCGGCATCGAACAGACCGTCGCTTATTAAGGCGTGTTCACACTAAAGGAAATGACCATGCAACTGCCCATCTTTCATTTTCCCGCGCCGCTCGCCGCCGTGGTGTCGCGCCTGCCAACCTTGCCGCCTTCCTTCGTGCTGGCACGCATCCTCAACCTGGCGCTGCGGCGCTCCATCGACCGGCAGGATTTCCTGCCGCTCCATGGCAAGCGGATCGCGATACGCGTCAGCGACATCGGCGTCACATGCCATTTCACGGTGGGCGACGACGGGTTTCAGGCCATCGCGGACACGGAGCAGCCGGACCTTGCCATCGCCGCGACCGCGCATGATTTTTACCTGCTCGCATCGCGGCAGGAAGACCCGGACGCGCTGTTCTTCAGCCGCCGCCTGCTGGTCGAAGGCAATACCGAGCTGGGGCTGATCGCCAAGAACACGCTGGATGGACTGAATCTGCCCGAATGGCTGCAGGCATTGTTGTCGCCCGGAAGCCTGCTGGCCAGGTTGCGGCTGTAATCAGCACGCGTTGCGGCATTGCAGACCCTCTTCCCCTATTTTTTGATCCAGATCAAGGAAACAACGTTAATCCATATTCATAATTGTTTCACACAGAACAACAAGACGCAGATTTCGCTGCGATGCAATGAGGAGATGTTTTTTGGGTACCAGTCAGCTGGAAACCGGCAGAAATCTATTCTTTACAGAGTCTTGCTCAAGGATAGTCCTTGAGCTGATAGTGAAGCATCGGAAAGGAGTGATGATGGCACAACGCCAGGAGTACAAAAACCTGCCGCTCGTGTATTCCTGCTCCGGCTGTTCGAGCGCCGCGCAAACCGCCAATTACATCGCGCTCAAGCTGGATCGCGACGGCGAAGCCGAGATGTCCTGCATTTCAGGTGTGGGCGGCAATGTTCCGCATCTCGTCAATATTGCCCGCTCCGGCCGTCCGATCGTCGCGCTGGATGGCTGCCCGCTTGCCTGTACGCTACATTGCCTCGAGCAGCGCGGAATTTCGGCCGACTATCATCTGCTCCTGCATGAACAGGGCGTTAAGAAAAAATATCACGCGGATTTCGATCGCGAACAGGCCGACCGCATAGCGGATAAAGTGGCCATCGAGGCGCGTCGTTTACGAGGCGAAAATCCGCCGGAAATGCCCGACGCGCCGCCGAAGAAAATCAAATCCCAGTAAAAAAGGATATTTCCGACCTAATCATCCTATTTCTTGACCTTGATCAAGAAATCCTCCTATTCTGGCTGCTACAATGCCTCACGGTGCGACAAACGGTCGCATATTCGACCAAGAGTCAATGCATAGGAGAAGACAATGGACACCCGCGAACAGGACATTAACAACAACCAGCCGCATGTGCAGGATGAGAGCCGAAGGAAGTTCCTGGGCACGACGGCCATGGCCACGATTGCCGGCGCCGGCATGGCAATGGGCCTTGCAGCTTGCAAGAAATCCGACCCTGCCGCACCTGCTGGCACCGCCGCTGAAGCGCATGGCGATGCCAGCCGCTCGGTTGCCCCGGGGGAATTCGAAATTCACCCCGGCAAGCTCGACGAATACTATATTTTCTCCAGCGCCGGACACAATGGTGAGATGCGCATTTACGGCCTGCCCTCCGGCCGCACCTTGAAGCGCATCCCCGTATTTAATATCGACCCGATGGTAGGCTGGGGCATCACCAACGAGTCAAAGAAGGTCATTGGCACCAAGCCCGACGGCAGCCTCAAGTACATGACCGGCGACACGCATCACGTGCACGGTTCCTACAAAGATGGCACCTACGATGGCAAATATTTGTGGACCAACGATAAGCTCAATTCCCGCATCGCGCGCATCCGCATGGATCACATGGAGTGCGACAAGATCACGGAGCTCCCCAACGTGCAGGGCTTCCACGGCATTTTCCCGGATAAGTGCGACCCGGTCGATCCCAATATCAACTACACAACGCGTGTGTTCTGCGGTGCAGAGTTCCATATTCCTCAAGTCAATGATGGTCGTGACGTAGACGATCCTAGCAAGTGGTACGCCCTGTTTACCTGTGTCGATGCAGAAAGTATGGAAGTGCGCTGGCAGGTCAAGCTCGACGGCAACATGGAACTACTTGCCAGCTCCTACGACGGTAAACTTGCAGCCGCTACCCAGTACAATACCGAGGGGGGTGCAGTGCTGGCCGATATGATGTCTGCTGAGCATGACGCTTGCGTTTTTCTTAACATTGAACGCATCGAGTCCGCCGTCAAGGCCGGAAAAAGCTTCACTATCGGCGATTCCAAGGTGCCCGTTGTGGATGGTACCAAGGCGGCCAACCAGGATCCCAAGACTGCACTCACCTGCTACGTCCCGGTGCCGAAGAACCCGCACGGCGTGAACCTGTCCCCGGACGGCAAGTATTTTGTCTGCTCCGGCAAGCTGTCGCCGACCGCCACCGTGATCGCCACCGAGCTGGTGCACAAGTACTTTGCCGGCGAACTGAAGAATCCGCGCGACGCCGTGGTCGCCGAGCCGGAAATTGGCCTGGGTCCGCTGCACACCGCCTTCGACGGCAAGGGCAACGCCTACACTTCGCTGTTCCTCGATAGCCAGATCGTGAAATGGAACGTGGACGCATCGATTGCGCACTTCAAGGGCGACAAGAATGCCAAGCCAGTGCTGGATCGCATCGACGTACACTATCAGCCCGGCCACACCTACGCCTCCATGGGCGAGACCAAGGAAGCCGACGGCAAGTACCTCAACGCCGGCAACAAGTTCTCCAAGGACCGCTTCCTGCCGGTCGGCCCGCTGCACGTCGAGACCGAGCAACTGATCGACATCCGCGGCGACAAGATGCGCCTGATCCACGACCATACCGCGTATCCGGAACCGCATGATGCGATCATCGTCCGCGCCGACGTGGTCAAAACCAAGCAGATCTACAACATGGACGACTTCCCCAATGCGGTTAAATCGTTCGGTGACAGCCGCGTCGAGCGCCACGGCAAGAAGGTGAACGTGTACATGACCTCGCAGGCCCCGAACTACAGCCTGCAGGAAATCCGCGTCAAGCTGGGCGACGAGGTCACCATCACGCTGACCAACCATGACAAGGTGGAAGACTTGGCCCACGGATTCGGCCTCGAAAAACATAACATCAACTTCATCGTCAACCCGCAGGAGACGCACTCGGTCACCTTCGTAGCGGACAAGCCGGGCCTCTTCTGGTTCTACTGCACGCACTTCTGCCACGCACTGCACCTGGAAATGCGCAGCCGTTTCATTGTCGAGAAGTAATCGTAATTCCCTAGAGCGGCAATGGGGCGGGCCGCCAGGCCAGCCCCTTTTTTTTCGGGAGTCGCTCCAGCTCAAGGACTATAATCATGCACTACGACCATATCATCCAGCGGAGTTACAGCATGGTTCAGCGGCTGCATGAAAATGGGCCAGATCGTCCCTCCAGGGCAATGACGCAGGTGTTCGCAGTGCTGCTGTTCGGCTTCGCGCTCTTCCTTTCCGGCCTGGCCCTGGCGGATTCCGACGAAGGCGACAAGCCTGAACACCATGAGACCAGGCACGCGGGCTCCTACGAAGCTCCGCTGCCGGTCGAGCTTTCCACCGACCCGGATCTGTGCGCCTACGCCCCTTGCGAAGACGCCTTCCCCGGCGCCGAAAGCTTTTCGCTGCGCAAGGGCCGCCCATCCTACGTCGAAGCCTATGCGGACGATGACGGCAAGAAACTGCTGGGCTACGTGTTCCTCTCTACCGACATCGTCGACATCCCCGCCTATTCCGGCAAGCCGGTGGTTACGCTGATCGGCATGGACACTCTGGGCAAGATCGTTGGCATCCGCATCCTCAAGCACAGCGAACCCATCCTGCTGGTGGGCATCCCCGAAAGAGAACTCACCAAGTTCATCAAGCAGTTCCTCGGCAAGAACGCCGCAGACAAGATCGAGATCGGCAAGGCACGGGCCGAGGGCGGCTACATCGGCATCGACGCGATCAGCGGCGCCACCGTGACGGTAATTGCGGAAAACCAGGTGGTGATGCGCAGCGCACTGGAAGTCGCCAAGCAGGTCGGCATCATCAAGTCCAAGCCGCGCCCGCAGGCCGACTTCACTCCTGCCACGGGAAAGAAAAGCTGGGACGCGTTGCTGGATGAAGGCAGTTTGCAGCGCCTCACCATCTCCGCCGAAGATGTCGGCATCGAGGGCAACGGCCAGCCGTACCTCGATGCGTATTTCGGTTACCTGAATGCTCCTGACATCGGCCGCAGCATCCTCGGAGACCGTGTCTACGAGCGCCTGATGGGCGAACTCAAGCCCAACGAGCATGCAATCTTCATCGTCGCCAACGGCAGCGCCTCGTTCAAGGGCTCCGGCTTCGTGCGCGGCGGCATTTATGACCGCGTGCAGGTGTCGCAGGACATGGACACCTTCACCTTCCGCGACACCGACTATCTCAACCTGTACAACGTCGAGGCCGCAGGGGCACCGTCCTACAACGAATCCGCGATCTTCATCATACGCAGCCCGAGCTTCAGCGCGGCTTACCCCTGGAGCCTGGTGTTCCTTGGCAACAAGATCGACAAACAGACCGGCAACAAGACCTTCGCCAACTTCGACCATGAATACTGGACGCCCGAGCACATGCTGCAAGGCGGCCGTCCGGAAGTAATCAAGCCGGACCCGACCTGGCTCAAGATCTGGAAGGATAAAAAAGTCGGCATCGTGCTGTTCACGCTGCTGCTGGTCATCACCGCCCTCGTGCACGTGTTCCGCGACCACCTGGTACGGCGCGCCAATCACAAGGACAAGCGCTGGGTGTCGATCCCCAAGTACGCCATCTGGATCATCAGCATCGGCGTACTCGGCTTCGGGCTGATGGCACAGCCCAGCGTCACCCACATTCTCACCTGGGTCCATTCGCTGCTCTTCCAGTGGAAATGGGAGTTGTTCCTGTCCGATCCGTACATCTTCGTGTTCTGGTGGTTCATCATCATCACCGTCTTCATCTGGGGCCGTGGGCTGTTCTGCGGCTGGCTCTGCCCTTACGGCTCGATGTCGGAACTGCTGTACAAGATCACCAGTGCCACGCCGCTCCGCCGCTTCCAGTTCATGCTGCCAAAAACGCTGCACGACAAGCTGAAATGGCTGAAATACGCGATCTTCCTCACGCTGCTGGCAACATCGTTCTATTCGATGGGCATCGCAGAGAAAATGGCCGAAGTGGAGCCGTTCAAGACTACCTTCCTGGTCGGCGTATGGAACCGTTCATGGCCATTCGTCGCCTTCTGGCTGGCGCTGTTCGGGCTGTCGATGTTCACCGAACGGCCGTTCTGCAAGTACCTGTGCCCGCTGGGCGCCGGGCTGGCGATTCCCAGCCAGTTCCGCGGCATCGCGCTGAAGCGCAAATCGGAATGCACCAGTTGCCACGCCTGCGCCGCCGGCTGCGGCTCGCTGGCCATCGACGAAAAAGGCAAGATCGACCAGCGCGAATGCCTGCTGTGCCTCGACTGCATGGTGATGTATTACGACGACCACGCCTGCCCGCCGCTTTCCAAGGAACGCAAGCAACGTGCAAAGAACGGCCTGCCGCTGACGCCCATCAACGCGCAGGGCTATTTCATCCCGGTGGAAAGCATCGGCCGCCCGCCGAAAAAGGAAGCCAAACCGGCATGAGACATCCGGCCATCAGCTTCGGCCTGTCGGCAGCGTTGGCGGCGAATATCGCCTGCGCCGCAGAGTTAACGGTGCAGCCGGGGCAGTCGATTGCCACGTCCATTGCCGACGCGGTACCGGGCGATACAATATTGGTCGAGCGCGGCCACTACCGCGAGCGCCTGCTGATCGACAAGCCGCTGACGCTCAAAGGGGTGAACCGTCCAACGCTGGACGGCGGCAATGAGGGCGACGTGATCCGCATCAAATCGCCGGACGTGATCATCGAAGGCTTCATCGTGCGCAACAGCGGGCACAACCTCACCAAACAAAATGCCGGCATCTATCTCGAACCCGGCAGCGACCGCGCAGTGATTCGCAACAACGTGATCAACTACACGCTGTTCGGCCTGTGGATTGAAAAAGTGAAAAACGTGCAGGTGATCGCCAACAACATCACCGGCATGCGCGGCCTCGCCTCGGCCCAGCGCGGCAACGGCATCCAGCTCTACAATTCGCAGCATGCAGCCATCATCGACAATCACGTCAGCTTCACCCGCGACGGGATCTACGTCGACGTTTCCGACCATGCACTGTTTCGCGGCAACCGCCTGCACCACCTGCGCTACGGCACGCACTACATGAACTCCAACTTCAACGTGTGGGAGAACAACCAGAGCTTCAAGAATCGCGGCGGGCTGGCGCTGATGGAAGTGCGCAACCAGACCGTGCGCAACAACCAGGCCTGGGATAACTCCGACCACGGCATCATGCTGCGCACCATCCAGGACTCGGTGGTTGAAAACAACGTCGTCGCCGGCAACAGCCGCGGCTTTTTCATTTACGATGCCGAATACAACACATTGCGTAATAACCTGGTGATCGGCAATCGCGTGGGCATGCATGTATGGGCAGGCTCGATCAACAACACAGTCGAAGGCAACGACCTGATCCACAACCGCGAACAGATTCGCTACGTCGCCAGCCGCGATGAGCAATGGGGCGGCAAGACCGGCAACTACTGGAGCAATTACCTGGGCTGGGACCGTGACGGCGACGGCACGGGCGACATAGCCTACGAGGCCAGCGATATCGTGGACCGCCTCACCTGGAAATATCCGGCGGTCAAGCTGCTGCTGAACAGCCCCGCGGTGCAAACGCTGCGCATGGTGGCGCGGCAATTTCCGCTGCTGCGCGCGACCAGCATCGTCGATCAACATCCGCGCATGCGGCCGTTTCATTCGGACTGGAGGCCTTGGCTTGCCAAACAACGTCATTGAAATCCGCCACGTCTCACGCCACTTCGGCCCCGTGCACGCGGTCAACGGCGTCAGCCTGGATATTTTCGAAGGCGAGACCGTCGGCCTCATCGGTCATAACGGCGCCGGCAAGAGCACGCTGTTCAAGATGATGCTGGGCTTGATTCCGCCCTCTGCCGGCAGCATCCGCATCCACGGCACGCCGGTACATGGCAGCGCCTTCCGCGAGTTGCGTCGGGCCATCGGCTACCTGCCGGAGAATCTCGCCTTCTACGACAATCTCACCGGGTTGGAAACGCTGCAGTTTTTCGCTTCGCTCAAGGGCTGCGACCGCGACTCATGCCCTGCCCTCCTGAAAAAAGTCGGGCTCGGCCATGCCAGCCACCGGCGCGTGGACGGCTACTCCAAGGGCATGCGTCAGCGGCTGGGGTTCGCCCAGGCACTGCTCGGCAGCCCGCGCATCCTGTTCCTCGACGAGCCGACCAACGGCCTCGACCCGGAAGGCATACGCGAGTTCTACCAGATGCTGAACGAGCTCAATCAGACAGGCGTCACGGTGGTGATCACCTCGCACATCCTCTCCGAAATCCAGGAACGCGTGCAGCGTCTCGCGGTAATGAAATCCGGCAAGCTGCATGCGCTGGGCACGGTGCAGGAACTGCGCGAAGGCGTGAACCTGCCGCTCACCATCCGGCTGCGGCTGCAATGCACACCGCAGGCATTGAAAGAAGCATTGAACGGTACCGTCATCGAGTCGATGGACACGCAGGACGACACCACCGTCATCCGCTGCCAGCGCGCCCATAAAATGGAACTCCTGCGCCGCATCAATACGCTGGGCGAAAACGTCCACGACATCGTGGTGCGCGAACCGTCGCTGGAAGACGTGTTTCTCGGATATGCAAAGCCATGATCGAATTCGCACAGATTCGCACCATCGCCGCCAAGGAATTCCGCGACCGCATCCGCAATCGCTGGGTGATCGCCGTGGCCGCCATCTTCACGCTGTTCGCGCTCGCCATTACCTACTTCGGCGCGGCGCAGCAGGGCGAAGTAGGCTTCCGCAACATCGAGTTCACCATCGCCAGCCTGGTCAGCCTGGTCATCTACCTGATCCCGCTAATCGCGCTGATCCTGGGCTATGACGCCATCGTCGGCGAGCGCGAACGCGGCTCGCTCGATCTGCTGCTCTCCATGCCGATTACACGGCTGGAACTGCTGCTGGGCAAGTTTGCCGGCCTGTCGCTGGCGCTCGCCTCGTCCACGCTGGCCGGTTTCGGGTTGGTCGGGCTGTTGCTCGCCCGCCAGACGGACAGCACTGCGCTGTATCACTACGCCGGCTTCATGCTGAGCGCGATCCTGCTCGGCATGGTGTTTCTCAGCCTCGCGGTGATGGTGTCGGTGATCGCAAAGGACCGCGCCCGTGCCAGCGGCGCCGCGATCGCGGTGTGGTTCCTGTTCGTGCTGGTTTACGATCTGGGCCTGCTCGGCGTGCTGGTGCTGTCCGGCGGCACATTCGGCGAAGCGCTGTTTCCCGTCCTGCTGCTGCTCAATCCGGCGGACATTTTCCGCCTGCTCAATATCTTCAACATGCAAGACCTGAAGAATTTCTACGGACTGGCCACGGTGTTCCCGGCCAGCCTGTCCAACCCCTGGCTACTCGGGAGCATGATGGTCGGCTGGATTATCGCGCCCCTCGCCGTTGCTCAATGGAGATTCAAATGACGTTTACCCGCCTTGCCCTCGCGCTTTCCCTGGCCGCCGCGCTGGCCGCCTGCAGCAAACCCGAAGCCGCCGTCCAGCCGCTCGTCATCCAGACCGGCACGGCCTGCTCAATGGACGGCATGATCCTCGCCGATTTTCCCGGCCCCAAGGGGCAGATTCACTATGCGAGCGGCGAGCCGGATTTCTTCTGCGACACGACGGAAATGTTCTCCATCTACCTGCAGCCGGAACAGCAGAAGCGCATCACCGGCATCTTCACCCAGGACATGGCAAAAGCGGACTGGGAAAAGCCCGAAGACAACTGGATCGATGCAAAAAAGGCATGGTTCGTGGTTGGCAGCAACAAAAATGGTTCGATGGGCCCGACCATCGCCACGTTTGCCGAGCAGCAGGCAGCAACAGGCTTTGCCGGCCAGTATGGCGGAAAAGTGCTGAAATTCGAGGAAGTCACGCCTGAAATGGTGGATCTCACCGGCGGCGCGGGACACGACGAACACATGTAAGCCATCGGCCGCGCGCTCAGGGCGATTGCATCTGTAGCGCGCGACTCAGCCGACGGATTCCGGTCGCCAGTTCGCCCTGGTCCAGGCTGCCGTAACCGAGCCGGATTGCCGGAATGGAGCGGCCGGGGTCGGAAAACTCCGCGCCGGACAGGATGCGCACGTTCAGGCTCGCTGCGTCGCGTACCAGCCGGTCGATATCGTAGCGTTCGTCGAGGCGCAGCCACAGGGCGAGCCCGCCATCCGGCGGGTCGAATGTCACCGCGCGCCCCAGTTCTTTCGCGACCAGCTCGCCCGCGACAACCCTGCGTTCGCTATAAGTCTTCAGCGTACGGCGGACATGGCGCCGCACCTCACCCGAACTCAGCAGCTCCGCTGCCGCCAGTTCGGTCACGGCATTGCCCTGACGGTCGATCAGCATGATCTCCGACGCGCAGCAGTCGATGACCCTGGCCGGCGCGATCAGGTAGCCCACGCGCAAGCCCGGCGCCAGCACCTTGGAAAGCGAACCCACATAGATCACCCGCCCCCAGCGGTCCAGGCTGGCGAGCGGCATGACAGGATGATGCGAGAAATGAAACTCGTGGTCGTAATCGTCCTCGATGATCGCAAAATCGTATTGCTCGGCGAGCATCAGGAGCTTGAGCCGGCGATCCGCCGACATCATCACGGTGGTAGGAAACTGATGGTGCGGCGTCACATAGATGGCGCGGATACGCTGCCGGCGGCAGATGTCCTCCAATTCATCCACCCGCAGTCCCTGGGCATCCTGGCCGACACTCAACACCTGGGCGCCACACGCCCGGAACGCCTCCCTGGCCGGCGGATAGCTCAGTTCTTCCATGACCACGGCGTCGCCCTGTCTCGCCAGTAGGCGCGCGGCGAGGAATATGCCCATCTGGCTGCCGCGCACCGTACAGACATTCTGCAGACTTGCGTTCAACCCGCGTTCCATATTGACCATGGACACGATGGCCTCGCGCAGCGCCGGCGTGCCACGCGGATCGCCGTAGCCCAGCCGGTTGGCGCGCGCGGAGACGATCAGCGCGTGGCGAAAGGCGCGCGAGATGATTTCGTAGGGAATGAGCCGGGTGTCGGGAACACCGTCACCGAAATCGAGCATGTCGCGCGCCTGCGGCACATCGGCGGGCATTTCCGCGCCATAGAGGGTGTAACGGGGCGCCTCGCTCCTGGCTGCCGGCGGGGCTGAAACCGGAAAAACCTCGTCCAGCGCAGGAATGGCCGAAGACACGAAGGTGCCGCGCTTGCCCTCGGCCGACAACCAGCCTTGCGCCACCAGTTCGTCATAAGCCAGCACAACGGTCTTGCGGTTGATGCCGAGATCCTCCGCCAATTCGCGCGTGCCGGGCAGCGCTGTGCCGGGCACCAGTCTTCCTCGCTGTATTTCCTCGATGACGCGCTGTGCGATCTGCAGGTAGATCGCCGTGCCGGCATCGCGCCGGATGTCTACCTTGAGTTTCCATGGACGCAGCATAGCCCTCCCTGATCTGGCCCTTGATGCGGATGGCCTAACTTAACACAGCGACCCGGACTCAACGCCCTGGACCATCCATTTTTTCAAATCAGGAGGATTTTGGCCGGACTCGACTTGGATACAGTGGCTTCGCTTGCTGGAGAAGCATGCCTCGGGATCGGGCCAACGATACGGGACGGCGCCTCCGTCATGTGTCCGGCCTCCGGAGGCATGCAGGCACCAGGGAGTGACTCACGCATTGCGAGAGCCGGTTCGGAAGTCGATGCGGAGTCATGCTCACAGGCAGTCAAACACTATGGAGAAACGAGATGAACATGAAAAAAAGGGATCTGATCATTGGGCTTGCCGCAGGCTTGACCCTCGCTGCCCCGATGGCGGCGACAGCGGCGCCAGACCAGGAAAAAGCGATGGCCGATGCCAATAACTGGGCTCACCCGCGCGGCCAGCATAACAACCAGGCCTACAGCAAGCTGTCGCAAGTCAACAAGGGCAACATCAAGAACCTGAAGATGGCATGGACCTTCGCTACAGGCGTCAATCGCGGCCATGAAGGTTCCCCGGTCGTTGTCGGCAACATGTTGTATGTGCACACCGCGTTTCCGAACAACGTGTACGCGCTGGATCTGAACGACAACCAGAAGATCGTCTGGTCCTATTTCCCGAAACAGGATCCGTCCGTTCAGGCAGTTCTGTGCTGCGACAACGTGAGCCGCGGTCTGGGCTTCGGCGACGGCAAGATTCTCCTGACGCAAAACGACGGCACGCTGGTCGCTCTGGACGCGAAGACCGGCGCCAAGGTTTGGGATGTCAAGGTTGTCGATCCGAAAATCGGCGCCACGACCACCACGGCTTCGCATGTGATCAAGGACAAGGTGCTGATCGGCTGCTCCGGTGCCGAATTCGGCGTTCGCTGCTACATGTCCGCCTACAACCTCAAGGACGGTTCGCTGGCATGGCGCGCATACGGCACCGGCCCGGATAGCGATGTGCTAATCGGCAAGGATTTCAACAAGGATAATCCTCACTACAGCGCACTGTCCGTCTATCAGGACGTCAACGGCGGCAACAAGGAAGGCGGCTCCTTCAAGGCCTTGTCCAAGGAGCAGCTGAAATATCCGGAAACCGACCTGGGCGTGAAGACCTGGCTCAAGCCGCAAGCGGTCAAGGACGGCTGGCAGCACGGCGGTGGCTCCATCTGGGGCTGGTGGCCGTACGATCCTAAGTCCAATCTTGTCTACTACGGTACCGGCAACCCGTCCGTATGGAACCCGGACGTGCGTCCTGGCGACAACAAGTGGTCCATGACCATTTTCGCGCGTGACGTGGACACCGGTATCGCCAAGTGGGGTTATCAAATGACTCCGCACGACGAGTGGGACTATGACGGCATCAATGAAGTGATCCTGTTCGACAAGGGTGGCAAGAAATACGCCTGGCACCATGACCGCAACGGTTTCGCCTATACCTTTGAAGCCGATACCGGATCGCTGGTCGTGGCCGAGAAAGTGCACCCCTTCGTCAACTGGGCTACCCACGTCGACCTGAAATCCGGCGTGCCGCACAAGGACGGCAAGTACTCCACCCATCAGGATTACAACGCCAAGGGTATCTGCCCGGCCGCCCTGGGGACCAAGGATCAGCAGCCTGCCGCCTACTCCCCCAAGACCGGCCTGATGTACTCGCCGCTCAACCATGTCTGCATGACCTACGAACCGGTTGAGTCCAAGTACGTTGCCGGCCAACCGTGGGTGGGTGCGACCCTGACCATGTTTGCGGGTCCGGATGGCGTGATGGGCGGTTTTGCCGCTTACGACCCGATGACCGGCAAGAGTGTCTGGTACAACAAGGAGAAGTTCTCCGCATGGGGCGGCGCTCTGGCCACCGCTTCCGACCTGGTGTTCTACGGCACCCTGGACCGTTGGTTCAAGGCTGTTGACGCGAAGAACGGTAAGGAACTGTGGAAGTTCCAAGTGGGTTCCGGTGTGATCGGCAATGCCTTCACCTACGGCCACAAGGGTAAGCAATACGTTGGCGTGCTGTCCGGTATCGGCGGCTGGGCTGGCGTGGCGATGAACCTGGGCCTGACCACTGACACCGATGCACTCGGTGCCGCTGGCGGTTACAAGGAACTGACCAAGTACAACGCTGCTCCTGGCGGCGGTGCACTGAACGTGTTCGCCCTGTAAGAAGTATGTAGCAACCGCCCGGCCGGCCGCATGCCGAGTCGATCGGCCGGGCACTCAGGCTCCATGTTGAATCTCCATGCTCGGAGGTTTGACCCTCACCCTCTCCTTCACAGGAGGGGGTTTTTTCTTGGGAGTATTTTCAAATGCATCCACCAGAAAATTACAGTCAATATCTGGCCTTCGAAAAACCTCACGACACTTTTACCGCATCATGAAACTGGGCACCGTTAACACCGTACTTATCGGGCAGGCAGCACCTTATACAAGAGCTGGCAGCTGCAGCGCGATCAACAAGAAAGCTGTCGCGGGAACAGTGACGATTCATCATGCGGGCCTCGACGGCGACGAGCAAGGCGACCGTCGCGTTCATGGCGGCCCGGATAAAGCCGTCCACGTTTACCCCATCGAGCATTATAGTTATTGGCGCAGCCAACTGGGCGCGATGCCCTTGCTGAAAACTCCCGGGGCTTTCGGCGAAAACCTCAGCACGGAAGGCGTGACCGAAAACGGCTTATGTCTTGGCGATCAGCTACGGATAGGCAGCGTCTTATTTGAGATTTCTCAGTCTCGCCAGCCGTGCTGGAAGCTGAATGACCGCTTCGGTGTATGCGATATGGCACTGCGCGTACAGAAAAGCTTGCGTACCGGCTTTTATTGCCGGGTGCTGGAATCAGGAACCCTGGCTGCGGGCGATAAAATAACGCTCATTGCCCGGCCGTATCCCGAATGGACACTGTGGCGTTTGATGGAACTGCTTTATTACAAGACGCTTGATTTTCCTTCCTTGAAGCATGCTCTGGAGTTGCCGCTGACTCCGCCCTGGCGAAAGCTCATCGAGAATCGCTTAGCAAGCGGCCAGGTCGAGGATTGGGGCAAACGCATGAATGGGCCTTCCGGCGATCATGCATAAACAGTACCGCATCAATGTCTGGAAGAACAAACGTCTCTGGTGCCGCATCGATGTCGACAGCCCATGGGCGCATGAGGCTATCCAGGACCTCCTATTCCGCTTTTCCCCTGAAAAAGGATATTGTTCGGAATTGCTCGTGGCGACCGAAGATCGGCGCATTTTTGAAAGCGGCCCGGATGGCGTCCGTTTGCTGGCGTGCGAGCCCATCTACGAGCCCGTCATTCTTACGGATAATGAACATGGACCAGCAAAATAGTCCGGCCATGGCTGAGGCAGACTGAGGTGCCCACCTGAAATGGTGGACCTCATGGATGGCGCGGACATGACGAACACGTAACCAATCGACCGCGCGCTGGCAGAATCCGGATCGTTGCCGCTATCCGACAAGCATCCCGCCAAGCGGCGTCCGCGGTACACCCATATCATGCTTCAATGCATCCCCTGAAGCGCCGGACGCGCTATACTGAACAGCCATGGAGTATCAGTTTCATTCATTCCAGGCGCTTTTTGAACAACTTGGGCTCGACAGCAGCCCCGAGCAGGTTCGCCTGTTCCTGGAAACCCATGCCCCGCTCCCGCATGCTCTCGCGCTGCATGACGCGCCGTTCTGGACTCCTTCGCAAGCCAGCTTCCTGCGCGAGGCAGTGCAGGATGACAGCGACTGGGCCGAGATAGTGGATGCGTTGAATGCGGCGCTGCATGTGGCGCCTGGATGACATGCAAAAGTCCGCTCGGACTTCATAAAAAACGGCCACCGGAGTGGCCATTTTTTATGGGCCCCGGCTTTAATCCAGCCAGGGTTTTTGAGGATCGTTCCCTTTATAACCTGAACGCAGCCAGCCAATGATCTGAAGAATATCGTCCGTCGGCATCAGTTCAGGGTTGCCGCCCACCTGCTGATGCCAGGCCGGCATTCCTGCATCGGAACCACCCGCAATGATTTCGAACATGCCCTTGTCGTTCACGATCCTGGCATATTGCCAGGTATCGTCCAGGATGCTCGGGCCGGTTTGACCGCCTCCATTGCCGCCATGGCATTGGGTGCAGGACCAGAACCCGAATTTCTTCTTGCCGGCCTTGGCCTTTTCAGGGTTGGCCACATACAGTTTGGTATAAGGGTTGATGCACGTCTTCAGGAAGTGCTTCGCCTCCGGCGTATCGCTCTCAGTCGGCTTGACCTCGAACGGCTGGTTGCCTCCTCTGACCGACTCGAATTTACATTCCGCACCTGCTTCGAGCGGCATGATGCCTGCGCCTGCGAGCAGCGATACAAATAACGTCTTCTTGCCGACTGTCATCTTGCTTTTCATAACACCTCCCCGGTCGAGTATTGTTTCATTCCATGCATTTGCTGCCTTGCCCACCACTTCACAATGAATTTCGCTACGGTCGCGGGCGTATTCAAATCCAGTACAGGGCGTGAAGTCACGACCGGAAGATCGCTGGCAACGGCAATGATGTGCGCGTCGGTGGATGCCAGCAACGACTTGCCAAGGCTAGGGCGAAACACTTCGATCTTGGGAATCGGCGCATGCCGGAATCCTTCCACCAGCACCAGGTCGGCGAGCGTGGGATCGAGGTGCCTGACCATTTCCATCAGCCGGATATCCGATGGATCGTTTTTCTGCTCCGTCATCAGTACCCAGCGATTCTCGGAGCTCAGCAGCACCTGCCCCGCACCGGCTGCGCGCAGGCGATGGCTATCCTTGCCGGGGCGGTCGAGATCGAATTCCGCGTGCGTCTGCTTGATGATGGAGACTTTCACTCCATATTCAGCGAGTGCCGGCAACATGGCTTCAATCAGTGTGGTTTTGCCCATTCCGCTGGCCTGAGCGCAGATTCCGATTACAGGAATATTGAACATACAGAGACTCCTCAGAACGTATACATCACGGTCAGCCACAGCTTCTCGGTATCGCGCTTGCGAGCCGCACTGTAGATGTCGTCTTCCTGGAAACGGGCGTATTCGACCTTGCCCATCCACTTCTGGTAGGTATAGGCCGCCGCCAGATCCAGTTCCTTGCCATACTGGTCGCCAGTGCCGGCGCCAGCTGGCGTGGTGAAATCCTCATCCGAATTGATCCAGTGATATTCGCCGGTCAACTGGACATCCATCACCTTGCCGCCGAAAGAAACGAAGGTGTCCTTGATGCCCTGGTTGGGCGTCACCAGGAACAGGTCGGCCCAGCCCTGGAACAGGTGGTTGGTGCCGAGCGGCGTCTGGAATGCAGAGCGGCCATCGTTGCTGGACAGCACTTCATGGTCGAGACGCGCATACCAGGTGCCGAACTGGGCGCCGCCGCCCAGCTTCAGATAGTGCGAATCGATGTTGTCGTTGCCGTCGCGGTAGTCGTCCTGCTTGGCATACTCGGCGGTGTACAGCACCTTCCAGCCGGGGTTGACGGCATGGGCACCGTCGGCGCGCAGGCCCAATGTGCGATTGGAAGCGGTCTCGTTGAACGGTGCCGGATTGGTGGCCTTGAACTCGCCGTTCCAGTCGATGAAGTAGCCGTAGCCGGTAATGCTTTCGCTCGGGGAAAGGCTGTACTTCAGGTTAGCGATCTCGACATTGGCGCTGCGGTATTTGGTGGTGATCTGCTTGAGCCCGGCGAAGTGCGCCAGGTAGATCTGGGTGTCGGGCAGCAGGCCCTTGTTTTCCAGCGCGACACCGTCGAACACCTGCATCACCTGGCGGAACTCGATGTTGCCGATGAAGCGCACGTTGTCCAGCTTGACCGACTGGCGGCCCAGGCGCAGCTTGGTGTTGCGGAGCCCTGCCCATTCCACGAACAGCTGGTTGATGTCGGTATCGTCGGGATCGGCGACCGCAGGGAATCGCGTTTTATCCGAAGGAACCGCTGCGCTGCGTCCGAAAACGCCATTGGAAGTATCATAAAAATCGTCGTTGAACTGCGCCACGTTGATGATCTGCGCGGCCACACTGAAATCATGGAACGGCGCGGTCTGCCAGCCGATCAGGCTGCGCAGCGTCCAGGCGTCGGCATTTTCGGTATGTGCCGGCACATCGTCGTCCACGTGCTCGTAACGCAGGCGGAAGTTGGTCATCGGCTTGCCGGCCGTGATGGCTTCCATCAACGACCCCAGCGCAGCCGGCTGATCGGCCGCCAGCGCGGGCGCGGCCAAGGTGCAGACGGCCAGAGCAGCCAGCAGGCGACTCGTCGTTTTATAACGGCTCATGATGCTCTCCCATAGGATAGTGATTGTTTCTTAAATGCCCGGCGCCACGATCTGCTCGAACGATGCCTCGCCGTGCAGGTTGAGGTTGGGCACCAGCACTTCGAAGCGGCCGGTCGCGGGGCGATATTGCAGCAGCTCGCCGCGCTCCATGTCGAAATACCAGCCATGCAGCGCCAGGCTGCCCTCCTCTACACGTCGCCGGATCCAGGGATACGAAAGCAGGTTCTCCAGCGAGATGAGGATGGCGGCCTGCTCGCACGCCTGCGTCTGGATTTCCTCGGGTTTGCCCGGCAACTCCTGCAACACCTGCGCGCGCGCATCCGCTGCGATACCCAGCCATTTGGCGATCAGCTCCTCCTCGTCGCACTCCGGCGGCCGGTTGGCCATCAGCGTGCGTATCCCGCCGCAGCGGGCATGGCCCATCACGATGACGTGCTCGACCTCCAGATTACGCACCGCGAACGCCATGGCCGAACTGGTCGCGGCGAAGAACGTCGCCTGCACGTGCGGCGGCACGAGGTTGGCCACGTTGCGCACCACGAACATGTCACCGGGGTCGCAATCGGTCAGCAGTGCCGGGTCGCAACGCGAATCGCAGCAGGCGATCATCAGGGCCCGGGGGCGCTGTCCTTCCTCAAGCAGACGGTCGAACAGCGTGTGATGATTGCCCAGGTAATGATGCTGAAAACGCTTGAAGCCTTGTACGAACTTGCTGACGTCACGCATCGTTCGCTTTCTTTAGCGGAAGCTGCGTTTGCTGCGCACGATCTGGTAAGGCCGGCCGAGGTAGCCGAACGGCGCGCTCCATACGTGCACCATGCGGGTGAACGGAAACACCAGGAACACCGTCATGCCGAAGAACAGATGTACCTTGAAGATGGTGTCCACTTCCGCCAGCAGCGCCGGGTTCGGGTGCAGGTAGACGATGCTTTGCACCCATTCGGCCAGCGCGATCATCACGCCCGGATTGCCCTCGTTGGCATGCCCGATGGAGACCGGAATCGTCGACAGCCCCAGAATCAGCGTCAGCAGCAGCCAGCTCAGGATGAACTTGTCCGTACGGCGGCTCACCGCCGACACGCGCGCATTGAACATGCGGCGCAGCCACAGCATCGCGCCGCCCGTCAGCGCCAGCAGGCCGAAGATGGTGCCAGCCCAGATGGCGACCATCTGGTGCGCCATGTCCGATACGCCCAGCGCAGTGAACCAGCCATGCGGCGTCAGCAAACCCACCGCATGGCCGCCGAAGATCGCGAGCACGCCGATATGGAACAGGTTGCTGGAAACGCGCAGGTTACCCTTGGACAAGAGCTGGCTGGAATCGCTTTTCCAGGTGTACTGCTCGCGGTCGAAGCGCAGGATGCTGCCGAGCAGGAACACGGAAAGCGCGATATAGGGATAGACCCCGTAAAGAAAATTGTGCAGGTTCATGATGGTTCTCCTCAGGCGGCAAGGCGCGTCAGCGTCGCCCGCCCCTCGACGATGGAAAGCAGCGCCGCATACGGGCTGCCGGCTTTGTTCAGGTTGTCGGTCAGCACCTTGAACACCTTGTTGGCGTCCGAGAGAAAGACCATCGCCTCGTTGTCGTCCAGATAGGCGGCGAATTCCAGGATCAGCGGCAGGTAGTCCGGCAGTTCGTTACCCTGCACCTCCACGCCGTAATCCTTGTACAGCTCGCCCAGATCGATCAGCGCGGGCCCACGGTTCTTGTCGTCACCGAACAGATGATGCGTCAGGTGCAGGCTATGCTCGGCCGTCATGTCGAAGGTCTGCACGTAGTCTTCCTGCAACGCGGTCAGCGGCTTGCTCGCGAGGTGGTCGATGAATTCGCACAGTGCGGCCCGTTCCGCATCGTCGATGTCGGTGCATTCGGCGAGGCGTTCCGGCAACTCGGGCAAGTGGTCGATCAGCTCCTGCTCGGGGTATTCCAGCAGTACGGAAAGCAGTTTGTAGATTTGCATGATGTTCTCCTGATTACTCGTCTGCGGAAGGCGCCAGTTCCTTCGGCTCCATCGATTCCTTGCGGCGGCGCGGGAACAGCGTGATCTTGCTGACGCCCGCCGAAGTATCGTTGCCGAAAGTGAAGCCGTTCTGGCCCTGGAAGCCGTGGAAGTCGTCCAGCGTCACTTCCGCGTGGCCGGTCGGGATCACGAAACGGTCTTCGTAGTTGGCGATGGCGAGGTAGCGGTACATTTCCAGCGCCATTTCCTCGGTGATGCCCGCCTTCTCAAGCGCACGGGTGTCGGCCTTGCCTTCCACATGCACGGAGCGCTGGTAGCTGCGCATCGCGATCATGCGGTTGAGCGCGCTGATGATGGGCTCTTCCTTGCCTGCGGTCAGCAGGTTGGCGAGGTACTGCACCGGCAGGCGCATCGAGCCCGCCAGCGGAATCGCGCCGTCCGGGCCGACCGGCAGGTTGCCCTGGTCGATCTGCGACTGCACCGGAGAAAGCGGCGGCACGTACCACACCATCGGCAGCGTGCGGAATTCCGGGTGCATCGGGAAGGCGATCTTCCACTCGATCGCCATCTTGTAGATCGGCGATTTCTGCGCGGCGATGATCCAGTCCTCGTTGATGCCCTCGGCGCGGGCCGCGGCGATCACTTCCGGGTCGTTCGGGTCGAGGAAGATATTGCACTGGGCTTCGTAGAGATCCTGCTCGTTCTCGGTGCTGGCCAGTTCCTCGATGCGGTCGGCGTCGTACAGCATGATGCCGTTGTAGCGGATGCGGCCGACGCAGGATTCGGAGCACACCGTCGGCATGCCGGATTCCACGCGCGGATAGCAGCCGACGCACTTTTCGGCCTTGCCCGATTCCCAGTTGTAGAACACCTTCTTGTACGGGCAGGAGCTGACGCACATGCGCCAGCCGCGGCACTTGTCCTGGTCCACCAGCACGATGCCGTCTTCCTCGCGCTTGTACATCGAGCCGGAGGGGCAGGCGGCGACGCAGGCCGGGTTGAGGCAGTGGTTGCAGATGCGCGGCAGATACATGTGGAAGGTGTTCTCGAACTGCCCATACATCTCCTTCTGGATGTTGTGCATGTTCTGGTCTTTGCTGCGCTTGGAATACTCACCTGCCAGGTCGTCTTCCCAGTTCGGGCCCCAGGTGATCTTTTCCATCGTCTCGCCGGTGATCTGCGACAGCGGGCGCGCGGTCGGCGCGGCTTCCGATAGCGGCGCGTTCTGCAGACGGGCGTAGTTGTAGGTGAACGGCTCGTAGTAGTCGTCGATCTCCGGCAGGTCCGGGTTGGCGAAGATGTTCATCAGCTTGGAGCTCCGGCTGCCGGATTTCAGCTCCAGCTTGCCGTTCTTCAGCTCCCAGCCGCCGTTCCACTTGTCCTGGTCTTCCCACTGCTTGGGATAGCCGACGCCGGGCTTGGACTCGACGTTGTTGAACCAGGCGTATTCCACGCCCTTGCGGTTGGTCCAGACGTTCTTGCACGTCACCGAGCAGGTATGGCAGCCGATGCACTTGTCCAGATTGAAGACAAAGGCGAATTGTGCGCGTACTTTCATGGTGTATCTCCTAAAAATCTTTAACCACCGAGCACACAGAGCGCACGGAGAAAAACACGAAGACCATCAAGCATCTCTCCGTGTACTCCGTGTTCCCTGCGGTTCAGGCTCTTCATCTCAGCGGGATCCGACGCCGACGGGGTTGAGTTGCGCTTCGCGTTCCGGCGTCAGTTCGCGTTCCAGCCAGTCGATGTCCTGGTCTTCCACCTTGTGCAGCACCACCTGCTCGTCACGCTGGCAACCCACCGTGCCGTAGTAGTTGAAGCTGTACGAAAGCTGCGCGTAGCCGCCGATCATGTTGGTCGGCTTGACGATCACGCGGGTCACCGAGTTGAGAATGCCGCCCCGCTTGTTGGTGGATACCGAGCCCGGCACATTCACGTTCTTTTCCTGCGCGTGGTACATCATCGCCATGCCGCGCGGCACGCGCTGCGAAACCACCGCGCGGGCCATGGTCGCGCCGTTGGCGTTGACCGCTTCCACCCAGTCGTTGTCCTGGATGCCGATGGATTGCGCATCGGTTTCGGAGAGCCACACATACGGGCCGCCGCGGAACAGCGTCAGCATGCGCAGGGTGTCCTGGTACGAGGAGTGGATGCCCCACTTGGAGTGCGGCGTGATCCAGGAGAGCACCAGGTGCGGCTTGGCACGGACCGCAGCCGGCACGGTGTTCTGCGCCTTCATGTCCAGCGGGCCGCGATAGGCGCAGAAGCCCTCGCCGAAATCCAGCATCCACTCGTGATCCTGATAGAAGTGCGCGCGGCCGGTCAGCGTGCGGAACGGGATGTGCTCGTGGATGTTGGTGTAACCGGCGGTGTACGACACCGTTTCCGACTCGATGCCGGACCAGGTCGGCGCGGTGATGATCTTGCGCGGCTGGGCCTGGATATCCTTGAAGGTGATCTTGTCCTCGTGGCGTCCGGCATACAGGTGATGGTGGTCGATACCGGTCTTCTTCGAGAGCGCGCTCCACGACTTGTGCGCCACTTCGCCGTTGGTCTCCGGCGCCATGCGCATCACCGCATCGCACACGCCGATGTCCTCTTCCAGCGACGGCATGCCGAAGGAAATGCCCGGCTCCTTCACCGTGTAGTTGCACTTCTTGAGCTCTTCGTACTCCTGCTCGGTGTTCCAGTCGATGCCCTTGATGTTGTTGCCGAGCTTGGTCATCAGCGGGCCGAGCGCGATGAACTTCTTGTAGGTGTTGGCGTAGTCGCGCTCCACCACCTTGAGGATAGGCATGGTCTTGCCGGGCACCGGCGCGATGCCTTCCTTCTTCCAGTCGGTCACATAGCCGAAAGGCTGCGCCAGCTCGGCGGCCGAGTCGTGCTGCATCGGCAATGCGACGAGATCCTTCTTGGTGCCGAGATGCTTTTCGGCCAGCGTCGAGAACGCCTTGGCGATGGACTTGAAAATCTGCCAGTCGGACTTGGATTCCCAGCCTGGGCTGACCGCTTCCGACAGCGGGTGGATGAAGGGATGCATGTCGGTGGTGTTGAGGTCGTTCTTCTCATACCAGGTCGCGGTCGGCAGGATGATGTCGGAATACGCGCCAGTGGAATTGAGGCGGAAGTTGATGTCCACCATCAGGTCCAGCTTGGCCGTCGGTGCATTCTCGTGCCACTTCACTTCCTGGTTGTCGCGACCGGCGCCCCCTTCCTGCAGCACGCCGTTCTGCGCGCCCAGCAGGTGCTTGAGGAAATACTCGTGGCCCTTGGCGGAAGTGCCGATCAGGTTGGCGCGCCAGACGATCAGGTTGCGCGGCCAGTTGACCGGGTTATCGACGTCGGCGAAGGAGACATCCAGTTCGCCGTTCTGAAGCTTGTCGACCACATGCTGCGCGATGCCGGCTTCATCGGTCGCGCCGGCTTTTTCGGCCTCGGCCACCAGGTTCAGCGGATTCGCATTCCAGTGCGGCATGGAAGGCAGCCAGCCCATGCGCGTGGCGGCGACGTTGTAGTCGGCCAGCGAATAGCCTTTGTACTTGCCCTTGCCCGCCGGGGACAGCAGGTCGTCGGCCTTCACCGTCTCGTAGCGCCATTGGTCGGTATGGAAATACCAGTACGAGGTGGAATTCATGTGACGCGGCGGACGCTGCCAGTCGAGGCCGAACGCGATCGGCGCCCAACCCGCCTGCGGCCGCAGTTTTTCCTGGCCCACGTAGTGCGCCCAGCCGCCGCCGGTCTGGCCGACGCAGCCGCACATGTGCAGCAGGTTCATGATCGAGCGATAAGCCAGGTCGTTGTGGTACCAGTGATTGATCGCGGCGCCCATGATCACCATGGACTTGCCCTTGGTCTTGGAGGCGTTGTAGGCGAATTCGCGGCCGGTGCGCTCGATGTCGGCGGCCTTCACCCCGGTGACCTTTTCGGCCCAGGCCGGGGTGTAGGCGACATCGGCATCCGCATAGGATTGCGCCACGTTGCCGCCGCCCAAACCGCGGTCGATGCCGTACTGCGCCACCTGCAAATCGAACACCGAGGCGACCAGCGCTTCCTCGCCGCTGGCCAGTTTCACCTTGCGTACCGGCACGTTGCGGAACAGCAGTTCGTCTTCATCCTGGTTGAAATGCGGGAAGCCGACCGACGCCACTTCGGCGTGATCGCCGATGCAGGAGAGCTCGGCGACGATTTCGGCCTGGGTGGCGGCGTTCTTCGGCAGCAGGTTCCACTTGCCGTCCTCGCCCCAGCGGAAACCGATGGAGCCGTTGGGCGCAACGAAGGAGCGGCTGGCCTCGTCGTACACAATCGTCTTCCAGTCCGGATTGTTGGTTTCGCCCAGCGCGCCATCGAAATCGGAAGCGCGCAGGAAGCGGTCGGATACCCAGGCGTCACCATGTTGGCGCAGCATCACCTGCATCGGCAGGTCGGTGTACTTGCGGGCATATTCCTGGAAATACGGGTCCTGCCGGTCGATGTAGTATTCCTTCAGCGCGACGTGCCCCATCGCCAGGAAGGCGGCGGAGTCGGTGCCCTGGCGGATCGGCATCCACAGGTCGGAGAACTTGCAGAACTCGGCATAGTCCGGCGCCATCGCGACGATCTTGGCGCCTTTATAGCGAACTTCAGAGGCAAAGTGCGCGTCCGGCGTGCGGGTCATCGGCAGGTTGGCGCCGGTGATGATGATGTAGGTCGAGTTGTACCAGTCGGCCGATTCCGGCACGTCGGTCTGCTCGCCCCAGGTCTGCGGGCTGGCAGCGGGCAAATCACAGTACCAGTCGTAAAAAGAACCGCAGGCACCGCCGATCATCGACAGATAGCGCGAGCCTGCCGCGTAGGAAATCATCGACATCGCGGGGATAGGCGAGAAGCCGTAAATGCGGTCCGGACCCCACTTGTTGATGGTGTGCACGTTGGCAGCGGCGATGATCTCGGTCACTTCTTCCCAGCTGGTGCGGACAAAACCGCCGAGGCCGCGCACCGCCGTGTACTGCTTGCGCTTCTTCTCGTCGGCCTGGATTGCGGCCCAGGCTTCCACCGGGTCTTTTCCGCTCTTGCGCTCGGCGCGGTACAGGTCGAGCAGGCGGCCGCGTATCATCGGGTGCTTGATGCGGTGCGGGCTGTACAGATACCAGGAGAACGAGGCGCCGCGCTGGCAGCCGCGCGGCTCATGGTCGGGCAGGTCGTCGCGGGTGCGCGGGTAGTCGGTCTGCTGCATCTCGAACGACACCAGGCCGTTCTTCACGAAGATCTTCCAGGAGCAGCCGCCGGTGCAGTTCACGCCGTGGGTGGAACGCACCACCTTGTCGTGCTGCCAGCGGTGGCGGTAGGCGTCTTCCCACTGACGGTCTTCGTTGGTGACGATGCCGTGCCCGTTGGAGAAGGTCTCCTTGACCTTGTCGAAGAATTTCAGACGATCGAGAAAGTGACTCATGTTATTTGCTCCTGTTGAATTCGTGTGTAGCCAGCCATTACGGATTGCGGATTTCGGCGCCGGGGCGCAGGTAGAACCACCAGTTGAGTACCAGGCACAGCGCGTAGAACACGGCAAAGCCGTACATCGCCAGCTCAGGCGTGCCGGCCTTGATCTGGCCCTTGATGACTTCGGGGGCGATAAAAGAACCGTAGGCGGCTACTGCTGAAGTCCAGCCGAGGACGGGGCCGGCCTGCACACGGTCAAAAATGACGCCTACGGTGCGGAAAGTGGAGCCGTTGCCGATGCCGGTCGCTGCAAACAGGATCACGAACACCACCAGGAACTGCGTGAAGTAGATTTCAGGAGTAGCGGACTGGTAAGCCTGCATCATCACGAAACCGGCATAGGCCGAGGCCAGCACCATCACCGCCGAAATCATCTGCGTGACGATGGAGCCGCCCACCTTGTCCGAAATCCAGCCGCCCAGCGGGCGAATCAGCGCGCCGACGAAGGGGCCGATCCAGGCGTAAGTGAGTGCGGAAGGCGCGGCGGGATTCTTGACGTGCGCCCAGGTCTGGCTGACTGCGTCGTAGATGTGCTTGTCGCCGAAAATGATGGTGATGGAGAGCGGCAGCGCCATCGAAAAACCGATGAAGGAGCCGAAGGTCACCAGGTACAGCGCGGTCATCGACCAGGTGTGCTTGTTCTTGAAAATCGCGAACTGCTTGCTGATGTTTTCCTTCATCGTGCCGAAGGCGGCAGCCTTCATCAGCAGCAGCGTGCTCACCATCACCAGCGGCAGCGCCACCCACATGCTGAGCACACCCACCCCGGTCGGCGCCGGCAGATAGAGGTAGAGGCCGACAATCGCCGGAATAAAAGCCAGCGTGTACAGCCAGGTGATCTTCAGGAAGGCGATGATCGTGCCGCCGATGTTGGACGAGATCGACAGCAGGTTATTCATGCCGAACCAGCAGAGCGCGCCGAGCGGAATCAGCGACAGCGCCCAGGCGAAACCGGCGTTCTGGATGAAGGTCGGCGTGCCTGCGGGAATCTTGCCGAGAATCCAGCCGCTGGCTTCGACCAGCGCCTTTGCCTCGCCGCCGATGGCGCCGAAAATGCCCACCGTCATCACCAGCGGGATCAGAATCTGCATCGTCGTCACGCCGAAGTTGCCGAGGCCCGCGTTCAGGCCCAGCGCCGTGCCCTGCAAACGCTTGGGGAAGAACGTGCTGATATTGCTCATCGAGCTGGCAAAATTGCCGCCGCCCACGCCAGACCACAGCGCCATCAGCTGGAACACCCACAGCGGCCATTCCGGATGCTGCAGCGCAATGCCGGTGCCAATGGCCGGAGAAAGCAGCATCGCGGTGGTGAGGAAAATCGTGTTGCGCCCGCCGGCCAGGCGGATGAAGAACGAAGACGGAATGCGCATCGTCGCCCCCGCCAGCCCGGAAATCGCGGTCAGCGTGAACAACTCGTCCTTCGTGAACGGAAAGCCGAGGTTGTGCATCTGCACAGTGATGATGCCCCACATCAGCCAGATGGCGAATCCGCACAGCAGCGCCGGCACCGATATCCACAGATTGCGGTAGGCGACCCGCTTGGCGGTGGATTCCCAGAACGTCTCATCCTCGACGTTCCACTCCTTGATATTGGCAGACATTGATTGATCCCCTTAAATAATCGTGGCTTGACGCGCAACCTGGCGCTGGTTGTGGCGGCCCAGCTTGACCGGCCGCACCTCCGTCCAGTACATCCACAACAGCGATACCCAGACGACGCCGAACATCAGCATGAAGGCCGAGGAACGCACCCCGGTGAGGTCCACCAGCGCGCCGAACATGATGGGCAGGATGAAACCGCCCATGCCGCCGACCAGCCCCACCACGCCTGAAATCACGCCGATGTTGTGCGGATAGTCGTCCGCGATGTACTTGAAGACCGAAGCCTTGCCCACGGCGAAGGCGATGCCCAGCGTGAACATCACCACGGTGAACACCGTCGAATTGAGGCCGACATGGAAGATTTGCGGGCCGTTGATCGTGAGTATGCTGACCTGCGTTTGCGGATAAGAGAGGAAGAACAGGCAGATCATCGAGACCCACAGCACCCACCAGGTCACGGTATGTGCGCCGAATTTATCGGAGTAATAACCGCCGATGGCGCGCAACACCCCGCCCGGCAAAGAGAAACACGCCGCCAGCAGCGCAGCGGTCTTGATATCGAAGCTGTATTCGGTGATGTAGTACTTGGTCATCCACAGCGACAGCGCCACATAGCCGCCGAACACAATCGAGTAGTACTGGCAGTACTTCCAGACTTTCGGGTCTTTCAGCGCAGCCAGCTGCTCGGCCACGGTGACGCTCTTGCTCACCTTGTGCGAAGGGTCGTCGTAGGTAAACAGCCAGAACAGCACCGCGGTGACAGTCATCATCACCGCATACACCTTGGGCACCATCGCCCAGCCGAACGCCACCACAATGCTGGGCGCGATCAGCTTGGTCAGCGCGGCACCCGCATTGCCTGCGCCAAAGATGCCCATCGCCAGCCCCTGCTGGTTCTTGGGAAACCACCGCGCACAATAAGAAATGCCCACGGTAAACGAACCGCCCGCCACCCCGACGAACAGCCCCATCACCAGGTAATGCCAGTATTGTGTGCCGGAAGAAATGAACCAGATGGGAATGATGGTGGACACCATCAAGGTAAAGAAAACGATGCGCCCGCCGAACTTGTCGGTCAGCATGCCCAGCGGCAGCCGGATCAGCGAACCGGTCAACACCGGCATTGCCACCAGAATGCCGAACTGGGTCTCGTTAAGCCCCAGCGTCGTCTTGATCGGAATGCCGATCACCGCAAACATCATCCAAACCATGAAGCACACCGTGAACGAAACGGTGCTCGCGCCTACTACAGACCAAGCTTTATGCTTTTGTGTCGCCATGAGCCTTCTCCCCGGATTGATGCATGGGAGAAGGTTAGTCCCGCACTGAAGGCGGGGGTATTCGTCGGAAGACTAGGTGGGGTGAGGCAGAAGAACTAGTTCTTTGGAACTAGGTGAAATAAAAATGTAAGGCACGGAGGAATTCTAAATTGTGAACTCAGAAAATTCCGCTATATATTTTGAATTATGCTTATTTTTTGGTTTGAATTTAAATAAATAATTTTGTAGCCAAACATGCTTTAAACGTAATTGACAATCAGCATCAATAAGTGATTTAGATTTTTCATAAATTTGTTTGCAACCTTTATAAACTCGAGTCCAGTTTTCATCATCGAGTACATGGAGTTGTGTCGCATTGCCGTCCTGAAGCAACAAGTTTGCTGCAACAATATCATCCAAAAACGCTCCTCCCTCTTGTCGATGATTTCGCAATTTCTCGATAATTGATGGGTGGATCAAAATTCGTGGAAAAATTGCAGCTGACGATTCTAGTTTATAAGCATCTGTTAAGGCTAAGCTATATGTAATTTGTTGATTTTCAAAATGTCTATTGTAGGAAACTCCCCCTCTAATCAGAATTTCTTTTTCTACAAACGATACAAATATTTTCTTTAGAAGTTTGAAAAAGTCATTCGGATCTTCTGCATTGCAATGCAGAAATATGGAGTCACTTATAGATTTATGCCCATAATTCGCTCCATTCACATCATTAAAGACTTGAAAAGCAGATTGCAAGCGGTCTTTGAAATCTAGCGAATTATTGCGAATATCCTCTTCTAAATAGCTTTTGTAGCCGAGAACATCAATGAATGCAAAATAAACATAATCATTCATCTTCAGACTCAATTAAATGTGCAATTTTTGCAATTTCACTTTTGTAAGTTTTAATTTTCTTTTGCCAAGGCTCCCAAACAGTTCCGTAAAATTGAATACCGGAAGATGACGCAAGTGCAGTGTCTTCTTGTTTTAAATCAAAAACTGCCTTGCCTAACATTTGAGCTACAGGCGCCAACTGGCCAATATTCTCAATAGAACAAATAAATGGATCAGGTGTTGTTTTAAAATGTTTTGATATTCGAATAACTTCCGAATTTAGTAATCCAGATTTAATTTCCGTTCTAATCTTCCGCACCCACTTTTGATATGACTCTTTAATCTGTGAGCGATGAATCTGAAAGTTCTGATTGATAGCTCCTAAAAATACAGGACTCGAGTAATCATCTTCAATGCCATATGGCTTTAGTGTTTTTAGCACGACTCGATCATGCTCGATCCAACCTTCCATTAATTTGGGAAGAGTAGTCACTCCCAAATAACAAAAACGATCAGGAGTTACTGGAACGAAAAAACAATCAGAAGCAAGGAATGCCATTCGTGTTATAGCGCCGCTGCTAGGCCCAAGGTCAATGAAAATATAGTCATATCCTTTATGAGTGATCAAATCTCTAACTAATCTTCTAAATGCGACATAAGTATTTTTCTCATTCACATTGGTAGTGATTGCTTGATTAATTGCTGAGCCGAAATAGGGTTCGGCTTGTGCACTAAATTCAATATCACCTCGAATAATATCCAGATTACTGTAAATCTCTGATGTAGCAATATTGATGTCATCGACGTTTATCCTAGCCGCTGCTCCATCAAGTCGAGAGCGGAACACATCTAAGAGACTGTCACCTGGCAATGAATACGTCGGATCACTATAGAATTCGTCATCTGGCGCAAAAAATAACTCTGTCAAATTACATTGTGAATCGGCATCGATTAAAAGAACCTTTTTTCCTTTAATCTTGGCCATATATGCTGCAACATTAAATAATGTTGTCGTTTTTGAAACGCCGCCTTTGTTGTTATAAAAAGTAATCGTTTCCGCCATAGTTTTTCCTCGGACGTTTTTAACAGTAATCTAGAGGGTAATTATAATTACTAACACTAACAGCTAAAATCTTATAAGGATAATTAGCATACTGATAATAAATCAAAACTATCTATCCACCACCAACCCATGCTCCACCGCATACACCGCCGCCTGCACCCGGCTGGCGAGATTCAGCTTCCGCAATATCCCCTGTACATGAATCTTGACGGTGGATTCGGATAAATCCAAGTTCCCGCGCGATCTCCTTGTTGCTATCCCCCACGCCAGTTTCACGATGATTTCTTTTTCGCGCGGCGAGAGTTTCAGGCTACCCGCCGCATTGCCCTTAACCGGCGCTATCGCGGCGGATCGATTGCAACAAGACATCAGCATCGATGCTACCTCAAGAGATAGCCAAACGCACCAATGCTCAGAGATAAGCATCCCCTACCAATTAATACGAACCTGTATCCCCCACACCGGCTCCGCCCCATGAGAATACCCCGGTAGCGGATTCGAGACCCCCACTCCGCCGGCAAGTGCAGGCGCTCGAACGTTATTGACCAGCTGCCATTGCATCGTTGTTTTCACTCCCAGCATCCGGTCCGCTTCTGCATTGAGCACCCCGAGAGGATCGGTAATGAACAGGGCGGCCTTGTCCGACCAGTCGAGATTGCCGGATTTTGCGCGGATGCGTTCGCGCCATGGCGTAAACAGGTATTCGCCAACGAGGAAACCCACGACCGGCGTGACCACGACATCCTGGATGGAAACCGGCTCGTACAGTGCTTCCGCGCCGTATTCGAACATCGTCGAGAGCAGGGCCGAGTACCAGAACGCCTGGAGTCGGTCCAACCCGCGCTCCCGCCCACGGATGTAATACGCGCCGCCCCAGTAGGGATGCAATACGTAATTGAGCCACCAACGGTCTTCGTCCCACACCGGGTTGGTGACGTTGTCGCCCCATTTCTTGAAGCTGTAGTCGCTCTTTTCGTCGTCATCCCAGCCGGAAACGCTTTCCGGCGCGGCATACAGTGCGGCGACGGTGACGAACTGGTAGCCCACGAAATAGGCGGTATCGCGGCGTAAACCCGGCCAGTCCGGCTGGTCCGGGGGCGATCCCCGCCAGCGGTAACCGTACTGTTGCATATCGGCATCCCGCGCATCCGGCGTTTCGCCGAGGGCGGCCTGGTAGGCGGCGAATACCGAGGAGCGGTCGATGCGCATGTCGGCATAGCGGGTATGTCCGAACGCGTCGTCGCTCTCGGCTGCGGCGGGAGCGACGCAGATCAGGCAAAAGACGAAGCTCGCGATGCAGCGCATCGTTTGTCCTGAACGGAATGTGCCAGAGTGAACCGTCATTGTTGCACTCCTTCTTTTTTATTCCCGACATTGTGATCGGGCCGGCTACTTCTCCATTACCAACCCGTGTTCCACCGCATAAACCGCCGCCTGTACCCGGCTGGCGAGATTCAGCTTCCGCAATATCCCTTGCACATGAATCTTGACGGTGGACTCGGATAAATCGAGTTCCCGCGCGATTTCTTTGTTGCTATCCCCCCGCGCCAGTTTCACGATGATTTCGCGCTCGCGCGGCGTGAGTTTGACGGCGTCCGTGGCATTGCTGCCCTTGGCTGGCGCGCGCACCGCGTCGGCCAGTTTGCCGCCCATTTGCGGCGACATCACCGATTCGCCGGCGGCGGCGCGGCGGATGGATTGCAGCAGGAAGTCGGTATCGATGTTTTTCAGCAGGTAGCCGCGTGCGCCGATGCGCAAGGCTTCGAGCAGGTCTTCCGCGTCTTCCGACACGGTGAGCATGACGATCTGGGCGTTGGGGGCTTCGTCTTTCAGCAGCGGGATGGTTTCGAGGCCGCTCATGTCGGGCATGTGCAAATCCAGCAGGATGACATCCGGACTCAGGCGCTTGGCGTCCTTGACGCCTTCGAGGCCGCTGCCGGCTTCGCCTACCAGTTCGAAATCGTTTTGCCGTTGCAGCACCAGTTTGATGCCGCTGCGGAACAGGCTGTGATCGTCGATGATGAGGACGCGGATGGGAGTCATGCGGCCCCCGTGGTCATGGGCGTGGCGGCCCACGAAAGGCAGACGCGCGTGCCCTGCCCCGGCGCAGATTCAAGCGTGAGTTTGCCACCCATGCGGTGCGCGCGTTCGCGCATGATGCGGATGCCCACGTGCGTGTCGCCGGCGCTGCTTTCCGGGTCAAACCCGCGTCCGTTGTCCTTGACGATTAATCGGCATTCGCCTTCGGATACCAGTTCGACTTCCACCTTGGTTGCCTTTGAATGTTTGCGTATGTTGGAGAGGGATTCCTGCAGGATGTGCAGCACTTGCAGCACGGATTCGGGCGGTAGATCGAGGTTGGGCCCGACGCGGTTGTAGTGCGTGCCGATGCCGACTTGCCCTTCAAATTTTTCAAGGGCGCTGCCGATGGCGACATCGAGGTCGGCGTGGTCCAGCCGGGTGCGGAAATGCACCAGCAGTTCGCGCACGTCGTCGTAGCTTTCCTGCACGCCTTCGCGGATTTGCTCGACGACTTCGATGGCGTTGGCGACTTTCTGGTCGCTGAGATCCTGATGCAGCAATTGCACCTGGATATTGAGAAAAGCCAGCGACTGCGCGATGCTGTCGTGCAGCTCCTGCGCCAGCAGGTTGCGCTCTTCGGAGATCGCCATTTCCTTCTCGCGGGCGATGAGGCGCTGGTTTTCAATGGCGGTGCCGAGATGCAGGCCCACCGATTCCAGCAGCCGCACTTCACCCGGCGGCAGGATGCGCGTGGTCTCGAAGAACAGATTGAGCAGGCCCAGCATGCTCTGTTTGGAGCGGATCGGGATCGCCGCGATGGAGCGGAAGTTGTCGCGGCTGCAGGCATGCAGCAGCGGCCGCGGCGTCGGCACGGTGAAGTCGGAGCTGACGGCGATGCCGTCGCGCGCCACTTCGCCGCACACGCAGGAGCCGACCGCGAGATAGGTCTCTTCTGCCAGAAAGTGCTCCGACACGCCGCGCGCGGCAACCACTTTCAATTGCTCGCCCTTGGGGTCGGTCAGGCGGATGACGCCGCCGCTGGCGCCGAACAGCGCGATCATGCGTTCCAGCACGCTGTCGCATAGCGGCTCGGCAGCCGTGGAGGAATTCAGGAACGCCGCGATTTCATACAGCGTGCCCAACTCGCGGTTCTTGACTTCGACCCGGTGCGTTTTCTCCGCGATGCGCTGCTCCAGCGTGGCATAGGTATCCTGCAATTTCTCCGCCATCTGGTTGAAACCCTGCGCCAGCTCACTCAGCTCATCCCCGCCCGACACCGGCAGCCGTACACTGAAATCGGCCTTGCCCATGCTTTGCAAGCCGTCGTTGAGCCGTTTGACCGGACGCACCAGCAGCAGCGAGAAAATGTAATCGAGCAGGATGGTGCCCAACAGCGCAACCACCACCAGACCGATCTGGAACGAGCGCAACATGCCGGTGGCGTGGGCGTTGCTCTTCTCCACCAGCACCACCAGATCATTGATGCCCGCGACGAATCCTTCCAGCGAAATCTGATATTCGGACAGCAGCCGCACCTGCTCCGCCACGGAGGCGGCGTCCTGAATGCCCTGAATGCGCGGCTTCATCACACCCAGCCAGGCCGCCTGCAATTCGGCCATCTGCCGGGCGACTTCGGGTTCATCGGGAAGAAATAACGGGCGTTGCGGATTGCCGTGCTTGAGTTCGATCAGGGTACGCTCGAATCGCAGGGTTTCCTGTTCGATATCGGCCCGCAGGTTCAGCTCCGGCTGCCGCACCTGCTGTGCCAGCAGGAATGCAATGCGGTAAGAACGCATGCGCTCCTTGCCGGCATCGTTGATCGCCGCCGCGCTGCCTTCGAGCTGCCAGGAGACGAATAGCGTAGACCCGATGGCCACCACCGCCACAAGAAAATAAAACACCAGCAGGCCGGTGATTTTCTGGCTGATCTTGAGTTTCATCGTGTAGTGCCTTCGAAGCCCGAATCGCGGACGCGCAAGTCCTTTATGTTACTCCGAACGGTTCCGGCAATCCAAAGGAATCAGGCAGTGCTGCTCGGGCGACGCGTAAACAATCTCAGCGGCCACTTGATCCATCTTTGCGCCAACATCACCGCCAGCCGCAATATCTGCCCCGAACCCAGGCTCCGCGACTTCATCGCCACGTACAACGCCAGCGAAAAACTCACCGCCAGATTCACCAGTGCGATCAATATCACCCCGACAGCCGCCCACACGAGCGGCGCGACGAACTCCGAGACATTCAGCAAATCCAGCGCGATGCCGAGGTTCGCACTGCCGAAGGCAACGTGACGGATGTCGATGGGCAGCCCCGTCAACGTGCCGAACACGCCAACCAAACCGAGATACATGCCGAAGAACAGGTTGCCGAGAATCGCGCCATAGTGGGCATCGATGTAGTCGCCGAAGCGCGCCGCGCGTTTTTTGCCGAGCCGTGCCAGACCCGGCGCCGCGGCGATGCGCGTCGCCAACTGGTGATAGCGCGCCTGATTATCGAAATAGCCCGATACCAGCCCCGACAGGAACAGCCCCACTCCGGCCACGGCGGCAAAAAACAGTGCGGCGCTGTGCCAGGGATGCATGTCCTGCAATAGGTGCAGCGCCTTTTCAGGGGAAGCGGACGCATGGCCGAAGATAAACGGCCAAGCGAAGGCGAGCAGAAAGGCCACCGGCAGCGCCAGCCCGATGTTGCCCAGCACGGCGATGAATTGCGTGCGGAGGACGTCCTGCACCAGATCGACCAGGCGGTCGAGATCGCGCGGCTTGCTTTCTTCGAGCGTCGCGGCAATCGCGGCGGCGGTCATCGCGGGCTGCTTGGTGGCAACCGTAAAACCCAGCAGGTGAATCAGCACGAAACCGAGGCCGTAATTGAGGCCGAAGGCGATGCCTTCGGTGAGTTGCGGCAGATGCAGTTGCGTCAGCTGAATCTTGATCATCGCCATCATCCCGATGATCACCCCGCCTCCCGCCGCGCTGCGCGCCATCTCCCACCAGCCCGAGCGGTCGCGTGCGATGTAATGCTCGCCATGGCGGCTGGCGTGGTCGGTAATGTTGCGCGCCATCAGGCTGACGTTTTCGCCGACGAAACCGGCGACGCGATGCTGGTTCTGATACGCGGACACCAGCGTTTTCATCAGCCGGACGGCATTCGGCTGCGGATTTTCGGCGGCCGTGAGGTCAAGCAGCATGCGCAGGCGGGCGATCAACTGCCGCATGCGCGCCAGCAGGTAGGTGAGCCGAATGCTGACGCCGTTTTCGCCCGCCCGGCGCCGCACGCGTTCCAATACTTCGTCGCATTGGTCGAGCAAAACGTCGATATCGCGCACTTCTTCAAGGCTGGGGCCCTGCCCGCCGCTTCTGGCGCGCTCAAGCACGGGGATCAGCGCCGCATTTTGCGCAAGAAAAGGCGATTCGTAACGCTCCAGCGCATCGTCGGCGCGCAGCAGTTCGCGGTCCACCGCCGAACCGCTCAAGCGATAGGAAAGCACGCGCAAGGCTTCCAGCACATTGGTCATCGCCGCCTTGCCCGCATGCGAAAGATGCAATGCCGATGCCAGCGTCACCCAGGTCTCGTCGCTGACGGCGGACACCCATTCATGGTCATCCTTGCGAAACACCAGGCCCACCACATCGCGCAACTGCTCGCGATCCGGCGCGGGCGGCAGCAAGCGCTGGCTGAGACGCTGCGCCAGCTCCAGCCAGAACCCAAGGCTGGAGCGCACGCCGATTTCGCCGTAGAAAGGCGTCTGGTAAGGCAAGGAAAGCAGGGTCAGAAAATCGTCCGCCAACTCGGCGGCGAGTTCCGGCTGCTGCGTCAGATGCACCGCTTCGGCGCGGATGTTGCGCTCGGCTCCGGCGATATCGTCAGGCGCCGAAGGGCGCAGACGATCCACCAGCGCGGCGAGGCGCTCGATGATTGCTTGGGTTTGTTTCATAAGGGATTCCGTGTGTGTTCTTTTTATTATGGGGGGAAATAGTTATCGCAGGCGGATTCTGCCCGAGCAATGCTCCGACAGCCAACCGGCAGACTAGTTTGATGGGCGAACAATCGGGCCCAGCCTTGCATGCAATCGAAGCATGCCCTGCTACTGGCCTTTTTCTGCCTCATACGTCGAAACACTCACCCCCGCTTGCGCAAGAAACTCCCGCAAATGCTTGATCAGCTCTCGCGTGCATTCGTTGCTGTGGTGAGGGTGGTGCAGAAAATCGGTGACGCCGTTCAGCGTCACCTTGAAGCGCGCCCCGTGGGACGGCTCGACCTGGCCGCCCAGGTGCTTGAGCAGGGATTCCACTTCGCGCCAGTGAATATTGGCGCTGACGGGTTCATTGAAAATGGCATGCAACAGGTTGGCTTGTTTGTGGCTCATGATGGCTCCCGAACGTAACAGTGCACATTCACGCGGTCGCGCCCGCCTTTTCGGATCACGCGGCGGGCGGCTGACCGTCAGGCTCCATTGTAGCGCTGCGGCAATACTTGTCGAAACAACGATAGCGCCTACATCGACGAATATACCGGCCCGCTTCCGCCCTCCGGCGGCACCCACACGATGTTCTGCGTCGGGTCCTTGATATCGCAGGTTTTGCAGTGGATGCAATTCTGCGCGTTGATCTGCAAGCGGGCTTCCTCGCCGCTGCCGACAATTTCGTACACGCCAGCCGGGCAATAGCGCTGCTCGGGCGCGTCGAATTTCGGCAGGTTCAGGCGGATGGGGATGGCCGCGTCCTTCAACAGAAGATGGCACGGCTGGTTGGCGTCGTGTGCGATGTTGCTGAGGGCAATCGAACTCAAGCGGTCGAACGTCACCACGCCGTCGGGCCTGGGATAGCTAATTTCCGGCATGGCGGCGGCCGGACGCGTGCAATCGTGGTCGGCTTGCGCGTGACGCAAGGTCCATGGGAGGCGAATGCCGAACGCGGCCAGCCACATTTCAACACCGCCCAGCAAGGTGCCACCCCAGGTACCCAGACGCGACAGCCAGGGTTTGACGTTGCGCACGGCGTCGAGATCGCGCCATACCCACGAGGCACGCAGTTTCTGCGGATAGGCGGCCAGCATGTCGCCGGATACCGGGCGCGTTTCGTCGTTAAATGCCTCGAACGCGGCTTCGGCGGCGAGCATGCCGGACTTCATCGCGTTGTGCGTGCCCTTGATGCGCGGCACGTTGACCATGCCCGCGCTGCATCCGATCAATGCGCCACCGGGGAACACCAGCTCTGGCCAGGATTGCAGGCCGCCCTCGCTGATCGCCCGGGCTCCATAGCTGAGACGTTGTGCACCTGCGAGCAATGCGCGCATGGTCGGATGCATCTTGAAACGCTGGAATTCGTCGAACGGCGAGAGGTGCGGGTTGGCATAATCCAGGTGCACGACAAAGCCGACCGCCACGAGGTTTTCGCCATAGTGGTAAACAAAGGAACCGCCGCCGGTATCGGCCGTCAGCGGCCAGCCCAGGCTGTGCTCGACGCGACCGGGGTGGTGATTTTCAGGCGCGACGCGCCAGACTTCCTTGAAGCCGAGCCCGTATTTCTGCGGCGAGACGTTACGGCGCAAATCGTATTTTTCTTCCAGCTGGCGCGTCAGCGAGCCGCGCGTGCCTTCCGCAATCAGCGTATAACGCGCATGGATTTCGATGCCCGGCGTGAACTGCGGGGTTTCTTCGCCCTGGGCATTGCGGCCCATATCGCCGGTGACGATGCCGATGACGTGGCCGCGTTCGTCGTACAGCATTTCCTGCGCGGAAAAACCGGCGTAGATTTCCACGCCCAGCGCTTCGGCTTGGCCAGCCAGCCAGCGGCACACGTCGCCCAGGCTGGCAATGTAGGCGCGCTTGTTGCGCATCAGCGGCGGCAACAGCCAATGAGGGATCGACCGGGATTCCGTTTCATTCAGGATCAGGAAGTTATCCTCCTGCACCCGCGTTTTGAGCGGCGCGCCCTGCGCTTCCCAGTCCGGGATCAGCTCATCCAGCGCAACCGGATCGATCACCGCGCCGGAAACGATATGCGCGCCGACTTCCGCGCCTTTTTCCAGTACGCAAACGCCGATTTCCTTGCCGGATTCCAGCGCCAGTTGTTTGAGGTGTATCGCTGCCGCCAGCCCGGCGGGGCCGGCGCCGACGATCAGGATGTCATAGGTCATTACATCGCGTTGCATGTTCAGCTCACTTTTAAATCAAGCTATGGGTGGAATATCGATTTCGTCGCTGCGGCTCAAGCCTTCGGTCATTTCCCGGCAAAGCGCCAGGAATTCGCGCATGCCGGCGGTCTGGTATTTCTGCTTGTGCCAGAGAAAATAGAAATAGCGTCGCAGGTCGAGAGCCGGCGTGTCTATCGGCACCAGGCTGCCGCGACGGAAGGCATCCTTCAGCGCCAGCCGCGAAATGCAGCCGAGGCCAAGGCCGGATTCCACTGCCCGTTTGATCGCTTCGGTATGTTCCAGTTCGAGGCGGATGTTCAGCCGCGAATGGTGATTGTGCATCGCCCGGTCGAAGGTCTCGCGCGTGCCGGAGCCTTTTTCGCGTAATATCCACGGCTCCGTCAGCAACTGTTCGAGCGAAACCCGCTTTTTTCCCGCAAGCGGATGGCTGGGGGAACAGAACATCGCCAGCTCGTCCGCAATCCATGGCTGCACTTCGAGATCGGGGTGGCTGCAATCGCCTTCGATCAGCCCGAGGTCGAGGTCGTAACGCGCGACCTGCTGCACGATCGTGGCGGTGTTGTGCACCTGCAATTGCACCTGGCTCTGCGGGTGACATTGCAGGAACTTCGCGACGATCAACGTAGTCAAGTAATTACCGATGGTCAGCGTGGCACCGATGCTGAGCGGGCCGAATCCGGAACGGCCTTCGAGCAGGTCTTCGATCTCGTTCGCGCGGTCGAGCAGCTCCACGGCGCGGGGCAGCAATTGCCTCCCGATTTCGTTCAGGCGCAATGACTTCCCCATCCGGTCGAACAACTGCAAGCCGAATTGCCGCTCGAATTCGCCCAGCGCGGTGCTGGTGGCCGACTGCGACAGCGGGATCTCTTCTGCCGCGCGCGAAACATTGCCGCTGCGGGCGATGGCGACAAAGACTTCAAGTTGTCTCACGGTGAATTTCATATCTGTTTTATAGATAGATATTATCTAAATAATCCATTTAACAAATATTGTACCGGCGAATAGAATGCTTCGCAAATGCAGTCCTTATTGAAAGAGTCGTCATGAAAATTCTGGTCGCGGTGAAACGCGTGGTGGATCACAACATACAGGTGCGCATCAGGCCGGACGGTTCCGATGTGGATATCGCCGGGGTCAAGATGAGCATCAACCCCTTCGACGAAAACGCCGTCGAGGAAGCGCTGCGCCTGAAAGAGCGCGGCCTCGCCAAGGAAATCGTCGCGGTATCGTTCGGCACCGCCGCCAATCAGGATGTGCTGCGCCACGCACTGGCCATGGGCGCGGACCGCGCGCTGCTGGTGGAAACCGAAGCGCAACTGCAGCCGCTGGGCGTCGCCAAGCTGCTGAAAGCCGTGGTCGAGCGCGAACAGCCGGATATCGTGCTGCTGGGCAAGCAGGCTATCGACGACGATGCCGGACAGGCTGGCCAGATGCTGGCAGCGCTGCTGGGCGCAGGACAAGGCACGTTTATCTCCAGTCTGAATATCGAAGGCGATGAGGCCATCGTCACCCGCGAAATCGACGGCGGCACCGAACAGATCGCCGTGAAATTGCCAGCAGTGCTGACCGCCGACCTGCGCCTCAACGACCCGCGCTTCGTCAAGCTGCCCAACCTGATGATGGCGAAAAAGAAACCCATCGAAACGCTGAACGCCGCCGAACTGAGCACGGACACCGCACCGCGCCTGAAGCAGGTGAAAGTCTCCGAACCGCCCGCGCGCAAGCCCGGCGTCAAGGTCGGCAGCATCGAGGAACTGATTGAAAAACTTCACGAAGAAGGAATGCTGTCATGAGCGTACTGATACTCGCCGAACACGACGGCAAAGCGCTTAACCCGGCGGTGAACCATGCCGTGACCGCGGCGCAACACTGGGGCACGCCGGTACATCTGCTCCTCGCAGGGAACGACACGAATGTCATTGCGCAGGCTGCGGCGGAAATCTCCGGCGTGGCGCGCGTGATCCGCGTCGATGCCGCGCATCTTGAGCATGCGCTGGCGGAAGATCTCGCCAATATCCTCGTTGCCATTGGCCGCGACTACCAAGTGATTCTTGGCGTGCACGGTGCTTATGCACGCAACACATTGCCACGCGCCGCCGCGCTGCTTGATGTGGCGATGGTGTCCGACGCGGTTGAAATCCTGCCCGGCAACACTTACGTTCGCCCGGTGTATGCCGGCAGCGTGTACTCCACCGTGCAGAACGACGAAGCGATCCAGATCATCACCGTGCGCAGCAGCCGCTTCAAGGCGGCCGGACTCGACGGCAGCGCGGAAATCGTCACACTCGACGCCCCGCCCGCCTTCGGCAAATCGCGCTGGATAGGCCGCACGCACCAGCATTCGGACCGCCCGGCGCTGGGTTCGGCGCGCATCGTCGTCTCCGGTGGCCGCTCGCTCGGCAGCGCAGAGAAATTCGACGCCGTGCTGACACCGCTCGCGGACAAACTGGATGCCGCGCTGGGCGCCACCCGCGCCGCCGTGGATGCCGGTTACGCGCCCAACGATATCCAGGTCGGCCAGACCGGCGTGGTCGTCGCGCCCGATCTCTACATCGCCGTCGGCGTCTCCGGCGCAGTGCAGCACACCTATGGCATGAAGGACAGCAAGATCGTCGTCGCCATCAATCAGGATCCAGACGCGCCAATCTTCCAGGTGGCCGATTACGGTCTGGTGGCCGACCTGTTCGACGCGGTTCCGAAACTGACCGCAGCAATTCACTAGAAAACGAAAGCAAGACATGAGCGCACTCGCCACAGAAAAAGTACTAAGCGTCCATCACTGGAACGACACCCTGTTCAGTTTCAAGACCACGCGCGACCCCGGCTTGCGCTTCGAGAACGGACAATTCGTGATGATCGGCCTGCACGTGAATGGCAAGCCCCTGCTGCGGGCTTACAGTATCGCCAGTCCGAATTACGAAGAGCATCTGGAATTTTTCAGCATCAAGGTGCCCAACGGCCCGCTGACCTCGCGCCTGCAGCATCTGGAAGTCGGCCAGGACGTGCTGGTCAGCCGCAAGCCTACCGGTACGCTGGTGCTGCACGACCTGCTGCCGGGCAAGCATCTGTACCTGTTCTCGACGGGCACCGGCCTGGCGCCGTTCATGAGCCTCATCCAGGATCCGGAAGCCTACGAACGCTATGAGAAGATCGTGCTGATTCACGGCGTGCGCTACGTGAACGAACTGGCTTACGAGGATTTCATCACCAACCAATTGCCGCAAAACGAATTCTTCGGCGAAGAAGTCCGCAACAAGCTGATCTATTACCCCACCGTGACGCGCGAGCCATACCGCAACCAGGGCCGCCTCACCGACCTGATCGAATCCGGCAAGCTGTTCACCGACATCGGCCTGCCGCCGCTCGACCCCGCCATGGATCGCGGCATGATCTGCGGCAGCCCGCAAATGCTGGAAGACACCAGTGCGTTGCTGGATCGGCGCGGGTTCAAGATTTCGCCGCGCATCGGCGACCCGGGCGATTACGTGATCGAGCGAGCGTTTGTGGAGAAGTAGGCTAAAACCTTACACCACAGAGCACACGGAGAGCACGGAGAAGAGCAAAAGCTAAATCTCTCTGTGCTCTCTGTGTCCTCCGTGGTGGAAAACGCTTTCCTCAAATGACGGTAGAATGCGGTCCCTATGGACAAACGCATACCCATCACCCTCCTCACCGGTTTTCTCGGCAGCGGCAAGACCACGCTGCTCAACAAGCTGCTGCGTCACGAAGACATGCACGACACGGCCGTGGTCATCAACGAAATCGGCGAGGCCGGGCTGGACCACATCCTCGCGCGCACGGTCGAAGACACCTACATCGCCGACAATACCGTCCTGCTCGGCTCGGGCTGCCTGTGCTGCACGCTGCGCACCGAACTCGCCGACACCCTGCGCGACCTTTATTTCAAGCGCGCCTTGCACGCCATCCCCGAATTCAGCCGACTGGTGATCGAAACCACAGGCCTCGCCGACCCCGGACCCATCTTGGCAAATCTGCTCAATGAACCCTTGATCGGTACGAATTACCGTCTCGATGCGGTCGTTGTCGTCGTGGATGGCGTACACGGACTGGCGCAGCTGGAAGAACATGCCGAAGCGCGCAAGCAGGCGGCCGTGGCCGACGTGCTGCTGATTTCGAAAGCCGATCTCGCCACGCGGGAGCAACTGGAGGCGCTCACCCAGGCTTTGAGCACACTCAATCCGGGCGCAACGCAGCATCGCATGACGTTCGGCCACATCGACCCGCAATCCATCATCAACGTCGGCCTGTTCGACGCCGACAGCAAAAAAGCCCAGCCGCAACGCTGGCTGCGCTCGCCGGACCGCGCCAACACCGTGCGCGGCACCTTGCCGCAAAAAATACACAACGACGCCATCGCCAGCTTTACGGTCGCCCTGCCCAAGCCATTACGCTGGGCAGCACTGGAAAAAGCGCTGGAAAAACTGTGCGAGCAGCACGGCCCCGTCCTGCTCCGCCTGAAAGGCATTATCCATGCGGAAGAAAGCCCGGTGCCGTTTGCGGTCCATGCGGTTCAGCATACGCTCTACCCGCCCGTGCCCCTTGCAGGCTGGAATGAGGAACAGCCAGAATCGCGCATCGTGATCATAGGAAAAGGTCTGGACGAGAAGAAAATCCGCAATCTGCTGATGCAGATTTAGAGCCTGTTTCAGGAGATATCATCCTCCGCCGCGAAGCTTCGGGATACATGCAACAGGCCCTAGCCGTCGATACGCGCGATCAGGGGAAGATGATCCGAAGCTGTTCTCGCCAGTGGCGTTGCATGCACATCGACGTGTACCAGCCGTCGGCGCGGGCTGATCCAGATGCGGTCCAGCGCGAATACCGGCCAGGGCGCCGGAAATGTCGCCGGCGCGGGCGCTTCCTCGAAATGACGATGCAGCATGCGCAGCGGCCTTCCCCAGGTCAGCCATTCGTTGATGTCGCCCATCAGGATCATCGCCATCTGATTGGTGCCGAAAGCGTGCAGCAAGGTGCGTATCTGCGCGCGGCGCTCGCCGGGGCGCAGGCCGAGATGGGTGGCAACCACGCGTAGCGGATGACCGTGGCAATCGATATCTGCATCCAGCGCGCCACGCGGTTCGCAACGGCCGAAGGCGAGATTGATATTGCGTGTGGCGATGATGGGATAGCGGCTGAGAACCGCATTTCCAAAGCGGCGTTGCGGATTGCAATGGGTCGGGCCCTCCACCGCGTTGTAACCGGTCGCCATTTGCAGCACCTCCAGGACATCCGGCCAATCGCTGCCGCCGAGCGGCACTTCCTGCAATGCAATGATGTCAGCGTGCATTTCCTCCAGTACCTCGCCTACGCGGTCGGGGACAAAGCGGCCATCCATCCCGATGGCACTGTGGATGTTATACGTGGCAACGGTGACCGGCCAGGGAGTAAAGTCCGGGGTCATGCCCTCTTCGGCAGGACTCAGCAGATTGGCGTCGTTCAGATTCATTATGTTTGGGCGTTGCTCCTGCGCTCGAACAGGCGTTGCAACCCAACCGCCGTGCCAATCAACAGCACTGCCACGCCAGCCAGTACGGCAATCGCTTCGGGGCTCGGATTGCGTACTGCCTCGGCGAGGTGGTGGGCGAAAGTCACGGTGATAATGATGCCAGGCGCCATGCCCAGGGCGGTTCCGATCAGGTAATCGCGGAAACGTATCTGCAATGCGCCGGCCAGCACATTGACCATGGTAAATGGCGCCACCGGCAGCAGGCGCGTGATCACCATCGCGACGATGCCTTGCCTGGAGAGACGGCGGCTAATGCGGCTCACGCGCGCTCCGATGAAACGATGCACGCCATCCCTGCCCAGCCAGCGACCGACGCCGTAGCTTATGACCGCGCTCAACAGCGTGCCTCCGGCGGCATAGAAGCCGCCCGTCAGCGGCCCGAACACGATGCCGGTCACGCCTATCAGCAGCATCACAGGCACCATCAGCATTCCGGCAACGACGTAACCCAGGATCACCGCCAGCGGGGTGAATGGCAAGGCGTCCAGACTGCGTGCCAATTTGATCAGCGCAGCCAGGTTGACTGCTTCACCCAACGGCGTAGAGCGCCACGCGACGGCCAGCAACGCCAGCGCAACCGCGGTTACTCCCAACACGATCATGCGGCGCGGCACCGGTTTATGGTCATCCCTGGGAACGAATTGCTCGATCAGCGCATCCGGATCGATAGGTTTTTCGGGATCCAATACTGCCTGATCCGGAATCAGCGCATCCAGCTCGGGCGTGGCTTCGGGCTCAAGCACGCGCAATGATCTGGCGGAACCCTGCAAGGCCGCAACCGTTTCATGCAGGCTTTGGCGCCGCTGAAGTTCCGCATCCACCTGTTCCGGTTTAACGTCGAGATGCTCGGCCATCAGCCGGCTGCGCAGGTGCGCGATCGCACCGCGGATTTCGTCCCGCCTGCTGCCATGCGCTTCAATGACCAGCTTGCATTCGGTATCCAACGCCATCGAGCGATTGCTGAGATTGGCCGAACCGACACCGAGAACGTCGTCGTCCACCGTGAAAACCTTGCTGTGCACATTCAGGCAGTTATCGCCGTTCAGGCCGGGAAGCTCTGCGCAATACATCCGGTAGCGCCCCCGTGCATCGGCCTGTTTCAGGCGGCGATGCACGCGTGCCCGCAATACCCCCATGGTGGATTGTTCCAGCCAGCCACTCTGGATTCTTGGCATGACGATCATGACTTCCGGCGCGTCATCCTCGATCAGGCGCGCCGCCAGGGCGTTGCATATCAGATCGGAAGTAAAATACTGATTCTCGAAAAAAAGCCTCTGCCGCGCAGCGGCGATGGCATCGAGATGCAGCTGGCGCACCTCGTACACGCCCTCGCGCCCGTTATAGGCCGGCTCGGTGCGCGCAATGCCAACTTCAATGTCGATGATGTCGGGGGCAATGTCTTCAGGCCATAAATCGGCCGCCGTGTTCACCGACGCAGCCTTGGGCTCCTGGCCTGTCGCACGCTCCCAGCGCTGGCGTGCCAGTTCGCCAAGCGCACGCGCCGCGTCACCGTCAATCATGGCCTGCACATCGTGGAAAGGCCCGTAAGGCTTGCCGTCGCTACTGCGGCGCAAGGGCGAATCGCAGGCATGCTCGGGGGTATCCCAGCGGCAACGCGTGATATCCAGCCCTCCCGCAAATGCCAGCGCATCGTCGATAACCACGACTTTTTGGTGATGCGAAGCTCCCACCGGATGTTTCTCATCCATATGAAACATCAATCGCCGATGATGTCCACGCCAGCCCAGTCTGGTCACCGGCCATTTGCGCTCCAGCGCAAACAGCATCGCAAAATCCCAGTTCAGCACATGAATGTGCAGGTCGGGGCGGGCATCTGCGACCGCATACAGAAAATTTCCCAGTTGCTCCGGATAGCCGTCGTTCGCGCCTTGCGGCACCAGCCGTATCTGACTGTCGATATCCCAACCCAGAATGAAAACGCTATGCCTGGCCTTGAGAATGGCTTGCCGCAACGTCCGAAAATAAATCTCGGCATCGACCAGCATGCTGAAACGCCGAGCATGCTCGATACGCCAGCAATTGCGACCAGGCTGCAAAAGGCGGGAGGGCTGATGCGCAGATGTATGGCTGAGAGACATGATCGGGCGCCAGAAAGGAACTTTTGTTCGACGCTCGAATGCCGCGATGGTTTCTGAAGGATATTAGGCAAATGAATTAAAAAAGGCCTGAAGTCAGGCCTTTTTGATTTTATAAAGCTGAAAATTTTACGGTCTACTCTTCCGACTCCGGCGTTGCCGTAATCTTGTGAATGGACAAGTCAGCGCCGTTGAATTCATCTTCTGCATCGAGGCGGATTCCAAAAATAGCTTTCAACAACCCATAAACGGTAAAACCCGCTATCAGGGCAATGCCCACACCGCCCAATGTGCCCAGCACCTGGGACATAAAACTGACGCCACCCATGCCTCCCAGTGCCTTGGCACCGAAAATGCCGGCGGCGATGCCGCCCCAGGCGCCGCACAAGCCATGCAGCGGCCAGACGCCGAGAACGTCGTCGATTTTCCAGCGATTTTGCGTGAGCGTGAATGCCCAGACGAACAATCCACCGGCAACCGCTCCGGTAGCCAGCGCGCCCAGCGGGTGCATGACATCGGAGCCGGCGCAAACTGCAACCAGGCCGGCCAATGGACCGTTATGAACGAAGCCGGGGTCGTTCTTGCCGCAAAGCAGCGCCGCCAGCGTACCGCCTGCCAGCGCCATCAGCGAATTCATCGCGACCAGGCCGGTGACGGCCTGCAGGGTTTGCGCAGACATGACGTTGAAGCCGAACCAGCCAACCGTGAGTATCCACGCCCCCAGCGCCAGGAAAGGAATGTTGGAGGGCGGGAAGGCGTGCAGGCGCCCATCCTTGCCGTAACGGCCATTACGCGCGCCCAGCAGAATAACGGCTCCGAAGGCTATCCAGCCGCCCATCGCATGGACGACCACGGAGCCGGCGAAGTCATGGAATTTTGCCCCGAAGCTGGCATTCAGCCAGTCCTGGATACCGAAATGGCCGTTCCAGGCAATGCCTTCGAAAAACGGATATACCACACCCACCAGCGCAAAAGTAGCGGCGATTTGCGGGTTGAATTTCGCACGCTCGGCAATGCCACCGGAAATAATGGCGGGAATTGCTGCAGCGAAAGTCAGCAGGAAGAAGAACTTGACCAGCTCATAGCCGTTCTTGGCCGCCAATACTTCCGCGCCCTGCAGAAAGCCGACGCCATAGGCGATGCCGTAGCCAATGAAGAAATAGGCGATGGTGGAAACCGAAAAATCCACCATGATCTTGACCAACGCGTTGACCTGATTCTTGCGTCGTACCGTTCCTACTTCCAGGAATGCGAACCCCGCGTGCATCGCAAGCACCATAATGGCGCCTAACAATACGAACAAAACGTCATTTGCCGATTGCAATGTCTCCATAACCCCTCCATTGATAAATTCAAGACGGCTAAAAATAGCAAATTTCGAGCCAAATCCTCAAGTTATTGTTTAGGAAAACAATTCTGTAAATCAAAAACGGTATTACGCACCAATTTTGTGCCATGCAGTGTGCATTGCATTATTTTGGTGCCTTTTGGCGCATTCTTTACATTCCGGATCGAATGTTCCATCCTCTTTGGCATCTCACAGACGAGTAAACGCAATGTTTGAATCCGCCGAGCTTGGGCATCAGATCGACAAGGAAACTTACCGGCAGGAAGTCCCCACCTTGCGCGAAGCACTTCTTGAAGCGCAACTCGACTTGCTTGAATCGCGAAAATTTCCAGTCGTTATCCTGATAGGAGGTGTAGATGGCGCCGGCAAGGGCGAGACCGTCAACAAGATCAACGAGTGGATGGACCCGCGGCATATCGATACCTATGCGTTCGGGCCGGCGTCCGACGAAGAGGCGGAGCGGCCGCGCATGTGGCGCTACTGGCGCACCCTGCCGCCCAAGGGAAAAATCGGCATTTATTTCGGATCATGGTATAGCGACCCCATCGCCAGGCGCGTATATGGCGAGAGCAAGAACGAAGCACTGGTCGAGGCCATGGATGAAATTGTCCGGTTCGAAAAAATGCTGATCGACGAAGGCACACTTGTGCTCAAGTTCTGGTTTCATCTATCCAGGGATAAGCAGAAAGCGCGGATAGACAAGCTGAAAAGCGATTCGATGACACGCTGGCGAATCTCCGATCGGGACAAAAAACACTACAAGCTATATGACAAATTCAAATCGGTGTCCGAGCAAATGCTGCGGGAAACCAGCACTGCCGGCGCGCCCTGGATCATCGTCGAAGGTTTCGATGCGAACTACCGTAACCTGACCGTCGGCAAGCACATCCTGCAGGCAATCCGCGACCGTCTCGATAGCGCTCAGGCATCGCCACATGAGTTGAATACTCCGCCCTTGATGGCATCCGCCGATAATACCAACGTCCTCTCGAATCTCGATTTATCGCATAAGCTTGAAGACAAGAAGTACGGCGAAAAACTGGAACGCTACCAGGGCAAGCTGAACGAGCTCTCGCGCGACCCGAAATTCGGCAAGCTGTCGGTCATATGCGTTTTCGAAGGCCCTGACGCGGCGGGCAAGGGTGGATGCATACGCCACGTCACGCAGGCGGTGGACGCTCGTCTGTTTCATGTCATTCCCATCGCCGCGCCCACCGAGGAAGAACGTGCCCAGCCTTATCTGTGGCGTTTCTGGCGCCGCATCCCCCGACACGGGAGCCTGACGATATTCGACCGCTCCTGGTATGGGCGTGTTTTGGTCGAGCGTATCGAAGGCTTTTGCAGCGAATATGACTGGATGCGCGCCTATGGCGAAATCAATGACTTCGAGGAGCAGCTCAGCCTTCATAATTTCGTTGTCGTGAAATTCTGGCTGCAAATCAGCAAGGACGAGCAATTGCGGCGCTTCGATGAGCGCCAGAACACGCCTTACAAACGATTCAAGATTACCGAGGAAGACTGGCGCAATCGCGACAAGTGGGAGGCATACGAAACGGCAGTGTGCGACATGATAGACCGGACCAGCACGGACCACGTGCCCTGGACGCTGGTCGAGGCCAACGACAAGAACTACGCGCGCATCAAGGTATTGAAAACCTTGTGCGCACGAATCGAAAAGGCGATTTAGGTTTCTTCCTGCTGCGCATCCAGCACGAGATGGCTGGCAGCCTCAGGATCGCCTATCCAGAAATAGTAGAATTCCTGCACGACGATCTGGAACAACAGGCGCATTTCCTTCATGGCAAACAAGGGAAGCGTGGAATCGACGGCTTTACGGTAGAGGCCCGCCTCTTTTGCCGATGCTCCGCGCAAACGCACAAGCAGGAGTTTTACCAGCTTGCTGCGCGTTTCCACCACGGATTTCTCGGCTCCCTCGTCGCGCAAAGCGGAAGCATATGCTTTCAATGGCCATGTTTCGGCCAGCTCGAATTTTTCCTGATCTATGCTTTTCCAGAGCGTTCGCAAATCTTCCAATGGGACGTGGTCGTGCAGGTTTGCGATATCGTACCCGCCTCCGGAATGCATGGCCGCAATCGCCTTGATATCGCTGGCCCAGAAATAATAGTATTCGCGCGCCACCGTGAGAAACGCCGGCCAGGCCGTTCTGTCCAGCAAATCCAGTACACACTCGATCTGATCGCGAAAAGCATTGCCGTCCATTGGCTGATGTTCGAGCAACGGCAATAGCTTCATTAGCAATGTTCTACGCTGCGCCAGATTCTCGGCGCTTGCGCCCTTGCTTTCCAGAAAACGCAAATAAGCGTTGAAAGCGTCCTGCTCCCGGTTATTTTTTGTCATGTTCAGAATGCCGCCGGATAACTCGCATCGGATGCGATTTTCATCATTGTCATGATTGCCGTCTCTATCATCGAACTGAATATAGGCAGCAAATAACTTACCGAAAGCGAGATTACCACGAAGCCCACCGCCAGCGTCAGCGGAAAACCCACGGCAAAAATATTCAGTTGCGGCGCCGCGCGCGTCAGGATTGCCAACGCCACGTTCACCATCATCAATACCGCGATAACCGGCAGGGCGATCATCACACCCCCGCGGAAGATTTCTCCACCCCACAACGCCAATGTCCGCCAGCCCTCGTTAGCGAGGGGATGCAAGCCTATCGGCAATACCTGAAAGCTTTCGACCAGTGCCGTAATAACCAGCAAATGGCCATTGATGGCAAGAAACAGCAGCATGGCGACGATACCCAGGAATTGCCCCATGACGGGGACTTGCGCCGAATTTTGCGGATCGAAAAAGGTCGCAAACCCCAAGCCCATCTGCAGGCCCATGATGTGGCCGGCCATTTCAATTGCCGAGAAAATGACGCGAATCGCCAGCCCCATGGCAAAGCCGATCATCAATTGCTGCGCCACAATGAACAGCCCTTGGCCGGATGCGGGCGGTACCTGAGGCAAGGGGCCAACCAGCGGAGCGACAAGAACGGTCAACAGAAAGGCAAATCCGATTTTGGTGGCGGCCGGGATGCCGCGCGCGCCAAAAAACGGGGCTGTGGCAACCAGGGCAAGAATGCGAAAGAAAGGCCAGAAGAACGCCGCAATCCAGACGTCCACTTGCGCAGAGGTGAAGCTAATCACTTCCCCTCCCGCTTCTATCCGATCATGCCCGGAATACTGATAAATAGCCGGCGCATGTAATCGAGCATCATGTTCAACATCCAGGGTCCGGCCAGGATCAGCACGAGCACCAGCACCAGCAGCTTGGGAATGAAGGACAAGGTCATTTCGTTGATTTGTGTAGCCGCCTGAAACAGACTCACCAGCAAGCCCGTCGCCAATGCCGCACCGAGCAATGGCGCCGATACCAGCACGGTCATTTCCAGGGCTTGCTGCGTTAGCGTTAGAACGGTTTCAGGAGTCATCCGCGCCTCGCACTACACATAAAAGCTTTGCACCAGCGAACCTATCAGCAGACTCCATCCATCCACCAGTACGAAGAGCATCAGCTTGAACGGGAAGGATATCGTCACCGGTGACAGCATCATCATACCCATGGACATCAGCACGCTTGCAACGACCATGTCGATGATCAGGAAAGGAATGAATATCACGAAACCGATCTGAAAGGCGGTCTTGAGTTCGCTGATCACGTATGCAGGCACCAGCACCTTGAGCGGCACAGCCTCCGGCCCTTGCAGCGGCGGTGTTTTGGATAGCTTCACGAACAAGGCAAGATCTTCCTGCCGCGTCTGTTGCAGCATGAACTCTTTCAACGGCCCGGAGCCTTTTTCCAGCGCCTGCATCACGTTCATCTGATCGGCAAGATAAGGCTGCAATGCCTCGTTATTGATCTTGTCGAACACCGGCGCCATGACGAAGAACGTCAAAAAAAGTGCAAGGCCAATCAAGACCTGGTTGGGCGGGGATTGCAAGGTACCGAGCGCTTGCCGCAGCAGCGAAAGCACGATAATGATGCGGGTAAAAGCCGTCATCATCAGCAATACCGCCGGCAGGAAAGTCAGCGACGTCAGCAGGATCAGCGTTTGCAGGCTGAGCGAATAGCTTTGCCCGCCACCCGGAGCGGGTGTACTGGTAAACGCCGGGATGCCGGTCTCCGCAACAGCGACCATCGGCACCAGCAGCAAAAGCAATGCCAACCAGAAACTTCGCGACCTCACGCCCGCCCTCGCTGGTTGAGCATTTCTTTCAGGCGCAAATAAAACGATTCCGCCGACATTTCCGGCGAGGAAGCCACGGCTTCGCCCTCCGGTCGAGGCATTTGATGAAGCGTGGAAATATGTCCCGGAGCAACCCCTAGCACCAGACGGGTATCACCCACATCCACCAGCACGACACGCTCCTTGGGGCCGACTGCCACACCGCCAACCACGCGCAACGCGCCTGACGCCGCCACTTGCCCCGGCGCCAGCTTTCGCAGCAGCCAGGCAGTTCCTGCAATGGCGGCCAGTACCATGCCCAGCCCGAACAACACCTGCAGCAGACTGAGAAAAGAAGTCGTAGCGACCGGCGGAGATGCGGGTTCCGCAGCAGCCGACATAAGAGGTGAAGCTAAAAGCAGAAACAGACAGGCAAGCTGTGCCCTATCGCACGAGAACCGCGTGGATAAAGCCAGACTCATCGGAGTTTTTTGATTCGTTCTGAGGGAGTAATAATGTCGGTCAAGCGAATGCCGAACTTTTCGTTCACCACCACGACTTCGCCCTGGGCGACCAGGCACCCATTCACGAATACGTCGAGAGGTTCGCCGGCAAGTTCATTCAACTCGACGACCGAGCCTTGCGCGAGTTGCAAAAGATTGCGGATTGGCATTTTGGTGCGGCCAAGCTCAACGGTAAGCTGGATAGGAATATCCATCACCAGCTCGAGATTCTTGGTCGCTTCCGGGGAAAGGCCTGAAATATCGGGATTGAGGTTGCCGAACACGGCCGGCTTGACGTCATCGGCAGGGCTGCTGGCAGGCTGCTCGGACGCTTCCGCTTCAGCTTGCTCGGCCATCGCTGCCGCCCAATCGTCGGCGGTAAACTGCTCGTTGGCGCTGGCGTCTTCTTCTGCCATCTAACCTACCCCAAGAAAAATTGCGTGCGCGAGATGCGCTGAAACAATCGGCTACCCTGCCAGACTTTCAGCCGCGAGAAACTTTTTGACCTTGAGCGCATACTGGCCGTTGTGCACTCCATATCCGCACTCCAGAACCGGAACCCCCTCGACATGCGCGGTAATCGAGTCTGGAATATCCAGCGATATCACATCGCCGATCTTCATTTCCAGCAATTCGCGCACCGTCAATTCAGCTTCCGTCAGGTTGGCAACCAGCTTTACTTCGGTCGACTGCACCTGGCTGCTCAGGAAATTGACCCAGCGTTCGTCAACCTCCATGCGATCGCCATGCATGTCTTCATACAACTGGTCGCGGATCGGTTCAATCATAGCATAGGGCATGCATACGTGAAAATCGCCGCCGACCGGCCCGATCTCGATATTGAATGTGGTTACCACAACCACTTCGCTCGGCGTGGCGATGTTCGCGAACTGCGTATTCATTTCCGAACGGATGTAATCGAACTTGATCGGATGGACGGGCGCCCAGGCTTTTTCCAGCTCGTCAGTCGCCACGCCCAGGAGATTGCGGATGATACGCTGCTCCGTCTGGGTGAAATCCCGCCCTTCGACACGCGTGTGATACCGGCCATCGCCGCCAAAGAGATTATCGATGACCATGAACACCAGATTCGGGTCGAAAATCATCAGCGCCGTGCCGCGCAAGGGTTTGACATGCATCAGGTTGAGATTGGTGGGAACCACCAGATTGCGGACAAACTCTGCATACTTCAATAACTTTACCGGGCCGACCGAAATTTCGGCCGTGCGGCGGGTGAAGTTGAATAAACCGATACGCAGATTACGAGCAAACCGTTCGTTAATGACTTCCATCGTGGGCATGCGGCCCCGCACGATGCGATCCTGGCTTGCGAGATTGTAGCTTTGAACGCCGACAGCTTCTCCTGCGTGCACATCTTCGGCCGCATCGGATTCGCCGCTTACCCCTTTCAGCAGGGCATCGACCTCTTCCTGTGACAGGATATCGTCAGACATATCTCAATTTTGTTTGCTCGAATTCAACCCGCATTACTGCACGATGAAGGAAGCCGGCAAGATCACTTCCTTCACACCCCGTTTGGCAACCTCGCCAGGACGAATTTCCAATGTTTCGTTTACGACTTTCTTCAGATCGTCCTTAAGCTTCACATCGCTTCCTGGCGCCAGCATCTCCGCCATGGTCTTGGTGCGCAGCAAGCTGCTGATACGGTCGCTCAATTTGGACTTTTTCTCTTCAACGAGCTTGGCCGTTTCCTCATTGGCTACCTCCAGCTCAAGCTTTGGAACCTGCAGGTAATGGGCGGAACCATCCTCAGCTTGAATATTGACCGTAAACTTTTCCTCAAAAGGTACCAGAACGGTCTTGGCATGCTCTACTTCCGCATGCACGGCCTCCTCCTTGTCTTTCCCCTTCTTGCCTTTACCCCCGAGTAGCAGGAAAGCTGCGGCTCCGCCCGCTATCGCCAATGCCAGCACTGCGATGATGATAATCAACAGTTTTTTGCTTTTACGCGGAGGAACAACCTCCGCCGCCACTTCTTCCTTGGCCATTACCGCTCCATCTGATTTACGCTAAATAGACGGACTAAACCCATCCTCTATCACTCAAGCGGTTTATAACCTTAACTTCCATAAAAAACAAGTGGTTTTGCCATATTATTTATGCGGTTTGTCAGACCATTCGGACGACATGCGCAACATAAAAACAAAAGGCGCCCCCAGGGCGCCAGAAAGATGCGGCAATCATCCGCACAAAGCCATCGATGCTCAGGCGAAAAAATCGACCATGCCATTACGTTCAAGGGAGGTAACGGCTGCCGGCAACATCGAAGTAAAATCGTTGTCAGACTCTTGCTCCCATCTTCGGGATGAATGGCTGGCCTGCTGTTCTCCTTGCTGTTGCTGCTGTGAAGCCAAGCCGACATTGACCGAAACGTTTCCAAGATTGATACCGCTTTCGCCAAACATTTCGCGCAATCGCGGCATCGCCGCTTCGAGGGCCTCCTTGACGGGCATGTGCTGGGTATTGAATGTCAGTGTCGCCTGGCCGTCGCTCATGCTGAGTTTAATTTCCAGGGGCCCCAATGAAGGAGGATTAAGCCGGAGTTCCGCTCCTTGATGCTGCTGGCCCACCATCCACATCACACGATCGCCGAGCGCATCGCTCCAGGCCGCGCTCGCTACCGGTTGTGGAATCGCACCGGAGACAGGGGATGTGGGGGATGCAGCGGCTGGCTTCGCATGCATCGCCGGCCGCACTGACTGCTCAGCCAGCGCCTCCGAAGAAGCGGAAAATACCGATTGCGGTTCCATATCGGCAAAAGATGCCGAATTCCCGGCAACCGATTGCCGCCCCGCCATGACTTCTTCAGTAATATTCGCCGCCAGTGCCTGGCCTCGAACGGCACCGATTACTTGCCCGGAAGCCGATAAGGTCGGGAGTTCTTCCGCGGAAGGCTCGGCAGCAACCGGGACGGCAGGAACAACAGGCATCCCCATCACACCCTGCGGCAATTGCACGAGGGTATCCGAAAACCCCGCGTCCGCGCTTATCTCCCGAGTCGAATCAATATCTAAAAGACCTTCCACATCAATGACTTCCCCGGACTTCCCCAACTGCCCCTCAGCGGAAATACCCAGTTGTTGCGCAAGCATTGCGGCAAAGAATATTGGCGTATCTGCCTGACCGGGAAGGCCGGTCAATGTAGCGTCGACAGCGGAAGTTTCGCCTGGAGACAACATCTGTGCGGAAAGCTGTGTCGGAAGGATTACTGCGGCCATTATGCACCTGTGTATGGAATTTACACAGGGAATAAGCAACTACCGTTCCAACTGAAAAATCGAAGCAGATTATTCTGGAGTATCGCTGTTGCGGCGATGCAGATTACGGGCAAACTCATCCTGCAACCGCTGATCCAGCCGCTCTTCGGACTTTCGTTCCGCCTCGTCATGGCGTTGGCGCAACGTCTGATATGCCTTGACTTCGCGCTCGCGCGCCTGCCATTCTTCTTGCCCCTTGTGCCAGCGCATGCGGCAGCGCTCGACCTCTTCGGCCTGGGCGCGTATCGCCAACTCCAGCTTCAGTATGAAAGCCTGGAAATCCCGGAGTTGCGAAATGGAAAATCCGGTTTGTGCCTGCTGATGCAAACGCTGGTTGTATTCGTCGAGGAATCCCTGCAATTGGTGCAGTTTGTTTTCGGAATCCTGCCACGCCTGCTTGAGTCGAGCTAGCGCCTGCGCAGCCGCCTGACTGCGATCCTCCGCCAGATTGATCAATGGCTGCAAATGAAAAGGCTTGGCCATGGATTATTCCTCTTTAACGCGTCAAGGCATCCCCAGTAATGTTGCCAGCTCATGGCGGCTATCCGCAACGCCAACCCGCTCTTCGACCGGCTGGCGCAAAAAGGCTTCCAGATGCGGATACAGCATGATCGCTTCGTCTAATTGCGGATCGGTGCCGCGCACATAAGCGCCGACATTGATCAGGTCGCGGCTGCGCTGATAGCGGGAATACAACGATTTGAAGCGCCGCACCAGGTCGAACTCCGTATTGGTAATCAACGAGTTCATCGCGCGACTGATGGAGGCCTCGATGTCAATTGCCGGGTAGTGGCCCTGATCGGCCAGATTACGCGATAGCACAATGTGGCCGTCGAGAATGGCGCGGGCGCTATCGGCGATAGGGTCCATCTGGTCGTCGCCCTCCGCCAGCACCGTATAAAAGGCGGTAATCGAGCCTCCGCCGCGAACACCGTTGCCGGCACGCTCGACCAATTGCGGCAGTTTGGCAAACACGGAGGGCGGATAGCCGCGAGTAGCGGGCGGCTCGCCGACAGCCAGCGCGATTTCACGCTGGGCCATCGCATAACGGGTCAGCGAATCCATGATCAGCAGCACATTCTTACCCTGATCGCGGAAATACTCGGCAACAGCCGTTGCATAAGCCGCGCCATGCAATCGCATCAGGGGCGGCGTATCGGCAGGCGCAGCCACCACGACGGAACGCGCCATACCCTCTTCGCCGAGAATCTGCTCGATGAACTCCTTGACCTCGCGGCCGCGCTCGCCGATGAGGCCGACCACGGTGATATCGGCATCGGTGTATCGGGCCATCATGCCCAGCAGCATGCTTTTACCGACACCGCTGCCGGCGAACAACCCCATCCGCTGTCCCCGCCCAACCGGCAACAAGGCATTGATCGCACGCACGCCGACATCCAGCGTTTCGCGGATCGGTTCACGCAACAAGGGATTGGCCGGACGGCTTTGCAGCGGGGCGCGATCGGCCAGTTGCAACGGCCCCAGCTGATCCAGCGGACGGCCGTTGCCATCCAGCACGCGGCCCAGCATTTGCGGCCCAACGGATATCTGCTTTACGCGGTCTTCCGACCGGCGACGCAAGACCTGCGGCCGGTGGCCGTGCTGAGGATGAGGAGCCGGCTCGGCCTCGACCAGTGAAACGCTCGCTCCGGGCACGACACCGTATACGTCCGCCTCCGGCATCAGGAGCAATTTATCGCCGGAAAAACCGACAACTTCCGCGTCGACGGTCTGACCGTTAGGGAGAGAGATGATGCAAACGCTGCCAACAGGAGCCTTGACGCCGACCGCCTCCAGGACCAGTCCGGCCACACGCGTCAGTTTTCCGGTCGCCTTCCAGGGAGAAGTATGCGTAATCGCTTCGCTGCAGTCGCTGAGGTAGTGGTTCCAGTTGTCGATCAGCTTGTTAGCGCGGGCCATCTTCGTCGAGCCAACTCATGTCTTTTCCGAGTGCAGCCGCCAGGCGCTCCCACCTATTCGCCAGCGTTGCATCGATCTCGGTGGCAGTAGTTTCGATGCGGCAGCCGCCGCGGGCGATGCGCTGATCCTCGACGACTTTCCAACCGCCCAGCGCAATTTCATTTTGCATGTAAGTCTTTACCAGCGCTGCATCCTCGGGGTGAAGATGCAGATGCGGGTGCTGGGAATGTTGCGGGATGCTTTCCATGACATTGCGTACGATGGGCAACAGCAGCTCCGGGCGCACCTTGAGCGACTGCCGCAAAATCTGCTTGGAAATTTCCAGGGAAAGATTCAGCAGCTCTTCGCTCGTGGATTTTCCGAACTGCTTGATGGCATCTTCCACCGAAGCAAGCAATTCCTTCATCTGCAGGAACTCCTCCTCGGCTTTCGCGACCCCCTGCTTGTAACCGGCTTCCTGGCCTTCGCTGTAGCCAAGGTCATAGCCTTCCTGATGCGCCTGGCGATGGATATCCTCCAACGCCTCAGCCGTGGGAAGCTTGACTCGCTGAACCTCGACATCCACCTCGTCCAGCGCTGCCGGTTCCCAGCGCTGGTAGTTTGTGCCGCTGTCGTGCTGCATAGTATCTTTCGCCACGATTAACCCCGGTTCGCGAACTGCCGGCCGGATGCCGGGTTAAACAAAACTTTCCTCGCCCTTGCCGCCGAGAACGATCTGGCCTTCGTCTGCCAGACGCCGCACGATCTTGAGAATCTCCTTCTGCTCGCCCTCCACTTCGCTGAGACGAACCGGCCCCTTGGCTTCGAGATCATCCCGCAACATTTCGGCCGCGCGCTGCGACATGTTCTTGAAGATTTTCTCGCGCATTTCCGGCGTGGCGCCCTTGAGAGCAACGATCAGGGACTCGGACTGAATCTCGCGCAACAGCAACTGGATACCGCGGTCGTCGATCTTGCCGATATCCTCGAACACAAACATTTCGTCCTGAATCCTCTGGGCCAGCTCCTCGTCGAACTCCTTGATGTTGCCGATAACGGTGCTCTCCACGGTTCCTCCCATGAAGTTGAGGATTTCCGCCGCCGCCTTGACGCCGCCCACCTTGGATTTCTTGATATGGTCCGAGCCGGACAACAGCTTGGTCAACACGTCGTTCAACTCTCGTAGCGCGTGCGGCTGCACGCCGTCGAGCGTCGCGATTCGCAGCATGACATCGTTGCGCAAACGCTCGGTGAACAGCTGGAGGATTTCGCTCGCCTGATCGTAATCGAGATGCACCAGTATTGTCGCAATGATCTGTGGGTGCTCGTTCTTGATCATTTCCGCAACGGAGGCGGAATCCATCCATTTCAGGCTTTCGATACCGCTGGTATCGCCGCCTTGCAGAATGCGGTCGATCAGATTGGTCGCCTTGTCGCCCAGGGCTTTGGTCAAAATACTGCGGATATAGTTATCCGACCCCACGCCCAGCGTCGTCCGTTCTTCCGCCTCTGCACGAAAATCGCGCAACGATACCTGGATTTGTTCACGGGTGATATTGTCCAGGCCCGCCATCGCCATGCCGATTTTCTGGACCTCCTTCGGACCCAGGTACTTCAGCACCTCGGCAGCCTCCTCCTCGCCAATGCTCATCAGGAGGATGGCGCTTTTAAGAACCCCGTCCTCACTCATTCCTTGTTCACCCAGTCCTTGACGACATTAGCAACGATCTTGGGTTCCTGCTTGGCCATATCCTTCACGAGTTGAAGGTCTTCCTCATACGAATGCGTTCTCTTGCCGATAGTTACGACCGCACCCTCTCCCTCCGCCGTCGCAAAAGGCTCCTGCATGGCGGGCCCCTCGGCACCTGCCGCCCTGGCGCTGCCGATCGCCGACAATTCCGTCAGCATGGGCTTGAGCACTCCCAGCACCAGATACATCAGCAGGCCGGCAATGACGAGATATTTCACGATCTCCTTGGCCAGCGCCTGCATCGCAGGGTCTTTCCAGATCGGCAAGGACGCCAGTTCCTCGCCTTCGGCAAGGTTGAATGGCGCATTCACCACATTCAAGGTATCGCCACGCGCCTGGTTGAAACCCATGGCCTCTTTCGCCAGGTTATAGACCTGCGCAAGCTCTTCCTTGGACAAGGCCTGATAAGTGACCTTGCCCTTCTTGTCCCTGATTGCCTTGTTATTGACCACGACCGCGACAGACAGCCGCTTGATGCTACCTACCGGCAGCTTCGTGTGGCTGATCGTCTTGTCCAGTTCGTAATTGGTCGTGGACTCCTTGTGAATGGGGCCTACCACAGCGGTATTGTTTGCCGCCGTTGCAGGTGTCCTTCCCCCTGCAGCATTGATAGGCGCTGTCGCGGCTCCCGGCGGCTGATTCGACAAAGCACCCGGGACGCCGCCCGCCGTTTGCCCGTCGCCGGCCGTTTCCGAAGTTTGCTGGCTACGGATACTGGACTGTTCCGGCGTGGGATTGGGTTTATAGGTTTCGGCCGTCTGCTCGGTAAATGAAAAATCCAGGTCGGCGGTCACCTGCGCCCGAATATTGCTGACCCCAGTGATCGGGCTAATAATGCTTTCGATGCGGCGCGTATAACTTTGTTCAACCTGATGAAGGTATTCCAGCTGGCTTGAATCCAAGCCGAGGACAGTACCCTTGTCACCATTTTGCGTCAGCATATTGCCGTTCTGGTCGATGACGGTCACATTGCCCGGCGGCATTTCCGGCACACTGCTGGAAACCAGATGAACGATACCCTCTACTTGAGCCTTGTCCAGCACACGCCCGGAGTAGAGACTGACCAGCACGGAGGCAGAGGGCTTCTGCTGCTCGCGTACAAAGACGGTGGGTTTGGGGATGGCAAGATGAACGCGCGCGCCCTGCACAGCCGAGATCGTTTCGATGGTGCGTGTGATTTCGCCTTCCAGCGCGCGCTGATAATTGATGTTTTCCTGAAACTGGGTGAGCCCGAATTTCTGGTTGTCCATCAATTCAAAGCCGACGGCACCGCCTTTGGGCAAGCCTTCGGAAGCAAGCTTCAGCCTTGCCTCGTACACCATCGCGGATGGCACAAGTATGGTGCCGCCTTCGCCCATCTTGTACGGGATATTCTGTTTCTGGAGGGATTCGATTACGGCGCCGCCGTCCCGGTCGCCCAGGTTGCCGTAAAGCACGCGGTAGTCCGGAGCCTGCGCCCACATGAGGGCACCGATAATAATGGCGATCACTGCCGCCACCGCCACCATCAGGCCGAATTTTCGCTGCGGCGGGAGTTGGTTAAACCCCCGCATCAACGCGCTGAATGATTGCCCAGAAGCTTCGGCCATATTTCTCTATCGATAGCTCAAATACCGTTGAGTATTTTGAATTGCGTTGGGCGCTATTGTAATGGAAATAGGGTGGAAATGCGCCGCGAATTGCAGCGCAGATAATAAGGAGGAAAAACGCGGAAAAAGCGGGCTTAAACCTGCATGTTCATGATGTCCTGATACGCGGTCACCAGCTTGTTGCGTACCTGCACCATGGTCTGGAACGAGAGATTGGCTTTTTGCAACGATACCATCACATCCTGGATGTTGGCATCCGGCTGCCCGAGCTGAAATGCCTGGGCCAGCTTGTCGGCATCCTGCTGGACGGCATTCACGCCTTCGACCGCGTCCTTGAGCATACCGGCAAAATCTGCCGCTCCGCCCTCCGCTGCCGGCGCACTTTTGCCAGCCGCAAGCGCAGAGGTGGCGCTCAGCTGACTGAGTAATTGATCGATGCCTTTGGTATCCATTGCTATCCTTGTGCCTGCATTGCCGGGCGGGAGCCTACCTGAAAAATGATTATATTCCCTGTGGAGCCAGGCTGCATATTATTCATATACATAGACAAAGCAATTCGCATGCCCGTTCAATCAGCCTCGCGATACTGCTGCAATTTATGCCGCAACGTACGCTCGCTCATCCCCAGTTTTTGGGCGGCCAGCTTGCGCGACCCATTGACCGAGGCCAGCGTTGTCATGATGTGCGCTTTCTCCAGCGACTTGAGATCCTGCGCGCCCTCTTCCTCATCATGGTTCTCATCTGTGTGTACCAATGCACCCTGCGAGGAGGGCAAGTGCAAATGCTCGGGCTTTACCACTTCGGCAGGCGCAAGAATCACGGCACGCTGGATAACGTTTTCCATTTCGCGCACATTCCCCGGCCATCCGTAATTCAGCATGGCCTGCTCGGAGGAAGCATCAAGGCGCAAGCCGCCGCGTCCCATGGCGCTTGCCATATCGTTCAGGAATCGCCGGGCCAGCGGCAGGATGTCCTGCTTGCGCTCGCGCAGCGGCAATATTTTCAGCGGAAATACATTCAGGCGGTAATACAAATCTTCCCTGAAGTTACCCTTGGCTACTTCAGTCTGCATATCGCGATTGGTAGTGGCAACAATGCGAACATCAAGCGAGATTGCCTTGTGCCCTCCAACGCGCTCTACTTCGCGTTCCTGCAACACGCGCAGCAGCTTGGCCTGCAACGCCAGCGGCATTTCGGAGATTTCGTCCAGCAGCAAAGTGCCACCCTGTGCCTGCTCGAATTTTCCTGCCTGAGCCTGTGTTGCTCCGGTAAACGCACCCTTTTCGTAGCCGAACATTGTTGCTTCAAGCAGATTATCCGGGATGGCCGCGCAATTGATCGCCACAAAGGGCTGCGTTGCACGTGGCGAATGCCGGTGAATAAAACGTGCAAGCACCTCTTTGCCGGTTCCGCTCTCACCTGAAATCATGACGGTGGCGGGCGTCCCTGCTACACGCAAGGCAAGCGAGAAAAGCTCACTGGTCCGGGGATCGTCCATCACGGCATCGCCATCCTCCCCGAAACTGACCGGCAGCATATATCGCGCCACCTGAGCCAGCAAATCAGCCACATCGAAAGGCTTCACCATGTAATTGCTGGCGCCTTCGCGCATGGCCTCAACCGCCTGCGAAATGACACCGTAAGCCGTCATTAACAGCACGGGCAAATGCGGCCAGCGCGACTTGATCTCGTGCAACAGCGTGATGCCGTTCATGTTCGGCATCTGCACATCGGTAATGACCAGGCCGACCGCATGCTCCTTCAACAATTCGATCGCATGCGCGCCATCCACTGCCGCATGAACCCGGTAGCGGGAAAGTGTCAGCGTGTCACTAAGCGCCTCGCGCAAATCGGGGTCGTCTTCCACCACCAGGATGGGCAATGGCTTTTTCATAAACTGGACTCTTGTTTGCTGACAGGCAGGCGCAGGATGAATTCGCTTCCTGCACCTTCCTCGGATTGCAATGAAATTTCGCCGCCGTGCATCTGCGCCACTTCGCGAACGATGGCGAGCCCAAGACCCGTGCCTTCCGTACGCGTGGTAAAAAAGGGCTCGAACAAGCGATCCTGCAGTTTTTGCGGAATCCCCTTGCCCGTGTCAGCCACATGGAATGCCAGCCAACCGCCCGACTCAACCTCGGCCGAGAGACTCACTCGCTGCCGAGGCTGGCAAGCCTGCATCGCATTAGTGAGTAGATTGGTCAATGCCCCGGAAAGCGCTTCGCGACTCCCCATGACATACACACCCGCCGGATCGTTCGATACTTCGAAAACCAGCCCGTGCTGCGCCATTTGCGGCTCCATGACCTGCTGCACATCGGCCAGCAGCGCGGAGACGGCAATGCGATCCTGGCTGCTTTTTCCGCCCCGCACGAAGATGAGCATTTCCCGGATGAGGCGCTCCAGGGAATGCAGACGAGCCAGAGCCTTGTCCGCAAAGCGCTCGCGATCTTCCGGCGCAAGCTCGCCACGCAAATGGGAAGTATAAAGGAGCGCTGCCGAAAGCGGCGTGCGCAGCTGATGCGCCAGGCCGGCAACCATTTCCCCCATTGAGGAAAGCCGCTTGTGCCGCTGCAATTGATCCTGCAGTTGATAGGCCTCGGTCACGTCTTGCAGCAGCAGGATTTCCCCACCTTGCTCGCCTATGCGATTGGCGGAGATGACAATGCGGCGCCCGCTGTCGCCGACAAGCCATTCCCCATGGGTGCTTGTAGGCTGAAGCTCACGCTCGCACACCTCGGACCATTTCTCGCCGAGCAAGCCGCCGGACAGCAAACTAGATACCGCCGGATTCGCTTCGTTGACCCGCCCCTCGTCGTCAAGCACCACCACACCACCGGGCAAGGCCGCCAGCAGGCGGCTCAGGCGTTGCGAAAGACTTTCCTTTTCTTCCAGTTGCCGGCGCAGTTCGCTGTTGGTGACTGCCAGCTCCTGCGTCAGCTGCTCGACCTGCTTCTGAAGCTCGCGATAAGCATCGGTCAGCTGCTCGGACACTTGATTGAAAAGGGTAAAGGCTTCCTGCAACTCTTCAGGCGAAGATGGGGCAGCGGGATTCACGAGTGTACCCCGTGCGTAACAAGCAGCGCCGGGCCAATGATTGCCACTACATTTTTCATAGGGCTTAAGTATAGTGTGACGAAGAAACAATTTGGATACGCGGACAACAAAAATATGCGTAAAACCGGCATTCCAGCCTACCTGCAGCCCTTCCGGAAAAAGCGATTCCCGCATTCCAAATATGTTCTCGGGCAGGGCAGAAATTAAGTTCAGGGCACACCACGTGATGGCCGAGATCCCGCTTTCCACTCAATTTGTACAAAATTCCTGAATTTGCCCGGCATTTCTCTTTCACAATATGCAATCATTCGATGTTTGCCAAACTGGTCAGCGATGCATGGAACGGCCTGCCTGGCAAAGTTCGTCTTGGAACGTATGGCGAGCGGTTCATTGTTATGCTTTTCCAGTGCATAATTACGCACTATTAATAAATAGATAAGTCCATTTCCGGACGGAGCTATAAGAGCATGTCTGAATTATTGAAACGGATCGACGCACGTACCAAGCTCGCCGGATCCAACAAGCTGGAAATGCTGCTGTTCTCGCTTGGCAAGGATCAGCGCTCCGGGCGCGAAGAAACCTTTGGCATCAATGTGTTCAAGGTGCGGGAGGTCATGCGCATTCCCGAAATCACCCGCGCGCCGGACATGCCTCCGTCCGTGGAGGGCATGGTCAGCCTGCGCGGCAGCCTGGTACCGGTCATCGATCTGATCAAGTATGTCGGCATCCATAACGAAAAGCCGCCCGAAATCATGATCGTCACCGAATACAACGGGCATACGCAGGGCTTTCTCGTTGAAAGCGTGGACACGATCCTGCGCGTGGACTGGTCGGCCATGAAGGTTCCGCCGGAAATGCTGACCGTGCAGATGGGCGGCCTGATCACGGCGGTCACCGAGCTGAAAGACAAACGCATCGTCATGATGATGGACGTGGAAAAAATCCTCGCGGACACCTCCAGCTATGCGGACGACATCACCATCGCCTCGCTTGCCCCGCTCAACCTCGGCGAAAAGACTGTGTTCTTTACCGACGACTCGGTGGTGGCACGCAAGCAGATCCAGAAAACCCTGGAAGCGCTAGGTATCAAATTTCTGTTCTCGACCAACGGCAAGGAAGCATGGCAGGAACTGCAAAAAGTCGCAGCGCGAGCCGAGGCAACGCAACAGTCGGTCAAGGATTTCATCCAGCTGATTCTGACCGATGTCGAAATGCCGGAAATGGACGGTTATGTCCTCACCCGCAACATCAAGAGTGACGCCCGCTTTGCCGGCGTACCCGTATTGATGCATTCGTCGCTTTCCAGTTCGGCCAACCAGCACCTCGGAAAATCGGTCGGCGTGGATGAATACGTGCCAAAATTCGAACCGCAAAAGCTGGCCGAAGTCCTGTCTCGACTGCTGTCGGTCTCGGCCAGCCGTACCTGAATCGTGGAGATGTGATGCAAGAAATGTCTATCGATACCGATAACAACCTGCTGGACGCGATCGATGCGCGCACCAAGCTGGCCGGTTCCAACAAAATGGAAATTCTGCTGTTCTCGCTGGGCAGCAATGAAATTTTCGGGATCAACGTCTTCAAGGTGCGCGAAGTCACCAATACGCCCAATATCACCAAGACGCCGAACGTGCCTCGGGGCGTGGAAGGCTTCATTTCGCTGCGCGGAAACATCATCCCGGTCATTTCGCTCTCCAGCTTCATCAATCTCGGCGACCCGGCGGGTTGCACCAATCAGACGCTGATCGTCACGGAATTCAGCCGGCATACGCAAGGCTTCCTGGTGCACGAGGTGGACCGCATCATCCGCGTTGACTGGGACAAGGTAAAACCGCCTCAGGACATGCTGGCCGGCAACGAAGGCCTGATTACCGCAATTACCGAATTGCCCGATGGCCGCCTGGTTTCCATCCTCGACGTGGAGCAACTGCTGGCCTCCGCGCTCGGCGAGCCCGACATTCCTGAGCTTGCGCAATTCAACGACAATATCGAACGCTATATCTTTTTTGCCGATGACTCCCTGGTGGCGCGCAAGAGTATCGTCTCCGTGCTGGACCGCATGGGCATCAAATACCAGCAAGCGGGCAATGGCATTGAAGCGTGGGAAAAGCTCAAGAGCCTTGCCGCGCGCGCACAGCAGGAAAATCGGCCGTTGCATGAGTCGTTGCGACTGATTCTGACCGATGCGGAAATGCCGGAGATGGATGGCTACGTACTGACCAAGAACATCAAGAACGATCGCCGCTTCGACGGCATCCCTATCGTGATGCATTCCTCGCTTTCCTCGCAAGCCAACAGAACCATGGGATTACAGGCAGGCGTCGATGCCTATGTGCCGAAATTCGATCCGGTCATCCTGTCCGAAACGCTGCGTCCTTTACTTGTATAACCTATCGAAAGTCATGGGGTCATTGAATGGCTGATAAAAACCTGAAGATTCTGATCGTGGACGATTTCTCGACCATGCGCCGGATCGTCCGCAACCTGCTCAAGGAACTGGGCTTCACCAACGCCGACGAAGCTGAAGACGGCGTCGTTGCCTTGCAAAAGCTCAAGTCCGGCAGCTTCCAGTTTGTCGTAAGCGACTGGAACATGCCCAATATGACGGGCATCGAACTGCTTCGCGCCATACGTGCCGACGCCGACCTCAAGCATCTTCCGGTGTTGATGGTGACGGCAGAAGCCAAAAAGGAAAACATCATCGAGGCGGCCCAGGCGGGAGCCAGCGGCTATGTGGTCAAGCCTTTCACTGCCGCCACGCTGGAAGAGAAACTCAATAAAGTCTTCGAAAAACACGGCTTGTAATTAGGAGAGTAATTAGGTGAGTACTGATAACGGCGATTCCGACGAACTCGAAGCACTATTCGACAGCATTGCGCAAGCGCATACCGAGAAACCGGCCGAAGCAGCGGCACCCGAACCAATAGTAGCCGCCTCGGCCCTTGCCCAGCGCGAAGCCATGGCCATCCCGGCTGCCGGCGGTGCGGAAGGTGGTGTCCACTCCCAGATCGGCCACCTGACGCGCGCCCTGCACGACACCATGCGCGAACTCGGCTACGACAAGACGCTGGAACGCGCCGTCGGCAAAATGCCGGATACACGCGACCGCCTGAATTACATTTCGACTCTTACCGAGCAGGCTGCGGTGAAGACCTTGAACGCCGTCGAGGAAACCAAGCCACTGCAACAGAAAATGGAGGCCGGCGCATCCCAGCTTTCCGCGCGTTGGCAAGAGCTGTTCGAACGCAAGCTGGATACCGAGCAATTCAAGTCGCTTGTGCACCAGACCCGCAGCTATCTGCAGGAGGTTCCGCTGAGCACCAAGGCGACCAATGCACAGCTGATGGATATCGTAATGGCTCAGGACTATCAGGATCTTACAGGCCAGGTGATCAAGAGACTGTCCGAGACCGTGCAACAACTCGAAAACCAGCTGGTTGCCCTGCTCATCGAGACTCTGCCGGAAGATAAAAAGAAGGAAATGGATAATTCGCTGCTCAACGGTCCTGTCATTAATGCCGATGGGCGCTCCGATGTCGTGACCAGCCAGGCGCAGGTGGATGACCTGCTGGACAGCCTGGGTTTCTGAGTTATTTAAGGGAAAAACATGAGTGATTTCGCTGGCATGGAGGACATGCTGCAGGACTTCCTGACCGAAGCCTCGGATTTGCTGTCCGGCGTAGACAACAAGCTGGTCGACCTCGAAAAACGCCCCGACGACAAAGAGCTGCTGAACGAGATTTTCCGTGGGTTTCATACCATCAAGGGCGGCGCGGGCTTTCTTAACGCGACCGAAATGGTCAAGCTCTGCCATCGCACGGAAAACCTGTTCGACAAGCTGCGCAACGCCGAGATGACGCTCAACCCGAGCATCATGGATGTCATCATGGCCTCCACCGGCGTTGTACGCGACATGTTCGCCGAGCTTTCGTCGGCAAAGCAGCCCTCCCCAGCCGATTCAGCCCTGCTTGCCTCGCTGGACGCCGTCCTGGCGGGAGAAACCGTAGCCGCCGCCCCAGCGCCAAGCACGCCCTCGCCTCAAGTCCCGGATGCCGCATCTGTCGCAGGATTCAGCGGCGAACCGGACTGGAATCAGCTCTTCCATAGCCTGGTCGGTGGCGACACCCACGTTGCGCACGTAACCCCGGTCGCCCCTCCGGCTGAGGTTCAGCCCGTTCCGGCGAAACCGGCTGCTCCCACGCCACGGCCTGCTGCCGTCGGCACCGCGGCCGTTGCCGCATCAGCCAAGGACACCACGATTCGCGTCGATACGGCGCGCCTCGACCAGGTACTCAATCTTTCCGGCGAAATCGGCCTGACCAAGAATCGCCTGACCTGCCTGCGTACGGCCATCATGCAAGGCAAGGTCGATCAGGAAACCATCAAGGATCTGGACGAAGCCGTCAGCCATCTCGATCTTCTCGTCGGCGACCTGCAAAACGCGGTCATGAAAACCCGTATGCAGCCTATCGGCCGCCTGTTCCAGAAGTACCCGCGACTGGCTCGCGACGTCGCCCGCCAGTTGGGCAAGGATGTCGAACTCGTCCTCTCAGGCGAAGAAACCGAAATCGACAAGACCATGATCGAGGATCTGAACGATCCGCTGGTGCACCTGATCCGCAACGCGGTCGATCATGGCGTGGATGGCCCGGAGGAGCGCCTTGCAGCCGGCAAGCCGGCCAAGAGCCTGGTGCACCTCTCCGCAGAACAGGTCGGCGACCACATCATCATCGAGATTACTGACGACGGCCGCGGCATTCGTGCCGATGTGATCCGTCAGAAAGCGGTAGAAAAAGGCCTGATCGACATCGAGACGGCCAACAGCCTGGATGAAAAACAGAGTCTCAACCTGATCTTCCTGCCAGGATTCTCCACCAAGGACCAGATTTCCGACGTTTCCGGCCGCGGTGTTGGCATGGACGTGGTCAAGACCAACATCCAGAAACTCAATGGCCGCGTCGACGTGACTTCCGTCGTCGGCCAGGGCTCCACTTTCCGCATCATGCTGCCGCTGACGCTGGCTATCCTGCCGGTGCTGATGGTTCGTCTCGGCACGCAGCCTTTCGCAGTGCCGCTGTCCATGGTGCGCGAGATATTGCCGATCCGCTCCGAGGATGTGCAGCGCGTGTCCGGCAAGGCGACGATGATCGTGCGCGAGGAAGTGCTGCCCATCCGCACGTTGGCCAGCCTGATCGGTTGGCCAGTCTCGGGCGTGCCTGCATTCGGCGTGCTGATGCAGTGCGGGGAAAGCAATTTCATCCTGGCGATCGACAGCTTCATCGGCCAGGCGGATGTCGTCATCAAACCGCTGCATGACATCAAGCCCAAGGGTATTGCGGGAGCCACTCTGACAGGGGATGGCGCCATCGTTCTGGTACTGGATATGGAAGCACTGCTGAGTGTGGAAACGCAGGATACCAAGGCCGCACTGTTTGCTTGATTCGCCATTTTCCGGAGCTTCAACGGTTTTAGAAATACCGGATTGCCTTCCTCCCGCAATCCGGTAGCCATTATTTTTATACGGAAAACATAATGCAAGATCATGCATTTATCGGGCGCCAGCCCCTGCTCGACTCCAAACAGCAGATTATTGCTTACGAATTGCTGTTTCGAGACAGTGCCAACGCTCATGACGCCGTCATTGAAGACAACCTGAAGTCCTGCGCCCGCGTACTCGTGAACACCATGTCCGAGATGGGCGCTCAATGGCTGCTCGGCGACAAACTGGCATTCATCAACGTCAGCGAGGAATTGCTGCACAGCGAATTTCTCGAACTCCTGCCGCCGCAACGTACCGTACTTGAAGTCCTTGAAAACGTCCCCGCCACCGAAGCCGTCGTCCAGCGCATCAAGGAATTGCGCGAGCAGGGCTTCCAGATCGCGCTCGACGATTTCGTGCCCACCGCAGAAACCATACCGCTGTTGAAGCTTGCGCATTACGTGAAGCTCGACGTACATGAACATGGCCTGGAAAACACCGCAAAGCTGTTTGCCCAGCTCAAGACATTGCCCGTCAAACTGGTCGCAGAAAAGGTGGAAACCCCTGAGGAGTTCGAAGCCTGCAAGAAAATGGGCTTCCATTACTTTCAGGGATACTATTTCGCCCACCCGGAAACACTGACCGCGCGCGTCATCAATCCGACCTATGCCTCCGTGCTGGATCTGCTCAACATGGTGAGCAAGGATGCCGACGTCAAGGACGTCGAAAACGGCTTTAAACGCGATCCTGCGCTTTCGTTCAAACTGCTGCGCTACATCAACTCCGTCGGCTTCGGGCTCTCCTGCGAAATCCAGTCGATTCGTCATGCGCTGACTATCCTCGGCACCAAACAGCTCTACCGCTGGCTGACATTGCTGATGGTCACTGCCGGTGAAAATGCCGCCTCGCCTGCGCTGATGAAAACCGCGATCACGCGCGGCCGCCTGACGGAACTCCTCGGCACCGACTATTTCGACAAGACCGATCGCGACAATCTTTTCATTGTCGGCGTGTTTTCCCTGCTCGATGCCATGCTGGAAATGCCCATGGATCAGGTGCTCGAAAAGGTCCTGCTGCCGGAGGCGGTCACCGATGCCTTGCTCAACCGCGAAGGCATCTACGGGCCTTTCCTGCAACTCGCCGAGGCGTGCGAAGACGCCGACAGCTCACGCATTGCGGAACTCGCGGCTTCCCTGCAATACGATCCGGACAAGGTTAATAACTGCCATATCGCAGCCTTGGCCTGGGTCGAGAATCTGGGTGTTTGAACACCCAGCCTGACCGTCTTCAATCACTGATCGAGTACTCCGCATGACGAACGAACAGGCTCTGGCGTACATGCACAATCTCCTGCGTGTCATGCTGGAGAAAAAAGCCTCCGACCTTTTCATCTCAGCCGATTTTCCGCCTGCAATGAAGATTGACGGCAAGATGACGCCGCTCAATGCCCAGCGCCTCACCGGCGAACATACCAAGGCATTCGCTCATGCGTTGATGAACGACAAGCAGCGCAATGAATTCGCGCAGGAAAAAGAATGCAATTTTGCGATCTGGCCGAAGGAAATCGGCCGTTTCCGCGTCAATGTCTTCGTTCAGCAGGAAAATGTCGGCATGGTGCTGCGTACCATCACCACCAAGATTCCGAATTTCGACGAACTCGGCCTGCCGCCGCAACTGAAGGACGTGATGATGGCCAAGCGCGGCCTGATCATTCTGGTAGGCGGCACGGGCTCCGGAAAATCGACCACGCTGGCGGCCCTGATCGATTACCGCAACGAACATTCCTACGGTCATATCATCACCATCGAAGACCCGGTGGAGTATGTGCATCCGAGCAAGAACTGCCTGATTACGCATCGCGAAGTCGGCCGCGACACCAATGGCTGGTTCAACGCGCTCAAGAATACGTTGCGGCAGGCGCCTGATGTAATCCTGATCGGCGAAATCCGCGACCGGGAAACCATGGAATTCGCGCTCGCCTTCGCCGAGACGGGGCACTTGTGCATGGCGACCCTGCACGCCAACAGCGCCAATCAGGCGCTGGACCGCATCATCAATTTCTTCCCGGAAGAACGGCACGCGCAATTGCACATGGATCTTTCGCTCAACCTGCGCGCCTTTGTTTCGCAGCGGCTGGTGCCGAAAAAAGACGGCGGACGCTGTGCTGCCATCGAAATCCTGCTCAACTCCCCACTGGTTGCCGACCTGATCCTCAAGGGCGAAACCAATATGGTGAAGGAGACCATGGCGAAATCCATAGAGCTGGGCATGCAGACCTTCGATCAGGCATTGTTCAATCTGTGCGAAGAAGGCCGGATCACTGAAGAGGACGCACTGCGCAACGCCGATTCGATCAACGAGTTGCGCTTGAGATTCAAGCTGCACAGCAAGGATTCCAAGTCCAAGGACGCAATGTCGCGCATCGATCATCTCTCGCTGCACGAAGAGGAACCCGAGGAAGAGGCGCCGTTAGACGCCGCGCCCGGCCCAGATACTCCCAAAACCGCAGGTTAAAGGCATGGAAATCGCATTACTCGTAACACTCGCTATCATCGCCTGGCTCTGGCTGGATGGCATCAAGGCGCGTGAAATCGCAGTCAAGGCCGGCCAGGAAGCTGCCGAGAAATCCGGATTGCAGTTTCTCGACGAAACCGTAGGCATGATCAGGCTTCGTGCCGGACGCGACGGTGCCGGACGCATGCAGCTCAAGCGCACGTATGGCTTCGAGGTCAGCGACACCGGCATCGAACGCCTTGATTGCAGCATCACCCTGCTTGGCAAACGGGTCGAAGCCATCGACATTCCGCCGCACCTGGACAACGTTGTCCGGCTGTATTAATCCGAACTCCGCACTTTGAATGGCAAACGCACCTTACCGTGGCCGTTTCGCCCCTTCCCCTACCGGCCCCTTGCACTTCGGCTCGCTGGTCGCGGCCCTTGGCAGTTATCTTGAAGCAAAATGCCACAATGGCACCTGGCTGGTTCGCATGGAGGATATCGATCCGCCACGCGAAATGCCCGGGGCCGCGGATGCCATACTCCGAACGCTGGAAGCCTATGGATTCGAATGGGATGGGCCGGTGCTTTACCAAAGCCTGCGTAGCGGGCTCTATGATGCAGCACTAACAAAACTCAGGAACGACGGTCTGCTCTACCCTTGCGCCTGCACGCGCAAGGAAATCATGGATTTCGCAATGCCGGGGGTCGACGGCCCCATTTATCCCGGTACCTGTCGCGATGGATTGCCGCCAGACCGTGTGCCGCGCGCCTGGCGGGTTCGGGTCGATGCAGCTGAAATCATATTCGAAGATGCGATACAAGGAACCATGCGACAGAACCTCGCCCGGGATATCGGCGACTTCGTATTGAAACGCGCTGACGGTTTTTTTGCCTATCAACTGGCGGTAGTGATAGACGACGCAGCGCAAGGCATCACGCACGTAGTGCGCGGCTCCGATCTGCTGGACTCCACGCCGCGCCAGATTTATCTGCAACAGCGGCTGGATTTACCCACGCCGAGCTATGCCCATCTGCCAGTCGCAACAAACATCGCCGGAGAAAAACTCAGCAAGCAGACATTGGCTCGGCCGCTCGAACTGGCGCAACCGGTCTCTGCCCTATGGCAAGCATTGGATTTTCTGGGTCAGCAACCGCCTCAGGCACTTGCGGGGGAAAACCTGGCAGAGCTATGGAAATGGGCCGTTGCGCATTGGCATATCGAGCACATCCCTAAACAACGGGCAATCGTGGCACAAGATGCGTCGCATGTCTCGGCCACGACCAAACCCTGATGCCGCAATCCCCCATGCCACGGAACCAACGGGCTTCTCTTCTGGTCGCAAGAGTTTGATAATATGCGCCCTTTAGCCCCCATTCCGAGTCTCCAATGTCAATAACCGACTCCACCTTGTCCCGCTTCATTTTCGAACACGCCCCAATACGGGGCGAATTCACCCATGTCGGCGAAGCCTGGCGAACCATGCTGGCCCAGCACAATTACCCTCCCGTATTGAAAGGCCTGCTGGGCGAACTGGTAGCGGCGAGCGCGCTGCTGGCGGCGACCCTCAAGCTGAGGGGCTCGCTGATCCTGCAAATCCAGGGCAATGGCCCGATTTCCCTGCTGGTGGTGGAATGCACCGGCGACCTGAAAATGCGCGCGACCGCAAAATGGAAAGGCGATCTGCCGCACACCCGGCTGGCAGATCTGATCGGCGAGGGCAGCTTCGTCATTACGCTGGACCCCAAGGACGGCAATCAGACCTATCAGGGCATTGTGCCGCTGGAAGGCGATAGCGTCGCAGAAGTGCTTCAGAACTACATGATGCGCTCCGAACAGCTTGAAACGCGGCTGTGGCTGGCTGCGGACAGCACCTGCGTAGGCGGCATGCTGTTGCAGAAAATGCCCGAGCAGGAAGCTCGTGACGATGACGCGTGGAACCGCGCAGGTCAACTGGCGGCGACGCTGACTCCAAATGAATTGCTCGAATTACCCGCGCCGGAGATTCTGCACCGCCTGTTCCATGAGGAAGACATCCGATTGTTCGAAGCACAGGAAGTACGCTTCGAATGCACCTGTTCGCGGGATAGTGTCACCGGCATGCTGCGCATGCTGGGGCATGATGAAATCCGCAGCATAGTCGAAGAACATGGCCGCGTCGAAGTACATTGCGAATTTTGCAACCAACGCTATGAATTCGATCCGGTGGATGCGGAGCAGGTTTTCGTCACCACGATCAAGGTGCCGGGCAGCGAAGCCAAGCACTAACCTCTACTTCCCACCATTCCTTCCAGCACTTCAGCCGTCACCGGGCGGCTGAAAAAATACCCCTGGAATTCGTCGCAGCCTATGCTGCGCAGATAGTCGTACTGATACTGCGTCTCGACCCCTTCCGCAATCACCTTCAAGCCCAGGCTTTGTCCCAGCGCCACGATGGCACGCAATATCGCCAGATTTGCCGGCTCGGCCTCCAGATCGTCGACAAAAGCCTTGTCGATCTTGAGGCGGTCGATAGGAAAGTGCTTCAGGTAGGCCATGCTGGAATAACCGGTGCCGAAATCATCGATGGCGAGACTGACCCCGAGCGCTTTCAGGGCGTGCAAGGTTTCGATGAATTTTTCGGTGTCGTGCACCAGCATGCTTTCGGTGATCTCCAGCTCCAGGCATTTCGCTTCCAGCCCGGAATCGCGCAACACGGTTTCCACCATGTTGACGAGACCCGGTTGCCGGAACTGGCGCGGCGAAACATTCACTGCGACCGGCACCGGATATCCGAATTTTTCTCTCAATTCGCGCGCCTGGCGGCAAGCGGTAAAGAGCACCCAATAACCGATTTCCTCGATCATTCCGGTTTCTTCTGCAACGGGGATAAAGCTTCCTGGCGAAACCATCTCCTCGCCCTCCGGCTGCCATCGGATCAAGGCCTCCACACCGCAGATGCGACCGCTCGCGATATCGATCTGAGGCTGATAATACAGCCGGAATTCCTCGTTTTCGAGAGCGCGGCGCAGACGATACTCGATATCCAGACGCTCCAGCAGCGCGGCATTCAGTTCGCGCGTATAAAACTGGAAATTGTTGCGTCCGGCGTGCTTGGCCTTGTACATCGCCGAATCCGCGCTCTTGAGAAGTGTGTTGTAATTGTTGCCGTCGTCCGGGTAAATGCTGACACCGATACTGCACGATACCGTGTAATCCCAGCTATTAATGACAAATGGCTGCGCGATTGACGCCAATACGCGTTGCATGCTCTGCGCCACATCTTCGACCCGATTGAGCCCCGTGATCAACAAGACGAATTCATCCCCGCCCAGCCGCACGACGGTATCCGACTCGCGCACGCAATCCGCGAGACGTGCTGACATGGCCACCAGCAACTCATCGCCGATATGGTGCCCCATGCTGTCGTTGATCATCTTGAATTGATCCAGATCGACGAATGCCACCGCCACTTTGGAGTGATAGCGGTCGGCAAAACTCATGCACTGCTGCAGGCGATCCGACAACAGGGTTCGATTCGGCAAGCCGGTCAGGCTATCATGCGTCGCCTGGTATTCGATCTGCCGCTCGTAACTCTTGCGCTCGGTGATGTCTTCCACCGTGCCTTCGTAAAACAACAGGTTGCCGTCCGCATCGCGCACTTCGCGCGCGTTCTCGGTAATCCAGATGACATCGCCATTCTTGCGATACACCTGCGCTTCGAAATGCTGCACCCGGCCCTGCGCCTGCATCAGGCTCACAAACTCCTGCCGCTTCCCCGGATCGACATACAATTGCTTCTGGATATCGGAAATGCCCTCAACCAGATCCTGGGTCGATTCGTAACCGTAGATCCGTGCCAGCGCGGGATTGAAATTCAGGTATCTCCCGGAGGGTGTCGTCTGGTAAATGCCTTCGATGGCATTCTCAAAAATCGAGCGGTAGCGTTCCTCGGCTTCACGCGCCGCTTCTTCGCTCCGTTTGCGCAAGGTGATGTCCTGGATAAAACCTTCCAACGCCTCAACTTCGCCCGCCTCGTTATACAACGGCATACCGCGCTCAAGCACCCAGCGCACCCCGCCGTCGGCGTGCATGATCCGGTACTCCGCTTCAAAAACCTCGCCTGCATTCGCCGACTCGATGAATCGCGCGCGCACCCATTCCCGATCGGCCTTGAAAGTGACCTGCTCGTAAGAAATACGATTGTTGTAGAGCATGTCCCCGGGCTCGTAACCTGTCAGCGCCCGGCAACCCTGGCTGATGAAAATCATCGTCCAGTTTTCGTCCCACAGACAACAGTAGACCATGCCCTCCAGATTATCCAGCAGCGAATCCAGCATACGCTCGCGGTCTTCCAGCAATGCGCGCAGGTTGGCGCTCAACTTGATATTCGGCGCAAGCGGTAGCACATGCCTCTCCAATTCGAGCATGGGAAATTCGGTGCCGGGACTGTTCATGAGGCATGATCAAGCAGATTTCATGCCGATGATAGTCTTCACAAGAAGGCCGAAAATGGTGGTATACGCCATCATGAGGCGTCACCAAAGTGCACACGCACGCAATTAGTGCGAGAGTTGCCTTACACGCTCGAAAAAGCAGATGGCGGATGCGGCAGCGGCATTCAGCGATTCGACGCTGCCTGACATGGGGATGGTGACGCGCACGGAGGCCATGCGCTGCAACGCCGGCGAAAGACCGGCGCCCTCGTTGCCGACCAGAAACAGCACTGGCCCAGTGAGATCGAGAGCATAAAGCGACTGATCGGCATCGAGGCTGGTTGCGATGGAAATTCCGCCAAACGCCGCCAGCTTTTCAGCCGGATCGACGCGCTCTTCGACCGCCATCGCAAAATGCGCCCCCATGCCCGCGCGCAACACCTTGGGCGACCAGGCATCGGCGCAGCCCGGCGTAAGCCAGGCCATTTGCGCCCCGGCAGCCGCGGCCGAACGCAGGATGGAGCCGATATTGCCGGGATCCTGGATATCCTCCAGCAGCACACAGAAATCCTGCGTTTCCGGCAATCTGGAATGCGGCGTTTCCACCAGCGCCAGAATGCCTACGGGCGTTTCGACCGGGGAAACTTCGGCAAACAGCGCGTCCGACAGCATGATTGTTTGCGGTGCGATGATGCTTTCAAGCAGGCGGGAACATTCCTCATGCGCGACCCCGCTTTCCGAAACCACCAGCAGCTCCGGCTTGCCGCCAGCCGCCACATATGCCTCGATCAGATGCACGCCATCCAGCAGTGTGCGCCCCGCCTTGCGGCGCTCCCGAGCGGATTCGGTCAGCTTCTTCAGTTGCTTGTAGGTGGGATTGTCCCGGGATATGATGTTTTTCATAGAATGCCTGTAGTATCCGGCCATTATAAATTCAAGACCTTCTCAAAGATTGCCCTCATGCAGATTGAACGTATTCTCCACTCGCAGGGCTTCGGCGCGCGCAAACTGTGCCGCATCCTGGTCCGCCATCACGAAGTGACCGTCAACGGCGAGCCGTGCGACGACCCATTCGCGGATTTCAGCACGGATAACCTGCGCTTTACCGTCAAGGGAGAGCCGTGGGAATACCGCGAAAAAGCCCACCTGATGCTGAACAAGCCCGCCGGTTACGAATGCTCGCTGAAGCCGGCCCATCATCCAGGCGTGCACGCCCTGTTGCCGATGCCATTGCGCGAGCGCGGCGTACAGAATATCGGCCGTCTCGACGAAGACACCACCGGCCTGCTGCTGTTTTCCGACGACGGCCAGTTCATTCATCGCATGGGCTCGCCCAAATGGAAAGTACCGAAGGTGTACGAAGTCACCCTGAAGCATGCCGCAGATGAAAAGCTCGTTGCCGCCTTGCTGCAAGGCGTGCAGCTTAACGACGAACCGGCCCCCATCGCCGCGCTGGGCTGCGAAGCGATCTCGGAAAGGCTGCTGCACCTCACCCTGGGCGAAGGCAAATACCATCAGGTAAAGCGGATGGTAGCGGCAGCCGGCAATCGGGTTGAGGCGCTGAAACGCATCGCCATCGGCCGCCTCGCCTTGCCGAAAGATCTGCCCGAGGGCCAATGGCGCTGGCTGAGCCCGGCTGACCTCGAAGCCCTGCTGCCGACCCGGGAAGCCGCGACAAAATGATGCCAATCGTCGTGCCCTTTTATGCCGCGTTGCTGGCGCTCTTGTTTGTCGCGCTGAGCATACGCGTCATCAAAGCACGACGCCAGGAAAGGGTCGCCATCGGCGACGGCGGTAATCTCCGCCTGCGCCGCATCATCGGCGTACATAACAATTTCGCGCAGTACGTGCCGCTGGCCTTGCTGCTGCTGACGTTTGTCGAATTGACGGCAGCACCGCTCCTGCTGGTACACATCCTTTGCCTGTTACTGCTGATCGGCCGATGCATCCATGCCTACGGCGTGAGCCATGCAAGCGAGAACTTCAGATTTCGCGCCCTGGGCATGCACCTGACTTTTGCCAGCATTGCACTCGCGGCGCTTTATCTGCTGTTTTCAACCTTGATGCGTCTTGTCATTGCCGGTTAGAGCAATCGCAACGCCGTCGCTTATGTCCACTTTCCCCAGAAATCGCTGGCTATTCGAGTCAGTCTGCGTATAATCCGCGGCTACCGTGCGTGCTACCAATCAACGCACCGGTCATTTTCTCATCCGGTCTTCGACCATATAACTCGTCTGCCTCGATTGGTGCCCTCAACGTGAGTGGCAGGCCGTCGCAGGAGTTTTACCTTGTCTACTGAAATTCTTTTTGCCGACCTCGGTCTGGCACAACCGCTGCTGCGCGCGATTGCCGACGCCGGCTATACCAAACCCACCCCGGTGCAGGCGCAAGCCATTCCGCAAGTACTGAAGGGCGGCGACCTGTTGGCAGGCGCACAAACCGGCACCGGCAAGACCGCCGGCTTCACGCTGCCTATCCTGCATCTGCTGAGCGAAAAACCGCTGGCCGCCAAGCCCGGCCGTCCGCGCTGCCTGATCCTCGTCCCGACGCGCGAACTCGCGGCCCAGGTCGAGGAATCGGTGCAAACCTATGGCAAATATCTGCAGCATTCCTCGATGGTGATGTTCGGCGGTGTCGGCATCAACCCCCAGATCACGCGCCTGCGCAAACCGCTGGATATCCTGGTCGCCACGCCCGGCCGCCTGCTCGACCACGTCGGCCAGAAGACGCTGGATCTTTCGGCCATCGAAATCCTTGTGCTGGACGAAGCCGACCGCATGCTGGACATGGGCTTCATCCGCGACATCAAGAAAATTCTTGCGCTGCTGCCGAAGGAACGTCAGAACCTGCTGTTCTCCGCGACCTTCTCTGACGAAATCAAGGCGCTGGCCGACGGCCTGCTGCATAACCCCGGCTTCGTCGAAGTCGCGCGCCGCAACACGGCTTCGGAACTGGTGGCGCAAACCGTGCACCTGGTGCCGCAAAGCCACAAGCGCGACCTGATGAGCCACCTGATCCGCCATCACGACTGGAAACAAGTACTGGTCTTTACCCGCACCAAGCATGGCGCCAACCGCCTGGCTGAAAAACTGGTCAAGGACGGCATTCCCGCCGCCGCGATCCACGGCAACAAGAGCCAGTCGGCGCGCACCAAGGCGCTGGCGCAGTTCAAGGACGGCAGCATCCCGGTGCTGGTTGCGACCGACATCGCCGCGCGCGGGCTGGATATCGACCAGTTGCCGCAAGTGGTGAATTTCGAACTGCCCAACGTGCCGGAAGACTACGTACACCGCATCGGCCGCACCGGCCGTGCGGGTGCCAGCGGCGCTGCCGTATCGCTGGTTGATCATGAAGAAATCAAGCTGCTGAAGGATATCGAGAAGCTGATCAAGCGCGATATCCCGAAGATTGCCGTCGAAGGTTTCGAGCCGCCTGCGCGCGCCGAACCGGAAGCGCCGCGTCCGCCGCGTCAGCAACAGCAACGCCGCCCGCAATCCGCGCAAGGCCAGGGTCGCCCGCAGGGAAACGGCCAGACTCGCAGTGGCAGAGGGCCGGCGCCGGACCGGAATCGTGACGCAAGTGCCGGTCAAGGGCGCGCGCAAAACGCACGCAACGGTCAGCCGCAAAACGGCCAGCAGCGCCAAGCGCAGAAAGCCAAGCCGCAACAGCACATGTCCGAAGCGGCGCGCCATCAGGCAATGCCGCAACCGGCGCTGTTTTCACCCAAGCCGGTTTACCGGGGGCGCTAACACGCTAGCGGTATAAAAAAGAAATGGCCCGGTTCGGGCCATTTTCTTTTCTTTGCTACCGATTGAATTACCAATAGCTTTCCGTCGTGATATGCCCCGGATCGCGGCGCCGGTGTTTCTTGAATCCACGCCCGATCAGGCATTGCGTCACATCCTCCACCATGGCCGGGTTGCCGCACAGCACGAAATGGCTGTCTTCGGCGCGGATGGGGGTGCCCGCCGCCATTTCCAGCGAGCCGTTCTCGATCGCCTGGGGAATACGCCCCGGCTGCGCGAAAGGCCATGTTTCGCGGCTGATGAAAGGAACAAAGGCAAAGCGCTCAGGATTTGCTGCCGCAAGCGCGGCGATGCGCTCCTGATAGCTGAGTTCGCTCAGCGTGCGCACCGCATACACCAGCACAACCCGCTCGAAACGCGCCCATAACTTGCCCTCGTCCAGTATCGCCAGAAACGGCCCGACACCGGTGCCCGTCGCCATGAACCACAGATGTTTCGCCTGCGGGATTTCATCGAGAACCATGAAGCCGTTGGCACGCGGAGAAACCAGAATGTCATCGCCCGCCTCCAGCTGGATAAGTCGCGGCGTCAACTGCCCTTGAGGAACATGGATGTAATAGATTTCCAGCGGCGTATGTCTGGGGGGATTGAGCAGCGAATATGGCCGCCCGATGATTTCACCGTCTATTTCCAGCCCGATCTTGACGAACTGGCCGGCCTGGTGAGGCTCGATCGCTGCATCGATATACAAGGTGTGCAGCTTTTCATTCCATCTTTTGTGATCAACGACTTTCCCGTGAATCCAGGCCGCCATGCTCTTCCTTTCCGTTACGTCCAGTGATCTTGCAAAACGCGCGTAGGCATAATGATATTACGCGTTTTCAAGGCAGAACTTGCGACAACCAGACAGGTCGTAAAGTAATCACATATCCTTAACTCAAGGAGAATCATCATGCCAAGAGGAGTCAGCCCCAAGCGAGAACGTGAATACAAGAAACTGGAACACAAGTTCGAGAAGGAACATCGTTACCCGGGCCGCGAAGAAGAAGTCGCGGCACGTATCGTCAACAAGCAACGCAAGATGTATGGCGAGACCAAGGATGAAAAGGAGAAGGATGCACGCGGCCAATCGCCGGATCGCAACCTCCCCTTGCCTGACTTCCAGAAACTGACCATCCGTCAGGTGGAGCGGCAGATGGAGTCCCTTTCCGCCGCCCAATTGCGGAAAATTCGCGCTTATGAATTGAAACACAAGCACCGAAAGGGCTTGCTGACCAGCATCGACCGCAAGCTGTCGGCGCATTAAGCACTTGTCAGACCGTCTCAAACATAGTGTTGCAGGGCAACGAACTGCGTTATCCGCCCGTATTTGTAAAAACGGCCTGGACATTCCAGGCCGTTTTACCGCCTACCCTCCGGCATGCGGCTTGTTACGAAACGTTACCGATTCTTGTGGCTTTGGCTACCCGCCTTGGAATGTTGTTCACTGCTGCCGCCACGGCTAGGCGAACTCTTGGATTGCGAAGAATTCTTGTGGCTCTGGCTGCCAGCCTTGGCATGTTGCTCAGGGGTGCCGCCACGCGTGGATTTTTGCTCAGGCATCATTTGCTCCTTCTCATTTAAAGAAAAAACGTTGCCGTTCAAAACCAGCAACGTGAGCTCATGCTACCGCTGCCGACCGCTCACTTTAAGGGATCAGCGTCCGATTTACATGTCGGAATTTCATTACATAATTATTGTTTTATAAAGGCTTTTAACTCCTACAGGATTATAGGAAGAACGCCGACATTTTTAATCCCGCGAAAAATTATGATGGGCTCATCGAGAGTTTTCAACGTCGTCACAACAACCCTCAGGAGTCATCAAAATGCAACATACGCAAACCTCACGCTCAACTTCAACTTCCAAATCATCCAAACTTGCATCCATGGATGCGATGGAAATGTTAATGGACGATCACAAAAAAGTGCAGAAGATGTTCAAGGATTTCGAGAAGCTGTCGAGCAGCGACAAATCCACCAAGCGCGAAAAGGCTGAACTGGCCAAAATGATCTGTCAGGAACTCAAGGTGCACGCCACCTTGGAAGAAGAAATTTTCTACCCGGCGGTACGCGAGGCCATCAATGCCTCCGATATCATGAACGAAGCCGCCGTCGAACATGAGTGCGCCAAGTCCTTGATCGGTCAGATCGAAACTTGCGAACCGAGCGACGAACATTACGATGCGATGGTGATCGTGCTAGGCGAATACGTGAACCACCACATCGAGGAAGAAGAAAAGGAAATGTTCCCCAAGGTGAAGAAAAGCAAGCTGGATACAGCGGCGCTCGGGGAAGAAATAATGGAGCACAAACAGGAACTGCTAAAGCAGTTCCATCACTGACTCAGCCTGCGGAAAGCATGGAATGCGTGAGGACGCAAGCTCGCTATCTCAGGCGTGTTCCCAATACCGCAGCACCAGTTGCACATTGCGACTGCCGTTGTATTCGTTGACCTGTAACCGGTAAACAGCGCGTATGACCGCCGGCAACTGGTCGATGCAATTGAACAGGATCGCCTCGAAGCGACGCCCGGATTTTTCCAGGCGTAGCTTCAGGTGGCGCTCCCCCACAATCCGCTGCTCCGCCACCTGAAATGCATCGTCGAACTCCGGTGCGGCAAACCCTTGCCCCCACACATGATTTTCCAGCAACTCGGCGAGGCCGAGATCGATATCTTCCGGCGCAATCGGGCCATCGGTTTCGAGAATGGCTTCAAGATCGGCCGGGGTCAGCAGGCCGCGCACCACGGCCTCGAAAGCTGTCGAAAAGCGCTCAAAATCGCGTTCGGCAATGGATAGCCCCGCCGCCATCGCATGACCGCCAAACTTCAGGATCAAATCGGGATGGCGCTTGGACACCAGATCCAGCGCATCGCGCAGATGCAGCCCTGAAATCGAACGGCCGGAACCCTTGAGCACTCCGTCGCCACCCGGAGCGAACGCAATCACCGGCCGATGAAAGCGCTCCTTGATGCGCGAGGCGAGAATGCCGATCACGCCCTGGTGCCACTCGGGCTCGTAAATGCTGAGCGTGTAATGCTCGCCCGGATCGATCTCCTCAAGACTCAGCAGCGCGGATTCCTGCATGTCGGCTTCGATATCGCGCCGCTCGCGGTTGAGCGCGTCGAGCTGTTGCGCGAACAGCATCGCCTCGGCGCTCGTTTCCGCGAGCAGGCAGGCAATCCCCAATGACATATCCTGCAACCGCCCCGCCGCATTCAGCCGTGGCCCGGCGCCGAAACCGAAATCCTGTGCCGTGGCGCGGCGCAAATCGCGTCCCGCCACGCGCAACAGCGCCTCTACCCCCGGACAGGCCTTGCCGGCGCGTATGCGGCGCAGGCCCTGCTCGACCAGAATGCGGTTGTTGTCGTCCAGCCGCACCAGGTCGGCTACCGTGCCAAGCGCCACCAGGTCGAGCAGCTCGGTCAGGTTGGGTTCGGGCTTGCCGTCGTAAGCGCCGCGTGCGCGCAACTCGCTGCGCAATGCCAGCATCAGATAAAAAGCCACGCCCACGCCCGCCAGGTGTTTGCTGGGGAAGTCACAGCCCGGCTGGTTGGGGTTGATGATGCACGCCGCGTCGGGCAACTCATCGCCCGGCAAATGGTGATCCGTCACCAGCACTTCGATGCCGAGCCCCTTGGCGGCACGCACACCCTCGACGCTGGCAATGCCGTTATCCACGGTGATGATGAAATCCGGCTTGCGCTCGGCGGCCAACGCGACGATTTCCGGCGTCAAGCCGTAGCCGTATTCGAAGCGATTGGGGACGAGGTAGTCAACTTCACCGCCCATCATGCGCAGCCCGCGCACGCTCACTGCGCATGCCGTGGCGCCGTCGGTATCGTAGTCGGCCACCACCAGCAGGCGTTTTTTCTGCGCGATGGCATCCGCCAGCAGCGAGGCCATGCGGCCCAGGTCTTTCATCTGCGCCGGCGAAATCAGCCCGGCCAGGGAATATTCGAGCTGCGCCGGTGAAACAATGCCGCGGGCGGCCAGGATGCGCGCCAATACGCGATGACGCCCGGACTGCTGCAAGGTTTCCGCCTGTTCGGAGCCGAAACTGCGGGTCACGATACTAACCAAGATAACTCTCCAGAGGCCGCGCGCGGCGCCAGAATTTCCAAAGATCGGCGCGCGTCACGGTAAAGCTGTATACGGTGTCGCCGGCGAGATGCAACGTCAATCGCGCCACATGGCCTTTGCGCAGCATATCCAGCAACGGAGCGAACCAGTCTTTTTCCAGTCGCTCCAGTGCCTGTTGCGGCTCCATCGAAGACAAACGCGGATGTACCACGAGATGCTCGCCGGCATCATGCGCCTGCCGCAGCCAGTCCCGAGCGGAAGACGGCAGCACCGCCAGGCGGCTTTGATGCACCATCGCCAAGCCGCGCGCCAGCGCGTCATCCGCCCAGATCGACAACTCCGGTTGCGGCGCTCTGGCAATCAATTCGCCGCCGCCCCACAGCCAGACGCTATTTACCGGCATTTCCCCGCCCTGTTCCAGATCGGCGTTGACGGGATGCGCGTGCAGCAGCATTTGCAGTTCGTTCAGCAAGCCGTGCCATTTCAGGCCGTCACCACCTTGCGGCAAGTATGGCTGGATATCGCGCCCCATCACCTGCGCCAGAGGATGTGTGCGCAGATCGGGCCGCTGCGCGAGATCGAGATACCAGCGCCGCGCGTCGGCCGCATGGAAGCACATGCCATCGGCTGCGAAATGGCGGTTCAGCGCGTCAACGAACTGTTGCGCCTGTTCCATCCGCAACGCGGGCGTACATTCGGCGAGGGCAAAGCTGTCGCGATGCAACACCAGCGAAACCGGGTCGGCACAAAGCCAGTAGCCGTCCGGCTGCAAGCCGTCGCCCAGCGCGGCAAAAGGCGCTGCCGGAATATCCTGCTGTGGTGCGACATCGAACCGGCGGCATAGCCAATCGGCGGCATTGCCCGCAAACTCGCGTTGCGCGTGACGCAAAAGCGTGCCCAATGCAGGCCCGGCTGCAGAGGCAGCAAGCGTGCCGCGGGCAAAGCCCGGCAACAGCAGTTGGCAATGCAATTCGGATTTCAATGTCGTTACAATCAAAGTGCGCTAGTATTCGCCATATTTCAAAAAAAGCATCGTCACGATGGAACTAATATTGTGGCGCCATGCGGAAGCTGAGGACAGTATTCCCGACATGGCGCGAGAACTGACTTCCAAGGGACAAAAGCAGGCCAGACACATGGCCGCCTGGCTGAAGCCTCGCCTGCCGGAAGGCACTCGCATACTCGTCAGCCCTGCGCGGCGCACCCAGCAAACCGCAGCAGCGCTCGGCGTGGATTTTAGCACGCTGGAAGCCCTCGCTCCGGATACCACGGCGGAAGCCGTGCTCGCGGCGGCCGGCTGGCCGAATCACTCGCAAAGCGCGCTGATCGTCGGCCACCAGCCGACCCTGGGTGAAGTCGCATCCATCATTCTTGAAAGCGCGATTCCTTCCATGAGCATCAAGAAAGGTGCCGTCTGGTGGTTTAGCGCACGGCGCGGCGACCCGCAGGATATCGCCCTCAAGGCCATGATTTCTCCGGACATGTTGCAGGACTGATCGGCGGCGATGGCCATCCAGCGCTTACTTGTGGTTCTTTGCGTAGCCTGGCCCTGTCATGCCTTTGCCGCCGATGTTACCGAGCTGAGCGAGGAAGCCTACCTTGGCGAGATGCCCACGGTACTGACCGTGTCGCGCCTTGCGCAGCCGGTGGATGAAAGTCCATCGGCGGTCACCGTCATCGACGAGGAAACAATACGCGCATCCGGAGTCGTCGACCTCGCCGATATTTTCCGCCTGGTGCCCGGCATGTACGTCGGCCACAACGCCGGCTATTTTCATACCGTCAACCCCACCGTCAGCTACCACGGGCTGACCGATGCCTACTCGCGCCGCATGCAGGTGCTGATCGATGGGCGCTCGGTTTACTCGCCGATCTACGGCGGCGTGCAGTGGAGCGACATCCCGCTTGCCATCGAGGATATCGCCCGCATCGAAGTCACGCGCGGCCCGAATTCCGCCAGCCACGGCGCGAACTCGTTTCTCGGCGTCATCAACATCATCACCAAACATACCTCGGAAACCCTGGGCAACATGGCGGTGCTGACTTCGGGCAGTGATCGCAAAGGCCTGACATTGCGCCACGGCGGCAAAGAGGGCGACTTGCAGTACCGCATCACGGCAGGCCTGAAAAACGATCAAGGCATCCAGGCGCGTAATGACGACAAGCGCATCCGCATTCTCAACCTGCGCGCCGACTATCGCCTCAACGCGCAGGACGAGCTGGAGTTCCAGTTCGGCTACAACGGCGGCGACCGCGAAGAAGGCATGCTGGAAGAAGATGCGCTGGTGTTCCTGCCACGCACCAAAGAGGTCTACAACCATTTCGAACAATTGAACTGGCGCCGCACGCTCGGGCCGGAAGCCGAATTCAAAATCCAGGCCTATCACTCGTACGATGTCTCGGACGATCATGTGCGATCAGCCGATCTGTCCTTCCTCCCCGTCCCGCTACTGAATCCCAGGCTAGCGTTCGATCACGAGGTGATGACCGAACGCTACGATCTGGAAGCGCAACATACCTTTGCCCCCAGCGCCACCACCCGCCTGGCCTGGGGTGGCGGCCTTCGTCTCGACCGCACGCGATCGGAGGTGTTTCTGGGAACCGACGACACGGAACGCTTCCGCCTTTCGCGCCTGTTCGGGCATCTTGAATGGAATCCTGTCCAACGGCTGATTGTGAATGCCGGCGCCATGCTGGAACACAACAGCATGACCGGGTCCGACCTGACGCCGCGCTTCAGCGTCAATTACAAGCTCGCTCCCGGCCATACCTTGCGTGCGGGCATCTCCACGGCAACGCGAACCCCCACGCTGCTGGAAGAGAAATTCAACATGCGCATTCTGATTCCTACTGCCGTGCCCGGGTTGACGCTCTTCGAGCAGCAGTTTCTCAATCCGGGCAGATTATCGCCGGAACGCATCACTTCCCGCGAACTGGGCTATCAAGGCCAAGTGGGCGCGCTGTCGCTGGATGCCCGTTTATTTCACGATCAGATCCGCGATGTCATCGCCCAATACCGGATAGAGCCTTTTCCCCATCCGGCCGATTTGACGCCGATTTCCGACCGCACCCTGGGCAACCGCAACAGCAGCGACCTGACGGTTCACGGCTTCGAAGCACAGGCGCAACTGCGGCTCGGATCGCACACCCGCATCATCGGCAATTTTTCCCACATCCGCATCAATCCGGACATGGATACCACCTTCACCAGCAGCAGTGAAGCCTCGCGTTTCGAAGAACTGCAAGCGTCGATGCCGGTCAACAGCTTCAGCCTGCTGGCCTGGCATCGTTTCGGCAGCGGCTGGATGGGCACGGTCGGCTATTACCAATTGGGCGAGACGAAAATGCCCGGCGACGGCAATCACGTTGACTCTGCCCGCCACTGGGATCTCCGGCTGGCCCGCAGTTTCACCCTGGGCAGAACACAAAACCAGATTTCCCTGACCTCGCAGAATGCCTTCGATTACGACTATCAGGAATTTGCCCGCTACAACAGCATGCAGCGGCGCACCTATCTTCAGTACCGCGTGGACTTTTAGCGCATGTTGCGCAGCGCCCTGACACTGCTTGCCTGTCTCATTCCACTGATGGCCTTCGCGCCTGCCGCATGCGCCTACGATCGCATTGTCGTGCTCGTCGGCAACACCTCGAATACCAGCGATGAATTCATCCGGGAATTCAAGGGACGCCTGGGCAATCGCAGCGGCCGCCAGATCAGCGTGCGCGGCATCGCCGACACGCCGGCTTTTCAAGCCGACAAGGGAGCATTGGTCGTCGCAGTGGGTGTCCAGGCGCTGCAATATGCCGCCAGGCAGAACGGAAACCAGGCCGTGCTCGGGGTTCTGATTCCGCAGCCGGCCTTCGAGAAAATCCGCGCATCCGCAAGTAACAACAACCTCTCCGCCATCGTCCTCGACCAACCGCCATCCCGTCAGATGCGGTTGCTGCATATGCTGCTCCCGCAAGCGAAGAACATCGGCATCCTGCTCGGGCCAATCTCAACGCGCAGCAACGGATTCCTCGCCAAGGCGGCGGCTGATAACGACCTCAAGGCGATCATGGCCACCATCCAGACGGAAGGCGATCTCACGCCTGCCTTGAAACCATTGCTTGAGCTCTCTGACGCGCTTCTCGCCGTGCCCGATCCGCTGGTACACCAGCCCGGCACCGCGCAAACCTTGTTGCTCACCAGCTACCGTTACCAGAAACCGGTCATTGGCTATTCGCAGGCTTACGTAACCGCCGGGGCACTCGCGGCGGTTTACAGCAGTCCGTCCGACATTGCACGCCAGGCGGCAGAAGTCGCCGACCAATTTCCCGAGCGGCAGAAAGCCTTGCCGCCCCTCCAGCCACCACGCTATTTTTCCGTCGGCATCAATCGTCAGGTTGCGCGTTCGCTCGGCCTCGATCTTCAGGATGCAGAGTCGCTGACGGAATCCCTGATGAAGGAAGAGCAATAGCATGAAAACTTTTGCCGATATACGAACCCGCGTACTCGTGCTGGCCATCTTGCCAGCGCTGATCATCGCCGTGCTGCTGACGGCGCACTCCACCCGACAAAGCCTGTCCGAACTGGACAGCGGCCTGCATGAGCGCGGGCGCATCATCGCGCTGCAATTGGCAGCCGCTTCCGAATATGGCGTGGTGTCGGGCAATACCGCCATCCTGCAAAACCTGGTGCAACACACGATGACGCAGGAAAACGACATTCAGGCCGTGCTGGTGACGGACAACCAGGGCCGCACCATGGCGGTAAGCGGAAAACCCATCCTGCAGGAAGTTATCGCTGCAGAAAGCAAGACAGACCGGCCAAGCGAATGGAATACCGACGGGCAAATCATGTTCAGCGCGCCGGTCATCCGCAGCATGGTTGAAATCGACGATTACCAGAGTTTCTCCGGTGACGATACAAGCCGGGCAAGCAAGTTGGCAGGGCATGTATTCGTGGTGCTGGCGACCGCGGACCTCGCAAACCTCAAGGAAAACATGATCGGCCAGAATTTGCTGATCGGCCTGCTCGGGCTGGCGATCAGCGGCATCATCGGCTGGCGCATGGGGCGCGGTATCGCCAGGTCCATTCATGCAATGGCCGACGCGGTGGGGAAAGTTGCGGAAGGCCATCTCGACACCCGCGTACAGCAAGCCTCCTCGGGCGAACTGGGCGCGCTGGAACGGGGATTCAACGAGATGTCCACACGGCTGCAACTGGCGCACGGCACAATGCAGGAACGCATCGACGAAGCTACGCAGCAACTCAGCTACCAGGCGCGCCACGACGTGCTGACCGGGCTGATCAACCGCCGCGAGATCGAGGCACGGCTGGAACGCGCGCTGGCGAATGCGCGCGAGCTTGGCACGCAGCATGTGTTCTGCTACATGGATCTTGACCAGTTCAAGATCGTCAACGACACCTGCGGACACCATGCCGGCGATACCCTGCTGCGACAGCTGAGCCTGATCCTGCGTCAGCGCATCCGCGAAGAAGACACGCTGGCGCGTCTCGGCGGCGACGAATTCGGCCTGCTGCTGCAAAACTGCTCCATCCATGATGCGCGCCAGATGGCGCAGGAACTGCTGGATATCGTGGGCGAGTTCCGCTTTGTGCATGAAGACAAGATTTTCGGCGTAGGCGTCAGCATCGGAATGATTGCCATCACGGCCCAGACGGCGTCCGTCGAGAACCTGCTGAGCGCCTCCGACAGCGCCTGCTTCGCCGCCAAGGACAATGGGCGCAACCGCATTCATATATTCGAGCCGGAAGACGACGACCTGGCGCGGCGGCACGGCGAAATGCAATGGATCGCCCGCATCACCCAGGCGCTCGAGGAAAACCGCTTCTGCCTGTACTGCCAGCCCATCCTGCCACTGGGCTCGAACACCGACGAGAACCGCTATTTCGAAATACTGCTGCGCAAGCTCGGGCCGGAAGGCAAGATCATTCCGCCCATGGCATTCATTCCGGCGGCAGAGCGCTTTCACATGATGCCGGCCATCGACCGCTGGGTGATCCGCAACGCCCTGGCCGTCTACCGCGAGATGCTGAACAAGCGCGGCAGCGAAATACAGTGCGTGTTCACCATCAACCTGTCCGGCGTTTCGCTGGGCGACCCGGAACTGCTCGGCTACATCATGGACCAGATGATCCTGCACGGCGTACCGCCGACCGGCATCTGCTTCGAGATCACCGAAACCGCGGCCATCGTCAACCTCGCCCATACCATAGAACTGATCAAGACGCTGAAGGGTGTAGGCTGCGGATTCCTGCTGGACGACTTCGGCAGCGGCATGTCGTCTTTCGCTTATCTCAAGAACCTGCAAGTGGACTTCATCAAGATCGACGGCGCTTTCGTGCGCGATATCGCCACCAACCCCATCGACCTGGCGATGGTGCAATCCATCCACGGCATCGCCAAGGCCATGCAGATCAAGACCATCGCGGAGTTCGTGGAAAGCGCCCAGGCGGTGGAAATACTTGAGACGATGGGGGTACACTACGGACAGGGCTTCCATCTCGGAAAGCCCGTACCGATCGAGCAGGCCATCATGAGCCTGGATCGGCAACCCTTGAAAACCGAGTCCCAGAATGGGCTCCAGGACTAATCACCGTGCGTACAGTATTGATTGCAAATCCCAAGGGCGGGAGCGGCAAAACCACGCTTGCCACCAACCTGGCCGGTTATTTCGCCACGCGCGGCCGCCGTGTCGTGCTCGCCGACCTCGACCGCCAGCAATCCTCGCTCGGCTGGTTGCAGCGCCGTCCATACAAGTTGCCGCTGATCCAGGGGGTTGACGGACGCAAGCACAGGGAGCCCGATCCCGGCGCGGAATGGACCATTCTCGATTCACCTGCTGCCTTGCACGGCGACAAGCTCGCTGAAGCGATCAAACTGGCGGATTGGGTGCTCGTGCCCATGCAGCCCTCGGCATTCGATATCGGCGCCACTCGCGAATTTCTGGACGCGCTGCGCGAGGAAAAGGCCGTACGCAAGGAGCGCGTCGCGGTCGGCCTCGTCGGCATGCGCGTGGATGCGCGCACCCACTCGGCCGCGACACTGAATCAATTCTTGAGCACGAGCGGTTTCGCCGTACCCACCAGCCTGCGCGACGCCCAGGTATACGCACTGGCAGCGGAGCAAGGCGCGAGCCTGTTCGACATCCGCCCGTCGCTGGTCGCACGCGACTTGCAGCAATGGGCGCCGCTACTCCACTGGCTGACCTCCACGGGCAAACATGCCCAATGAAGTAGAACTCAAGCTGCGCATTCGCGCCGCCGATGTCTCGCGTCTGCGCCATCATCCGGCGGTGCGGCAGGCACTCACAGGCAAACCCATCACGCGCCGCCTCACCAGCATCTATTACGACACCCCCGCGCTGGCCCTGCTGGACACCGACCTGAGCCTGCGCGTGCGGCGCATGTCCGGCGGCTGGTTCCAGGCGGTGAAAGGCGCCGGGCATTCGCTGGCCGGACTGCACCAGCGCATGGAATGGGAGGACATCATCGCCCACGGCGAACCGGACTTCAGCAAGATCACCGACCCGGCGCTGACCCAGGTTTTCGACGACCCCGACCTGCGCGCCGCGCTGCGGCCCATCTTCACCACCGACGTGCGGCGCACCGAATGGCAACTTGCGCCCGCCGAAGGCAGCCAGATCGAGATGGCGCTCGATCTCGGCGATCTCATCGTCGATGACAAGCGTGAGCCGATCTGCGAAGTCGAGCTGGAACTGAAGGCCGGCGAGCCCGTTCGCCTGTTCGAATTCGCGCTGACGCTGCTGGACGATATTCCTCTGTGGATCGAAAACGTCAGCAAGGCGCAGCGCGGCTATGCCCACTACCGGCCGCAACCGGCCCAGGCCAGGCGTGCGCGTGATGTAAGCCTGTATCGCAAGATGACAGTGGTCGAGGCCTGCCGGACCATTCTGTGGGAGTGCCTCGCGCATTTGCAGGGCAACCACGACGTGGTGGTATTTGGCAATGATGCGGAAGGCGTGCATCAGATGCGCGTCGCCTTGCGGCGCATGCGCTCGGCGATGGCGATCTTCGCCGAACACATGCCCCCTGCCGACGACCTCCGGGCGGAATTGAAATGGCTGGCAGCGACGCTGGGCGAAGCCCGCGATCTCGATGTCTTCCTGCAGGCAACCCTGCCGCCGATACGCCAGCAACTGGCACACCCCGGCCTGGAGAAGCTGGAGAAAAATGCGTGCCGGGCACAGCAGGGCGCGCACGAGGCCGTATCCGCCGCGCTCGATTCGCAGCGCTACCAGCGCCTGCTGCTGCGACTGGGCATCTGGATGGAACAGGCGCCGGCCGGCAAACACGCAACGACGCTGGACGCTTTCGCACGCGCTACCCTGCAAAAACGCCATCGCCGGCTGCGCAAGCACGGCAAGCGCTGGCACGAAATGTCGGGAGAAGAGCGCCACGCCGCCCGCATTGCCGCGAAAAAACTGCGATACGCCGCCGAATTCTTCGCGAGCCTGTATCCGACAGAGCAAACCCGGCCCTACCTGCGCCGCCTTGCGCGCATGCTTGACACCTTGGGCGAGCTCAACGACATGGCTGTCACGGACCGCCTGATCGCCCGATTGATGGGTAGCCGTCCGGGAAAGGCACTGGGCGAAGTGCCGCTGATCGTCAAGGGCTGGAATGCGTTGAGCACCCAACGCCAGCTAAAAAAACTGAAAGCAGACTGGAACCGCCTCTCCGACACCCGTCCGTTCTGGGAATGACGGACTGCGAATCCGAATCTTTTGTTATGATCCTGCCATTATTCAACTGTTGTTAAGGGAATATCATGAATCTGGAAAAAGTCGCCTTCGGCTTCTTCATCGTATTGGCGATGACGCTCAACTTCGGTTTTTTCATTGGAGACATGGGCAATCCCGAGTTTCATCATTCCTATGAGCTTTATGCAGCCATCGTGGTCAACCTGATCGCGACCGTACTGAAATTCGGTGACCGGACCCAGATCGGCGCCATCCATCTTTCCACCAGCCTGGTCGCCGATATCCAGTTGATTGCCGCCGCCGTCATCTGGGCCATATTCGGTGCCATGGGAGACACCCCGATCGCAACCAGCACCATGGTCAGCATCGTGTCGCTGTCGGGCGGCGCATTCCTGGCCAACGTCACCTCCGTGATCCTGCTGATCATCGAAACCATCATGTTGCGGCGCTAAACGCGCGGCGGGTTGTTGTGAACAGCATTTTCTTCCTGATCCTGCGGCGCATGCGCGCGCCGCTGATTACGCTGATCGTCAGCTACGGCATCGCCGTGTTCGGCTTTACGCTGATGCCCGGCCTGGACGCCCAGGGCCAGCCGTGGCAGATGAGCATCTTCGAAGCCTTCTATGTCATTAGCTACACCGCCACCACCATCGGTTTCGGCGAAATTCCCTACCCGTTCAGCCAGGCGCAACGGCTGTGGATGACGTTTTCGATCTATCTGACAGTCATTTCCTGGTTCTATGCCATCGGCAAGATCATCGCGCTGGCGCAGGATCCGGCATTGCGCCAGGCCATCACCCTGGCGCGCTTCGGCCGCACGGTAAGCAGCCTGTACGAGCCTTACTACATCGTCTGCGGCTACGGCGAAACCGGCAGCCTGCTGGTCGGCGCGCTGGACCAGAAAGGCATGCGGGTCGTTACCCTGGATATTGATCAGGAACGCATCAACGAACTGGAGCTACAGGACTATCAATCGCCGGTGCCGGGACTGTGCGCCGACGCCAAGCTGCCCGAAACGCTGCTGCAGGCAGGCATCCATCATCCGCATTGCCGCGGGATCGCGGCGCTCACCAATGACGACCATGTCAATCTCGCGGTGGCAGTGGCAGTCAAACTCATTAACCCGGAGCTGCCGGTGCTGTGTCGTGCCGAGCATATTGAAACGGCAGCCAACATGGCCTCGTTCGGCACCGATCACATCATCAACCCTTACGAACTGTTCGGCGAACACCTCGCCATGGAAATCCATTCGCTGGGCACCTACCTGCTGCACGAATGGCTGACCGGCGTGCCCGGTACCTCGCTGCCCTCTCCCGTGCCGCCGCCGGTCGGCCATTGGGTCGTGTGCGGCTACGGCCGTTTCGGCAAGGCCGTGGTCAGGAACCTGGAACAGGAAGGGGCCAGCATCCAGATCATCGAAGCCCAGCCCGAACTCACCGGCTGCGAAAACTTCATTCGCGGCAGCGGCACCGAGGCACATACCTTGATCGAAGCCGGAGTCGAACGGGCCGTCGGCATCGTCGCCGGCACTGACAACGACACCAATAACCTGTCGATCGCCATGACCGCGCTCGAGCTCAGGCCTGATCTCTTCGTGGTCATCCGCAAGAACCGGCGCTTCAACAGCGTTCTGTTCCGAAAATTCAACGCCGACATCACCATGCAGCTGAGCGACATCATCGCGCACGAATGCCTGGCCCACCTGATTACGCCGATGCTGGCACAATTCCTTCATCTCGCTCGTAGTCAGAGCAACGCCTGGGCCAACCAGCTCATCAGCCGACTGGTGGCCGTGGTCGGGGAAAACGTGCCGGAAACATGGGGTGCCTATATCAACATGGAGCGCTCGCCCGCAGTCATGTGTCTCCTTGAAGAAGGGAAACCCGTGACCCTGGAGCTGTTGACGAAAGACCCCTATAACCGCGAGCAACCCCTCTTTCTGGTGCCGCTGCTGCTGATCCGCGGCAATCAAAGCATGCTGCTGCCGGAACTGGAGACGCCTCTCCTTGCCGGCGACCGCATCCTGTTCTGCGGTACGCAAACGGCGAAGGCTGCCCATCCGCTGCTGGTACTGAACCAGAAAGTCCTGAGGTATGTACAGGAAGGCGTGGAAATTCCAGACAGCATTGTTTGGCGCTGGCTGGCCGAGCGGCAGCGATAGCTGCCAGCCTTCGAATCGTGCCCGTGCCTGCATACTAGGAATTCCATGCTCACTCCGCTTTTGCGCAACCCTGCCTTTCTGAAGCTGCTCGCCTTTCGTGTCCAGATCGTGCTGTCCTACCAGATGGTCGCGGTCGTGGTCGGCTGGCATATCTACGAACTCACGCGCGATCCGCTGGCGCTGGGGCTGATCGGGCTGGCAGAAGTCATCCCCTATTTCTGCTGTGCCCTGTTCGCAGGCTATGCGATCGACCATCACTCGCGCCGCATGTTCGGCGTGATGGCTTGCGTCATGCTCTTCCTGAATACACTGGTGTTGCTTGCCGTGTCTGCCGGCCTGATTTCGGGCGATCCCACGCTGTGGATTTACGGTTCCATTGTCCTCACCGGCATTGCGCGCGCCTTCATCGGCCCTTCCTACAATTCGCTATTCGCGATCATACTTCCGCGCCGGCAATATGCGCGCGCTGCCGGCATCGGCAGTTCCATTTTCCAGCTCGGATTGATCATCGGACCGGCGCTCGGCGGCATACTGGTCGGCTGGGCGGGCAAAACCACGGCATATGCCGTCGCCACGTTGCTGGCTTTGAGCGCCGCAGCCATGCTGCTTTCCCTGCGCGTCAAGGAGCCGGCGCCCGCCAAAAGCGCACCGGTATTCAAGAGCATCGCCGAAGGGCTGCGTTTTGTCGCCAAAAACCAGGTGATGCTTGCGGCCCAGACGCTGGACATGTTCGCCGTCCTCTTCGGCGGCGCGGTCGCCATGCTGCCGGCATTCATACATGAAATATTCCATTACGGGCCGGAAGGCCTGGGCATTTTGCGCGCAGCGCCGGCAATCGGCGCCGTGGCTACCGGCCTTTATCTCGCCCGCCATCCCATCGACAAGCACGCCGGGCGCTGGCTGCTCGGCGCCGTGGCCGGCTTCGGCCTGTGCATCATCGCCTTCGCGCTTTCCAAGAGCTTCTGGCTGGCCGGTATCATGCTCCTGCTTTCCGGCGCCTGCGACGGGGTGAGCGTGGTTTTGCGCAGCGCCATCATGCAATTGATGACACCCGATGCCATGCGTGGACGCGTCGCCGCCATCAACGGCATCTTCATCGGCTCCTCCAACGAACTCGGCGCGTTCGAGTCCGGCATCGCAGCACGGTTCCTGGGCCTCGTGCCGTCAGTGGTGTTCGGTGGCATGATGACCCTGGGGGTTGTCGGCGCAATGGCAAAACTGGCTCCGAAGCTACGGCGGCTGGAGTTGCGGGATTTGCATTGAAGGACTTTGTACGTCCGTTCATCCGTATCAAAAAAAAACCGCCGGAAATTCCGGCGGCTTGAAGGGCCGATATCGCTTCTGGCGAAAATCAGCCGACTCGTCCTGAGTTCGGTTAATCGCGACCGCGGCGCTTGTCCCAACCGCGATGCCAGCCGTTATCCCGGTAGCCGGGCTCCATGTAGCTGACGCGCTCGTCGTAGTCGGGAGCAACGGCAACCCTGACGCGGATATTCCTGCCCGGGTCGTTGGGCATCACCGTGGTGTAATCGCGACCGTCATAGCGGTAAGTCACCAGATAGTTACGCGTCACGGTTTGCCAATCGTCCACGGTTACACAACGCTCGACCGGGCGGGTGGCATAGCTGCGGCGGTCGCTGTTGTCGATGCGGTCGCCGACGATGGCGCCTGTTGCGGCACCTACGGCGGCACCGGCAACGCGGCCGCTGCCCTTGCCGATCTGGCTGCCGAGCAGGCCGCCGGCGATACCGCCGATGATGGCGCCGCCGATGTCGCGGCTGCCGGAATTGGAATAGGACTCACGCGTGTACTCGGTACGGCATTCCTCGCGCGGCACATTGACGCGTTCGACTTGCGGCTCAACGGAAATCACGCGTGCGCTATCGTAATAGACATCATCCGCTGCTGCGGGCAGCGATATCGCGCTCATTATCAGTATCGAAGCAGCAGTCTTGTTGATCTTCACGTTTGATACTCCTTCTGGTTGATCGATGGCCACCAAATTGCAGCGGTTGAGCTAACAACGCGGCGCTTTTCCATTCGGTTGACCGACCAGACGGTCAGCCCATGTCAAATTCTGTAAATAGCTGATCGAATGAATTTTTCAAAAGGTAACGGGACTAAGGGATTACAGGCGGATAACCAGCTTGCGCGCAAGCGTATTCCATTCCAATAACAGGAGAAAAATCATGCGTACATCAGGGGTTGTTTTCAGCGTACTGTTGGCAATATCCGGCATCGCCGGCGCAGCGGAAATGGGTGACAACTGTACGGTCGGTTTATCGATGGGGCAGATGATGAAAACGGATTGCTCTGTAAAAACAGACTACAAGGGCAAGACATACTGCTTCAGCAATGAAGAGGCGAAAAAGACGTTCATGGCGAACCCGGATGCTGTCATCAAGAAAGCAAAAGCCTTTTACGACAAGAACGCCGAAACGGAACGCGAAAAAATCAGCCAGGCCGATGCGCTGAAACAGATCCAGAGCAAAAGCTGCGACTTATCCAACAAGGATGTGGGCTACCTGGAGTTTGACGGAATGGACTTGCGGCATTGCAAGCTGGTCAACACCAGCTTTTTCGGTGCTTATCTGCGCGGCGCCAACCTTTCCGGGGCCGATATGCAACGCGCCTATCTCAATCTGGCGCGGCTGGAAAACACCAATCTCTCCGGCGCCAACCTGACAGACGCCATCATTTTCCAGGCCATTTTCGACAAGACCAACTTCGCCGGGGCGAATCTCACCAACGCACGCGTCATCGGTACGCTGGGGGCGGTGGACATGAGCGGTATCAATGCGAAAAACGGCCGCTTCGGGCTAGATATCGGCAATCAGCCGATGGGGCAGATGAAATTCGACTCGGTGGGCGGCAAGTTTGCCAAGGCTAACTTCGAAGGCGCCGATCTCAACATTGCGAGCTTCCGTTTTGCCGACATGACGGGTGCCAACCTGAAAAACGCCAACCTGCACCGCGCCGACCTGATCAATGCGGACTTGACCGGCGCCGACCTCACCGGCGCGAACTTGACCGATGCCGACGTGGATGGAGCGATCTTCAAGGACGTAAAAGGGTTATCTACGGTAAAAGGCATGGCCTCCGTAAAAGGCAAGTGCGTCGATTGCAAATAGGCGCGAAGTCGAATTACGCGCCAGTCCACTGCCGCACGCGGCCGACATCCATGTGAACGAAGTCAGACACCGGGTAATAGCCGACGCCGCCGCCTTTCAGCGCCAGAGCCGCCCGGTGCACCTTGGCGAGATCGCGTCCGGGCAGGCGGATATCGATGGCCAGTCCATCCATGTGCAAGCTGTGCCTGGCGACGCCGCTGCTGTTTTTGGCCAGCATCGCATTGGTGGTAGGTGAACGATAACCGGAAACCACCTGAAACTCGGCCGTCGTGTCCAGCTTCATCGACAACGAATGCAACAGATCGAGCAGCCCGGTATCGATGGGGCTGACGTCGCCGGAGCGGAAATCGCGCAACACATGATAAATATTCGCGAGGCTATCCTTCTGATAGGCGCCATCCGCCCAATACACGGCGCTCAGCTTTTCGCCGGTATGCAAATGGTAGAACGACAGTTTGCGCTCCGGCTCATTTGACATTGCCGCCAGCGCCTGGCCGGGCACCGCGGCGGCCAGCATTGCGGCCGCGCTCATTTTCAAGAATCCGCGTCGGCTCAATGCCGGCAACAACAACTCGTCCTGCTCCTTCATGTGCTCTCCTAGTCGGCTGCGCGCGTTACATCGCGAGCCACGCCGTCATGCGCGGCGATCACTTCCGCCACTCTGCTCCAGTCAATGGTGGAATCGACTCGAGCAGAAGCGGCAAGTTCCTTGATTAGCTCTTTCGCATCAATACCCTTGCGATAGATATCGCGATGCACTTCCAGATAGATCTTGTTATTGGGCGCGACGTATAACAGCACCGGCTCGTAGATAATGATGCCGGCATCGCCCTTGTTTGTTGTTGCGAACATTTCTGCGGCGTCGTCCGGATGCAAGCGTATGCAGCCATGACTCTGGAAATGATAGATACTTTCGGGCGCAATCGTGCCATGGATGCCCAGCCCAGGCAAGCTCAAGCCCATCCAGTACTTGCCCAACGGGTTCTCCGGCCCCGGAGGAATCTGCTCGCGCACGGGCTCGCCGAGGAGTGCCATTTCCTGCTGAATCGAAGGAGGCACGAACCAGGTCTTGCCTTCCTGACGGCTCGTAATCGTGAATTTCCCGGTATCGGTCGGCCAGTCGGGACGCCCGAGCCCGACAGGATAAGCCTTGTCCACTTTGCTACCCCGCATGCGGAACAGCATGCGTTGCGGAAGATTGATAATGATCCCGTCGCTGAGCAATGCGGGAACGATATGGCGATTGTCGATACGCAAAACCCGGCCGATTTTCAACGGACCGGATGCCTGCAAACCGTTCTCCTTGAGAATCAGGTAAGGGTCGACGCCATAGCGGGCACCGATCCGGGTAAGCGTATCTCCAGCTTTCACCTCATAGGTAAACGTGGAACCGATCAACGCTATTCCAGACAAGGTCTGCGCTGATGAAGCAGCGCTCCACACCACCAGAAAACAGGCGATGACATACCGCATTTGGGTTATTGTCAGGAATATTTTTTTATTCATAATCAACGATGTAACAAACAAGGCCAACCCGTTACCAATTCTAAACAAGGGAGTTAAGTGCCATGATGAGAGAGGTTGAACGTTCGATTGCCGCGTTCCCGGGAACCATTCCGGAGCAAGTCAGGATGTGGGATGCCAAGGTCGTATCGCGTATGGTTCAACACCCATCGGCTTTCGAGGAGTTCAAGGCCGGAAACGACATCACGAAGTGGCACATCTATATGTCGCTGCGCTTAAAACCGACCGCGTTTTAGCCTTCACCTGAACCGTTTACCGCGATTTTCAGCACTACCTTGCGGATAGATCCCGCCCCCACTAGCGGCGCATGCGCATCTTCTGGAAAAAACACGCAATAAGCCCCCGCCGGCACGCTGACCCAACTCGCCGGCGCATCGAAAAAGAACCGGATGTCCCGTTTGTCGCTATATTCGGCCACGGGTTCCCGGCAGTCGCATAACGGCTTCCATCCCATCTCGTCCGCGCCTTGCAACACCAGCTGAATATCGATGTACTTGCGATGGCATTCCAACTGGGCGTCGGCGCGGGCACGGCCGTCGGCCTCTTGAATAAGGGCGAACAGCTTCTCGCCCTCGATGGGATAACGTCCCGGCGCCAGCGCCATCAAATCGGTTTCGCGCAGGAAAACAAACGCCTTGGAGAAAAGCGGATGCAAAGCCTCATAGCGATGCGCATTCGCCAGCACGTCGAAAATCATGCTTGCTCCGGTTCTGCAAGCGCTTGCAGCAGTTTCAATCCGAAGCCCACGCCAAAGCCCGTGACGTCGCTCGCGACCGCGCCCAACCCGCCCTTGTGATTGCAGGCCGAGAGATCGACATGCAGCCATGGGATATCGTTTTCGATAAAGCGCGCCAGAAAGCGCGCGGCAAGGATATGGTCAGCTTCGCCATCCAGCGTGCACTGCTTGATATCGGCGATCTTGCTGTCGAGCTCGGGCTCGTAATCCTCGTCGAACGGAAAAGCGCACACGCGTTCGCCCGCCGCATTTCCGACACCCACCGCCTTGCAAAGCAGTTCCGGCTTGTTGCCGATGATGCCGCTGTAGCGGGTGCCCAGCGCAGTCATCATGCTGCCGGTCAGCGTAGCGAAATCCATCATGAAATCCGGCTTGCCGCGCGAGGCAAGCGTCAACGTATCCGCCAGTACCATGCGTCCCTCGGCATCGGTGTGGATGATCTCGATAGTGGTGCCATTGAGCGCGGTCACAACATCGTTCTGCTTGTAAGCCTTGGGGCTGATGTGGTTTTGCGCCAGCGCCAGCCAGCAGTCGATCTTCACCGGCAGCTTGAGTTCGGTCGCCGCCAGCAGGATACCCAGCGCCACGGCGGAGCCGTTCATGTCCTCGTGCATGCCATGCATGTAGCGCGCGGGCTTGAGATTGTGGCCGCCGGTGTCGAAACAGATGCCCTTGCCCACCAGCGCATAGGATTTTTTTGCTTTTTTCGGCGCATAGCTGAGATGCACGATGGCGGCATCTTCCATTTCGGAACCCTGTGCAACGGCAACGAAAGCCCCCGCGCCCAACTTGCGCAGCTTTTTCATGTCGTATTCTTCATGCTGCCAGCCGTGCTCCTCTGCCAGCACCTTGATCTTTTCGCGGTAAATGCCAGGCGTCAGATCGTTGGGCGGCAGCATGGTCAAGCGGCGCGTCAGCGTATTGCCCCGTGCCTGGGCCTGCACCGCCGATACATCGCCCTTGTAGCCGAACAACTCGACTTTCTTCAACGCGCGGCGTTCATCCTTTTTCTTGCGCACGGGCAAATGCGCACTGTTGACCCATGCGACGTATAGTGCGGCATGCGCCGCCAGTTCGCGTTGCACATCGGTGCCGAACACGGCAATCGCCAGGGACTCCGGCTGTTCGTCCAGCAGCGTAGCCACCGCCTTGCGCAATGCCGTGTGCCGTTCGAACGCGGATACGCCGTCCTTCAGCACGATCCATGTGGCCACATTCCCGTTTGGCAGGTCGGCGCACAGCGGGCCTTTGGCCAGATCCTCGTATTTTTCCTTGCGGCGTTGAAGCTTCGTTTCCAGTATATCGGCGTGAGGCATATCCTGCGGGCGTTGCTCGGGCAGGACAAACAAGAGATGCGTCGCCTTCTCGAGCGCCTTTTCGCTGATGGATTTCTCGTGCTGGACCAGGCTGGCAAACATTGTCTTCCTTTCGATAACTTCCTGTTTTGGCGCGGCTTACAGGGCATTCGCACCGATAACCGCACCCTCTTTAAACTTGACCTGAACAGTCAAAATAGCGAAGATAGCGGCTTTCTGTTCAGCAAATCCAGCCGCATTCGCTTACGAATTATAGCGATGCGAGCCCCAGGAGAGAATTTAGATGACCAATCCCACCCCCGACATCGATCCGCAGGAAACGCAGGAATGGCTTGACGCCATCGACGCGGTGCTGGAGCAGGAGGGAACCGAACGCGCACACTTTCTGCTGGAACAGCTGATCGACAAAGCGCGCCGCTCCGGTGCCTATCTGCCCTATAACGCGACGACCGCCTACCTTAATACCATTCCCGTCCACCTGCAGGAAAAGCTGCCGGGCGATCCTTCGATGGAACGCCGTATCCGCGCCCTGATCCGCTGGAACGCCATCGTGACCGTGATGCGCGCCAACGAGAAATCGCCCGGCGTGGGCGGCCACATTGCCAGCTTCCAGTCGGCTGCCACGCTGTACGACGTGGGCTTCAACCACTTTTTCCGCGCGGCGAATGAAAACTTCGGCGGTGACCTGGTGATGTTCCAGGGACACTCCTCGCCCGGCATCTATGCCCGCGCCTTCATCGAAGGCCGCCTCAGCGAAGAGCAGATGTCCAATTTCCGTCTGGAAACAGGCGGCAACGGCCTGTCCTCCTATCCGCACCCATGGCTGATGCCGGATTTCTGGCAATTCCCGACCGTGTCGATGGGCCTCGGCCCGCTGCAAGGCATTTACACCGCCCGCTTCCTCAAATACCTGCACGACCGCGGCATCGCCGACACTTCCAACCGCAAGGTGTGGGTGTTCTGCGGCGACGGCGAAATGGACGAGCCGGAATCGCTGGGCGCGATTTCGCTGGCTTCGCGCGAAAAGCTGGACAACCTGATTTTCGTCATCAACTGCAACCTGCAACGTCTCGACGGCCCGGTGCGCGGCAACGGCAAGATCATCCAGGAACTGGAAGCCGATTTCCGCGGCGCCGGCTGGAACGTGCTCAAGGTCATCTGGGGTTCCTACTGGGATCCGCTGCTGGCGATGGACAAGGACGGCCTGCTCAAGCATCGCATGGAAGAAGCCGTTGACGGCGAATACCAGAACTTCAAGGCCAAGGGCGGCGCTTACACGCGCGAACATTTCTTCGGCAAGTACCCCGAGCTGAAGGAAATGGTCGCGGCGATGTCCGACGCCGACATCTGGCGCCTGAATCGCGGCGGCCACGATCCGCACAAGGTGTATGCCGCCTATGCGGCCGCTTCCAAGCATGTCGGCCAGCCGACCGTAATCCTGGCGAAAACCGTCAAGGGCTACGGCATGGGCGCCGCCGGTGAAGCGCAAAACCCGACCCACCAGCAGAAGGGCCTCGATCTCGAATCGCTGAAGGCTTTCCGCGATCGTTTCGACATCCCGATTCCCGACGCAGACATCGAAAAACTGCCGTTTTATCGCCCGGCCGAAGACAGCCCGGAAATGCAATACCTGCTCGAACGCCGCGCCGCGCTGGGCGGTTTCGTCCCGGCACGCCGCCAGAAGGCCACGCCGCTGCCAGTGCCCGCCCTGTCTGCATTCGACAACATGCTGGCCACGACCGGCGAGCGCGAAATTTCCACGACCATGGCTTTCGTGCGCATCCTGTCCACGCTGATCAAGGACAAGAACCTCAGCAAGTACATCGTGCCCATCGTCCCCGATGAAGCGCGTACCTTCGGCATGGAAGGCATGTTCCGCCAGCTGGGCATCTACTCGTCCGTCGGCCAGCTCTATGCACCGGTCGACTCCGATCAGGTGATGTTCTACAAGGAGTCCAAGACCGGTCAGATTCTGGAAGAAGGCATCAACGAAGCCGGCGCGTTCTCGTCCTGGCTTGCTGCCGCGACGTCCTACAGCGTTACCGGCGTGCAGATGATTCCGTTTTACATCTTCTATTCGATGTTCGGCTTCCAGCGTATCGGCGATCTGGCCTGGGCTGCAGGCGACTCGCGCGCACGCGGATTCCTGCTGGGCGCCACCGCCGGCCGTACCACGCTCAACGGCGAAGGCCTGCAGCATGAAGACGGCCACAGCCACATCCTGGCCTCGACCATCCCGAACTGCGTGGCTTACGATCCGACTTTCCACTTTGAGCTTGCGGTCATCATCCAGGACGGCCTGCGCCGCATGGTGCAAGAACAAGAGGATGTGTTCTATTACCTCACGGTGATGAACGAGAACTATGCTCACCCGGACATGCCCAAGGGCGTCGAGGAAGGCATCATCAAGGGCCTGTACCAGCTCAGTAAATCCAAGGCCAAGGGCCCCAAGGTGCAACTGATGGGCAGCGGCGTCATCCTGCGCGAAGTCATTGCCGCCGCCGAGCTCCTGGAGAAGGACTGGGGTGTTTCCGCCGACGTGTGGAGCGCCACCAGCTTCAATGAGCTGCGCCGCGATGGCTTGAACGCACACCGCTGGAACATGCTGCATCCGGAAGACAAGCCGAAGGAAAGCTACGTCGAGCAGTGCCTGAAGAAGGCCGAAGGCCCGGTGATCGCCTCCACCGACTACATGAAGTCGTTCGCCGACCAGATTCGTGCCTTCGTGCCGCAACGCTTCGTCACGCTGGGCACCGACGGTTTCGGCCGCTCGGACTCGCGCGAAGCCCTGCGTCGCCATTTCGAAGTGGATCGCCACTACGTCGTGCTGGCCGCGCTCAAGGCGCTAGCCGATGACGGCAAGCTGCCGGCATCCAAGGCTGCGGAAGCCATCAAGAAGTACGGCATCGACGTCAACAAACCCAATCCTCTGACGGCTTAATCAGGAGCACGAGAATATGGCAATGAAAGAAGTGCTCGTCCCTGACATCGGCAATTTCGACTCCGTCGATGTCATTGAAGTACATATCAAGCCCGGCGACACGGTCAATCAGGACGATTCGCTGATTACACTGGAGTCCGACAAGGCCTCCATGGATATTCCGGCGCCGTTCAGCGGCACGGTCAAGGAAGTGAAGATCAAGGTCGGTGACAAGGTTGCGCAAGGCGCGCTGATCGCGATGGTGGAAGCTTCAGACGGCGCGGCCGCCCCGGTGGAAGCGCCCAAGGCGGAAGTCCCTGCTGCTGCGCCTGCCGCCGCACCCACGGCCAAAGTCGCCAACGTGGAAGTACCGCCGCCGTCGCGTCCGGTGCCGGAAGTGCCCAAACCCATCGCGCCGCAGCACACGCCGAATCCGGTCGCAGCCCGCGTCGAGTTCGCTCCGGGCAAAAACCCGCACGCCAGCCCGTCGGTGCGCAAGTTTGCACGCGAACTGGGTGCGGACCTGACGCGCGTCCCCGGCAGCGGCCCCAAAGGCCGCATCAGCAAGGAGGACGTGCAGGCCTGGATCAAGAATGAACTGACCAAGCCGCGCACCGAAGCTGCTGCCGGCGGTCCTGGCCTCTCCGTGCTGGCCATGCCGAACATCGACTTCAGCCAGTTTGGCGAGACCGAAACCCAGGCCCTGCCGCGCATCAAGAAGATATCCGGCGCCAACCTGCACCGCAACTGGGTAACGGCGCCGCACGTCACGCAGTTCGATGCGGCCGATATCACCGATCTGGAAGATTTCCGCAAGTCGATGCAGGACGAAGCTGCCAAGCGCGGCGTCAAGCTGACCATGCTGGCCTTCCTGATGAAGGCCGCGGTCAATGCGCTGCGCGCCTACCCCAATTTCAACGCTTCGCTTTCCGCCGACGGCGGCGAGCTGATTCTGAAGAAATATTTCAACATCGGCTTCGCCTGCGATACGCCGGACGGCCTCGTTGTCCCGGTGATCCGCGACGTCAACCAGAAGGATGTGCTCGACATCGCCCGCGAACTTGGCGAGCTATCGGCCAAGGCACGCGAACGCAAGCTCAAGATCGAGGAAATGCAAGGTGGCTGCTTCACCATTTCCAGCCTCGGCGGTATCGGCGGAACGGCGTTCACGCCCATCATCAACTGCCCGGAAGTCGCGATCCTCGGCGTATCCCGCTCCAGCATCGAGCCGGTATGGGACGCCAAGAGCAAGACTTTCGAGCCGCGCCTGATGCTGCCGCTGTCGCTCTCCTACGACCACCGCGTCATCGACGGTGCCGACGGCGCCCGCTTCACCAGCCACATGCGCGTCATGCTCTCCGACGTGCGTCGCCTGCTCCTTTAATATTCACCACGGAGAACACGGAGAGCACGGAGCCTCCGTGTTTTCTCTGTGGTCTCAGTGTGCTCCGTGGTTCAAGAGGTTGTTATGAGCCAAATCATTGAAGTACAAGTACCGGACATCGGTAATTTCGATTCCGTGGATGTCATCGAAGTCCATATCAAGCCGGGCGATACCATAGCCGTGGACGACTCGCTGATCACCCTGGAGTCTGACAAGGCATCGATGGACATTCCGTCGACGCATGCAGGCACGGTCAAGGACGTCAAAATCAAGGTCGGCGACAAGGTCGCCAAAGGGTCGCTGATCCTGACGCTGGAAACGGCGGCAGCGGCAAGCGAAACTTCTGCGGCGGCACCGGCCCCTGCTGCTGCGCCCGCACCTGCGGCGGCTCCCGTTGCAGCGCCTGTTCCGGCGCCCGCAGCATCCGGCCCTGCCGATATCCACGCAGAAGTGCTGGTGCTCGGCGCAGGCCCCGGCGGTTACACCGCGGCGTTCCGCGCCGCCGATCTCGGCAAGAAGGTCGTACTGGTCGAACGCTACCCCAGCCTCGGTGGCGTCTGCCTGAATGTCGGCTGCATTCCTTCCAAGGCTCTTCTGCATGCGGCCAAAGTGCTCACCGAAGCCGAGGAAATGGCCGAGCACGGCATCAGCTTCGGCAAGCCGCAGATCGATCTCGACAAGCTGCGCAACTGGAAATCCAAGGACGTGGTCAACAAGCTGACCGGCGGCCTGACGCAACTGGCGAAACAGCGTAACGTGACCGTCGTCACCGGTCGCGGCGAGTTCACCAATCCCAACCAGCTCCAGGTCACCGGCAGCGACGGCAAGGTCACGACGGTGTCGTTCGACCACGCCATCATCGCCGCCGGTTCGCAAGCCACAAAAATGCCCGGCCTCGCGCCCGAACACCAGAACGACCCGCGCATCCTGGATTCAACCAGCGCATTGCTGCTGGAAGATATTCCGAAGCGCCTGCTGGTCGTCGGCGGCGGCATCATCGGCCTGGAAATGGGCACGGTGTACGACGCGTTCGGCTCCAAGGTCAGCGTGGTCGAACTCTCCGACGGCCTGATCCCCGGCTGCGATCGCGACCTGGTCAAGCCGCTGCACAAGCGCATGGAAAAACGTTTCGAGAAAATCCTGCTCAAGACCAAGGTCGCCAAGCTGGAACCCAAGAAGGACGGCATCCATGTGACGTTCGAAGGCGAGCAAGCCGTCGAACCGCAAGTGTATGACCGCGTTCTGGTCGCCATCGGCCGCCGTCCCAACGGCAAGAATATCGGCGCCGAAAAGGCCGGTGTGTTCGTCAATGAATACGGCTTCATCCCCGTCGACAAGCAGATGCGCACCAACGTGCCGCATATCTTCGCCATCGGCGATATCGTCGGCCAGCCGATGCTGGCGCACAAGGCAACCCACGAAGGCAAGGTGGCCGCGGAAGTCATCGACGGCCACAAGGTCGAATTCCAGGCGCTGGCCATCCCGTCCGTGGCCTACACCGACCCGGAAGTGGCTTGGGCAGGCGTGAGCGAGACCGACGCCAAGGCCAAGGGCATAGCGATCGAAAAAGCCAGCTTCCCCTGGGTTGCCAGCGGCCGCGCGCTTTCCATCGGTCGCACCGAAGGCACCACCAAGCTCATCATGGAAAAAGACACGCGCCGCATCATCGGCGCCGGCATCGTCGGCCCCAATGCGGGCGAACTGCTGGCCGAAGCGGTGCTGGCCATCGAAATGGGCGCGGATGCGGAGGATATCGGCCTTACCGTCCACGCACATCCCACGCTGTCGGAAACCATCTGCTTCGCCGCCGAAATGGCGGAAGGCACGATTACCGACCTGCTACCGCCGCGTAAAAAATAAACAGAAGGGGCGGGCATCTGCCCGCCCTTCGTGCTAAATTTTCTCGCATGTCTTCTTCCCAACTTCTTCAGCAGCTTCAATCGCTATTCCCGGCAGAACGCGTATTCACCGACCCGGTGGATTGCTACGCCTACAGCTACGACAATTCGCGCAATTTCCTCCCGCCGATCGCGGTCGTGTTTCCGCTGACGGCCGAAGAAGTGCAAGCCGTAGTGCGCCTGTGCAACGAACATAAAATCCCTGTCGTCCCGCGCGGACGCGGCACCGGCACCGCCGGCGGCAGCGTACCGGAACAGGGCGGCGTGGCGTTGTCGCTGGAGCGCATGAATCGCATTCTTTCTATCGACCCGGACAATCGCATGGCGATCATCGAGCCGGGCGTGCTGAATCAGGAGTTGCAGGATGCGATCCGGCCCAAGGGATTTTTCTGGCCGCCCGACCCTTCCAGTGCGCCCTATTGCAGCGTCGGCGGCAATCTCGCCACCTGCGCCGCCGGACCGCATGCCGTCAAATACGGCGTGGCACGTGATCACGTATTGGGATTGAAAGCCGTGACCGGCAGCGGCGAACTGATCCGCACCGGCTGCTACACCACCAAGGGTGTAGTCGGTTACGACCTGACGCGCCTGATCGTCGGTTCGGAAGGTACGCTGGCGGTGATTGTCGAGGCAACGCTCAAGCTGACGCCGCTACCGCGCGCCACCGGCGGCCTGACGGCGCAATTCAGGGATACGGTCAGTTGCGCGCACGCCATCGCGGCGATCATGGCGCAGCCTTTCGTCCCCTCAGCCTTGGAATTTCTCGACAACAACGCGCTCAACCTGATCCGCAACCGCCATCCCGGCATGCTGCCGGAAGAGATGCGCGCGTTGCTGATGATTGAAGTGGACGGCTCCGAAGCCGAAATCCACGAGGCGTCGGAGGCGATACTCAAGGCCTGTGAAGTAGATGGTTTAATCGAAGCCAAGCTGGCGCACGACACAGAATCGCTGTGGGCGGCACGCAAGGCGCTTTCTCCGTTGTTGCGCGATGTCGCTCCCAAGAAAATCAATGAGGATGTTGCAGTCCCGGTTTCGCGCCTGCCGGAATTGCTCGGCGGGATTGAGGCGCTGGCGCAGCGCTATCGCATCGCCAATGTGAATTTCGGGCACGCGGGCAACGGCAACATTCACGTGAATCTGCTGGTCGATCCGGGCAATCCTGACGAAATGGAACGCGCGGAAGCCTGTCTCGACGAAGTGTTCTCGCTGGTACTTTCGCTGGACGGCACATTGTCCGGCGAGCATGGCGTGGGCATGGCGAAGCGGCCCTTCATACCGCGGGAAATCGACGAAACCACCATCGCCCTGATGAAGTCGGTCAAACTGGCGTTCGACCCTTCCAATATCCTGAACCCAGGAAAACTGTTCCCTTAACCCTTTCCGCACAAGTGCGATTGACGACCGCACATAACAGGACTAGACTGTCCTAATTTTAAAATCCACATGCACCTCGTCAATACCATCAGGCAACTGTCCTGGCTACTCTACGCCGGGCACCATACGCTGCATATCCAGCGCCACCGGGCGCACATCATCAGCAAGCGCGTCAGTCTTGTTACAGCAGTATTTTCGATACTTACGCCGTTATGGATCATCGTCGATGCGCTCATGTTCCCATGGCCGATCTGGGGCGCGCTCGCGTTGCTGCGCATTTTATCGTCGGCGGCATTCTGGGGGCTGACCCGCGTGCATAATCATCGCCGCAGCCTGCAAACGGCATTCCTGATGCTGGGCGTGATGCTGGCGATTCCGCCGATTTTTTATCTGGTCTCGCAGCCGCTGCTGGCGGGGCTACCGTCAGACGATCTCGCGCAAATTGCCGTGAAATCCTATGCCCTCCTGCCGTTTATCGTGGTGGCCGGGCTCAGCGTATTCCCGCTTACGCTGCTGGAAGTGCTGATTGCATCGATTGCAGTGATCGCAGCCATCACGATAGGCATGTTGCCGCATCCGCATGTCAGCCTGGGCGACCTGATCATCAGCGGCTGGATGCTGCTGCTGGTCATCGGCGTTTCGGCGCTGGCCGGCATGACGCAATTGCATTACATGATCACGCTGATCAATCAGGCGGCGATGGACCTATTGACCGGCGCATTCACCCGCCGCTCAGGTGAGGAAACGCTTGATCTGCAATTCCGGATCTCGATGCGTACGGAAACGCCGCTGACGGTGTTGTTCGTGGATATCGACAATTTCAAATCCATCAACGACGGATACGGCCATGAATCGGGAGACGATTCCTTGCGCAACACGGCCGCACTTCTGCAAAAGTGCCTGCGTCAGAGCGATATCCTGATTCGCTGGGGAGGAGAAGAATTCCTGATCATCCTGCCCAGCACCGGCCAGGAAGGCGCTACGCAGGTATTGCTGCGCCTTGCGGCACAAGGATTGGGGCAACGGCCGGACGGCAGACAAATCACCGTCAGCGTCGGCGTCGCAGAAAGAATGGTCGACGACTGCGAGGACTGGGATCAACTCGTCAATCTTGCAGACCAGCGCATGTATCTTTCAAAAGCGGCCGGAAAAAATCGCAGCACGGGATTCGATGCACAAACCAGTCTGGAGACATTGATTCCCGTCACATAAGCTGGTCTTGGCTCTTTACAGGCAACTGCCGATGGCGCCTACTCGAAATCCGGTGCACAACGCGGGTGGCGATGCGTTGCGTCATCACGACGGCTGCTGCGATTGCAGCCTGTTTCACTACGGTTCTGATCAATCCCATCATTCACTCCTTCATTTTTGCCATGCATCGCGCCAGGCACTTCCATGCCTGGCCCGTTACGGGAAAAACCAATAGAAGCAGGATCCTATTGGCACGTAACCTGTTTGAGTTCGCTATACGGAAAATCCGGTTTCAGCTTTCGAATTTCCTCCGCGGCATTGCTGGAAATATTCTTGACCAACAGGACAAACTGCCGGCCCTCCTTGTTGCGCACTGCCTTGACGACATCGGTAACCCCACGGTTGCGCATGTCTTCCGCCAGACGCGTAGCCAAAGCTTCATCCTTGAACACACCGAACGAAATGGCGTTTTTCCATTGCGCATCCTGAACGATGAACGTATCGGCGATGCCCAGGCTGCGCAATGCGTCATTCCTGGTTTGCGCCTCCTGAAAGCTCGCCAGCGGCGGGATATAAACCCAGTAGCGTATGGCTTCCTGATTTGCGATCACCTGGACCTTTGCATCCAGTCCGAAACGATCTACGACACCGCGCGCACGTGCTAGCCGCCTGGAGGGAAAGCTGCCCCACTCGTAACAGGATAATTGTTCGAGTGCCTGCGGCGCCGGTTGTTCCGTGGCGGGTTGTTCCATCGGCGTGGAAACAGGTGCCGATTTCGGCAGAGCATCCAGTTGCTGAGGCGTCAGCAATCGCATCTTTTCCGGATGCATGGGCTCATGCCCGCTCGCGGTGCCGGAATTCAGCGGCTTGCTTAATTCGAAATAACCGTACAGCCCAACATTCACTACTGCCAACAACCAGAACAGCCATTTCCACTTCATACCGATGTTTTCTCCAAAAGAACCAGGCCCAGCAATACCAGATTGGGAACGATAAACGCAGGCCTCGGCAACGCCGCCGCCAGCATGTCCGCATCGCCGCCGCTCAGCAGGCAGACCGGCGCACGGCCCTCGCGCATTTCCAGCAGCGCAACCATATGCTGTACCGCGCCCGCCATCGCGGTCAGCGCGCCAGTCTGCACCGCATCGGCGGTCGAAACCGGAAAATCGCGCCATTGCCCGGTAGCAGCAGCAATCGCCGCCGTACCGGTGAAAAGCGATTCACGCATCATGCCGTAACCCGGCACGATCAAGCCGCCCAGAAACTCGCCCTCGCCCGACAAGGCATCCACGGTCATCGCCGTGCCGGCATTCGCCACCACGCAGGGTGCATGGTGGGTATTCCACGCGCCGATCAGCGCCGCCCAGCGATCGCTACCGAGTTGTTCCGGCTGCGGATAGCCATTCTTCACTCCACAGGCCACGGCCTGCGACTGTACCCATAACACCGGGATTCCCAGCGCAGCCAGGCCGATATTAAGACGGGTTGCCACCGCCTCACCGGCCACATTGGAAACCACCGCCCGGCGGAAACCCTGAAACTCTTTCAGCGCATCCGGCAGCAGCGCGATTTCAAGATTATCCAGCGCGCCTTGCGCGATCTGCATGCCCTTGTCATCGAAGATGCCCCACTTGGTACGAGTGTTGCCTGTGTCTATCGCCAATATCATGATGCGCCTCGCATGCTGATCTCCCCGGCTGTAAAGCGCTGCATGCCTTCGGCAGTGCGGACTTGCAGGGCACCGTCGGCGGCGATGCCTTCCGCGATGCCTTCTATGATTCTTCCGTCCGGCATGATCATGCGCACGGGTTGGCCGTGATAGGCATGGTGCGAAATCCATTCTTCGCGCAACTCGTCGAAGCCGCGTTGTTCGAACACCTGCAACACATCGGCCAGATGCCGCAACAGCGCACCAAGCACTTCATCCGGCATCGCCGCATTGCCCAGTAGGCGGTGCAGATCGGTGGCTGGCTGATCGATCGCGTGCCGCATCGTTTCCGGCAGGCGCAGGTTAAGGCCGATGCCGATCACCGCCGCGCTCGGGCCGTCCATATCGCCTTGCAACTCGATCAGGATGCCTGCCAGCTTCTGCTCGCGGCTGAGTACGTCGTTGGGCCACTTCAGCGCCGTTTCGCGCGCCCCCAGCTCATGCAAGGCCCGCATCATCGCCACGCCGACGGCCAGGCTGAGGCCGGAAAGCGCTCCCGCCCCGCATTCGAAGCGCCACAGCACCGAGAAAGCCAGGCTATTGCCGAGGCCCGCCTGCCATGCCCTGCCGCGCCGACCGCGTCCGGCGGTCTGCAACTCCGCCACGGCGCAGGTTCCGTGCGCCGCACCAGCCGAGGCCGCACGCATCAGGTAACTGTTGGTCGAATCCATGCGATCGTGAATTTCCAGTGCGAAAGTATCGCGGTACTTCCCCAACTGTTCGCCTATCCGTTCGGCATCCAGGAAACGCACCGGTTCCGGCAAGCGATAGCCCTTGCCGCGCACGGAAAACAATTGAACGCCCAGGGACTCTGCATCCTGCAGCGCATTCCACACCGTGGCGCGGGTCACGCCGAAATGGCCGGCAATCGCCTCGCCGGAATGAAACCGGCCGTCAGCCAGCAGGCGCAGGATGGGAAATGTAAGTGAATTCATCGATCGGATTATACCTGTCGTCGCCCGGACAAACTCCGCGCTGCCGTCAGGGTGTAAAATGGCAGCTAAACCAACCTGCCAGATTCGACATGTCCGAAGAAAAAACTACCAACGCCCCCGCTTCCAACTTCCTGCGCAACATCGTGGAACGCGATCTCGCGCAAGGCACTTACGTCAGCCGCCGCTGGGCCGGCACGCCCGGCGATGCCGCGCATCATGCAGCCGGCGAGCCCGATCCGGCTAAAATCCGCACGCGTTTCCCGCCGGAACCCAACGGTTATCTGCACATCGGCCACGCCAAGAGCATCTGCCTCAATTTCGGCCTGGCGCGCGATTACGATGGCGTATGCCACATGCGCTTCGACGACACCAACCCGGAGAAAGAGGAACAGGAATACGTCGACAGCATCACCGACGCCGTGCAATGGCTGGGCTTCGGTTGGGATAAATTCGGCAAGTCGCATCTCTATTACGCCAGCAATTATTTCGATTTCATGTACCGCGCCGCGGAATACCTGATCGAATCCGGCCACGCCTACATTGACCAGCAATCGGCCGAGGAAATGCGCGCCACCCGCGGCACGCTGACCGAGCCGGGCAAGAATTCGCCATGGCGCGACCGTCCAGCCGAGGAAAGCCTGCGCCTCTTCCGCGAAATGCGCGACGACAAGCACCCGGACGGCGCAATGCTGCTGCGCGCCAAGATCGACATGGCCTCGCCCAACATCAACCTGCGCGACCCGGCCATTTACCGAATCAAGCACGCCACGCACCACAACACCGGCGACAAGTGGTGCATCTACCCAATGTACACCTACGCCCACCCGCTGGAAGACGCGCTGGAAGGCGTCACCCACTCCATCTGTACGCTGGAATTCGAAGACCAGCGTCCGTTCTATGACTGGGTGCTGGAACGCCTCGCCGAAGGCGGCCTGCTGGCGCATCCGCTGCCCAAGCAATACGAATTCGCGCGCCTCAATTTGACCTACGTGGTGCTCTCCAAGCGCAAGCTGATCGACCTGGTTGAAGACCAATACGTCAGCGGCTGGGACGACCCGCGCATGCCGACGCTGGTCGGCACGCGCCGCCGCGGCTACACGCCGGAAGGCTTCCGCCTGTTCGCCGACCGCATCGGTGTCTCCAAGGCCGACTCGTGGATCGAATACACCATCCTCGAAGACTGCATGCGCGACACGCTCAACGAATCCGCCGAGCGCCGCATCGCCGTGCTCGACCCGATCAAGCTGGTGATCGACAACTACCCCGAAGGCCAGTCTGAAGACTGCTTTGCTCCCAACCACCCGCAAAAGCCGGAGCTCGGCAAGCGCGTGGTGCCGCTCAGCCGCGAACTGTGGATCGAACGCGAAGACTTCATGGAAGAGCCGTCCAAAGGCTATTTCCGCCTCTTCCCCGGCAACAAAGTGCGCCTGCGCTACGGCTACGTCGTCGAATGTATCGGCTGCGAAAAGGACGTCGACGGCAATGTCACCGTTGTGCATTGTACCTACCTGCCGGAAACCAAGTCCGGCACCCCCGGCGCCGATAGCATCAAGGTCAAAGGCAACATCCACTGGGTCTCTGCTCCGCACGCCTACACCGCCGAAGTCCGCCTGTACGATCGTCTATTCCAGGAAGCGAATCCCGGCGCCGGCGACCGTAACTACCTGGACGACCTCAACCGGGATTCGGTAAAGATCATCTCGGCACAACTGGAAGCCGCATTGAAGGATGCCAAACCGGAAGAGCGCTTTCAGTTCGAGCGGCACGGGTACTTTGTCGCGGATCGGAAGGACAGTACGGAAGGGAAGCCGGTGTTTAACCGGACGGTGACGTTACGGGATGCATGGCAGAAGTAATGTTTGGCGCAATATCTGCCGATAAGGTTATGAAAATTTCTGTTGAGATTAGCAAAGCTTATCGGCTACTCAACCACGGCCCCACCGTCCTGGTCTCCACCGCTCACCACAACCAGCGCAACGTCATGGCCGCCGCCTGGAACATGCCGCTGGATTTCGATCCACCCAAGGTCGCCATCGTTATTGACAAGAACACCTACACCCGCGAGCTGATCGAATCCTCCGGCAGTTTCGCGATCAACGTGCCCTGCCGGGCGCAGGCGGAGATGGTGGTAAAGGTGGGCTCCAGTTCCGGGCGGGAGCTGCTGGGCAAGGCGGAAGACAACAAGTTCGCGGCGTTCGATCTGCCGACATTTACGGCCTCGAAGATAGCCGCACCGCTGCTGGAAGGGTGCGTGGCGTGGCTGGAGTGCAAGGTGGTCCCGGAACCGCACATCCGGGATGCTTACGATTTATATCTGGCGGAAGTGGTTGCGGCCTGGACGGACGAGCGGGTGTTTTCCGATGGGCACTGGCATTTCGAGGGGCATGACGAATTGCGTACCATCCACCATATCGCCGGCGGAAACTTCTTCACTACAGGCGAGGCCTTCAAGGCATAAAAAACGAGCGACCTCAGCCGCTCGTTTGTCTTTGCTCTTCCCGAACTTTTTAAACCTTGAACTGCGCGACCTGCCCTTGCAGGCTTTGCGCCAGCGTCTTCATTTCAAGAGCGGTTTCCGAGCTGGTGTGAGTGGCTGCGCTGATTTCTTCGGACATTTGCGCGACCTTTTCCACCTGCTTGGCAATTTCAGTGCTGGCGGCGCTTTGTTCGCGAATCGCGCTGGAAATGCCGTCCACAGCCACCCCGACTTCCTGCGTGCCGGACTGGATCTGCTGAATGGAAACGCCGGCCTGCCGCGCCAGTTCGACTTCGCGGTTGACGCGCTCGACGCCGACTTCCAGGCTGTCGATGGCCTGCTTGGTGCCGCCCTGGATTTTCCCGATCATTGCGGCGATTTCTTCGGTGGAGCGCGTGGTGCGCTCGGCCAGCTTGCGCACTTCGTCGGCCACCACGGCAAAGCCGCGGCCTTGCTCGCCTGCACGCGCGGCCTCGATGGCGGCGTTCAATGCCAGCAGGTTGGTCTGGTCGGCAATTTCCTTGATGACCTGCACAATGGAGTAAATCTGGTCTGACTGCTGACCCAGCTCTTCCATGATGATGGCGGAGGAATGCACAGCCTCGGCGATATCGTGCATGTCTTCCGTGACCTGAAGAATCACTGCGCCACCTTCGTGGGAGCGCTCACTGCTGGATTGCGAAACCTCCTGCACATGTTTCGCGTTCTCCGACACTTGCTCGATGCTGACCGTCATTTCCTCGACGGCGGCAGCCATGGAAGATGACGCCTCGCTCTGATGCGCCGTGCTGCTGGAGAGTTGCGACGAAGTAGTGGCCAGCATTTCGGAGAATTGCAGTACCTTGCCGGCGCTTTCGTTAACCTTTCTGATGCTGTTTTGCAGGCTGTCGATCAGCAGATTGAACGCGTGAGCGGTCCGGCCGATTTCGTCATCACTGTTGATTTCGAGGCGGCGGGTCAGATCATTGTCGCGCTGGATCCGGCCGATGGTGTCATGCAGCAGGTTGAGCTGACGCACAATATCCAGCATTACCTTATAGCCCAGCCCCAGAGTAACAATCAGGATCACGATGCTGGCAGTGACGTGCAGAATGAACGAGAAATGCGCTTTGTCGGCTTGCCCGGAGGCAAAACTGCGCACTTGATCGGCCAGTGCGTTTTCAATGCCGTGCATTGCGTTGATACGCGCGCTCATGGTGGCAAACCATGTCGTGGGATCGATGCCGAACAGCCCTTCCGCCGACTTTGCGATCACGGTGTTGCGCGCGGCATCGACTTCGCCGAAAGCCTTGTCTTCCGAAGCCTTTTTATATTGCGCGCGCAGTTCTTCGGTCGCGTAATCCTCAAAAATATGCTCGTAAGCATTTTGGGCGGCTATGTGCCCGAGCAGGGTCTGATATTGCGCCGGCTCAATCTTATCGGCCGCGAAAACGCCCGTCAGCAATGCTCGCTCCTGACCGCTGCGTTCCTTCAGATTGAGCAGCGCGACGTAGGCTGTCATCATCTTGGTTACGGTCAGATCGCTGCTTTGCTCGGCAACTGCCGGGATCACGTCCTGTATGGTAGCGATGGCTTTGGTATAGCGCGCCGCCATTTCCTTTGTGGAGATTGCGAAGGCGCTTGCGTCGGCGCGCGTGCTTTCCAGCATTTTCAGGGAATCCAGCGCGAGCTCTACTTGCTGCCTGGCCGCGGACGGAAGGCCACTTTGTTGCGAGCGGGCATATTCCGCCTTCACGTTAACCAGCATCTTGTCCGTGGCGATACGATATTCCGGCAACTCGCGTGCGAATTTCACGCCATTGGACTGAATGAAGCCCATTGTGGAGCCGCGTTCGACTTGCAAACTGTGAATCAGGCCGCCGAGACTGGTCGACATATCCATCAAGACTTCCGTCGAGGATAATTCACTCCATGCCTGATAGTGATTTCTTGCATTCATCCCGGAGTAAAAAACGATACTCAACAACGGCAAAACCAATATCAATACCAGCTTGGAGTAAATGCTGAGGCTTTTCATACGGATAATCTCCCGGCTCCTGAATTAGAACGATTATTATTTATTAGGCGTGCGAAGAGTAGCATGAGAATAATGCCGTTCCTAGATTCATGACAAGAATTTCTCGACGCGAGATCATAATCGATATTATTCTGCGATTGAATCAAAAACAATATTCAAATTAATGAGTTAATCGACCGAAACTTGAAGGTGGGCCCGAGGCGTACCGGCGCGAATTTCTACCCATTTTTATCCTTCGGACTTATCATTTCACCTAAGAATCTCGAATAATTTCTTAAGGACACGCCTTTGCCATGCGCCGTTTGCTGATTGTTGTGCTCCTGATTGCCGCCAGCGCAGCCGTTTTCTGGTGGTTCAGCAAACCCGAACCCATCCCGGTCGTACTCGCGGAAGTGAATCGCGGCAAGGTTGAATCTTCCGTCTCCAACACTCGTGCCGGCAGCGTCGAAGCCTGCCAGCGCACGCGCCTCTCGCCGATCTCCGGCGGCCGCATTACCTATCTCGGCGTCAAGAAAGGCGACCGGGTCAAGAAAGGGCAGATTCTGCTCAAGTTGTGGAACGAGGATCAGCAGGCGCAGAGCCGATTGGCGCAAACCCAGGTTGAAAGCGCCCGCAAACACGTCGAGGAAGTCTGCGCCATTGCCGACAATGCCCAGCGCGAGGCAGAACGTGCGGCAAATCTGCGTGCCAGCGGATTCATCTCGGCCAGCGCGGAAGAAAAGGCACGCTACGAAGCGCAGTCGCGCCGCGCCGCATGTGAAACGACGCGGGCCGACGTGGAACAAGCACGCGCCAGGCTCAGCGCTACCCGCATCGAGCGCGGGCGCACCATCTTGATCGCACCCTTCTCCGGCACCATTGCCGATATTGTCGGCGAGCTAGGCGAATACACCACACCATCTCCACCCGGCGTGGCAACGCCGCCGGCCATCGATCTGATCGACGATTCCTGCCTGTATATTTCTGCGCCCATGGATGAGGTCGACGCTCCCAAGATCCGTGCCGGACAATCCGCGCGCATCACCCTGGATGCCTTGCCTGGCAAAGTGCTGCCCGCCCATGTGAAACGCATTGCACCTTATGTGGTAGCCGTCGAGAAGCAGGCGCGTACCGTCAACGTCGAAGCCACGCTTGACGATCGCCTCGCTCCCGGGGAGTTGCTGGTCGGTTACAGCGCCGACCTGGAGGTCATCCTGGATGCGCGCGAAAACGTCCTGCGCATTCCGACCTCCGCCCTGATGGAAGGCAACAAGGTACTGGTCTACAGAGCTGACTCTGACGCCGGCGTGCTGGAAGAGCGCGCCGTCAAGGTCGGCCTCAGCAATTGGGAATATACGGAAATCACCGAGGGCCTGATGGAGGAAGAAAAAATCGTGGTTTCGCTGGAGCGGGAAGGTGTCAAAGCCGGCGCGCAAGCTGTTCCGGAACAAAACCGGCCCACAAAATAGTCCGTCATGAGCCTGATCGAACTGAATGGCATTGAGCGCACATTTCAACTTGGCGATAGCCAGGTTCATGCGCTTCGCCAGATCAATCTCGATATCGCACCCGGCGAATATGTCGCCGTGATGGGTCCTTCCGGCTCCGGCAAATCCACACTGCTCAATCTGCTAGGGCTGCTTGATCGCCCCGATGCCGGGAAATATTTACTCGAAGGGCGGGATGCAACCACGCTGACCGCCGGAGATCAGGCAAAAATCCGCAGCGAACGCATCGGCTTCGTGTTCCAGAGCTTTCACCTCGTTCCGCGCCTCACCGCTGCCGAAAATATTGCCTTGCCGCTCATGCTGTCCGGGATGTTGCCAGCCGAGCGCAAAAAACGTGTGACTGCCGCGCTGCATGACTTCGGGCTGGAAGACCGCGCCCATCACCGTCCGGACCAGCTTTCCGGCGGGCAGCGTCAGCGCGTTGCGATAGCGCGAGCCACGGTCATGCATCCGGCCATGATTCTGGCCGACGAGCCGACCGGCAATCTCGACCGCGCAACCGGCGAAGAAGTGATGGAGCTGCTCGAAGCCCTCAATGCTACCGGCGTGACCCTGATCGTCGTCACGCATGACCAGTTGTTGGGTGCCCGCGCAGCACGCCGCCTGACGATGCTGGATGGCGAAATCGTCGGCGATGAGAGGAAAAAAACCGATGCGCGCGCTTGATACGCTTTCCTTCGCACGGCATGCGGCCTCCGGCACGCCGCTGCGCACGGGACTGCTGGTCTTGGCCATGTCCATAGGCGTTGCCGCCGTCATCATGCTCACGGCACTCGGCGATGGCGCGCGCCGCTACGTGGTTGAAGAGTTCTCGGCCATCGGCAGCAATCTGCTGATCGTGTTGCCCGGCCGCTCCGAAACGGGCGGCCTCAATCCGGCCAATCTCGTCACGAGCACACCCCGTGACCTGACGGCAGAAGATGCCGCATCATTGATCCAGATCACCGGCGTACGCAAGGTAGCGCCCATCGTGGTCGGGAGTTCGGAGATCAGCGTCGGCGGAAAATTGCGCGAAGTGATGCTGGTTGGCACTTCCTCGGACTTTCTGGAGGTGCGGCATCTGAAACTGGCTCAAGGGCGCTTTCTGCCTCCCGACGACGTCGGCCTCGGCTCGAATGTTGCGGTAATCGGCTCGATGATCCGCGACGAGCTGTTCGGCCGTGAGTCGCCGCTCGGCAAACCTATCCGCGTCGGCGACCGCCGTTTTCGCGTGATCGGCGTCTTGAGTGCAGGCGGCCGCGGCATGGGCATGACCACCGACGAGCTGATCATTGTCCCAACGGCGACCGCTCTGGCGATGTTCGACACCAACACGCTGTTTCGCATCCTGATCGAAGGGCGCAGCCGCGGTGAACTGGATAATCTTAAATTGCGCGTCGAGAAAACGCTGACCAAGCGCCACGACGGTGAAAAAGATTTCACCCTGATCACGCAGGATGCGGTCTTGCAGACCTTCGACAAGATTTTGCGAGTACTGACCTTTGGCGTGGCCGGCATCGCAGCGATCAGTCTGGCCGTCGCCGGCATTCTGGTGATGAATGTGATGCTGGTTTCGGTAACGCAACGTACCGGCGAAATCGGCTTGCTCAAAGCCTTGGGTGCGACGGCATCCACGATACGCAATGCGTTTCTTGTCGAAGCCGCCATGCTGTCGATGCTGGGAGCGTTGATCGGCGTCGCCCTTGGCGAGACTGGCGCGGCTGCGTTGCGCCAGCTATATCCGGTTTTTCCTGCTTACCCCCCGGCATGGGCGCTGCTGGCCGGCATTGGCACGGCACTCGTGACCGGGATATTGTTCGGTGTCATGCCCGCCAGGAAGGCCGCTCGGCTCGACCCTGTGCAAGCGCTGTCGAAACGCTGAACCATGCTTTGGCCCGATGCTTTCCGCTTTGCACTGCAAGCCATCGTCGCATATCGGCTGCGCAGTTTCCTGACACTGCTGGGAATTGCCGTCGGCATCGCTGCCGTGATTCTTCTGACATCCATAGGCGAGGGCGTACACCGTTTCGTGCTCGCCGAATTTTCGCAATTCGGTACCAATGTCGTTGGCATCTCGCCCGGCAAGACCAAGACCGGCGGTGCCCACCCGACCGGCATACCGACCACGGTACGACCGCTGACGCTCGAAGATACCGAAGCGCTGAAACGCCTGCGCTACGCCACGGGCGCGACGCCCACGGTGTGGGGAAACTCCGAAGTCGAGGCCAATGGCCGGCTGCGCCGCACCACGGTATATGGTGTTGATGCGGACTTTCCTTCCGTATTCAGTTCAACCATCAAAATTGGGCGCTTCCTGCCAGAAGATGACGCCAGCAACGCGCGCGCGCTTGTCGTCCTGGGGGCCAAATTACGCAATGAACTCTTCGGCACGGCCAATCCGTTGGGAGCGCGGGTACGCATCGGCGGCATGCATTTTCGAGTGATCGGCGTGATGGCACCGAAAGGCCAATTCCTCGGCATCGATCTCGACGACACCGCCTTCATTCCCGCAGCACGCTCGCTGGAGCTCTACAATCGCGATGGATTGATGGAAATTCATGTGACCTACACAGAAGGCGTACCTGCGGCCAAGGTTGTCGATGCCATCAAGACGATACTGATCAGCCGTCACGGCAAGGAAGATTTCACCGTTGTTACGCAGGAAGACATGCTCGCCACCCTGTCCAATATCCTGGACATCCTGACTGCGGCAGTCGGCGCGCTGGGTGGAATTTCACTCATCGTCGGCGGCGTGGGGATCGTCACCATCATGACCATTGCCGTCACCGAACGTACCAATGAAATCGGGCTGCTGGTTGCACTAGGCGCTCCGCGCCGCGCGATTCTGGCGCTATTTCTGGGCGAATCCATCGTGCTTGCCGCAACCGGCGGTGCCATCGGCCTGCTGCTGGGCGTGGGATGCGCACAGCTTTTGCATCTGGCGCTGCCGGACATGCCGGTCCATACTCCCTGGCACTTCGTACTAGGCGCTGAACTTGCCGCGATTTCAATTGGCATTCTGGCAGGCGTCTTGCCAGCGCGCCATGCCGCCCGGCTCGATGCCATCGAAGCACTGCGGGCCGAATGAGCGCACACGCTATCTTTACCATGCTTAACTGAACTTGGACTCAAGGGTATCGCTTATGAAAAGAACTCGTCGTTCCAGATCAAAAAAAGTGGGAATGCCCCCCGGATCACTGATTCATTTGGGCGAGGTCAAGACCAAGCACAGCGAACTGACGTTGTTTCGCTACGATGCGCAGCAATTGTCTGAGTCCAATGCAACCTCTTTGGCGACGCTGGATACCAAGACCCGTGATGGAGAGGTGCTATGGCTGAATGTGTACGGCCTGCATGACCCGGAGCTGATGCGGCATATCGGCGAGGCATTCCATCTGCATCCGCTGGTGATGGAGGATATCCTCAATACCGACCAGCGGCCAAAACTGGATGTTTATGACAATCACCTTTTTGTCGTCACTCGATTCTTCAGCTACGACAAGCAATCCGTGCAGATCGAGTCCGAGCAAGTCAGCATCGTGCTCGGTCATAATTTCGTACTGACTTTCCAAGAACGTCCGACAGGTTCCTTCGACCCGGTACGCGAGCGTCTGCGAGCAAACAAGGGGCATATTCGGAGCAGCGATGCGGGATACCTGGCGTATACCCTGCTGGATGTCATCGTCGATCGCTATTTCATCGTGCTGGAACAGATAGGCGACGATTGCGACTATCTTGAAGAAAGCCTGCTGTATCGCCCTGGCGAGCATATGCTGCAAAACATACATAAGCTCAAACGCGAAACGATGGAATTGCGACGCGCGGTTTGGCCATTACGGGAAGTCATCAACAGCCTGGTACGCAACGAATCCGGGTATTTCCAGCACGATACTGTGCTGTATTTACGGGATGTTTACGACCACACCGTGCATTTCATTGAATCGTTGGAGGCGCTGCGCGACCTGTTGGCAGGAATGCTGGATATCTATCTCTCCAGTATCAGCAATCGCGTAAATATGGAAGTACGCGCGCTCACGGTAGTCGCCATGCTGTTTATGCCAGCCACGCTCATCGCCGGGATATTCGGGATGAATTTCGTACATATGCCGTGGCTGGAGCATCGCGATGGTTTCTGGTTCGCTATCGCTCTGATGGGCGGCATCGGCAGTTTCATGGCTTTGATCTTCTGGCGCCGTCAGTGGCTTAGCCGCCGCCTGTTCTGACGGGCCTCCGCACTGCGAGGAGGTTGCTCTGCGCGAGAGATATCAACTCAGTGTGATTTGAGTTTTCCACCATAGATAGAGCGCAACTTTGCCATCTTGGGGCCGATCATGGCTTGGCAATACGGTTGCTGCGGATTTCGCTCGAAATAATGCTGGTGATACTCTTCTGCGGGATAAAAAGTCTCCGCAGGCACTACCTCGGTTGTGACCGAGTTGCTCCAGATGCCTCGACTCGATAATTCGGATATCACTTCCAGGGCAGTATCTCTCTGAGAATCCGAATGGTAAAACACAGCTGACCGATATTGCGTACCAATATCGTTGCCTTGCCGATTTCGCGTAGTTGGGTCATGCAATGCGAAGAATATTTCAAGCAGATCCCTGTAATTGATCACCGAAGGATCGAAGTGTATCCGTATGACTTCGGCATGCCCTGTTTCGCCCGTACAGACTTGCCTGTAATCCGGGTTCAAGGTGTGTCCGCCCATATATCCGGAGACTACTTCCTTTACTCCTTGCAAGCTGTCGAATGGCGCCTCCAGACACCAGAAGCAACCGCCGGCAAAAGTTGCAATTTCATACTGTTCGCTCTGTTCCATATCTCACTCTCTACCGTTCATCCGGTCGGACTTGCGCATGCAGCGCTCAACGTGGGTACAATTTAATCACCTAAAAACATCAACGGAGTCAGGCTATGCCCATTATTCGTTCGAAGGTCGCTCTCCTTACACTTGCTTCAGCTGCATTGATATTGCCAGCATCGCCCGTCGCATATGCCGACCCTCCCCCTTGGGCTCCTGCCCATGGTTGGCGGAAGAAACATGATCCTTATTATCAAGGATATTCCGGCACCCATTGGGAAAGAGACTACGGCATCATCAATGGCAAATGCAATCGCGAGGCCATCGGAACCGTACTTGGAGGTGCCGTAGGTGGCGCCATTGGCTCAACCGTCGGCAAGGACAGCAATCGCGGTGCGGCTATTATCCTAGGTACTGTGCTTGGCGCCGTTATCGGCAACAGGATTGGAAAATCCATGGACGATGCTGATCGTGCCTGCATCGGTCATGCCCTGGAGCTGGCAGCAGACAGAAGAACTGTCAGTTGGACAGGCTCGGAAGGATTGAGTTACATGGTCACGCCGATCAATAGTTTCGAGCGCAACGGAATGAAATGCAGAGAGTACCGTTTGCGCGTCAATGGGCAGAACATTGATGAAGACCGCAGAGAGAAAGCCTGTCTGGTCAGCGAAGGAGAATGGGAAGTTGCAGATTAGCTTTACTGGGGCGCATGGGGCTTAATATTGTCCCACTGCATTTTCAAGGCACGGACACGCACGGGCATAAACACAAAAGCCCTCGCGAGGAGGGCTTTTGTGAGGATAAGGAGCCTGGCGGTGACCTACTTTCGCATGCGAAGAGCATACTATCATCGGCGCGGA
>NZ_LXTQ01000002.1 GCF_001645185.1 Methylobacillus sp. MM3
TCCTGATCCGCGGCGGTCTCTTCATGTACCCGCTGGACAGCAAGCTGAAAGACCAGGGCGGCAAGCTGCGCCTGTTGTACGAAGCCAACCCGATGAGCTTCATCGTCGAACAGGCGGGTGGCGCGAGCTCGACCGGGCGCAGCCGCATCCTCGACCTCACGCCCGAGGCCTTGCATCAGCGCGTGCCGGTGATCCTGGGGTCGAAGAATGAGGTGGAGCGTATCGATGCTTATTACCGGGAGTGAAAGGAGGCTGAAGTGGCAGGCAATCTCGAAGAGCTTAAGGTAGCGGTCCAGGCCGCACTGAACGACGAATGGGATCGCTCCCATAAAATCGTGCAGGAGTATGGCGATTCACATGCATGCTGGATACACGCGGTGCTGCACAAGATCGAAGGCGATGCCGGGAACAGCCGCTACTGGTATGCGCGGACCCGGCACCAATACGAGGAATACATGGATCCGCGCGTCGAGTTGCAGCGGATCGCGCAGGAGCTGGATACGCTCGCTTGAAGCGTCAACCGCAGCCGAGTACTTCGGTAATGCGGCCGCGCATGGCGGGTAACAGTTCGCTTTCGAACCACGGATTCCGTTTCAGCCATCCGCGATTGCGCGGTGAAGGATGAGGCAATGGCAGGAGGTCGGGACCATAATCCTGCCAGGATCGCACGGTCTCCGTCAGCGATGCCTTGCGCCGGGATGCAAGGAAATGGCGTTGGGCGTATTGTCCGATAAGCAACGTCAATTCGATATCCCGCAAATACTCCAGTAATTTGTCCAGCCACAGTTCGGCACATTCGCGCCGGGGCGGTAAATCCCCGCTTTTGCCTCGCCCCGGGTAGCAGTATCCCATCGGGATGATCGCAATCCGCCTGGCATCGTAAAACACCGCCTCGTCGACTCCCATCCATGCACGCAGGGTTTTGCCGCTGGGGTCATTCCAGGGGATGCCTGTCCGGTGAACCGCAACACCGGGAGCCTGGCCGACGATCAGGATGCGGGCACTGCCCGATATTTGCAGAATGGGGCGCGGGCCGAGAGGAAGATACGCTTCGCAGGCCCGGCAGCCGCGCACCTCTTGTAACAGTTTTTCGAGTGGTACTTTGTTTTGCCGCGTCATTGTTCAGAAAAGCTGCCCATTTACAGGCTCGCTCGATGGATAGGTGAGGCGCGTGCCTTCCACGTGAGCGAAAGACGTCAATGTGCGCGGTTCGCACTTTTTCTCGCTAACGATTTCTTCCACAAGAACACCCCGCACGAGCAATGCGTCCGCGACCAGCGAGCGGTGACAACGCCACGGCACCGCTTCGGCGCACATCAGCGCGATACGCTCGTGCTGGCTCATCGCGATCAATTGCTCGATATGAGCCGTGAATTCCCCGGTTTGCATATAGTCGGCGTAAGCGCGAAACGAGGCATTGCGCCAACCGGTATTGATGGAGTGCGCTTTCTTCGGCCGCAGGCCGCCGAGCCCGGGAAGATGCGTGTAGGCGATGCCCGCCGATGAAAGTGCAGCCGGCAGCGTGTCGATATTGAACTGCGGATTGTGGCGCGAACGCGGTATGGTGCGGATGTCGGCGAGCCGATCAATGGCGTGGCCCTGCAACATGTCGATGAATGCTTCCAGCGGTCGCGTCGAATGGCCTATGGTGAAAACCTGCATGGATTACTCCTTGCCGGCCTGTTGCGTGGAAGCCGGCTGGACAGATTTGTACAGCGCCAGTGTCTGCGCACGCCGTAATGCATGATCGACCACCGGCAGCGGATAATCCCGGCCGATCATCAACCCCAGGGATTCTTGCCGCATGTTGGGCATTGTCCAGGGCGCGTGGATTTCCTTGTTGTTGCAGGGAGAGAGCTCCGGCACATAGCGACGGATGAATTTCCCCTGGGCATCGAACCGCTCCGATTGCGTCACGGGATTGAAAATACGGAACCACGGCTGGGCATCGCAGCCGGTGGAGGCCGCCCATTGCCAGCCCCCGTTATTGGCGGCGAAGTCGTAATCGATCAGCTTTTCCGCGAAATAACGCTCGCCCCAGCGCCAGTCTACGAGCAAGTCCTTGACCAGGAAGCTGGCCGCCACCATGCGCAGACGGTTGTGCATGTATCCGCTTTGGTTCAGTTGGCGCATGGCGGCATCTACCAGCGGATAACCGGTACGGCCCTCGCACCATTTCTCGAACAGCACGGGGTCATCCGGAAAAGGCAGCGTCTCGAATTCCGGCTTGTATGCGCGTCCTTCGGCAATATGCGGATGATGGTGCAGTATCTGAAAATAGAAGTCGCGCCAGATCAGTTCGGAGAGCCATGTTGCCGCGCCGCTGTCCTCCATGCGCCAGGCCGTGCGCGCCAGATGTCGGATGGACACGGTGCCGAAGCGCAGGTGTACCGAGAGGTAAGAAGGGCCTTTTACCCCGGGATAGTCGCGTGTATTTTTGTAGCCGCCAATCCGTTCCAGAAAATCCGTGAACAATTGCGCGCCGCCGCGCATGCCCGTCGGAACTCCAAGGTCGCGAAGATTGCTGCGTTCGAAGCCGAGCGATTCCAGGGCCGGCATGGCGCCGGCGTCGTGTTGCGCCAGCCGTGCCGAGGATGGGTCGATGGCATAAGGACGCAGGAAAAAATCCTCGGCCCGGCGCAGCCAGGCATTCTTGTATGGGGTGAACACGCTATACGGCTTGCCGTCCAGCGTCAGGATTTCATCCTGATCGAAAATGACCTGATCCTTGAAGTCATGAAAGTGGATGGTTTTCTGCGCTAATGTCCCTGCAATTGCGGCATCCCGGATTTTGGCCGCGGGTTCGTAGTCGCGGTTGGCATAGACGGCATTTACCCCCAGCTCGTCCGCCAGCGCAGGAATTTCTTCTTCCGCGCGGCCATGCCGCACGATCAGTTCTCCGCCATGCGCCCGCAAGGCATCCTTGAGTTCGCGCACGCTCTCCCAGATGAATTCCACCCGTCGGTCGGCCTTGTCCGGGAGCTTGCCGAGGATGTCAGTATCGAAGACGAACGTGCAATAGACGCGCGGAGCGGATTTCAGCGCATGGTAGAGCGCGGCATGGTCGAAATCGCGCAGGTCGCGGCGGAACCAGACCAGCGCAGCGTCGTACCGGAAATCAAATGTCGCCACGGTGGTAGGGATGGTTGTTGATCACCGACCATGCGCGATAGAGTTGTTCCGCCAGCATGACCCGTACCATGCCGTGCGGCAGCGTCAGCCTGGACAGGCTCCATTGCCAGTCAGCGGCTTGCTTGACGCTGTCATGCAGGCCGTCCGCGCCGCCGATGGCCAGCGCGACGTCGCGGCCGTCGCGCATCCATTGCTGCATGCGGTCGGCGAGTTGCAGCGTGGTCGGCTCCTGTCCGTGTTCATCCAGCGCAATCAGGTAATCCCGTCCGGCGGCCTCGATAATGCGCTGTGCTTCGGATTCGCGTACCTGCTCGCCGCCCTTGCCGGCTGCGCGCTTGTCCGGCTTGAGTTCGACCATTTCGACCGTGGCTTCGCGCGGCATGCGTTTCAAGTATTCGGCGCAGCCTTGCTCCACCCACGCGGGCATCTTGTGTCCGACGGCGATGATGCGGAGCTTCATCGCGCCAGGTCAGGCGGCGGGCTGTTTGCCGGCGAGGGTCAGTCGGCGGCCTTCCGCGGCGCCCCAGAGCTGCTCCAGGTTGTAATAGTCGCGGGTATTTTGCAGCATGATATGGACGACGATATCGCCCAGATCGACCAGTACCCATTCGCCTTCCTGCTCGCCCTCAACGCCGGTCGGTGCAATGCCGTTTTCCCTCAGTTTTACCTGCACATTGTGCGCAAGCGATTTGGCATGCCGCGTCGAGGTGGCGCTGGCGATGATCATGCACGAGGTGATCGATGTGAGCTTGGACACGTCCAGCACGGTAATGTCGAGCGCCTTGATGTCTTCCAGCGCGTCAACGACTGCTTTTTTCATTGCTTCAAGTTCCATGGTGTTCCTTTGATGCTTGTCGGGCGTAAAGATGATGTGAGTCGATATAGGCTCGGACAGTTTCCGGTATGAGATAACGAGTGCTGCGCCCTTCCACGAGCGCAGTGCGTATCGCGCTGGCGGAAATGTCGAGCGCGGTTATGGGTAGCAGCAGTATTCGGCCTGCTGGCATGGCTTGCACATCGGCCGGCTGCAGGGTACCGCGTTGTTGCCAAACTTGCCTCAGTTCGGGCGACATGGCGTCCTCCCTCGGGATAGTGCCGGGCCGATGGGCGACGACGAAATGTGCGAGATCCTGCAATTCACGCCAGCGGTGCCAGGTGTGCAATCCAAGAAAGGCATCACTGCCAATCAGCAGGCACAGCGGAGTTTCCGTACCCAGCTCGGCGCGCAGCTCGGTCAATGTGTCGAGCGAGTAAGACGGTCCGGATCTTGCCAGTTCGCGGTTGTCCAGCGTAAAGGCGGGGTTGCCCGCAATCGCGAGCCGTACCATTTCGGCACGATGAAACGCCTCAATCTGCGGGCTGGCCCGATGCGGCGGAACGGCGGCAGGGATGAAGCGTACGCGTTCCAGCCCGAGTTGTTCGCGTAACTCTTCCGCCATCCGCAGATGGCCGAAGTGAATGGGGTCGAAAGTACCGCCCAGAATGCCGATGGCATTCAATTAGGCGCGTACCTGCCCATCGCCGAGAACGATGTATTTCATGCTGGTCAGCCCGTCAAGGCCCACTGGGCCGCGTGCGTGCAGCTTGTCGGTGGAAATGCCGATTTCCGCGCCCAACCCATACTCGAACCCATCCGCGAAGCGCGTCGAGGCGTTCACCAGTACGCTGCTGGAATCCACCTCGCGCAGGAAGCGTCGCGCCTTGGTGTAATTCTCGGTGACGATGGCTTCGGTGTGTTGCGAAGAATATTTGTTGGTATGCTCGATTGCTTCGTCCAGGCCCGTGACTACCTTGACCGAAATGATCGCGGCCAGGTATTCGGTGTAGTAGTCCTCATCCGTTGCGATCCTGGCTTGCGGCACCAGGGCCTGCGTCTCGGCGCAGCCGCGGATTTCCACGCCGAGGGCTGTGAGCATGCCGGCCAGCTGCGGCAGCATCTCGGCGGCGACCGAACGCGCTACCAGCAGCGATTCGGCGGTATTGCAGGTGCCAAGGCGCTGGGTCTTGGAGTTTTCGAGGATGCGCAGCGCCTTGCCCAGATCGGCCTCGTCGTCCACGTAAATATGGCAGTTTCCGTCCAGATGCTTGATCACCGGGATGCGCGCTTCGTTCGAAATGCGCTCGATCAGGCCTTTCCCGCCGCGCGGGACGATGACATCCACGTATTCCTTCATCGTGATGAGTTCGCCCACGGCCGCGCGGTCGGTGGTTTCGACCACTTGCACAGCGCCCTTGGGCAGCCCGGCTGCTTCCAGGCCTTCATGTACCAGCGCGGCCAGGGCGCGGTTGCAATGGATGGCTTCCGAGCCACCGCGCAAAATGGCGGCGTTGCCGGACTTCAGGCACAGGCCGGCGGCATCGACCGTCACGTTCGGCCGGGCTTCGTAGATGATGCCGATGACGCCGAGCGGAACGCGCATCTTGCCGACCTGTATGCCGGACGGACGATATTTGAGGTCGCTGATTTCGCCGATGGGGTCGGGCAGCGCAGCGATCTGCTCCAGGCCTTCCGCCATCGTGGCGATGGATTTTTCGGAGAGCGCCAGGCGGTCGAGCATGGCGGCGTCCAGGCCGGCGGCGCGCGCGGTTTCCATGTCGGCGCGATTGGCGGCCAGCAGCGCTTCTTTTTCACGGCGAATCGCGGCGGCGATGATGAGCAGGGCACGGTTCTTGGTGCCGGTGTCGGCTTTTGCCATCATTCGCGACGCGGCGCGGGCGCCTTGTCCGAGTTGTTGCATGTATTGCTTGATGTCCATGTTCATTCCTAATGTGACCGTGCCGCAGGCCGGCGCGTACCACTGCGCGCAAGGCCGATGCACAGGCGCGAAAGTTCCAGCCAGGGCTTGCCGGGGGCGATGCCTTTGCAGATCTTGTCGATCTCTGCCATTTTCAGCATGGCTGCCTGCAACTGCCGCAGACTGACGCGTGCCAGCATGCGCTTGACCTGACCTTGGCGGTCTCCCCAGATTTTGGCCTGTTGCATCGCATTTGCCAAGTTTTCGCCGCGTGTTTCCGCCAATTTGACGCGCGTTACGCCGCGCAGCAGCCATGCCAGCACGCCCAGTAGCGCCAAGGGCTGGGCGCCTTCGGCTTCCAGTCCTTGCAATATCTTTGCGGTTCTTGCCGGATCGCCCGCCAGCAGCGCATCGCCGAGCTGAAACACGTCAAAGCGCGAAACATTCAACACCGCTTCGCGTACGGCTTCCGGGTCCAGTGGGCCGACAGGGTAAAGCAGGCCCAATTTCTGGATTTCCTGATGTGCGGCCAGCAGGTTGCCTTCGACCTGATTGGCGAGGAACTCCAGCGTCGCCTCATCGACCTGTTGGCCTTGCGCCTGCAATCGGTTGCCTATCCAGCGCGGCAAGCGCTCGATCTCCACAGTCTGCAGCGGGACGACGACGCCGACTTTTTCCAGCGCGGAGAACCAGGCGCTGCCTTGCCCGGCTTTATCCAGCTTGGGCAGCGTCATCAACGCAACGGTATCGCCAGGCAAATTGACGGCGAATTCCTGCAAGGCCTTGCTGCCCTCGACGCCCGGCTTGCCGGAAGGGATATGCAGTTCGAGCAGGCGCCGGCTGGCGAAAAGCGAAATAGACTGGCTGCTGGCTTTTAATTGTTTCCAGTCAAAATAACGCTCGGCCGTATAAGACAGGCGCTCGTCATAACCTTGGCTCCGCGCTGCCTGTCGAATGGCATCGACGCCTTCTTTCAATGCCAGAGGCTCGTCTCCCGTCAGGATGTAGAGCGGGCGTAAATCGCGTTCGAGGTGCGCAGAAAGTTGATCGAAAGAAAGATGCACGGCTTACGACATGCTCCTAATTCGCTGCCTTCGGCTTGCTGGTGTTGATCGCATTCAAGCGGCGCAGGATTTCGCGCGCGGAGTCGCTGCGCATGTCGCTGTAGAGTCGCGCCTCTTCGCCTTCCTTGGCGAGCAGTTGCGTATCGTCATAGGAGTAATCGCGGCGCTGCTCGATGAGTTGCGGAATTCCCCACAATTCGCTCGAAGCTTCGCGCAGGCGAATAGTGACGCGATAGATCAGTTCATACTCGCGAACCTTACCGCCGCCGGACAGCGAAAGAATATTCTTCTCGGTCGATTCTCCTGACAATTCCAGCAGCATTTCGGCTTCTTCAGGTGTTGCCACGACTTCCACGCCACTGCTGGTCAGGGAACGCCGCAATTCCTTGGCCAGAGCGGATGCGTTGCTTTTTTGCAGGTAAAGCTTCTTGAACCCCAGTTCCGTTGCTCCGCGAAGCTGGAAACCGCAGGCGGCAAGCGCCAGCAGGCAGAAAGCAAGCAGCAGGTTTCGGGAAATCATGTGCGAGTTCGGTGACGTGAGTTTCATGGTTTACCCTACGACGACATTGATCAGTTTGCCTGGGACGACGATAACCTTCTTGATGCCGACGCCTTCCAGATGTTTTTGCACGCATGGCTCTTCGACCGCAAGTTTCTCGATGGTAGCGCGTCCCATGTCCCGTGCGACGGTAATACTGCCGCGCAGCTTGCCGTTGACCTGGATTACCATCTCGATTTCATCCTGCACTAGGGCTGCCGCATCCGGTTCGGGCCACGAAGCGGCGAGGATGTCGGCATCGTAACCCAGTTCGCTCCACAGGGCGTGGCAGATGTGCGGGGTGATCGGTGACAGCAGGCGCAGCAGGATAGACAGGCTTTCACCGATAACGGCGCGATTGGCCGGTTCCTTGCCGGCTTTTTCCAGCGCGTTGAGCATCTTCATCGCAGCAGAAACCACGGTATTGAACTGGAAGCGGCCGAGGTCGTAATTGGCTTGCTTCAGCGTGGTGTGAATCTCATGGCGCAGTTTTTTTGCGTCCGCGGCCAGTTTGGCCAGGTCGACTGGCGCCTTGCCTATGCCTTCGAATTCGCTGCCGAATGTCCACAAGCGCTTCAGGAAGCGGTGTGCGCCCTCGACGCCGCTGTCCGACCACTCCAGCGTCTGCTCCGGCGGTGCGGCGAACATCATGAACAGGCGGGCCGTATCCGCGCCGTATTGTTCGATCAGCGCTTGCGGGTCGACGCCGTTCTTCTTGGACTTCGACATCGTACCCATACCCTGGAAGTCCACCGGTTGTCCATCGGCCAGCAGTTTTGCTCCGCATACCTTGCCGGCGGCGTCGTGCACCAGTTCGACTTCTTCCGGCGCGAAATACTCGATGCCGCCCTTGTCGGTGCGGCGCGAGAAAATGTGGTTCAGCACCATGCCCTGCGTCAGCAGGTTGGCGAAGGGTTCGTCGTAATCGACCAGGCCCATGTCGCGCATCACCTTGCTCCAGAAACGGGAGTAGAGCAGGTGAAGGATGGCGTGCTCGATGCCGCCGATGTATTGATCCACCGGCATCCAGTAATTGGTCTCGGCGTCTGCCATTGCGGTAGTGTTGAACTTGCTGGCGTAGCGCGCGTAGTACCAGCTGGAGTCCACGAAGGTATCCATGGTGTCGGTTTCGCGCCGCGCCGGCCGGCCGCACTTGGGGCAGGTCCAATTGACGAAATCCGCGCGCTTGTTGAGCGGATTGCCGGAGCCGTCCGGCACGCAGTCTTCCGGCAGCACGACCGGCAACTGGTCATCGGGCACCGGCACGTCGCCGCAACTGTCGCAGTGGATGATGGGGATCGGGCAGCCCCAGTAGCGCTGGCGCGAAACGCCCCAGTCGCGCAGGCGGAACTGCGTCTTCGGTCCGCCCAGGTTCTGTGCGCCGAGATCCGCAGCGATGGCATCGAAGGCCTGTTCGAAGTTCATGCCGTCGTAGCGGCCGGAGTTGAACAGCACGCCGTACTGCGCAAACACGTCCGACCACCGTTGCCAATCCAGGAGGGTGTTGCCGTCAGCGATCTGCATTGCCGGGGTGAATATGGGCGCCTCGCCAATTTCGTGCGGAGCGGCATGGTTGGCGTCGATCACGGCCGCTGGCGCCTCGTTCCAGCCGGCCGGCAGGATCACCGGCTTGATCGGCAATGTGTATTTCTGCGCGAAGGCGAAATCACGTTCGTCATGCGCCGGCACCGCCATCACCGCGCCGTCGCCGTAGCTCATCAGCACGTAGTTGGCCACCCACACCGGCACTGCCTCGCCGGTGAGCGGATGGGTGACGGTAAGTCCGGTATCCATGCCTTCCTTTTCCATGGTGGCGAGGTCGGCTTCCATTACCGAACCCCGCTTGCATTTCTCGATGAAGGCTGCCAGTTCCGGATTGTCGCGCGCTGCGCGCTCGGCCAGCGGGTGCTCTGCCGCTACTGCGCAATAGCTGACGCCCATCACGGTGTCGATGCGGGTGGTAAACACCCACAGCTTTTCCGGCTTACCGTCGAGTTCATACGGGAAGGCGAAACGCATGCCCACGCTCTTGCCGATCCAGTTGGCCTGCATGGTGCGCACGCGCTCTGGCCAGCCGGGCAGCTTGTCGAGGTCGGCCAGCAATTCTTCGGCATATTGGGTGATACCCAGGTAATAACCTGGGATTTCGCGTTTTTCGACAATCGCGCCGGTGCGCCAGCCGCGTCCATCGATCACCTGTTCGTTGGCGAGCACGGTCTGGTCGACCGGATCCCAGTTCACCACCTGCGTCTTCTTGTAGGCGATGCCTTTTTCCAGCATGCGCAGGAAAAGCCATTGATTCCATTTGTAATAATCCGGCTGGCACGTTGCCAGTTCACGGCTCCAGTCGATGGCGAAACCCAGCGACTGCAACTGTTTTTTCATGTAGGCGATATTGTCGTAGGTCCACTGCGCAGGCGGCACCTTATTCTGGATCGCCGCGTTTTCGGCGGGCAGGCCGAACGCATCCCAGCCCATGGGCTGCAGCACGTTATAGCCGCGCATGCGATGATAACGGCTGAGCACATCGCCGATGGTGTAATTGCGCACGTGGCCCATATGCAGCTTGCCGGACGGATAAGGAAACATCGACAGGCAATAGTATTTGGGCCGGCTCGGGTCGACGACGGCAGTGAATGTGCGTTGCGACTCCCAGTGCTGCTGGGCGCGTTGTTCGATTTCGTTGGGTAGATACTGCGGTTGCATGGAATAGGATTATCGGACTATGGGAAAGTGGCAAATTATACCTTGCGATTGGTTGGTTGATTGTCCAAGCTCACGTATAATTATTTCGTAACAAGAGCTCGGCAATCGGCTCTAGAGCACAAACGCCGCGCCTGACAGGTTTCTGATCAGGCGCAAATTTTGAGGAGAACCCCCATGTCCAAGAAGCATCCCGTGATTGTTGTCACCGGATCTTCCGGTGCGGGTACGACAACGGTCAAGCGTACTTTCGAGCAGATTTTCCGCCGCGAAAGCATCGAAGCAGCCGTTCTGGAAGGCGATAGTTTTCATAGCCTGACACGTGCCGAGTTCAAGGATGCCGTCGAAGATGCAGACAAGAATAACCAACGCGCGCCCAGCCATTTCGGCCCGGAAGCCAATCATTTCGACAAGATCGAAGAGACATTCCGCCAATACGGCGAAACCGGCATGTGCAAGCGTCGTTATTATGTTCATAGTGTCGCCGAGGCGGCCGAGTTCAACGCACGCCTGGGCAGCAAGCTGCAGCCCGGCGAGTTCACGCCCTGGGAAGACATCCCGGCGGGTTCCGACATTCTTTTCTACGAAGGCCTGCATGGCGGCGTGGTGACGGATAAGGTCAATATTGCCAAATATGTCGATTTGCTGATCGGCGTGGTGCCTATCGTCAATCTCGAATGGATCCAGAAAATCCATCGCGATACGGCCGAGCGCGGCTATTCCGCCGAGGCAGTGACGCAGACCATTCTGCGCCGCATGCGCGACTATGTGGAATACATCTGCCCGCAGTTCTCCAATACCGACATCAACTTCCAGCGCGTTTCAACGGTGGATACGTCCAATCCGTTTGTCGCACGCGACATCCCGACGCTGGACGAAAGCTTCGTAGTGATTCGCTACCGCGATCCGGCCAAGGCCGACTTCGAATATTTGCTCGCGATGCTGAAGGATTCCTTCATGTCTCGCCGCAACACCATCGTTGTTCCGGGTGGCAAGATGGGCCTGGCGATGGAACTGATCCTGTCGCCACTGATCAAGGAAATGGTCGCGCGACGCCGCGACTGAGTCGCAACACCCATGAAAAAGGCCTGAGGTCGCATGACCGCAGGCCTTTTGTATTTCACGGTCCTGAGTTAATTCAATGCGGCAAAAATATTGTCGCGGATGCCGTCTACCGAGCCGATGCCGTTGACGCGCACATACTTCGGGGCCTTGCCACCTTGTGCTGCCCAATTGGAGTAGTAATCGACCAACTGCTTGGTCTGGCTGTGGTAGACCTCCAGCCGTTTCATTACCGTATCTTCGCTGTCGTCGTCGCGCTGGATCAGATCTTCGCCGGTGACGTCATCCTTGCCTGCAACTTTAGGCGGGTTGAACATGACGTGGTAAGTCCGGCCCGAAGCCAGATGCACGCGGCGGCCTGACAGACGCTTGATGATTTCTTCGTCGGGCACGTCGATTTCCACGACGTAATCGATATCCACCCCGGCCTGCTTCATGGCTTCCGCCTGCGGAATCGTGCGGGGAAACCCGTCAAAGAGAAAACCGTTGGCGCAATCGGCATCCTTGATGCGTTCCTTGACCAGACCGATGATCACTTCATCGGGAACCAGGCCGCCCGCATCCATGAATTTCTTCGCTTCCAGCCCGAGCTGAGTGCCTGCCTTGACGGCTGCGCGCAGCATGTCGCCCGTGGAAATCTGCGGAATATTGAATTTTTCCTTGATGGCCGTGGCCTGCGTGCCTTTGCCCGCGCCAGGCGCGCCCAACAGTATGACTCTCATGTTTCCTCCCAAGATTGATGCCGAATTATATCAGCCGAGATGGTTGGCGATAGCGACGAACTGCGCCACCGCGAGATTTTCCGCGCGCAGTTGCGGATCAATGCCGAGTGTGGCAAAGCCTGCGTCGTCGAGTAGGCCTTTGAGCGTATTGCGCAGCGTCTTGCGGCGCTGGCCGAAGGCGGCGGTGACAATTCTTCCCAACAAGGCTTCGTCTTTGGCCGGATGCGGTAGCGTGGCATAAGGCACGGCGCGGACAAAGGCGGATTCCACCTTGGGCGGCGGGTCGAAGGCTTCCGGCGGGACGGTAAACAGGTATTCCATCTGCAGTTTGTATTGCAGCATCACCGACAACCGTCCGTATTCCGGCGTGGAGGGTGCAGCCACCATGCGTTCCACCACTTCTTTTTGCAGCATGAAATGCATGTCGACGATGTGCCCGACATTTTCCAGCAAATGGAACAGGATAGGCGTGGAGATGTTGTAGGGCAGATTGCCGACGACACGAATGTTTTCGCCCAGCGACGCAAAGTCGAACTTCAGCGCATCGACGTTGTGGATGGTGATTTTCCCTGCCGGGTAATGCTTCTGCATCCAGGCGACGATGTCGCGGTCGAGTTCCACGGTGTGGAGATGATGTAATCGCTGCAGCAAAGGCTGAGTCATGGCTCCGAGGCCGGGGCCGATTTCGACCATGATGTCCTCGGGCTGAGGCCGGATGGCTTCTACAAGTGAACGGATGATGTCGGCGTCGGTGAGGAAGTTCTGGCCGAAGCGTTTGCGAGGGATATGTTTCATCCCGGCATTCTACTGGACGAAGTGGTGGATCGTCAGCGTGACGATCAGTTTCGCTTTGCTAGCGCAATGGCAAGCTCGATCGCTGCATACAAGCTTCCCGCATCTGCTTTACCCGTGCCGGCCAAATCCAGTGCCGTGCCATGATCTACCGAGGTGCGAATGATCGGCAATCCCAGCGTGACATTGACGCCCCCTCCGAAACTTGCATGCTTGAGCACGGTGAGGCCCTGGTCGTGGTACATCGCGAGAAATGCATCGCAGCTCTTGATGTTGTGCTGGCTGAACATGGTATCGGCCGGGAGCGGGCCGTTCAGATTCATTCCTTCTCCTCGCAGCTTGTCGAGCACGGGGATGAGTGTGTCGATTTCTTCCATGCCCAGATGTCCGCCTTCGCCGGCATGGGGGTTCAGGCCTGCCACATGAATGCAAGGTTGGGCGATACCGAAACGATGCACCAGATCGTGATGCAGGATACGTAGCGTGGTTTCCAGACTTTCCTGAGTGATGGCGTCCGGCACTTCTCGTATGGGCATGTGGATGGTTGCAAGGGCGACGCGCATTCCGCCGCCGACCAGCATCATCACGACGTCCCGGGTGCCGGTCAGTTCAGCGAGGAATTCGGTGTGGCCGGTGAAAGGTACGCCAGCATCGTTAATGATGCCTTTGTGTACGGGAGCGGTAACCATGGCGTCGAACTCGCCGGCCAGGCAGCCTTTTACGGCATGGGTCAGCGTTTCCAGCACATAGCGGCCGTTGGAGGTGTTGAGTGTTCCGGGAACGGCTGGAGTGGCAAGCGGAATATGGTGAACGCGTAGCCCTTTGAGCGGCAGACCGAGCAGGCTGGCGCGTGCTTCAATCAGCGAGCGGTCGGCAATGACGGTGATGTCAGCCGGCGGATTCTGCGCCAGCATTGCGCAGAGGTCGGGACCGATGCCAGCAGGTTCGCCGGCGGTCAGGGCGATGCGGGGTCTGATCACCGTAGAGCCTGTTTCAGTAGGAAACAACTGTGCGACAGCTCTGCCTTGTGCGCAGGGTCAGGCGCAAGTCGCGCGGTTTGGTATTCCAAATAAGCGGCGAGCAACAACGCCATGCAGAGCTGCCCCTTCGGGGTATGGCACAAAAGCGCGTCTGCGGCGTTGCAACGCTTGCCAATGGGACGACCTTTGGCCGCGCGCTGCGCCTTGCATCCATCGCTTTTGTGTCATATCGCATCTGTCGTTTCCTACTGAAATAGGCTCTTAGTATTTGTCTTCGATGCGGTATTCGACATAAGCCCGGTCGCGCAACTCGCGCAGCCAGTCCTGATAGGCTTCATCCGACTTGCGGGCGCGAATTTCCTGACGTGCCTTGAGGCGTGCGGCTTCTTTGCTCATGTCCTGGCTGCGACGTTCGAGTACCTGAATCAGGTGCCAGCCGAAAGGCGACCGTACCGGCGCGCTGACCTGGCCGGGTTGAAGCTCGTTCATGGCCTTCTCGAAGTCCGGCACGGTGTCGCCTGGATTGACCCAGCCGAGTTCGCCGCCTTTGGCTGCGGTGCCGTCTTCGGAGTACTGGCGCGCGAGTTCTGCGAAATTTCCGCCGTTCTCGATGCGTTCCTTCAAGTCTTCAAGCCGGTGTTTGGCATCGTCGTCCGAGACCACTTCGCTGGGCTTGATGAGAATGTGGCGGGCATTGGTCTGTTGCACCAGCAAGGGTGAAGACGCACCGCGGCGATTATTGAGCTTGAGGATATGGAAGCCATTGGGACTGCGTATGACCTCGGTGTTTTCACCCGACTTGAGCGGTTTCAACGCATCGACGAAAAGTTTCGGAATCTGGGTGTCGTTTTTCCAGCCTATCTTGCCGCCTTCCAGTGCATTGGGCGCATCGGAATAACGTGCGGAAACCTGTCCGAAATCCTCGCCTGCCTTCAGGCGCTGCATGGCTTCGTCGGCCTTGCTGTGCAGTTTTTGCAATTCTTCGGGAGAGCTTTCCTCCGGTGTGCGGATCAGGATGTGGGAGATATCGAATTCGTCCTTGATCTCGTTGCGCGATGCCTGCGACGTCAACAGGTTGTCGATTTCCGCTTCCGTGACGTTGATGCGATTATCGACTTCGCGCTCGCGAAGCCGCGCCAGAATGATTTCATTACGGATGTCTTCCCGGAATTTCCGATAATTGATGCCGTCTTTTTCCAAGGCATCGCGGAATTCTCCGATGCTGAGCTTGTTCTGCTCGGCGATGCGCTCCACAGTCTTGTCGAGCTGATTGTCTTCAACGCGCAGTCCCGTCTGCGCGGCAAGCTGCAATTGCAGCCGGTCGGCGATCAGGCGTTCCAGCACCTGTTTTTCCAGAACATCCTGGGGTGGGCGTTGCGTGCCCTGCTTTTCCAGTTGGCCGAGTACGATGCGGATGCGATCCTGCAGTTCGCTATAAGTAATAACGTCGCGGTCGACCACAGCCACGATGCGGTCGATCTGGGAAACGTTATCCTCGACAGCGGAGAAGGCTGGGCCGGAAAAAATGAGGAACAAGGCGGCTGGCAGGAGAGCTGCCAATTTTGTGAATACATTCATTTGGTTACGATCAGCGAGTTTGGTCTGGGATCAAGGAGGTGTTAGTGTAGCCCGGAATGCTGCGTTTGAGCAGACTGAGCGGGCTGGTGCCGATGGAGGTCATGCCGCCGAGTTCAAGCTGGAAAAAGAACGCATAGTTGGGGTCTTCATCGGTCGCAACCGATACACGTTGCATGACGGCGCGAGCCTGCCAGCACCCTGCATCGTACTCCACACCCGCGAGGCCTTCAATGGGGCGATCTTCGCGCAAGGAGTAGTTCCAGCGCGCGAGGCCGAACCATTGGGGAGCCAGCGGCCATTCGGAAGAAATATCAATTTGCTCCAGGCTGTCGCGCGTGAAGCGGTAGCTGAGGTTCAGGACCTTGCCGGGTTCCGGGTTGTAGCGTGCGCCGATATTGCTTTTGACCGATCGTTCGATATCGGTGTTGTATTGCCAGCCGGCATCGACGTTCCAGTGGTTGCGGAGACGGGCAGTGATTGCGGCAACGATGTCGGATGTGCTGCTGGTGATTTCTTCCGCGCCCGGAAGGCCGACACGGCGGTCGCTGAAATAGAAGCGCTGGCCGATGGTCGCTGCCAGTCGTTGCAAGCCGGTCTTGGAATCGATAAGACGGGTGGTCACCGCCAGCGATAATTGGTTCGCGTCATTAATGCGGTCATTGCCGGTGAACTTGTTTTCGGAGAACAGCGTGCTCAGGCTGAGGTCGGCTTCGCCGGAGTCGAAAACCGGCAGGCGCGACTGGTCGTCGTATGGCACGTAAACGTAAAAGAGGCGGGGTTCCAATGTTTGCGTGTACGTGTTTTTCACGACGCGGAAATCGCGATCGAAAAAGAGGCCGCTGTCCAGGCTGAAAATCGGCAAGGAGCGCGAATCATTGACAAATTCGGAGCTCGTGACGTTGCCGTCGTTGTCCGTCAGGGTGAAGCCGGCATTGTCCAGTTTGTAGCTTGTGTAATGCACGCCCAGCTTGGGCGTGATGTAGCCATAGGAGCGCGCCAGAGGAGCGCTGATGCTGGGATAAAGTACTGAGCGGCTGCCGGTTACGCCAGTCACCAGGGAAGTGCCCGGAGCGCTGATCATGGCTTGCGAAATGGGGGCATGATCGCTGCGATCGAATTTTGTCCATTGGCCGTACAGGTTGCCAGTCAGGTAATCCCATTCCTTTTCTCCTGCGAGCGTGAATTGCGGGAGGCGCTGATAAGGAAACGATACGTCATCCAGCGTCTGGTAACGCTCGACAAGGCCAGAAAAGCTCCAGACATCATCGCTATATGCGATATTGCCGCGCTGAGGCAGGTTCACCCGGCTGGTGGATACAATGCTGGTGGTCATGTCGGAGAAGTATTGATCGTCCGATACGCGTTCGATATGAAGATTCCCGGACCAGCCGTGTCCAAATGCATGGTTATGTACAATTTTCGCGTAGTAGCGATCCCGGTCCGCCTGGCTGTCGTTCGGCAAGAGTTCCAGGCTGTCCTCGCCTGAGTAATCCTGGCCGAGATAGCGAAACTCGCCTTGAAGCTGCGTACCGCGTTTGCTGAGATAGCGCGGCGCAATCGTGGCGTCCATGTCCGGAGCGATATTCCAGTAATACGGAATGCTGAGTTCGACACCGCTTTTGGTCGTCGTGCCGAAGCTCGGGGCAAGGAGTCCGCTCTTGCGCTGCTTGTTGAAAGGGAAGTCGATCCAGGGTGTATAAAGGATGGGAACGCCCTTGAATTCCACGCTGGCATGCGTGGCAGTGCCTGTTTCCGTGTGGTGATCGAGCTCCAGCTCGCTCGCTCTCAAATACCAGTCGTCCACGCCGGCTTCGCAAGTGGTGTATCGGGCTTTGTAGAGGCGCTCCTTGTCCGGTCCTTCGAAAACGATGCGTTTTGCATCGCCGCGTGCGAACCCCGTGCTGGCGCTGGGTGCAGCGGATGCACCGGGAATCCGCGATACGGTGGAATAGGCCGTCAGTCCGGCCGTATCCAAGACCGCGGGAGCCTCGGGTGTAGTGGGCTGGCGGTTGAATGTGAACACCGGCTCCTTCATTTCGCCTTCACGATCATCCATTTTGAGGCGCAACTCCGGACCGAGCACAACCAGGCCGTTTTGCTCTACGCGCGTGTTGCCAACCACGTGCAGCTCTTCGTTGAGCGTGTCGTAATCGATGCGATCGCCGAAAATGGCTTTGTCGTCCTGGCGCATTTCGGCATCGCCTGTCGCGCGCATTTTTCTGTCGAGAAACATCTCCAGATGCTGAGCCTCGATGACCATGGCCTCCGGGTTCGCGGATGTTTTGTCGGGAGAAGTTTCATCGGCAGCCCGTGCGTGCCCGATCACCATGGAGGGCAGGGCAAACAACAAGGCAATAGCGCGGTATTTCAGCATGGGCTGCAAGGCGGAGGTCTTAAGTAGGGGGAATGTTTTTTATGGTGATAAAATCGCATAAATTTGGGTTTTAGGCAATGCGCGCATATGGCTCAAACCGCGTCATTTCTGGCTTCTTGTTTTTTTAATGTTATTAGACAAAGAGTTGGTCGCCGGGGCCTTGTTTCGAATTATGGAGAGCTTCAAAGGTGCAAAGACAGCAACAACTCAATAGCTGGTTGGAAAAAGTTCTGCCGGGCGAGCAATTCAGCCTCGCACCAGCTTCCGCCGATGCCAGTTTCCGCCGCTATTTCCGCGTGACCCTGCCGGAGCGAACACTGATCGCCATGGATGCCCCGCCGCAGCACGAGGATTGCAGGCCCTTTGTGCATGTCGCCGAAGTTTTTGGCGCGGCTGGTGTGCATGTGCCCCGCGTGATCGAGCAGGATCTCGCGCAAGGTTTTCTGCTGTTGACCGATCTTGGCAACACCACTTACCTGAGTGCGCTGAATGCGGGTACGGCTGCGGATTTGTACCGCGATGCGATGGATGCGCTGATCCGCATCCAGCAGGCGAGCCGGAGCGGCGTATTTCCCTTGTACGATGAGGCTTTGCTGACGCGAGAAATGCGCCTGTTCCCGGAGTGGTACGTTGGCAAGCATTTGAATGCCACGTTGGATGACAAGCAGCAGGCGGTATTGCAAAAGACATTCGACACGCTCAATCGCAACATTCTGTCGCAAGGCCAGGTGTACGTACATCGCGACTATCATTCCCGCAACCTGATGGTGTGCGACGGTGCCATCGGCGAGAATCCGGGAATCCTGGATTTTCAGGATGCGGTGTACGGCGCGATCACCTACGATCTGGTGTCCTTGTTCAAGGATGCCTACATACGCTGGGAAGAAGAGCAGGTACTCGATTGGGTCGTACGTTACTGGGAAAAGGCAAAAAAGGCCGGTTTACCGGTACCGCAGGACATTTCCGATTTCTACCGCGACTTCGAATGGATGGGCGCGCAGCGGCATCTCAAGGTGCTCGGCATTTTTGCCCGTCTTTACCATCGCGACGGCAAGGATGGCTATCTCAAGGATTTGCCGCTGGTCATGGACTATCTGCGCCGCGCCTGCGAGCGATACATCGAATTACGGCCATTGGTGCGCTTGCTGGACCAGTTGGAGAATCGTCAGTCACAGGTCGGATACACCTTCTGATGAAGGCCATGATACTGGCCGCAGGGCGTGGTGAACGCATGCGCCCGTTGACCGATCACACGCCGAAACCGCTATTGCAGGTCGGCGGCAAGCCATTGATTGTATGGCATATTGAGCGTCTGGCCCGGGCAGGGTTTCGCGAACTGGTGATCAACCATGCCCATCTTGGCCAGCAGATTGAATCCGCGCTGGGCGACGGCAGCCGCTTCGACGTGAGTATTGCGTATTCCGATGAGGGCGAGGCACTGGAAACCGCTGGCGGAATCGCCCAGGCGTTGTCGTTGTTGGGCGAAGAGCCTTTCCTGGTCGTCAACGGCGATGTCTACACGGATTACGATTTCAATCGACTGACTACTCAGCCGATGGGCGGCGTTGTCGCGCATCTCGTGCTGGTGGACAATCCTCCACAGCATGCCCAAGGCGATTTTTATCTGGAGGATGGCAGGCTGGTCGAGCGGGGCGCCTCGCGCCTGACTTTCTCTGGCATCGGTGTTTACCGGCCGGAATTATTTGCCGCCATTGTCCCGGGTAGCAAGGCCAAACTGGCGCCGCTGCTGCATGCTGCTATCGCGCAGCAACGTGCGACAGCGGAACATTATCGCGGCGACTGGGTCGATGTCGGTACACCCGAACGCTTACAAGCATTGGATCGCAAGCTCAGTTCATGAAAGAAATCGTGTCATTCATCAATCGCCGCCATCAGCTCATTCAGCATATGGAGGATGGCGTGGCCATCATCCCGACCGCACCGGAAGCCATACGCAACCGCGACAGTCATTATCTGTATCGTTTCGACAGCTATTTTTATTACCTGACCGGGTTTACCGAGCCCGAATCGGTGTTGTTGCTTGTCGCGGGCGAAAAGCCCAGGAGCGTATTGTTCTGCCGCGACAAGGATATCGAGCGCGAAATCTGGGATGGGTTCCGCCATGGCCCGGAGGGTGCGAAGGAGGTGTTCGGCGTGGACGAGGCCTATTCCATTTCGCGTCTCGATGAATTGGCGCCGCAACTGCTCGCCAACCAGCCGCGCCTGCATTATTCGCTGGGCGCTGACGCGTCATGGGATGCGCGCGTGACCGGCTGGCTCAATCAAGTGCGTGCTCAGGTCCGTGGCGGCGTAAGTGCTCCCGCCGAGATCGCCGATGTGCGTCTCTTGCTGGACGAAATGCGGCTGTTCAAGTCGGAAGGCGAAATCGCGATCATGCGCCGCGCCGCGGAAATTTCCTCCGGTGCACATCGCCGTGCGATGCGCGCCACAAAGCCGGGCTCGACCGAATACGAGATCGAGGCCGAACTGATCCACGAGTTCCGCCGCCACGGCGCGCAATCGCCTGCATACCATTCCATTGTGGCCGGCGGCGCCAATGCCTGCGTGCTGCATTACGTGTTCAACGATGCGCCACTGCGTGACGGCGATCTGCTTTTGATCGACGCCGGTTGCGAGCTGGACGGATACGCCTCCGACATCACGCGTACCTTTCCCGTGAATGGAAAATTCAGCAGTCCGCAAAGGGACTTGTACGAACTGGTTCTGGCCTCGCAAGCCGCTGCCATCGAAGCCGTGCGTCCCGGCAATCACTGGAATGCCCCGCATGAAGCTGCATTGCAGGTGCTGGTGCGCGGCTTCATCGATTTTGGCTTGTGCAAGGGGACGGTGGATGCCGTGCTCGAATCCGGCGATTACCGCCGTTTCTACATGCATCGCACCGGCCACTGGCTCGGCCTGGACGTGCACGATGCCGGCGAGTACAAGAAAAATGGCGAATGGCGCCTGCTCGAACCGGGCATGGCGCTCACTGTTGAACCAGGCTGCTATGTGCGGCCCGCAGACAACGTGCCCGAGCACTATTGGAATATCGGCATACGCATCGAGGACGACGCGGTCGTGACTCAGCAGGGTTGCGACATTATTACGCAAGCGGCACCGAAATCCGTTGCCGACATTGAAGCGCTCATGGCGTCATGAAGCCAGACTACGACATTCTTGTTGTCGGCGGCGGCCCGGTTGGCGCGACGCTTGCACTGGGCTTGCGAGGATACGGGCATTCGGTTGCGCTGCTTGAGGCTCGTCACCCGAGTGCAGGCGCGCGCGATCCGCGAACCCTGGCATTATCGCAGGGGAGCCGGCTGATTCTGGAGCGCCTCGGTGTCTGGCCGGAATTGGCTTCAAACGCGACCCCAATAACTACCATCCATGTTTCCCAGCGCGGCCGTTTGGGTCGAACGATATTGCGTGCCAGCGACGAACATCAGGAAGCCTTGGGCTATGTGTTGTCCTATGCCGATTTGAGTGCTGCGCTGGATCGCGCTTTGGCGGAGTCGCCGGAAATTGCAGTCAGATATGGTACCAGGGCGCAGGCATTGGAAACCGGTAACGACTGTGCGGTAGTCAGCGTTGAGCAGGAGGGCGCGATCAACAAGCTCAGCGCTCGCCTTGCCGTGATCGCTGACGGCGGGCGCAGCTTGAACGAACTGTCCGGTATGAAACGCGAAACGAAGGAGTATGCGCACAGCGCCCTGGTCGGGCACGTCGAGTGCGAATTGCCGCATGGCAATATTGCATACGAGCGATTCACGCCGCTTGGGCCGGTGGCCTTGCTCCCTGAAGGCGAACGTGGCTTTGCGCTGGTCTGGACAGCCCGGCCGGAGGAGGCCGAGCGTTTGTGTGGAGCGCCTGAAACCGAGTTTCTCGAAGAATTGCATCGTCATTTCGGTGACCGCGTAGGTAAATTTCTGGAGGTTCGGGCGCGGGCGACTTTTCCTTTGCGATTGAGCACTCTGCGCCCGGTAGTACGGCCGCATCTGGCCGTCATCGGCAACGCCGCGCAAACGCTTCACCCGGTGGCCGGACAAGGGTTCAACCTCGGATTGCGCGATGCGTGGGAGTTGGCAGGTATTGCACGGAATATTCCCGGCGAGGCCGTAGGCGGCAGTGACATGCTGAAGCAATATCAATCCGGACGATGCTTGGATACAGGCGGCGGCATTTTCTTTACCGATTTTCTGGTACGGACTTTTTCCAACGATATTCCAGGACTGGGCCCGGTGCGCGGTGCAGGTCTGGCGATGCTGGAAATGCTGGCGCCGGCTCGGCATTTTGTCGCCCGGAAAATGAGTTTCGGAGCAAAAGGATGAGCCTGAATCGGGATTACGACATTATCGTCGTCGGCGGCGGCCTGGTGGGCGCTGCGACGGCACTGGCGTTGGCACGCCACGGGTTGAAGATCGCCCTGGTCGAGGCCTCGCCTGAGCCGTCGTTACCGCAGGACGAAAGCTGGGACAGCCGTATTTATGCGATCAGCCCCGGCAATATGCGTTTTCTTGACTCATTGGGCGCATGGAGAACACAGGAATTGAGTCGTGTTGCCCCGATTGAGGCCATGCAAATTTGGGGCGACGAGCATGCGGAGCTGGAGTTCAGCGCATATGAAGCGAGCGTGCCGGCCTTGGGTTATATCGTCGAAAGCCGGCAATTGCAGCATGCCTTGTGGACGCAAATGCGGCAAATATCGGAAATCGAATTGTTCTGCCCGGCGCATTGCGTCAGCCTGACATGGGAGACTTCCTGCGCGCGATTGGCGTTGTCGGATGGGACGAGTTTGTCGGCCCGGCTCATCGTCGGCGCGGATGGCGGAAATTCATGGGTGCGTACGCAGGCCGGAGTTGGAGTCAATACTCGCGACTATGGGCAGCTGGGCGTGGTCGCCAATTTTGCGACAGGCATGCCGCCACGCAATATCGCTCGGCAATGGTTCCGCAAGGACGGAGTGCTCGCGTGGCTGCCGTTGCCGGAAAATCGCATGTCCATGGTATGGTCCACCGATCCTGCGCATGCCCGGAAATTATTGGCGATGTCGCCCACGGAGCTTGGCGCCACAGTCGCGGCGGCCGGCGGAAATTTGCTGGGCCCGCTCTCTCTGATCACTCCGGCGGCGGCCTTCCCGTTGCGCTTGCAAAACGCCGAAGTCATGGTCAAGCCCCGCTTGGCATTAGTCGGCGATGCCGCCCATCTGGTGCATCCACTCGCCGGCCAGGGAGTCAATTTGGGTTTTCACGATGTAATCGGTCTGGAAGAAACTCTCAATAACCGCAACGTCCAGGTCGATGTGGGCGATTACGCCTTGCTGCGTCGCTATGAGCGCTCGCGCAAAATGGATATTTACGCAATGCAGATCACGACGACGGGCTTGCACGCACTCTTCGGCAGCGATTTGCCGGGAGCAGGCCGCTTGCGTAATCTGGGCATGACTTTCACTAACCGCCAGCAATGGCTCAAGCGGCGCCTGATGGCGCACGCGATGATTTAACCAAAAGGAAACAAAAATGTTGAAACGAACGATGGTCGCGCTTCTGGCAGGAGTGATGGCTGCAACTGCATGGGCGGACGAAGCATCGCTCAAGAAAACCATCGAATCGACGTATCCGAAGGTCAAGATCCAGAGCATCACCAAGACGCCCTTTTCCGGCTTGTACGAGGTGTTTCTGGATGGGCAGATTATCTATACCGACGAGAGCTTTAACTTCCTGATCGTCGAAGGGCGTCTCGTCGACCCGAAGAGCAAGCGAGACCTGACTGCAGAGCGAATCGACGAATTGACACGCATTGATTTTTCTTCCTTGCCGCTGGAGAAAGCAATCAAGGTGGTAAAGGGAAACGGCAGCCGCAAGTTGGTCGTATTTTCAGATCCCGATTGCCCTTATTGCAAGAAGCTGGAGCAGAAGGATTTGGTCGCGCTCTCTGATGTGACTATCTACACCTTTCTTTATCCGCTGGAATCGCTGCATCCCGATGCGGCTAATAAATCCCGTGCGATCTGGTGTGCGCCTGATAAAAGCAAGGCTTGGCAGGACTGGATACTGAACGGACAGCTACCAAAGAATTCAACTGCATGCGATTCACCGATCGACGATGTTGCTCAACTCGGTACGAAGCTCGGGATTACCAGCACCCCCACATTGATATTTTCCAATGGCAAGCGCTTATTGGGCGCATATCCTGCCAAGGAAATCGAAAAGATGATGGGAGCGGTTCCCCGCAAATAGAAAAGTTAAGCCGGGCATATGTACATGCCCGGCTTAACCTTGCCTAGACTGCCTGACCCATTTTGAAAATTGGCAGATACATGGCTATAACCAAGCCGCCGATCAAGGTGCCCAGCACGACCATGATGATCGGTTCCATCAAGCTGGAAATCCCGGCGACGGCGTCGTCCACTTCGCCTTCGTAGAAATCCGCAACCTTTGATAGCATGGAGTCCAGCGCGCCGGATTCCTCACCGATGGAGACCATCTGCAAGACCATATTCGGGAACACTTCAGTATTCTGCATGGAGACAGTCAGACTGGTCCCAGTCGTCACATCGCTCTGGATTTGCTTGGTGGCATCGTAATAAACCCGGTTCCCGGAAGCGCCTGCGACGGAATCCAGTGCTTCGACCAGCGGCACACCAGCAGCGAACATGGTAGATAGCGTACGCGCAAAGCGTGCGATGGTGGCCTTGCGGATCAGTTCACCGAACACTGGTATCTTGAGCAGCAATCTGTCCATGGTCGATTGCATCTTCTCTGAACGCTTCCAGGTATAGAAAAAGAACCAGAAGCCGCCCCCTATCGCCCCGAAGATGGCCCACCAATACTGCACGAAGAAGTCTGACATGGCGATAACGACCATCGTTGGTGCGGGCAGATCGGCGCCGAAGTTGGAGAACAAATCCTTGAATGCCGGGATCACGAAAATCATGATCACTGCGGTAATGATGAAGGCTACGACGAGAATCGAGATAGGATAAAAAAGGGCGGATTTGATCTTGCTTTTGATCGCAAGAATTTTTTCCTTGTAAGTGGCAAGCCGATCCAGCAAGGTGTCGAGAATACCGGCCTGCTCGCCGGCCTGGACCAGATTGCAGAACAGGTTGTCGAAATAAAGCGGATATTTGCGGAATGCCTGACTCAAGCTGCTACCGGTTTCGACGTCGCCTTTGATGTCCGCCAGCAGTTTGGAGACGGATGCGTTGCTGTGTCCTTTGCCGACGATATCGAAGGATTGCAGCAACGGCACGCCGGATTTCATCATTGTTGCCAATTGGCGGGTAAACAATGTGATGTCTTTTTCCGATATTCTCTTGCTGCTACTGAATGCGCTTTGCTTCTTGATCTTGATGACAGTGATACCCTGGCGTCGCAAAGTCGCTGTAACGAATGCGAGGCCCGACCCTTTCATTTCCCCTTTGAGTCGTTTGCCCCGTTTATCCATTCCTTCCCATGAGAAGGTGGTTTCCTTGGCGGAATTAGCTGCCATTTGTTGTTTCCCTTATTCGTTGGTGCAGGCTTCGATTTCTTCCAGCGAAGTCAATCCCTGCTTGACTTTGAGCAACCCTGACTGGCGCAGATCCTTCACCCCTTCGCGCCTGGCCTGGTCGGAAATATCATGTGCAGTACCGTTTCTCATGATGATGCGGCTCATTTCATCGGTAATCGGCATGACCTGGTAAATGCCGACCCGGCCCTTGTAGCCACTGCCGTTGCAAGCGTCGCATCCCCCCTCTTTGGGACCGTAAAGTTGCCAGCTTCCATCCAGATCCTCTTCTTTGAAACCTGCCCGCAGAAGGGCTTCCTTCGGAATGTCGACAGGATGCTTGCATATCTTGCACAAGCGGCGAGCCAGCCGCTGTGCAGTGATCAGAATGACGGAAGAAGCGATATTGAACGGCGCGACGCCCATATTCATCAGACGGGAAAGCGTCCCCGGAGCATCGTTGGTATGCAGGGTCGATAGCACCATGTGACCTGTTTGCGCCGCCTTGATCGCAATGTCGGCGGTTTCGAGATCGCGGATTTCACCGACCATGATCACGTCCGGATCCTGGCGGAGAAAGGCCTTCAGTGCTGCGGCGAAGGTCAACCCCGCTTTTTCGTTGACATTAACCTGATTGACGCCCGGCAAGTTGATTTCGGCTGGGTCTTCCGCTGTCGAAATGTTGACGCCGGGCTGATTCAGTATATTCAGGCAGGTATAGAGCGAAACGGTTTTCCCGGAGCCGGTCGGGCCGGTCACCAGCACCATGCCGTAAGGTCTTTGGACGGCGCTTAGCAGCGCTTCACGTTGTTCCGGCTCATACCCCAGCGCGTCGATGCCCAGCGTGGCGCTGGAAGGATCCAGAATCCGCATGACGATCTTTTCGCCTTGCAGGGTAGGCAGCGTGCTCACCCGGAAATCGATGGCGCGATTCTTGGAAAGAACCAGTTTCATCCGCCCGTCTTGCGGGACGCGCTTTTCGGAAATATCCATGCTCGAAATGACTTTGATGCGAGATGCGATTTTGTCCTTGATTGCCAATGGCGGCCGGGCGATTTCGCGAAGCTCGCCGTCGATGCGATAACGGATGCGATAGTACTTTTCGTAGGGTTCGAAATGCAGGTCGGATGCGCCCATGTTGATGGCGTCGAGCAATGTTTTCTGAATATATTTGACGACGGGGGCGTCGTCGATTTCGGTTGTCTGTTCGGGCTCTGCCGCTTTGTCTTCTTTTTCGAAATCGAGATCGAGATCATCGCCCGTGCCCAGGGATTTCAGCGTGGTATCGCTGTCATCGATGACCTTGTTGATCCATTTCCCCAGTTTGTCATCCTCCACCACCACCGGAGAAAGTGCCATGCCTACCTGGAACTGCACATCGTCCAGCGCATGAAGATTGGTTGGATCGGAAAGTGCGATGAACAATGTGTTGCCGCGACTTTGCAAAGCCATGACGCGATAGTTCTGCATCAGTTTGGCATCGATTGCCTTTTGCGGCAGGTATTCCGGGTTAACGCTGTTCAGGTCCAGCAACGGAAATCCGAAAGCCGTCGCGGCAGACTGGGCGATTTCGATTGCGGAGAGTTTTCTGCTCTGAACGAGCTGGGTGACAAAAGGAATGCTTTGGGTATTGGCCTGAGCCTGGATGGACTCTGCCTCGTTTTCGGACAGTAGTTTCTCTTGCACCAGCATGCGGGCAAGTCCACCTAATTTTGTTGGGGTAGCGGCAGCAACCATTTCAATAATTTTTCATGAAGGATTAAGCGAGTACCCAAGGTGAATAGCTCAAACCAAAGCCTGTTGAATGATGCACGGTGACGTTCGGTTTGTAAAGGTTGGTGCTCTGCCGAGTATTTTGATAAAGATTTTACGACTGTATGATCATTCTGATAAATAACTGCTAAATACCCTTAGAAAAATCTTGACTTATTGGAATAACACACGTAAAAACGCACACAGGCGTTTGGATTCCAAGTTATTTGTAGCCGGAAAACCCGACTTAAGGTCTTGAAATACAAACTTTTGGGGGCGCCTCCTCTGGTTTACGCAAGGAAGTAAGAAATGGCAACTGGTACCGTGAAGTGGTTCAATGACTCTAAGGGTTTTGGCTTCATCACTCCTGACGAAGGTGGCGATGACTTGTTCGCGCACTTCTCCGCGATTGTCGCCTCCGGCTACAAGAGCCTTAAGGAGGGCGACAAGGTTACGTTCGACGTGACCGAGGGCCCCAAAGGCAAGCAAGCATCGAATATTCAGAAGGCCTGACGTCTTCTGGAAAGCGACCCGAAAATCGGGTCGCTTTTTTTTGTTTTACATTTGGCGAACGATCTCTTCGCCAAATTGTGAACAGGTAACCTGCGTAGCGCCGTCCATTTGCGACGCAAAGTCGTGGGTTACCCGCTTTTCCGAGATCGCCTTGCCGACTGCCTGCAATACCAGGTCGGCCGCTTCTGTCCATCCCATGTGCCGCAGCATCATTTCCGCCGAAAGAATCAGTGAGGACGGGTTGGCAATATCCTTGCCTGCGATCTTGGGTGCCGTGCCGTGGGTCGCTTCGAACATGGCGATCGTGTCTGAGAGGTTGGCACCCGGTGCGATGCCGATGCCGCCGACTTGCGCGGCCAATGCATCGGAAACATAGTCACCATTGAGGTTCAGTGTCGCCACCACGTCGTGGTCTTCCGGATGCAGCAGGATTTCCTGCAGGAAAGCATCGGCGATGCAATCCTTGATTACAAGTCCGTTTTCAAGCTTGCACCACGGTCCACCGTCGATCTCTACCGCGCCGAATTCCTGCTTCGCCAGCTCATATCCCCAATTCTTGAAGCCACCTTCGGTGAACTTCATGATGTTGCCCTTGTGTACGATGGTCAACGATTTGCGGCCATTGTCGATGGCGTACTGGATGGCCTTGCGGATCAGGCGCTTGCTGCCATCGACGGAGACCGGCTTGATGCCGATGGACGAGGATTCCGGGAAACGGATTTTCTTGCGTACGCCCATATCGCTCAGGAAGGCGATTACCTTCTTCACTTCATCCGTGCCGGCGGCCCATTCAATGCCGGCATAAATGTCTTCCGTGTTCTCGCGAAAAATCACCATATCGGTTTTTTCGGGATGTTTGACCGGGCTGGGAACGCCCTGGAAATACTGTACCGGGCGCAGGCATACGTAGAGGTCGAGTTCCTGGCGCAGCGTGACGTTCAGCGAGCGGATGCCGCCGCCGACCGGCGTCGTCAGGGGGCCCTTGATCGAAATGACGTATTCGCGGACGGCCTGCATGGTTTCGTCGGGCAGCCAGGCGTTTTCGCCATAGACCTTCAGCGATTTCTCTCCGGCGTAAACCTCCATCCAGGCAATCGAACGTTTGCCGCCGTAGGCCTTGGCGACCGCAGCATCCACGACGCGCTTCATCGGCGGCGTGATATCGACGCCGATGCCATCGCCTTCGATAAATGGGATAATCGGACGGTCGGGCACGTTGAGGCTGTTGTCGGCATTGACGGCAATTTTTTGCCCGTCAACGGGTACGCTGATTTTCTGCGACATCAATAAACTCCTGGATTCAATATTTGGAATGCTGATCCTGTTCAACAAACCCTATGGGGTTATCTGCCAGTTTAGCGAGCATGAAAAACACCCGACCCTGAAGGATTACATTCCTATTCCGGGAGTGTATGCAGCGGGGCGGCTCGATACGGACAGCGAGGGATTGCTTATTTTAACCGATGATGGCGTACTGCAACACCGCATTGCGCATCCCCGGCATAAGGAAGACAAGACCTATTGGGTGCAAGTGGAGGGTGTCCCCGACGACAATCAGTTGCAGCCATTGAGGCGTGGCATCGATCTCGGGGACTTTGTCGCCAAGCCTGCAAAGGTCAAAATGATCGCCGAGCCGCCGAATTTGTGGCCCCGCAACCCGCCCATACGGGAACGTAAAGCGATCCCGACTTCATGGATGGAACTGACGATCAGTGAAGGCAAGAATCGCCAAGTACGGCGGATGACGGCAAAAATCGGGTTACCAACCTTGCGCTTGATACGTGCCAGCATAGGAAAGTACAATCTGGAGAATTTGTCGCCCGGCGAGTGGCGCAAGATTGAATCCCCGGTCGAGCCTCATAAATTTTAATCATTTGGATAACAACATGAAGCCCATTGCCATTTTTCGTCATGCAGCCACCGAAGGCCCCGGTTTTTTTGCCGACTTCCTGAATGCACGGAACATTCCCTGGCAACTCATACGCATCGATGAGGGCGATACCTTGCCCCAGTCGGCGGAAAGTTATGGCGGATTGGTATTCATGGGTGGGCCGATGAGCGTCAATGACGATCTGCCGTGGATTCCACAGGTGCTTGCGCTGATCAGGGAAGCCATGTCCAAGGAGATCCCGGTGCTGGGGCATTGCCTCGGCGGGCAACTCATGGCCAAGGCCATGGGCGGAACCGTATCGCGCAATCCCGTCAAGGAAATCGGCTGGGGTGAGCTGACGGTTGGAAGGAACGACGAGGCCCGGCACTGGTTCGGCCCGCTGGAACGCTTTATGGGCTTTCATTGGCATGGCGAGACTTTTTCCATTCCCGATGGCGCCGCGGCCATATTGTCCAGCAGCTATTGCGATAACCAGGCTTTTACGGTCGGCAAGCACCTTGCATTTCAATGCCATATCGAAATGACGGCCGACATGGTCAATATCTGGTGCGACGTGGGCGCGGATGAAGTGGCGGCCTCGGCGAGCAGCCCAGGAGTCCAGCCGGTTTCGGAAATCACGGATAAGCTGGATACGCGTATTCCTGCGCTAAACCAGATGGCGTCATCGGTTTACGAAGTATGGCTGAGGGGCGTAGCCGCCTAGGTTAGCCGGTGCTTTCGCCCCGCGAGCGGAAAGGCTTGCCGCGAATGCATGTGGTAAACTTTCAGCAAATTTTCCAGTGAATGTTTTGTTATGTCCGGTAATACCTTAGGCAAACTTTTCTGTGTGTCTTCCTTCGGCGAAAGTCATGGCCCGGCCATCGGGTGCGTGGTGGATGGCTGCCCGCCTGGGCTTGCACTGACCGAGTCGGATATTCAGGTCGAGCTCGACAGGCGCAAGCCGGGTACTTCGCGTTTCGTGACGCAGCGGCAAGAGCCCGATACCGTTGAAATTCTTTCCGGTGTGTTCGAAGGCAAGACCACCGGTACGCCTATCGCATTGCTTATTCGCAACCGCGACCAGCGTAGTCAGGATTATGGCAAAATCGCCGAAACCTTCCGTCCCGGCCATGCCGATTACACTTATTGGCAAAAATACGGCATTCGCGATTATCGCGGAGGCGGACGTTCTTCCGCGCGCGAAACGGCAGTGCGCGTGGCGGCCGCGGCCATTGCCAAGAAATGGTTGAAGGAGCGTTACGGCGTCGTAGTGCGCGGGTACATGAGCCAGATCGGCAACATTGAAATCCCTTTCCGCGCGTGGGATGACGTCGGTAACAACGCCTTTTTCGCGGCCGATAGCAGCATGGAACCGCAACTCGAAGCCTATATGGAAGAAATCCGCGCTGCGCGCGACTCCATCGGCGCCAAGATTACCGTGGTGGCGGAAAACGTTCCGGTCGGCTGGGGCGAGCCGGTCTATGATCGGCTGGATGCCGAGATTGCGTATGCGATGATGGGCATCAACGCGGCCAAGGGGGTCGAGATCGGAGCCGGTTTCGCCAGCGTGGCGCAGAAGGGCTCCGAGCACTGCGACGAACTGACGCCGCAAGGCTTTGCCTCCAATCATGCCGGCGGCATACTGGGTGGTATCTCCACCGGGCAGGATATCGTCGCGCATGTCGCTTTCAAGCCGACTTCCAGCATTCCGCAGGAACGCCGCTCCATCGACAAGGACGGCAATGCCGTGATGATGCAGACCACAGGCCGCCACGATCCTTGTGTCGGCATACGCGCGACGCCCATCGTCGAGGCGATGATGGCGCTGGTGCTGATGGATCATGCGTTGCGGCATCGTGCGCAATGCGCTGACGTGAGCACCACTACTCCTAAAATTCCTGGCAGTCTGTAATTCCTTAGCGCAGCCGGCCTAGCCGGCTTTTTTATTTTCTGCTTGCGTACAATAGAGCGATGTTCAGCCTTCCCTACTGGCGCCTGTCCGGTTTTTATTTTTTCTATTTCGCGTTTGTCGGCGCATTCACGCCATTCTGGAGCCTCTATCTCCAATCGCTCGAATTCAATGCATTTCAGATAGGCGTTCTGATGTCCTTGCTTCAAGTGTCGCGGATTTTTGCGCCCAACCTTTGGGGATGGCTAGCCGACCATACCGGCCGCCGCGTGGCAGTTGTGCAGTTGGCGGCATTTCTCAGCCTGATTTTCTATCTGGGGGTTTTTGCCGGCGACAGCTTTATCTGGATGTTTGTCGTCATGGCGCTGATGAGTCTGTTCTGGAGTGCCTCCCTGCCGCTGGTGGAAGCGATTACGCTCGGGCATCTTGGCGCTGGCGGCGAAGGGTATGGACGCATACGCTTATGGGGGTCGGTCGGCTTTATCATCGCCGTCATCATTCTCGGTTATGTGCTGGACTACGCGCCGGTTCGCGCCCTGCTGTGGATTGTCCTCGGGCTCAAGGCCGGTATTTTCCTTCTCTCGCGCAAGATCCCCGAGCCGAAAATCGTCCCGCACCATACCGATGACCAGCCGGTCTGGAACATATTGCGCCGTCCGGATGTGGCGGCTTTCCTGGTCGCATGTTTCCTGATGGCTGCAGCCCATGGGGTGTATTACACCTTTTACTCGATTTATCTGGTGGAGCATGGCTACAGCAAGAGCGTTGTAGGGTGGTTGTGGGCACTGGGCGTAATCTGCGAGGTGCTGGTTTTTCTGTGGATGCCGCGCATGGCAGCGCGTTTTGGTCTGTGGCGTATCCTCATCGCCAGTTTTGCGTTGGCCGCATTGCGATTTTTCTTGATTGGCTGGGGCGTTGAATACATCCTGATCATCGTGTTCGCCCAGACATTGCATGCAGCCAGTTTCGGCTCTTTCCACGCGGCGGCTGTCGCGCTGGTGCATCAATTCTTCCGCGGCAAGCACCAGGCCAAAGGGCAGGGGCTGTATACCAGCATTTCTTTCGGGCTGGGCGGTACCCTGGGCGGGCTGATGAGCGGTTACACCTGGGATGCGCTCGGCGCGGACTGGTCGTTCAGTATCTCCGCACTGTTCGCCCTGGCGGGTTATTTTGTGCTGTTATGGCGAGTCAGGCATGCGCCATCGACGGCGGATGCGGTGTAAACTGCCTTCGTCCATTGATGGAGAAGTTCCGTGCGCGTGTTGCTCATTTTCCTGTATTTGATGTTCGTTTCATCCCAGGCTGCGGCCGAGACGCAAGTCAACGTTGTCGGGTTGTTCAATGGCAAGGCGATCCTGTCCATTAACGGCGGCAAGCCCAAGACCTATTCTGTCGGCCAGGTGACGCCAGATGGCATCAAGGTGATATCGGCGGATAGCAGCAAGGTCATCCTTGAAGTGGATGGCAAGCGCAGGGAATTAGGCATGGGGCAGGGTATCGCCATTGCCGGCGGAGGATCCTCCGCACAAACGGCGACGCTTTATGCCAATAATGCCGGGCACTTTCTCGGGGAAGGCTATATCAATGGCTCCTCGATGAAATTCCTGGTCGATACCGGGGCATCAAGTATTGCGTTGAGCGGCAAGGAGGCGCGCAGGCTGGGCTTGAGTTATCTTAATGGCGACATCGGCGCTGCCAGTACCGCTGCTGGTGTGGTCAAAGCCTATCGCATCAGCCTGAATACCGTGAAGATAGGCGGCATCGTCATGCATCAAGTGGAAGCAATGGTGCTTGAGGGCGACTCGCCGCCTGTCGTGCTGCTGGGGATGAGTGTGCTGAATCGCGTTCAAATGGAGCGCGACGGCATGGTGATGACGCTGACCAAAAAATACTAAGAGCCTGTTCAGCAGGCTTTTCCCGTGTTGGGCAAGACCTGCGGAGATAGGCTCCTGAGCAATAAAAAAGCGCGGATTCCGCGCTTTTTGTTTTTAGTTCTGTCTCTTGTTGCGCTCGATCAGCGCATAAGCCGAGTGGTTATGGATGGATTCGAAGTTTTCCGATTCCACCACATAGGCATCAATGCGCGGCTCGGCGTTCAGTTGAGCGGCAACGTCGCGTACCATGTCCTCGACGAATTTCGGATTGTCGTAGGCGCGTTCGGTGACGAACTTCTCGTCGGGCCGCTTGAGCAGTCCATAAAGCTGGCAGGATGCCTGCTCTTCGACCAGGCCGATGAGATCTTCCACCCAGATGAAGTCATTGATCAGTGCCGTGACGGTGACATGCGAGCGCTGATTGTGCGCGCCGTAGTCGGAAATCTTTTTGGAGCACGGGCACAGGCTGGTGACAGGCACCAATACCTTCACCGTGATATCGTACTTGCCGTCCTTGATCTCGCCGATGAAGGTCACTTCGTAGTCCAGCAGGCTCTGAACGCCGGAAACCGGAGCCGCCTTGTTCACGAAGTAGGGGAAGGTCATCTCGATGTGGCCGGACTCGGCTTCGAGGCGCTTCACCATTTCGCGCAGGATGGTCTCGAAGTTTTCAATCGAGATCTCGCGCTCGTTCATGTTCAGAATCTCGACGAAGCGAGACATGTGTGTGCCCTTGAAGTTATGCGGCAGGTGCACGTACATGTTGAATACCGCGACGGTATGCTGCACGCCGCCGGTCTTGTCCTGGACCTTGACCGGGTGACGTATGGACTTGATGCCGACCTTGTCGATAGCGAGGTGGCGTACGTCAGGCGTGTTCTGCACATCCTCGATAGGGAGTGTGGCGGGGTGGTTCATGGTGGTTCCCATTTAAGTCGCTTAATACTTGAGTATACTACTCGGTTAATGTTTTCTCAATCGCCGAGGCGATTCCAGCCGCATCCAATCCGCAGGCAGCCAGCATTTTTTCCGGCGTACCGTGCTCGATAAATTCGTCCGGCAAACCCAGTACCAGTGTTTTGACGGCTGATCCGACGGCTTGCAGCGCTTCCATTACGGCGGCGCCAGCGCCGCCCATCACGGCATTTTCCTCGACCGTAACGATCAGGTCGTGACTTGCCGCCAATTCATAGACCAGTGCGTTGTCCAGAGGTTTCACGAAACGCATGTTGGCCACGGTGGCATCGAGTTTTTCAGCCGCAGCCAGTGCGGGCTGAAGCATGCTGCCAAAAGCGAGAATAGCGACTTTTTTCCCCTTGCGGCGAATTTCGCCCTTGCCCAGAGGCAGGGCCTGCATGGTCTTTTCGATAGTGACTCCAGAGCCGCAACCGCGCGGATAGCGAACAGCCGAAGGCATGTCCAGCATGAACCCGGTGTATAACATTTGGCGGCATTCGTTTTCATCGCTGGGGCACATCACGACCATGTTCGGGATGCAGCGCAAGTAAGAGATATCGAAGCTGCCGGCATGTGTCGGGCCATCTGCACCAACCAGCCCCGCGCGGTCGATGGCCAGCAATACCGGAAGGTTCTGCAAGGCGATGTCGTGGATCAACTGATCGTACGCGCGTTGCAAGAAAGTGGAATAGATCGCCACCACCGGTTTGCTGCCGTCGCAGGCCAGGCCTGCAGCGAAAGTAAGTGCATGCTGCTCGGCGATGCCGACGTCGAAATAGCGGTCGGGAAATTGCTCCTGGAATGCATTCAGGCCCGAGCCGTCGCACATGGCGGGCGTGATGCCGACCAGGCGCTTATCCTTGGTTGCCATGTCCACCAGCCATTCGCCGAAGACCTGGGTATAGGTTTTCTTGCCGCCGCTGGTGATGGCTTTGCCGTTGGCGGGATCGAATTTCCCCACGCCGTGAAACTTGCCTGGATTATCTTCCGCAGGCTTGAAGCCATAACCTTTTTGCGTGACAACGTGCAGAAACTGCGGGCCCTTGAGTTTTCGGATGTTGGACAGAGTGGCGACCAGCGCGTCCAAATCGTGACCGTCAATCGGGCCGATGTAATTGAAGCCGAATTCTTCGAACAGCGTGCTTGGCGTGACCATGCCCTTGACGTGTTCTTCCGCGCGCTTGGCCAGTTCCAGGATATGCGGCGCCACGCCCAATACCTTTTCAGTACCGCGGCGCATTCTGTCGTACAGCTTGCCGGAAAGAAGGCGGGCCAGGTAATTATTGAGTGCGCCGACATTGGGCGAAATCGACATGTCATTGTCGTTGAGGATCACCAACAGGTTGGCGTCCATCGCACCGGCATTGTTGAGCGCTTCGAAAGCCATGCCGGCAGTCATCGCGCCGTCGCCGATGATGGCTACCGCGCGGCGGTCCGAGCCGGCCTGCAGCGCGGCCACTGCCATGCCGAGTGCAGCCGAGATCGATGTGCTGGAATGCCCGGCGCCGAAAGCGTCGTATTCGCTTTCCGCGCGGCGCGGAAACCCTGCGATGCCACCTTCCTTGCGCAGGCCGGACATTGCTTCCCGGCGGCCGGTAAGGATCTTGTGGGGATAGGTCTGATGACCGACGTCCCAGACCAGCCGGTCGTCGGGAGTGTTGAACACGTAATGGAGCGCGATTGTCAGCTCCACAACGCCAAGGTTGGACGATAAATGTCCGCCGGTTTGCGAAACACTGTGAATCAGGAACTCGCGGAGCTCGTCAGCGAGTTGAGGCAGTTGCTTGCGGTCCAGTTGGCGAAGCTGCGCTGGAAAATCGATGGTTTCGAGCAATGGTTTCATTTAAAAGGAACGCTCTGTAATGAAATCGGCAAGTTGTGCCAGCCGCTGTCCATCGGCGCCGAAAGGGGCGATGCTGTCGAGCGCTTCGGTATGCAATTCGCGCGCGAATTCCTTGGCGCGGGCGAGGCCGAGAATGGTGACGTAGGTGGGTTTATTGTTCTCGGCGTCCTTGCCGGCAGTCTTGCCGAGCGTAGCGGTATCGGCCTGATTATCCAGGATGTCGTCGACGACCTGAAAGGCCAGGCCGATGCATTTGGCATAGCGGTCGAGCGCTTGCAATCGGGAGTCTTCAGGCGCTTCCGCACAATAAGCTCCCAGCAATGCGGCGGCCCGGATCAGCGCGCCGGTCTTGTGGATGTGCATGAATTCCAGTTCTTGCTGGGTCAGGCTGATGCCGACGCTTGCGAGATCGATGGCTTGCCCGCCGGCCATGCCGCGCGATCCGCTGGCTATCGCCAGCAGATGGATCATTTTCATCTGTTGCTGTGCATCCTTGCATAATTCGGGGCGCGCCAGGGTTTGAAAAGCCAGACTTTGCAATGCGTCGCCGACCAGCAGTGCGGTGGCATCGTCGAATTGCTTGTGACAAGACGGCTTGCCCCTGCGCAGGTCGTCATCGTCCATGCATGGCATGTCGTCATGTACCAGCGAATAGGCATGGATCATCTCTACAGCAGCCGCGGCGTAATCGACTTTGTCTGCATGAGAGCCGAACAATTCTCCTGCGGCATGCGCCAGCAAAGGGCGCACGCGCTTGCCCCCGCCCAGGATGGAGTAGCGCATTGCGGTATGCAGGCGCTGCGGGGCGACATCTACGGAGGGCAGAAGCGTGCTGAGCACGGATTCCGTACGGGCTTGTATCCGTGCAGCCCAGGAAGGGAAATCACTCATCGTTATTGATATAAGGTTGCAGTGTATTGGCTTCGTTCAACAGTCGTACCTGCTGTTCGACATCGGCCAGGGATTTCTGGCAGAACTGAAGAAGCTCGGCGCCACGCTTGTAAGAGGCGAGCGATTGCTCCAATGGAAGCTGTCCGGATTCCATTTGGGAAACAAGGGCTTCGAGTTCGGCAAGTGCCTGTTCGAAGCTGATCGGTTGGGTGGTTTTACTCATGAAAGGAAGGCCTGTGAAGGGGATGAACCGTAACAAAATAGCTGCGTTCGGTCAATTGCCCGTGTGGTGCAAATATTTTGGAAATCTGTCATAGTCGCTTTAGCAGACAACAAAATTTCGAGGCTCGTAGTGAACGTTGACCTGATCGATAAACTGCATGCACTCGTCAAGCCCAAGGGAGAGACGCTCCTTGATACAGCGTGGCTTGATGATCTCCCCCGTGACAATTATCTCATTGCGCAAGATATTGTGCTAAAGCGACTGAGGGATTTTGTCGATGACAATAACCCGCTCAATGCCCAGTCACTCCAGGCGCTGATCAGGATAGACGAGCGAGCCCGGCTCAACGTGGCCGCTCTTACGAAACAATATATTGCCGCGCCCATGCTGCAATACGAAATCGACGAGCGTCTGTGGCAGTCCGTCTACAATTATTATCATGTCCTGGAGCGGGCCTATCAGGCCTTTCTTGATCGCTACGACGGACGCTTGCCCGATTCCCCTATCGCCAATGATTTTCCCCAATTATTGCTGAATCTGGTCGACTGCCTGCGGTGTGCGGCCAAATGGCGCTATTTGCGCTATCAATCCATGTCTGAAGGCGGTTGGACGAGACTGCACAGACTCTATCAGCTCGGAGAAAGCCTGGGTTGCACCAGGAACGTACTGAAGCGTTATTCGGACAGCTCCGAGACGTCGCTGATGTCCTGCTATCTTCAGGCCTTGATGCTGGATACCCTGAACCATACCAGCATGCTCAAGGTCGAGATAGAAACCCTCGCCGACTGGCTTTCGCGCTGGTGCGAGATGCTGACGCTGGAGAGCAGCTATTCGGAAGAGCGGCATCTGTTTTTCGTCGGACTGGAAGAAGACCGCGGCGGGCGGCGTATCCGGCATTTCGAGCCAAGTCCAAGTTATCGCTACTGGGATACGGACAAGGTAGTGCTGCAGGTGGAACGGCTGACGCAATATGCCCGCCAGAACAAAATGCCTCCGGACTTGATGTTGCCGCTGAGCCTTGGGTTTTCGGATTGTCTGCTGCTGACCGAGCACATGCTGGTGGAGTGGTCGCGTCATGTATATCGCCGTCAACGAAGAACCGATGAGCGCGATGAGGTGGCGAAGGTTGCGGAAGTGGTGAACGGTATCGTGAATGTATGCCAGCACGTGAAGAACGTGCTCTACAGCCGTGGCCGGCCCTTGCAGCCCGATGCTATCAACGCCCGCCCTTTGCCCGAGTCGGAGATCAAACCCGAGGCTCGCCTGGAAGCCGGCGGTATCGTTCTGCCTGGTGCCAATGGCGAAAAGTGGACCATCAATAACGAAAGCAAGTACGGTTTCGGCGCTGTGGTGAGCGGGGAACTTAACCTATGGCTGCGGCCGGGCAGGGTTATTGCGCTCGATTACGAATTGAATCCCGATATGCCGGTCGTCGGCGTGGTGCGTAGCGTTAAACAACTTGCCGGGGATAAGCGGCATGTGGGTATTGAAGTGCTTTGTCATACCCCAGCGTATGTGCGGATGCGCAATCTTTCACAGAGCATACATCCACAGGATTTTCTGCCGACCGATATCTTTCTTGCCGCGTGCTTGGCTACCCAGGGGCAACCGCCATTTCCCGCGCTTTATTTGTCCCGGGATGATGAAAAAGATATTCCATCCACGCTCCTGTTGCCGCGAGTAGAGTTTATCGCCGGTGGCATCTTTGAGTTACGCACCGAGCACCACCACAGCCAGGTGCGGCTCGGCCGGGTGATTGAGCAAAAGGACGATTGGGTACGCGTCGAAATCCAATTGCCGGAAAGCGAAATCCCGCTGGGTTAAGCGTCCGGCAATACGCGTAAAATAAAATCGCGAATGTCGGCGATCTCTTCATTGCATAGAGAGTGCGGCATGGGATAGTTATGCCACTCCACAGCGTATCCGAGTTTTTCCAGCAAGGTTTTCGAGGCGGCAGCCGTGTTTAGCGGAATAATGTCGTCGAAACTGCCATGCGCCATGAAAACAGGCGTGTGCTGGTTCTGCTCACTGCGCTCACTCGGGAATTTCTCATGCAAGGGCAGATACGTCGATAGGGCCATGATCCCCGCCAGTCTTTCCGCATGTCGCAGTCCGGTATGCAGCGCAATGGCACCGCCCTGCGAGAATCCGGCGAGCAGAATACGGCTCGCTGCGACGCCTCGGCGTTTTTCCTCGGTAATCAAGGCCTCGATTTGCGACTGGGAGGCGCGTATACCGGTTTCGTCCTGCCGGTCGGCGATATCGTTGCCGTATATGTCATACCAGGCCGGCATGACATAACCGCCATTGATCGTCACCGGCACGGCCGGGGCGTGCGGAAGGATGAAACGAGTATGGGGCATCGGCTGCAACGCTTCGACCACGGGAGCAAAATCGTAACCGTCCGCGCCAAGACCATGTAGCCAGATGATGCTGGCATTGGGCGACTGGCCGGAGCATATTTCGAGGGATTCCAATGAGGTCATGATATTGGATGCGGGAGAGAAATTGCTATTTTGCCATGTCACCTGCCTGAGATCTCTAAGAGATGATGCCGGGCGCTTTACGGCGAGGCGCTGGCGTTATATCGTGCGTAATATTGGAGCTTCGCCGGAGAGAAGTTCGGTTTACTTAAGCAACATTATCCCGAATGATGTCTTTATGAATTATATTTCAAGCGTATCGCTTACTTCCGCGAGCATCCTTCAAGCGTGGGCAGGAATGGCGCGTTTACCTTCACCAAAAAATGAAAAACAATAATTCAATTCAAGTCCGCATATTGGGCTGTAGCGGAGGAATCGGCGGCAATTTGCGCACCACCTCCATCCTGGTGGATGACGACATCCTGATTGATGCGGGGACCGGCGTCGCTGATCTTTCTATCGAAGCCATGATGGCTATCGACCACATCTTCGTGACGCATTCGCATCTCGACCACATTGCCTGTATCCCCTTGCTGGTAGATACCGTCATCGGCATGCGCGAAAAGCACATTACGGTGCATGCTACCTGCGAAACGTGGAAAATCCTCAAGGATCATATTTTCAACTGGAAAATCTGGCCGGATTTTAGCGTGATTCCGGATGAGGTCGATCCTTTTCTCAGGCACCAGGAAATCCGGCTCGGTGAAACCATCGATCTCAACGGCTGCAAGATAACGCCAGTTCCGGCCAATCACACGGTCCCGGCTGTTGGCTTTCAGCTCGATAGCGGTCGGGCGAGCCTGGTATTTACCGGCGATACGACAAGCTGTGATCCACTTTGGGAGGCACTCAACCGCATCGGTAATCTTAAATACTTGATTATCGAAACCGCATTCGGGAATGGCGAAGCTGCACTTGCCCAGCTCTCGCATCATCTTTATCCGTCGCTATTGTTCGAGGAGCTCAAGAAGCTGGAAAGCTCCCCGGAAATTTTTGTCACGCACCTCAAACCAGGCGAGGAAAGTGAAATCATGCGTCAGGTGAGCAATGGCGCAATGGGGATTAACCTGCAACCGCTTATGCCCCAACAGACCTTCATTTTGTAATCTGCGATAGAGCCCACCATGCAACCTGCACAAACCTCATTGCTTAATACACTGGAACCGATAGCTGCCCTTTCCCCCGGGCGAGTGGATGAGCTCGCCGCCATGTGCGTGGTGGAGACTGTGAGCCAAGGGCTGAATCCCTTTCGCATGAATATCGTCCAGAGCGAGCAACTGCTCTATTTGTTGAAAGGCGATCTTAGCTTATCTATGTGGATGGCCAGAGCGATGTACTGCATGGCGGCAGCGATATTACCCGCCATCCCGTCGTTTCCGATAAGGCGCCGCTGAAGGAAGCCGTTGCCATGACGGACATCCAGATACTATGCATTGATGCCGACCTGCTCGATATTATGCTCACCTGGGACCAACTCGCCGGGTACGAGAAAGGCGCACACAAATCCGATAAGCAGGAGCGTAATGCTGGAGAGTGGATGTATAGCACGGGTGTATTCAATGCCGCGTCTCTCAAAAACGGCATTTTCCGGGCGCTGCCGCCGGCAAATGTGGAGGAATTGTTTCGTCGTATGGAGCGAGTTCCTGTCAAGGCGGGGCAGGTTATTATCCGGCAGGGTGACGAGGGTGATTATTATTACCTGATTGAAAGTGGCGCTGCAGAAGTAAGCCGCTCATCCCAAGTAGGTGCCGCCAAAGCCATTGTTGCCAAGCTCGATGCAGGTAGTGCATTTGGTGAGGAAGCGCTGGTATCGGGCAACAAGCGTAATGCTACCGTGATGATGAAAACAGATGGTGTACTGTTGCGTCTCGGCAAGCAGGATTTTATTGAATTGCTGAAAAAGCCGCTAGTGAATGAAATCGGACTTGATGAAGCCAAGCGAAAAATCGAAAAAGGCGCAGTTTTGCTGGATGTACGCACCCCCAGGAATTCAGCTTCAAGCAATTGCCGAATGCATTGAATATCCCACTATATGACATCCGCGAAGCGATGAAAGCGATGGATAAAAATGTGGAGTACATATCCGTCTGTCAGACGGGGAGAAGGGCTGCGGCAGCTGCGTTTGTCATGACGCAGCATGGGTTTTTGGTGGTTACGCTGAATTACAACCCGATGTTTGAGTTGTGACTTCCAGTGCAAAAGTCGACGGCGTGCTCATCTTTGTACTAATTAATAACATAAATGGGTGATTTTGCTAGAAGTGCGTTTACCGTCGGAATTCAGCCTTGGCCATTAACCGGGTGTGAATGCATCGTTACTTCAAGTTCGTGATTTGATGGAAAGTTTGGATAAAAAGAAGAAATACATTACTTAACTTATTGCAGATGTGGGCGCTGGGCATCGGCTGCAGCTTTTCAGATGGCCAGAACAGATTTAATGTTAAAGTGTGTTGGTCTGATCAATAGTTGGCAATTTAATTGGGTTCTTTATATGTCCTGTGTATTGGTAACCGGGGGAGCGGGGTTTCTTGGCTCGCATTTATGTGACAGACTGATTGAGAAAGGCCATGAGGTTTTATGCGTTGACAATCTGTTTACCGGGAGTAGGCAGAATGTCACGCATTTGATGGGGCATCCGCAATTCGAATTCATGAGGCATGACGTTACCTTTCCGCTGTATGTGGAAGTAGACCAAATATACAATCTTGCCTGCCCGGCCTCCCCTATTCATTACCAATACGATCCCGTTCAAACGACCAAAACCAGTGTCCATGGCGCCATTAACATGCTTGGCCTGGCAAAAAGGGTTAAGGCGCGTATTTTGCAGGCCTCGACCTCGGAAGTTTATGGGGATCCAGAAATTCATCCACAAACGGAATCTTATTGGGGGCGGGTAAACCCGATCGGGCCTAGGTCATGTTATGACGAAGGCAAGCGTTGCGCAGAAACATTATTCTTTGATTACTATCGACAGCATCGATTGGATATCAAGGTCGTTCGAATCTTCAATACCTATGGCCCTAGGATGCATCCAAATGATGGACGAGTGGTAAGCAATTTTGTTGTTCAAGCATTGCAAGGTCGGGATATCACGATCTACGGTGATGGACAGCAAACTCGCAGTTTTTGTTATGTTGATGATCTGATTGACGGACTGTTGTTGATGATGGAGAGTGGATCCGATTTCGTCGGGCCAGTGAATATCGGTAATCCGGAAGAGTTCACGATGTTGGAACTGGCGGAGATTGTTTTAAGATTGACCAATAGCCATTCCAAAATACTCTTTAAGCCATTGCCAATGGATGATCCCAAGCAGCGTCAGCCAGACATTACGTTAGCCAGCAAATCGTTAGGATGGAAGCCGAAAGTTTCGCTGCAAGATGGATTAAAAGAAACGATCCATTATTTTAGGGGTTGCATGAATGCATGACCGAGGCTCTCGGTGTTAACGGGCTATGAGTAGTCTCTCAACGTTGATGTTCTACTGATGTTAAGACCATGGTTCAAATCTAGGGAATGGCAGGGAAATCAAGTGTTTAATGACAAAGCGATTCTGATTACTGGAGGTACTGGATCGTTTGGCAAGGCTTTTGTGCGTGTTTTGCTCTCCGAATATAAGCCCCGTCGAGTGGTCGTATACTCCCGTGATGAATTGAAGCAATACGAAATGGCCCAGGAGTTCGACGATGAGATCATGCGCTATTTCATCGGCGACGTGCGAGACCTGTCTAGGCTCAGACAGGCCATGGAAGGGATCGACTACGTGGTTCATGCGGCGGCTCTGAAGCACGTGCCGGCCGCGGAATATAACCCGATGGAATGCATCAAGACCAATGTCCATGGTGCCGAAAACGTAATCACGGCCGCCATTAAGTCCGGTGTGGAAAAGGTGATCGCCCTCTCCACGGATAAGGCGGCTAGCCCCATCAACCTCTATGGCGCGACCAAACTGGCCTCAGACAAACTATTTGTTGCTGCTAACAACATCGTGGGGCGCCGGCGCACCCGCTTCAGCGTGGTGCGCTATGGTAATGTAGTTGGTTCGCGCGGTTCGGTGGTCCCCTACTTTCGTAAGCTCCTAGCTCAGGGTGCCAGCAACCTACCCATCACTGACGTCCGCATGACGCGTTTCTGGATCACGCTGCCGCAAGGGGTGGATTTTGTGCGAAACAGCTTCGCGCGCATGCATGGGGGCGAGATTTTTGTCCCAAAGATACCCTCCGCACGCATTACAGATCTAGCGGAGGCCATTGCGCCTGGGCTACCTCACCGCGTCATTGGCGTACGCCCCGGCGAGAAACTGCATGAGTTGATGGTGGCGGCCGACGATGCACATCTGACTTTGGAATTCGACAACCATTACGTTATCAGGCCGACTATCAATTTCAACTCGTATGTGGATTTTAACCAGAGCATGCTTGGCGAGCCCGGCAGGCCGGTAGGCCCTGGCTTTGAATACAGTTCAGGGACCAATCCCCACTTTCTGACGGTGCCGGAACTCGAAGCCCTGACCGACAACTGCGCCAGATGATTCCTTACGCCAGGCAGAACATCACTCAGGAAGATATCGACGCGGTAGTGGCAGTGCTTCATTCTGACTGGCTTACGCAAGGGCCGGCTATTGAGCGGTTCGAACGGGCGGTGGCGGACTATTGCGGGGTACGCTATGCCGTGGCGACATGCAATGCAACGGCGGCCTTGCACCTGGGATGCCTCGCCCTCGGCTTGGGGGGGGGCGATACGGGCTGGACATCGCCGATCACTTTCGTTGCATCCGCAAACTGTCTGCGATATTGCGGAGCGAAGGTTGATTTTGTCGATATCGATTCGGAAACCTGGAATCTCGATGCTGACGAGCTTGCGCGCAAGCTCGAGCAAGCGGCCCAGCATGGCAAGATTCCCAAGGTCGTGATCCCCGTGCATTTCGGTGGGCAGCCGTGCGACATGGAGCGCATTCGGGAACTGTCGTGGCAGTACGGGTTCGCCGTCATCGAAGATGCGGCTCATGCCATTGGCGCAAGCTACCGTTGTGCGCCAATCGGCAGCTGTGAGTATTCGGACCTCACGGTATTCAGCTTCCATCCCGTCAAGATCATCACGACGGGGGAGGGGGGGATGCTGCTTACGAATCGGCAGGACCTCTACGAAAAGCTCGTCCTGCTGCGGTCTCACGGCATTACCCGTGATGCTGACAGGATGACGGAGCCATCACACGGCCCCTGGTACTACCAGCAGCTGGAATTGGGCTACAACTACCGCATGACCGACCTGCAGGCAGCTCTGGGGCTCTGTCAGCTGACCCGTATCGATGACTTCATCGTACGCCGCAACGAGCTCGCCGCACGCTACGAGAGCCTGCTGGAAGGCCTGCCGCTGACCTTGCCCGTTGTCAAGGAAGACCGGAGGTCGTCCTGGCATCTTTATGTCGTGCGGCTTGATCCCGCACACGCCCGCATTGGACGGTGCGAAGTATTTGAAAATCTACGGAGAGCGGGCATCGGCGTCAATCTGCACTATATCCCTGTCCACACTCATCCTTACTATCGGCGCATGGGCTTCAAGCCTGGCGACTTCCCAGAGGCGGAAAGGTATTATGCCGAGGCGATCACCCTGCCCCTGTACCCAGATCTGACGGAAAGCATGCAGGATCGTGTGGCAGAGGCGCTCAAGGGAATTTTGGCATGAAGCAAAAGGAAATATTCAAGAAGTCAGAGGGGGATGCGTGGTTTCGACGGAATCAGGCGGTGCTGGCTGAGCGCGACTGGTCCCGCGATCCCATCTGTTTGCAGGTGGCTGAGCTGGTCGAAACCGGAAAGACTGCCAAAGTGTTGGAAATCGGTTGCGGAGACGGCTCACGCCTCACGCACTTGCGGGATCGCCTGAACTGCGAGGTAGCAGGGATCGACCCTTCGAGTGAAGCCATTTCTGTTGCCACAAGCAAAGGACTGAGCGCGAACGTGGGGACTGCGGACAGTCTTCCCTATGCTGGGGGTGTATTCGACATCGTCATCTTCGGATTCTGTCTGTACCTGTGTGACGACAATGATTTATTCCGCATTGCCTGCGAGGCTGACCGCGTGCTGTCGGAAAACGGCTGGCTGCTGCTGCTGGATTTCGAAGCCAAGGCGCCGACGTATCGGTCATACCACCATCGTGAAGGCATCAGGTCGCGCAAAATGGATTATAAGCAAATGTTCCTGTGGCACCCGGCTTACACTCTCTCGGGTTATAGGAAATTTCATCATGAGACATTGCAGTGGACTGACGAGCGTGATGAGTGGGTGAGCCTGTCATGCATGAGGAAGTCGATTCGGACATGACGTCCAGGTTGGCTCTGGGTACGGCCCAGTTGGGTCTCCGCTACGGTGTGGCTAACACCGTCGGCCAGGTGCCACGGCATGCCGCCTATTCCATACTGGAGCGAGCCGCACAAGCCGGCATCGATACGCTGGACACGGCAATTGCCTATGGTGACAGCGAGGCCTGTCTGGGCGAGTACGGTGTTGCTGATTGGCATGTCATCACCAAGTTGCCGGCGCTGCCGAATACGCTAGCCAATGTCGAGACCTGGGTGGAAAGCCAGGTGGTCTGTTCTCTGGAGCGATTGCGCATACCGAGGCTTGGCGCTTTGTTGCTGCATCGTCCGATGGATCTGCTGGGAGAGCGAGGTCCACAACTGCTCCAGGCCTTGCATTCCCTGCGGCAGGGGGGCTTGTTCGAAGCCATCGGCGTATCGATTTATGCTCCTGATGAGCTGGATCGTTTGTGGAAGGTGTTCAGGCCGGATCTGGTTCAGGTGCCCTTGAACGTGCTGGATCGTCGTTTGATCCATACCGGCTGGCTCGATCGTCTGCATAAGGTAGGGGTGCGTGTCCATATCCGATCCGTATTCCTGCAGGGGCTGCTGCTTATGTCCGCACAATCGCGCCCCGACTACTTCCAACCCTGGCGGGAACTGCTGGACGCTTGGTCAGCATGGTGTTGCGAACATCGCTGTTCCGCGCTTCGGTCGGCATTGGGCTTCGCTCTGGCACAAAAGGGCGTGGAGCGTGTCATCGTTGGCGTCGACTCCATCAGCCAGCTTGAAGATATCCTCGAAGCCAGTGCCCAGCCACCGTTGCCTCTGCCTGATCTATACTCCGACAACCTGAAACTACTCGAACCCTCGCGTTGGATGCTGAAATGAAAACCGTCGCCATAGTACAAGCCCGCATGGGCTCAACCCGTCTGCCCAACAAGGTCATGAAACCCATGACGGACGTGCCCATGATCGAGTTGCTGCTCTCGCGGCTCAAGCAGGCCAGGGAGATCGACCAGGTCGTCGTGGCAACCTCGCACGCCGCGGAAAATGCGCCGCTGGTGGAACATGTCAGGAAACTCGGCATTGCCATAGAGCAAGGGAGCGAGAACGATGTGCTGGACCGTTTCCTGCAGGCCGCCAAGGCGCATCATGCGGATGCCATCGTCCGCATTACGGGCGATTGTCCGCTCGTCGATCCGGGGCTGGTGGACGAGGCGGTACGGCGATTCAAGGCTGCCGGAGTGGATTATTTCAGCAATGTCAGCCCACCGACTTACCCGGATGGACTCGATATCGAGGTCTTCACGCGTGATGCGTTGGACCAGGCGAGCCGGGAGACCGACAAGCCCTTCGACCGCGAACACGTGACACCCTATCTGCGCACTTCTGGCAGCTTCAGGCAAGCGAATATGCAGCATTCCAACGATCTTTCTGCGCTGCGCTGGACGGTCGACGAAGCTGCCGACTTCGAGGTGATCGAGAAAGTCTTTCAACATTTCGCCCCGCACACGGATTTCGGCTGGCTGCAGGTGCTGGACCTGCAGCAGCGTGAGCCTGCGCTGTTCTCGGCCAACCAGAACCTGATGCGCAACGAAGGTGCCGTTTTGGGCACTGGGCAGAAACTGTGGAAGCGCGCCAAACAGGTGATCCCAGGCGGCAACATGCTGCTTTCCAAGCGGGCCGAGATGTTCCTGCCGGAACAATGGCCGGCCTATTTCAGCCGAGCCAAGGGCTGCAAGGTATGGGACATGGACGGCAACGAGTTCATCGACATGTCTATCATGGGCATAGGCACCAACATCCTGGGGTACGGCCACCCTGAAGTCGATGCGGCTGTAAGCAGGGCAGTCGGGGACGGCAACATGTCCACCCTCAATTGTCCGGAAGAAGTCTACTTGGCCGAGCGGCTAGTCGAGATTCACCCCTGGGCCGACATGGTTCGGTTGGCACGCACCGGCGGCGAGGCCAACGCCATCGCCATACGCATCGCCAGGGCGGCTTCGGGCAAGGACAAGGTCGCCATCTGCGGCTACCATGGCTGGCACGACTGGTATCTTTCAGCCAACCTTGGCGATGAAAAGAACCTGGCCGGACACCTGCTGCCGGGACTCGAGCCCAAGGGGGTACCGGAAAGCCTGCGCGGCACGGTATTCCCTTTCAACTACAACAATTTTGCCGAGTTGGAGGCGTTGGTCAGTGAGCATGACATCGGCGTGATCAAAATGGAAGTGTCGCGCAACAAGGGGCCGGAAGACGATTTTCTGCACAAGGTACGTAAGCTGGCCACGGATCGCAGCATAGTGCTGATCTTCGACGAGTGTACATCCGGATTCCGACAAACCTTCGGCGGCCTGCACAAAATGTATGGGGTGGAACCCGATATGGCCATGTTCGGCAAGGCACTCGGCAACGGCTACGCCATTACCGCTACCATCGGGCGGCGCGAGATCATGGAAGCGGCGCAATCCACTTTCATCAGCAGTACCTTCTGGACCGAGCGCATCGGGCCTACCGCCGCCCTGAAGACGCTCGAAGTGATGGGGCGCCTGCAGTCGTGGGAGACCATCACGCAGACCGGATACCGGATTCGCGAGGGATGGCAGGCCCTCGCCCAGCGGCACGGGCTTATGCTCGAGCATTGGGGCCTTCCCGCGCTTACCGGGTTCACCATCAAGAGCCCTGTTGCACTCGCCTACAAGACCCTGATCACGCAGGAAATGCTCGCCAAGGGCTATCTGGCAGGCAACAGCATCTATGCCTGCATCGAACACACGCCCGAGGTGGTAGCCGCTTATTTCGATGCGCTCGATCCCATCTTCGCTCTCATCAGGGAGTGCGAGGACGGCCGTGATGTGACGGGACTGCTCAAGGGGCCGGTCTGCCACAGCGGATTCAAGCGCCTCAATTGAGAAAACCGGTCATGCGAGTCGCCATCCGCGTCGATGCTTCCGTGCAGATTGGGACAGGCCATTTCATGCGCTGCCTGACCTTGGCGGATGCGCTCAAGGCGCGCGGCGCCGAAGTCTGCTTCGTGTCCCGGCATCTGCCAGACCATTTGCGCGCGATGCTCGACGCTAGGCCGCATGGCTTCAAACTGCTCGAAACGACAACGGAAGATGTCGAACTTGGGAAACTCGACCACTCGGCCTGGCTGGGAGTCAGTCAGGCCAGGGATGCGATGGATACCCTTGAGGCGCTATTTGGAGATGGTTGGGATTGGCTGGTCGTCGACCATTATGCGCTGGATATTCATTGGGAATCGGTGCTTCGTCCAGTGGTCGGGAGAATTTTCGTCATCGATGACATTGCGAATCGTCAGCATGATTGCGACCTACTGCTGGATCAGAATGTATATCCTGATAAGCAGTCGCGATACCTTGGCAAGGTGCCGGAGAAATGCCGTCAATTGCTTGGGCCGCGTTACGCACTGCTACGTGAAGAATTTAGTATCCTCCGTCAACACCTTTCCCTTCGCCAGGGACCTGTAAACAGACTGTTAGTATTCTTCGGCGGCATGGACGTAGATGACCATACCAGCCTTGCCTTGCAGACGTTGGCTAAAATCGGGCTGCCAGTCATGCGGGTGGATGTGGTGATCGGCATACAGCATCCGGCACGCGCCCAGATCGAGGCTATGTGCCTTGAGCATGGATACTGCTGTCATGTGCAGACGAATAGGATGGCGGAACTGATGGCATCGGCGGATCTGTCCATTGGGGCGGGGGGGGCGACGCTTTGGGAACTTTGCAGCCTTGGATTGCCCACCATCGCATTTGCCACGGCGGAAAACCAGTTGGATCAAATCCGAGGTGCCGCATCGGAAGGTCTGTTGTACGCGCCGGACAGTAAACCGGGATTCGCCCAGGCGATTGCGCTGCATTTGCCCGCGTTGCTGGATAACGGCGAGTTGCGGAGCCTCGTTTCTCGTAATGGTATGCAGGCCGTCGACGGCAAAGGCGCGCTTCGTGTGGCCAGCATGATGGGGTGTGCTGGCCTGGTACTCAGAATGGCTCGCCCAGAGGATTCCGAGGCTGTTTTTGCTTGGCGTAACCATCTTAGTATCAGGGAGGTTTCCCGCAGCCCCGCGCCAATACCATGGGACAATCATAAGGTATGGTTCTCGGAAGTGCTCAATAATCACAACAGATTGCTCTTGATCGCGGAAATGGATGCCGTGCCGGTCGGCGTCGTACGTTTCGATATCCAGGATGCCAAGGCAGAAATTTCGTTATACCTGGTACCTGGACAGCCAGGTGCGGCAAGCGGGCGCGACTTGCTGCAAAGCGCAGAAGCCTGGTTAGCTCGGAACCGCCTGGATGTGGAAATACTTCATGCCCACGTGATGGGTGCGAATGGACGTTCAGTCGGCTTGTTTCAAAGGGCGGGTTATGGGGTCGAGTCAATTTTCTATGTTAAGAAACTCAATCCGATATGAATCATGAATTCAAGATTGCTTATACGTCGATAAAATCTTCCGGGGCTTTCAGGATATAAAAACTATGGACAACTCATTTTTTGATTTCGCAGAAGCGCGTGCTGTATACCAGAAAGGAGAGAATGTAACTGAATTCCTGAGAAAACAAGCCGGAGTGGAGAAAAATACAACTAAAATCATAGAGATAGCCTATGACCTCCAAGCCGGGAGTTATATAACTCAAGTTGCTGGGAACCCAGGCTATTTCGAATCGTATACCACCGAGTTGTCCGAGATTCTAGACAGGTATCTTACAGCAGGAGATAGTATTCTGGACGTGGGCACAGGCGAACTCACAACGCTGACTGGTCTTGTCGACAAGGTCAGTATGGATATTTCCGAAATATATGCCTTCGATATCAGTTGGAGCCGAGTGGCTTATGGTGCGCGATTTGCCAAGTCCAGACTTAGGCCGGACATTTATGGAAGGCTTAGGTTGTTTACTGCGGATATCCACGCGATTCCTCTGATGGACAATTCCATTGACGTTGTGATCAGCAGCCATGCGTTGGAACCGAACGGCGGCAAGGAAACGGAATTGATGAAGGAGCTTATGCGGGTTGCGCGGAAGAAGCTGGTGCTGTTCGAGCCTAGTTTCGAAAACAATTCGCCGGAAGGTAAAGAGCGGATGTCCCGCCTTGGCTATATCCGCGGTCTTCCGGAAGCCATCAATGCAAGCGGCGGAAAACTGCTGGACTATGTAATGATCAAGTCGACAGGCAATCCTTTGAACCCGACGGCGGCTTACATCATCGACACGAACAAAAGGGATTTTGCCTGCCAGAAGGTCGCGGGGAGCCATATTCCGATCCGGGAACCAGTTCACGGCTGCTTCGGTTGTCAGACTGCTATTTCTCCCCACAACATGGATATGCCTATCCCATCATCGGGGGAATGCCGATCATGCGCTCCAGTGCGGCAGTTTTGACAACAGCGTTTGAAACGCTCGTATGGTAGCTTTGCCTATGGAGATCGCCGGCATTCCTATCGGCCCAGGCTACAAGCCTTTCGTGATTGCCGAAATGTCAGGTAATCATAACCAGTCGCTGGGGCGCGCCTTGCAGATTGTTGACGCCGCTGCCGATGCCGGGGTAAGTGCCCTCAAGCTACAGACCTACACGCCCGATACCATGACCATCGATCTGGATGAGCGCGAATTCCACATTGGCGATCCGGAAAGTCTGTGGAGCGGTACCTCGCTTTACAAGTTGTATGGCGAAGCCTGCACGCCGTGGGAGTGGCACGAGTCCATTTTCGCGCATGCCAGGACGCGCGGGCTGATCCCTTTCAGCACGCCGTTCGACGACACGGCGGTGGATTTTCTCGAAAGCCTGAACGTGTCTTGCTACAAGATCGCATCGTTCGAGAATACCGACTTGTCGCTGATTCGCCGCGTGGCGGCCACCGGCAAGCCGCTCATTATTTCCACGGGCATGGCAACCGTTGCCGAACTGGGTGAAACCGTGCAAGCAGCGCGCGAGGCGGGATGCAGGGATATGGTCCTGCTCAAGTGCACCAGCACCTATCCGGCTACCCCGGAAAACACTAATATCCTCACCATCCCGCACATGCGCGAGCTGTTCGGCTGCGAGGTCGGCCTCTCGGACCATACCATGGGGGTGGGGGTGGCCGTGGCCAGTGTGGCGCTTGGGGCGACGGTGATCGAAAAGCACTTCACCTTGAACCGGGCTGATGGCGGCGTGGATAGCGTCTTTTCCATGGAGCCTGATGAAATGGCTCAACTCGTGGCGGAAACGGAGCGTGCGTGGCAGGCACTGGGGCATGTCAGCTATGGTCCGACCGAGGCAGAAAAGAAATCCCTGCAGTTCCGGCGATCCCTCTACATTGTGCAGGACATGAAGGCGGGGGATATCCTCAGCCATGTGAACCTGCGCGCCATTCGGCCCGGCTTGGGTCTGCCCCCGAAGTACATGGAAGTGCTGGTTGGCAAGCGGGTGGCGCGGGACGTTGGGCGAGGCACGCCTATGGGGTGGCAACTGCTCGCAAGGGATGACTGACTGCCTGTAATAGCTTTTCCAGTTCCATCGCGCGGCCTCCCCAAGTCGGCACGGTTTTGTCGTCCCCAGACCTCGCCTCAGCCAAGACCGCTTTGATTTTGCTTGCCAGATCAGTATCGTTCTCTGGCGCGTAGGTCACGATGCCGCTGGGATCCTGCTCTCCTGCCAGTACGCCTACTCCCGCTGCGATTACCGGCAGCCCACATGCTTGCATTTCCAGTATCTTCTGCGGGTGACAGTAGCGGGCAAAGAGCGAATCCCGGTTGCAGACGACGCCGATGTCGAGCGCGCCGAACACATTGGGTACCTCGGTATGAGAGAGATTTCCCAGAT
>NZ_LXTQ01000003.1 GCF_001645185.1 Methylobacillus sp. MM3
CATTTTCAAGGCACGGACACGCACGGGCATAAACACAAAAGCCCTCGCGAGGAGGGCTTTTGTGAGGATAAGGAGCCTGGCGGTGACCTACTTTCGCATGCGAAGAGCATACTATCATCGGCGCGGAGTCGTTTCACGGTCCTGTTCGGAATGGGAAGGGGTGGTTCCAACTCGCTATGGCCGCCAGGCATAACGGGTATCAGAAGCGGTTTGGCTTCTGAATTAAAAACGGAAGAAGTAAAGTATTGGGTGTATCGATTGCTAGCTTTAGCAACCTTGACTTGAGCAACTCAAGTTTCAAGGTTATAGGATCAAGCCTCACGGGCAATTAGTATCGGTCAGCTTAACGCATTACTGCGCTTCCACATCCGACCTATCAACGTCCTGGTCTTGAACGACCCTTTAGGTGGGTTAAACCCACGGGAAGTCTCATCTCGAGGCGAGTTTCACGCTTAGATGCTTTCAGCGTTTATCTCTTCCGGATTTAGCTACCCGGCTATGCCACTGGCGTGACAACCGGTCCACCAGAGATCCGTCCACTCCGGTCCTCTCGTACTAGGAGCAGGTCCCCTCAAACTTCCAACGCCCACGGCAGATAGGGACCAAACTGTCTCACGACGTTTTAAACCCAGCTCACGTACCACTTTAAATGGCGAACAGCCATACCCTTGGGACCGGCTACAGCCCCAGGATGTGATGAGCCGACATCGAGGTGCCAAACTCCCCCGTCGATATGAACTCTTGGGAGGAATCAGCCTGTTATCCCCAGAGTACCTTTTATCCGTTGAGCGATGGCCCTTCCATACAGAACCACCGGATCACTATGACCTGCTTTCGCACCTGCTCGACCTGTCCGTCTCGCAGTCAAGCTCTCTTATGCCATTGCACTATCAGTACGATTTCCGACCGTACCTAGAGAACCTTCGCACTCCTCCGTTACTCTTTGGGAGGAGACCGCCCCAGTCAAACTGCCCACCATGCACGGTCCCCGATCCGGATTACGGACCTAGGTTAGAACCTCAACAACATCAGGGTGGTATTTCAAGGTTGGCTCCACGCGATCTGGCGACCACGCTTCAATGCCTCCCACCTATCCTACACAAATCTTGTCAAAGTCCAATGCAAAGCTACAGTAAAGGTTCATGGGGTCTTTCCGTCTAGCCGCGGGTAGATTGCATCTTCACAAACATTTCAACTTCGCTGAGTCCCGAGAGGAGACAGTGTGGCCATCGTTACGCCATTCGTGCGGGTCGGAACTTACCCGACAAGGAATTTCGCTACCTTAGGACCGTTATAGTTACGGCCGCCGTTTACCGGGGCTTCAATCAAGAGCTTGCACCCCATCATTTAACCTTCCGGCACCGGGCAGGCGTCACACCGTATACGTCCACTTTCGTGTTTGCACAGTGCTGTGTTTTTATTAAACAGTCGCAGCCACCTTTTCACTGCAACCTCATCGTGCTTCGAGAGTAAATCTCTACACACTACCGAGGCGCACCTTCTCCCGAAGTTACGGTGCTAATTTGCCGAGTTCCTTCTCCCGGGTTCTCTCAAGCGCCTTAGAATTCTCATCCTGCCCACCTGTGTCGGTTTGCGGTACGGTTTTTATGTAACTGAAGCTTAGTGGCTTTTCTTGGAAGCTTGGTATCAATCACTTCGTGCACAAGTGCACTCGTCGTCACGCCTCAGAATTGACCCTCCGGATTTGCCTAAAGGATCTCCCTACACGCTTAAACCACCTATTCCAACAGATGGCTGACCTAACCTTCTCCGTCCCCACATCGCATTACATAAAAGTACAGGAATATTAACCTGTTTCCCATCAGCTACGCATCTCTGCCTCACCTTAGGGGCCGACTCACCCTGCGCCGATGAACGTTGCGCAGGAAACCTTGGGCTTTCGGCGAGGGTGCTTTTCACACCCTTTATCGCTACTCATGTCAGCATTCGCACTTCTGATACCTCCAGCATTCCTCACAGAACACCTTCGCAGGCTTACAGAACGCTCTCCTACCATGCACATACTATAAATAGTATGGCATCCGCAGCTTCGGTTACGTGCTTAGCCCCGTTACATCTTCCGCGCAGGACGACTCGACTAGTGAGCTATTACGCTTTCTTTAAAGGATGGCTGCTTCTAAGCCAACCTCCTAGCTGTCTATGCCTTCCCACTTCGTTTTCCACTTAGCACGTCATTAGGGACCTTAGCTGGCGGTCTGGGTTGTTTCCCTCTTGACACCGGACGTTAGCACCCGATGTCTGTCTCCTGTGATTGCACTTCTCGGTATTCGGAGTTTGCAATGGTTTGGTAAGCTCTTATGAGCCCCCTAGCCATAACAGTGCTCTACCCCCGAGAGTGAGACACAAGGCACTACCTAAATAGTTTTCGGAGAGAACCAGCTATTTCCAAGTTTGTTTAGCCTTTCACCCCTATCCACAGCTCATCCCCTAATTTTTCAACATTAGTGGGTTCGGACCTCCAGTTGGTGTTACCCAACCTTCATCCTGGCCATGGATAGATCACTTGGTTTCGGGTCTACACCCAGCAACTATCGCCCTATTCGGACTCGCTTTCGCTGCGCCTCCCCTATCGGTTAAGCTCGCTACTGAATGTAAGTCGCTGACCCATTATACAAAAGGTACGCAGTCACCCCTTGCGAGGCTCCCACTGTTTGTATGCATGCGGTTTCAGGTTCTATTTCACTCCCCTCCCGGGGTTCTTTTCGCCTTTCCCTCACGGTACTGGTTCACTATCGGTCGATCACGAGTATTTAGCCTTGGAGGATGGTCCCCCCATGTTCAGACAGGATTTCACGTGTCCCGCCCTACTTGTCGTAACCCTAGTTCCACACACGGGCTTTCTTATACGGGGCTATCACCCTCTATGGCCGGACTTTCCATTCCGTTCTAATAACGCGTGTGCTAAAAGTTACAGGCTCTTCCGTGTTCGCTCGCCACTACTTACGGAATCTCGGTTGATTTCTTTTCCTTCTGCTACTTAGATGTTTCAGTTCGCAGAGTTCGCCACCATCTCCCTATATATTCAGGAGCGGTTACCCTTGCGGGTGGGTTTCCCCATTCGGACATTCCCGGATCAAAGCTTGCTTGCCAGCTCCCCGAGACTTTACGCAGGCTGCCACGTCCTTCATCGCCTGTGATCGCCAAGGCATCCACCACATGCACTTGTTCGCTTGACCCTATAACGTTGAAACCTGAGCCCTTTTAAACTCAAATTCCGCGACGTACGAGTAAATACGTCCGCCATAGGTTTTTCTAAAGCACTACTGATTTGAACTGATCTAGTTACTAGAACTAAACGTCGCTCAAATGTTTCGATTTTGCAATCAATACTACCCATTGAACACGCAGAACCTCATCACAAAGTTCCTGTGTTCACTTTACTTCTTCCATTTTTTTAAAGAACAGTTCCAGCTTAAAAGCCAGAAGCAAACGCCTTCGCTTGCTTCTATCTTCTAGTCATTGGTGGAGGATGACGGGATCGAACCGACGACCCCCTGCTTGCAAAGCAGGTGCTCTCCCAGCTGAGCTAATCCCCCGTACCTCGGGCAATCTGGTGGGTCTGGTTGGGCTCGAACCAACGACCCCCGCCTTATCAAGACGGTGCTCTAACCAGCTGAGCTACAGACCCTGAACTGTCTGTCTCTTTGAACAACCGATAAGTGTGAGTACTTGCCAATCAGGCTTTTCTCTAGAAAGGAGGTGATCCAGCCGCACCTTCCGATACGGCTACCTTGTTACGACTTCACCCCAGTCATGAATCCTACCGTGGTAATCGCCCTCCTTGCGGTTAGGCTAACTACTTCTGGTAGAACCCACTCCCATGGTGTGACGGGCGGTGTGTACAAGGCCCGGGAACGTATTCACCGCGACATGCTGATCCGCGATTACTAGCGATTCCGACTTCATGTAGTCGAGTTGCAGACTACAATCCGGACTACGATCGGCTTTCTGGGATTGGCTCCCCCTCGCGGGTTGGCAACCCTCTGTACCGACCATTGTATTACGTGTGAAGCCCTGGCCATAAGGGCCATGAGGACTTGACGTCATCCCCACCTTCCTCCGGTTTGTCACCGGCAGTCCCAATAAAGTGCCCAACTAAATGATGGCAATTATTGGCAAGGGTTGCGCTCGTTGCGGGACTTAACCCAACATCTCACGACACGAGCTGACGACAGCCATGCAGCACCTGTGTCCACTTTCCCTTTCGGGCACCTAATGCATCTCTGCTTCGTTAGTGGCATGTCAAGGCCAGGTAAGGTTTTTCGCGTTGCATCGAATTAATCCACATAATCCACCGCTTGTGCGGGCCCCCGTCAATTCCTTTGAGTTTTAATCTTGCGACCGTACTCCCCAGGCGGTCTACTTCACGCGTTAGCTGCGTTACTAATGGATTTTACTCCACCAACAACTAGTAGACATCGTTTAGGGCGTGGACTACCAGGGTATCTAATCCTGTTTGCTCCCCACGCTTTCGTGCATGAGCGTCAGTGTTAGCCCAGGGGGCTGCCTTCGCCATCGGTATTCCTCCACATCTCTACGCATTTCACTGCTACACGTGGAATTCTACCCCCCTCTTCTACACTCTAGCCTTGTAGTTTCAAACGCAGTTCCCAGGTTGAGCCCGGGGATTTCACATCTGACTTACAAAACCGCCTGCGCACGCTTTACGCCCAGTAATTCCGATTAACGCTCGCACCCTACGTATTACCGCGGCTGCTGGCACGTAGTTAGCCGGTGCTTCTTATCAAGGTACCGTCAACCTCACCTAGTATTAATAGGTAAGTTTTCTTTCCTTGCGAAAGAGCTTTACAACCCGAAGGCCTTCTTCACTCACGCGGCATGGCTGGATCAGGCTTTCGCCCATTGTCCAAAATTCCCCACTGCTGCCTCCCGTAGGAGTCTGGGCCGTGTCTCAGTCCCAGTGTGGCTGGTCGTCCTCTCAGACCAGCTACGGATCGTCGCCTTGGTGAGCTCTTACCTCACCAACTAGCTAATCCGGCATCGGCCGCTCCAATAACGCGAGGTCTTTCGATCCCCCGCTTTCCCCCTCAGGGCGTATGCGGTATTAGCACATCTTTCGATGTGTTATCCCCCATTACTGGGTACGTTCCGGTGCATTACTCACCCGTTCGCCACTCGCCACCAGGAGCAAGCTCCCGTGCTGCCGTTCGACTTGCATGTGTAAAGCATGCCGCCAGCGTTCAATCTGAGCCAGGATCAAACTCTTCAGTTTAATTCCCAACTATTACTTGTTGCCCCTTGCGGGGCAGGTATATCGCTTGGCTTAATTCTCAAATGAACCTTAATTCATTTGAAGATGTAAGCACTTGTATTTTGAGCGTCAATCAATAGCCTAAGCCACCAATCGACTGCCTCACCAACAAGTACCCACACCTATCGGTTGTCCTGATTTTTAAAGAGCATGTCGCCGTAGCAACGAGAGGGGCGCATTATACAGACCGCTTACTTCCGGTCAAGCTTTTTGTCAGCATTATTTTACCAACAAACCCGCACCAC
>NZ_LXTQ01000004.1 GCF_001645185.1 Methylobacillus sp. MM3
CTCACCCAATTCATCATCGAAGAACAGCGGCGTTTTTCCGGCGCCACGGGCGAATTCACGCTGCTCTTGAACGACGTCGTCACCGCCTGCAAGAAGATCGCCAACCAGGTGAACAAGGGCGCGCTGCTCGGCACCATGGGCAGCCTCGCCTCCGAGAACGTGCAGGGCGAAGTGCAGAAGGAACTCGACGTCATCACCAACGACATCTTTATCTCCTCGCTGGAATGGTCCGGCCATCTCGCCGGCATGGCCTCGGAGGAAATGGAAGCCCCCTACGACATCCCCGGCCACTACCCCACCGGCAAGTACCTGATCCTGTTCGACCCGCTGGACGGCTCCTCCAACGTCAACATCAACATCTCGGTCGGCACCATCTTCTCCATCCTCCGTGCGCCGGAAGGTGTCACCCAGCCCAAGGTGGACGACTTCCTGCAGCCGGGCACCAGGCAAGTCTGCGCCGGCTACGCGCTGTACGGTTCCTCCACCATGTTCGTGCTCACCACCGGGCACGGCGTCAACGGCTTCACGCTGGATCGGGAAGTGGGCGAGTTTTACCTCACCCACCCCAACATGACGATCCCCGAGGACACCCACGAATTCGCGGTCAACACCTCCAACCAGCGCCACTGGGAAGCCCCGGTGCAGCGCTACGTGGAGGAATGCCTGCAAGGCAAGGAAGGCCCCAGAAGCCGCGACTTCAACATGCGCTGGGTAGCGTCGATGGTGGCCGAGGTGCACCGCATCCTGATCCGCGGCGGTCTCTTCATGTACCCGCTGGACAGCAAGCTGAAAGACCAGGGCGGCAAGCTGCGCCTGTTGTACGAAGCCAACCCGATGAGCTTCATCGTCGAACAGGCGGGTGGCGCGAG
>NZ_LXTQ01000005.1 GCF_001645185.1 Methylobacillus sp. MM3
AGGCGCAGGTCGGTGTCGATGTTGACCTTGCGCACGCCGTGCTTGATGCCTTCGACGATCTCTTCCACCGGTACGCCGTAGGTCTCGGGGATTTGCCCGCCGTTGGCGTTGATGATCTTGAGCCATTCCTGCGGTACGGAAGACGAGCCGTGCATCACCAGGTGGGTGTTGGGGATGCGCGCGTGGATTTCCTTGATGCGGTTGATCGCGAGCGTCTCGCCGGTAGGGGGGCGGCTGAACTTGTAGGCGCCATGGCTGGTGCCGATGGCGATCGCGAGCGCGTCGACGCCGGTCTTCTTGACGAAGTCGGCGGCTTCCTCGGGGTCGGTCAGGAGCGCGGAGTGGTCGAGCACGCCTTCGGCGCCGTGGCCGTCTTCTTCGCCGGCCATGCCGGTCTCCAAGGAACCCAGGCAGCCGAGTTCGCCTTCGACCGAGACGCCGACGGCGTGGGCCATGTCGACGACCTTGCGCGTAACGTCGACGTTGTAGTCGTAGCTGGCGGGGGTCTTCATGTCTTCTTTCAGCGAGCCGTCCATCATCACGCTGGAGAAGCCGGAGCGGATGGCCTGGATGCAGACGGCGGGGGAGGCGCCGTGGTCCTGGTGCATCACCAGCGGGATGTGCGGGTAGGCTTCGACGGCGGCGGCGATCATGTGGCGCAGGAAGGATTCGCCGGCATACTTGCGGGCGCCGGCCGAGCCTTGCAGGATCACCGGGCTGTCCACCGCGTCGGCGGCCTGCATGATGGCGTGGATCTGTTCCATGTTGTTGACGTTGAACGCCGGCAGGCCGTAGCCATTCTCGGCGGCGTGGTCCAGCAGTTGACGCAGGGATAC
>NZ_LXTQ01000006.1 GCF_001645185.1 Methylobacillus sp. MM3
TCCGGCACCTTCTGGCCGTTGGTGACGTAGTGCAGGTCCAGCCCATGGCGGATCAGGCAGTCAATGGCCGGAGCAATCGACACCGACTCGTCGATCTTGGACAGGATCACCCCGTCCATGCCGGAGCCGCGGTAGGCTCTGACAATATCGTCCAGCGTGACGTTCTGCGCCGTCGCCGGCAGCAGCAGATGGCGGCGGACCTTGCTGCCGCGCCCGCACAGGAATTCGATCTGCTCGGTGATGCGGCGGTCGCGCTGGCTCATGCCGACGGTGTCGATCAGGATCAGGTGGCTGCGCGTCAGGTCGGCCAGCGTCAGCTGCAGTTCGGTCTCGTCCTTCACCGCATGCACCGGCACGTTGAGGATGCGGCCGTAGATCTTGAGTTGTTCGTGCGCGCCGATGCGGTAGCTGTCGGTGGTGATCAAGGCTACGCGCTCGGCACCGAACTTGAGCACGGCGCGGGCGGCAAGCTTGGCGACGGTGGTGGTCTTGCCCACCCCGGTGGGGCCGACCAGCGCGTAGACGCCGCCACGGGTGATGAAATCGGCGCCGGATTCGACCACGCGCAGGTTATGCGCCAGCGCGGCCTTCAGCCACTTCAGGCCCTTGTCGTGATCCACGCCCTTGGGCATCGCGTCCACCAGCTGACGGGCGAGCTGCGGGCTGAAGCCGGCGCCCAGCAGCGTGCGCATCAGTTCGGCCTTGACCGGGTCGCGCCGTGCCAGTTCGCCCCAGGCGAAGCCCGACAGCTGCGATTCCAGCAGGCTGCGCATGCGCTTCAGTTCCTGGGACATTTCGG
>NZ_LXTQ01000007.1 GCF_001645185.1 Methylobacillus sp. MM3
ATGTATGAAGGCATGATTGAAGCTGCAAAAGTAAACAAAGCCATCGTAGCACACTGTGAAGATAATTCATTAATCTATGGTGGTGCAATGCATGAAGGGAAACGCAGTAAAGAGTTAGGTATACCAGGTGTTCCAAACATTTGTGAATCTGTACAAATCGCAAGAGATGTACTATTAGCTGAAGCAGCAGGTTGTCATTATCATGTATGTCATGTTTCTACTAAAGAAAGTGTTAGAGTCATTCGTGATGCTAAACGCGCAGGCATTCATGTTACAGCTGAAGTTACACCACACCATTTATTGTTAACAGAAGATGATATTCCTGGTAATAATGCCATTTATAAAATGAATCCACCATTGAGAAGTACTGAAGATAGAGAGGCTTTGTTAGAAGGGTTACTAGACGGTACAATTGACTGTATCGCAACAGACCATGCACCACATGCACGTGATGAAAAAGCACAACCAATGGAAAAAGCACCATTCGGAATTGTTGGCAGTGAAACAGCATTCCCATTATTATATACGCATTTTGTAAAAAATGGTGATTGGGCAGGA
>NZ_LXTQ01000008.1 GCF_001645185.1 Methylobacillus sp. MM3
TCACCGGGCTGTCCACCGCGTCGGCGGCCTGCATGATGGCGTGGATCTGTTCCATGTTGTTGACGTTGAACGCCGGCAGGCCGTAGCCATTCTCGGCGGCGTGGTCCAGCAGTTGACGCAGGGATACCAAAGCCATTTTTCTCTCCTCATATTTCCCGGGCGTCCGGTGAGGGCCGGCACCCGGTTTTGTTGATGATTTGCGTGTTCATCGCTCTACAGAAAACTGAAGCTATAAAAAGCTGAACAGTGACGATTTGAATTTGTAGTTGCGGATCACGGTGGCTTCCAACTGATTCTCGTCTGCCTGCTGGTGATAACTGGTCAGCACCTTGACCTCATTCTTCGACCCCAGGATCACCGGCACGCGCTGATGCAAGGCCTCGGGCGTGAGGTCGAGGATGCGGCTGCGCCCGGTCGAACTCGCGCCACCCGCCTGTTCGACGATGAAGCTCATCGGGTTGGCTTCGTACAACAGGCGCAGCTTGCCGCCCTGGTCTTTCAGCTTGCTGTCCAGCGGGTACATGAAGAGACCGCCGCGGATCAGGA
>NZ_LXTQ01000009.1 GCF_001645185.1 Methylobacillus sp. MM3
GATTGGTGGATAGAGAGAGGTCATGGCGCGCAATGTGGACAAGGGCGACGGACGCGAGCGGGCGGTCGAACGCTCGGCCGCCGAGGACGTGGCGCGCTTCCTCGCCGAGGTGAAGGCGACGCGCCCGGCGGGGGCCCAAGGCCGCGGCCGCCTCATCTTCGCGCTCGATGCCACCATGTCGCGCCAGCCGACCTGGGACATGGCGATGCAGCTCCAGACCGAGATGTTCCTCGCCACGAGCGTGCTCGGCGGGCTCGACGTCCAGCTCATGTACTACCGCGGCTTCGGCGAATGCCGGGCGAGCCGCTGGGTGCGCGACGGCGGCGATCTCAGCGCGCTCATGCAGAAGATCGCGGTCGCGGGTGGCCAGACCCAGATCCGCCGCATCCTGGCCCATGCCCGCGACGAGACGCGGCGCGAACGGGTCCAGGCGCTCGTCTTTGTCGGCGACGCCATGGAGGAGGA
>NZ_LXTQ01000010.1 GCF_001645185.1 Methylobacillus sp. MM3
CTATAATAATCAGAGCATGATAAATAATTATGAGCAATTAATTTTAGTTAAAAGACGGAGGAATGAAATTAATGGATACAGCTGGAATAAGATTAACTCCAAAAGAAATCGTATCTAAATTAAATGAATACATCGTTGGACAAAATGATGCTAAACGTAAAGTGGCAATTGCCCTACGTAATCGATACAGAAGAAGTTTATTGGATGAGGAATCAAAGCAAGAAATTTCACCTAAAAATATTTTGATGATTGGACCAACCGGTGTTGGTAAAACTGAAATTGCAAGAAGAATGGCCAAAGTTGTCGGCGCACCATTTATAAAAGTAGAAGCTACTAAATTTACTGAGGTAGGTTATGTAGGACGAGATGTTGAAAGTATGGTTAGAGATCTTGTTGATGTTTCAGTAAGATTAGCCAAGGCGCAGAAAAAATCATTGGTACAAGATGAAGCAACAGCTAAGGCC
>NZ_LXTQ01000011.1 GCF_001645185.1 Methylobacillus sp. MM3
GCTCCGGCATGGACGGGGTGATCCTGTCCAAGATCGACGAGTCGGTGTCGATTGCTCCGGCCATTGACTGCCTGATCCGCCATGGGCTGGACCTGCACTACGTCACCAACGGCCAGAAGGTGCCGGAAGACCTGCACCTCGCCAATGCGCTCTATCTCGTCGACCGGGCGTTCAAGGGGCAGGATAATGCGGCGCACAAGCTTCGCCCGGAGGAGTGGGATGTCGCGGCCAGCGCCGGACCGGTGATGCCGGGGGATTTCGTTGGCTAGCGCACTGGCCGATCAGGCCGAGGGGTTGCGCCGCCTGTTCGGCGCAGATACTCGACGCATGGTGGCAATTGTTTCAGCCGGCGAGGGCGCCGCTTACGAAACGGCTTCCAATCTGGCTTATACGCTTTCCCATCTGGGCAAAAAAATATTGCTGCTCGATGAGTTATGGGCAGCCGGTGATGCGCATGCCGTGTTCGGCCTGACGCCCAGGCATGATCTCAATACCGTGATGCTGAATCAGTCCGAGGTGGAAACTGCATTGGTGAAAACAGCGGACGGTATCGATTTGTTGGCGGGAGGAGCTGTCAGTACCATGCCTCGGCCGCGAATGGAAGCACGCATCGGCCTGGTCAACGCATTTTATAGACTGGCGGGTAAATACGACGTGGTGCTCGTCCATGCCTGCGTCGATGGTGCGACCACTCGTCCGGGCTTTGCCTGGGCGTGCCAGGATGTGATCGTGCAGAGCGATGGCAAACCCGATGCGGCAACCGAGGTGTACGCCCGCATCAAGTTGCTGCATCAAGCCGAAAAGCGCAGATTCCATCTGATGTTCCGCGGCGTGGATCACACGCGGGCTTCTGCTCTGCATCGCAGCATCGCCGCAGTCAGCCGCCGACATTTGCAGGTAATGCCCGAGTATCTCGGCGTATTGCCACAGCCGGACCTGCCGCAAGCCGGGTTCTTCGAGCAATTGGCCGGAGCCATACAGTCCTGGCCCATCCCCGAGCACAAGGCCGGTCATTTTCCGGACTTGATGCGCCGTCTGTTGCGTGGAGCCGATCCGCATGTTTTGCAGACGCTGCTGAAGTGATTGCCATGCCGGTGCTGGATACGCAAAAATCCGTGGCGGAATATGCCCAACTGGTGAAACGTCTGGCTTATCAGCTGGCTGCCCGCCTGCCTTCGAGCGTACAGGTGGACGATCTGGTACAGGCCGGCATGATGGGCTTGCTGGACGCACTGAACTATTACGACGAATCCCACGGCGCGCAATTCGAGACTTACGCGACCCAGCGCATCCGGGGGGCGATGCTGGACGAATTGCGCGAGGCCGACTGGGCGCCCCGTTCGGTACGCAAGAATGCCCGCGAAATCGAGCAGGCGATTCATCGCCTGGAGCAGGAGCTCGGCAAGTCGCCAACCGAGCAGCAGATCGCCGACAGATTGAGCGTTCCTTTGGCGGAATATCAGGAAATGCTGGCCGATGCACGCGGTCATCAGCTTGTCCACTACGATGACTTCGAGAACGATGACGGCGAAAGCATCGCATTCAACTTGGCCGATGGCCGCCCATCGCCCTTCCAGTTGCTGCATGACGAAGGCATGCGCGCTTCTCTCGTCAAGGCCATTACCGAGTTGCCCGAACGCGAGAGATTGCTCATGGCAATGTATTATCAGGAAGATCTCAACCTCAAGGAAATCGGGGCCGTGCTCGGTGTCAGCGAATCGCGCGTCTGCCAGTTGCACTCCCAGGCCATCATGCGCTTGCGCAGCAAAATGACAGACTGGGTGAATGGATGAAACTGGACGTTATCAGCATCGTAGGCATCCTGATTTCCATGGCGGCGATCCTGGGCGGCCAGTATCTCGAAGGCGGGCATATCGGTTCGCTGGTCCAGGTGACGGCTTTCCTGATCGTCATGGGCGGAACGTTCGGCGCCTGCATGCTCCAGTTCACATTGCCGGTATTTCTGGATGGAATGAAGATGCTGAAGTGGGTCATCGTCCCGCCCGTCGTTGCGCTCGAAGACGTCATCCAGCATGTCACCAGCTGGGGGCAGGCAGCGCGGCGCGGCGGTTTGCTGTCGCTTGAACCGCTGATGGCGGAAATGGGTGATCCGTTTACACGCAAGGGTTTGCAGCTGCTGGTGGACGGTGCCGAGCCCGAAAAGCTGCGCGAAGCGATGGAAGTGGATATGTATGCTTACGAGGAGCACTATCGCATGGCTGCCAAGGTATGGGAGGCTGCCGGCGGGTACGCGCCAACCATAGGTATTCTCGGCGCCGTCATGGGGCTGATCCACGTGATGGAAAATCTTTCCGATCCGTCCAAGCTGGGCAGCGGCATCGCGGTTGCGTTCGTGGCGACCATCTACGGCGTAGGCAGCGCCAACCTGCTGTTCCTGCCCATCGCCAACAAGCTCAAGGCCTTGATCGCCAGGGAAATGGTCAAGCGCGAAATGGTCGTGGAAGGCCTGGTTGGCATTGCCAACGGCGAAAATCCCCGCATTATCGAAACCAAGTTGCGCGGTTACATCAACTAAGCCGATCCAGATGGCTAAGCGCCGCCAAAAGCACGAAGAACACGAGAATCATGAGCGCTGGCTGGTTTCCTATGCCGATTTCATTACGCTGCTATTCGCGTTTTTTGTTGTGATGTACGCAATTTCATCGATCAACGAAGGCAAATACCGCATCATGTCGGACTCCATCGTGGATGCCTTCAAGAACACTCCGACCAGCGACAAACCCATCTACCTCCCCATGCCGACGCCGCAAAATGCGGAGAGCGGAAAAATTCAGGTGCAGCCTGTGCCTGTGCAGGCGCAGCCCAGCATCGTCGGACAGACGGATGCTGAAAAGCAGGCGCGGCGCACGCAGATGAAAGCGGTGGCAGGCAATTTGCTAAACGTGATGGATCCTCTGGTGAAGAACGGCCAGGTCAAGGTGACCGAAAGCAATCGCGGAATTTCGATTGAAATTAACGCCAGCCTGCTTTTCGCTCCGGCGCAAGCCGTGCTCAACAGCGAAACCGTCGGTGTGCTGCGGGCGGTTGCCCAAGTGCTGGCAAAGGATACGCATCAGGTACAGATCGAAGGTCATACCGATAATCTTCCCATCGCTTCACCGATTTTTCCTTCGAACTGGGAATTATCAAGTGCGCGTGCCAGCAGTGTGACTCGGTTGTTTGTAGAGAATGGCGTATCCTCGCAACGAGTCGTGGTTATTGGATATGCCGACAACCGGCCGGTGGAGAGCAACGAAACGGCGGAAGGGCGTGCACGCAACCGTCGGGTGACGGTGATGATTCTGGCCGAAAACGAAGGGGAAAAAACAGATTTGACGCTGGATCCGGATATCCGTCCGGCCCCGCCGTCGGTTGTGCCGCCATTGGCAATGCCCTGATTCAGGGGTTTTTCAGACCTTGCCGATAATGCGCTGCGATGGTCCGGGGCCGGTGCGAGGTTGTCCGTCGGCACCGTAGACGTCTGCCCGGTTGGCGGCGTTCATCAAGGCGGACAGTGCTTGTTGGTTGTGCTGCATATGAGTCTGGATCAGCTTGCCATTGGTCTGGTTCAGTTGCTGGGCGACTTGCGCGCCTTCGAGCAGTTTTTTCCAGGACTCCTTCACCGATGCCGGCTGACTGGCCAGCCAGGCTGCTACGCCTGCCGCATCGGACTTGAACCCGGCGCGTTCCAGCGTGGCAACGCGTTGCTGTGCCAGGTTGTTGAGTAGCTCACTGTGTTTTTGCTTGAGTTCGGAGAGGGATTGCAGCTTTTCCACGTTGGCCGCAACCAGCGCCTCTTGCTCCTGCTGCAGAAGGTTGATGAATCCGTTCAGAGCGGCTTGTTCCTGCTGAAGAAAATCCATCGATGCGAGTTAGCCTTTTTGCTGGGTCAGCAGTTCGCGCGTGGAAGAAATCAGCTTGTCGGCGATAGCGTCAGGATTGACGGTATAGCGTCCTTCGCTGATGGCCAGCTTGATGGCCTCGACTTTGGCGGTATCAAAGCCGCTGGCTTCATTGATGCTGGTTTCCAGGGCCTGGATTTGCGTGGACATGCTGGAGAGTTGAACCTTGTCCGCCCCGCCGGTTTGGGGCGTTTGCTTGCCGCCGCGCGCGACAGGAGTAGTATTTTCAGTGAGGGGCGCGGTTCGGGTGGAACTATCGATTTTCATGCTCAATCTCGATCATTTGCCAATTAGCTTAGCATGCTAACGGCAGAAAAACGATAAACTTTAATGGCTTGTAAAACGAAAAAGGCCCGCATTGCTGCGAGCCTTGTATCTGGTGGGGCATGTAGGGGTCGAACCTACGACAAACGGATTAAGAGTCCGCTGCTCTACCAACTGAGCTAATGCCCCCGAGAGCCGCGCATTATGTAGATGTTCGGATTATCTGTCAAGCGTCCGCCGCGATTATCGTGACCGATCGGACTCGGGTGTAAGATATCCTCAATAATAGAAAATCAGGATTATAGAGATGACCATACGCACCATCCCGACCCAGCCCTTCACCGATCAGAAACCAGGAACATCCGGCTTGCGCAAGCGCGTTCCAGTATTTCAGCAAGCGCATTATCTTGAAAATTTCGTACAGTCGATATTCGACAGCATCTCCGCGCCCGCGAATGCGACTCTGGTCTTGGGCGGCGATGGGCGTTATTACAATCGCGAGGCGATCCAGGTCATCCTGAAAATGGCGGCAGCCAATGGGTTCGGGCGGGTTCTGGTCGGCAAGGGCGGGATACTTTCAACGCCCGCCGCTTCCTGCGTGATCCGCAAGCACAAGACCTACGGCGGCATCATTCTCTCCGCCAGCCATAATCCGGGCGGACCGGAAGGCGATTTCGGCATCAAGTACAACGTGACCAATGGCGGACCGGCACCGGAAAAAGTGACCGAAGCGATTTTTGCACGCAGCAAGCAGATTTCCGAATACCGTATTCTGGAGGCTGCCGATATCAGCCTCGACAGCTTGGGCGTCAGCGATCTTGGCGGCATGCAGGTCGAGGTGATCGATCCGGTCACGGATTATGCCGACCTGATGGCGTCGCTATTCGATTTTGCGGCGATCCGTGACTTGCTTGCCGGTGGCTTCCGCATCAAATTCGATGCGATGCACGCCGTAACCGGCCCCTATGCGCGTGAAATCCTGGAGCGCCAGTTGAATGCTCCCGCCGGCAGCGTGATGAATGCCGAGCCCTTGCCCGATTTCGGCAACGGCCATCCCGACCCCAATCTCACCTATGCGCATGAGCTGGTAGACATCGTCTACGGGGAGAATGCACCGGATTTCGGTGCCGCTTCCGACGGCGATGGCGACCGCAACATGATCCTCGGCAAGGGTTTTTTCGTGACACCTTCCGATAGCCTGGCCATCCTTGCCGCAAACGCAACGCTCGTCCCGGGCTACAAGAACGGCTTGGCGGGGATTGCTCGCTCCATGCCGACCAGCGCTGCCGCCGACCGCGTGGCGCAGGCGCTGGGCATCCCCTGTTATGAGACGCCGACCGGCTGGAAATTCTTTGGCAATCTGATGGATGCAGGCAAGGTAACGTTGTGCGGTGAGGAGAGCTTTGGCACCGGTTCGGACCACGTGCGTGAAAAGGACGGCCTGTGGGCGGTGCTGTTCTGGCTGAATATTCTTGCCGCGCGCAAGCAGTCGGTGGAAGCCATCGTGTACGAGCATTGGGCGAAATACGGGCGCAATGTGTATTCGCGCCACGATTACGAAGGCTTGCCAACCGATGCCGCAAACGGCGTCATGAAGCATTTGCATGGCAGCTTTGCAAACTTGCAGGGGCAGACGCTAGGCAATTACAAGGTGCTGTTCTGCGACGACTTCAGTTATATCGATCCGGTGGATGGCAGCATCAGCACGGGGCAGGGTGTGCGTATCGGGTTCACCGACGGTTCGCGCATCGTCTTCCGCCTTTCCGGCACGGGCACCGAAGGAGCGACGCTGCGCATCTATCTGGAAGCGTTCGAGCCGGATGTGGCGAAACATCCTCTGGATGCGCAGGCGGCCTTGTCCGAGCTGATTGGCATCGCATTGCAGATTTCCGAGTTGCGTACGCGCACCGGCCGCGAGCAGCCGACGGTGATTACCTAGGATCCGCCTTGCCGGATAGTCATTTTGCCTTGATAGAGCCGGATATCCATCCGGCCTAGAAAAGACATGCCGAGCAGGGCATCACCGTTCAGGCCAGGGACGATGCTGGCGGAAACATCGCGTGCGACGATGCCGCCAAGACGAACTTCATCCAGCCGCACCATATAGGAGATCGTGTCGCCATTGGCGGTGGCTGTTCTGACAGCAACGCGACTTTTCAACCCAAGCGTGTCCGCCAGCGCCTGCGAGATGGCCACGCCGGTTGCCCCGGTATCCACCAGGACGCCGACCTTGGTGCCGTTGATGAATGCCTCCGCGCGGTAATGCCCGCTGGGATCGCGCTCCAGTTCGACAATCTCGGCATCGCCCAAATCCTCCGCCTTGTTCGGATGCAGGATCTCGTCCGTCAGGTAGACGAGTCCCGCAAATAGGGCTACCCAGACAATGGCGACGATCAAGGTGTTGCGGGAGAACATGTCAGAAGGGTAATTCCACGTGCGGTGCCGCTGCTAACAATATGCCGCGAAACTGTTCCTGAATGCGGCGCAATGCGGCTTCGTTGTCGGCCTCGAAACGCAGCACGATCACCGGCGTGGTGTTGGAGGCGCGCATCAGGCCGAAACCATCCGGATATTCCACGCGCAGCCCGTCGATGTCGATGACGCGGTAGGCGCCTTCGAACCTGGCTTCCTGCGTCAGGCGCGCGAGCAGTGCATGAGGTTCGCCCTCGCGCATCCTGATATGCTGCTCAGGGGTGCTGACGCTGTCCGGCAGTGCTTGCAATGTCGCCGATGGATCGACTGTCGCGCTCAGGATTTCCAGTAGGCGTGCGCCGGTGTAAAGCCCATCGTCGAAGCCGTACCAGCGCTCCTTGAAAAATACATGGCCGCTCATTTCGCCGGCGAGCTCCGCGCCGGTCTCCTTCATCTTGGCTTTTACCAGGGAGTGCCCGGTCTTCCACAGCAGCGGCTCGCCGCCATGTTGCGCGATCCAGGGATGCAGGTTGCGTGTCGATTTGACGTCGTAAATGATCGTTGCCCCCGGCGAGCGCGACAGCACATCCGCGGCAAACAGCATCAGTTGGCGGTCGGGGTAAATGATCTGTCCGTCCTTGGTCACGACGCCGAGGCGGTCGCCGTCGCCGTCGAAAGCGAGGCCGAGCTCGGCGTTGCCGGTTTTCAAGGCCTCTATCAAATCGTCCAGATTTTCCGGAACGGATGGGTCCGGGTGATGGTTGGGAAAGTGGCCATCAACTTCACAATACAGTTCCTGGACTTCGCAGCCGAGCGCACGATAGAGCGCGCCTGCAAATGCTCCGGCAACGCCATTGCCGCAATCCACGGCGATTTTCATCGGGCGCGCCAGCTTGATGTCGCTGACAATGCGGGAAATATAATCCTGCGCAATGTCGTACTGACTATAGCTGCCGTCGCCTTCGAATAGCTCGCCGAGCTCGATCCGGCTTCGCAAGCCTTGAATGGCTTCGCCCGAGAGCGTTTCCCCTCCCAGCACCATCTTGAGGCCGTTGTAGTCAGGCGGATTGTGACTGCCGGTGACCATCACGCCGCAGTTGGTGCCGAGGTGGCAGGCGGCGAAATACACCATGGGCGTCGCAACCATGCCGAGATTGATCACGTGTACGCCGGCCTTGCGGATGCCGCGTGCCAGCGCTGCGGCCAGTTCCGGACCGGACAAGCGGCCATCGTAGCCTATGCAGATTTGCGTCTGTCGGCGGGCAGTAGCTTCAGAGCCTATGGCCTGGCCGATGGTTTCGACGATTTCGGGCGTGAGCGTTTTTCCAACGATGCCGCGGATGTCGTAAGCCTTGAAGATTTCTTTAGGTAATTGCATGAGTGGCTAACCATAGTTAATGGGGTTGTTCGAAAAGGTCGTGCAGCATCCGGTTGCCCCAGGCGATGGACGCGGCCTGCATTTCCATGAGTGAAGATATTGTAATATTTAATGATTCCACGATTTCAGCAACTTCCTCGAATTCGCCGTTTTCAAGTTTTTCGCAGATGCGCAGCAATCGGCCGAGATCGCCTTCGCGTTTCAGCAAGGCGCGATGGATTCCTTCGACAAGATTCAGGTGCTGAATAATGGTTTCCATCGACATGCCCAGCGCGCAATCCGCCAGTGAAAGCATGCCCGCGACATAGGCTTGTTCCGGAGCCGCGTCGACAGAGCTTGCCATCAGTTCCATCAACCTGGCGCGATGCACTGCCAGTTCCAGCAGCGAAAGGCAGGATTGCTCGTTTTGCTGCGTATAGAGCAATACCTGTAACCAGCGGCCCAGTTGCTGCATGCCGAGTATCTGGATCGCTTGTCGAATTGAGCCGATCTTGTGCGATGTATAGAATGCAGGAGAGCTGAGCAGACGCAACAGGTTATAAGTCAGGCCGGGATTGCCCTTGAACGAGGCTTCGATATCGTCCAGATCGGCATCGCTGCTTACCCTGGTAAGCAGGTCGAGGACAACCAGTTTCGCAGGGTCCGTAATGCGTCCGCCATGCAGGGTTGGATATGCAAAATAGTACCCTTGAAATAAATCGAAACCGGCCTTGAGGCAGGCCTGGTGTATATCCGCATTTTCCACTTTCTCCGCAAGCAGCTTGCAGGGCCACTGCCTGAGATAAGCGACCAGCTCATCCAGTGCATTCAGGTCGGCTTGCAGTATGTCGACCTTGACGATGTCGACGAGATCGAACAGTGGGCACGGGTCGAAATGAAAGACATAATCGTCCAGTGCAAACTCATAACCGATCGCCTTGAGCTCGCGCACGCGCGCAAGGATTTCATCGGTGATTTTGATGTGTTCGAGAAGTTCCAGCGCCACCTTGTCCTTGGGCAGCAAAGTGATCGAATCGCTCAGCAGCAGATCCTCGGCAACATTGATGAAAAGCTTGCGCTTGCCCATCAATTCGATCATGCCCAGATGGCTGCATACATTGAGGATGACATTGGCTGTTGCTGTCGTGTCGTCGAAGGCGTTTCCCGCTTCGGGCTGGGCATCGCGGTATAACAGTTCTATCGCAACGGTATTTCCGTCGGCATCGAGTATGGGTTGATGCGCGAAACAGTAATCTTTAAGCTGGATGGCAGGCATGCTGGGTCTTTCGTTGGTTTTTATTTTTTAATGAAAAGAAAACCCGCCAGGACGATGACGGAAAACTTAACTTCCCGGCAGCCTCGCTGCCGTACAGTGAACACTGCGGTAGGCCGGTTGCTTTGTGCCCCCGTCTTTCGGACGGGTTTATCCTTCATTGCATGCCATTTTGGGTTGTCCGGGCAGGAAGTCAATACCACATTGATTTTGTTATCGTTTGACTTTTTACTAAAAAGATATTTATGTCTGATATAATGTCTGCCATGGAATTCTCAACCGAACTGCTGCACAAATACTGCAAGGCCGGACCGCGCTACACGTCATATCCGACCGCGCCTTATTTCCACGAGAGCTTCGGGCCTGCGCAGTGGGAAGAAGAGCTTCGCGCCACGCAGGACAAGGGACGCGACATCTCGCTCTATACCCATATCCCTTTCTGCGACACGCTCTGCTATTACTGCGGCTGCAACATGATTGCGACCAAGGATTACAGCAAGGCCACCGCGTATCTGGAAGTGCTGTTCCGTGAAATCGACCGCATCGCGGCGCTGACCAGCCCCGAACGCAAGGTGCGCCAGTTGCACTGGGGAGGGGGTACCCCGACGTATTTGCATCCGGACGATATACGACGGTTATACGATTATCTCGCGAGCAGATTCACGATTGCCCCGGACGCGGAAATCAGCTGTGAAATGGATCCGCGCGAGCTAACGATCGAACATATCCGCGCTCTGCGCCAAAGCGGCTTCAACCGCGTCAGCCTGGGCGTGCAGGATCTGGACGACAAGGTGCAGCATGCGGTGAACCGCGTGCAGCCGGAAGCGTTGATTCGCGAAGTGTATGACTGGATTCGCGACGAGGGTTTCCAGAGCGTCAACTTCGATCTGATGGTCGGCCTGCCGCACCAGACGCCTGAGACTTTTGAGCGCACGCTGGACAAAGTTATCGCGATGGCGCCGGATCGCTTCGCGGTATTCAATTACGCTCACGTACCGTGGATGAAAAAGCATCAGAAACTGATCGTCGAAGAAACGCTGCCGCACCTGGAGCAGCGCCTTGCGTTGCAGAAGCTGACACTGGAAAAGCTGACCGCCGCGGGCTATGTGTATATCGGCATGGACCACTTCGCGCGTCCCGACGACGAGCTGGTCAAGGCGCAACGGGCCAAAACGCTGTACCGCAACTTCCAGGGTTATACCACGCACAAGAATTGCGACATCCTGGCATTCGGCGTTTCGGCCATTTCACAGACCGACGACGTTTATGCGCAGAATGTGAAGGTGCTGTCGGAGTATCGCGAAATGGTCGAGGCCGACAATCTGCCCATCGAGCGCGGTTTGCGCATTTCCCGCGAGGACAAGCTGCGGCGCGAAGCCATTACCCAGATCATGTGTGATCTCGAACTGGACAAGGCGGCCTTCGGCGAGCAATGGGGTGTCGATTTCGACAGCCACTTCGCCGATGCGCTGGAAGACTTGAAGGAAATGCACGCGGACGGCCTGGTGGTCCTGGAGCCGGCAACCATACGCGTCACCGAGGCTGGTCGCGTATTCCTGCGCAATATCGCAATGGCGTTCGATGGCTATCTGCGGCAGCAGGCAGCCGATAAGCCGCGCTACTCCCGCACGATCTAGCTTTATTCGGCCTCTGCGATCCAGGCGGCCTGGATCGCTTCCAGCACTTTTTCCCCGCCGCGGCTGTGGTCGTCGTCGAAATCTTCCAGCCCGACCACGAAATTGTGCAGATCGATAAAGCGTATCGTGCGCGGATCGACGTCGGGGTGCTGGTCGTAAAGCTCCTCGGCGATTTGTTGTACATCAGTCCATTTCATTCGATTTCTCTCCCGGATTATCTTTTTGCTCGTGCGTATTGGTTCGGCCATGCCACATCCGCGCCGAGTTCTCGTGCGGCTCGCAGCGGCCAGTAAGGGTCGCGCAGTAGTTCGCGCGCGAGGAAAATGGCGTCGGCTTCGTCATTGGCCAGAATTCTCTCTGCCTGCTCCGGCTCGGTAATGATGCCAACCGCGCCGGTGGCGATGCCGGCTTCCCTGCGCACGCCCGCGGCGAAAGGCACTTGAAAGCCGGGCCCGGCAGGAATCGTCACATCTGGCACCATGCCGCCGGTGGAGCAGTCGATCAGGTCGATGCCGATCTCTTTCAGCCATTTGGCGAATTGTATCGATTGCGCCAGATCCCAACCGCCTTCTACCCAGTCCGTTGCTGAGATACGCACAAGCACCGGCCATTGTGCCGGCCACAGGTCGCGTATTGTCCTGGCAACGCGTAGCGGCAGGCGGCAGCGGTTTTCCAGGCTGCCGCCATATTCGTCGTCACGCTGATTGGCGAGCGGCGAGAGGAATTCATTGAGCAGGTAGCCGTGCGCACAATGCACTTCGGCGACTTCGAATCCCGCAGCCAGGGCGCGGCAAGCGGCCTCGACAAAGAGCTCGACGATGCCGTCGATTTCTTCAATGCTCAGGGCGTGCGGTGTGCCGTGCGCCGGGCTGAAGGGAATGGCGGACGGTGCGACTGTCTGCCAGCCGCCGGCGCCTATCGGCAAATATTGACTGCCTGTCCACGGCTGGGTGCAGGAAGCCTTGCGCCCGGCATGAGCGATCTGTATGCCCGGTATGGCACCCTGGGCGCGAACGAAGTCGGTGATGGGCCGGAACGCAGCGGTATGCGCATCCGACCAGATGCCGGTACACCACGGCGTGATGCGGCCTTCGGGGCAGACAGCGGTGGCTTCCACCATGACCAGTGCGGCGCCGCCCACGGCGCGGCTGCCGTAATTCACCAGATGCCAGTTGTTGGGTATGCCGCCATCCGCCGAGTATTGGCACATGGGCGATACGATGATGCGGTTCTTGAGTTCGAGTTCGCGAAGTTTGAGCGGGGTAAAAAGCTGCACCATCGCTTATTCCGTAAACACCGGGATGGTGCCGATCTTTGCACGCCATTCCGATGGCCCGCTGGCATGTACCGAGTGGCCTTCGGTATTGACTGCAACGGTCACCGGCATGTCTTCCACATCGAATTCGTAGATGGCTTCCATGCCGAGTTCGGCGAAGGCGGCGACGCGTGCGGATTTGATCGCCTTGGAAACCAGGTAAGCCGCGCCGCCGACGGCGATCAGGTAAACCGATTTGTGGCGACGGATGGACTCGATGGTGGCTTCGCCGCGCTCCGCCTTGCCTATCATGCCGAGCAGGCCGGTATGTTCCAGCATGAAGTCGGTGTAGCGGTCCATGCGGGTCGCGGTGGTTGGGCCGGCGGGGCCGACGACTTCGTCGCGCACCGGGTCGACCGGGCCGACGTAATAAATGAAGCGATTGCGGAAATCCACCGGCATGGCTTCGCCGCGCGCGGCTATTTCCGACAGGCGCTTGTGCGCGACGTCGCGGCCGGTCAGAAGTTTTCCGGAGAGCAGGAGTTTTTCGCCGGGTTGCCATTGCGCGATATCAGCCGCGGTCAATGCGTCAAGATTCACGCGACGCATGGGGGCGCCCGCATCAAGCGCAATCTGCGGCCAGTCTTCCAGTTTTGGGGCGGGCAATTTTGCCGGGCCGTTGCCGTCCAGCGTGAAATGCACATGGCGCGTGGCGGCGCAGTTGGGAATCAGTGCCACCGGCAGCGAAGTGGCGTGCGTCGGGTAATCCATCACCTTGACGTCCAGTACCGTGGTCAGGCCGCCCAGCCCTTGTGCGCCTATGCCCAGGCGATTGACCTTTTCATAGAGCTCCAGCCGCAATTCCTCGGCGCGATTTTGCGGGCCGCGGGCTTTTAGTTCCTGAATGTCGATAGGCGCCATCAGCGACTCCTTGGCGAGCAGCGCGGCTTTCTCCGCCGTGCCGCCGATGCCTAGCCCAAGCACGCCGGGCGGGCACCAGCCGGCGCCCATCTTGGGCACGGTTTCCAGCACCCATTCCACGATATCGTCGGAAGGCTCCAGCATCGCGAGCTGGGCCTTGTTTTCGGAGCCGCCGCCTTTGGCTGCAATGCGGATATCCACCTTGTCGCCCGGTACCAGTTCGACATGCACAATGGAGGGCGTGTTGTCGCGCGTATTTTTGCGGTTTCCTGCCGGGTCGGCGACGATGGAGGCGCGCAGCACGTTGTGCGGATTGCGGTAAGCGCGGCGCACGCCTTCATCGACCATATCCTGCAAGCTCTTGTCGGTATCCCAGCTTATCTGCATGCCGACCTTGACGAAGGCGGTGACGATGCCGGTGTCCTGGCACAGCGGGCGCTGGCCTTCGGCGCACAGATAGGAGTTCACCAGTATCTGCGCAATGGCGTCGCGCGCGGCGGGCGATGGCTCGCGCTGCCATGCGGCGTGCATTGCATGCAGAAAGTCGGGCGAGTGGTAATAGGAGATGTATTGCAGGGCATCGGCGATGCTGTCGACGAAGTCCTGTTCGCGGATAAGGTTCATGCTGGAGGCCGCTGGATCAATTACAGGATTATAGCGCGCGGGAGGCAAAAAAAGACCCGTCAGGCGTTATGTTGTTATGCCTTGACGGGGCAGAGAGGAACACGATGGAGTGATCGCTTGCCTGGAATGATTGCAAGTGATGTGCCAGCGCTGCATCTCTTGTAAAACAAAGCCTTGCAATGAACGATGCCAGGGATGGCTGGTTGCCCCCAACCGCGCTGGTTGAAAACAGCCAGATTGGCAGGCCAAGGTGCGGGAGGTGAGCTTAACATGCTAGAATTGCAACATTTTTTGCACCCGGAAATCGACCCATGTTCAGCTACTCCAAAACCCTCAACTCGTGTGACCCGGAACTCTGGCAAGCCATCGAAGGCGAGCGCCAGCGTCAGGAGCACCATATCGAGCTGATCGCCTCCGAAAATTACACCAGCCCGGCCGTGATGCAGGCGCAGGGTTCGCAATTGACCAACAAGTACGCCGAAGGCTATCCGGGCAAGCGTTTCTACGGCGGTTGCGAGTATGTGGACCAGATTGAACAGATCGCCATCGACCGCGTGAAGAAGCTGTACGGCGCGGAGTACGCCAACGTGCAGCCGCACTCCGGCTCGCAGGCCAACCAGGCCGTGTATTTCTCCATCCTCAAGCCGGGCGATACGGTGATGGGTATGAATCTCGGCCACGGCGGCCATTTGACGCACGGTTCCCCGGCCAATCTGTCCGGCAAGCTGTTCAACATCGTCGCCTACGGCGTCAACGACAAGGAAGAGATCGACTACGACGACATGGAGCGCGTGGCGATCGAGAAGCAGCCCAAGCTGCTGATCGGCGGCGCTTCCGCATACGCCTTGCGTTTCGACTGGGCGCGTATGGCCGAGATCGCGAAGAAGGTCGGTGCCTACTTCATGGTCGACATGGCGCACTATTCCGGCCTGATCGCCGCCGGCGTGTACCCGAACCCGGTGCCGCATGCCGATTTCGTCACTTCCACCACCCACAAGACCCTGCGCGGCCCGCGCGGCGGCATCATCCTGGCCAAGGCGGAGTACGAAAAATCGATCAACTCCAACGTGTTCCCATCGCTGCAAGGCGGCCCGCTGATGCACGTGATCGCAGGCAAGGCGGTGGCGTTTGCCGAAGCGATGACGCCGGAATTCAAGGTGTATCAGGAGCAGGTGTTGAAGAACGCCAGCGCGATGGCGCAAACCCTGGCCGAGCGCGGCGTGCGCATCATTTCCGGCCGTACCGAATCGCACATGTTCCTGGTCGACCTGCGCCCCAAGGGCCTGACCGGCAAGGCGGCCGACGCGGCGCTGGGCCTGGCGGATATTACCGTCAACAAGAACGCGATCCCCAACGATCCGGAAAGCCCGTTCGTCACTTCCGGCATCCGTATCGGCTCGCCGGCGATCACCACCCGCGGTTTCAAGGAAGAAGAGGCGCGTCAGGTGGCGCATTTCATCGCCGACGTGCTGGATGCACCGGCCGACGAAGCCAAGATCGCCGCCGTGCGCGAGAAGGTGCATGCATTGACGGCGCGTTTCCCGGTTTACGGTGCGTAAATCTTTAACCACGGAGCACACGGAGAACACAGAGGTAAAGCTCATGAAAAACTCCGTGCCTTCCGTGGTTCAGGAGGTTGATCTTTAAATGAAATGTCCTTTTTGCGGTGCCGACGATACCCAGGTCATCGACTCGCGGGTCAATGACGAAGGCGATACCATTCGTCGTCGCCGGCGATGCGCCTCCTGCGAGAAGCGGTTCACCACCTACGAAACGGCGGAACTGCACATGCCGCAGGTGGTCAAGCAGAACGGGACGCGCGAGGAATTCTCGCGCGACAAGCTGCGACTGTCGTTTACGCGGCCGCTGCACAAGCGGCCGGTGTCCATGGAGCTGGTGGATCGCGCCGTGGACAACATCATGCAGAAAATCCTTGGCCGCGGAGAGCGCGAAATCCAGTCGCGCGAACTGGGCGAAGCAGTGATGCTGGAACTGCGGCGCCTCGACAAGGTGGCGTATATCCGTTTCGCATCGATTTACCGCAGTTTCCAGGACGTGGACGATTTCCATGACGTGATCCGCGACCTGGACACTACCGCCCGGCGCAACACCGACAAAACGGAGAAATGACGTGGATGAAAAACCGCAAAAACTGCTGACGGGCCTGGCCATTGCATTTGCGGTTTTCACGTTGCTGGTGACCATCGTTTTCTTTGGCTGGTGGGCGTTCAAGGAACGTCTGGTCTTCGGCGACGAGCCTTTTGACCCGGTGGTGTGGATGAACCCCGATCCGGCGCATTCCTGCGAGCGCGGCGACATGGTGCTGGATATCAAGCGCCGCCTGCTCAAGCCGGGCATGACCAAATCCGAAGTGATGATGCAGTTGGGCCGCCCGTCATGGGAAGAATCTACCCAGATCGAATACGACCTCGGCGTTTGCCTGTGGGTTGTCCATGGCCTGCGCCTGTATTTCGACCCGCAGGAGCGGCTGATGCATAGCGCCATCGTCCAGCATTGATTCCATGTTGCATTCAAACGAATACTGCATTGTCGTCGCTTGCCGTACTACTCGTACTGTCTTCGCGGCTTCGCCTTGTCTTCGTTTGAATGCAATATGGAATACTCCACAGTACTGTTAACCCCATGTTTACAGCCGACGACCATCTCATCATGACGCAGGCGCTGCGTCTGGCGGAGCGCGGCCTCTATACCACTACACCCAATCCCCGCGTCGGCTGCGTTATCGTCAAGGATGGCAAGATTATCGGCGAAGGCTGGCACGAGCGCGCCGGCGGACCGCATGCCGAAGTGCACGCGCTGCGCCAGGCAGGCGAGGCAGCGCGAGGGGCCGATGTGTATGTAACGCTGGAGCCTTGCAGCCACCATGGCCGCACGCCGCCGTGTGCGCTGGCACTGGTCGGCGCAGGCGTGCGTTGCGTGGTGGCGGCGATGAGGGACCCCAATCCCAGGGTCGCGGGGGGCGGGTTTACGCTGCTGGAGTCGCATGGCATCGAAACCCGCAGCGGCTTGATGGAAAGGGAAGCGCAACAGCTTAACCCCGGTTTCAATTCGCGCATGACGCGGGGGCGCCCGTGGGTAACCGCGAAAGTGGCTGCCAGCCTGGATGGGCGTACCGCGCTCGCCAACGGCGTCAGCCAATGGATTACCGGCCCTGCGGCGCGCAGCGACGTGCAACGCTGGCGTGCGCGATCCTGTGCGATCCTGACCGGTATCGGCACGGTACTCGCAGACGACCCGCAAATGACCGTGCGTGAACTCGATATTGGCCGCCAGCCGCTACGCGTAGTGGTGGACAGCCATTTGCGCATTCCCTTGAACAGCAAGATCCTGCAAGGCGGCAATGCCATCATCGCCTGCCTGGAAGGGCAGGCGGAAAAAGCTGCGTCATTGCGTGCCTCGGGTGCCATAGTGCTTGAGCTGCCTGCCGCGGATGGGCATGTCTGCCTTGCGAGCCTGATGCAGGCGCTTGCGGCACAGGAAATCAATGAGGTGCTGGTGGAGGCGGGAACGCTACTGAACGGCGCTTTACTCAGGGCCGGGCTCGTGGATGAAATGGTGCTTTATTACGCGCCAACCCTGCTGGGCAACAAAGCGCGAGGAATGTTCGGCATGCCTGCGCTGACCGAAATGGCCCAGCGCGTCGATCTCGATATCCTGGCGCTCGATCAGATAGGGCGGGATATTCGTGTCCGCGCGCGGCCTCGTCGATAGTCATTGCCATCTGGATGCGGCCGAGTTCGATGCGGACCGCGATCAGGTCGTTGCGGACGCCCAAAAAGCCGGAGTCGAGAGCATCGTGGTGCCGGCCATTGAGCGCGGCAATTTCGATGCGGTGCTGGCGCTATCCCGGCGGTATTCCTGCTGCATTCCTGCTCTGGGAATTCATCCTTTGTACACAGAACGCGCCCTGCCGGAAGACCTGAATGTGCTGCGCGAAAAGCTGGGCGAATCGCGTCCGGCGGCCATTGGCGAAATCGGCCTCGATTACTTCGTGGAAAATCTCGATCGCGACAATCAGGCTTTTTATTACACCGAGCAGTTGAAACTGGCGCGCGAATTCGATTTGCCGGTACTGCTGCACGTGCGCCGCTCAGTAGATCAAATCCTCAAGCATTTACGCCGTATCGAAGTCAGGGGCGGCATCGCCCACGCGTTTAACGGCAGCCGTCAGCAGGCGGAAGTCTTCATCGGCATGGGATTCAAGCTGGGCTTTGGCGGTGCCATGACCTGGCCGCGTGCGCTGCATCTACGCGAGCTGGCGGCAACCTTGCCTTTGGATAGCATCGTTCTGGAAACGGATGCGCCGGATATTCCGCCGGAATGGATAGGCCGCGATGGACGCAATAGCCCAGCACAGTTGCCCAGAATCGCCCAAGTGCTTGCCGAGCTGAGAAGCGTGGATGTGAACGAAATCATTGCAAAAACAACCCGAAATATGCATCAGCTACTACCCCATCTGGGGTAATTTATACACACGACTTTATAAATAACTTTAAGAAATCCGCTAAGCTATTGATGTTTATTGGATGTGTTGTAAGTTATTGATTTTAAAGTTATTAAAAATAAGTTCAATTTTTAGGCGTTTGTAAAAAATCGTTATGTACGCTTGAGTTACGTTTTTAAGTCACAGATATTCACAGAATTATCCACAGATTTTGTGGATAGCACCGAGAAAGAGATTCGACCTTGAAAATACGCGGTTTTCATTACCGTACCATTTGGCCCTCGACCGATACCGCCGCCGTCGAGATCATCGACCAGACCCTGCTCCCGCATGCGTTCGAAGTGCGCCGCTTGTCCTCGGTCAGCGAAATCGCACAGGCGATCAAGACCATGCAAGTGCGCGGTGCACCCTTGATCGGTGCGACGGCGGCCTATGGTGTGGCGCTGGCGATGCAGGAGTCGGGCGATGACGATCGTTTGCAGCAAGTGGGGCGCATCCTGATCGCGACGCGCCCGACGGCGGTCAATCTGCGTTGGGCGGTCGAGCGCATGACGAGCCGGTTGCAGGCGTTGCCGCAAGCGCAGCGGGCGGAAGCCGCATGGCGGGAAGCGGCCGCCATCTGCGATGAAGACGTGGCAGCCAACAAGGCGCTGGGTGAACATGGGCTGGCCATGCTGAAAGCGATGCACGAGAAGCTCGGGCGCCCGCTGAATATCCTGACCCATTGCAATGCCGGCTGGCTTGCCACGGTCGATTGGGGCACGGCGCTGGCGCCGATCTATGCCGCGTTCGACGCCGGCATTCCGCTGCATGTATGGGTGGACGAGACCCGCCCGCGCAACCAGGGCGCGAGCCTCACGGCCTGGGAGCTCGGGCAGCACGGCGTGCCGCATACCGTGATCGCGGATAACGCGGGCGGACACCTGATGCAGCATGGGCAGGTGGATGTTGCCATCGTCGGCGCCGACCGCGTGACTTCCACCGGCGACGTCTGCAACAAGATCGGCACCTATCTCAAGGCGCTTGCGGCGCACGATAACAACGTGCCGTTCTATGCAGCCGTGCCGTCCCCGACCATAGACTGGACCATCAGCGACGGCCGGCGTGACATCCCCATCGAGGAGCGCGGCGAGGAAGAGGTCGCCTGGATGAACGGGCGGCTGGAGGATGGCACGCTGGCGCGCGTCAACATCATGCCGGCCGGCAGCAAGGCGGCCAACCCGGCGTTCGACGTGACGCCGGCGCGGCTGGTGACTGGTATCATCACCGAGCGCGGCATCTGCGGCCCGCTCGAACTGGAAAGGATGTTTCCGAAAAACGCTTGAACCACGGAGGACACGGAGTTCACAGAGGACTTGTGCAGATTTTCTCCGTGTACTCTGTGTGCTCTGTGGTGAAAAAGGTTTTGTCATGACTGCACTTCGAGAACAACTGCTGTCCGTCAGCCGCCGGCTTTCCGAGCTCGGCCTTAACCGCGGCACGTCGGGCAATGCCAGCGTGCGCGACGGCGACGGATTCCTGGTCACGCCATCGGGAATGACGGTAGAGGAAATGACGCCGCGCGACATGGTGTGGATGAGCTTTGACGGCAAGGCGCAGGGTGGGCGCCAACCCTCCAGCGAATGGCGCTTCCATCGCGATATCCTGCAGGCCCGGCCGGAAGTCGGTGCGGTGATCCACACCCATGCGACATTCGCCACGACGCTGGCCTGCCTGCATCGCGAAATTCCGCCGTTTCATTACATGATCGCCGTGGCCGGCGGCGATACCATACGCTGCGCGCCTTATGCCTTGTTCGGCAGCCAGGCGCTTTCCGACGCGGCGCTGTCTGCGCTGCAGGACCGCAAGGCCTGCCTGCTTGCCAATCACGGCATGATCGCCGTCGGGCGCGACCTGGATCAGGCGCTGTCGGTTGCGGTCGAGGTCGAGACCTTGTGCGAGCAATACTGGCGCGCCTTGCAGGCAGGCGAGCCGCAGCTGTTGAGCGACGCGCAGATGGCTGAAGTGATGGAGCAGTTCAAGGGATATGGGAGCTGGAAGCAGGATTAAGAGCTTGTCCGTAAAACTTCGGGCCGTATTTCTGGCTGGTGTCTGCGCGGGTGTTGTCTCCACACTTGCGCAGCTGTTGCTGTGGTGGCTGTCCGGTCAGGATGCGCTTCTGCTGCTGTTGCGCGATGCCCGGCTGACGGCTGCGCTGCTGCTCGGCAGCGCGGTTCTGCCGCCGCCTGCAACATTTGATATCCATGTGATGCTGGCAGCGACGGCAATACATTTCATGCTGTCGATGCTCTATGCGGCCGTGCTGCTGCCATTGGAGCGGACGAGCCTGGCGTCTTCCCTGTTCATCGGTACAGCATTCGGCGTAGCGCTGTACTTCCTCAACCTGCACGGTTTCACTGCAATTTTCCCCTGGTTTGCCGAGGCGCGCGGCGGAATAACGCTTGCCGTTCATGCCGTCTTCGGTATCACGGTGATGCTGGCGTACAGATATTCCGGCATATTGCGATAAGCCCGGCTCGTCACCCTGCGACGCTTGTTACGGGCCGGCCTTGTGCGACGAAATTTATACACATTCTTTATGCCGCAAATGGAAGAATATGCCGTGAATGATTAGCCGTGAATAATCCAGATGATTGAGGGTACTCGTCGAACAACGCTGAACCGGCCCCGCAACTACTTGCTGGCCGCAGGTGCTTGCGGGGCGATGGCATTGATGGCCTTGCCGCTCAGGCCATACCTCGATCTGGTCAATATCGTAATGCTGTTCCTGCTCACGGTATTCCTGGTGTCGTGGCGGCTGGAACAGGGGCCGGCAGTGCTGGCGGCCTTTCTCAGTGTTGCGCTATTCGATTTCTTTTTTGTACCTCCACATCTCACGTTTGCTGTCACGGATATTCAGTACTTGCTGACGTTTGCCGTGATGCTGGTGGTGGCACTGCTTACCGGCCAGATGACGGCCGGGCTGCGCAGGCAGGCGAGGATGGCCCGTTTCGAGGAAAAGCGCACACGGGCGCTTTACGAAATGGCGCGCGCCCTCTCCGGCGCGTTGCGGCTTTCCGAAGTGGTTGCGATCCTGCGCGATTTTTTGCGGGATATAGTGCAGGCTGATGCCGTCTTGCTGATCCCTGATGCACATGGCGAGCTGCACCCGCAGGATGGAACGCGGGTGCCGTACGAATTGCGTCTGGCCGCAGCGGTATACGATGGCGACGCCGATGACAGGCGCGCATCGAAGGCAATGGACGGCGTTTGTTATTACCCGCTGCGGGGCTCAACGCGCATCCGTGGCGTGCTGGCGGTTGCGCCGCTGGACGACGAGGTCTTGCTGCAAGAGGATCAGCCTTTGCTGGAAGCGGTCGCCTCGCTGATTGCCATAGCGGTCGAGCGGCTGCATTACGTCGATGTTGCGCAGCAGGCAGAGGTGCAGATGGCCTCAGAGCGTCTGCGCAGCTCGGTGCTGTCCGCACTGTCGCACGACCTGCGCACGCCGCTGACGATATTGGTCGGTCTCGCCGATACACTGAGCCTTTCCCGGCCGCCGCTTGCCGGCAAACAGCAAGTCATGGCAGAAGCGGTGCGTGATCAGTCCATGCGCATTTCCGGTCTGGTAGAAAACCTGCTCGACATGGCGCGCCTGCATGCAGGCCAGGTCAGGCTGCGCCGCGAATGGCAGCCGTTGGAAGAGGTCGTCGGTGCCAGCCTCAAGTTGCTCGAACACGCGCTTGAAACACACCCGGTCAGGGTGGAGTTGGCGCCGGACCTCCCCCTGCTGGAATTCGACGCGGTTCTGATCGAGCGCGTGCTGTGCAATCTGCTGGAAAACGCCGCTAAATACTCATCTGCTGGTGCTTCCGTCGAAATTTCGGCGCGGCAAAACGGCGCGATGGTCGAGATCTCGGTCTGCGATTCGGGCAGCGGCATTCCATCGGGGCGGCAAGACCGGATATTCGACATGTTCGTGCGCGGTGTGCCTGAATCGCCAACGCCGGGCGTGGGGCTGGGATTGGCGATCTGCCGTGCCATCGTCGAAGCGCATGGCGGAACGATATCGGCCGCCAACCGTGAGCCGGCCGGCGCATGCTTTATGTTTACCCTGCCCGTTGGAAATCCGCCCGAGATCAATGAAGAGAGTTTGCCGCCGGAGGCCGCAACATGAGCGGTCTGCATTCCCGCGTTATCGTGATCGAGGACGAAAAGCAGATTCGCAGTTTCGTCTGCGAAGCACTGGAGCAAGCCGGCTGTCAGGTGTTTGAGGCAGAAACCGGCGCGCAGGGTCTGGTGGAAGCAGGCACACGCAAGCCGGATATCGTCATTCTCGACCTCGGGTTGCCGGATCGCGACGGCGTCGAGGTTGTGCGCGATTTGCGCAGTTGGTCGTCCGTGCCGGTGCTGATTCTTTCCGCGCGCGCCGATGAAACGGACAAGATCGAAGCACTCGATGCCGGAGCGGACGATTACCTGACCAAGCCTTTCGGCATTGGCGAACTACTGGCGCGGGTCCGGGCGCTGCTGCGGCGCAAATCGCGGCTGGCCGGGGATGGCAGCGCTATTGCAGACTTCGGTGGCGTGACGGTGGACATGGTGCGTCGTTCCGTCACGCGTCATGGCGAGCCGATACATCTCACCCCTATCGAATACCGGTTGCTGTGTGCGCTGCTGGCGAGCGAGGGGCGCGTGCTGACGCATCGCCAGTTGCTGCGCGACGTCTGGGGCCCGACCCACGTCGAAAGCAATCATTACCTGCGTGTGTTCGTCGGCCATCTGCGGCAAAAGCTGGAGGCCGATCCGGCACAGCCGCGGCACATCCTCACCGAAACCGGCGTGGGCTACCGCTTCCACCTCTGAATCTTTTTCCAATCGCAAGGATCAATACATGAGTTCACAACCAATGAAGGCGGGAACAGCCGCCCTGTCGCTGGCCGCGCTCGGCGTCGTCTACGGCGACATCGGCACCAGTCCGCTCTATGCCTTGAAGGAGGTGTTCGGGAATGCGCACCATCCTGTGCCGATTACGCCGGACAATGTACTGGGCATCCTTTCCCTGATCTTCTGGTCGTTGATCGTCGTGGTGTCGATCAAGTACGTCGCTTTCGTGATGCGCGCCGACAACAAGGGCGAAGGCGGCATCATGGCATTGATGGCATTGGTGCTGCGCGGAGCGGAAGGCAAGCGCTACGCTCCCTGGCTGATGCTGTTGGGGCTATTCGGCGCAGCCCTGTTCTACGGCGACGGTGTGATTACACCGGCGATTTCGGTGCTGTCGGCGGTAGAAGGGCTGGAAATCGCCACGCCGCTGCTCAAGCCTTATGTGATCCCGGCCACGATACTGGTACTGGCGGTGCTGTTTGCCTGCCAATACAAGGGCACGGCCAAGGTCGGCGCCCTGTTCGGGCCGGTAATGATCCTGTGGTTTTCCACGCTGGGCCTGCTGGGCATCGTCAACATTGTGCAACAGCCGCACGTGCTGACGGCGCTCAATCCGCTGTATGCCGTTTCATTCATGGCGGCAAACACGACATTGGGGTTCCTCGCGCTGGGCGCGGTGTTTCTCGCATTGACCGGCGCGGAGACGCTCTATGCCGACATGGGGCACTTCGGGCGCAAGCCGGTGCAACTGGCGTGGTTCGGCCTGGTGCTGCCGGCGCTGACGCTCAACTATTTCGGCCAGGGCGCGCTGATTCTGCACGACCCCGCAACTATTAAGAATCCGTTCTATTTGCTGGCTCCCGAATGGGCGCTGTACCCCATGGTGGCGCTTGCCACCGCTGCGACCGTGATCGCCTCGCAGGCGGTGATTTCCGGCGTTTATTCCATCACCCAGCAGGCCATCCAGCTGGGTTACTGTCCGCGGATGGAAGTGCGGCACACCTCGGGCGATGCGCAAGGGCAGGTATACATGCCCGGCATCAACTGGCTGCTGTTCCTCGCCGTGGTCGGGCTGGTGCTGGGCTTCGGCTCCTCCACCAGCATCGCGGCGGCCTATGGTATCGCGGTGAGCATGACCATGATCATCACCACCATCCTTGCCTTCATTGTCGTTCGCAGTCTGTGGCGTTGGCACTGGTTGGCGAGCGCGCTGGTGCTGGGCGTTTTCCTTGTGGTCGATCTCGCATTCTTTTCCGCCAATATCGTCAAGATCCATGACGGCGGCTGGTTCCCGCTGACATTCGGTTTCGGCATCTTGCTGCTGATGACTACCTGGAAGCGCGGCCGTTCGCTGCTGCATTCCCGGCTGCTGGCTGATGCGATGCCGCTGGAGGATTTCGTGCGCAATATCTCCGGTTCCAGCGTGCAGACCATCCCCGGCACAGCGGTGTTCATGACCCAGAACCTGAGTGCGGTGCCGCATGCGCTGACGCACAGCCTCAAGCACTACAAGGCGCTGCATGAAAAGATCGTGCTGCTGACCGTGGCGGCGGTGGACGAACCCGTGGTGCCGGATGGCCGGCGGCTGGAAGTCGCACGGATCGACGACCGTTTCTACACGATCACGGTGCGCTACGGCTTCATGGATCAGCCCGATCTGCCGCATGCCTTGTCGCTGTGCGACGCCTCGGTGCTGGCGTTCGACATGATGGATACCTCGTTTTTCCTCGGGCGGGAGACGCTGATCCCGCGCCTTGGTTCGGAGATGGCGCTATGGCGCGAGAAGCTGTTTGTGGCGATGTTTCGTAATGCCGGTAGCGCCGCGGCCTACTTCAAGCTGCCGCCGAATCGTGTGGTGGAGTTGGGTGCGCAGGTGGTGATGTAGCCTTACGTGGATAACACTGCACTATGGCCGATGGACCAGTCACCGTTGCGAGATGCCGACCAGCCGCGCGTTCAGGCACTGCGCCAGGCCTTCGCCGCCTTGCCGCATCAGGATATCGTGGTTCCAGCGGAACAGCGGGCTGGCCAGCGGGCTGAGCAGGCGCATCCATCGTGGCGTCGGGCGTACGTTCCATTCGTAGCGCGCGACGGTAAATTCGCCTTCCGTGGCGAATGTCCAGCGGCCCAATCCCTCCACATCGCCGCTTGCCACGCCTTCGACCATGGTCTGCAATTCCATTTGCGTGACCTGCACGTCGAACGTCAGCCGGTAGGGCAGGCGGCCTTTCCAGGTGTAGCGTCTTATGCTGCCGATGCCGTTGGCGTCGCCGCCGGCCAGTTCTTCCACCTGTTCGACGCCTTGCCACCATTCCGGCCATGCCAGCGAATCCTCGATGGCCTTGCATACGGCCGCACGCGGGGCATCGAGTTTCCAGATAGTCAGGAAATGATATTCGCGCATCAGTCCTGTGGGTCGAAGAGGTTGGCGGGCAGCGCCACATCGATTTCCGCATCATTCATGCGCACGGTTTCGAGGATGGCGTCGTTGCGGTCGCGGCTGATGACTTTTACAGGAAAAAGCGTCTCCGCATCCAGCCACAATTCATAGCGATGGACGCCGGCGACGGCGTAATTCCCTTCGCCAACCACGTCGATGTGTTGTGTAGGGCGCTGTTCGAGGAGTTGCTCGCCATGTGCCGTCATGGCGCCGCCTTGCTTGAGCGCCTTGACATTGTCCAGCAAGGCGCCCACGTCCGATTTGTCTACCTGTTGACCACGTGGGCTGCGAATCAGCGGATTTTCCGGACTGAGTTTCAGTTCCGGAAAGCGTCCGGCGCCGAACGGCCACAGGCGGGCGCGCTGTGTTGACGGGTCATAGACCAGTACCGCCCCGGCATGCGGGTGGATAAATTCCATGCGCACACGGCCTGGCTTGCTGTAGAAGTAACGCAGACGCTCTTCGCCGTCGGCATGCGTTGAATGCAGTGTGACGCGATAGGTCTGGATTTCGCGGAAGCGCTCGATGGCGAGATCCAGCATGTCCGGGCTTGCACCGGTCAATGCGGCGGCAATCAGCAATGTGCTCAGCATTTGCTCAATCGACGACTTCCAGGGTGCCTTCCATGCCTTTGGCGCGATGGCTTTTCAAGAACAGCAGCTTGTTCTTGCAATAGAACGTAAAGCTGCCGGTTGCGGTCGGAGTGAAGCGGATTTTCTTCGGCTCGGAGCTCAGTTTTTCATCTATCTGCATGCCGGCTTCGGGCGCGTCGATGACGAGGCTGTGCGGGACGATGCCGCGTTCCAGGGTGACGCCGAGTTCTACTGGAACGTTGACTTTGACGATCACCCGGTTGGGGCGGAAGAAGTAATTGCCGCCGACGATGCTGACATGCTGTATGCCGTCGGGGGCGGTAAAGGCGCGGTAGGTTTCTTCGGCGGGAACATGCGAGGGGGGCGGCTCCTCGGCAAGCGCCAAGGCGGTAAAAAGTGTCGCCATGAAGAGGAAGCTGGCAGCGATGGGTTTCATGATGTCCTCCTTGCGCCGCAAAGTGGTGCGAAGGCGGCGTGGGTAGAAACGACGAAGTGTTTCATTCGAGGCCTGAAAGCCGTTTAAAAAATTCCTGCGAAGGCCATCCCGGTTACATTTTTTTAAACAGTTTCTTACAACAGGATATTACTCCTTTTGCCGCACAAGGGTATCCAGAGGTTTCATTGTGACCCCATCCCGTTTCCGGTAAAATGGCCCCCCGTCCGCCTCACTCAAAAGCACTTTTCATGACCAAATACGTATTCGTCACCGGCGGCGTGGTTTCTTCCCTGGGCAAGGGCATTGCCGCCGCTTCTCTCGGCGCCATTCTCGAGTCCCGCGGCATCCGGGTCACCATGCTAAAACTGGATCCCTATATCAATGTGGACCCAGGCACCATGAGTCCGTTCCAGCACGGCGAGGTGTTCGTCACTGACGACGGCGCCGAGACCGACCTCGACCTGGGCCACTACGAACGCTTCATCAGCGCCCGCATGGGCAAACGCAACAACTTCACCACCGGCCAGGTGTACGAGAACGTCATCCGCAAGGAGCGGCGCGGCGAGTACCTCGGCAAGACGGTGCAGGTGATCCCGCACATTACCGATGAAATCAAGGCCAACATCAAGCGCGGCGCCGAGGGCGCCGAAGTGGCGATCGTCGAAGTCGGTGGCACGGTGGGCGACATCGAATCGCTGCCCTTCCTGGAAGCCATCCGCCAAATGGGCATCGAAGAAGGCCGCGGCAATGCCTGCTATGTGCACCTGACGCTGCTGCCGTGGATTCCTACCGCCGGCGAACTCAAGACCAAGCCGACGCAGCACTCGGTGAAGGAATTGCGCGAAATCGGTATCCAGCCCGATATTCTTTTGTGCCGCGCCGACCGCTCCATCCCGGACGACGAGCGCCGCAAGATTGCGCTGTTTACCAATGTCGCGCCCGAGGCGGTGATTTCCGCCATCGACGCCGACAGCATCTACAAGATCCCCGGCATGCTGCACGACCAGATGCTGGATGAGATCGTCTGCCACAAGCTGGGTATCCTGGCGCGCGCGGCCGATCTTTCCGCATGGAAGAAACTGACCGACGCGGTCGAGCATCCGGATCACCAGATCGACATCGCCTTTGTCGGCAAGTACGTCGACCTGACCGAATCCTACAAATCGCTGACCGAGGCGCTGATTCATGCCGGCATGCATACCCGCTCCAAGGTCAAGATTCACTACATGGATTCCGAAGACATCGAGAAGAGCGGCTGCGAGGTGCTGAAAAACATGGACGCGATCCTGGTGCCCGGCGGCTTCGGCAAGCGCGGCACGGAAGGCAAGATCGCGGCGATCCGCTATGCCCGCGAAAACAAGGTGCCTTATCTCGGCATCTGCCTCGGCATGCAGTTGGCCGTGATCGAGTTCGCGCGCGACGTCGCAGGTCTCGAAAAAGCCAACAGTACGGAATTCGATCCGGATTCGCCGCATCATGTGGTCGGCCTGATTACGGAATGGAAAGATGCTTCCGGCAAGGTCGAGAAGCGCGACGAGAACTCCGATCTCGGCGGCACCATGCGCCTCGGCGCGCAGAAATGCCCCATCGTCCCCGACACGCTGGCCGAAAAGATTTATGGCCCCGAAGTCAACGAGCGTCATCGCCACCGTTATGAAGTCAACAACCATTATGTTGACCAATTGAAGACTGCAGGCCTCGTTGTTTCCGCGCGTACTCCGACCGAAAACCTGTGCGAGATGATTGAACTGCCGCAGGACGTACACCCGTGGTTCGTCGCCTGCCAGTTCCACCCGGAATTCACTTCCAACCCGCGCGCCGGCCATCCGCTGTTCAAGGCGTATGTCGAGGCCGCGATCCAGCGTAAGGAAAGCAAATAATGAAACTGTGCGGTTTTGAAGTCGGCCTGAATCAGCCCTTGTTCCTGATTGCCGGCCCATGCGTGATCGAGTCCGAGCAGATGGCGATGGATACCGCCGGCCAGCTCAAGGAACTCTGTGCCGAGCTGGGCATCAATTTCATCTACAAGTCGTCCTACGACAAGGCCAATCGCAGCTCCAACAAGACCTTCCGCGGCCTCGGCATGCAGGAAGGGTTGCGCATCCTCAGCGAAGTGAGGAAGCAGATCGGCGTGCCGGTGCTGACCGATGTGCATAACGAAAACGAAGTCCCGGAAGTGGCTGCCGTGGTCGATGTGTTGCAAACGCCTGCCTTCCTCTGCCGCCAGACCGATTTCATCCAGGCCTGCGCGGCGACCGGCAAGCCGGTCAATATCAAGAAGGGCCAGTTCATGGCGCCGTGGGACATGAAGAATGTCGTGGACAAGGCCAAGGCGGCCAATGGCGGCGCGGACACCATCATGGTGTGCGAGCGCGGCGCCTCCTTCGGCTACAACACGCTGGTGTCCGACATGCGCGGCCTCGCCGTAATGCGCAATACCGATTGCCCGGTGGTGTTCGACGCCACCCACTCGGTGCAGCAGCCGGGCGGGCAGGGCGACAAGAGCGGCGGCCAGCGCGAGCATGTTCCGGTGCTGGCGCGCGCTGCGGTGGCGAGTGGCGTGGCGGGCGTGTTCATGGAAACACACCCCAACCCGGCTGTCGCGATGTCCGACGGCCCCAACGCGTGGCCATTGCACATGATGAAGCCGCTGCTGACCACGCTGGCTGAGATCGACCGGCTGGTCAAACAGCACGGGTTTATTGAACAACAGCTCTGAACCACGGAGAGTACACGGAGAACACCGGGAATAAAAATTCCCGTTTCTCCGTGCGCTTTGTGGTGAGAGCTTTCATTGTGAAAAGGAAAAATATAGATGAGTGCTATCGTCGACATCATCGCGCGTGAAATTCTCGACTCGCGCGGTAACCCGACTGTTGAAGCCGATGTTCTGCTGGAGTCCGGCATCATCGGCCGCGCCGCCGTGCCTTCCGGTGCTTCCACCGGCAGCAAGGAGGCCGTGGAACTGCGCGACGGCGACGATAGCCGCTATCTGGGCAAGGGTGTGCTCAATGCAGTGGAGAGCATCAATACCGAAATTGCCGAAGCCATCGTCGGCCTCGACGTCGAAGAGCAGAGCTTCATCGACACCACGCTGATCGATCTCGACGGCACCGAAAACAAGGGTCGCCTCGGCGCCAACGCACTGCTGGCCGTTTCGATGGCCTGCGCCCGCGCAGCCGCCGAAGAGTCCGGCCTGCCGCTGTATCGCTACCTCGGCGGCTCCGGCCGCATGCAATTGCCGGTGCCGATGATGAATATCATCAACGGCGGCGCGCACGCCTCCAACAGCATCGACATGCAGGAATTCATGGTGATCCCGGCCGGTCGCCCGACCTTCCGCGAAGCGATCCGTTGCGGCGCCGAAGTGTTCCATGCGCTGAAGAAAATCCTGCACAAGAAGGGCCTGGCCACCACCGTCGGCGACGAAGGCGGCTTCGCCCCCGATCTGCCGACCAACGAAGCGGCGCTGCAATACATCATGGAAGCGATCTCCGCCGCAGGTTACGAGCCCGGCAGCGACGTGTTGATCGGCATCGACTGCGCCAGCACCGAATTCTACAAGGACGGCCTGTACCACATCGAGTCCGAAGGCCTGCAACTCAATTCCGAGCAGTTCGGCGACTACCTTGCCACTTGGTGCGACAAGTACCCGATCATCAGCATCGAAGACGGCATGAGCGAATTCGACTGGGACGGCTGGAGCATGCTGACCCAGCGTCTGGGCGACGCGGTGCAGCTGGTCGGCGACGACCTGTTCGTTACCAACGCCCGCATCCTGAAGGAAGGCATCCAGCGCGGTGTCGCGAACTCCATCCTGATCAAGGTCAACCAGATCGGCACGCTGACCGAAACCTTCGACGCGATCGAAACCGCCAAGCGCGCCGGCTATACCTCCATCATTTCGCACCGCTCCGGCGAAACCGAAGATACCACCATCGCCGATATTGCCGTCGCGACCAACGCGCTGCAAATCAAGACCGGCTCGCTGTCGCGTTCAGAACGCATCGCCAAGTACAACCAGCTCTTGCGCATCGAGGAAGAGCTGGGCGGCGGCAGCTACCCCGGCCGCGATGCGTTTTACCAGTTGATCGGCTGATCGGCATTACGCCTGCATGCGCTGGCTCACCCTGGTTTTCGTACTGCTGATCGCCCTGCTGCAATACCCGTTGTGGCTGGGTAAGGGGAGCTGGCTGCGGGTATGGGATTTGAGCCAGCAGATCGACAAGCAAAAAGAAGCCAACGCCACGCTCAAGGCACGCAACGACACCCTGGACGCCGAAGTGCGTGACCTCAAGCAAGGTTATGGCGCCATTGAAGAGCGCGCCCGCAGCGAGTTGGGCATGGTGAAGCAGGACGAAGTGTTCTACCAGGTGATGGATGGCGGCACACTTCCGCCGCCGCCCGCCAAGCCTGCAGTTCCGACTCCGGACAAATAAAAAGGCACCCCGATCCGGGGTGCCTTTTTGCTGGCGTGGCGAGAATTACTTCTCTTCGCCGATCTGATAGATTTCTTCTTCCGGCTCTTCATCCAGTTTTCCGGTCACGGCGTCGATTTCAACTTCCATTTCCTTGCCATTGGCAGTCTTGATATCGAACTCGTAAGAAATGCTGCCATCGGATTCGATCGCGTATTCCGTTTCAAGAACTTCGCCGGCATGGATTGCCAGGGCGGCCTTCCTGGCTTCTTCCATGGAGAGTCTGGCCTTGGAGGTGAAGCGTGCATCGTTGGCGGTGACTTCTTCCTCTTCTTCAATCACCTTGCCGGATTTGGCGTCGCATTCGACTTCCCACTCCTTGCCATCCTGGGTGCGAATGTCGAATTCATAGATGGCCTTGCCCTTTGCGATTTCGGCTTCCAGGGTTTGAACGTTACCCGGATGCTTTGCCTGCGCGGCTTTCATGCAGGTTTCCAGTGCGTCGGCGTGCTTGGCAGCGGCGTAGGCAGACGGCGTGGCGAAAAGCGCAGCGACGACCAGCGCAAATAACTTCTTGTTCATGACAATCTCCGTTTATTTTCCAGATTCGTGGGGGCGCGAATTATACAGAAATCACGGCGATATGAAAGTATCGTATTGATTTTAAATGAAAAAATGGCTGATATCAGCCATGTGGTTGCCTGCATCCATTCCATGCAATGCCCGTTCTGCGGCGTACATCGGTAAATCAAGCAGTTGCGGCTGCCTCGCATGCGGCACATTTATTGCCATTGAGACATGTTCCTGCATGAATCGCTCATCAAAGCACAATGAAAATCCTACTGGAAACATTAAGCCTCAAATTGCGCCTGAACCTGTTGATTACTGCCTTGCTGGCCCTGATGATGCTGATCGGGGCGATGCAACTCATCAGTAACGCGCGTGAAAACGTGAGAGCGGAAATAGAATCGACCGCTGTCCTGGTCACGCACCTGCTGGATGCCGAAATTGCCTATCTCGCGGCCACCGCCAATGTCGACGTTCAGGAGCATCCTTTTCGCTTGCAGGATTTTCGGCACATCCGCCATTTCAGGATCGAGTATTTCGATACGCATGGCCGTTTACAGGACAGCAACAGCCTGAAGGATGCCTCCAGGGCTGAAAGAATGGATACGCCGCCCTGGTTTGCCCGGCTGATGGAGCGCGTGGATATTGAATGGGCGGGGGCACGCCGCCACGTCGTCGTCAACGGCCGAGACTTCGGCGAATTGGTGATTACTCCCGACCCTTCCTACGAAATTGCGGAGGTCTGGGACGATACCATCGGCCTGCTATCGCTGGTCGTACTGTTTTTTCTCACGGTCAACATCATGGTGTACTGGGCGGTTGGTCGAGCGCTGCGCCCGGTGGGTAGCATCTGGTCCGCGTTGAATGAGCTGGAGCGCGGCAATCTGGACGCACGCCTGCCATCCTTTCGTTTGCCGGAACTGGCGCGCATCAGCGAGAAATTCAATCGCATGGCGAACACCCTTCAGCAGAGCATCAGCCGCAATCACAAGCTTTCGCAGCAGTTGATCCGCCTGCAGGAAGAAGAACGCAAGAGCCTGGCCCGCGACCTGCATGACGAGTTGGGCCAATCGCTGACCGCGATCCGGGTCGATGGAACAACCTTGCTGGAAATGAGCAAAACCGACTTTCCTGCCGCGCGCGAAAGCGCCCAGGCGATTGTGGACGTGACGCATCGCGTCATGCACCAGATACGCGCCATGCTGCAGCGCTTGCGTCCGGAAGTGCTGGACGGGCTCGGGTTACGCGCGGCGTTGAACGAAATGCTGTCGGGCTGGCGTCACCGCAACAGTAGCGTGACCTGCATCATCAAGCTCTCTGAGGGTATCGATAGCCAGGATGAAACCGCGAACATCACCGCTTACCGCGTGGTACAGGAATCGCTGACCAACGTGGCGCGCCATGCCGCAGCGCGACGCGTCGAAGTGTGCGTGCGCCGGGTGAATGGCGGTGCCGGTGGCAGCATGCTGGAAATCATGGTTTCAGATGATGGCAAGGGATTCGATTCCGAAAACATTGCCGGTTTTGGCCTGGGCGGCATGCGCGAACGGGTGGAAGGCATGGGAGGAACATTCGAATTGACCAGTGTGTCCGCGATGGGCACGCGCATCCTGGTCAGCATACCGATAAAGGAAACATCATGAGCACGCAGCGGAATATCCGCATCATGCTCGCCGACGACCACGCGGTCGTGCGTTCCGGGCTGCGCCGCCTGCTGGAGCAACGGCAAGGCCTGGAAGTCGTCGCCGAAGCGGAAAGCGGAGAACAGGCCTATCGCCTTTTCAGCGAGCATTTGCCCGATGTCACCGTGCTGGATCTTTCCATGCCCGGCATGGGCGGGCTGGAAGCGGTACGGCGTATACTTGCCCGCCATCCTTCTGCCCGGATGCTGGTGTTTTCCATGCACGAAAACGCCGCCTTCGCCACGCAGGCGCTCAAGGCTGGCGCGCGCGGCTACGTCGCCAAAACCGGCGCGCCGGAAGAATTGGTGACGGCCGTGCAGGAAGTGGCCAAGGGTAAAATCTATATCAGCACCGGTGTCGCGCAGAAAATTGCAATGCAGAGCCTGGATGGCGGCAATGAACCGGTCAACCAGCTTTCGGCGCGCGAATTTGAAGTATTCCGGATGGTGGCGGAAGGACTGGGCGCGGAAGAGGTCGCCTACAAGCTCAAGATCAGCCAGAAAACCGTCGCCAACTACCTCACGCTCATCAAGCAGAAGCTGGGAGTTTCCACGCCCATAGAAATGCTGCGCCTCGCCATGCGGCATGGAATGATTGAAAAGTAGCGGTCAGCTCTAAGGCAAGCGGGGCGCGATCGTATCAAAAATTTTTGATTTCGATATCAGGGTTTCACAGCCATTCGGCGTCATATCAACAAGGGATCAAATTTCTTGATCTCGTGACAACGAATGGATGCGCCAACATGGATTCAGTCCCCGATATCGTCGATGCCGTACTCATATTCCTGGTTTTACTCTCTGTCCTGATCTGGACGATAGGTATTGCCAAGTTCGTCGCATTTTTCAGAAATGCCAGGTACGACCGGCGTTTTCTGCAGGCCTATGCCAAGGCCGGTCATTTGCATGACGTGCTGGTCCTGGTGAAAGACGCGCGCGGCAGGATGGCGCGGATTTGCCAGGCGGGGCTGGATGAGCTGGCCCATTTGCAGCGGGCTTCGGATATGCCATCCGAGGACCGACGCGAAATCCTGCGACATGCGCTTCGCAGTCAGTCGCACAACGAACAAAGCCGTATGGAGAGCGGGCTTGCAGTGCTGGCAAGCATCGGTTCGACCGCGCCTTTCATTGGGCTGTTCGGCACGGTGTGGGGCATCATGAATGCGCTCAAGAATATTTCCGCCACGGGCTCCGCCGGGCTCGACGTCGTGGCCGGCCCCATCGGCGAGGCTCTCATCGCCACGGCCATCGGCATCGCGACCGCGGTGCCGGCGGTACTTGCCTATAACTATTTCCTGCGCAAGGTCAGGACCTCCGCGGCCGACATGGACAACTTCGCATCGTCATTCCAGCATCTGGTCATCAAATCCGGGATGAAAGGGGATTAGCCCCGGCTTTGCCGTTGCGCAAGCGCGCCACGGCAGTCCATGAATCGAGAGGAGTCGAATATGGCCATGAATTCTGGTAACGACGACAACATGATGAGCGAAATCAACGTCACGCCGCTGGTGGATGTCATGCTCGTGCTGCTGACCGTGTTTATCGTTACTGCGCCGCTGCTGATGAACGCCGTGCCGGTCAAACTGCCCAAGGCGACCGCCAGCATTTCCATTACGCAGCTCAAGAACGCGCGCATCAGCATCACCGATCGCGGCGATATCTATTTCAACGATGCCCTGCTGGCGATGCCGGAATTGAACGCCCGCCTCAAGGAGGCTGCTGGCAGCCAGGATTTTTCCGTTGAAATCCTGGCGGATGAAAAAGTCGAATACGGTGTCGTCGCCAAGGTGATGGCCGCCATTCAGCGCGCCGGTATCGCCAGATTTACCTTCGTCATGCTGCCGGAGGTGAAGAGATGAATCGATGCCATCCACGAAATGGCATTGCGCCGTCACAGGGTTGCGGCAATTGCCGATCGATGGAGTGCTGCCGGACATGACAGCCTCTCCGCGCCAGGATTTAAGCGTGGGCCTGGTTATTTCACTGGGCCTGCACGCAGCGGCCTTGCTGCTCGTGCCTTATCTTGAGCATCCCCGGCCTCAGCCGCAACTGCGGATGGAAGTGGAGCTGGCACAGGTAGCCGAAGCCCGGCACGAGGCTTTGCCTCTGCCCGTGCCTCCCCAACCGCCCGACATGCCTGAGCCGCAGCCGCGCCCCCAGCCGCGGGAGAAACCCGTTCCGAAGGAAAAATCGGCGGCGCTGCCCGTGCTCACCGCCCGGCAGGAGACGCCGGCGCCGGATGACTACGTGGCGGATGAAATACCCACGCCGGCCGCGGTCGAAAACGTGTCGCCGAATACCGCTCCGGCCGAGTTGCCCGTGGAGCCGGCAGAGTCTTCTCCGCTGCGAGAGAAAAGCGCTCCCAGTGCAGTTGCGCGACGCGAAAGCCCGGAAGAGGCGGGCACGGACGAGGCGTGGCAGGGTTATGGCCAATTGCTGCATGACATGGTAGGAAAAAACAAGAAATATCCGCAGATAGCGATCCGCCGCAGTTGGCAGGGACGGGTAACGGTGAGCGCCCGGATCAGCATGGGCAAGCTGATCGATATCGCATTGATCGACTCCAGCGGCCACAAGGTGCTGGACGAGGAAGCGCTGGCGATGGTGAGGAAGGCCGTCAATGTGCTGCCGGTAAAAGACGGCCTGGCCAACAAGTCGTTTACCGTCGTGGTGCCGGTGGATTTCCGGCTGGAAGGCTGAAGCCTGCCGCCAGACCGGCCAGAACATCGGGAAAATTTCCCGATGAAATCCAAGATTTCATCACATTCCCTGCTTCGATGGGAGGACTATCATGGCAAACCGATATGTGCGGTTTGCCGGCTGGCAAGTCGTCACCCGGCCGCAAGGCGTCCCCTTTCCCGGAGTAATGAAGTGTACTGGCACGGTCTTGATCTTCGCTGGGCGTATGCCGATCTGCTTCCCGGCATTTATCGCCATACCCACTGCACGCATGTCGCGCACGACATATTGCATGATGCGTTTTTGCGATTTGCGCTCACGCGGAATCGGGAGGCCATCGCGCAGCCGCACGCCTATCTGCGCACGGTGGTGCGCCATGTGCTGGCCGACAGCTTTCGCGAAACGTCGCGATTTGTCCAGCTCGTGCCCGACGATGCGGGAGACGAACGAGGCGGGGCGGGAGGCGCTCCCTTTCCGGAAGAGCATTTCTCGCCTTCCCCCGAGCATCTTGCCGACCTGCAGCAACGGCTGGAGGCATTGCAGCGCATTATCGATTGCCTGCCGCCGCGCTGCCGGGAAGTCTTCTGGTTATTCCGCATCGACGGGCTCGCCCAGGCCGAAATCGCGGCCCGGCTCAGCATCAGCCGCAACATGGTCGAGCGGCATATCATGCGGGCGCTGGTCGATCTGCGGACCGCTCGCAACCTGATGACGAATTGATCCCGCGACATGGCATGACGAGGCAGATTCAACGCTTGAGACAGGAAGCCGCGCGCTGGTTCATGCGCATGCGCGGCGCGGAACCTGACCATCCCGACCGAGGCCGGTTCGAGGCCTGGCTGATGTCGGATCCGGCGCATGCCAGCGAGTATTCTGCGTACTTGGCAATCTGGGAGGATTTCGACTCCGCGGCAAAGCTGGAATCGTTGGCGCAGGCGATGGAGCGCAAGAAAGCCGAGCGTCTGGAGCAGCGCACGCGCTTGGGCAAGGCGATGACACACGGCTTGCTGGGCATGATGATCATCCTGGGCAGTGGACTGTTCGGCTACAAGACGTGGCGGGCATGGGAGACGCAACCCGTGTTGCAGACGGCAAGCAGCACCGGCATCGGCGAAATCGGCCGGCAAACGCTGGATGATGGTACAGCGCTCATCCTCAATGCCGATACCAGCGTGGATATCGCCTATTACCGCAACAAGCGTACGGTCACCTTGCATCGAGGCGAAGTCATTTTCGATGTCGCGCGCGACCCGGAGCGCCCTTTCATCGTCGATAGCGGCCATGCGCGAGTCACTGTGCTGGGGACGCGTTTCGCAGTCAATCGGCTTGCAGACCTGGTGCGCGTCAGCGTTGATCATGGCCGCGTCCGGGTCGAAGCGCAGGATAACTCCGGCAATACGCGGTTTGAACCGGTGATCCTGAGCGACGGCGAGGTCGCCGAAGTCAGCCTCGAAGAACGGCCGCAACGTATCCGGCGCAGTGCAAACGATGCCTTTGCATTCCAGGGTGGCACACTTGTGTTCGAGCAGGCGACGCTGGGCGAAATCGCCGAAACCCTGTCGCGGTATCGCAAGGTGCCGGTACGCGCGCAAGTGAACCCCACTGACTCCGCCAAAATTACCGCCATCGTGCAAGTGCGCGACATCGAGAAGTTCCTCAAGGCGCTGCCGATAATCGCGCCGGTGAGCATCCACGAAACCTCCGGCGAGATCCGGCTGGCCGGCAGGGAGGCCCAGGGAAAACCGTGAGCCGTCCTTCGTTCGGAGCCTGTCGAATAACCCGTTCGCCCTGAGCTTGTCGAAGGACTGGTTCCGCACCCCCAGCGTGCTTTCCCGCTTCGGACAATCCGGGCCGATTCGCAAAAGAAACATCATCGGGAAGTTTTCACGGGTTTTTTCGGGAAAAACTACATAAAACCGACATCAGGGTTTGCTCTCCCCATCCGTCATAAAGGTATCGACAACCACAAATGACGATATCGGGGAGACCAAATGGTTGCAGCACATTCACGACAACAAAAGATGCTCGCAGAAGCATTCGCCTTGAAAATATCCCGCAGAGCAGTAGCTGGCGTCCTGCCATCCCGCAGTTACCCTGAACTGTCCGCAAGCGGCAGGGCAGGCATATCTTCCAGAATCGCGGCCTTGCTTGGTTATGCCGCGCTCGGCTTCGCACTGCATGCTGCCGCCGAACCCGTGAGCGTCAACCTGCCCGCACAGCCCCTGACGGATTCGCTCACCCAGCTCGCCAAAAAGGCAGGCGTCAGCGTGGTGTTCGACAGTACGCTGGTCTCGGGCAAAACCGCGCCCGCCCTCAATGGCGCCTGGGAGCCTGACGAAGCCTTCCGCCGACTGCTGCGCGGCAGCGGCCTGCAAATCACCATGGAAGGCGACACGGCCCTCATCCGCCGCCAAGCGCCAGGTGCGAAAAACGAAACCATCAAAACCGAAGTGGTCGACGTCCGTGCCTCGCGCTTCAAGCAGGTTGGCCCGATGCCGGGCCTGAATCTGACCAGGGAGGAAATCCCCGGCAACGTGCAGAGCATCAGCGCCGAGGAAATCAAGGAATCCAAGGCAATGACGATCGCCGAACTGTTCAACAGCCGCTTGCAGTCCGTCAACGTGAATGACTACCAGGGCAATCCGTTCCAGATGGACATCACCTATCGCGGTTTCACCGCAGGTCCGCAGATCGGCATGCCGCAAGGGCTGTCAGTGTTCTTCGACGGCGTGCGCGTCAACGAGCCGTTCGGCGACGTAGTCAACTGGGATTTGATTCCTATGAACGCGCTCGCCAGCGTCGACGTCTTTCCCGGCTCCAACCCCGTGTTCGGCCTCAACACCCTGGGCGGTGCGGTCGCCATGCGCACCAAGAACGGCTTCGACGACCCCGGCACCGACATTCAAGTCCTGGGAGGCTCCTTCGGCCGCAAGCAGGTCATGATGTCCACTGGCGGCAGCAAGGGCAATGTCGCCGGCTTCTTCGCGCTCAACCGCTTCGAAGAAGACGGCTGGCGTAACAACTCTCCCAGCAAGGTGATGCAGGCCTACGGCAAGGCCAGCTTTCGTACAGACAATCTCGACTTGCACGGCAGCGTGACCTATGCCGGCAACGACCTTGTCGGCAACGGCCTGATACCCAAGGAAATGTACGAGCAGGACAACGAAAGCGTTTTCACCTCGCCCGACAAAACCAGGAACGAGCTGTTGCAATTCCAGGTGGCTGGCGCGTTTCAGGTCAACGACACCTTCAGTGTCACCGGGCAAGCCTATCGCCGCAAGAGCGACCGCAAGGCGGTGACGGGGGATATCAATCGAGAGTTTGCGGAAGGCAGCGGCAATAATACCGCCAAAGGAAATGCCACCAGGCGCGCTTTGCCGGGGGAGAGCCCCGTATGTGCTTTCGCCAGCACAAATGCTTACGGGTTACCGAATTATTACATTACGCCGACAATATTTAGCGGATTTACGCTGGCGCATCTCAATGCGTTTGACTATACCGCCGGCAATACATCCTACGATCTGGATGGCGATGGCGACTATGACGTGGCTGACGCCATTGCCGACGGCTCAATCGATCCCTCCACACTCAATGGAACGATTCCGGCAAGTCTCTCAGATTATATAGCCGCAGGGACTGCCTTCGAGGCGGGCATGTTCACTGGAGTCCGTGGCGGAGGCTTCTTTAGCCAAGGCAGTACTTACATTGATGCCACCGATTCCGACGGCAATGGCGAAGGTGATTATCTCTATTCAGGGGTATTGGGCGGCGATTTCATGGGCGTCTGGGCGAATTTACTCTCTGATCAAGATGTCCCCTCCTATTTTCTCAATCCCAATGATGGCACCACCTACACCCTGCTGGCGGCCGAGTCACTCAATGGTGCGGGCTGCGGCGATTCCGGTACTTACGCCAATGCCGAGTACGAAAGCGGACTTATTTACGTAGTGGACGGTAACGGTGACCGAATTCGGCGTAACGGAGCAGTTGAAGCCGGAGGCACAGGGACTGGTTACGTCGATGGTACACCTAACGCCATTCTGTCCTCGGTGGATATCGGGCAAATTGTCCGAGGCGGCTCCATGCAATTTAACTGGGATACGGGGCGTCACAAATTCATGGTCGGTACCTCCCTGGACTATGCCACCAATACCTATACCAATTCGCAACTGCTGGCGCTGCTCGATGCCAATCGCAAGGCCTATGCCGCACCGGATGAAATCGGGTATGAATTCGCAGCTGCTACCTACCCGGTGCGCAACAACGATTTCAGCGGCAGCAGCAAGACTCGTAGCGCGTATCTGAGCGAAACCTTCACGCCTGTGGAGCGGTTCCACTTTTCGGCCAGCGCACGTTATAACCATACCCGTGTAATGACCCGGATGCGGACACGCAGCAACACCGAGGACGTCGACTTGAGGGCCATGTCGAGCCAGTATATGAGCTACTTGTTGTGTGAAGGAGCGGCATTGTCCGATTGCGACCAGTATCTGCTCAACAATCCGGTTCCTTCTCCCGATGCGTTGGTTGGCGGCTCCTTTGCGGGGGAGTCCTATTTCGACCCCTGGGAAAGAGAAGTGGCGACCTACCACAAGATTAACCCTGCATTCGGAGCAAGTTGGTCGCTGCGAGATCACATCAATGTGTACGGTAACTGGAGCCAGGGTACGCGCACACCTTCCGCTATCGAACTGGGCTGTGCTTTCGATTCCACCATTGTGACCAAGCATCCATTGACAGGACAAACCATTTCCCCAACGCCGCGCAGCCTGGTCAATGGCCGTTCCTGCACCTTACCCACAGCCTTGTCCGGTGATCCTTATCTGCCGCAGGTCGTGGCCCGCACGCTGGAATTTGGCGCACGCGGCAAGCTTGTCAACGGTTGGGACTGGAACGCAAGCATCTACAACACCAACCTGCAGGACGACATCTACTTCGTTGCGTACACAGCCACCCAGAGCTTTTTCGACACTATTGGCAAGACACGTCGGCGCGGGCTTGAACTTGGCTTGGGCGGCAAGGAGGGCAGATGGGATTTGCGTGCCAACTACTCGCTCACCGACGCCACCTTCGAGGCCGTGGCAAAGATCGTCAACGCTGACAACAGCGCGGTCAATCACCAGCTTGGAACAGCCAACTACAACATGATGACGATAGAGCCCGGTGACCGCATGCCGGGGATTCCGCTGCACAACATCAATCTCAACCTGGGGTATCAGGCCACAGACAAGTGGCGCATCGGGCTCACCATGGTGGCGCACAGCTGGTCGTATGCCAGAGGCAACGAGAACAATGAGCATGGACCGGCGGTGCAGTCGTATCAGCGGGTTATAAGCGGCGTTCCCACTACCGTGACCCGCCGCTTCAACGGTGACGGGAAGACATCCGGATATGCGGTATTCAACTTCAATACCAGCTATGACTTCGGCAACGGCTGGATTGCCAACCTGACAGTCAACAACCTGCTGGACAAGGAGTATTTCAGCGCCTCGCGTATCGATATCAACCCGTTCTCGCCGTCGATAAATGGTGCGATTGGGGCGAGCGGCTTCAACTACAACTCCAACGAGTGGCAATCGACGACCTTCGTTGCGCCAGGCGCGCCGCGCGCTGCATGGTTCACCTTGAAGTACGACTTTGGTACGGATAAGCGGAAATGATGCTTGGCGTGAAGAGATCAGGAAATTTTCTCGGAAATATCGGGAGTAATTCTGTGGTTGAGCTTGAGCTTTGATTGCAACATCCGCCAGCCCGCAGTTGAAGGGGTGGTGAACGCAGTGGGAGAAAGTGGGCAGGCATTGTGACTGCCCGCAAGTTGGATTTGGCTTTCCATCGTTCCGTAGAGCTTACACGGCGTTACAAGACGAAGGGGCCAGATGGGTGTCGCGGGCAGCCACAAATGCCTGCTCATTGTAACGTAAAGGAAAAAGCATGAAAAACAACATGATTCTGAAAGCGGCGGTACTTGGCGCTCTGGGTCTGGTTTCGGCTCAGGCGATGGCAACCGGTCTGGTCAACCTGCCTTCCACCGGTTTTGCGGTTGGTTCCGATACCTCGCCTTACACGTTGTGCAATACCACCAGCAACTTCGGTTCGGGGGATGCGACATACCCCACGACCCTTGCTAACAACACTTGCGCAGTATTTCCGGCAAACGTTAACACTGCGCCGGAAGCCAGCTTTACTCTGGTTACTAGCGTCGCCCGCAACATCGTGTTGAATGATGCTACGTACACCAACGGTACCAACGTTACGGTGGGTAGCGTGGTCGACAGAATCTGGCGCAAATCCTCCACCAATGAGTGCATCTACGGTGCTCAGATCACCCTGACCAATACGGATTACGACCTCAACACGGCCGGCAGTCAGTATCTCGAGGTAAATGACTTCGTACGCGCCGGCTTCAGCGGCCGTACCGTCAATGCCGGCTACTTTGTCAACAACTCCAATCAAGAGGACGTGGTATCTCGTATGGGCCGCACTAACGTGTCTGTGCAGCACCGCGCAGATGCAAGCGATGCAACGGGTCAAACTCCTGCGTCTGGCTATGTTGCCCAGCCGTTGACCACGCCAACCCCGGCCAGCACGCCGATCAATGGTGTCAATGCGTGGCCCGGCAGCGCACCTAGTGCATCGCAGCAAAGCGCCGCGCTGGATGGCAATTATGTCGACTTCACCATCGATGCGAACTACCTGGATGACGACAGGAGCAAGACGCCATCGTCTCCCTACACATACGTGAAGACCAGCTGCTCGTCTTCCACCCACACTGCTACGGCCGGTGCGCTGACCTTCCGTCAGACCGGTCAGGAGCAAGCTCCGTGGATTTCGTTCAGCATCAGCGGTTTTGTGCCTAACTAATTCGGCGGCAGTTCAGCCGAGCTAGTGAACGCGCGGGGGCTTAGGCTCCCGCGCATTCATCACCGATATCACAAAACATGCAGTTATCAATCTCCAGGAATTTACAGATTTACTCGGATTCATGTCAGACAAATCCACAGAACACCTGATGCAGCAATCTGTGCAATTGCAGCAGGCGGGCAGATTGATTGAGGCGCGCGCTGCATTGCGCAAGATCCTAAAGCAATCGCCGCTGCATGCCGAGGCGCTGTACCTCACTGGCATGAGCTACCTGAGAGCGCAGGAGTCTGAGAAGGGCGCGGATTACCTCCGGCGTGTGCTAGCGCTGCGTCCCGACTACGCGGAGGCACACTACAACCTCGGTGTGGCGCTAGGAAAGCTGCAGCGCAACGAAGAAGCCCTGGAATGTCACCGCAAGGCCGTTGCTTGCAAACCGGATTACTGGAAAGCCCGCGTGCGCATGGGCGAATTGCTGAACTTGTTGCAGCGCCATGCTGAGGCGCTGGCGCAGTGCCTACAAATCGCCGCGATCAGGCCGGATTGCGCCGATGCCTATTTCGGTATGGGAGTGGCACATGCGGCGCTGGCGCGGCCGGAAGAAGCGATAATCGCGTACCGGCAGGCTGTCCGATTCGACCCCTGGCATGGGGATGCCCATAACAATCTCGGGTTCACGCTTGGTGCCTTGAATCGCTTCGACGAGGCGATTGCTGCATTCAGTGCCGCCATCGCCGTTAAGCCGGACCATATGGACGCGCATGTCGGTCTTGCGCGTGTTCTCACCAATCAGAAACGCCATGACGAGGCGATTGGGGCCTACCTCAAAGCCTACTCGGTACGTCCCGATGCCGAATGCGCATACGAATTGGCGCGCCTGCTGCATGAATTGAATCGCTTCGATGAGGCGGCCGACTACTACCGCAAGGCGGTGACCGCGAAGCCGGACTATGTGAAGGCGCTCGACGGGTTGGGAAATGCGCTTGCCGACCTCAAGCGGCATGACGAGGCTGTCGTTGCATTCAAGAAGATTCTCGCGCTCGACCCGAACGATGTGCCTGCGCTCGTCAACCTCGGCAACACCTTGTATGAAAGCCGGGTGTTCGAGGAAGCGATCGACTGCTTCCAGCGGGTTTTTACGCTCGACCCGGATAACGTCGCCGCGCATAACGGCCTGGGCAGCGTCTTGGTCGAGCTCAACCGCGTAGATGAAGCAATCGCGTGTTTCGATCATGCACTGGAACTTGACCCGCGCTACGACGGCGCCGTCTACAACCTCGGCGTGGCGATGGAGCGGCAGTTCCGCTACGACGAGGCTTTGGAAAAATACGAGCAGGCCATCGCGCTGAAGCCGGATTTCGCCGAAGCCTGCTGGAATCGCGGGCTGGTGCATCTGCTGCACGGGCGTTTCCGCGCCGGCTGGTCGGGTTACGAATGCCGCCGCCAGTTGCGCGGCGCGGCAGCGCTACCGGAGATGCCCTACCCGGCGTGGGACGGCACGGCGGACATCGGCAGCAGGAAGCTGCTGATTCAGGCCGAGCAGGGATTTGGCGACGCGATACAGGCGGTGCGCTACATCCCTTTGCTGGAACAGCAGGGCGTCGAGTGCTGGATGCAGTGCCTCAAATCACTGTCCGGCATCGTTCGCAGGAGCTTTCCGCAGGTGCATGTCGTGGAAGTCGGCGAGGTGCCGCCAGGGCTGGATTTCTACATCCCGGTCATGAGCCTGCCCCGCGCCATGCAAACAAACGCCGAAGTTGATATTCCCGCCCAGGTACCTTATCTCGCGGCCGACCCGGAGCAGGTCGCCTACTGGCAGCAGCAACTGCCTGCAAGTTTCCGCAATCGTGTCGGGCTCGTGTGGCGGGGCAACCCCAAGCATGGCAACGACCACAACCGCTCATCCCGGCTGAACGACTACCTGCCGGCGATTACGGGTAACACCGACGTGCTGTTCGTCACCCTGCAAAAGGACCTGACGGCGGAAGAGCAAGCTTTGCTACAGGGCCGGGCGAATGTGAAGACGCTCGATACCGAACTGACCGACTTCGACGAATCGGCTGCGGTGATGTGCAGTCTGGATGTTGTGATCAGCATCGACTCGGCCCCAGCGCATCTCGCCGGTGCGCTCGGCGTGCCTGTCTGGATATTGCTGCCTTTTTACGGCGAATGGCGCTGGATGCGCGACCGGGACGACACGCACTGGTATCCCACAGCAAAGCTGTTCCGGCAGGCGGCGTTCGGGGATTGGCCCGGCGTCATTCGCACTATCGACAATCAACTTAAGCAATTGGGAGAAGCAACGAATGCGTAAAGTGGAAAGTTCTTTCCAGCAGGGTTTTACTTTGCTCGAACTCCTGGTCGTCATGGTCATCATCGGCCTCTTGGCCGGCTATGTCGGCCCCAAGTATTTCGCGCAGATCGGTAAATCCGAGGTGAAGACAGCCCGGGCCCAGATCGATGCGCTGGGCAAGGCGCTGGATCAGTACCGGCTGGATGCCGGACACTATCCGACTACCGAGCAGGGGCTGCTGGCATTGAATGCCGCGCCGGCTGGAGAAGGGCGCTGGGGCGGGCCTTATCTGCAAAAAGCGGTGCCGCTCGACCCATGGGGCAAGCCTTATCAGTACAAAAGTCCGGGAGAGCATGGCGAATACGATTTGATCTCATTTGGCAAGGACGGGCAGGCGGGCGGGCAGGACGAGTCTGCGGATGTGGTGAACTGGTGAGGTCAGCCCGGCCAATGTGTATTCCAAGCCAACGTAAATCATGAAGTTCGACCTGAAAGTCGTGCGCGGTGAAGACATCGGCTCGCTGTCGCTGGAAGCCAGTGATGTTTTGCAGGCCCAGGCGCAGGCCGAGGCACAGGGGTATTCGGTACTGACGGTGCATGCCGCGGCGGTGCGATCCGGATTTTCGCCGTTTCGTCGTTCGTCGTTCAGCCTGCTGCTGTTCAGCCAGGAATTGCTCTCCCTGCTGGATTCCGGTTTGAGTCTGGTGGAATCCATGGAGGCCCTGACCGAAAAAGAGCATCACGCTGAAACGCGCGCAGTGTTGCAGCAGGTGATGGCCGCGCTGTACGAAGGCTTGCCGCTGTCCGCGGCGCTGGAGCGTACTCCCGCGTTTTTTCCGCCGCTGTATGTGGCGATGATCCGCGCCAGCGAGCGTACCGGGGACATGGTGCACGCCCTGGCGCGGCATGTGACTTATCAGTCGCAGATCGATGCAGTGCGCAAGAAGATCGTCACCGCCTCGATTTATCCGGTACTGCTGATGGTGGTGGGCGGGCTGGTGATGCTGTTTTTGCTGGGTTATGTGGTGCCCCGATTCAGCACGATTTATGAAAGCTCCGGTGCCAGCCTGCCCTGGATGTCGCAGATGCTGCTGGTCTGGGGGCGATTGATGCAGCAGTACGGCGGTCAGGTGATGCTGGCGTTTGGCGTGGCGGTCGGCCTTGCAGGCTACGCGCTGTCTCGCCCTGCGGCGAGGAAGCAATTGATGGACTGGGTATGGCGGTTGCCCGCATTTGGCGAGACCTTGCGCATTTATCAACTGGCGCGTTTCTACCGCACCCTGGGCATGCTGCTCAACGGCGGGATTCCGCTGGTGACGGGCATGCAGATGGTGGCTTTGCTATTGCAGCCCTTGCTGCGCGAGAGCCTGAAAGAGGTCGAGCAGGAGGTGCGCGAAGGCAAGCCCTTGTCACAATCGATGGAGTTGCACGGTATGACCACGCCGGTGGCGCTGCGCATGCTGCGCGTGGGCGAGCGCACCGGGCGCATGGGCGAAATGATGGAACGCATCGGGACGTTTTACGACGACGAGATCGCCCGGGCGGTGGACTGGTTTACCCGACTGCTGGAGCCTTTGCTGATGGTGGTGATCGGACTGGTCATCGGCGTGGTGGTGACGCTGATGTACATGCCGATTTTTGAACTGGCGGGGAGTGTGCAATGAATCTTGTCGCGGAACCGGTCGTGGCGGCGCTGGATGCGTTCCGGATCGAGGAGGCCACGAGGCTGGCGAAGCAAAGCGGACAACATGTGCTGGACGTGCTGGAGGAACTGTCCGGGCTGTCCCCGGATGAATTCCTGCTGGCGCTGGCGCAGTTGCTGTGGTATCCGGCGCTGAACATGATGGACTTGCATGCGCTGACGCCGGATTTCGAGCGCTTGCCGTTTGCAGAAGCCATCAAGCGCGAGTGTGTGGCGTTGCGCGGCGAAGATGGCCGTTTGCTGCTGGCGTTTGCCAATCCTTTCGACCGGCATATGGCAGGGCGCATGGAGGCTCTGCTGACAGAGCCGGTGCAGTGGGTTCTGGCGCACCGCAAGGATCTGGCGGCTTTTTTGTCGCGCTTTGAAGAGAGCCTGCGCGCGATGGACGGCTTTCAGGATCATGGAGCGGCCAACAGCCGTCCGGACGGCATCGAGGATTTGTCGCTGAAATCCATCAGCGAAGACACCAGTCCGGTCGTGAAACTGGTGCGCTCCACCCTATACGACGCGCTCAAGGTCGGGGCCAGCGACATCCACATGGAAACCGATGCGCGCGGGCTGACCATCAAATACCGCATCGACGGCGTGCTGAGCATGGTGGGCAGCATGGGCGGGCTGGAGCAGGCGGAACAGGCGATTTCACGTATCAAGGTCATGTCCGAGCTTGATATCGCCGAGCGCCGCGTGCCGCAGGACGGACGTTTCAAGGTACTGGTGCAGGGGCGCGAGGTGGATTTGCGCGTTTCCATCATGCCCAGCGTGTTCGGCGAGGATGCGGTGCTGCGCATTCTGGATCGCCAGTCGGTTACCGACGAGGCGAAGGGATTGAGCCTGAACGTGCTGGGCTTCGATCCTGAAATCATGGAGCGTTTCCGCCTGCTGGCGGAAGAGCCTTACGGCATGCTGCTGGTCACCGGACCGACCGGGTCGGGCAAGACCACCACGCTGTACGGCATCATTTCGGAGATCAACAGCGGCCAGGACAAGATCGTCACCATCGAGGATCCGGTCGAATATCAACTCCCCGGTGTGCTGCAAATTCCGGTCAACGAAAAGAAAGGTCTCACCTTCGCGCGCGGCCTGCGTTCGATTCTGCGCCATGACCCGGACAAGATCATGGTCGGCGAAATCCGCGATTCCGAGACCGCGCAAATCGCCGTGCAGTCGGCGCTGACTGGACATCTCGTCTTGACCACCGTCCACGCCAATAATGTGTTCGACGTGATCGGGCGCTTCACCAACATGGGTGTCGATCCTTACAGTTTCGTCTCTGCGATCAACGGCATCATGGCGCAGCGCCTGGTGCGCGTGATTTGCCCGCATTGTGCGGTAGCCGATCATCCCGATCCGGCACTGCTGAAAAAATCCGGCATTTCTCCCGAGGCTGCAGCCGGCTTCGATTTTCGTATCGGCCAGGGGTGCGGCCAATGCCACGGCACGGGCTATCGCGGACGAAAAGCCATCGCCGAATTGCTGTGCTTCAACGATGAAATCCGCGAGCTGATCGTGACGCGCGAGCCGGTGCGCAGGATTAAGGAGGCCGCACGCGCCAACGGAACGCGCAGCATGCGCGAGGCGGCACTGGCGCTGGTGCAGCGCGGAGAAACCTCATTGCAGGAGATCAATCGTGTTACGTCGCTTGCGTGAAGAACTCAGGGTTTTCCTGCATCCCCAACTGGTCGTATTGCTGCGGGTATCGCGCGGCCTCAACAAGCGCGTGACCCATAAGCGGATATTGCCTTGTGCCGAAACAATGGGTGCTTCATCTGGGGAGACGTCGATCGCCGCGCTGAAATCAGCAGTGCGCGAGGCGCCATGGCGAGGGACAAATACGCAGGTAGTGTTATCCAACCATTTCGTGCGCTATGCGCTGGTGCCGTGGTCGGAACAGCTCGCAAACCGGCAGGAGCGCGAGGCTTATCTCCGTCATTGTTTTGGCGCGGCATATGGCGAAACGGCCAAATGCTGGGATTTGCGCATGAGCGAACCGAATCCGGACGAGCCGTCGCTGGCGAGCGGTATCGACCGGACTTTGCTCGAGTCGTTGCGCAGCGCGCTCGAAAGCGGCGATATTCGGTCTGATGCCATCCATCCGCACCTGATGGTAGGCGCCAACCGCAGCAGGCGCTGGATCTCGCAAGGCCTGGTCTGGTTCGCCATGGTGGAACGCGGGCGCTTGTGCCTGTCGTTGCTCGATCGCGGCCTTTGGAAAATCGTCAGGAACCATCCGGCCGATGCGGATGAACCGGCATCCCTGGTGTCGGAACTTGGAACCCTGTTGGCCCGCGAGGCGATATTGGCCGGAGACATACGGCAGGACTGGCCTGTCGTGCTGTATTGGCCGGAATCCAGCTTGCTGCCCAGCCTGCCCGGGCGTAAGGTGATTCGAGTACAGGGGCGCCCTATGGAAGGCTTTGCCTCCGGCGACGACAAGGCATACCAGCTGGCCATGTGGGCATGAGTATGCGAGCGGTCGAGCTGAATCATGCGTGTGCGCCAAAGCATGATCCGTGGCCGGCGCGCGCACTGCTGGTCGCCGGTTGCCTGGCTTCGATAGGGCTGGGCATGGCGCTGCATGACATCGACGCGAAAACGGCGATGCTGGAAGCGGACGCCAGCCGCCTCCGCCATCCCCGGCAGGAAACCAGGCAGTCCGAGGCTGAGGCTGCGTTGCAGCGTACCGAAATAGCGGCCGTACAAACGGCCATGGCCGAGCTTGCGTTGCCCTGGGAGCAACTGTTCCGGGCATTGGAAAGCACGCGTACCCCTCGAGTGAAGCTGCTGGCCATGGAACCCAACCCCAGGCAGCGCAAGCTGCGTATCTCTGCGGCCGCATCCGACACACAGGACATTCTGGATTACATACAGGCGCTCGATCGGCAGTCCATGCTGGAGGATGTATTCCTGCTGCGCCAGGAGCGCGATGACGATGGCAATTTTATTTTCAGTGTCGATGCCGTATGGAATGTGAAGCCATGATGGTTGGTCTGTTTCCGCCAAGCCTGATTCCCCTGAGGAGGCTGTGGCGGGTGTGCAAATTTCGTCTGCTGGGTCTGGGTTGGCCGGGCATGCTGGGCTTCGGCTTGCTGCTCGGCTGTGCCGTGGTAGCGTCAGTTGTACTGTTGCCGGCCACGCGGCAGTTGCAGCAAATGGAACGCGACGTCGCACAATTGCGCAACGGCAAGAGCCAGCATCGGGGGCAATGGATAGACCGCTCGCCTCAAGCGGCGCTGAAGGCGTTCTACCGAGTCCTGCCGCAGGAGTCTTCCGCTCCCAAACATATTTCGGCGATCTTCAATGCTGCCGACGCCAGCGGTATCGACCTGGACAAGGTGGAATATGCCCTGGTGCGCGAACATACGGCCGCACTGAGCCGGTATCAGGTGATTTTGCCCGTGCAAGGCACCTATCCCGATATTCGCCGCTTTATCATCGAATTACTCAACACCATGCCTGCGCTGGCGATCAACGAACTCAGCTTCAAGCGCGAAGATGCCTCCAGCCCGGAGGTCGAGGCGCGCGTGCGTCTGACCATTTACCTGGGGCGGGCGTCATGACGGCTGCGGAAAAGAAGAAGCAACCGCTGATCTGGGGCGCGCTAGTGCTGACGCTGGCAACGACAGCCTGGGTGGCGGCGTCGGACGATGCTGGGCAGGAGGATATTTTGGTGAAACCTCGGCCCCGCGCGTCGTCTGCGATAGTCGACGAGAGCAGGGCGTCGGCAACCAACCTGGCCTACCAGCCAAGGCCTCCCATCGAGGGCGAGCCAGAAGATATCTTTCCCGGCGATGCGCCGCCGGAAGAGATTGCCGCAGCAGCGCCTCCGCCCAAGCCGGTTACGCCCCCGCTGCCGTTCAACTACGCCGGAAAACTGGTCGAGGACGGCAACGCGCTGGTTTTCCTGACGCATGGCACTCGCAACCTTGCCGTGCGATCTGGCGACGTGATCGACGGTGTATGGCGCGTCGAGTCGATACGGCCGCCGACCATGATGATGGGTTATTTGCCGCTGAAAACCGTAGTTCCCCTGGTGATTGGAGAAACGAATTGAAATCTGTCCGTAAAGTGCTGATCGCAGCCCTGATGCTTGCCGGGTGCGCTACGCAGGAAACCCGCCATGCCCAGGACGATCCGGGTTTCCGGGAGGCCAGCTCGCTGATTGCGCAAGGGCGCATCGAGGAAGGGTTGGCGAGGATGGAGCAGGTGCTGGCGGCGCATCCGGACAATGTCGAGTATCGCAATTACCTGTCTCGCCAGCGCGAACTGCAATTGACGCAACTGCTGAGCGATGCGGACAGGCAGCGGCAGCAGCGCAATTGGGACGCCGCGGAGCAAGGCTACCGGCGCTTGCTGGAACTGAACCCGCAAAACCAGCGCGCGCTCGAGGGGCTGAAGCAGCTGTCAGCGGCGCGCAAGCACGATGCCATGCTGGGCGAAGCCGAAGCGGCGCTCGACAAGGGGGATATTGACGCTGCGCAGTTCCTGGTGCGCTCCGTACTGGCGGAGGATGCGGTAGATCCGGCCGCGCGGGCTATTTACGAGCGCATCGAACAGAAGCGTACGGCGAAGTCGATGGCGACACCGCAGCTGCGCTCGGTATTCAAGAAGCCGATTACGCTGGAATTCAAGGATGTTGCGCTGAAATCCGTATTCGAATTCATTTCCCGTGCGGCGAACATCAATTTCTCCTATGACAAGGAGTTGAGACAGGAGCAAAAAATCAGCATTTTCGTTCGTGACACCTCGGTCGAGGATGCCCTGGATGTGATCCTGACCACCAATCAGCTCAACAAGAAAATCCTCAACGACAATACCGTGCTGATTTACCCGGCGAGTCGCAGCGGCGAATACCAGGAAATGTTCGTGCGCAGTTTTTACCTTGGCAATACCGATGCCAAGCGCATGATGGCATTGCTTAAAACCGTAGTGAAAACCCGCGACCTGTACATCGACGAGAGACTCAATACGCTGGTAATGCGCGATACGCCGGAAGCGGTGCGCATGGCGGAAAAACTGATCGCCTCGCAGGATCTGCCCGACCCCGAGGTAATGCTGGAAGTGGAGGTGATGGAGATCAGCCGCAAGACGCTGGAGGATATCGGCATCCAGTACCCGACGCAGGTATCGCTGGGCGTGCAGGGCAATACATCAACAGATAGCAGCGGCGTCGCGACCAGGACGCCGGGGCAGTTGAGTTTCAAGGAGCTCAGGAATTTCAACTCCGGCCTGGGGGTGTTCAAGATCACCGATCCGGTACTGGCCTTCAACCTGTTGCATCTGGCGACCGATACCGACTTGTTGGCAAATCCGCAGATACGCGTCAAGAATCGCGAAAAGGCCAAAATCCATATCGGCGACAAGATCCCGGTCATTACCAGCACGGCCAATTCCACCGGCTTCGTTTCCGAGTCGGTCACCTACCTGGAAACCGGCATCAAGCTGAATGTGGAGCCGACCATCCTGCTCAACGACGAGGTATCGATCAAGGTGGAGCTGGAAGTCAGCAACCAGACCGACAGGGTGACGACCAGTTCCGGCACGCTGACGTACACGCTGGGCTCGCGCAATGCCAATACCGTGTTGCGTCTGAAGAATGGCGAGACGCAGGTGTTGGCCGGGCTGTTCCGCGACGACAGGCAGGACATCAACCATAAGGTGCCGGGGCTCGCCGGCATTCCCTTGCTGGGCAAGCTGTTTACCGACAAGAACTCCGACCGCACCAAGAAGGAAATCGTGCTGCTGATTACGCCGCGCATCCTCAGCAACATCGTACCCGCGGATGCAACGTATACCGTATTCCCGGGAGGTGTTGACGGCATGCGCAATACCTCGACAGGCCGGTCGGGAAGGCAGGCAGAGTATGCGGCGCCTGTACAGCAGTCCATGCCAACGGTTCCTGCCCCGCAAGAGGTGCAAGCCGCGCGCGCGCAGAACGACCGCTCCTTTGCCGACTCCGTGCTTCAACCCGATGCCGGCAGGTAACGACATAGCCGTGCGTGGATTTACGCTGATCGAGCTGCTGGTGACGCTGGTGATTCTGGCGCTGCTGACCACTGCGGCGGCCCCGATGATGCAGCTGACTGCCAAGCGCGCCAAGGAGCAGGAACTGCGGCGCGCGCTCTGGCAGATACGCGATGCCATCGATGCCTACAAGCTGGCGGCGGATGATGGCCTGATCGCGCATACGCCGGACAAATCCGGCTATCCGCCGACGCTGCAAACATTGGTTGCGGGCGTGGAAAATATCAAGGGCCCTGCGCGCCGCAAGATTTATTTCATGCGTCAGATACCGCGCGATCCGTTTGCTGCCGACCCCGATGCGGGCAATGAGCAGACCTGGCGCAAGCGCAGTTATGCCAGCTCGTTCGAGGAGCCCGGTTTCGGCGATTTCGAAGGCGAGGATGTCTATGACGTGCGTTCCGGATCGAAAGGTATCGGACTGGACGGGAGGCCATACGCGGAATGGTAAAACAGACCGGACGTCGGAGCGGCTTTACATTGATCGAAATACTGGTGGTCATGGCTATTGTCGCTACCTTGCTGAGCCTGGTAGCGCCGCGCTATTTCGAAACCATGGAGCGCTCGAAGGAAGCGACCTTGCGTCATGACCTGTCGGTGATGCGCGATGCGGTCGACAAGTATTACAGCGACAAGGGCGCCTATCCGGATACGCTGGAAGATCTGATCTACGGCCAGTATCTGCGCGCGATCCCGGACGATCCGATCACCCAGAGTGCCGGCACCTGGATCGTGACTCCGCCGTCGGACCCGAATGCGCGTGGCTCGGTTTACAACATCCATAGCGGCGCGGAGGGTGTGGCTTCGGACGGTAGCATGTACGTGCAATGGTGAACGCCTGCAAAAACCGCTCGGCGGGATTTACCTATCTTGGCCTGCTGCTTGCGATCGTGCTGATCGGGGTGGCGCTGGCGGGAGCGGCAACCTTGTGGAGTGCCGAACGCAAGCGCGAGCGCGAACGGGAGTTGCTGCATATCGGCCACAAGTTCCGCGAAGCGATCGGCCAGTACTACAACCGCACGCCGGGTGCAGTCAAACAGTACCCACCCACATTGGAGGCATTGCTGCGGGATGAGCGTTTCCCTGTGCCACGCCGCTATCTGAGGCAGATTTACGTCGATCCGTTTACCGGCACGCAAAACTGGGGCACCGTCGAAGCGCCGAGCGGTGGCATCATGGGCGTCCACAGCCTGACGGCCGAGCCTGCATTCAAGACCGCAAATTTCCGGGGCAAGGACCAGCATTTCGAAGGAAAAGCGCTGTTGGGAGACTGGATATTCGTCTATTTGCCCGATGGCTGAACGTTGCTGACCCACTTGGAGCGGGCCTTCGGGAGTAGTGGGCTCTCTTTTTCTGCCCTCGATCGCAATGTAAGATGCGCGAGGTCGTAGCGCAGGCGTTTCGTTTGCGAACAGCACCGCCTGATGGGGTCAGGCTGCCGCGTTACGCGATATCCATATAAAAAGGAAAAACAACATGCAGGCCATCACCTTCTCTCGCCCGGCAACCTTTGCCCTTTTGCTCGCTGTTCTTGCCGGATGCGCCACGCCCCAGACTCGCATGCCGACAGTGGATTCGGCCGCCATGCAGGAGGAAACGCGCAAGCAGCGGGAGATGGTGGTCGAGGACTACATGAATTCCTATCGGCGCTTGCAGGCGGTCGCTTCCAGAATCGTGATGAGCGGTACCGAGCTTTGCGCCGAGAAGGTGGGGCCTTACTACGGACTGACGGCCTGGAGCCGCGAGGATTTCGGCAAGGAGTGGCATGACGTTGTCCAGTCGCGATTCAGCGTGAGCGATGTGGCGAGCATTTCCAGCGTCGCGCCGGGCTCGGCGGCCGATCAGGCAGGGGTAAAAGCGGGCGACGTGGTGCTATCTGTCAATGGATGGACGCCTCCTGCCGGCAAGGGAGCCGTCGATAAGCTGATGGAAAAGCTCGCGCAGGAAGGCAAGTTCGGCATGCCTCTGGAGATGGTCGTGCGTCGCGGTGCGGAGGAGGTCAAGGTTTCCATGATGCCGGGGCAGGCGTGCGATTTCCGCGTGCGCTTGTCGCCGGACGACGTGAAGAACGCTTATGCCGATGGCCAGAATATCGTGATTTACAAGGGCATGATGGATTTCTTCCATACCGACGAGGAGGTCGCGCTGGTGGTGAGCCACGAGTTGGCTCACAACGCGATGAAGCATATTGATGCCAAGAAGACGAATGCCATGGTTGGCGGGCTCGTCGGTCTGTTGCTGGACGTGGCCGCTGCAGCCGGAGGTGTCAATACCAATGGCGACTTCATGCGCTTGGGCTCCAATATGGGCGCCGGGGTTTATTCAGTTGCCTTCGAGCAGGAGGCGGATTATGTCGGCTTGTATTTCATGGCGAATGCCGGTTACAAAATTGACGATGCGGCGAGCTTCTGGCGCAGGATGGCAACGACCAACTCCAGGGCGATCACCATGAAGTCCTCGCATCCCACGACACCGGAACGTTTCATTGCTATCGAAACTACTGTCGAAGAGATCAGGCAGAAAATCGGGAGCGGTCAGCCACTGAAGCCGGAACTCAAGCATGCAAGCTCGGAAATGGCCCGCGAAGAAGTGCAGGCGATCCCGCATTAGGCCTTTGCTCCGTAGCGGAGGCGACGACACTTGCGCTTCGCAAGGTTGCCTCAGGCAGGGAAAATTTCCCGTGCTGTTTCAGGAGAATATGCCTATTCCGGCGAGCGGCGGCCGGCATATGATGGTTCTCATGCACCGCTCGTCGTAAGTAGTCGCATACTCCATGGTAGTGAAGCCAGGCACATTCTCCAGTGTGCTTGGCTTTTTTATACTGTCTGGGTTGGGCTACGACGTTCCCCGGCCCGCGATCAGGCGGAGCCCGGCATCCGGCTTGAATAACAAACGGCGCATTGCGCGCCGTTTGTAAATGATGGAAAGCCCTCGGCCTGGAGGGGGTGTTAAAGTTACGGCTTATCCAGACTGCCGATGGCTTTCGGATAAGTCACTACACCCCAGGGCGTGCTCTTGTCGCCGACGCGGCTCGTTACTTCCAGCTTGTCGGCATCGATCACCAGTACTTCGTCGGATTTTCCGCAAGCCATCAGGATTTGCTTGTCGTCCGGAGTGAAGGTGAAATGCCAGCAACGCTTCCCGGTCGGAATATCCTTGATTTTCTTGTAAGACCTGGCGTCGAATACTTGCAGGACGTTGGCCTTGGATGCCGCGACAAAAAGCCGCTTGCCGCTACGGTCGAACGATACGCCGTAGGGCGACTCGCCGGTATCCACTGCCTTTACCGGACTGAACTTGCCATCCAGCACCAGGAATTTGTTGCCGTATTCCAGCGTGGCGATATAGGTGTTGCCGTCAGGCGAAATCTTGATGCCGCGCGGGCGGTCGCCGTACTTGTGCGTGTCGATGGTCTTCAGCAGCTTGCCGGACTTGAGGTCGTGCACTGTTACGGTGTTGTCCGCTTCGTTGGTCACGATCAGCTTTTTGCCGTCCTTTGAAAACTCGATACCTTCCGTTTCAGGGCCGCTCACAATTTCTCGAATGACCTTGCCCAGTTTCAAATCCACGACCGAAATGCGTGCCGGTTCGGCGCCTTCGTCGTCATCGTCCTCTTCCTCCACGGGAGCCGCGCCCGGCTTCGGAGGCGGGCCGCCCTTGGAACTGGGCTCGTAGGAAATGTACGCCTTGTCGCCCACCACCCGGACAAACTCCGGATTCTTGCCGATGGGAATCTGTTTCACGACCTTGGCGGTCGCCGTGTCGATCACCGAGATATTGCCGTCGTCGCGGTTGGCGGTAATCAGGAACTTGCCGTCGGCCGTTACGCCGAGTCCGCGCGGGCCTTTCGCGCCCACGTCGATAGTGCCGGTGGTCTTCATGGTGGCAAGGTCGATGACGGTGACACCACCGCCCTGATTGGACACATATGCCACGCCTTGGCCGGCCGCCTGGGTAATGGAGGCCGATACCAGCCCAAAGGCGAGCAGCAGCGCGCTATGGAGCCTCCTGTTATTGCAGGGCAGTCTCATGGGTAGTTCTCCTGGGAAATTGATAGCCGGCGAAACGCCAAACCTGTTTCACCATACCGGCTCGCGCCGTGATCCCATATGGGAAAAATACTGAATGGGTGCCGGGAAATCTTCCCAAAGCATCTTTTGCTTGATTTACAGCGCGCTGGCGGAAGCTCATTGCCGCTGGTGAATTATTCGGACGATGTTTTCGGGCGACGCAATTCATGCACCATCAACGCCACGACCAGCCCGTTGATCAGCAATGCTGCAACGGCGAGTCCTGAGTGCGACGATACGATTTCTCGCAATTCGAAAGGCAGGTACATCGCGCCGCTAAGCGCCGCGAACCATTTGGCCCAGCGTTTTCCGTGCCACAGGCCGTAGGCTTCGATGAAGCGGACCAGCGCATATGCGCCGGCCCCGGCGGCGAGCATCCAAAGACGGACGTTCGCCAAGTCATGGACCAGCTTCAGGAAAATCGCCGGGTTGTCCTTGGCTGGATTCAGGTGCAGGTGCGCCACCAGCCGCTCGACCACATGCTGCCCCCCATGATGGATAAGAGCGACAACACTCAATCCTGCCAGCAGGACGACGGCACCTTTGGCTGCTTCGAACACTGCTACGGAAAGTAGCGGGCCGGTGGATTTCTCGTCTACAAAGATATCGTTCAACCCTTTGATGCTTACAGAAGTGGGGTGCGCACGGCTTAAAGCACGTAAGGCAAGCTCAGCGGCTCAATCGGCGGACCGTCTGTGGCCTGACACCGCACTGGGCCGGCGTCCATGCTTTCCAGGCGTACTTCGTAAAGGAAATCATATCCGCCGTTGGGGCTGGGGGCAGCGCGTACGACCATGCCGACCGCTTCCGCGTTATCCGTGCCGTAGACGCTGCTGCCGGGAGCAGGTGCGGCATCGGCGGCAATGTGCCCGAGATGCATGCGCCGCTTCACCTTGCCCAGATAGTGTGTGCGTGCGACGATTTCCTGGCCGGTGTAGCAGCCTTTCTTGAAGTTGATGCCGCCCAGCACGTCCAGATTCAGCATTTGCGGGACAAATGCCTCCTGCGTGGCAGGCGTGATATCCGGGATGCCGGCCTGGATCTCATGCCATTCCCAGCCCTCGCTGCCGACCGGTTCGCAATGCTTGCGGAGTGTCGTCCATATCTCGGCGGCGTGTTCCGGGCGGGTGAATATTTCGTAACGCATCGTAGTGCCGGGCAGACGGAGCAGGGTGGCGGTGCCGTGTTCCTGTAACTGGTGATGTTCTTCAGGCACGTTGCCGAAATGTGCTTTCAGTGCGATGGCGGCTTCGGTGCCGGCGATGCCGAAGCGGATGATCTCGTCCGTCTTGTCCTCGACCACAACCTTGGAGCGCAGCACGTACATTTTCAGGCGCTTCATCATCGCCTCCTTGAGTGCGCCGTTCATTTGCAGCTTAAAATGCCCTTGGTGCGCAAAGGCGAGGAAGATCGCCAGCAAACGGCCCTTGGGGTTGCAATAGCCGGCATAGTGGCTATTGCTGCCGTTGAGCAGTTTGACGTCATTGGTCACTTGGCCCTGAAGAAAGCTCTGGGCATCTTCGCCGCCGACCTGCAGCAGGCCGAGGTGCGAGAGATCGGCGATAATGTTGCGGTTGCCCGCGATTTTCGGTTCCTGCTCGGGATTCTGGAAATGCGCGACGCGGCCTTCGACGATGCTCGCGCCCTGCTGTGTAAGGAATTCCTGCCAGATTGGGTGCATGAAACGACTCCGGTAAATTTGATGAATCATTATAGCTTGAAGCCCATCCGTCTCGCCTTGCGGCCCTCGCGTCAGCTGGCCGGTTTGCTGGGGGTGGCCGGCACTGCGGCATGCGCCGCGATTCTGTTGCTGCCTGCCTTGCCGTGGGTGAAGCTGATGCTGGCTGCTGTCGTTGCGGCAACCACGCTCTACTACTTGGGCCATGACGCCTTGTTGCGCATGCCCGGCTCCATCGTGGCGCTGGAGGTGACGAGCAATGGCGCATTGCGATGCCTGTCGCGAAACGGCTTGTGGCTGGATGTGAGTGTGCGCGGCGACAGTTTCGTGACGCCCTGGCTGACCGTGCTTAACCTGACCGAGCCCGGAAAGCGGTTAGCGAAACGGGCGATTCTGCTTTCCGACAGCGGCGATGCCGATGTGTTCCGGTCGTTGCGCGTCTGGCTGCGTTGGGGAAGTCAGGCTTTTCCCGGGAAGTGAAGTTTTCCACGCAGAACATGCAGATAATGCCGGGGGTGTTGTGGCACGTAAGCGGCTACCAGCATGAGTCCGGCCAGCGTCGCGAACAGCCAGTCGATTTTCATCGGCGCACGGTCGCGCCGCGCCGGTGGCTGTTCTTTGATTGCAGACAGGACGGCCGGCGTGCTGTCGCCGCGAATGTAGCGTGCCTTGATTTCCTTTGCCAGTTCTTGCAGGTATTTCTCGTCAAGTACTGAAAGGTAGCGTTCGTAATCCTGTGTGGCCACGGCGTTATCGCGCCGCCCGCGGGTTTCGTCGGAAACCTGGGCGATGCCGGGTTCGAGCTGATAGGTGTTTTCGGACCAATAACCGATGACCTTGTTGTTCTCGTCCATCTTTGGAACCGGCGTGGGTTCATCACTGCCTATGCCCACCAGCAGCCAGCCGCTGCCGCCTTGCCAGTTGGAAAGATCGGCCCGGTTGAAGGCATGCAGCATCGGCGCCTCTTCGCCATCCGTAAAAAACACCACGCGCGCCGGCTCAGGCAAGGCCTTCAGCGCCGCCGAGGCAGAGAGCATGCCGAAACCGAGGCGGCTGTTGCCGTGCCAGGCCTGACGCCATTCGATGTGCTCGACCGTATCCTGAATCGCGTCGAAACTGGCGCACACTTCAACCGGATGGAATATCGTCGATACCACCACCCCGGCAAACAGCGCCACGCCGACGCGCGTGCCGCACGGCATGGAGCCAATCGCATCATGCAGCAGGCGGCGGGTATAAGCGATACGGCTGGTCTTCTTGCCGGCCATCTGCATGTCTTCCGTGTTCATGCTCTGGGTAATGTCCACCACAAACAGATAGGTGTGAATATCGCGCTGCACCGGAGCGGCAGGCCGAAATAAGGCAATGATCAGCAGCAGGAGCGCCGCCACGAGGAAAGCGACGTCGCGACGCCGGCGCAAGGTGTCGGTCAGGTTGCGCAACAGGGAAGTGATGCGGAGTGCGGCTGACATGGACTCGATTTAACCATATTTTTATTATGGAAGGGTTGGTGTGGGCGGTATCCAGTATCAGCCAGAAGCCGTTTGCAGGATTGCTGGCCTCCGGGTTCTGCACAGCCCAGCAGTCCTAACCCGGATGGCGGAGGAGTTTATAGCGGTGCAGCAGCCTGCGTAGCAACTGCAGCGGGTGATGGGTGAAATAGGCGGCCAACAGCAGCAAGCCGGCCAGTCCTGCGAGTATGCGGTCGATTTCCATCGGCGCGATGTCGCGCCGCGCCGGCTTGAGACTGGTGATGGCCAATTGCACGCCGGCGATGCTGTCGCCGCGCACATAGTCGCTGCCTATCTCGGCAGAGTATTTTTTCAGATACTCTTCATCCAGCTTGGAGTATTGCCTTGAGCTGTCCATCAATGCCACGCCGTCGTCGCGCGCGCCGAAGTTCTGCTGCGAAATCTGCGCAACGCCGGGCTGCATCTGGAAGCTTTCCGCCGACCAGTAACCGAGCAATTTATTGTCTTCGTCGAACTTCGGAATGGGGGCGCCTTTTTCGCTGCCGATGCCGACGACGAGCCAACCCTTGCCGCCCTGGAAATCCGTCAGCTCCAGGGTATTGAAAGCATGCAGACGCGGAGCTTCTTCGCCATCGGTGAGAAATACCACCTGCGCAGGTTCGCCCAACGTGCGCGTCAGGTGGGCGATGGACTGCGCGCCCTGGCGCAGCCGGCTATTGCCAGACCATGCCATGCGCCATTCCATGTGGGCGATGTTGTCTTGAATGGCGTCGAAATTGCGGCAGACCTCGATCGGACTGTACTGCAAGGCGGCGCTTGTCCCTGCAAAAAAGGCGAGACTGACGCGTGTGCCGCAAGGCATGCCGGAGACCAGGTCATGCAGCAGGCGGCGTGTGTAAGCGATGCGGCTGGTCGGCTTGCCATCCACCATCATGTCTGCGGTATTCATGCTCTGGGTAATGTCCACTACCAGCAGATAGGTGTAGATGTCGCGCTGCACCTGCACCATCGGGCGCAGCAGCGCGAGCAGAAGCAGCAAGGTCGCTCCGCCCAGCAGCGCGAAATCGCGGTGGTGCTTCAGGTAGTCGATGAAAGTGCGCAGCTTGCTCACGATCAAGGCAACCCGACCGGAATATTGCCCATGATCAGCCCCGGTGAATCCGACTCGCCCACGCCCGGCGTCGGCTCGGACGGCAGCATGGTGAGTATGCGGTCGAGATTGTGGCGCGCATCCCAGTGATCGTTATCGAGACGCAGTGACTGCATGTAGGCGGTCTTGGCCTGTGTCAGCAGGTAAACGGCCTCGTCGCGCACGGTGAGGTCGCGGCCATTGATGGCCAGTCCACGCAGGAAAAAGATGTTGCCCAGGTTGTATTGCACCGCCGAGCGCTGACTGGGCGTGCCTTTTTCCGACAGCTGCAGAAAGAGCAGGGTGGAGTCCTGATAGCGACCACTCTTGCCCAGCCAGTAGGCGGCGGAAAACTTGGCCTCATCGGATTGGGTGTCCGTCACCGGCGTCTTGCCCGTCGATACCGCCTGGTTGAAGTTCTCGATCTGCCGGATGCGGTTGGCCTCCCATGCCGCCCACGCACCCGCTGCAGTCGCGGTGACAAGCAGAATGGCCGTCAGTTTTTTTGCACTCAGCGCCATGTTTTTACCTCTAGAAGTTTAATGCCCAGCAGTGCGGCAATCATCAGCGCAGCCAACGCGAAACAGTGCGAGGTGAAATCGTTGCCGGGAATCTGTTCCATGTAGCGGATGGGTTTCATTTCCTTGCGATTGATGTCGTCGATGGCCAACGCCAGCGATTGCGGGTCATCGGCCTCGTAGGGCTGGTAGCCGGAGCGCAGCGTCTTGAAGTACTGGTGCAGCTCGATGGAAGGCGGCAGCGGCTGATCCTCGGGCGGCTTGTATTCTTCGTCGAAAATGCTGATCGCGCCGGGTTGGCGCAATACGATCCAGTACAAGGTGACGTTCATGCGGTCCAGCCAGTCGCGGATTTTTTGCTGCGCATCGGTGCCCATGCGTCCGGCACCGTCCGACAGCAGCACGAGCGCGCGTGAGCCCGAGTCCGGCGTCTTGGCGAACATTCCCAGTGCGGTGGTGAGACCGCTGCCGATATTGGTCTGGAACAAGCCGGGACCGCCGGCGGCATCGATGGCGGCAAGAATAGCTTCGCGGCTCTGGGTGAGCGGCATTACGTACATCGCGGAATTGCTGAACGTCACCATGCCGAACATGTCGTTCTTGCGCTGGCTGACGAAATCCGTGATCAGCCGTCGCGCCGCAGCGGATTTCGATTCGCCTGCCCGGCCGCTGATCATCGCGCCGGAAAACGGATCGTCCATGCTCGCGCTACGGTCTATGGTCAGCACGATCTGCGCGCCTTCGCCGACCTTCTCTACCTTTTGCGCCGCGGTATGCGGCCCGGCAATGCCGAGGATGATGAACAGCAGCGCCAGCGCGGCGAGTATCTTGAGCAACAGCCCCATCAGGTCGGAAAGCCGGTCGCGCGGCAGCAACTGCGTCCAGGAATAGGTGCGGCTATGCGTGCGTTCCAGCAGCAGCGGCAACGCCGCCAATGGCAACAGGAAAAGAACCCAGTAGGTATTGAATAGCATGGGATTAACTTTCCGGACAACCAGTAGCGCAGGCGTCCTCGCCTGCAATTTTTCCAGCCGATAACGGGGCCATGCAGGCGGGGGCGCCTGCGCTACCGATGGTCGGCGTCTTCATCATTTAAGCCCGCGCTCGCAATCGCGGCAGCGACGGCAGAATTTGCGTAGCCACGCCATCGCGTCGCCATCGATGCCGTGCGGCGCGGTGGGTTCAAAAAATACCGTGCGCGACAACCCGAAAAACTGGTCGATCTCATGGCCCACCGGTGCAAACCCCGGCTTGCGCGACAGGAAAGCAGTTCTGTCGAACACGCTGTTCCCGGCCGTGACGTTAAACGCCTGGTGCAGACGCGAAACTCCATGCGACAGGCCCTCGGGCGTTGTCGGGAGTTTTTTCAGATCGCGGTAAGCGCGGGCGAAAGGGCCGCCCATGCGTGGCAGCCACGAGGAGGTGCCCAGCACGTAAAGAAGACCGAGGAGGGAGGCCGCCAGTATGCCCAATGCAACCCACAGCAGTTGGTGATGACGAGTGGCGTCCAGCGTCAGCGGACCGCGAAAGCCGCTCATGTCGCGTTCGACCACGACAGAACCGTATACCGCCAGAGGCGAAATGCGGAAGCTCCAGCTTGGGATGCGTATTTGGAAATTCTTGCCTTCGCCGCCGAATTTCACAAATTCGGCAGGGAGATTGGCCGGTTTGGCGACGATGTTGTTGGTGAATACCTGATAGGAAAGATGCAGGGTATAGGTGGTGGTGTCGATGCCGCGAGTGGTTTCGAGCTTGACGTCGCGCACTTCGACGCCGCTGCCTTTGCCGCGGCGCTTTTTGTCGTTGCCGGCGATGGGCAGCGAGGTTTCAAGCAGAACGTAGGGTTTTTTCGCTTCCAGGATGATGGTGCGTTCCAGGATGTCGCCCACGCTATAACCGACGTCGCGTTGGGGCTCTATGGTTTTCACCGACACGCGCGGATCGACCGCGATGCCGTCCTCGGCAAAAGCCGGTGCCGATGCCAGTGCGACCAGCATGACGATAAAGCCGGTCAAACCGCCCAGGCGCCGGGCAAGCCCGAAAGTGAGAAATGGGATTCCGGGTGCGTTCGGCGTCTTGGCATTAGAAAAAAGTTTTTTCATATCAGGCGGCCACAAACTGGTAAAAATATTCGGTCAAATCATCCGCCTCGAAGCCGTCTTCGATAAACAGCGGCGGCATGTCGAAGCGCATGAACAGTTTTTCGAGCGCGCTGCGGCGATCATCGAACGCTTGCAGAATGCGCTCGCGGAAATTCTTGCGCAGGAAAAGCGTGCGGCGCGCGCCGGTTTCGCAGTCGGTTACGCTGGCGATGCCGAACTCTGGCAAATTGCGGTATTCGGCGGCGTCCCACAAGATCAGCGGCACGACATGGTGGCGCATCAGGCTGCCCAGATGGCGCTCAAGCTGTTCCAGCGGCGTATGGAAATCCGATACCAGCAGCACCAGCGAGCGTTCGCGCGGCAGATACTGGCTCACGTCGTTCAGGCCCGCCGCGCCGATATGGCCGGGGCGATGGGCGGCGAGGCGCTCGGTCAGCTCGAAAGCGCCGTGCACTTTGGTGGAAGACATGAACATCCAGTCCTCGCGTACCTGTTCGTCGAATCCGATAAAGCCGAATGGATCATTCACGCGGAATGCGGAGTAGGCGGCCGAGGCGGTGATCTCGGCGGCAATTTCCAGTTTGCGCATCTGGCCGGAAAAGCCCATCGACCCCGACAGGTCGCAGGCGACGAAAACCGGCACCGCGCTGCGCTGATTGAAAATCCGCACCCAGACCTGGTCGAACGGGTCGCGTATGGTTTGCCGGATATCGATGCGACGGGGATCGGGGTATGAGATCAAGGGCGCATGGCCGCGAAAATCCATGCCCAATCCACGCTGCGCACTGGCATGGCGGCCCGGATGACGGCCGCGCGAACGCCAGCCGATCTGGTAGGTGAATTCCTTGATTTGGCCTTCGATCATGTTAATTACGGCGCAGAAACGGCGTTGACGATGCCCGACAGCAATTCGCGCGCGATTTCCGTACGGCGCATTTCATAAACCGGGCTGAATACCAGGCGGTGCGCCACGGTTTCGTGGAACACCGTGTGGATGTCTTCCGGCAGCACTGCGTCGCGGTTGTTGAGCCAGGCATTGACGCGCGCCGCGCGCAGCATCATCGACATGCCGCGCGGGCTGGCTCCGGCCAGCACCAGGCGGTTGATATCGACGCCGTCGATCTTGACGCCGTACTGACCGGGATGCCTGGTCGCCAGCCACAGTTCCAGCGCGTATTTGCGCAGCGTCGGACTCGCCTGCACATGATCTTGCAGATTCACGGCGATGCTGTTCAGCTTGTCATAATGCAGCACGTCGGGCTGGACGTTTTCCACCAGCTTGTCGGCATTGTGGAAGCGCGTATTGAAAATCAGGGATTCCATGATGTCCGGATCGCTGGGTACCGCGATGGGAATTTCCATCATGAAGCGGTCGCGCGCGGCGGAAGGGATATCGAAGGTTTCTTCCTTCTCCACCTGATTGCGGTCGGCAAATACCAGCATGTGCGGAAAGTAATGCTCCTTGTTGAATGCAGACAAGGTGCGTTCCGCCATCACGCGCAGCAGCAGCGAGTGCACTTGCGGACGGGCGCGATTGATTTCATTGAAGAAAAAGACCGCCAGGCTTTCGCCGCAGCGCAGCAACGGGCCGGCATCCACATGAGGGCGGCCGTCTTCACCCAAATAGGTGTGGTACACGAGATCGTTGGGCATCAGGTCGATGGTGCCCTCGATCCGCTCGTAACCGCCGCCGATGCCGCGGGTAAAGGCGCGCAGCAAGGTGGTTTTGCCCACGCCCACGTCGCCTTCCAGCAGCACGTGGCCGCGGGCGAAAATCGCGGTGGTGATGAGTCGAACCGGCCGTTCCTGTCCGACGACGACCTTGTTGATTTCGGATTCCAGTTTCAGCGCATGCTCGCGCCAGTCCGTCAGCTGGCTGTCGGCGGTGGTTGAACTCACTCTCGTCTCCCTCGTGTTGGCTTGTTGCCACTAAGAAAAAATTTAAACTGGCTGTCAGTCTACCAATTTTCTATTGAACAGTATGCCATGAAAAACATACTAACTAGTAAGTATTTATGTGTGACATATTTTTATATTATTCGCAGCCTTTTCCGACCGTGCATATCGTTATCTTACGAGGCAAAATAGCAGATTGAAGTTGACTTGAAATTCCCAGGATGGACCCCTCTAATCGCCGCATTGCCCACCTCGACATGGACATGTTCTTCGCCGGCGTGGAACTGCTGTATTACCCTGAACTGCGCGGCTTGCCCATGGTGGTAGGCGGCCGTTCGGCGGATGCGCCTGAGCTGTTGCCCGACGGAAGCCGGCATTTTCATCGCCTGCGCGAATATGCCGGGCGCGGGGTGGTTACCACCTCGACCTACGAAGCCCGGGCGCTGGGCGTTTTTTCGGCAATGAGCATGATGAATGCCGCACGCCTCGCACCCGACGCCATTCTGCTGCCGGCCAATTTCGAGGCCTATCGCCATTATTCGCGGCTGTTCAAACAGGCGGCGGCGTCAGTTGCGCCCCTGATTGAGGACAGAGGCATCGATGAAATCTATATCGATCTCACACACAGCGATGAAGAAAGCCGCACACTCGCGGCGCGGATCAAGCAGGCCGTGCGCGATGCCACGGGGCTGTCGTGCTCCATCTGCATCGCTCCCAACAAACTGCTCGCCAAGATCGGTTCCGACCTCGACAAGCCGGATGGCCTGACGTTGCTGGATGAAGCCAGTATCCCCACGCGCATCTGGCCACTTGACGTACGAAAGATCAACGGCATCGGCCCAAAGGCGGCGCAAAAGCTGGCGGCTCTCGGCATTGTGAAGATTGTGGATCTGGCCCATGCCGATCCGGCGCTGCTGCAAAAACATTTCGGGCTAAGCTATGCTAGCTGGCTGATCAACGTTGCGCACGGCCGCGACAACCGGCCCGTTGTGACCCGTTCCGAACCCAAATCCGTCAGCCGCGAGACCACCTTCGAACGCGATCTGCACGTCAGGCGAGACCGGGAGGTGCTATCGCAGGTATTTACCGCGCTATGCACTCGCGTGGCGGAAGACCTCAAGCGCAAAGGGTATGTGGGCCGCACCATAGGCATCAAATTGCGCTATCAGGATTTCCGAACGGTGACGCGGGATTTGTCCTTGCCCGCGCCGACGCAGGATGCCTCTTCCATTCGGCGCGCAGCGGGGGAGTGTCTGAAGCGGGTGCCGCTGGACAGCAGAATCAGGTTGCTGGGTGTGCGGGTGGGGGCGCTGTCGTCGGATACGGAAACCCCGTTTGAAAAAAGCCCTGCGCAAAGCGAGCTTCCATTCGGAGTTACATAGCACGCAGAAATTGTCTGTCTGCTGGTTGCGGACAAGCGCAGCCCGGGCGTCAGTCGAAACCCGGAACGGCAAGTATCGCGTCCTTGATTGAAGGCGCGAAATATTTGGAAATGCAGCAGGCATGCTTAACCGGCCTTTCGAAAAGTGAGATTGATACGGTAGTTTTCCAGCCCGGGGTGATGGTTTTCCTTGAGCGTCAGTACGCCATGGTAACGCAGCCGGTCAGGCCCGCCCCACACCACCACGTCGCCATGCACGAGCGGCACGCGGCGGGTTTTGTCCGAGCGCTTAAGGCCGCCGAACAGAAATATAGCCGGCACGCCCAGCGACACCGAGACGATGGGCTGGCTGAAATCCTGTTCGTTCTTGTCCTGGTGCAGTGTTAAGCGCGTACCTGGCGCATAGCGATTGATCAGGCAGGCGTCGGGAATGAAGCTCTCGAAGCCTGCCGTGGCTGCGGCGCCAGTTGCGAGGGCGGTAAAGCATGCAGGCATCGACGGCCATGGGCGTTCGGTGATGGGGTCGATTTCCGTGTAACGGTAGCCGCGCCGGTCGGAGGTCCAGCCCAGAGTGCCGCAGTTGGTCATCGCCACCGACATCACGAAGCCGCCCGGCGTCACCATGTTGCGCAAGGGCGCGTCGTCCGCGATTGCTTTAATCGCATCCAGCAATGCTGTTTCGTCGGCCAATGCAAATCCATGGAGCAACGTCGCGCCCGGGCCAAGCGGTTCGTTCCGGCGCGTGCCCGTTTCATTCTCAAATAGCGGCAGATTCGTCACGCGCCTCATTCTCCAGCAGTGCCCGCTTGCGTTCCACGCCCCAGCGATAGCCGGATAGCGCGCCGTCGGTGCGCACCACGCGGTGGCAAGGGATTGCTACCGCCAGTGGATTGGCGGCACAGGCGCCCGCCACGGCACGTACCGATTTCGGCGCGCCAATCAGCGCGGCGATTTCGCTGTAGCTCATTGTTTTTCCTGGCGGGATTTCGCATAGCGCCTGCCACACGCGCTGCTGGAATGCCGTGCCGCGAATGTCGAGCGGCAGGTCCAGCCCGAGCGCGGGCATTTCGATGAAGCCGATGACGCGTGCGACCCATTGTTCAAAATCGGCGTCGCCGCCAATCAGGTCAGCCTTGGGAAAGCGATCCTGCAACTCGCGCACCAGGGTCTCGGGGTCGTCACCCAGGGAGATCGCGCAAACGCCGCGTGGACTGGCTGCGACCAGGATGGCGCCCAGCGAGCATGCGCCCAAGGCAAAACGGATTTGCGCATGCGTGCCGCCGGCACGGTAGTCTGATGGCGTCATGCCGAGCATGTTGCCGGCGTTTTCGTAAAAGCGACTATCGGAGCCATAGCCCGCATCGTAAATCGCATCGGTGACGCGCTTGCCGCGTTTCAGGCTGCTGCGCACTTTTTCTGCCCGATGCGCGGCGGCATAGGCGCGGGGCGTCAGCCCGGCGATGGCTTTGAATACGCGGTGAAAATAATAGGGGCTCATCCCCGCATGGCGGGCGAGCTCGGTCAGGCTAGGCAGGGTTTCGGCGCTTTCGATCAGGCGGCACGCTTCCGCGATATGTGCCGCATGCTGCTCGGAAAGGCTTGGCTGATCCGGCTTGCAGCGCTTGCAGGGGCGAAATCCCGCTCGTTCGGCATCTTCGCGCGTCGCATGGAATCGTACATTTTCCGGTCGGGCAAGACGCGCCGCGCAGGAAGGGCGGCAATATACGCCGGTGGTCGCGACGGAATAGTAGAACGTCCCGTCCGTTGCCGGATCGCGCGCTAGTACGGACGCCCATCGCGGGTCGTTTTCCGTCGCCGCGGCAAACTGCGATTTTTTGCTCGGTGCGTTCATGGCGATTCCCTGGAAGAGTAATGGTAGACGCATTTAAGCATCATCGCCTCACCTTCACACTCCGGTACTTGCTTTCGAATTCGAGAGTGGTTAAATCAGGATGCTACGCGTTGGACAGGCTTTGGCCGCCGATGTTGTCTCAAGTGATTGCCTGGCAACAGGCGCGCAAAGTGAAGGCTAGCGTGCGGCTTCGATCAGTGTTTTTGCCATTTCCTTGGCGTGCTCGACCGCGCCGGAGCCGTGCTGCATCCGCTCGGTGATCGCCGCGCCTTCAATGACCAGCGATAGTTGCAGCGCGAGCCTGTCGGCATTCTTGATGCCAGCTTCGGCGGCGATTTTCGCCAGGGTGTTGCGCAAGGTCTGGGCAAACTCTACCGAAGTCTGATGCACCGGGTTTTCGTCCTGCGGAAACTCGGCCGTGGCGTTGGTAAAAGCGAAACCCTTGAATTCAGGATCGGCAATCCAGTCCATGACGGCGTTGACGAGCGTCAGAAGTTTTTCGCCGGGTGCCGCATCGCGCGTCGTCATGCGTTCGGTCAGCTTTTTCCAGAGCTTGTCGTCGTATTGGCGCAGGTATTCAAGGATCAGCTGCTCCTTGGACTTGAAGTACTTGTACAGCGTGACCTTGGCCACGCCCGCCTCGGCGACGATGGTGTCCACACTGGTGGCATTGATGCCGCGCGTAGCGAAGAGTTCGGACGCGACGCCGAGGATGTATTCGCGCATTTGGGTAGCCATGTTTGGAGCCTGTTTCAGTAGTAAACGAAAGATGCGTTCGGACACAAAAGGGATGGATGCAAGGCGCAGCGCGTAGCGAATGGTTGTTCCATTCGCAAGCGCTGCAACGTCGCAGACGCCCTTTTGTGTCCGAACCCGGGGGCTGGCCATGCATTGCGCGCATAGCGTTGCTGCTCGCTGCTTATTTGGAATGACCAAACCGCGCGACTCGCACCTAGCCCTGCGCGCAATGCATGGCCAGCGCACTTCCGTTTACTACTGAAACAGGCTCCCATCCTTATCCCGCGACCCAGGCCACAGTCGTATGGCCATTGGTCGGTGGTTGATAGCATTCGCTGGAGCGCGTTCGTTCGAACCAGGCGAGAAAGGCGCGAAGGTTTTCTCGGTCAGCGATGGGGTCGTCAGGCGTGCGGAAGTGAATGACGTTCATGTAAGCGGTGACTTGCCCCGGCGGCATGGCGAGCAATTGCGGCGCGGGGCAGACGCCCTTTGCGATTTGCTCTTGCAGCGCTAATACGGCTTCGGTGCTGTCCGGATTGAAATTTGCCTGTCCGGTTTTTATGGTCGCCGGCATGCGGTGATAGATTGGCGCCGGCGACCATTGCGCCTTGATTGCCGGATGCATGCCGACAGCGGCGATGAGCGCGGCCGCAGCCATACCGCCCAGGGAAAAACGTAGCGTGTTGCGTTTGCGCGGGCAGGCTTCGGCGATGATGGCGCGTGCCGCATTGCCGGCCTCGACGATGGCGCGGGCGTCGGGATTACGTATCTCTTCGGCGATGGCGCCTTGCAGAAGAATCACGAGCTGGTTGACCAGGCTGACCGGATTGCGGGCGTGCGCGGAAACCGCGATGCCGGTCAGGAACTCCTTGAGCTTGCCGCAGTTGTACAAAAAATGGCCGGATGCCTGGGATTGCACCATGCGCTCACGCATGCCCGGCGCGGATAGCCAGTTTTCGGTGACGCTGAAAATCGCGAGTAGGCGCTTTTCGGGGTTTTTCCCCTGCTGTACCACCATCCGGAAAAACCATGTACTTTCCAAAAGTTCCATGTCACGCTCCCTGCATACGAACTAGTTCGTATTCTTTCACAAACGCAGGTGCTTGTATTCAAGTTTCTGGCAGATTTCCGTAGCGACTTGCGTATTCGAATGCGAGCGGGACATTCCTCGCCATGGCATTAGATGATCAACGCGGCTGCAACGTGGCGGCCTTCCGCCATCAGGATGTTGTAAGTACGGCAGGCGGCGGCCGTGTCCATGCATTCTAGGCCGACACCGATATCGAACAGCGGCTTGCCGATGCGCGGATGCACGAAGCGGTGCGTGGCGCCGGTTCCAAGCAGAACCACTTCGGGCGCCAACTGCGCAATGCGCTCGATATGCTCGGCTGTGAGGCTGTCGAAGTCGATCACCGGCCAGTCCGTCACCAACTGGTTAGGCAGGACAATCAGGCTGCTGTGATGACGCGTTTCGTTGATATCCACCCAGCCCTCGCCATAGCCAGTGATGAGTTGGGAGCCTGTTGCGCGTGTGAGATGGAGTTTCATGACGATATTCCGATGGGCAATTGCTGAGTAATGATATGTCAAGGCGGAGCGATAGGGTAAATCCTGTTTGTTATTGATAATCTAAATACGAATTGTTATCATTAACATATATAAACTCAAAAATAGGAATCCCACCATGCGCAGTATTATTGCTTCATCAATAGCTTTAGCCATTCTGACGGCGTCGCATTCTGTGCACGCAGATGAAAGCCTGCTGGGCTACATCAAGGGTGCTGAAACGCTGCCCAAGGGCTCCTGGGAACTGGATCAGACCTTCACCTACCGCGATGACAAGGGTGCCGGCGACTACACCGCCTGGGATTCCAAGACCGAAATCGAATACGGCGTTACCGATCGCTTCACCGCGGCGGCCTACCTCAAGATGCAATCCATCGACATGAGCGGCATTGTCGTTGACGGCTATCTGCCGGGCGATGAAGACTACGGCCTGCGTCCTTCAGGAGTTGAGGCTTCCTTCAAGTACATGTTCCTCAGCCCGGCCAAGGATGATTTCGGCCTGGCCGGATATCTCTCGCTGGGTTATGACTGGCTGGACAAACATTCCGGTCAGGACAAGGACAAGTACGCCATCGAGCTCGAACTGCTGGCCCAGAAATATTTCATGGAAGGCCAGTTGATCTGGGCCGCCAACATAGGCACTGAAGCTGCATACGCCAAGCGTGACGGACTGTCCGCCGGCCGCCTTGCAAGCCTCCCTGCCGATTATGATTGGCCTGAAGATGCGGAAATGGAAATCGAGATGAAAGCCGGTACGGGGCTCAGTTATCGTTTTGCGCCCAACTGGTTTGTCGGGGCCGAGACCCTGTATGAAACCGAATTCGAAACCGAAGTCGGCCAGGAACGCTGGTCCTGGTTCGCCGGTCCCAGTCTGCACTATGCCGGCCAGGACTGGTGGGCGACTGTCACCTGGTTCAAGCAAATCAAGGGTGGCGGCGAGAAGTTCGAAGAGCAGGATGACAACGATTTGCACCTGATAGAAAAGACCAAGCAGGAAGTCCGCGTCAAGGTCGGCTTCGAGTTCTGAGGATGAAATCATGAAGCAAAGCGATTGGAACGCATTATTGCTTCTGCCGGTAGCGGCGATCACCGCCCCAGCGTATGCCATCGATTATTTCACGGCCGAACAGGCGCAGAAACAGATTTTCCCGGATGCGCAGGTTTTCAAGCCCATGCTGGTCAAACTCAGCAGCGCGCAGCGCGACCAGATCAAATCATTGGCGGGAGTCAGGCAGCGCTGGGAGGAGCAGAAGGTCTGGCGCGTGGAAAAGGACGGCAAACTGGCCGGATGGTTTGTCGTGGACGATGTTGTGGGAAAGCATGAGTTCATTACCTATGGCGTCGGGATTACGCCGGATGGGCATGTCGTCGGGGTCGAGGTAATGAGCTACCGCGAAACCAAGGGCGACCAGGTGCGCGATGCCGGATGGCGCAAGCACTTTGTCGGCAAGACGCTGGCTGATCCGTTCAAGCTCGACGAAGACGTACCCAACATCAGCGGTGCGACACTATCCAGCCGTAACATGCTGGATGGGGTGAAGCGCCTGCTGGCACTGCAGAAAGTTGCCCTGACGGGTGAATAAATTGAAGCGCATGCGTCCCCTTCTGGGGACGTACGTCGAGATCGGCGCCCAATCCGCACAGTCGAAATTGGCGTCAGCCATCGATGCTGCTTTCGAAGCCATACAGGAAATACAATCGCTGCTGAGCTTTCATGACGCTGGCAGCGATCTATCGAGGTTGAACGCAGCTCAGGGCGAAGAAGTGATACTGCGGCCTCACAGTCTGCGCATGATGCGGCTGGCAAAGGCCATGACGCGAGCCAGCGGCGGGCGATTTAATTGCACCGTCGGCGGCACGTTGGTGCGCAAGGGCGTCCTGCCCGATCATGGAATCAAGGATTATCTGGATAGCGGAAATGCCGACGATATCGAGCTTCGCGGCAATAAGGTGCGTTTATGTCGGCCTGTGCTGCTGACACTGGACGGTATCGCCAAGGGTTATGCCGTGGATTGCGCAATCCAGGTACTGCAGCAGCATGGAGTCGAAGCCGGTTGGGTGAACGCCGGGGGCGATCTTCGGGTCTACGGAGCTCTTGTATTGCCGGTGCAGCGGCGTGAAATGAATGGCGAATTCAGTGCGCTGGGTGGTTTGAGTAATGCAGCAATTGCGACCTCATGTGTTCGCAAGACGCCTGATGCCGATTTCCCGGCCTGGATCGTGGGTGATTTGCATGTTCCTGTTTCCGGAGTCTGGAGTGCATTGGCCAGAACGGCTTGGCGCGCAGATGCGCTCACCAAGGTCGCCGCTGTTGCGTCTGAGCATGAGCGAGAGGCATTAATCCGCGATCTGGGTGGAAAACTGATAGGGGGAATCGCTGCGTGAGAGGGTACCCAGGCTGGTTTTATCCGGCATTGTTGCTGACGGTGTTCGGGCTGGTGCTGACTGGCGGCCTGCTGACGCCTACGCTGCTCGATTTGCGCCTGGAGTGGGATATGCCCTGGCGGCTTGAAGGCAATGGGCAGATTGCCGTGGCAGCGCTGCATGCCGCAGTTTCGTTCTGGATGCTGACCATGCTGGGTTCGCTCTGGAATATTCATATGCGTGCCGGCTGGCGGCATCGCAAACACTGGCGTAGCGGTATCGCGATGGCGCTGCTGATGCTGTTCCTGCTGGTTACTGCCATCGGTATTTATTATCTGGCTGACGAACAGCTGGCAATGGTGTCCGCCGTGTCTCATCTCGTGGCTGGAACGCTGGTATTCGCGCTGTTTGTTTATCACGCCATCATCGGCTACCGCCGCGCGGTACAACATAAATCGCATCTGCATTATTAATAAAGCATTCGAAACTCTGCCTGCAAGCAAAAACTCCCGTACTTTGAATTGCTTGGGCATGGCGCGGCAAGGTAAAATCGCGCCTTTGATTCCACGCGAAAACGGCATCGTGCAACCCATACTCAAATCGTCCAAGCTCAATAACGTCTGCTACGACATCCGCGGTCCGGTGCTGGCGCGAGCGCGCGAGATGGAGGACGAAGGCCACCGCATCATCAAGCTGAACATTGGCAACCCCGCCCCGTTCGGCTTCGAGGCGCCGGAAGAGATCGTGCAGGACGTGATCCACAACCTGCCGGACGCCTCCGGATACAGCGATTCCAAGGGGCTGTTCGCCGCGCGCAAGGCGATCATGCACTACACGCAGGGCAAGAACATCCGCGGCGTACAGATCGACGACATCATCATCGGAAACGGCGTGTCCGAGCTAATCGTGATGGCGATGAACGCGCTGCTCAACAACGGCGACCAGATTCTGGTGCCGGCGCCCGATTATCCGCTGTGGACGGCCGCGGTGAGCCTGTCCGGCGGCACGCCGCGCCATTACCTGTGCGACGAGGAGTCCGGCTGGCTGCCTGACCTCAAGGACATCGAAAACAAGATCACCGCGAACACGCGTGGCATCGTCATCATCAACCCGAACAACCCGACCGGCGCGCTGTATCCGCGTGAAATCCTGGAAGGCATCATCGAGATCGCGCGTCGCAACGACCTGATCATTTTTGCCGACGAGATTTACGACAAGGTGCTGTACGACGGCAATGAGCACACCTCTATTGCCTCGCTGGCCGATGACGTGCTGTTTGTCACCTTCAACGGGTTGTCGAAGAACTACCGTTCCTGCGGCTACCGTGCGGGGTGGATGACGGTATCCGGCGAAAAACGCCATGCCAACGATTACATCGAGGGCCTCAACATGCTGGCTTCGATGCGCCTGTGCGCCAACGTTCCCGGCCAGTTCGCCATTCAGACCGCACTGGGTGGATACCAGAGCATCAACGATCTGGTGGCGCCTGGCGGCCGGCTGTGCCGCCAGCGCGATCTCGCCTGGAAAATGCTCACCGATATTCCCGGCATCACCTGTAGCCATCCGAAAGCGGCGATGTACCTGTTCCCGCGTCTCGATCCGAAAATGTATCCCATCGACGATGACCAGCAGTTCATTCTGGATCTGCTGCTGGAGGAGAAAGTGCTGCTGGTGCAGGGCACCGGCTTCAACTGGGCGCATCCGGATCATTTCCGCGTGGTGTTCCTGCCCAGCGCGGATGATCTGACCGAAGCGATCGGGCGCATTGCGCGTTTCCTGGAGCAGTACCGCAAGCGCCACGGCGCATCCAAATAATTTTGAGAGTATCAAGACAAGCATGAAACCAATGAATGTAGGTCTGTTAGGCATCGGCACCGTCGGCGGCGGAACGTTTACCGTCCTTACCCGCAACGCGGAAGAAATCACCCGTCGCGCGGGGCGCCCCATCCGCATCGTGAAGGTTGCGGATCGCAATCTTGCCCTGGCCCGTGAAGTGACCAATGGCACGGTAGACGTGACCGATGACGCGTTCAGCGTCGTGTCCGATCCTAACGTCGATATCGTCGTCGAGCTGATCGGCGGCACCACCATTGCCAAGGAGCTGGTGCTGAAGGCCATCGAAAACGGCAAGCACGTGGTGACCGCCAACAAGGCGCTGCTCGCACACTACGGCAATGAAATCTTTGCCGCCGCGCAGAAGAAGGGCGTGATGGTGGCGTTCGAGGCGGCTGTGGCCGGTGGCATTCCCATCATCAAGGCGGTGCGCGAGGGCCTCTCCGCCAATCGCATCGAATGGATCGCCGGCATCATCAACGGCACCACCAACTTCATCCTCACCGAAATGCGCGAAAAAGGCCTGGCGTTCGAGGACGTGCTGCAGGAAGCGCAGCGCCTGGGCTATGCCGAAGCCGATCCAACTTTCGACGTCGAAGGCGTGGATGCCGCGCACAAGCTGACCATCCTGGCCGCCATCGGCTTCGGTATCCCGATGCAATTCGACAAGGCCTATACCGAAGGCATTACCAAGCTCACGCGCGAAGATATTCGCTACGCCGAGCAGCTCGGCTATCGCGTCAAGCTGCTGGGCATCACCAAGCGTACCGACAAGGGCGTGGAACTGCGCGTACACCCGACGCTGATTCCGGAAAAGCGCCTGATCGCCAACGTCAATGGCGCGATGAACGCCGTGGTCGTGAAGGGCGACGCCGTCGGCCCGACCCTGTATTACGGCGCAGGTGCCGGCGCGGAACCGACCGCCAGCTCGGTGGTAGCCGATCTGGTCGACGTGACCCGCATGCATACCGCCGACCCGCAGCAGCGCGTGCCGCACCTGGCATTCCAGCCGGACCAGTTGTCCGACCTGCCCATCCTGCCGATGTCCGAAGTGCGCACCGCGTATTACCTCCGTTTGCGCGCGCAGGACAAGCCGGGCGTGCTGGCCGACGTGACGCGTATCCTGGGCGACCTGGAAATTTCCATCGACGCGATGATCCAGAAGGAGCCGGAAGAGGGCGAGTCCGAAGCGGACATCATCCTGTTGACGCATATCACGGTGGAAAAGAACATCGACCAGGCTATCGCCAAAATCGAAGCGCTGCCGGCGATCACCGGCAAGGTCACGCGCATCCGCATGGAAGAATTAGGTAAGTGATGAAACAGCCTGAACCACGGAGCACACAGAGTAAAACTTCGTGCTCTCCGTGTGCTCCGTGGTTCAAGATTTTGCAAATTGACGGGTTAATATGAAATACATCAGCACGCGCGGCAACTCGCCGGCGCAAACCTTCAGCGAAATTCTGCTTGGCGGCCTGGCGCCGGACGGCGGCCTGTACCTGCCGGAAACCTACCCGCATTTCAGCGAAACCGATCTCGCCGCAATGCGCGAGATGAATTACCGGGAACTGGCCTTTACCATTCTGTCGCGCTTTGCGACCGACATCCCGGTGGCAGATCTGCGGCGCATCATCGACAAGACCTACGCCGCCGATGTCTATTGCCATGTGCGTGAAGGACAGAGCCCGGATGATATTACGCCGACACTGAAGCTGGAAGACGGCCTGTTCCTGCTGTCGCTGTCCAACGGCCCGACGCTGGCGTTCAAGGACATGGCGATGCAGTTGCTCGGCAATTTGTTCGAGTATGTGCTGGACAAGGCCGGGCGCGAGATCAACATCCTCGGCGCGACTTCCGGCGACACAGGCTCCTCCGCCGAATATGCGATGCGCGGCAAGCATAATGTCCGCGTGTTCATGCTGTCGCCGCATCAGAAGATGAGCCGTTTCCAGACCGCGCAGATGTTCAGCCTGCAGGACGAGAACATCTTCAATATCGCGATCAAGGGTGTATTCGATGACGCGCAGGACATCGTCAAGGCGGTCTCCAACGACCACGCCTTCAAGGCACAACACAAGATCGGCGCGGTCAATTCGATCAACTGGGGCCGCGTCGCGGCGCAGATCGTGTATTACTTCAAAGGCTATTTTGCGACAACGCGCAGCAACGACGAGCAGGTCAGCTTTTCCGTGCCGTCTGGTAACTTCGGCAACGTCTGCGCCGGCCACATCGCGCGCATGATGGGCTTGCCGATCAGGAAACTGGTCGTCGCCACCAATGAAAACGACGTGCTGGACGAGTTCTTCCGTACCGGCATTTACCGCCCGCGCAGCGCAGCCCAGACCTATCACACCAGCAGCCCGTCGATGGATATTTCCAAGGCATCCAACTTCGAGCGCTTTGTATTCGACCTCGTCGGCCGCGACGGCGCGAAAATGCGGGAGTTATGGGGTAAGGTGGACCAAGGCGGCGCATTCGACCTCAACGAGGGCGGCTATTTCGACATGATCGGTGACTACGGTTTCGTGTCCGGCTCCAGCAATCATGCCCATCGCATGAAGACGATCCGCTGGGTGAACGAGCAGTATGGCGTGACCATCGACACCCATACCGCCGACGGTCTCAAGGTGGCGGCTGCTTTCCGCGAACCCGGCGTGCCCATGGTGGTGCTGGAAACCGCGCTCCCGGCCAAGTTCGAGGAAGCGATCCAGGAAGCGCTCGGTCATGCACCGGAGCGTCCGGAAGACCTCAAGGGACTTGAGGATCTGCCGCAGCGCTTTGATGTGATGGATGCGGATGTCGATGCAATCAAGCGTTTTATCGTAGATCACACTTAAGCGTCATTCCGGCGCAAGCCGGTATTCAGCACAGGGGCAAGCAATGAAGCAATATCAGGATCTGATGCGCCATGTCCTCGAGCACGGCCACAAGAAGGAAGACCGCACCGGAACCGGCACACTGTCGGTATTCGGTTACCAGATGCGGTTCGACCTGGCTGAAGGTTTTCCCCTGCTGACGACCAAGAAGGTCCATCTCAAGTCCATCATTCATGAGCTGCTATGGTTTCTCCAGGGCAGCACCAACATCAAATACCTCAAGGACAACGGCGTTTCCATCTGGGACGAGTGGGCGGACGATCAGGGCAACTTGGGTCCGGTATACGGCTACCAGTGGCGCAACTGGCCGAAGCCGGACGGCACGCATATCGACCAGATTTCGCAGGTCGTGAGTATGATCAGGAAGACCCCCGATTCGCGCCGGCTGATCGTCTCGGCATGGAACGTGGCCGATGTGGACCAGATGAAACTCCCGCCATGCCATGCGTTCTTCCAGTTCTACGTGGCCGACGGCAAGCTCTCCTGCCAGCTATACCAGCGCAGCGCGGATATTTTTCTGGGCGTGCCATTCAATATCGCCTCCTATGCGCTGCTGACGATGATGGTGGCGCAGGTGTGCGGCCTCAAGCTTGGCGATTTCGTGCACACGCTGGGCGATGCACATATCTACCTTAACCATCTGGAACAGACGCGTGAACAGCTGTCCCGCGAACCGCGTGCGCTGCCGACGATGCGTATCAATCCTGAAGTGCAGGATATCTTCGGTTTCAGGTTCGAGGATTTCACGCTGGAAAACTATGATCCGCACCCCGCCATCAAGGCACCGGTTGCGGTCTGATTACGAAAGTAACAGGCAAAAAAAAGCGAACCGCCCGGGGTTGGAAGACGGCCCGCCTGGAAAAGGGGGAGATATATCGCTTAAAGAAGGTTGTCAGGCTGCAGTGACTGCTCCGCTGATGACCCTGACATAGTCGCCAACGGCATATTCCGGTTGGGTCGGTTGATTGACGATGCGCATCGTTCCATCGGTCATGCGCACCTTGATTTCAAAAACGGGCGCCGGTTTTTTCGATGGTTTGTTCATGGAATTCCCGCCATTGCCCAAGGCCGGCATTCGGTTATCGGTAAGATACGGCCTGGCTTTTCCTTTGCCATGCTTGGCAGTGTTTTCGAGCGAGCTATCATCATCGGGTTCGGCACCCAAATCATTGTTCAATGAAAGCCGGATCGACTCCACGACTCCGCAAATGCCACATGCCTGCTTGCTGCCGGTGGCGCTGGCCGGATTGGCGAACGGAATGATGCGCAAGTTGTTGGCGTTCGCCGTCATTGACTTTCCGGAGCGGGCAGGGTCGATAATCGTCGAGCGGAATTGCGCGCGGTTTTCCTCGCCGTAGGCGCCGCCGAGCGATTTCTGGGCAAATTCCATTTCCTGGGCATGCGCAAGCGGAACCCATACGGCAGCTGTTGCCATGCCGGTGACCAGCATTGCTCCATATACCATGGAGCTCATTGTGTGCAGTTTGTGCATCTTCATGATTTTTCTCCCTTCTATTGGATTTCGAATGCGCTCACGGCCTTTTAATGGAATCTTTCCGCATGAGGGCCGCTTTTTTCGAAGCGTCTCAAATCGTGAAGCTCCAGATTCGTAAGTCGCCCGCAAGAAGAAGGCTGCTGTTTCGGCGCCGTTTCCTGATGCGTGGCGACAGGGCCGGGCTGAAATGGATGGTTTTCGTACTCGATGGCCCAGGCGCTGCTGTCAACATCTTCATTCCTGCCTTGCTGCGCGGGCCATTTCGTCGAAGCGCCCATGTTTAGCCTTTCACCACCAGACTGTTCTTGACGGAAAGCACGCCTCGGACACTGGATGCGATTTCCACAGCGCGACGCGCTTGTGCCTCGGTATCGACGAAGCCGCTCAGAATCACTTGTCCATGATGCGTCTGCACTTTGATTGCGAGCGCTTTCATGCCGTCGTCCTTCAGCAATTCGGCCTTTACCTTGGCCGTCACGGAGCTGTCATCGAGAAACGATTCAACGCGAGCCTGTTGCATCCCGCTTTTGAACTCGCTGTACTCTTTCGCGCTTAACGCGTCATTCTTATCCGTGTCCGCCTTGTCGAAATTCGGGCCGATGTCATGGTCACGCACACTTTCCTGGCGGGTGAGTTTTCCATCGCTGTTCTTGTCCAGTTTCTTGAATTCGGAATAAAGCGGTGTTTGCGCCTGATCCTCTTCCGTGCCGAATGCATGTGCCGAAATTGCTCCGCTTGCGAATGCGGCTGCAAGAAGTGCAGTCATGAGATTCTGAAAACTTAAAGGACGCTTATTCATGTTTTTACCTGATCCAGTATTGGTCGGTTAAACAAGTGCAAGCGGCGTGCCAACTAAAGAATTTCTAGTTAAAACAAGAATATATGTATGGGGCGGGTGTGCTTTGGACAAGGCCGAGTGTCTCCGGACGGAGACACTCGGCGAGGTCGTTTTCTAGATAGCTGAAAACAAAGGGATTTTGATGTCTCCAATAGGAGACAAAATCATGACTGCTCCTCATTTTTGAAGAGCGCGGGGGTGAGTTGATGCCTGTCCAGCAATTTATAGAATTCGGTGCGATTGCGCTGGGCGAGGCGTGCCGCCTGCGTGACATTCCCATTGGTGGCCTTGAGCAGCCGCGCAAGATAATCGCGTTCGAAATTCCGTCGTGCCGTTTCGAAAGGAAGAATGCCGCCTACATCGTCGCGCAATGCCTTTTGTACCAGCGTAGTTGGGATCAATGGCGTCGTGCACAGTACGACCGTCTGTTCGACGATGTTCTGCAATTGGCGGACATTGCCCGGCCATGGCGCGCTGATCAGCAGTTCCATCGCTTCGGGGGAAAACCCGTTGACGGCTTTATCGTACTTGCGGCTGATTGTCGTCAGAAAATGCCCGGCAAGCAGCGGAATATCCTCGCGCCTGGCGGACAGGGCGGGAATTTCCAGCCCGACTACATTGATCCGGTAATACAAATCTTCGCGGAAACGGTTGGTTTTCATTTCCTCGGCCAAGTCGCGGTGAGTCGCGGAAACGATACGGACATTCACTGGAATGCTGGCCATGGCCCCCACGGGACGAACGATTCTTTCCTGCAGGGCGCGCAGAAGCTTGACCTGAAGCGTCAAAGGCATGTCGCCGATCTCGTCCAGGAAGAGCGTGCCGCCTTCTGCGGATTGGAACAATCCCTTGTGATCGCGCGTTGCGCCGGTAAAAGCGCCTTTGGTATGGCCGAACAGTTCCGATTCGAGCAGCGGTTCCGGAATCGCGCCGCAATTGATCGCGACGAATGGCTTGTCGCGCCGCGGGCTGGCGCGATGGATGGCTTGGGCCAGGAGTTCCTTGCCGGTACCGCTGTCGCCGTGGATCAATACGCTGGCGCCGCTTGCTGCGGCGAGTTTGGCTTGCTGCAGCATGGATTCGATGGCCGGACTGCGGCTGATGAATTCGCTACGCCAATCATCGCTGTCGCCGACCGGGTTGCTGATCTCGGGTTGCGACAGACGCAGTGCGGCGGCTACCTGGCGCAGCAGTTCCTTGCTGTCGAACGGTTTTGTGAGAAAGCCGAAAACACCGCGTCGCGTGGCCTCTACCGCGTCAGGGATCGAACCGTGGGCCGTCAGGATAATGACGGGGAGGCCAGGGTCGGTGCGGTGCAGGGTATCGAACAAGGCAAGGCCATCCATGCCCGGCATACGCAGGTCGGTAATGACCAGTTGGGGTTTGCTTACGGAGAACAACGCCAAGGCCTCTTCGGCGCTTGCGGCCGTTTCAACTTGATAGCTTGCCGCCTGCAACCGCATGGAAATGAGTCGTACGATGTCGGAATCGTCGTCGACGATCAATATCTTGTGGGCATTATCATTCATTTGGGTTTTACCTGGTCGCGGTTTGTCAGCGTTCGCTCGATGTTTTTCAACTCATCCAGTTTTTGTTGCAGACTCTCGGCCTTTTGCTGAAGTTCATCTGTCCTGGCTTGCAAGACTTCCATGCGTTTGCGTTCGTCCGCGGCTTTCTGGCCGAGCTTCGCTGCATTTTCTTCCAGTTTTTGCCGTTCGCTGACATATTCCTTCAACAAGGACGAAACCGCTTTCGTGTCAGGATCGGCGGCAGTATCCCGCTGGATTTCGTCCAGCAGAGCCAGTGCGCGCGCGTTGTCGCGTTGGCGGCTGGCGGGCAAGGATAATACCAGCGCGGCCTTCATTCGATTGGTCACATCCTGTTTGTTGCTGTTATATGCCTGCATTACAAGTGCATGCTCCTTGCGTTGTTCTTCAGCGGAAAGAGTTCCGTAACGCAGGGCGTATGCCAGTATCTCGTTATCAGCCCGAACGACGATAACGGGTGTGGAAGCGTGACTGGCTTTCGGCGGAACGGGCGCGCATCCCACTGCCAGAAGCATGCCGCAAAGAATGGGCCAGATAAAAATAGGTTTCATGTTGCTGCCTGTTGCAAGAATGGGAGGAGGGCTCTGAAACAAGCCCCTTTTTCGGATGGCATCAAGATGATCTTGCCGCCATGCGCTTCGATATATTCGTGAGCTATCGATAAGCCGAGGCCGCTGCCGCTGACATGGCTGTCGACATTGCCGCTGCCGCGATAAAAAGGTTCGAAGAGACGATCGCGATCTGCGGGGGAAATGCCGGGGCCGCTATCGGAAACTTCAATCAGGGCCTGATCCTGCTCGCGCGCCAGGCGCACGGTAATGCTGCCTCCTCGTGGGGTGTATTTGATCGCATTGGAAATCAGATTGTCGATCACAGTCAGCAACTGCTCGCGATCTCCCTCCAGCGAGAGATCGGTCAGGGCAAGCAGGATATTGAGCTGTTTGGTGTCTATGGTCAGAGTATACGAGGAAATGGCTTCTTCGATCAGTGGCTTGAGGTCGATGCGCTCCAGTTGGAGCACGGGCTTCTGGAACTGTACCGCGGTGTAATAAAGCAGGTTTTCTATCATTTTCTGCAACCGCAGGCTGTTCTCGTGAAGAATGGCCGCAATTTCGCGCTGCTGGGGTGACAGCATGCCGCCTACTTCTTCGGTCAATAATTCGCTGCCTTCACGAATGGAGGTCAGTGGTGTTTTCAATTCATGGGAAACGTTGCGCAGAAAGCGCTTTTTTTGTTCTTCAAGATCAAATAATTGGACTCGCAGCCATTCCAAACGTTCGCCCAGCCGGCGCAGATCGCGCGGACCGTCGATAGCAATGGGGTCGCTGTATTCCCCGCGGCCGAGCTTGCGTATGGCGACATCCATGCGCCGTATCGGCCGCGTCAGGAGAAAGGTGATCGCGACTGCGACCAGAAGGGCGATCGGAATCAGCGGCAAGGTCTGCCAAAGCAGCATGTGCTGGGCGCGCTCGGCCGTGGCGACGAGCAGGGTGGACTCGCGATCGATCAGCTGGTTGTTGGCGTTCAATATCGATTTGGCCAGTTCGGAGAGATGAAAGAACTCGGTGACGATGCTCTCCATATCGTTCTGTGCGTTTCCGCTCATCACATTGTTGAAGAGCAATGTTTCGCGCCGGCTAAGTTCATCCAGCTGATTCCTGAGCGCCTTGTCCAGCGGCAGTTTCGAAAGCTCCGCCACGGTAGCGACGAATTTTTCGTGCGCGCCGCGAAAACTTTCCAGCAATGCTTCATCGCCGAGCACCAGATATTGCCGGGTGCCTCGCTCGATGATCGTCAGTTGTTCGGTCAGAATCCGGCTGGCGCGCGTTGCCTCCACGGCACGATGCACGGTCTTGTGGCTCTGATCGGCAAGGCGATCGAGATAAAGCGCAGCGTTGGCGAAGGCGAACAGCAGCGGCAGTATCGTCAATACGAAGCCGATGGAGAGCAGCTTGAGAAAAGAATTGGGATAGAAAACTCTTAGGCGCTTCATTGTGAGTGTCGGGAGCTTATAATTTCAGGCATTCCTATTGATGAGCAATATCATGTCCTGTGTTTCCGTCATTGCCGCAGTTGCCGACAACAAGGCAATTGGCCTCGATAATGCCTTACCCTGGCATTTGCCTGAAGATCTCAAGCGTTTCCGCAGCCTTACGATGGGTCACCATATTATCATGGGACGTAAGACCTACGAGTCGTTGGGTAGGTTGCTGCCGGGCCGTACGACGGTGATTGTGACGCGCCAAACGGACTATTGCGTCGAAGGGGCAATAACGGCGGGGTCGCTGGATTCGGCCATTTTGCACTGCGGGAACGATGCGGAAATCTTCGTGATCGGCGGCGCGGAACTGTATCGCGAAGCATTGAAGAAAGCGGATAAGCTTTATCTGACCGAGATTCGCGGCGAGTACGCAGCTGACGCGTATTTTCCGGAATACGATCAAAGTGCCTGGCGCGAGCTGACGCGCGAAGAGCACGTCAGCGCCGAAGGCCTGGCTTACAGCTTCGTGGTTTACGGCCGCGAAGCCGCAAGCATCTAGCCGGCTACGCAGTCCACGTAATAACCCACCTTGCCGTCCGGCGAGACTTCCTTCACCAGGCCGTGGATGTCGGTCTCGAAGCCTGGGAAGCGCTCGTTGAACTCGCGTGCGAACTTCAAATAGCGCACGATGGTGCTGTTGAAGCGCTCGCCCGGAATCAGCAGCGGGATGCCCGGAGGGTAGGGTGTCAGCAGCACGCTGGTCACGCGGCCCTCAAGGTTGTCGATTTCGATGCGTTCGATTTCCTTGTGTGCCATCTTGGCGAAGGCGTCGGCCGGTTTCATCGCCGGAATCATGTTCGAGAGATACATTTCCGTGGTCAGGCGAGCGATGTCGTTGGCCTTGTAGATGCCGTGAATCTGCGAGCACAGGTCGCGCAGGCCGATCTTCTCATAGCGCGGCTGCTTGATGACGAATTCCGGCAGAACGCGCCATAGCGGCTGGTTCTTGTCGTAATCGTCCTTGAATTGCTGCAGCGCGGTCACCAGCGTGTTCCAGCGGCCCTTGGTGATGCCGATGGTGAACATGATGAAGAACGAATACAGACCGGTTTTTTCCACGATAACGCCGTGTTCGGCCAGGTATTTGGTGACAATGGCTGCCGGGATGCCGATGTCGTCCGAGAACGAGCCGTCCACGTCGAGGCCCGGAGTGATCACGGTAGCCTTGATCGGGTCCAGCATGTTGAAACCCGCCGCGAGATTGCTGAAACCGTGCCAGCGCTCGGAGTCGCGCAGCATCCAGTCTTCGCGCTCGCCTATGCCTTCATCGGCCAGATAGTCCGGCCCCCAGACCTTGAACCACCAGTCTGCGCCCCATTCCGCGTCCACCTTGCGCATCGCGCGGCGGAAATCCAGCGCTTCCATGATCGACTCCTCGACCAGCGCGGTGCCGCCGGGTGGCTCCATCATCGCAGCTGCGACATCGCACGAGGCGATGATCGAATATTGCGGGCTGGTCGATGTGTGCATCAGGTAGGCTTCGTTGAACACGTCGCGATCCAGTTTGTTCTCGGTTGCGTCCTGCACCAGGATTTGCGACGCCTGGGAGAGCCCGGCCAGCAGTTTGTGCGTCGACTGGGTCGCAAACAGCATGGACGTTTCGCAGCGCGGCCGGTCCTTGCCGATGGCGTGCATGCTGCGGTAGAAGTCATGGAAAGTGGCGTGCGGCAACCAGGCTTCGTCGAAGTGCAGCGTGTCGATTTCGCCGTCCAGCATCTGCTTGATGGTATCGACGTTATACAGAATGCCGTCGTACGTGCTTTGCGTGATGGTCAGCACGCGCGGCTTGTTTTTTACGCCGCGTGCGAACGGATTGGCGTCGATTTTCTTCTGGATGTTTTCCGGTTTGAACTCTTCCAGCGGGATCGGCCCGATGATGCCGAAGTGGTTGCGCGTAGGCATCAAAAAGACGGGAATCGCACCGGTCATCATGATCGAATGCAGAATGGATTTGTGGCAGTTGCGGTCCACGACGACGATGTCGCCCGGAGCCACGGTCGAGTGCCAGACGATCTTGTTGGAGGTCGACGTGCCGTTGGTGACGAAGAACAGGTGGTCGCAATTGAAAATGCGTGCCGCGTTACGCTCGGAAGCGGCGACCGGGCCGGTGTGATCCAGCAACTGGCCGAGCTCGTCCACCGCGTTGCAGACGTCGGCGCGCAGCATGTTTTCGCCGAAGAACTGGTGGAACATCTGGCCAACCGGCGATTTCAGGAAGGCGACGCCGCCGGAGTGCCCTGGACAATGCCAGGAATACGAACCGTCCGCCGCGTAATGCGTCAGCGCGCGGAAAAACGGCGGCGGCAGCGAATCGAGATAGGTGCGTGCCTCGCGCACGATGTAGCGCGCGATGAACTCCGGCGTGTCTTCGTACATGTGAATGAAGCCGTTCAACTCGCGCAGAATCTCGTTCGGGATATGACGCGATGTCCGTGTTTCGCCATGCAGAAAGATCGGGATTTCCTCGTTGCGGAACCGGATCTCGTCCACGAAGGCGCGCAGGCGATCGAGGGCTTCCTGCGATTCCTCCGCGAATTCCTCATCGTCTATCGACAGGATGAAAGCCGACGCGCGGCTTTGCTGCTGTGCGAACGAAGACATGTCGACAAAGCTGGTGACGCCCAGCACTTCGAAACCTTCATCCTCGATGGCTTTTGCCAGGACGCGGATACCCAGGCCCGAAGTATTTTCGGAGCGGAAGTCTTCGTCAATGATGACGACGGGAAAACGAAATTTCATGGCATTTCCTCACGCAAAAGAGGATGTGAAAAAGAAGGCGCAGGCAAGAATGCGCGCGCTATTCGCGAGGGGGGTAGGGGTTGACCAGGCTGAGCATCAGCTCAGCCAGAGCGCTGCGAACCTGTTCTTCGTCGCAGCCCATCAGTACGGCGTCTTCAAGCGCGTCCTGCGCCATCTGGCGCAGTTCTTCCAGATTTTCGCGCATGACCTTGTTTTTTTCGGTGCAGGCGATCACTTCGCCCTTGGGGCCGCGCCAGACGATTTTGTCGATGTTCAGTTGCATAGCCTCAGATCTTGGGCAGCGTCACGCCATGCTGGCCCTGATATTTGCCGCCGCGGTCCTTGTAGGATGTTTCGCATACGTCATCGTCATCCGCTTCGAAGAACAATACCTGTGCGCAGCCTTCATTGGCGTAAATCTTGGCTGGCAGCGGCGTAGTGTTGCTGAATTCCAGTGTCACATAACCTTCCCATTCCGGTTCGAACGGCGTCACATTGACGATGATGCCGCATCGCGCATAGGTCGATTTGCCCAGGCAAATCGTCAGTACATTGCGCGGAATGCGGAAATACTCCACCGTGCGCGCCAGGGCAAACGAATTAGGCGGAATGATGCAGTAGTCGGCATCCACTTCGACAAACGAATTCGGGTCAAAATTCTTCGGATCCACGATGGTGCTGTTCAGGTTGGTGAACAGCTTGAACTCACTGGAGCAGCGGATATCGTAGCCGTAGCTCGAAGTGCCGTACGAAACCAGCTTGTGGCCGTTGGCTTCCTTGACCTGACGCGGCTCGAAAGGTTCGATCATGCCGTGCTGTTCCGCCATCTGGCGGATCCATTTGTCGGATTTTATGCTCATAGTCGCTAGATTAGGTAAGTGACTGAAAAAGAGGGGGCATTATACGGCGCAAGTTGCCGATTTTGTATGAAATTTAGGTGTGTTGCCGGGACATTTATTCCCGTCTGCGCTACCGGCTGATGCAGACCGGTGGCGCAGGCTTAATCTTCTTCCTTGTCTTCGTACACCTTGCGGCGGGCGCGTACGCCCTGTGCCAGTATATCCAACAGGCCGATGGTGTCTTGCCATCCCAGGCATGCGTCGGTGATGGATTTGCCGTACTCCAGCACGCAACCGTCTTCGAGCTCCTGCCGGCCTTCGTTAAGGTGCGACTCGACCATCAGGCCGAATATGCGTTGATCGCCCGCGGCCAACTGGCCGGCGACATCCTGCGCGACATCCGTCTGGCGCTTGTATTGCTTGCTGCTGTTGGCATGCGAGCAGTCGATCATGACACGCGGTGCGAGACCGGATTTTGCCAACTCCTTGCATGCTTCATCGACGCTGGCGGCATCGTAATTCGGCTGTTTGCCGCCGCGCAGTATCACATGGCAATCTTCGTTGCCGGCGGTCGACACAATGGCGGAGTGGCCGGCCTTGGTAACGGCGAGGAAATGATGCGGGCAGGCAGCCGCCTTGATGGCGTCCACCGCGATACGGATATTGCCGTCGGTGCCGTTCTTGAACCCGACCGGGCAGGACAGGCCGGAAGCCAGTTCGCGGTGGATCTGGCTTTCGGTGGTGCGCGCGCCGATAGCGCCCCAGGAAACCAGGTCGGCGGTGTATTGCGGCGTGATTACGTCCAGGAACTCGGTGCCTGCTGGCATTCCGAGCTCGTTGATTTCCAGAAGAATCTGCCGTGCAAGACGCAGGCCGTCGTTGATGCTGAAGCTGCCATCCAGGTGCGGGTCGTTGATCAGGCCTTTCCAGCCCACGGTGGTGCGCGGCTTTTCGAAGTACACGCGCATTACGATCAGCAGGTCGGCGGATAAACGGTTCCGCTGATCCATCAAACGCTCGGCATACTCCAGTGCAGCCTTGTGATCGTGAATGGAGCAAGGGCCGATGATGACCAGCAGGCGATCATCCGCTCCGTGCAGGATGCGGTGAATGTCGTGGCGCGTGGCGACGATGTTCTCCGAGGCGCCATGGTTCGCAGCCAGTTCCGCCAGAATGCGCGAAGGCGGGACGACTTCCCTGATGGCCTTGACGCGAACGTCGTCGGTAGCCGGTTTGTGCGGTGTATTCATGGTACAACCCAGTAGGCGGCGAGCAGCCGCAACAAAATAAAGGGATGCATTTTAACGTATGCACGGCAATGCGGACACTTCAAATTGCAGTTGCCGCTTGATTGGCAAGGCTTTTCGACTCAGGTGTCGGGGAAATTCGAGCGCGTCAACCTGATGGTGGATCGGCCGCAGCATGAACTGAACGCCGCATGCAGGCATCGCATGCGGCGTTCATGGCAGATGAGGCCGAGGCTAGGTGTTCTGGATCACGATGTTGGGGAACTTGCTGCTGTGATCCAGCCCGAACTCGGACAGCTTGACCGCCGTACGGCGCGCGATTTGGCGATACACGCCGGCAATCTTGCTGTCGGGCTCGGCGACTACAGTGGGCATGCCTCCATCAGTTTGTTCGCGTATCTTGATGTCCAGCGGCAAGGAGCCCAGCAACTCGACGTTGTAGTCGCGGCACATCTGTTCGCCGCCACCGGCGCCAAAAATGTGTTCTTCATGGCCGCATTTGGAGCAGATGTGCGTGCTCATGTTCTCGACGATGCCGACGATGGGAACGCCGACCTTCTCGAACATCTTCAAGCCCTTGCGTGCATCCAGCAGCGCGATGTCCTGCGGCGTGGTGACGATGACCGCCCCGGTGACGGGCACTTTCTGCGACAGCGTAAGCTGAATATCGCCGGTGCCCGGCGGCAGGTCAATGACGAGATAGTCCAGCTCGCGCCAGTTAGTCTCGCGCAGCAACTGCTCCAATGCTCCGGTGACCATGGGGCCGCGCCACACCATGGGCGTATCCATGTCGATCAGGAAACCGATGGACATGGCCTGGATGCCGTAGCGTTCCAGCGGCTCCATGCTCTTGCCGTCCGCGCTTTCCGGACGGGCGGTGATGCCCAGCATTTGCGGCTGGGACGGACCATAAATATCGGCGTCGAGGATGCCAACCTGTGCGCCTTCGGCGGCCAGCGCCAGTGCCAGGTTGACGGCGGTGGTGGATTTGCCGACGCCGCCCTTGCCGGAAGCGACGGCGATGATGTTTTTCACGCCCGGAATCAGCTGCACGCCGCGCTGCACACTATGCGACACGATTTTGCTGGTGACATTGACGAATACGCTGCCGACTTCGGGCAGGGTTTTCAGCTTGTCGGTCACCAGTTTCTGGATGTCGGCGGCGATCGTTTTGGCCGGATAGCCGAGCACGATATCGAGCGCGACGCTATTGCCGTCGATGCGGATATTGCGCACGGATTTTGTTGCGACGAAATCCTTGCCGGTATTAGGGTCGACGATTTCCTTGAGTGCTGTCTGCACTTGAAGTTCGGAGAGGGACATGATGGAGGGGAATTCCTGACTAATGGGATCAACTATAAATTTTATCGCATGTGAAGGTGCGCGTCATTTGCTAAAATGCCCATCTTTCACAAGTATTTAATCTCCGTACATGACCCGCAAAATTCTCGTCACCTCCGCTTTGCCATACGCCAACGGCAGCATTCATTTGGGCCATCTGGTGGAGTACATCCAGACGGACGTCTGGGTACGCTTCCAGAAGATGCAGGGGCACGAGGTGCATTATGTCTGCGCCGACGACACGCATGGCACGCCCATCATGTTGCGCGCCGAGAAAGAAGGCATCACACCGGAACAGCTGATCGACAAGGTTCATGCAGAGCATGCGATGGATTTTGCGGAGTTTCTGGTGGAGTTCGACAACTACCATTCGACCAACTCTTCCGAAAACAAGGAGTTGGCGCAGGGCATTTACCGCGCGCTCAAGGCTAACGGCAAGATCGCGACGAAGACTATTGAACAGTATTACGACCCGCTCAAGAACATGTTTCTGCCGGATCGCTTCATCAAGGGCGAATGCCCCAAGTGTCACGCCAAGGATCAATACGGCGATTCCTGTGAAGTGTGCGGCGCGACCTACAGCCCGACCGAGCTGATCAACCCGTTCTCCGCGGTTTCCGGCGCGACCCCGGTGCGCAAGGAAACCGAGCATTACTTCTTCAAACTGTCCGAATGTGAAGATTTCCTCAAGGACTGGACCCGTTCCGGCACCTTGCAGGCCGAAGCCGCGAACAAGATGGGCGAGTGGTTCGCCTCCGGCCTGTCGGATTGGGATATCTCGCGTGACGCGCCGTATTTCGGTTTCGAAATTCCCGATGCGCCTGGCAAGTATTTCTATGTGTGGCTGGATGCGCCCATCGGTTACATGGCCAGCTTCAAGAACCTGTGCGCCCGGAAAGGCCTGGATTTCGACGAATACTGGAAGAAGGATTCAACTACCGAGCTATATCACTTCATCGGCAAGGACATCCTCTATTTCCACGCACTGTTCTGGCCGGCGACGCTGGAATACTCCGGCTACCGCAAGCCGACGCAGATCCATGCGCACGGATTCCTCACCGTGAACGGCGAGAAGATGTCCAAATCGCGCGGCACCTTCATCACCGCGCGCAGCTATCTCGACCACGTGAAAAACCCGGAATACCTGCGCTATTACTATGCCGCCAAGCTGAACGGCACGATGGAAGACATCGACCTCAACCTGGAAGACTTCGTCGCGCGCGTGAATTCCGATCTGGTGGGCAAATACATCAATATCGCCAGTCGTACGGCCGGGTTCATTGCCAAGCGTTTCGACGCCAAAGTGCGCGCGGCCTCGGCCAGTCCCGTGATTGTCGAAATGCGTGCGGCTGCCCAGGCAATCGCCGACAGCTACGCCGCTCGCGATTACGGTCGCGCATTGCGCGAAATCATGGCACTGGCCGACAAGGCCAATGCCTATGTGGCGGAAGCTGCTCCGTGGGACATGGCGAAGAAGGAGGGCCAGGAGGCGGCCTTGCATACGGTATGTTCCGATGCGCTCGAAATGTTCCGCCTGCTTACGCTGTACCTCAAGCCGGTGCTGCCCAAGCTCGCAACCTCGATTGAAGCGTTCCTGAAAATTGCGCCGTTGGAATGGAATGCCGTACAAAATGGCCTGAATGACGGCCATGCCATCGAAACCTACCAGCATCTGGTAACCCGAATTGATCCTAAACAGATAGAAGCCATGACCGAAGCCAACAAGGAATCTCTACAGCCCGCCACACAAGGCCATTCGCAAGTTCGCCATGCCGAAGCGCAGCAGCATGAGGTGCAGCCGGTGGCCGAGACCATCTCCATCGACGATTTCGCCAAGGTCGATCTCCGCATTGCGAAGATCGTCGACGCGGCCCATGTCGAAGGGGCCGAGAAACTGCTGCGCCTGTCGCTGGATATCGGCGAGGAACAACCGCGGCAGGTGTTTGCCGGTATCAAATCCGCCTACGATCCGGCGACGCTTGTCGGCCGGCTGACGGTGATGGTTGCCAACCTCGCTCCGCGCAAAATGAAATTCGGCATGTCGGAAGGCATGGTGCTCGCAGCGAGCGATGAGCGCGGTGGACCGTATATTCTATCGCCGGATGCCGGCGCACAGCCGGGCATGCGTGTTAAGTAAACTTTACTAATAATTTCAAGAAAGCCATATATGAAGTTTTCATCTTTTGCTCTGTTCCTTTTGCTGGTTGCCACCACTGCGATAGCCGAAGATAGTACCGTCAAGACGGCAGTCGGCGGCGGCGTGGGTGCCGCGGCGGGGACTGCCATCGGCCAGGCAGTTGGCGGTAAAACCGGCGCAGTTGTGGGAGGCGCGGTGGGTGGCGGTGTAGGCGCGGCCGTAACTACGCAAGGCGAAGGCAAGACCGGCGCGGTCGTAGGCGGTGCGGTAGGCGGCGCTGCAGGTGCCGCGGTGGGACAGTCTGTGGGCGGCAAGACCGGTGCGATTGTCGGCGCAGGCGTGGGTGGTGCAGCAGGCTCCGCAGTTGGCAAGTCGGTGGGCGAAACCAATACTGCCCCGGTTGTTAAGACGGCAGTTGCCATGCCGGTTGCTGCGACCCAGGTTATCGTGGTTGAGGATGATGATGAGCATCGCCACCATAACAAGAAGCGCGGGCATGCGTATGGTCATCAGAAGAATAAGCACAACCCCGGTCACAACAAGCATCACGATTGATTCAAGTGTGAAACAAAAAGCCCCGCAATGCGGGGCTTTTTTATTGCTGATGAGGAGAGGAAATTATTTCGTGGTTTTCTCTTTTACTGTTTTGACGTCGGCCACTTTTCCGTTGCCTGCCGCTTTGGAAGAACCTACGGTGATGTTCTTTTTCATCATGTCTACGCTTTTCTTGCCAAAGCCGGGCACCTTGTCCAGGTCATCCACGGATCTGAATGCGCCGTTCTTCTTACGGAAGTCAATGATTGCTTGTGCTTTTTTCGGGCCGATACCATCAACGTTTTCAAGTTCCGCCTGGCTCGCGGTATTGAGATCGACGGCAGCCTGGGCAGAGCAAGCAAATGCGAATGCAAGCGCAAAGACCGCTAAGAGTTTTTTCATGTTGTTCTCCTGAATAGTTGACGATTGGCGAGGATGCATCGGCGTCGGGCCAATGCCTCTTGATCGATTATATTTAAACTCAACTATGCGGTATGAGTATCTGTGCTCAACTTAAGCGGCTAAATTTCATCGATAATGGCATGAAGCGCCTTGAGTGGGTCGACTGCCTGCGTAATGGGGCGGCCGATCACCAAATAGCTCGACCCTTGCTGCAGCGCATCTGCCGGGGTGACGATGCGCGACTGGTCATCCTTGCTAGCCGCGGCGGGACGGATTCCCGGGGTGACCAGGCAAAAATTCTGCTTTACATGTTGGCGCAACAGGGTGGCTTCCTGGGCTGAACAGACAACGCCATCGAGGCCAGCCTGCTCGGTCAGCAAAGCCAGGCGCAACACCTGATCCTGTAAATTGCCCGATATGCCGATTTCGTTCAGCGCGGCCTGATCCATGCTGGTGAGCACCGTGACGGCGATCAGCAACGGCTGTTGCGAGGACTTGTCTATCGCATTACGCGCGGCCTCCATCATCGCGCGGCCGCCCGAGGCATGCACGTTCAGCATCCACACCCCTAGCTTGGCGGCAGCTTCGCAGGCTTTGGCCACCGTGTTGGGGATGTCATGGAACTTGAGGTCGAGAAAGACGCCAAAATCCCGCTTCACCAGCTCTTCCACAAAACGCGGCCCTTCTGCGGTGAACAGCTCCTTGCCGACCTTTACGCGGCAAAGCGTGGGATCGATGCGGTCGACAAAGGCCAGCGCCTGCTTCGCTTCCGCGAAATCGAGCGCGACGACAATTTTCGGATCGTGATACTGTGCGGTCATCGTAGCGGTTGCTCCTTGGGTTCCGGCGGAAAGCTTTCCCAGTGATTGCAGCCCGGGCACTGCCAGTAGTACTGACGTGCGCGGAAGCCGCACTGGCTGCAGCAGTAGCTGCGCGTGTTGCCGAGGAAATGGTGAACGGTATTCTTGATCAGGCCGACATCGCTTTCTTCGCCGCTCTTTTCAATCTCACGCGCCTGGAGCAGACGGTCGAGTATGTTCAAGCTAGGCTTGCGAACCAACTCGGTACGGGCCAGTTTGGCGGCAGCATCTGCGCCTTCGTGTTTCAGAGTCGCTTCATAGATGATATTGAGGATGGAAGGCAGGCTGTATTTTTCCATCCATACCTTGAGCAACTCCAGACCTTCGCCGGTTTTCCTTTGAGCTGTGTAGTTTTCGAGCAGGCGTGAAGCGACCAGTCCGAGATATTGCGGTTTTTGCTGCTCGACACGTTTCCAGGTGACGATGGCCTCCAGCCGCGAACCAGCCGCAGCTTCCATGTCGCCCAGCATGATGGTGGCGCGCACGCATTCCGGATTGGCTGCCAGCGCTTCCGCCAGGTATTTCCTGGCTTGGTCGGTGCCAACCGCGGAAGCGGCCTCGACGGCCAGTTCGCAATGGAATTGCGCGATTTCCTTATGGAAGCGAACGCCGGATGCGCGCTCCAACTCTGTTGCCGTCTCAATGGCGCGCAGCCAGTCGCGTTCGCGAATGTAGATATCCAGCAGGGAGCGCAGTGCCGGCTGGTGATAGGTGGGCGATGCGCACAAGGCGCGGAAAAGCTCTTCGGCCCGGTCAAACAGGCCTGCTTTCAGGTAGTCCTGCGCCAGTTCGGCCATGATGGCGAAGCGCTGAATATCCGACAGCTGTGGCCGTTCGAGCAGGTTGGTATGCAGATGGATCGCTCGGTCGATTTCGCCGCGCAGGCGAAACAGGCTGCCGAGCGCAAAATGCAGTTCGAGTGATTCCGAATTGATCTGCACCGCCTCGATAAAGGCCTCAATAGCTTTATCGTGCTGTTCCTTGATGAGGAAATTCAGCCCCTTGAAGTAAGCGGCGGGCATCGCGCTCGACTCGGTGAGCAACTGCTTGAGATCCATGCGCGCGGCCAGCCAGCCGAGCAGGAAAAACAGGGGGAGGGCCAGCAGCCACCAGTATTCGAATTCCATTGTGAAGAGGTCAGTCCTGACTGGACTGCAAAGCGTGCAGTTCGCGTTGTATCGCCAGCAGACGGCGACGTTGTTGTATGACGAGTGTCAGGCAGGCAATGATCCCGGCCAGCGCACCGGCGCAGAAAGCGAGCAGCATGACCAATATGAGTGGAGCATGCCATTGCAGCCCCAGATAGTATTCCAGCGTGACCGGGGCGGTGTTCTTGAGAGCGAAACCCAAGGCCGCGAGGAATAGCAGAAATCCACCTGTCAGATATAAATAACGCATGCCGCATTTTACCTAAATCGACATAAAAAAAGCGGCAGAACGCAGGTTCTGCCGCCTGTTTTACCAATACTACGGTTACGCGTCTAAATCGACCCGTTCGCGCAATTCCTTGCCAGCCTTGAAGTGCGGTACATACTTTTCGGGTACCTGCACCTTGGCGCCGGTTTTCGGGTTACGACCGAGGCGCGGGGGACGGTAGTTCAGACTGAAGCTGCCAAACCCCCGAATCTCGATGCGTTTGCCAGTAGCAAGCTTTTCCGCCATGGCGTCAAGGATCGCTTTGACCGACAGCTCGGCGTCCTTGACGACGAGCTGCGGGAACCGAGCTGCCAGCTTGGCAATCAACTCCGATTTGGTCATGGCGTCCATGCCTTACTCGTTGTTTTTGCCGTCGAGTTTGGCCTTGAGCAGCGCCCCCAGATTGGTGGTGCCCGCATTGCCGCTGTCGTTGCTGCCGTACTTCTGCATGGCGTCGGCTTCGTCGGCCATATCCTTGGCCTTGATCGACAGGTTGATGCCGCGGTTTTTGCGGTCGATGTTGATGATGCGGGCTTCGACTTCGTCGCCTTCCTTGAGAACGTTGCGGATATCTTCAACCTTCTCGCGGGAAACTTCGGAAGCGCGCAGGTAGCCTTCGACTTCGCCGTCCAGGGTCACGACTGCACCCTTGGCATCCAGGCTCTTCACGACGCCCTTGACGATGCTGCCCTTGTCATGGGTGGTGGTATAGGAGTTGAACGGGTCGTTGTCGAGCTGCTTGACGCCGAGGGAGATACGCTCCTTCTCGACATCGATCGCCAGCACGACAGCTTCCACTTCGTCGCCCTTCTTGAAGTTGCGGATGGCTTCTTCGCCAGTCTGGCTCCAGGACAGGTCCGACAGGTGGATCAGGCCGTCGATGCCACCGGCCAGGCCGATGAATACGCCGAAGTCGGTGATGGACTTGATCTGGCCGGAAACCTTGTCGCCGCGCTTGTGGCTGGCAGCGAAATCGTCCCACGGGTTGGACTTGCACTGCTTCATGCCGAGCGACAGGCGGCGGCGGTCTTCGTCGATCTCGAGGATCATGACTTCGACTTCGTCGCCCAACTGGACGATCTTGGCCGGATGCACGTTCTTGTTGGTCCAGTCCATTTCGGAAACGTGAACCAGGCCTTCGATGCCCGGTTCGATTTCAACGAACGCACCGTAGTCGGTGAGGTTGGTGACCTTGCCGAACAGGCGGGTGCTGACCGGATAACGGCGGGACAGGGCAACCCACGGATCGTCGCCCAGTTGCTTGATGCCCAGGGAAACGCGATTCTTCTCTTGATCGAACTTGAGAATCTTGGCTTCGACTTCTTCACCCACGGTGAGGACTTCGGAAGGATGCTTGACGCGGCGCCATGCCAGGTCGGTGATGTGCAGCAGGCCGTCGATGCCGCCGAGGTCGACGAATGCGCCGTAGTCGGTGATGTTCTTGACGATGCCCTTGACCACTGCGCCTTCCTTCAGGTTGGCCAGCAGTGCTTCGCGGTCTGCGCCCATGGAGGCTTCCATGACGGCGCGGCGGGACAGCACGACGTTGTTACGCTTGCGATCCAGCTTGATGACCTTGAATTCCCATTCCTTGAATTCGTAAGGGGTGGTGTCCTTGACCGGACGGGTGTCGACCAGCGAACCCGGCAGGAATGCGCGGATACCGTTGATCATGACGGTCAGGCCGCCCTTGACGCGACCGTTGATCACGCCCTTGACGATACGGCCTTCTTCCATCGCTTCTTCCAGATCCAGCCAGGCCGCCAGGCGCTTGGCTTTTTCGCGAGAGAGTTTGGTGGAGCCGAAGCCGTCTTCCAGCGATTCGATCGCGACCTTGACGAAATCGCCGACGGCGACTTCGAGTTCGCCCTTGTCGTTGCGGAATTCGGAGGCGGCGATCACGCTCTCGGACTTGAGGCCGGCGTTGACGACAACGAAGTCGTTATCGACGGAGACCACTTCAGCAGTGATCACTTCGCCCGAACGCATTTCCTGGCGTGCCAGGCTTTCTTCGAACAGGGCGGCAAAACTCTCTTGGGATTGTGGGGAAGCAGTAGCCATTAATTAAAGTACCTAAATATTCCCGCCTGGCGGCGGGTCAGATTAAAAAAACCATGAATCGTGCGATTCATGGAGCTTAAAAATTGGTGTTGCTAGTGCGCGGCATGAGAATCCAGTACCGACTGCACGGCCTGCGCGATGGTAAGATGATCCGTATCGAGCAGTGCGGCATCCTCGCATTGCTGCAACGGCGCCACCTTACGTTCCCGGTCCCGGGCGTCGCGCAATTGCAAATCTTTGAGGATGTCGTCTAGATTAGCATGGTTTCCTTTTTCCATCAACTGCTTATATCGCCGTTCGGCGCGCACTTCAGCGCTTGCAGTCAGGAAAATCTTGGTCTCGGCATCCGGGAAAATCACGGAGCCCATGTCGCGTCCGTCGGCCACCAGGCCCGGCGTCTTGCGAAAGCTGCGTTGCAGGTCTAACAGCGCGCGACGCACTTGCGGATGCACGGCGACTTCGGATGCGCCTCGGCTCATTTCTTCGGTTCGCACTTCCGCGCTGACGTTCTCACCGTTCAGAAAAATCTCGCCATTCTCGAAACGAATATCCAGATCCTTGGCCATGTCGGCCAGAGCAGCTTCTTCATTCCAGGAAATGCCTTGCTTCGATCCTGCCAGCGCGACGATGCGGTATAACGCACCGGAGTCCAGGTAGTGATAACCCAGCTTCTGCGCTACGAGTTGCGCGACAGTACCTTTGCCGGAAGCGGATGGACCGTCGATGGCAATCACGGGAGGGGCGGGCGGCTGGCTCATCTATTTGTATTTCCTATCGGACTCTTTTAAACAATCAATTTGTTTGAATATCAAGCGTTGTTGATAATGGTTCTCATCAAAGTCAAGGAGGCCATCATGAAAAAAACGCTTTCGTTTGCTGCTGTTCATTTTTCTGTCGCCTTTACCGTCGGTTATGCGATGACGGGCAGCGTGGCAGTTGGCGGAGCTATTGCCCTGGTCGAGCCAGCCTGCAATACCGTGGCTTATTTCTTCCATGAAAAATTCTGGCAGCGCATGGGTCATGAAGGGCTGGCCCATGCTCACCGCGCCTGAACGACTTCTCCGAATCTGTCGAAATAGTCGGGGAAGGTCTTCGCGACGCATTTCGGATCATTGATCGTCACCGGCACGCCGCCCAGCGAAACGAGCGAAAAGCACATCGCCATGCGGTGGTCGTCGTAAGTGTCGATTGCGGCGTTCGGAATCAGGGCGACCGGCGGCGTGACCCGGATGTAGTCCGCACCTTCTTCCACCGTGGCGCCCACCTTGCGCAGCTCGGTTGCCATCGCGCTGATGCGGTCGGTTTCCTTGACGCGCCAGCTGGCGATGTTGCGCAGCGTGGTGGTGCCGTCGGCGTACAGCGCGGCGATGGCCAGCGTCATCGCGGCATCGGGAATGTGGTTGCAATCGAGGTCGAGCGCTTTCAGCTTGCCGCTCGATGTGGCTTCGATCCAGTGGTCGCCCATCGTGACTTCAGCTCCCATCAACTCCAGCGCCTCGGCGAAACGCACATCGCCCTGGATGCTTTGCTTGCCTATGCCTTCCACGCGCACCGGTCCGCGGCCGATGGCGCCTGCAGCCAGGAAATACGAGGCGGAGGAGGCGTCGCCTTCCACCCACACTTCGCCGGGGCTCCGGTAGCGGCTGTTTGCGGGAATCGTGAACGATTGCCAACCGTTGCGCTGAACATCGACGCCGAAGCGTGCCATCAGGTTGAGCGTGATTTCGATGTACGGCTTGGAGATCAGTTCGCCGACGACTTCAATGGTCGTTTCCTGTCCGGTCAAGGGCAATGCCATCAGCAGTGCAGTCAGAAACTGGCTGGAAACATTGCCGCGCACGGAAACCTTGTTGCCGCTGACGGCGGAAGGGAAAATTTCAAGCGGAGGAAAACCGTCATTGCCCAGATAGCGGATGTCCGCGCCGGCCTGGCGTAAGGCGTCCACGAGGTCGCCGATGGGCCGTTCATGCATGCGTGCGACACCGGAAAGCTTGTAGTGTCCACCGGACAGGGCCAGCGCGGCGGTCAGCGGACGGAAGGCTGTGCCGGCGTTGCCAAGAAAAAGATCGGCTTCCTTGACTTTGAATGCTCCGCCCACACCCGTGACTTTCCAGTCGTCAGCGCCGGTTTGCTCCAGCGGTATACCAAGAATTTTCAGCGCTTCAAGCATGCGCGCGGTGTCGTCCGATGCGAGCAGGTCGCGGATATGCGTTGTGCCTTCGGCCAGGGCTGCCAGTAGCAGCGTGCGATTGGAGATGCTCTTGGAGCCGGGCAGTTTGATGGTGCCTTTGGCGCGGCTGACGGGTGAGAGATTCAATGTATCCATAGTTATTTGCTTTGAGAGTGAGCCCATTCATTGCGGGCATGGCGGGCGTGTTCGAACGCAGCAGCGAGTGCGTCGCCATCATGCGCGTCAATCAGGCTGCGGATTTGCGTAAGGCGCGCAATATAGGCGTCCAGCTCTTGCAGCATTGCAGGGCGGTTGGCGAGGCAAATGTCGCGCCACATTTCCGGCGAGCTGCCGGCAATGCGCGAAAAGTCGCGGAAGCCGCCGGCGGCAAAGCTGAACAGTTGATCGGCATTGGGGCGGCGCGCGATTTCCTCGACCAGCGCAAATGCCAGCACGTGCGGCAAATGGCTGACGGCGGCGAATATCCGGTCGTGGAGATCGACTGGCATTTCAATGACGTGAGCCCCGCAGCCTTGCCAGAAATCGGCGATGACTTTCACATCCGCAGCGGAATTTTCAGGCAGTGGCGTCAGGACGATATTCTTGCCGTCGAACAGTTCGGTTTTCGCGGCCAGGACGCCGCTTTTCTCCGCGCCGGCAATCGGATGGCCTGGAACGAAGCGTGGCAAGGCGTCGCCGAGATTGGCGTGCGCGGCTTCGACCACATCGCCCTTGGTGCTGCCTGCATCGGACAACAGGGTATTTGCGCCCAAGTGTGGACGAATCGCCGCCATCACGTCCGGCATCTGGCCGACCGGCATCGCCAGCAATACGAAACTGGCGTCCGCAACCGCTGACTCAACCGGCTCGATGGCGTCAATCACGCCCAGTTTGAGCGCCGCATCCATGTTTTCGCTCGGGCGCCCCACGCCGACAATGCGGCGCGCGAGCCCGGCCCGCCGTGCGGCAAGCGCGACCGAGCCGCCGATCAGACCGACGCCTATGATCACCAGTTTGTCCAGCATGGCCTGTTTGTCGAGCATGATGTACGGAGTGGAAAAAAGGGAGGTATTCTAGCATGATGGCTTGCCTGTCTTCTCTTGCAAGGCCCCCTAGAAAGTATTTACGGATGGAAACACACAACAAACTTGTTATCGGCATTGCTTCGCGTGCGCTGTTCGACCTGTCGGCCAGTCATGAGGTCTTTGAGCAAGAAGGCGTGGAGGCGTATTGCCGCTATCAGATCGAGCACGAGGATGACCCGCTGGAGCCCGGCGTCGCCTTCGGACTGACGCGCAAGTTGCTGGCGCTCAATCAGCCGGGTTCGGTACAGCGGGTAGAAGTGATCCTGCTGTCGCGTAATAGTGCCGATACCGGTCTGCGCGTGTTCAATTCGATCAGGCATCATCGACTCGGCATCGAGCGAGCCGTGTTTACGCGCGGGGAAAGTCCGTATCGCTACGTGCCGGCGTTCGGCGTCCATCTCTTTTTATCAGCCGACCCGGCGGATGTGCGGCAGGCGCTGGAGTCGGGTTATGCGGCGGCGACCATCCTGCCTTCCAATGTGGGGCGGAACGAGACCGACCAACTGCGTATCGCTTTTGACGGCGATGCGGTGTTGTTTTCGGATGAAGCGGAGCGGGTGTACAAGGCCGGAGGGCTGGCTGCCTTTTCGGACAGCGAGGTGCAAGCGGCACGCGAACCGTTATCCGGCGGGCCTTTCAAGAATTTTCTCGCAATGCTGCATCACATTCAGGCGGAATATCCCGCCGACTCCGCGCCGATACGGACTGCGCTGGTCACGGCGCGTGGCGCACCGGCGCACGAACGGGTGATCCGCACCTTGCGGCATTGGGGGATTCGTATCGATGAGGCGCTGTTCCTTGCGGGAATGGACAAAGGACCATTCCTGGAGGCCTTCGGGGCGGATATCTTTTTTGACGATCAGAGCAAACACTGCGAATCGGCACGGCAGCATGTGGCGACCTGTCACGTGCCGCACGGCATTGCGAACGAATAAAGGTAATGCGGAAAAAGGTTATGGCAAGGCCTGTTTCAGTAGTATTCGGCAATTGCCATCGCGATAGATTCGGGATGACTGCAGGACGCGCGCGATACGAGTTTTGAGTTCGCAACTTGCGCAACCAGCAGATGCGCTCCACATCAACGCGACCCAGTAGGAAAACCATGCCTGGCGCATCGTCACTTGCTTGCCGCCGTTTGGAAAAACCAGACTGCGGTTTGCGCCTTACGTACTTCCTCACGCATGGCCTTGGCAACGCCGAATACTACTGAAACAGGCCTTTAAATAGATGGCGTTCCGAGATTGAGCTCCAATGTCAGAACGCCGATGCCACGGAGATGACATAAGTGTGACTTCGGCAAATCAGCGAAAGTTCACACATCTTTTGAAGAATTTTTCATGAGCGGATGCCACTCTCCGTCAAGCAGGGCTTCCAATGGCTGGAAGTCTTGTTTGTAGGCCATTTTGCGGCTTTCGGCGATCCAGTAACCGAGGAAAAGATAGGGACGCTGGATCCGCCGGCACCATTCGGCCAGCCACAGGATGCTGTAAGTGCCGTAGCTGGCGTGCGGGTTGCTGCAATCGTAAAAGGTATAAACCGCGGATAGGCCATCTCGTACGCAATCCACCACGCTCACCATCTTGAGCACTTCGTTTTCGCGGAATTCGACCAGCACGGTCTCGACATTGCTTTGCGCAAGGAAATTCCGGTACTGCTCGACGCCATCCGCATCCATTCCGCCGCCGGTGTGTCGCGCATGCTGGTATGCGCGATACAGCTTGAAATGCTCTTCGGAATAATGCAGGTCGAGCACTTGTACAGTGAGGTTGGCGTGATGCTTCCAGGCGCGGCGTTGGCTGCGGCTTGGTTTGAATTCTGAAACAGGAAGGCGAACCGGCACGCAGGCCGAGCAATTTTCGCAATGCGGACGGTAAGCGAATTTGCCGCTGCGGCGAAAGCCGAATTGGATCAGGTCGCTATAAACGCGGTTGTCGATCAGGTGGTGCGGCGCTGCAATCAGGGATTGCGCCTGACGCCCGTCAAGATAGCCGCAAGGGTAGGGCGTGGTGACGTAGAACTGGATCCGCTGAAGCGGCGGGTCATTGGGCAGGGTCATGGAAGTTCCATTTTCCTGAAGAATCAGATTCCAATTTTACCAATTCGGACAATCTCTGGGCAAATTCGTTGCGGGAGATTTCGCGTGCGCCCAGACGGGCAAGATGGGCCGTATGCATTTGGCAATCGATCATGCCGAAGCCTTGCTGTTGCAGGAGCTGTACCAGATGCACAAAGGCCAGCTTGGAAGCGTCCGTGGCGTGGTGAAACATCGATTCGCCGTAAAACATGCGGCCGATGGCGACGCCGTATAGCCCGCCGACTAGTTTGCCGTCCATCCAGGTTTCAATGGAGTGGGCATAGCCCAGGGCGTGCAGCTTGCAATATCCTTCCAGAATTTCCGGCACGATCCAGCTACCCTCCTGCCCGGGGCGCGGCGTCGAGGCGCAGGCCAGCATAACCTCGCGAAATACCGTGTCGTAGCGTATTTCGTAATCCCGCTTTTTCAGCCGTTTGGCAAGCGAGCGGGAAATTTTCAACTCATCCGGAAACAGTACCATGCGCGGATCGGGGCTCCACCACAGTGGCGGCTGTCCGGGGCTGTACCATGGGAAAATGCCATGGCGATACGCATCGAGCAGACGCTTCGGCGAGAGATCGCCTCCGGCTGCGAGCAGGCCGCTGGGCTCTTTCAATGCTCGCTCCAGCGGGGGAAAAGGGGTATCAGCGTCCAGCCAGAAAATCATTGCTCAAGGGCCGTACTCAACCGCCGGCATGTCTGCGCTACCTGGGGAATCATGCTTGCGTCGCCACCAATCGTCCTCGATACATGCCCATCTGGCAGGTGAATTCATATTGGCCAGGATTCAGTGGAGGCAGGGTCACGCTCTGCGTCTTGCCCAGCGGGAGGTCGGCGCTGATGCCGAGATCGCCGAATACGACTTTTTCCGCACAAGGCGTGGCGTCATGGCGGGTAAAGCGCAGCGTCAGCGCCTGTCCTGCCGGGACTTCGAGCGCGGCCGGCTGGTAGACGCCATCCTTGACCTGGATATCGATGGATTGCTGTGCGTTGACATGTTCGGCTTTGGATTTGGAAAGCCAGAACCACCATGCGATCACCGCAATCGCGGCAATGCCGCCCAGGGTGACGATTGTTTCGCTCATGGCTTGAACCACCGCAAGCGTCCCGCATTGCTGACCACGGTGACCGACGACATCGCCATCGCCGCGCCGGCGATCATCGGATTGAGCAGCAGGCCAAACAAGGGATAGAGCAGGCCGGCGGCAATCGGAATGCCCAGGACGTTGTAGATAAAGGCGCCGAACAGGTTCTGCCGGATATTGCGCACTGTCGCGCGCGAAATGGCAATTGCGTTCGGCACCCCGTGCAGCGAGCCGGACATCAGCGTGACATCGGCAGATTCGATGGCGACATCGGTGCCGGTGCCAATGGCGAAACCGACATCGGCGCGGGCCAAAGCGGGAGCATCGTTGATGCCATCGCCGACCATGCCGACCTTTTCGCCGCGCGCGATCAGCTCGGCAACCTGTTTGTCCTTGTCCTGCGGCAACACTTCGGCGAATACCGCGTCGATGCCAACCTGTTTTGCCACTGCATGTGCCGTGGCGGCATTGTCGCCGGTGAGCATGACGACTTTTATATGCAGCGCATGCAGCCGGGCGATGGCGGTTTTTGAATCCGGCTTGATCGGGTCGGCCACAGCGACGATGCCGGCCAGCATGCCATCTGCGGCCAGGAACATCGGCGTTTCCGCGCGCGATGCGGACTGCTGGGCCTGGTCGTGCAGGGCATCGCAGGCAATGCCGTGCTCTTCCATGAATTTGTAGTTGCCGAATCGGACATGCTTGCCATCGATCTCGCCATGCACGCCGTGGCCTGCAACCGCCTGGAAATTTTGGACTGGGGCGAGTGCCAGGCCGCGTTCCTTTGCGGCATTGAGCACCGCTTCCGCCAGCGGATGCTCCGAGCCTGCTTCCAGACTGGCGGCGAGGCGCAGCAGTCCGTCGGCATCATGGCCGGCGGCCGGAATGAGCGCGGTCACGGCGGGTTTGCCCATCGTTACGGTGCCGGTCTTGTCGAGGACTACGGTGGTCAGCTGTCCAGCCTGCTGCAACGCGTCGCCGTTGCGGATCAATATGCCGTGTTCGGCCGCCTTGCCCACGCCCACCATCACCGACATCGGCGTTGCCAGCCCCAGTGCGCATGGACAGGCGATTACCAGCACGGTGACGGCCGCGATCATCGCAAAGTTGAGCCGGGGTTCGGGGCCGAAATCGAACCAGACGACGAATGTAGTCACCGCGACGATCAGCACCGCCGGCACAAACCAGGCGGAGACGGTATCGGCCATCCGCCCGATGGCAGGTTTGGCGCCTTGCGCCTGGCGGACCATTTCGACAATGCGCGACAGCGCGGTATCCTTGCCCACGCGCGTCGCTCTAAAAAGAAAGGTACCGCTTTTGTTAAGCGTGCCGCCGGAGACTTCCGCGCCTACGTTTTTTTCGACCGGCATGGGCTCGCCGGTGAGCATGGACTCATCGACCAGGGAATGGCCTTCGATCAACTCTCCGTCTACCGGGATTTTCTCGCCCGGCCGGACGCGCAGCGTATCGTTGACGCGCACCTCGGCCAGCGGAATATCGATTTCCTGCCCGTCGCGCACGACGCGTGCGGTTTTCGGTTTCAAGCCGATCAGGCGTTTCACGGCTTCCGAGGTGCGCCCGCGTGCGCGCATCTCCAGCGCCTGCCCCAGCACGACCAGGCCGATGACGACGGCGATCACGTCCCAGAATGGTTCGGCGGTACCGGCCGGGAATAGGCGCGGCGCGACGGTGACAGTGAGCGAATAGCCCCATGCTGCCGCCATGCCCAGTGCGATCAGCGTGTCCATCGTGGCGGTGTGGTTGCGCAATGATTTCCATGCGCCAATGAAAAATTGCGGACCGGAGTACAGCATCACCGTCAGCGTCAGCACTGCGAGGGCGGGCGATCCCCATTGCATCAGGGCGTGTGGCATGTTACCGCCGAGCATCGCAGGGAAACCGAATGCCAAGGCCGGCACGGCGACGGCCAGCGCGAACTGTGATTTACGCATTAGCACACGGTAATGTGCGAGTTCGGCGGCTTCTTTCTCGCTTTCGGCGGCTTCTTCGTCAATGATTTCGCTGGCGCGATAGCCCGCTTTCGATACGGCTGCAATCAGTGCGGGTACCTGGGCTTCGCCGCGAACATCGGCTGTCCGGGCGGCAAAATTGACATTCACTTCCGCGACGCCGGGCACGCCGCGCAAAGCGGTTTCGACGCCGGCGACGCAGCCGGCGCAGCGCATGCCGTCAATCGCAAGCCGAAGGGAATTGGACGATGTCATGTTTCTAGCCTACTGCCCGCAGATGATGAGGGCAAGCGACTTCATTCTGCGACGCGGTAGCCTGCCGCTGCAATCGCATCGGCAATGGAGGAAGCCGGCAACGTGCTTTCCACGTTGACTATCTTGGTTGCGGGATCGGCGATGACAGTGGCGTCCGGATCGATGTTGCGGATGGCTGCGGTAATCGTCGCTGCGCAACCGCCGCAGGTCATGTCGTTAACATTGAAAGTATGCATTTGGAATCTCCTTGAGTGTAGCCCTGCATTGCATAACGATACTCTGAACCTTCCCATGATGGTAAGGTCAAGCAATTTGCGGGGCTTGACCTTACCATGGTGGGAAGCTTCATCATCATTCGCTCAACTTTCAAGCCGCAGCGATCAGGAGGATATCGATGGGTGTCATGAGTATCGGCGAAGCCGCCGCGGCGTCAGGTGTGACCGCAAAAATGATCCGGCATTACGAAGACATGCACCTGATTCCGGAGGCATCGCGAACGCTGGCGGGATATCGCATGTATTCCGACAAGGACGTGCATATCCTGCGCTTTGTCCGCCGCGCGCGCGGCTTGGGATTTTCCATCAAGCAGATCGCGGATTTGCTAGGTTTATGGCGCGACCAGTCGCGCTCCAGCGCGAGAGTCAAGGCGCTGGCACTGGAGCATATCGCCGAGCTCGAACGCAAGATCGCTGAAATGCAGACGATGAAAACCGAGTTGGAACGGCTCGCCCATTGTTGCCATGGGGATCATCGTCCCGAATGCCCGATACTGGAGCAATTGGCTGGCGATTCTCCGGCGGATGCAGGGTGAGCGAATTGCGCTTCTCGCTGTGCGTCGAGATGGAAATTACGGGAGTTTCTCCGTGTTTACAGGGTTTTAAAAATAGGCGCATAATAAAAATATGTATTCCAGACTAAGCCGTTTGATCGTGCTGCTCGCCATGCTGATCTGCCTGCCCCTGAACGGGCTGGCGGCATCGATCATGCCTGCGTGCGATGCGCACGGTCAGGCCATGGTAATGCATGCCGATGCCGACCAGGCGGATGCGATGCCGGGCTGCGATCATCATGAGACCAAGTCTCCATCCGCAAAAACTCCCTGCGAAAAGTGTTTTTCCTGTCATATCGTGACGGCTCAAGCCATCGTGCCGTTCGCCTTTACCATGCTGGCAATGGCGGCCAGCCCGAAATTTTCCGCGGCAATCGCCGAAAAACCGCAATCCCTTTCCTCTTTCCTGTTCCGACCTCCCATCTCCTCCTTCGCCTAGTGCTGAAGGTTCTCCGGCGTTGTCACGCAGTCGATCCGATTTGATTGTTTCGGGTGCATGCTGCCCAGCCATCCTCCAGCACACCCAATAGACGCGTTCGTTAGCTGTCGGATGCAGTGCGTATTTGCGCGCTGCAGTGGCAATCGAGATGCGTCCGGGGTTTGCCCGAACCCTGTCTGGATTGATACAACTGATACAAGGAGAGTCCGAAATGAAAAAATTCCTGATAGCCGCATTGGCACCATGGGTGCTCGGCAGCGCCGCCATGCCTGCATACGCCGCCGATACGCGCCCTCCCAAAGCCGAGGCACAAAAAAGTTATGCCGCAAGGGGCGAAGTGGTCGCCGTGGACAAGATGGGCGGCAAGGTGACGCTCAAGCATGAGGCCGTCGCGGAGTTGAAGTGGCCCGCCATGACCATGTTTTTCGCGGTCGCCGACAAGGCGCAACTGGATGCGCTGGATGTCGGTGACCGAGTCGAGTTCCAGTTTGTAAAGGTCAATGGCCGTGCGCCGCTGATTACGCAGATCAAGCCGGTGAAGTAAGTGGCCGGCCAAATGGAGAAAACAGGTGAATCCATGAAAACGAACAAGCAACTTCGACGCCTTGCTCTGGCGGTCGCCCTCCTGGCGATGTCGTCAGCCCAGGCGGAGGAAACATCGGCGCCGCTCGGCGCCGATGTGCAGGAACTGCTGCAATGGGCCGATACCCATAACCCGGAACTGGCCGCGATGCGCTACGAAGTCGAAGCCGCCGGCGAGCGTATCGCCCCGGCGGGCGCGTTGCCCGATCCGGTGTTGCGGGTCGAGTTGCAGGATTTTGCCGGGCCGGGTGCGCCGGACGGTTTCAATCCGCTGCCCGGCAAGGGCAGCGGAACCAAATACACCCTGATGCAGAGCATCCCGCTGTGGGGCAAGCGCGATCTGCGCAAGGAGGTGGCCACGGCACAAGTGGATCAGGTGCGCGGGCGCCGTCAGGCAGCGGTCGTCGATATCCATGCCCGGATCAAAAGCGCTTATGCGCAGTATTACCAAGCCGTCGGATTGAAAAAGCTGGCTGAGGACATCCTGCGGCTGCTGAACGAGCTGGAGGCGGTCACGCAGGCACGTTACGCCGGCGGGCTGACGCCGCAGCAGGACGTGATCCGGGCGCAGGTCGAGAAGACCATGCTGCGTTCCGAGATTATCAGTCTGGGCACCGAGCAGCATCACGCCATGGCCAGGCTGAATGCGGCGCTGGGGCGGCCGCAGCTTGCGCCGATTGCCGAGCCGCAGACGCTGCGCCGCGTATCCCCTGAAAAGATCGATGCCGCCGTCCTGCAGGAGAAAGTACTGCATGGCAATCCGCTGCTGGCTGCGCAGTCGGCGCAAGTATCGGCCGCCGATGCCAACCGGCGGCTGGTGGAGAAGAACCGCTACCCCGATGTCACGCTCGGCATTGCGCCGACCCAGCGTGGCGGCAGCATCGATAGCTGGGAGGCGATGGTGGAATTCAATATCCCCCTCCGCTTCGATACCCGCCGTTCGCAGGAAAGCGAGGCGAGCGCGATGCTGGCTGCCGCTAGGGAGCGTCGGCAGGCGGTGGCGAACCAGCTGGCGGCCGAATTGCAGGAATCGCTGGCGGCACTGGATGCAGCCGTTAAGCAGGAGCAACTGATCGCCAATACCTTGTTGCCGCAGGCCGAGTTGACATTCCGTTCCGCGCTGGCCGGCTACGAGTCGGGCAAGGTGGATTTTGCCACGCTGCTCGACGCCCAGCGCGCGATCAAGCGTGCCCGGCAAGACAGCCTAAAGGCACGCGTGGAGCAGGAAGTGCGTATTTCCGAAATCGAAAGCAGGGTGGGAGAGGAATTATGAAAAAAACCGGCATCTGGGCCGTACTGGGCTTGATCGGCCTGATGGCTGCAACCGGCGCCGGCTACTGGCTGGGGATGAAGCGGGCGGAATCGCCGGAAGTATCCGCCGCCCCTGCCAAGGCTGAACGCAAGATACTGTATTACCGCAATCCGATGGGCTTGCCGGATACTTCGCCGGAGCCCAAAAAGGATGACATGGGGATGGACTACATTCCGGTGTATGCCGACGAAGCACCGCCTGCACCGGCTGCAAATCCTGCGCAGGGCGAGCGCAAAATCCTGTATTACCGTAATCCGATGGGCTTACCGGATACCTCGCCTGTCCCCAAGCAGGACTCCATGGGCATGGATTACATCCCGGTGTATGCCGACGAAGTGGCACAGCCGGGACAGGTCAGTATCAGCCCGGACAAGGTCCAGAAGCTGGGCGTTCGTACCGAGCCTGCCGCGATGCGCGAGCTGACAAGGGTGGTGCGCGCCGTCGGCCAGTTTCAGGCGGACGAGCGGCGCTTGCATACCGTCACCGCCAAGTTCGAGGGTTACATCGAGAATCTCCATGTCAACGCCACCGGCCAGCCGGTCAGGCGCGGTCAGGCGCTGATGCAGGTCTATAGCCCGGAGCTGGTCTCCGCGCAGGAGGAATACCTGATCGCCTGGAAAGGCAGGAATTCGCTGGAAAACGGCACTGAAGAATCGCTGGCGGGCGTCGGCCAGCTGGCGGAAGGCGCGCTCAAACGGCTACGCAACTGGGATATTTCTGACGCGCAATTGCAGCGCCTGCAACGGGAAGGCAAGGTCACCCGCACGCTGACGCTGCATGCCCCGGCCAGCGGTGTGGTGCTGGAAAAGACAGCTGTGCAGGGAATGCGTTTCATGCCGGGCGAACCGCTGTTCAGGATTGCCGATCTTTCGGCTATCTGGCTTATCGCCGATGTATTCGAGCAGGATCTGGCGCAGGTGCGCATCGGGCAGGCGGTGAAGATTGGCGTCGATGCCTATCCCGGAAAGGAATTCAGCGGCAAGGTCGCCTATATTTATCCGACCGTCGCGCCCGAGACGCGCACCGCAAAAGTGAGGGTGGAGCTCGCCAATCCGGGCGGCCTGCTCAAGCCCGACATGTACGCCAGCGTGCAACTGGCCGCCGGAGGCCAGGCCAAAGTGCTGGCGGTGCCGGATTCGGCGGTGCTCGACAGCGGCATGCGCCAGGTGCTGCTGGTGCAGCGCGCCGAAGGCTTGTTCGAGCCGCGCGAAGTCAAGCTGGGCCAGCGCGGCGACGGCTATGCCGAAGTGCTGCAAGGCGTTGCCGAAGGCGAAATGGTGGTGGTGCGGGCCAACTTCCTGATCGATGCGGAGAGCAACCTGCGGGCGGCGCTGGGCGGCTTTGGCGAAAGCGCTTCGTCTGGCGCATCCGGCCACGAGGGACATTAATATGCTCGAACGTATCATTGCCTGGTCGGTACGCAATGTCTTCCTGGTGCTGCTGGCGACGCTGTTCGTGGTCGGCGCCGGGATTTACGCGCTGGTGAAAACACCGCTGGACGCGATTCCCGATCTCTCCGACGTGCAGGTTATCGTCTATACCGAGGTTCCCGGCCAGGCACCGCAAGTGGTGGAAGACCAGGTGACCTATCCGCTCACTACCGCGATGCTGTCGGTGCCTAAATCGCGTGTAGTGCGCGGCTTCTCTTTCTTTGGCGCGTCTTTTGTCTATGTGATTTTCGAGGACGGCACCGATATCTACTGGGCGCGTTCGCGCGTGCTGGAATATCTCAATGCCGCCACCGGCCGCCTGCCACGCGGTGTGACGCCGACGCTGGGGCCGGACGCCACCGGCGTCGGCTGGGTCTACCAGTATGCGGTGCTGGCAAAGAACCATACGCTGGAAGAGCTGCGTACCATTCAGGACTGGTATCTGCGCTACCAGTTGACCAAGGCGCACGGCGTCGCCGAAGTCGCCGGCATCGGCGGCTTCGTCAAGCAATACCAGGTAGTGCTCGATCCGCGCAAACTTCAGGCCTACGGCATTCCGCTATCGCGCATCACGCAGGTGATCCGCGACAGCAATCGCGATGTCGGCGGGCGCGTGGTGGAAATGTCCGAGACCGAGTACATGGTGCGCGGCAAGGGTTATCTTCGCGGCATCGGCGATCTGGAAACGCTGGTACTGAAAAGCGAGCGCGGTACGCCGGTGCTGCTGCGCGACGTGGCGCGGGTAGAACTGGCGCCGGACGAGCGGCGCGGCATTGCGGAACTCAACGGCGAGGGCGAAGTGGTGGGTGGCATCGCAATGGCACGCTATGGGCAGAACGCGCTCGAAGTCATCGGCAACATCAAGGAAAAACTCGCTGAAATTGCCCCTGGTCTGCCGCCGGGCGTCACGGTACAAGCGGTATACGACCGCTCCGAGTTGATCCATCGCGCCATCGATAACCTGAAAACGACGTTGATCGAGGAAAGCCTGGTGGTGGGGTTGGTGTGCGTGCTTTTCCTGCTGCATGTGCGGAGCGCGCTGGTGGCGATCATCATGCTGCCGGTAGGGGTGCTGATTGCCTTCATCCTGATGCGCTGGCTGGGCCTTAACTCCAACATCATGAGCCTGGGGGGTATCGCCATCGCCATCGGCGCGATGGTGGACGCGGCGATTGTGATGATAGAAAACGCGCACAAGCACCTTGAGCGCGCGCCGCCTGATGCCAATCGCGTGCAGTTGATGATCAACGCCTGCCGGGAAGTCGGCCCGGCGCTGTTCTTCAGCTTGCTGATTATCACGGTGTCCTTCCTGCCGGTATTCACGCTGGAAGCGCAGGAAGGGCGCCTGTTCCAGCCGCTGGCCTATACCAAGACCTTCTCCATGGCGGGCGCGGCGCTGCTGTCGATTACGCTGGTGCCGGTGCTGATGCTGCTGTTCGTGCGCGGCAGGATCATCCCGGAGCGCAAGAATCCGGTGAATCGTTTCCTGATCTGGATTTATCGGCCGGTCATCGCCTGGGTGATGCGCTGGAAGAAACTGACCATTTTCGCCGCCGTGCTGGCGCTGGCCGTATCGGTTTACCCGTTCACCCGGCTTGGCAGCGAGTTTATGCCGGCCCTGAACGAAGGCACGCTGCTCTATATGCCGGCCAGCCTGCCCGGCATGTCCGTCACCAAGGCGGCGGAGACCATGCAGACGCAGAATCGCATCATCCGGAATTTCCCCGAGGTGGCCTCGGTATTCGGCAAGGCGGGTCGCGCCAACACCGCTACCGACCCGGCACCGCTGGAAATGTTCGAGACCGTCATCAATCTCAAGCCGGAATCCGAGTGGCGTTCCGGGATGACCCTCGACAAGCTGATCGCCGAGCTGGATCAGGCGGTGCAGATCCCGGGCGTTTCCAATGCCTGGACCATGCCGATCAAGGCGCGAATCGACATGCTTTCCACCGGCATCCGCACACCCATCGGCATCAAGGTGTTCGGCAAGGATCTGGGCGAAATGGAAAAGCTCGCCAAGGAAATCGAGGCCGTGGTCAAGTCCGTGCCGGGGACGACGAGTGCCTACGCGGAACGCATCACCGGCGGCTATTACCTCAATATCGAGCCCGACCGTGCGCAGCTCGCGCGCTACGGCCTGACTGTGGGTGAGATACAGGATGTGATCGGAGGTGCGTTGGGCGGTGAGACCATTACCACCACGGTGGAAGGGCGCGAGCGTTTCGGCGTCATCACGCGCTACCCGCGCGAACTGCGTTCCGATCCGGACGCCATTGCCCGCCAGGTGCTGGTGCCGACGGCGGGCGGTGCGTTGATTCCACTCGGCCAGCTGGCGCGCGTCTCGCTGGAAAAAGGCCCGCCCGGCATCCGTACCGAGAACGCACTGTTGTCGGCGTATATCTATGTCGATATACGCGACCGCGACATCGGCGGTTATGTGGCGGACGCGCAAAAGGCGGTGCGCGAAAAGGTTAAATTCCAGCCCGGTTATTACGCGACCTGGAGCGGCCAGTTCGAGTACATGGAGCGCGCCAAGGAGCGCCTCAAGCTGGTGGTGCCGCTGACGCTGTTCATCATTTTTGTGCTGCTCTATATCAACTTCCGGCGCTTGACGGAGACGCTGATTGTCATGCTATCGGTACCGTTCGCTCTGGTGGGCGGGGTGTGGCTGATGTACTGGCTGGGCTATAACCTTTCCGTCGCGGTAGCGGTCGGATTTATCGCGCTGGCCGGCGTGGCGGCGGAAACCGGCGTCATCATGCTGATCTACCTCAACCACGCTTACGACGAGCTCAAGGCGAAACGCGAGGCGGAAGGCCGACCGTTTAACGTTCATGATCTGTATGCGGCGGTCATGGAGGGCGCGGTGGAACGGGTACGCCCCAAGATGATGACCGTGGTGGCGATCATGGCCGGCCTGCTGCCCATCATGTGGAGCAGCGGCACCGGTTCGGAAGTGATGCGGCGCATTGCCGCGCCGATGGTGGGCGGCATGGTGTCCTCCACCGTGCTGACGCTGATCGTGATTCCGGCCATTTATGCGTTGGTGAAGGAATATTCAATCAATCGAAAGGGTGAACATGCCTGAAATCATCCCTAACCTGCATCCGGTGCTGGTGCATTTTCCCATCGCCCTGATTGCAGTATCGGCGGTCTTCCATGTGGCGGCGCTAGCGACGCGCGGTAAGGCGTGCGCCACGCATTGCGCCATCCTCGCCCACACCACGCTGTGGCTGGGGGCGTTGGCGGCGCTGCCGACGGCGTTTTTCGGCTGGCAGGCGTTCAACAGCGTCAACCATGACGAGGCCGGCCACGTTGCCATGCTGGCACACCGTGCCTGGGCGCTGGCGACGGTGGCGGTTATTGCCGTGCTGGCCGGTTGGGACGCCTGGCGCAGCAAGGTGGATACGGTGCCGGCTTGGTGGTTCGCGGGGGCGGTGATCGGAGCCTGGGTTCTGGTTGCCGTTACCGCCTGGCATGGCGCGGAGCTGGTGTACCGGCATGGCTTGGGCGTGCTCTCGCTGCCCGCCGTGGAATCCGGCCAAAGGCATGAGCATGCGCACGGTGTCGCGATAGAGGCCGACACGCATCCTCATGTGGATGCCACGCCTCCCGCTGATGACGTCCACGGGCATTCCCACGAAGGGCATGCCCACTGATATTTGAACAGGAGAAAACCATGAAACGATGGATGCGCGTTGGCGCGATTGCACTTCTTTTGAGTTCGGTCTCTGCTTTTGCCGGCCCGGCCGTCACCCTCTACAAGAGCCCGAATTGCGGCTGCTGCGTGAAATATGTCGAGTATCTGAAAGCAAACGGATTCGCGGTCAAGTCTTATGACCAAGCCGACATGGATGGCATCAAGAAGCGCTACGGCGTGACCCGCGTCGCCAGTTGCCATACCGCGCTGGTCAACGGTTATGTGGTCGAGGGCCATGTGCCGGCGAGCGCGATCAACACGCTGCTCAGGGAAAAGCCCGCCATCGCCGGTATTAGTGTGCCCGGCATGCCGCTCAATTCGCCTGGCATGGGCGAGATGAAGAAGGGGACGTTGACGGTTTACACGATCCCCAAAGCGGGGGAGACTCCCAAGGTGTTCTCGGTGGAATAGGAGTGAACCTTGGCCGGCTGCTGCGAAGACAAATCCTGCGAAATCACCGCGCTGCGCATAAAACACCGGCGCGTGCTGCAAATCGTGCTGGCGGTCAACATCGTGATGTTCGCCGTCGAAGGCGTTTTCGGCTGGCTGGCGCACTCGACATCGCTGCTGGCGGATTCGCTGGACATGTTCGGCGATGCCACGGTGTATGCGATGAGCCTCTACGTGCTGGCGCGCAGTCAGCGTGCGCAGGGCGCGGTGGCGCTGGTCAAGGGCGCGATCATGCTGGCGTTCGGGCTGGGGGTGCTGGTTGAGGCCGCTTACAAGACGCTGCACCCGGTTATGCCGGAAGCGGCCACCATGGGCGTCGTCGGCGCGCTGGCGCTGGCCGCCAACCTGTTGTGTTTTTACCTGCTGTACACGCATCGCGAGGACAACGTGAACATGCGTTCGACCTGGCTGTGCTCGCGCAATGATCTCATCGCCAATACCGGCGTTCTGCTGGCGGCGGGGACGAGTTATGCGCTGGCGTCTCGATGGCCGGACATCCTCGTGGGCACGCTCATCGCGGCGTTGTTCATGAGTTCCGCGCTGCAGGTCATCCGCCAGGCGCGGATGACCTGCAGGCTCCCGAGACGAAGCACGCCAGCAGGATAGAGCTGTCAAAAGTAAAAGCGGCAAGGGGCGAGTGAAATGGACTGGCATCATCCGTTGAGCGATATCGACAAGGATCCGGTATGCGGCATGACCGTCGAGGGCGATGCAATTGCCACCCTCTACGAGGGCATACGCTATGTTTTCTGTTCAGCGCAATGCCGTGAGCGTTTTACCGCGACCCCGTATCTGTATATTGGCTATCCGGGGCATCCATCCCCCAGGCAAAGAGGCGTGCAGGTCATGAAAAGACGCAGCTTCAGGCTCGCCCAGCCTTTGTCTTCCCAAGAGGCCGATCTGCTTTGCGACGATTTGCGAGGCATGATGGGCGTGCATGAAATCCATGCGGATGGTGACTTGGTCAAGATCACCTATGACCTCATGGAGGTGGATGCCGAACTGATCGAGGCGCGGCTGCTCCAAATCGGGCTCAGGCTCGGTCAGGAATGGCCTGAGCAGTTGCGCCTGGGATTCATCCATTTTCTTGAGGAGTCCGAGGTGCTGGGCCTCGAGGAGCCTCCGCATTGAGTGCCCGAGCCAGCATCTGGACAGGCATGGCCAGGTGAAAGCGTGTTCCGACCCGGTGATTGTGATGGTATGAAGCGGCTGGCCATGACAATAAGGTAATGAATATCAACAGAAAACTCGTGCTGATCGTGATCGCCAGCATCCTGCTGACAGCGATACCGGCATCCGTTGCGCTCTACTTCTACACGCGCGAACAAATCCTCGACAACGAAATCTCCAAGCTCGTTACCGTTACCGATTCCCAGGCTGAGGCCGCCAGGCAGCGTTTGCTCGAAAGCAAGCCCAAGCTGGAAGGCCTGGCCAGGCTGCTTCAAACCGAGTTGGCAAAGCCGGTCGAGGGACATGAAATACGGCAGTTCCATCAGCGGATGGAACTCGGCCCGGATGGCATATGGCGCAATCGCAAACCTCCTTTCGACGGCAACATCGAGTCCGGGGTGTTTCTTCCGAATAGCCGGGAAGAGACAGAACAGCGAAAAGTCATGCATATGCGTATCAAAAACGTGATGGATTCCTTTGGATCCGCGGCGAGACGGCATGTGGAAAATGTCTGGTACATGGATCCGTATCGCAGCATTGTCATTTTCGATACCACATTCCCCGATTTCGTTTTCACCCAGAAGGCCGATCACGATTACACGCAGACGCCGTGGGTGGCGTACACCATGCCCGTGGCCAATCCGCAGCGGAAATTCGGATTTACCCCACCACTGAACGACCCGGTCACGAATACATGGATGGTTAGCGCAATCTATCCGCTCTATCAGGATGACCGGTGGATAGGTTCCCTGGGCGAGGATATGCAACTCAGCAAGGTGTTGTCGTTCCTGTTCCAGGAACAGCAGCTATATCGCGATACGCAGAATTTCCTGCTGGACAAGCAAGGCAATTTCATTCTGGCCGGGGCGTGGCAGAAATCATTGGAAGCGATGAAGAACTCCAGTGATTTCAGGCTACCGGAAGAGCCCGGTTTGCAGGCGCTGCTGAAATCGCCGGTACAAGCCGGCTCACACGCGCTTTCGAAGAGCGTCATGGTCGGCGGCAGGGAATACGTGGCCGTCGGCACTGCCCTGGAACCGATGGGCTGGCGCTATTTCAAGCTGGCTCCGGTGGATGTCATCCTGCAGCCATTGCGCCAGTTGTTCGTTGCGCTGGTCGCCATTCTCTTCTTTGTCAGTGTTTTGGGCGGAGCGCTGATCAACGTATTGGTCAGCCGGCAGGTGGTGAGAAAGATCAGCTATCTGGCCAAGGCGATGAAACTATATGAGTCTGGCGAGAAGCGTCACGTCTCGCCCACCTTGTCCGGCAGCGACGAAGTCGCGGTCGCAGCCAAGGAATTCGACATCATGATGGATCGCATCGACCAGCAGGTGGCTGAGCTTCGGTTGCACGCCAATGTGTTCACGAACGCCTGGGAGGGCATCGTGATCACCGATGCCGAGAACCGTATTCTCAGCGCCAATCAGGCTTTCAGCGCGATCACCGGCTACACGGCCGAAGAAGTGATCGGCAAGAATCCCCATTTCCTCGCCTCGGACCAGCAGAGCGAAGAGTTCTACGAAGCCATGTGGCGATGCTTGCGGGAAGCCGGCCACTGGCACGGCGAGCTGTGGAACCGGAAGAAAGACGGCGAGCTGTATGCGGAAGAGCTTTCGATCAGCGCGGTGCGCGATGATCAAGGGAAGGTGACGCATTATGTCGGCGTGTTCACCGATATTACCGACATCAAGAATGCCGAAAAACTGCTGGAAAAAATGGCGCATTACGATGCCCTGACCGGCCTGCCCAACCGCACGCTGCTGGCCGAACGACTGAACGAATGCTGCCAACAGACGCGTGGCAATGGGCGCCTGCTTGCGGTGTGTTTTCTCGATATCGACGGCTTCAAGTTCGTCAACGATATGTACGGCCATGCAACAGGCAACAAGCTGCTCGTCGAGGTAGCCAAGCGTCTCGCGTCGGTGGTCAAGGCCGGCGATACCCTGTCGCGCTTTGGCGGCGACGAGTTTGTGATCCTGCTCAACAATCTCCGCGATATGGACCAGATAGGTCTCATCCTTTCCAGAATCAACGCAGCCGTCGCCGAGCCATTCGTCATCGACGAAATCGAGTGCAACATCTCGGCCAGCATCGGCCTGACGATCTTCCCCGTCGACGATGTGGATGCCGACGCCCTGATCCGCCACGCCGATCTCGCCATGTACGAAGCGAAGAAGGCCGGAAAAAATCGCTACCACCTGTTCGATGCCAAGCTCGATCGCGAGGTGCAACTGCTTTTCAAGCAGATAGAGCGCATCGAAGCTGCGCTGGTAAACGATGAGTTCTGTCTCTACTTCCAGCCCAAGGTCAATTTGCTGAGTGGCCGGGTTGAAGGGATGGAAGCGCTGATACGCTGGCGCCATCCGGAACGGGGCTTGCTGGAGCCGCATGAATTCCTGCCGCTGGTCGAAGAGCACGACCTGATCATCCGCATAGGCGACTGGGTCATCGATCGCACGCTCAGGCAAATCCGCGCCTGGCAGCAGCGGGGCGAAAAAATCCAGGTCAGCGCCAATGTGGCGGCCCGGCAGATTCAATGCGCGGATTTCATCGACAAGCTGGAGGGCCAGCTCGCGGCATATCCGGACGTTTCGTCGGAGCAGCTCGAACTGGAAATTCTCGAAACTTCCGCCCTGGAAACCATCCAGACAGCCGATGTTGTCCGGATTGCCCGCGAGCGCCTGGGCGTCTGTTTCGCGCTCGACGATTTCGGGACGGGTTATTCCTCGCTTTCCTACCTCAAGCGGCTGCCCGCGCGAACGCTCAAGATCGATCAGTCCTTCGTGCGCAATATGTTGGTCGATAAGGAAGACGAGGCGATTGTCGAAGCCATCGTCAAGCTCGCCAGGATTTTTGGCCACAAGGTGATCGCCGAAGGTGTTGAGTCCCATCGGCACGGCGAGAAGCTGCTGGCGCTAGGCTGCGAAATCGTGCAGGGCTATGGTGTCGCGCCTCCGCTTGCGCCGGAACAGGTGCTGGGCTGGATCGGCAGTTACCATCGGCGCCAGGTGCGGTGAGCGTCCGCGGCGAAAATGATTTACAGCGAGCCTTCGTCCCAGCTTGCGTCGGGCATGTAGGATTCCACCCAGGCCGGAATGACATCGGCAGGCATGGGCCGGGCAATGCCGTAGCCCTGCGCGATGGTGCAACCCATGCGCAGCAGGTTCAGGCCGTGATCTGCCGTTTCTACGCCCTCGGCAACCACCTGGCGCTGGAATTCGCGGCTCAGGCTGATCACGCCGGCTACCACCGCCAGGTCGTCTGCGTCATGCAGCATGTCGCGCACGAAGGACTGGTCGATCTTGATGACCTCCACCGGCAGGCGGCGCATGTAAGTGAGCGAAGAATAGCCCACGCCGAAATCGTCGAGCGCGAAGGTCACGCCCAGCAGCTTGCAGCTATTGATCATCTGCGCGACGCCGGCGATATCCTCGATGGCGGCGGTTTCCGTAATTTCCAGTTCCAGCAACGCTGGGGAAACGTCAGGATATTCTTGCAAGAGCTCGGCAAGTCGGGCGGCGAAATTCTTCTGCATCATGTGGCGCGGCGCGATATTGACACTCACCTGCAGTTCCAGCCCGCTCTTGCGCCAGGCGCTGATCTGGCGCAGCGTCTCTCGAATGACCCATTCGCCTAACGGAATCACGAAATCGGTGTCCTCCACGAGCGGAAGGAACTCCGCCGGCGAACGCAGTCCCGTTTCAGGGTGCTCCCAACGTATCAGGGCTTCCGCACCAACGACCCGGCCGTGGCGCATGTTGACCTTGGGCTGGTAAAAGAGCCGGAATTCGCCGTTGGGAAGTGCAGTTTCGATGCGCGCGCGTTCCTGGCGGCGATCGCGCGTCTGGCGGTTATGTTCGGTATCGAACAAATGAAAACGGCTGCCGCCGCTCACTTTGGCCTGGTACATGGCATGGTCGGCATGGCGCAGCAAGGTATCGGGTTCGCTGTCATCCATCGGAAACAGGGTATAGCCGATGCTGGCCGAGATCTGTACGGTCTTTTCGACCAGCTGGAAAGGCGCCTTGATGGCGACCACCAGCCGCGTCAGCGTTTGCTCGCACTCTTCAATGGATTGCAGATTGCACAGCAGCAGTGCGAACTCGTCGCCGCCCAGCCGCGCCACCGTGTCGGATTCGCGCAGGCAGTTGCGTACACGCTGGGCCAGCTCCACCAGCAACTGGTCGCCGGCGTCATGGCCGAAATTGTCGTTGATCGGCTTGAATCCATCGAGATCGAAATAGCAGACCGCCAGGATTTCTCCCGAGCGATTCGCGCGCGCCACCGCTTGGTGCAGACGGTCGTCCAGCAAGGTACGGTTCGGCAGTTGCGTGAGCGCGTCGTGGTATGCCATGTGCTCCAGATTCTGCTGCTGCGCCTTGGCGAGGGTGATGTCGGAAAAAACGCCGACATAATTGGCCAGCCCGTCTTCTTTCTTGACGATGAAAAGCTCCAGCCAGGCAGGATAGCTGTCACCGGTTTTGCGCCGGCTCCAGCTCTCGCCGCGCCATTCCCCGACGGCATCCGGGCTTTGCCAGATGTGCGCGAAGAAGTGCGGTTCGGCCGAGGCGAAGCCCAGTTCTGCGGGAGTACGCCCGAGCGCTTCCTCGCGACCGTAGCCGGTGATCAGGCTGAAAGCCGGGTTGATTTCGATGATGCGCGTCGCCGTGTCGGCGATGAAAATGCCGTCGCGCGTATGTTCGAACACGCTGGCCGAAAGGCCCATCCGCTCCGCGTTCTGCCGCAGGGTGTCCAGCATCTCGCCCAGTTTGCTGCGCATGCGCAGCACATTGGCCATCAGCGTGCCCTTGGGTGCCTGGAGGTCATCGAGTTCCAGGTTGCCTGCGGCGATGCGTTGCACGACTTCGATGGCGAGCGCCGGGTCGCTGCCTATCGGGTTGAGAATCAGGCGGCGCATTTGCCAGAGAATGACTGCGATCAGCAGTATCGTGAGCACGGTGCCGGAAAGGATAGCAAACAAGGACTTGGTCAGCCCGATTGCCCGTGCTTCGCTCATCGGGTAGCCGATCATTACGCTGAAACCCCAGTTGGGGATGTCTTCCCGTACGATCATCCAGTCGTCGGAAGGCTGGCGCAGCAAATGGTCGGCGACGGCGGGCGACATGTGCGAGGAGAGGAAGCGTATTTTCTGCCGGTCATCCATGACGGCTGCGAAACCGGCTTCAAGGTAGCGCGTATTCTCCACGGCCTCGCGTAGCACCTTCATATCTACCTTGTAACCGACGTACCACGCGCCGATGACCTGGCCGTGAAGATCGCGCATCGGTTCGTAACGGGTGATGTAAGGTGCACCGAGAATGTCCACCTCGCCATGGAAGGATCGCCCGTCGCGCAATGCGGCGATGGCCTTGCCTTTGGGATCGAGCAGGGTGCCAACGGCGCGTTCGCCATTTTTCTGGCGTACATTGGTGATGATACGGACGAAGTCGTTGCCATCCTTGACGAACAGGGTGGCCGTGCCACCCAGGATATCGGTGACGCCATCGACCAGCTGAAAGCGGTTTGACTGCGGCAAATCTCCCAGCATCAAGCGCGGAACGATGCGCCCGCCCACGCGGGTAGTGCCGGATATCGCCGGCATGCCGAGTTGCAGGCCGCGCTCCTTGAGCAAATGCATGGAAGCATAAACCTGTTCGCCGACCAGTTCGTCCGTGACATTCAGGATGCGGATCAGCGTCTTGGCCTGGACGCGCGCTGCCGTCTCGATATTCTCAAGCTGTTGCGAGGTCTGCTGTTTGCTGAGCATGGCGGTCCCCGCCACCAGAAGAACCATGACCGGGAGAAGGAAGCGCCAGAGTGTGGAAAATTTTTTCTTCATTTGGGGAATGAATTTTTAGTTGGGCATTCTCCCACACTTTTTCGCGCATTGTCAGAATGCGGCTTAAGGCTGTGACTCTTGAATAGCAGGTTTACTGAGTGGCTGGAGGGGCGAGTCGGGATCCGGGTCTGGCAGGCTCAGATTCTTTCGTCGATGGCCGTGGTCAAATCGTTTCTGCGTTGGTTGCGGCGGCGGCGATCGATGCCGGAGCGCAGTTCTTCCAGCACTGGTTCGTGTTGAATGCGGCGGCACATCTTGCGGCGTTCGCTTTCAACTGCCATGGGGCGCGACGTCCAGCGCTGCTCCAGTGCCGGCAAGCGGGTATCCAGGCGCTGGATCGGGGCTTCAGGCGAGGCTTGTGGCGTGACCGGGCGCACAGCCTTAACCGCATCGGATGCCGTTACGGTCCCTGTCGGCGACGTCGGCGTGTACACCGGCGGCGGGCTCTGGACGTATTGCATGCTCAACCTATCCTGTTCATTTAGCTCATCTAATTGACGTGGGGTGGCAAACAAAAGTTCGGAAATTACTGATTTCCATAGTAAAATGCTCGGTTATGGAAACACCCAAGCTCCTGCCTTCTTATCGCCCGTACTGGGCCAAGCGTTTCGGCACCGCGCCTTTCTTTCCCATGTCGCGCGCCGAGATGGATACGCTCGGCTGGGATTCGTGCGACGTTATCCTGGTCACCGGCGACGCCTATATCGATCACCCCAGTTTCGGCATGGCGCTGATCGGACGATTGCTGGAGGCGCAGGGCTTCCGCGTCGGCATCATTGCGCAGCCCGATTGGCAGTCGGCAGAAGCGTTCAGAAAACTGGGCAAGCCCAACCTGTATTTCGGCGTGACGGCAGGCAACATGGATTCGATGGTCAACCGCTACACTGCCGACCGCAAAATCCGATCCGACGACGCGTACACTCCCGATGCCGCACCCGGCAAGCGGCCGGATCGCGCCGTGCTGGTGTATTCGCAGCGCTGCCGCGAAGCTTTTTCCGATGTACCTGTCGTTATCGGCAGTATCGAGGCCTCCTTAAGGCGTATCGCGCACTACGACTACTGGTCGGACAAGGTGCGTCGCTCTGTCCTAGTCGACTCCAAGGCCGATCTCCTGCTGTACGGCAACGCCGAGCGCGCGCTGGTCGAGCTGACGCACCGGCTTGCCGCCGGAGAACATATCCACGATATCACCGACTTGCGCGGCACGGCTTTCCTGCGCAAATCCGTGCCTGAAGACTGGCTGGAAGTCGATTCGGCAATGATGGATCGCCCCGGCCGCGTCGATCCGCATCCTGATCCGTATGCGATGCAGATGAGCGAAGGCGCGGCCTGCGCTTCGGATGGGGTGCCGGATGCTCCCAACGCCAAGCCCATTACCATTCATCGCCCGGCCCGCGTGCCGCGCGAGCGTCAGGTGGTGCGCCTGCCGGATTACGAGCTGGTGTCGGTGAATCCGGTGATGTATGCGCATGCCTCGCGCGTGCTGCATCTCGAATCCAATCCCGGCAACGCCCGTGCACTGATCCAGCGCCACGGTGATCGCGAGGTGTGGCTCAATCCGCCCCCGATTCCACTGACTACCCGGGAAATGGATTACATCTACGATCTGCACTATGCGCGGGCGCCGCATCCGGCGTACAAGGGAGCAAAAATCCCGGCATGGGAAATGATCCGCTTCTCGGTCAACATCATGCGTGGCTGCTTCGGCGGCTGCACCTTCTGCTCGATCACCGAGCATGAAGGCCGCATCATCCAGAGCCGTTCCGAAGAATCCATCCTGCACGAGATCGAAGAGATCCGCGACAAGGTGGAAGGCTTCACCGGCACGATCTCCGACCTCGGCGGACCGACAGCCAACATGTACCGGCTGGCCTGCAAGAGCGAGAAGATCGAACAGTCCTGCCGCAAGCTGTCGTGCGTCTATCCCGATATCTGCGACAACCTGAACACGGACCATTCTTCATTGGTGCAGCTCTACCGCAAGGCGCGCGCGACTCCCGGGGTGAAGAAGATCCTGATCAGCTCGGGCCTGCGGTATGACCTGGCGGTGAAGTCGCCCGAATACGTGAAGGAGCTGGTGCAGCATCACGTTGGCGGCTATCTCAAGATCGCCCCCGAGCACTCCGAGGAAAACGTCCTTTCCAAGATGATGAAGCCCGGCATGGGCGCATATCAGAAATTCAAGGAAATGTTCGAGCGTTTCAGCAAGGAAGCGGGCAAGGAGCAATACCTGATCCCGTACTTCATCGCCTCGCATCCCGGCACGACGGACGAAGACATGCTGAATCTCGCGCTGTGGCTGAAGCAGAACAATTTCCGCCTCGACCAGGTGCAAACCTTCACGCCGACGCCGATGGCAATGGCGACAGCGATGTACCACTCCGGCAAGAACCCGTTGCGCAAAGTCACCAAATCCAGCGAGGATGTGGTGATCCCCAAGGCGGGTGGCAAGCGCCGGCTGCACAAGGCTTTTCTGCGCTACCACGACCCCAACAACTGGCCTCTATTACGCGACGCGTTGAAGGAAATGGGACGTGCGGATTTGATCGGCAACGGCAAGAAGCATCTGGTGCCAAGCTGGCAACCGACAGTGGCGAAACCGGCGGGCGGCAAGCATCGACCGATGGAAGGGACGCCCAAGGTGCGCGGTTTCAAGAAACCGGCGCCCAGGCATTTTTCAGGGCGTTAAAGCCGGAGGTGGCGGTGCGGTCAATCCATGACGAAGCGTGCCAGCTGCTTCATCACGTCGTTGACGTCCCACAATACCCACAGCTCGGAGATCTTGCCGTCGCGGAAAGTGAAAATCGCGACCCCGTCCCATTTGATTCTGGCGTGAGTGGCCGCGTAGCCGAACAAATCGCCGCGATGTACGCCGGAATAAAGCATGCGGGCAAACACCTTATTGCCTTCTGCCGCCATATCGACGATGTCGCAGCGATATTCCCCCAGCGCGGCACGGACTTGATCCATGAAGTTTGCGAAACCGTCATGGCCGCGCTGCATCAGGCCGAGCGAACCCCGGAACAGAAAGTCCTCGGTCAGCAAATCCGGAATCACGGTCTTGTCGGCGTTATTCCAGATGGCGTCGTAAAAGTTGCGTACGATTTCCTTGTGGTTTTGCATATTCTAGGCATCGGAAGAATTACGCTATTTTCCCCACGAATTGTTTGAGGTTGCAAGCTCAAAAACGTTCGTTTTCACGGAGATAGCGCCATTGCCCCGGCGGAAGGTCGGCCAGCTTCACCTGGCCGATGCGCACCCGTTTCAGCCCGACCACTTTCAGCCCGACCAATTCGCACATGCGGCGGATCTGGCGCTTTTTGCCTTCGCGCAGCACGAAGCGCAGCTGGTCTTCGTTTTGCCAGCTGACCTTGGCCGGCTTCAGTGGTTGGTCGTCCAGCGACAGGCCGTGATTGAGAAGTTTCAATCCTTGCTCCGATAGCTTGCCCTGCACCCGTACCAGGTATTCCTTTTCGATCTTGGAGTTGTCGCCGATCAGCAGTTTTGCGACGCGCCCGTCCTGCGTCAGCACCAGGAGCCCGGTGGAATCGATGTCCAGCCGGCCGGCCGGCGCCAGGCCTTTCAGGTGGTTGGGGGTAAAGCGCACGGGCGCTTTGTCTTCGCTGAAGCGGGAAGCCGCGTTGACCAGCGTCACCGCCGGCTGGTAGCCGTCTTCCGCCTGGCCCGACACATAGCCCATCGGCTTGTGCAGCAGGATGGTAACGCGCGACTGTTGTTGCGCCTGCGCACCCTTGGCCAGGGTGATTTTCTGGGTCGGGAAGATTTTCGTGCCCAGCTCGCTGATGCGCTCGCCATCGACGAATACCAGCCCCTGCTCGATATAACTATCCGCTTCCCGGCGCGAGCACAGGCCTTGTTCGGACATCAGTTTGGAGAGGCGTATTTTTTCCATGGGGTGTGCTTTGTTGCCAAACCTTGATTTTAACGCCGAATGGGCCGGGCGCGCTCCGAAAAATCCCCTTCCACACATATGGATGCCTACGGAATATGCGATAACATGCGCCGTATGTTTCATCCATTACGCATTCATCCTGTGATCGCGGGCGTGATTGCCGCAACGTTTGCGGCTGCCATCCTGACTGTGCTCGATATCAGCGAGCGTGCGCGTATCGAACAGGAGCGGCGCGTTCAGGTAGCGCAGAAGCTGTCGGAGGTGCGGGCCAGATTCGAAGGCGTGCTCAATTCCGTGATGTCCTCGGCCCGCGGCTTGGCGGCGGCACTGGTGGCCAATCCGGAAATCAAGCCGGACAAGCTCTCGGGCATGCTGGCCGAGTTGATGCGACATAACCCCAGCATCCGCAATATTGCTATCGCGGAGGGCACCGTGATCAAGCAGGTTTATCCCAGGAAGGGCAATGAGCGGCTGGTCGGGATCGATTATGCGAGCCTGCCCAGGCAATGGCCTGCATATCGCCGCATGATGGAGTCGCAACAGGTCATCGTGGCCGGTCCGGTCATGCTGATCCAGAATGAGTTGGGCATTATCGTGCGCGTACCGATGTTCGACGTGCAAAACAGGTTTCTCGGTTCCGTTGGTTTGCCTATCCGATTACAACAACTGCTGGACGATACCGGTCAGGCTGCTCGCCGGGACGCCATCGGAATCGCATTGCGGACCAAGCCGCCGAGTGGGCAAGCCGGAGAAGTTTTCTACGGCTTGCCTGCGCTGTTTGCCGCGCATCCTGTTGTGGAAGAGATCGTGCTGCCCGGCGGCGGAGCTTGGGAAATCGCCGGCCACCCTGACACCGGGTGGGGCAAGGTCACGCAAGGACTGCTAGTGCTGCGTGCCACAGGTATTGCGATTTGCCTGCTGGCCGGGTTGATGACTTTCAGCCTGGTGCGCAACATGAGCTTGCGCCGGGAAAACGAACAAAGGCTAAGCGAGAGCGAAAGCCGTTTGCGCCAACGCAATTTGGCACTGAGTGCGACTTCCCAGGGGGTGCTGATTGCGGACAAGAGCGGGATCATTACTTACGCCAACGATGCCGCTTCCCGGCTGACCGGTTATTCGCGCAACGAACTGGTGGGCAATTCGTGCAGCATATTGCAAGGCCCTGCGACCTCCCGGGAGACGATAGTCGAGATTCGGGAACTGATGATTGCGGAACAGGCCTTCAACGGGGAGATTCTCAACTACCGCAAGGACGGCACGCCGTTCTGGAACGATCTTTCGATTACGCCTGTATTCGACGCACAACAGCGCCTCAGCCAGTTCGTTGGCGTATTGCGCAATGTGACCGAACGCCGACAGGCGGAAGATGCGCTGCGTATTGCCGCCATCGTGTTCGAAGCACAAGAAGGCATGATGGTCACCGATGCCGATATTGTAATCCAGCGGGTGAATCAATCCTTTACGCGTATCACCGGTTATTCGGCGGAGGAGGTGATCGGCAAGAGACCGGAATTCCTCAAGTCGGACAAGCACGATGCCGAGTTTTACCACGCCATGTGGGACAAAATCGCCCGGGACGGATACTGGCAGGGCGAAATCTGGAATCGGCACAAGAGCGGCGAACTCTATCTGGAGTGGCTGACCATCACGGCCGTCGCCTCGACGCACGGAGCGATCACGCATTACGTGGCCGGTTTCTTCGATATCACTCATGTGCGCGATGCGGAAGAAAAAGTCCGCCAGCTTGCCTTCTACGACCCGCTCACGCTGTTACCCAACCGACGTCTGATGATGGACCGCCTCAGCCAGGCATTGCCGGCCAGTACACGAAGCAATGCCTACGGTGCCGTGCTGTTCATCGATCTCGACGATTTCAAGACGCTCAACGACACGCGTGGTCACGATGTCGGTGACCTGCTGCTGGTGGAGGTGGCGCAACGCTTGCTTGCATGCGTGCGCGAAACCGACACTGTTTCGCGTTTTGGCGGCGACGAGTTCGTGATCATGATCGAAAACATGGGCGTGGATGAGCGCATCGCCGCCGCCCAGACGGAAATGATAGGCGAGAAAATTCGCGCCGAATTGAACAAACCTTACCAGCTGCACGATTTCGAATACCACTCCTCCAGCAGTATCGGCGTCTGCCTGTTCCTCGGCAACGAACTGCAAATCGACGAACTCTTGAAGCGTGCCGATGCCGCGATGTATCAATCCAAGCGCTCCGGGCGCAATGTGCTGCGCTTCTTCGACCCCGAAATGCAGGCGGTGCTGGAAGCGCGGCTCAGCATGGATGCCGATCTGCGCCAGGCGCTGGCCAGGCAGCAATTGCGATTGTTCTACCAGATGCAGGTGAGCCAGCACGGCCAAGTGGTTGGCGCCGAGGCGCTGATCCGATGGAAGCACCCGCGGCGCGGACTTGTTTCGCCCACGGAATTCATCGGGCTGGCCGAAGAAACCGGACTCATTCTCGACATCGGCCAATGGGTGCTGGACACGGCCTGCGCGCAGCTCAAGGCATGGGAAAGCCAGAAGCATGCACAGCGTCTCCAGTTATCCGTCAATGTCAGCGCGCGGCAATTCCGGCAGGAAGAATTCGTCGATCTCGTGCGTTGCGCGCTCGACAGCAGCGGCGCCAATCCCGCCAGACTCAAGCTGGAACTCACGGAAAGCATCGTGCTGGAAGATATCGCCGGTTCGATTGCGAAAATGCAGGAGATCAAGACGCTGGGCGTGAGTTTCTCGATGGACGATTTCGGTACTGGATATTCGTCACTCGCTTATCTCACGCGGCTGCCGCTGGACGAACTCAAGATCGACCGGTCTTTTGTGCATAACCTCGGTATCAAGTCTACCGATGCGGTCATCGTGCAGACCATCATCGCGATGGCAGATACGCTGGGCATCGATGTTATTGCCGAGGGCGTGGAAACCGAGGCGCAGCAGAGCTTTCTCGGCAGCATCGGCTGCAAGCTCTATCAGGGCTATTTGTACAGCAAACCGGTGCCGCTGGCTGAATTCGAACGCCTGCTCAGCATCGAGTGGGCAACAGACTAGACTATCCTGCGGCTCAAAAAACGATCCAGCTGGGCGGCAAATGCCTGCCGGTCGCTCTGGCTGAAAGAAGAAGGGCCCGAAATATCCACGCCGCTCCCGCGCAGTTCTTCCATGAAATTCCGCATTGTCAGCCGCTCGCGGATGTTGTCGCGGGTGTAGAACTCCCCGCGCGGGTTCAGTGCAAAGCCATCGCGCTCGATGACTTGAGCCGCCAATGGAATGTCGGCGGTAATTACCAGATCGCCCGGCTGTACCTCCGCCGCGATCCGGTTGTCCGCCACATCGAACCCGGCCGGAACCTGAAGCGCCCGGATGTAAGGCGAGGGCGGCACGCGCAGCAGCTGGTTGGCGACCAGCGTCGTTTCGATTTTTGCTCGCTCCGCCGCGCGGAACAGGATTTCCTTGATGACGCCGGGGCAGGCATCGGCATCGACCCAGATTTTCATTCAGTTTCCCTTCCGGCTATTCAGGCTGACGATCAGCACTCCCGACAACACCAACGCCGAACCGGCAATTTGCAGCCATGAGATGTGTTCGCCGAGGAATACATATGCCATGTAAATGGTACTGACCGGCCCGATGGACCCGATCAGCGAAGCGCTGCCCGAGCCGATGCGGCGGATGGCATACGACAACAGAAATACTGGCAGCACCGTCGAAAAGATCGCCATCGCCAACGCCAATCCGTAAACCCGTTGCGGCAGGTCCAGCGCAGAGAGCGGATGCGTCAGGCCGAACTGCACGACACAGGCGGTGCTGGCGATGATCATCGCATACGCAGTAAAGCGCGTCGTCCCGATGCGCTGGATTGCATGCCCGGCACCCACCAGATAAAGCGAATACGACAGCGTACTCAGGAACACCAGCGTCGCGCCTAGCACAATGCCTTCGCCCTGCAGGCTGGCATCGTGCAGGAATACCAATGCGATCCCGCCATAACTCAATGCAAGCGCCGTCCTGATTCTGCGGTCGATGGCCTTGCGATGCAGCAGCGCCAGCAGGATTACCGTCATGGTCGGATACAGGAAGAGGATCAGCCGCTCCAGCCCGGCGGAAATATATTGCAGTCCGAGAAAGTCCAGCAGGCTCGACAGGTAATACCCCAGCAAGCCCAATGCAACGACCAGCAGCTTGTCGTGCCTGTTCAACGGCTCTGCATGACGATACGCTGCCCATACCGCAATCCCGATAAATACCGGCACTGAAAACAGCATGCGCAGCGCCAGCAGCGTGACCGCATCGACGGGGCTTTGATACGCCAGTTTCACCAGAATGGCCTTGCCGGAAAAACCGATAGCGGCAAGCAGCGCGAAAATGACACCAAAAATGGCGTCGCGTCGGGCGAGATGTAAATGGTGAGGCATGGTTGAAGACCTTTGTTATTGGTTCGTGCAGGTCTTGGGCAACATCAGGCAACGCGGTCAGACCCGCAGTTGCCCGGTTGAAACGAAAGTTAGAACAGGATTGCGGCGCAGGAATGGGCGGACACCCATAGCCACAGTCGCTTGGCGGGAATCGCTGCCGGAATGATGAATCGCGTGTTCATGGGCTCGAATATACGATGGCCGGGTTAGGAGCGTCAATTGGAACAATGGCAATCAGAAGGCATTCCGGTGCCATATGAATTCAAGAACGGCTTAATCGCCAATGCTTATAAAGCTCGAGGTACGATGCCAATAAGCGAAGCGCATTGCACCGGATGGCTTCCATTCGGCGCAATAATGAATGCGCCTTACATGCTCAAATTATTATCCGTTCCTGATCCAAGAAGTCACCTTGCCGATAGTCGGAGTGTATAAAAAGCTTAAGCAGGCCAAAAAAACAGCCAATCCAGCTAATGTAAGAATGATGGGAAGACGATCTTCGATCTGGTGCTCGTCTAAGTGCAAGGTCATATCTGTGATATATGTCTGGGCAATCCGATGAGAGCAGGTACTGATTATTTGTTCGAATTCTGCATGATCCAATTCTGATGAGCAATGTGGCTTGGTGCAGTTCGAGAGTTGTTTGCGGATTAGCTGCAAATCTTCATCGGGAATGTCTAGACTTTCAGAGGCACTTTGCAGTCCGGGTGCGTTCTTGATTAGATCACGATAACCGAATCCATCAGCGGGCTTCTCGACTTCGGGCAAACGCTCCTGTACAGCCTGCAACGGTAGACCCAGCATGTCGGCTGATTTCTTGGCGCGTGCCTGCGAGTAAGGGTCGGGTTCGGTGACACTGCTTAATTGAGGCGAGGCGATTTCAACTTTTCCTGCTCTTGCAAGCCAATATTCTGATGCGAATGACTTACCCCCCAATAAATTGTCAGCACAATTATTTTTAATTCGGGAAACGAATCGATCCGCTTTGTCTTCCGGGATGGCATCGAGCCATGACTGAGTAGTGAGGATGTTTAATGGAGGCGGTAACGCGACAATTGCAACCAACGAGACCGCGTTGATCAGAAATAAAAGGAAAGCAAAGCGCTTCCATGAGGTATCAAGGGTATTTTTCAGCATGGATCTAGATATATCTATCGATTCCTTATTATCGCTTTTCACGATGTCGTCCCATAAATTGTTGTAAATGCTCTGATAATCAAGGGATATAGCTGTCAAAACCACTATTCCTTACTTGTGCAGTTTCGGTTTCGCTAATGCTACAGGGATAATTAAATAATGAAATTATGTGCCCTTGCATTTAAGGGAAGAGCCAAATTGGTTTTTCTTCGAAAAATAGAATGCGGGCAGGAATATCGAGTTTATTTATTTCGACCAAGGCTTCTGCTAAGGGCGATAGGCCTTTGTCAAGATCAAACAATAGGGTTTCTGTGTTTAACTTGGTTATGTTTTCTCTGTTATCTGTGGAGTCTGATAAGAGGTAACATAAATTTACCCAAATATTCCTTAACTCATGGTTATTATTAATTTGAACCAGAAGTAGTGCTTGCTTCATAGTTGAGTCTCCTAATGAAAGCTGAATGAGCAAGGACTTGAGTGAGTGTCCTTGGTCTGAGGTGTGCTGCTACAATAAATCTGGTTTCCCCCATGTTGGAAAATTACCCTACTTTCTATTACATGCTATGTGGCCGACATTCAATAACATTCAAGAAGACTCGTCCTCGCGGCGTCCGTTGACGTTTCCTGAGCTGCTTAAAGGTATTGGCGATTTGTCCAATCTCGCGACGAATGACAGCGCCTTAAAATTCTGGTTACCAGAGCCAGCCGAGCATGCTCTTAATGAAATGGGGGAGCGAAGCGGCATATCGATGAGCGAGTTCCTACGACAGTTCTTTATCGTGCATTGCTATGGGCTTTATGCCTTTTACGCGATGAAGGATGCCAGGATTGGCTTGTTCAAGGAGCCGGAGCCAAAGGCCAGGGTGTTTTATCAAGGCGGCAGCACGGGAGATGGCCGCTCAGCTAAAAAGCGCATTGAAACTTACTGGGTTCCAGAGCTCGGTAAGAATATTGCCCCGGTTAAGGTTTGGATGCCTGCCAGGCTGAGAAACGATCTCGCATCGCTTGCTCAACATGCTGGGCTAACCTTATCGAATTACGTGCGAGAAATTGTCATTTCGCGTCTGCTGGGGCATGGCATGTTGCCGATGCGTCCGGAAATATTTCAGGTGCTCTCTACTGCGGCGGCTGAGGATTGGGCAGGGGGTCGCAGCGTATCTTGGCGGCAAATATCCGAAGATGAATATCGCATCAGTTCTGCTGCTGAAGTTAGGTCTTAGGATAAGTCTGCGGCCTAGTTTGCCGAATCCTCCAGCACCCCCAAAAATGCATCCCCATATTTCGCCAGCTTGGCTTGTCCAACGCCGCTGATACGTCCCATTTCATCCAGCGTCTGCGGGCGCTGGTTGAGGATTTCCAGCAGCGTGCTGTCATGAAAAATCACATAAGGCGGCACGCCTTGTTCACGCGCCAGCTCCAGCCGCTTGGACTTGAGCGCCTGCCACAGCGGATCATCATTGGCGCCGGCAAAAGCTTCCTTTGCGCGGGCGCTGCGTTCGGCCTTGCTGGTTTTGCGGCGGGCGGGTTCGGCGTCGCGGCGTAGCCAGACTTCCTGCTCGCCTTTCAGCACCGGGCGTGCGGCGGTGGTGAGTTTCAGGCCGCCGTAGGCTTCCATGTCGGCCTCTAAAAATCCGCCGGCGACGAGTTGGCGGTAGACGCTGCTCCATTGTGCTTGCGTCAGGCCCTGCCCGATGCCGAAGGTAGAGAGGGCTTCGTGGCGGAATTGCGCGATCTTGTCGGTTTTCTTGCCCAGCAGCACGTCGATCAGGTGCGCGACGCCGAAGCGCTGGCCGGTGCGGTAGACGCAGGAAAGCGCCATTTGCGCGGCTTGCGTGGCCTCCCACGTATCCACCGGTTCCAGGCAATTGTCGCATTGGCCGCAGTTGCCGGGGTGTTCTTCGCCGAAATAGCGCAGGATGGTCTGGTGGCGGCAGGCGGTGGATTCGCAGAAGCCAAGCAGGGCGTCCAGTTTTTGGCGTTCGACGCGCTTGCGTTCTTCAGGGGCGTCGCCGGAATCGAGCATCTGGCGCATGCTCACCACATCGCCCAAACCGTAAGTCATCCACGCGTTGGCAGGTAGGCCATCGCGCCCGGCGCGACCGGTTTCCTGATAGTAGCCTTCCATGCTCTTGGGCAGATCGAGGTGCGCGACGAAGCGCACGTTGGGCTTGTCGATGCCCATGCCGAAGGCGACGGTGGCGACCATGATGACGCCTTCCTCGCGCAGGAATCTTCGCTGGTTGGCGTTGCGCGTGGAGGCATCCAGCCCGGCGTGGTACGGCAGCGCATCCCAGCCGCGCTCCTTGAGCCAGCCGGCGGTTTCTTCGACCTTGCGGCGCGAGAGGCAGTAGACGATGCCGGCGTCGTTGGCGTGTTCGGACTCCAGGAAGACTTCGAGCTGCTGCCGCGCATTGGCTTTCTGCGTGACGCGGTATTTGATGTTGGGCCGGTCAAAACTGGAAACGAACTGACGCGCGTCTTCCAGCCCCAGCCGCTCGACGATTTCACCGCGTGTCGGCGCGTCGGCAGTAGCGGTCAGCGCAATGCGCGGAACGGTGGGAAAACGCTCGTGCAGAATGGTGAGCTGGCGGTATTCCGGGCGGAAGTCGTGGCCCCATTGCGATACGCAGTGGGCTTCGTCGATGGCGAAGAGGGCGATGCCGGTGTGTTCCTGCACCTGATCCAGCAGCGAGAGAAAGCCCTGCATCAGCAGGCGCTCGGGGGCGACGTACAGAATGTCCAACTCGCCCCGGATCAGGCGTCCGGTCACCTCGCGTGCCTCTTCGGCATCGAGGCTGGAGTTGAGAAAGGCAGCTTGTACCCCGGCCTGCTTGAGCGCATCGACCTGGTCCTGCATCAGCGCGATCAAGGGCGAAACGACGATGCCGGTGCCGCTGCGCAGCAGCGAAGGAATCTGGTAGCACAGGGACTTGCCGCCGCCGGTGGGCATCAGCACCAGCGCATCGCCGCCTGCGGCCACATGCTCGACGATGGCCTGCTGCGGGCCGCGAAAATGGGTGTAACCGAAGACGTCGTGCAGGATCTGCGAGGGAGAGCGGGGCGGGCTGTTTTTATGCATAAGGCGGCATTTTACCCGCCGATGGCGGTATCAAATAGCAGTTCAGATATTGTCGAGCGCCATGCCCTCCCTGGCGTGTTTTTTCAGGAAGCTTTCGAACTCGCCAACGGGCAGCGGTTTGGAAAAGAGGTAACCCTGCCCGTAGTCGCACCCGGCCGCGCTCAGCAGGTTGCGTTGCGTGACCGTTTCGACACCTTCTGCGACGACTTTCATGCCGAGCTTGTGCGCCATGACGATAATGGCCTCGCACAGTGCCAGATCGTTGGAACCGGGCGTCAGGTTGCGCACGAAGGTTTGGTCGATCTTGATGTAGTCGATATCGAATCGTTGCAAGTAGGAGAGCGAGGAATAGCCGGTGCCGAAGTCATCCAGCGACACCTGGATTCCCGCATCGCGGAACTGCAGCAGTTTGTCGGTAATGGCGGTATTGGCGTCCATCAGCAGGCCTTCGGTGATTTCCACTGCGATGCTCTGGCCGGGCAGGTTCAAGGCTTTCAGCTGGTCGCCCCAGCTTTTCTTGGCGCGCTCGTTGCGGAATTGCACCGGTGACTTGTTGATGCTGATCTGGAATGCGGGATGGCTGGAGGCCCGCCATATCTGGCATTGGCGCGCGGCTTCGAGAAAAACGAAATCGCCAATCTCGACGATGAGGCCGGTTTCTTCCGCCACGGGGATGAACTTGGCCGGGCTGATCAGGCCGTATTGAGGATGTTGCCAGCGGATCAGCGCTTCGGCCTTGTATGTCGCGCCGGTGGCCAGCTCCACAATCGGCTGGTAGTAGACGCGGAACTGGTCGCGGGCCAAGGCGACACGCAAGTCATTGGCGAGGCGCATGCGGGTCTGCGCCGCCTCCTGCATGGATTGCGTGAAATAACTGCAGCGATTGCGGCCCAGTTGTTTCGCGGAATACATGGCCTGGTCGGCGTTCTTGAGCAGCGCATCGATTTCGGTAGCGTCATCGGGATACATCGTGATGCCGATGCTGGTGGTCACGTAGGCCAGCTCTTCGCCTAGTTGAAAGGGCTCAGACAGTTTGTGCAGGATATTCTGCGCGACGCGCTCCACACAGCCCGGTTCGTCGAGTTCGCCAAGGATGACGGTGAACTCGTCGCCGCCCAGCCGCGCCACCGTGTCCGATTCGCGCACGCAGTTCACCAGCCGATTTGCCGCCTCCTTCAGCAACAGGTCGCCCATGCCGTGGCCGAGCGTGTCGTTGACCTCCTTGAAATGGTCGAGGTCAAGAAACAGCAAGGCCAACGGCGCGCCGGCCCGGTGCGCCTTCTTCACGTCCTGGTCGAGCCGGTCGTGGAACATGCGGCGATTCGGCAGGCCGGTCAGCGGATCGAAGTTGGCCTGCTGCCAGATCAGCTCCTCGGTCTTTTTCTTTTCGGTGATGTCGTAGAACAGCACCACACGGCGATGCACCGTCCGGTCTTCATTGAAAATGGTATTGATGGTCAGCCATTTGGTATAAGTTTCGCCATTTTTTCGGCGGTCGACGATTTCGCCTTCCCAATGGCCGCTATCGCCGATTTCCTGCCAGATCGTGTGATAGAACGCATGGCCATTGCCGTCGCCGAAAGTCTGCGGATTTTTGCCGATGACTTCTTCCTGGGTGCAGCCCGTCAAGCGTGCGAATGCAGCGTTGATGGTCAGGATCGTGCCGTTGGCATCGGTGACCATCATCGCTTCGCTGCTGTTCTGATAAACGAGCAACGCCAGTTGCAGCTCTTCGTTGACCCGGCTCTGATCGATGGCGAGCCCCGCCAGGCTCGCGGCCTGGTCGATCACCCGGATGTCTTCCTCGCGGGGTGCCTGCGAGTACTGATGGTAGATGGCGAAGGTACCAAGCACCTTGCCGGAAGCGTTCTTGATCGGTTCCGACCAGCAGGATTTCAGGCCGGCCCGGGCCGCCAGCTCACAGTAGTCTTTCCAATAGGGATGGGTCTCGATATCCTCGACGATCACGCGCTCGCCGGTAAACGCGGCTGTGCCGCAGGAGCCCACACCGTTGCCAATGGCGACGCCATGAATCGCGGCATTGTAAAAGTTGGGCAGCCGGGGCGCGGCGCCGGTCAGCAGATGCTTGCCGGCGCTGTCCATGAGCAGGATGCTGCACAGCATGTTGCTGTTTTCCTCCTCAATGGTTTTTACGATGGAATGCAGGATTTCCGGCAGGGGCGCATTGTGCGTCAGCAGTTCCAGCACCTGGTTGCGCGTGCGTTCGCGGCGGACGGAGCGGTGGCGCTCGCGCCGATGTATTCGCCAGTTCCAGAAGGCGAGGCTTGCGATGACGGCAAGCACTGTTCCTCCGATTAGGACCAGCAAGTAAAAGTCGGTCTGGCGTTCGTAGGTAATGCCCTCCCAGTTATGGAGGATGGCCTGTGCTTCCGTGCCGGACAGGCTGTTCAGGCTCTTCTGCAAAATGGAGGCGAGTTCGGGCCAATCGTTGCGCACCGCCATGTAGATGGGGGCATTGTAGGGAGTATGGCCCACGGCCTTGATATTGCCGAATCCCTGGTCGCGGGCAACATGGGTCACGATCAGGAGGTTGCCGACATAGGCATCCACGACGCCGGAAGTCAGCGCGCTCAGGGCTTCTTCGGCGATGTCCGCCTTGTAGAGCTGGATGTCGGGATAATCTTTTGCCAGCATCTCGGCCACGAGACCGGTCTTGAATACGACGACTTTTTTGCCTCTAAGGTCTGCCAGTTGATGGATGCCATCGGAATCCTTGCGTGTAAAAATGACAAAGGGTATCCGGATGTAAGGCGACTTCAGCGGAGTGAAACGGGAGTTCTTCAGCGTATTCAGATTGGTGGTTGCCGCGATCACATCGGCCTTTTCGATGGCGGGATTCTCGACCGAGCGCACCAGTTGAAATTCGATACCGAGCATCGATTCCAGGCGTTTCAGGTAATCGATCGAAATGCCGCGGATTTCCTTGCTTTCGGAGAGAAAGCTTATCGGCTCCCAGCCATGATTAGCGGCGACGGTGATCACCGGATGGTTTTTGATCCAGGCTTGTTCCTCGACGGTCAATTGCAGCGCGGAGACGCTTGCCCTCGGCCGTGCGGAACTCTCGGCCGCCTGCGCGATTGCCGGGTATAGAGCAGCGTATGCCGAGATCAGCGTGAGAAAAACGGCAGTGGAAAACGATCTCAGCATTAAAACGTTTGGCCTCGAAAGAGTAGGCTTCCCAGTTGGAACTGGAAACGATTTTAACGTGAAACCAGATGCTTAAGGTCTGAGTTTTAACAAGGTTATTATGGCGGGGCCAGCACGACAGGGCTGGCCCCGAATACAAACAGGCAGGAGCAGGGCGCTTATGCAACTGCCGGGTTTGGGTCGATAAACACCCGCAAACTGCGCGGTTTCACGAATATCTCCTCGCCTTCCTTCAGCGCCAGTTCTCGGAAGCGTTCGCGCGTCAGTTCGGCCTCGACATATTCCGTGGCGTCCGCACGGGCCAGCTCCAGCCGGACGATCGGCCCGATGGCGTGAATGTGCACGACGGTGGCAGCGAAGGTTGAACCGTTTTCCGGCGTACGGTGAATTTCGATGTCGTGCGGCCGCACGTAGGCAAGTGCGGCGGCATTCTGCGTATCTTCGTGGCCATCCACCGCCACTTCCAGTTCGCCGATCTTCGCAAACCCGTCGTGCACGCGGCTGTGGAACAGGTTCACATTGCCGAGAAACTGGTACACGAATGGCGTCGCCGGCTGATCGTAAACCTCGTCAGGCGTGCCGACCTGCTCGATGCCGCCCTTGTTGAGCACGACCACGCGGTCCGCGACTTCCAGAGCCTCTTCCTGATCGTGCGTGACGAAAACGCTGGTGATATGCAACTCGTCGTGCAGACGGCGCAGCCAGCGGCGCAAGTCCTTGCGTACCTTGGCATCGAGCGCACCGAAAGGCTCATCCAGCAGCAGCACTTGCGGTTCCACAGCCAAGGCGCGGGCCAGGGCGATGCGTTGGCGCTGACCGCCGGAAAGCTGCGCGGGATAGCGGTCGGCGATCCAGTCGAGCTGCACCAGCTCCAGCAGTTCGTGCACCTTGCGCCGGATTTCGGCTTCGGATGGCCGCTCTTGCCTGGGGCGAACGCGCAGGCCGAACGCCACGTTCTCGAATACCGTCATGTGACGGAACAGCGCGTAATGCTGGAATACGAAGCCGACCTTGCGTTCGCGTACGTGGCTGCCGGTGGCATCCTTGCCGTGAAACAGCACATTCCCGCCGTCCGGTTGCTCCAGCCCGGCGATGATGCGCAGCAAGGTGGTCTTGCCGCAACCCGAAGGCCCGAGCAGCGCGGTGAGTTCGCCGCTCGGCAAATCGAGGCTGATGTTGTTCAGTGCGGTAAAGTTGCCGAAACGTTTGTTGATGTTGCGGACTTCAATGCTCATTGCTGGTTTCCTCATTGCGGGCGCGGAGTTCCGCACCGGTTTTCCATTCCACGGCCGACTTCAGCGCCAGGGTGACCAAAGCCAGCCCGGCAAGCAGCGAAGCGGCGGCAAACGCGGCGGCGAAGTTGTATTCGTTGTAAAGAATTTCCACATGTAGCGGCAGCGTGTTGGTCATGCCGCGAATGTGCCCCGACACTACCGACACCGCGCCGAATTCGCCCATCGCGCGGGCGTTGCACAAAATAACGCCATACAGCAGGCCCCATTTCACGTTGGGCAGCGTCACCCGCCACAGCGTCTGCCAGCCGGAAGCACCCATGGTGACGGCGGCTTCTTCTTCCTCGGTGCCTTGCGCCTGCATCAGCGGAATCAACTCGCGAGCAACGAAAGGAAAGGTGACGAAGATGGTGGCCAGCACGATGCCCGGCACGGCGAAGATGATCTTCACGTCATGCGCCTGCAGCCATTCGCCGAACCAGCCTTGCGCGCCGAAGAGCAGCACATAGATCAGGCCGGCGATGACCGGCGAGACCGCAAAAGGCAAGTCGATCAAGGTCAGCAGCAACTGCTTGCCGCGGAACTCGAACTTGGCGATGGCCCAGGCGGCTGCGATGCCGAACACCAGATTGGCCGGTACCGCGATCACGGTGGCGATCAATGTCAATTTGATCGCCGACAGCGCATCCGGATCGACAAGCGAAGCCCAGTACACTTCAAGGCCTTTGCGAAGCGCCTCGGTGAAAATCGCCGCCAGCGGTATAAACAGGAACAAACCGAGCCAGCCCAGCGCGATGGAGATCAGCAACCAGCGTACCCACGCCGGTTCTTGCGTGGCGCGCGAGGCCGGTACGGGCAATACGCTCAAGGGGTGTGAAATGACAGCAGACATCAGGGATTCCTCTTTCCGTGGCGGCGGCTAATCCACCACTGCAAGCCGTTGATGAGCAGCAGCAGCGCGAACGAAATCACCAGCATGACTACCGCAATGGCCGTTGCCCCGGCATAGTCGTACTGTTCCAGCTTGGTGATGATGAGCAAGGGCGAGATTTCCGAAATCAGCGGCATGTTGCCGGCGATGAAAATCACCGAGCCATATTCGCCCACGGCGCGGGCGAAGGCCAGCGCAAAGCCGGTAATCAACGCCGGCCAAAGTGCGGGCATCAGCACTTGGGCGAAGGTCTGCCAGCGAGAGGCACCAAGGCAGGCAGCGGCTTCCTCGACCTCGGCTTCCAGGTCTTCCAGCACCGGCTGCACCGTGCGTACCACGAACGGCAGCCCGATGAAAGTGAGCGCGATCACCACGCCCAACGGCGTGAACGCGACTTTGACGCCGAGCGGCTCTAGCCATTGCCCAAGCCAGCCGTTCGGCGCGTATATCGCTGTCAATGCGATACCGGCGACGGCGGTGGGCAAGGCGAAAGGCAGATCGACAAGCGCATCCACCAGCCGCTTGCCGGGAAAGGTATAGCGCACCAGCACCCAGGCGGTAAGCAGGCCGAAGCCGGTGTTCAGCAGCGCGCCAATGGCGGCCGCGCCGAAAGAAAGGCGATAGGAAGCCAGTGCGCGTGGTGTGGTGACTGCCGTCCAGAACTCGCCCCAACCCAGCTCCGCTGTTTTGATGAAAGTAGCGGAAAGCGGGATCAGCACAATCAGGCTGAGATATAGAATGGTAAATCCCAATGCCAGGCCAAAGCCGGGCAGCACGCTATGGGATTTCCAGGAACGCAATACAGCCATCGGTGTCATCTCTAATCAAGGTTGCAGCCATGATAGCGACGCCACTTAATCTTAAAAAATAATATTTAATAATTAATTTATTCCAATTGGTTATAAAAGAACGAATAACAGCATGACTCAGGATAAAAACATTCCGCCCAAACCCAAGCGCAAGCTCATCGAGATGCCTGGCAGCACCTTGTTAGCCGTCATGCTGGCGGGCCTGGCGATGCTGGGGCCCTTCTCGGTCGATACTTATCTGCCGGCTTTTCCCGATATCGAGCAAACGCTCGATACGGACCTGATTGCCGTTCAGCAAACGCTCACGGCTTACATGCTGTCGTTTGCGATCATGATCCTATGGCACGGAGCGCTGTCCGATGCATTCGGCCGCCGCAATATCGTACTGGTATCGCTGGCGGTGTTTGCGATAGGCTCTCTTGGCTGTGCGGCTTCGCACAGCATTGAATACTTGTGGGCGTTTCGCGTGCTGCAGGGAGTTTCGGCCGGGGCTGGGGTGGTAGTGGGGCGAGCCATCATTCGCGATCTGTACGAAGATGCCGCTGCCGCGCGCCTGCTCTCGCTGGTGACAATGATTTTCTCGATCGCGCCGGCCATCGCTCCCATTCTGGGCGGCTGGATCGTCAAATATTCCAACTGGCGCGCCATTTTTCTGTCGCTGTTCCTGTATACGGCGCTGTTGCTTTTCTACTGCTACAAGCGACTGCCCGAAACGCTCCCGAAAAGCCGCCGCACGCCCTTCAACCCGGCCTTTCTCGCCAACAGCTACAAGCAGATTTTCAAGTCGCCGGCCTTCCAGTTGAAAGCCGGTGCGATCGCGTTCAATTTTGCGGGGCTTTTTCTTTATGTCGCGGCGGCGCCGGTATTTATCACCAAGCACCTTGGCCTTGGTCCGGATCAGTTCGCCTGGCAGTTCGTTCCGGCAGTGGGCGGCATCTTTCTCGGTGCACTCACGGCCAACCGTTTCGCCGGCCGCATTTCCATCCCGATGATCATGACGCTTGGGTACATATTGCTCATCGGCGCTTCAGCTGCCAACGTGCTCTATCACTTCTATTACCCGCCAGCCGTGCCATGGTCGGTGGTGCCGCTGTTTTTCTACACGTTGGGAATGTCTCTGGTCGCGCCGGTGCTGACGCTGCTGGTGATGGATCTTTTTCCGGATATCCGCGGCACCGTCGCTTCTTGCCAGTCATTCACTCAGACGATGCTGAGCGCAGTCTTTGCCGGCATTGTCGCGCCCTTTCTCGTGCATTCCGTATTGTGGCTCGCGGCCGGGCAACTGGCCTGTGCCGTGATCAGTCTGGTGCTATGGCGGGGCGGGCGGTATTACCACTACAAGCGCATGGTGCCGGTAAAAGATGTCAATGCATGGGAAGCCATCGAGTAGGGCTTCCTTTGATGCGCGAGAAGCGGTTTTTATGGCTATGTACGTCATCGTACAGACGGCTCGCATCGGGGCATTTACTTTCTGATTGTGTGAGCAGGTTGCTAGCGCGGCCAGGCGCAGGGCTGGCAATTATTGATCCGATGTGCCACCCAATTCAGGAGAATGGACATGCATAGAATGCTGATCATTGTGCCGCTGACGGCGCTTCTGCTTTGCGGGTGCGTAGTAACGCCCGCGGACAGAGTGGTAGTGGCACCCGCATTGCCGGGATATGTAGAGTTGGAGATAGGCTACCCTTACTACCATCAGCACGGATATTATTATTACTACGACAATAGCCGCTGGCTCTACTCGAATTCACGTTCCGGTCCCTGGACGGATTTGCCAAGAAGTCATTACCCGAAAGAGACCCGATTCAAAGGCCACCGGGGTAGAGACCACGATCGTGACCGTGACCGCCGTGACTATGATCATGACCGCTACGATCGTGACCGCTATGATCGGAGATAACCTGAAATCTACGGGTTTCTGCCGATAAGACTAAGGTCGTTTCGTTTCCTCATTGCCTGCAGTAGGCTGAGTAGGGGCTGTTTGCAATCATTTGCCAGCCCCTTTTTGCCGGCTACTACCGGACTCGGCGGTTACCGGCGGCTGCCGAAATAGATCATTAATACAGGCAGCTAAGGTATTTGCAAGGTACTATTCGGCTTCGCCCAATCAGATATGCAACCCCCTAATGCAAAGAGAAGTTAAAGATAAACCCAGATACGCTGTTGTTGCGGCCGTGCAACTGCCGACTGTAAGCGACGTCGAGTTCGAGGCATCGCTGACCGAGCTGCGCGAACTCGCAAAAACACTGGGATATGAAGTCGTCCACACATTCATGCAGAAGCGCTCCAGCTTCGATACGACGGCTTACCTCGGCATCGGCAAGCGCCAGGAAATACGCGATTTCGTGAGCTATGAATCCGAACGCGTCGAGTCCGAAAAATTTGGCGCGACTCCGGATACCCGCGATATCGAAGCGATCCTGGTCGATCACGAGATATCGCCCTCGCAGGCGCGCAACCTCGAAAAGGATGCCGGTTGTGAGGTGATGGACCGCACCATGGTCATTCTCGAGATTTTTCACCGCAATGCCCGCTCGCGTGCTGCCAAGGCGCAAGTGGAAATCGCGCGCCTAGGCTACATGGCGCCGCGCTTGCGCGAAGCGGCCAAGCTTGCCGGGCCGCAAGGACGGCAACGCAGCGGCGTCGGCGGACGCGGGGCAGGCGAGTCGCATACCGAGCTGGACCGCCGCAAGATCCGCGACCGCATCGCCGAACTGCAACTGGAAATCGTCGCGATGGATGCCGAGCGCAAGACGCAGCGCGCCCGGCGGCAGGAGCGCCAGGGCCTCGCCGGCGTGGCGCTCGTCGGCTACACCAACGCCGGCAAGTCCACCCTGATGCGGGCGCTTACCGATAGCGAGGTGCTGGTCGCCAACAAGCTTTTCGCCACCTTGGACACCACCGTGCGTACCCTTTACCCGGAAAGCGTGCCGCGCGTGCTGGTCAGCGACACCGTCGGTTTCATCAAGAACCTGCCGCACGGCCTGGTTGCATCGTTCAAGTCCACGCTCGATGAAGCGCTGGATGCCTCGCTGCTGCTCCATGTCATCGATGCCAGCGACCCTGGCTTCGAGCGCCAGCTTGAGGTCACCGACAAGGTGCTGGAAGAAATCGGCGCGGATGTCGTGCCGCGCATTCGCGTCTTCAACAAGATCGACCACGTTGGCGATGCCGCCGCTCAGGCCGAATGCGAAGCGGCACTGCGGGCGCAGTACCCGGATTGTGTCGTGATGAGTGCCCGCCGGCCCGCCGATGTCGCAAGTCTGCACCGGGCGATCGTTGCGTTTTTTCAGCAGGATCTGGTGGAAGCCGAGCTTTTTCTTCCATGGTCGGCGCAGCAATTGCGCGGCGGAATCTACACGAACTGCCAAGTGCTGGAAGAGCGCTCGGACCATGACGGCGCCTTCTTCCGGGTGCGCGGCGAGCCCGATGCGGTGGATAGCCTGCGCGAAAAATTCCGTCAGGCACAATGAAATCAACGCCTGCGCGAGCCGCCGATATCCAGCTCCTCGCATAGCGGCTGCCGGCCGCAGAAAAAAGGGCGCTTGCGCGCCCAGTGAGGAGATCGGGAAAGTTATGCGGTAACGGGTAGCGGCTGGGTTGCCTGATCTTGGCGCCATATGCTCGCTGTTGCCGGTCTGCCCAGAAAATAACCCTGCACCAGTGTCCCGCCCGAATCCAGTGCAATCTTGTGCTGGAGTTCGTTTTCAATGCCTTCCACCACCGGCCGCGCGCCCAACTCCTGAATGATCTCGATCAGCTTGGGCAGCATACGGCGCACTTTGGCGCTGTGCTCGGCTTCATGAATGATGCTGAGATCCAGCTTGACGTAATCGGGCGAGAGCTTCCACAGGCGATCAAGGCTGGAATGCCTGCTGCCGAAATTGTCTACCGCGATGTGGTAACCGCGGTCGCGGTAGTTGCCGATGGCTTCGGTGAGCTGCTTGTCGGCGTCGATAGCGCTTTCCAGGATCTCGATCACCACCTTGTGCGTGGGCACCGAATGGGCGTGGAGAATGCGCTCGAACACCTGACCGTGCGCGCTCACGCTGACCAGTAGTTTGGGGTGCACATTGAGAAAAAGCAGGCCGCTGGCATCCGGCAGGCGCAGCGAGTTGAGCGCATGCAGGGTGCGGGCGACGCGGTCGAACTTGACCAGCCGCCCCTGGTTGTCGGCAAAGCCGAAGGCGAAAGCCGGAGTCAGCGGATCCGATGGGCCGATAGAGGGGCGCAACAGGGCCTCGAAGCCTAGCGCTTTGCCCAGTGCCGTACTGAAAATCGGCTGGAAAGCGCTGCGCAATTGCAGGCCGATGAATTTGCTGACGAGTTCTTCGCCCTCGGTTTCCAGACCGAATTCGTCGAGATCGAGATAGAGCGCTTCATGCAGCTCGGCCTTGAGCGTGTCGATGTTGAATGGCATGGGATTTCCTTATTTGTTTGTGTATATCCGGTCGAAGGTGCCGCCCTCGTCGAAATGCGTCTTTTGTGCTTGGGCCCAGCTACCGAACACTTCATCCACGCTGAACAAGGCAATGTTGGGGAAGCGCCCGGCAGCGTATCGGGCAAGAATTTTCTCGTTGCGCGGGCGGTAATAATGCTTCGCCGCGAGCTCCTGGCCTTCATCGGAATAGAGGTGCTCGAGATAGGCCTGGGCAGTGGCGCGCGTGCCGTGCTTGTCAGCATATTTATCGACTACGGCGACCGGCGCTTCGACCAGAATGCTGACACTCGGATAAATCACTTCGAAATCGCCGCCGCCCAATTCCTTGCGGATCAGTTGCACTTCGTTTTCGAAGGTCAGCAACGCATCGCCGATGCCGCGCTGGACAAAGGTGGTGGTCGCGCCGCGTCCGCCGGCATCCAGTACTGGTACATTCCTGAACAATTTGCCGACAAACTCGCGCGCCTTGTCATCGCTGCCGTATTTTTTCTGCGCATAGCCCCATGCCGCCAGATAACTGTATTTGCCGTTGCCCGAGGTTTTGGGGTTGGGAATGATCGCCGCCACGCCGGGTTTGGCCAGGTCGTCCCAATCGCGGATGTGCTTGGGATTCCCCTTGCGCACCAGAAATACCGTGGTGGATGTGAACGGCGAGCTTTCGTGCGGCAGCCGTTTCTGCCAGTCCTTGGGCAACAGTTTGCCGCGCTGGTGAAGGATATCGATGTCGCCGGGCTGATTCATCGTGATGACGTCCGCTTCAAGGCCGTCGGCCACGGCCCGCGCCTGCTTGCTGGAGCCGCCATGCGATTGGTTGACGGTGATCGCCTGCCCGGATTTCTGCTTCCAGAATTGCACGAAGCTTGGGTTGTATTCCTTGAAAAATTCGCGTGTGACGTCGTAAGAGACGTTCAAAATCGGCTTGCTGTCGGCATGGGCGAGCGGTGCGATTATCAAGGCGGCGAAAATGAGTTTTTTGAGCATGACGCTGTGTCCCCTTTTTAAATTTAAGTTGAATGCACTGTAGCTTGCCCATGTAAGCATGTAAAAGAATAAAGATTTATATGTAAATAACCATATTTAATATTGAATGTCAGCAGCATAAAGATTGACACTGTTGCAAGGCAGGTTCTAAATTACGGCACATTCACATAACTAGCTGATGCGACAAGGCCGGTGTCTCTTCTCAGGGCATTGGTCTTTATTGTTTCCGCATCGGGGAATCGGAGAAGAATATGAATATTTACAAGGACAACTCTCTTTCCATCGGCCGTACGCCGCTTGTGCGGTTGAACCGCATTACCGATGGTGCCCCCGCGATCATTCTCGCCAAGATCGAAGGCCGCAATCCGGCGTATTCCGTGAAATGCCGTATCGGTGCGGCGATGGTATGGGATGCCGAAAAGCGCGGCCTGCTGGGCCCCGGCAAGGAACTGGTGGAGCCGACCAGCGGCAATACCGGCATCGCGCTGGCATTCGTTGCCGCAGCCAAGGGCATCCCGCTGACGCTGACGATGCCCGATACGATGAGCATCGAGCGTCGCAAGCTGCTGGCCGCGTATGGCGCCAGGCTGGTGCTGACGGAAGGTACAAAGGGAATGAAGGGAGCAATCCAGAAAGCCGAGGAGATTGCCGCTTCCGATCCGGATCGCTACGTGCTGCTGCAACAATTCAAGAATCCGGCCAATCCGGCAATCCACGAGCAAACCACCGGCCCGGAAATCTGGGACGATACCGATGGTACCATCGATATCTTCGTTTCCGGCGTGGGCACCGGGGGTACGATCACCGGGGTGGCACGTTATATCAAGCAAACCCGTGGCAAGCCCATACTCACCGTGGCCGTCGAGCCGGCTGCCAGTCCGGTGCTGTCGCAGTCGAGAGCGGGGCAGGAGCTGAAACCCGGGCCACACAAGATTCAGGGCATAGGTGCCGGTTTTGTGCCGGACGTGCTGGATCTGTCGCTCGTGGACGAAGTCGAGCAGGTGAGCAATGAAGACGCCGTGCTCTACGCGCGTCGCCTGGCACAGGAAGAGGGCATACTCTCCGGTATTTCATGCGGCGCGGCGGTAGCGGCGGCGGTGCGTATCGCCCATCGCCCCGAACACGCCGGAAAAACCATCGTCGTCGTCCTGCCGGATTCCGGCGAGCGCTATCTCAGTTCCCTGCTATTCGAGGGCATGTTCGATGCCCAGGGCTTGTCCGCGTAAGATATCCCAAAGAAAAACGGCGCTGCCAAAGGGCGGCGCCGTAGTCTCAAATCATCGTCAGTCGCTCATCGCGCGCCGTAAATCTGGTCGAACACGCCGCCATCGGAGAAGTGCGTCTTCTGCGCCTTTGCCCAGCCGCCGAACACGTCATCGATGGTGATCAGGCTGACCTTGGGGAACTGCGCCTCGTACTTCTTCGCCACGGATTCCAGCGTCGGACGGTAGTAGTTCTTTGCCGCAATCTCCTGGCCTTCCTCGCTATACAGATACTGCAGGTAGGCTTCCGCCACCTTGCGTGTCTTGCGCTTGTCGACCACCTTATCCACCACCGTCACCGGCGGTTCTGCCAGGATGGAGAGCGACGGCACAACGATCTCCACCTTGTCCGGACCCAGTTCCTTCTTGGCGAGGAATGCCTCGTTTTCCCACGCCAGCAGCACGTCCCCGATGCCGCGCTCGACAAACGTCGTCGTGGAGCCGCGTGCGCCCGAATCCAGCACCGGCACATTCTTGAACAGTTTGCCCACGAACACCTTGGCCTTCGCTTCATCATTGTTGTTCTGCTTCAGCGCATACGCCCAGGCTGCCAGGTAGTTCCAGCGCGCCCCGCCGGAGGTCTTGGGATTTGGCGTAATCACCGAAATGCCCGGCTTCACCAGATCGTTCCAGTCCTTGATCTTCTTCGGATTGCCCTTGCGCACCAGGAACACGATGGTCGAGGTGTAGGGCGAACTGTTGTGCTGCAGGCGCTTCTGCCAGTCCTTGGGGATCAGCTTGCCTTTGTCGCTCAACTGGTCCACGTCGTAGGCCAGCGCCAGCGTGGCGACGTCGGCTTCCAGCCCGTCGATGATCGCACGGGCCTGCTTGCCCGATCCGCCATGCGACTGCTTGATGGTGACGTTGTCGCCGGTTTTGCCTTTCCAGTACTTGGCGAAGGCGGCGTTATAGTCCTGGTACAGCTCGCGCGTCGGATCATAAGAAACGTTCAGCAACGTGACGTCGGCCGCCTCCAGGCGCAAGGGGTTGATCAACGCCAGCAGGGCGATGAAAGTGCTAAGCGATAAATATAAGAATTTCATTCTAGTTTTCCTTGTCATTGAGTAAAGCGGTTAGAACGCGACCTGGAAACGGCTGAACAGCACTTTTTCGTCTTCGCGATCATCCGCGCCCGCCACACCGCTGCTGAAGTTGGTGTGCTCGTAGGTGGTTTGCAGCTTGACGTTCTTGTTGAGGTACCAGTTAACCCCGCCGGCCCAGGATTGGGCCTTGTCGGTGGTGGAGGATGCATTGGCGAAGCGTACGCCGGCGGCTCCTTCGAAGGTGTCGTCGTCCAGGTCGATCTCGCTGTAGCGCAAGGCGATTTCCCATGCACCCCAGCCGCCCTTGTCGATATCGAACGCCTGCTTGGGAGTAATGCTCTTGAACGAGTTATCCTCGCCGGTCAGCACCCATGATGCAGCCAGTTGCCAGGCATCATGCGACAGTGTCTCGGACCGGCTGCCGCGAGATACATCATGTTTGACGCGCGCGTACTCTCCGATCACGCCAAAAGGTCCAGTGTAGTAATAGAACTGCGGTGAGAGTCGTGTCTGCTTGCCATCGGCATTAACCGAACTGTGATACTGGAAAAAAGTCTGTTGGCCGGGTGTTCGGTAGTTGTGATTCGCTTCGCTGATCGGCCCGCTCCAGTCGGCGGTCGTGCCTGCAAGGCCGAAGCCGAGTCCGGACAGTGCGGAGTCGCTTCCCTTGAACGGCTCGACAAAGATGCGCGCGGCATAATCCTTGTCGATGTTGTTATCGGTATTGCTGCTGTTGCTGCCGCCATCGGCGGTGCCGTCGAATACGCCGACAGCATAGTTGACCTTGCCTTCCAGCAAGTCGCCATGGATCTGCACCCCGACGTCGCGGTTGGGCAGGAGCGAGTTGGCGACATAGGAGCGCTCGACGAAACGCAGATCCGAACCGCTTTGCAGCCGCTCCAGGCTGACTGGTACCTTGAATTTACCCGCCTGCACCTTGAACCAGGGCAGGAAACGCGCATTGATGTAAGCATCCTGAATATTCGGTGTGCCCGGTGCGAAATCCGGCGTGAAGCGGAAGTCGTATTTGCCGAATACTGTTCCTTCGAAAGTCGGACGTACCCGACGCAGCAGATACTCATCGCGCCCTTGGGATTCATCGGCGTCGAAGAATGTGCGTTTATCCGCCTGCAACAACCCGCGCAGCTTGAATTCGAAGTTGCCGTCGGCCGACTTCAAGCCGAACCCCTTGTCGCCGGCAACAAGTACCGGCGCAGTTTTCTTGGCTGCTGCGGCTTCCTCGGACGCAATCTCGCTTTTGCGGTCGAGCACGCGAACCTTCTGATCCAGCTCCTGCACCAGAGCGCGCAATTGCTCCAGCTCCGAGCTGTCGTTGGCGAAAGCCGTGGCCGGGCTTGTGATGATGCCGCCGCTGATCAACAGCGAGCCAAGCAGTGTTTTCTTGAATGACATTCCAATCTCCTTGTTGAATTGTTCTGGAGATCTTCCGGCCGTCCGGTCAGCTCCGAGTCTTGCGAGGTTTTATGCCTTCGGTCGTCCGATGAGCTTATTGGGTTTTATCCGGCGGCAGAGCGTGGAAACGGACTTTTTCCCGCTTCTCTATCTGCGTGACACGCCCTTCGTGCACGGTGATTTCTATGGAACCGAAGCGGACGCTCTCGACGGCACGTAAGATTTCCTGTGCCAAGGTCGACTTGATTTGAGTGGCTGGTTGCGACATGTGCTTGCTCCTTGGTGACATCGAATGGGACGCACTTTAGCAACAGCAATTAATAATTAAAAATAATTTGTATATATATATTTATAACTAATTTGAATAAATGGGCCATGCTTTTTGAAAGCAGGGAAACTGCATCCGATTTTGACCGTAATCACTTTGATCGGTATGATTGCGCGGTTTTTGTGCGGAAGAACGCAAATGCGTCGCAAGCTGGTGGTCGGCAACTGGAAGATGTACGGGAACCTTGAGTCCAACAAGGTTTTGCTGGAAGCCATCATCAAGGGCGTTCACGATTACAGGAACGCCGATTACGCAGTGTGCGTGCCGACGCCTTATCTGTTTCAGGCGCAAGCAATACTGCAAGATACGAATGTCGCGTGGGGTGCTCAGAATATGAGCCAGTTCGAAGCAGGGGCGTTTACCGGTTCGGTGGCGCCGCACATGCTGGTGGATTTCGGCTGCAGTTACGTGATCATCGGCCATTCCGAACGGCGCGAGCTGTGCAATGAGAGCGATCCCGTCGTGGCCGCCAAATTCGAGGCGGCGCTCAACGATGGCATGAAGCCGATTTTCTGTGTAGGCGAAACGCGTGAAGAGTACGAATCCGGCCTGACGGAGCAAGTCGTCGCCCGTCAATTGGATGCCGTGCTTAACCGTATCGGGCCGAAAGGTCTCTGCCAGGGTGTATTGGCGTATGAACCGGTATGGGCTATCGGTACGGGTCGCGGTGCCACGCCGCAGAAGGCGCAAGCGGTACATTCCTTTATCCGGAATCGCGTTGCGCACCTGGATAAAGCGGCGGCGGCGAAGGTAAGAATCCTTCATGGGGGTAGCGTTCGGGTCGCAAATGCGGCACAATTGCTGTCTATGCCGGATATCGACGGTGCGTTGGTGGGTCACGCGTCGCTTGTGGCTGAAGAATTCGTGGCGATATGCCGGGCAGCCAATTAATGTAGGGTTGGTAAGGTTAATGGAAACAATCGTTTGGGTAGTACATGTTATCGCGGCGGCAGGGGTCATCGGCCTCGTTCTGCTGCAGCATGGCAAAGGTGCCGACATGGGCGCTGCTTTTGGCAGCGGTGCATCCGGCAGCCTGTTTGGCGTGAGTGGTTCCGCCAATCTTCTGAGCCGTGCAACCGCGGGCATGGTCACCGTATTTTTCATCACGAGCCTGACTCTGGCGTATCTGTCGGGTCATAGCGGCAAGAGCTCCAGCGTGGTCAAGGCCCAGACAACCGAAGTTCCGGCGGCTCCCAAGTCGTCCGATCCTTCGGTGCCGGATGCGCCAAAAGCAAAGGATGTACCTCAATAAGTTTGAAATGTAGTCCGGGTATAAACCCAACGTGGCCGACGTGGTGGAATTGGTAGACACGCTATCTTGAGGGGGTAGTGACGAAAGTCGTGCGAGTTCGAGTCTCGCCGTCGGCACCATGAAATTTTGTAGAAACCCGTTGTGCAGATTGCAGGCGGGTTTTTTACTAGCAGGATATGCATTGTCGCCCCGGATACCAATGTCGGGAATAAGGTTGACCGTGGCGCGACGAATAATGGATAATCTTGTCAACTTTTAAAACAATGAGTGCAAGGCCAGATTTCTGGCGGGTTTCCTGTAAATGTGTACTGATGGATATGCCCTGGTGGGCTAAATAAAAACGTGCTGGAAAACTACTTTCCGATTTTGCTATTCATCCTCGTCGGGCTTGGCGTGGGTGTGGTGCCAATTGTGCTCGGAAAGGTAGTCGCTCCCAGCCGTCCCGACAGCGAAAAAAACTCTCCTTACGAATGCGGCTTCGAAGCCTTCGAAGACGCCCGCATGAAATTCGACGTACGTTATTACCTCGTCGCCATCCTTTTTATCCTGTTCGATCTCGAAATTGCGTTTCTCTTTCCCTGGGCGGTTGTCATCCAGGAAATCGGCCTGTTCGGTTTTATCTCCATGATGGTGTTCCTCGGCATTCTGGTGGTCGGTTTCATTTACGAATGGATGAAGGGGGCGCTGGAATGGGAGTAAACATCATGAGCAGTGAGCAGGCTCCGGCCCGCAGGGCGGGAGGTGAACGTCCGCGAATGATGTTTGGACGCCGAGCCGGCAGCGCGGACCTCACTTGGATCGAATCCGAGGCGGCGATCATGAGCAGTGAGCAGGCTCCGGCCCGCAGGGCGGGAGGCGAGCGTCCGCGTATGATGTTTGGACGCCGAGCCGTAGGCGAGAGGCTTTTCGTACATCTGGCTGAGGCGGCGATCATTAGCCGGTTTGAGGTGGTGGCATGAGCATCGAAGGCGTGCTTGAAAAAGGCTTCGTTACGACAACGCTCGATACCGTTATCAATTACACGCGCACCGGCTCGATGTGGCCGATGACCTTCGGCCTGGCTTGTTGCGCGGTTGAAATGATGCATGCCGGCGCATCGCGTTACGACCTGGATCGCTTCGGCATCGTGTTCCGTCCCAGCCCGCGCCAGTCCGACGTGATGATCGTCGCCGGTACGCTGGTTAACAAGATGGCGCCTGCATTGCGTAAGGTTTACGATCAGATGGCCGAGCCGCGCTGGGTGATTTCGATGGGCTCCTGCGCCAATGGCGGCGGTTACTATCATTACTCCTATGCGGTGGTGCGCGGTTGTGATCGCATCGTGCCCGTGGATGTCTATGTGCCGGGCTGTCCGCCGACCGCCGAGGCATTGCTCTACGGCATCATTCAATTGCAGAACAAGATCAAACGAACCAACACCATCGCCCGCTAAGAACAATAATGTCCCCACGCCTGGAAAAACTGTCCGCAAGCCTGAAGTCTGCCTTGGGCGACAAAATCACGGATTTCAATACGCATGTCGGCGAAATTACCATTCGCATCAATCCTGCGGACATCATGGAAGTCTGCGGCATCCTGCGCGATCACGAAGAGCTGAAGTTTGAGCAGCTGATCGATCTGTGCGGCATCGATTACAGCGATTTTGGCGAAGGCACTTGGGCTGGTCCGCGCTTTGCCGTGGCTTATCATTTGTTGTCGGTATCCTTGAACCATCGCGTGCGCCTCAAGGTTTTTGCTGCCGATGACGAGTTTCCCGTGCTGGCTTCGGTGGTAAATGTCTGGTCGACTGCCAATTGGTTCGAGCGCGAGGCGTTCGACTTGTACGGCCTGATGTTCGAAGGCCACCCTGACTTGCGCCGCCTGCTGACCGATTACGGTTTCGTCGGTCATCCGTTCCGCAAGGATTTTCCGATGATAGGCAATGTCGAAATGCGCTACGACCCGGATCAGCAGCGCGTGGTGTACCAGCCTGTTTCGATTGAAGAGCGCAACAATGTTCCTCGGATTATCCGCGACGAGGGCTTCCATCGTGGCTGATTTCGAGTTGCATGCAAGCGAATACGGCGTTGTCGGCGCTTGCCGTACTGCGCGTACTGTCTGCGCGCCGCCGCCTTGTCTTCGCTTGCATGCAACTCGAAATGGAGTGAAAAGTTAGTATGGCCGAGATTCGTAACTACACCATGAACTTTGGCCCGCAGCACCCCGCCGCACACGGTGTGCTGCGCCTGGTGCTGGAGCTGGATGGCGAAGTCATCGAACGCGCCGACCCGCATATCGGCTTGCTGCATCGCGGTACCGAGAAACTCGCGGAAAATCGCACTTTCCTGCAATCCGTGCCCTACATGGACCGCCTCGACTATGTGTCGATGATGTCCAACGAGCATGCATATGTCATGGCCATCGAGAAATTGATGGGCCTGGAAGTGCCGGAACGCGCGCAGTATATCCGCGTGATGTTCGACGAAATCACCCGCATCCTTAATCACCTGCTGTGGCTGGGCGCGCACGCGCTTGACGTGGGCGCGATGACGGTATTCCTCTACGCTTTCCGCGAGCGCGAAGATTTGTTCGACGTTTACGAGGCGGTTTCCGGCGCGCGGATGCATGCAGCCTATTATCGCCCGGGTGGCGTTTATCGCGACCTGCCGGACCGCATGCCGCAGTATCAGGAAAACAGCTTCCGCTCCAAGGAAGAAATCAAGGCGCTCAACGAAAATCGCCAGGGCTCCGTGCTGGATTTCATCGAGGATTTTTCCAACCGTTTCCCGGCTTACGTGGACGAATATGAAACCCTGCTGACCGATAACCGCATCTGGAAGCAGCGCACCGTCGGCATCGGCGTGGTATCGCCTGAGCGCGCGCTGGCAATGGGGCTGACCGGCCCGATGCTGCGCGGCTCCGGCTTTGCGTGGGATCTGCGCAAGAAACAGCCTTACGAAGTCTACGACCGTCTGGATTTCGATATTCCCATCGGCGTCAATGGCGACTCCTACGACCGCTATCTGGTGCGTATGGAGGAGTTCCGTCAGTCCAACCGTATCATCAAGCAGTGCATCGATTGGCTGCGCAAGAATCCGGGTCCGGTCATGAGCGACGACCACAAGGTTACGCCGCCGTCGCGCGAAGGCATGAAGCAGGACATGGAAGCACTGATCCACCATTTCAAGCTGTTTACCGAAGGTTTCCACGTACCGGAAGGCGAGGCGTATGCCGCGGTGGAGCATCCCAAGGGCGAGTTCGGCATCTATCTGGTGTCGGACGGAGCCAACAAGCCGTATCGTCTGAAGATTCGTGCGCCCGGTTTTGCGCACCTTTCCGCGCTGGATGAAATGACACGCGGGCACATGATCGCCGACCTCGTCGCGATCATCGGCACGCAAGACATCGTTTTTGGAGAGATTGATCGCTGATGTTATCCCCGGAATCCCTCGCCAAAATCGATCAGGAACTCGCCAAGTATCCCGCCGACCGCCGCCAGTCGGCCGTCATGTCCGCGTTGCGTATCGCGCAGGATGAACTGGGCTGGCTGTCCAAGGACACCATCGCTTTCGTTGCGCAATATCTTGGCATTCCCGATATCGCTGCGCTTGAAGTGGCGACGTTTTATAACATGTATGAGCTGGAGCCCGTCGGCCAGCACAAGATCACGGTCTGCACCAACATCTCCTGCATGCTGCGCGGCTCGGACGAGATCGTCGAGCATCTGGAGCACCGCCTGGGTATCGGATTCAACGAAACCACGCCGGACGGCAAGTTCACGCTGAAGGAAGGCGAGTGCATGGGCTGTTGCGGCGGTGCGCCTCTGATGCATATCAATAACAAGCAAATGTGCGAATTCCTCACGCCCGAAAAAGTCGATGAAATTCTGGAGGGGCTGAAGTAATGGCGAACGAAGTCTGTTTTCGCACCCTCCATCTACCCGATCCGGGTTCGTTGGAAACCTACCGCAGCATCGGCGGTTACGAGACGCTGAAGCGCATCGTCACTGAAAAGGTGCCGGCCACCGAGATCATCAATCAGGTCAAGATTTCCGGCCTGCGCGGACGCGGGGGCGCAGGCTTTCCGACGGGCCTCAAGTGGAGTTTCATGCCGCGCTATTTCGATGGCACCAAGTATCTCGTCTGCAACACCGACGAAGGCGAGCCGGGGACGTTCAAGGATCGCGACATTATCCGCTACAACCCGCACCAGTTGATCGAAGGCATGGCCATCGCTGCCTACACGCTGGGCGCACGCGTCGGTTACAACTATATCCACGGCGAAATCTGGGAAGACTACGTTTTCTTCGAGCAGGCGCTGGACGAAGCACGCGCGGCGGGCTTCCTCGGCGAAAATCTGTTCGGCACCAGTTTCAGTTTCGATCTGTACGCGCACCATGGTTACGGCGCCTACATCTGTGGCGAAGAAACCGCGCTGATCGAATCCATCGAGGGCAAGAAGGGGCAGCCGCGTTTCAAACCGCCGTTCCCAGCCAGCTTCGGTGTGTACGGCAAGCCGACCAATGTCAATAACACCGAATCCTATGCCTCCATCCCGTACATCATGCAGTACGGCGGGCAGGCATTCATGGATCTGGGCGTTGCCAACTCGGGCGGCACCAAGCTGTTCGCGGTGTCCGGCCACGTGGAAAAACCGGGCAATTACGAAGTCAACATGGGCATTCCTTTCCCCGAACTGCTGGCGCTGTGCGGCGGAATCTGGAAAGGGCGTAATCTCAAGGCAGTGATCCCCGGCGGTCCGTCCACGGCGGTGATGCCGGCGGTGGCAATCATGGGCGCCACGATGGATTACGACGGATTGTCCAAGGCTGGCTCCAGCCTCGGCGCCGGTTCCGTAATCATCATGGATGACTCCACCTGCATGGTGCAAACGCTCAAGCGTCTTTCCTACTTCTTCTTCGAGGAATCCTGCGGCCAATGCACGCCGTGCCGCGAAGGCACAGGCTGGCTGTATCGCGTGGTGAAACGCATCGTGGAAGGCAAGGGGCGCATGGAAGACCTCGATCTGCTCTCCGACGTCAGCAATAACATTTCCGGCCGCACCATCTGCGCGCTGGGCGACGCGGCGGCGACGCCGGTGCTGAGCTTCATCAAACACTTCCGGCCTGAATTCGAATATTACATCCAGCATGGCCGCAGCATGGTCACAGGCAAAGAGCCTGTTCCGTCAGGAAACGAATGATGCGATATGACACAAAAACGATGGATACAAGGCGCTACGCGCAGCCAATGGTTATTCCATTGGCAAGCGGTGCAACGCCGCAGACGCGCTTTTGTGTCATACCCCGGAAGGGCAGCCCTGCCTTGCGCGCAGGACGTTGTTGCTCGCCGCTTATTTGGAATAACCAAACCGCGCGACTCGCGCCTAGTTCTGCGCGCAAGGCAGGGCTGTCGCACAGTCGTTTCCTGACGGAACAGGCTCCAATATGTTGAACATCGAAATCGACGGCAAACAGGTAGAAGTCGAACACGGCACGACCATCATCGATGCTGCCGATAAATTGGGCGTAGCCATTCCGCGTTTCTGCTATCACAAGAAACTATCGGTCGCCGCCAACTGCCGCATGTGCCTGGTGCAGGTGGAAAAATTCAACAAGCCATTGCCGGCTTGCGCGACGCCGGTCAGCGATGGCATGAAGATTTTTACACGTTCCAAGACCGCCATCGAGGCGCAGAAGAGCGTGATGGAGTTCCTGCTGATCAATCACCCGCTGGATTGCCCGATCTGCGATCAGGGCGGCGAATGCGATCTGCAGGACATCGCCGTAAGCTATGGCGCGCCCGCTTCGCGCTATACCGAAGAAAAGCGTGTAGTGCTGAACAAGAACATTGGCCCACTGGTTGCAACCGACATGACGCGCTGCATCCAGTGCACACGTTGCGTCCGCTTCCTGAAGGAAGTCGGCGGCATGATGGAGCTGGGACTGATCGGCCGCGGCGAACATGCCGAGATCACAGCATACGTCAACAAAAGCGTCGAGTCCGAACTCTCCGGCAACATTATCGACCTCTGCCCGGTTGGCGCATTGACCTCCAAACCTTTCCGCTACACCGCGCGTAGCTGGGAATTGACCCGTCGCCCATCGGTTGCGCCGCATGACGGGCTGGGTTCACAAGTCGAAATCCACGTCAAGGGCAACCGCGTAATGCGCGTGCTGCCGCGCGAGAAGGAAAGCATCAACGAATGCTGGATCTCCGACCGCGATCGCTACTCCTATGAAGGCTTGAATAGCCCTGAGCGTCTGACGGTACCCATGATCCGCCGCTGCGGCCAATGGGTGGAGACCGACTGGCAAAGCGCACTGGAATTTGCGGCCAGCCGCCTGAAAGAGACCGCGGAGCGCGAGGGCGGCGAGGCCATCGGCGTGCTCGTGTCGCCTAACAGCACGATGGAAGAGGGCTATCTGGCGCGTAAGCTGGCGCATGGCCTCGGCTCCGGCAATATCGACCATCGCCTGCGTCGCAACGATTTCCGCATGGACGGTCAATTCCAGGGCACGCCATGGATGGGCTGCAATATCCCCGACGTACAGGAGATGGATCGCATACTGATCATCGGCAGCAGCTTGCGCAACGAGCATCCGCTGCTGGCGCATCGCGTGCGCCATGCGGTCAAGCTGAACGGCGCCGAGTTGTCGCTGGTGAACCCGGTAGACGACGATCCGCTGATGCCGGTTGCGCACAAGGCGATTTGCACGCCTAACGACATGGTCAACGTGCTTTCGCAGATCCTCAAGGCGATGTCTGGCTTGCAACGCCTGTCGCTGTGCCTGCCGCCTTCGCTCAGCCAGTTGCTGGAAGGTGTTGTGGTATGGGACAACGCCCGTGCCATGGCGGAAAGCTTGGCCGGCCTGGGCCAGAATTACGATCTGGTCAACCCGCGCGTCGGTATTTTTCTTGGCAATATCGCGCAACACCATCCGCGCTATTCCGAAATCTACAGCCTGGCGGAAGCCATTTCGTCATTGTGCGGCGCGACTTTCGGTGTATTGTCCGATGCCGCCAACCGCGTCGGCATGGACCTCGCCGGCGTGTTGCCGAAGCCCGGCGCATTGAATGCGCGCAGCATGCTGGAACAGCCGCGTTCCGCTTATCTGCTGGTCAATATCGAGCCCGAACTGGACTGCCACAACGCACAACTGGTCAACAAGGCCTTGAATTCGGCCAATTGCGTCGTTGCGCTGACGGCATATAAATCCGACGCGCTGCGAGATGCGGACGTGCTGCTGCCCATCGCGCCCTTTACCGAAACCTCGGGCACTTTCACCAGCATGGAAGGGCGTGTTCAGAGTTTTGCAGCCGCTGTGAAACCACAGGGTGAGTGCCGCCCAAGCTGGAAGGTGCTGCGCGTTTTAGGCAATCTCCTTGGGCTGGAAGGTTTCGAGCAGGACAGCAGCGAACAGGTCAAGGACGAAATACTCGGCGGCGAGCGGCCGTCGCAGTTTGTCTGGAAACGTCTCAACAACAATCTGCGCCACCTGGCTGAAGTCAACGTCCAGGTCAAGGAAGGCATCCTGCAGCGCGTGGGCGAGATTCCGCTTTACCAGTCCGATGCCATCGTGCGTCGTGCGCCTTCATTGCAAAAAACGCACAAGACCGGGTTTGGCCATGCAGCGATGAATGCAGCCTTGCTCGCCAGGATAGGTTTGAGCGAGGGCGAAAACGCGCGCATTACGCAATCCGGAAGCAGCGTGGTGTTGCCGGTGCGCCGCGACGATCGCGTCTTCAACGATTGCGTGCGTATCCCGGTATGCGCTGAAACTGCCGCGCTGGGCGATCTGTACGGTGAACTTACGGTGGAGAAGGCATGATGGACGCGCTCCAGCAACTGTTTGGGCCTTTCTGGCCGGTGGTGTGGAATCTGGCGAAGATTGTCGCCATCATACTGCCGCTGATGGGGGCGGTGGCTTACCTGACGCTCGCCGAGCGCAAGGTGATCGGCTTCATGCAGGTACGTATCGGGCCCAACCGCGTCGGTTATTACGGCCTGCTGCAACCGCTGGCAGACGGCATCAAGCTGTTGTTCAAGGAAATCATCCTGCCGACGGCGGCCAACAAGTTCCTGTTCCTGCTGGCGCCCATCCTGGTATTGGGGCCGGCACTGGCAGCATGGGCAGTTGTCCCGTTCGACCTCAACCTGGTGCTGGCGGACATCGATGCCGGCCTGCTGTATATCCTGGCCATGACTTCCGTCGGCGTGTACGGTGTCATCATCGCGGGCTGGGCATCCAACTCCAAATACGCATTCCTCGGCTCGCTGCGCAGTGCGGCGCAGATCGTTTCCTACGAAATCGCGATGGGTTTCGCGCTGGTCGGCGTGCTGATGGCGGCCAACAGCCTGAATCTCGGCAAGATCGTGCTGGCGCAGGCGGGCGGCTTCTGGCAGTGGTACTGGCTGCCCTTGTTCCCGTTGTTTGTGGTCTATTTCATCAGCGCCGTGGCGGAAACCAATCGTGCGCCGTTCGACGTGGCCGAGGGCGAGTCCGAAATTGTTGCGGGTTTCCATGTGGAATACTCCGGCATGGCCTTCGCTGTGTTCTTCCTGGCCGAATACGCCAACATGATCCTGGTCGCGACGCTCGCCGCCGTCATGTTCCTTGGCGGCTGGTTGTCGCCGGTGCCTTTCCTGCCGGACGGTTTCCCGTGGCTGGCGCTCAAGGTCGCTGCGCTGCTGTTCCTGTTCCTGTGGTTCCGCGCCACGTTCCCGCGCTATCGTTACGACCAGATCATGCGCCTGGGCTGGAAGGTGTTCATTCCGATCACGCTGGTGTGGATCGTGGTGGTCGGCGCGATGATGCAAACCCCGTGGGCCTACCTGTTCCATTAAGGGAAGAGAACATATGATCAATCGCATAAAAGACCTCTTCTCCAGCCTGATGCTGCTTGAGCTGCTCAAGGGCATGACGCTGACGGGCCGCTATTTCTTTGCACGCAAGATTACCGTGCAGTATCCGGAAGAGCGCACGCCGATGAGCGCGCGTTTCCGCGGTTTGCATGCTTTGCGCCGCTATCCCAACGGCGAGGAACGCTGCATCGCCTGCAAGCTGTGCGAAGCCGTGTGCCCGGCGATGGCGATCACCATCGAATCGGATCAGCGCGAAGACGGCACGCGCCGTACCACACGCTACGACATCGACCTGACCAAGTGCATCTTCTGCGGCTTCTGCGAAGAGTCCTGTCCGGTCGATTCCATCGTGGAGACCCGCATTTTTGACTACCACGGCGAGAAGCGCGGCGATCTGCTATATACCAAGCCAATGCTGCTGGCGGTGGGTGACAAACATGAAGAACAGATCGCGGCTGACCGTGCCGCGGATGCGAAATTCCGATAAAGGGACAAGACCGCTAGACACACAATAAGGCGTCGCTTAAATAATGATTTTCCAAGACTACGTTTTCTATGCGCTGGCCGCCATTTTGCTGTTCGCCGGCCTGCGCGTCATCACCACGCGCAATCCGGTGCAGGCGGCGCTCTTCCTGGTGCTGGCGTTTTTTACCGCGGCCGGTATCTGGCTGTTGCTGGAGGCCGAGTTCCTCGCCATCGTGCTGGTGCTGGTATATGTCGGCGCGGTGATGGTGTTGTTCCTGTTCGTAGTGATGATGCTGGACATCAATCTCGACAAATTGCGGGAAGGCTTCTGGGATTACGCGCCGCTGGCGGGTTTCGTCGGCGTGCTGATGGCGCTGGAAATGGTCATGGTGCTGGGCAGCAAGCATTTCGGCTATTCCGCCCCGGAGAAACACGGTGCCGATTACAGCAACACCGCCGAGTTGGGCCGTCTGCTGTATACCGATTATGTTTATCCGTTCGAGATCGCTTCCGTAGTGCTGCTGGTGGCGATTATCGCGGCGATTGCGCTGACTCTGCGCCGCCGTGCGGGCACCAAGCATAACGATCCGGCCAAGCAGGTGCGGGTAAAGCGTGCGGACCGCATTCGCATGGTCAGCATGCCGGCCGAAAAAGACGAACCCGCAGAGGGAGAGCAGAAATGAGCGTGGGACTTTCGCATTACCTCATCTTGGGTTCCCTGCTGTTCGCGATCAGCGTGGTCGGTATTTTCCTCAACCGCAAGAACGTTATTATTCTGCTGATGGCTATCGAACTGATGCTGCTGGCGGTGAACATGAATTTCATCGCCTTTTCGCATTACCTCAACGATACGGCGGGGCAGGTATTCGTGTTCTTCATCCTTACCGTCGCAGCAGCGGAATCGGCAATTGGCCTGGCTATCCTGGTCGTGCTGTTCCGCAACCTGAACACGATTAACGTAGACGACCTGAATAGCCTGAAGGGCTGACCGCCGATCATGACCGAGATACAAAAAATATATCTGCTGATCCCGTTGCTGCCTTTGTTCGCAGCTGCCGTGGTGGGCCTCTTCGGCAGAAAGTTGCCGCGTGCCGCGGCGCACTTGATCACTATCCCTGCTGTGGCGGCGGCATTCGGGTTATCGGCCTATGTGCTGATCGATGTACTCCAGGGCCATCTTTTCAATGGGACGGTATACACCTGGCTGATCAGCGGCGGTACCAACTTCGAGGTCGGTTTCCTGATCGATCAGCTTTCGGCGACGATGATGGTGATCGTCACTTTCGTGTCGCTGATGGTGCACATCTACACCATTGGTTACATGCATGAAGATCCCGGTTACAGCCGTTTCTTCAGCTATATCTCGCTCTTTACCTTCTCCATGCTGATGCTGGTGATGAGCAACAACTTCATGCAGCTCTTCTTCGGCTGGGAAGCGGTGGGCCTGGTCAGCTATCTGCTGATCGGTTTCTGGTTCACGCGGCCGACCGCGATCTACGCCAATCTGAAGGCCTTCCTGGTCAATCGTGTCGGCGATTTCGGTTTTCTGCTCGGTATCGGCATGGTGCTGTATTACCTGGGCAGCCTGGATTACGCGGCAGTCTTTTCCATCGCGCCACAATTCGCTGACATGAAGGTGAGTCTGATCCCGGGCAGTGAGTGGTCGCTGATGACGGTGATTTGCATCCTGCTGTTCATCGGTGCCATGGGCAAGTCGGCGCAGGTGCCGTTGCATGTCTGGCTGCCGGATTCCATGGAAGGTCCGACGCCGATTTCCGCGCTGATCCACGCGGCAACGATGGTGACCGCGGGTATCTTCATGGTGGCGCGCATGTCGCCTCTGTTCGAGCTTTCCACCACCGCGCTGTCCTTCGTCCTGGTGATCGGCAGCATTACCGCGTTGTTCATGGCCTTTCTCGGCATCATCCAGAACGATATCAAGCGTGTGGTAGCGTATTCCACGCTGTCGCAGCTCGGCTATATGACAGTGGCGCTGGGCGTTTCCGCTTACTCGGCGGCAATCTTCCATCTCATGACGCATGCCTTCTTCAAGGCGCTGCTGTTCCTCGCTGCTGGTTCAGTAATCATGGCGATGCACCACGATCAGGATCTGCGGCGCATGGGTGGCCTGCGCAAGTATCTGCCGATCACCTACCTGACTTCCGTGGTTGGTTCGCTGGCGCTGGCCGGCATTCCGCCATTCGCCGGATTCTTTTCCAAGGATGCGATTATCGAGGCAGTGCACGCTTCGCATATTCCCGGGGCCGGTTTTGCCTATTTCGCGGTAATGGCGGGCGTATTCGTGACGGCTTTCTACAGTTTCCGCCAGCTATTCCTCGCGTTCCATGGCGAGGAGCGCTTTGGACACAATCACGATGATCATGAGGGTGACCACGACGACGAGGAAGTCTCCGCCGATCATCATCACGGCCTCGCTCCCGGCCAGAAGCCGCACGAATCGCCGTGGGTCGTGACTATTCCGCTGATTTTCCTGGCAGTTCCATCTGTCTTTGCCGGCTTGCTCTATATCGAACCGATGCTGTTCGGCGGTTTCTTCGGCAACGCTATCGTGGTTCGCCCCGAGCATGACGTACTGCACCACATCGGCAGTGAATTCCACGGATGGCTGCCTTTCGCGCTGCATGGTCTGACGGCCGCACCGTTCTGGCTGGCCATTGCGGGTATAGCCAGCGCCTGGTTCCTGTACCTCAAGCGTCCGGAGTTGCCTGGCGTCATCCAGAGCAAGTTCATGACGATCTATCGCATCCTGGATAACAAATACGGCTTCGACAGCTTTAACGAGAGATTCTTCGCCGGCGGTGCGCGCTATATCGGTGGCAAGCTGTGGCAAGTCGGCGATGTGAAGGTAATCGACGGCTTCATGGTCAACGGCACCGCGCGGCTGGTCGGGCGCATCTCGGCGGTCGTACGTCATTTGCAATCAGGTCTGATCTACCACTACGCGTTTGCGATGATCATCGGCGCATTCGTTCTGCTGACCTTCTTTATGAAGATATAAGAAAAACCATTCCATGTTTGAATCGAATATTCTCAGCCTGTCCATCTGGGTGCCTGTACTGGCAGGTATCCTGGTGCTCGCCACCGGTAACGACGAGCGCCCCGGCCTGACACGTTGGATTGCTCTGCTCGGCAGCATTGCCGGATTCCTGGTGACGCTGCCGCTCTATACTCGATTCGACCGTGCCGATGGCGGCTTCCAGTTCCAGGAGGGCTATAACTGGATCCCCAGCTTCAATATTCATTACCACCTCGGTGTGGACGGCCTAGCGGTGCCGCTGATCCTACTCACCAGCTTTACCACGATGATCGTGGTGCTGGCTGGCTGGGAAGTCATCCAGAAGCGCGTTGCGCAATACATGGCGGCCTTTCTTATCATGTCCGGCCTGATGATAGGCGTGTTCTCTGCGCTGGATGGCATCCTGTTCTACGTATTCTGGGAAGCGATGTTGATCCCGATGTTCCTGGTGATCGGTATCTGGGGCGGTCCGAACCGGGTGTATGCAACCATCAAGTTCTTCCTCTATACCTTGCTCGGCTCATTGCTGATGCTGGTGGCTTTCATCTACCTGTTCCATCAGAGCAATAGTTTCGAGATCGTCGACTACTACATGTTGCCGTTGCCGTTGTCGGTGCAGTTGTTCATCTTCTTTGCGTTCTTCATGGCTTTTGCGGTGAAGATTCCGATGTGGCCGGTGCATACCTGGCTGCCGGATGCGCACGTCGAGGCGCCTACCGGCGGCTCGGTGGTGCTGGCGGCCATCATGTTGAAGCTGGGGGCTTACGGTTTCCTGCGCTTCGCGATGCCTATTGCGCCCGATGCGGCGCATTATCTGGCGACACCCATGATCGTTCTGTCCCTGATCGCAGTGGTATACATCGCCTTCGTCGCACTGGCGCAACAGGACATGAAGAAGCTGATCGCCTATTCGTCGATCTCGCACATGGGTTTCGTCACGCTGGGCCTGTTCATTTTCAATCCGCTCGGCATGGAAGGCGGCGTCGTGCAGATGATTTCTCACGGGTTCATTTCCGGAGCCATGTTCCTGTGCGTTGGCGTGCTCTATGACCGCATGCATTCGCGTCAGATTGCCGACTACGGCGGTGTGGTGAATACCATGCCGACCTTCACGGCATTTGCCGTGCTATTCGCAATGGCGAACGCCGGGTTGCCCGGCACTTCCGGCTTTGTCGGTGAATTCATGGTGATCCTCGCTGCTGTGCAGGAAAACTTCTGGTATGCCTTCCTGGCTGCAACCACGCTGATTCTCGGCGCGGCTTACACCTTGTGGATGGTAAAGCGGGTGTTTTTTGGGGCCGTTGGCAACTCGCATGTCGCCGAACTGCAGGACTTGAACAAGCGCGAATTCGTGATATTGGGTGTGCTGGCATTGATGGTGCTGGGTTTCGGCCTGTATCCGCAGCCGATCACCGAACTGACGCACGCCACGGTTGAGCAATTGCTCACGCACCTCGCCCAAAGCAAGATCCCAGGCTGAACATGATGAATAACGCAATAACATACGATCTGATCGCCGCACTTCCGGAAATTTTCGTGCTGTGCATGGCCATGGTAGTCTTGCTGGTCAGCCTTTTCCTGAGTGCGCGTACCCTCTATGTCAGCTATATCCTGACGCAGGTAACGCTGCTCGGCGCCGCATTCATTACCGTTTCGACGCATATTCCCGCGGTCGGCTATGCCTTCAACGGCATGTTCGTCGACGACCCGCTGTCCGATATTCTCAAGCTGATGATCTACCTTGGCACGTCCATGGTGCTGGTTTATTCACGCAGCTATATTGCGTTGCGTGGCATGTATCGCGGCGAATTTTTTGCGCTGGTTCTGTTCGCGATGCTGGGCATGATGATTATGGTATCCGGCCAGCATTTCCTGACGTTGTACATGGGGCTCGAACTGCTGTCGTTATGCCTGTATTCGCTGGTCGCACTGGATCGCGACAATCCGCGCTCGACGGAAGCCGCGATGAAGTATTTCGTGCTGGGAGCCTTGGCGTCAGGGATGCTGCTGTACGGTATGTCGATGATCTATGGCGCAACCGGCGCGCTTGAGCTGAGTCAGATCAATGCTGCCTTGTTCAATGGCATGGCCGACCGCTCCGTGCTGATACTGGGGCTCGTGTTTGTGGTTGCCGGCGTGGCTTTCAAGCTGGGCGCGGTACCTTTCCAGATGTGGCTGCCGGACGTCTATCACGGCGCACCAACGGCGGTCACCCTGCTGGTCGGTTCGGTGCCCAAGTTCGCTGCGTTTGCCTTTGTGATCCGCTTGCTGATCCAGGGCTTGCAGGTGCTCACCGTGGATTGGCAGGGCATGTTGATCGTCATGGCGGTATTGTCCATCAGCATCGGGAATATTACCGCCATTGCGCAAACCAACCTGAAGCGTATGCTGGCTTATTCGACGATTTCGCATATCGGCTTCCTGCTGTTCGGTTTTCTGAGCGGCAGCATGAACGGCTATATTTCCTCGATGTTCTATATCTCGGCTTATGTGCTGATGACGCTCGGCGGCTTCGGCATGATCCTGTTATTGTCGCGCAAGGGTTTCGAGGCGGAAAATCTGGACGACTTCAAGGGCCTCAATCAACGCAGCCCGTGGTATGCCTTCCTCATGCTGCTGTTGATGTTCTCGATGGCTGGCGTGCCGCCGACGCTGGGTTTCTACGCCAAATTTACCGTGCTGCAGGCAGCCTTGCAGGCAGGCTTTGTCAGTCTCGTGATCTTTGCGGTATTGATGGCGGCAGTAGGGGCGTTCTACTACCTGCGCATCGTCAAATTGATGTATTTCGACGAACCGCAGGATCATGCGCCGATTACGCCTTCGCCTGACATGGCGCTGGTTCTCGGCATCAATGGCATGGCGATACTGATACTGGGCTTGATGCCGCAGCGTTTGATGGAACTCTGCGCCTACGCGATCGCTCATAGCCTGCAATGAATTCCATGCATCTTGTTCTGATCCTGCTGACGCTGCTCGCAGCAAATCTACCATGGTTCTCGGAGCGGCTCTTTTATGCCGTGTCGCTCAAAAACAAGCATCTTGGATGGCGCCTGCTCGAACTGGTGGTTTTTTACTTCGTCATCGGCGCCGTGGCTTATTTCGTTGAGCGCTCGAGCATGGGGCAGGTGGCTCCGCAAGGCTGGCAGTTCTATGCTACGACAGGCGCGCTGTTCATCGTATTCGCGTTTCCCGGTTTCGTTTGGCGGTATTTGTGGCGCAAATGAGCGACGATAAGCTCACCGAAACCCGCATTTCTTCCGAAACCGTTTTCCACGGCAGACTGATGCATGCCAAGCGCGATGTCGTGCGCTTGCATAACGGTCACGAAACCACCCGCGAATATATCGTTCACCCCGGCGCAGTGCTGATCGTGCCTTTGCTGGATGACGGCAGGCTGGTGTTCGAGCGCCAGTTCCGCTACCCGTTGGGCCGCGCATTCATTGAACTCCCCGCCGGGAAAATTGACCCCAACGAAGATCCTTTGCAAACCGGTCAGCGCGAATTGCAGGAAGAAACCGGTTATACCGCACGAGAATGGCACCATCTGACGACTTTGCATCCCTGCATCGGCTATTCCGATGAGCGCATCCTGATCTATCTCGCGACGACCCTCGAAGCAGGGCAGCATCGGCGCGACGATGACGAGTCGCTGGAGATATTTACATTGACGCTTGCCGAAGCGATGGATGCAATGCGGCGCGGTGAAATCACCGATGGCAAAACCATGATTGCCCTGTTCTGGGCAGAAAAACATCTTTCCGGCGCCTGGTAAATTCGTTTCCCGCTCGGCTCATTCGCTGCAAGAAACTTTCTTGAAAACTCACTGGTCTATTAATTAGCCCGGGCGAGGGGTGGCTGTGCCCAGCCGAAACGCCTGGATAATTTTAAATCGCCGCACGGATGACAAGTGCGGTATCCGGAACTCAAGTAAACCAATAATAATTCCGTGCGTTTTATGCTTATGCCCTTTTTGGCATGGAGGAGTTAAAGATGAAAACCTTGCGATTAATATTGCTGGCCGCAGCACTTGCAGTAGGTGGGATGGGCAGCGCATACGCGCGGGATTCGTTCGGGCTGAGCGTGAACATCGGCATCCCCGGTTACTATGCCGCACCGCCGGCGGTCTACTATGCGCCGCCCCCCGTGGTCTATTATGAGCCTGCGCCGATTCGCTATTACTATGAACCGCGTGCTCAAATCTATTACAGCGAGCCTCGCCACTATTATGGCCGCAACCATCAATGGCGTGGTCACCGTGATTACCGCCACCATGACCGTCATCACCATCATGGCCATCATGGCCATCGTTAATCCGATGGCAAGCAGGTTGCTGTTTTAGTTTGCAGCAAAAGGCCGCTCGTACGCGGCCTTTTTATTTGCCCCGATGAATCGAACCATGAAACTGCTTTGCGACGAAATGCTCAAGGGATTGGCGCGCTGGCTGCGCACGTCGGGCTACGATGTGGCGATGGAACCTGACGGAAGGCCGGATCGCCAGTTGGTCGCGCGTGCGTTGGCGGAGGGGCGTGTTTTGCTTACGCGCGACCGTTTCCTGCTGCAAATTCGCGATGCGATGCGCGTGACGGTGCTGCTTGAAGGCAATGGAGTAGAGTCCTGTGCCCGTGAAATCACCCGTAAGCTTGATATTGACTGGCTATTGAATCCGTTCACGCGCTGTTCGCTGTGCAACAGCCCGCTCATCGAAGCCGAGCCATCGCCACAATGGCCGCCGGATATCCGCAAGGCATACCGATGTCCTTGCTGCAACAAATTTTACTGGCAGGGCGGGCACGTTGAACGCATGCGGCAAAAGCTGGAGTGCTGGCAGACAGAGTTTCGCTGAGTTTCAGCAGCAAAAAGGGCGCAGCCTACTGATCCTGGAACAGGAAAGAAATTCTGGCTTGCAGCACCATGTTTTCCAGCACCAGCCGCGCAATGGTGGCCGCCATGATCATATCCTGTGCCTCTTGGCCGATGTCGGGCGGCCAGTTATTCATCAGTTCTAGAACGTTCAGGCATGCCAACTGGCGCAGGTCGTCTTCCTCGAAATGAAGCCCGGTGAAATCGATGGGATCTTCCTTTTCGATTTCCCTCATGAGCTCCAACAGGGTTTCAGGTGTCATGTTGCCAGTATGCGGCGTAATCATGCATTTACAAAATACCGGAACTGGATATGCCGTGCTCTCGAATGGCTGCGAGAAGCGCATCCAGGTCCTCTTCGGCGGTGAAGGGATTCATGACTGTAGTGCGTAGCCAGACTTTGCCGTGCATGGCGACTTGCGTCAGGTGAAAGGCGCCGGATTCGACCAGTTTTTTCCTGATTAGCATTTGATCTTCTTTGCCGTAGCGGAAGCAGACGATATTGGTCTGCGGCATCATCAGCAATTCAAAGTCCGGTGCGGCATGAAGTTTTTCTGCCAGCAATCGCGCTGTTGCGAATACCTGATCTACCAATCCGCCCAGTTTCTCCGTCCCATAGAGCGAAAACGCGGCCCACAGCTTCAATCCCATCATGCGTTTGGTGCACTCCAGTGTGCGATAGCTGGTGTTGTAGGTTTCTTCCGCGTTGTTATTGCCCTGGAAGAGATAGGAAGCTTCTTGTGCAAATGCCGCATATCCGTGCTGCGGCTCGCGGAACAGCACTGCCGAGACAGTCGCTGGCATATAGAGCAGCTTGTGCCCGTCCCACACCACCGAATCTGCCATGGCAATGCCTTCGAGTAGCGGGCGGTGCTGGCGGGAGAGAAGTGCTGATGCGCCATGCGCCCCGTCCACGTGCATCCATAGATCGTGTGTGCGGCAGAAATTGGCGATCTCGGGCAAGGGATCGATACTTCCGGTTGGAGTACAGCCTGCGGTTGCGGCAACGGCAAACGGTTTGCTGCCTTGGTCCAGGCAATGCTGCCAGGCTGACTGCAATGCAGCCATATCCATGCGACCCTGGTCATCCGCAGCAATCTTGACGACAGCGTCGGTGCCCAGGCCCATGATGCCCGCAGCACGGCTAACCGAGTAATGCGCATGCTCGCTTGTCAGCAAGCGCAAGGGTTGACCGGCGCCGACACCATGCTGCCATGCATCCCAGCCGGCCTTGACCTGCCGCGCCGCCAGCAACGCGGTGAGATTGGCCTGGGCTCCGCCCGAAGTAAGCACGCCTTCAGCGCGCTGCCAGCCAATGAGTTCACCCAACCAGTGCAACACTTGCCGCTCAAGTAAGGTAGCGCTGGGGCCGGTTTCGTAGACGGCCATTGCCTGGTTGGTCAGTGCGGCAACCAGGTCGCAAAGTGCAGCCATCGGCAGTGGCGTGGCCACCTGGTGTCCGAGATTGCGTGGGTGATGAATATGCAGGCTGGCCGAAAGAATTTCGTCCTGGATCGCTTTCAGGAGTTGTCCGGAAGTCAGCGTGGCTTGTCGAGGCAGCGCAGCTTGCCATTGTTCCATTGCCTGCGCGGGAGGTTGCCAGTCCAGAACTGGCCCTTTTCCTTCGAGATTATCCGACAGATAGCGGGACAGGATATCGATCAGGGCATGCCCACTGGCGTTGAAAGCCTCGGGCGAAAACATCGCTTCCAGGGTTTGTTTATCCATGCTGATCAAATCGCAGATTGAGCGGCACGCGTGCGAAACCAGCCGGTGATGCTCAGCCGTTCACGCCGGGCGGGCAGCACTTCATGCCAATAGCGCGCAGAAAGAAAGGTGACCAATGTGCCTCCTTGAGGTTGAATGTCGCGATATAAGGTATCGTCCTGATCATCGAGATACATGCGCAGCTGGCCGCCGTCACTTTCTTGCCATGCGTCGTTCAGGTAGAGGATGCAAGTCAATGCACGCTGACTGTCATGCTGGAACTGATCGAGGTGTTTGCGGTAGAACGCACCGGGCGGATAGCTGGCGAAATGGCCTTCGAATTCAAACAGCCCTAGATAGAGTGTTCGATTGAAAGCCTGGCGCAGATTTTCCAGACGTTGCAGATACGCCTGCTGCGCCGGGGAAGCGAATGATTCCTCAAGCCAATGGATGAAATCGCCACGCACATTATTCGTGACCTCGGCATCCTTGCCTACCCCCGCGCCTCGCATCTCTCCGGATTGCTGCAAAGCGCGCAGATCGTTCGCCAATGCAGCTATCTCCGAGGCTGAAAGAAAATCGGGAATGATTGCGTAACCCTGAACTGCGATTTCGTCGGCGATGGTTGCTTCGGCAGGGCGGAAGGAATTTGACATGATGAATGATGTTCCAGGAAGACGATTATTATAGCGTTTTGCAAAAGTGCAATTCTGCATTTGCTTCCCGGCATTTTATTCGCTAGAATGCGCAGCTCTTTAGGCGCGTAGCTCAGCTGGTTAGAGCACCACCTTGACATGGTGGGGGTCGTTGGTTCGAGTCCAATCGCGCCTACCAACACCAAAACAAAAGCCGCTAGACGGCTTTTGTTATTTTTGCGGTCCGATTACGGGAAGTCACGATGCCAGTTATCCGTTTGCCGGACGGCTCCGAGCGCAAATTCGATGCGCCGGTGACCGTGTTCGATGTAGCGCAAAATATTGGCGCCGGGCTGGCCCGGGCCGCGTTGGCCGGCAAGGTCAACGGCACTCTGGTCGATACCTCCTATGTGATTTCCGAAGACTCCGATCTCGCTATCGTTACCGATCGCGATGCGGATGGCTTGGAAGTCATCCGCCACTCCATGGCCCACTTGCTGGCATACGCGGTCAAGGAGCTCTTTCCCGAAGCGCAAGTCACCATCGGCCCGGTCATCGACAACGGGTTTTACTACGACTTTTCGTACAAGCGCCCATTCACGCCTGAAGACCTCGAGGCCATCGAGAAGCGCATGGCTGAACTCGCCAAGCGCGACATCCCGGTGACGCGCAAGGTTCTGCCGCGCGATGAAGCCGTCGCCTATTTCAAGTCCATCGGCGAGCACTACAAGGCTGAAATCATCGAAAGCATTCCGCAGGGCGAGGATGTTTCGCTGTACACCGAAGGCGATTTCACCGATCTGTGCCGCGGCCCGCACGTACCTTCCACCGGTCGGCTCAAGGCCTTCAAGTTGATGAAGGTGGCAGGCGCATACTGGCGCGGCGACTCCAGAAATGAGATGCTGCAGCGCATCTACGGCACGGCCTGGGCGAAAAAGGAAGATCTTGACGCCTACCTGCACATGCTGGAGGAGGCCGAGAAGCGCGACCACCGCAAACTGGGCAAGCAGCTTGATTTCTTCCACATGCAGGACGAAGCTCCGGGCATGGTGTTCTGGCATCCCAGGGGCTGGGTTCTGTGGCAGGAAGTCGAGCAATACATGCGCGCCAAGTTTATCGATCACGGCTATCAGGAAGTACGTACGCCGCTGGTGATGGACCGTTCGCTATGGGAAAAGTCCGGTCACTGGGAAAACTACCGCGAAAACATGTTCACGACGGCTTCCGAAAACCGTGACTATGCGGTGAAACCGATGAACTGCCCCGGTCACGTGCAAATCTTCAATCACGGTCTGCATAGCTATCGCGATTTGCCGTTACGCCTGGCGGAGTTCGGCTCCTGCCATCGCAACGAGCCCTCCGGTGCGCTGCACGGACTGATGCGCGTGCGTGGATTCACGCAGGACGATGCCCATATTTTCTGTACCGAAGAGCAGGTGCGTGCCGAAGTGGCATCCTTCATCGTGATGCTGCAAGAGGTATACGTCGACTTCGGCTTCAACGACGTGCTGGTCAAATTGTCCACCCGTCCCGAAAAACGCGTCGGTTCCGACGAAACCTGGGACAAGGCGGAAACTGCCTTGGCCGCTGCCCTCGACGAGAACGGCCTCAAGTACGATCTGCAGCCGGGTGAGGGTGCGTTCTATGGCCCCAAGATCGAATTTACATTAAAAGATTCGCTTGGCCGCTTGTGGCAGTGCGGGACTATCCAGCTTGATTTCAACCTGCCGACGCGTCTTGGTGCGGAATATGTCGCCGACGACAACTCGCGTAAACCGCCTGTAATGCTGCACCGCGCCATCGTTGGCTCGATGGAGCGCTTTCTCGGGATTCTCATCGAAAACTACGCGGGCGCGATGCCTTTGTGGCTGTCGCCGGTGCAAGCCGTGGTGATGAATATCACCGATGCGCAGGCCTCATACGTTGAATCTGTGGTCTCTGAGCTCAAGAAAAACGGCTTGCGTGCGCAGTCGGACTTGAGAAATGAGAAAATAAACTTTAAAATACGCGAACATAGCTTGCAGAAGATGCCTTACCTGCTGGTTGCAGGCGAGCGCGAAATGCAAAGCGGACAAGTGGCCGTGCGTACCCGAAAAGGTGAAGACCTGGGATCCATGCCGTTGCAGACGTTGATTGAACGCCTGCGCGAAGAGGTTTCCCGACGTGGTGGCGCGGCCTGATTATTTATTGACTTGGAGAATTGGCGATAGCTCAGGATAAAGAAACTCGAATCAACGGTGACATTACTGCATCGCAGATTCGTTTAATTGGGGTGGACGGCGAACAGCTTGGTATTGTCAGTTTGAGTCAGGCGTTGTCCATGGCGGAAGAGGCGGAAATCGATCTGGTCGAGATTGCGCCGCAAGCAGCGCCCCCGGTTTGTCGATTGATGGATTACGGCAAGTTCAAATATCACGAGAGCAAGAAGCAGCACGAGGCTCGCCTGAAGCAGAAGCAAGTCCAGGTCAAAGAAGTGAAATTCCGCCCGGGTACGGACGAAGGCGACTATCAGGTCAAGTTGCGCAACCTGATCCGCTTCCTGGAAGAAGGGGACAAGGCCAAGATTACCTTGCGCTTCCGCGGCCGTGAAATTACACACCAGGAGTTAGGCTTGGCGTTGCTGAAGCGCGTCGAGGCAGATCTCCAGGAGCATGCGGTAGTTGAGCAGTTCCCGAAAATGGAAGGCCGGCAAATGGTCATGGTACTCGGCCCGCACAAGAAACAGATTGTTAAGTAATTTGAATTCTCGCGAGTTTGGCTCGCGAGATTCGATGTTGTAGGTAGCAAGTAGCAAGTCCTGGAGCGACGCGGCCCAAAGGCATGCCCGATCGCTTCTTAATCATCTCAAGGAGAACGAAATGCCAAAAATGAAGACCAAGAGCGGCGCCAAGAAGCGCTTTAAGTTCTTGGGGAATGGCAAGGTCAAGCGTACCCATTCGCACCTGCGCCACATCCTCACCAAGAAGACCACCAAGCAAAAGCGCAAGCTGCGCGGCACGGCGATCATTTCCTCAACCGACGTCAAGCGCGTACGCGCCATGATGCCGACTCAATAAGGAGATAGAGCATGCCAAGAGTCAAGCGTGGTGTAATCGCCCGTGCACGTCACAAGAAAGTTCTGGACGCTGCCAAGGGTTATCGTGGTCGTCGCAAGAACGTATACCGCATCGCCAAACAGGCGGTGATGAAGGCAGGTCAATATGCCTATCGCGACCGTCGTCAGAAGAAGCGCCAGTTCCGCGCATTGTGGATCGCCCGTATCAACGCCGGCGCCCGCGAATGTGGACTGACATACAGCCGTTTCATGAACGGTCTGAAGAAGTCTTCCGTTGAAGTGGATCGCAAGGTGCTGGCTGACCTGGCTGTCTTCGACAAACCGGCATTTGCCAAGTTTGCCGAAATGGCGAAGTCCGGCCTCGGCGCTGCTTAATCAGTAGCAGACAGAAAAAGGAGGCTGATGGCCTCCTTTTTTTTCGGCACGGTAATCGACGAGAACTATGCAAAACCTAGAACAAATTCTTTCCGCCGCCCAGAGTGACTTTGCCGCTTGCGCGAACATTGCAGACCTGGAACAGGCCAAGGCGAAATACCTCGGCAAGAGCGGTGCGCTCACCGAGCAGCTCAAAGGGTTGGGTAAACTGTCTGCCGAAGAACGGCCGACCGCAGGTGCTGCGATCAATGTTGTCAAGCAAGGCGTCGAGCAGGCGCTGCAGGCGCGTCGCGATGCGATTCTGGATGCCGAGCAGGCGCAGAAGCTGGCGAGCGAGACCCTGGATGTGACCTTGCCGGGACGAGGCAGGAAGCAGGGCGGACTTCATCCGGTGACGCGTACCTTGGCCCGCATTGAGCATCTCTTTCACTCGATCGGCTTTGAAGTGGCCGAAGGGCCGGAAATCGAGACCGATTTCTATAACTTCACCGCGCTCAATATCCCGGACGATCATCCGGCGCGCGCGATGCACGATACTTTTTACGTGGATGACCAGCATGTGCTGCGCACCCATACCTCGCCTATCCAAGTGCGCTACATGCAAGCGCATGTCGCCAGACACCAGCAGCTTGAAACCATGCCGGACGTACGCATTATCGCGCCGGGCCGGGTATATCGCGTCGACTCCGACGCGACCCATTCGCCGATGTTCCATCAGGTTGAAGGCCTGTGGATCGGGGAGGCCGTCAGTTTTGCCGACCTCAAGGGCGTGATCGCTGATTTCCTCAAGAATTTTTTCGAGACGGACGATATGCAGGTGCGTTTTCGCCCTTCTTTTTTCCCGTTTACCGAACCGTCGGCGGAGATCGATCTCGCCTTCACCAGCGGTCCGCGCCAGGGCAAGTGGCTGGAAGTGGCCGGATGCGGCATGGTGCACCCCAACGTATTGGGCCATGTCGGCATCGATAGCGAGAAATACATCGGCTTCGCTTTCGGTTTTGGTGTCGAGCGCCTGGCGATGCTGCGCTACGGTGTGAGTGATCTCCGGTTGTTCTTCGAGAACGACCTGCGCTTCCTGAAACAATTCGCATAAGCGATTTTTGGAAACGATAGAACAATGAAATTTTCCGAACACTGGTTGCGTACCATGGTTGATCCCTCGCTTTCCAGCGAGGAGTTGTCGCATTTGTTGACAATGGCAGGCCTTGAAGTTGAAGAGCTTGATCCGGTTGCACCAGACTTCAACGGTGTCGTTATTGCCGAAATTCTGTCGTCTGAAAGGCATCCCGATGCCGATCGCCTGCAGATCTGCCGAGTCAAGGTTGGCGATGGTGAACCGCTGCAGATCGTTTGTGGAGCACCTAACGCACGCGCCGGCCTCAAGGCGCCCTGCGCACTGGTTGGTGCCGTATTGCCGGGATTCGAGATCAAGCGCGCGAAAGTCCGTGGGGTCGAATCCTTCGGCATGCTGTGCTCTGCAAAAGAGTTGGGGATTGCGGAAGAAAGCAACGGTCTTCTGGAGTTGCCGGCCGATGCGCCGGTTGGTCGCGACATTCGCGACTGGTTGGCTCTCAATGATCAGCTGTTTACGTTGAAGCTGACGCCTAATCGCAGCGACTGCCTGAGCCTGTTGGGACTGGCGCGTGAGGTTTCCGCGCTGACCGGAGTGCCTCTGACGATACCCGAAACCGCTGCCGTGCAGGTGACGCATCAAGAACAGAAGGCAGTGAAGGTGTCGGCACCTGAAGCGTGTCCCCACTATGCCGGCCGTGTCATTCGCGGTGTTGATGCTTTTGCGGCAACACCCGACTGGATGAAGCAGCGCCTGGAGCGTAGCGGCTTGCGCAGCCTGACGGCTATCGTTGACGTTACCAACTATGTGTTGCTGGAACTGGGGCAGCCATTGCATGCGTTTGACCTCGCCAAATTGCAAGGCGATATCCAGGTACGCATGGCAAAGGCGGGCGAAAAGCTTGAATTGCTCAATAAGCAAACGGTTGAGTTGCAGCCGGATTATCTGGTGATTGCCGATAATGGCGGGCCTGTGGCGCTGGCCGGCATCATGGGTGGGACACCTAGTTCGGTGACGGCAATTACTACCGATATTTTCCTTGAAAGCGCTTTCTTCAGCCCCGCAGCTATCGTCGGCAAGGCGCGTCAACTGGGCTTCTCGACGGATTCCTCCTATCGCTTCGAGCGCGGTGTTGATTTCGCCGCCACTTTACAGGCCATGGAGCGTGCTACCCAATTGATTATTGAAATTTGCGGCGGTAGCGCGGGCCCGATTACTGAAGCGGTGTCGGAATTGCCGGCGCGCCCTGCTGTGCGTTTGCGCCGGGATCGGGTGCGTCGCGTGCTAGGCATTTCGCTCGGTGAAAATGAAATCGCCGCTTTGCTTCAACGCCTCGGCATGTCATTCACCCAGACTGACGGCGAGTTTGCAGTGACGCCTCCTTCATATCGTTTCGATATCGAGATCGAAGAAGATCTGATCGAGGAAGTCGCGCGCCTGTACGGTTACGAGAAAATCCTGCCATATCCGCCGCAAGCGAAGATGACCATGCTGGCGGACAATGAGTCTCATCGGAGTGCGTTGGCTGTGCGTGAGTTATTGGTCGCCAATGATTATCAGGAAGTCGTGACCTACAGCTTTGTAGACGAGTCCTGGGAACGCAATCTTGCCGGTAATACTCAGGCAATCCCATTGCGCAACCCCATTGCCAGCAACATGAGCGTAATGCGCTCGACGCTATGGGGCGGCCTGCTGGAAGCTTTGATTTACAACATCAATCGCAAGCAGGAGCGTGTCCGACTGTTCGAAGTCGGCGCCTGTTTTGCGCAGGACGGCGAGAAGTATGCCCATCGTACCAAAGTCGCCGGTCTGTGCTATGGCAATGTAGTTCCGGACCAATGGGATGAAGCGGGGCGCAAGGTCGATTTTTATGATATCAAGGCAGACGTCGAAGCTTTGACGCGTGGTCAAGCCAGATACATCGCCGATGTGCATCCGGCCTTGCATCCCGGACAGTCGGCTCGCATCGAGGTCGATGGCGTGCCCGTTGGCTGGCTGGGCGGCCTGCATCCCAAGTGGCAACAGCAGTACCAGTTGTCGTCGTCTGTAGTGATGTTCGAGCTGGATCTGGAACCGTTGCTGCAAGTCGGCCTGCCATGTTTCAGCGAGGTCGCAAAATTCCCGCCCGTGCGTCGTGACCTGGCCGTGGTGGTGGATGAATCCGTACCGGCGCAGGCTTTGATTGATGCAATGCATGAAGCGAATGTGGGCGTAATAAATGAGATCGCCCTGTTCGATCAATACCGTGGAAAAGGCGTCGAGCAAGGGAAGAAAAGTCTTGCGTTTCTTGTAGTTATGCAAGATACTCAAAAAACTTTGACCGATGAGGACACCGATGCCGCAGTGGCTAGGTTGCTCACGGCGATGGCCCAAAAACACGGTGCTGTGTTACGTAGTTGAGAGAATGGCATGACACTTACAAAAGCAGATTTGGCCGATATGCTGTTTGAGCAGGTCGGGTTGAATAAAAGGGAAGCCAAGGACATGGTCGAGGCGTTCTTCGAAGAAGTTCGGAGTTCGCTTGAAGCCGGCGACAGCGTAAAGCTGTCCGGTTTCGGCAATTTCGAATTGCGCCAGAAATCCGAGCGTCCGGGCCGCAATCCGAAAACAGGGGAAGAAATACCGATCACCGCACGCCGTGTGGTGACATTCCATGCCAGCCAGAAGCTGAAAAGCAAGGTAGAGGAAAACTATGGCGGAGCCGGCAACTAAGGTAGTGTTGCCGCCCATCCCCGCCAAACGGTATTTCACGATAGGCGAGGTGAGCGAGTTATGCGGCGTCAAGCCGCATGTGCTTCGCTATTGGGAGCAGGAGTTTACACAGCTCAAGCCGGTAAAGCGTCGCGGTAATCGCCGCTATTACCAGCATCATGAAGTCCTGCTGATCCGTCGTATCCGCGAATTGCTTTACGAGCAGGGATTCACTATCAGTGGCGCACGCAATCGATTGGAAGAGGTCGATGTCCGGGAGGGGCACGCGTCAACAGGCGCTCCCTCTAGTGCGATGACTGCACCCATGCCGGTTGCCACTGCCCCCGATTCATCATTCGATTTTTCGCATTTGCGTGGCGAATTGCAAAGCGTCCTGGCGATTTTGCGCGCTTCTTAGCTCGCAATCATTGCAATAGCTTCTTCTTGAAGCAAGGCGTTTGGCGGAAGCCGGGCTTTCCGTTATAATGCCGACCTTCGTTCGCAAGCATGCAGCTTGTGGCGACGGTTCGGGGCGTAGCGCAGCCTGGTAGCGTACTTGCATGGGGTGCAAGTGGTCGGAGGTTCAAATCCTCTCGCCCCGACCAATCGAGATTTAAAAGCCGGGAATTTTTCCCGGCTTTTTCATTTTTGGCTATCCGAACTGGTAATGCTTGCGCAAGGGTTGCCTGACATCCCAGGTGCAGGACATGCCGGCTGGAAAAGTCACCAGATCGCCCTTGCCGAATTTCACCGGTTCTCCGCCCTGGGGAGTGACCACGACCTCGCCCTCGAGGACATATGCGACTTCCTGCTCGCTATAAGTCCAAGGAAAAGTTGATACTTCTTTTGACCAGGTCGGCCACGACGAGACCCCAAGCGTACTGAGGCGAGAGGTATCCGGATTGTGTTCCACAGTGATTTTACTCATGCTGGTATCCTTTCTGTTTGCAAAAGAAAATCCGAAACGGAAGTGTATGTTATTCCTGATGCGAGCAGACTTCCAGCCTGTGAGCTTGCGGGCGCGGCGTGCCGGGCATAGAATTTTCCGACTAATCATTCTCTTGGAAGCGTCGCTTTGCCTGCTACCGGATTCAATCATTACAACTTGCGCGCGCCTCGTGCATTGCTGGATGAACTCAAGGATTTCTACTGCGATGTTCTCGGGCTGACGATGGGCGAGCGGCCTGCGTTCAGGAGTTTCGGTTACTGGCTATATGCGGGCGGCCATGATGTCTTGCATTTGAGCGAGACGGCACCGGGAGAAATGCGCGCCACGCATGTGGCTACCACATTCGATCATGTCGCCTTCACTTGCACCGATCCGGGGGGAATGGAGGAGATTCTTGTCGATCGGCGAATCGAGTTTGGTGAACGCTTTATCGACCAAACCGGCACCAAGCAGATTTTCTTTCGCGATCCCGCCGGTAATGGCGTTGAGCTGAATTTTTCGATGCCGAAAATCTGATTGGTAGCAGGTTCTCTGTTTCGCCCACAATCAGCCAGTGCTAGGGTTGAGTACTGCTGTATAACTCTTAATGCTTGTGATGCTTCTGGCCATGCTTATGATCCAGCAGGCTGTAGTAATTAAGCGGCGTTAGGACAGTCGGGATCGCATCCGGCAACATATCCGGATGATCCTTGCTGTAGTGCAGTCCTCGGCTTTCCTTGCGTTCCATCGCGCATTTCACGATCAATTCGGCGATCTGCAATAGATTCCGGAGCTCAATCAGGTCGTTGTTGACGCGGAAATTACTATAAAACTCGTGTACTTCGTCGCGCAGCAGATGGATGCGATGCATCGCGCGCTCCAGACGCTTGTCGGTGCGGACGATGCCGACGTAATTCCACATGAAGCGGCGCAATTCGTCCCAGTTCTGCGTGATGACCACTTCTTCGTCGGCATCCGTGACTCGGCTTTCATCCCAATCCGGCAAGGGCAGGAGCTCTGCGGGCGGACCGGAGAGAATGTCTTTGGCGGCGGCATTGGCATAGACCATGCATTCAAGCAGGGAGTTGCTCGCCAGGCGATTGGCGCCATGCAGGCCGGTGCAGGCGGTTTCGCCGATGGCGTAGAGGTTGGGAATATCCGTCAGCGCGGCCTCGTCGGCCAGCACGCCGCCACAACTGAAATGCACGGCAGGAACCACCGGAATCGGCTGCTTGGTGATATCGATGCCAAGCTCCATGCAGCGGCGATAAATGGTCGGGAAATGCGACAGAATGAAGTCTGCCGGGCGATGGGAGATATCCAGGTAAACGCAATCGAGGCCGCGTTTTTTCATCTCGAAGTCGATCGCTCGCGCTACAACGTCACGGGGCGCGAGTTCTTCGCGCTCGTCATGTGCGGGCATGAAACGCGTGCCGTCCGGCAGTTTGAGCAAGCCGCCTTCACCGCGTACGGCTTCGGTAATAAGGAAGGACTTGGCCTGCGGATGATAGAGGCAGGTAGGGTGGAACTGGATGAATTCCATGTTGGCCACGCGGCATCCCGCGCGCCATGCCATGGCCACGCCGTCGCCGGTGGCAACGTCCGGATTGGTGGTGTAGAGATAAACCTTGCCTGCGCCACCCGTGGCGAGAGCGGTATGCTGCGCCGAGAGGGTGATGACCTTGCCGCTGGCTTTGTCCAGCACATAGGCGCCCAGGCAGCGATCCTTGCGTTTTCCCAGCTTGCGTGCGGTGATCAGGTCTACCGCGATATGGTTTTCAAGTACGGTGATGCCGGGATGGGCGCATACCTTGGCTGCAAGCGTTTCCTGCACGGCATGGCCGGTGGCGTCGGCAGCATGAATGATGCGGCGCTTGCTGTGGCCGCCTTCGCGTGTCAGATGGTAGCCGCTGTCGTCTTCCTCGCGCGTAAAAGGCACGCCTTGCTCGATCAGCCACTCCACGGTTTCACGGCCGTGCGTGACTACATAGCGGGTGACTTCGGGATCACATAGCCCTGCGCCTGCAATCAGAGTATCTTGAATGTGCGCCTCCAGCGAATCTTCGTCGGTCAGTACGGCTGCGATTCCGCCTTGCGCCCAACTGCTGGCACTATCGTTGAGATTGCGCTTTGTGACGAGGCAGACTTTTTTGTGTGGAGCGAGTTGCAGCGCCAGGGTGAGGCCAGCCAGACCGCTGCCGATAATCAGGACATCGAAACGTAACACGATTTTTTCTTGGAAGATGAACCAACCGAAGTGTACTGCTGTCTCTAACCCCCGTATAGAGTTACGGCAAAATCGCCGTGCGCGGTATACTGATGAGCGGCTCCAGTCATTAGGAAATACATGCTCATCGATAATAATTCAGGGAGAACGCCCGCATGGGCGAGCGTGAACTAGATCAGGAATTGGTTGAGCGTGCTCAACGCGGGGACAAGGCTGCCTTCGACTTGCTGGTGCAGAAGTACCAGCGCAAGCTGGGGCGGTTGCTGTCGCGCATGATACGAGATCAGGCGGAAGTCGAGGATGTAGTGCAGGAGGCTTTTATCAAGGCTTATCGCGCATTGCCGAACTTCCGTGGAGACAGTGCTTTTTACACCTGGCTGTATCGTATCGGCATCAATACTGCCAAGAATTATCTGGTGGCAATGGGCCGACGGCCACAGGTGAGCACCGAGATCGAAGTGGAAGATGCGGAAAATTTCGAGGATGGTCAGGATTTACGCACGATAGATACCCCCGAAACGGAACTCATGACCAAACAGATTGCCCAAACCGTCAACGATACGGTAGCGGCATTGCCCGAGGAATTGCGTACCGCTATTACATTACGCGAAATCGAAGGATTGAGTTATGAAGAGATCGCGACTTTGATGGGGTGTCCTATCGGTACCGTCCGGTCCCGTATCTTCCGTGCGCGCGAAACGATTGCCGAGAAACTGCGGCCTTTGCTGGATACCCCCGAAAACAGGAGATGGTAATGAAAGACCAGATATCAGCCTTGATGGATGATGAGTTTGATGTAGATGCCTCGGACCATTTGTTCGAGGCAATGAAAAAAGATGGCGAGTTTTATGAGTGTTGGTCGACATACCATCTTATTGGCGATGCGATGCGCGGCAATCTTGAATTAAGCCCCGACTTTCATCAGCGCGTGATGCAGCGCATCGAATCCGAACCTACGGTCCTTGCCCCGAAACGCAAGTTGGCAGTGAAGCGCACACACCTGATGTCGCTGGCTGCTTCGGTCGCTGCGGTCATGTTTGTAGGATGGATGGTGTTGCAACAGCAGGCGCAAGCTCCCACGCAGGATTTGCCGGCCACTTCCGTGGCGCAGGGCAATGTCTCTCCCGAATCCATGAACTCTTATCTGCTTGCTCATCAAGAGCTTGCTCCCGAAAGTGGAATGCAGACTTCCTATTATGTGCGTCCGGTGACTTACTCGGAGAATGGTAACTAATGCTGCGCCAGGTTGTGCGACATGTCCTTGTCTTATTGCTACTTTTACCATTATCGGCATTAGCTGCATCGGAAGATGATCTTTGGGTTGTCCTTGAAAAAGCAGGCCAGGCCGCGCACAAACTGAATTACAAGGGTATTTTCGTTTACCAGTCGGGCCGTAATGTCAGTTCGATGGAGATCATCCACATGAATTACGCCCAAGGTGAATATGCCCGCCTCGTTTCCTTGGATGGGCAGCCGCGTGAGGTGTTTCGTCAAGGCAATGATGTCGTGATCTACAATCCTCGCAACGAAAAGGTCATTATCGAAAGAAGGCGTATTCAGAATTCCTTCCCCGCCCTGCTCCCTGGATTGCCGGAAAGCCTTAATGCAAGTTATCAGGTTCGCAAGGTCGGGCACGAGCGTGTCGGGGGCCGCGACAGCATCATCATTTCCCTTGAGCCCCGTGATCCCTATCGTTACGGCTATAAATTTTCGGTGGATCGTGAATTCGGTCTTCTGCTCAAGTCGGTCATGCTGAACGAACACAATGAAATGATCGAGCAGGTGGCTTTTAGCCAGCTTTCATTGATGAATACGCAGGATATGGACTGGTTCCGTCCGGAAGTGTCGCCTGGCAAAACATATGAGATGCAACCTGAGGAAACAGTGACGCCCGCCTTGCTGGAAGGTGAGGGTTGGGTGGTGGCTCAATTGCCTCCCGGTTTCCGCAAGGTTGAGCAGGTAAGGCGCAAGGTTCCCGGCAAATCATTTCCTGTCCATCATCTGGTGTTTTCAGATGGTCTGGCTTCGGTCTCGTTGTTTATCGAAACGCTCGAAAAAAATGCCAAGCCCAAACTGGGCCTCCTTGCCCAAGGGGGCACGAATGTTTACGCCAATGCCCTGGACGGGTATCAAATCATCGTGGTAGGTGAAGTGCCCGAAGCCACGGTCAGGCAGATTGCAAACGCAGTCAGTTTTAAAAAATAAACTGGTTAATTAGTCATGATTGAAGAGCAAGCTATTGTCGTCGATGTCGATCGGGACATGGCTTTACTGGAAATCGTGCGCAGCAAGCCCTGCGGCCTTTGCGGCCAGACGCGCGGCTGTGGCGTATCGATCTGGGGGAGGCTGCTGGGGCATCGCAATTCGGTTGTCCGGGCAGAAAATCAAATTAACGCCCAAGCCGGCGACAGCGTAGTTGTCGGTATCGATGAGAAGGCGTTGCTGGCCAGTTCCCTGGCCGCTTACGGTGTTCCTTTAATTTCACTGCTTATCGGTGCTGGATTGGGTGGTTCCTTTGCCGCTGCCCCAGCCAATGCGGATGCCTATGCATTAAGCGGTGCCGGGTTGGGGTTGGCGCTAGGCTTGCTCTGGCTGCGCGGTCATGCCGCGCGGCGGACGAGCGGCAGTTACCGGCCGATTGTCTTGCGGCAGTCCATACCCGGCCTCAATGGAAAAATTTGTAAAAGAGGTAATTTGAATGATTAAAAAAGCCTTTGCTGCATCGATTTTTATTTTTGCTTTTGCAATGCCTTCCTTTGCGAAGGAGTTGCCTGACTTTACCGAGCTCTACGAAAAGCAGGGCCCGGCGGTAGTGAATATCAGCACAACCCAGACCATACATGCTGAAGGACAGGGAGTCATGCCCTTCCCCAACGTGCCGGAAGATGATCCGTTTTATGAGTTTTTCCGCCGCTTCGCCCCGCCGGGCGGGGGCGGCCCTGGCCAGGACTACAAGACGCAGTCCCTGGGCTCGGGGTTCATCATTAGTGCCGACGGTTACATCCTGACCAATGCACACGTCGTCAATGAAGCCGATGAAGTGCTCGTCAAGCTGACGGACAAGCGCGAGTTCAAGGCCAAGATCATCGGTATCGACCGCCGTACCGATGTTGCCCTGGTCAAGATCGAGGCCGCCAATTTGCCGCGTGTCGTCTTTGGCGACCCCGGACAACTCAGAGTAGGCGAGTGGGTAGTGGCCATCGGCTCACCGTTCGGCCTCGAAAACACAGTGACTGCGGGTATCGTAAGCGCCAAGGGGCGCGCGCTGCCGCAGGAAAACTACGTGCCGTTCATCCAGACCGATGTTGCCATCAATCCCGGCAATTCGGGTGGTCCGCTTTTCAATCTGAAGGGTGAGGTCGTCGGCATCAATTCTCAGATTTTCAGTCGCAGCGGCGGTTACATGGGCCTGTCTTTCGCGATTCCTATCGATGTCGCGATGGAGGTGCAGAATCAGTTGAAGTCCAGCGGCAGGGTAACGCGCGGCTGGCTGGGCATCAATATCCAGGAAATTACCCGAGAGTTGGCCGATTCCTTTGGCATGAAAAATACCAATGGTGCGCTGATTGCGGGCGTCGAAAAGGGCAGTCCTGCTGAAAAATCGGGGCTGCTGGCAGGTGACGTCATTCTTAAGTTCGATAATAAGCCCATCAACACGTCATCCGATCTGCCGCGCGTTGTCGCTGGCACCAAGCCCGGCAAGGAAGTGAATGTGGAGATTCTGCGCAAAGGGGGTGGTCGCAACATTTCTCTGACGGTGGGTGAAATGCCCTCTGACGACAAAGAGGAAGCTCGTCCGGCAAAGGGGCCTGCCAAAGCCGAGCCGAACAAGATTGGTTTAACGCTGCGTGAGCTGACGCCGCAGCAGAAGAAGAAACTGAATGGCAAGAGCGGCTTGCTGGTGATCGGCGCTGAAGGTACGGCCGGCCAGGCCGGCATTCGTCGCGGCGATGTTATTCTGGCGGTGAACAACAATGAGGTTCAAAGCCTGGAGCAGTTCAACAAGCTGGTTGGCGGGGCGCAATCGGGAAAGACGGTTGCATTGCTTGTACTGCGAGGCGACAGTACCTTGTACATTCCGGTAAAAGTGAACGGAAAGTAGTCTCTTCGGGTGCGGATTCCACTGCTTTGCGGTAAAATCCGCGCTCGAACAGCCTGTTAAGCAAGAAGGGCGCCTTTTCGGCGCCCTTCTTGCTACCTGAAAATGAAAAACATCCGCAATTTTTCGATCATCGCTCACATTGACCACGGCAAATCCACGCTGGCTGACCGTATCATCCAACTCTGCGGCGGCTTGTCCGACCGGGAAATGGAGGCCCAGGTGCTGGACTCTATGGACCTGGAGCGCGAACGTGGCATTACCATCAAGGCGCAGACCGCCGCGCTGAATTACAAGGCGCGTGACGGGCAAGTTTATCAGCTCAACCTGATCGATACCCCGGGGCACGTGGACTTTTCGTATGAGGTCAGCCGCTCGCTTGCGGCCTGTGAGGGGGCGCTGCTGGTCGTGGATGCTTCGCAAGGCGTTGAAGCCCAATCCGTCGCCAACTGCTATACCGCCATCGAACAGAACGTCGAAGTCGTGCCGGTGCTGAACAAGATCGACCTGCCTTCGGCCGATCCCGAGCGTGTGATTCAGGAAATCGAAGACATCATCGGGGTAGAGGCGACCGACGCGGTGCGTTGCTCGGCCAAGACCGGCGTTGGTGTTGAAGACGTGCTCGACTCTGTTGTTGCGAAGATTCCGCCGCCGGTCGGCGATCCTGCTGCGCCGGTCAAGGCGCTTATCATCGATTCCTGGTTCGATAACTACGTCGGCGTGATCATGTTGGTGCGCGTGGTGGATGGCACGATCAAGCCCAAGGACAAGATACGCCTGATGGCGACCGGTGCCGAACACCTGTGCGAGCAGGTCGGCGTATTTACCCCGAAGTCGCGTCAACGCGAGAGCCTGTCTGCCGGTGAAGTGGGTTTCATCATCGCCGGTATCAAGGAGCTGGCCAATGCCAAGGTTGGCGATACCGTGACTCTGGCAAACAAGCAGGCCGCCGCGCCGTTGCCGGGTTTCAAGGAAATCAAGCCGCAGGTGTTTGCTGGTCTCTATCCCGTGGAATCCAACCAGTATGAAGCGCTGCGCGATGCGCTGGAAAAGCTGCGCCTGAACGATGCCTCGCTGCAGTTCGAGCCGGAAGTGTCGCAGGCACTGGGCTTCGGCTTCCGCTGCGGATTCCTCGGTCTCTTGCATATGGAGATCGTGCAGGAACGGCTGGAGCGCGAATACGACATGGACCTCATCACCACCGCGCCAACCGTGGTGTACGAGATCGTTACCAAGGCGGGCGAAGTGGTGCTGGTGGAGAACCCCTCCAAGCTGCCCGAACCGTCGCGCATCGAGGAAATCCGCGAGCCCATTATCACAACGACTATCCTGATGCCGCAAGAATATGTTGGACCGGTGATGACGCTGTGCAACAACAAGCGCGGCGTACAGCGCAACATGCAGTATATGGGGCGGCAGGTAATGCTGACTTATGAAATGCCGCTGAACGAAGTGGTGCTGGATTTCTTTGACAAATTGAAATCGACCTCGCGCGGCTACGCTTCCATGGATTACGAGTTTCTCGAGTTCCGCACTGCCGATCTGGTGAAACTGGATATTCTCGTGAACGGTGACCGGGTGGATGCGTTGTCGCTGATCGTGCACCGGGGCAACAGCCAGTATCGCGGACGCGAATTGGCTGCCAAGATGCGCGAGCTGATCCCGCGCCAGATGTTCGACGTAGCAATCCAGGCGGCCATCGGCGCCAATATCATCGCACGTGAAACAGTGAAAGCCATGCGTAAGAATGTGCTGGCAAAATGTTATGGCGGCGACATCACCCGGAAAAAGAAACTGCTGGAAAAGCAGAAGGAAGGCAAAAAACGCATGAAACAAGTGGGCAACGTTGAAATTCCGCAGGAGGCGTTCCTCGCCATCCTGCGTGTGGAGGATAAATAATCATGCTGTTCGCCCTGTTCATGCTCGCGGCCCTGGTACTTACCGGTGCCGTCTGGCTGTTGGACATCTTCTATCTGCGCAAGGTACGTGCCGAAGGCAAGGCCGAGTCGTGGGTCGTGGAATACTCCAAGAGCTTCTTCCCGGTGATCCTCGCGGTTTTCATGATTCGCTCCTTCCTGGTCGAGCCGTTCAAGATTCCTTCCGGATCCATGATGCCGACCTTGCTGGTGGGCGACTTCATCCTGGTCAACAAGCATACTTATGGTTTGCGCGTGCCGATCCTGAACAATACCTTCTTTGAAATGAATCACCCGCAACGCGGCGAAGTCATGGTGTTCCGCTATCCGCAGGACCCCTCGATGGACTACATCAAGCGTGTCGTTGGTCTTCCCGGCGACCGCATTGAATATCGCGATAAGCATCTTGTGATCAATGGCCAACCGCTTGAAGTAGGGCTGGACGGTGATTACGAATATGTGGCTCCGGGCCTCAACCGCATCGCTGCCAAGCTGTACAAGGAAACGCTGGGCGCACATAAGCACGATATTCTGTTGGTGGACGATGCTCCCGTGATCGATGGCGAAGTCATTGTGCCGCCTGGCCATTACTTCGTCATGGGCGATAATCGCGATAACAGCAATGACAGCCGTTTCTGGGGTTTTGTGCCTGAAAACAATATCGTCGGCAAGGCGTTCATGATCTGGTGGAATTTCGATAATTTCGGCAGAATTGGCGACACCATTAAATAAGGGGAGATGCCATGCGCAAGCAAAAGGGTTTTACTTTCTGGAGCCTGACGTTCACGGTGGGTATGATCGCTATCGTTGCTTTATTGACGATGAAACTATTCCCGGCGTATGCGGAATTTTTCGCGGTCAAAAAAGCCATCAACCGGATGGCGAGTGCAGGTAACCTTTCCAGTATGGAAAAAAACGAAATCCAGCGCGCGTTTGATCGATCCCAAGGCATTGACGATATCCACAGCGTTCAACCTAAGGATCTTCAAATTACCCGGAACAGTTCCGGAGAAACCGTGGTCACGGCGGATTACGAAGTCGTGATTCCCTTGGTTGCCAATGTCAGTGCCTTGCTGAAATTCCACGCATCTACGGAAGACTCGCCGGCAGGAAAGTCCTTGCCTTAACTTAATGACCCAATCGGCACTGGTCCGGTATCTCGGCCATGATTTTACGAACAATGCGCTGCTGATTCAGGCACTGACGCACCGCAGCCATAGCGTACCCAACAACGAGCGGCTGGAATTCCTCGGCGATGGCGTGTTGAATTGCGTTATCGCCCATCTGCTTTATCGCCGCTTCCCCAAGCTTCCCGAAGGCGAATTAAGTCGTTTGCGCGCGCATTTGGTCAGGGAAGCCACTTTATGTGAAATTGCCCTCGGTTTGTCGCTGGGTGAATATATGCGCCTGGGCGAGGGAGAGATGAAAAGCGGGGGATGGCGGCGCCCGTCGATGCTGGCGGACACGCTCGAAGCATTGCTCGGCGCGGTATTTCTCGATGCGGGGTTTCCTGCTGCCGAAGCTGTTGTCGAAAGACTTTATTCTCCGCTGCTCGAAAACCTCGATCCCAAGTCCCTGGGCAAAGATCCAAAGACATTCTTGCAGGAATATCTGCAAGGTCGCAAACTGGCCTTGCCGGAATACGTCCTGCTGGCGACGGAAGGCGAGGCACACTGTCAGGTTTTCCGCGTGGAATGTCGTATTCCCGCACTTAAAGTCCATGCCCAGGGTGCCGGCAACAGTCGGCGCGCTGCGGAACAACAGGCTGCGCAAGCAGCGTATGAATTGCTGAAATAGGCTCAAAATGACTGATTTTCGTTGCGGCACCATTGCTATCGTCGGACGCCCCAATGTCGGGAAATCCACGATGCTCAATCATATTCTGGGAGCCAAGCTCAGCATCACTTCGCGCAAGGCGCAGACGACGCGCCACCGGCTGCTCGGTATCCACACCACGGAGGATGCGCAGTACCTGTTCGTGGATACCCCCGGCTTCCAGTTGAAGCACATCAATGCGCTCAACCGCGGCATGAACAAGACGGTGAAGCAGGTCATGTCCGAAGTGGATGTGGTCCTGTTTGTGATCGAGGCCACCCGTTTCGGCGATGCCGACCGCAAGGTGCTCGACATCCTGCCCAAAAACACTCCGGTGCTACTGGTTATCAACAAGGCCGATCTGCTGGAGGATAAAGGCCAGTTGCTGCCTTTCATACAGGAGCACGGCGGTGTATTTCCGTTTGCGGCCATCGTGCCCATCAGCGCCAAGCGCAGCCTCAATCTTGAGGATCTGTTGTCCGCGATCCGGCAGCACTTGCCTGAGCAGCCCGCAATCTATGGCGAGGACGAGCTCACGGATCGCAACGAGCGTTTTCTCGCAGCTGAACTGATACGTGAAAAAATATTCCGCCTGCTCGGTGAAGAGTTGCCTTATTCGGTCGCCGTGGAAATCGAGAAATTTGAGCAGGAAGGAGCTTTGCGCCGCATCCATGCCGCCATCATCGTCGACAAGGAGGGCCAGAAGCCCATCCTGATCGGCAAGGGCGGCGAGAAGCTCAAGCAGATTTCCACCGAGGCGCGGCAAGACATGGAAAAGCTGTTCGGCGGCAAGGTCTGGCTGGAAACCTGGGTGAAGGTGCGCGGCGGCTGGGCGGATGATGAGCGGGCACTGAAAAGCCTGGGTTATTGATCAGGGACTAGCTCATGGCCGCCGGCGGTATCGCACGCCAGGATCAGCAGCCGGTCTTCGTGCTGCATACCTATCCCTTCAAGGAAACCAGCCTCGTCGTCGAATTGTTCAGCCGCGATTTCGGCCGTGTCGCGGCAATCGCCAAAGGGGCGCGCCGTCCGCGATCCGCAATGCGCGGCATGTTGCAAGCCTTTCAACCGTTGCTCGCCACATGGTCGGGCAAATCCGAACTCCGTAACCTGCACTCTCTGGATTGGGGAGAAGGCCTGCTGTTGCTCAACGGCGAAGCGCTGATGTGTGGTTTTTATCTCAATGAATTGCTTCTGCGCCTGTTGCCGCGCGAAGATCCCCATACGGCCTTGTTCGATTATTACTCCCAGACTTTGCGGTACCTTGCGGCGGCCGAGCCGATGGCCCCGACCCTGCGTCGCCTCGAACTGAAAATGCTGCAGGAGCTGGGCTACGCCGTGCCGCTGACACATCAGGTGGAAGGCACTCCCATCGAGCCTGAACACGAATATCTCTACCTGCCGGAGCGCGGGGCTGTCAGCCCGGGTGACAATGAAACCGGTGTACAATTAAGCGGCAAGACGCTGCTTGATATGGCCCGCGACGATTACAGCGACCCGGCCACGCTGCTGCAAAGCAAGCAGCTGATGCGCATGCTGCTCGCGCATTACCTCGGCGACAAGCCCTTGCATACCCGTCAATTACTTATCGACTTACAGGAATTATGATCAGACTCGGCGTCAACATCGACCACGTCGCCACTATCCGTCAGGCGCGCGGTACTCGTTATCCCAGTGTCGTGCAGGCTGCCTTGCGCGCCGAACAATCGGGCGCGGATGCGATCACGCTGCACTTGCGCGAAGATCGCCGCCATATTCAGGATGCAGATGTACATACGCTACGCGGTATTTTGCAGACGCGCATGAACCTCGAAATGGCGGTCACCGAAGAAATGATCGCCATCGCGTTGCAGGTCAAGCCGCAGGATGTCTGTCTGGTGCCCGAGCGCCGTGAAGAACTGACGACTGAAGGCGGTCTGGACGTAGTGCGTCATTTCGACAAAGTCAAGAGTGCCTGCCAGCGACTGGGTGATGCCGGCATACGCGTATCGCTTTTTATCAATGCGGACGAAGCACAACTGGACGCTTCGAAAGCCGCTGGGGCGCCGGTAGTGGAACTGCATACCGGCGGCTTCGCCGATGCAGAAACCGAGCACGCACGCAATGAAGAGCTGTTCCGGATCAAGAATGCCGTGGTGCATGGCGTATCGCTCGGCCTGTCGGTCAATGCCGGTCACGGCTTGCATTATCACAATGTGCACCAGGTCGCCGCGATTCCCGGTGTCGATGAGCTCAATATAGGCCATGCCATCGTTGCCCACGCGCTCTTTGTCGGTTGGGACAATGCCGTGCGCGAAATGAAGGCGCTGATGGTAGCCGCCGCCACAGGCCGATGATCTACGGCATCGGCACCGATATTGTCGAGGTTTCCCGCATCGAGCAATCGCTTGCGCGTTTCGGTGACACCTTTGCCCGGCGCATCCTGACCGAAGCGGAATATCTCGAATTCGAGTTGAGCCAGGTCAAGGCGCGTTTTCTCGCCAAGCGCTTCGCCGCCAAGGAGGCATTCGGCAAGGCATTGGGTACAGGATTGCGCGCGCCGGTGGCGATGCAAAGCATAGGCGTCGGCCATAGCGATCTCGGCAAGCCGGTGCTGGTGCTGGCCCCCGATTTGCAAGCCTGGGTGGAGGAGCGCGGTATCCGCTTCATGCATATTTCCATCAGCGACGAAAAAGCGCTTGCCGTCGCCTTTGTAATACTGGAAAAGTAATGGAGATGGATTTCGAACGACGCTTCGGCGGCGTCAGGCGTCTCTATGGGGAAGAGTCATTCCAGCGTTTCCGTCAGGCGCATGTCTGCATCGTGGGGGTAGGCGGTGTCGGTTCGTGGGCCGCGGAGTCCCTGGCCCGCAGCGCTATCGGCCGCATTACCCTGATCGATCTCGACAATATCGCCGAATCCAATACCAATCGCCAAGTGCATGCTTTGGGCGACGAATACGGCAAGGCCAAGGTGGCCGCGATGGCGGAGCGTATCCATGCCATCAATCCGGATTGCGAAGTGATCGAGATCGAGGATTTCGTCACCCTAGACAATCTCGAAGACATGCTCGGCCGTGGCTACGATTTCGTGATCGACGCCATCGATAACGCCCGCGTCAAGGCGGCGATGATCAATTGGTGCAAGCGCCGCAAGATCAAGATGATTGCTTCCGGCGGCGCCGGCGGCCGCGTTGATCCGGCGCGCATCGAGTTGGGTGATCTGGCGCGCAGCGTGCAGGATCCGCTACTTTCCCGCGTGCGGGTGCTGTTGCGGCGCGAATACGGCTTTCCCAAGGATGCCAAGAAGAAATTCGGCGTGGAGTGCGTGTTTTCCTCCGAGCCGCTCAGGATGCCGGAAAACGGCGAATCCTGCGATGTCGACGACAAGCCGGTGAGCGGCATCAACTGTGCCGGCTTCGGTGCGGCGATGACGGTGACGGCCAGCTTCGGCTTATGGATGGCGTCCCGGGCGCTGGCGCATCTGTCCAGATAAAACTGCCTCTTGAATTTCGGCCGCCCGGCCCCATTTACCAGCTTGTTTCGTAGTTCCTGATAACAAGAGGGGATCCCATGACCACCACGACCAAAGAAACGCTGGGCTTCCAGGCGGAAGTCAAACAGCTGCTGCACCTGATGATCCATTCCTTGTATTCCAACAAGGAAATTGTCCTGCGCGAACTGATTTCAAATGCGTCCGACGCCGCCGACAAACTGCGTTTTGAAGCGCTGTCCGACGGCGCGCTGTTTGAGAACGATAGCGAGCTCAGAATCCGCATTTCCTTCGACAAGGCCGCCCGCACGCTGACGTTCAGCGATAACGGCATCGGCATGAGCCGTCAGGAAGTGATCGACAACATCGGTACCATCGCTAAATCCGGCACGCGCGAGTTCTTCTCGCAATTGTCCGGCGACCAGAAGAAGGACGCGACATTGATCGGCCAGTTTGGCGTCGGTTTCTATTCCGCATTCATTCTTGCCGACAAGGTTACGCTCAGCACGCGCCGTGCGGGCCTCACCGCCGAGCATGGAGTACGCTGGGAATCCACCGGTTCCGGCGATTACACGCTGGAAGTGATTGACAAGCCGGCTCGCGGCACCGAGATCGTGCTGCATCTGCGCGAAGGCGAGGACGAATTCCTCAATGACTGGAAGATCAAGTCCATCATTCGCAAGTATTCCGATCACATCACTTTGCCTATCGTGATGAAGAAGTCAGACTGGAAGGATGGCGAGCAGGTGCCGACGGACGAGGACGAAACCGTCAACCAGGCTTCCGCACTGTGGTCGCGCGCCAAGAACGATATCACCGAAGAGCAGTATGAGGAGTTCTACAAGCACGTCGCGCACGATTTCGACAAGCCGCTGGCCTGGAGCCACAACCGCGTCGAGGGCAAGCAGGAATATATTTCGCTGCTGTACATTCCCGGCCGTGCGCCGTTTGACCTCTACGACCGCGAGCGCCGCCACGGTATCAAGCTGTACGTGAAGCGCGTGTTCATCATGGATGACGCCGAGCAACTGATGCCGCAATACCTGCGCTTCGTGCGCGGGGTGATCGATTCTGCCGACCTGCCGCTCAACGTGTCGCGCGAGATCCTGCAGCACAGCAAGGAAATCGACGGCATCAAGGCCGGCTCGGTGAAGAAGGTACTGGGCCTGCTGGAAGATATGGCAGAGAACGACCAGGAAAAATATGCGACTTTCTGGAAGGAATTCGGCCGTGTGCTGAAAGAAGGCCCGGGCGAGGATTTCGGCAACAAGGAAAAGATTGCCGGGCTGCTGCGCTTTGCCTCCACCCATGCCGATACCGACGAGGAAACCGTCTCGCTCAAGGACTACATCGCCCGCATGAAGGAAGGACAGGAACATATCTACTACGTGACTGCCGACTCCTTTGCCGCCGCCAAGCATAGCCCGCACCTCGAAATCTTCCGCAAGAAGGGCATCGAAGTGCTGCTGCTGTCCGACCGTGTCGATGAATGGCTGGTCAGCGGCCTGACCGAGTTCGCAGGCAAGAAACTGCAATCCGTCGCCAAGGGCGATCTCGACTTGGGTTCGCTGGAAGACGAATCCGAGAAGGAAGCGCAGAAACAGGCAGAAGACGAATTCAAGGATCTGGTTGAGAAGATCAAGTCCACGCTGGGAGAAGACAAGGTGAAAGAGGTGCGCGTCACGCATCGCCTCACCGATTCCCCGGCCTGCATCGTCACCGGCGAGAACGACATGAGCGCAAATCTGGAGCGCCTGCTGAAAGCAGCCGGTCAGAACGCGCCTTCGACCAAGCCTGTCCTGGAAATCAATCCGCAGCATTCTTTGGTGACGCGCCTGAAGAGCGAATCCGACGATGCGCGTTTTGCCGATTGGGCCAACCTGCTGTTCGACCAGGCGCTGCTGGCGGAAGGCGGGCAACTGGAAGATCCAGCCAGTTTCGTGAAACGTCTGAACTCGCTGCTGTCGCTGATGAGCTGATCATTCTTGGTAAGACGCTGAAAAGGCTGCTTTCGGGCAGCCTTTTTTATTTGAGGCAGGGCTTGACGAATCAACTCATTTAAATGAGAATGATTATCAATAACACAAGCGCAAGGAGACTTACCATGCCTGACGAACTCGATCTTCCCGTTGCTGCCATCACACCGGATGCAGCAATTTCCGCATTACTCTGCCTGTTTCACTCTTACGCAATCCAGGACCAACAAAGCCAGCCTTCACCAAGGCTAAGCCAGCGCATCTACCGAAACCTGGAGGTGCTGTCGCAGCGCGACGACCTGCCGGAAATCCTTCACAAGACTTGCGATGAATTGTGCGATGCCTGGCAGTTGGTACTGGATCGCCAGCAAGCGAGGCGGACATGAGCGTCGAGACGCCATTGACCAATGGTTCGCGTCGCCATCGGCTGTGGGAGCTGACGCATCGGTATCACTGCCCGATCATCGGGGTCTGCTTCAAGCTCGGCGAGATACGCGAACTGGTGCTGAAGGTCATGACCTTTCCGCATCGGCCCAGCGATTATGAAGTGCACTGCACCGCAGCCAGCGAGTGCGGCACGCGGACGCCGCTTTCCAGTCTGTTGCACAAGACGCTGGAAAAGAAATACGCGCTAGCCATCCAGCGTTGCAAGCCCATGAAAACGACCGAGGAGCTGATGGCGAAATGGCGCGAGGCGCTGGCCGGAGACGATATTCCCGGTATGTTCTGGGCCGTGCTCACGCACCCGGCCAGCACCGAGGAATTCCGCTTGCAGATATATGCCGACATCCACATGCTGCAACATCAGATCGGTGCCGGTGTGCGACGCGAACAGCAGGCCTGGACGCGGCTGCAGGAGGAAAATGCCATGCTGACGCGCGAGTTGTCGCGCATGCAGCAGCGCGTCACCGAGTCCTGCAACCGCTACATCGAACAGATTGCCGACTTGAAAACACAGTTGGAGGCAGCACGCACCGACGCGGTCCAGCAGCTGGCGCTGGCCGAGCGATATGCTGCCGAGCGCGACAGCCTGCGTGAACAGGCGGAGGATTCAAACGAAATCATGCGCCTGATGTATCGGCTGCAATTGGCCGAGAGCGCATACGCCACGCTGAAGGAACGCCACGCGACACTGGAAATTGACTATTCGGCGGCGCGGGAAGACATTCGCCGGCTGGAATCCGAACTGGCGGAATTGATCGCGGCCCAGGAGCCGGAATCGAACGACGTGCACCAGGAAGAACAGCGTCTGCTGGGGCGTACCGTGCTGTGCGTCGGCGGCCGTGTCGACGCCATTCCGCATTTTCGCAGTCTGGTGCAATTACGAGGCGGCGAATTCATGCATCATGACGGCGGGAAGGAAGAGAACATCGGCCGGCTTGAGGCGGTGATTTCGGCAGCGGATGCGGTGATCTGCCAGACCGGCTGTATCAGCCACAACGCATACTGGCGCGTAAAGGAACAATGCAAGCGCACCGGCAAGCCATGCACTTTTGTCGGGAACCCCAGCCTCAGCAGCTTTTTGCAGGTGCTGGAGAACCTTGCGCATAAGAAGACTGAAGCTGCGGATACGGAGATTTGACGGATTCGTCAGGGCATTACGGAGTGATCGCTTTATTTGCCGGCTTTACTACCGGTCTTAAAGGTCGCACAGGGATCGCTGCGTGGTGTCGGTTCCGTAATCCAAAGATAGTGGTACTGGGTCTGCACGCCGATAGCAGGTTCCTCAGCGAAACCTATACTGACGAAGCGGCTGTTCGGCAGGTAGTGCCGGATAAGGCTGGGAACGCCATAGTCCAGCCGTACATGACCATTGCCTGCTACCAGAATGGAAGGGCGCTGGGTAGCGCTGCGCAGCGCGTTGAACATGGTGGCGTCACGGGCACGTTGCGCCAGGCGCAGGCCGGGCAGCATGGCGGCATCAAGCTGGCCGCAATGGCCGTGCAGCAAGTCCGCATCCAGCTTTTCCCGGGCTTCCGCGTCAAGAGGAGCTTCTACTGTCAGTTGCGCTATCTCCTCGGGCAGGGCACTTGCACCCGCGCGTGCGATATTTCTGGCCGTGGCGCGCGGAATGTTGCCGCCGGACAGCGGCATTCCCGCTGCTATTACCGCGGCGAACAAGGGCTGATGCAGCGGCCAGCCCCAGCCTTTCGCGTCGAAACCGGCGCGCTCCAGATCGGCCTGAAGATCGCTTCCGGCAACAACAGTCTTTCCGCTTTCCAGGTGTTCGGCAACGACGCTCGGTGCATGGCTATTCAATGCGGTCAGCAATTCTCCGCGGTCCCGGTGATGCGCGGCATTATCGTGCAGTTCGCCCAGCAGGACGAACTCGCTGCCGGCCATGACCTCTATCAATTGTTCCCGGGTTACGGTACTGCCGTCGCGGGTGTCCACAATGCGTTCTGCACTATGCGCGCAACAGATGAAGAGCAGGCCGGACAGCAGCGTTAGCGGGCGATACATTATTGCTTTCTTTCAGGCACATAGATCATGGAGCCGTCTTTCATGCGGTAGGCGACGCCGGCCTTCTCGCCGTCGCCGCTGCCAATATTTCCATTGGCTTTGTAGCGCTCGATTTTTTCGCCTTTCTTCACGATCATTTCCATGCTGGGTTTGCCGGGGTCGGTAATCACGGTCACGTCCTGTTTGCTGAACGGATTCATCAACGGGTTCTTGGCAATGGTGATGAGCAAGGCGGCAATGATGACCAGAAAAATGTCGATGATGTTGACCACCGACAGGATGGGATCCTCGGTTTCCGGCTCGTGCAACAGTTTCATGCTCATTGCGCGCTCCCTTGCTTGATGGCGGCAATTTCCAGAAGTTCCTCGGCCAGCCAGCGGCGGCGCACATTCACGACCCAATATGTGATGGAGGCGGCAATCAATGCCAGGATCACGGCGGAAAAGGCGACGGTAAGATTGCCGGAAACGAGGGCCAGGTTGCCATCGGAAAGCGATTTCAATGCAGGGCCCATGGGAATCATGGTGGCGACCAGCCCCAGCATGGGAGCAACGCGGCTGGCGATGCGCGGTGCTTCCAGCATTTTGTGCGCGAGTACGTCGAGAGTGTCGTCGGTCAGGTCGGGTTGACGGCGAAACTCGGCCAGCAATGCTTTCCCCTGGCCGTTGCGGCGGCGCCAGGCCAGCACGCCAAATTCGCCCAACACCCAGAAAGCGTAGAGGAACAGCAGGCTGATCAGGAGGAGGGTGGGCAACTGGAAAACCTGGCCTACCAGATACATGGATGATTCGATTTGACTTTGCATGATGCGGCTCCGAGCTTGGAAAAATTGAAAAATGTCAGGTGCGTGAGGCGCGGTACGCACCGCCGATGACGGAAAGTGCCAGCAAGGTGAAGGCCAGCGTTTGCAACGGTGGCGTGGTCGGCTGTTGCTCTTGCACCTGCTCCAGCTGCATGCCGCGAACAGGCGGCGGTACGGGTAGGGAAGGTGAAGCTATTGGCGTTTGCGCGGATTGCGCTATTGTTTTTGTTGCCCGGCTGCGCTCGTGACGCAGGCCAAATCCTCCGCCGACAAAAGTCTTGAATGCCGCGTTGTCGGTGCGGACGTCGTAGCGGCTCTCCAGATCCCGATAGCGGTCCTTGAGCTCTTTCAGCGTGGCCGGGTCTGCGTTCCAATAGCCTTTGCGCGCCGCTTCCAGCATGCGCTCGATAGACTGTGCCAATGCATGGGGATTCTTGCTTTCGAACCATTGCTTGAGCCCCAGTTTGTATTTGTCGCGCACGTAGACATCGACGAACTCCTGCCACTGATCGTCACGCACGATTTCGCGTGCCGTGGTTTGCCAGCCCCAGAAATTATTGATGCCGTCCAGCACTTGCAGCGTACCGGCGTAGCCTTCACGTTTCAGGCCTTCGATATAGCCGGGATGAAAGTTGCGGGTGGCCAGTTCCTTGCTCAGAAATTGTGCCGCACCTTCCACTTTGCCGGAGCCCGCGCCGCGCAGGTTCGAAATGTAAAGTTCCGGCGCCTTGCCATCGAGATGGCGGACCGCCAGGGAAATTCCGCCCAAATACTGGAATGGATCGTCGGTCGTCAGCATGCCGTACAGGTTGGAGGTGCGCGCCAGCACAGCGCCCTCCGTGCCTTTCAGGTGCTCGGCGTAGAGATTCAGGCCCTTGTCGGCCTGGCCCCATTCCGCCTCGTCCGGCCCGTAGGCAAACTGCATGCGCGCGAGGTAGAGCTGCGCCAGTTTGCGGTCGCCGTCCTCCTTGCCTTTCCAGGTGTCGGTGGCGAGCGCTGCATCATCCAGCCCGGTGCCATAGCGCCCGGATTCGGACGAGAAGATGCGGGTTTGCCCCGCGCGCAGGGCCGCGTCTGTATTCATGCCCTGTTTTTCCAGTTGGCTGGCGATGCGCCTGGTATTTTCAGCCAGGGGATTGTCGGCTTCCTGCGCTTCCGATGCCAGCTTGGCGGCTTTTGCCAACTGTTTCATGACATTGGGGAAGTGATCCCGGTACAGGCCGGTGGCGGAGAGCACCACATCAACACGCGGGCGCCCCAATTGGCCGCGCGGCACCAGCTTCACATCAATGACGCGGCCGCCTTCATCCCACACGGGTTCCACGCCCATCGCCCACAAGGCCTGCGCTTCCAGCATGCCGAAGTGGCGCATGGTTTCAACCGACCACAAGGTGAACGTCAGTTTCTTCGGAGCGTGGCCGGATTGCTTGCGATGCGCCGCCAGCAGGCTTTCGAAAGCCTCCTTTCCGGCTTCCCACGCGGCTTTGGTGGGCACGCGCGAAGGATCGAACGCATATAAATTCCGGCCCGTGGGCAGCGCATCCGGATTCTTGATGGGATCGCCGCCGTAGGAAGTTGGGATGAACCGTCCATTCAGCGCGTTGAGAAAGGCTGTAATTTCGTTCTGCGCACCCAGGTCGCGATACCATTTCCGGGCTTTTTCCGCCCGCTCACGCGCAGCTTCCGGCAGCGCTCCATCGTCTGCCATGCTGCCATGGATAATCTGCTGCAATCGCTTGTAAGGCGCGGAATCGGCAATTCTCGTGTAATCGCCTACCAGCATTTCTTCCGCTTCCTCACCGGAGCCGGCAGCGGCCTCCCAGAAACCCTTGCCCAACATCATCAGCACCGTTGCCATGCGCCACGGTTCGTCGGCACCTTGGCCGAATGTATGCAACCCCAGAGGCTGGGCGGTACGCGCCAGCTCATGCAGGTGATCGTGAACGGCCGTGACGAAAGCGGGGAACTCCTTGTCGATGCGTTCCTGTTCCCAGTCCAGATCCTTGTCGATGCGCTCTTTTCGCACATGCGCCATGAAGTCCGCCTTGATCTTGTCCTTTACCGCACCTTCATCCTGTGCCAGCCATGCATGCAACTGGTCATGGATATGGGTCAGGCTGTCATGCAGGCCTGCTGGCGCAAACGGTGGCGTCTGATGGCTGATGATGGTTGCACGGCCGCGGCGCTTGGCTTGCGTCGATTCGCCGATGTTATCCATGATGTAGGGATAAACCACCGGGACGTTGCCGACCGCCAGCATCGGGTAATCGTATACCGACAGACCGCGTTCCTTGCCCGGCAGCCATTCCTGATTGCCATGGGTGCCGAAGTGCACCAATGCATGCGCTCGGGCTTGTTCCCTGGCCCACAGGTAGCTGGCAAGGTAGAAATGCGAGGGAATCGCGCTGGTGGAGTGGTAAAGCGATTTTTCCTTTTCCTCCCAGCGCTCGCCACGCGGCGCCTGCGGCAACAGGCTGATATTGCCCAGCTTGAGGCGGGGGATGACGAAGTAAGTTTCGCCATTCTGTTTCAGCACCATGGAGGATTTCTCCGGTGCTCCCCATCGTTCATTCAGCGCGCCGCGCACCTCGGTTGGCAGTGTCTGCAGCCAGTCACGATAGACCTTTACCGGCAAACGGTCGGCCAGTCCTTCCTGTAGCAGGGCCTGCAGCTCGGTTTGATCCTCAGCCGGGCGATAGTAGGGAGCCAGGAGGCGTTGCAGCAACAGGATCAAGCGGGCTTCATCCGGTGTATCCGTCGTATAGCCGGCCTCTTTCATTGCGGCGAGCGTTCCGGCCAGGCTGCGTGGCAGATTCATGAAAGAGGCGGACAGGTTTTTTTCACCCGGTGGATAGTTCCAGAAGAACATGATTATCTGGCGGTCGGCAGGTTGGGCGCGCTGCAGCTTGACCAGATTGACCGCCTTGTTCACCACGGCATCGGCCTGGGCGGCTATGGCCACCACCTGCTCATCGCCTTTGCGGGTAGCCGCGGCTATCTGGATGTCAGTGACCCCGGCGTACTCTGCCTGGGCCAGGTAGAACGGCACGTCCATCAGCGATACGCCATGCGGATCGGCCCGCCATGCCGATTCGTCGCCCTTGCGATAAGGCATGGCCTGGATGACCGGTATGCCGAGGGCTTGGAATTCGTTGCGGCGCCCATCCGGATTGAGCATGATCTGGGTGTTGACGATAACGTCGGCGACCGGTTTTCCGGCATGGGTAACCATGCGCGTGATCGCATCGGGGTCCATCACGGGGCTGTAAAACGGCAGCGCCACGGCCCCGCCAGCTTCGATACGCGCGATCATGGCATCGATGAAGGCGGTCTGCTCGGCAGCGATGTATTGCTGGTGCATGGCAATTGCAATCACCGGTGGGCGTTGAGCGCCAAGGTCGACGGCTTTCCAGGCCAGGTACGCATCCGGAGTATCGAAAACCAGGCGGGGAGCCTTAGGGTGATAAACACCGGAGGTCGGGAAAATGATGGGTGCGGGAATTTTGTCCCATGGCTTGCTGGAAAAATGCGCCTGCAAGGTATGGAAGAAATGGTCGAAGTTGGCGCGGCCGCCATTGATGTAATAGGCGTGCAAGCGCTGCGCCAGCGCATCTGGAATGCCTTGGGATCGGACTGTTTTTGTCCCCATCCACAGGCTGGGCTTGCCGGATTTTTCCAGCCCCGGCAGCGCCTTGGCGGTCCGAAGACGGATGAACTCCTCGATGTGCTCGCGAGGCGCGTCAAAAATGACGATGTCGGAGGCTGCAAATGCTTCGCTGCCGGTATCCGCCGCCATTTTTTCGGCAAACTTCGCTTCCACGCCGATCGCATAAGGTTCCGCTACCTTGGCGAGATTGACGAATTTACCCGGCTGGACCGGATTGGCGGAAATGAAAAGCACCCGCGGTGCCGCCGCCGCACTGGCGGATAAGGCCAGTAGCGCGGCGGCCCTGATGAAAAATCTGACAAGCTTCATCGTGTCCGCTCAGAATTGATAAGTGAAACTTGCCGACAATGTTCGGCCGGGCTGGGAGTAAAAGTCCACGCCCACCGGATTGATGTCGTCCGCCTGGCGGATGTCGCTCCACAGCCAGTATTTCTTGTCTAGCAGGTTGTTCACCGCCACGTTCAGCACGCCGGATTTGATGGGGCGCCACCATGCATACAGATCGACCACTACGTAACCGGCCGGGCGATACCATGCTCCGTCGCTGTCATCGGTGCGCGAGACGGCCGTGGCGCCGCGAACGCGCGCTTCCGCTCCCCATATGCCGGCGTCGCGGATCAGCCCCAGGTTTGCACGCGCGGGCTCGACGCTGTTGAGCGGCTCGCTGTCGGATTCATTCTGGCCATGTGCCCATGCGAATGCGCCATCCAGTTTCCAGCCTGGGGCGAAATCCCAGACGCCGCGCATTTCAGCCCCGTATATGCGGACACGTGAAAGATTGGAATACATGAAAGTATTCAGCCCACTCAGGCAATTGGGGTCCGAAGGGCAATTGAGGCGTACGCTTTCGATGAAATTCTTGTAGCGATTGTCGTAAAGCGAGAGCTGGCCGCGGACGGTTTCAGCATGCAGTTTGAGGCCCGCTTCAACCCCGATGCTGGTTTCGGGCTTCAGGTCGGGATTGGGCGTATTACCGTAGCCTTGCACGGTATTCCGGAATGAGCCGTTGACTTCCTCATAATTGGGCGCGCGAAAGCCTCGGACGGCCTGGCCGTAGAGCGACCACCGGCCATCGAGCTTCCATAGCGCGGCCAGCTTGGGCGAAAAGGCCGAATCGCTTTGCTCAACGGCTTCGCGATTATTGGCGGTCAGGGATTTCTGCGCCAGTGCGTCGACTTCAGGCTTGAGCCTGCGCCAATCGTAGCGCAGTCCCGGCGTGAGGGTCAGGCGCCCATTGGCCCAGCCGCTTATTTCGTCCTGCACGAACACACCCACGGTTTCCGTGCGCCCATTGGCAAAGTCGCGCAACGGGAAAGTATCGCCGGCCAGTGTCTTGCTGAAGGTGCCGTTGGTCAGGTTCCAGCGCGAGGTGTCGCGCAGTTCTTCCGTATCGACTCGTGAAATGTCGGTGCCGTAGGTGATCAGGTGTTCCTTGTTCAGCCACTGGGTCGCCGTTTCGAACTGGAGTCCGCCTCCCAGACTTTCCTGAGTGAAGCTGAAGTCCTGTTCGATACGGCAGTTATTGCCGCTGCCTGTCGTGGCCGAGCATGTGGCGCTGGTGTTGCTGCGCGTCTGAAGGTTGAAATTGTGCGTATCGCTATCCTGGCGATAGAGACGTGCGGTGAGTCGATCGAAAAACGCGCCTGGCGGCATGTATTCCCATTCGATGCTGCCGCGTTTGCGCCGGGACTCATCCGTGCCGGACATGGCCGTGACCTTGCGAAGGGAGGCGGTCAGCCGTTTGGCTTCTGTATCCGTCTCCTGTTCGCGCCCTTCCAGCGTCAGCGTGATGCGATGCAGGTCGGAGGGGCGCAATATCAGTTTCGCCAATATTCCGTCGTCCCGCGTGTCTTGCGGGTTGGGTTTGGTGCGCAGGTTGGTAGTGCCGCCGACGTTGCCCTGGTTGTCGGCGTCGTGGCCGTCTGTATGGGTGTAGCCGATCAGGAATTCTGCGGCATCGCCTTTGACAGCTCCCAGAAGGGTATTGGTGAATCCGTCATTGATGCCGTTGTAGCTGCCGCGATACCGGATGCCATGGTTCTTGTCGTCTTCGATCAGGTCGGAAGGGTTGAGCGTGAAATAACCCACCACGCCTCCGATTGCATCCGAACCATACAGGCTCGATGCCGGCCCGCGCAGGATTTCCACCTGCTTCAGGAATTCGATGGAGGCACCCAGCGGTGCATTCATTGTGAAGTTGGTTGGTCCGCCGCCATTGTAGAAATCGGCCATGCGCACGCCATCGACCAGCTGGGTGACGCGATTATCCTCAATGCCGCGAATATTCACGCGTGTTGCGCCAAAGCGACGCAGATCGCGCGCCATTGCAATATCCGGCTCATCCTTGAACAGCTCGGCCTCATCGTAGGGCACCTTGCGTGCGAGTTCCTGCTGATTAATGGCAGTTACCGTGGCCGGGATTTCGGCGGTGTCGGATGCCGTGCGGGTAGCCGTGATCACTATGTCGCCCAGCAACGCCGGCTGAAGTTCGGTGGTTGATGTGCCTGATTCGGCAAGCGCGGAAGAGGTGGTGCCGGCGTAAAGCAGGCCCAGCAGAATGGAAAGGGTGCGTTGGCGGGTGCGCGGCCGCAGATCGGTGTAATTCATGACAGACTCCCCAGATAGTGTGATGTCTGGCGAGCTGCCTTGGAGCACATCCCTGGGTGGCTGGCTTATCGAAATTTAAACGCTGTTTATCGAGTGCAGCGATTGATCGGCACTTTATCATGAAGCATTATAAATGAGAACTAAAATCATTTACGATACTCTGGAGAGGTTATTTTTTGCTGCGCAAACAGGAAAGGTTGTCGAGCAAGACGGAAAATAGGCAGGCAATGCGCGAAGGGAACAACGGTTTCCCTTCGCGCACAATGCCTTACCAATACTAGTGGCGGATCAAGTGATCGAACGTACCCAGCGCGGCTTTCGCGCCGTCGCCCATCGCGGTGATGATCTGCTTGTATGGCACGGTCGTCACGTCGCCGGCGGCAAATACGCCGGGTACTGAGGTTTCGCCACGGGCATCGACCTCGATCTCGCCGTATTTGCTCAAGTTTATCGTGCCCTTCAACCAGTCGGTATTGGGCACCAGGCCGATCTGCACGAATACGCCTTCCAGTTCAAGGTGATGCCAGTCGCCGGTCGCGCGGTCGGTATAGTTGAGGCCATTGACCTTCTCGCCGTCGCCGGTCACTGTCGTGGTCTGTGCCTGGGTAATAACCGTCACGTTCGGCAGGCTATGCAGCTTTTTCTGCAACACCGCATCGGCACGCAACTGATCGTTGAATTCGAGCAGTGTGACATGGCCGACAATGCCGGCGAGGTCAATCGCCGCTTCAACGCCCGAGTTGCCGCCGCCGATCACTGCGACTTTCTTGCCCTTGAATAGCGGGCCGTCGCAGTGGGGGCAGTAGGCTACGCCCTTGCCACGGTATTCCTTCTCGCCCGGTACGTTCATCTCGCGCCAGCGTGCGCCAGTGGCGAGAATGACCGCCTTGCTCTTCAGTATCGCGCCGTTGGTCAGGCGAATCTCCATCAACTCGCCGGGAATCAGCGATTCCGCGCGTTGCAGGTTCATGATGTCCACCTCGTAGCTCTTGACGTGCTCTTCCAGTGCCGCCACGAGTTTGGGGCCTTCGGTTTCCTTTACCGAAATGAAATTCTCGATGCCCAGCGTATCCATGACCTGTCCGCCGAAGCGTTCGGCGACGATACCGGTGCGCACGCCTTTACGAGCGGTATAGACTGCCGCCGCCGCGCCCGCCGGACCGCCGCCGACGATTAGCACGTCGTAGGGTTCCTTGGTCGACAGTTTTTCCGCATCGCGCGCTGCGGCGCCGGTATCGATTTTGGCAATGATTTCACCGAGTTCCATCCGGCCCTGGCCGAATTCCTGGCCGTTGAGGTAGATCGTCGGCACGGCCATGATGCGGCGCTCGTCGACCTCCTTTTGATACAGCGCGCCGTCGATCATCACATGGGTGATATTCGGGTTGAGCACGGCCATCAGGTTCAGCGCCTGCACCACCTCCGGGCAATTGTGGCAGGAGAGCGAAATATAGGTTTCAAAGCGGAATTCTCCCTGGATGCCCTTGATCTGCTCGATGACGTCGACTTCCACCTTGGGTGGATGGCCGCCGACTTGCAGCAGCGCCAGCACGAGGGACGTGAATTCGTGGCCCATCGGAATACCGGCAAACGTGAGGCCGATGTTTTCTCCGGGGCGATTAAGCGAGAACGAAGGTGCGCGCTCATTCGTGTCGCGGCGTTGTTCGAGCGTGATCCTGCCGGACAGCCCTGCGATATCCTCCAGCAGTTCCACCATCTCGCGCGATTTGGCGCTGTCGTCAAGATTGGCGACGATGTCGATCTGCTGCGTCAGCTTCTCGAAATAGGCCTGCAACTGGGTTTTGATATTGGCGTCCAACATGATTTTTCCGTTCTCTCTATTTGAATTCGGGTAAAACCGCCCGGGCACCAAGCCCGGGCGTCATGCGTGTGATGCTTAGATCTTGCCGACCAGGTCCAGGGAGGGAGCCAGGGTCGCTTCGCCTTCCTTCCACTTTGCCGGGCAGACTTCGCCCGGGTGGCTGGCAACGTACTGTGCGGCCTTGACCTTGCGCAGCAGTTCGGATGCATCGCGGCCGATACCGCCAGCGTTGATCTCGATGATCTGGATCTTGCCTTGCGGATCGATCACGAAAGTGCCGCGTTCAGCGAGGCCGGCTTCTTCGATCATCACGCCGAAGTTGCGGCTGATGATGCCGGTCGGGTCGCCCACCATCGGGAAGTTGATCTTCTTGATGGTGTCGGAAGTGTCATGCCAGGCCTTGTGGGTAAAGTGGGTGTCGGTGGAAATCGAATACACTTCCACGCCCATCTTTTGCAGTTCGGCGTAGTTGTCGGCCAGGTCGCCCAGCTCGGTCGGGCAGACGAAAGTGAAGTCGGCCGGGTAGAAGAACACCACGGACCACTTGCCTTTCAGATCCGTTTCGGAAACGTCGACGAATTTGCCGTTGTGGAACGCGGTTGCCTTGAAAGGCAGGACTTCGGTGTTGATCAGGGATGTTGCCATTGTGTTTTCTCCTAGTTGGATTGTTGAACTGCGATGAAGTGCATTCTAGGGAGGGGATATAAATAGTACAAATTGATTGTTGTTATTGCATTGATAATAAAAATCTATCATTCGGACGTGGCATACCCTACAAACAAAAACGGCAGCCGAAGCTGCCGTTTTTGATTCCGGCTACCACATCGTGGTTACCGGTTAATGCAAGCGCAAATTAGCGGTTGCAAACGTACATCGTAACTTCAAAGCCGAAACGCATTTCGGTAGCTTGGGGCTTGGTCCACATAATAATCTCCTTAGGTTTGAGTTAAGTGCTTACAGTCGCCGGAATCCCGGCTTCTGTGAAGCGTACTATACCCAGCTACAGGATGTGTGCATTCGGGGTAGTCATGAAATGCACCTCATGATTTTAATGAACCGCCTTGGCTGAATTCCCAGGCACCTGATATTGTCTTAGTATAATCAACAAGTTCCGATTCGCTGTTTCGACACGAGGGAAGTGCGATGCTCAAGAACGTTTTGCTCAGGCAACTCGGCGAGAAGCTGAGTGACTTGCCGCTGGCAGTGCATCTCTGGAGCGGGGAAGTGATGGCCGCGCCCGAGCCGATGGTGCACATTCATGCTTCCGATCCCCGTGCGTTGCGCGTACTGGCCAACCCCAGTCTGGGCGGGCTGGCGCGTGCATACGTCGAAGGCTGGATCGATCTGCATGGCAATGCTCGCGATATCCTCGAACTTGGCCGCACCCTGTGCAAGGCGGATGCACCCGTTCGCCACAGCAACGGTTCCGATTGGCGCTGGTGGCGCCATACTCGCGCCAGCGACCGCCGCAACATTACTTACCATTACGACGTTTCCAATGAATTCTACGGGCTGTGGCTGGACCGCAACCGCGTTTATTCCTGTGCCTATTTCGAGGATGCCGACTGCAACCTGGATCTCGCCCAGGAGAAAAAGCTCGATCTCATCTGCCGCAAGCTGATGCTCAAGCCCGGCGAGCGCCTGCTGGATATCGGTTGCGGCTGGGGTGGATTCATCCTGCACGCGGCGGAAAAATATGGCGTGCAGGCAACGGGCATCACGCTCTCCGACAACCAGCGCGATTACGTGAACGAGGAAATCCGGCGTCGCGGCCTGGAGGGGAGGGTAGAGGTGCGGTTAATGGATTATCGCGATGTGCCGGAGAGTCCCCCATACGACAAGATCGCCAGTGTCGGCATGTTCGAACACGTGGGCCGGCGCAACCTGGCGGCGTATTTTGCCAAGATATACAGGCTGCTGCGCCCGGGCGGACTGGTGATGAATCATGGAATCACCTCCACGGCGGTCGAGGCGCATGGCCTGGGCAGTGGCATTGCGGAGTTTGTCGACGAATATGTCTTTCCAGGTGGTGAATTGACGCATGTCTCCAACGTGATGCAGGAGATGGCCGCAGCCGGCCTGGAACCGCTGGATGCCGAGAATCTGCGGCCGCATTACGCGCGCACGCTATGGAGTTGGGTAGAACGTCTGGAGTCGCGGCAGAACGAAGCGCTGGCGATGATAGGCGAGCACAAATACCGCATCTGGCGCATTTACATGGCCGGTTCGGCGTACGCCTTCGAGCACAACTGGATGGCGCTGTTTCAGATACTGGGTGGCCGTCCCCACAAGGGCGGGACGCAGGATTACCCTTTCAACCGGCGGCATGTCTACAGCGTCTGATCGACGGCAAATCTTTGCAATAGCCAAGAGGGAGGAACCGTTCTCTTTGCCTCAAGCGTATCTTTCGACAGTAGCCTTACTCGAATTTATAAGTCATCTGGTGTTCGATATCCATCCCGCTCCAGCCTTGCCCTGATGCGCTGGGCAGGATGAGGCAGTTGAAGGGTTCCTTGCCGGTGATGCCTTTGTATTTGCCCGAGCCGTTGGTGATGGTATGGGTGCCGCAGCCGAATCGCGGCAGTGCGCCGACAAGTTCGCGGGTATCAAAGATCGTGAAAATCCGGTCGCCGTCCTTGTCGGTCATGGTGCAGCCGCCGTTCATGTATTGTGCCTTGCCGGAGTCGATCTTGATCGCGACACAATGGGCGATCATCTTGTCCATGAGGGGTTTCCCCTCCATGTTGGCTGTCGTTCCTACCATTTCCAGCGCAACGGCTTTGCCCAGCTTGTCGACATCAATGGTATTGATCGGTTTCATGACATAGTGGATGACATAATTGACTGTGCCCTGCCTGGGCAATTCGGCGCTCATTGCAACGCCAGTCCACAGCATCATGGTGGTTGACGCGCACAGGAAAAGGCCGGAAATTCGATTTGCTTTCATGATGTGTTCCCTTCTTCAAAAAGTAGCGCCTGTAAATTTTTGGACGAACCTCCCGGGCAATCCGGGGACGCAAGCACGCGTGCGAACACATGAAACGAAGCAATATCCGGTGCTTTTAGCTATCCCCGATTAATTGTTGACTTGTTTAGTATGGTATTCCGCGAGGGAGCTTTATTCAATAGGGGGTTTACTGAGGCTGACGCAGGGGAGAGCAACTGGATGCTGCACAAAAAAATGCCCCTCCATGGCAAAGAGAGGGGCGAGGATCGCGAAATTACAACAACCCGCGCCCGGCGTTGATCCGGGCGCGATCGGGAGGATTACAGACTGAACACGTTCATTGCGCCGCCGCCAGGAGCCGCGTTGAACTTGACCAGCTCCTTATAGCCGCCGGCAGCACCGAGGCCGTCGGTATCGTTGGTCATGCCCAGATTCATTGCCACGCCGGCCCAGCCGCCGATGCCGGAGAGTACGCCGACATACTGCTTGCCCTTGTGGCTGTACGTGATCGCATTGCCGACGACGCCGGAGCCGACCTGGAATTTCCACAGTTCCTTGCCGGTGCGTGCGTCCAGCGCCTTGAACCAGCGGTCCAGCGTGCCATAGAACACCAGATTGGTGGAGGTGGCCAATACGCCGCCCCAGGCGGAGAATTTTTCCTTGTTGTACCAGACCGACTTGCCCTTGAGGCCATCCCAGGCCATGAAGCCGCCCATCACGCCTTCGGGGCCGGCGAACATGGTCAGCGTCGACCCTACCCACGGCTGGCCGGCAACGTATTTGGATTCGACCGGTTCATACGTCATGCACACATGGTTGAGCGGAACGTAAAACAGACCGGTCTTGGGCGAGAAGGCCGCCGGCTGCTCATCCTTGACGCCCAGCGCGGAAGGGCAGATGCCTTGCGCGTTGTAGTCCTGATGGGTGGAGAACTTGGGATCCTTGTTCGGTACGCCGGACTTGAGGTCGATGGAAGTCGCCCAATTGACGAACGGACGCATTTTTTCGGCGACCAGCAGGGTGCCGTTGGTGCGGTCGAAGGTGTAGGCGAAACCGTTGCGGTCGAAGTGCGAAGCGAGCTTCTTGCCTTTGGCATCCCACAGGATGACTTCGTTCATGCCGTCGTAATCCCACTCGTCATGCGGCGTCATCTGGTAACCCCAGCGTGCCATGCCGGTGTCCACGTCACGCGCGAAGATGGTCATCGACCACTTGTTGTCGCCGGGGCGCACGTCAGGGTTCCAGGTGCCGGGGTTTCCGCTGCCGTAGTACAGCAGGTTGAGCGCCGGGTCGTAGGAATACCAGCCCCAGGTTGCACCGCCGCCATTCTGCCAGCCGTCCTTGCGTGCCTGCGGCTTGAGCCAGGTTTTGACGCCGAGTTCGCTTTCCGGATACTTCAGTTGTTGCTTGGTCAATGCCTTGAAGGAGCCGCCCTGTTTGTTGCCGCCATTCACGTCTTCATACAAGGAAAGCGCGCTGTAATGCGGGTTTTCCTTGTTGAAATCCTTGCCGATCAGCACTTCGCTATCCGGGCCGGTGCTGTAAGCGCGCCAAGCCAGCTTGCCGTCCTTGATATTGTAGGCGGAGAGGTAGCAGCGGACGCCGTATTCGCCGCCGGAGCAGCCTGTAATGACCTTGTCTTTGACGATATGCGGCGCATTGGTGGTGGAAGCGCCTTCCTGCGTGTTCACGACAGCCACATCCCAGACTTTTTCGCCGGACTTGGCGTCGAGCGCGACCAGCATGCCGTCATTCTGCTGCAGGAATATCTTGCCATCGCCGTAGCCCAGGCCGCGGCTGACGTTATCGCAGCACAGCAGCGCCTGCACCGCCGGATCCTGCTTGGGGAAGTAAGCCCACTTGATCTTCTGGTTGTCGTTCAGATCCAGCGCGTAGACGTTGTTCGGGAAAGCGGTATGAATGTACATGGTGTCGCCGACCACCAGCGGCGCGCCTTCATGGCCACGGTTGACACCGGTGGCGAACGTCCAGGCCAGCTTCAGAGATTTGACGTTGCTCTGGTTGATCTGATTGAGGCGGCTATAGCCGGTATTGGCAAAATCCTTGCGGGGATGCGCCCATTGGGCGTCGTCCTGCATGAGCTTCGTCAGCTCGTCGCTCGCGAATGCCGGCAGGCTGAGCAGGCCGAGCATGGTGGTACCGAGAGCCAGTTTCAACGGTTGAAATTTCACGCTAATTCTCCAAAGACTAGTTTTATTGGTTAGAGCCAAGCTCTAAATCAGATTCGCTTGTCGTGATATCAGCGATTGCCGTATCATCGACACAACTCATCTACGCAACTGGCGTGCCAGAATGCCGAGATGCAGCAAGCGCATTGAGGAAGGCGTTGTCCTGCAAGGCTTCGTCGCCAATTGTCGAGTGCGTTCGAATAAAAATAATCGGGGAATGAAAAATTCCCCCGTTGTCACGGAAATGCACAGGTGTCACCTGCGGGTGGCACAGATTACCAAGGTTGAAACAGCCCCAGAGGACCCCGTTCATGCAAGATGATACGCAAGCAGTTTTGCGCGCCAGGCAGGAATTTTTTTCTGCCGGACGTGTGCGGCAAGGAGCCGTCGCCGAGGCGATTGAACGCTCCTGGCGGCGCTGCCTGGACAGTGGCCTCGAGACCTCTTCTCCCGTCGTCAATGAGCTGATTACCCATGACGAACTGGCGCGTAAATGCGAAAAGAACGAGCTGCTGCTATCCCATGCCCGCCCGGAAATGGCGACGCTGAACGAGCAGATTTCGCATACGCGCAGCATGGTGATCCTGACCGACGACGAGGGCCTGATACTGCACAGCCTGGGCGACGATAATTTCCTCAGCGCAGCACAACGCATCGCACTCAGCCCCGGATGCTCCTGGCATGAGGATCAGCGCGGGACGAATGCCATCGGCACGGCGCTGGTCGATAAAGCCCCGATGACGGTGCAGGGCGCCGAGCATTACATGGAGCGCCATCATATTCTCAGCTGTTCGGCGGTGCCTATTTTCGGCGCGGCCAATGAGCTGGTCGGCACGCTGGACGTTTCCAACGACTACCTGATGCCGCAGCAGCACACCCTGGCCCTGGTCAAGATGGCGGCGCAAATGATCGAAAACCGGTTGTTCCGTGCCAGTTGCAAGGGCGAGTTCGCGCTGCATTTCCATGCCCGTCCGGAATTCATAGGCACGTTGTGGGAGGGCATCGCGGTATTTTCCGGCGACGGCACGCTGATGGCCCTGAATCGCAGCGGGCAATTCCAGCTTGAGCTGGCCGGCCCGGCGCGCGGCATTCCCTTCGATAGCCTGTTCGACATGCCGCTGAACGCGACCCTTGCGCGTGGCGCATCGGCCGAGCAGTTGATCTTCCCGCTGCGACTTGCCAACGGCGCGCGCCTGTTTGCGCGTCTGGAGATTTCGCCGGAGCGGAGTTCCGCCGCCGCTCGCGCCGAATTATCGGCACGACCCAAGCGCACTTCCGCCGCGAATTTTGACATGCTGGACAGTGGCGACCCGCGTGTCGCCCGCGCCATTGCGCAGGTAAAAATGGTGCTGCAGCAAGGTATTCCCATTCTTATCGAAGGCGAAACCGGCGTCGGCAAGGAGCTCTTTGCGCGCGCCATTCACGATGCCTCATCGCGCAGCCACGGCCCCTGGGTGGCGGTGAATTGCGCCGCCTTGCCGGAAGGCCTGATCGAGTCCGAGCTGTTCGGTTATGAGGAGGGCGCATTCACCGGCGCGCGCCGCCGGGGCAGCCCAGGCAAACTGGAGCAGGCGCACGGCGGGACGTTATTTCTGGACGAAATCGGGGATATGCCGCTGGCATTGCAGGCCCGGCTGCTGCGCGTATTGCAGGAACGCAGCGTCACTCCGCTAGGCGGCAGCAAGGCCAAGGCACTGGATTTTTCGCTGGTCAGCGCCACCAACCAGAAACTGCGCGAGAAGGTCGAAAGCGGCGAGTTCCGTAGCGATCTCTATTACCGTCTGAACGGCCTGTCGGTGACGTTGCCTCCGCTCAGGCAGCGCACGGATTTATCCGCGCTGCTGGATATGCTGCTGCAGATCGAGCACGCGGAGCATGCGGAATTCACGCCCGAGGTCATGGAGCTTTTCCGCTCGCATCCCTGGCCGGGCAATATCCGCCAGTTGCACAATGTGGTGCGGACGGCACTCGCACTGGCTTCCGGCAAGCCGGTCACCGAATTGCACCTGACGCAGGATTTCCTTGACGACCTGGAACGGTTTGCCGAAACGGAGCCGGAAGGGGCCACCCTTGACGACCTCGCCGGCGAGGCCATACGCGCCGCATTGCGCTGTCATGAAGGCAATGTCTCCGCCGCCGCCCGCCAACTCGGCATCAGCCGCAATACGATGTATCGCCGCATGAAGGCGCTGGGGTTGGTTTAAAGTTTTTAATCCGTTTTTTGTCGGTTGGCACTCCTTCCTTGATCTGAGTTGGATGTGGATAAGACCAAGTCCCCGTCCGAGGGATACGTGCGTTATCACCCCATGGCTTCATGGCGCCGGGCATTCCTGAGGCTTACCCTGTAGATATCCCAAAGTAATGTCGGCGGGGAGTTGCGCGGCGTGTTGACACTGGTGTTAAGAATCATTATCATTTGCAACATGATTAAGCCTTCCGACAAATCCATCGTCTTTGCATCCGAATCCCGGACCGGCGATGTTGCGTCCGCCCGCAAGCGTATCAGCAGCAAAGACTTGTTCGGATCGCTGCGTGAATTGGTGATCGAGCATGTCGGCGAAGAGTACCGGCTGCGCATCACCAGCCAGGGCAAGCTTATTCTGACCAAGTAAACCAGAACAACATTAACCCGGTCACGGGTGCAAGCCAGTCAGGTGCGCCATCAGCGCGGCGGCGGTAAGCAGCATGGAATCGCTCCGGCAGGCAGTACAGGGAGTTGGGTTGATAAAAGGGTATTCATGAGTGCAAGCAAGCCATGCAACAAGACGGTGTTGGCCGGCGAAAGCGGCTGCAGGGTGGTCTATTGTCACGATTGCCGTGTTGCGGAACTCGAAGTTGGCTCCGTGAGCTTGCGGCTCAAGGATGATGCCTTCCGCAATCTTTCAAGCCTGATCGCGACCGCTGTCGCGAACCTCGACAAGGCATCCCTGCGCGATGGCGGGTTTTACGGGCAGGATGGATATCATGTCCACTAACGCGGCCGTATCTTCAGGGGCCAATGTGGTTATGCCCGATGAAAGCATGGCGCGCCTGGCGGCCATGCCTGATCTTCCCGGTATCCAATTGCCGCGCATCGCACCCAAATCGCTGCTCGTGGTAATTGCACTGCATGCCGCAGTCATCGCTGTGCTGGCAAGTTACCGCACGGAGGTTCCCGAGCCGCCGCGTCCCGTCATGGTCAGCCTGATTACGCCCGAGCCGGCACCGGAAGCTCCCAAGCCGGAAATCACACCGCCCAAGCCGCTGCCTGCGACGCCCAAACCAGTCAAGAAAAAAACCGAACCCAAGCCCGTGAAGAAACCGGAGCCGGTCGTGCAACCCGAACCGCAACTGGTATCCAAGGCTCCCGAGAATGTTCCTGCGCCCTCGGTTGAGCCGCTGGCACCCACTCCGCCCGCGCCTGCGCCTGAAATTGCACCGCCGCCGCAGCCTGAGGTGGCCCAAGCGGCTCCTCCCGCGCCAGCGGAAGAAGATCCTCCCGTCGATCCGCCGCGCTTCAATGCCGATTATCTCGATAACCCCGCTCCAGGATACCCATCGCTATCCAGGCGCATGGGTGAAGAAGGGCGTGTCCTGCTGCGCGTGCACGTTGCAGCGGGCGGAACCGCCAAGTCGGTGGTATTGCACAAGTCCAGCGGCTACGACCGTCTGGACCAGGTGGCTCTCAATACCGTTCGGAAGTGGAAATTCGTACCTGCACGTCAAGGCGACAAGCCCGTGGATGCGTGGGTCATCGTACCGATTCAATTTAGCTTAAAGGGGTAAGACCCTATTTCAGTTGAAAACGAATGATGCGTTTGAATACAAAAGAGATGGATGCAAGGCGCGAGACGCAGCGAATGGTTATTCCATTCGCAAGTTTCGCAACGCCGCAGACGCTCTTTTGTATTCAAACCCTCCGGGATGGCCATGCATTGCGCGCATGGCGTTGTTACTCGCCGCTTGTTTGGATGGCCAAACCGCGCGGCTCTTGCCTGGCCCTGCGCGCAATGCATGGCCGGCGCACAGTCGTTTTCAACTGAAATAGGGTCTATATGCAACAGACATTGGGGTTCGCAAATTTTTTACAGACAGTCGACGGTGTCGGCATGTTTCTGCTGGTCGCGCTGGCGCTATCTTCGATCGCCACGTGGTATCTGATCGTCACCAAGACGATTGCCAACTGGCGCATGCGTCGCCATGCCAAGAGTTTTCTGGCGGCATTCTGGGAAGCACCCAATCTTGACGTCGTGGCCGAACGCCTCAACGACGGCATGCCGCGCGATCCGTTCTCGCACCTGGCGCATCATGGTTTTCGCGCGATTGCACAGCACGGTTCCAAAACCGGCCAACGCATGATCGAAGCCGGCTCGCAGGAGGAATTCCTCACCCGCTCGCTGCGTCGCGCGATCGAGCAGGACACCGCCCGCCTCGAATCCGGCCTGACGGTGTTGGCGTCTGTGGGTTCCAGTGCGCCTTTCATCGGCCTCTTCGGCACGGTATGGGGCGTGTATCACGCGCTAGTCGGCATCGGCATGAGCGGCCAGAGCACGCTGGACAAGGTCGCCGGGCCGGTGGGCGAGGCGCTGATCATGACCGCGCTCGGCCTGGCCGTCGCGATTCCGGCAGTGCTGGCATACAACTTCTTCACGCGCTCGAATCGCATTGTTCTGTCTGAACTGGATTCTTTCGCGCATGACCTGTTCGCCTTCATGTCTACCGGTACGCGCATGGCGGAACCGGCAGCCGAAGGCAAGGTGACGCCGATTTCCAAGCGGAGCGCATGATGGCATTCGGCGGATTTTCGAAAAGCCAGACCACGCAGCCGATGGCGGAAATCAACATGATTCCGCTGATCGACGTGATGCTGGTATTGCTGGTGATCTTCATCATTACCGCACCGATGTTGACGCACGCGGTCAAGGTCGAACTGCCGAAAGCCAGTTCGACGCCCGAAGAGCAGAAGCCGGAAGTGATCCGGCTGACCATCGACGCAGCCGGTATGGTCTACTGGAATGACCAGAAACTTGAAAAGTCCGATTGGCAAATGCGCATGGCAGAAGCCGCAAAGGCGCCGACCCAGCCAGAGCTGCGCATTCGTGCGGATGGAGGCAGTGCGTATCGCAATGTCGCTGTCGTGATGTCCGATGCCGCTTCGGCAGGCCTGACCAAGATCGGTTTCGTCACCGACCCGAACGACAACCGTTAATCTCTAAATCTCCTTTTTTAATTACGGCAGGGTGCATTTTGCAACCTGCCGTAATTACACATCTCGCGTTATCTCGCTGAAAGTGAAATGCGCCTTACAAAAAGTTGCAAATAATAACTATTCTCATTAATATTCCGTTTGGAAGTTACTCATAAAGCATATCTAATCAATTCGCCAGCCAGCCCTATTTAATTCAGAGGCAAGCCAGCCAGTAAAAAAATACACTTATTGGGAGTTTGCATGAATTACGGAACTGGATTGCGGCCGTCTATCGCCGCAGTAATGATGGCTATTGCCGCCTGGCCTGCCTTCTCGGCGGAAACTCAAACAACGAACGATAATTCGGCCCCGGTGGCTGAGGCCGTGCTGCCCGATGTGAGCGTCGAGGCCTCTACCGAAGCGGAAAACCGCTACCAGCCGCTGACTACCAAGACCGCAGCCAAGATCGAAGCCGAATTGCGTGACATTCCGCAGACGGTCAATGTCATTCCGGAAGCGCTGTTCCAGGACCAGGGTGCTCGCTCGCTCAACGACGTGCTGCGCAACGTGCCGGGCGTTGGCTTTAGCAACGGCGATGGCCAGCGCGACCAGGTCACTATTCGCGGTTTTTCCGCGATTGCGGACCAGTTCATCGATGGTGTGCGCGACGATGCGCTCTATTTTCGCGAACTGGCAAATATCGAACAGGTCGAGGTGCTCAAGGGCCCGGCTTCCGTGCTTTACGGTCGCGGCTCCTCCGGCGGCCTGATCAACCGCATTACCAAGAAGCCTACCGATAAAGCCTTCACGGACGTGACTACCACTGTGGGTTCCTGGAACATGAAGCGCGTGGAACTGGATACCAACCAGCCACTGGGAGAAGCGGTGAGTTTCCGCCTCAACGCGGCGCTGGAAGATTCGGACAGCTTCCGCGACCAGGGTTTCACCGAGCGCAACTTCATCGCGCCTTCGCTGCAATTCGATATTTCCGAGAAGACCAAGCTGTTGCTTCAGGTGGAGAGCCTTGAAGACAAGCGCGTGACCGACTTCGGCGTGCCGGCGATCAACGGCCGTCCGGTCAATGTGGATCCGAGCACCTATTACGGCTCCAGTGACGCGCGCCACGACGACTATACCGAGAGCGACGTGCTGTCCGGTGCGGCTACGCTCGAGCATGAGTTCGACAACGGCTGGAAGCTCAAGAACACTTTCCGCGCCTATGATTACGACCTCAACCGCAACAACACCGTGGTCCAGTCCGTTAAAACCAATACTTTGACCGTCTCGCGCCGTCATAGCTTCATCGACCGCCAGGAACATGGCTATTTCAACCAGACTGATCTCAGCACCAATGTAGATTGGCTGGGTATGAAGCACGCGTTACTGTTCGGCATGGAGTTGGGCTATCAAGACAAGGATGCGCAGTCTGGCGATTTCAGTCCTTTTCCTCCCGATGTTAGCCTTTTTGATCCGCAGCCTTTCAACAATTTAGGCACTACGCGCACTGCGGCGGTCAGGACGAGTTCGCTGAGCCAAACGGCCGGTTTCTACGTGCAGGATTTGGTTACCCTGAGCCCCGAATGGAAAGCGCTGGTTGGTGTGCGTCACGACCGCTTCGACCAGATAACTGATAACTTGATCAGTGGCGCGCGGTTGAGCCGCACTGATAACGAATACAGCCCGCGTGCCGGCTTGGTATATCAACCGACGCCGTGGGCCAGCTTGTATGCTTCGTACACGAAGTCGTTCCAGCCCTCGCAAGAAACCTTTGCGCTGGCGGCCAACAATACCGAGATTGCGCCAGAAGAAACGACCAATTATGAAGTTGGCACCAAGCTGGATTTCCTGGGCGGCAATCTTTCTACGATGATCTCGCTGTTCCGCTTGGAACGCACCGAGATTAAGTCTACCGATCCGGTGACAAACAGGGTAATTCCTGTTGGTGAGCAGCGTACTGATGGTCTGGAATTGTCGGTAAGCGGCCGTCCGGCGCACGGCTGGGATGTCACCGCCGGCTACGCTTTCCTGGATGCTGAAATCACTGATTCTCCCAGCAGGATGAATGTGCCGATCAGCCCGACCGGTGCCAATATCAAGGTCGCCCTTGAAGGCAACACCCCCAGCCTCACGCCGCGCCATAGCGCCAATCTGTGGGTCACGCGCCGCTTCGACAACGGCTTCGGCATCGGCGGCGGTATGGTGCTCATGGGCGAGCAGTACGCTTCGCCGAGCAATGTCGTGAAGCTGTCGGGCTATGCACGCGCCGACATGACCGCGTTCTACGAAACCAAGAAATACGAGGTGCGGCTGCTGGTGAACAACATCTTCGATCGCGAATATTTCGTGTCAGCCCACGGTGGTGTCGATATCGACAATACTCCGGGCGCCCCGCGCAATGCGCAGCTGTCCCTCAAGCTCAAGTTCTAGGAGTAACAAACATGAAAAAACTCATGATGGCCTTGTTCTTGTCGGGTATGACGACTGCCATGCCGGCAAAGGCGCATTACCTGTGGATCGAGCCGGTGGGTGAGGAAGCCCACCTGTGCTTCGGCGAATACGAAAACGCGCTGCGTGAAAAGTCCGGCGGAAGGCTGGATACGATTGCCATGCCCGAGGTCCAGACCAACGACGACAAACACGCAACTGTTGCGTTGCAGCGCAAGGCCGATTACCTGGCGCTCGCCGCAAAGGCCGGTCAGCCGTTGATTGCGCAGGAAATCACGATGAAAGTGAAGGACCTGCGTAAAAACAACATCGGCATCGTCAAGCCGATGTATTACTCGCGCTTCGCTGCGGCTGATGCCGAAGGCGCATCCGCGTTGGCGCTCGACATCCAGCCGCTGGGCAAGGGCCGGGTGCGCGTCAGCCTTCATGGCAAACCGCTGGCCAAGGCCAAGCTGAATGTGTTCGCCCCCAACCAGTGGCTGCGCGAATATGAGACCGATGCGCAGGGCGAAACCACGGTTGAAACGCCGTGGCCGGGGCTGTATGTGCTGGAAGTCGTCCACGTCGAAGCGACCAAGGGCGAATACCAGGGCGATGCCTACGAAGGCATACGTCACGTCGGAACCCTGAGCCTGAGGCGCTGATGGCGGCAGCATCGACGACTTCGGCGCATGTCAGCCGGGCCAAGGTTTTGCGCTGGCTGCGTCGCGTGCATGGCTGGCTGGGGTTGTGGGGCGCGGTGTTGGGTCTGCTGTTCGGCGTGACCGGTTTTTTGCTCAATCATCGTGCCGTGATGAAAATTCCGGCGCTCAAAATGGAGCAAAGCCAGTTTGAAGTAGCCATGCCGGCCAACGCCCCAAAAAACGCGCAGGAATTTGCGCATCTGATGCAGCGCGAGTTCGAACTCAAGCAGCCTGCTTACAAGGTGCATGACGAGCCTTCACGGCCGGTTGCCTGGGGCGATAAAAAGCTTGCCCAGCCCGCGCAGTGGAAAGCGGAATTTCATCTGCCGCACTATTCCCTTAGCGCAGAATACTGGGTGGGCAATCAGTTTGTCAGCGTGAAGCGGCAGGACGTCAACGCCTGGGGCTTCCTGATGCGCATGCACAAGGGCACGGGCATGAACGCCGGCTGGATTCTGCTGGTTGATTCCTTGGCCGGAGCCATGCTGGTGCTGTCGATTACCGGCGTGCTGCTGTGGACCAAGATGCGCGGATCGCGCCTGGCGTTGGCCGGACTGGTCGGTACATCCTTGGGGTTGACGGTGTTATTTACATTGCAATCGCTTTAAACATAAGGCCGCATCGAGCGGCCGCTTCAAAAATACGCTAGCCAGCTCAAGCCAGCCAGCCGATAGATAGCTTGATCGGAGGGTTGGCATGAAAATGCGCAATGCAGGATTTGGTATTGGCGTTAGCCGCGCTATCGGGAGACGAAGTTGCGAACGAAGTGGCATGAAAAAAGAGCGAACGATGCAGACGCAAGCTTGTCACTTTTAATTCCCGGATAGCAAAAATCCGATAGCTATCGCAAGAGCCCGCTGAAACAGGCTCTAGAAAGGATTACAGCATGAAACAGAAATCTCCCGAATGGCTGCCTCTCTCCCAGCATGGAGACTGGACGGTCGAATATTGCCTGGAAGAACGTACCGTGCGCTTGCGACTGGGTGAAGCCAGTCTGTACATGGATCGCGATGCCTATCTGCTGCTGTGGGCAACGCTGACGGAAGGGCTGGATGCCATGGAACTGGCGGAGGACGAAGCCAACCGCATTACCGGTCTTCTGCTGGATGCGGGGCCATTACCTCGCAACTGGTCCCAAACACGACACTAATCAACACAATCAAGGAGATATCCATATGTCACGTTATACCGGCCCCCGGCTGAGAGTGATGCGCGCGCTCGGCGTCGAATTGCCGGGCCTGTCGCGCAAAAGTACCGAAAACCGTCCCAATCCGCCGGGCCAGCATGGTGCGTCGGCAGCCCGCCGACGCAAGTCGGACTACGGCGTCGCACTGATCGAAAAGCAGAAGCTGCGCTACAACTACGGCGTCAACGAGCGCCAGCTGCGTCGCCTGATGGTGGATGCGCGTCACACGCACGGTTCTTCCGGTGCCATTCTGCTGCAATTGCTGGAATCCCGCCTCGATAACGTCGTGTTCCGTGCCGGACTGGCCCCAACGCTGATCGCCGCGCGCCAACTGGTCAATCACCGCCATTTCATGTTGAACGGCCGCATCGTCAATATTCCATCGATGCGTTTGCGCGTCGGCGACGAAATCCAGCTGCGCGAGCGCTCGCGCAATATTCCCATGGTGGTCGAAACCATGGCCGAGCCTGCGCTGACGCGACCGGAGTGGTTGAGCTGGGACGACAAGAAGCTGAGTGCCAAGATCACTCGCCTGCCGGAAGCGGACGAGGTGCCGTTCCCCATCGATATCCAACTGGTGGTGCAGTACTACGCAATGCTCGTTTAATCATTGGTAATCAATCACGATACCTGTGGTCGGCCAACCATCGGGGTTGCAGTCAAGAGTGACGCCGAGCTGCGTGCTCTCGTGGAAGCTGCCGATTGGCAGCTTTCATTTTTAGGTTTACATTAATCACTAATGTGACAATCTGAGGAGTGAATAATGAACCAGAAAATGCTTGAGCACCTCGGAGAGCATGCGGATAAGTATCCTACGAATCTGGAGCAGAAATATCCGCATGTATTTCATAAGCTTGTGGAGTTCTGGGGCACCACTGACATGCGACCCTATTTCGATGAACTGATCATGAGCAACCGTCCGAACCGGCTCGGCTTCCCGCCCGAGACCGTGACTGAAATCTGGGCGCTCAGCAAGCTTTATTCAACTTTGCATCCCGAACATGAGCCGCCTGAAAGCATCTCGGCATTCGGCGATATCTGGAACGTGGATGTCGACGCGGCCCGCGATAGCTGGAAGCAACAGCAGGCTGGTGAAAAACAGACATCTGCCGAGAAAAAGTCCGACACCTGAGGTCCTGGCCGCCGCTTTCTCGCAGGGGAAGTGGCGATTTGTTAAACTGCTGGTATTCTTGAACAGGAGCCAGCAGCATGGCCACTCCTCGCAAAACCGCATCTCCCCGCCAGTTCTCCTTGAATTCCGAAGAACACTCCATCGATAACTCACTGGCGAATCACCTGATTTATACCAGCGGCCGGCACGCCGAAGCTGCAACTACGCGCGATTGGTATGAAACCACCGCCCACACCGTGCGCGATCACCTGATCGAGCGCTGGGTGGAAACCGTTGAAAACTACTACGACAAGGATCCGAAGCGGGTTTATTACCTCTCGCTGGAGTTCCTGATCGGCCGCATGCTTTCCAACGCCGCCCTCAATCTCGGCATCGACGGTCAGGTGCGCGAGGGTTTGCACGCGCTGGGCCAGACCATGGAAGCCGTCTCCGATATGGAAACCGACGCTGCGCTCGGCAACGGCGGCCTTGGGCGGCTGGCAGCATGTTTTCTCGATTCGATGGCAACCCTCGATTTGCCCGGTATGGGCTACGGTATCCGCTATGAGTACGGCATGTTCAACCAGCATATCGAAAACGGTCAGCAGGTCGAACATCCGGACAACTGGCTGCGGTACGGCAACCCTTGGGAATTCCAGCGCCCGGAGCGCTTGTACCCGGTCAAGTTCTATGGACACGTCGTCGAATTCCCGGCGCAGGACGGCTCGGTCGAGCAGCATTGGGTCGATTGCGAAACCGTAATGGCGATGGCTTACGACATGCCGGTGCCAGGCTACAACACCGAAACCGTCAATAATCTGCGTCTCTGGTCGGCCAAGGCGACGCGGGAGTTCAATCTCGATTCCTTCAACGCCGGCGATTACGTCGGCGCGGTGGAAGACAAGACCAGCACCGAAAATCTCTCCAAGGTGCTGTACCCCAACGATACTTCGGTGATGGGTCGTGAATTGCGCTTGCGCCAGCAATATTTTTTCGTGTCCGCTTCCATCCAGGACATCCTGCATCGCTTTACCCATGAGCATGATTCCAGTTGGGAGTTGCTGCCGGAAAAGGTCGCCATCCAGCTCAATGACACGCATCCGGCCATCGCCGTCGCGGAAATGATGCACGCGCTGGTGGATGTTTACCGTTTGAAATGGGATCGTGCCTGGAGCCTGACTACGCGCGTCTTTGCCTACACCAACCACACGCTGATGCCGGAAGCGCTGGAAACCTGGCCGGTCGATATGTTCGAGCGCGTGCTGCCCCGTCATCTCGACATCATCTACAAGATCAATCACTATTTCCTGCATGATGTGAATCATCGTTTTCCGGGCGATACCGAACTGCTGAAACGCGTGTCCATCATTGACGAAGACCACGGACGCCGCGTGCGCATGGCACATCTGGCGGTGGTCGGCAGCCACACTGTCAACGGCGTCGCGGCGATTCATAGCGATCTTCTGAAAACTACGCTGTTCGCGGATTTCAACCGCATATTTCCCGGCAAGATCATCAACGTCACCAACGGCATCACGCCGCGGCGCTGGCTCAACCAGTGCAATCCGGGGTTGACCGAACTGATTGCCTCGCGCATCGGCAGCGGCTTCATCAAGGATCTCTCGCAAATCGAAAAACTCGCACCGTTTGCTGAAGATGCCCGATTCCGCAAGGAGTTCATGCAGATCAAACAGGCCAACAAACAGCGTTTGGTCGAGCGCATCCACCATCGCCTTGGTATGCGGATCGATCCGGAGTCGATGTTCGACGTGCAGGTGAAGCGCATACACGAATACAAGCGCCAGCTGCTTAACGTACTGCACGTGATCACGCTGTACAACCGCATCCGCTCGGGCAAGACCGAAGGCATGACGCCACGTACCGTGATCTTTGCCGGCAAGGCAGCGCCGGGCTACCGCATGGCCAAGCTCATTATCCGCCTGATTCTCGATGTGGCCGGCATGGTCAATCGCGATCCGGCCATCAACGGCTTGCTCAAGGTGATTTTCCTGCCGAATTACGATGTGTCGTCAGCGGAGCGCATCTTCCCCGCCAGCGATCTTTCCGAGCAGATTTCCACTGCCGGTACCGAAGCCTCGGGTACCGGCAACATGAAAATGGCGCTCAATGGCGCGCTCACCATAGGCACGCTGGATGGGGCCAATATCGAAATCCGCGAAGAAGTGGGCGAAGACAATATCTTCATTTTCGGCCTGACCACGCAGCAGGTCGCCGAGCTGCGCATGCGCGGCTATAACCCGTGGGAATACTACAACGCCAACGCGGAATTGAAACAGGCGCTCGACATGATCGCCGAAGGATACTTCTCAGTGGAGGAGCCCGAGCGTTACAAACCGATCTACGAAACCCTGACCTGGAACGGCGATTACTACCTGCTGCTTGCCGACTACGCCAGCTACGTGAAAACGCAGGAAGACGTGGGCGCCCTGTACCGCGACAAGGACGAATGGGCGCGCCGTGCCATCCTCAATGTGGCGCGCGTGGGCAAGTTCTCCAGCGACCGCACCATCCGCGAATACGCGCAAAAGGTGTGGGGCGTGGAGCCGGTGGCGCGGTAAATCATTTACTTCAGGAGAGAGTCATGAAAACGCTTGCTGCTGTTTTTGCATTATTTCTTTTCATCGGGCAGGCGAGCGCAGTTGAGTTGGCCGATCTCAGCAACAAGGAAGCCACCGGGGGCTTAAAGGATGCGCTGATTCAGGCGTCCGGCGCTGCTGTCGGCAAACTCGGCGTCACCGACGGTTTTTTCAAGAATCCCAAGGTCAAGATTCCCTTGCCAGATTCGCTCAAAAAAGCCGAAAAAGCGATGCGTTTCTTCGGCATGGGCAAGCAGGCTGACGAACTGGTGCTGCGCATGAACCGCGCCGCCGAAGCCGCCGTGCCCGAAGCCAAGGTGTTGCTGGTCGATGCCGTCAAGAAAATGAGCGTGCAGGACGCCAAGGATATTCTTACCGGCGGTGATGACGCCGCGACGCAGTATTTCAAGAAGATGACAGCCACTCCATTGACGGCCAAGTTCCTGCCGAAGGTCAAGGAAGCCACGCAGGATGTGCAGCTTGCCCAGCAATACAACAAATTCGCCGAAACCGGCATGCAGTACGGGCTGGTAAAAAAAGATCAGGCGAATCTGGAACAGTACGTCACGCAGAAAACCCTGGATGGGCTTTACCTGATGATGGCGGAAGAAGAAAAAGCCATCCGCAAGGACCCGCTAGGCGCCTCCACGAATCTCATCAAGAAGGTATTCGGCGCGCTCGGCCAGTAATTACTTCACATACCAGTCGATGCTGACGATGTGATTGACATTTACCAGCATCCGACCCTTCTTGTCCGGGTTGTTGGATAAGCCGATCCTGATGAAATTGGCATCAATGTTTTCCACATTGCCCGACATGCGGAACGACTCGCCGTTAGTCAGGCGTATCGTCGCTTCCGCGCCGGAAATTTCCTTGTTCAGTTCGCTTGCGAAATCAGACATGATTGTTCCTTGAAGTGATCGGGCGGAATGCCTGAGTAGGGGGTATGTTAACTGATTGGTATGTGAGCCGAGTATGGCTATGCAGGAAATGAAGCAGAGTTAATTGTTATGACTCCGACCCCATTGTTTCAATTTTTTCAAAACTTGCCCTATTCGCCTTGAGTTACTCAATGGGATATTGGATTGGCGAAATGGTTTATTACAAAAGAATTACCATCAGGTTTGGTGATGAAGAAAATCTGAGCATGCGGGTTTTTATTGTGGGATGCCTTATATTTATAGTATTTAATTTGCTAAAAGAAATGGCTCTCAAGCGATACTATGATTCCACGCTGGTTGCAACCGTGAGTTTGCTGTTGGACGTATTTGCCGCTTTTGGCATTTGGTGGTCGTTGACCCAATACTGGAAAAACCTTCTAGCCCGACGCAATATTTCCTTCTAGTCTGCGCAAGCTTATAAAATCAATGTTATTCATATTTCTGAGGGTGAAGAATGGGTGAGTTTTTAACATTGGTTCTGGGAGCATCCACTATCCTTGGTGGAGTTGCAGCCATCGCGGCTATTCATGACAAATGGTTTAAGAAAGCGCCGTGGGAGGAAAGGGAAAAGGAAATTAACAATACTTGGTGGGAATCCTCGAACTTGAAAAAACAATATAGTGAAAAAGGCATTAAGGAATTTTCCTGGTCAAACGCTGATAAATTGGTTGAGAGACTTGTAGAAGGTAAATGTATAGTTTATGAAGTCGATGAGGAAAACCGTATTCGATACAAACTTATCAACAAAAGTGGTCAAGTTTTGATTTGTGCACCGTGATCTCTTCGAAAAAATCTATTTGTGTTTGAGATTGAGTATGTTCCACAGATTAGAGTCCAACCTCAATCAAGCCCTGAGGCTAACTGCCCACTTTCTGCTAAAATTCATCCTTTTACGTACGCCTGAATCCTCATGCTCCGTCTCCGTGGTAGTGCCGCCCTTTCCCCGTTTCGTCTCGATAAAATCCTGGCCGCGCTGAAAAGCGCCGCACCACGGGTTTCGCATCTTTATGCCGAGTTCTGGCACTTTGCCTGGAGCGATGGCGAGCTATCTTCCGCGCAGCAGGAAACCTTGCAGAAAATCCTGACCTACGGCCCCAAGATGGCGGAAGAGACGCCGTCTGGCGAATTGTTCCTAGTGGTTCCGCGTCCCGGCACGATTTCGCCGTGGTCTTCGCGTGCAACGGATATTGCGCGGCATTGCGGTCTGGAGTCCATGCAGCGTCTGGAGCGCGGCATTGCCTATTATGCGGCGACGGCTGACGGCAGTCCGCTGACGGATGATGAAAAGCGTGCGTTGAAGGCGCAAATTCACGACCGCATGACGGAAGCGGTGTTCGGCAACCTGGATGATGCGGAAAAGCTGTATCACGAGGCGCAGCCGGCGCCCTTGTCCACGGTGGATATCCTCGGCGGCGGCAAGGCGGCGCTGGTCGCGGCCAATGCCGATATGGGGCTGGCGCTATCGCTCGATGAAATTGACTATCTGGTCGAGAACTTCACCCGCATCGGCCGCAATCCGACCGACGTCGAGCTGATGATGTTCGCGCAGGCCAATTCCGAGCACTGCCGCCACAAGATTTTCAATGCGGACTGGGTGATCGACGGCGTGGTGCAGGCGCAATCGTTGTTCGGCATGATCCGCAACACGCACAAGCTCAACCCCGGCAAGACCGTGGTGGCCTATTCGGACAACGCATCCATTGTGCAAGGCGAGAAGACCAAGCGTTTCTATCCGCAGGCCGACGGCCGCTATGGCTATATTGAGGAAGACATGCACTTCCTGATGAAAGTCGAAACGCATAACCACCCGACGGCGATTTCGCCGTTTGCGGGTGCCGCGACCGGTGCCGGTGGCGAAATCCGCGACGAGGGCGCGACCGGCTGTGGCTCCAAGCCCAAGGCGGGCCTGGCTGGATTTTCGGTTTCCAACCTGAACATCCCGAATTTCCAGCAGCCCTGGGAAAACGATTACGGCAAGCCAGGCCGCATCGCCTCCGCGTTGCAGATCATGATCGATGGCCCTTTGGGTGGTGCTGCCTACAACAATGAATTCGGCCGGCCCAATATCGCCGGGTATTTCCGCACCCTGGAAATCGAATCCGTGGGCCCAGATAACACCAAGGAAGTGCGCGGTTACCACAAGCCCATCATGCTGGCGGGCGGCGTGGGCAATATTTCCGCCAAGCATTCCATGAAGCATCCGATCCCGGCCGGCGCCGCGCTGATTCAACTCGGCGGCCCCGCGATGCTGATCGGCCTCGGCGGCGGCGCGGCGTCCAGCATGGATACCGGCGCCAATACCGAAAACCTGGATTTCGACTCCGTGCAGCGCGGCAACCCGGAACTGGAGCGCCGCGCACAGGAAGTGATCGACCGCTGCTGGCAGCTGGGCGATGATAATCCCATCCTGGCGATCCACGACGTGGGCGCGGGCGGACTTTCCAATGCCTTCCCGGAGCTGGTTAACGACGCCGAGCGCGGCGCGCATTTTCACCTGCGCGACATTCAGAACGAAGAGCCGGGCATGAGCCCGCGCGAGTTGTGGTGCAACGAGTCGCAGGAGCGCTACGTGCTGGCGGTCGCCAAGGCCGATCTGGCGCGTTTTGCCGAAATCTGCGAGCGCGAGCGCTGTCCTTACACTGTCGTGGGCGAGGCGACCGAAGAGCGCCATTTGACCGTCGAAGACAGCCATTTCGACAACAAGCCGGTGGACATGGATCTTTCCGTGCTGCTCGGCAAGCCGCCCAAGATGACGCGCGACGTGAAGCACCAGCCGCGCAGCTTGCCTGCATTCGACACGACCAGCCTGGATTTGGAGGAAGCCGCGCATCGCGTGCTGCGCCTGCCAGGCGTGGCCGACAAGACTTTCCTGATCACCATTGGCGACCGTACCGTGACCGGCTTGATCGCGCGCGATCAGATGGTCGGCCCGTGGCAGGTGCCGGTGGCCGACGTGGCGGTGACGCTGGCGGGTTATGAAACCTATACCGGCGAAGCGTTTGCCATCGGCGAAAAAGCCCCGCTGGCGCTGATCGATGCGCCTGCTTCCGGCCGCATGGCGATCGGCGAATCCCTGACCAACATTGCCGCGGCACTTATCGCCGATATTTCCGAACTCAAGCTTTCCGCCAACTGGATGGCTCCGGCCGGGCATCCTGGCGAAGACGCTGCGCTGTACGACACCGTGAAGGCCGTCGGCATGGAACTGTGCCCGCAGCTTGGCATCAGCATTCCGGTCGGCAAGGATTCGATGTCGATGAAGACGGTGTGGGATGAAAAGGGCGAGAAAAAGGCTGTCACCGCCCCGATTTCGTTGGTGGTGTCCGCGTTCGCGCCGGTGACCGACGCACGCAAGACGCTGACGCCGCAACTGCGCACCGATCTCGGCGATACGCAGCTGATCGCGATCGACCTCGGGCAGGGCAAGAACCGCATGGGCGGTTCCGCGCTGGCGCAGGTATACGGCGCGACCGGCAACGTCGCGCCGGATGTGAACGATGCCGCATTGCTGAAAAACTTTTTCACTGCGATCCAGCAGCTCAACGCCGACGGCAAGCTGCTGGCCTATCACGACCGCTCCGACGGCGGCCTGTTCGTGTCGCTGGTGGAAATGGCGTTTGCCGGCCACTGCGGTTTGAATGTCGACCTCGGCAAGCTGCCGGGGCATGTGACCGATATCCTGTTCAACGAAGAGCTGGGCGCCGTGATCCAGGTGCGTGTCACCGATGCTGCCGACGTGCTGGCGCAACTCAATGCGCTGCTGCCGAAGTGCGTGCACATGCTGGGCCGTGTGACTGACGATACCACGCTGGCCTTCACCTGCAACGGCATGCCGCTGCTGGAGCAGTCGCGCGTCGAACTGCATCGCATCTGGTCCAGCACCACCTTCCATATGCAATCCATGCGCGACAACCCGGTCTGCGCGCAGCAGGAACACGACCGCATCCTGGACGTGGCTGACTCCGGTCTGCATGCGCAACTTACGTTTGATCTGAGCGACAACGTTGCCGCGCCGTACATCGGTACCGGCAAACGTCCGAAGATGGCGATCCTGCGCGAGCAGGGCGTCAACGGCCAGGTGGAAATGGCCGCCGCTTTCGACCGCGCCGGTTTCGAGGCGACGGACGTGCATATGAGCGACGTCATTTCCGGCCGCGTATCGCTGAAGGACTTCAACGGTCTCGTGGCCTGCGGCGGTTTCTCCTACGGCGACGTGCTGGGTGCGGGGGAGGGTTGGGCCAAGTCCATCCTGTTCAATCCGCGTGCCCGCGACGAGTTTTCAGCCTTCTTCCAGCGTGGCGACAGTTTCGCGCTGGGCGTATGCAACGGCTGCCAGATGATGAGCAACCTGCATTCCATCATCCCGGGCGCCGAGCATTGGCCGCATTTCGTGCGCAACAAGTCCGAGCAGTTCGAGGCGCGTGTTGCGATGGTGGAAATCATGGACTCGCCGTCGCTGTTTTTCTCCGGCATGGCCGGTAGCCGCATGCCGATTGCCGTGGCTCATGGCGAAGGCTTTGCGGAATTTTCTTCGACGACCGCGGTCGAAAAGGCGCTAGCTGATAAACTGGTCAGCGTGCGTTTTGTCGATAACCACGGGCGGCCGACGGAAACCTATCCGTTCAACCCCAACGGTTCGCCGCAAGGCATTACCGGCCTGACCACGCGCGATGGGCGTTTCAGCATCATGATGCCGCACCCGGAACGGGTCTTCCGTACCGTGCAGCATTCGTGGCATCCTGAGGGTTGGGGTGAGGATGGCCCGTGGTTGCGGATGTTCCGCAATGCACGGAAGTTTGCAGGATAATTTTTATAATTAGCTGGAGAAAACATGAAACTGGTTAAGGCACTGATTCTGAGTTTGGCACTGGCAGCGCCGCTCTCCGCGATGGCTCTCGACAGTGATCAGCAAGTCGAATATACCGAAGCGCTGGGCAACGGCAATGTCAAGGTGGTACAAAAATACCTGGACAACGGCGTGAACGTTAACGATCAATATTTCGCCTGGTCCGCGCTGCAAATCGCCGCCAACAAGGGTCAACTGGAAGTGGTGAAGCTGCTGGTCGACAAAGGTGCCGATCTGAACTACAGGCATCCGATCACCAAGATGACGGCGCTGGCACTGGCCGCAGTGGACGGCTACAGCGATGTCGTGTCTTACCTGCTTTCCAAGGGTGCCGATCCCAACATCAAGCTGCGTGGTAATGTGTCCATCGTCCGTGTAGTGCGCGATGAAGGTAACACCGCCATGGTCGATCTGCTGATGAAGGGCGGCGCCAAGGACGACGGCTGCAAAGACGGTAAATGCTTCTGAAAAAAAGCTGATTTAAGACTCAAATATAGTCTTTCCGACTGGGAGGTGAGGTGAGACGGTGCGTATCCATGGCTGTGCTGCTATGGCTGGCCTGCTACATGCAGGCGGCACTGGCTGATCCTCATCTTCGCGTGCTGGCGGCCTCCTGCGCCGCCTGTCACGGCACCAATGGCAATAGCGTCGGCGGCACCCCGGTGCTGGCTGGCCTGATGCCGGACTATTTCATTACGCAAATGCAGGCGTTCCGTTCGGGAACGCTTCCTTCCACGGTCATGCATCGCCATGCAAAAGGGCTGACCGAATCAGAAATCCGTCAACTCGCCGATTATTTCGCCGCTCAGCCGCGGCATTCGGCAACACTTCCCCCGAAAGCTGAAACGCCGTGATCGCGCGTCGAGATTTTCTCAAGCTGCTTGCAGCCGGTGTTGCGGTAGGCGCTGCCCCGAACCTGGCTTGGGCAAATCAGCCCAAAGGCCGCGTGGTGATTATCGGCGGCGGTTATGCCGGGGCAACGGCTGCAAAATATTTGAGGATGTGGGGCGGTAACCGGCTGGACATCGTGCTGGTCGAGAAAAGCCCGGCGTTTATTTCCTGTCCGCTCAGCAATCTGGTGCTAGGCGGCAGCAAAACAATAGACGAACTGACATTTGGGTTCTCCGGATTGGACAAGTACGGGATACGCCGTGTGCAGCAGGAGGCCGCCGCCATCGACCCCGAGCTTCGCACGGTGGCCTTGTCGAACGGAGAAACGCTGGCCTATGACCGGCTGATCATCGCGCCAGGCATCGACTTCATCTGGGAAAAACTCCCGATGCTGGAAAGCGCGACTGCGCAACAAGCTGTGCCGCATGCCTGGAAAGCGGGCGAGCAGACGGTGAATCTGCGCCGCCAACTGGAAGCCATGCCGGATGGCGGGGCGTTTGTGATGACCATACCGAAGGCGCCTTTTCGCTGCCCGCCGGGGCCTTACGAGCGCGCCAGCCAGGTTGCCTTCTATTTCAAGCAGTACAAGCCGCGCTCCAAAGTCATCGTGCTGGATGAAAATCCCGAGATTGTATCGAAGAAGGGGCTATTTACCAGAACCTGGGCCGACATGTATCCGGGGCTGGTGGATTATCGACCCAACAATGCGCTGATCGAAATCGATGTTGCGACACGCAACGTGAAAACGGAGTTCGAGACGGTCAAGGCCGATGTGCTCAATGTGATTCCGCCGCAGCGTGCCGGCAAGCTGGCGCAGGGATTGAGCATGGCGAACATCGACCGTCGCTGGTGCGAGGTGGATTTTCTGACATACGAATCGAGGGTTGTCCCGGGCGTGCATATCATCGGCGATGCGGTGGCGGCAGCGCTGCCCAAGTCCGCGCACATGGCGACTTCGCAGGCCAAGGTCTGCGCTTCGGCGATTGTTTCCCTGATGGCCGGCGAGGCGCCCGACCCGCAGCCGGTTTTTGCCAACACCTGCTACAGCTTTGTCAGCGATACGATGGCAATGCATGTGGCGAACGTCTATCGTTTCGATGCATCAAAGCAAATCATGGTGTCGGCGGAAGGCGGTGGCGTCTCCGACCGTCCGAGTGAGCAGGAAGGCAGTTACGCGCAATGGTGGGCCAGGAATATCTGGAGCGATGTGCTGAAATGACAGTGATCCTGGATGGCTTTCGGAGATTGCTGTGGGCCCGGACGGGCAATCCGTATGCCCGATGATCGTGCCGGACTGATTTATTGTCTGATTACAAGGAATTGAAATGAAGTCTGTAATAGCTGCTTTATTGCTGGGGCTGGCCGGCATCAACGGCGTGCATGCCGAAGAGGCCAAGCCCGATCTGTTGATGATCATCGAAGCCAACGAATACGAACATGAGGTACGGCTTGGCTTTGTGCCGCACTATATCGTCTGGGCGCGCAAAGGACCGGCGCTGGAAAATGCGGCGCGCCAGGCATTCGGCCCGAGCTTCAGCGATATCCGCATGTGCAAGAGCAACGAGAATGCCGATGCCGTGGTCTGGCTGCAGTCGTATCTTAGCTACAACCCGATGATGATGACTTATTACGCCAAGGTGACGGCGCGCCTGTATCGATCGGATGGCAAGTTGCTCGAGACTTTTACCGCGACCGGAACGTCCAAGGATTTCTACGGCTCGCGCCTGATTGAAACTTATGTACAAACCGCCTATGACCGCGCGATGCAGGATATCGCCGCGCAGTTCACGGCGAATAGCGCAGCGCAGCAGGGAATAGATCGCACATTACCCATGTCGCCTTGCTCGCTGGTGACCCTGGTTCCGAAACTTTGATCGGAGAAACATGATGTTCAACAAGAATAAACTGGTTTTTGCAGTTTCCCTGCTGTTTTCCATGACCGTCACCGCGGCCGAGCCGCAGAAGGTGACCGGGCTGCAATCCCCGGAATCCGTAGTAGTCGGTTCCGACGGCCGCCTCTATGTCTCGGAAATCGGCGAATTCGGCAAGGATGGCGACGGCAAGGTAAGCGTGATCGCCCAGGACGGCAAGGTGCAGACGTTTGCCATGGGCATGGATGACCCCAAGGGCCTGGCATTTTTCGGCAATGATCTTTACGTCGCAGACAAGACGCGTGTGCTCAAGGTCGGCATCGACGGCAAGTGGACAGTGTTGGCCGCCGCCGATGCTTTCCCTGTGGTGCCGCAATTCCTGAACGATGTGGAAGCGGATAGCCAGGGCAATGTCTACGTGTCGGACAGCGGCGACCTCAAGGGCAAGGGCGGCGCGATCTATCGCATCAACAAGAACGGCAAGGTAACGCGTGTCGTCGGCGATCACGACCCACAGGTGCAAGGGCCCAATGGCTTGCTGATGGATGGGCGGGGGGCGCTGCTGGAAGTCGATTTCGTTTCCGGCATCCTCTACCGCGTCAAGCTGCGTACCGGAGAAATGGAAAAGATCGCGGAAGGTTTCGGTGGCGGCGATGGTGTCGTGCGCGGCCCTGGCGGTGTGCTGTATGTCAGCGACTGGAAAAATGGCAAAGTCTATTCCGTCAGCAAAAAAGGCAAGGTCGAACTGTTCAAGGATGGCTTCCAGGCCGCGGCGGATCTCGGTAAAAGCCAGGACGGCAAATATGTACTGGTGCCGGATATGAAGGCAGGTGAACTGGTGTGGCTGCCGGTGAAGTAATGGTTGGTCGTTAGTTTATTCTGGCAGCTATCCTTAAAACGTCACTTCGACCACGCCTTCGCCCCGGGCAATTCCCTTGACGAGCTGTCCGGAGCGGGTCTTGACCGTGACGATCTGGCCTGCCGTCGCATTGCCCATGGCCTGGCCTTCCGAGGTTACGGTAAATCCATTGCCCTTCGCGGTCAGCTGGACCGATTGCCCTTGCCGAATGACATTCGCCGCGCGCAGCATTTCCGCGCGTAGCACTGTTCCATTGGCGACGGGGGCGACCACTGTGCGGCCCGCGACCTGATCCAGCGACGTAAGTGCGCTTCCGGCGAAGCGGGTGATATCGCGCATCTCCAGAGCGACATCTTCTGCATGTACCTGTTGCCCGCTGGTGATCGGCCGTACCGCGACCAGCACCTGATTGCTTACCTTGATCTGGACTGGCACATAAATCGACCAGCTCTGGGGTGCAAGACAGCGCACGACTATGCTGCTGTTGCCCCACAGCCGGCTGCCGCTGGGAAGAAAAGCCTGCAATTGCGTGCATTTCTCCAGCTTGAGGCGGGAATCGACGCGGCTGGCGGTGACGGTATATTGCCCCGGCAGGCTGGCGGTTTTTTCTTTTACGAATGCCTCCGCGGCTTTCTGGATAGCCGGTAGCGATTGCAGTTCCTGCGCGGCTGCGCCAGCGGAAAAAGCAAGCTGGATCAACAGGTAAAATAAACTCAAGAAACGCATTGGCATCAACTATTCGTAAGAAACTGTAATAGAATCGAGAACCTGAGCGATTGTAATGGATTCCAATAAGAAGCGTACCTCAAACGTTTCTTTAGCCCGAGTATCTTCCCGAAATGCAAAGCCCTACGACCCCCATCGATATCGCTCGGCAGGCGCTCAAGCAGCTCGCCTTGAGCAAGATTGCTCCGACGCCGGACAACTTCCGCAAGGTATACGACGAAATTGCCGGTACCAAATCCGCGGATGAGTCTGCCGGGCTCGCCAAAGCTCTGGAGCGGGTGCTCAAGGAGGCCGGCAAGGAGCGGCCGAAATACCTGAAATCGGTGCAAGCCCTGAATGCCGCCGTCGGCAAGCACGACTGGAAGGAAACGGAAAACCAGCTGCGCGAATTGTTGCCCACCGGTGCGGGAAGCGGGTGGGGTACGCTGATTCGCAGCCTTGTCCGGCAACTCGAAGCCAGCCACAAGGGATTGACGACCAGCAAGAAAAAAGAGGGGCTGGAGCGTCTGCTGGTCAATTTCGAAAGCGACCCCGATCAGTTATTGCTGAAAATTCAGGCCTTGATCGCATCGTGGGGCGGAGGTTTGGCCATGGAGCGTTCGGGAGAGGATATCTCCCCGGATATGCAGGCCGTTGTGCCCGAGGCCGAGGAGAATATCGCCAGGGTCGACGCCGCTGCACAGGCAGGGCCGCTGGCGCTGTTGTGGCGCGATCTCCTGATCAAGACGCTGGAGGTCGGCCTGCTGTCGCAGCTCAAATACATTCCCGAACTCGCGCGCGGCGCCGAAGTCCTGCTGGAACAGGCGCGCCGTGCGCGCACCGAAAATGAAGTTCTCAAGCTGACCGAGGCGTTCAAGGGCTATTGGTACAAGCTGGAAATGCATACCGACGCACAGTTTCGCCTGCATGAGGAACTGCTGCATCTGTTGCGCCTGCTGGTCGACAATATGAGCGATCTGGTGGTCGACGATAAATGGCTATCGGGCCAGACGGCCATCATCCGCGACATCATTTCCAAGCCGCTTGATATCGAAGTGCTGTATGACGCCGAAAGTGGCTTGAAGGAACTGATCTTCAAGCAGGGCAAGCTCAAGCACGGGCTGGCAGAAGCCAAGGATACGCTCAAGCAGATGGCGCGTACGTTCGTGGAGCGACTGGGCGAAATGACGCGCAATACGGGGGAGTATCACCAGAAGATCGCGGGCTACCAGCAGAAGATCAGCTCCACCGACGACATTACCGAGCTCAATGTCGTGCTCGACAGGCTGATGGAGGACACGCGTGCAATGCAGCTCGATGCGATCCGCTCGCACGAGGATCTCAAGGAAACCCAGCTGAAGGTTGACGCTGCCGAGCAGCGCATACGCCAACTGACGACGGAGCTGGATCATGCGAGTGAAATGGCGCATAACGACTACCTGACCGGCGCGCTCAACCGTCGCGGCATGAACGAGGCGCTGGATCGCGAATTCAGCCGTTCCGACCGGACCGACGCCCGGCTTTGTCTGGCGATCATGGACATCGACCATTTCAAGAAGCTCAACGACAGCCTGGGGCACGAAGCCGGCGATATTGCGCTGGCTCACCTCGCCAAGGTCGCCAAGGCCGCGCTGCGGCCGACTGATGTGCTGGCGCGCTATGGCGGCGAGGAGTTCGTGATCATCCTGCCGGAAACCGACCTCGAGGAAGGCAAGCGTGTGATGGCGCGCGTCCAGCGCGAGCTGACCAAGAATTTCTTCCTGCATAACAATGAGCGCGTGCTGATCACCTTCAGCGCCGGCGTTGCGGAGCGCATTGAGGGCGAAGTTCCGGACGCCACCATGAAGCGCGCCGACCTGGCTCTGTACGAAGCCAAGCATTCCGGCCGCAACCGCGTTATCGGCGCGTAAGCGCATTCAATAGTCCAACCTTGCCGCTTGAGCGGCAAGGGCTTGCCGGACTCCGCAAAAAGCACTCGCTTAATCCTGTTGAAACCCAGTTCTGGCGCCGTTTATGGCGTATGGCATGCTTTCTGCTTTTGTTAGGCCGAAACATCAACCCAAGGGCTTCGGCATATGTTCAACAGTATCGACAGGGCGCTGGCATTCGATTCCAAGATGCTCTCCGTGCGCGGCTATCGCCAGCAGATATTAGCCTCCAATATCGCCAACGCGGATACGCCCAACTACAAGGCCATGGATATCGATTTCTCGCAGGTGCTGACCAACGCGATGGGTAGCATCTCGATGAGCCGGACCGATGCCGGTCACATCGATACCAAGGGCGGCAGCCCCGTGGCAGGCATCAATCCGATGTACCGTGCGGCCGTGCAGCCCAGCATCGACGGTAACACTGTCGATGCCGACGTCGAGCAGGCGCAGTTCTCCGAAAACGCCTTGCAGTACATGTCCACGCTGCAATTCATGAACGGCAAGATCCAGAGCACCTTGCTCGCGCTGAGAGGCAACTGATCATGGCCTTGTTCAATGTCTTCGATATTGCCGGTTCCGCGATGACTGCGCAGTCCATGCGCCTTAACGTGGTAGCCAGCAACATGGCCAACGCCGACAGCGTGACCGGTGCCGATGGCCAACCTTACCGCGCCAAACAGGTGATTTTCCAGGCGCAGGCGGTCAATAACGCCATGCCCAAGGGCGTGAGCGGCGTTGCGGTAACCAAGGTCATCGATGACCCGGCGCCAATGAAACTGGTATACGACCCGCAGAATCCGTTCGCCAATGCCGAAGGCTACGTGACGATGCCCAACGTGAATGTGGTCGAGGAAATGACCAACATGATTTCGGCTTCCCGTTCGTATCAGGCGAACGTGGAAATGATGAATACCGCCAAGACGATGATCCAGCGCACGCTGACGCTCGGTCAATAACGAAAGGAACATACGATGGTAACGGCCGTGAACAACTCCACAAGTCCGACCACAGGGGCTTCCTCGCTGACCGGTAATTCGGTCCAGGCGCAACAGGATCGCTTCCTCAAGCTGCTGGTGACGCAGATGAAGAACCAGGACCCGCTCAACCCGATGGACAACGCCGAGATCACTTCGCAGATGGCGCAACTGTCCACCGTTACCGGCATCGAGAAGCTGAATGAGACGCTGAATGCTTTCACCAAGGCACAGGCATTCCAGTCGGTCAACATGATCGGGCACTACGTGCTGGCACCGGGCGAACACATGGACCTGGCCTCCGGCACGGCGCTCGGCGGCGTGGAACTCGCCAGCGCGGCGGATGATGTGACGGTCAAGATCTTCGACAGCAAGGGCAACCTGGTCAAGACGCTGGATCTGGACAAGCTCGATGCCGGCGTGAACGCATTCACCTGGGACGGCAAGAACGAGGCAGGCACCGCCGCCGCGGACGGCAGCTATACCTTTACGGTTACCGCCAAGCTGGATGGCGAAGCAGTGAATGCCACCAGTCTGGCAGTGGGCAAGGTGCAAAGCGTGCTGATGGACGATGTCGGTCCGGCACTAAGTGTGAGCGGCATGGGGCTGGTGGATCTCGACGACATCAAGCAAGTGCTTTAATCGGAAAGCTAAAGGCAAGGAAAGGACAGCAAAATGGGTTTCCAACAAGGGTTGAGCGGTTTGAATACCGCTTCCAAGAATTTGGATGTGATCGGCAACAATGTGGCGAACGCCACCACCGTCGGCTTCAAGACCGGTCAGGCGCAATTTGCCGACGTGTTCGCGGCCTCGCTGACCGGTGCCGGCAGCAGTCCGGTGGGCCTGGGCTCCAAGCTCTCCACCATCGTGCAACAGTTCACCCAGGGCAATATCACCGCCACCAACAATCCGCTCGACATCGCGATCAACGGCGGCGGTTTTTTCCGACTCACTGATCCTAGTGGCACGCCATACTACAGCCGCAACGGCCAGTTCCAGGTGGACAAGAACGGCCAGATCGTCAACAGCCAGGGGCTGCGCGTGACCGGCTACATGGCCGACGATGCCGGCACCATCGTGCAGGGCGACCTGCAGGAGATCACCATCCCGATCTCGGATATCGCTCCGCAGGAGACCGGCACGAGTGCCTCTGCCACCGGCGTGGAAGCGGAGCTGAAACTGGACAGCCGCGAAGATGCGATCCCAGTTGCCACTGCGTTTGACTCTACGGATCCGAGCACCTACAACTTCTCGACCTCGACTTCGATCTACGACAGTCTGGGCAACGCCAGCATCCTGACCATGTTTTTCCGGAAGACCGCGGCCAACACCTGGGACGTTCACACCACGGTGACGCCTCCGAGCGGCACGCCCATCGATATCACGCCCGCTACCGTTCCAACCATTGTGTTCAACTCCGATGGCGTGATCGATGCAGGCCTATCGACCGAATTGACCAATGGCGCGTTCACCCAGGCGATTACTGCCGCGCAACTGGGTACCGGCGCGTCAAACATGTCCTTCCGGGTGGATTTCACCGGCACCAAGCAATGGGGCGGCGAAGCGACGGTCATCGATCTGGCGCAGGACGGTTTCGCTTCGGGCAGCCTGACCGGCTTCACGATCTCCGATGACGGCATCCTGCTCGGTCGCTACTCCAACGGCCAGTCCAAGAACCTGGCGCAGGTCGTGCTGGCCAACTTCCGCAATCCGCAGGGCCTGGAGCCGCAGGGCAATAACCTGTGGGCAGACAGCGCGGCTTCCGGTCCGGCCGTGCTCGGTGTGCCGCAGAGCGGTCAATTCGGCGCGTTGCAGTCTTCGGCGGTGGAAGACTCGAATGTCGATCTGACCGCCGAGCTGGTCAACATGATCACCGCGCAGCGCGTGTATCAGGCTAATGCGCAGACCATCAAGACGCAGGACGCCGTGCTGCAGACCCTGGTCAACCTCCGTTAATCGCTGAACCATGGACCGCCTTCTCTACATTGCAATGAACGGTGCCAAGCACAGCATGCTGCAGCAGGCTGTGACGTCGCAGAATCTTGCCAACGTCTCGACCACCGCCTACAAGGCGCAAAGCCACGCGTTTCGTGCGGTGCCGGTGGTGGGGCAGGGCGCGCCGACACGCACCTTCGTGGTCGATTCGACGCCGCGCGCCGATCTTTCGGCAGGCGGCATACGCAATACCGGCCGCCCGCTGGATGTGGCTGTCAACGGCAACGGCTGGATCGCGATTCAGGACGGCGCCGGCCAGGAAGCCTACACCCGCAACGGCAGCCTGCAAGTGGGTGGCAATGGCCTGCTGGTGACCAGCAACGGCTTGCCGGTGATGGGCGATGGCGGCCCGATCACGATCCCCGAGGATTCGGAGGTCACGATCGGCAAGGACGGTACCGTCACTATCGTTACCAACAATCAGTACAACGCGATGACCGCCATTGCGCGCATCAAGCTGGTGAATCCGGCCGACAACGACATGGTGCGCGGCGACGACGGATTGTTTCGTCAGGCAAGCGGCCAGCCCGCGGTTGCGGATGCCGCCGTCACGCTGACTTCGTCCGCACTGGAGAGCAGCAACGTCAACAGCGTCACCGCGCTGATCGACATCATCGATCAATCCCGCTTTTTCGACATGCAGGTCAAGCTGATGCAGAAAGCGGATGAAAACGCCAACCGTGCCGTGCAAGTCATGGCGCTGACGGCTTAATTTAAGGAAATATCATGCTCAGATCGTTATGGATCGCCAAAACCGGGATGGAGTCGCAGCAGATCAACATCGACGTCATCTCCAACAATCTGGCCAACGTCAGCACCAACGGTTTCAAGCGTTCGCGCCCGGTGTTCGAGGATCTGATCTATCAGACCCTGCGCCAGCCCGGCTCGCAGGCATCGCAGCAGACGCAGGTGCCTTCCGGCCTGCAGATCGGCACGGGCGCGCGCCCGGTAGCGACAGAGCGCATTTTTCTGCAAGGAAACCTGCAGCAAACGACCAATCCGCTCGATATGGCGATTCAGGGCAACGGTTTCTTCCAGGTGCAACTGCCGGACGGCACCCTGGCCTACACCCGCGACGGGGCGTTTCAGGTCAACAATGAAGGCACCGTGGTCACCGCCAACGGCGATATTCTTCAGCCGCAGATCACACTCCCGCCCGATGCCACCGCTGTCGATATTGCCCAGGATGGTACGGTCACGATTACCCAGCCGGGTAATACCGTCACCACCCAAGGCCCGATCCAGCTGACCAGCTTCATCAATCCGGCCGGCCTGCAAAGCATAGGCGACAATATGTATCTGGAAACGGTGGCTTCCGGTACGCCGAACTCCTCCAACCCTGGTGCCAACGGTCTGGGGACGCTGCAGCAAGGGTTTGTGGAAACCTCCAACGTCAATGTGGTGGAAGAGCTGATCAACATGATTACCGCGCAGCGGGCCTATGAAATCAACTCCCGCTCCATCCAGGCTTCCGACCAGATGCTGCAACGCCTGGTCCAGCTTTGATCGAAGACGGAAAGAACCATGAACAGCCTGCGTAATCTCCTGTTGATCCTGATGCTGGCACTGTTGGCAGGGTGCAATACCGACCCTTCCACCAGCGTGGCGCAGCCGATGACGACACGGCCGGTGCCGCCGGTGCAGAATGGGCAGCGCGATGGCTCTATCTATCGCGTGGCCGATGCGCGTCCGCTGTTCGAGGACAGGCGGGCACGTTTTGTCGGCGACACGCTGACGGTCAACATTGTCGAGCGCACAAGCGCTACCAAGAGCGTGGACGAGAGCAACGAGCGTACCGGCGAGGTCAATGTTTCCGTTCCGACGCCTACGATCTTCGGCCTGACGCCGAAAGCGCTGCGCAAGGCTCCTCCCGGTTTCGCGCGCGGCAACAATCTCGATACCAGCGTCACGGCTGACTCCGATATCAGCTATGACAGCAGTGAATCCAACTCCAACAGGAACAACGTGACCGGTACCATCACCGTGACGGTGATCGAAGTGCTGCCCAACGGTAACCTGATGGTCAGCGGCGAGAAGCAGATCGCAGTCAACCAGAATACAGAATTCATCCGTCTTTCCGGCGTTGTAAATCCGGTCAATATCACGGCGGCCAATGCCGTCAATTCGACCCAGCTGGCCGATGCCCGTATCGAATCCAAGGGCAAGCAAAGCATGGATACCGCGCAGATCATCAGCTTGCTGTCGCGTTTCTTTATCTCGCTGGTGCCATTCTGAGGAGCAACGCTATGAAATCGACAAGCAAATGGCTGGGCGTGCTTCTTGCGGTGTTGCTGGCAATGCCGGCATACGCGGAGCGCATCAAGGACCTGGCTTCCATTCAGGGGGTGCGTAACAACCAGCTTGCCGGCTACGGCCTTGTGGTCGGCCTCGACGGTACCGGCGACCAGACGACGCAAACGCCTTTTACCGTGCAAAGCATCGTCAGCATGCTTCGCAACATGGGCGTCAACCTGCCGCCCGGCACCAACCTGCAACTGAAAAACGTCGCGGCAGTAATGGTGACCGCCAACCTGCCGCCGTTTGCCAAAAGCGGCCAGGCACTGGATGTGACTGTTTCCTCGATGGGTAATGCCAAGAGCCTGCGCGGCGGTACGCTATTGATGTCGCCGCTCAAGGGCGCCGATGGCCAGGTCTACGCGGTGGCGCAAGGGAATGTGATGGTCGGCGGCGTAGGCGCCTCGGCAGGCGGATCCAGCGTACAGGTCAACCACCTGAGCGCCGGACGTATTCCTGCCGGTGCGACGGTGGAGCGTGCCGTGCCCACCGACGTGGGACAAGGGCAGTTCGTCAATCTGGAACTGCATCAGGCCGATTTCACCACGGCGTCGCGCCTGGTGGATGCCGTCAACCGCAACTTCGGGCCGGGGACCGCCGTGGCAGTGGATGGACGCATGATTCAAGTTGCTGCGCCGATGGACATCAACCAGCGCGTGAGTTTCATCTCTCGCATGGAAAACCTGACGCTCAATCCAGGCGAGGATGTCGCACGTGTCATCCTGAATGCGCGCACCGGCTCCATCGTAATGAACAAGGAAGTGAAGCTCGATACCGTTGCAGTCGCCCACGGCAATCTGTCGGTGATCATCAGCAGCGAGCCGCTGGTGAGCCAGCCGGCCGCATTCTCGCAAGGCCAGACCGTGACCAGCGAGTCGGCCGAAATCGAGATCAAGGAAAAGAAGGGTGAACTGGTGATGGTCAAAGCCGGCGCCTCGCTCGGGGAAGTGGTCAAGGCGCTCAATGCTGTCGGCGCCACGCCGCAGGATTTGCTTGCAATACTTCAGGCTATGAAAGCCGCCGGCGCGCTCAAGGCCGATCTGGAAGTCATCTAGGCTGTAATAATCATGCTGCCCGATTCCTTAGCCCTCAACCCGAAAAGCCTGGACAGCCTGCGTTTGCAGGCGAAGCAGGATAACGGCAAGGAATCGGTTCGTGCGGCGGCGCAGCAGTTCGAATCCTATTTCCTGCAGATGATGCTGCGCACCATGCGGCAGACCCTGTCGCAGGATGGCCCGTTCGATAGCCAGGAAACCAAAATGTTCAGCGAAATGTTCGACCAGCAGGTCGCGCAGAACATTTCGCAAAGCAAAGGCCTGGGTCTGGCAGATATGCTGGTCCAGCAGATGCAGCTCTCGCTGGAAACACAAGGGGTCAAGACTGCGCCGCGCCCGTATGACCTGCCGCCTGTCGCGCAACCGTCCGAGGTGGCTGTCTCCGACGCGGCTGCCTCCGGTGCGGCCGCCAATGCCGGAGACGCAGACATTGAAGCCATGACGCCGCGCAGTTTCGTCAACAAGCTGTGGCCGCATGCAGTGGATGCCGCGGCCGAGCTGGGCGTTTCGCCGCATGTCCTGCTGGCACAGGCCGCGCTTGAAACCGGCTGGGGCAAGCATGTACTCAAGACTGCCGATGGCACGGCCAGCCACAATCTGTTCAATATCAAGGCGGGCAGCCGCTGGGATGGACGGACAGTAGCGAAGGAAGTGACGGAGTATGTCAACGGCAAGGCAGTCAAGTCCGTGGAAACCTTCCGTGCGTACGATACGCCGGCGGAAGCCTTTGCCGATTATGCCAGTCTGCTTTCTAACAATCCGCGCTATGCCGGTGCATTGAATCAGGATGCGGAAGGTTTCATCAAAGGACTGCGTCAGGGCGGCTTCGCCACCGATCCCGGCTATGGCGACAAACTGCGCCGCATCATCGGCAGTGCCGCGCTGCGGCAGGGACTGGCGGCTTAAGTTTCTGGATGGCTGGCCGATATTGAACACATGATCGAAAGCGAGAAAGCATGAGTATATACAGCGTGGCTACATCGGCGTTGCAATCGGCGCAAGTCGCGATCGCGACCGTTGGGCACAATATCGCCAATGTCAACACGGAGGGCTATCGTCGCCAGGAAGTGATCCTGGGGACCAACGGTGCCACGCGTACCGGCAGCGGATTTCTCGGCCAGGGCGTCAGCGTCAACACGGTCCAAAGAGCCTATAGCGAACTGCTCGAGCGGCAGGTGAGCCGGAGCGAAGCGCAGGCAGGGTACCTAGACCAGTATCTGCAGGGCATGCAGCAGATCAACAATATCCTTGGCGACCGTTCGGTCGGTTTTTCCACGATGGTGCAGGAATTTTTTGCCTCCTGGAGCGACCTCGCCGACGATGCCTCCTCCATCGCCGCGCGGCAGGCGGTGCTGGGCACAGCGGAGACGCTGGCCAACAATCTCAATGGGGTTGGCGCGTATCTGCAATCGTTGCAGGATAGCGTCAATGCCGATATCACCAGTGTTGTTGACCAGGTCAACAGCTATGCGCAGAATATCGCGGAACTGAACGGCCGCATTGCCAATGCGCAGGCTTCCGGCTCGCAGCCGCCCAACGACCTGCTCGACCAGCGTGACTTGCTGGTGTCGCAGTTGAACGAGCTGGCGGGCGTCACGGTGGTCAAGGATGCCGCGACCAATGGCTACAATGTCTTTCTCGGTAATGGTTACTTGCTGGTCGGGGGCATGACGGCGTCCTCCATCACCGCCCAATCGTCCTTGTACGACCCGGCGCGGATCGAGGTATTCGATGCCAATGGCGGCGTGCAACTGTCCAGGGAGGCTGGCTCGCTGGGCGGCAAGCTGGGCGGCCTGCTGGATTATCGCTCTGAGTCGCTCGATGTTGCCCAGAACTCGCTGGGGCGGTTGGCTATCGCGCTGTCTCAGAGTATCAATGACCAGCACCAGCTGGGCCAGGATTTGAACGGTAACGCGGGCGGAGTGTTTTTCACCGACCCTTCCACGTTTGCCCAGACTTACGCCAGCAGCAACAATACCGGCAGCGGCGACATCGACGCCACGATAGACGATGCCAGTGCGTTGACGACCTCCGATTACCGGCTGTCTTACGACGGTACCGACTATACCCTTACGCGGCTTTCAGACGGACAAGCCTGGAGCAATGCCAGCCTGGCTACGCTGTCGACCACGGCTGCCCAGGGATTTACGCTCTCGCTTGCCAGCGGCACGGTGAGTTCGGGCGACAGCTATCTGATCCGGCCGACCGCGACAGGGGCCACCAGTGTCGGTGTCGCGATCTCGGACCCGGACCTGATCGCCGCCGCCTCGCCTGTTGCGGCTGCCGCTGCGACCGCCAACACCGGTGCGGCACAGTTTACCCAGCCGATCGTGGATACGAGCAATCAGCCGCCGCTCAATGCCAACCTGGCCAGCACGGTGACGATTACCTTCACCTCCGCGACCACGTTCAATGTATCCGGTACGGGCACCGGCAATCCGACCGGCCTGACCTACACCGCGGGCGACGACATCAGCTACAACGGATGGACGTTCCAGATCACCGGCATACCCGCGACCGGCGATGTATTCACCGTCTCGGCCAATACGAGCGGGGAACAGGACAATCGCAACGCATTGGCCATGGCAGCGTTGCAAAACAACAAGACGCTGGTGGGCGGCAGTGCTTCGCTCGAGGGCGCGTATGCCGCGCTGGTCGGCAGCATCGGAAACAAAACCAGCCAGGTCGAGGTCAATCAGAGGGCGCAAACCAATCTGCTGACTCAGGCCCAGCAAGCCCAGCAGTCGGTGTCCGGCGTCAACCTGGACGAGGAGGCCGCCAATCTGCTGCGTTACCAGCAGGCATACCAGGCAGCGGCCAAGCTCATCTCGACGGCGCAAACGATGTTCGACTCCATCCTGCAACTCGGCTAAGAGATCGCAATCATGAGAATCAGTACTTCTTCCTACTTCAACATGAACCTGGCGGCGATGCAGGACAAACAGGCCACGTTATTCCACGTCCAGCAGCAGATGGCGACCCATCGACGTATCGTGACGCCGTCGGACGATCCCGTCGGCGCTACGCGCGCGTTGCAAACCGCCCGCGCGCTGTCCGTTTCGGAAAGCAGCCTGGAAAACATCGCGAAGGCGCAAACCCGGATCAAGGCGGAGTCGACCACGCTCGAGGCGATACGCAAGGTGCTGCAGAGTGCCAAGGATACGGCGGTGAGTGCCGGCAACAACCCCAGCACGCAGGAACGGACCAGCTTCGCCAACTATCTGACGCAGGTATACGAAGACCTGCTCGGGTATGCCAATTCCACCGATGCCGCAGGCAATTACATGTTTTCCGGGTTCCAGAACGACGCCCCGTTCCAGCAGAGCACCGGAGCTTCCAGTTATCAGGGTGATAACGCAAAACGCTATGTTTCGATCGGCGCCAACCAGAAAATCCAGGTGAGCGACTCGGGGCAGGAGGTGTTCAGTGTAGGCACGGCCAACGATCCGTTCGCCGTGATCAGCCAGTTCATCACTGACTTGCAGGACAGCACCCTGACCGGTGCGGTATTCGACGCAACCGCCGACACCGCCATCAGCGGATTGGAAAACGCGCTGAGCAAGGTGGTGCAGATCAGTGACCATGTGGCCGTCCGTTTCCAGCAGCTGGAAACTGCCAAGGAGGTCGAGACCCAGTACAAGTTGCAATACCAGAACGAGCTGGACCGGGTCGAGTCGGTGGACATGTTGACTGCGGGCGTGCAGCTGCAATTGCTGCAGACATCGCTGGAGGCGACCCAGAAAGCCTTCATCAATGCCAGCCAGTTGAACCTGTTCAACCTGCTGTAAACCGCAGCCGACCGTAATTAAGAAGTGAAAAAAATCCTCGTCACCGGCGCCGACGGGTTCATCGGCTCGCATCTCACGGAAGCATTGGTGCGCCAGGGCTATGACGTCCGGGCGTTCGTCCAGTACAACTCGTTCAATTCCTGGGGCTGGCTGGACCGTTGCGCGCCCGATGTGGCCGGCAAGTTCGACGTGTTCGCCGGCGATGTGCGCGACCCGCACGGCGTCAAGACCGCGATGCAGGGATGCGACGCTGTCCTGCACCTCGCCGCGCTGATTGCGATTCCTTATTCGTATCACTCGCCCGACACCTACGTCGACACCAATATCAAGGGCACGCTGAACGTCGTCCAGGCCGCCCGCGAACTCGGCGTGAGCAAGGTCATCCATACCTCGACCAGCGAGGTGTATGGCACTGCCCGTTTCGTGCCGATCACCGAGGAGCATCCGCTGCAGGGACAATCGCCATACTCCGCCAGCAAGATCGGCGCGGACCAGATCGCGCTGTCCTTCCATTGCGCGTTCGACACGCCGGTGACCGTCATCCGGCCGTTCAACACCTATGGGCCGCGTCAGTCGGCGCGCGCGGTGATCCCGACAGTCATCACCCAGATCGCCAGCGGCAAGCGGCAGATCAAGCTGGGTGCGATCCATCCCACGCGTGATTTCAATTACGTGGCGGATACAGTTGGCGGTTTCCTCGCCGCGCTGGCTTCCGAGCGGGGGGCGGGTGAAGTGATCAACATCGGCAGCAACTTCGAAATCTCCATCGGAGATACCGTCAGGGTGATCGCCGAGGCGATGGGCGCAGAGATCGAGATCGTCACCGACGAGCAGCGCCTGCGTCCGGAGAAGAGCGAGGTCGACCGGTTGTGGGCTTCCAATGAGAAAGCAGCCCGGCTGTTGGGCTGGCAGCCCAGCTACGGCGGCGTGGACGGATTGCGGCGCGGCATCGCGGAGACCGTGGCGTGGTTCCGCGAACCGGCCAATATGGCCGCCTATAAAGCGGACATTTACAATCTGTGAATAATACTTCTGCGCAATCTCCTGCTGTCTCGCGCATCCTCCAGGCCATTCGGGCCGTGGTGGGTGATGGTTCCGTGGCACTGCACGAACCGCGTTTCGCCGGCAACGAGTGGGCCTATCTGAAGGACTGCCTGGACTCCACCTTCGTCTCCTCGGTGGGCCGCTATGTTGACCGCTTCGAAGCTGATCTCGCCGCCTATACGGGTGCCCGCCATGCGGTGGCGGTGGTGAACGGCACCGCCGCGCTGCATGTGGCGCTGCAACTGGCGGGCGTGCAAGCGGGGGATGAAGTGCTCGTTCCTGCGCTGACCTTCGTGGCGACCGCGAACGCGGTGGCCTATTGCGGCGCGATCCCGCATTTCGTGGACAGCGAAGAGCGCACACTGGGCCTGGACCCGCAAGCTCTGCGCGACTATCTGGGCGCGACGACCGAGCTACGCGACGGTCGCTGCGTCAATCTGGCCACTGGCCGCGTGATCCGCGCCGTCATCCCCATGCATGCGTTCGGGCATCCGCTGGACATCGAAGGTGTACTGGCGCTGGCCCGCGATTTCCACCTCGAAGTGGTGGAGGATGCGACAGAGTCCCTGGGCAGCACCATCCACGGCAAGCATACCGGCACCTTCGGACGCATGGGCGTGCTCAGCTTCAATGGCAACAAGGTGATCACTACGGGAGGCGGCGGCGCCATCCTGACCGACGATACCGAGCTGGCGAAACACGCCAAGCACCTGACTACCACGGCCAAGCTGCCGCATCGCTGGGCCTATGTCCACGACGAAATCGGTTATAACTACCGGTTGCCCAACATCAATGCCGCACTGGGCTGCGCGCAGCTGGAGCAGCTGTCGGGGTTCGTTGAGGCCAAACGCCGGCTGCATGCGCGGTACCAGACTGCCTTTGCCGGCATTTCCGAAGCGCATATTCTTGTCGAACCGGAAGGCTGCCGCAGCAATTACTGGTTGCAGACATTGCTGTTGGATGAGCCCGTCGCCGACTTGCGTGACGAACTGCTGCAAGCCACCAACGACGCCGGATTGATGACACGTCCGGTGTGGATGCTCATGCACAACCTTCCGCCATATCGTGCCTGCCCGAGCATGCCGCTTCCTGTCTCTGGATCTCTGGAAAAGCGCATAATCAACCTCCCTAGCAGTGTGACAGTGGGCAGCGCCTGAAAAGCACATGCAAAAAGAATCGATTCTATTGGTCGGGGCGGGAGGGCATGCACGGGCCTGCATCGACGTTATCGAACAGGAAGACCGCTTTGTCATAGCCGGCCTGGTTGGGCTGGCCCGTGAGGTCGGCAATCGCGTGCTCGGATATCCCGTACTTGGAACGGATGACGATTTGCCTTCCTTGGTCGGGGCATATGCCAGCGCGCTTGTGGTTTCGGGGCAGATCAAGTCGCCTGATTTGCGTATCCGTATGTTTCAGATGCTCAAGGATTGCGGTTTCCAGTTGCCTTGCATCATTTCGCCGCGTGCGTATGTGTCCCGGCACGCGAGCCTGGGTGAGGGCACCATTGTCATGCATGGTGCGGTGGTGAATGCCGGCGCCAGCATTGGCAGCAATTGCATCGTTAATAGCCACGCGCTGATCGAGCATGATGTCAAGGTCGGCGATCATTGCCACATCTCGACCGCCGCGATATTGAATGGCGACGTATGGGTCGGAGCGGGCAGTTTTGTCGGAAGCAATGCCTGCGTGCGCCAAGGGCTTCGGATCGGCGAGCGCTGCATGGTCAAAATGGGCGAAAAAGTGATTGCCGATCTAGAAGCTCATGCCGAGGATGCGTCGGCGGGATATTCGGAATGAGAACACTGATCATCGCGGAGGCTGGCGTCAACCATAACGGCGATATGTCCATGGCGCGCCGGCTGATTGACGTGGCGGCCGACGCAGGCGCCGACCTGGTCAAGTTTCAGACGTTTACGGCTAGCCGGCTGGTCACTGCGGGCGCACAGAAAGCCGAATACCAAAGCAATGCCACGGGCACGGACGAGACCCAGTATGCGATGCTGAGCAAGCTTGAACTGACGCGCGAAATGCACCTCGAACTGATCGATTATTGCCGGGCACGGGGCATCGGCTTTTTTTCCACCGGTTTCGACGAGGAAAGCGTCGATATGCTGGCTCAACTTGGGCTGGATCGCTTCAAGATTCCGTCCGGAGAAATAACCAACTTGCCTTACTTGCGCCATGTTGGGAAATACGGAATGCCGGTGATACTTTCTACCGGCATGGCGGAGCTTGGCGAAATCGGGATGGCGATCGAGGTGCTGGAAGATGCTGGAACCAAACGCGAACAAATCACAGTGCTGCACTGCAATACTGAATATCCGACGCCGATGAACGATGTCAATCTGCGGGCCATGTTGACCATCAGGGATACGTTCGGCGTGGCGGTCGGATATTCCGACCACACGCTCGGGATCGAAATCCCGATTGCAGCCGTTGCGTTGGGAGCGACCGTGATCGAAAAGCACTTCACTCTGGATCGCAACCTCGCCGGACCGGATCATAAAGCCAGCCTTGAACCCCAGGAGTTGTCGGGCCTGGTCTCGGCAATCCGGAATATCGAGGTTGCTCTTGGCGACGGCATCAAGCGTCCGAGTCCAAGCGAATCCAAGAACATTCCCATCGCGCGCAGGTCGCTGGTGGCGAGCCGGAAGATATATGCGGGCGAGGTGTTTACGGAGTCCAATCTCGCAGCCAAAAGACCGGGTACAGGGATATCGCCCATGCGCTGGGATGAGGTATTAGGGCGTAGGGCAACGCGCGATTTTGCCAAGGATGATCTGATCGAGCTATGAGTCGCACCATCTGTGTTGTGACCGGCACCCGGGCTGATTATGGCCTTTTGCGCTGGGTCATGGAAGGAATCCGTCAATCGCCGGACCTGCATCTTCAGGTTATTGCGACAGGCATGCACCTGTCTCCCGAGTTCGGCCTGACCTATCGCGAAATCGAGAAGGATGGCTTTGCCATCGACCGCAAGGTGGAAATGCTGCTGAGCTCGGATACGCCGGCCGGCGTCACCAAATCCATGGGGCTCGGGCTGATCGGTTTCGGCGAGGCCATTGAACAGTTGAAGCCGGACCTGATGCTGCTGCTGGGCGACCGTTTCGAGATTTTTGCCGCCGCCGCCGCCGCGATGGTCGCGCGCGTGCCGCTGGCGCACCTGCATGGCGGGGAAACCACCGAGGGCGCGATCGACGAGGCCATCCGTCATTCGATCACCAAGATGTCCCATCTGCATTTCGTGGCGGCCGAAGAGTACCGTCGCCGTGTCGTGCAACTGGGCGAGGCGCCGGAGCGGGTGTTCCTCGTGGGCGGACTGGGCATCGACAATATCAAGCGGCTTGATTTGCTGGATCGCGCCGCGCTGGAAGCATCGCTGGATTTCAAGCTGGGCCCTAAAAATCTGCTGGTCACCTTCCATCCTGTCACGCTGGAAAAGTCTACCGCGGGCGCGCAGATGACCGAATTGCTCGCGGCGCTCGACGCACTGGAAGACACGCACCTGATTTTCACGATGCCGAACGCCGATACCGATGGCCGGATTCTGATAGCCATGATCGAACAGTTCGTCGCGACTCATCCGAATGCCCGCGTCTATACTTCCCTGGGGCAGATGCGTTATCTTTCCTGCATTAGTCAGGTGGACGGCGTGGTGGGCAACTCTTCCAGCGGCCTGATCGAGGCGCCCAGTTTTCGCAAGGGGACGGTCAATATCGGCGATCGCCAGCGCGGCCGACTGAAGGCGGGAAGCGTGATCGATTGCGCCCCGGATCGGCAGTCGATTGCCGATGCTCTTCGGACGCTATACTCTGCCGAGTTCCAGTCCAGGTTGGCGACGGTGCGCAATCCCTACGGCGAGGGCGGCGCGAGCGAGAAGGTGGTACGGGTGCTGCAGGAATATCCGCTGGATCAACTGCTGAAGAAACCGTTTTACGATCTTGCCGAATGAAAACGATGAAAACTATTCCATTGATAATGCAGGCCGGTGCATGAGCGAGTCCATCAAGCACTCGTCCTCCGAACCGTGGCACAAAACTCTGCTCCCACCCGATGCCACGCTGCAGCAAGCTATCATGAGTCTGGATGCGTCCGCCTTGCAGATTGCCATGGTGGTCGGCCCCGGGAACAGCCTGATTGGCACACTGACCGATGGCGACATTCGCCGTGGCTTGTTGCGCGGACTGGACATGCAGAGCCCGGTAGCGTCCATCGTCAACCGCGAGCCTCTGGTCGTCCCGCCGCACCTGGAACGCGAAATGGTGCTGCAACTGATGCAGGCGAACAAGGTACGCCAATTGCCCGTGGTGGATGGTCAGCGCTGCGTCCTCGGCCTGCATGTATGGGATGAATTGCTGGTGCCCGTTCAGCGCCCCAATACCATGGTGATCATGGCGGGCGGTCAGGGAATGCGGCTGCGGCCCTATACCGAACGCTGCCCCAAGCCCATGCTGCCGGTGGGCGGCAAGCCGATGCTGGAGCACATCATCGAGCGCGCGCGGGGTGAAGGCTTTCAGCGCTTCATACTGGCGGTGCATTACCTGGGTCATATGATCGAGGACTATTTTGGCGACGGCAGCCGCTGGCAGATCAGCATCGAATACCTCCGCGAGGAAACTCCGCTCGGCACCGCCGGTGCGCTGGCGCTGCTGCATTCAAAGCCGGACGTGCCGCTGATCGTCACCAATGGCGATGTGCTGACGGACATCCATTATGGCGAACTGCTGGACTTTCATAACCATCACGGCGCGGCTGCGACGATGGCGGTTCGTTTGCACGAATGGCAGCATCCGTTCGGCGTGGTGCGTACGAGCGGCGTGGACATCGTTGGCTTCGAGGAAAAACCGGTGATCAAAAGTCACATCAATGCTGGCGTCTACGCGCTCGATCCAAGTGTGCTGGATCACATGCAAAAGGGCGAGCATTGCGACATGCCGACCCTGTTCGGCAAGTTGCAGGAGCGCGGGCTGCGCGCCGTTGTCTACCCGATGCACGAACCGTGGCTCGACGTCGGCCGTATCGACGATTATGCCGTCGCTAACCAGAAAGCCGAGTCCTGATGGCGGATCGCGTCCTGATCGTCGGCCTGGGGAGCATAGGCAAGCGACATGCCAGGGTAATCAGGCAACTGCGACCCGATTGCGAGATCATCGCCTTGCGGCGTAGCGAGGCAGTGGAAACTTCCGACACTGATATCGATCACTGCGTGACCAGCATCGACGATGCCTTGAAACTCAAGCCCCGCTTGGGGGTGATCACGAACCCGGCCAGTCACCACGTCTCGAGCGCCATTCCGCTAGCGAAGGCTGGGGTGCATCTGCTGGTCGAGAAGCCGATTTCCTGTATTGCCGGCGATGTGCCCGAACTGATCGACACCTGCCGCCAGCATGGCGTTGTCCTGATGACAGCCTACAACATGCGCTTCCTGCCGTCCTTGCAGCAGTTCCGGGAATTGATTCACGCACATTGCATCGGGCATGTGCTGTCGGTACGTGCCGAAGTGGGGCAGTTCCTGCCTTCTTGGCGCCCTGGTAGCGATTACCGCAACAATGTCTCGGCACAAGCCGCGCTGGGCGGTGGCGCATTGCTGGAACTTAGCCATGAAATCGATTTCCTGCGTTGGGTATTCGGCGAAATCGACTGGGTCAATGCGGCTTTGCTCAGGCAGAGCGCGCTTGAAATTGACGTCGAGGATACGGCGCACCTGATCCTGGGCTTCCACGGTCTTACGGATCGCGGCCCGCTGGTGGCCTCGCTGGATATCGACTTCATCCGCCACGATACCGTGCGCAATTGCATTGCGATCGGCGAGGCCGGTTCGCTGCGCTGGAACGCTCTGGAAGGCAAGGTCGAACTCTATGCGCAGGGAGGCACCGCCTGGCAAGTGGTGGAGGAGTGTCCGACGCAGCGCGACGGCAGCTATCTCGCCGAATGGCGGCACTTCCTGGAGTGCGTCGAGACCGGTGCGTCACCGATGGTCAGCGGAGAGGACGGGCTGGCGGTGCTGCGCATCATCGAGGCCGCGCGCGCATCTGCAGCTGCTGGTGCCGTGGTCAAGGTGCAGCATTCATGAATATTGTTGCCCTTATCTGCGCCCGAGGCGGTTCGAAAGGCCTGCCCGGCAAGAACATCCGGCCGCTGGCCGGGATGCCGCTGATCGCGTGGTCGATCCGGCAGGCTCAAGCAGTGCCCCGCATCAGTCGGGTGATCGTCTCGACGGATTCGGAGGAGATTGCCGCCGTCGCCCGTAAGGCCGGAGCGGAAGTGCCGTTCATGCGTCCCGTCGAATTGGCCCAGGACAACAGCCCGGAACGCAGCGTTTGGCGCCATGCGCTGGAATACCTGAAAGCGAATGAAGGCGCCTATCCGGATGTATTGCTCGTCGTGCCGGCCACGGCACCCTTGCGCCTGCCGGAAGACCTGGAGCGCTGCCTGGACGAGTTTGCGCAAGGCGACGTGGATACCGTCATCACCGTCGCGGAGCCGCATCGCAATCCGTACTTCAACATGGTCAAGGCGCGCGCCGACGGCGGTGTCGAACTGGTTATTCCGCCGGGGGACGGTATTCTGACGCGGCGCCAGGACGCGCCGGACGTGTATGACATGACGACCGTGGCCTACGTGACGGCGCCCGATTTCGTGATGCGCGCCGATACTATTTTCGCCGGCCGGGTCCGTGCGGTACGGATTCCTGTCGAGCGGGCCGTCGATATCGATACGCTGATGGATTTCCGGGTGGCGGAATGCCTGTTGCAATATCGTGACGAAAGGGAAGCGTAGTGCTCGATAACAAGGTCATCGTGATCACCGGCGGGGCGGGCCTGCTGGGAAAAAATTTCTGCCATGCGGTAGCCGCGCAAGGAGGCGTCGCCATCGTGGCTGACGTGAATCTGCCGGCCGCCCAGGAGGTAGCCGCAAAAATAGCGGCGGAATACCCGGGTCGTGCCGAAGCCGTAGTGCTTGATATCACCGACAAGGCTTCGATCGATGCCCTGATCGAAACGCTGCATGCCCGATACGGCCGGATCGATGCGGTGGTCAACAATGCCTATCCGCGCAATCCGAATTACGGTCGTAAATTCGAGGACGTCGACTACGCGGATTTTTGCGAGAACCTGAACCTGCACCTGGGCGGATATTTCCTCGTGGCGCAACGTTTTAGCCGTTATTTCGTCGCGCATGGCGGCGGCAATATCGTCAACATGGCCTCCATCTATGGCTGCATTGCCCCGCGTTTCGACATTTACAAAGACACGGCGATGACCAACCCGGTGGAGTATGCGGCCATCAAGTCGGGCATCCTGCACATTTCCCGTTACCTGGCCCAGTATCTCAAGGGGAAAGGTGTCCGCGTCAATTGCCTGAGTCCTGGCGGTATTCTCGATCGCCAGCCGGAGCCTTTTCTCGATGCCTATAAAGCCTATTGCAATGAAAAGGGCATGCTGGACCCGCAAGACATATGCAGCACTCTGGTATTCCTGTTGTCCGACGCTACCAGATACATCACGGGACAAAACTTGATTGTGGACGATGGGTTTACGCTCTGATTAAATCGCATCTGCCTCACGCGAATTCATAATGGCAATCATTGCATGAGCAAGGTTTTCTTTAACTTGTCCCTGAGTTTGCATTGGTGCTAACCTTGCCCGGCAAACAATCCGCACAGCCTTCCAAAGATATCGACATGACACCACTACAACAGGCTTACCTCAATAAATTGCGAGCGACGGCTGAAGCAAACGCAGCGTTTTTCCAATTGAACATGCCGCAGCACAAAATGCTGTTGGACAAGGCATCTTCGGCGAGCGTGGACATCTCGGAGCAGGGCGATCTTGTGGTTCGCTACGCCAACGGCGAGAGCCGTAGCGTCACCGCGGATATCCTGGAAATGGAGGGGCGCATCGAAAAATTCAGTGACCTGTCCGATCGTCCGCAACTCCTCGCATTCCATAATTTGCGGAGATTCGTGGAAAGCCCGAGTCATGGCCGACACCAGGTGTTCCATTATTCCAAACTGGATGCGGAATACCCCAACCGGGCGACACGGCATTTCGCCAAGCACTATCCGGACAATAGTGGACTCAATCGCTATCCCAGCTTCGGCGAGAAGGAAATCCCATTGCTGATTGTATTCGGCAGCCGTCTCGGTTGGCATCTGCCCCGGCTGCTCGCTGAATACAAGATCCGGCACCTGGTGGTGATCGAAACCGATCTGGATGCTTTCCGCTTGTCCGCCTTTTTCCAGGATTACGTCCAGCTGACACGGCTTGCGCAGGAAAAGGGAACCGACCTGATCTTTATCGTGCAATCCGAACTCGATAAAATCGCGCGCTCCCTGACGGGGGCGATGTTGAGAACCGGAGGTTTGCCCCAGTTCTTCATTCATGGTGCTTCCCTGTTTTATGGGGTTGACGACACAGCAATGGTTGCCAAAATCAGAGAAACGATCATGGAAACCATGTGGGAATTGTTTTTCGGCATGGGGTATTTCGATGACGAACTGGTCACCATCCGGCATACCTTCGGCAATCTCAAACAGGGTGTCCCGATCTATCGGCGCCCCAATACGATCCCCAAGGACGCGGTTGCGTTCGTCATCGGTTCCGGTCCGTCCCTGGATGGGCTGATTCCGCTCCTGCGCGAATATGGTGATCGAGCGGTAATTTTCAGCTGCGGTACCGCGCTGGCCATCCTGCATAAAATGGGCATCAAGCCGGATTTCCATGTGGAAAAAGAGCGGCAGAACATTATTGCCGAGGTCATCCAGAAGTCCATCAGCAACGATATGGAGTTTCTTGAAGGGGTGAACTTCATCGGTCTAAGCCCCGTGTATCCCGAGGTGTTCAACATGTTTGAACGCTACGGCATGATCGTAAAGGCCGCGGATACGATGGGCGCGGTGCTGAATGCCAAGGGCGTGCCTCGCGAGCTTATTTTGAACGGCCAGCCTACTGTCACCAATACCGCCATCGACTTTGCGGTGAGCGCGGGATTCAAGAATATTTATTTATTCGGCGTCGACCTTGGAAGCAAGGATAAGGAAAAGCATCATTCAAAGCACACGGTTTACATGAACCTGATGCCTGAAGAGGATCATCTCAAGAAGATTCTCGCCCACCAGCCGGCCAACGACATCATCGTGCCCGGTAATTTTGGCGGCGAAGTGCATGCCAACAAGGTACTGTCGTTTGCTCGGCCCATGATGAGCCACAGCATTTCCATGTATCCTGATGCCAAGGTATACAACCTCAACGATGGCGCCTTGATCGAACATGCCATCCCTTTGCCTCCCGAGGATTTCAGTCAAACCTGGACGGGTGGGTGCGACAAGCATGCGACTGTCGAGGCAGTCATGGATACCTTCCAACCCGAAGAATGGGATATGGACGAGCTGCAGGGGATGCTGATGGAGCGGATCGATGCCTTTATCTCTCGGGTCGAAGCCATCGTAGCCAACCCGCAGAGTTCGCTGTCAGATGTGCTGGATAAAATGATCGAAATTCATTGGATGACGCTTGCGCCATCCAATATCAATGATCCATGCGCACTGCTGTTCCGAGGCACGTCGTCACGCCTGTTAAGCATGGCGTACAATGCGGTCACCATCATCAAGGATCAGGACGAGGCGCTTGCCAAGGCCGAATGGGATTTCTCCAACCTGATCGATTGCATGCATGAGGCCAGGGAAGAAGTAGTAAAAAATATACAAGTTGCTTTCGCGGCAACGGAGCAATGATTCGGGAGCAATCATGAAAATCGATCCTCTAGAGCGAGTAAGGCTTAACAAGCGTATCGAGCAGGCGCATACCTGCCTGATGAACGGCGATACCGATACTGCACAGACAATATTCCAGGAAGCACTTCTGCAAGTACCAGGATACTCTCCGGCTCTGCATGGAATGGGTGTACTGCACGTGGCATGCGGGGATGTGAATGATGGCGAGCGCTGGTTGCGTCAGGCTACCGAGGCGGATGCCGAAAATGCGTTGGCCTGGAACGATCTGGGCGAGGCGTTGCGGATGCTGGGGCGTGGGGACGAGGCTATCGCTGCGTATCGTCGCGCATTGGAGCTGGAACCCGACTTTCTGAGCGCGATCAATAATCTTGCTGTGGCGCTGGCGGGCAAGGGTGACCTGGATGAGGCCAAGCGCTGCCTGCGGCAGGCGATCGACATTGATCCCATCGATCCTCACCCTTATAACAACCTGGGCGTGATTCTGGAAATCGAAGGCCAGATCGACGAAGCATTGCTTTGCTATGAGAAGGCGGTCAAAAACAAGCACGACTTCGAAGAGGCCAAGCAAAACTATGCGGACCTGCTCCAGCGGAATCCCGGGCAGCTGATGAAGGCCATGGGGCGTTTGCTGGATGATGCCAAAGCCCTCGATTGACTGTCCGAAACGCCGCCGCATCGGGCATTTGGCGGCGCTGAAAAAAATTTCAGAATAATTTGCCGTTCTCCCTAAAGTTCGAGAAAGCACTGCCGAAAATGAGTGGTGGGCGTGATAGCCCATGTGAGCGGGAAAGAATTTCTCGTATTCATTCTTAAGAATTAGGAGCAAGAAATGGCTAATACCTCTGTAACGCTGACCGCCGCAATGCGGTCCAACCTGACCACGCTGCAAGCCACCAACAATCTGCTGGATCGTACGCAAGAGCGTCTGGCTACCGGCAAGAAGGTCAACACCGCGCTGGATAATCCGACCAACTTCTTTAGTGCCGCTGCTCACACTACCCGTGCCAACAACCTGACCAACCGCAAGGACGGCATGACGGAAGCAGTGCAGGCGATCAAGGCAACCAATGCCGGTATCGAAGGTATCAAGTCTCTGCTTGAAAGTGCCAACGGTATTATCGCAACGGCATCCACGGCATCCTCCACAAGCTACTCCACCCTGTATTCGCAGTTCGATACCATCGTTGGCGAAATCAATGACTTGATTGAAGACTCCAAGTACAAGGGTACTAACTTCTTGGGCGGTACGGCCGTTAGTCTGGACGTCATCTTTAACGAATCCGGCACCAACAAGCTGACATTGCAAGGCTTCGATGCGCAGTTCAGCATGCTGCTGGACGCGGATCAGATTGGCTCTCTGGCTGCTACGGCTGGCGGTTTCAGCCTTCTGGCTGCTAACGTGGCTGGTGGTTCCGCTGCTACGATTTCGTTGTTCCAATCCGCTGATGGTACTGCTGCAGGCTTCTCGATTGCTGAAAATCTGACCGCGATCAGCAACGGTATTACCGCTGCACTCTCCGTGCTGGAAGCGCAGTCCACCAAGCTGTCGAGCAACCTGTCCATCGTCAACGCCCGTCTGGATTTCACCAACGAAATGGTGAATATCGAGCTGGCAGGCGCGGACAACCTGACGCTGGCCGACCAGAATGAAGAAGGCGCCAACATGCTGATGCTGCAAACGCGTAATCAGCTGGGTACGACTTCTCTCTCCCTGGCCTCTCAGGCAGCCCAAGGTATCCTGAGACTCTTCTAATAATAAGAGAGTTGAAAGGACACTGATGATGTTGCCGGGGTGGTCGAATTCGACTCGCCCCGGTCTTTCATTGGGAGAATGACATGGTCAGCGAATTAAATGTGGCAACCATGGGATACCCTTCGGGTTTGGCTTCAGTCGCTCTTGCATCGCCTGCTGAATCAGGTGTGCAGACTGCGCCGGGTGTGAATGGGCAGAAAAATGGTTTGTCCGAACAACAGGAAACCGTCAGTATCAATTCGTCTTCCGAATCCGTCGCGACTTTGACGGATCGCAAGGAGGATAGCGTTCGAGCTGCGCAAGCTGTGAGGGATGCAAACAAAGGGCTCGATCGTGCAGATGAGTTGCTGACTGGTATGGCGGCCCTGGTCGGCGCGGTAAAAAACTACCCACCGTTTCCGGCCGGGAACGAAGAGCGGGTGCAATACATCAATAGCATAGATGGGTTGCGAAAAGAGATGCAGTCTTTGGTGGTTCCACCTGTAGCCCCAGACTATGAGCCAGTGTTTTATCCGCAAGAGACCGAGTTCCCGCCCATTGATGCCCAAGTGCCCAGCGATGCAGCGGTGCTGGCCTTTGGCGAAGCGGTGCAGGTCATACGCGACGATGTGAATACTGCGCGTGAGGCGCTGGAGCAGCAATTGCAGCGCACTGCGGAAAATGCGAGCGAGGGTCTGCCGCGCCCACCTGAAGAGCCGCAGGCGCAGGAAATCAGCGTTGCCGTAGCCGGTCAGCTGAATGGCAAGTCCCTGCCGATCGCGGGTGCTTCCGACGTACTTGCTCAATTGTAAGGTCTGGCAATGGCGCTAAAGTTAACTCTGAAACCCAATGAGAAAGTCTTTATTGGGGGCGCGGTTGTCCAGAATGGTGATAATTCTGCAGAGCTGAGCATTCTGAACGATGTTCCACTTTTGCGAGAGAAAGATGTATTGACCGAGCAAGAAGCCGATTCCGCATGCAAGCAGGTGTATCTGTGCGTGCAATTGATGTATATGGACAGGAACAATCTGTCTGCCTACCAGCGCAATTACCAGCGGTTGATCGAGGAGATACTGGTGGCAGCGCCGGCGACGGTGGATTACATTGCCGAAATCAACAATGACCTGGCTTGTGGCAGGTATTATCAGGCCATGAAGTGTGCACGCAAACTGGTGAATTTCGAACAGGAGTTAATCAAGCATGTTCAACAATCCGCTTAAAGCCTATCAAGCTGTTGAAAGCGCTACCCTGGATGGGCGCGCGCTCGAAGCCAGCCTGTTGATCAAGTCTGCGGCCCGCATGGCGGCCGTGCAGCAGAACTGGGATGCGCCGGAACGGGAAGCCATGCTGGACGAGAGTCTGCGTTACAACCTGCGCCTGTGGACGGTGTTCCAGGCCGAGATGGCGAACAAGGACAACCCGATTCCCGCAGAAATCAAGCGCAATCTGCTTTCCCTCTCTGCGTTCGTTGACAAGCGCACCTTCGAGGCCATCAGCTATCCCGAACCGGCCAAACTCGATATCCTGATTGCCATCAATCGGAATATTGCCGCAGGTTTGCAGCCCGTTAGCAATTCGGCTGTCGCTCCTTAACCAATTATGGCTTCCGATCCTTTTTCCGTCAGCGGCAACATATTTGATGTCATAGGACAGGATCGGTCCGCCCAGCGCTCGCAGTTGGCGCAATATGCGCTGCAGCGAGCTGCTCAGCAAATGCAGAGCAATAACCTGAAGGAGGCCATCACTAGCTTTAGGCAGGCTCTTGCTTCCGACCCTCAGAACACCACGGCACTCACCTATATCGGGAATATCAATCTCTCGATGGGCAATGTGGATGAAGCCGTCAAGGCGTTCAAGGACCTGGTCAAACTCGATCCGACTTCTTCCGATTTCCAGATCAAACTAGGTAATGCCTACCTGCAAGGCAAACGCTACAATGAGGCAGAGATCACCTTCAAGTCCGCTGCCAGGCTGGACCCCAGGAATCCCTTGCCCGAATATACCCTGGGCATTCAGTATGTCCAAACGGACCGTCTGCAGGAGGCGGAGGCGCAGTTCCGCAAGGTGCAGCGCATGGTACCGACCGATGGCAACGTTTACTATGCGCTGGGTGCCTTGCACAACAAGCAGGGCAGATACGAGGAATCGGTGCAGGAACTGAAAACCGCATTGTCGCTCAAGCCCAAGTTCTACGAGGCTAACTATGAATTGGGCGTGGCTTACACGCATCTTGGTCAGGATGATGAAGCAAACCGACAACTGCAGATTTTGAAGGGCGCGCGCTCGGCATTGACCACAGACCTCAGTTTTGAAATCAATCGGCCGAAGATTCTGTTTGTGGATGGCTCCAATAGCGGCTTCAATCTGAGCCTGGGGCCCGGCACGCAGCTGTGGATGCTCGACCCGGTCAATTTGACTGCGCCCGGATCAAGCAAAACCTTTTCAGTCAACATCCAGTTCAGCACCCAGATGGACAACACGTCTATCGCTCAATTGAGCAATTGGACGATTTCACGCGCGAAAAGCACTGCCGGCGGCTACTACAACAATAGTCCCACCGGTTTCGTGACCACCACCGAGGTGCAGATTGCCAAGCGGCCGCTTTCAGTCGTTTACAACAGAACCACCATGCAGGCCACAGTGACGTTCATGGTTAGCCAGAACAGTACCGGCAATGCCACCATAGATCCCAAGCACTTGCTATTCCAGTTCAGCGGCCAGGATGCCTATGGTCGTAGCATGAATACCGCAGCTGACGAGATTGACGGCCGCACCTCGGTCAAGGCTTTTTAAGCGGGTGAAAGCAGGTTGAGCGCACCGTCCAGTCCGGTGTTGCTGATGGCGTAAGTTGCCTGCGCGCGTACTACGGGTTTAGCGTGGTACGCGATGCCAATGCCGGCTGCGGCCATCATCTTCAGGTCGTTGGCACCATCGCCGATGGCGACTACTTGCTCGGAACTGAGCCCGAGTTCAGCACGTATGCGATTCAGCCAGTCCGCCTTGCCTTGTGCATCCAGCACATCCCCTAACACGCGACCGGTCAGCTTGCCATCGATGATTTCCAGTACGTTGGCATGGGCGTAATCCAGCCCGACCCGCTGTTTCAGCCGCTCTGTAAAGAAAGTAAATCCGCCGGAGACCAGCAGGGTCTTGATGCCGCGTGCCCTGAGTGCTTCGAGCAGCGTGAGTGCCCCCGGATTGAGTTGCAAGCGCTCGTCATAGACGCGCTGCAATGCCGAATCATCCAGTCCGGCCAGGAGCGTAACCCGGCGGCGCAGGCTTTCGGCGAACTCGATCTCGCCGCGCATCGCGCTTTCAGTGATCGCCGCAACCTGCGGCTTGAGGCCTTGCATGTCGGCGATTTCGTCTATGCATTCGATATTGATCAGCGTGGAATCCATGTCCATCACCACCAGCCCGATATCGTCCAGCGTATGCTCGTCTTTCACGAAGGCACAGTCGATCTTGTGGGTCTCGCAATAGGCCGAAATTTCCGGATTGGGAGCGGTGTCCGACAGCACATAGGCGTGGCTTGTCAGTGGACGAAAAACCCGTTGGCCGTTAAGGGTGGAGAGATGGGCAAGATGTTCGGGCAGCAGGTTCTGCCCCTGGATCACGAGACGCATAGGAAAATTGGCGAAAAATGAGCCGCGATTATAGCATCGCGCCCGGAGATCACGTTTTAACGATGCGCCAGTACTGGCTTATTCGGGGGTTTTCCGCCAAAATTGCAGCATTTCCCCTGTCTTTGGAATCACCATGAATTTGCATGAGTATCAGGCCAAGCATTTGTTGCAACAATATGGCCTGCCGACGCCGCGCGGCATCGTGGCGAATGATGCGGAGTCGGCTGTTGCCGCTTCGCGCGAGCTGGGCAGTTCCGCCTGGGTTGCCAAGGCGCAGATTCACGCCGGCGGGCGCGGCAAGGCGGGCGGCGTCAAGGTGACCCGCTCGCACGATGAGCTGCAGAATCTCGCTACTCACCTGTTGGGCAATCACCTCGTCACGCAGCAGAATGCACCCGACGGTCAGCCGGTGCATCGCCTGTTGATCGAGGAAACTCTGCCCATCGCGCGCGAGCTTTATCTTTCGCTGCTGGTGGATCGTTCGGTCGAGCGCGTCGTCGTCGTGGCTTCGGCAGCAGGCGGCATGGAAATCGAAGAAATCGCCCATGAAACGCCGGAGAAAATCCTGCGCGAAGTGTGCGATCCTTTGCTCGGCCTGGTGGATTACCAGGCGCGCAATCTCGCTTTCGCGCTCGGGCTCGCCGGCGAGCAGATCGGTGCCTTCACCAAGCTGCTGAAAGGCCTTTATCGCCTGTTCAAGGAAAACGATCTCGCGCTGCTGGAAATCAATCCGCTGGTAGTGACCGAGTCCGGCACGCTGGTCGCACTTGATTGCAAGATGAGCGTGGACGACAACGCGCTCTATCGCCAGAAAGGCCTGGCAGAGCTGCGCGACTGGAGCCAGGACGATCCCAAGGAAGCCGAGGCGCACGCCAGCGGACTCAACTACATTGCCCTGAACGGCAACATCGGCTGCATGGTCAACGGTGCCGGTCTCGCAATGGCGACCATGGACCTGATCAAGCTGCACGGTGGCATGCCGGCCAACTTTCTCGACGTGGGCGGTGGCGCGACGGCGGAAACCGTGGCGCGCGCCTTCAAGATCATCCTCGCCGACAGCAACGTCAAGGCGATCCTGGTCAATATTTTCGGCGGCATCATGCGCTGCGACATCATCGCGGAAGGCATCATTACCGCCGTGAAGGAAGTCGGCGTTCAGGTTCCGGTCGTCGTGCGTCTCGAGGGCACGAACGTTGAATTGGGCAAAAAAATGCTGCGCGAAAGCGGACTGTCCATCATTTCCGCCGATGGATTGACCGATGCGGCCAAGCAAGCCGTGGCTGCCGTGGCATAAGGAATCACATGAGCATACTGATCAATAAAAATACCAAGGTGCTGTGCCAGGGTTTCACCGGCAAGCAAGGCACTTTCCACTCCGAACAGGCACTGGCCTACGGCACGCAGATGGTTGGCGGTGTCACGCCAGGCAAGGGCGGGCAGATGCATCTGAACCTGCAGGTGTTCAACACCATGCGCGATGCGGTCAAGACCACCGGCGCCCAAGCATCCGTGATATACGTTCCGCCGGCATTTGCCGCGGATTCCATCGTCGAAGCGGCGGATGCCGGCATAGAACTGATCGTCTGCATTACCGAGGGCATTCCGGTGCTGGACATGCTCAACGTCAAGGCGGCGCTGGTCGCCAACGGCGCCAGACTGGTCGGCCCCAATTGCCCGGGCGTAATCACGCCGGACGAGTGCAAGATCGGTATCATGCCGGGATCGATTCACAAGCGCGGCAAGGTCGGCATCGTGTCGCGCTCCGGTACGCTCACCTATGAAGCGGTGCACCAGACCACGCAGCTTGGCCTCGGACAGACCACCTGCGTCGGTATCGGCGGCGATCCGATCAAAGGCCTCAATTTTATCGAGTGTCTGGAAATGTTCGAGGCCGATCCGGAAACCGAAGCCATCATCATGGTGGGCGAAATCGGCGGCGCGGATGAGGAGGCTGCAGCGGAGTTCATCAAATCCAACGTCAAGAAACCCGTCGCAGGTTATATTGCCGGTCAGACCGCCCCCAAGGGCAAGCGCATGGGACATGCCGGCGCGATCATTTCCGGCGGCAGCGGCCGTGCGGAAGACAAGATGCTGGCGCTGGAAAAGGCCGGCGTGGTCGTCGCCAGTTCTCCGGCCGGGCTGGGCGAAGCCGTGCTGGCCGCCATTAAAGCAAAAGGACAATAACTAATGAAGTTCATCCTGCGTAGCCTCCTGCTTCTGTTGTCGTTGTTGCCCATGGTCTCCATGGCGGCCGAAGATGTGCCGTACCTTCTGGCGGCTTCCGCACGCGGCGACGTAGCCATGGTACGCGCCATCCTCGACAGTGGCGCCAGCGCCAACACCAGGGATTCGGAAGGCATCACCGCGTTGATGTATGCGGCGCGCAAGGGCAATGCCGAGGTTGCGCAGGTATTGCTGGAGAAGGGGGCGGACGTCAACGCCAAGGACGGCGACGGCTGGACGGCGCTGATGTATGCCGCAAAGAAGAATTTTGTCGATACCGTGCGCGTGTTGCTGGAAAAAGGCGCCGATACCTCCGTGCGCGACCAGGCTGGCTGGAGTGCGCTCGGCCTTGCAACCACTTCCGGTTTCAACGAGGTAGTCAGCCTGCTGATCAAGGCCGGGGTCAATCCGAACGCGCGTAGCGACGACGGCAGGACAGTGCTGATGTTCGCCGCGAAAAGCGGCCAGCTTCCAACCCTCCAGACTTTGCTGGACAGCGGGGCCGACGTATCCGCACGCGATCGCAACAAGATGACGGCCCTCATGTATGCGGCGCGCGAAGGCAATCTGGATGCGGTGAGGGCGCTGCTCGATGCAGGAGCCAAGGTCGGCGATCAGGATCATACGCGCTGGACGGCGCTGAGCTGGGCGGTCAAGAAAGGTCGCGTGGAAGTCGCTGAATTGCTCATCGACAAGGGCGCCGATGTCAACATCAAGGATACTAATGACGAATCCCTGCTGCATCTTGCCGTCGAAAATGGCTCCAAGGAGATGGTGGGCCTGCTGCTAGCCAAACGCATCAATGTCAAGGCCAAGGATGGCTACGGGCTGACCGCATTGGTGTATGCGATGAAAAATGGCGAGAAGGACATCGTCAAGATGATCAAGGATGCGGGCGGCAGCTATTGAGTCGCCTCACTGCCTGCAAACCCGGCCACGACCGTAGCTGATTTCCCTTATGAAACTTGCGATAGCGCAAATCAATTGCACTGTCGGTGATCTTGCCGGCAATGCATTTAGAATCTTGGAAAGCTGTCGACGTGCCAGTGAAGCTGGCGCCACACTCTTGCTGACGCCCGAGCTCGCTCTCGCCGGATATCCGGCTGAAGACCTGCTGCTGCGCGAAGATTTTTACCAGGCATGCGACACCGCGCTCGGCTCATTGGCAGCATCGGTCCCGGCGGGCCTCACATTGATCGTCGGGCATCCGGCACAGCAGGATGGCAAGCATTTCAATGCCGCCTCCGTGATTCGCGAAGGCAGGATATTCGCGACTTATCACAAACAGAAGCTGCCAAATTATAGCGTTTTCGATGAAGTTCGATATTTTGAGCCGGGCGACGAGCCGCTGGTTTTCGAGCACGAAGGCGTCAGAATCGGCGTCGTTATTTGTGCCGATGTCTGGGAGCAGGAGCCGGCAATACGCGCCCGCAGAGCCGGCGCTCAATTGCTGCTGGCCTTGAATGCCTCGCCGTATCACCTCGAAAAGCAGCTGACGCGTTACGAGGTGCTGCGCGAACGCGTGCGTGAGACTGGCTTGCCCATTGTTTACGCCAATCTGATCGGCGGTCAGGATGAGCTGGTGTTCGACGGCGCCTCCTTTGTATTGAACCGCGAAGGGCTTCTGATGATGCAGATGCCCGCGTTCGAGGAAGCTTTCGGGCTCGTTGAGTTCGACGGCGCCGAGCCGCTGCCGGCCGAAGTGATTCCCGAAGAGCCTCTGGAAGCGGCCGTATACAAGGCGTTATGCCTTGGCGTGCATGACTACATCGTCAAGAACGGTTTTCCCGGCGTGGTTCTGGGGTTGTCCGGCGGTATCGATTCCGCGCTGACACTGGCGATTGCCGTGGATGCATTGGGCGCGGAGCGCGTACGTGCCGTCATGATGCCCTCGCGCTTCACCGCTGACATCAGCCAGAACGATGCTGCACAAATGGCGGAAAACCTGGGCGTGCATTACACCGAATTGCCGATCGAACATCTGTTCGAAACATTTCTCGATTCCCTGGCTGGGGAGTTCGAGGGCCTTCCGTTCGATCTCGCCGAAGAGAATCTGCAGGCACGCATACGCGGCACCTTGCTGATGGCGCTCTCGAACAAGTTCGGCTCCATTGTGCTGACCACCGGCAACAAGAGTGAAATGGGCGTGGGATATTCAACACTTTATGGCGATATGGCTGGCGGGTTCTCGGTATTGAAAGACGTGCCCAAAACCATGGTCTACCGGCTCTCGCATTACCGTAACTCTGTTGCGCCCATCATTCCGATGCGCATCATTACCCGCGCTCCATCGGCGGAGTTGCGGCACGATCAGACCGACCAGGATTCGCTGCCACCCTACGAAATCCTGGATGCGATCATGGAAGCGTACGTCGAATACGACAGAAGCCCGGCGGAAATTGCCGCGATGGGTTTCCGGACGGAGGATATCCGCCGGGTCGTGACATTGATCGACCGCAACGAATACAAGCGCCGCCAGGCACCGGTCGGCGTGCGCATCACGCACCGCGGATTTGGCAAGGACCGGCGTTATCCGATAACATCGAAATATAAATTCGAATTCTGAAGGAGGAGAAATACCATGAAAAAAATTGAGGCCGTCATCAAGCCATTCAAGCTGGATGAAGTGCGCGAAGCGCTCTCCGAGATCGGCGTTGCCGGGCTGACGGTAACCGAGGTAAAGGGATTCGGCCGCCAGAAAGGGCATACCGAGCTCTACCGCGGCGCAGAGTACGTGGTCGATTTTCTTCCCAAGATCAAGATGGAACTGGTGGTGGCGGACAACCTGCTGGATGCCTGCATCGAAGCCATCGTCAAATCCGCGCGTACCGGCAAGATCGGCGACGGCAAGATATTCGTTACCCCGGTGGAGCAGGTGATCCGCATCCGTACCGGCGAGACCGGCGAAGCCGCTGTCTGATTTACGTCTCAAGAGCAGCAACTGGCGGGCGCATGGCAATCTTGCGCTCGCCTTCGGGCTGCTGCAACGTCATCACCCTGAATTCCGCGTATGAGTAGTCTGCTATCCTTGCCTCCCTGGATGCAGGCCGCCGGATTGCTCGTCATGTCGAATGTATTCATGACATTCGCCTGGTACGCGCACCTCAAGAATCTCAACGACAAACCCTGGTGGATCGCTGCGCTGGCAAGCTGGGGTATCGCGCTTTTCGAATATTTTCTGCAGGTACCTGGCAATCGTATCGGCTATACCACGGTGAGTCTCGCCCAGCTCAAGATCATGCAGGAAGTGATCACGCTGGCCGTGTTTATCCCTTTTGCCGTGTTTTACATGCAAGAGCCCATCAAGCTGGACTATTTATGGGCGGGACTGTGTTTGATGGGGGCGGTGTATTTCATGTTCAGGGCCGGGTGAAGGCAGCCCTGAACCGTAACGTTTTCTTCAGAACCCCAGGGCGCGCGCGCCTTGGTAAAAGGCGAAGCTTACCATCCAGGCCAGCAGCAACGACCAGCCGATGGAAAGCCACATGAACCCGGAACTGCGGGATTCTGTCTTGAGCGTGGCGATGGTCGAGAGGCACGGGGTGTAGATCAGCGTGAACAGCATGAAGCTCATCCCTTGCACCCAATCCAGTCGCTGCGCCATCAGCTGCATCAGTTCATCTCCTTGCAAGCCGTAGATCACGGCGAGCGAGCCCACCACGATTTCCTTTGCTACAAACCCGAAAATCAGCGCAATCGCGAGCTGGGCATCGATGCCTATGGGCGTCAATACCGGCGAAAGCACCTGGCCTATCATGCCGGCATAAGTATCAATGCTGGCAGGAGCGGTGCCGCTCGGGTAATTGGTGAGCGCCCAGACCAGCACCACGCCGGCAATGATGAATTTGGATGCACGGTTGAGGAAGTGCCCGACCTCCTGCCAGCCGCGCAGGACGATCTGGCGGGGGGTAGGAAAGCGATAGGGCGGCAGTTCCAGTATGAAGGGCTCGTTGCTGTGGAACTGGCTCTTGAACAGCAAGGCGCTCAGGAACGTCACGGCAAAGCTCATCAGGTACATTGAGAACAGCACCAGCGGCGCCTGCTGCGGCGTGAACAGCACGGCGGTCATGAAGACGAACACCTGCAAGCGTGCCGAGCAGAGCGAGAAAGGGATGACCAGCATGGTCAGCAGGCGCGAAGCGCGATTACGCATCACGCGCGTGCCCATCAGCGCGGGCACGTTGCAACCGAAGCCCATCAGCAGCATCACGAAACCGCGGCCGTCCAGGCCCATCTTCGCCATCAGCGCATCCATCAGGAAAGCTGCACGGGAAAGATAGCCGCTGTCTTCGACCAGCGTCATCACCAGGAAGAACAGGATAATGATAGGCACAAAAGCTGCCACGGTACCGACGCCATTGTATATGCCGTCCAGCAGCAGGCCATGCAGCCATCCCGGCCAGGAGGCCATCATCGGCTCCAGCAGGTCGCTGCGGCCATGATCCAGCAACCAGGCTACTCCGTCCTGCAACGGGGCGCCGACGGTAAAGATCAACTGGAAAAGCAGGTAAAGCGCGGCAAAGAAGATCGGCAATCCCAGCCAGGGATGTAGCAAAAGCTTGTCCAGCCTGGACGTAAGCGCATCCGTCAGTTGCACCGGCATCTGCACCGCGGCTTTGACGATTTCTTCCATCTGACGCTCGATTTTGTCGTCCGAGTCGAGCTGCGCGCGCAATTCTTCGGGAGCGGGGTGGGCGGTAGCGTTGTTCATGGTTTGCGCTGCCAGTTGCAGCGCCTGCTGGAATCCCTCGCCGTATTTGGCGCTCAGCATCGCCACCGGTGTGCCGAGGTGTTGCGACATGATGGCGGGGTCGACGGTAATGCCGCCGCGCTTGGCCTCGTCGACCATATTGAGCATCAATACCGTGGGCAAGCCGAGGTCGCGCACCTGCAAGCCTAGCGACAACTGGCGATCCACCTGCGATGTATTGAGCACGAGGATGACCAGGTCGATCTCGTTGTTTTCAAGAAAGTGCCGCACGACTTGCTCGTCGTCGGAGAAACCGTGCAAGTCGTAAATGCCCGGCAGGTCGATCAGTTCTGCGATATGGCCGCCAAGCAATATCTTGGCGCTCATCAGGTCCACGGTAATGCCGGGCCAGTTGCCCACGCGGGCCGAGGCGCCGCTGATGCGGTTGAACAGGGTCGATTTGCCCGTATTGGGCATGCCCAGGAGTGCGATTAATTTCATTAAGTGTATGTTCGGCGCAGCTGGCGGAGCAGCTCAGTTGTGTGGAGTGGCTGAATCCTGCGAAATCTGGATGCGATGAGCTTCGGCGCTGCGCAGTATGACATCGGTCGTGCCGATGCGCACGTGTAGCGGGCCATGGAAGCGGGCGCGGCGTATCAGTTCGATGCGCTTTCCAATGCGGAAGCCCAGGGCATTGAGTCGCTGATGCAGGCCTTCTTCCGCCGTAATGGCGTGGATGGTCGCAGACTCTCCGGGTTTCAGGCTGTCCAGGCTGAGGGTTAACATGGCAATGGCGCAAGTAAATAAGAATTGTTCTTATTATTGCATAACCATCTTGAGGTGCAAGGGCTTTGACCGGTGCTCCTGAAATAAAAACGGCGCCTTGACGGCGCCGCTGGAGCTTGCCATACGCAAAGCTTAGTTGGCGACAACCTTGGCTTTTGCGCGCAGGTCGCTCAGCATCTTTTCCAGATTGCGTTGCTGAACCTGTTTCTTCAGATTGTCCTTGACCTTGTCATAGGCGGGCGGTTGGGCGGTACGGGTGTCGTCCAGCTTGATGACGTGCCAGCCGAACTGGGTTTGCACTGGGGATTGGGTAATCTGGCCTTTTTTCAGGGTGCCGAGCGCGTCGCTGAACGGCTTGACCATAGCAGCCGGGGGGAACCAGCCCAGTTCGCCGCCCTTGTCCTTGGAGCCGGTATCCTTGGATTTTTCTTTTGCCAGCTTGGCGAAATCGCCGCCCTTGCCGAGTTGAGCGATGATGTCCTTGGCTTCGGCCTCGGTTGCAACCAGGATATGGCGTGCGCTGTACTCCTTGTCGCCGACCTGCTGTTTGAATTTGTCATATTCGGCCTTGAGGTCGGCTTCGCTGACGGTGGTTTTCTTCAGGAAGTTCTCGATATAGGTATTGACCAGCAGTTCGCGGCGCAGCAGTTCTTCCTTGGCAACATAATCGGGTTGCTTGTCCATTCCCTGCTTCTGGGCTTCCTGCACGACCAGTTCGCTGCTGATCAGCTTGTTGACGATAACGCTGCGAACGTTCGCGTCAACGTTCTGGCCGCGCGCGGTAGCATCCTTGGCGATGTAGTCCACGAGGGATTGCTTGATGGGTTTGCCGTTGACGGTGGCGACATTGGCGTCGGCGGCTTGCGCGGAAGGGAGCAGCAGGCCGAAAGCGATGGCCAGCAAGGTTTTTTGTGTCAGATTCATCAGGATTCCTTGTAATGAGGATGGGATGGAATGGTAGTTAACGATCTTCAGGAGCGTAAGCGGATATGCTCAATGCATGAATGCGCGATGGGATAAGTTCTTGAAGCGCCTGGTAAATTATGCGATGGCGCATTATCTGCGATTTGCCGGAAAAATGCGAGCTGACCACCGTAAGCGTGAAATGTCCGCCGCCTTTGTTGCCGGCATGGCCGGCATGCTGTGCGCTGTCGTCCACAATTTCGAGCAATTGCGGCTCCAGCGCTGTCAGACGGCGGCGAATTTCGTCCTGTAGATCGGAATGGTTCAAGCGGGCAGGGTTTTACGGAAAGGTTGCACGGTAATGCCGGAAAACACGCCGCCGGTGACGAAAGAGTCGGACTCTGCCCACGCCTTGGCTTCGGCCAGCGAAGGGAATTCGGCGACGATGAGACTGCCGCTGAATCCGGCTGGGCCGGGGTCGACGCTGTCGATGGCAGGAAACGGCCCTGCCAACAGCAGGCGACCTTCCTCCTGCAACTGCTTCAGCCGTGCGAGATGCTCAGGCCGGTTGGCCATGCGCTTTTCCAGGCTATTGGGATGATCCGTGCCGATAATGGCGTAGAGCATTATTCCGGTTCCTTCATGTATTTGCCCAGGAACAGGCTCTGCAGCACAACAAAGACCAGCATCAGCCCCATCGTGCCGAAAAGCTTGAAATTGACCCAAGTTTCCGTGGCGAAGTTAAAAGCCACATAAAGATTGAGCAGGCCCATTATTGCAAAAAAGCCTGCCCAGGCGTGGTTCAGTTTGCGCCAGACCGGTTCGGGCAGCACAAGCTGTTTATCCATGACAGCGCGGATGAGGTTTTTGTTCCAGAACATCTCGGCGGCAAAGAGCACAATAGCAAACATCCAGTACAGCACGGTCGGCTTCCACTTGATGAAGGCTTCGTTGTGCAGCAGCAGGGTCGCGCCGCCGAAAACGACGATGATCACGCCGCTGGCGATGAGCATGCCATCCACCTTGCCATGCCTGTATTTCACCCAGCCGATCTGCGCCAGCGTGGCAGCGATGGCGGCAGTCGTCGCAGCATAAATGCCCATCGTCTTGAAAACGATGAAGAACAGGATGACGGGGAACAGATCAAATAGGAATTTCACGTGGGAGAGGGGCTAGCTAACGTATCGGTCGGGCTGCTATTTTGCTATGATTCTGCTTGGCTCACAAGAGCGGTTCATGTACGCGATCCTATGCCTTCCCCTTTTGACCTTCACAGTCATTCCATTGTTTCCGACGGCACACTTACGCCGACCCAGCTCGTCGAGCATGCCGCGGCTCAGGGCGTGCGCGTGCTGGCGTTGACCGATCACGACGATATCGGCGGACTGGCCGAAGCGGCCGAGGTTGCTGCACGTCACAATATCGCATTCATTAATGGGGTCGAAGTTTCCGTCACCTGGCATAAACGCACCATTCATGTCGTCGGACTCAAGGTTTCGCCTGCACACGAGCCCCTGGTGAAAGGATTGGAGGCGATACGCGCCGGGCGTCATGCGCGTGCCGAAGGCATGGCCGCCGGTCTCGATGAAATCGGCATTACCGGCAGCCTGGAAGGTGCTTACAGCTATGCCAAACGCGGCATCATCAGCCGCTCGCACTTTGCTCGCTTTCTGGTTGAAACCGGGCATGCGAAAGACATTTCCGCAGTGTTCAAGAAATATCTGGTCAAGGGCAAGCCGGGCTATTTCGAGCACCGTTGGGCAGAGCTGGACGGAGCCATCGGCTGGATCACCGGCAGTGGTGGCGTTGCGGTATTGGCACACCCGGGACGCTACGATCTCGGCCGTACCAACATGGCGACATTGCTGGCGGAATTCCGCGAATTGGGCGGCGCCGGTATCGAAGTCGTGACCGGCAGCCATACGCCCGAGCAATACGGTCATTTCGCGCGTCTCGCGCACCAGTTCGGTTTTCTTGCATCGCTGGGTTCCGATTACCACGGACCCGGGCATGGCTACATGGATATGGGGCGACTTCCGGATTTGCCGCCCGGTTGCGTTCCTGTGTGGCAAGATTGGCCGGAAGCAGAAGCTATTCACTAAATGGCCCAGTTTTTTTCGATACATCCCGAAAGCCCGCAGTCCCGGCTGATTCGTCAGGCCGTGGAGATTTTCCGTAGCGGCGGCGTGGTCGCCTACCCGACGGACTCCAGCTATGCGCTGGGTTGCGCCCTGGGCGACAAGAATGCTCAGGAACGTATCCGGACAATACGCGGCGTGGACGAGAGTCACCATTTCACGCTGGTTTGCCGTAATCTGGCGGAAATTGCCGTGTATGCGAAAGTGGATAATAGCCAGTTTCGCCTGCTCAAGGCCAACACCCCGGGCAGCTATACTTTTATTTTGCAAGCGAGCCGCGAAGTCCCGCGCCGCTTGCAGCATCCCAAGCGCAGCACCATAGGATTGCGCGTGCCGGATCACGCGGTGACGCTGGCGCTGCTGGAAGAGCTGAACGAGCCGCTGCTCAGCATGACCTTGATGCTGCCCGGCGACGAAACGCCGCTGAGCGAGGCTTGGGAGATACGCGACCGACTGGAAAAACTGGTGGACCTGGTCATCGATGCGGGAGCTTGCGACGTGCTGCCGACGACGGTGATCGATCTGACCGGGGAGGTGCCGCAACTGATACGTCGCGGCAAGGGCGATCCTGCCCGTTTTGGATTGGAGTGATATGGAATTAAGCCTGATACAGCAGATTTCGATTTATGCCTTGCCGGTGATCTTCGCAATCACCGTGCACGAGGCTGCGCACGGCTATGCCGCCCGCCATTTCGGCGACATGACGGCCGCAGCAGCAGGGCGCATCACGCTCAATCCGCTGAAGCACATCGACCCCATTGGTACCGTGCTGGTGCCCTTGTTGAGCATGCTGGTCGGAGGCATCCTGTTTGGATGGGCCAAGCCCGTTCCGGTCGATTTCAGCCGTTTGCGCCACCCCAAGCGCGATATGTTGTGGGTTGCCGCTGCCGGGCCCGGTTCCAATCTGGTGATGGCCCTGTTCTGGGCCGTGGTCTACAAGATGGCCGCCACGATGCCCGAAAGCTTCGTGCTGCCGATGGCGCTGATGGCAAAGGCCGGCATCATGATCAACGTGGTACTGATGGTGCTCAATCTGTTGCCGTTGCCGCCATTAGATGGCGGGCGCATCGCGGTCAGCCTGTTGCCGCATCCATATGCCTGGCAATTTGCCAAACTGGAGCGCTACGGATTCATCATACTGATAGTGCTGTTATTTACCGGCATCCTCGGTAAAATCCTGTGGCCGTTCGTGAATGCCGCCATGGCGGCGATTTCGTGGCTATTTTCTTAAAACTAAAAGGCAAATCTGAATCATGGCTGTAGAGCGCGTTTTATCGGGCATGCGCCCCACCGGTAACCTGCATCTGGGACACTATCATGGCGTCCTCAAGAACTGGCTCAAGCTCCAGCACGAACAGGAATGCCTGTTCTTCGTTGCCGACTGGCACGCGCTCACCACGCACTACGACACACCGCATGTGATCGAGGAAAACGTCTGGGAAATGGTCATCGACTGGCTTGCCGCCGGCGTGGACCCCGCCAGCGCTACCATTTTCATCCAGTCGCGCGTGCCTGAGCATGCCGAACTGCACACGCTGCTGTCGATGATCACGCCGCTGGGCTGGCTGGAACGCGTGCCGACCTACAAGGACCAGCAGGAAAAGCTCTCCAGCAAGGATTTGTCCACCTACGGCTTCCTCGGCTATCCGCTGCTGCAAAGCGCAGACATCCTGATATACCGCGCCACCCAGGTGCCGGTGGGCGAGGACCAGGTGCCGCATATCGAATTCACGCGCGAAATCGCACGCCGCTTCAACCACATTTATGGCCGCGAACCAGGCTACGAGGAGAAGGCCGAGGCCGCGATCAAGAAGCTGGGCGGCAAGCGCGGCATGCTTTACGACGAACTGCGTACCCGTTATCAGGAATCCGGCGATGAAGAGGCGCTGCTGTCGGCACAGGCCATGATCGAAGAGCACCAGGGTCTGTCGCTGGGCGACCGCGAGCGCCTGCTGGGCTACCTCGAAGGCGGCGGCAAGATGATTCTGGTTGAACCGGAAGCCAAGCTGACCCCGGCCTCGCGCATGCCGGGGCTGGACGGGCAGAAAATGTCCAAGTCCTACAACAACACCATTTCGCTGCGTGAAGACCCGGACACGATTTCAAAGAAAATCCGTACCATGCCGACCGACCCGGCGCGCGTGCGCCGTACCGACCCGGGCGAGCCGACCAAATGCCCGGTGTACCAGCTGCATGAGGTCTATTCCGATGACAACACCCGCGACTGGGTGCAGCAGGGTTGCCGTGGCGCCTCCATCGGCTGTATCGAGTGCAAGCAGCCGGTCATCGACGCTGTGCTGGTCGAGCTGAAACCGATCCAGGAGCGTGCCGCCGAATATGCGGCAGACCCGACACTGGTGAAAAACATTGTTGCCGATGGCTGCGAAAAAGCGCGCAAAATGGCGCGGGAAACCATGCGCGACGTGCGCGAGGCGATGGGGTTGGGCTACAACTGATGATTCCCGCCGCCAGTGCTCGCATCCATGGCGAACTCCTGGCGGAACTGCCACAGGATCTCTATATTCCGCCGGACGCGCTGGAAATTTATCTGGAAAGTTTTGAAGGCCCGCTCGACCTGTTGTTGTATCTGATTCGCAAGCACAATCTGGATATTCTCGATATCCCGATGGCGGACCTGACGCAGCAGTACATGGATTACATCGAGAGGATGGGTGCGGGCAAGCTGGAGCTGGCTGCGGATTATCTGCTGATGTCGGCGATGCTGATCGAGATCAAGTCGCGCATGTTGTTGCCCAAGCCGGCGGAAATCGAGCAGGAAGACGATCCGCGCGCCGAACTGGTGCGGCGCCTGCTGGAGTACGAAGCGATCAAGCTGGCTGCGCAAAGGCTGGACGATATGCCGCAAGTGGGGCGCGAGATGCTGGTGGCGCAGGCCTATTACGAGCATATTCCGCAACAGCAATTACCCGGCGTGGCGATGGATGAACTCTTCGCCGCATGGCAGGACGTGCTGAAGCGCGCCAGCCATTTCACGCATCACAAGGTGAGTCGCGAGGAGCTTTCGGTGCGCGAGCACATGAGCATGATCCTGCGAAAACTGAACGCCGAACCCTTGCTGGAATTCGTTGCATTGTTTGATTTGAAGGAAGGCATTCCCAAACTGGTGGTGTGTTTTCTGGCGATTCTGGAGTTGGCGCGCGAAGGCTTGGTCAGGCTGACGCAGCAAGCGGCGTTTACCCCGATATACGTGCAGGCAAGCGATGGCCTCCGTTGAAACCGGCAATATCCGCCACCTGAAGAATGTGCTGGAAGCCGCGTTGCTGACGAGCCGCGAGCCGTTGTCGCTGGATGACCTGTTGCGGCTGTTTGAAGACCGCATGGATCGCACCACGCTGCGCATGCTGCTGGATGAGCTGAAAACCGACTGGCAGGGCCGCACGCTGGAGTTGGCGCAGGTGGCGAGCGGCTGGCGTTTCCAGGCGCGCGCCGAATATTGGCCGTATCTGGCACGGCTCAATCCTGAAAGGCCGCAGCGATATTCGCGCGCGGTGCTGGAAACGCTGGCGATCATTGCCTACCGGCAGCCGGTAACGCGTGGCGACATTGAGGAAATTCGCGGCGTCGCGGTGAACCCCAACATTATCCGCACGCTGCAGGAGCGGGGATGGATAGACGTCGTCGGCCACCGTGAAGTGCCGGGAAGGCCGTCGTTGCTGGCGACGACCAAGACGTTTCTGGACGACCTGAATTTGCGTTCGCTGTCGGAACTGCCTCCGCTGGAGCATTTTCCGCAGCACGAAATACCGCTGGATTTGGAATAAAAGCTTTTCACCACGGAACGCACGGGAGAGCATAGAGAATGCCTGGTTTTCTCAATGTCCTCCGTGATCTCCGTGGTTCAATATTGGAGTTGAATAATGGCAAGACCTTTCAAGCAATCCCCCGCTACGCGTCCATCGCGGCCTAGCACTCCTGACCTGCCGCCGCAGCGTCTGCACAAGCTGCTGGCCCTGGCTGGTCTCGGCTCGCGTCGCGACATGGAAGAGCTGATCGCCAGCGGCCGCGTGACCATCAATGGCGAGGTGGCGCAAGTCGGTGCCGCCGTGACGCCCAACGACGTGGTCAAGCTCGACCGCCGCATCCTGCGGCTGCCGTTCGAGGCCGAATTGCCGCGTGTGCTGCTCTATCACAAGCCGGAGGGCGAAATCGTCAGCCAGGACGACCCGGAGAAGCGCGCGACGGTGTTCGACAAGCTGCCGCGTGTGCGCGGTCGCTGGGTAGCGATAGGCCGGCTCGACATCAACACCTCTGGCCTGCTGATATTTACAACGTCCGGCGACCTTGCCAATCACTTCATGCATCCGCGTTATGAGGTCGAACGCGAATACGCAGTGCGCCTGATGGGCGAACTGACCGAAGGCCAGATGCTGCAATTGAAGGAGGGCATCGAGCTGGAAGACGGCCTCGCGGGGTTTGACAATATCCAGGACAAGGGCGGCGAGGGTGCAAACCACTGGTACGAAGTCAGCCTGCGCGAAGGCCGCAATCGCGAGGTGCGCCGCATGTTCGAGGCCATCGGCCTGATGGTCAGCCGCCTGATGCGCGTGCGCTTCGGGCCGATCAGCCTGCCATCGCGCCTGAAACGCGGACAGATGCTCGAATTGCCGCCCCAGGAAGTGGCGGAGCTCCTGGAATGGGCCGGGCTCCCGGTGGCGCGTGCTCAGCAACGGACGCAGAAAGAAAAGGAAAGCCTGGGGAAAACCTTCCGGCCCAAGGAACGCAAGCCGGAAAGCCGCGCCAAGACCTTGGCCGCCCCGGCCGCAAAAACCACGGACAGGAAACCGCCTGCCAGAAAGGTACCGGCTGCCAAGCGCCGCGTCACCGGCGAGAACCTGGCTCCGCCGGCGCAACAGAAGCGCAGCGATCGTAATCGCGGCAGGGGATAGCTCGTTTTTTACCCTATGACAAAGGCGATTGAGCGGCGTCCGGCATGACCCGGCAAGCTCCTTGCGACAGATGAAGCCGTAAGGTCAAAGACTCAGGAGTACTTTGAACTTTCACGACGGGGCTTCATACATGCGGATCCGGTTGCGTCCGTCATGCTTGGCCTGATACATGGCCGTATCGGCTTTCGCAAGAATATCCTCCATATTGATCCGACCACTGAACAGCCCCAGGCCGATGCTGACGGTGCAATGGTGTTCAACCGTCGCCGATGTTGTCGGGTCTGTGGCGGTGAGCGTCAACAGGTAGGGCGCGGCGAGGGCAGCGCGAATTTTCTCGGCCACGAGCAACGCCTGTTCTCGCGAAGCTGCAGGGTCGGTATCCAGGTCGGTCAGTAGCACCACGAACTCGTCCCCGCCAAAACGGGATACGGTATCCGTCTCCCGCACGCAGCGCGCAATACGGTGTGCTGCTTCGATCAGCAGCATATCGCCCGCAATGTGGCCGTATGTGTCGTTGAGCGGCTTGAAGTTATCCAGATCGAGGAACATGACGGCGCCCTGTTTGCGACTGCGTTTGCTTGCCGCCATTGCTCGGCCGAGCCGGTCCAGCAGCATGCGTCGGTTGGGTAGCCGCGTCAGTACATCGTAGAAGGCCAGTTGGCTGATTTCTTCCTCCGAGGCCTTGCGCAGGCTGATATCCATGAGTGCGGCCACGTAATGGGTCACCTTTCCACTTTCATCCTTGACGGCGGTAATCGTGAGCCATTCGGGATAAATTTGGCCGCTCTTGCGCCGGTTCCAGATTTCGCCCTGCCATGTTCCGCGCGTCATGATGCTTTCCCATATCCCGGCGTAAAAAGCCTCGTCATGCCGGCCCGAGCTCAGTATATGCGGCGACTTGCCCACCACATCTTCGGCCGTATAGCCGGTAATGTCCGTGAAAGCGCGATTGACGCGCAGGATGATCTGATCGGCATCTGTGACGAACACGCCTTCCTGTGACTCGAATGCGATGGCGGCAATCCTCAGTTCCTGTTCTGCCTGATGCTGTCGCGTGATGTCGTGGATGATGGAAAACAGCAGCGTGTTGTCGCCCACCCGGATAGGGGAGGAATGCACTTCCACCGTACGGATTTCACCATTGGCCAGCCGGTGCGGAAAGACAAAATAATTGCGTTCTAACCGCAGGCTGCGCGCACGTTCCTCAGCGATTTTCTCCGGCGGCAACATATTGATTTCGCTGATCATCATCGTCCGCATGCGTTCGATCGCATAGCCATAGAAGCGGCTGGCGGCGGCATTGGCATCGACAATCGCGCCCGATTCCGGATCGATCAGCAGCATTACCGCATCGTTCAGTTCGAACATTTGCCGGAAGCGATTTTCGCTCTCGCGCAGGATGTTTTCTGCCTGTTTGCGGCTGGTAATGTCGCGAAAAAACCAGACGCGCCCCAAATACTGGCCCTGATGGCCGCGCAAGGCTGTGGAGTGGCGATCCAGCGTACGGCCATGCCGATGAAGTGGTTCGCCTTGTTGGCTGCAGGCAGCTGCCACACTTCGAAAAAGCGCGGGTTATGGAATACGATCGTGCCCCGCGCATCGACGACCAGAATCCCGTTGGGCGATACCTCGTAGATAGCATTGATCAACGAGTGCTGAAATTCCGGATCGTTGAGATCTGGCGGGGGCGAGGCCTTGGTGGTCAAGAGATCCAGGATCGGCATGGCAGTTTTTTTCCGTGGATTTTTATGCTGAGTTACCCAATTAGCATAAATATACCCAAATTTTTGAAACTGCGATGCCAGGATATGTGTCAAGCGATAGCTTGATGCCGGCTCAAACCAGTTGTTCGCGCGTCAGAAGGAAAACAAATTCGTCGCCGGCGTTGACTTCCAGCCAGGTGAAGGGAAGGTGGGGGTAGGCAGCTTCGAGCACGTCGCGATTGTGGCCGATTTCAACGACCAGCAGACCACCCGGATGCAGGTGCTGCGCTGCATGGTTGATCAGGGTGTGCGTATGCTCCAGACCATCTTCGCCGCTGGCAAGGGCCAAGCCGGGTTCCTGACGGTATTCCTGCGGCAATGCTTCCATCGATGGAGCATCGACGTAGGGCGGGTTGCTCAGGATGACGTCATATTGTCTGCCCTTAAGCGCGGCCAGCATGTCGGATTTGATCAGGTTGACCTGGTTATCCAGCCCGTAATCACTGACATTGCGCTGAGCGACGGTCAGCGCATTGTCGGAAATATCCACCGCATCCACTTCGGCATTGGGGAAGGCGTATGCCGCCAGAATCGCGAGGCATCCGCTGCCGGTGCAAATGTCGGCGGCGGCGGTGACTTCCTCCGGGTTTTCCACCCATGGCGCCAGTTGCTCGCGCAACAGTTCGGCAATGAAGGAGCGCGGCACGATGACGCGCTCGTCCACATAGAACTTGAAATCACCCAGCCATGCCTCGCGTACTAAATAGGCAGTGGGTACGCGCTCGGTCACGCGGCGTTCGATCAGTTGCGCGAGCTTGCGGCGTTCGGCCTCGGTGATGACGGCGTCGTAAAAGTTTTCCAGCGTGTCGTGGGGCAGGTGCAGTGCGGCCATGATCAGCCACACCGCTTCATCAAAACTGTTTTGCGTACCGTGGCCGAAGAAAATGCCGCCTTCCTCAAAGCGCGACACGGCATAGCGCAGCCAATCGCGGATGGTGTGCAGCTGGTGCGCCGCTTCAAGCGGGTTGGTGCTCATTGATCTTTGTCTCCGTTATTTTTGTCGCGCCCGCTGGCGGCCCAGACCAGCGCCCAGATGATGCCGCCGGCCACCGCGAATATCAGCAGGAATTCCATGCGCGAGAATGACTGCTCAAGGCTTGAGCAGCAACTTTTCCATGGTGATGCGATAGGTATCCTTGAGCGATTCGATGTCCGCGACGTCCACGCATTCGTTGAGTTTGTGGATGGTGGCATTGAGCGGGCCGAATTCGATTACCTGCGGGCAGATGTCGGCGATGAAGCGTCCATCCGAGGTGCCGCCGCTGGTGGAAAGCTCGGGTGTGATGCCATAGGCCTGTTCGATGGCGCCGCTGATGGCTTCCACCAAGGTTCCCTTGGGTGTCTGATAAGGTTTGCCGGAGAGTTCCCATTCCAGGTCGTATTCGACGCCGTGCTGGTCGAGGATGGCGTGTACCTTGCTCTTGAGGCCTTCAACAGTGCTGGCGGTGGAAAAGCGAAAGTTGAACAGGATTTCTACCTCGCCCGGCACCACATTGGTCGCACCCGTGCCGCCATTCATGTTGGAAATCTGCCAGGAGGTCGGCGGGAAGTATTCGTTGCCTTCGTCCCATACGGTTTTCGCCAGTTCGGCGATGGCAGGGGATACCATGTGGATCGGGTTCTTGACCAGATGCGGATAGGCGATGTGACCCTGGATGCCCTTGGCAGTAAGCTTGCCGGAAAGCGATCCGCGGCGGCCGTTCTTGATCATGTCGCCGACCCGTTTGTTGGAAGTTGGCTCGCCGACGATGCAATAGTCGATCAACTCGTTGCGCGCTTGCAGCGCCTCGACGACTTTCACCGTGCCGTCCACGGCAATGCCTTCCTCATCCGAAGTGATCAAGAGGCCGATGGAGCCGTCATGATCGGGATGCGCCGCGACGAAGTCCTCGATGGCGGTGATAAAGGCGGCGCACGAGGTCTTCATGTCCGCCGCGCCGCGCGCATACAGCATGCCGTCGCGAATCGTGGGGGTAAACGGGTCGCTGTGCCATTGATCGAGCGGGCCGGTGGGCACTACGTCGGTGTGGCCGGCAAACACCAGCAGCGGGCCATGAGTGCCGCGGCGCGCCCAGAAATTATCCACATCGCCGAAGCGCATGCGCTCGATCCTGAAGTCCAGTTTTTCCAGGCGGGAAATCATCAGTTCCTGGCAGCCGGCGTCTTCCGGCGTGTTCGAACGGCGAGTAAGCAGGTCGATGGCGAGTTGCAGGGTGGGAGTCATGGCGATGCGAAACCGGTAAAAGCTCAAGGATACCATCCGGGCGATGGCGGGAGAAGGCGGATGCTTGCTGAAGCCCGCCTGCGTCATGTATTCCTAGGTGCGTTGGTATTCGCGGAAGTGGTGATCGGCGGCGGTAGAAACGGAAATACTGCGCGTGCCGATGGCCGATTCGGTGTGCTGCGCCACGTCCTGCCACAACTTGAGGCAGGATTCGATGGCATCGGTCGCCGCCTTGAAGAACTGCTCGGGCGAAATATTCACTTCGTCGGCCTGGATGAATTCCTTTTCCAGCAGGTCGAGCAGCGCTTCCACCTTTTCGGTCGCGGCGCTGCCGTTGTTGCCGGGAATGTGCATGTTCTCGCGGCATTCGCGGATATGGCTTTCCAGGAAAGAAAGGCGGATACGCCCGACCGCGCCGACCTGGCCCTTGGCTGCATAGCCGGAACCCAGCGCGCGCGCCTGGCCGATGCTTTCCATCAACAGCGGCAAGCGCAGCAGCAGCAGGTTGGAAAGCATTGCCAGCGGCGTGCCTTCATTGTCCATCAGGCCCAAGTGCTCGCCCATGTCGCCGATCAGGTGGATGGTATTGCGCACCAGTTCGGTATGGCGCGAAAAGCTCTGCTCGGGCGTCATCTGCTTCAGGCTGCCGATGATGGCTTCCATGCCGGTAGCTACGTTCTCCAGCGTGCGGCGATCGCGTGCCAGCTCCGGACTTGCGTCGATCAGCGCTTTCATGTGCGACATGATGGAGCGTGCTTCTGCCTGTTTGGTGATGAGGCCGGTACGGAAGCTGTCGTTGCCGTTCAAAAGACCGGAAGACATGCCGCGATGCTGCTGTATGGTCGACATCAGCGTCACGCCGGTTTGCAACGCGGCGATGCCGCGAATCCGGCGCAGCATCTTGCGATGTTTCTTGTGGCTGTCGGCAAGGTAGAGCACACCATACAGCAGGGCGATGCAGAACATGGCGATGGCGAGCGTTAGCATAATGGCTAAATCCTGAAGCGTTGCACGGAGGCGCGCAGGTTGGAGGCAAGAGTTTCGAGGTGGCCGGCCACGGCGGCGGCTTCGTCGCTGGCGGCATTGTTTTCCGCGGCGCGCCGGGCGATTTCTTCCATGCTGGCGACTGCCTGGCGGCTGGCGGCGGTTTGCGTTTCAGTTGCCTCGGCAATGGCGCGTACCCGATCCATGGTCAGGTGGCCCCCTTCGCGTATGCTGCTTAGCGCTTCGCCGGCGCGTTGGGCCAGAATCACGCCTTGTTCCGCCTGGGCGCGGCCTTCCTGCATGCCGTGCACCGTGCCGTCGATCTGATTCAGAATGCCGTCGATCATGCCGCTGATCTTGACGGTGGCGCTGGTGGTGCGCTCCGCCAGCTTGCGCACTTCATCCGCCACCACAGCGAACCCGCGGCCTTGCTCGCCTGCGCGTGCCGCCTCGATAGCGGCGTTCAGCGCCAGCAGGTTGGTCTGGTCGGCAATCTCGCGGATCACGTTGACGATGTTGCCGATTTCGTCGGAGTTTTCGCCCATCGACAGTACCAGCGCTTCCAGCTTGACCATGGAGGCGCGGATGCGCTCCATTTCGCTGCCGGCCTCGTTGACCACCTCGGTGCCGCTTTCTGCCAGATGCTCCGACTTTTCGGCGATCTCGCGCGACAACCGGGCCGCTTCGGCGACCTGCTCCACGCTGGTGCGCATTTCCTCGACGGCTTTCGTCGAATCGACAGCCAGATTGCATTGCGCGGTCGCGCCTGAAACGACGCGGGCAGCGGCGGAAGTCAGTTCGCGCGCTGCGCTGGCGACCTCATCCGTCGCGCCGTGCACTTCCTTGATCAAACGGCCGGTTTCGCGCGCCATTTCATTGAAGTTGAGCGACAGCGAGCCGAAGCCATCGCTGCTTTCCATCTGGCTGCGCGCGGAAAGATCGCCGGCAGTCATGCATTTGACAGCGTGGTTGAGCGTATCCAGCGAGCGGCGTATCGCGGTATAGAAGGCGGCCATCATGAGCAATGCCATGCCTGCGCTCACCCCGGAAAGAATGTGTAGATTGAGGCGGTATTGCGGCCACCATTCCACCGCGAGCAGCAAGATGCCAGGAAGGGCGAGCAGCAGTGTGCTGAGGCCAAACTTTTGGCTCAGGCTCATTCTATGCATCAGGCTGATCAGAGTTTCCATCGCAATTGTTTCTGTCTCAATAAGATAAAAAAATCCAGACCCCCTATGCGGGCAGATCCGGACGTCGGTGTCGGGTGCCGACCCGCCATTGGATCGGCATATGTGTTCTAGCAGAATGCATGCCAGATTAAAGACGGCAATGAGGGGTAATCCCGAAGGCGTCTAAGCTTTTGGCAGTGAAGATTTTTTATGAGGCAACACCAATGCGCTGGGATGGGATGCGCACCATTTTGATGCAATTGAAGTGTGGTTTTGGCGGCAATGCACCAATTCAGAAAAGACAGAAAGCCAAGGCGAAGGCGCGCCCTGGCTTTTAGAACAGGGAGGTGTATGTCTCGCTATCGAATCCGATAGCCAGGATGCGCGCGTCGTCCACAATCACGGGGCGGCGGATCACGCTGGGCTTGGCGATCATCAAGGCGGTGGCGCTGGTGTTGTCTAGCACCGCCGCTTTTTCGGCATCACCCAATCCGCGCCAGGTCGTCCCGGCGCGGTTGACCAGCTTTTCCCACGGCATTTGCTCGAGCCAGCTTTCCAGCATGGCTCGATCGACGCCCAGCTTCTTGTAGTCATGAAAATCGTATTCGACGCTATGCTCATCGAGCCAGGCGCGCGCTTTCTTGACCGTATTGCAATTGGGAATGCCGTACAGCTTCATATGTTTACCTTTAAACCGTTACGAGCGCAGACAAGACGCGAAGGCGAACGAGCAGCGACGAGACAGTACTTCAGTACGGCGAGGAGCCGCGCAGCGCTGCCGACAAAGTCTTGTCAAGCGCAGTAGGTTTAAATGCCGCGCAACAGTTCGTTGATGCCGACCTTGCCCAATGTCTTGGCATCGACCTTTTTCACGATGACGGCGCAGTACAGGCTGTAGGAACCGTCCTTGGAAGGCAGGTTGCCGCTGACCACGACGGAGCCGGCCGGGACGCGGCCGTAGAAGACTTCGCCGGTTTCGCGGTCGTAGATCTTGGTGGACTGGCCGATGTATACGCCCATGGAGATCACGCAGTTGTCTTCGACGATGACGCCTTCGACCACTTCGGAACGTGCGCCGATGAAGCAGTTGTCGCCGATGATGGTCGGGCCGGCCTGCACCGGTTCCAGCACGCCGCCGATGCCGACGCCGCCGGAAAGGTGCACGTTCTTGCCGATCTGCGCGCAGGAACCGACAGTGGCCCAGGTGTCGACCATGGTGCCTTCGTCGACGTAAGCGCCGATATTCACATAAGAGGGCATCAGCACGACGTTCTTGCCGATGAAGGAGCCGCGGCGCACGATCGCATTCGGCACCACGCGGAAACCGCCCGCCTTGAAGTCAGCTTCGGTGTAATTCGCGAACTTGGGCGGTACCTTGTCGAAATACTTGGTCACGCCGTCATCCATCAGCACGTTGTCTTCAAGGCGGAAGGACAGCAGCACGGCCTTCTTGATCCATTGGTGGGTGATCCACTGGCCGTCGATCTTCTCCGCCACGCGCAGGCGTCCGGCATTCAGTTCTTCCAGTACGCCAAACACGGCATCCTTGGTCTTCTTGTCGGCATTGGCGGGGTTGATGTCGGCACGGCGCTCGAAAGCGTCTTCGATAAAGGCTTGCAGTTCTTGCATGGCGATTCCTAAGCTTTGGAAAAAGCGTGATTTTACTTGGATAAACGCCGCGCGTCAGTCTTTGCGATGCATTGCTTTTTTATGGGGCTGAATTGCGCGGCTCAGTAGACAGTGGCAAGCGAATCCCTTATTTTACGGATGCACTCCGCTGGCCGTTTACAAGGGGAAACGAACGCGGCCGTTGCGGAGCAAATTGTCTTTCCAATCAATAATACAAGGGGATATGCCATGGAAGCTTCACAAGACAGTCGCAACATGACGGTACTGATGTTTATTCTTTCGATCTTTTTCTGGATATTGCCGGCGCTGATCATGTTCCTGGTCAAGAAAGACGACGAGTTCGTCTACAAGAACGCGGTTGAGCTGCTGAATTTCGGCATTACTCTTTTTATCGCCAACTTCGTGCTGGCTTTCATTCCCATTATCGGCTGGCTTGCGATGCTGGCGATCGGCCTTGCCGCTCTGGTCCTGCTGATCATGGGTACGCTCAAGGTGCAGAAGGGTGAGCTGTATACCTTCCCCTTCGCATTGCGCCTGATCAAGGCTGATACGGCCACTGCCTGATTTATCGTATTAGGCTCCCGCTGCCTCGTTCGGCGGGAGTCATGGTTCGAAATCCTTTCGAATCTTCGCAATATCCCGCCGAAAGCCTTCGGCATCTCCATATTCACTGAACAAGCTGTAGCGCGAGTGCGGAGCGCGCAGGCGTTCTGCATGTTTGATCGGGCACCAGTACTGCTCGGTGCGGCCGACGATCTCGGCAAAATAGGGGATCAATCCGTTGGCGTAAGAGCAATAAAAGCAGTTCAGCTTTTCCAGCAGGTTGAGATAAGCCAGGTGATGCCGGTCGAACACCAGGTAATCGCTGCGTTTCACCTTGGGAATGCCGTACAGAGGAAAGCAGATCGCCTGGTAGAGCGTGACCATTAAATCCAGCAATACCAAGGGAATCGCTACCGCATAAATGATGGGTGCGGTCAGGAGATGCACAGGGCGGGCGAACAGGATGTACTTGAGCAGCCCGGCGCGGAATTTCTTTTGCTGCGCGAGAATATCCCGCTCGAAGCGTACTTTGTGGTCTATCAGCTTGTAGCGGAAGTTCTGGCGGGTGTTTTCCAGTTCTTTTTCGAGTTCCAGTTCCAGCGACTTCATGCGTTCGAGGATGTCGCCGATTTTCGGATTCATGTCGTACCCCTAAAAAATGAAAGGCGCCCTCGGCGCCCCTGATTCAGCCTTTTTTAGCTTTTTCGTAGAACGGCATCACCGTTGGCACCAGTTTCTGCAAATCGCCGATGCGCGACTCGTTGGATGGGTGGGTGCTCATGAATTCAGGCGGGTTGGCCTTGGCCTGGGCATTCATTTTCTGCCACAGGCTGATGGCGGCATTCGGGTTGTAGCCGGCGCGCGCCGCCAGTTCCAGGCCGATACGGTCAGCTTCGCGTTCCGCCTCGCGGCTATTGGGCAGCGTCAGTGCCAGTGCGCTTACTACCGAGGCGGCCTGCACAGTCATTGCGGTCTTGTTCTCGCTCTTGGTGGTGACGCCGACGACTGCAGCCAGCCCGAGGATGCCGATCTGCTGCGCATAGGCGCGCGACATGCGCTCCCGGCCGTGTTCGCGCAGGGCATGGGCGATTTCGTGGCCGATGACCGCAGCGAGTTCGTCGTCCGTGGTTTTCAGCGTATCGATCAGTCCGGTATAGACCATGATCTTGCCGCCGGGCATGCAGTAGGCGTTTATCTCCTTGCTGTCCTGCACGTTGACGGCCCATTTCCAATCCAGCGCGTCCTGACGAAATACGCCGGTCTGCGCAATCAGTCGGTTGGAGATTACCCGGACGCGCTCCAGTTGGCGTTGATCGGTATTCAGGATTTTCTTGCTTTCGGCTTCCTTGAGCGTTTGCAGATAACCCTGGGCGGACATGGACTCCACCTGTTTCTCGGAAAGCATCATGAACTGCTTGCGTTCCACACCGACGGCGCCGGACTGGGTCGTTTGCGTGGTGGCGCAGCCGGCAAGCAACAGCGCAACGAGGAAAGTGGCGAGAGTTTTTTTCATTTCGGGTTTCCGTTCGGCCGACATTCAGTTAGAGAGTGACTTGTGCGCCCAGTTCAACCACGCGGTTGGGCGGCAGCTTGAAGTAATTGGTGACGCTGTCGGCATTGCGGAACAGCCCGATAAAGATTTTCTGGCGCCAGAAAGCCATGGGGCAGTCGCGCCGGGCGATCAGGGTTTCCTTGCCAATGAAGAACGACGTATCCATGACATCCAGGTTCAGGCCCATGTCGACGCAGCATTCCAGTTCTCGAGGCAGGTCAGGGTCGTCCTTGAAGCCGTATTCGACAACGACGCGGTAAAACTCATGCGGCAGTTTTTCGACCGAGACACGCTCTTCCTGCGCGATATGCGGGACATCCTGGATTTTTACGGTGACCAGTACGATCTGCTTGTGCAGCACCTTGTTGTGCTTGAGGTTATGCAGCATTGCATGCGGCACGCCGGCAGGATTGGGTGTCATGAAAATGGCCGTGCCGGGTACACGGGTGGGGGGGTGCGCGCCGATGGCGTGAATAAAGCCGTCCAGTTCCATCGCATCATCTGCAAGGCGCTTGTAGAGCAGTTCGCGCCCTTTTTTCCAGGTCAGCATCAGCGTGAAAATCACTACACCAACGAGTAGCGGGAACCAGCCGCCAGCCGGGATTTTCAGGATGTTGGCGCCGAAGAAGGCCAGGTCGATGGTGAGAAAAATCGCCGCGATGGCCAGCGTGCGTGGCCAGTTCCATTTCCACACGCCATGGAACACCATGGCGGCGAGCAGGGTAGTGATCACCATATCGCCGGTCACCGCGATGCCATAGGCAGCGGCCAGGTTGGAGGAAGAGCCGAAACCGATGACCAGCACCATCACTGCGACCATCAGGCCCCAGTTGACGCGCGGCAGGTAAATTTGTCCGGCTTCGCTTTCCGAGGTGTGCTGGATTTGCGTGCGCGGCATGTAGCCAAGCTGCAGCGCCTGGCGCGATACCGAGAACGTGCCGGAAATCACTGCCTGCGATGCAATTACTGTAGCGAGCGTGGCGAGTGCGATCAGTGGATAAAGCATCCATTCCGGGGCCAGCAGGTAAAACGGACTTTTGACGGCGGCGGGATCATGCAGCAGCAGCGCTCCCTGGCCGAAGTAGTTGAGCAGCAGCGAGGGCAAAACCAGGCCGAACCACGCGATGCGGATCGGCAATCGGCCGAAGTGCCCCATGTCGGCATACAGCGTCTCGCCCCCGGTCACCGCCAGCACTACCGCGCCGAGCGCGACAAAAGCCAGCCAGTGATTGTCCATGAAGAAATGCACGGCATAGATCGGATTGACCGCGCGCAACACCGCCGGGTCGTGCAGGATGTTGAGTATGCCGAGCACGGCCAGCGTACCGAACCACAACAGCATGATGGGACCGAACAATTTGCCGACGGTGGCCGTGCCGTGCCGCTGCACCGAAAACAGGATAAACAGTACGGTCAGCGTGATCGGGATGATCCAGGTATGGAGTTGTGGTGCAGCCACTTCCAGGCCTTCTACCGCCGACAGCACCGAAATCGCCGGCGTAATCATGCCGTCCGCGAAAAACATACAGGCACCGATAATGCCGGCCAGCATGATGAAGCGCAGCTTGCGCTTGTCATCGCCCGCCTGCTGCGTTGCCAGCGCGATCAGCGCCATGATGCCGCCCTCACCGCGGTTATCGGCGCGCATTACAAACGCCACGTACTTGACGGTGACCACCATGATCAACGCCCACAGGATCAGCGACAGCACGCCCAGCACATTCTCCGGCGTCACCGGCACCGGATGGTGGCTGGCGAAGACTTCTTTCATGGTATACAGCGGGCTGGTACCGATATCCCCGAAAACCACGCCCAGAGCGGCAAAGGCGAGTGCGGGAACTCCGGATTTATGAGCGGGTGTGGATGCCATCAATGGCCTTGTTAGCTGTATGTGGGCGCAATTTTAACGCTAATGGTGCGTGAGGCGTATTGCAAATATGCGATACGCCTAAGATTTGTCGCGGGTTTTCTCCACTCTGACATCGGCCTGGCCTAGCGCGAAAGTGAGCGTCAGCGCCTCGTCGGCGCGTACCTGACGGCTGTCGCGGACGATACTGCCATCCGTTTGCTGCACCAGGCTGTAGCCGCGCTCCAATACAGCATGTGGACTCAGGTGGCGCAGGTTTTGTTCCAGGCGCTGCAGTGTCTCGCGTTTAAAACCGAGATGCCGCACCTCGGCCATCTGTAATCGCTGCGGCAACGGCTTGAAGCGTGCGTTCGCCCGATCCAGCATGCGCAGCAAGGTGGCATTCAGACGTGCTTGCAGGTGGCCAAGCCGTTCTTGCTGTTGGCGGATTTTCTCGCCGGGATGGATCAGGCGGCGTGCGAGGTAATCGAGTTGCTGCATGCGCTGGTAAAGCTGATGCAGCATTTGCCGCTGCAGATGCATCCTCAGTGCGTTTGCCGATTGCAGCAGCGCCTGGCGATCCGGCGTCGCCATTTCGGCGGCGGCGGTCGGGGTGGGTGCGCGTCGGTCGGCGGCAAAATCGGCGATGGTGACATCCGTTTCATGGCCGACGCCGGCGATTACCGGCATCGGCGAGGCGGCAATCGCCCGCGCGACGATTTCTTCATTGAATTGCCATAAGTCTTCGATGCTGCCTCCGCCGCGGCAGACGATCAGCACGTCGCACTCGGCGCGTTCGCCAGCGGTGCGAATGGCGCGGGCGATCAATTCTGCCGCGCCCTTGCCTTGCACTGGCGTCGGATAGATGACGACCGGGATGCCCGGCATGCGTCGCCGCAAAGTCGTCAGCACGTCGCGCAGTGCCGCCGCATCGGGCGAGGTGACGATGCCGATCTGGCAGGGGTGTTCGGGAATGGAGCGCTTGCGTGAAGCTTCGAACAGGCCTTCGACTTCGAGCTTGGCTTTAAGCCGTTCGAATGCTTCGAACAAGGCTCCCAGTCCGGCGCGCTGCAAGGCCTCGATGGTGAGCTGGAAGTCGCCGCGTGCTTCGTAAAGCGTCACCAGTGCCCGCGCTTCGACATGGTCACCTTCGCGCGGCACCCAGTCCAGCGCGCCGTTGCGATTGCGGAACATCACGCAGCGCACCTGCGCCCGCTCGTCCTTCAGCGAAAAATACCAGTGACCGGATGCGGCGCGCGTCAGGTTGGAGATTTCGCCGGCCACCCAGAACAAGGGAAAGCTGCGTTCCAGCACATCTTTCGCCATGCGGTTGAGGGCGCTGACGGAGAGTACATTGGGGCGGCGGGATTCAAAAGGCAGGTCGGTGGTCAAAGAGGGCCCGTACTTCCGTTACAATGATCCTTTTCATTATAAGCCGCGAGCTCTCCAATGCTGAACAGAATCCTTTCCGGCCGCGCCGGTTACCTGATCGGTTTCATCGCCTCTTTCGGTCTTGTCGCCTTCGCCCTGTACATCCAGCAGAAGCATGGCCTTGAACCTTGTCCGCTATGCATCTCGCAGCGCATCGCCTTCATGGCGCTGGGCGCATTGTTTCTTGTCGCGGCGCTGCACAACCCCGGCGAGATCGGCCGCCGGGTTTACGGCGTGCTGCAATTCGCCGCTGCCGCGACCGGTGCGGGCATCGCTTCGCGTCATATCTGGATTCAGGCCAACCCGGACAAGGTGATGAGCGAATGCGGTGTCGGTTTCGACTACCTGTTCGAAAGTTTCCCGATGCAGCGCGCGTTGCAACTGATTTTCCAGGGCACCGGCGAATGCTCAAGCATAGACTGGACCTGGCTGGGCATGACCATCCCGCAACTTTCCCTGCTGGCATTCAGCCTGCTTGGGCTGTACGCCATCCTTCTTGCCATTGTAAAAAGAACATGACTCACTACAAAACCATAGACGAATTCGTCGGCAACACGCCGCTGGTGCGGCTGCAACGCATTCCCGGCAATACCAGCAATATCATCCTCGCCAAGCTCGAAGGCAATAACCCCGCCGGCTCGGTAAAAGACCGGCCGGCGCTGTCGATGATCGCCAACGCCGAGGCGCGCGGCGACATCAAGCCCGGCGATACGCTGATCGAGGCGACTTCCGGCAATACCGGCATTGCGCTGGCAATGGCCGCGGCGATCAAGGGCTACAGGATGGTCCTGGTGATGCCGGACAACCAGAGCCTGGAACGCCGTCAGACAATGAAAGCCTTCGGCGCGGAACTGGTGCTGACGCCCAAGGCCGGCAGCATGGAGCTGGCGCGCGACACTGCCGACAAGATGCAGGCCGAAGGGCGCGGTGTGATCCTCAACCAGTTCGCCAACCCGGACAACCCGCTGTCGCATTACGAAGGTACCGGCCCCGAAATCTGGCGCGACACCGAGGGCAAAATTACCCATTTCGTTTCCAGCATGGGCACCACCGGCACCATCATGGGCACCTCGCGCTATCTCAAGGAAATGAACCCGGCGATCCAGATCGTCGGCGTGCAGCCCAAGGATGGCGCGCAGATTCCCGGCATCCGCAAATGGCCCAAGGAGTACCTGCCCGAGATCTGCGATTTCTCGCGCATCGACCGAATGATCGAAGTCGGCCAGCCGGACGCGGAAGAAATGACGCGCCGCCTGGCACGCGAGGAGGGCATCTTCGCCGGCATTTCTTCTGGCGGAGCGTTATTTGCGGCGTTGCAGTTGTCGCAGGAAGTCGAGAATGCCGTGATCGTCTCCATTATTTGCGACCGGGGAGATCGTTACCTCTCGACAGGAGTTTTCCCCGAATGAGCACCGGCCGCTTATCGCGGCTGTGTTTGTTTTACCTGTGCTGGCTGGCTTTTTCCGCACAGGCCATCGACCGCATCGAAATCCACGCCGACCAAGTCAGTCATCCTGCCGCGCAACTTGAAAACTTCTCCGGCACGCTGGACATGGACGGCCGCTGGCGCGGTAAGGCGACGCTGAAGCAAGGCGACGCGGCGCAACTGGCGCGCGAATATCCATTGCCGGTGGCGGTCAGCAAAGGCACCGTGCGCGGCACGGCGGAATTCTCCGGCGAGCAGCGCGAACTGCGGCAACTCAAGGGCGATCTTTTCCTGAAGGATGCCGCATTCAGCGACGAGGCCGGGCTGCATGCCGGCGAAAAAGTCGATTTGCATCTCGATGCGACTGCAATGCGCGACGGCAACCGCTGGCGCTGGTCGGGCCGGCTGGATGGCACCAACGGCGAAGTGTTCTGGCAGCCGCTTTATCTGGCCAAGGTCGATATCGGTTTCCAGGGGCGCGGCTGGCTGTCGGATGCCGCGCTTGCCGTCGAACAGGGCCGGTTGAGCATGGGCGGTGTCGGTGCCGCCACCCTGACAGCTACATTGCATCGTCCGGATAATCGCCTGGCAGCGCTTGACGTCAGCGCCGAAAATCTCGACATGGGCGGTGCGTATGCCGGAGTGCTCAAACCCTTCCTTGAAAAAACCATGCTCGGCAATCTTGAAATGGCCGGGCGCACCGATGTTCGCGTGGGAATGCGCGAGAGCGAGCTGAAATCCTTCGACGTGGCCTTGCGCGATTTCGATGTGGAAGACATGAACGGCAAGTTCGCGTTTTACAAGGTCAACGCGCATATCCCCTGGGCGTTGAACGATGTGACACAGGCCGTATTGCAGTACGGCGGCGGGCACTTGCTGAAAATGAGGCTCGGGCCGACCGATCTTGCGGCGACGCTTAACGGTTATTCCCTGACTACGCCGGTACTGCGATTACCTATCCTGGACGGCACGCTGACCCTGACCGACGTTTCCGCAGCGTTTTTGCAGAACCAATGGCATTGGCATCTGGGAGCGGCCTTGTCGCCTATATCGATGGCCGACTTCAGCCATGCGGTGGGCTGGCCGGCCATGGACGGAAAACTGGCGGCGGGAATTCCGATGGTGACCTATACCAATGGCATGATGACGATGGATGGCGCGATGGGACTGGATATCTTCGATGGCTCGATCACAGTGGACAGGCTGGCGCTGCAAAACCCGTTGGGGCTTGCGCCGCGATTCCAGGCGGATATCCACATGCGCAACCTCGACCTCGACCTGCTGACGCGCACGTTCTCTTTCGGTGCGATGACCGGCAGGCTCGACGGCGACGTCAACAATCTGGTGCTGTCGCGCTGGCAACCGGAGCAGTTCGACGCGTCGTTCCGCAGCAGTCCGGGCCGATATCCGAAGAAAATTTCGCAGCGCGCGGTGGAAAATATTTCCGCGCTCGGCGGGGCGGGTGCGGCAGCGGCGATACAGCGCAGCTTCCTGCGATTTTTCAAGGAGTTCAACTATTCGAAAATCGGCCTCTCCTGCAAGTTGCGCAAAGGTGTCTGCCAGATGGATGGCGTCGAGCCGGCAAAGGAAGGCTACGTCATCGTGAAGGGCAGCGGCGTGCCGGCCATTACGGTGTTGGGTTACAATCACAGCGTCAGTTGGGGCGAATTGCTGTCGCGCTTGCAGCGCGTCACGCAGGGCAATACGGCGCCTATTATCAAGTAAAGGAAAAACAATGAAACACTGGATTTGGCTGCTTCCGGCAGCCCTGATTTTGCCGGCCTGCGTCACCATCAACATCTATTTTCCCGCTGCGGCAGCGGAAAAAGCGGCCGACAAGATCATCGACGAGGTATGGCAACTCAAGCAGGAACAGCAAAACCAGCAGAAGCCTGCCGATGCTCCGGCGGAAAAATAAGGAGAACATCATGAAAAAATACCTCTATGCGATTACATTCCTGCTCGCCGCGCTGACGGCCATGCCAGCGGCCATCGCCGCCGCCGATCTCGAAATCAACACGCCGGCCATTGCCGCGATTCAGGGCAGCATGCAGGCCCGCCACGGCCAACTGGCTCCGTATTACGCCAGCGGTGCCGTCGGCCTGACGCGCGACGGGCTGGTGGCAGTGCGCGACGCCAACGCCGTGCCGCTCAAGGACAGGCAGGGCGTGAATTCGCTGGTGGCAGCCGAGAACAAGGATCGCAACGCGCTCTACAAGGAAATCGCCAACGCCAACGGTCATCCCGAGTGGGAATCCGAAGTGCGCAACACCTTTGCGCAGCGCTGGGTGCAAAAGGCGCAAGGCGGCTGGTGGTACCAGGACGCCGGCGGCGGTTGGGCGAAGAAATAAATCAATCAATCTTTCACCACGAAGGGCACAGAACACACTGAGAAAAACCTGAGTTTTTCACTCCGTGATCTCTGTGTGCTCCGTGGTTAGGCTTTACATCCCATGACACCGACCCTTGTTTTCGACATCGAAACCGTCCCCGATACCGCCGGCCTCGCGAAGCTGATGGATTTGCCTGCCGACACCACGGCGGGGGACGTGGCGAAGATCGCCTTCCATCAGCGCCGACAGAACGGTCAATCCGAATTCCTGCCGCTTCATGTGCAGCGGGTGGTGGCCATCTCTTGCGTGCTGCGCGAAGGCGACAATTTCAAGGTGTGGTCGCTCGGCGCGCCGGACGAGGACGAAAATTCGCTGATCCAGCGTTTCTACGACGGCATCGAGAAATACAAGCCCAACCTGATCTCCTGGAACGGCGGCGGTTTCGACCTGCCGGTGCTGCATTATCGCGGCATGATTCATAACGTGGTCGCGCCTTGCTACTGGGATATGGGCGACGACGACCGCGACTTCAAGTGGAACAACTACATCAGCCGCTATCATATGCGTCATACCGACCTGATGGATTTGCTCGCGCTGTACCAGGGGCGCGGCAATGCGCCGCTGGATCAGCTGGCGCAATTGTGCGGTTTCCCCGGCAAGCTGGGCATGGACGGCTCCAAGGTATGGGATGCATTCCAGGCTGGCGAGATCGAGGCGATTCGCAACTATTGCGAAACCGACGTGGTGAACACCTGGCTCGTTTATCTGCGTTTTCAGCAGATGCGCGGGGCATTGAGCCCCGAGGCTTACCAGCGCGAGATTGCGCTGGTGCGGGATAGCCTGGCAACCTACAGCGGCAGTCACTGGCAGGAATTCTTACAACACTGGAACTAAAAACCGCGTGCAGTTTTTATCGCGGCCATCAATTTTCATGCAAGCATCCAACGTTATCCCGGGCAATATCGCCCTTATCGAATCCCTTGATCAGGAAGGCCGCGGCGTCGGCCGTATCGAGGGCAAAGTCATTTTCATCGACGGCGCCTTGCCCGGAGAGAAAATTACCTACCGAACCACGCGCAGCAAGGCCAGTTACGAAATCGGCAAGCTGGATCAGATCCTCAAGGCTTCGCCCATGCGCACCCAGCCGCAATGCCCGCATTTTGGCGTGTGCGGCGGTTGCGCATTGCAGCATATGGATATTGCAGCACAGGTGGCGGCCAAGCAGCGCATGCTGGAGGACGACCTCTGGCATATTTCCAAGGTGAAGCCGGAAACCATGCTGCCGCCGATCTACGGCCCGGCCTGGGGCTATCGCCACAAGGCGCGATTGCGGGCGCGCTATGTGCCGCTGAAGGGCGGGGTGCTGGTCGGGTTTAACGAAAAATCCAGCAGCTATGTCGCAGTGATGCACGAATGCCATGTGCTGCCACCGCATATTTCGGCGCTGATCGTGCCGTTGCAGGAGTTGCTCGCCAAGCTCTCCATCAAGGATCGCATGCCGCAGGTCGAAGTCGCCGTTGGCGAGCACGTGTCGGTGCTGGTGTTCCGCGTTCTTGACCCTGTTACGCCGGAAGACGAACCGCTGATCCGCGAGTTCGCCGACACCTACGGCGTGCAGGTCTGGCTGCAGAGCAAGGGGCCGGAAACCGCAAAGCCATTCCACCCGCTGGATGCGCCGGAACTCTCTTATTCGCTGCCCGAATACGATCTGGTTTACCCCTTCAAGCCGACCGAATTCACCCAGGTCAACCCGCAAATCAACAGCGTGCTGGTACGCCGCGCATTGCGATTGCTCGATCCGCAGCCGGGTGAGCGCATTGCCGATTTCTTCTGCGGTCTCGGCAATTTCACATTGCCGATTGCTCGCATGGGCGCCAGCGTGCTTGGCATGGAAGGCTCGGCGGCTCTGGTGCAGCGCGCCAGAGAGAGCGCAGAGCGCAACGGGCTGATGCATGCGGTGGAATTCCGCGAGGCCGATCTGTTCGAGAAAACCGCCGACAGCCTGGCAGCGCTCGGCCATTTCGATAAGTGGCTGATCGACCCGCCGCGCGACGGTGCAATGGAACTGATCAAGGCGATAGAAGAAAACACCGCGCCGAAACGCATCGTCTATGTGTCCTGCAACCCTGCCACGCTGGCGCGTGACGCCGGGCTGCTGGTGCAGGTCAAGGGCTACCGCATGGTCGCGGCGGGCGTGGTCAACATGTTCCCGCACACCGCGCACGTGGAATCCATTGCGCTGTTCGAAAAGCAGGCTGCTGAATGAGTGCAGGGCGGTGGTTGCGCCTGGCGCTGGCCGCCCTGATACTGCCCGTCGTTCTTATCGGCTGCTCCAGGCCGAATAGCTCAACCGAAATCCGTTTTGCCATCGCTCAGGCGCCGCTGACGCTCGATCCGCGCTACGCGACCGACGCCGCTTCGGAGCGCGTCAATCGTTTGATCTATCGGCCGCTGGTCGATTTCGATGTGCATTTCCGTCCCGTGCCTGCATTGGCGAACTGGCAATGCCGGGATGCGTTGCATTGCCGCTTTAAGCTGGGCACCGAGGGGCGGGAATTCCATAACGGCACGCGCCTGACCTCGCTCGATGTGGTGGCCACCTATCGCTCGCTGCTGGCGTTGAAGAATTCTCCGCATACCGCTGAATTCGCCAACATCGCCGAGGTTGCGGCGGCGGATGAAAACACCATCGATTTCACGCTCAAGGCGCCGGATGCGCAATTCCCGGCGCGCCTCGTCGTTGGCATTCTTCCCGCTGCGTTGATCGCACAGAATCACGACTTCGCGCGCCATCCTGTCGGCAGCGGTCCATTGCGCTGTGTGGAGTGGAATCGCGCCCTCAGGCTGGAACGTATTTCCGACCGCCAGCGCATTGTGCTGGAGGAAGTCCGCGACCCTACTGTGCGCGTGTTGAAAATGCTGCGTCATGAGACCGATCTGGTTCAAGGCGATTTGCCGCCGGAACTGGTCGCTTACCTGCGGAGCCAGCCGAGCGTACAAGTGAAGGAAGTCCCCGGCGCCAATTATTCCTATCTCGGATTCAATCTGCAGGATTCCTTGCTGCGCGACCCGCGCGTACGCAGGGCCGTTACTCTCGCCATCGACCGCGACACCATCGTGCGCCAGGCACTGGTGGGCGGCAGCCGGCCTGCCACGGCCATCCTTCCGCCCGAACATTGGGCTGGTAACGCCCAGCTTCCGCCATATCCGTATGATCCTGAGCAGGCCAGATCCTTGCTGCAACAGGCGGGCGTGCCGTTGCCGCTCAAACTGATCTACAAGACCTCCACCGATGCCCAGCGCGTGCGCCTGGCGACGATATTGCAGGCGCAAATGCGCCCGGCCGGCATCGACCTGGAAATCCGCAGCCTAGACTGGGGCACGTTTTTCGATGATGTCAAACATGGTAAATTCCAGCTCTATGGCCTGACCTGGGTGGGCATCAAGACGCCCGAGATTTACCGCCTGGCGTTCCATAGCCAATCCGTGCCGCCCGCCGGCGCCAATCGCGGCAGGATGCAGGATGCGGAACTCGATGGTCTGATCGCGCGCCAAAACTGGCAGGCGGCGACGGAGCGCATCCACGCGCTATTGCCCTATGCGCCGCTGTGGTACGAAGGCCAGTTCGCAGCGATGAATCGCAATGTCACGGATTACGCGCCGGCGTCTGATGGCAACTGGGACGGGCTGGTTAGGATTTCGAAAAACATTGCTGAATTTGAAAATTAAAAGAACATGAATAAATCAATTTTCAAAAGGTATTTTCTTCTAGCCTGCATGGTGTTCGTCATCGTCATAGGCGGATGTATGTTGGATGATGAAGGGAGTACCGAGAAAGAGGTGCGACTTAAAACACCGTCGGGTTTTGTAACACTTAAGTTTCGCCAAGACTACTTCCTGTATGACAGCGACCGAGGGGGCGACTGGATGGCGACATTAGATATTTATTATCCGGAAATGCATCCGGCCGTACCGCTTAACTCGCGTAAGAGCACGTTGGTACAAGTCATTGTGGATCGAAAAGACCCGGTTGCAAGTTTCAAGTCGCATATCAATAGCTCCAGTTACGATGAAAACAAGCCCGGGGCGAATTTCAAAGCTGGTGAGGATGGGATTTATGAGATATTCAGTAGGGTGAAACCGCCATTTGTTCCCAAGTCATCTGGTACGTATTACGTATTTAAAGGTAGCGATGGGCAAAATGTTCTTGTGCTTGGCAGTACTGATGGAAAATATTCATTTAGAAGAAAAATCAATGATGAACTAACTGTTCAATACCTTGTTCCCAAAAATCAGGTTAATGATTTTTATGAGACAGATACGGCAGTTTCTGAGTTTCTGTCTCAGCATATTGAGAAGCCATAGGCTACAGCTTAGGGAAGTTTTAAATGATCAAAATCAATCGCATGATGCACACCGGGTTGATCGTCACCGATCTTGAAAAGTCTCGCGCCTTTTACGAAGGCCTGCTCGGCCTCACGCCCAACCCGGCGCGTCCGAAATTCGATTTCGCCGGCGTCTGGTATGACATCGGCGAGAATCAGGTGCATCTGATGGTGGTGCCCAATCCTTATACCAATGTCGTCCATCCCGAGCACGGAGGACGCGACACCCATATCGCCTTTTTCGTGGACGATGTCGAGCCGGTGCGCGCTACGCTGGAAGCGGCCGGTGTGCCGTACTCAATGAGCAAATCCGGCCGCGCCGCGCTGTTCTGCCGCGATCCGGACGGCAACGCGCTTGAGTTTTCGGCCGTCAAATAACGTGCTCATTGACATCTCCATTGCCGAACAACGCCTGCGCCTGTTGGACGAGACGGGCAAGGTGCTGGCCGAATACGCCGTCTCCACTGCCGCCAATGGTCCCGGCGAACGCAAGAATTCCTGCTGCACGCCGCGCGGCAGGCACATCGTGCGTGCGAAGATAGGCGAAGGCAAGCCGCCCGGCACGGCATTCATCGGCCGCCGCCCGACCGGCGAAACCTGGTCGCCGGAACTTGCCGCGCAGAACCCTGAGCGCGACTGGATACTGACGCGCATCCTGTGGCTCTCCGGCTGCGAGCCGGGTGTGAATCGCCTGGGCGACGTCGACAGCATGCAGCGTTATATCTACATCCACGGCACGCCCGACACCGAACCGATGGGCGTCCCGCGCTCGCATGGCTGCATACGCATGCGCAACACCGAAGTTATTGAGCTGTTCGACCGCGTGCCAGCCGGTACGCCGGTGGTCATCCGCTGATGCTGTTCAAGCGTCTCGTCGGCATATTGCCGGTGGTGTTTGGCGTGCTGGTGCTGACTTTTCTGCTGGTGCATCTTGTTCCCGGCGACCCCGTCGAGGTGATGCTGGGCGAATCCGCGACCTCGGCTGACCGCAGTGTGCTACGCGCCGAACTCGGGCTGGACAAGCCACTTCCGCTGCAATTTGCCGATTACCTGACTAAACTAATCCATGGTGATTTCGGCGTCTCCATCCATAGCCACGCACCGATTGCCGGCTTGCTGGCCGAGCGCATTCCGGCGACGGCCCGGCTTGCCTTGCTATCCCTGGTAATTGCGCTTGCCATCGGTTTGCCGCTGGGCATTGCAGCCGCGCTGCATTACCGCCGCTGGCCCGACCGCGCGGCAACGCTGTCAGCACTGACCTTGTCGGCGATGCCGCATTTCTGGCTGGGGCCGTTGTTGATGCTGGTGTTTGCGTTGTGGCTGGGGTGGTTGCCGGTGAGCGGCATGGAAAACGATGCTTCTATCGTGTTGCCTGCGCTGACATTGGCGAGCGGCCTCGCAGCAATCCTCACCCGCATGACGCGCGCCAGCCTGCTGGAAGTATTGGATGAGGATTTCGTGCGCACCGCCCGCGCCAAAGGGCTGCCGGAGCGCACCGTGATTCTGCGGCACGCCATGAAAGCCGCGCTGCTGCCGGTGGTGACGGTGGTGGGCCTGCAATTGGGCTCGTTGCTGGCCGGGGCAGTCATTACTGAAACCGTGTTCGGCTGGGAAGGCGTCGGGCGCCTGCTGGTGGAGTCCATCGAGAAGCGCGATTATCCGGTGACGCAAGCCTGCGTACTGGCGATTGCGCTGACTTACGTGCTGGTCAATCTGCTGACGGACCTTCTTTATTCGAGGTTGGACCCCCGTGTGCGATTCAATGCCTAATGTAGCGCAGGCGTCCTCGCCTGCATCAACCCGTGGTAAGCATCCCCACATGCAGGCGAGGACGCCTGCGCTACGGAGCGGGTGTTTCGGCATGGCACGACTGGCACCCATTGTCATCCTGTTCTGGCTACTCGCCGCCGTGGCAGCACCTTGGCTCGGCCTGCAGCCGGACGCGATAGATCTCGGTCACATTCTCGCGACGCCAACGCTTCAAGCCTGGCTGGGCAACGACGATCTCGGCCGCGACATATTTGCCAGACTGATCGCCGGAGCGGAAGTCTCATTGACAGTCGCTATGCTGGTCACGGCCGCGACCATGACCTTCGGTACCGCGCTCGGGCTCGTCGCCGGCTACTACGGCGGTTGGGTTGATCGCGTGCTGATGCACGTGACCGATGTGTTTCTCGCTTTCCCCGGCATCCTGCTGGCGATTGCGTTTGCTGCCGTGCTGGGGCCAGGACTCAACAACCTTATCCTCGCGTTGTGCCTGACCTCCTGGGTAGGCTACGCCAGGTTGACGCGCGCGCAGGCCTTGTCCTTGCGCGGCAGACAGCACGTACTGGCGGCGCAGGTATTGGGCGCGACCACGCCGCGTATTCTGTTCCGGCACATGCTGCCCTTGCTGATGGCGCCTTTGCTGGTGGAGGCGACCTTCAGCATCGCCAGCCTGATCGTCGCCGAAGCCAGCCTGTCCTTCCTCGGCCTCGGCATACAGCCGCCGCACGCCTCGTGGGGCTCCATGCTGCGCGACGGCGTGCGTTATCTGCTGGTTGCTCCACACTACGTGCTCGCAGTTGGCTTCAGCCTGATGTCGCTGGTGTTGGCGGTCAACGTGTTGGGCGATACACTGCGCGATACTCTGGACGTTAAAAATTAAGGAACCCCCATGTCTCTCGGCCCCGTCATGCTCGATATCGAGGGCACCGAACTCAATGAAAACGATATTCGTCGCCTGCAGCATCCGCTGGTCGGCGGCATCATCCTGTTTTCGCGCAATTACACATCCCCGGAACAGCTCAAGGCGCTGACCTCTGCCATCCACAAGGTGCGCCAGCCGCCGCTGCTGATCGCAGTGGATCACGAAGGCGGACGTGTGCAGCGTTTCCGCGAAGGATTTACGCGCATCCCGCCGATGCGTGAACTGGGCAAGGTGTGGGACCACAATCCGCGCCGCGCACGCCAACTGGCGGAAGAGGCGGGGTGGATACTGGCGGCGGAGCTGCGCGCATATGGCGTGGATTTCAGTTTCACCCCGGTGCTGGACATCGACTACGGCAATAGCGGCGTGATAGGCGATCGCGCGTTCCATCGCAATATTCAGGCGATTGCCGAATTGTCGCGTGCCTTGATGCATGGCCTCAAGCGCGGCGGCATGGCGGCAGTGGGCAAGCATTTCCCCGGTCACGGCTTCGTCGCGGCGGATTCGCATGTGGCGATTCCCGTGGACGAGCGCGAATTCGACCGCATTGCCGAGGAAGACCTGCAACCGTTCCGCCAGATGATAGACGACGGCTTGCCGGCCATCATGCCGGCGCATGTGATCTACCCGAAGGTGGACGACAAGCCGGCCGGTTTTTCCGAACGGTGGCTGCAAAAAGTGCTGCGCCAACGTCTGGAGTTCAATGGCGTGATCTTTAGCGATGATTTGTCGATGGAAGGCGCGGTGGTGGCCGGCGATGTGACGCAACGCGCCATGGCGGCCCTCAATGCCGGTTGCGACATGGTGTTGCTATGCAATCGCCCGGACCTGGCGGATGAACTGCTGCGCAATCTGGAATGGAAGATTTCCGCGGTCAGCCTGGCACGCCTGGCGCGCATGCACGGCAAGCTGCACCCGGCCACGATGGTGGAACTGCATGAAAACGCGGAGTTCGTCCATGCGTTGCATGCAGTGGCCAATATCGGCGTCAGCGAAGGCGCGCTGAGGTTTCCTGCCTGACGGCAATCCTATTGATTTGCTTCGGGAAAGAGAGTAGCTTTCCCATCGTCTACAACGGAGTAATGGCAAGTGGCCGTTTCCAGTGTTTCACTCAACCAGAATGTCATAGGCGCCGCAGCCACGCAGGTGCAGGCGGATGCTGGGCAGAGAAACCAGAATTCGCTGCAGGCATTGCCGCGCGAGGATGCCAATGGCAGCAGCCGTACCCAACTCAGCGATTTTGGCCGCACCAAGCTGGCGCTGGAGGATCTGCGAACCTCGACCGAGACGGCGCGCAACCTTAACAATCCTCCTGCCTTGTCCGAGTTCCGAAGCGCAGTACAGGGCGTGGTGCAGTCGCTGAATGCGCTGAATCAGACCGCGCGTGCCGCCGATACGAACAGCACCGATCGCCGCCCGCAGCAGGCGCTCAATGAAGTGCGCAATACAGCCGAGAACACCACCACCGAGGACGGCGTGAGTGCGCTGCAGCGGTTGGGCATCGCTACGCAGCAGGACGGAACATTCACCGTCAACCAGCGGCAACTGGAGCTATCGTTCCAGGCAGATCCGTCCGAGACGCAATCCGCGCTGAACGAACTTTCCGAACGCATTGACCGCACCGCCGAGCAGCAGCTGAACGGCGCGACCACTCGCTCGGAAAGCGACAGCACGCAGCAGGCGCAGGCTGTGCGGCAGGCGATTGCCGACGAGGAAGTACGCGAACAGCAGCGTTCGCAGCAGGATACCCGCGAGAATTTCCGCCAGTTGTTGTCGGCGCAGCTGGCCAATGCCGGCAGTTTCGCCGCACGCAATGCGGTCACCACTTATTTCAACGTCTCTACACTGTAGGCTCGCGCTTGAAACTTCCCGGCCCTTCCGCTAGTCTTATCCGCAGTTTCAATCACATGAGGTTTTAACCCTACTATGCAATCCGATTATCAAATCGCAAATACCGCTGGCTCCACGCTCGCCGTCGGTGCGCACAAGGTTCTGCGCAACACCTATATGCTGCTGGGCATCACGATGATCCCGACGGTCATCGGCGCGATGGTCGGCATGACGATGAATTTCGCATGGGCGGCTCAGCATCCCATCATGTTTGCATTGGGTTCGCTGGCCGCGATGTTCGGCCTGTTCTTCGGTATTCAGGCCAACCGTAACTCTGCGCTGGGTGTGATCCTGTTGCTGGTACTGACTGGCTTGATGGGCGTCCTGCTTGGCCCGATCCTGCAAGTCGCATTGCATCTCAAGAACGGCGCACAACTGGTAGGCTTGGCCGCTGGCGGCACCGGCATCATCTTCCTGACGCTGGCCGGCATCGCGACGACCACCAAGAAGGACTTCAGCTTCATGGGCAACTTCCTGATGATCGGCATCATTCTGCTGATCATCGCGTCGCTGGCCAACATGTTCTTCCAGATTCCGGCGCTGGCGCTGGCTTTGTCCGGCGTTGCTGTGCTGCTGTTCTCCGGCTTCATCCTGTATGACGTGAGCCGTGTGGTAAACGGCGGCGAAACCAACTACGTGATGGCGACGCTGGCGATCTACCTGGATATCTACAACCTGTTCGTCAACCTGCTGCAACTGCTGATGGCTTTGCTGGGCGAGCGCGAATAACTTCCAGACGATTTTTGCTTTAACAGAAACCCGCCGAAAGGCGGGTTTTTTGTTTCCATGATGTCATCCGGATGAAAAACGGCCGTGGCATTCTTGTTGCTTAAGATTCAAGCGTAAGGAGGGCGCAACTATGGTACTGATATTTCTTTTGCTGGTCCTGGCGGCACTGCCTTTGGTATTCCTGAACTCCTTCGGCAAGGTGGCGCTGATCAGCACCTATGCCGGACTTGCACACTTATTGATCCTGGTGGGCATCCTTGCACTGATGTGGTTCGGATTGCATCACAAGGCTATTTTCCGCGTCTGGCAGCGAAGAAAGCACTAAGCGCGCCGCCGCATTCCGGCGCCATCACGCCGCCTTCGACTTCGGTGTGGTGATTGAGCCGGGTTTCCGCCATCAGGTTCACCACGCTGCCGCAGGCGCCGGTTTTGGGGTCGCTGGCGCCATAGACCAGGCGCGCGATGCGCGCATGCTGAATCGCACCCGCACACATCGCGCACGGCTCTAACGTCACGTAAAGCGTGCAGCCGACCAGCCGGTAATTGCCGATGCGCTGTGCAGCGTCGCGCATGGCCCGGATTTCGGCGTGCGCGCTCGGGTCATGGCATGAAATCGGTGCGTTATAGCCGCGTCCGACAATTTCTCCGTCCTTTACCACCAACGCGCCGACCGGCACTTCACCAGCTGCGGCTGCCTCGGCGGCCAGTTCCAGCGCCATCTGCATATATTCGCTATCGGTCATGCCTTGAATTCCCTGATTTCATTTTCCAATGTTCTGATTTTTTCCGGTGTTGACGCATTGCCATAACGGAGATTCGCATAGAGGACGGCGATATTCATCACCTCCTGCGTCTTTTCCGGCATTGCCGCAGCGACGCGCTGCCCGAAATCAAGCGGCCCTTCATGCGGCGCATGCTGGATGCCCGCCCGTGCCAGTTTGCGTTGGAATTTGCGGTATGCGCTTTCCAGCCGGTCAAGCTTGCGCACGGCGCCGCGCAGCAGCATCCAGCTGATTGCAAGCATGATCAGCCCGACTGCCGTGACCATGCCGATGGCGAGGCCGTGCATGGAAATATTCTCGCCGAAGAAACGCGATAGCAGTTCCATCTGGCGTTTCTGATTGTAGCCCAGCACCCACTGGTTCCAGCCATTGTTGATGGCATCCCAGCCGAGGTAGGCCTGTTTCAGCCATGTGTTTTTACCCCTGGCGAGCAAGGGAACGGGTTCTCCTTCCGGCAGGGCCGATAGGCCGGATTCGATGCGCTGCGGAGCGACGGCGGCAGTCGGGTCTATGCGTACCCAGCCGCTGCCCTCCAGCCATACTTCTGCCCAGGCGTGGGCATCGGACTGGCGTACGATCATGTAATTGCCCAGCGGGTTGACCACGCCACCCTGGTAGCCGGTGACGACACGGGCCGGGATTCCGGCGGCACGCATGAGAAACACAAAGCTGCCTGCGTAGTGCTCGCAGAACCCGCGTCGGGTAGAGAACAAGAAGTCGTCCATGCTGTTGCGCCCCAGCAGCGCAGGCGAGAGCGTGTAAACGAAAGGCTGCTCGCGGAACATATCCAGCGCCTTGCGCACGATGGCGTCCTTAGCCAGGCTCGAGGATGCCCATTCTTCTCCCAGCGCATGGCTGCGCGGATTGCTGCCTTTGGGGAGTTGCAGTGCATGCCTGCGCGATGCGTCGTCGAGTTGTAACTGCAAGCGGTAGGTCAGGTAGGAGCGCGCCTGATAACGCACCCGGGTATTGACCGGCTGGCGCGTAACCAGTTGGTAGTCGTGACGCAGTATGCCGTCGGGCGGTGCCATTGCAGGGAGATCGAGCGCAAACAGCCAGTTGCGGTTGTGTGCTTCCAGGGTAACGGTGTAATCAATGGCATCGGCGGTGCTCTCCAGTGTTTCCTGAACCAGGGTTGATGCCTGTGTGCCCGGGCGCCAGGTGCGGCCGTCAAAGTGCCAGAAAATCGGACCGCGCCAATAGCGCTGGTTGGGGGCGGGCAACTCACCGCTGAATTCGGCGCGGAAGGCGGGCTCGTCCGACAGGCTCAATTCACCTATGCTGCCGGGCGACATGCTTTCCGAGAGCCCGGTCATGCCGCTGGTCGCGTCGCCAGGCGTGCGCCAGAGCGGGCCGGAAAGGCGCGGGAACAAAAGGAAAAGCACCAGCATTACCGGCAGGGCCTGACCCAGCATGCCGGCGGAAAGTCGCCAGCATGTCCGGAACGGCAGACTGCTGTTGGGATGGCTGACGCCGACCAGCGTGATCGTTAATGCGAACACAGGCAAGGCCAGATACAGGCCCATCAGCAGCGATTGCGTGAACAGGAAGGTCGTAATCGAGAGAAACCACGAGAGCGAAATCAGCAGCATCGCATCGCGGCGATTATTCGATTCCAGCAGCTTCATCGACAGCATCAACGTCAGCAGCGCGACGCTGGCATCACGCCCAAAGGAGCCGCCGTAGCTGGCGACGATGGCGCCCGCGCCGAGCAGCGTCATGGGCAGCAGAATGCGCGTGCCGGGCAGGGGCTGTTGCCGCGCCGCCAGGGAATAGCGCCAAGCGCCGATCAGCAGGGCGAATATCGGCACCCAGAGCGTCAGGTGCAGGAACATCGGCGCCAGCACCAGTGCCATGGAGAGCAGCAGCCAGCGCAAATTGCTGAATGAGAGCGGCGGCAAGGGGGCAGGCTTCATCGCGTGATCCCGTAAAGCGCCAGTCTTTCCAGGCACAGCCGGAAATGCGATTCACCCGTGTCCGGCGCAACCTCGATTCCAGGCAAACGCAAACCGTACGACATACCGGCCGCATGTGCATCCAGCACCCAGCGCGTGAGCTGCGAAATCCGCGTTTCGGTATCGCCTTCGGCCAATTGCCAATCCAGCCACAGCAGTACGCTGCTTGCCCCCTGGAATTGCTTGGTGAACATGCCTTGCTCGCGGGCGGATGCCTTCCAGTCGATGCGTCGCAGCGAATCGCCGTGCTGGTAATGGCGCAGGCCGGAAAAGTCGTCGTCGCCCTTGGCGGAGGCATGGCCGCCGGCTCTACCACTGGCGCCGGATAGCGGTGGCATGCTGTCGGAAGGGGCGGGTCGAGGGTAGATCAGGCAGCGGTTTTCCAGGGCCACATACGACCACGCGCGAAACAGGCCAAGCGGGAATTCGGTGTAGACGGTCAATCGTCCGGGTGCCAGCCACCCGCGCTGCGCGCTTGCAACGGGAATCGCGAATTCAGTGCGTCTATCGGCGGATACGTCAAAAAACAAGGTATGCGCTGCGTTATAGGACGCCGCAACGGCATACCGTTCGCGTCGCCGGTTGTCCGCCACAATCAGTCCGAAACGGGCTTCTTCGCCGGCAAAAACCGGCTGCGTCCTGCCCGCTTCCAGTGTCAGGTCGGCGAGATTGCGCCAGGTGTGCAGCATGGCGATTACGCCTAGGCCTGCCAGCAGGAAAGTCAGCACGAACCCCAGGCTGAGCGCGTAATTGATGGAGCCGACCAGCATGCAGACCAGCACCAGCGCGAACAGCATGCCTTGCCGCGTCGGCAGAATATAGACATGGCGACGATCAAGCACCGCAATCCGGCTGGCCGGTCGAGCGGTGCGCAGCAGCGTTTTCCAGTCGCGCAAGGCACGCGTGAAGGCGTTATCGGGCAGCTTGAGTGATACCATTATGCGTTGTGATGGCGGAGCAGGGCATGGGTGCTTATTATCCCGCCATTTTGACTATTTCCGCAGTTTCCATGCTGGCGACCGGTAGCGCAGGCGTCTCGCCTGCATCGGCCCATGCGACGCCTCCTGTTTAACTCCCCTTTCCCCTTGCGGGAGAAGGTAAGGGTATGCAGGCGAGACGCCTGCGCTACGGATGGCGGAATGAGTAAGCTAACGAGCTAGCGTTTATACAGGAGAAATACTTGAGCGGTCATCATCACAGCCATGATCATCATCACGGTCACGGCAACACCCACAATCGCGCCTTCGGTATCGGTATTGCGCTCAATGTCGTTTTCGTCGCGGTCGAGGCCTATTTCGGCTGGCGTGCCGATTCGCTGGCGCTACTGGCCGACGCGGGCCATAACCTGAGTGACGTGCTGGGCCTGATATTGGCCTGGCTGGGCATGATGGTCGCGCGCGTTGCGCCCAACGACCGCTATACCTATGGCCGCCAGCGCGCGTCGATTCTCGCCGCGTTGGTCAACGCGCTGATACTGTTGGCGGTAATGGGCGGCATGGCGTGGGAGGCGGTGCATCGTTTCACCAATCCGCTGCCCATCCAGGGCGATATCGTCATTGCCGTCGCGGCGGCGGGCGTGGTCATCAACGGCATTACCGCCTGGCTGTTCATGGCCGGCAGCCATGGCGATCTGAATATTCGCGGCGCTTTCCTCCACATGGCGGGCGATGCGCTGGTGTCGCTGGGAGTCGTTGTCGCGGGCGTCATCTACCTCAAGACCGGCTGGCTGTGGCTGGACCCACTATTGAGCCTGGTTATCGCGCTGCTGATCCTCTATGCGACCTGGGGCCTGTTCCGTCAGTCGCTGCACCTGACGTTCGACGGCGTACCGTCATCCATTGATCTGGGCATGGTGCGCACATATCTGCAGGAGCGGCCGGGAGTGGCCGATATCCACGATTTGCACATATGGGCGATGAGTACTGCTGAGTCTGCGCTGACTGTACATCTGGTCATGCCGGGCGGACATCCGGGGGATGATTTCCTGCATGATCTGGCACATGAACTGCATGATCGTTTCGATATCGATCATGCGACGGTGCAGATTGAGGCGGGGGATACGGACAGGCGATGCCGTTTGGAAACGCATATTGCGAATTAGGCTGGTATGTTGACCGATCTCGCTAGAACGTTTGGATTGTTTGTCCTGACTGCGATCGCCGAGATCGTCGGATGCTATTTGCCTTATCTGTGGCTCCGACAGGGCGGATCGGTGCTGTTGCTTTTTCCGGCAGCCTTGAGTCTTGCGCTATTTGCCTGGTTGCTGACACTGCACCCTACAGGCGCAGGGCGTGTATATGCAGCCTATGGCGGCGTCTATGTGGGGGTTGCGATTGTCTGGCTTTGGCTCGTGGAAGGCATCAAGCCGACGCTGACGGACTGGATGGGGGTGTCGGTCTGCGTGTTGGGAATGGCCATCATCATGCTGGGTGCCCGCCATCCCTGACGAGCCGGAGGATGCGAGGTGTCGGTTGACACCTCGCCCATTGTTTCAGTTGTCCAACTTCTGCCCATGCTCCCGTGTCGCATGGAATTTCACCTTGGGCCATCGCTCCATCGTCAGACTCAGATTGACGTGGTTATCCGCCAGATAAACGATATTCCCGTCCACATCCTTCGCTAGCCGCGCCTGGTTGGCGCGCACGAATTCCTCCAAGTGCCTATTGTCTTCGCATGTCACCCAGCGTGCGGTATGAATGCCGGCGCGTTCGAAGAGCGCATCCACGCCGTATTCGGATTTGAGCCGGTGCTCGACGACTTCGAATTGCAGTTGGCCGACGGCGCCAAGTAGCGCTGAAGTATCCGCTAGCGGCTCGAACACCTGTACCGCGCCTTCCTCGCCCAACTGACGCAGTCCCTTTTGCAACTGCTTGGCCTTGAGCGGATCGCGCAGTCTTGCGCGGCTGAACAATTCCGGCGCGAAGTAAGGAATGCCCTTGAAGGTGAGCGCTTCGCCTTCGGTCAGCACGTCTCCGATTTGCAGGTTGCCGTGGTTGTGGATGCCGATGATGTCGCCGGCGTAGGCTTCTTCCATGCGGGCGCGCTCGTTGGCCATGAAGGTGACGGCGTTGGCGATTTTCAATTCCTTGCCGCTTCTTCGGTGCTTCACCTTCATGCCGGGTTCATACTTGCCGGAACACACGCGAAAGAAAGCGATACGGTCGCGGTGGTTGGGGTCCATGTTGGCTTGGATCTTGAACACGAAGCCGGTGAAGTTTGGCTCGTCAGGAGCCACTTGGCGGATGTCGCCTTTGGCGGTTTCCGCATCGCGCGCGGCGGGCGGCGGCGCCCAGTCGACCAGCGCACGCAGGATTTCGCGCACGCCGAAGTTATTGATCGCGGAACCGAAAAATACCGGAGTCTGGATGCCGGCCAAAAATGCTTCGAGGTCGAAGCTCGCACCTGCGCCGGCGACCAGTTCCGTCTCGTCGCGCATGCGGGCCATTTCCATCGGGCAGGTTTCGGCCAGGCGATCGATGGCTGCCCCTTGCAGCGTCTCGACTTCGCCGGCTTTTTCCTGACCCGGAGCGAAGCGCAATACTTCGTCGTTGAGCAGGTGGTACACACCCTGGAAGCGCTTGCCCATGCCGATAGGCCAGGTAATCGGGGCGCAATGGATATTGAGCACCGATTCGATTTCGTCCAGCAGCTCGATGGGGTCGCGTACTTCGCGGTCCAGCTTGTTGACGAAGGTGATGATGGGCGTGTTGCGCAGGCGGCAGACTTCCAGCAGCTTGATGGTCTGGTCTTCCACGCCGTTGGCGGCGTCGATCACCATCACTGCGGCATCCACGGCGGTCAGCACGCGGTAGGTGTCTTCGGAAAAATCCGAGTGGCCGGGGGTATCCAGCAGGTTGATGACGCAATCGCCGTAGGTGAACTGCATCACCGAGCTGGCGACGGAAATGCCGCGCTGCTTTTCGATGTCCAGCCAATCCGAGGTCGCATATTTGCCGCTCTTGCGCGCCTTCACCGTCCCCGCCATCTGGATCGCGCCGCCGAACAGCAGCAGCTTTTCGGTGAGCGTGGTCTTACCCGCGTCAGGGTGGGAAATGATCGCGAAGGTGCGCCGTTTTTTGGCGGCGAGGGTGAGTTCGGTGGTGTCGGTCATGAGGCTGTAAAAGCAAGCGGTTTCTGCAAAGCCGACATGATACTGGAAACGCCTGCTCCCCGCTTCGGCAGGTATCCGGGAACTCAGGCGGGAGAACCTTATTCAAACCCTGCTAGAAGGCCTGGAAAACAAGGCCGGATATGGATTTCATGGGGTTAAGGCAATCGGTCGACTGGACAGGAAGCCACGATCAAAAACATAGAGCCTCTTTACTGCAGACTTTATCCATGTTGCCCTGCGAGTTGCATCGGGCTGACGTTTACGTGCCCAGCATGCAGCGGCTCTTCGATTCAACGCGATGGATGAAGCCATTTAACAGGAGGTACTTCACCCAAGGAGAAGAATCATGTCAATCGGAACGATAGTACTCATCATCGTTATTTTGCTGTTGATCGGCGCGATCCCCGCATGGCCATACAGTCGTTCATGGGGTTACGGTCCGAGCGGCGGGCTGGGCCTGGTCCTGCTCGTACTGCTTATACTGCTTTTGTTGGGACATATATAGCCGCAGAACTCTGCGAATTCTATCGATACGGGGCGCAAGCCCCGTTTTTTTTGCCTCGGATAATCCGTGAAGCCGGAAAAGTCAGTCGACAGGGAAAACAATGGCAACGCACAGGCCGCCGGCCCCGGCAGAAGAAATGCGGAATTTCGCACCGTGAATTTCTGCGATGCGTCGCACAATGGAAAGCCCCAGCCCGCTACCGCTCTCGGCGGTACCAAGCGGACGGAAAAAGCGCTCGGACAGCTTTGCAATATCTTCGCCCGCCACGCCGGCGCCGTTGTCGGCGACGGTCAGCGCGGGCTTGCCTTCAGTGCGCGTCGTTTTCACGGTGACCAGTGTGCCGGATGGATTGTGCCGGACGGCATTGTCGATCAGATTGCGCAGCAGGATGCGCAGCAGCACGGGGAGCCCGGTGATGGCAATGTCTTCACCGTCGGCAAGCTCGATGTGCACGTTTTTCTCCAATGCTGCCGGGGCAAGTTCGGCGATGACTTCTGCTGCGAGTTGCCGCACGGAGGTGCTCGCCATGGCGGTGTTCCCCGCAGCATCGAGGCGGGCCAGCGTCAATAGCTGCTCGATCAGGTGCGTGGCGCGGTCGCAACCGGCGATGGCATTGTCCAGCGCATGCAGGCGCGCAGCATCGTCGCTTGCACCCCGTGCCACCTGCGCCTGCGCTCTGATCGCAGCGACCGGGGTGCGCAGTTCATGCGCCGCATCGGCAGTGAATCGCCGCTCGTTGTCGAAGGTTTCCCGGATACGGACGAACAGTCGGTTCAGCCGTTCGATCAACGGCAGGACTTCATCGGGAGCGGAAGTCGTCTGGAGCGGCGCGAGGTTGTCCGGGTCGCGGCGCTCCACATCCTGTGCCAGAACGATGAGCGGCCGTAGCGCGTTGGTAATCGCCAGCCACAGCAGGACGGCAAGTATCGGCAGCGCAATCAGCAGCGGCAATAGCAGGTGGCCGGCGATTTCGCGCGCTATGCGCTCACGTGCATCCGAACGCTCGGCGACATGGATCAAATGGACACCGCTTTCATCCCAGGTGCTGAAAACGCGCCACGGATGGCCATCGATGAGTCGATTGCTGAATCCGTGATCGATAGCGGCTAGCGGCTCTTGCGGGGCGTTGAGCGAGTGCAGGCGCAGCGTCTTGCCGTTTTCCCATATCTGGAAAGCGACTCGCCGCGAATACTTGTGCAACTGCGGCGCGTGCTCGGTGTCGATCTCGTCGATCTCATGCGGCGATTGTGCCGCCAACAGCGATGCTGCCTGTGTCAGATGCGCGTCTAGCACTTCGTCCAGTTCGCTTCTGGCATCGATATAGGTAATGGCCGTGGCGGCAATCCAGACCAGCGCGATTGCCGCCAGTACCGGCAGCAGCAATCTTTTTTTCAGTGAGGCGTGCTGCATGTCAGCGAACCAGGTAGCCCACGCCGCGAATGGTTTCGATCAGTTCGGGATAAAGCTTGCGGCGCAAGTGATGGATATGGACCTCGATCGCGTTGCTTTCGACTTCTTCGCCCCAGGCATAGAGCTTTTCTTCCAGTTGGGCGCGTGACAGTACTTTTCCCGCATTAAGCAACAGCGCGTGCAGTAATGCGAATTCCGTGGCCGAGAGATCGATTGTGTTTTCGCGGCAGGTTACGACATGCGCGGAAGGGTCCAGCGTGACGTCGCCGGCACGCAGGGATGGCGCGGTATTGCCGCTGGCGCGGCGGATAAGCGCGCGCAGCCGGGCGGCGAGCTCGCCCATGTCGAAGGGTTTGACCAGGTAATCGTCGGCGCCGCCGTCCAGCCCCTGGATGCGGTCGCCCACCGTGTCGCGCGCGGTGAGCAGCAGCACTGGCAGGATTGCCTTGCGCTTCCGCAAACGGCGCAGCACTTCCAGGCCGGAGAGCCGCGGCAAACCGATGTCGAGCACTGCGGCGTCATACGGTTCGGTGCTGAGTACCTGATCGGCCTGCATGCCGTCCTTGACCCAGTCCACCGCGAAGCCGGCCTGTTTGAGGCCGGCCTGGATCGCATCGCCCAGCAAGACATCGTCTTCGACTACCAGTATGCGCATGGCTATTGCCGTCTCCTTTTTCATGAATGACGCAGGCAGGATAGGAGATCCAACTTAAGCGGTGCTTAAGGTCCGCGTTGATTTTTCGCGATGCGGCAGGTGCTTGCTCACATAGTGGAGGTATGGATCGCAGCCAGCCGGCGTTTCAGTTCGGTTCTGTCATTCAGCAACTGCTCTAGCGGCAACGCCAGAAAAGCCTCAATGCGTTTTCGCAGCAGATTGTAAGCCAGCTCGAATGCGGCATCGATTTCATACTCCGTTCCGGTGGCCCTGGCCGGATCTGCCACGCCCCAGTGTGCGCGGACAGCCGGGGCGAGGTATGCCGGACATGTCTCGCCCGCCGCGTTGTCGCAGACCGTGATTACGATATCCGGCGCATGCGGCAGGCTATCCCACGACTTGCTGTAATACCCTTTGGTCGGGATGCCCTTGCGCTGCAACAATGCCAGCGAGCGCGGATGAATATATCCGGCAGGATGACTGCCCGCGCTCATCGCTTGCATGCCTGCAGGCGCGAGGGCGTTGAAGGTGGCTTCCGCCAGAATGGAACGGCAGGAGTTGCCGGTGCAGAGGAAGAGGATATTCATGGTTTAAAGCCTTTTGCCGTATTGGCGGTTGAGCCAAGTGTTTGACCTTCATACCAACCCCGTGTGCGATTGACGATGGCGACCACCGACAGCATGACCGGCACCTCGATCAACACGCCGACGACCGTGGCCAGCGCTGCCCCTGATTCAAAGCCGAACAGTGCAATCGCGGTTGCGACCGCCAGCTCGAAGAAATTGGAAGCGCCGATCAGCGCCGAAGGCCCGGCCACGCAATGCGCCACCTTGAGTTTGCGGTTCAGCCAGTAGGCGAGCATGGAGTTGAAATACACCTGGATCAGGATAGGCACGGCAAGCAGTGCGATGACCAACGGCTGCGCCAGGATTTGTGGGCCCTGGAAGGCGAACAGCAGCACCAGCGTGACCAGGAGCGCCGAGAGCGATATCGGATGCATCGTCTTCAAAGTCGATTGCAACGCTGCTTCGCCGCCTCGTTTCAGCAGCGCCTTGCGCCACACTTGGCTCAGAACTACCGGCACCACGATGAACAGCCCGACCGAAATTGCCAGCGTATCCCACGGCACGCTGATGCTGGACAAACCCAGCAGCAATGCGACGATGGGTGCGAAGGCGAACAGCATGATCACGTCGTTGATTGCGACTTGCGACAGCGTGAATTTTGGCTCGCCGTCGCACAGGCTGCTCCACACGAACACCATGGCCGTGCAGGGCGCAGCCGCCAGCAGAATCAAGCCGGCGATGTAGCTGTCGATCTGCTCCGCCGGCAGCATGGGGGCAAACCAGTGGCGTATGAACAGCCATGCCAGCAGCGCCATCGAGAACGGTTTCACCAGCCAGTTGATGCCCAGCGTCACGCCAATACCGCGCGCATGCTTTGCGACTTCGCCCATTGCAGCCAGGTCAATCTTGAGCAGCATGGGAATAAGCATCAGCCAGATCAGCACGGCAACCGGCAGATTGACCTCGGCCATTTTCAGGTTGCCGATGGCCTGGAATACATCCGGGGCTAGCTTTCCCAGCAGGATGCCGACCACGATGCAGCCGGCCACCCACCAGGTCAGGTTGCGCTCGAAGGCGCCGATGCGCGCGTCAGCCACAGGAAGCCTTTTTGCGCGGAGCGAAGGAAACAGTTTCCGCCGACGGCACGCAACAAGGGCTTGCCGCATCCGGCGCGTTGAAGGTCGGTGCGCTGTCCAATGTTAGATAGGTCTCCCACGCAATGCCGGAAGGATCCTGCACCCAGTGCTTGTCGGACTTGGCATAACAGCAGGTGGTGCCGGTTTCGGTCAATACGGCCATACCCGCGGCGTCGAGACGCGTCTTGATCTCGGTCAGTTCGCCGTCGTTTTCAGCCTGGATACCGAGGTGATTCAGCCCCGGCATTTCGCCGCGCTGGCTGATCGCGAAATTGACGCGCGGATCGTCCAGCATCCATTTGGCGTAGTCAGGCTTCTGTACGCTGGGCGAAGCGCCGAATAGCTGGCTATAGAAGGCGGTGCTGCGGGCGAGGTCGTCCACCGAAATATGGATGTGCATGCGTTTCATGATTTGTTCTCCTGGATTTGCATGAGGGGAGGGCAACAGTCCTGCGGCTGACCGCCGCAGCAGTTTTCGGTAAGGAAGCCAAGCAGCGCATTCATCGTCGCGAAGTCGGCGGAGTAATAAATGAAGCGCCCGGACTGCCGCGACTGTACGACGCCGGCGTGAACCAGTTCCTTGAGATGAAACGAGAGCGTGCTGGAGGGCAGACCCATCTGTTCGGCGATGCTGCCGGCAGCGAGGCCTTGCGGCCCAGCTTGCACCAGCAGGCGAAAAAGGCCCAGGCGAGACTCCTGGGCGAGCGAGGCGAAGATTTTTACTGCGTTGGCGTTATCCATATTTCCATTATTCTGGAAATATGGATTTGTTGCAAGCCGGCAATATCCATCAGTCTAGATGACGGTTGTGGGACTCCATACCCTTCAGGATTTTATCAATTGCACAACAACCTTGCCCTTGGCCCGGCCTTTTTCGAGATAGGCCAGTGCCTCCTGTGCTTGATCGAACGGAAATACCTTGTCGATCACTGGACGGATATGTCCCGCGACGAGAAGCTCACCGATTTCTGCGAGCTGGCGACCATCGGGATGTCCGAACAGGAATGAATACCCGATGCCGCGTTTCCTGGCGCGACGAATGATTTTGCCGCTTATCAACCCGAACAGGAGCGTCATGAAGAAATTCATGCCCCTGGCGCGAGCAAACGCGGCATCCGGCGGGCCGATGAGCGAAACGACACTGCTCCCGGGTTTCAAAATCCGCAGGGATTTTTCGAGCCCATCACCCCTGACAGTACCCAGCACCACATCATAATCCTGCAGCACCTCCTCGAATTCCTGCTTCTTGTAATCAATCACCTCATCGGCACCGAGGCTCTGAACCAGGTCCACGTTACCCGTGCTGGTGGTCGTCCCCACTTTTGCTACGAGGTATTTTGCGAGCTGGATCGCGAATGTGCCTATGCCTCCGGAACCTGCGGGGATGAACACCTTCTGGCCGGGCTGGAGACGTGCCCGTTCCTTGAGTGCTTGCCACGAAGTGAGACCCACCATCGGGATCGAGGCGGCTTGCACGAAGTCCAGGTTTGCCGGCTTAAGCGCAGCAGCGCTCTCGGGGACGGCAGCAAATTCGGCGAGCGCTCCCGTGCCCAGATCGAAGGTACTGGCGAAAACGGCATCACCCGGCTTGAAGCGTGTCACGCGGCTGCCCAGCTCCACGACGATACCCGCCAGATCGCTGCCCATCGTGGCCGGCAGCTGAAAACGGAGGATGGGCTTGAACGTTCCTTTCGGGATCATGTAGTCGATCGGGTTCAGGCCGGCGGCGTGGACCTGGACGAGCATTTCGTCCGGCTGGATCGCAGGTCTGGGAATGTCGGCGAATGCGGTCTGATCGGATTTGCCATAACGCTTCAAGACAAGTGCTTTCATCATGTCATCCCTGGGTTATTGTTGAATGTAATTGCCTTTTGGGTACGCGTTCGACATACAGAAACGCCAGCACAAGAGCGACTTCGATAAGGACCGCAGTCAGGATGCTGCGGTTGGCATGACCGGCTACAAGCTCAAAACTCCCAAGGGCAGCTAGCGTCAAACAGGCCACCACCAAACCGGCGACCAAAGCTGAACGGGATGGTGACGGTTCCGCGTTTCTAGCCGAGAAGAGCATGACCCCGATCCCCGCATATAGCGCCGCTGCACGCCGGGCAACCAGGCCGACTTCGGGCGAGAATTCGACGCCCCAACTTGACAGCGGGAGATCGGGTGCAAACATCCAGATGAGCGCCAACGAGAGGAACAGGAACGCGCTCAGGGTCGCGAGACTTCGAAAGTCGAGTTTCATAAGCTTTTCCATTAATTGGGAAGTGTTGTGGCGTCGAGCCGCAGATCCTTGCGAACCCCGGCATCCACCAGAAATGCGGGTGCGAATCTCCGAAGAAATCGCAAGCGGCAGGCGAGACCGCCGGCCGTGTATCTGATTTTAGGACGAGCCGCGATAGCTGCTTTCAGCACAACATCGGCCACAACGACAGGATCGTCCCCGGCTTCAACTGCCTCCGTTACCCTCTTGGCCAAAGCCGTACGAATCTCACGATATTCATCGAGCTTCAAGTCAGGTTCCAGGAGGTTCGATTCGAACGCTGTTTTGGTATAGGCGGGCTGGATGATGGAAACCCGGATTCCCCGCGTGCGCAGCTCGTGGTCGAGCGATTCCGAATAGCCTTCGACCGCATGCTTGGTTGCGGCATAAAGCGCCATGTACGGCGCCGGCAGGAACCCCAGCACGGAGCTGATGTTGATGATACGGCCACTTCCCTGGCTTCGCATATGGGGTACAACCGCACGCGTCATCCGGACGATTCCATAAAAGTTGGTATCGAAGATCGACTTGGCCTGGTTGATCGAAACCTCTTCCGCGCCGGCGGGGGCAACGCTGAAGCCGGCGTTGTTTACGAGCAGGTCGATGCGACCTTCATGTCGCAATACCTCGCTGACGGCGGCTTCGACGGATTCATCGCTGGTCACGTCGAGAGCTAGTATTTCGTGTGATCGTTGGTCTGCCTGAACTACGCGCCTGCTGGTGCCGTAGACCTTGTAACCAGCTTTTGCAAGCCGCTCCGCCGTGGCTGCGCCTATGCCTGAAGATGCGCCTGTTACCAGGGCGACGCCCCTATCGTTCTTGCTCATAATTCAATTCTCCATCCAGGGTAGATTGCTCATCATCGAAGTGTTACTATCAATTCGAAAGTAACGATACTAGCAATTTGGAAAATAGTCACTATCGAAATAGTATGGACAATGAAAATATTTGCAATGAGCCTTGCCCCATCGTGCGCAGCCTGGCTCTGTTCGGCGATACGTGGAGCATCCTGATCCTCCGCGATGCGCATGCCGGCCTTACGCGCTTCGACCAGTTTCGCAAAAGCCTGGGCATTGCGCCGACGATATTGACCCGCCGGCTGGCGGCGCTGACCGATGAGGGCTTGCTGGAAAAACGGCGCTACTCGGAGCATCCGCCGCGTGAGGAGTATGTGTTGACCGCTGCCGGCCGCGACTTTCTGCCGGTGCTCTTCATGATAGGCGAGTGGGGACGTCAACACCGGGGCGGGGGCAAGCTGGTGCGTTTCCTGGACGCGGAAATGGGCACAGAAATCAAGGCCGTGGCCGTGGATGAGGTGACGGGCGCCAGGATTGGGACGCGTCCGATACGCACCGTCATGCCGGATGACAGCTCAACATGAATGGCACGAAAACACAAAGATCGGGAACGGTAGCGTTGCCGTCTATATACCCGCCACACCTGACAGACCGCGGAATTCGGGAGCGATTTCCTCAACGCAAGGCGTAGTCGTTGTCGGGCGGGAAGTATCGGCTATCCATCACCGGCGAAGCGATCCGCGTCGGCGGAAACGCAATTACTTGTATCGACGGTACTTTGTCCTTCTAGCCAGCTTGCGCTTGGTGAAGCGGGTTGCTTAACTCAAGCCGAGCGTGCTCAGCGTGCGTGCTCTCACTGATCGTAGCAAATCGGCATTCTCGACCAGCGAGTCGCCGTAGGACGGAATCATTTCCTTCATGCGCTTCTGCCAGCCGGCATCCTGCAAGCGCTCCCTGAAACAGCGTTCGACGATATTCATCATCGCCTGCACCGCGACCGAGGCGCCGGGAGAGGCTCCAAGCAGGGCTGCCAGCGAGCCATCCTGCGAAGTGACCACCTCGGTGCCGAATTCCAGCTTGCCGTGCTTGATGACCTGCACGCGTTGCCCGGCATTGGCGAGCGTCCATTCGCTTTCCTTTGCCTCCGGGAAGAAGCGGCGCAGCGCGTCCATGCGCTCCTGGTGCGACTGGAGCACCTCACCGATCAGGTAGCGCGTCAGGTCCATGTTGTCGCGGCCGGCGACCAGCATGGACTTCAGGTTGTCGGGCTTGACCGAGGCGATCAGGTCGAGGAAGGAGCCGCGCTTGAGGAATTTGGTGGTGAAGCCGGCATACGGCCCGAACAGCAACGCGGGCTTGCCGTCGATGATGCGCGTGTCCAGGTGCGGCACCGACATCGGCGGGGCGCCGAGCGGGGCTTTGCCGTACACCTTGGCGTAATGCTGTTTCGCGATTTCCGGGTTGTTGCATACCAGCCATTGGCCGCTGACGGGAAAGCCGCCGTAGCCCTTACTTTCCGGAATGCCGGACTTCTGCAGCAGCGGCAGCGCGCCGCCGCCTGCACCGAGGAACACGAAGCTGGCATCGACCACTTCGCCGTCGCTCAGGCTTACGCGCCAGCGGCCATTGGCTAGCTGTCGAAGATCCTTCACCGAGCGGTTCAGCAGCAATTCGAAATTGGCCTGCTTTTGCAGCGATTCGACCATGCTGCGGGTCAGCGCACCAAAATCCACGTCGGTGCCGTATTTCACTTGCGTCGCGGCCAACTTCTGCCCTGCTGCGCGTTGCTGCATGACGAGCGGCATCCATGCACGCAGGGTTTCCGCGTCCTCGCTGTATTCCATATCCTCGAACAGATGATGCGCGCTCAGTTTGGCATGGCGCTCCCGCAGGAATGCGACATCGTCCTCGCCCCAGACGAAGCTTGCATGCGGCGTGCGATTGATGAAGTGACGCGGGGAGGGCAATGCCTCCTGCTCGACCAGGGTGGACCAGAATTCCAGCGAAACTTCGAAAGCGGCATTGATTGCCAGCGCGCGCGCGATGGCGACGCTGCCGTCCGGCTGCTGCGGCGTGTAGTTGAGCTCGCAATAGCCGGCGTGGCCGGTACCGGCGTTGTTCCATCCGTCGGTGCTTTCCAGCGCGACCGCGTCAAGGCGTTCCACCAACGCGATTCTCAGCGAGGGATTGAGCCGAGCGAGCATCGTACCCAGCGTGGCGCTCATTACGCCGCCGCCGACAAGCAACACATCAACTTTACTTTTTAACATGGCAGTGTGGACGATTCATTTGGGCATGAGTTATGCGGCGGCCCTGCATTGTACGGCAGGGCAAGGCAAAAAGAAAAAGGGGCGCGAAGCCCCTTTTCTCAATGCCGCGGATGAATTACTTCACGCGGTTCTTGTATTCCAGCGTGCGGGTGTCGATTTCGATCTTGTCGCCGATTTCGCAGAACAGCGGCACCGGCAGTTCGAAGCCGGTGGCGATCTTCGCGGGCTTCATCACCTTGCCGGAAGTGTCGCCCTTGACGGCGGGTTCGGTGTAGGTGATTTCGCGTACGACGGAGTTCGGCAGCTCAACGGAGATCGGCTTGCCGTTGTAGAACACCACTTCGCACTCCATGCCGTCCTGCAGGAAGTTCAGCGCGTCTTCCATGGTTTCGGCTTCGACTTCGTACTGGTTGTAGTCGGTGTCCATGAACACGTACATCGGATCGGCGAAGTAGGAGTAGGTGACTTCCTTCTTGTCCAGCACCACCACGTCGAACTTGTCGTCGGCACGGTAGACGGCTTCGCTCGGGGATTCGGTGAGCAGGTTCTTGAACTTCATCTTCACCACGGAAGAATTGCGGCCGGACTTGCTGTATTCGGCCTTCAGCACGACCATGGGGTCGTTGCCGACCATAAACACGTTACCTACGCGGAGTTCCTGGGCTGTTTTCATCTGATGTCCTGCGGATTCGGGGATAAAAAGGGGCGCATTATACCCGATTTTTACAAAAAATCACTAGGTTAGACGCGAGGTCGGGCGTTTCGAAAAAGTGCTCGGCCCAAGTCGTGGCATTGTGCTCAAAAGCCTCCCGGTGGCGAAGAAAATCCTCCCAGGAGGGGCTGCCGAAACCGTTCCAGCCGAGGTGGAAAGAGCGCATCGCGGCCGAGGCTTGCTCGGGCAGAATGAGACAGTACAGGTCGAGAAATGCGTCAAGCTTGGGCCGGTGTGCGTTTTCTTCCTGCGGATAGATTTGCCACACCAGCGGTCGAGCGGCCCATTGGGCGCGAACAAAAGAGTCTTCGCCGCGTACGAAATTACAGTCGCATAGCCATAGCAGACGGTCGTAATCGTCTTGCGGCAGGAAGGGTAGGACATGCAGGATCAGGTTGCCGCGCTGCAGAATATCGCCGGGCTGGAGGGATTCCGCGCCGAAATGCTGCGCGGCATGCGCCAGCGGCTTGCCGACAGACAGCAGGCAGCGAACCGGGTGGGTGGAAGCTTCCCAAGCTGTCAATAATTCGCCGATCGGCGCAGTGTCATAACAGAATAGCGAGATCAGTATTTCCTGCGGGTCGGCGGGCGGCAAGGCGAGGGATTGCCGAAAGGCTTCCGGTGACGCCCGAAAGGCATTACGCGCTTCGAGCAAGCCCTGTTCGCGGAGCAGGCCTCCCGTGCCGGGGGTGAATCCGGGAAAGAAAAAATATTTCGTCAGCTTGAGGCGTGGGTGTGGCGAAGGCAGCGTGTGGCAGCTTTCTACCCAGGCTTCCGCGCTCAGATATTCGAGGTTGATCCATGCGGGTGGCGTTTCGCGTGCGGCCATCGCAGTTTCATAGAGTTCCGGCAACTGGCAGCCGAAGGCTTCGATGACGACATCGGCCGCTTCGGTTTCCGCAAAATCGCTGTCCCAGCGGCGGATTTCCACGCCGCAGGACAATTGGGCGTCGAGCGCGGGGTCGATTTGCGGATTGAGCGGCAGCAGACGCTCGATATCGTCCACCCACAATCTCACCGCCAGCCCGTGCTCTGCCGCCAGTTGCCGCGCCAGCCGCCAGCAGACGCCAATGTCGCCGAAATTATCGATGACAGCGCAGAAAATATCCCAGCGGGAAGACTTGGTATCCAAATGTAATTTTTCTTTCAGTTCAAGCACTTTTTGTAGTTTAATGGCGCCTTTTTCATGGCGGGAATGTCGGCGGAATCATGAGCGAGCGTTTGAACAGAACATCCATTTGCACGGTGATATTCATCAATATCGTGGATTACGTGCAGGCAACGGTGGATGACCAGATCGCGCTCAAGGAGCGATTCAACGCCTTGATCAACGAGGCCGTCAAGGACGTGGCGCAAAACGATCGCATCATACTCGATACCGGCGACGGTGCGGCTCTTGCACTGCTCGGTGCGCCCGAGGAAGCGCTGTTCGTTGCGCTGGATATTCGCGAGCGCGTCATGGCGTCTCTACCTTCTTTTGCCGTGCGTATCGGGATCAACCTCGGGCCGGTGCGGGTGGTCAACGATCTCAACGGCATGCTGAACGTGGTCGGCGACGGCATCAACGCCGCGCAGCGCGTGATGAGTTTTGCGCAACCCAATCTGATACTGGTGTCGCGCTCCTATTACGAAATCGCCTCGCGCCTGAGTTCGGAAATTGCCGCGATGTTTGCCTACTATGGCGTCAAGACCGATAAATACGTGCGCGAGCATGAGATCTATATTGTCCTGGATGGGCAGTCTGAAGCGCCGGCCGTGCCTGCCGAGACCGCACTTTGGGGTTCTCGGACGACTGCGCTTGCACTATGCCGCAAATACTGGATTCCTGCGTCGGCAGGCTTGATGTTGCTGGCCATCGTTTGGGGGGTATGGATCAGCCTTGCTGCGCAGGAGTCGACGGCTGGCGATGTCTTCGCGGAGATCAGGAAGGAACGCGGGACCGGCGCGGATAAACCCGCAAAAACCGCTTCATCGGATGAGGCCGCTGCGGTGAAAAAGACCCGCGCGAAGGAAACGAAAACCGTTTCCCATCGGGTGCGTCACGAGTCGGATCGCAGTTCATTATGCTCAGACGCGCAGCGCATGCTGAAGCAGTGCTAGGAAAAAGCTCATCTCGCTCCTCCTGGTTGATATTGAGAATCCTCATTGCCTTTTGCCGTGCATAGCCCTGTTTTTGTTTCCTTGTTTCCGGCCGGCCGCTGAGCGTCATGCACAACCGGCTTAACAAGACCACGATTTGTAGCGTGCTGTGCGTCGACATTGTCGGCCATTCGCGCAAGCCCGATGCCGATCAGATCCGGCAAAAAGAACATTTCAATGAACTGGTCGAAGCAGCACTGAGCACTGTGTCGAAGAACGATCGTGTGATTCTCGACACGGGCGACGGCGCGGCCATTGCGTTTTTTGGCGCCCCCGAAGATGCGCTAACGGCGGCTCTGCTGATACGCGACGGTGTTTCGGACGATAATCGCCTCCATCCGCAACATCCTTTCGAATTGCGAATGGGCATCAATCTCGGCCCGGTGCGCGTGGTTCGCGACATCAACGACATCTTCAATATTGTTGGCGACGGGCTGAATGCTTCGCAGCAGGTGATGAGTTTTGCCGCGCCCAATCGGATACTGGTCTCGCGCTCCTACTACGAGATCGTCGCGCCGGGAAACGACGACGTTCTCCGTCTGTTTTCGCATTTCGGCATCAGAAAAGACAATGACGCACGCGAATACGACATGTATATCGTGGGGCGTGCGGAGAGTGAAAGCCGGACCGTCTGGCGTGAAGTATCCGGACAGCTGGGAAAAATCCACCCCAATCCGGCATTCTGGATGCGCGCAGTGACGCTGGGCTTGATGGGGCTAACGGCTTTGGTGTTGCTGTTGTCGCACCTTTTCGAGTCTTCGTCCGCAGCATCGCCGATGAAAGCCGGACCGCCTGGCCTGGACCCGGCCCGGACGGTCAAGGACGCGCATGCGAAACAGCCATCTGCCGACAGGAAAGCTGACCACGCGCCGTTTCAATGTACCGAAGCGGCGCGCATGCTGAACAAGTGCAATTGACGCCGGCCAGGACAGCAGCAGGCGCTTACTGCGGAGCGCTGTAGCTCACGGCAATAACCTCGTATTCCTCTTCTCCCCCCGGCGTCTCCAGCCGTACCGTGTCGCCTTCGCCTTTTTTCATCAGCGCGCGCGCCAGAGGCGAAATCCAGCTGATGTAGCCTTTTCCCGGGTCGAGTTCGTCCTGGCCGACAATGCGGTAAGTATGTTCGGTGTCGTGGGTAAGCGAATACAGCGTGACCCAGGCGCCAAAAAATACCTTGTCCAGCCCTTGTTGACGTGCCGGGTCGACCACTTCCGCCGCATCCATGCGTTTCATCAGGAAGCGCAGCCGCGAGTCGATCTGGCGCAGGCGTTTCTTCCCGTAAATGTAATCCCCGTTCTCGCTGCGGTCGCCGTTGCCGGCCGCCCAGGCAACATCGCTTACGACCTTGGGGCGCTCGACTTTGTAAAGCTGGTCGAACTCTTCCTTGAGGACGGCGTAGCCTTCCGGGGTGATGTAATTTTTGTATTCACTCATGATGAAGCTATTTTAGTGGGTTTCATCCGCTGTGCCATAAAACTGCGGAATCCATTGCGGAGGGGCGGGCGTTCAAAGCTTGCTGCGCAGCAGTTTTTCGAACTCCTTGGGCGGCATTGGCTTGCCGATGTGGTAACCCTGTGCCTGGTCGCATCCGAGGTTTTGCAGCAGCGTCAGGATGGCCTGATCCTCCACGCCTTCGGCAAGCACTTGGAGGCCCAGATTATGCGCGAGTTCAACCGTGGAGCGGACGATGATGGCGTCGAGTTCATCGACCAGCATATCCTTGACGAAGGACTGGTCGATCTTGAGCTTGTCCACGTCCAGTTGCTTGAGGTAGGACAGGTTGGAATAACCCGTGCCGTAATCGTCGATGGATAAGCGCACGCCGAGGCTGTTCAGCTGGTTGAGCTGCTTGCGGGTGTGCTGCGTATCCTGGATCAGCACCGATTCGGTCAGTTCGATTTCCAAATGGTGGGGGGCGAGGCCGGACGCGGCGAGCGCTTCGTTGACGCTGTCGAGTATCCTACCGCGCTTGAATTGCAGCGCCGAGATGTTGACCGCGACGGTGAGCTGCGGCAGGCCGATGTTGACCCATTCCTGAGCTTGTCGGCAGGCTTCGCGCAGTACCCAGGCGTCGATGTTGAGGATGAAGCCGGTTTCTTCTGCCAACGGGATGAATTTTGCCGGCGGAACCCAGCCGTCTTCCGCGCTTTTCCAGCGCAGCAGCGCTTCGCTGCCAATGATGGTGTGATCTTTTAACGATATCAGCGGCTGGAAATGCAGCAGGAACTCGCCGTGCTCCATCGCCTGGCGCAGCTTGTTCTGCAACTTCAGGCGTTCCGCCGCATTGGCGTTCATCGATTCGTCGTAGTAATGACAGTTGTTGCGGCCGCTTTCCTTGGCGTGGTACATCGCGGTGTCGGCGTTCTGCATCAGCGTGGCGATTTCGCGGCCGTCGTCGGGGTACAGGCTGATGCCGATGCTGAACGAGGTTGAAAGCTGGTGTCCGTCGATGACGAAAGGCTCGCGCAGCGTTTCAAGGATTTTTTCGGCGATGATGGTGGCGGCATTGCTGTCGAGGATGTCGGGCAGCACGATGACGAATTCGTCGCCACCCTGGCGGCTGATGGTATCGGTTTCGCGCACGCAGGATTTCAGGCGCTCTACCACCGCGACCAACAGGTCGTCGCCAACATGGTGGCCAAGGCTGTCGTTGACCTGCTTGAACCGGTCGAGATCAAGGAACATCAGCGCGACTCGGTGCTTCTCGCGCTCGGCCAGGTTGATCGCCTGTTGCAGGCGGTCGAGCAGGAGCAGGCGGTTGGGCAGCTTGGTCAGCGTGTCGTGATGCGCAAGAAACTCGATATGCTTCAGCGTTGCCTTGTGCTCGCTGATATCGGCAAAAATGGCGACAAAATGCGTCAGGTTGCCGTTATTGTCACGGATCGAGCTGATATTGGTCCATAACGGGAAAACCTCGCCGTTCTTGCGCCGATTCCATAATTCTCCCTGCCAGGAGTCGCGCACATGCAGGCTTTCCCACATATTGTGAAAAAACGCCTTGTCGTGCCTGCCGGAGGCCAGCATTGATGGGTCGCGACCGAGCACGTCTTCCCGCGCGTAGCCGGTGACATCGGTAAATGCGCGGTTAATCGAAACGATGCGGTTTTCCGCGTCGGTAATCACGATGGCCTCGCGCGTGCTTTCGATGACCTGACCGGTGAGCCGCAGGTGATCCTCGGCTTTCTTGATGCTGGTGATGTCCTGCAGGTTTTCGATGACCGCGATCAGCTTCCCGTCGTTGCCATAAATCGGCGTCGCATCGAACATCAGGTAGCGATCCTGACCGTTGAGCCCGGAGAACCAGTTTTCCGCATGGAAGCTGTGGGCATTGAAAACCGAAGACCCGACGACCTGGTAATACTCGCCAGCATGGTCGCTCTTGCCGTCCAGCACCAGGTCGGCGAGGCAAGGGCGAGGGCGGGAATAAAAAGCACGCCACGCTTCCGTGGTGCCGACGATGTCGATGGCCTTGATGCCCGTCAGCATTTCACAGGCGCGATTCCAGATGATGACGCGATGATCCTTGTCGAGGATGAACAGCGGGATGGTGACGGACTGGATGACGTCCTCGGAAAACTTGCGTTCGCGTCCCAGCGCTTCGCGGTCGGCCGCCAGATCGTCGGCCATCCGGTCGATGGCTCGGCCCAGCAGGCCGATTTCGTCTGGTTTGACGAGCCCCGAGCGCGCGCTCATTTCACCGCTGGCAATGCGGCTGGCGATGGACACCAGCCGTTCTGTGCGTCGTGAAACGAGCGCGTCGATCAGCATGCCGAGCAGGATTGCCGCTGCAAGGGAAAGGCCGAGAAAACGAAACGCCTTGTTCATGGCGTGGCGTCGTGCCTGCGCCAGAGGTTCGCCAAGGTCGTACTCCACGAACAGGGTGCCCCAGCGCTGGCGTGAGTTTGTGCCGGACAATTGCACGCCCAACGGCAAAGGGTAATAGCCATAGAGCAAGGTTTCATTGTCGTTGCTCAGGATTTCGCCACGTTGTCTTTTTTGCGCGAGCAAAGCGAGATCGGGTCGAAACGCCGATATTTCGGACGCAGTCTTGCCCAGCCAGTCGCTGTCCGATGCCTGCAATACATGGTTTTGCTCGTCCACCAGCAGCAACCGTCGCATGTTGGTATGCAAGGCGGTCGTCGGAATCCGGCTTTCTCCCTGTAACATGCTTTCTTCAAAGGTGTCGTTGGCGATCATGCCGTCCAGCTGCAGCATCATGATGTGCAGGAGATCGCGGTTCTCGCTGACGATACGCTCTGCGGTGTCGCGCTGATGGTCGACCGAAATCAGGATGGCCACAATGGCCGACAGGCTGACGAATGCAAGCGGAATCTGGACGCGCAGGCGGGAAAAAAATGGAGGTGTCACGATTCGGCGCCCTTAATTTTTATAATACTTATCAAGTATCCTTAGAGCTGCTTCAGTTGGCTCAAAGTGCGCCTGAACCGGTTCAGGCAAGATAATGCTCAGGCATGGTCGTGCGCCGCATTACCGAATAATCGACCAGTTTTGCTGGGTATTCTATATCAGGAGGGGGATTTGGCAATAATTGATCATATGCCGCAGGGCATGGCCGGAAATGCCCTTGTTCTGTGCTCGACGGCTCGGCTTGCGCGCAGTCTTCGCATGGAGCTGGGGCGCATCCAGCGGATGCGCGGGGCGACGCAATGGCAGCCGCCGACCATCCTTACCCTGTCGCAATGGCTGGATGATGCGATTACGCGCGCCATGCTGGCAGGCGAGCTTCCGGCTGATTACCTGCCTAGGCAGATGCTGGACAACATGGCAGAGCGCCTGCTGTGGGAACGTGCCATCGAGAAAAACACGCAGGGCGATGCAGCGCAGGCCCTGTTCGATATGGCTGGACTGGCGCAATCTGCCGCTGAAGCCAATCGGCTCCTGATCGAGTGGAATGTCCACCTCGCAGGCGGCGAGCAGACCGAGGAAACCCGGCAGTTCCTGCGCTGGCGCGAGACTTTTCAAGCGCTTTGCCGGCAATATCAGACGCTTGAAGCAGCCCGTTACCTGGATCGTCAGATCGATGCCATTCAGCGCGGCGTGGGCTCATTGCCCGCCGAGCTCCATCTCGCCGGATTCGACCGGTTCAGCCCACAGGAAAAACGCCTGCTGGAAGCGTTGACCACGCGCGGCGTGCAGGTGCTACGCTGGCCGCTCGGATTCGATCAACCGGCCTCCGCCGTGCAGATCGCCTGCGACGACGCCGAAGCCGAATGCCGCGCAGCGGTGGCGTGGGCTGCGCGTCGGCTTGCACAGGAGCCGCAGGCGCGGCTTGCCATTGTCGCGCCGGAGCTGGGCGTGTTGCGTGCCAGGCTGCTTGTCATGCTCGATGACGCCTTGCACCCGGCCTCGATTCATCCCGCGCGCGCGGAAATGCCGCGTTCTTACGATTTTTCGCTGGGAGATCCGCTTTCCGCGCATTCGATCATTGCCTGCGCCTTATCGTTATTGCGGCTGTCGGTTCGACGCTACCGCATTCCGCAGCAGGATGCAGGGATGCTGCTGCGCGACGTTCACTGGTCGGCCGGTGTCGGCGAGGCGGACGCGCGGGCGCGGCTCGAAGCGCGCATGCGCAGCAGGCTTTCTTCGCGATTGCAGCTCGAACAACTGCTGCGGCTGGCGCGCAAGGCGCAGTTGGATGGTCTGGGCGTTGCGCGACTGGTAGAGCATCTCGAGGCGATCAGTGTTGCAACTGCCGGCTGGCCGCGCAAACAATCCTCCCGGGCGTGGGCCGCGGCATTCGCAGGCTTGCTCAAGGCGGCCGGCTGGCCGGGCGAGCGCAGTCTTTCCAGTCACGAATTCCAGGCACGGCAGGCCTGGGACGCGGCGCTGAACGATTTCGACATGCTGGATGCGCTGCTCGGGCCGCTGGATGCAGGCGCGGCATTGCATCGCTTATCCCGCCTGGTGCAGGAGCGTATCTTTCAGCCCGAGGCCGAAGGCGAGCCTCGACTGCTCGTCATGGGCATGCTCGAAGCCGCTGCCGCGCCGCTGGATGCGATGTGGGTACTGGGGATGAACGACCATCAATGGCCACCGCCGCCCCGGCCCAATCCTTTGCTGCCCGCCGAAGCGCAACGGCGGGCGAATGCCCCGAATGCATGCAGCGGCGTGCAGACCGAGTTCGCCCAGGCGATACATGCGCGGCTGATGCACGGCGCCGCGGAGATCGTATTTTCATGGTCGCATCGCGATGGCGAGCGTGAATTGCGCCCCAGCCCGCTTTTGAGCGAAATTCCGCAGCAAGCCGAGATGCCCGAGTTGGCCGCTACTCTGGCGGAGCGTTTGGCGCAACCTTCCGGGATGCAGTGGCTGGACGATCATGTGGCGCCGCCGGTAGCCCCAGGCGAGATTCAACGCGGCGGAACCGGTTTGCTCAAGGCGCAGGCGATCTGCCCGGCATGGGCCTATTACCAATACCGGCTGGGTGCGCGCGCGCTGGACGAGCCGGTAGAGGGGCTGGATGCGCTGGCACGCGGCAATCTGCTGCACATGGTATTGCAGGCGTTCTGGACGGACCGCACCTCGGCGGACCTCCATGCGATGGACGAAGCTGCGCTGGGTGCCGCCATAGGCATGGCGGTGGAAGCAGGGATACGGCAATTTGTCGAACAGTCGGATGAGCCTTTGCCGCCGCAGTTCGCCGCTCTTGAAAAACTCCGATTGCAGCGGATTCTGGCCGCCTGGCTGGAGCTGGAGAAAACGCGCGAGCCGTTCTCGGTACTGGAATGCGAGCGCCGCATCAGCCTCGATATCGACGGCTTGCAGGTCAATCTGGTGCTGGATCGGGTGGATGAGTTGCCGGACGGACGGCTGGTGGTGCTCGACTACAAGACGGGCGCCAGCGTCAGCCACAAAAGCTGGGCTGAAGAGCGCATCGCGGAGCCGCAGTTGCCGATTTATGCGGCTCTCGCGTTATGCGACGGCGAAGTGGCCGCTGTCTGTTTCGCCAAGGTACAGGCGGCGGAGCAGAAGTTCATCGGTATCGCAGACTCGGCGGAGGTACTGCCGGGAGTATGTGCGCTTGATGGCGCACGCAAGCTCTTTCCCGAAGACCGCTTCCCCGATTGGGCGGCCCTGATCCGTCACTGGCAGGCCAGCATCACCGCGATCGCAGCCGAGATCAAGGCCGGCGAAGCCGCAGTGAAGTTCCGCAATGAAGAGGATTTGCGTGATTGCGACGTAAAACCGCTATTGCGCCTGCCTGAGCGCAAGCTGCAGTTGGAACGCCATGCAGAGCATGAGTGACGGTTTGCTTCAGGCTGCTGCAAGAAGTCCTAGCCCATATTGGGTAGAAATTGGCTCTGTAAATTTTAACGCTTAGTACTTTGGGTACTAGTCTTGCGGTTGATTTTAGGCTTGGCGGGGAAGTGCCGACGCGATATCCATTGACTTTAAAAGTAAGTAATATCTAGCACTTGGGAGTTTGTAAACTAGTGTTAACCTTGGGATCAACTCCTACTGGCGTAGCCGGACGATAGATTCGGCAACTGGTGGTAATAACACATACAGGGACCGCAATCGCACACCACATGACTTATCCATTGTCATTTACCTGCCTGCCCAGGTATGCGGTCCAACTCATGGTCTGGGTGCTTCTCGCGCTTTCCCTTTCCGTTCAGGCGGCACCTCGGGATCTCGTCGGGGATTGGTATGAGGCGGCGAGCGGCAATGAATCCGGACAACGTCCGCATGACTTCAACAAGCAGGAAATCAACCGGGTCGCCAAGGTGGCGGTCACTGGCGGGCACTTCCTGTTCAAGACCGATTTCACGCTGGATGTCCCTGGTCGTTATGTCATCGATTTCAAGAATACGAGTGTCATCGGCCATTTCCGGCATCGCATTTTCGATGAAAAAAACCGGCTCGTGGCATTAGAGGCGGGCGGCATCCAGAGCACCGAGACTAATCCTTTCTTCCTGCGGCATGGACGAGAGCTTGAGCTTCCTGCAGGTCGATATCATTTGGTCACGGAGCTCGAGTCTCCGTTTTTTCTTGGCGCCCCCGAGCTGTACCTCGACACCCTGAATGATTATCGTCAAGCCATCAAGCCTGGCAACGCGCTTGTACTGTTCGGGCTGGGCGTATTCCTCGGGCTGGGCATTTATTACGCCGCGCTGGCACTGGTGCGCAAGCGTGCTGCCGAAGGGATGTATGCGCTTTTCATCCTCGGCAATTTCCTGTTCAACGGCAGTGCCCTGCTGGTGTTTCCCGAATTGTTCGGCATGCATTGGATCTATCTGGTCAGCTTTCCGATACTGTTCTCCAATGCCGCTTATATCGTCTTCGTGCTGGCCTTGCTGGAAATCGGCAATATCTCGCAGCCCCGTCTTTACAAGGCCGGAATCATTTTGCTTGCGATTATGGGCACATTTGCGCTCCTTGCTGTCATCAAGCCCAACTGGTCGCTGGAACTGGATCGATATGGAGTTGGATTGTTCCTGAGTTACGGTTTGACCGCAGGTATTGTGCGCACGCGTCAAGGCAGCGTTTCAGCCAAGCTTTATCTGGTGGCAATTGCCATGTTCTTTTTACTGGGCGGAGTCGCCATCACGCAAGCGCAATTGAATGGGGTATATACCGTTTACATCGAGCATATCGGCCTGTTGGCCGTGGCGGTCGAGGTGATATTGCTGGCGCTGGTGCTTTCCTATCAATTCGCGCAATTGCACCGTGAAAAGGAAATCGCACTGGAACGCATGGAACTCAGCAACCGGATAGCCCATACCGATGCACTTACCGGTCTGGCGAATCGCTATGCGCTGGATGTCGAACTGGATCAATTGTCCAATCAGGCAAGCCTGACCTTCATCGACCTCGACGGCCTCAAGTATTACAACGATCAATACGGCCACGTGCGCGGCGACGATCTGCTCCGCAGCTTTGCGCATCATCTTGTCGAATGCCTGGACGGTAATGGCCGGCTCTATCGGATCGGCGGGGACGAGTTCGCGATTACCTGCCCTGACGGTGACGTGACATGGCTGGAGTCCATCCTGGCGAATGCGATCCGCTGCATGCATATCTCGGGTTTTGAATTCGCCGGCGCCAGTGCCGGTCACGTGCATTTTCATGAGGCTGTCGGCAAGAGTGAGCTCAAACACATTGCCGATACGCGCATGTATCAGAACAAGCGCCAACGCAAGCAACTCGAGTTGGAATTGCAGGTGAGCAGGATCGATTAGCGGACTGGATAAAAAGCTTTAACAACGAAAAGAAAGGTTGCAGTCCAAGGGGGTGGATTCGCCTTGGTGATGGCTCTGGTCTTCTTGCCGCATCCCTTTGTTCTGGGTGGTATGGATAGGCATGTCAATGTAGTCCATATCCTCTCCGAAATGCCGCTGCTCGGTTATTTTGGCTACATGCCGTTCGGCATTCTGGTGGGTGATGTTCATCTGGGCAGGCAAGGTGTTCGGATTTGATACCCGGTTGCTCGACTCCGAGAAGAGCAGCTAAGGTGTGAATGAAACAATAAAGCCGCCCTCGGGCGGCTTTGTTTTTGCAGGCGGGTTACCAGCGTCGGCTTAGCATCATGTGGAAAAATATGGCCTCGTTGCGGATTTCGGCCTCGCCGAACAGTGGGCTGTTGTATTTCTCTCCGACGGGCAGCATCCACTCAACGCCTCCGGTCAAAAGCCAGTTCTGATCGATCTTGCGCGCGGCGCCTAAAGTGACATGGTGTTCCAGTATCCCGGCCAGCAAAGGGGTAGAGTTCCTTGTGGGAATCGGGTTCTGTCCGTAATTGTGCCCGGCGTAAAGGGTGGTGCAGTCGTTCCAGGTATAGGCGAGGCCGGTGGCAATGACCCATTGGTCCTTCCAGTCGCCTTGGGCGGTGGGTATCGGATAGACGGCGGGGGATGCGGGATTATTGGGGTCGGTAGCGCGAATCGTGACGTCATTGATCGCGTCGTCCCAATTAAGCCAATTGACCTTGAATGAAAGCAACAAAGCATCGGTAGGCTTGAACGCCACACCCAGCGCGATTTCGCGCGGTAGCGCAAACCCTTTTACCGATGCATCCGAATACTTCACCTTGCCCAGGCCGAGTCCGGTGTAATTCGCCACCAGGGTACCGCCCGTCAGTGGCAGCTCGGTTTTTTCCGTATAGGTCGCCGCCAGGGTCAGCGACGGATTCACGCGGTATTGCGCGCCAAACTTCAGGCCCATTCGCAATGCGGCGGCATCTTCGAGTTTGTAGCCGGCAAATGCCGAGCCGACCGAAGTATTGGAAAAGAAATCCTGTTCGATGGAGCTGTAGACGATGCCGAGGCTGGCACCCAGGGATAATTTGTCGTTTACCTGGCAGCCAATGCCCGGAATGATCTTGGCGATGCCGAACAGCGATGAGAGGTCGTCGCGATTACCGAAGGGCGTGCGGATATTTTCGAACACGCCGCCTGCGCCGCCCTGCGCAAAGAGGCCGACGCCCGCAGTACACGGGAGATTTTCCAAGGGCTGCGCATAACCGCCACCGGCAAGAAAGGTGTAGCGGTTGGAGGCATGCTCCTGATTGCCGTTGCTGTCCTTGTGCACCAGGTCAGTGGTGCGCAGCATCGAACCGAAGATGTCTGCCAGCGGACCCTTGATTTGCGTCAGCCCTGCCGGATTGGTGTTCAGCGCGCTGGTATCGCGCGCGACGGCGATATCGGCTCCCGCCATCAAGGTCGATTCTGCGCCGAAGCCGATCAGGTTGATGCCGTTGGTGGCGTGCGCGGAAGAGATGCTTGCGCATGACAAGGCAAGCATAATGATGGAGCAGCGAATGGGATTCATGTTCAGGATTTATTCGTATGCATTTTGATTAGTGTCGCATAAAGTTTTGCCGCCGTGACATGTTGGCTAACCCATTTGGGTTATTTGATGGTTTTAGTGATGGATCAGGTTGTTAGAAAGAGACAAAACATGGCAGCATCCAATATTTGCCGCACACTCCAGGGCCGCGCTTTATCGACATGAACGAACCCGATCTGCTATTACAGGATGCCGCCAATCGCGAACGCGCTTTGGAGTTGACATCTTTCATCGTCGAAGCCCCTGCCGGCGCGGGCAAGACCGAATTGCTGACACAGCGCTATCTCAAGCTGCTCACCATCGTGCGCGAGCCAGAAGAGATCGTCGCGATCACCTTTACCAACAAGGCCGCCGCCGAAATGCGCGGCCGCGTGCTGCAAAGCCTGCAGGATGCAGAGGACGGCATTCCGGTGGACAAGGCGCACAAACTGACAACCCGCAAGCTTGCTATCGCCGCGCTGGCGCGTTCGCGCGAGCTGGGCTGGGATCTGCTGGCGCAACCCGGCCGCCTGCGCATCAACACCATCGATTCCCTGTGCAGCCTGCTGGCACGCCAGATGCCGCTGATGAGCCGGTTCGGCGCGCAGCCCGGCGTCAGCGACGATGCGAGTGTGCATTACCGCGAAGCCGCCCGGCGCGCGATTGCGATGCTGGAAGACGAAGCAGGCGATGGGCCGGTAACCGAGGCCTTGCGCTATCTGGACAACGACGCCGGCCGCCTCGCCGGTTTGCTGGCCGATATGCTTTCCAAGCGCGACCAATGGCTGCAGCACGCCGGCCGTTCTTCGGCGCAGGAAGAAGCAATGGATGGCCTCTACCATCTGGTACAGCACGATATCGCCCGCGCCGCGCAGGTGCTCGACGAACGCCTGCAGCGCCATCTCATGCCGGCTGCACGCTACGCAGCATCCAACCTGCCGTGCGACCACTCCGTGGCGTTGTTGCTGGATTGGGAAACGCCGGTCCGGCCGATTCCCGAGTCGCTTTCCTTATGGCGTGCACTATGCGATTTGCTGCTGACCGCGCAAGGCGAACCACGCAAGGAGCGCGGCATCAACGTCAAGAATGGTTTCCCTGCAACGGACGCAGGCCGAGCGCAAAAACAAGCTTTGCTGGACGTGATTGCGGCGATTGCCGACCCGCAGCCGCTGGCGCGCATACGCAGCCTGCCCGACCCGCGCAATCACGACGAGGAATGGCATGTCGTCGGCAGCCTGGCGCGGCTATTGCAATTGGCCGCCGCACATTTGATGGGCGTCTTCCAGGAGGCCGGCGAGGTGGATTTCGTCGAAATTTCCAGTCGCGCATTGGAAGCGCTGGAAGACGAAACCGGCCCGACCGAACTTGCCATGCGTCTCGATTACCGCATCCAGCACCTGCTGGTGGACGAGTTCCAGGACACCAGCCCGGCACAGGTCGAGCTGCTGCGTCGGCTGACGCAAGGCTGGGAGCCGCAAGACGGCCGGACGATTTTTTGCGTCGGCGATCCGATGCAATCGATTTATCGTTTCCGAAAAGCGGATGTCGGCCTTTTTTTGCATGTGGCCGATAGCGGTATCGGTCACCTCACATTGGAGCGCCTGCACCTGACGCGCAACAACCGCTCCTGCCCGGCGGTGGTCAATTGGGTAAACCAGGCGTTCGATAAAGTTTTTCCGCTGCACGATAGCGTGACGCGCGGTGCGATCAGCTATCGCCGCTTCGCCGCCACGCGCGACCCCATGCCGGGCGAGGGGGTGCTGGTGCATCCGCTGGTTGCGGAAAACGGTGCCGGCTCGGGCGGGCTGGCCGAGATTGAAGCGCAATACGTCGCCAATCTCATCGAGCAGGAACGCAGCATCTACCCCGGCGGTACCATCGCGGTGCTGGTGCGCGCGCGCAACCATCTTGAGGCACTGGTCGCCGAGATTCGCCGCAATCGTCCCGCGCTGAAATTCCAGGCAGTGGAAATCGAATCCCTGGGAGGGCGGCAGGCGGTGCAGGATGTCATGGCATTGACACGGGCGATGGTGCATCGGGCCGACCGCGTGCATTGGCTGGCCGTGTTGCGTGCCCCCTGGTGCGGCTTGATGCTGCAGGATATGCATAGCCTGGCGGCAGACGACCAGTACTCGACAGTCTGGCGATTGATGCAGGACGAAGCGCGCGTGGCCCGGCTGAGCGAGGACGGCCAGCAGCGTTTGCTGCATGTGCGTGCCGTATTGCAGGAAGCTTTTGCCCATCAGGGGCGGCAGACCTTGCGGCGCTGGGTCGAGTCGGCATGGCTACGGCTCGGCGGACCGGAGTGCTTGTGGGATACGGGCGATGTGCGCGACGTGCAGGCGTATTTTTCATTGATCGAGCAACTGGACGCCAGCGGCAGCTTCGACCCGGACCGACTGGAGGCCGCGTTGGCGGAGCTCTACGCAGCGCCCGATGTGGAGGCGGACGGCAGCCTGCAATTCATGACGCTGCATAAATCCAAGGGGCTGGAATTCGATACCGTGATTTTGCCCGGCCTGCATCGCCAGCCCAAAAACAACGACGCTTCATTGCTGTTGTGGGAAGAAGTGCAGATCGACGGCGGCGTGCCGCAACTGGTGGCCGCGCCGTGGGTGCCGCGCCATCTGCGCGACGGTCTGCCGTCACCTTATGATTTCCTGTGCGGCCTGGAGGGCGAGCGCACGGCCAACGAAGCGGCGCGGGTGCTGTATGTCGGCGCAACACGAGCGATACGCCGCTTGCATCTGGTGGGAGCGGCCTGCCTGGATGCCAGAGATGGAGTCAAACCGCCGTCGGGCAGTTTTCTCGAAATGGTCTGGGGCGCGGTCGGCGGCGAATTCATGCGTGCGGCCGAAACGCCCGTACAAACGCTTGCGAAGCGCAATAACGAAGATTTTATTCCGCAGCTAGTGCGATTGCCGCATCCGCGCATGCCCGAATTGCTGTCCGTGGCCGACGCCGGCGTTGCAACGATTGCCCTGGAGGAATCCGCAGCCGTGGCCGAAGAGAGCAGCCTTGAAGCGCGCTGCGGTACGCTCAGCCATCTTTACATGGAAATGATCGCGCGCGACGGCCCCGAGCTTTGGACGGCAAACCGTTTGCATGCGTTGCGGCCTGCGATGCAATCCTGGCTGGAGCGCTTCGGCCACGGCGTCGCAGAAGCCGAAGAGGGCGCTGCGCAGGTCGCTGCGATTGTCATCACGGCATTGGCAAGCGAGCATGGCCGCTGGGTACTGCAAAAACGCGACCTGGCGGATGTCGAACTCGTGCTCTCCACTTCCGATGACAAGCGTGTCGCGACGCACATCGTCGACCGTACTTTCATCGAGAACAACGAGCGCTGGGTGATCGATTACAAATCCGTGCAATTGCAGGGCGCTATCGATAGCGCTGGCCTGTCACAACACGCGGAGCGGTATCGCGCCCAGTTGGAACGCTATGCCGGACTATTCGAAGGCGAGGGCTTGCCCGTGCGCAAGGCGGTATTTTTCCTGGCACACGGCAAGCTGGTGGAACTCTAGCGTTTACGCTGCATTTGCAGCACGATGCCGACGAGTTCGTGCTGCTTGTGCGTGCCGGTCTTGTTGAACGCGTGTTTCAGGTGCTGGCGCAGGGTTTGCATGCTGACGCCCATGCGGTCGGCAATTTCCGCCATGCTGTAGCCGTCGGTGAGCAGCATGGTGCACTGGCATTCGCGCGGCGTGAGTTGAAAACGGGCCTGCAAACGGTCGTACCAGGCCATGTGGTTGGCGTTCGTGTCATGGATGATGACCATCGCCTGTTGCGTATCGAGCAGCGCATTGACGCGCAACTTGTACGGCAGCTTGCCCGAGGGACGGTGGATGTTGAGTTCCATCTTCATGGGCGCTTCGTTGCGTTCCAGCAGGGCATCAAGCGCTGAAGAAAGATTGAGATGATCTTCTTCGAGATTGGCGCAGAAGGCTTGGTTGACAACGGTCAGGCCGTCGTTTTCCTGCAGGATTCTCATTGCATGCGGCGATACGTAAAGAATCCTTGCATTCTGGCCGAGCAGGGCGAGCGCCTGGCCCAGGCTGTCCAGCGCATGTTCCAGGCTGCGTATGCGTTCAAGCGGATCGAACAGGGACGTAATCGTATCCGGCAAGGATCTGTCGGAAGGCATTGCGTGGCTTTGGGCAGCCGCAGGAATCGCAAACGGGAAATCGTCTTTCATCGCTTTTGTTCTTATACCTGGAAGCGCCTGACGGACTCTTTCAAACTTCGCGCCAGGTCTTCCAACTGTGTTGCCGCACCCGCGGTTTGTGTGATCGAGGCGGTATTTTCTTCTGCCATCACTGCGATTTGCTCGATGTTACGTGCAATCTCGCCGCTGGCGAGATTCTGCTCGCGCACCGAAACGGTAATGTTGTCGACGCCGGTATTGGCCTGCGATGCTGCGGCACGTGTTTTCGCGAGTGCTTCCGCCGCGTTCTGCGTCAATTCGCGGCTGGATTCCAGGAACTGCCGCCCGCGATCCAGGGTGCTGCTTACCTTGGTTGACTGTTCCTCGATGGAGCGGGTCACGCTGTCGATTTGGTTGGCGGATTGCGCGGATTTCTCGGCCAGCTTGCGTACCTCGTCGGCGACGACTGCGAATCCGCGCCCGGCTTCGCCGGCCCGAGCCGCCTCGATGGCGGCATTCAGCGCCAACAGATTGGTTTGCTCGGCGATATCCTTCACCTGCTGCGTCATCGAGGTAATGATGGTGGTATTGCTGACGAATGCTGTTACTGACTGTGCAATTTCCTGCATCGCGGTCACGGCTTTTTCCATTTCCTGCAACAGCAACACCAGCTTTTCATTGCCGATTTCCGTTTCGTGAAGGCTGGATTGCGACAGGCTGCGTACGTGTTCGGCGTTTTCCGCGACGGAACTGATGCTGGCGGTGACCTGCTCGATGGCGCTGGCGGTGCTGGTGGCAGCTGAAGTCTGGGCTTGCGACCCTTGCACGATGTGACGGGATGAATCGGCCAGGGTGGATGCCGACTGCATGACGTGATCCGTGGATTTCTGTACGTTCAGGATAATCGCGCCCAGGTCGTTGCGGATTTTCTCCGCGCTGGCGGCAACCTTGCCGATCTCATCCTGCGTCGTGCGGGTGACCGGCCGTGAAAAATCGCCCTGAGCGAGGCGGTCGAGATCGTGCGCCAGCTGGTGGGCCGGAGACACGATGTTTTTCTGGACTAGTGCGATGAACGTGAAGAACGCTATGACGATGGCCAGGCCCATCAGGCCGAGACTGGTAAACACATCTTGCTTCAATTCCGCTGCTGCGGCTTCAGGCAGATTGGCTCCTGCTTCCCATAGCTGCCACAGGCCGAAGAGCGCCGCTGACAGCAGGAGGATTGTTCCCGCGCCGGTGATCAGCATGAGTTTATTGCGAATACTTCCGGTAATCAGGTTGCCAAGCCACTGCATGAATCAATCCCCCTTGGAATTACGCCGCGGTTTTTCTTGTCGGTTCAATGATGATGACGTTTCAATGCCTTCAGATGCCGCCGTATGTACCATATCATGAAGACCGCCGCGGCGAACACGATTACGTAATGAAACTGATGGAAATATACTTTCAGCGCTTCCCAGTTTTCGCCCATCTTCATGCCGGCATACGCCAGCAGCCAACACCACAACAACGATCCCGCAAAAGTATAGAGGATGAAACGCCCCATGTGCATGCGTGCGATGCCGGCGGGAAAAGCAATGAACGTGCGTACTGCGGGCAGCATGCGGCCGATGAAAATGATAATTTCGCCGTGCTTCTCGAACCACCGGTCGGCGATGTGCAGGTCATGGTGTGAAATCAGCACCCATTTCCCGTATTTCTCAACGAGTGGCCGGCCGCCGAACATGCCGAGGTAATACGCCGGAATGGAGCCAAGCACGCAGCCTGTGGCTCCAGCCAGGGCCACACCCCATAGCGTCATCTCGCCCTTGAAAACCAGATAGCCGGAAAACGGCATGATGATTTCAGAAGGCAATGGGATGCAGGCCGATTCGATGGCCATCAGCAGCACAACGCCGCCGTAGCCCAGCGTGGAAATGACGCCGATGATCCAGACGGCGAGGAGGGTGATGAGTTTTTCTATCATGATCGAATTCTAACCGCCGCAGCCTTTGCGGGAAAAATAACATTGATTTGGGTGGGCCATTGCATTCTTATTGCAGATTATCGATCAGGTCACGTATGTAATCGGCACGTTCTGCGATATCTTCCTTGCCTACCGCGACGCGTAATTTGTCGGGGCCGTTCATGCGCGCATGGCGATTGGTTTGCAGGACTTTGATCAGCTTGGTCGGGTCGAGGTCCGCATGCGGGTCGAACTGCAGCTGAACGATGTCCGCACTGGCGTCGATTTTCACAATGCCAAGCGGCTTGGCCAGGATGCGCAGCTTGTGGCACTCCAGCAGCGCTTCGGCCTGCGGCGGCGGCATACCGAAGCGGTCGATCAGTTCTTCCTGCATCAGTTGCAACTGATCGGCCTCAATGCAGTTGGCAAGGCGCTTGTATATCACCAGGCGCTCGTGCACGTCCGGGCAGTACGCGTCAGGCAGCAGCGCGGGGGTGTGCAGGTTGATCTCGGTGGTGACGCCCAGCGGCGCATCGAGATTGGGCTCCTTGCCGGCCTGCAGTTGCTTCACTGCATGCGCCAGCATTTCGCTGTACAGATTGAAGCCGATCTCCTGCATTTCGCCGGATTGCGAGTCGCCCAGCAGTTCGCCGGCGCCGCGGATTTCCAGATCGTGCATCGCCAGGTGGAAACCGGCGCCGAGATCTTCCAGCAGCTGGATCGCATCCAGCCGCTTTTCGGCTTGTGGCGTGATTTTGACATCCGGCTCGGTCAGCAGGTAAGCGTAGGCCTGGTGGTGCGAGCGTCCGACACGGCCGCGCAGTTGGTGTAATTGCGCCAGGCCGAAACGGTCGGCGCGGTTCATGATGATGGTGTTGGCGGTCGGCACGTCGATGCCGGTTTCGATGATGGTGGTGCACAGCAGCAGGTTGAAGCGCTGCTGGTAGAAGTCGCGCATCACGTGTTCCAGCTCACGCTCGCGCAACTGGCCGTGGGCAATGCTGATGCGCGCTTCGGGCAGCATCTTTTCCAGCTTGTCGCGCATCGCGTAGATGGATTCGACCTCGTTATGCAGAAAATATACCTGCCCGCCGCGCTTCAATTCGCGCATTACGGCCTCGCGGATCACGCCTTCCGACCAGGAGGAAACAAAGGTCTTGATCGACAGCCGCTTTTGAGGCGGCGTGGAGATCATCGAAAACTCGCGCAGCCCTTCCATCGCCATCGACAGCGTGCGCGGAATCGGTGTCGCGGTGAGCGTGAGCACGTCGACCTCGGAGCGCATGGCTTTCAACTGCTCCTTCTGGCGTACGCCGAAGCGATGTTCTTCGTCGATGATGGTGAGGCCCAGGTTCTTGAACTTGACGTCTTTCTGGATCAGGCGGTGCGTGCCGATGATGATATCGATGTGCCCGGCTTCCAGGCCAGCCAGCGCTTCCTTCTGCTCCTTGGCGGTGCGGAAGCGCGAAATCTCTGCGATCTTGATCGGCCATTCGGCGAAGCGATCGGTGAAGTTGTTGTAATGCTGTTCGGCCAGCAGGGTAGTGGGCACCAGCACCGCCACCTGCTTGCCGCCCATGACTGCGACAAAAGCGGCGCGCAAGGCGACTTCGGTCTTGCCGAAGCCCACATCGCCGCACACCAGGCGATCCATCGGACGGCCGGACTGCATATCGGTGATGACGGCTTCGATTGCGGACAGTTGATCCGGCGTCTCTTCGAACGGAAAGCCTTCCGCGAACGCTTCGTAATCGTGCAGGCTGAGCTTGAACGCGTGGCCTTTGCGCGCAGCACGCATCGCGTAGAGGTTCAGCAGCTCGGCGGCGGTATCGCGGATCTGCTTGAGCGCGCGTTTGCGCGCCTTGTCCCACTGGCCGCTGCCCAGCTTGTGCAAGGGCGCAGATTCGGGGGGACCACCCGAGTAGCGCGAAATCAGGAAGAGTTGCGAAACAGGCACATAGAGCTTGTCGGCTCCCGCATATTCCAGCAGCAGGAATTCGGTTTCGCCTTCGCCCAGATCCAGATTCACCAGCCCGCGATAGCGCCCGACGCCGTGCTGTTCGTGCACCACCGGATCGTTTTCGCGCAGCTCCGACAAATCCTTGAGCATGCCCTCGGCGCTACGGGCACGGTCTTTTTCGCGCCGGCGCTCCTGGCGTACCTGAGTGGGGTAGAGCTCGACTTCCGTAATGAGTGCGGTGTGGTCGGTGACAAAACCGCCATGCAAGGGCGCGACGCCCAGCATCATGCGCTCGCCCGATGCCAGGAATTGCTCCCAGTTGTCGCAGGTCTTCAGGCGCAAGCCATGTTCGGCGAGCAGTTGCGCCATGGTTTCGCGGCGGCCGAGGCTTTCTGCGGCGATCAGCACACGGCCGTCATACGCTTGCAAAAAAGCGGTCAGTTTGTGCAGCGGATGTTCCGCACGGCGCTCGACGTTGAGGTCGGGCAGCGCGCTCGGTGCATTGGCGATGACTTGCAGCCGCCCGAAGCGTTGTGCGGCAACGAAGAAATCCGCGGTATCGATCAGCAGCGTCTTGGGCGGCAGGATGGGGCGTTCGCGGTCGTGATCCAGCAGCCGGTGACGGCTTTGTGTTTCCTTCCAGAATGTCTGCGCTGCGGCATCGAGGTCGCCGTGCATGCAGAGCGTGGCGTTTTTCGGCAGATAGTCGAAGATTGTGGCGGTTTCTTCAAAGAATAGCGGCAGATACCACTCGATCCCGCCTGGCGCGATGCCGCCGCTGACATCCTTGTAAATGCGGCATTTGGAAGGATCGCCTTCGAAGATCTCGCGGAATGTCTTGCGGAAATGCGTGATGCCTTTGTCGTCCAGCGGGAACTCGCGTGCCGGCAACAGGCGGATTTCATTGACCGGGTAGACGCTGCGCTGGCTGTCGACGTCGAAAGTGCGGATGGTTTCGATTTCATCGTCGAACAGATCGATGCGATAGGGCAGGGCGCTGCCCATCGGGTAGAGGTCGATCAAGCCGCCGCGTACGCTGAATTCGCCGGGCGACATCACCTGATTGACGTGATGATAGCCGGCAGCGGCACATTGCGCGCGCAGGGCGTCGGTATCGAGCTTCTGCCCTTTTTTGAGCATGAAGGTGTGCGCGGCAAGAAAAGCCAGCGGCGGCAGGCGCACCAATGCGGTGCCTGCAGGCACGATCATGACATCGCAGGCGTTCTGCGAAATCTGGTATAGCGTCGCCAGCCGTTCCGAAACGAGGTCGGGGTGAGGCGAAAAATGATCGTAGGGCAGGGTTTCCCAATCCGGCAGCAGATGCATGGCAAGGCCGGGTTCGAACCAGCGCATTTCTTCCAGCAGGCGTTGCGCATCGAAGGCCGAGGCGGTAATGATCACCAGGGGCGATTTCAGTTCGCGCGCGAGACGGGCCAAGGCAAGCGCGTCGGCTCCTTGATAAAGGCCGGAAATGCGTTCCGATTTGCCGGGGGCGGGTATGGGGAGTGATGACTGCATAAGACGGCCTATTATAGCGGTCGGCGCGGGCGCAGCCAAAAGAAACCCGCTGGCTGCGCGCGGCGCCAGCGGTTATTGCATGATATATCGCGTTACTTCTTGGGTAGCATGCTGCTGATCTGCATCTCGGCAGCTGTCCAGTATCCCAGCGGGCTACCGGCGAAATTGTCGCGCTCGGCCAGGTAATAGGCTGCAACCTGAATCATGTTGTAGCGTTCTTCGTTGCCCGGATTCCATGCGGCCTGAGTCGTTTTCCTGGATGCCGGAGCCTTCTTGGCGGCCGCAGGCTTTGCAGTGGCTTTGGCCGGAGCGGCAGCCTTCGCGGGAGCGGCTGCTTTCTTGGCGGGGGCGGCTTTCACCGCAGCGGTTTTTTTTGGTGCTGCCTTTTGGGCGGCGGTCTTGGGCTTGGCTTCGGCCATGGTACGCTTCCTTTCTGGGGTTGCTGGGATGGTTGGGTTAAATCATAAGGATTTTCCTAACCAAATCAAGCAATTTTAGAGCCTGTTTTGACAGACTTCGTCCCTCGGGCTGGATTTGAGCGTGGATGGATGCAAAATGCGAGTTATACGGATGGGGTGGCAAGCGGCACAACCCGCCTGCATCTCTAGCTTTGCGGCGCGAAGGATGAAACCGGCTTCTAGCCCGTTCCGCCTACCGTCAGACCGTCGATGCGCAGGGTGGGCTGGCCTACTCCCACCGGGACACTCTGGCCTTCCTTGCCGCAGGTGCCGACGCCAGTGTCGAGTTGCATATCATTGCCTATCATCGAGACGCGCGTCAGTACATCCGGGCCGTTGCCGATCAGGGTCGCACCCTTGACCGGATAGGTCAGCTTGCCGTCTTCGATCATCCATGCTTCCGCCGCCGAGAACACGAACTTGCCGCTGGTGATGTCCACCTGTCCGCCGCCGAAATTGACCGCATACAGGCCTTTTTTCACCGAGCCGATAATTTCTTCGGGTGTTTTGTCGCCATTCAGCATGACGGTATTGGTCATGCGCGGCATCGGGATGTGCGCATAGGATTCGCGCCGGGCATTGCCGGTCAGGCCCATGCCCATCAGGCGCGCATTCAGCGAATCCTGCAAGTAGCCTTTCAGGATACCGTTCTCGATCAGAACCGTGCGTTGGGTTGGCGCACCTTCATCATCGATGTTGAGCGAGCCGCGACGGTTGGTGATGGTGCCGTCGTCGACCACCGTCACGCCGGACGATGCCACTTGCTGGCCGATGCGGCCGGAGAAAGCCGAGCTGCCTTTACGGTTGAAGTCGCCTTCCAGGCCGTGGCCGATGGCTTCATGCAACAGAATGCCGGGCCAGCCAGAACCGAGGACGACGGTCATCGAACCGGCCGGAGCAGGGCGTGCTTCCAGATTCGTGAGCGCCTGGTGTACTGCCCTGCGGGCATAATCCTGAAGCACTTCGTCAGTGAAATAGGCATAATCGAAACGCCCGCCGCCGCCGGCACCGCCTTGTTCGCGCTTGCCGTCCTGCTCGGCGATCACCTGGATCGAAACCCGCACCAAAGGCCGGATATCTGCCGCCATCATGCCGTCATGGCGCGCGATCATCACGACCTCGTACTCGCCGGCCAGCGACGCCATGACCTGGATGACGCGCGGGTCGAGCTTGCGAGCGTAATCCTCCAGCCGTTCCAGCAGCTTCACTTTTTGCGCGTCGCTCAAACTGGCGATGGGGTCGTGCGGCACGTAAAGCTGCGGCGCGCTGGCGCGTCCGATAGCCTTGGCACGGTGTTCGTTGCCCTGCGCGGCGATGGCGCGCGTGGCTTCGGCTGCTTGCTGCAGCGCCGGAAGGCTGATGTCGTCGGAGTAAGCGAATGCGGTTTTTTCGCCCGAAACCGCGCGCACGCCAACGCCCTGGTCGATGCTGAAACTGCCGGATTTGACCTGGCCTTCTTCGAGCCCCCAGCTTTCCGAGCGGCTGTACTGGAAATACAGGTCGGCGTAGTCCACCTTGTGCGTCATGATGCTGCCCAGCACGCCTTGCAGGGAATTCATGTCAAGCGCATAGGGCGCAAGCAAGGTCGAATTCGCTGTCGCAAACAGGGTGCCCGGTTCAGGACTGGAGGCGGAGGGGATTTCTTCAGGTTTCATGGTCAAGCAATCCTATCGGATGTTCATCGTATAGAGCGCCATCATACCAGCCTGAAAGAGGCCGGACGCTACGTAAAATCTGGAAAACGAAGTGCAGTTTTAATTAACTGGCTGGATACCTGCATGTATGAGAGGACAGTTTCGGCAGGGAAATGTTCGGAATGGATACCTTGTGCTGCCGTTGGCAGGCTTGGATTAGCTAGGCAAAGGCTTGAAACTCGGGGCAGGAAAGCCCACTGTCCAGTGGGACTTTCCTTGCGGGGTCAGCACTCGTGTAGGGTGCGGTGTTTCAGTGCCGGCAGGCTCTTGCGCAGGCTGGCCTGGTAGGCCGGGTTGAATCCGGCGATGACCACGCCGGAACCGCGCGGCAAGCGATCCAGCACCACGCCCCAGGGGTCGACAATCATGCTGTTGCCATGCGTCTCGCGACCGGAGATATGGTAACCGCCCTGTGCCGGGGCCAGCACGTAGCACAGGTTTTCGATGGCGCGGGCGCGGATCAGGGTTTCCCAGTGCGCCTTGCCGGTGGTGTCGGTAAATGCGGCCGGCACGACGATCAGGTCCACTTCGCCCATGGCGCGGTAGAGCTCCGGGAAGCGCAGGTCATAGCAGATGGAAAGGCCGATCTTGCCCAGCGGCGTGTCGAGTACGACGACCTTGTCGCCAGGCTCAATGGTGGTCTCTTCGTGATAATGCTCACTGCCGAGATTGAGGCCGAACAGGTGGATCTTGTCGTAGCGCGCGGCTTGCTTGCCCGTCGGGTCGAACACCAGGCAGGCGTTGCGCACCTTGTCCGGAGTGCTGGCTTCCATGGGTACGGAGCCGCCGATCAGCCAGATTTGATGCTTCTTCGCCATGCGCGACAGGAAACGCTGAATCGGGCCGCTGCCTTCCTTTTCGCGAGCCGCAACCTTGTCGGTATCCTTCAGGCCCATGATGGCGAAATACTCCGGCAGGGTAACTAGCTTGGCGCCTTGCGATACGGCAATTTCGATCAGGCGTTCCGCTTCGCTCAGATTGGCGGAGACATTGGGCCCGGAAGCCATCTGGATGCCGGCAATCTTGACGATGCCGGGAGCGGTAGCAGCTTTGTTGGTGGCCTTGGCGGGTTTTGCTGTTTTTGTGCGGGACTTGATGGGCATAGCGATTTCCGTGGTGCTGTTTTTATTCAAGCCTACCATAATCGCGATGCGGTTTCAGCAGTAAACTTTTGGCGCCTGTTTTTGAGAGCTATGGCCCCAGCGGCGTGGGTGCCGCAGGCGTGCTGCTTTTTGTTTTTACTTCCTGTGGGTCGTCCCAGGTGCCGGTAATGTCGTACTCGTAGGCGATCAGTTTGTTGAACGGGTCGTTCAGCAATTTCTGCGCGACGATGGCGGCAACACCTACCGCCGGACCGCCGGCAAAGGCCGCAACGGAAAGGCTGTCGCTGATCGATGGGGTGACCTTGATGTGCAGTTTCTGCGTTTCGCGCGCCAGATCGGTTTCGCCCTTGATCGCGACTTGGGCGGCCGGGCCTTCCATCATGAAGTCGTCGCTGCGCATGATGCCGTTGTCTATGCTGGCATTGACGCCGATTTTGTCGAACGAGAAACCGGCGCTGAAAATGTCGCGGAAGTCGAAAGTCAGCCGGCGCGGCAGGCTTTGCAGGCTGAGCACGCCCAGCAGGCGGCCAACGCCGGGACGAATCTTGAGAAACTGACCGTTTCTTGCTTCCAGATTGAGCTTGCCGCCCAGGCCCGCCACATTGAATTCGTGAGGGCTGCCCGGCCAGCGTAGATTGCCGGTCAGATCGGCGCTGCCGCCCTTGATGGTGTCGGGGTAGCCGTAGCGATCCATCGTCTTGCCGAGATCTTCGATATTCCAGGTCAGGTTGAGCCGCGTATTGGGGCGTCGCTTCCAGCTGTGCCACACACCGTTCACAGAGAGCGTGCTGTCCGGGTTGCTGATGATCAGCTTGTCGATATTCCAGTCGATATTCTGCTGGCTGGCAGCCAGTTCCAGGCGGCCCAGTTTTTTCTGCTTGATTTCGAAGTTTTCCGCGATCACGTCCAGCGCGGGATATTGCATCTCCTTCTGCTGCTCGGGCTCGTCCGGAACGCTGAGCTTGGCCGGGGCGGGATTCGGCGAAATCAGGGACTTGAGCCGAGCGACGATCTTGCCGTTGCCGCCCTTGATCCACAGCGCTTCCCCTGTAATTTCCTGACTCTGAATATTGGTGCGCCAGCCGTTGGAAACGGGTTTTGCATCCAGGTTCAGCGTATTGATGCGGCGGCCGAAAATATCCAGCGAGCCTATCGCCATGTTGACGGAACTGATTTCCGCGCCGGGGTTGGTGGGCAGGTTATCCGAGACCGGTGTGGACGAAGTCCCCGCCAGCGCGCTTTGCCATTGATCCGCGTCCACATGCTGGAGGTTGCCGCGAACGCTGATGCCGCGCTGCTCCGGCAGATTCGCCGTGCCGCCGAAGCTGACCTCGCCGCGATCCAGCACCATCGTTCCGTTCTGATCGGCGCGCAGGAAGCGGGCGCTCATTGTTTTGCCGAGGTTGATGGCGATGGTGTCCTGGGTTTCGTTTTCCCTTTTCTTTTCAATCAGCAGCGGCAGGCTGTCGGAGTCGCCTTTGGCGAAAGGAGCGGGCAGGCTGGAGGCTAGCCCGACGAGCGACGATTTGATGACAATATCCGCCTGCTGTTTTCGGGCATTGATTTCCGCGGTCCAGTCGGTGCTGCCCTGCAATTTATCCGCGAGCGGCGACGCGACTGCCTGACGAATGCCATTGCTATCGATGTTTCCTTGAGCCGTGACGCGCAGCAGGCCCTCCTTGCCGCTTTCGATATTGATTTGTGCCGGCCCGCCGAATACGCGCGCAACGACGTTTTGGGCACGCAATGTGGATTCGGTGAAGTCCAGGCGCCCGTTGATGCCTTCCAGCGTCGGCATTTCGCCGTTGCCGCCCAGCATGCCGTTGGCGATCGCATAACTGCCCTTGACGCGCGTGCCTACGCCTTCGGTCGACAGAGGGATACGCAAGCCTATCGCCAGTTTGCCGTTGCCGCTGGCCTGCATGCCTTCGGTGAAGCGGTCGATGGCATCGAGCAGCGGGCTGTTGTTGAGATAGCGTACCAGCTCGGCTGGCGGGCTCTGCAACTCTCCGGTCACTTCAAGCACTGGGTGTTCCGTATCCAGTACCGGGATGACCGCTTTCGCGCGGGTGATCTGGTTGCCGAAAAGGTGGCCTTCCCTGGCATTCAGTTCCATGCGGTTGCCGCGGAAGAGCATGGCCAGCTTCACGCCTTCAAGTTGCGGCCAGCCGTCGGCGTAATGCAATAAGCCATCGGAAATATTCGCGCTGATTTCGAACAGGCCTTTCTTGTTGTCATCCCACGGGAACTCGTCCAGGTTGCCCTTGACCGTGACGGAAACGTTTTCACCGCGACCGCCGAGAATGGATGTATCGAGCCAGTTCAATGTGTCATGGCCGAGTGTCATGGGATAGTAGAACTGGGCAAAGCGTCCGTCGGCACGATTGAATTTGCCTTTCAGGTCGAGGAACCCCCTGCCTTTTCCGCTGTACTGGTAATCCGCTTCGACGGTGCCGCTGAGATGCGGGCTGCTGACGGCCAGGTTGGAGACCTTGACGTCCAGCTTGCCGTTTTTGCGAGTCCAGTTTGCCCGGCCGCTCAATGTGTCCATCGGGATCGGCCAGCGCAGGATGTCCTTGACCTCGATTTGCGCGTCGTTCGCGGCAAATGTCAGCGTTCCGCCTTTTTCGCTGGCTTTCACCGAGCCATTCAGTCCGCTGAAACCGGGAATGCCTTGATACGGCCGCATGCTCAATTGACTGAACTGGCTGCGGAGGCCATAGGTTTCAATGTTGGAAGCGGCGCCGCCCCAGTCGAGTTCGAAATCTTTCAGCAAGCCGGAAGGTGCGGCCTCCGTCAAGGCTTTGCGAATTTCCTCGCCGAGGGATACATGGTCTGCAAACGCCGACAATTGTTCCAGGCTGATTTCGTCCAGGCGGATGCTGCCTTCCGTCAGTTCCTTGCCGTTGTCCAGGCGATTGCGGACGCGGACGTTGCCGTTCTGCATTTCCAGGCCTTCGGAGACCAGCTTGATATGCTCGGCGCGCATTTCCTGCCCATCCGCCATGCGTGCCCACGAGAGACGCCCGGTGAGCGACTTCAGCGCAGTTTCGGGAGATTTCGGTCCCAGCGGCGTGACGACATTTGCCAGCACGACGTCGGCGACGACCTTGTCTGCGCGGCCCTTGGCAAAATCCAGCCAGACCTGCGTCGCGCCGAAACCTTGTCTGATGCCGACGGGGAAATCCACCCAGGTTCGCCAGGCGGCAACGTCCGTGCCTTCCAGGCGGGCGTAGACGGTGCCGCGCCACTCGTCAGGCTGGCCGACATCGCGTCCGAGCACGTTGCCGCGAATGTCGATGGGCTGCGAAGCGCCCGCGGACGGCTTGGCGCGCAAACCGAAACGATGACGGCCGTAAAAGCTTTCCCATGTCGGGTTCTGGATTTGCAGCGTGAGGTCTTGCAGCGCCAGCGGCGGTGTCTTGCGCATGTCGTCCTCCCACACGACGTACGCATTCAGCACGTCGATGCGGGATTGCCGCAATAGCCAGTTGGGGAACTGCGGCCGGCTCGGCCCGCCCATCGGCATGCCGGCGACATATATCGTGCCGTCGGCTTCGCGGCGGACTGTGAGCTTGGGCTGATGTATCGTCAGGGTGGCAAGGCGCGGCTCGATTAGCGGCAGGCTTAACCAGGACAGGCTGGTTTCGATGTGGTCCAGCGACAATGCCGCACGGCTCTGCGCATCATGGACCACGATCTGGCGCAGGTCGAGGTGTGGCTGCATGCCGTCCCAGCTTGCCTGTATGCTGCCTATCGTGACTTTCTGCCCTACGGCGCGACTGATTTCCTGCGCGATATTGTCCTTGTAATGATGGACATTGGGCAGGACAAACCAGCGCAAGCCGAGTACGACTGCCGCGACCACAATAATGACTGCCCACAGCAGGTAGGTGGAAATGCTGTAGAGCCAGACCAGCGATTTTTTTATCATGCTTTGATGCCGGAATTTATTGGGGTTGTCATGTCCGGTCAGACAGGTCCGGATTTGCGGGGTTCATGCCGCTCCTGAATCCTGGCTCACGATATTGCCTGTTTCAATTGCTCAAGAATCGCCGGGTTATCCAGCGTGGAAGTATCCGACGTGATTTCCTCACCCTTGGCAAGAGAGCGAAGCAGACGGCGCATGATCTTGCCGGAACGGGTCTTGGGCAGATTCTCGCCGAAGCGGATTTCATCAGGTTTGGCAATCGGGCCGATTTCCTTGCCGACCCAGTCGCGCAATTGGGCGACGATCTTCTTCGCCTCTTCGCCTTCCGGTCGCGCGCCTTTCAGAACGACATAAGCCACGATGGACTCACCCTTGATTTCGTGCGGCTTGCCGACTACGGCGGCCTCGGCGACCAGCGGATTGGCGACCAGGGCGGATTCGATTTCCATGGTGCCCAGACGATGGCCGGAAACGTTCAGCACGTCATCGATGCGGCCCATGATCCAGAAATAGCCGTCGTTGTCCTTGTGCGCGGAGTCGCCGGCGAGATAATAGCCGGGCAGGGTATCGGGATAGTAGCCACGCTGGAAGCGCTCGGGATCGCCCCAGATCGTGCGTATCATCGACGGCCACGGTTTTTTCACTACCAGCAGGCCGCCCTCGGTGCCCTCCACCGGCGAGCCGTCCTCGTGCACGATGTCGGCCATGATGCCGGGCAACGGCAGGGTGCAGGAGCCGGGTTTGGTCGCGACGGCGCCCGGCAGCGGCGCGATCATGTGCGCACCGGTTTCGGTTTGCCACCAGGTATCGGCGATGGGGCAGCGGCTCTGGCCGACGGTTTCGTAATACCACATCCAGGCTTCGGGGTTGATCGGCTCGCCCACCGTGCCAAGCAGGCGCAGCGAGGAAAGATCGTATTTTTTCGGTAGATCGGCGCCCAGCTTGATCAGCGAGCGGATCGCGGTGGGTGCGGTGTAGAACACGCTGACCTTGTGCTTTTCGATCATATGCCAGAAACGTCCGGCGTCGGGCCACGTCGGCACACCTTCAAACACCACCTCGGTCGCGCCGAGCGCCAACGGACCGTAAGTCACATAACTGTGGCCGGTGATCCAGCCCACGTCGGCGGTGCACCAGAAAACGTCGCTGTCCTTGTAATCGAATACCCACTTGATGCTCATGATCGCGCCCAGCAGGTAACCGGCGGTGGAGTGCTGCACGCCCTTGGGTTTGCCGGTCGAGCCGGAGGTGTAAAGGATGAACAGCGGATGCTCGGCATCGACCCATTCCGGTTCGCACGCGTCGCTTTGCCCGGCTTCGGCGTCGTGCCACCAGATATCGCGACTGGCATTCCAGGCAACTTCGCCGCCGGTGCGCTGATAGACGATGACTTTTTCCACGCCTTCGCAGCCTGCCTGCGCCAGCGCGTCATCCACGGCCGGCTTCAGCGGCATCGCCTTGCCGCCGCGGAACTGGCCATCGGCGGTGACGACGAGTTTTGCACCCATGTCGGTGATGCGCTCATGCAGGCTTTTCGCCGAAAAGCCGCCGAATACGACGGAGTGGATCGCGCCGATGCGGGCGCAGGCCTGCATGGCCACGACCGCCTGTACGCTCATCGGCAGATAAATGATCACGCGGTCGCCGAGGCCGACGCCTTGTGCCTTGAGTGTGTTGGCAAAACGGCAGACGCGTTGGTGGAGTTCCTTGTAGGTCACTTTGGTGACCGTGCCGTCGTCGGCTTCGAATATGATCGCGGTCTTGTCGCCGCGCGCGGCGAGATGGCGATCCAGACAGTTGTAGGAGGCGTTCAGCTTGCCGTCGTGAAACCAGCGATAGAAGGGCGCGTTCGATTCATCCAGCGTTTGCGTGAACGGCTTTTGCCAGGTGATTTCCTCGCGGGCGAGATTCGCCCAGAAACCGGTGTAATCCTGCTCGGCCTGCGCGCACAAAGCCTTGTAGGCTTCCATGCCCGAGACGGCGGCATTTTTAACGAATGCTTCGCTCGGGGGAAAAACGCGGTTTTCGGTGAGCACGGATTCTATCGACGACATGGGGCTTACTCCCAGAAGCTATAATGTTTGAAGAATTGGCAATCATAACATTCCAGGCAAAAAATCCGATGACCTCACTCGATCTGATACTCGATGACACTGCCGCCGTGCCGCTGGAGGGCAGCTTGTTGCGTCACGCGCTTTCATGCAGTCCATACATGCGCCGCTTGCTGGAATCGGATGCATCCCTGCTTCCGCCCCTGCTCGCGCATTTGCATCGCCCGTGGGATGCGGCGGAGATGCGCGCTTTTCTGGCGGAGAGTTCCGTTGCGGATGATGCCGCCCTGAAGCAGGCGTTGCGCAAGCTGCGGCAGCGCGTGATGCTGCGGGTGATTGCGCGCGATCTCAATCGCCTGGGCGAACTGGATGAGGTGATGTGCACGATGACGGATCTGGCCGAAGTGACGGTCGGGTTTGCGCTGGAGCATTTGGAACGCTGGCAGCAGGCCATTTACGGCGTGCCGGTGGATCACGACGGCGTGCCGCAACAATTGATCGTGGTCGGCATGGGCAAGCTCGGCGGCCGCGAACTCAATGTGTCCTCCGATATCGACCTGATTTTCGCCTTCGAGGAAGACGGCGAGACTACCGGGCCCAAGCAGGTCGGCAATCACGAATACTTTTCCATCCTCGGCAAGAAGCTGATCGCCGCCATCGGCGAATCGACGGCCGACGGTTTTGTCTTTCGCGTCGATATGCGGCTGCGGCCCTATGGCGATTCCGGCCCCCTGGTGTGCAGCTTTGCGATGCTGGAGCAGTATTACCAGTCGCAGGGCCGCGAATGGGAGCGCTACGCCTGGATCAAGGGGCGCGTGATCGCCGGGCCGGAAAAGGCCTTGCAGGATTTGCTGCGGCCTTTCGTGTTCCGCAAATACCTCGATTACAGCGCCTTCGCTTCGATGCGCGACCTCAAGGCGCAGATTCAGCGCGAAGTCGCGCGCCGCGACATGCGGGACAACATCAAGCTGGGGCCGGGCGGCATCCGCGAGATCGAATTCATCGCGCAGGTATTCCAGTTGGTGCGCGGCGGCCGCGATGGCGAGTTGCAGATCCGGCCTACGCTGGCCGTGCTGGCGCGTGTCGCACAAAAGGGATTGCTGCCGCAGGAAACCGTCCACCAGCTGAGCGAGGCTTACGTATTCCTGCGCAACCTCGAACATCGCCTGCAATATCTTCAGGATGCGCAGACGCAAATGCTGCCGTCCGACGACGAAAACCGCCTGCGCATTGCCCGCGGCATGGGCCATGCCGACTGGGAAGCCTTCCTTTCCGTGCTGCAACCGCATCGCGATGCAGTCGAGCACCACTTTTCGCAGGTGTTCAGCATGCAGCAGCCCGCCGCGCCGATGGCCAACCCATTGGCGGATGTCTGGCTGGGCACGCTGCCGGACGAGGAAATCGACCGGCGCCTGGCCGAGCACGGCTATGGAAACGCCGACGAATGCCGCAATCACCTGCAATCGGTCAAGCGCAGCGCGCGTTATCAGCATTTGCCGACGGCAAGCCGCGAGCGCTTCGATGCGCTGCTGCCCGCCGTGCTGAAGCTGGCGGGGGAATTCGACAACGCTGACGACACATTGAAACGCATGCTGCACCTGCTGGAGAGCATCTGCCGCCGGGCGAGCTACCTGGCGCTGCTGGCGGAATATCCGCAAGCCCTGCAACTGGTGACCAAACTTGCCAGCGCCAGTCCGTGGCTCGCGGGATATCTGGCGCAGCATCCGATATTGCTTGATGAATTGCTGGATACCCGCACGCTGTATGCCGCGCCCGATTTTGCAGTGCTGGCTGCCGAACTGGATCGGCGCCTCGCCGAAGTCGAGGGCGACATCGAGCGGCAGATGGATGTAATGCGGCATTTCAAGCATGCGCATATTTTTCGCTTTGCCGCGCAGGATCTCGCCGGCGACCTGCCGCTGGAAACGCTCTCCGATTACCTGAGCGCGCTGGCCGATCTGATTCTGGCAGCTGTTCTGAAAACGGTATGGCCGCACGTGCGCGGAAAGCACCGCGACACGCCCGCGTTTGCCATCGTCGGCTATGGCAAATTGGGCGGCAAGGAGCTGGGCTACGCTTCCGATCTCGACATCATCTTTCTCTATGACGACCCTGCGCCCGAGGCGGGCGAGGTGTATGCGCGCTTCGGCCAGCGCATTGCCAATTGGCTCAACAGCCTGACCTCGGCGGGGCTGTTATACGAAACCGATCTGCGCTTGCGGCCGGATGGCGCCAGCGGCTTGCTGGTCAGCTCTGTTGAAGCCTTTGAGGGGTACCAGAAATCCAAGGCGTGGACGTGGGAACATCAGGCGCTAACCCGTGCGCGCTTCTGCGCCGGCGACGCGCAAATCGGCCAGGTATTTCATCGCATTCGTGTCGATATCCTCAGTCAGCAGCGCGATCTCGCCAGCCTGCGCGAGGAGGTCATCGCGATGCGTGAGAAAATGCGTGACGGGCACCCGAATAAAACCGATCTTTTCGATATCAAGCACGGCTCGGGCGGTATCGTCGATGTCGAATTCATCGTGCAATATCTGGTGCTTGCGCATGCGCAAGCGCATGCCGAGCTGACCGAAAATCGGGGGAATATCGCCCTGCTGGGCTATGCCGCGCGCCTGGGGCTGATCCCCGAGCCGCTTGCGGAACAAGTCGCCGACGCTTATCGCGAATTCCGGCGCTGCCAGCATGCCTTCCGCCTGCAAGGCGAATCCCAGGCGCAAATCATGCCGGAAAGTGTAGCCGCAGAAGCGGCGGCGGTGCGGGAGTTATGGGAGAGGGTGTTCGGAAAGAAGTGATGTCCGTTTCCGGAGTTTGGCCGTAGCGCAGTCGTCCTCGCCAGCGCTACGGATGGACGGTAAATCTCAGCTTTTACGGTTGCCGAACAGCAGCAGACCCGCGCCAATGACGATGCCGGCGACGCTGGCCCAGAGCGGAATGCTGACTTTTTCTTCATCCTTGACGGAAAACTCCAGCGATCCGAGTTTTGCAACATGCTCTTCTTCGGTATAGCTGAAGCCGCCATATACCAGGCCCAGCGTGCCTGCGACGATCAATGCGATAGCTACGATCTTGAGGAAATTCATGGATTACCTTTCTTGGTGTTGGAGAAATACATCATAGCGGCGATCAACGCGGGTGACCATTAGCCCGTTCGATTGCTGCGGGCGATGCGGTCATCCAGCTCGGCAATCAGGGCGGCAAGCGAATTGCCCGATTCATCGATGGCGGTGCGCACTTCGCGTTCGATACGGTCCAGACAGGCCGTAGTCGCGGCAACCGATGCCTGATTCCGGACGTCCAGCTTTTGCAATTCGCCGTCGATATACAGGCGCAACTCGGAATACCGCGAAGCCTCCGCCTGCTCGGCCAGCGTGCGCGCCGTTTGCAGTTCGCGCGTCTGGCGCCGTGTTTCCAGCAGCACCGTGGTTTGCAGGGTAATGATGAATACCAGGAACAGGGCGGTCAGCACCGCAATCGCGATCAGCATGATCAAACCCAGCGGCGCCTGGAAGTCAGTAATACCGAGCGAAAGCGTTGTCGATGTGGTGAAAGCGCTCCAGTTGAGCGCGGCAAAGATGGCGATCGCGCCAAGAGCGATCAGCAGAATAAGCGTACGGATGCGCATTTGTCTTTCTCCTTCGGAGTCGAGAGGCTCTTTGCGGCATTATTGTTGGGCGTGAGCGATTCCGGCTATTGTAGGCCTCGCCGCACAATGCGGCATTCAATGCAGGGTATCGTGAGAAATAGTACGACGCAGACGTTCGCGATGGCAACGGGTAATGAATACGCGATATGAAATACTGAGGCGCCGCGGAAGGCGGCGATCAGGCCGTCATGCTCAGGCACTTTTCGGCGCATGCACGACAGGCTTCGGCGCATTGCTGACAATGCCCCATCTCGTGCTGCTGGCATTCCTCGGCACACATATGGCAAATTTCCGCGCAATCCTCGCAGATCAGATCGACGAGTTCGCTGTTGCGCATCATGAATTCGGCTGCCAGCCGGCAAAACGCGGCACAATCGATATCGAGCGCGATGCAACGCGCCATGCGCCCCGGATTGGGTTCCTTGCGGCATTCGGCGGCGCAATGGTCGCAGGCTTCCGCACAGGCTTGGCAGGCGTCGATGCAGGCTTGGTAATGTGCGTGACCCATGAAAATCTCCTTGTTTATCCGTTGATGATTTCGCCGCCGTTGGGGTGCAACACCTGGCCCGACATGTAGGAAGAATCGTCCGACGCCAGGAAAACGTAGCACGGTGCGATCTCGCTCGGTTGCGCGGCGCGCCCCATCGGCACGTCGGTACCGAATTTGGCGACCTGGTCGGGCGGGAAGGTCGCGGCGATCAATGGCGTCCAGACCGGGCCGGGGGCCACGGCATTGACGTAAATTCCCTGCTTGATCAGCTGCTTGGAAAGCGAGCGGGTAAACGCCACAATGGCGCCCTTGGTGGCGGAGTAATCCAGCAGATGAGGGCTGCCGCGATAAGCGGTGACTGAAGCGGTATTGATGATGCTGCTGCCTTTCTTGAGATAGGGCAGTGCAGCTTTCGTCAGGTAGAACATCGAAAAACAGTTCACCCGGAACGTGCTTTCAAGGTTATCCAAATCCAGTTCTTCGACGCTTTCGGCCGGAAACTGCTCGGCAGCGTTGTTGACCAGGATATCGAGGTGACCGTATTCCTTTACGGTTTCGGCCACCAGCTTGTCGCAAAAGCCCTTGTTGCTGAGATCGCCGGCAAAAAGCAGGCATTGCGCGTCGTGTGCCTCTACCAGATCGCGGGTCTCGTTGGCGTCGACAACTTCGTCCAGAAACTGGATCGCGATATCTGCGCCTTCCATTGCGAAGGCAATCGCAATGGCTCGCCCGATACCGCTGTCACCGCCGGTAATGATGGCTACCTTGCCCTGAAGTTTTCCGCTGGCGTGATAATCCGCCCGCACATACTCCGGACGGGGAATCATTTCATGTTCGATGCCTGGTTGGCGGTTCTGATGTTGTGGCGGGCGCGTCTGCGGTTCGGTTCCGGTTTTCATGGCGGGCTCCATCGAAAAGTTGGATGGCGAAGTGCTTGTAATGAGAATAGCCAACCGCGGGATTACGAGGTGTAGGAAACGACTGATTCCACTGTCGGAAAGCGGTGTTTTCGGAAGCTGTCAGCCATGCGGCTGGCGAGCCAGCAGCCAACCATAGATGAGGATATTCAGGGCCACGACAATTGCGCCGAGCACGATCTGCACCGTGGGCGTCAGCCCGGCAGGGTAGATCAATGGAAGAAGATAGCGCGCAATGAAATCGCCCTCATAAGGCGTATCGCCGGCCAGGCGCTGAAAATGCTTTTCCAGCGGCGTAAGCGGGCAAGGCAGGCTGAAAAACTCCGTCAACGCACCCCAGAGCGCGGCGGGAATATGCAGCCAGGCTACTTGCGGCCACTTCAATACCAGCAAGCCACCCAGCAGTACGAAAATGATGAATGCAAAATGCGCCAGCAGGGTGAGGTCGGCCAGCAGGCGGTAAAAGGTTTGTTCAGGCCACGGCAAGGTAAATGGCCAAAATCAGGCCGAAACACGCCACCACGAGCGTTACTGCGGAAGTGAGCCACGGCATCGCAATCTGCGGGATGTCCTGGCGCGGCAGTGTTTCGATATAACTGCGATGATTATGCAGTGCGCCCATCATTGCCAGCGCCCCGGCAATGATCAATGCAACGCCTAACATGCTGGACCAGTCATGCAGCTCGGCTTTTGGACTCCCGCTATGAAACAGTGTCAGGAACAATCCGAAACGGGCGACCACGAAACCGAGCGCTATCACCGTCAGCCCGGTGCGTATCCAGGCCAGCAGGGTGCGTTCTGCGGCAAAGAATACTCTTGGATCCATCTCGTTCAGCCCAGCAGGTAAGCCGAATCATTGCCTTTCTTCACCCATTCTTCATCGCTTTTGACAAGCTTGTCGGTGCAGGCGGCGAGTTTGATGGAGAGCGCAATCGATTTTTCGATCAGGACATCCTCGTTTTGTTCGTTCAAATCGCCTTTTTGGATATAGGCCGCCAGCAAGGTGGCGGCCATGCCGGCGACGACGGTTTCGCTATGCTGAAGATGCAGGAAATGATCTTTGGACATGAGGCTTCCTTGTTTTCTGAAAACGATTGAAGATTTCCAGATTACTCGCGAACGTCTGCCCAGTGAAGATGCAACATGAAAAAGGCCGACATGGGCCGGCCTTGGAGTTACGGAAGAACGCTACCCGGAATAGGCGCGTTTCAATTCGGCAATGTCGAGCTTCTTCATTTGCAGCAGCGCTGCCATGGTGCGCCCGGATTTGGCTTTGTCCTTATCCAGCAGCATCTCGATCAGCACGGTCGGCACCACCTGCCACGAAACGCCGAATTTATCCTTCAGCCAGCCGCATATCTGCGCTTCCACGGGGCCGCCCTGAGACAGTTTTTCCCAGTAGAAATCCACTTCCTGCTGGCTTTCGCAATTGATCTGGAAAGAAATGGCTTCGTTGAACGTAAAAGTCGGCCCGCCATTCAGCGCGGTGAAGGGCTGCCCGTCGAGTTCGAAGGCTACCGTCATCACCGAGCCCGGCGGCCGGCCGTGGATTTCCTGCCCGACCTCACCGTAATGGGAAACGGCGGTGATACGCGAATTGGGAAAGATATCGCAATAAAACGCTGCCGCCGCTTCGGCTTGATCGTTGAACCACAGGCAAGGGGTGATCTTGTGCAGGGTTGCCATGGGGTTCTCCTTTTCAGCTGGCTGCTTCGGGGCAGCCTTTGGCCGCGGCGGCCTGGATTTCCTGCGGGCTGACATCGCGCATATGTGTGGCAATGGACCATTGATGCCCGAAGGGATCCTGCACGATGCCGTAGCGGTCGCCCCAGAACATGTCATCGAGCGGCATGCGTACCGTGCACCCGGCGGCGATGGCCTGCTTGAATTGCTGGTCGGCATCTTTTACGTACAGATGCAATGTCACGCTGGTGCCGTTGCGCGCATTGGGGCCGAGCGAGCCCCAATCGGGGTACTCATCGACCAGCATGAGCATGGAATCGCCGATCTGGATCAGCCCGTGCATCAGCTTGCCGTCCGGACCTTTCAGGCGTCCGTGTTCCTGCGCGTTGAACGCTTTTTTGTAAAACTCGATCGCGTCTTCCGCGCCTGCGCAAACCAGGTGGGGCGTAATCGTATGCATTCCCGGCGGGATGGGGTTGGGGGTATTCATGACCATCATCTCCTTATATGAAGAGCCTGTGTCGGTAGCATTTATCCAGGCTCATGATAAGATTAATGTGTACAGCGTCCACAAATGCTACCTAATGTGGACGCTGTACACAAGTACGTTGGACAAAGAAAATATGGAAAAAATCGCAAAACGCAGTACTTATCGGCACGGGGATCTCCACCGCGCCTTGCTGGAAGCGGCGATCGAGCTGGCCAGAAAAGGCGGCAAGAATGCCATCGTGCTGCGCGAAGTCACCCGGCAGGCGGGCGTTGCGCCCAATGCCGCCTATCGCCATTTTGAAGACCTGGGTTCGCTGCTGCGCGCCGTCTCCATGGCCGCGCAGGCGCAACTGGCCGACGCCATGGAAAAAGAACTCGCCACCGTTAAACCTTCCGGCAACAAGGCCGAAGATGCCCGTGCCCGGCTGAGAGCGGTCGGTACCGGCTATCTCACCTTTGCACAATCCGAGCCGGGGTTGTTCAGGATGGCGTTTTCCGAACATGCCGACATGAGCAACGCCACCCATCCGGCCAGCACTGGCCATGGCGGCCTGACGCCTTTTCAGATATTGAGCGGCGCGCTAGACGATCTGGTGTCTGCCGGGGAGCTTCCGGCGGAGCGAAGAGTGGCATCGGAGTTTCTCGCCTGGTCCGCCGTACATGGGCTGGCGATGTTGTTGATCGACGGTCCGATGCGCGGATCAGGGCAGGCGCAGGCCGAGGCGCTGGGGCAGCGGCTGATCGATATGGTGGAGCGGGGGCTTTAGCGGCTCGTCGGACGCATGGGTACGACGATCAGGTTTCCTTCTCGCCCACCCACTTTTTCACAACAGGCGGCCGGTAATCCAGAAAGCGTTGCAGAAGTGCTTCGGGCTCATCTTCAACCATCAACATGCTGCGCACAGCGGGTCTGACGAACTGCTCCGCCACGGTGTGATCGAGAAATGCGTGCAAGGGATCGTAGTACCCTTGCACATTGAGCAGGCCGCACGGCTTGTGGTGCAGCCCGAGCTGCGCCCACGTCCAGATCTCAAAAATCTCTTCCAGCGTGCCGATGCCGCCGGGGAGGGCGATAAACCCGTCCGCAAGCTCGGCCATCAGCGTCTTGCGCTCATGCATGGATTGCGTGACATGCAGCTCGGTCAAGTGATGGTGCGCAACTTCCTTGCTTACGAGCGCCTCGGGAATGACCCCTACAACCCGCCCGCCCAGATGCAGCACATGATCGGCCACCACGCCCATGATTCCCACACTCGCTCCGCCGTACACCAGTCCGATGTCGCGCTTCACCAGCGATTCCGCAAGTATCCTGGCCGCGCCCGCATAGTTTTCGTGACGCCCCGGGCTGGAACCGCAATAAACACAAATATTTTTGATTGTATGCATAAACGTATGGACTGCTCGAAAGAAGCAACGAGTTAACAATCAGGCTTCAAGCGTATTGCTTTTCACCACCATGACCAGCATGAGTACAACACCCAGCGTCACCGTAAGCGAAGCCAGTGCGAGCACGGGGTCAAGCTGCGCCAAAGGCAATACATTGGCAAAAAGCAAAAGCAGCCCGACAAACATCGTCACCGCGCCCGCGTGATGCACGATAAACTGCGCCATGGCCAGCCTGGGCATCTTGTCGGTTAACCACAGCTTGTGGATGACGCCATAGATCAGCGACGTCACAAATCCGACCAGCAGGATATGCGCATGGGTCACATGCTGCGCGGGATCCTGCGATACCCCCATGAAAATGCCCACTCCCATCCCGGCGACTGCATAACACAAGGCCCATACAAGGTATTTTTTATCGTAAGTCATGGTTGTCTCTCCCTGGGTAAGGTCCATCATTGCGCTTCAAATTCAAGGATGTATGTTACACGTCAATCCTGCATTTAATGCGATGGCTGTCGAGCATAACTGACGGTCAGCGCCTCCCATACGTGCTCGTCGGGCTCATTCCAGTATACGATCCGGCCCCCGTGTTCTGTATTGATTCGCATATCCACCGGGCCGTGCGGAGTGCTTCTGTATGCGATCCCATGGGCTTTCAGTCTTTCAACGATTGCATCGAATTCGGCCTCGCCGACCCGGAAGCAATAATGCTGGATGGGGAAGGGGCCTTCAGTTTGATCGAAGTCGAAGGTCAGGCCGTCGTTGATATACACGGGACAAAAAGGGCCGGTGCCCGACTCTGCCCAGGGAACGTCGAGAATGAAGGCTAACAGCTTCGCTGCGGCCTTGCTGTCATGCGCCGGGATGATCGTGTGGTCGAGTTGGATGCTCATTGCGGGCTCCCAAATGCAGAATATTAGAGACAAGTTTGCGCCGTCTCACCTTGAAAGCACAGGGCTGGGTTTCCGCCAGCGGAAGAATCCAACGCGGAGGCCGGGCTGCGCGGCTTCTTGAGCAGTCCGGCTGGTTGCAAGGTCAGGACTGTTCGCGGCGCCTGCGCGCCTCGTAACTTTGCAGATGAGTGTAGGCGACCTTCAGGAGCGGAGCATCAATACCGTGAGCCATTGCCCGGTGCACCATATCGCCCAGGATATGGTCGGCTTCTGTTTGCCCATTTCGTTCGATATCCCGCAGCATGGATGCCGTGCTCGTGGAGCCTCGTGCGGTGAGCTGCATCCGGGATTGCGCAAGGCGCTCTTCGCCTGGCATGTGGCCGTGTTTCCGGGCGACGGCACTGCACTCAACCAGCAGCCCGAGAATGAAATCTTCTCCAGTAGCGGTTTGCAGGATATCGCCAATCGAAGCCCGCATCGTGCATGTAGCCCCTGCCAGTGCGGAAAGAAAAACGAATTTGTCCCACATCTCGCCTTCAATATTCCCGGACAAGTGAAAGTCGATGTCGGTGCTACCCAGCACCTTGGCAAGCGCGGCGACCGGCGAAGGCGCTGGCGCGGCGCGCGTACCAATAACCATGCGATGAAGTTCATTGAGATGTCGGATTTTTCCTTCTGCCGTCAGCGTCACGCCAAGGTGTGCCAGGCCGCCCAATACTCTTGCATGGCCAAATCGCTCATCCAGGCGGGCCAGATGGGCGATGCCATTGAGCAAGGGAACGACAATGCCGTCAGAGGCAAGCGCAGGCGCAATGGTGTCCATGGCCGAGTCAAGATCGTATGCCTTGCACGACAGGATCACGGCGTCGAATTTTCCCGCAGTGCTGTCTTGAACCGAGGTGATGAGTTTTGGAGCGATGTGTACATCGCCAAGCGGGCTCAAGACATGCAGGCCATCCTCCAACAAGCCGCGTGCCCGTGCCGGCCTTACCAGAAATGTAATGTCGCCGCCGGCGTGATGTATCCTCGCGCCGAAATAGCCGCCAATTCCACCTGCACCGAGCATCAAGATACGCATTTTTATTCCTTAAGGCGGCTAGGTTGATAGAGTAATCGATCAGTGGCGGACATGTTTTAACACGCTCCGCTGGATGGATTAAGTGTTGTTAATCGTAGCCGCCATCCGCAAATTGTTTTGCATAGTACCGAGGTGACCTCTTAGCGCTCAACCTTGCTGTGGTGGTAATAAAGATAAGCAAGCCCGATAGGCGCTACGAGCAAGGCAAATGCCCAGCACATTGCCATGGTGATGAACTTTGTCACCAGCATGAAAATGGCATTAACAAAGAAAACGTTGGATCCCATGATGAAGCCGACGATGCTTTCATAGACGAAGCGCGAATACGGGTAAAGCAATGTGCTGATAATCGTAAAGAACAGCATGCTCGCTGGCATTGTTCGACCGCCCTGGGTAGACATGAAAAAGACGAAGGAAGCCACAACCAGGCCAAAAAAGAACTGGCGAAAGTAATACTGGGGTGACAAGCCGCCGAGTGTTTTCCGAACGATGGGATGCATGAGGGTTCTCCTGTGTTTGAGTTGATATATGGGATATCAGCCAGATAGCGGATTGCGGTGGTTAGCCGCATTGCTATCCACCGCAATAGCGTGACATCTTTGCTGGATTGAATTAACAGTTCACGGGCGCTGTCGTGGGGTGCGAGATAACGCCGTCTCCGTAAGTATGCAAAACGCGGGAGACGACAATATGGTAGCCATTCAACCATCCGAATTGAGAAATCTTGTCTGCCATATGTTTTTGATCTTTCATCAGTTGCTGCAGCCCATCCATGCTTTCCCAGTAGTAGACGGTTCCTATGCGGCCGGTATCCGCGTTTTCCCAGGTATCCTCGCCAAGGTAGCCCACCGTCTGTTTTGCAAGATTTGCGATTTCCTGCTCAAGCTCGTAAAAATCTTCATCAAATTGTTTGATATCGAAGATGAAGGTGGCTGAATACATGGACATTCCTGGCTGAAGATTGAATTGGAAGATACATGGATGTTAGTCGAGGAGAGAGCTCTCTGGGCACTAGTAGAAATACTAGGTTACAAACCGGAGATAATGAAAACTTGCAGGCAATCATGCCGGTAGCGCCACCGCCACGGTTGCGGCGTCGCAATACCTTACGTCATGATGAGCTTACGTTTTCGCCTTGGGGCTGTTCTTCCAGCAAGTCGAGCCGATGGGCGGCAGCGGCCTGAACGAATTGCTAGACCCCACGATCAAGGTATTCCATGAGCGCGACGGCATTATTGTGCAAAGTATCTTTCGCACCGTAGAGCAGTGTTACTCGCCGTCGCTTCGCCATTTTGAGCACTTGATCGACAGCCTCTGCCTGACCGTCAAGTTCGGCAAAATAGCGTTGCCGGAACTGCACCCACTTTTCCGGATCGTGCCCAAACCACTGACGCAATTCAGTACTCGGAGCCAAGGTTTTGAACCATAGATCGACGCTTGCGCTGGCCTTTGACAAACCGCGTGGCCAAATCCGGTCGATCAGAATGCGAAATCCGTCTTTGGGTGCGGCAGGCTCATAAATGCGTTTGATCGTGAGGCTCATGTAAATTTCTCCTCGTGATATCCAACGACTGAGTTCACAGGTTACCGTAGAGTTAGCCGATATTTTATGCAGCCAGGACAACGCCTCACTTTTGCCTCACGAGCGCTTTGGCTTCTTTGGTTTCGGTAGCGGAAGTTCTCTCTCAGTGATCCTGATGAGGTTCGATATCCACTCCTGGTCGTCTAGTTCTTCGCCGATCAGGAAATGAGCCTTGGCGCCCGGATATGGTGGTGCTTCGGCGACTCGTTCAACAAAGGAACGTCCACCCGATGTCGGTTTAACGAATAATTGATTGTCACAAACTAAAGCGACGACCTTTCCCTCGCAATAGATCGCGTACTCACCAAACATCTTGCGGAATGCAATTGTTCCGGCGGCGCGCATCTGATCGCAGACGTATTCGACGAAGGCTAAATCGGAGGCCATTTGCTATTCAATCGTTTCAAAGAGGTGAGAGTATGTGCCGAGGATTCTCTCGGCCAACGTTCCGGTTCAGCACCGTCCGCTACCAACCGGTTGTTAGGCGTCATTGTCCCCTTGGCGCCGGAGTACAACATGGGTGGCTTTCTCCGACGCAACGAACTGAACGCATTCGTATCCCAGCGCACGCATGTCAATCCCCTCGAACAGTCGCTCGCCTCCGCCCAGCAGGACCGGCGAGATAGCGAGGTGCAGCTCATCGATGAGGCCCGCACGAAGATATTGCTGGATAGTGTTAGGTCCGCCGCCAATGCGCACATCCATTCCGTTGGCTGCGTCGCGTGCCCGGTCAAGCGCCTCGTGAATACCGCCTGTGACGAAGTGGAATGTCGTTCCGCCTTCCATCTGGATGGGCGGGCGCGCGTGATGAGTCAAGATGAAAGTTGGAACGTGATAGGGTGGGTTGTCCCCCCACCAGCCTTTCCAGTTCATGTCGGGCCAGGAACCGCGAATCGGTCCGAACATGTTTCTTCCGAGAATCCAGGCGCCAACATTCTTGAAGCCCCGCGCAGCGAAGTCGTCATCGATCCCCGTTGTGCCACCGTCGGCGCCAAATAGGGTCCGTTGGAACGTGCGTGTCGGGACTAACCACTGGTGCAAATCTTCCCCACCCACGCCGAGCGGATTCCTGATGTCCTGATTCGGACCAGCTCCGTATCCGTCAAGCGAAATGGTAAAGCTCTCAACTCGGACGCGTGTCATTTTCATGCCTTCCTTTCGATTGACGCCTAACGTTGAAAGTAAGGGGCGCGTTTTAGCGCGTCCCGCTTGATGGAAAGGTTAGGATTCATTTTCCCATCCTTTCATATATTCGGGCTCAAGGTCAGGATGCATGCGATATAGAGGGCCTAATAAATCAACTTCGATGGTACCCAGGACGTTAGCAATGGCTTTTTTGAGTTGTTCGAACTCAGCAGGTGGCGATAACTCTTTTGCTATATCAAGCACGTGTCCTATGTCCTTGATAAAGGTCTCTCCGGATTTGCTTATCGCAGAAGCTAGTTCTTTCGAGACAACCATTTGTGAAGTCCTAACGTTTGACTTAAGCGGCCTGCCGTAGGCAGGTCCGCTTGAAGAAAGGGTGAGGCATCAGTTGCGGAGTCATGGATAGAGCTTTTCACTGTTGTTGAGCATTTCGACGAACTGAGCAATCTTCTTTGCGCGGGTTTCGGACTTCTTCGCATTCTGGATCCTGAATAGAACAGCGTACCGATTCCGACTGTTGAGCGTTGCAAAGAAAGCCTTCGCTTTCGGACTCGCGTCAAGCGCCTCTCGCAAGTCGTCTGGGATGGTTGCATTGCCCGCGGATGAATACGCGGCATCCCAACGACCGTCCTGCTTGGCTCGATTGATTTCGTCCAAGCCGGCCCGGCGCATTCGGCCCGATGCAATGAGAGCTTCCGCCTTTGCCTTGTTGATCTTCGACCAAATGCTCCTGGCTGCCCTAGGCGTAAATCGTTGAAGCCAATGGTGCTCGCTCTCTGCCTGCTTCTGACCGTCGATCCATCCGTAGCACAGTGCACTTTCCAGCGCATCGGCGTAGGAGACGGTTGCATCGGCTGTACCTTTCTTCGCTAGGCGGAGCCATACACCTGACGAGGCACTCCCGTTTCGCTCAAGCCAAACCTCCCACTCTTCCTGCGTTGCGAAGATGAATCTTGGATCGTCCATACAGGGTTGGCTGATGCCTAACGCCTGAATTAAGCCGCGCCGCGAAGCGGCGTCGGCTTGAATGAATTGTTAGCGCCGGCAGGTCGCGCACGCAACTCCTTGAGCTTGCCGGTGAACCACGACTTGCTTGGAATTGGCTGCGCGTTGCCACAACGAACGAGATACGGCTTGTCCGACATGCTGCTCTTTGCGGCCGCAAGCTCAATGAAAGACTCCGTGGATGTGACCAGGCCTTTCTTGAATAGGTAGTCGTATTTCCGGCGAAGGTGTTCGGTCGCCTTTTGAGCGTTGTACCAAGCCCCATTGCGATTGAACTCGCACTTGGAATTTTCAAGAGCCACGAACAACTGATTGATCTCGCGAACTGTGGTGGGCGAGGGGCTTTGGGCGAAGGCAATACCCGATGCGAGCAGAAGAAAGATGGCGACCATGAACTTCATGGTATGAGGCGCTAACGTTTGATATAAGGGGCGCGCTTTAACGCGTGCCGCTTGATGGATGGGTTAGGCTGGATCATATGGAGCCTCAAATTTTGGCCATTGGTTATATCCGATAGATGGATCATTCGATCGGTAAAGTTTTATAAACTCAACTTCTTTTTGACAAACTTCCGAACGGGAGGCTATTTCTGACTCCCATAAAATTTCGCGTGTGATAGTAAAACTTTGTCTTTGTTCCGGACTGAAGTCTTTGGCGATCAAGTTATCGTCTGCACTACCAAAGTAATTAATGGAATTAGTGCGATCTTGACCAATATAAATTTTTCCGTTGGGATAAAGAATTTTATAAATGACATTCATCAATTAGTAAGTCATGTCTAACGCTTAAGTAAGGGGCGCACGTTTAGCGCGTCCCGTTTGACCAACATTGTTGGGCTGAATAGCAGACCATAATACGATCATTTTTTGCATCCGCTCTTTTCGTCAACGAACATTCCGTGTTTTGAGGCGAGACGAAGTAATTCGACTTTGCCATCCCCCATTCGTCCAAACCAGTTTTGCCAATGATCTACGCGCGCCGAGTCTGGATATCCAATTTCAAGTCGCTTCGAATCTATCCAACGGAGAGTAACTTCGTAACCACTCTTGAGCTTTAACACTTTCGATGGAATATGATCGTCTGGCTGATGTACGGTAACTATCTCATATTGCCAGCCTGCAGCGCCGCCACCAAATTCTCGATAGAAAATTGCAACGGCTTTTCCATTTGGTGAGCGGCATTCCAAGAGAACTTCGGTTTCTGATTCAGATGCGCCACGACAAGCACCCAGACCAATACAGCACAGAATGACCAATAATTTGGAGATCACAGTTTTTGGGCCCAACGTGCTAGGTGAGAGGCCGCCGGAGCAGCGAAGCCGCGGAGGGGATCCAAAAGCGCAGCTTTTGGGCGGTCCCTCTCGACCGGCAGGTTAGGCCTATTTTGTTTTGCCATACGCAATCATTCCATAAGCAAGGCACGCGATGGCTAGAAAAAGCCAGAAGGCAATTACTCCGTGTATTCCCGCAATTGAGTAAGCTGTCTTCTCAAGACGCCAGAGTGTTTTGTTGGGCTTCTCATAGGTTTCCCACGCTTTGTAGAAGCCATATGCAGCGCAAAGGAAATTAACAACATAACTCGCGACCTGTGGATTGTCAGTGGGGAGTTGTAGTTTCCACTTATGGGTCCAACGCTCGATGTTTTCTTGATTTGGCCACCAAGGGCCAAGAAGAAGAATGATCAAGACGATGAATGCCAACATGGAGAGATTTGAGGTGTAGTTGGCGTTCGGCGCCCTCATAAAAACAAAAATAATAAGTGCCGAGAGCAGCCCGAAAATGATTTGAAGGACGATGCGAAAAGCATGCATGTTTTATAGGCCTAACGTGGAAGTGAGCGGCCTGCGCGGTTTTTCGCGCAGGTCCGCTTACAGTGGGGTTAGCGATGATAGAAACTTGCACGGGTTATGTTTTCCTTTGGAGTAACGGACTCTAAGAATGAAACAAGTGCTTCTAGATTTTCGTAACCTTCAAATCGCATGAGCTCGCCAGAAGATGTCTTAACTATCGCAGATACCAAACGACCCGATTTGTACTGGACTCTGAGGTTTGCATTCCGCGCTACATCGACGACAACACTAATATCTTTGTGTTTAACGATGAGCTCCCCACTTGAGTCATCAATTTCAACAACTGGATACGAAGCAGCACCTTCCTTGATGGTCCTGTAGGCTCTTCCGATAGGAGGAGCAAAGAGAAATACTCCAATAGTAGGAAAGATCATGCCACCTATGTCGTTGGCTTTCAAAAGCAGTGAAATGGATCCGATTGCCAAAGCGGCAAGGACGATCATGGCATAAATCGCCTTGCGGTTTTGTGCCTTCATATGTTCAGCGGAAACGTGGAACGTAATCATCGCGAACGTTTGACATAAGGGGCGCGCTTTCGCGCGCCCAGCCTGATTACCTGGTTAGGTTTGTAATGTGGGTTGAGCATGCGGAGATGATAAATAAATGCTGAGGTTGAGGACACTATCAGAAGTGTTGGGTGACATGGACGGGAGGCTGTGTATTGGCCATGGCAGGCAATGCTAACGTTGAATAAATACTGACAAGCGTGGTTTCGTGGATGTATAACCTTAAGTAAGCTGATTTTTAATAACATTAGCTCTGTATTCAAAGATTAAGGCGGGCCTTGTCCAACCCGTTACGCTGTACGCGCTGCACCACTCTTTTGCCACACATCTTCTGCAAAGCGGTTACGATATTCGGATTGTCCAAGAATTGCTGGGGCATTTCGACGTGAGCACAACGATGATTTATACCCATGTATTGAATAAAGACAGGCGCGGTGACGTGAATCCGCTGGATACGCTATGAGTTTGCGTTTTCGCCTGAACTTGCTGATTACCGTGATGCTGCTGCTGTTCATGGCGGCAATGGGTACGATTCTCGTCAAGGAGACGCGGGTCTCGATCCGCGAAGGGGTGGAGTCGGCGACGCGGGTGACGACGCAGATGCTGGATCGGGTGATCGTGAGCGCGTTCATCAACCCGGACTGGGGTACGACGCATGACTTGCTGCAGCAATTCCTCGAATCCCTAGGACGGGTACGCAGTACCGATATCTACCTTTACGACATGCAGGGGCGGCTGATTTACCAGTCGCCGCAGTCGACATTCAAGGCTGACGAGAATCCGCCGCAATGGTTTGTGGAACTGGTGGCGCCGGAGCAGGAGATCGTGCAGCGTCGTATCCGTTATGGCGTGATGCGTGTGGTTTCCAACCCGAGCGGGGCGATACGCGAGGCCTGGAGCGGAATGAAGCCGTTGCTGTGGGTGGCTGGCGGGCTGTTTTTTGTGCTCAATATCGGCGTGTACTGGATGCTGGGGCGCGCGGTGCGTCCGGTGGAAAATATTCTCGGCGCGATCCATCGCATGGAGCACGGCGATCTCAGCGTGCGGCTCGGGGAGTTCAGCCTGCCGGAGTTTCACCAGATCGGCCAGAGCTTCAATCGCATGGCGGGGTCGCTGGAAACGCGCACCGAAGAGAACCGTCGGCTGGCGCTGATTGTGAAGCAGACCAACGATGCGATCATGATTCACGATATGGACGGCAATATCTCGTTCTGGAATCCTGCGGCGGAGCGGCTGTTCGGCTATCCTTCGCACAGCATTATCGGCAAGTCGGCGGCTATTCTGACGCCTGAGGGGCAGGAGGCCGAGCTGGGGCAGAATCTCGAATCCATCGCCGCGCGCCGTACCATCGAAAATTACGATACCCAGCGCGTGACGCGCGAAGGCCGGATTGTGGATGTGTCGCTGTCGGCAGGCCCGCTGGTGGACCCGCACGATGACCGGGTGATTGGCGAAATTTGCAGCATGCGCGATATTACCGAGCGCAAGCTGGCGGAAGAGGCCGAGCGGCGGCTGGAGGAAAACCGCCAGCTGACGCATCTGATTCAGCGCCATATCGAGGAAGAACGCCGCAATCTCGCGCGCGAATTGCATGATGAACTGGGCCAGTATGTCACCGCGATCAAGACTTTCGCTGTTGCCATCGGCAACAAAACCCGCGAGCAGATGCCGGATGTCGAGGCCAATGCAAAAACCATCGCCGCCGCCGCCGAACATATTTACGACGGCATGCACAACATCATCCGGCAGTTGCGCCCCGGCGCACTGGATAACCTCGGGCTCAAGGAAACCTTGCACGATGCGGTCGCCGAGTGGCAACGGCAAAGCCCCGAGTTGCGTTTCAGCCTGGAATTTTTCGGCGATCTCGATCATCTTGGCGAGTCGCTCAACATCAATTTATATCGTATCGTGCAGGAGGCGGTAACCAACGCCCTGCGTTATTCCGATGCGACGCAGCTCGATATCGTGCTGTCCCGTGACGAAAACGGCGACCTGATGCTCACAGTCAAGGATAATGGCGTCGGCATGAATTTATGCCAAGTGGACCAAACCCGGCATTTCGGCCTGCTGGGCATGCGCGAACGTGTGCAAGCCCTGCATGGTCAATTCGAGTTGGATTCCCAAATGGGAGAGGGCACCTGTATCCGCGTAACAGTGCCAAAACGGGAGAAAAAATGAGCGGTGTGATCAATGTAATGCTGGTGGACGACCATGCGGTTGTGCGCATGGGGTTCAAACTGCTGCTGGAAGCGGCGCCGGATGTAAAGGTGGTGGCTGAAGCCGAGAGCGGCGAGCAAGGCGTCAAGCTCTACGGCGAGTTTCATCCCGACGTGGTGGTGATGGATATCACCATGCCCGGCATCGGCGGCATGGAGGCTATCGAGCGCATCATGGCAAAAGACCCGTCGGCTCGCATTCTTGTTCTTTCCGCGCACGAGGACTCCGTGCATCCGAAGCGTGTTTTGAACGCCGGGGCACTGGGTTATCTGACCAAGCGCAGCGCGCCGGAAGAGTTGATCAAGGCTATCCGCATGGTGGCTGCACGCAAGATGTATCTTGAAGCCAACATCGCTCAGCAAATGGCATTGCAGCAGCTATCGGGCGAGAAAAATCCGGTGGATGTACTTTCCGCCCGCGAGTTCGAAGTCTTTATGGCGCTGGCGCTCGGAAAATCCACCAATGAAATCGCCGAAACGCTATGCCTCTCGCCACGCACCATCGGCACCCACCTTTACAACATCAAGCAAAAACTGAATGCCGGCAATCAGGCGGAAATCGCGTTGATTGCAATGCGTAGCGGGCTGATAGAACCGTAGAGCAGACGTCCTCGCCTGCATTTCGATCAATAATGGTTTGTTGCAGGCGAGGACGCCTGCTACTCCAATCGATCCTGGGCCACATAAAACCCGTTCGTCATTCCGAGTTCGATCACGGCATGATCGCCGCTGCGCAATTTTCCGAGTTCCGGCGGCACCAGTATCAATAACGGCCGGCTGTGGTCTCCCTGAATTCCGCCTTCGGCGAGTTGCCATTGATCCCACGCCTCTTCCGGTGGAAGCGCCGTGATGCCGAGATCACGGATATTTTCCAGCATCGAGCGCTTTTCATCTCCGAGCACCAGTCCCCAAACTTCTACTGTGGCCAAACGCGTTACCAGAGGCACCGCCGACTCGGCTGGATCGGGTTGAGGCAAGGGAGGCGATGCCGGCGGCACGGTTGGCGGCGTTATGAGTTTCGCGCGCAGGAATGCATCCTGATAGGGATCGAGGCCGTGGCTGATCAGCAGTTGATTGGTTTTGCCTTGCTCTTCGACTTGCGGTTCGTCCAGCGCGCGCCCGACCGCTTTATCGGCGACCTGCATGGCGATCGAACTCGCGATCTGGCGAGCAATGGAACCGCCCATACAGCCGGATACCAGGGCGGCAGAGCAGAGTAAAACCAAAATAGAAGGCTTGCGATGGGGCAGCCTGGCTAGCGGCTGCGTTTTCGGGGTTCGCATCAAGGGGCGATCAGTGGGCAATGCGGATGACCGGTACCTGAAATGACGCGCCTATCCTTTTTGCACCCACGCCAGCGCGGTGACGTAATCATCGAATACCTGCATTTCGGCATCCGTGAAGATGCGCGCGAGCCAGGTGCTCCATTGCACCCACTGGTCGTCGGTCACGACGGCGATCCTGTCGAAGTCCTTGGCGTGCTGCCGTGCAAAGCGAATTTCCTCCCATGCCACGTCGACGGTGAAACCCAGCATATCGCTCAGATCAATCAGCAGGCTGGCCTTGTCTTGCGATTGCAGTGCATAGTCGGCCGCTTTTTCGAGTTCCTTGAAGTCGGCCAGCGTGAATTCGCTCAGCACCATGGCGATGACGAGGTTGTTCGATTCTTGATTGATGGTGATCATTTTCTTCCTCTCGCAATGCGGATACCTATGGAAACAGGCTCTTGACGGCTGATTACAGTGTAGGCGCTTGGGGCGATTTTTCAAGAGCCTTGACCGGGCATGCCCAGGCCGTTTGTCCGGTATACGCTGACGACCACTCACTATGTCAAGGTGATGCCGAGCCGGCTTCCAGAATTAAAGGGCACAGCCGATGGCGGTGGAATTCGGTTCCAAACTGTTATTCAGGGCCGTTGGATTCCGGGTTCTGCCCGTGGCAGCCCGGAACGATAGCTGACGCTTATTTTAAAGGTGCGGTTCCAGCTGGGATTTTACCCATAGATGGAAATGCTCCATCCCGGTTTCCATCGGATGCTGATACGGGCCGAATTCGTCGAGGCCCTGCGCATGCAGCGCCTTGCGTCCATCGTGCATGCGCTGGCAGATGTCTTCATCCTCGACGGCGGTTTCCATGTAAGCCGCTTGTTCGGCTTCGATGAACTCGCGCTCGAACAGCGCGATGTCTTCGGGGTAATAAAACTCCACCACATTGGTGCAGGCATGTGGGCCGCGCGGGATGATATGGGAAACCACCAGCACGTGCGGATACCACTCCAGCATCAGGAAAGGGTAGTACACCAGCCAGATCGCGCCGTATTTCGGCAGCGTGCCGTCGTTGTATTTCAGTACCTGGTCCTGCCAGTGGCGATAAACCGGCGAGCCGGATTTTTCCAGTCCGCGATTTACGCCTACCGACTGCACGCTGTACCACTCGCCGAATTCCCACTTGAGGTTGTCGCAATCGACGAAGTTGCCAAGGCCGGGGTGGAATGGCGCGACGTGGTAATCCTCCAGGTAGACCTCGATGAAGGTCTTCCAGTTAAAGCTGTATTCGTCGATCATCAAGCGGTCGAGCATGAAGCCGCTGAAATCGAAATCCTTGAGGAACCCCAGCTTGCCGAGGTCATCGGCGATATTGCGCTTGCTGTCGAACAAAAGGCCGTTCCAGTTTTGCAGCGACGTCTTGCCGAGGTTGAGGCAGGGTTTCTCGTCGAAGTGGGGCGCGCCCATCAGTTCGCCCTTGAGGTCGTAAGTCCAGCGGTGTACCGGGCAGACGATATTCTGCGCATGCCCCTTGCCTTTCAGCATGATGGCCTGGCGGTGGCGGCAGACGTTGCTGATCAGCTCGATGCCCTGGCTATTATGTACCAGCGCCTTGCCGTGGTTCATCCATTCCAGCGAGTGATAATCGCCGGCATTGGGGACCATCAGCTCATGGCCGAGATAATTCGGCGCGTGCGGAAACAGCACCTTTTGTTCGAGCGCGTAAATTTCGGGGTCGACGTACCACGAAACCGGCAATTGCGGCTGGGTCGGGCGTTTTAATGGGGTAATTTTCGCTAGGGACATATGCAAACTTCATCCGGAGAACACGGAGGAATTGGCCGATTTCCGGCCGAAAATGATGAACTCGGCATTTTGCCTGAATGGGGGATTTTTACAAGATGAAAACCTCTTGAAGTCAAAGTGTCGCGTGCATGTTCATTCGTCATCCGTACAGCCGAAAAGTGCTGTATTGATCGATAGTTGGCGCAGCTTCTTTCTTGCCCGGCCGCGTGTTTTACGATACGCTTCGAAATTCACCATAACACTATTATTGAACAGGGAGAAAAAATGAAAAATCCACTGGATTCCATTCCGGGAACGATCGTTTCCGGCCTGATTCTGACTATAGTCCTGTATTTTTTCCTCAAGAATTTCATTCTGGCGGGGGTGTAATCATGGAACTCCTGCCAGCACTCGCGCGTTGGATCCATTTTCTGGCCGGTATCACCTGGATCGGCCTGCTTTACTATTTCAACCTCGTTCAGGTGCCTGCACTGAAGGATGCCGCAGCTGACGGCACCGCAGCCGGCATTACCAAGCATGTTGCTCCCCGTGCGCTGTTCTGGTTCCGCTGGTCTTCCCTGGTGACATGGCTGGCTGGCGCGGCTTTGCTGGGCGCAGGATTTACCGCGGCGTTCACCTTGCAGCCGGAAATGGCTCCCATCGGTATCGGCGCATGGCTGGGTACCATCATGCTGCTCAATGTCTGGGGGCTCATCTGGCCGAACCAGAAGAAAATCCTGGGCATCAAGCCCGCGACCGACGAAGAGAAAAACAAGGCGCGACGAATCGCATTCCTTGCATCGCGAACGAACATGATGCTTTCCATCCCGATGCTGTTCTTCATGGCTGGCGGATTGTCGCATCGAGCGCTGTTCGGGTTTTAAGCTTAACTGGCAATTGCTGCACACGGCGGCTTTTGCCGCCGTGTGCATTTTTACTTTTTGGTAATTTGATATGTCGCAACATTTAATGAATACCTATGGCCGGCAACCGGTCACTTTTGTTCGGGGCGAAGGCGTCTGGTTGTGGGACGATCAAGGCAAGCGCTACCTCGACGGCCTGGCGGGCGTCGCGGTCAATGGCCTGGGGCACGCGCATCCCGCGCTCGTCAAGGCCATTTCCGAGCAGGCCGCACGCTTGATCCATGTCTCCAACGTCTACAACATCGCCGAGCAGGCACGGTTGGCAGATCGCCTGAGCGCGCTGTCGGGCATGGACCGCATCTTCTTCTGCAATTCCGGTTGCGAGGCCAATGAAGCCGCCATCAAGCTGGCGCGTCTGCACGGTCACAAGAAGGGCATCGAACACCCGGAAATCATCGTCATGGACAAGGCCTTCCACGGCCGGACGATGGCGACCTTGTCGGCCACCGGCAACCGCAAGGTGCAGGCCGGTTTCGAGCCGCTGGTGGCGGGTTTCGTTCGCGTGCCTTTCGACGATCTCGAAGCTGTACGGCAGGTGGCAGAACACAACTCGAATGTCGTAGCCGTGCTGGTCGAGCCGGTGCAAGGCGAGGGCGGCGTGGTGATTCCCCAGGATGCCAAGGCCTATCTGCAAGGCTTGCGCGAGATTTGCGACCGGAACGGCTGGCTGCTGATGCTGGACGAAGTGCAAAGCGGTATCGCGCGCACTGGCACGATGTTCGCCTTTCAGCATAGCGGGATTTATCCGGATGTAATGACCCTGGCCAAGGGCCTGGGCTCCGGAGTGCCTATTGGCGCTTGCCTGGCCAAGGGGCCGGCGGCCGACGTATTCCAGCCGGGCAATCACGGCTCCACTTTCGGCGGCAATCCGCTGGCGTGCAGTGCCGCGCTGGCGACATTGACGGCTATCGAGGAAGAATCACTTGGTGCCAAGGCTGTGGAAATCGGTGATTTCATCAATCACGCCTTGCGCGAGGAATTCAAGAACGTGCCTGGCGTCGTCACCATCCGCAATGCCGGCATGATGATCGGTATCGAATTGGATCGTCCTTGCGGCGAGCTGGTCAAACAGGCGCTGGCCCTCGGTCTGCTCATCAACGTGACCGCCGACAAGGTGATCCGCTTGTTGCCGCCGCTGGTGATGAGCAAGGCGGAAGCACAGCAACTGGTGGATATCCTGGCACCGCTGGTGAAAAACTTTCTGAGCCAATAATCATGTCGATCAAACATTTTCTTCAGTTCAAGGATCTTTCAAAAGAAGAGCTGGAACATGTGTTCGCACGCTCCAAATGGATCAAGGACAAGTTCAAGCGCTACGAGCCTTACCATCCGCTGTTCGACCGCACGCTGGTGATGATTTTCGAGAAGGCCAGCACCCGCACGCGCCTGTCGTTCGAGGCTGGCATGCAGCAACTGGGCGGTGCCGCGATCTATCTCAACACCCGCGATTCCCAATTGGGGCGCGGCGAACCGGTGGAAGACGCCGCGCAGGTGATTTCGCGCATGAGCGACATGGTAATGATCCGCACCTTCGAGCAGGAAATCATCGAGCGTTTTGCCGCCAACTCGCGTGTGCCGGTGATCAACGGGCTGACCAACGAATACCATCCGTGCCAGATCCTGGCCGATATTTTCACCTTCATCGAACATCGCGGCCCGATCCAGGGCAAGACGGTGGCTTGGATCGGCGATTCGAATAACGTCTGCAATACCTGGCTGCAAGCGGCGGAAGTGCTGGATTTCAACGTGCATGTATCCACGCCCCCCGGTTACGAGGTCGAGCAGGAGCGTGCCGGACTCTACGGCCACGAGCACTACGAAGAATTCGCCGATCCGATGGAGGCCGCGCGCGACGCCGATCTGGTGACCACCGACGTCTGGACCTCGATGGGCTTCGAAGCCGAGAACGAAGAGCGCATGCGCGACTTTGCCGATTGGCAGGTCGATGGCGACATGATGCGTGTCGCGGCCAAGGATGCGCTGTTCATGCACTGCTTGCCGGCGCACCGGGGCGAGGAGGTTGCGGCGGAAGTCATCGACGGGCCGCACAGTGTGGTGTGGGACGAGGCGGAGAATAGATTGCATACGCAAAAAGCACTGATGGAATATTTGCTGCTGGGGCGAGTGCAGAGCTAATGCGGCAGGGAGAAACGCCGGTCGGGCTGTCCAACCACATTCTGCCAGTGGCCGCGACAATGGTCGGGGTATGCGTCACCGTCGTGTCGGTTATCCAGATCGCGCCGGACAGAGCCATTTCAAACTGGGCAGACAAGCTGCTGGCGATCGACAGTTTCGCATTCCTGTCGAGCACTTTCCTGTCCTATTGGTCGATCCGCCACAAGGAACAATCCCTGCAATACGAGCGGTATGCGGATCGCCTGTTCCTGCTGGGTATGGCGATCATGGTATCCGTAAGCTTTCTGGTGGCGTTCGAACTCTTTACGGATTGAGCCGCGTAAGCGTTGACGAGATTCAATAAAAATTGTGATTAAGGAATGAAGTATGAGCGATGTTAAGAAAGTGGTGCTGGCCTACTCCGGTGGGCTGGACACCTCGGTCATCCTGAAGTGGCTGACCGATACCTACAACTGTGAGGTCGTGACCTTCACCGCGGACCTGGGCCAGGGCGAAGAGCTGGAACCGGCGCGCGAAAAGGCCAGGAAATTCGGCGTCAAGGAAATCTACATTGACGACCTCCGCGAGGAATTCGTGCGCGATTTCGTGTTCCCGATGTTCCGCGCCAACACCGTGTACGAAGGTGAATACCTGCTGGGTACCTCGATTGCGCGCCCGCTGATCGCCAAGCGCCTGGTCGAGATCGCCAACGAGACCGGCGCCGATGCCATTTCGCACGGTGCGACCGGCAAGGGCAACGACCAGGTGCGTTTCGAACTGGGTGCCTATGCGCTCAAGCCTGGCGTCAAGATCATCGCTCCATGGCGCGAGTGGAACCTGCTGTCCCGCGAGAAACTGCTGGCCTATGCCGAGCAGCACGGCATTCCAGTCGAAATGAAGCACAAGCAGGGCGGCAGCCCATACTCCATGGACGCCAATCTGCTGCACATCAGCTATGAAGGTCGCCATCTGGAAAACCCGGCCGCCGAAGCCGAGGAATCCATGTGGCGCTGGACTGTCAGCCCGGAAAAGGCTCCGGATGCCGCCGAATATCTGGATATCGAATACGTCAACGGCGATCCCGTCGCCCTCAACGGCAAGAAGATGGCGCCGCACGAGTTACTGGCCGAGCTGAACAGCCTGGGCGGTAAGCACGGTATCGGCCGTCTTGATCTCGTTGAAAACCGCTATGTTGGCATGAAGTCGCGTGGCTGCTATGAAACCCCGGGCGGCACCATCATGCTCAAGGCGCACCGCGCCATCGAATCGCTGACGCTGGACCGCGAAGTGGCGCATCTGAAGGATGATTTGATGCCGCGCTACGCCAGCCTGATTTACAACGGCTACTGGTGGAGCCCGGAGCGCGTCGCGCTGCAAACGCTGATCGACCATACGCAAAAGAGCGTCAACGGCTTCGTGCGCGTCAAGCTGTACAAGGGCAACGTGATCGTCGTCGGCCGCGACAGCAAGACCGATTCGCTGTTCGACCCAACCATTGCCACGTTTGAAGACGACGCCGGCGCCTACGACCAGAAGGACGCGGGCGGTTTCATCAAGCTCAATGCGCTGCGCATGCGTATCGCTGCTAACCTGCGCAGCCGCAAGAAATAAGCGGAGCGGTTATACAGAACGGCGACGTATCCACAGCGCGGTACGCCGCCGTTGTTGTTTGTAGCGAGGAGTACTTCTAGCGCAGGCAAAACGCCTGCGCTACGGTGCCCTGCACGGTTTTGGTTTCCCGATAATCCAGATGCAACAGAAAACGAAAGCGGTATCGAAAGAAGCGCCCGATTGCGGCACGCTGCGTGCATTACTACATCACCTACGAGGCAAGTTTTCCGTATGCTTGCCACGCGCTCGGGTTCAAGGGCAAGCGCAAGCCGTGCCTCGATGTATTGGAAACTTCCGGCACGTCCTGCCTCGCGTTTCAGCCGAAAACCAAAGCCCAGTCCTGACCGGACTATGGCACCACTTCCACCCGCACATCCCGGCTTGCGCTGCGTCCCTTGTCGTCTGCTACCGTCAGGCTGTGCCAGCCAGCGCTGTCCGGCTTCCAGGCGATGCCGCCGCTGTTTGCCGGCTGGCTGCCCAGGTAGGCCTTGTCCGAAAACCAGTAGAGCGTTCGCGCGTCGGCTCCCACAGTCGCTTGGAGGGCAATGGTTTCCTGCGGACGGGAAAGCCGTAGCGTGTAGGCGACGTTGAGCAGGGGCGAGGTAATATGCGGGACGTCGGCCTCGTCGCTGGCGATTCCTGCCCCGGCGCAACCGGCCGTGGGCGGCGCGCGACGTGGCATGCCGGCTTCGCGGAATAAACGCATCATGTCCGACGACCAGAATTCGGCGATTTCGGTGTGCGTGGCCGCCGGGTCGTAAGGCGGGCACGCGGCGCGTCCGGTGCGGTTGTCCACCACCACGGGGCGGTGCAGGTTGCTGACGCGGATCGGCGATTTTCCGGGAATGAACCAGGTGTCGGTGGTTTGCGGACACCAGGCATTGGGCAGGTCGCCGCTGGCAGAACAGACCGGGATTTTCTTCAACTTGCGCGGCGGCAGGCGTAGCGGGTCGCGGTCTTGCGGCAAGGTGATCGGCAGCGCGTCGGCAATACGGAAGAACAAGGGCGCGGCGGCTTCGATGCCGATAAACGCCGGGTTGGACGAACCATCGAAATTGCCTATCCATACCGCCAGCACGTAAGGCCCGACCACGCCCACGCTCCACGCATCGCGGAACCCCCAGGAAGTGCCGGTTTTCCAGGCAATGTTCCAGCGGTTGCCGCGCGCCATCGCCACGCTGTCCGGACGCGGATTGTCGCTCAGCACGTTCAGCGTCATGTAGCTGGCTTCCGGACTCAGGAGCTGGATGCTGTCGCCGGCAGGGTCGTCCGCCAGGTAGCGCAACGGCCGCAGTGTGCCCTGGTTCGCCAGCATGGTGTAGAGCGTCGCGAGCTCCTCCATCGTCACCTCGCCGCCGCCCAGTACCAGCGCCAGCCCGTAATGCTGCTCGGATCGCAGGCGCGAGACGCCGGCGGTCTTGAGGAAGTCGTACAGGCTGGGCTGTTTCAACTTGCTGGCGACATGCACCGCCGGAATGTTGCGGCTATGGATCAAGGCATCGTGTGCTGAAATTGGTCCGACGAAGCGCCCGTCGAAATTCTCTGGCTGGAACGGCCCGAAAGCCGTGGGCGCATCCTTCAAAATGGATTGCGGATGGATCACGCCCTGGTCAAACGCCAGCCCATAGATGAAAGGCTTGAGCGTGGAGCCGGGCGAACGCTTCGCCAGCACGCCGTTCACCTGCCCGTCGATCTCCGTATTGCGATAATCCGCCGACCCCACCATCGCCACCACCGCCTGGTTGCGCGTATCCACCAACATCGCCGTTGCGTTGCGCAAGCCGCGCGCGCCGTTTTGTGCGATGTACTGGCTGATCTGCCGCTCCAGCAAGGCTTGCAGACGCGGTTGCAGCGTCGTCTGCAATTCGTGACGATACGCTTCGGATTGCCACAGCACCTGTTCCGCAAAATGCGGTGCGGTAAACGGCAATTGTCCGATGCTGCGCAAGGGCAGCGGCAGGGTCATCAGTCGTTGTTCGCTGGCCGATACCGCATGGTGCTGCTGCCAGCGCGCAAACAGCCGGTTGCGCGCCGGACGCGGATCGGCGTGATTGGGCCGCTGTGGAATCACCGCCAGCGTCAGCGTCTCCGGCAAGGTCAGCCGATCCGGCGTCTTGCCGAAATAAATCAGGCTCGCTGCGCCGACGCCCTGGATGTTGCCGCCATATGGCGCAAGGTTGAGATAAGCCTCCAGCATGTCATGCTTGCTGTAGCGTGCCTCCAGCCATAAGGCATGGCCGATTTGCCGCAGTTTGCCCGTCGGCGTGCGCGTACTCAGCCCATACATCAGCCGCGCCAGTTGCATGGTCAGCGTAGAGCCGCCTTGCTTGTTACCGCCGGAGTATGTTTCCCACGCCCCGCGCAGCAGGGCGGGAGGGTTGACGCCGGGATGCCAGTAAAACCAGCGGTCCTCCTGTAATTTCACCGCTTCAACCAGCGTAGGCGAAATATTTTCCAGCGGCACCCACAGCCTATATTGCTCGTCCTGCGCCAGTGTCAGGCGGAGCAAGGCGCTATCAGCGGCCAGAACTGCAGTGGAAGAGGGGGCGTATACGGAAAGAGGCGGCTGGGGCCAGAGACGGAGTGCGGCAAACGCGACAACGACGAGCGCTAATATTGCCGCCCACCGTTGTGCGCAATAAACGTAGTGAGTACGTTTGATTAACCGTTGGCCGCCAATCAAGGTTTCACTACCTCTAGCACCCCGCCTTTCCCAAGCCCTTGCAGCCTGCGGTTATACATCCCTTCCGCAAACGGCGCCGGGACGAAGAACTTGCCGGCATTGGTCGCGCGGACGCGATAAGTGAATTGGCCGACATCCCGGCTAAGCGTCCCGTACAGGATCACCCTATCGTCACGAATGTCAGCATATTCCGGTTGCCAGCTTCCGGCTTCGCCCATGGGCGATTGCCAGGCGGGGGCGGGCGGGATTTCGCCGCCGTCGTAGTCGCCCTGATATTCCGGCTGTTGCGCTTCGGCGCGGGCGCGGAGTACCGGTTCGAGGCCGCCGGGCAGCAGATCTACAATCGCGACTTGCGATAGCTTGTCGCGGCGGGTGCTGCGGAAGGTGAGCTTGACCAGGAACTCCTCGCCGACCTTGGCTTTGACGATCGGCTTGCCGTCCAGTCCGGTGATTTCCTGCGCGATTTCGAGACCTTCGGACACCGTACCAACTGGCGCCTTGCGGTCGAAGCCGTTTTCGGAGAGGACATAGAACGCTGGGGCGTCACCTTGCTTGGAATACTGGAGCCGGGCCGCTTGCGTCGAGACTTTGCCATATTTGAGCAGGCCTTCGGAGAGCGCCATGAGCGTGCTTTTGCCGGCCTTGTCCAGTTCCGCGATGGCGAGCTTGCCGGTGCCCTGACCGCCGGCTGCGGCGTAAGCGTCGAAGCCGAGGATGAGGTAGGCGGCCGAGAGCGTGTGGTAGCGGTTTTCGGTAACGGCGTCGCCCATGTTGGCGATGACTTTTTCCGGCACGCTGTTCAGGCGATCCTTGAAATGTCTGGACGTGAGGTAGAGCAGTTGTGCGTCATGCACCAAGGGGTCGTAATAAGCGTAGCCGTCATCCTTGACGGTTTCGTTGCTCCGCCACGGGATGTTTTTCAGCAGCTTCACGGCCAGTCCATCCTGCTGCATCAACTTGTAGCTGGCGGCGAGGTAGGCGGCGGTGAGGTCTTGCGGCCACTCCTTGGCATAGCGGGCGTCCAGTTCCTGTTGCAGCGCGCCTGTCATGCCGCTGGTAACGCGGCCCTGGCGGGTGAGCAGGTAGATGGCGTAGGCGCGCGTACGGGCGCCGGTCAGCCCTTCGCTGCCGGCGGTGGCGGTGGCTTCCAGCCAGCGGTTGGCATTGTCCAGCATGTCGGCGGGTACGGGCATGCCGCGCTCTTTTGCCTCGATCAGGTAATGCACGGCATACACCGAGGTGAAGGGTTCGACTTGCAGGTTGGCCGACCACAGACCGAAGCTGCCGTCGTCGTTCTGCCGTTCGCGCAGAATCTGGATTACCTTGCCGAAGCCCGAAGTGTCGGTGCGGGCGTTGCGCCCTCCCGCAAGCACCAGTGCCGGCATGCCCTTGCTCACGAGTTGCTCGGTGCAGGAATACTGATAAGCCTCCAGAAAGCCATCCAGTCCTTGCGCCCATACCAGCGGCGACAGGGAAACACCGGCCTCCACGTCGCGCAATTGCGGATAGAGGTTGCGGGTGAGCGCCTGGGCGTATGTGGAGCGGTCGAAGCGGCCCACGCTGATTTTGGTGGCGAAAGGCACGGCGGGACGAATGCTGATCGCGTCTGCCGCCTTGCCTTGCTTGTCGCCTGCCTGCGCGATGAAGCGCAGGTTGGCCGGGCCGAGCACGTCGTTGGCCTTGAGGCGGAATTCCGCCGCGACTTCCTGCTGCTGCGGGATCGTCAGACTCAGTTTGGGTGCGGAGAGCACGGTAATCGCCGGATCGACCTTGAGGCTGACGGCGACCGGCGTTCTGGTGCTGCCGCCGCGCAGGTTGTTGAACACACCCACCGACACCAGGAACTCGTCGCCGGGCGCGACCATTGCCGGCAGGTTGGCCGAGAGGATCAGGTCGCCGCGCACTTCGGTGCCACCGTCGAACACGCCGATACGCGTGGGATTTACCGCTACTGCAAAAATGCGCAGCTTGCCGTTGAAGCTGTCCGGCACGGTATAGCGCAGTGTCTTGCCGTTCTTGTCCACGTCCACGATGCCCGACCAGTATGCGACCGGCGGCTGGCGTTTTTTCTTGAACGGGTTGAGATGCCGTCCGAGCACGGCATCGCCGTCCCCGCCGGGCGCGGCAGCATTCATCAGCCGCTGGAATTCCGGCAGGATCATGTCCAGGATTTGCGTGGTATTGACCTGCAAGGCGCGCTTCTGGAAGAAGAAGCCGAGTGGGTCGGGCGCCTTGTAGCGCGCGACCTGCAGGATGCCTTCGTCCACCGCGAACACGACCACGCGCGACGGCTGGCTGGTGCTGACCTTGAAATCCACGGTCTGGCCGGGTTTGATCACCTCTGGCGCAACCACCTTGATCGGCTCGCGCCGCGCGTCGAGGTTGACCGCGAACGGCACCACGCCATACGACAGCGGGCTCATGAAAATCTCGTCCGAGCCCGGGTCGCGCACAAACTGCACCGACACATAGCCGTTGCCCTCGAAATCCTTGGGCAGTGCGATTTTTTGTACCGAGCTGGTGGTCGTGGTCTTGAACCAGACATGCTGATACACCTTGTCGCGTTCTATGGTGATCAGTCCGGCGCCGACATAGGGCGCGCGGATGCTGACTTCCATGGTGTCGCCGGGCGCGTAATCGTTCTTGTCGAGCGTTAGCTGCAATTCGGCGTTGCGTTCCAGCGAGCGGCTGATATTGGCCTCGCCGGCCACGCTGTATTCGACACGGTTGAGCTCGTTGCCGCTCGCATCCTTCAATACCAGCGCGAAATCACCCGGCTCGGAGGTAATGAGCGGCAGGTCCGCGCCGCCAGCGGGCAGGGTGTAGGGCTTGGTTTCGCGCACGATTTCTTTCTTGCGCGATTCGTACTTGTAGGTGTCGTTGGGCTGCTTCACCAATACCGACACATATTTGCGCTCTATCCACTGCTGGGTGAGCCGCTCGGCAGCGATAGGCTTGAGCGTCGGGTCGATGGCGAGCCAGCGGGTCGCGCGCTGGGCATCGCGCTGGATGTAGTTGAGATTGCCGTCGGTCTTGGTGCCGACCAGATATGGAGCCGACGATACCAGCACCGCGGATTCCGCCGCCACCCCGCGTCCGCCTTCCGCTTCGAATACTTTGGCAGAGAGGTACAGGCGGTAAGTGGCGCGGGCGAAGCGCTGCAAGTTGAGGTTGAGCGTGGCTTCGCCGTTGGGATCGGTGATCGCCGGCGCGAGCTTTTCGCTGAACGGATCTTTCAGCTTGAACTTGTCCTGGAAACTGTATTCCTTGTATCTGGTGAACGCGGGCAGGGTGGGGCTCAGCGTTATTTCGCTTTCCACGCGACGGCCGTTGGCGGGGCTGCCGAACAAGTGCATGGCCTTGACCTTGGCAACGGCTTCTTCCGGCTTGATCCAGCCTTCGACGGCGCGGTCGGCCAGCGAGGCGTTGACCTTCAGCCGGTCCGGCTCAAAATCGCGCACCTTGAAGCTGGCGCTGCCGATTTCCTGCTCGCGCCTGTCGTTGCGCACCAGATAGATGCCGACGTGGTAATCGCCGGTGGCGGAAGTGTCGTGCGTGGCGTAATCCAAACCTTCGAATCCGCTGGCAGAAAGCTGCAGGCGCTGTTTCAACACCGGCAGGCCGCGCGGGTCGGTGATTTCGGCTTCCAGCGGAATGCCCGCAAGTTGCCCCGCCCAGTTGGCGGTGCGCGTGATGATGCCGATGTGCGCGGTTTCTCCCGGGCGGTAAATGCCGCGGTCGGTGAAGGCGTAGCTGGAGAGCTGCTGAGCCGAAACGGCGTTGTCGATGCCGCCGACATCGAAGCGGCTCATATTGAGTTCGCGGTCGTAGCGGTTGATGGGCAGGAATGAAACGTCGCTATCCTTGCTCACCATGATCATCAGCGGTTGTTTCTCGCGCCGCAGATCGTTGAGGTGCGGGAAGCGCACATGACCGCCGGCATCGGTGGTTTCCGTCATCGTCGCCTGGCCGTTGCGGCCGACGATTTCCACCTTCGCACCGCTGACCGGCTCGCCACTGCGGATGGATTGCACAAATATGTCCTGGCTGCCGTCCACGGCCTTCTTGGCGATGATGCCGAGGTCGGTGACCAGTACAAAGCGCGTATCCGGCTCGCCTTCGGTGTTGTAAGGATGCTTGGGGTCGTAGCCTTGCAGCCTGACCATGAACACTCCACCCGCATGAGTGGTTTTCTCGCGCAGGTATGTGCCGAAATCCAGGCTATCGTAGGTCGGTTTGCCGTTCTCGTTTTCCGGCAGCGGGCGCTCGTCGATTGAACGTTCCACCAAGGTATCCAGCACGCTTTCGTAAACATCCGGCGTGGCGAAACCGCCGTGGTTCTGGTCTACCAGATGATGCAACTGGTTGGGCAGCAAGCGGCCGATTTCCACCTTCACGCCTTTGAGGCCGCGTGCCATGTAGGCCAGCTTGCGGTCGCCGGAGAGTGAAAGCAGCGCGCCCTGCGAGAGCAGTTTGACCGATTGCGGATACGGCTGTACCTGTATGGTGGCGATGGACGGCTTGCGGGATTGATAGCCGCCGAACGCGCGCACACCGCCATCGACCACCACGTAAATCGAACGGCCGACAGGCGCCTTGAATTTGTAACTGTGCGTGGCTTCAAACTCGTCGGCAGAGGGCAGGGCCGTGAGCGTCAACGGCTGGGATTGCGCCAGGACATCGCGGGAGACTTCCTCGCTATACCAGTTGTAGAGCTCTTTGCGATTTTCCGCTGGCGTCTTGGGGTTGAATTCCGGCAACAGCCAGGCGCGCACGCGGTCTTTCAGCGCAGCCTCGCTTACCGTGGCGCTGGCGCCGACGAGCAACACCTGCTCCGGCTCGTAGCGCTCATTGTCCGCCAGGGTCATGCCGATATTGCCGAAATGCAGGCTATAGAGGCCGGGCACGATGATGTCGCGGCTGATCTCGGCCTCGGTCTTGTTGCCGCCGCGGCTGGAACGGATGCCTTTATCCAGCGTCATGGAGAGCCGCGTATCCTCGGTGGGAATCGCCAGCGGAGCGGAGTGGATAAAGGCTTGCAGCTTGAGCTTGTCGAAGCTGATGGTCGCTTTCGGGTCGTCGGTCAGCCCAAGAAAACTCAGGCCGCCGCCGAGCTTGAGACTGACGCGTTCCTTGAACTCGTCGGTATCCACCGGATGGCTGAACTGCACGGTAGCGACGAGTTTTTTCAGGTTGGGGTCGACGGGATCCTGATAGAACTCCGTTTGCGAAATTCCCGTCTTGAAAGGCGCGGAGCGGAACTCTAAGGAATACTCTTCCAGTTTGACCTGCGGCGCAAAGAGTTTTTTCTTGTCGAGCGCGACATCGAAAACCGCATCCACCGGCCAGTCGGATTTTGGACGGAAAACCAGCGTGCGGTCATCGTCCCATGCCCATTCGCCTGCAAAATCGGGATGCATCCTGATGCCGTCGGCGACGGGCTTTCCCATCATGCTGACAGGCGCGGCGGATTCGTTGAATGCGACAATCAGCGGATGAATGCTGGCCTTGCCGCTCTCGTCGTAAGTGGTCACGGCGGGTGGCTTGACCTCATATTTGGTCAGCACCGGTTTGGGCTGGCTTTGATACCATTTCACCCCGTACCACCCGGCTGTTGCCGCCAGCAAGAGGCCCAACAAAATGGCCGCGCCCCGTTTCGGGTTGCGTGCGGCCCAATGCCGGCCTTGTGCGAATTGTCCGCCCATCCAGCCAGCCCAGCCTGGCGCCTGCCAGGAAAGCGATCCCAGCATGTGCCGTAAAGTCCACCCCAGCCCTCGTCCCGCAACGCGCGCGGCCATCAATATCAATGACAGGATGCTGCGTAAAAAGGAGATGAACTGGGCAGGCATATACTTCCTTCGCTATTGGTATTTTTTATCGAAGCATCTTGCCTGAAAAAGTAGCGTCAAGGAACATGGGGCATTAGTCGAGAGAATGTTTTTCTGCGATAATCCAAGGCTTTCAATTGCTTCCTAGGGGGATTCCATGGCCCAGTTCGACAATGTCAGCGTCAAGAAGAAAGCCAACGTTTATTTCGACGGCAAGTGCGTCAGCCATACCGTCATGTTTCCTAACGGTACGCGCTGCACCGTAGGCGTTATTTTCCCCAGCAGCCTGACCTTCAATACCGGTTCCCCGGAACTGATGGAAATCAATGCCGGCGTGTGCAAGGTTCGCCTCAAGGGCGAAGAGGAATGGAATACCTACCAGGCCGGCGAAAAGTTCTCCGTGCCGGGCAATTCCAGTTTCGATATCGAGACTGTCGAAACGCTGGATTACGTCTGTCATTTTGAGTGATGGCTGCTTGCCTCTGCGTTGTTGCTTGCGCTTGCCGTACTAATCGTACTGTCTGCGCGCAAGCCGCCTAGCAGAGGCGGCGCCGATACCGGGTCAGGAGAATTCTATGCCATCGTTTGATATTACATCCGAAGCCGACATGGTCGCGCTGAAGAATGCGATTGACGTTGCTCAACGGCAAATCACCAATCGTTACGACTTCAAGGGGACGTCGGCCAACGTCGAGCTCAACGAAAAGGACAATCTGATCACGCTGTTCGGCGATTCGGATTTTCAGCTCGACCAGATCAAGGATATTCTCTTCCCTGCGTTGGAAAAGAAGGAGCCCGACAGCAGCAAGCGGCTCGACCTGCAGGATGTGCAAAAAGTATCCGGCAACAAGGTCAAGCAGGAGATGAAGATCCGCGACGGCATCGACAGCGATCTTGCCAAGCGCCTGGTGAAACTCATCAAGGATTCCGGCCTCAAAGTACAGGCCAGCATCCAGGGCGACACGGTACGCGTCAATGGTGCCAAGCGCGATATGCTGCAAGATGCCATCGCGCATGTAAAGAAGTCGGTGACGGATTTCCCGTTGAAATTCGGTAACTTCCGCGATTAATTTATTTAGAACGATATGACCGCAAAAACGCTTTACGACAAACTCTGGGAATCCCATGTCGTCCATGAAGAGTCCGACGGCACAGCCCTGATTTACATCGACCGCCATCTGGTGCATGAAGTCACCAGCCCGCAGGCGTTCGAAGGGTTGAAGCTGGCTGGCCGCCGTCCGTGGCGTGTGGGCAGTATCCTCGCCGTGCCCGACCACAACGTGCCGACGACGGATCGCAGCCAGGGTATCGCCGACCCGATCTCGCGCTTGCAGGTGGAAACGCTGGACAATAATTGCGCCGAATTCGGCGTGACGGAATTCAAGATGAACGACCTGCGTCAGGGCATCGTGCATGTGATCGGCCCCGAGCAGGGCGCAACGCTGCCCGGCATGACCGTGGTGTGCGGCGACTCGCACACCAGCACGCACGGCGCCTTCGCCGCGCTGGCGCACGGCATCGGCACTTCCGAAGTGGAACACGTGCTGGCAACGCAATGCCTGGTCGCCAAGAAATCCAAAGCGATGCAGGTCAAGGTGGAAGGCGCGCTGCAAAAAGGCGTCACGGCCAAGGACATTGCACTGGCCGTGATCGGCAAGATCGGTACCGCAGGCGGCACCGGCTATGCGATCGAATTCGCCGGTTCGGCGATCCGCGCATTGTCGATGGAAGGTCGCATGACGTTGTGCAATATGGCCATCGAGGCCGGTGCGCGCGCCGGCATGGTGGCCGTGGACGATACCACCATCGATTATCTCAAGGGCCGCCCGTACTCTCCGCGTGCCGAACAGTGGGAAAATGCCGTGGCCTACTGGCGCACGCTGAAAAGCGATGACGGCGCTTCGTTCGATGCCGTGGTAGAACTCGATGCCGCCGACATCCAGCCGCAGGTGACCTGGGGTACCTCGCCGGAAATGGTGGTCGGGGTCAACGGCCGCGTGCCGGATCTTGCGCAGGCGCGCAACGAAGTGCAGCGCGGCGACTGGGAGCGCGCCTATGCCTACATGGGCTTGCAGGCCAACACCGCCATCGAGGATATCGCCATCGACAAGGTGTTCATCGGCTCGTGTACCAACTCGCGCATCGAAGACCTGCGCGCAGCCGCCTCGATTGCCAAGGGCAAGCGTGTTGCCGCCAACGTCAAGTTGGCAATGGTGGTGCCCGGATCCGGACTGGTAAAGGCGCAAGCCGAAAAGGAAGGCCTGGACAAGATTTTCAAGGATGCCGGTTTCGAATGGCGCGAGCCGGGTTGCTCCATGTGTCTGGCGATGAACGCCGACCGCCTGGAGCCGGGGGAGCGTTGCGCCGCGACGTCCAATCGCAATTTTGAGGGACGTCAGGGCCAGGGCGGTCGTACGCATCTGGTCAGTCCGGAAATGGCTGCGGCGGCGGCGATTGCCGGGCATTTTGTGGATGTCAGAAATTATCAATAATATCTGGGAGTTACCATGAAAAAAACAGCAATTCTAAAATTCGTCATGCTGGGCATGATCGGGGTTGGCGTTATTGGTTTGCCGGGCTGCAATACCATGCAAGGTTTGGGCAAGGATGTTTCCAAGCTGGGCGACAAGATCGAAAACAAGGCCGAAGAGAAAAAGAGTTATTAATGGACAGTTTTACCACTCTTGATGGTTTGGTCGCACCGCTGGATCGCGCCAATGTCGATACCGACGCCATCATTCCCAAGCAGTTCTTGAAGTCGATCAAACGCTCCGGTTTCGGCCCGAACGCTTTCGATGAATGGCGCTATCTGGACCATGGCGAGCCCGGCATGGATAACAGCAAGCGCCCGCTGAACCCGGATTTCGTGCTGAATCAGCCGCGTTATCAAGGTGCGAGCGTGCTGCTCGCTCGCGAAAACTTCGGCTGCGGCTCCAGCCGCGAGCATGCGCCGTGGGCGTTGCTGGATTACGGTTTCCACGCGATCATCGCGCCGAGCTTTGCGGATATCTTCTTCAATAACTGTTTCAAGAACGGCATTCTTCCGATCAGGTTGGAGGCGTCGATTGTCGACAAGCTGTTCGATGAGGTAGCGGCAAACGAAGGTTATCGACTGGCTGTCGATCTGGAGAAACAGACGGTCACCACGCCTTCCGGCGAGTCATTTGCCTTCGACGTGGACGCACACCGCAAATACTGCCTGCTCAACGGCTTCGACGATATCGGCCTGACCTTGCAGCAAGTGGACAAGATCAAGGCATTCGAAGGTCGGCATCGCATTAAACAGCCTTGGCTGTTTAATTAAGCAATATTGCAGCCCTGGTTGTTTAATTAATTCATCTGGAAGAGTTTCATGAAAATCGCAGTTCTGCCGGGCGACGGCATTGGTCCCGAAATCGTGGCGCAGGCCGTCAAGGTGCTGAAGGCGCTGAATATCGGTATGGAAATGGAAGAGGCCCCCATCGGCGGCGCTGGTTATGAAGCAGCGGGCGATCCGCTACCGGACGCCACGCTCAAGCTGGCGAAAGAAGCTGATGCCGTACTGCTCGGCGCCGTCGGCGACTGGAAGTACGACAAGCTGGAGCGCCACCTGCGTCCTGAGCGCGGCCTGCTGCGCATCCGCAAGGAACTGAATCTCTTTGCCAACCTGCGTCCGGCGCTGCTGTATCCGGAACTGGCTTCCGCCTCCACGCTGAAGCCGGAAGTGGTCTCCGGCCTGGATATCATGATCGTGCGCGAACTGACCGGCGACATCTATTTTGGCCAGCCGCGCGGCATTTCCACTTTGGAAAACGGCGAGCGCGAAGGCATCAACACCATGCGCTACAACGAATCCGAGATCAAGCGCATCGGCCGCGTGGCTTTCGATATCGCGATGAAGCGCAACAAGAAAGTGTGTTCCGTGGATAAGGCCAACGTGCTGGAGACCACCGAGCTGTGGCGTCAGGTGATGATCGAGCTGTCCGCGGAGTATCCGGAAGTCGAACTCTCCCACATGTACGTCGATAACGCCGCGATGCAACTAGTGCGTGCGCCCAAGCAATTCGACGTGATGGTCACCGGTAACATTTTCGGCGATATCCTGTCGGATGAAGCCTCGATGCTGACCGGCTCCATCGGCATGCTGCCGTCGGCCTCGCTGGATGCCAACAACAAGGGCATGTACGAGCCCAGCCACGGCTCCGCACCCGATATCGCGGGCAAGGACATTGCCAACCCGCTGGCGACCATTCTGTCGGCCGCCATGATGCTGCGTTACACTTTCAATGACGAAACAAATGCGGTGCGCATCGAGGATGCCGTCAAGAAGGCGCTGGCACAAGGCTATCGCACCGGCGACATCTGGACGGAAGGCACGAACAAGGTTGGCTGCAATGCCATGGGCGACGCGGTGGTCGCGGCGCTGTAATTACAGGAAAACATCATGTTGAAAGTCGGTTTTGTCGGTTGGCGCGGAATGGTGGGATCGGTGCTCATGCAGCGCATGCGCGAGGAGCGCGATTTCGACCTGGTCGAGCCGGTGTTCTTCACGACCTCCAACCCAGGCGGCAAGGGTCCGGATGTCGGTCGTGATGTGCCTCCGCTCAAGGATGCCAGGAGTCTCGCCGAATTGAAGGCGATGGACATTATCGTTTCCTGCCAGGGCGGCGATTACACCACCGAGATATTCCCGAAGCTGCGTTCCGATGGCTGGAACGGCCACTGGATCGATGCCGCCTCAACGCTGCGCATGGAAAAGGATGCCGTCATCATTCTCGATCCGGTCAATCGCAACGTCATCCAGGACGCGCTCGCCAAGGGCGGCCGCAACTGGATTGGCGGCAATTGCACCGTGTCGCTGATGCTGATGGCGCTGGGCGGGCTGTTTCGCGAAAACCTCGTGGAATGGGCGACTTCCATGACCTATCAGGCCGCATCCGGCGCCGGTGCGCAGAATATGCGCGAGCTTCTTCAGCAGATGGGCGAAGCGCATCGCGTGGCGGGCGATCTGTTGCGCGATCCAGCCTCAGCGATCCTGGATATCGACCGCGAGGTCGCCGGTACCCTGCGCGACGAACGTTTCCCGACCGCGCACTTCGGCGTGCCTCTTGCCGGCAGCCTGATCCCCTGGATCGACAAGGATTTGGGCAATGGTCAAAGCAAGGAAGAATGGAAGGGCGGTGCCGAAACCAACAAGATTCTCGGCCGCGAAGCCAATCCGACACCTATCGACGGTTTGTGCGTACGCATCGGCGCAATGCGCTGTCATTCCCAGGCCCTGACCATCAAGCTGACGCGCGACGTGCCATTGGACGAAATCGACGCTATCATCGCTTCTGCCAACAGCTGGGTAAAAGTTGTGCCCAATGAGCGCGAAGCCAGCATGCACGAACTGACCCCAACTGCAGTCACCGGAACTCTTGCCGTGCCGGTGGGCCGTTTGCGCAAGATGAACATGGGCAGCGAATATCTCTCTGCGTTCACCGTGGGTGATCAGTTATTGTGGGGTGCGGCAGAGCCTTTACGCAGAATGATGCGTATTCTGGTGGAAACCTGATCATCAGTTTTGCGAACATTCGGAATCGTCGCATTAGCGTATATTTTCATAACCTCTTCTCATGTGTGGGATGAGCTTGCATGTCTAACTAATTGATGTTAGCGTGATAAAGACAAAATTTGGATTAAGGGTGGGATAGTGCATAACTCCAAAATCAAGCGGATTACCCTGGCAGTATGCCTAGCGCTGATGCCGTTCTCGGCCGGTGCTGCCGGTTTGGGAAAAATGACGGTAATGTCGGGGTTGGGGGAGCCGCTGAATGCCGAAATCGAAATTGCGGCAAACAAGGAAGAGCTTTCTTCATTGTCGGCACGCATCGCACCCTCCGAAACCTATGCCGAACAGGGCGTGGAGCGTGCTTCATCGCTCAGTAGCGTACGCGTCGAACTCGGCAAGAAGCCGGATGGCACGCCCATACTCAAGATCAGCAGCCAGCAACCGGTCAACGAACCTTTTCTTGACATGCTGATTCAGGTGGATTGGCCGACAGGACGACTGTTGCGCGAATATACCGCCTTGCTGGATCCTCCCGGTTACGGCGACCGCACGGCTTCGAATCCCGAGGCAGCAGCGGAAGGCGCCAGATTGCCGTCGGTGACGGCCCCCTCAAAAAAAAACACTACTAAAAGCGCATCCGCTGTAGCCGGAACTTCAAAGCCGGCATCCTCCGCGGCCCCTGTAGATACGTACGTCACCAAGCGCGGCGACACGCTGCGCAATGTTGCGCGCCACATGCAGGTCGACGACGTCACGCTTGAACAAATGCTGGTTGGCCTGTATCGAAACAACCGCGAAGCGTTCATGGGCGACAACATGAATCAGCTCAAGGTCGGCCAGATCATGCGCGCTCCTCGCGAAGAGGAGTTGCGTGCGATCAAGCCGCAGGACGCCTTGCAGGAAGTGCGCGTCCATACTTCCAACTGGAATGCCTATCGCAACGATGTGGCCCAAGCGGTCGCGCAATCGAAATCTGCACCCGCGGACGAGCAACCCCAATCTTCCAGCGGCAAGATCACTGCGCAGGCGGAAGACAAGGCGGCTCCTCCCGTTTCCGGTCCACGAGATGTCGTCAAGCTTTCCAGGAGCGAGGCTGGCGGCAGCAAGGCAGGCCCGGCAGGTAGCGGCAATGCCGCGATTGCCGAAGAAAAGATGCGGGCATTGGAAGAAGAATCCACTTCACAGGAAAAAGCGATTGACGAAGTCAACGAGCGGATCGCTTTTTTTGAAAAGCAGATTCAGGATATGCAAAAACTGCTGCTGGTCCAGAACCAGATGCTGGCCGAGTTGCAGAAGGCGCAGTCCGCACAGCAATCTCCTGGCGCCGAGCAGGCTCCGACTCCCGCTCCTGCACAACCGGAAGGCCAGCAGCCTCCAGCCGGGCAACCAGCTGCCCAACCTGCCAAACCCGCACCGGCGCCGGCTAAACCAACCGCCGAACCTACACAGGAAACCAGTCTGCTTGACGAGCTTTTGCAGGATCCGCTGAAACTGGGCGCAGCCGGAGGCGTATTGATTCTCCTGCTTGGCGGATGGCTGTTGTTGCGCAGGCAGCGCAGAAAGAATCTCGATAATTTCGAGAAGGGAATACTGACTTCCAGCGGCTTGAAGACGGATACGGTATTCGGCAGCACTGCGGGCGCGGCGGTCGATACCGGCGAAACCTCATTCATGTCGGATTTTTCCCATCGCAACGGCGCGGGAATGATCGATACCAGCGACGTAGACCCGATCTCCGAAGCAGAAGTGTATATGGCCTATGGTCGCGATGCTCAGGCTGAAGAGATCCTCAAGGACGCAATAAGCAAGGAACCGAAGCGTTACGAGCTCCACCTGAAATTGCTGGAGATCTACGCCAACCGCAAGGATGCCGCCGCATTCGAAACCCTGGCAGGCGAGTTATATGCCACGCTGGGCACCACCGATCCGATTTGGCACAAGATCGCCGAGATGGGCCGCGGGCTGGAACCCGAAAATCCGATGTATGCAGCGACCGAAGAGGGTGCAGGCGCATCGGCCACGACTTCCGGTTCTGCTGCCATTCAGGCGGCTGCTGGGGCTGCCGTTGCTGCTGCGGCGATCGGCGTGACATCAGGCGCAGCTGCCGAAGAGCCGGTGCAAGAAGATGTGCAGGATAACAGTCTGGACTTCGATCTTGGCATGCTGGCTGATGCCGATGGCGAGTCGCCGGCCGGTATCGAGAAGGATGACGAAGGTACTGCAGAGCTTGAGCCTTTGCCGGATCTGGGTGCTTTTTCTGCTCCTGCCGCAGAAACCGGGAAGCCTCAGGAGATGGCGGTAGAAGAGCCGTCCGACATGGGCATGGAATTTGAATTGCCGGAACCGGCGGCCGAAGGCAATGTGCAATTGAGCGCTGCCGATTTGAGCCTACCGGAAATGGAGCCGGCTGCTGAGGAAGTGGAGGAAATATCCTTCGACTTGCCGGCGCTGGATGTGGCCGATGCTGCCGAGCTTTCCGAAGAGCCGGTGCCAGCGCTTGAGAAAACGGCGGAGGAATCTCTGGCAAGCGATCTCTCTCTTCCGGACCTGACGGTTACGGAGCCTATCGAAGGGGAAGTAGAAGAAATCAGCTTCGATCTGCCTGAATTGACATTACCGGGTACCGAATCCCTTGGCGAAGAGGAAACATTTGTATTTCCGGAGACGATAGAGCCTGCGGCGCCGGCCGAAGATGTGGCAACTGCCGCCGAATTCGAAATGCCGGAAACGCTTGAAGAGTCTGTCGAATTGGCAACGGCACCTGCTGAGTCTCCTGCGCTTGATTTGCCTGAAGTTGCTGAGTCCATTGAGCCGGTGCCGACAGCAGAGCCCGAGCCAGTGGCTGAACCCGAGCCTTCTGAATTAGTGGTCGATGAAATCGCTTTCGAAGAGCCGCCCAAGGAAGAGGAAAGCGCGCTCGATTTCAACTTTGATCTCGATGTCGAGCCTGAAGCCCCAGCGGAAGAAGCTCCCGCCACGGCGGCGCCTATTCCTGATCTGGACCTTTCCGGCATCAGCCTGGAGATCGGTGAGCCTGCACCGAGCGTAGCCGAACCCGCTACCGAGGAGATCACACTTTCCGGTACGGAATCGTCCGATGTCGATACCAAACTCGATCTGGTAACGGCGTATATGGATATGGGCGACACCGAGGGTGCGCGTGAGTTGCTGGAAGAGGTGTTGCAGGAAGGCGGCCCGCAACAGCGCGAACGTGCTCAGAAACTGCTGGATTCGCTGGCATAAAGCTTGCGAACCTATGCGACAGGGCCGGGCATATGCCCGGCCTTTTCATTTAGAGCCTGTTCCGGGCGGGGCGAGAAGTGCCGCTGTGCTTTCGTTTTCGATTGAGTAGGCTTGCAAGCGATGGTCATGCACCCTTCATTGCGTATTCTCCTGCTGATGTTGTTGGCAATAGCAGTTCAGTTTATGGAGCCATATGTACTCGCACTTTCAGGTGCGGTGCTACTCGTGGCGGCCATGTATTGGCATATCGGTCTGCTGACTCGGATACTGCTGCGTTCGCGCTGGCTTTTGCTGACTCTGCTTCTGGTCTATGCCTTCACCACGCCGGGAGAATATCTTCGAGGTTGGGATATCTATGCGCCGACGTATGAGGGGATACGGCAAGGTTTGCTACAGGCGATGCGTCTGGCAATAATGCTGGTCGGGCTTGCTATCTTGCTGGGGATTACGCCGCGAGCAGATATGATGGCCGGGATCTATCAGCTGATTCGGCCATTGCGTTACGTCGGCATATCCGTCGATCGCTTCACGGCCCGGCTTTGGTTGACGATGCATTACGTGGAGACAGAGCGCCCCAAGAGTAAAACTGCATTCTGGGAGCGATTCGAGTCGGCCTCCAATTCCGAGGAGGGGGCAGGCATGGATACCGTGAAGTTTCATCTTCCGCGGTTCACGCGCATGGATTGGGGCGTTGGATTCCTGACCATCATTCTGATCGTGGGGTACATGTTATGAGGATAGCCGTCGGCCTGGAGTACGACGGCAGCGGTTTCTGCGGCTGGCAGAGCCAGCCGAGCGGATGCGGCGTGCAAGATCATCTGCAGAAAGCGATCCGGGAAGTGGCCGGCCATTCCGTCACCGTGCACGCAGCCGGCCGCACGGATGCGGGCGTGCATGCGATGTCGCAGGTGGCGCATTTCGATGTCACGGTAGAGCGCCCCATGACGGCCTGGGTGCGAGGCGTCAACGCATTCTTGCCGGCAGGTGCGCGCGTCCTGTGGGCACAAATGGTGCCCGATGAGTTCCATGCCCGTTTTTCCGCATACCGGCGCAGTTATCAATATCTTCTGCTTAATCGCCCCGTTGCACCTGCCATCATGGCTGCCAAGGCGGGGTGGTTTCATTTGCCGCTGGATGCCGAAGCCATGCGGGAAGCTGCAAGCTATCTGCTGGGCGAGCATGATTTCAGTGCCTTCCGCGCGGCGGAATGCCAAGCAAAATCCCCAGTTAAAACCTTGCAACGCGCTGAAGTGCGTCGCGTCGGAGAGACCATCCTGTTCGAGTTCAGCGCGAATGCCTTTTTGCATCATCAGGTCCGCAACATGGTCGGCGCACTGGTCTATATCGGAAAAGGAAGCTATTCGCCGGAATGGATGAAATCCTTGCTGGCCGAGCGGAATCGTACGCTCGCACCGCCAACCTTTGCACCGGGTGGACTTTATCTGGTGGGGGTGGGATACGACGAAGCATTCGGATTGCCCGAGTGTCAGCGTCGTGTGACCGACCTGCTTATGCCAACTGGCTGACAGCCGAACCGCTTTCGGATACGCTTACGCTTTTTCTGAGAGTCGTCCTTTGCGCACTCGCGTCAAAATTTGTGGCATTACCCGCGCCGAAGATGCGAAGGCAGCCGTTGCGCATGGCTGCGACGCTATCGGGCTGGTATTTTACGAGTCAAGCCCCCGTTACGTTGCTCCGGACGCAGCTGCCGCAATTGCGGCACAATTGCCGCCGTTCGTGAGTGCGGTCGGGTTGTTTGTCGATGCGCCGCCAGCGTATGTGCGTGAAGTCCTGGCCCGGGTACATCTGGATCTGCTGCAATTCCATGGCGACGAATCGCCGGAGTACTGTCGCCAGTTTGGCATGCCTTATATCAAGGCCGTTCACGTCCGGCCCGAGACAAATTTGCTACAATACGCGGCCGCTTACGCCGATGCGAAAGGCTTGCTGCTGGATACCTATATGCCGGGCACCCCCGGCGGCACGGGAAAAACGTTCGACTGGACGCTGATTCCGGAGAACTTGCCCAAGCCGATCATATTGGCCGGAGGGCTGGATGCCGGCAACGTAGGCGAGGCGATACGCCGCGCACGCCCGTATGCAGTCGATGTAAGCGGTGGCGTGGAGCGCGAAAAAGGAATCAAGGACGCAGACAAGGTGGCTGCGTTCATGCGAGGAGTTCTTGATGGGCAAGTATGATTTTCCCGATGCGCAAGGCCATTTCGGCCAGTTTGGCGGCATCTACATGGCAGAAACGCTGATTCCGGCGGTCGACGAGCTACGCCGCCAGTATCTGCATTTCCGCGACGACCCCGATTTCAAGGCCGAGTTTGCCTACGAGTTGAAGCATTACGTCGGCCGTCCGAGCCCGGTTTATCACGCCAAGCGTTTGTCCGAGCATTTCGGCGGCGCGCAAATCTATCTCAAGCGCGAAGACCTGAATCACACCGGCGCGCATAAGATCAACAACGCCATCGGCCAGGCTTTGCTGGCAAAACGTATGGGCAAGAAGCGTGTCATCGCCGAAACCGGTGCCGGCATGCACGGCGTGGCAACCGCTACCGTAGCGGCACGCTTCGGCATGGAGTGTGTGGTGTACATGGGGGCGGAAGACGTGCAGCGTCAGGCGCCGAATGTGTTCCGCATGAAGCTCCTGGGGGCGACCGTGGTGCCGGTCGAAAGCGGTTCCAAGACCCTTAAGGATGCCTGCAACGAAGCCATCCGCGACTGGGTGACCAACTGCGAAAGCACATTCTATATTTTCGGCACTGCGGCCGGTCCGCACCCGTATCCGATGATGGTGCGCGATTTCCAGTGCGTCATCGGCAATGAGGCCAAGGTGCAAATGCCCGAGATGATCGGGCGTCAGCCGGACGTGATTATTGCCTGCGTCGGCGGCGGTTCCAACGCCATCGGCATGTTCTACCCTTATATTGAAGAAGAGAACGTGCAACTCATCGGTGTCGAAGCCGGCGGTCACGGTCTTGCTACCGGCCAGCATGCGGCCCCGCTCACGGCAAATGCCAAGGTCGGCGTGCTGCATGGCAACAAGGTTTACCTGATGCAAGACGAAAACGGGCAGATCATCGAAACCCATTCCATTTCGGCCGGTCTGGATTACCCTGGCGTCGGGCCGGAGCATTGCCTGCTCAAGGACATCCATCGCGCACAATACGTTGCCATCAACGATGACGAAGCAATCGACGGTTTTGACGCGCTGTGCCGGTTCGAGGGTATCATTCCCGCGCTGGAATCCAGCCACGCGCTGGCCCACGCCATCAAGATCGCGCCGACGATGGGCAAGGATAAAGCCATCCTGGTCAACCTGTCCGGCCGCGGCGACAAGGACATGAATACTGTTGCACGTATCAAGGGAATCACGCTGTGAGTCGTATTAAGGCTGTTTTCGAGCAACTCAAACAACAACAGCGCAAGGCGCTTATTCCGTTCATTACTGCCGGTGACCCTAATCCGCAACAGACCGTGCCGATGATGCATGCATTGGTGCAGGGCGGTGCCAACATGATCGAGTTGGGCGTGCCGTTCTCCGACCCGATGGCGGACGGCCCGACCATCCAGCGCGCCTCGGAGCGCGCGCTCAAGCACAAGATCGGTTTGCGCGACGTGCTGAGCATGGTGGCGGAATTCCGCAAAACGAATACGAATACGCCGGTAGTGCTCATGGGCTACGGCAATCCAGTCGAAGCGATGGGCTGGGCCCAATTCGCGCAGCGCTGCGCCGAAGTGGGCGTGGACGGCGTGCTGACCGTGGATTTCCCGCCTGAGGAAAGCAGCGAAGCATTTGAGCATCTTGCGCAATACAACATCGATCCGATTTTCCTGCTGGCACCGACCTCGGCGCCGGAGCGCGTGGACGCCGTCGTTGCTGCGGCCCGCGGATTCATTTACTACGTCTCCCTGCGCGGCGTGACTGGCGCTGCAAACCTCGATCTAGCCGATGTGGCCGACAAGGTGGCTGCAATTCGCGGCAAGACCCTGCTGCCGGTCGGTGTAGGCTTTGGTGTGCGCGATGCCGCTACCGCCAAGGCGGTGGCCAGCATTGCGGATGCCGTGGTCGTCGGCAGCCGCATGGTTCAGGAAGTCGAAAACTCCAACGAACAGAACGTAGCCGCGAATCTTGCAAAACTGACGCAAGAGCTGCGCGCCGCGATCGATTCGAATTAAAAGGCAATCATGAGCTGGTTACAGAAACTTCTTCCCCCGAAAATCAAACGCGGCCTCGGCGCCAACCGCAAGACAGTGCCGGAAGGGCTGTGGAGCAAGTGTTCTTCCTGTGAGGCCGTGCTTTACCGTACCGATCTCGAAAACAATCAGGAAGTTTGTCCCAAGTGCGGTTATCACAATCGCATTTCGGCACGTACCCGCCTGGATTTCGTGCTGGATGCGGAAGGTCGTTTCGAGATCGGGGCGGAAATCACGCCGCTCGATCCGCTCAAATTCAAGGACAGCAAGCGCTACGCCGACCGTATCAAGGCGAGCCAGGCCGATACCGGCGAAACCGACGCGCTGGTTGTGATGCAGGGCGCGATCAAGACGGTGCCGGTAGTGGCGGCTGCGTTCGAGTTCAAGTTCCAGGGCGGCTCCATGGGTTCGGTCGTTGGCGAACGCTTTGCTCGCGGCGTCTCGGTCGCCATTGAACAGAAAGCGCCTTTTATCTGTTTTTCTGCCAGCGGCGGCGCCCGCATGCAGGAAGGCCTGTTTTCGCTGATGCAGATGGCAAAAACCAGTGCTGCGCTGACGCAACTCAGCAAGGCGCAATTGCCGTTCATCTCGGTTCTGACCGATCCCACAATGGGAGGTGTTTCGGCCAGTTTTGCGATGCTGGGCGATATCATCATCGCCGAGCCGCAGGCCCTGATCGGCTTTGCCGGCCCGCGCGTGATCGAACAGACGGTGCGCGAGACTCTGCCGGATGGCTTCCAGCGTGCCGAGTTTCTGCTGGAGCACGGTGCAATCGACTTGATTGTAGACCGGCGCGAAATGCGCGATCAGCTCGCCAAGCTGATCGGTAATCTGATGCACCATACTGCCCTTGCCTGATCCTGCTACTTATTCGCATGCCACGCCGGCCGATCTCGCCGGCTGGCTTTCCTACCTAGAACAGCTGCATCCAAAGTCTATTGCGCTCGGTCTCGACCGGGTTGGCGAGGTTGCGCGCAGACTCGGGCTGGAACCGCAGTTTCCTATCATCACCGTCGCCGGAACCAACGGCAAGGGTTCGACCTGCGCGATGCTGGAGTGTATCTATCTCGAAGCAGGCTATCACGTTGCCTGCTACACCTCACCCCATCTGTTACGCTATAACGAGCGCGTCCGCATCGACGGTGTCGAGGTTTCTGACGATGCGTTGTGCCGCGCATTCGAGGCCGTCGAGCACGCGCGCCAGGATATGGCGCTGACCTATTTCGAGTTCGGTACGCTGGCCGCGATGTGGCTGTTCATCGAAAGCAATGTTCAGGTCGCAGTGCTTGAAGTCGGGCTCGGCGGACGATTGGATGCGGTGAATGTCTTCGACCCTTCATGTGCCATATTGACCAGCGTCGATCTCGATCATATGGATTACCTGGGCCCCAGCCGTGAAAGCATAGGCCGGGAGAAGGCGGGTATTTACCGCAAGGGCATTCCGGCGATTTGCGGCGATTCGTTGCCGCCCGATACCGTGATAGCGCATGCCCTCGATATCGGTGCCGAGTTTAGCCAGGTCGGCAGACATTTCAATTTCGAAAAGCATGATGATCAATGGGATTTCGTGTCGGGTGCCATCCGGATATCCGATCTGCCGCTACCCGCGTTGAGCGGAGAGTTCCAGTTTTATAACGCCAGTTGTGCGCTGGCGGCCGTGCATGCCATGCAGTCCTGCTTGCCGGTTTCGGAAGCGGCATTACGTGCCGGTTTGCGACATGTGGCGCTGCAGGGGCGATTCCAGGTGTTTTCGGGTACGCCGGAGGTCATTCTCGATGTGGCGCATAATCCGCATGCAGCCAGGGGCCTCGCGGAGAATCTCCGAAAATCCCCGCATCGCGGAAAGACGCTGGCGGTATTTGCGATGCTGGCCGACAAGGACATTGCAGGCGTGGTGCAGGAACTGGCCGGAGAAATCGACGCCTGGTTCGTGGCCGACATACATGAAGCGCGTGGCGCGCGGGCAGAGGTGTTGCAGGCACATCTGCAAGCTGCATCGCCCAATGTTGTCGTGCGCTGTCACGAGGATGTGATTTCCGCATTCCGCCGGGCCTGTATGAGTGCGGGTGAAAATGATAGAATTGCGGCATTCGGTTCTTTCTACACGGTGGCCGATGTGTTGCGCATATTGCCCACCGTCCGTCCCGCATCTTAGGAATATTCATGGCGACTGAGAAGTTGAGCGAGCAGGAAATCCAGTTGAGAAAACGTGCCAGGCGACGCCTGGTGGGCGCTGTGGCGCTAGTGCTGCTGATGGTGACGGTGCTGCCTATGGTGCTGGATGATCGTGAGGCGCAAACTCCGCAGCCGGAAATCGCCGTCAACATCCCCAGCCAGGACGGTAACGATTTCGCCTCTCGCATCGTGCCTGTGGAGCCGGGAGCCGAAGGCTCGCCGCAACCGAACCAATCTCCGGATACGCCTGTCGAATCACCTCTGCCGCAAGCCGAACCTGCTCCGACCCCCGCTCCGGAGCCGGAGCCTAAGGCTGAGCCGGCTCCCCAACCAGAAACCCCGGTTATGCCGGAGCCCAAGGTGGAGGCGCCTGCGGCCATACCAGCCCAACCTGCGGCGCCTGCCAGGCAGGCCATGACCAATGATGGATATACCGTACAGATCGGCGTGTTTTCCGATGCTGGAAATGTAAAACAGTTGCAAAGCAAGCTGGAAGCGTCCGGTTTCAAGTCATACACGGAAAAGCTGGGTATGCCTGGCGGCACCAAGATTCGTTTACGCGTCGGCTCTTATGCGACGCGTGCAGAGGCTGAAAAAGTACGCGACAAACTGAAGGCTGCGGGTACCACTGGTATTGTGGTTGTGAAGTAAGCAAGGCCGGGAAAGGCCTGCTGAGCCATGACATTTTTTGATTATGCGGTGCTCGGTATTATCGGGCTTTCGATACTGCTGAGCATATTGCGCGGTTTCCTGCGTGAAACGCTTTCGTTGGCCGGATGGGTCGCAGCTTTTTTCGTTGCCAGACTTTACACGCTGCAACTTGCCCCTATGCTGCCTCAGGCCATACCGGGCGAGTCATTGCGGTTACTGGCCGCGTTCCTGATACTTTTCCTGATCACTTTGCTGATCAGCAGCCTTCTGGCAATTGCGTTGGCAGAAGTGTTCAAGAAAATTGGCCTTGGCTGGCTGGATCGCGTGTTGGGGGCTTTTTTCGGTTTGGCGCGGGGTGTCCTGATCGTCGGCATTATCGTGTTACTCGGTGGCTTGACCACGCTTCCGCGCGAGACCTTCTGGCGCGATGCGATGTTCAGCGCGCCGTTCGAAGCGCTGGTGATCAGCGCCTTGCCTTGGCTGCCGGAAGGCATTGCCAAGCATATTAATTACGACTAACTTTAGCGTTTCAAGCAGGAGCGATTACACGCATGTGCGGAATTATCGGTATCGTCGGCAAGAACCCCGTCAATCAGATGCTTTATGACGGGTTGCTGGTGCTGCAGCACCGCGGGCAGGATGCCGCGGGCATCGTCACCAGCGATGGCGGCACGTTTTACATGCACAAGAACAACGGTCTGGTTCAGGATGTGTTCCAGACGCGCCACATGCGTAACCTGATCGGCAACGTCGGTATCGCCCATGTGCGTTATCCAACGGCAGGCTCCTCATCTGCCGCAGAGGCTCAGCCGTTCTATGTGAATTCCCCATTCGGCATTGTGCTCGGCCACAACGGCAACCTGACCAACTCCCAACAATTGAAGCGCGAGATGTTCCGCCAGGATTTGCGCCACATCAATACCACCTCCGATTCCGAGGTGCTGCTGAATGTATTGGCGCACGAGATCGAGAGCAGTGCTCGAAATACCGCGCTGGATGTAGACATGGTCTTCGATGCCGTATCCGGCGTGCACAAGCGCGTAAAGGGCGCTTACGGCGTAGTCGCAATGATCGCCAATTACGGGCTGCTGGCGTTTCGCGACCCGTTCGGCATCCGCCCGCTGGTCATCGGCAAGTCTGAAACCGAGAAAGGTGTGGAATATGTCGTGGCTTCCGAGAGCGTGGCGCTCGATGTGCTGGGCTTCCAGCTGGTGCGCGACGTAGCCCCTGGCGAAGCCATCTTTATCGACATGGATGGCAATTTCCATGCGCGCCAGTGTGCCGAGGATCCGGTGCTGAGCCCATGTATTTTCGAGTATGTTTACCTGGCGCGTCCCGACTCCGTCATTGACGGCGTCTCCGTATATCAGACCCGTTTGCATATGGGCGAGAGCCTGGCGGAAAAAATCCGTCGCGAATGGGCGCACCTGGATATCGACGTGGTGATTCCCATTCCCGACACCAGTCGTCCGAGCGCGCTGCAGCTGGCCAATGCGCTGAACCTGACCTATCGCGAAGGATTCATCAAGAATCGCTACATCGGCCGCACCTTTATCATGCCGGGTCAGGCATTGCGCAAGAAATCCGTGCGTCAGAAGCTCAACCCCATCGGCATGGAATTCAAGGGCAAGAACGTGCTGCTGGTGGACGATTCCATCGTGCGGGGTACGACCTCCCAACGTATCGTGCAAATGGCGCGTGAAGCGGGTGCGAACAAGGTGTTCTTCGCTTCCGCAGCACCTCCCGTGCGTTTCCCCAATGTGTACGGCATCGACATGCCTTCGCGCGATGAGTTGCTCGCCACTGGCCGTAGCGATGATGAAATCTGCCGCGAGATCGGCGCCGATGCGCTGATTTACCAGGATCTCGATGCCTTGGTACACAACATTCAGCGCAGCAATCCGGCGATCAAGCAGTTCGATTGCTCCTGCTTCAATGGCTGCTACGTGACTGGCGACATTACTGAAACGTACTTGGCCGAGATCGAATCCGCCCGGGGCGACATGGACAAGATCGCAAAGCCGGCCAATTCAAGCACGCAGCTTGACCTGAACCTGGTGGGCTCGAACAGTCGCGAGGAAGAAGAGGCCGCCTGACAGGTTGACAAAGCAAGGCCACGGTTTTATCGTGATGACTGCGCCGATTTGACAGTTTCAGCTTGCGGGCGCATTACAAATGCAGCTAAAGCGAGCCAAAGGAGCCCGTTTTAGCCATTGCTGAAACGGGTTTTTTATTGCCTGAAGCAGGCAGAAGGACAAGCCATGGATTATTCCAACCATCCGGAAACGCTAGGGGTTCGTGCAGGAAGCGCACATACCGAATTCGGGGAAAATTCCGAAGCGATTTTTCTTACTTCCAGTTTCGTGTATACCAGTGCCGCTCAGGCTGCGGCCCGCTTCAGCGGGCAGGAGCCGGGTAATATCTATTCGCGCTTCACCAATCCTACGGTTACCATGTTCCAGGACAAACTGGCGGCGCTGGAAGGCGCGGAGTTCTGCGTCGCCACCTCCAGCGGCATGTCTGCGATCCTGGCATGCGTGATGGGCTTGTGCTCGGCGGGCGATCATATCGTGGCCTCGCGCAGCATCTTCGGCACCAGCGTGCAATTGTTCGGCAACATACTCAAGCGCTGGGGGCTGGAGACCACTTTCGTCTCGCTGACCGATGAAGCGGAATGGGCGGCTGCGGTGCGTCCGAATACCAAGCTATTTTTCGTGGAGACACCGTCTAATCCGCTCACCGAAGTCTGCGACATTGCGGCGCTGGCCGCGTTGGCGAAAAAATCCGGTGCGCTGCTTGCGGTGGACAATTGCTTTTGCACCCCGGCTTTGCAGAAACCGATCGATCTTGGCGCGGATATCATCATTCACTCTGCCACCAAGTATATCGACGGGCAGGGGCGCTGCCTGGGCGGCGCGGTCCTCGGCAGGAAAGACGTGCTGGAGCCGGTGTACGGTTTCCTGCGTACGGCCGGCCCGACCATGAGCGCATTCAATGCCTGGGTGTTCCTCAAGGGACTGGAAACGCTTAGCCTGCGCATGGAAGCCCACTCGCGCAATGCGCTGGCGCTGGCGCAGTGGCTGGAAGGGCAGCCGCAGGTGGAGCGGGTGTATTACCCCGGACTGCCATCCCACCCGCAGTACGCGTTGGCCATGCGGCAGCAGAAGGCCGGCGGCGGCATTGTGTCGTTCGACGTCAAGGGAGGGAGGGACGGCGCCTGGAAGTTGATCGACGCCACCCGGATGGTGTCGATCACGGCTAATCTGGGCGATGCCAAGAGTACGATTACCCACCCGGCGACGACGACGCACAGCCGAGTGACGCCAGAGGCGAGGGCGGCTGCCGGAATCGGCGATGGACTGGTGCGCGTCGCGGTTGGCCTGGAGCATATCGATGATATCAAGGCAGACCTGGAGCGCGGGCTGAAAGGCTAGAAGTTCAAGCTGTTCGGTGACCGATAGTATTCTGAAACGACAACGGGGCCATTGGCCCCGTTGTCGTTTCAATGCCTGACTTGATTACAGTTCGGCAGCGTGCGAAGCCAGATACTTGGCAACGCCTTCCGGGCTGGCGTCCATGCCAGCCTTTCCTTTGCTCCAGCCGGCCGGGCAGACTTCACCATGTTCTTCGGTGAATTGCAGTGCGTCGATCATGCGCAGCATTTCGTCGATGTTGCGACCCAGCGGCAGGTCATTCACGACTTGATGGCGAACGATGCCGGCCTTGTCGATAAGGAAGGAGCCGCGATAGGCGACGCCTGCATCGGCTTCGACGTCATAGGCTTTGCAGTAGTCATGCTTCATGTCGGCGATCAGCGGGTAGCCGACCTTGCCGATGCCGCCGGCGTTGACTGGGGTGTTCTTCCACGCCAGGTGTGTGAAGTGCGAGTCGATGGATACGCCGACGACTTCCACGCCACGTTTCTTGAATTCTTCCAGACGATGATCGAATGCGATCAGTTCGGACGGGCAGACAAAGGTGAAGTCGAGCGGATAGAAAAACACGACGGCGTATTTGCCCTTGATATGCTCAGCCAGTGTGAAGTTGTCGTTGATGCTGTTGTCGCCCATGACGGCGGCAGAGGTAAAGCTCGGTGCGGCTTTTCCAACGAGAACGGCCATATGAATTTCTCCTTATTTGGATTAGGTTGAATGGGGGTTGAATAATCCGACAGCTTAATTCAACCGATGCCGAATTTCTATCGCTTGTTGCGAGATTCCGTGCCGGATTATTTCAGAACCGCAGCTGCGGCATCATAGTTGGGTTCGGTGGTGATTTCGTTGACCAGTTCGCTATGCAGCACTTTGTTGTTCTCATCCAGCACGACAACAGCACGCGCCGCAACACCTTCCAGTTTGCTGCTAGCCAAGGCTACGCCATAGTTTTCCAGAAATTCGCGGCCGCGCATGGTCGATAGCGTGGTGACGTTGCTCAGGCCTTCCGCGCCGCAAAAACGTTTCTGGGCGAAGGGAAGGTCAACGGAAATGCAGAGTACGACGGTGTTCGGCAGGTCACTTGCAGCTTGGTTGAATTTGCGTACCGAAGTAGCGCAGGTGGGAGTATCGATGCTTGGGAAAATATTCAGGACTTTGCGTTTCCCTGCGAAATCCGCGAGGGTAACGTTTTGCAGATCCTGGTTTACCAGTTTGAAATCGGGGGCGGTTTGGCCGACCTTGGGAAAGTCGCCGGCGACGTCGACGGGATTGCCTTTGAGATTGACGGTGCTTGCCATGTTGGTTCTCCTTGAGACTGTTGTTGTTGAAACCAAACAAGCATCATGCGGCAGGCCGGGTGCTAATTCAACAATGAATAAAAAAGGGATTTTAAATCAAGGCCTTTTATTCTGTTGTCGTGAAGAGTCGAAACTCCTGACGCAAGAGGTATTTGGCCGTGATGGAGAGCGCTTCTCATGCTAGAATCGAAGCTTTTATGCCTTCGCTGAATCAATAGGATTTATGGATCAGTTCGCCAAAGAAACACTCCCCGTCAGCCTAGAAGAAGAGATGCGCCGTTCCTACCTCGATTACGCGATGAGCGTGATCGTGGGCCGCGCATTGCCCGATGTTCGTGACGGTCTGAAGCCGGTGCATCGCCGCGTACTCTATGCGATGCACGAACTTTCCAACGACTGGAATCGCCCTTACAAGAAGTCGGCGCGTATCGTCGGCGACGTGATCGGTAAATATCACCCGCACGGCGATACCGCGGTGTACGACACCATCGTGCGCATGGCGCAGGATTTCTCGCTGCGCTACATGCTGGTCGACGGCCAAGGCAACTTCGGCTCGGTCGATGGCGACAATGCCGCCGCGATGCGTTACACGGAAATCCGCATGTCGCGCATTGCGCACGAACTGCTTGCCGACCTCGACAAGGAAACGGTCGATTTCGGGCCGAACTACGACGGTTCAGAGCACGAGCCGCTGATCATGCCGGCGCGTATTCCCAATCTGCTGATCAACGGCTCGTCCGGGATCGCGGTGGGCATGGCGACCAACATCCCGCCGCATAATCTCAATGAAATCATCGACGCCTGCATGGCGGTTTTGCAAAACTCCGAGATCACGATCGACGAGCTGATTGACATTGTCCCGGCGCCGGACTTCCCGACTGCCGGCATCATTTACGGCACCGTCGGCGTCAAGGAAGGCTACCGCACCGGCCGCGGCCGCGTGGTGATGCGTGCCCGGACGCACTTCGAGGACATCGGCCGCGGCGAGCGCCAGGCGATTATCGTCGACGAACTGCCGTACCAGGTGAACAAGAAGTCGCTGATCGAGAAAATCGCCGAGCTGGTCAACGAGAAGAAGATCGAAGGCATCTCCGATCTGCGCGACGAATCCGACAAATCCGGCATGCGCATGGTGATCGAACTGAAGCGTGGCGAAGTGCCGGAAGTCGTGCTGAACAATCTCTACAAGCAAACCCAACTGCAAGATACCTTTGGCATGAACATGGTGGCTCTGCTGGACGGTCAGCCGCGCCTCTTGAACCTCAAGCAGATGCTGGAAGCCTTCCTGCGTCATCGCCGCGAAGTCGTCACGCGCCGTACCGTATTCGAGCTGCGCAAGGCGCGCGCCCGCGGTCACGTGCTGGAAGGCCTGGCGGTCGCGCTGGCCAACGTGGACGAGATGATCGCGCTGATCAAGGCCGCGCCAACGCCGCCGGAGGCCAAGGTTTCGCTGATGGATCGCATCTGGAAATCGCCGGTGGTGGAGGAAATGCTGAAGCGTGCTGCCTCCGATGCATCTCGCCCGGAAGGGCTGGATGAAGCCTATGGCCTCAAGGCCAACGGTTACAAGCTCTCCGACGTGCAGGCGCAGGAAATCCTGCAGATGCGCTTGCAGCGCCTGACCGGTCTCGAGCAGGACAAGATCGTCACCGAGTACAAGGAAGTAATGGATGTCATCACTGACTTGCTGGATATCCTGGCCAAGCCGGAGCGCGTCACGCAGATCATCGTAACCGAACTGTCCGCGATCAAGGCGCAGTTCGGCGACAAGCGCCGCAGCGAGATCGAGCACAACGCGCAGGACATCTCGCTGGAAGATCTGATCACGCCGGAAGACGTGGTAGTGACGCTGTCGCACACCGGCTACGTCAAATCGCAGCCGTTGGCCGAATACCGCGCCCAGCGTCGCGGCGGACGCGGCAAGCAGGCGGCGGCGACCAAGGAAGACGATTTTATCGACAAGATGTTCGTTGCCAATACACACGATTACATCCTGTGCTTCTCCAGCCGCGGCCGTGTTTACTGGCTCAAGGTCTACGAAGTGCCGCAAGGTTCCCGCATCAGTCGCGGCAAGCCCATCGTCAATCTGTTCCCGCTGGAAGAAGGCGAAAAGATCAACGCCATCCTGTCGGTCAAGGAATTCGACGAAAACCATTACATTTTCATGGCGACCGCACAGGGAACCGTGAAGAAGACCGCGCTGACCGAGTTCTCCAACCCGCGCAAGGCCGGCATCATCGCCATCAACCTGGATGATGGCGATTTCCTGATTGGTGCCGAAGTCACCAACGGTGCCAACGATGTGGTGCTGGTCTCCGACGGTGGCAAGGCAGTGTGGTTCGACGAAGAAGATGTACGTCCGATGGGCCGTGCAACGCGCGGCGTGCGCGGCATGAAGCTGCAGGCCAAGCAGCAGGTGCTGTCGCTGCTGATCGCCGAGGACGACAAGCAGACCGTGCTGGTCGCCACTGAAAACGGTTACGGCAAGCGCACCGTGCTGGCCGACTTCCGCCATTCCGGCCGCGGTACGCAGGGTGTGATCGCAATTGCCACCTCGGCGCGTAACGGCAAGGTCGTGGCCGCCAAACTGGTGAGCGATGAAGACGAGATCATGCTGATCACCACCGGCGGTGTGCTGATCCGCACCCGCGTCAAGGAAATCCGCGAGCTGGGTCGCGCCACGCAGGGCGTGACGCTGATCAACCTGGGCGAAGGCGAAAAGCTTTCCGGCCTGGAAAAAGTGGTCGAAACCGACGACGAAGAAGAGTAATTAGTGTGAACAGGCCCTAAAAGGAGGGTTGGCTATGACGCAGATTTACAATTTCTCCGCCGGTCCGGCGGTGCTGCCCAAGGAAGTGCTGAAGCAGGCGGGCGAGGAAATGCTGGACTGGCACGGCTCTGGCATGTCGGTGATGGAGATGAGCCATCGCGGCAAGGAGTACATGAGCATTCAGGCCGAGGCCGAGGCCGATCTGCGCGAATTGTTGAATATTCCCGCCAATTACAAGGTGCTGTTCCTGCAGGGCGGCGCTTCGATGCAGTTCACCGCAATCCCGATGAATCTGCTGCGCGGCAAGAAAAAAGCCGATTATCTTAATACCGGCGAGTGGTCAAAGAAGGCGATCAGCGAAGCGAAGCGCTACTGCGACGTGAATGTGGTCGCCAGCTCCGAAGATAAAAACTTCAGCTACGCCCCGACGCAGGATCAGTGGAAGCTCGACCCTGATGCGGCCTATGTGCACTACACCTCGAACGAGACCATAGGCGGCGTGGAAATTTTCTGGACGCCGGAGACCGGCAATGTGCCGCTGGTTGCGGACATGTCTTCGCACATCCTGTCGCGCCCGATGGACGTCAGCAAGTACGGCCTGATCTATGCCGGCGCGCAGAAGAACATCGGTCCGGCCGGCCTTACCATCATCATCGTGCGCGATGACCTGATCGGCGATCTGCTGCCCGGCACGCCGACGATGTTCGACTACAAGCTGCAGGCCGACAACGACTCCATGTACAACACGCCGGCCACCTATGCGATCTACATTGCTGGCCTGGTGTTCAAGCTGCTGAAGGCACGGGGCGGTCTGGCCGAGATGGAAAAGGTCAATCTGCGCAAGGCCAACCTGTTGTACGATTATCTCGACAGCACCGATTTCTACCGTTGCCCGACCGCGAAGGAAAACCGCTCGCGCATGAATATTCCGTTCACGCTGGCAAATCAGGCGCTGGACGACGCGTTTCTCAAGCAGGCAAGTGCGCTCGGTTTGATGCAGCTGAAGGGCCACCGCTCGGTGGGCGGCATGCGTGCGTCGATCTACAACGCCATGCCGGAAGAGGGCGTGAAGACCTTGGTCGAGTTCATGAAGGAGTTCGAACAAAGCAATTCATAAGCCCGCCGCAAGGCGGCAAAGGGAGGGAGTCGTGGGCAAATATCGCATACTGATCCTCAACAAGATTTCGTCGCACGGTTTGAAGCGTTTGCCGGCGGAAAGCTATGAAACCGGCAGCGAAGTGACGAATCCCGACGCCATCCTCGTGCGTTCCGCACGCATGCACGAGATGGATATTCCTCCCACTGTCAGGGCCATCGGCCGAGCCGGTGCAGGCACCAACAATATTCCCGTTGCCGAAATGAGCAAGCGCGGGGTGGTGGTGTTCAATACTCCGGGCGCAAATGCCAACGCGGTGAAGGAGCTGGTGTTGGCTGGCATGCTGATGGCGGCGCGCAATATCGCTCCCGCGATGAAGTTTGTAGCCGCCTTGCAAGGCGACGACGCCTCGCTGGCGGCGCAGGTCGAAGAGGGCAAGAAGCCCTTCGCCGGCATTGAACTGCCGGGCCGGATGCTGGGCATTATCGGGCTGGGCTCGGTCGGCGGCATGGTCGCCGATACGGCGCTCAAGCTGGGCATGAAAGTGCAGGGCTACGATCCGGATATCACCGTGGATGCGGCCTGGCGGCTTTCATCGGACGTGAAGCGGGCGCACAGCATAGATGACGTATTCCGCCACAGCGATTTCATCACGCTGCATGTGCCACTGGTCGATGCGACACGGCAGATGGTGAATGCCGAGAGGGTTGGGCTGATGAAGCACGGCGCCGTGCTGGTCAATTTTTCCCGCGAGGGTGTGATCGACGAGCAGGCAGTACTGGATGGGCTGGAGAGCAAGAAATTGCGCGCATATGTATGCGATTTCCCGACGGTCCGCATGAAATCGCATCCCGGCGTGATTGCGTTGCCGCATCTCGGTGCTTCAACGCAAGAGGCCGAGGATAATTGTGCAGTGATGGTGGTGGAGCAGGTACGCGAGTTTCTGGAGAATGGGAATATCGGCTATTCGGTGAATTTTCCCAGCGTGCAGATGCCGCGCGAATCTGCCTTCCGGATGGCGATTGCCAATGCCAATGTGCCCAATATGCTGGGGCAGATTTCCACGGCAATGGCCGAAGCAGGCTTGAACATTCACAATATGGTCAACAAGTCGCGCGGGGAAATGGCGTATACGCTGGTCGATCTCGATAGCCCGGTGCCAAAAGAAGTCGTGGCGAAAATCAGCAGTATCGACGGCGTACTGAATGTACGGACATTACCAGTCATAGAAAATTAAAATACAGAGCATTGCATGAGCGAAGAACTTAAGAAGTGCCGGGAACAAATCGATAGCATCGATGAGCAGCTGCTTCAGCTGGTCAGCCGTCGCGCGCAGTTGGCACATACCATCGGCAATCTGAAAAACGGCGGACCGATCTATCGCCCCGAGCGCGAAGCGCAGGTGCTGCGCCGTCTGCTGGATCAGAATCCGGGCCCTTTGTCGGGCGAAGCGGTCACCGCCATTTTTCGAACCGTGATGTCGAATTGCCGTGCGCTTGAAAAGGAATTATCCGTCGCATTTCTCGGCCCACTCGGCACGTTCAGCGAAGAGGCCGCCAACAAACAGTTCGGCGGGCTTTCCAAGCCGGTGCAATGCGCTTCCATTGATGAGGTTTTCCAGACAGTGGAAACCGGTGCGGTCGATTATGGCGTGGTGCCGGTAGAGAACTCCACCGAAGGCGGTATCGGCCGCACGCTGGATCTTCTACTCCTGACAAGCTTGTATATTTGCGGCGAGATAGCGTTGCCGGTGCATCATAATCTCTTGTCGAAAGCATCCGACAAGAGCGGTGTGACCAAGCTCTATTCGCACGCACAGTCGCTGGCGCAATGCCATGAGTGGCTGAACCGCAATCTGCCCGGCATCGAGCGCCAGGCGGTCGCCAGCAACTCCGAAGCCGCGCGTCTGGCCGCCATTGAACCGGGTGCGGCTGCCATTGCGAGCCGCCGCGCCGGCGAACTGTTCGGTCTCAATCTGCTGGCCGAGAACATCGAGGACGATCCGCGGAATACCACGCGTTTCCTTGTGCTGTCGAACCATGATGTAGCGCCTTCCGGCAAGGACAAGACCTCGCTGGCCATGGCCGCACGCAACGTTCCGGGCGCGGTGGTTTCCTTGCTGGAGCCGTTGGCTCGCCATGATGTCAGCATGACAAAATTCGAATCGCGCCCCGCGCACACGGGCTTGTGGGAATACGTATTCTTTGTCGATATCGAAGGGCATCGTGAAGATGCGCGCGTGGCCGCCGCGTTGCAGGAGGTTGATGACAGGGCGGCTTTCCTGAAGGTGATGGGCTCTTATCCCGTGGCAGTGATCTGAACACTATTCCATTTTCACTGTGGGTTCTTTCGGGTAGAATTCACAAAATCAAATAACTGATAAAGGCAAACTTGCCGAAAGGCAAGGGCGCAAAATCACCGGTCTAAAGAGGTTTTTCCTCCATGACAGCGGGATTGCCAGATTCAACGCATGCATCGCTTCATGCCATGCACCTCGTCATCCGATTCGGGTATCCAAGCTATTCCGGTTTTGCGCCTTAACAATAATAAGGTGTAAATGCATGAATCTGATTTTGGGGTTTCTCGTCGTCGTCGGCTGTATCGCCGGCGGCTATCTTTGGGCTGGCGGTCATTTGCTGGCGTTGTTTCAGCCTGCGGAGATGCTGATCATCGGCGGTGCCGGGCTGGGCGCTTTCCTGATTTCCAATCCCGGCAGGACGATACGCGAATGCATGCATAGCCTGCCGCTGGCCCTCAAAGGCTCGCATTACAATCTGGCGTACCACCTAGATGCACTGGCGCTGATGCATGCCTTGCTGGCAAAGGTACGCAAGGATGGGCTGATGTCGATTGAGTTTGACATTGAAGAGCCAGGCAAAAGCGCGATCTTTGCAAAATATCCCAGAGTCGCTTCCGATGCCAGAACGCGCGAGTTCATCTGCGATTACTTTCGCATTATCGTAACCGGCAACATGAATAGTTATGAAATCGAGAATCTGATGGATATCGATCTCGAAACGGCCAGCCATGCTGCCAGGAAGCCCGCCGATGCCTTCACCCACCTCGCCGAATCACTACCGGCTTTCGGTATCATCGCCGCCGTCATGGGAGTGGTTGTCACCATGGCGTTTATCGGCGGACCTCCCGAAGAGCTTGGGCACAAGATCGGCGCGGCTCTGGTAGGTACGTTTCTGGGCATCCTGATGGCGTACGGTTTTATCGGGCCGGTCGCCAAGCTCCTGCAAAATCTGGCCGAGGAAGAAGAGCAGTTTTTTGCTTGCCTCAAAACCTGCATCGTGGCTTATCTGAACGGCTATCCGCCCAAGACCGTCATTGAGTTCGGACGCATGACAATCGCACCGGACCTGCGTCCCTCCTTCCAGGAAGTCGAAAACTATTGCGTGCCGCGTCGATAGTGCATTTCGGTTAAAATACGGTTGCGGCGGCAGCCGCTTTTTTATTTCCGATCTGATTATCGAATCGCAGGAGTCCGCATTGAATACGTTGAGCGAGCTCGCACCGAGCCATATCCGCTCCATTGCCCCTTACCAGCCGGGAAAACCGATTTCGGAGCTTGCCCGAGAACTCGGGCTTGACGAGGCCGGCATCGTCAAGCTGGCGTCCAACGAGAATCCTCTGGGCATCAGCCCGCTGGCGAAGCGGGCGATTGCGGATGCGCTGGCGAGTATTGCGTTGTATCCCGACGGCAATGCCTTCGAATTGAAGCAGGCAATCTGCAAAAAATTCGGGGTGCAGGCGGCGCAAATCGTTCCGGGCAACGGTTCAAATGATGTACTGGAAATTGCCGCGCGCGCTTTCCTCGCGCCGGGGCTCGAAGCCATCTATTCGCAGCATGCCTTTGCCGTGTATCCGCTCGTGACGCAGGCGGTCGGTGCCATTGGAATCAGCACTCCGGCCAAGGACTTCGGCCACGACCTGCAGGCGATGCGTGTCGCTATTACGGCAAAAACGCGCATGGTGTTTATTGCCAACCCGAACAATCCGACCGGCACGCTGCTTGATAAGTCCGAGCTTCATGCCTTTCTTCGCGATTTGCCGCAGCATGTGCTGGTTGTGCTGGACGAAGCTTACGACGAATATCTTTCCGATGCGCAGAAGTCGCAAAGCATCGCCTGGCTGTCGGAATTCGATAACCTGATCGTGACGCGTACTTTCTCCAAGGCCTATGGCCTTGCCAGCTTGCGCGTCGGATTTGCGCTGGCGCATCCGGCGGTGGCCGACATGATGAATCGCGTGCGCCAGCCATTCAACGTCAACAGCGTGGCGCAAGCGGCGGCTGCGGCGGCCTTGCAGGATGACGATTTCGTCAGCCGCAGCCGCGACCTGAACGATGCCGGCATGAAGCAGATGATCGAAGGTTTATCGAAACTGGGACTGCGCTACATTCCGTCATTCGGCAATTTCGTCAGTTTCCATGTGCCGGATGCGGCCGCGGTGAACCGCAAGCTGCTCGAAAGAGGCATTATTGTGCGTCCCATTTTTGCCTATGAAATGCCGGACTGGCTGCGCGTCAGCATTGGCCTTCCCGCAGAGAACGCACGTTTCCTGCAAGCGATGGAAGAGATACTCGCAGCCTGATCGGGCAGGAAAAGCAGGCAATAAAAAAGGACGCAGAGGCGTCCTTTTAAAGCGGAGAGGAATTACAGGCTTTCCCAGAATTTCCACCAGGATTTCTGTTCCGGCGGCGCAGCCGTGCCGTTGAAAGGATTGTTGGGATAGTTGGTCTTGAATACGCGCATGGTGTCCTGCTTGAGGTCTTCGATGCCAAGCAGGTCATAGGCGCTGATCATGATGATCAATGCATTTTCCACTGCCGGTGTTTCGGGATAGGTTTCGATCACGAACTTGCAGCGATTGACCGCCGCGACGTAGGCACCGCGTTTCATGTAGTAACGTGCCACGTGCAGTTCGTGCGCGGCCAGCGTGTTGACCAGGTAAGTCATCCGCGCCGTGGCATCCTTGACGTATTTGCTGTTGGGGAAGCGCGTTATCAGTTCCTTGAATGCTGCGAACGATTCACGCAATGCCTTCGGGTCGCGGTCGCTGATGTCCTGAGCCGTCAGTTTTTCGACGATGCCGCGCTCGTTGAAGGTGGCCAGGCCTTTCAGGTAGTAGACATAGTCGACGTTAGGGTGGTGCGGGTGCAGCTTGATGAAGCGATCCGCGGCGGCAATGGCCGAAGCTGCTTCACCTTTTTTGTAGTACGCGTAGGCGATTTCGAGCTCTGCCTGAAGCGCATAGCGGCCGTGTGGATAACGCGATTTCAGTTTTTCGTAATAGCCGATAGCCTTGTCGTAGTCGCGGTTGCGCATCGAAGTTTCGGCTTCGGTATTCAGACGCTGAACGGACCAGCCCTTGGTTTCATCGATTTCGGTGGGATCGCCGAAAATGGCGCATGCTGAGAGGAACAGAGCAAGAATTAAGGCTACACTACGTTTCATTTAATTAGTCCCAAGACGTTTGCCCGATTATAACCGATGACCCAAACCCAGCCTATCTCCCTCGTAATTCCCCAATCGCTTGCCGGATCGCGCCTCGACCAGGCCCTGCCCAAGCTGCTGCCGGACTATTCCCGCTCCCGTCTGCAAGCCTGGATCAAGGAGGATCTGGTGCGCGTCGATGGACAGGCCGCCATCGCCAAGCAGAAGGTATGGGGCGGTGAAAAGATTGAAGTGCGGCCGCAACCCAGCCCGGATGAAAGTGCTTTCTCAGCCGAAGACATTCCGCTCGATATCGTTTACGAAGACGAGCACATTCTGGTGATCAACAAGCCCGTCGGCATGGTGGTGCATCCCGCCGCAGGCAACTGGCAGGGAACTTTACTCAATGCGCTGCTGCACCACGCGCCGCAGCTGAAGGATCTGCCGCGTGCCGGTATCGTGCATCGCCTGGACAAGGACACCAGCGGCCTCTTGGTCGTCGCCAAGACCATCGCCGCCCAGACCGGCCTGGTGCGCCAGTTGCAGGCGCGCACCGTGAAGCGCGAGTACCGCGCCATCGTCTGGGGCGAGGTGTGGAAGAACGGCACGGTGGAAACGCAGATCGGCCGCGACCCGCGCTCGCGCACCCGCATGGCGGTGACGCGCGTCGGCGGCAAACCGGCGGTTACGCATTATGAAGTGCTGGAGCGCTTCGCGGTGCACACCTATCTGCGCTGCCGTCTTGAAACCGGGCGTACGCACCAGATCCGGGTGCACATGCAGCACATAGGCGCGCCCATGGTGGGCGATCCGGTCTATGGACTGCGCGGCATCGTGCCGCATCGTGTGATGTCGCAAACGCTGCGCGACGCGTTGAAGGGCTTCAAGCGGCAGGCGCTGCACGCGGTACGGCTCGGATTGATCCATCCCGTAACCGGCGAATTCATGGAGTGGCAGGCAGAATTGCCGGCGGACATGAAGGCGCTACTGGAAGCCATGCGCTTTGAAGAAGACGTGAGCGAGGAAGATTTCGAACTCCCGTTCGAAGTGTATGACGAGGACGATTTCGAGGATGAGTTCGAAGACGAAGAGGATGTGGAGTGACGCTGGCCGAGTCTTTGATTATTCCTGACTGGCCGGCACCGCCGAAAGTCAGGGCGATCCAGACTACACGATTGGGGGGCCTCAGTACGGCGCCCTACGACAGCCTCAACTTCGGCATGCATGTCGGGGACGATGCCCATACCGTCGCCGCCAACCGCAACCTGTTGAACACGCTGGTGCCGAGCGAACCGGTCTGGATGGAGCAGGTGCACGGTACCGCGGTGATCCTGGCCGAATCTGCCGGATGCGAGCCGCGCGCGGATGCCTGCATCACGCGCCGTGCCAATGCGGTGTGCGCAGTGATGACAGCAGATTGCCTGCCGGTTTTCCTGTGTGACGATGTCGGTACGGTAGCGGGCGTGGCGCATGCCGGTTGGCGCGGCCTCGCCGATGGCGTGATCGAGGATACGATCATCGCCATGGATGTTCCGACATCATCGATGATGGCCTGGCTTGGGCCGGCCATTGGGCCGCAGGCCTTCGAAGTAGGGCCTGAGGTACGCGAGGTTTTCCTGCGCAACGACCCGGCGAGTGAGTTTGCCTTCAATGCGCGTGGCGACAAGTACTTGGCCGATCTTTATCTGCTCGCGCGCCAGCGCTTGCTGTCATTGGGCATACAGCGCATTTATGGCGGTGATTTCTGCAGTTATACCGATACGGAACGTTTTTTTTCGTATCGCCGCGACGGACGCACCGGGCGCATGGCTTCGCTAATCTGGCTAAGCCCTGCTTGACACGTCCCGTATAATCCCAACTTTTCTCACCTTTGCATAACAACAATGTCCGTATTCAGCTGGATTCTCGTTTCAAGCCTGTTCGGAGGCGTGCTTAGCGTCACTGCTGCCGGCCTCGTGGCGCTCAATGCGCGTACCGCATGGATTCCAATGCTGATCAGCTACGCCATTGGTGCGCTGCTGGGCGCGGTATTCCTTGAAATCCTGCCGCATGCCTTCGAGCTTTCCAGCAGCATGGACAACATGGCAGCGACGGTGCTGTTTGGCATACTGCTGTTTTTCGTGCTGGAAAAGCTGGTGCTCTGGCGTCATTGCCACGGCGACGAGTGCGAGGCGCATGCGGCCCCCGCGCCGGTGCATGACCATGGGCACGATCATGGCCGCAGCGGCATGATGATCATGATAGGCGATACCTTCCATAACTTTGTGGACGGTATCCTGATCGCGGCGGCGTTCATGACGGACTTCAAGCTGGGGGCGGTGACGGCGCTGGCAATCATCGCGCACGAAATCCCGCAGGAAGTCGGCGATTTCCTGATTCTGCTGCATTCCGGCTACACCAAACGCCAGGCGTTCATCTTCAATCTGCTGTCCAGCCTGGCGACGCTGGTTGGCGGGGTGATTGCGTATTTTGCGCTGCAAACGGTGCAGAACTGGATCCCGACTATCCTCGGGCTGGCTGCGGCGAGCATGATCTATGTGGCGGTCGCGGATCTGATTCCCGGCCTGCACAAACGCCCGGAGCTGCGCGCCACGGTACAGCAGGTGACCTTAATCGGCCTTGGTATCGGATCGATCTGGCTGGTCAAGTTCCTGCTCGGCCATCACGCGTAGGCGGTTGCGCCGGCGTTGCGGCGTGCCGATGATCCAGATCAGCAGGGCGCAGGGCAGCAAACCATAGAACAGGAATGTGAGCAGCCCGGCGACGATGCTGGGTTCTGTCAGCGCCATCATCAGGGTGACATAAAGCCAGGCGATTGCAACGATATACATGCGCAAGAGATTAGCACGACCGGATCATTCAAAAAACGAAGCGGCGCAAATACACTACCGTTTTGATTCCTTCGAAATACTGGCTGGGTTTAAAACGCGGTAAAATATATTCATTCTTGAAGCGCCTTGTGGCAAGTGTGTTCCAGGGATATAAGCCTCAAACAAACAAAGAGTTGTCATGACAGAAAAATATACGCCCACAGAGGAAGCTGCATTACAGCTTGAAATTGCCGAGCTGATGGTGCAGGCATTGAATCTTGACGTTTCCGCCGCAGAAATCCAGCCTGATGAACCGCTTTACGGCAATGGCCTGGGTCTGGACTCCATCGATATCCTTGAGGTCGCATTGGTAGTCTCCAAGCGCTACGGCCTGCAGTTGAAAGCGGACAGCGAAGACAATCACCGCATTTTCGGTTCGTTACGCAGTCTTACGGAGTATGTGGCTGCACACAAAACCCGCTGATGCCTGACATCCTCCGAACCGCCAGGGGCGTAGGTGTTGCCGTCGCTATTGCGGCTTATGCCGTGCTGATGCATCACGTCAATGCCTCCGGCCGGCCCGGTATCATGGGCGCTTTTCTGGCGATGGCGCCGGTGTTCCTCATCGGATTGGCCATGCTGTCGAATACGCGTTGGCGACTGGGCGGTTTGTTGCTGCTCGGGGTAAGTGGATTGTTATTCTGGAGAGTCTGGTCGACGATTGCGCATCACTCCGGCCTGCTTTTCTGGATTCAGGACATGGGCTTGCTGCTGACCTTGCTGGCGACCTTCGGCCGTACGCTGGTCGGTGGACGCACGCCGCTGTGCGTGACGTTTGCGGAAATGGTGCATGGCCCATTGTCGGCGGCGCATGAGCGCTATGCGCGGCAAGTGACGGTTGCCTGGGCAGGTTTTTTCGGTCTGCTCGCAGCCATCTCGACCTTGCTGTTTTTACTGACGCCTTTGACGGTCTGGTCGGTGTATGCCAATTTCATGGTATTGCCGCTGGTCGCGTTGATGTTCGTCGCAGAATACCTGGTGCGCCGTCGCGTATTGTCAGATGCCTCGCACGGTCACATCCTCGATGCGGTCAATGCTTATCTGAAATCTTCCCGCCCGCATGGGTAGGCTTGAGCTATGGCGACCTCTCCACTGCTTTCCCACACATCCTTGAGTGACACAGTCGCCTGGCGCGGCAATGCGCCGGTGTCGGTTGCGCAATTCCTGCGAGATGCTACATATCTTGCCGAACGGCTTCCTGCTGGCCGGCATGTGCTGAATGTCTGCCGCGATCGCTATCGCTTTGCCGTGGGGCTGGCCGCAGCCATGATGACAGATAAGGTGAGCCTGTTGCCGCCTACGCATACACCGGAAACGGTGCAGCAATTGCAGCTGTTTGCCGCCGATGTGTTTTGCCTGCATGACAGTGAGCAATGCGATATCGCATTGCCGCAATTGCCTTATCCAGCGATTCCCGATGCTTTTCCGCTGGAAGCGCGCATACCGCACATCGATATCGAGCAGGTGGTTTCCATCGTATTCACTTCCGGCTCCACCGGCATGCCGATGCCGCACCCCAAAACCTGGGGCGGACTGGTGCGCAACGTCCGGGCGCAAGCGGAACAACTCGGGTTAAAGTCCGGCGTGAGCCATGCCATTGTCGGCACGGTGCCGCCGCAACACATGTACGGTTTCGAATCGACCGTACTGCTGCCGCTGCAGTCCGCAAACGCCTTGTGCAGCGCGCAACCGTTCTATCCGGCTGATATTTGCGAGACGCTGGACGCGATAACGATGCCGCGCCTGCTGGTCTCCACCCCCTTGCATTTGCGGACACTGCTGGAGGCCGGTCTGCCGTTGCCGCGCGTCGAGATGGTGCTGTCTGCGACCGCGATGCTGTCGCCGCAACTGGCGCAGGCTGTGGAGTCCGGTTTCAATGCACCCTTGCTGGAAATCTACGGCTGTACCGAAACCGGACAAATTGCCACGCGTCGCACGACGCGAACCTTGGAGTGGAGTCTGTTTCCGAATGTGCGGCTGGTTTCGCGTGAGGGTGGGGTATGGGCCGAAGGCGGTCACGTGGAGCATCCCGTTGCATTGAACGACAAGATCGAACTGACTGGAGCTGGACGATTCCTGCTGCATGGCCGCTTGCAGGATCTGATCAATATTGCCGGCAAGCGCAGTTCGCTGGCGCATCTGAATGTGCAACTGACCGCGATCCCCGGTGTCGTCGATGGCGCGTTCTACATGCCGGACGAAGTGTCGCACGATCATGTCACACGTCTCGCCGCCTGTGTGGTCGCGCCTGGGCTGGATGCGAAAACGTTGCTGAAAGCGCTGCGCGAGCGCATCGATCCGGTCTTTTTGCCGCGCCCGCTGCTATTCGTCGATGCCTTGCCGCGCAACAGCACGGGCAAGCTGCCGCGCGAAGCGCTCAAGAACCTGATCGAAAACCGTTTCAACCGGGATGCGGCATGAAGAAAACCATGCTGAACATCCCTGACTATCATCCCGCGTTTGCCGGGCATTTCCCGGATATGCCCATCGTGCCTGGCGTCGTGCTGCTGGATGAGGCGATGCATGCGATTGCCGATGATATCGGCCATGATGGCGCGTGGCAGATCGGCTCAGTCAAATTCCTGAGCCCATTGGGGCCGGGCGCGCGCGTTATCATCGAGCACGAAGCCCAGGCCAGCGGCGCGATTCGCTTTGACATCCGCGAAGGTGAGCGGCATATCGTTTCCGGCAGCATCACACCCGTCACTGAATCATGAATACCGTACAGAAAAAGGCCGTCTGGCTGCAATCGAGCGAACGCAGCAACATGCCCATGCTGCGCCTTATGAGCTGGATATCGTTGCGGTTGGGGCGGCGTATCGCACGTTCGGTACTGCACCTGGTGGCGCTGTATTTCGTACTGTTCTCGCCTTCGAGCCGCAACGCCTCGCGCGACTATCTCACGCGCGTGCTGGGTCGACCCGCCGGCTGGCGTGACCTCTACCGGCATTTTTTCAGTTTTGCCGCGACGATACACGATCGCATCTATCTGGTGGATCGACGCTATGACTTGTTCGATATCGACATTCAAGGGCTGGAACATATCAATCCCTTGATCGAGGCGGGCGGCGGCGTGTTTCTCATGGGTGCGCATCTGGGCAGCTTCGAAGTCATTCGCGCCATTGGACGGCAAGTGCCGGGGCTGCATGTGGCGATGGTGATGCACGAAGACAATGCGCAGAAAATCAACAAGATGCTGGCGGCGATCAACTCCGAGGCCGCGCTGGATGTCATTCCCCTGGGGCGCATCGATTCCATGCTCAGGGTGCAGGATAAACTGGATGCCGGCATGCTAGTCGGCATGCTGGGCGACCGCACCCTGGGCGATGAGCCCATGATGCCAGTCGATCTCCTCGGCGCACCGGCCGCCATGCCTGTCGGCCCTTTCCGCATGGCCGCACTGATGCGGCGCCCAGTGGTGTTCATGGTCGGGCTGTATCTCGGCGGCAATCGCTACCGCGTGCATTTCGAGACCTTGGCCGATTTTACCGATGTTCCACGCGGCCAGCGCGAGGCTGCCGTAAAGCAAGCAATAGAGCGCTATGCCGGCCTGTTGAACCATTACTGTCTAGATGCGCCTTACAACTGGTTCAATTTTTTCGATTACTGGCAATCCGTCCCGACATCCCTGAGTGCGCAACCCCATGAACATCGTTAAATCATTTCTCATGCTGGCCTGCCTGCTTGTTTCATCCTCACTGCAGGCGGGTGAGTGGAGTATCGACCAGCTGATGAACGGCCTGGCGCAAACCCGCTCCGGTCATGCGAGTTTTATCGAGAAGAAATCCATCGCCATTCTCGACAGGCCGGTCGAGTCCTCGGGCGAGCTGTTCTATACCGCGCCCGGCCGCCTCGAAAAGCGCACGCTCAAGCCGCGTCCGGAAAGCATGGTGCTGGAGCAGGGCACGCTGACCATCGAGCAGAAAGGCAAGCGGCACGTGCTGCCCTTGCAGAACTATCCTGAAATTGCCGCCTTTATCGAGAGCATACGCGGCACGCTGGCAGGCGACCGCGCAGCGCTGGAACGCGCCTACCACCTGAATCTGGAAGGGGGCGAGCAGGGCTGGACGCTGGAACTGCTGCCGCTGGCAGACCGGATGAAGAAAGTCGTCGAGCGCATTCGCATCGCCGGTGAGCGCCATGAATTACGCACCATCGAAATTCGACAAGCGGATGGCGACAGCTCGCTGATGACCATCACGCAGATGTCCGCGCCTTGAAGCTGACTTTTCCGCATTCCGGCCGGGCTGCGATTGCCGTATGGCTGGCGTTGATCATAGCCAGCATCGTCATCATCGCGCGCAGCCATTTCACCGCCGACCTGTCCGCCTTCCTGCCGCGCACGCCGACGGCACAGCAGCAGCTGTTGATGGATCAGTTGCGCGACGGGCTGGCTTCCAAACTGATTCTGGTTGGCATCGAAGGGGCGGACGAAGCATCGCGCGCCGCGATTTCCAAAAATATGGCACAACGCCTGCGATCCGCCCCGGCATTCGTCGCGGTCAATAACGGCGAGCCGGTGACTACCGAGCGCGACCGCGAAACCCTGTTCAACTATCGCTACCTGCTGAGCCCGACCGTGACGCCGGAGCGTTTTGGCGTCGCCGGACTGCATGAGGCTTTAAGCGAAAGCATAGACCGGCTTGCCTCGCCCGCCGGCCTGCTGATCAAGCAATTGCTGCCGCGCGATCCCACCGGCGAAATGCTGCAATTGATCGAGGGCATGGAAAGCAGCCGCCAGCCGCGCATGATCGAAGGCGCATGGGCGTCGCAAGACGGAAAAACTGCATTGTTGCTGCTTCAGACCCACGCGGCCGGTTCCGATACCGATGCCCAGCAGCATGCGATGGCCGCTGTCCAGACGGCATTCGAGCAGGCAGCCCAAGGCGTAAAAGGCGCTGAGCTGCACATGACCGGCCCCGGCGTATTTTCGGTGCTGGCGCGCGACACCATCAAACATCAGGTGCGGGTAATCTTCATCGTCAGCTCTCTGCTGATCGCCGCACTGCTGCTGGCGGTTTACCGTTCACCGCGGGCCTTGCTGCTCGGCTTTCTGCCTGTGGCGACCGGCATTCTGGCGGGGGTCGCCGCGGTCAGCCTCGGTTTCGGCGTGGTGCATGGCATCACGCTCGGCTTCGGCACGGCGCTGATCGGCGAAGCGGTGGATTATTCGATCTATCTTTTCCTGCAATCGGAGCAGGGCGGGGCGGATCGTTCCGGCTGGGTGAGCCGCGTCTGGCCGACCGTGCGGCTGGGCGTGCTGACTTCGGTGTTCGGTTTTGCCGCGCTGCTGTTCTCGGGCTTTCCCGGTCTGGCGCAGCTTGGCTTGTATTCGATTGCCGGCCTGCTGGCGGCCGCGGCGATGACGCGTTTTGTGTTGCCGCATCTTTTGCCTGCCGATTTCCGGATATGCGACGTTTCCGCCGCTGGCGGTGCGCTGGCACTGCTGTCGCATCAGGCAGGCCGTTTGCGCTGGATTGCACTGCTGTTGCTGGCGGTTTCCTGCGTCGTGCTTTATCAGCATCGCGATCATTTGTGGAATCGCGAACTGGCCGCATTGAGCCCCGTTTCTGCCGCGGATCAGGCATTGGATACCCGTCTGCGTGCCGCCATGGGTGCGCCCGATGCGCGTTACCTGGTGGTGGTGGATGGCCAGAGCGAAGAGGCGGCGCTGCAATCCGCCGAACAGGTGTCGCTTGCCTTGCAGCCGCTGGTTACCAACGGTGCGCTGGCCGGCTTCGAAAGCCCCAGTCGTTATTTGCCCAGCGAGGCAACACAGCGTGCCCGCCAAGTCAGCCTGCCGCCATCAGACGTACTTGAAGCAAGCCTTAATGAAGCGACGGAAGATTTGCCGGTGCGGCCAGGATTATTCAAGCCCTTTCTCGCCGATGTAGAGGCAGCGCGCCAGATGCCTCTGCTGCAACGTGTCGATCTCGAAGGCACTTCGCTGGCAATGGCGGTCGAGGCGCTGCTGGTCCGCCAGCATGATCGCTGGAATGCGTTGCTGCCGCTCACAGCGCCGGAAAACAGTGCCATCGATACCGCCGCGGTGCAAGCCGCGCTGGATCAGGTTCCGGGCGCGGTGTTCGTCGATCTGAAAGCCGAATCCGATCATTTGTATTTCGGTTATCTGCAAGAGGCCATTCTATTGTCGCTGGCAGGTGTGGCAGCGATTATTGCCCTGCTGCTGGTGACGCTGCGCTCACCGTCGCGCGTTGCGCGCGTCGTCCTGCCGCTGGCTGCGGCCGTGCTGACCGTGACGGCCGGGTTGGCGCTGTTCGGGCAACCCCTGATGATCCTGCACCTGATCGGCCTGCTGCTGATCGTCGCCATCGGTTCCAATTACGCGCTGTTCTTCGATCACAGCGACGCCGCCAGCTTGCAACCGCGCACGATGGCGTCACTGCTATTGGCCAACGTCGCCACCGTGCTCGGTTTCGGCCTGCTGGCGTTTTCCACCGTGCCGGTGCTGCAGGCCATGGGCGTCACCGTTGCGCCGGGCGTGATCCTGGCGTTGCTGTTCTCGGCGATTTTTGCCAAGCGGGCTCATGCGTAGCCTCGCCGACTTCGCCCAGCCCGGCAGACAAGCGGAAACGCTGACCATCCTGCTGCCCGGCGCACTGCATCAGCCGGAAGATTTCGTGCGCGAAGGTTTCGTCGATGCTGTGCGCAATCGCGGCATTGATATGGACCTTTTGTTGGCGGGCTTGCTGTTCGACCACGTAGCCGGCGAACAGGCACTGCCGCAGCTGCACGCCAGCCTGATCGCGCCGTCCCTGGCCGCTGGCTATCGCCATATATGGCTGGCCGGGATTTCCATCGGCGGCTATGTTGCGATGGCTTACGCCGACCGCTATCCGGGAGGTGTGGAAGGGCTCTTCCTGATGGCGCCCTACCCGGGCAACCGCATGACCACCAGTGAAATCGCCACGGCAGGAGGCATCATCGCCTGGCAGCCCGGCGACTTGGCGAAGGATGACACCGAGCGGCGCAACTGGCGTTGGCTGCAATCGCATGAGAAGAGTGGCATTGAAGTGCATCTGGGCTACGGCGCGGAAGATCGCTTTGCTCCCGGCCATGCGATGATGGCGGAAGCCTTGCCGGCGAGGCATGTCGACTGCATCGCCGGCGGCCACGACTGGCCGGCGTGGCGGGATTTGTGGCATCGTTTTCTCGAGCGGCGCTTCGGAGGGGCTTGATGAATAAGCATCGCTGGCGGCCTACCGCATTCCTTGGCTTTTCCATCGCGCTGCACCTGTCGGCGCTGCTGGCCGTCGTCATCGACTTTGCGCTGTGGCCATGGGCGCTCGCGACGGTGGCGGCCAATCACATGGTCATCACGTTGTTGGGTCTCTTGCCGCGCAGCAGCGGGCTGGGCGCTAATTGGACGCGTTTGCCGGATGCAGCCATGCGCCGCAACGAAATCGCTCTGACCATAGACGACGGCCCCGATCCTGAAGTGACGCCGCAAGTGCTGGAATTGCTTCAAGGCCACGGCGTGAAAGCGACCTTTTTCTGTATCGGCAGCAAGGCCGCACAGCACCCCGAGCTGTGCCGCGAAATCGTGCGGCACGGGCATGCCATCGAAAATCACACTCAGCATCACCGCCACAATTTCTCGCTGCTGGGGCCGGCAGGCTATGCCCGCGAAATCGCGGCCGCGCAAGAGTCGCTGAGTCGCATCGCAGGCATGACCCCGCGGTTCTTCCGTGCTCCGGCCGGGTTGCGCAACCCATTCCTGGAGCCGGTTCTGGCGCGGTTTGGGCTGCAACTGGCGAGCTGGACGGTGCGCGGGTTCGACACCTGCACGCGCGATGCAACGCAGGTGCGAGCCCGGCTGTCGCGCGGCGTGAAACCGGGTGCGATACTTCTGCTGCACGACGGCAACGCGGCTAGAGCCGCTTCCGGCGAGCCGGTTGTCTTGCAGGTACTGCCGGACCTGATAGCGTCGGCGCATGCGGCCGGGCTCCGTTTTGTCACCCTGCGCGACGCGGCCCTATAATGAATTTTTTACAAATGATGGTTTACCTTTGAATCCATTACTTATCTCTCACTTCACCGCCACGAGCAGCATTGGACGCGGACTGGATGAAACGCTGGCAGCACTGCGCCAGCGCACTCCCGGCCTGAAACCGTGCGATTTCGATACTGTGGATTTGTCTACTTTCATCGGTGAGGTCGCCGACGTGGATGACGTTGCACTGCCCGCTGAGATGAAAGATTTCGATTGCCGCAACAATCGTCTGGCTCAGCTGGGATTGGAACAGGACGGTTTTGCCGAAGCGGTGCGGACGGCTATCGAACGTTACGGCGATGACCGTGTCGGCGTATTCGTCGGCACCAGCACCTCCGGCATCCTTGAGACGGAGCTGGCCTATCGCCGGCGCGATCCGGAAACCGGCGCACTGCCCGCCGATTTTCATTACAGCAAAACGCAGAATACCTTTTCAGTCGCCGATTTCACCCGCCACTATTTCGGCTTGCACGGCCCGGCCGTGGCGATTTCGTCGGCCTGTTCGTCCAGTGCCAAGGTCTTCGGTTCGGCACGTCGCATGATAGAGGCCGGGCTGATCGACGCTGCCGTGGTCGGCGGGGTGGATACGCTGTGCCTCACGACATTGTACGGTTTCAATTCGCTGCAACTGCTTTCCACGCAGGCTTGCCGCCCGTTCGACGCAGCCCGCGACGGCATCTCCATTGGCGAGGCGGCAGCGTTCGCGTTGCTGGAGCGTGCACCGCAGCATCCAGAACCCGATGATTTGTTCTTGCTCGGTATCGGCGAATCGAGCGATGCCTATCACATGTCCTCGCCGCATCCCGAAGGCTTGGGCGCACGTATCGCGATGGAGCAGGCCCTGACAACGGCCGGCCTGGCACCGAGCGACATCGACTACATCAACCTGCATGGCACTGCAACGCCGAGCAACGATACCGCGGAGAGCAAGGCGGTAAGGGCGGTATTCGGTACTGCCACGCCTTGCAGTTCCACCAAGGGCGCGACCGGTCATACGCTGGGCGCGGCAGGCGGCGTCGAGGCGGTGATCAGCCTGCTGGCGCTGCGGCATGGCCTGCTGCCCGGCGGACTCAATACGACGCAGATCGACCCCGAAGCCGGGCTGAATTACCTGCTGGAAAACCGCGAACAGCCGGTGGCGAGCGTCATCAGCAATTCCTTCGGGTTCGGCGGCACGAATTGCAGCCTGATTTTCGGGAGGGCCGCGCGATGACATCGCTGATTGCTTACATCGAAGGCATCGGCCTGCTCGGTCCCGGTCTGTCCGGTTGGTCCGAAGGGCGTGAGATTCTTGCCGGCCGGCAAGCCTATCAGCCGCAGAAAACCGTGATTCCGCCGCCTGTGCTGCTGCCGCCCGCAGAACGCCGCCGCTGCGGCGAAATCGTCAAATTGGCGCTGGCGACCTCGACGGAAGCGATGGCCACCGCCGGGGTGGAAGCGAGCAATTTGCCCAGCGTCTTTACCGCCTCGCACGGCGATGGCCACAACTGCCATACGATTTGCGAAATGCTGGCTTCCGATGATCGGCAGGTCTCGCCGACGCGTTTTCACAACTCAGTGCATAACGCCGCTTCCGGCTATTGGAGCATCGCCACCGGCGCGATGGCATCGTCCGCGGTGCTGTGCGCTTTCGATGCCAGTTTCGGGGCGGGATTGCTGGAAGCAATGGTGCAGGTCGCGGTAGATGGCAACCGCTGCATCCTGATCGCTGGCGACACCGACTACCCCGAACCGGTTTTCAGCGTACGGCCTTTGAGCGATCTACTGGGAATTTCATTGGTGCTGGCACCCGAGCATACGCCGCAGGCTGTGGCGCGTATCAGCGTGACGCTCAGCGACGGACCTGTAGATCGTTTCGCTGATGGCGGGCTGGAAAAGCTGCGCCTCAGTATTCCGGCCGCTCGCGGTTTGCCGTTGTTGCATGCGATAGCCGTTGGCGAAAGCGCTCATGTGGTGCTCGACTACCTGGAAGAAACCCGCATCGCCGTGGAAGTCAGCCCGTGTTAGACCGCAACTGGATCGCCAGCCGCATTCCTCATCAGGGCAGCATGTGTTTGCTCGACGGCGTGGAAAGCTGGGATGAGGAAAACATCCAATGCCGCGCCAGCAGCCATCGCGCGGAGGACAACCCCTTGCGCGCTCATGGCCGGCTGGGCGCCGCCTGCGGCGTCGAGTATGCCGCGCAGGCGATGGCCGTGCATGGCGCCTTGCTGGCCCCGCCCGACAATGCCGCGCCGAAAGCGGGATTCCTCGTCAGCGTGCGTGGCGTGCAAGTCCATGTGGTACGGCTGGACGATATTTCCGAAGACTTGACGGTGCAGGCCAGCCGCATCATGAGCAACGAAAACAACATTCTTTACCAGTTCAGCGTCAGTGCGGCCGACCGGTTGCTGCTGGAAGGTCGCGCGGCAGTGGTGATCAATGCCGACGCGCTGTTACCGAATGCAGGGAGCATGAAATGAAGAAAGCGCTTGTCACCGGGGGCAGCGGGGGTATCGGCGCCGCCATTTGCCGCCGTCTTGCTGCCGACGGCTGCCATGTGTACGTGCATGCCAATCGCGGCGTGGACGCTGCACAAGAACTGGTTGAGGGAATCCGCGCCACGGGTGGCAGCGCCGAAGCGATAAGTTTCGATGTCACCGACAGCGCCGCTGTCAGTGCCGCCTTGCTCCCGCTGATCGAAGACGCGCCGATCCAGATCCTTGTCAACAACGCAGGCATCCATGACGACGCCGTTTTTCCCGGCATGCGCCCCGACCAATGGCACCGCGTCATCGACGTCTCCGTGAACGGATTTTTCAATGTCACCCAACCCCTGATGATGCCCATGATACGCAGCCGCTGGGGGCGCATCATCAATATCTCCTCCATCTCCGGCATCGCCGGCAATCGCGGCCAGACCAATTACTCCGCCGCCAAGGGCGCGCTCAATGCCGCCACCAAGTCCTTGTCGCAGGAGGTGGCCAGTCGCGGAATCACCGTCAACGCCGTTGCGCCGGGGATAATCGAAACTGCAATGACCGAGGGAACATTCGACCCCGGGATGATCAAGCAGATGGTGCCCATGAAGCGCGCGGGTAAGCCGGGGGAGGTCGCCAGCCTGGTTGCATACCTTGCGTCGGATGAAGCTGCCTATATTTCGGGGCAGGTGATTTCGATCAATGGCGGGATGCTTTAGCGCCCTGCTAGCCGTCGCTTGATCAAAAGGGGCAGGCGTAGTGCAAAACCCAAAAACAACCGCGTATGCATCCACGTCAGCAGCACGTTGTCGCGCAGGTAATTGAAATGCGATACGCCGCCTTCCTCTGCGCCGAAGTAGCGCACCGGTGCCGGGATATTGACTGCCTTTACGCCGCGCCAGCTTAGCCGCACTACGGCTTCGGGGTCGAAGTCGAAACGGCGCATCCAGGGGTGGCGGCGCATGATTATTCTCAACGGTGCGATGGGGTAAACGCGAAAGCCGAAGAGCGAATCGCCTATGCCTGCCCACAGCGTTTCCAGATTGGCCCACCAGTTGGAGATTTTGCGGCCCTTGATACGAATGCTGGGGGCGCTGGCGTCGAAAACCGGCATGCCCAGTATCATCGCGTCGGGCTGCTTGATTGATTCGGCCATGAACACGGGAATCAGGTCGGCCGGATGCTGACCGTCGGAGTCCATCGTCAATACGTACGAGTAACCGGCTGCCGCCGCAATATCCAGTCCGTGCAATACGGCTGCGCCTTTGCCGACGTTTTGCGGCAAATGTATGACACGCAGGTTTGCGTCCTCCCTGGCCATGGCCTTCAGACCTGCCACAGACTCATCGGTACTGCCGTCGATCACGACCCATACCGGATTCCAGAAACGGCGTGCCGCGCGTACGGTGTCATAGACCTTGGGGCCGGGGTTGTAGCTGGGGATGAGGACGAGATGCGTGGTGGAGGCTAGCATGGCTGCGCGAGTTCTTCTGCAAAGTACTGCTCAAGTTCGGTTGTGAACAGGCGGATGTTTTGTGGCGGGTCGAAACGGCGGCCTAGGCGTACGCGAAAATGCAGCGGCATGGTCGGTTTGCGGAACAAGGGCCAGCCCTTGCTCAGGAAGGGCGTGTTGGCCTCGATGATGACAGTTTGCACCGGAACGCCGGCCTGGCGGGCAATCAGCCCCGCGCTGCCGGTCAGCGTGTTGACGGGATGGCGCGTGGTGCGGGTGCCCTCCGGAAACAGCAGCAGATGGCTGCCGTTTTTAAAGTCTTCGCAGGCCTGCAGCACCATGCGATGCACCGATTCATTGCGGATATATCCTGCCAGGCGCGCGCCGGCTCCCAAGAATACATTGTTCATCAATTCCGCCTTCATCACGCAGCAGACATTGGGCAGGCGTGAGATGATCATCACCGCATCGAGCAGACCGGGGTGGTTGGGGGCAATAATCAGCGGCCCGTCGTTGCGCAAGGCATCGAGCGCGCTCAGGTCGAAGCGGCAGCGCTGCGAAAGCTTGAGGCTGGCGAGATAAATGCGGAAACCGGCCATGATGACGAAGCGGCCAAGCGCGAGGGCCGGGCGTCGCGGCATCAGCGGCTGCAACACGGTGGCGATCAGCGTCCAGCCCAGGCACAGTAAACCCAGCCAGGCGAGACCGAGGTAGAGCAGCAGGTAATCGTATATTCCCACCAGCAGACGTATTGCGGCACTCATTGCCTGTCCGTGTTTTTGCGATCACAGGAAAAAGCCGTGGTTTCGATTTCAAGCAGCAAATCGTCGCGACAGATATCGGCTTGCAGGAATACCGCATTGGCATGGTTTCCGGTGAGACGGCGCAACTCATTGCGGATAATCTCTATGTCGGCAGCATGGCGCACGTAGACCCGATAAAAAAGCTGCGAGGGGTCGAACCAGCGATGATGCATCACCCTGTTGGCTTCAAGTATGACGGCTTCGATATTAGCCAGCGTTTCTCGCGTCTGGCCAGATACATCGTCCGAATGCAGGGTGCGATGCCCGACGATGCTGGCCGTGCCGGAAATGAAAAGCACTTCGCTTTCGGGAAGCCGCAACAAGCTGGCGCGGGAAAAGGTCGGACTGCGCGGACCGTAGTCTTCAGGGTAGGCGTAGGCATTGACCTGGCGCGGGTTTTCGATGGCGAGCGAAGCAGTGCTGCCGGCGAGAAAGGCGATTTGCAACGGGCCTTCAGCCGTGCCCAGCGCGCACGCGGACGGGAGCTCGCCGACCACATCGCGTGCGCAGGCCAGGAATGCATCCTGGCGGCCGAGGTTGAACTGCCGGTAGCGTTCCAGTCCGTGGCTGACGACATTGATGTCCGCCATGTAATTCCAGAAACGATAAACGAACGGAAGTTCGAGTTCGTCCAGCAGCGCAAATATCTGTCGATATGCGGATTCGGTGGCCTGTTGCAGGGGTATCGGATCGGTATCGGCTTCATTCAGCTCGATAACGCCGAACAGCAGGTTTTCGCTACGCCGATAACGTACCCCGCCTTGTTTCACTGTGGCGTTTATGCCATCGCCGAGCCATAACTCACACACAGGCTCGCCATCCAGAATCGGCATGGCGACATGCAGGAAGGGATTATCTGCGGCCGGGCAGGTCTGGTCCGTGCGCTCTGCAAAGCAGATAGCACCGAGCGTATGTTGCAGTGACGATTCTGTTGCACCGAATAGCGCTGGAAGAGAGAGATTTGCGTTTCGCAAAACCGTATTGGAAGAGTCGCTCAATTATCTATATGCCCTGAGGCTGGGTTTCGAAACGAATGCGGAAATTATAACGTATCAACCCGCTTGCTCGATGGTCCGATTGGGCCAGTTCGCTAAGTGCCTGTATAATCCGCCAATTTCCATGCGGTTGTAGTCATGTCCAAACACATTCCCCAAGTCGGCTTCGTTTCTCTTGGTTGCCCCAAGGCTTCTTCCGATGCCGAGCGCATCCTCACTCAATTGCGTGCCGAAGGCTACGAAATTTCTGGTAGTTATCAGGATGCCGACCTGGTGGTGGTCAATACCTGCGGTTTCATCGACTCGGCCGTGGAAGAGTCGCTGGATGCCATAGGCGAAGCGCTGGCCGAAAACGGCAAGGTGATCGTGACCGGCTGCCTCGGCGCCAAGGGTGATGTGGTGCGCAACGCGCATCCGAGCGTGCTGGCCGTTACCGGTCCGCATGCACTGGAAGAGGTGATGGAGGCAGTGCACACGCACAGCCCCAAGCCGCACGACCCCTACACCGACCTGGTGCCGCCGCAGGGTATCCGGCTTACTCCGCAGCATTACGCCTATCTGAAGATTTCCGAAGGCTGCAATCACCGCTGCACGTTCTGCATTATCCCCAGCATGCGCGGCGATCTGGTGAGCCGCCCGATAGGCGAAGTGATGCAGGAAGCGGAAAACCTGGTGAATTCAGGTGTGCGCGAACTGCTGGTGATTTCGCAGGATACGTCAGCCTATGGCGTGGACGTGAAATACCGTACTGGCTTCTGGGGCGGGCGACCGGTGAAGACGCGCATGACCGAGCTCGCCAATGCGCTTTCGGACCTGGATGTATGGGTGCGCCTGCATTACGTCTACCCGTATCCGCATGTGGACGAAGTGATCCCCCTGATGGCGGATGGCAAGATTCTGCCTTACCTCGATGTGCCTTTCCAGCACGCCAGCCCGCGCATCCTCAAGGCGATGAAGCGTCCCGCCAGCAGCGAGAACAATCTGGCGCGCATCCGCGCCTGGCGTGATGTGTGCCCGGACATCACCATCCGCAGTACTTTCATCGTAGGTTTCCCGGGCGAGACCGAAGACGATTTCGTGCAATTGCTGGATTTCATGCAGGAAGCGCAGCTGGATCGCGTCGGTTGCTTTGCCTATTCGCCGGTGGAGGGCGCGACAGCCAACGCGTTGCCGGGCGCGGTGCCGGAAGAGGTCAAGCAGGAGCGGCTAGCACGTTTCATGGAGCTGCAGGCTGGCATCAGCGCCGAGAAGCTGCAGCAGAAAATCGGCCAGACCATGCTGGTGCTGGTGGATGCTGTGGATGAAGAAAATGCAGTCGGCCGAAGCGCTGCGGATGCACCGGAAATCGATGGCGTGGTATATCTGGAAGGTGGCGCAGGTCTGATTCCGGGCGATCTGGTCGAAGTAACGATTACCGATGCCGACGAGCATGACCTGTTTGCCGGTCCGGCATAATTAAATAACGGCAGGCCGAACGGGCTTGCCGGTTGATGGTCAGGTGGAAGGCAGCTGCGGTTTCTCGCAGTCGGCGCGGCCTTCGAGAAAATCCAGGGTATAAGGGCAGCGGCTGGGGCGGCGCACGGCCTTGCGCTTTTTCCCGTGGTTGCTGGTATCGATGAACGGCGTTTCGCTGATGAGCTCGTAGCCGGATTGCTGCAGTTTTTCGACGGTGGTTTCGAACAGGCTGAGCGGGTTGTCAATATTTTGCAAGGTCACGGTTTTCTTGGTGACCTTGAGCACGTTGTACATGCTGAGCTTGCCGGCACGGCGCTTGCCGTAGATTTCTCCCGCCTTGACGATCATATTCTCTCCCTCCGGCGTCTCGATGCATGAAGTTTAACAAAAACCATCCATCCCATTAAAAAATTTAGGTGATTCTTCATGGTCTCGCTTTTCGGGCTTCCCATATGGCTACGGCTACTGGCATACTTTAAAACTTGTCGTTCAAATCGTGCATAATGCCCGGCATCTGACCGGGGGAGTTCATCGGATGCGCAGAATAAAAAATGCAAGAATCGTGATGGTGTTCGGACACGACGTGGCCGTGGCCGCGTTTGCGTGGAGCATGGCGTTTCTGTTGCGATTCAATTTTTCGATTCCCGAAAATTACGTTCATAACATGTTGCAGACCCTGCTCTGGGTCGTTCCTCTTCAAGCCCTGATTTTCTGGCGGTTTGGTCTTTATCGCGGCATGTGGCGTTTCGCCAGTCTGCCGGACCTGAAACGCATTCTGGTCGCCGTCGGCATCAGTGCGTTAATGGTGCCCGTGGTATTGCTGATGATGCAGCAAACCCAAGTGGTTGTGCCGCGCTCCGTGCTGGCGCTCGATCCTCTGCTGTTGGTGCTGTTCATGGGCGGCAGCCGTTTTGCGTATCGCTCATGGAAAGAGCATCGCCTGTATGGCTTGATGGAAGCACAAGGCAAGCCGGTGCTGATCATGGGTGCGGGCGATGCCGCCGCGATGCTGACCAAGGAGCTGGCGCGTAATCATGACTGGCAGGTGGTGGGTTTGCTGGATGATCAAGTCGCCTTCCGCGATCGGCAGATCCATGGCGTGCGCGTATTGGGCACGCTGGAGGAATTGCCGGAGTGGGCGCAACGAAATGGCGTCATGCACGTCATTATTGCGATGCCGTCCGCCACTCATGCGGAGCGACGCCGCGCGCTCGATATCTGCGCCGCGGCCGGTATCGAAACCCTGACGGTGCCTTCGTTCGACGATCTGGTCAGCGGCCGAGTCAGCATCTCACAGGTACGCCGGGTGGAAGTGGAAGACCTCCTCGGACGCGATCCGGTCGAACTGGACGATGCAGGCTTGCATGAGTTGATCGGCAGTGAGGTCGTGATGGTGACTGGCGCGGGAGGGTCCATCGGGTCGGAACTTTGCCGGCAGATCGCGCGCTATCAGCCTGAAATGCTGGTCTTGTTCGAGCTGAATGAGTATGCGCTTTATCGCCTCGAGCAGGAGTTCCGCGAAACGCTTCCGCAACTGCGCATCGTCTGCGTCATCGGCGACGTCAAGAATGCTTCACGCGTTTCGGGGGTGCTGCACCGTTACCGGCCGTCGGTGGTGTTCCATGCCGCGGCATACAAGCATGTGCCGCTGATGGAGTGGGGCAATGTCAGCGAGGCGCTGGCGAATAATGTGGTGGGGACCCATACCCTGGCGACGGCCTGCAAGGCGGCCGGGGTCGAGAAGGTCGTGCTGATCTCGACGGACAAGGCGGTTAACCCGACCAATGTGATGGGCGCAAGCAAGCGCCTGGCGGAACTCGTTTGCCAAGGCCTGCAAGACCCGCTGGGAACGCGTTTCGTGATGGTGCGTTTCGGCAATGTGCTCGGCTCTTCCGGCAGCGTCATCCCCAAGTTCCGCGAGCAGATCGCCAAGGGCGGCCCGTTAACGGTGACGCACCCGGAGGTGACGCGCTATTTCATGTCTATCCCCGAAGCATCGCAGCTGGTTTTGCAGGCCGGCCTGATGGGGAAGGGCGGCGAGATTTTTGTGCTGGATATGGGCGAACCCATCAAGATTGCACATCTGGCGAAGGAAATGATCCGTCTTTCCGGCTTCGAGGATGGCGAGATCAAGATTGTCTACACCGGCTTGCGTCCCGGCGAAAAGCTCTATGAAGAACTGCTGGCTGACGACGAACAAAGCCTGCCTACGCCACACGCCAAACTGCGCATTGCGCGTGCGCGAACGGCGGATGCGGAATGGGTTTCGGGCCTGCTGCGCTGGGTGAGCGCCGCTGTTGCGATGGACGAGCACGCAGTCAAGGAAGATCTCAAGCTCTGGGTGGAAGAGTACGCCGGTGACGTCAATGGCATCGCCAATCGGCCGGTGACCGCCCCCGCATCCGTTACCCTGCATTAAGCAAGAAAGAAAAAATGAACAGGCCTACCAAAGCCGTCTTCCCTGTCGCCGGACTGGGAACGCGTTTTCTCCCGGTCACCAAGGCCAGCCCCAAGGAAATGCTGCCTATCGTCGACAAGCCGCTGATCCAATATGCCGTGGAAGAGGCAGCCGAAGCCGGCATCACCGAGATGATCTTTATCACCGGCCGCACCAAGCGCGCCATTGAGGATCATTTCGACAAAGCCTACGAACTTGAAGTCGAACTCGAAGCGCGCGGGCGCATGCAGACTCTCGAAGAGCTGCGATCCATGCTGCCGCGCGGCATGAACTGCATTTACATGCGCCAATCGGAGGCCCTGGGGCTGGGGCATGCGGTGCTGTGCGCCCGTCCCGTGGTCGGGCCCGAGCCTTTCGCCGTGATCCTGGCGGACGATTTTATCGACGGCAGGCCGGGCGCCATGGCCCAGATGATGGAGATGTATCGTCAGCACAGAAGCTCGATTCTGGGAGTGGAAGATGTTGCTCCTTCCGAAACTGCCAGCTATGGCATCGTGGATGCTGCCGACATTGCGCCGCGCCTGTTGCAAGTGAACGGTATTGTCGAAAAACCGCAGCCGGAAGATGCACCTTCCAATCTTGCAGTGGTCGGACGCTATCTTTTCACTCCCAGGATATTCGAGCACCTGGAAAACCTGCAGCCCGGCAAGGGCGGCGAAATCCAGCTGACTGACGGCATTGCCTCGCTGATGCGCGAAGAACGCGTGCTTGCCTATCGATTCCAGGGAAAACGTTACGATTGCGGCAGCAAGTTGGGTTACATGAAAGCCAATGTCGAACTGGCGATGCGGCATCCGGTCATCGGCCAGGAATTTACTGCATATCTCGGCCAGTTTGCCGCAAAAGGCCAGCCATGACACAAGCCTCTCCCCGGCAAATCCTGGAGCAATCCGAAATTCTTTTCAACGAAGCGGACGTCGCTTCGGCCATTAAAAAGCTGGCGGCCGAGGTATCGGTCGCGATGGCGGGCAGCGAGCCACTGGTGCTCTGCGTCATGAGCGGTGCGACAGTCTTTGCCGGCCAATTGCTGCCACTGCTCAGGTTTCCTCTGGAATTCGATTACGTACAGGCCAGTCGCTATCATAATCGCACGACCGGAGGCCAGGACGTGGTCTGGAAAATGTCGCCGGGCGAAAACGTGCGCGGCCGTACCTTGCTGCTGCTGGACGATATCCTGGACGAGGGGCATACCCTGGCCGCCGTACGCAAGAAGTGCCTGGAAGCCGGTGCTGCCCGCGTGATGATCGCGGTGCTGACGGAAAAGGAAACCGGCCGGGAAAAGCCGGTAAAAGCGGATTTCGTCGGCCTCAGGGTGCCTGACCGATACGTTTTCGGCTGTGGCATGGATGTCTACGGATGGTGGCGCAACCTGCCGGCGATTCATGCACTGAAGAAATAAGCCCTGCCGAATAAAATCCGGAATCGGGCCTGTTGGCGGCGGATTTCTGGTGATAGTTCAAGTTTCCGCTTGCGATTGACAATCATGGGTGACTCGGACACTCCAGGCACGGCTGGATTGCCGGCTGTGCCTGGGACGGCGGGAGGATTGCCGCAGTTGTCAACCGTTAAAGGTGCCGGTTTCCGTCTGATTCTGCCCTGAAGCCGCCTCGGTTTTGCGGTAAAATCCGGCCTATGTCCGACCCTGTTTTCATCCACCTGCGCTGCCATAGCGAGTATTCCGTCGTGGATGGCATGGTGCGCATCGGCGATTACGTCAAACGCGCCGTGCAAGACCAGATGCCGGCGCTGGCGCTTACCGACCTCTCCAACCTGTTCGGCGCAGTCAAGTTCTACAAGGCCGCGCGCGGCAAGGGCGTCAAGCCTTTGATCGGCGCGGATATCTGGCTCGAAAATGAAGTCAATCGCGACCAGCCTTATCGCGCGCTGCTGCTCTGCCAGAACCATGCCGGCTACTTGCGTCTTTGCGAACTGATTTCCAGGGCCTTCCTCGAAAATCAGCATCGCGGCCACGCGGAAATTCGCCGGGAATGGTTTTCCGAGGGAGGCACCGAAGGGCTGATCCTGCTTTCCGGCGGAATGGCCGGAGACATTGGCCAGGCGCTGCTGCAAGACAATGCGCTCATTGCGCAGGAACTGGCGAAGCAGTGGCAGCGGCTGTTTCCGAACCGTTTCTATATCGAATTGCAACGCGCCGGTCATCCGCAGCAGGAAGCCTGCATCGCCCGTGCACTTGATCTTGCCTCGGAGATGAATCTTCCCGTCGTGGCGACGCACCCGATCCAGTTCCTGGATAGCGACGATCACAAGGCGCACGAGGCGCGGGTTTGCATCGCCGAAGGCTATGTGCTGGCCGACCGCCGCCGCCCGCGCCATTTTACCGAGCAGCAGTATTTCCGCACCCAGGCCGAGATGGCCGAGTTGTTCTCGGATATCCCCGAAGCGCTTGCCAACAGCGTGGAAATCGCCAAGCGCTGCAACCTGTCGCTGACGCTGGGCAAGAATTATCTGCCGCAATTTCCTACGCCCAACGGCGAGAGTCTGGACGAATTTCTTGCGGTGCAGGCGCATGAAGGCCTGAAGCGCCGCCTGGAAGTGCTCTACCCGGACCCGGAAGTACGCGAATCCAGGCGCGCGGAATATGAGGCGCGGCTCGATTTCGAAGTCGGCATCATTGTGCAGATGGGCTTCCCCGGCTACTTCCTGATCGTGGCGGACTTCATCAACTGGGCCAAGCACAACGGCGTGCCGGTCGGTCCGGGCCGGGGTTCCGGCGCGGGATCGCTGGTCGCGTATTCACTCGGCATTACCGACCTCGACCCGCTGCGCTACGCATTGCTGTTCGAGCGCTTCCTCAATCCGGAGCGGGTATCCATGCCCGACTTCGACATCGACTTCTGCATGGACGGGCGCGACCGCGTCATCGAATACGTGCGTCACAAGTACGGACTGGAGGCGGTCTCGCAGATCGCCACCTTCGGTACCATGGCGGCCAAGGCAGTGATCCGCGACGTCGGCCGCGTGCTCGATCTGCCGTTCAACTTCGTCGATGGCATCGCCAAGTTGATTCCCAACGAACTCGGCATCTCGCTCTCCGACGCGCTGGAAAAAGAGCCGCAACTCAAGGAACGGCGCGAGAAGGAAGAAGAAGTCAATGAGCTGCTGGAACTGGCGCTGCGCCTTGAAGGCCTGACCCGCAACATCGGCATGCACGCCGGCGGCGTGCTGATCTCGCCCGGAAAAATCACCGACTACTCGCCGGTTTATTGCCAGCAGGGTGGCGAAAGCGTCGTCAGTCAGTACGACAAGGACGACGTGGAGGCGGTCGGGCTGGTCAAGTTCGACTTCCTTGGCCTGCGCACACTGACCATCCTCGATATGGCGCTGGAGAGCACCAACGCGCAGCGCACGGCGCAGGGGCTGGAGCCGCTGGCGTTCGAAACCCTGCCGCTGGACGACAAGCCGACCTTCGATCTGCTGAAGTCTGCGAATACCACCGCCGTGTTCCAGCTGGAATCCCGCGGCATGAAGGACATGCTGAAGCAGGCCAAGCCGGACGTGTTCGAGGACATCATCGCGCTGGTCGCGCTTTACCGTCCCGGCCCGATGGACCTGATTCCCGACTTCTGCCGCCGCAAGCACGGCCTGCAGAAGGTCGAATACCCGCACCCTGCGACGGCACCCATCCTCCGTGAAACCTACGGCATCATGGTGTACCAGGAACAGGTGATGCAGATCGCGCAGGTGGTCGCCGGCTACAGCCTGGGTGGCGCCGATATGCTGCGTCGGGCGATGGGCAAGAAGAAGCCTGAGGAAATGGCACAGCAGCGCGCGATTTTTGTCGAGGGCGCCGAAAAGAACGGCACCGCGCCACGCGACGCCGAATTCCTGTTCGACCTGATGGAAAAATTCGCCAGCTACGGTTTCAACAAGTCGCATGCGGCAGCCTATGCGCTGGTGGCCTATCACACGGCCTATCTCAAGAAGCATTATCCGGCGGCCTTCCTCGCTGCGACCATGTCGGCGGACATGAACAACACCGACAGCGTGCATATCTTCCATGACGACTGCATAGCCAACGGTCTGGAAGTGCTGGCGCCGGACATCAACCAGAGTGAATTCCGCTTCAAGCCGCTCAACGAGAAGCAGGTGCTGTACGGCCTGGGTGCGATCAAGGGCACGGGCTGGTCGGCGATTGAAGTCATACTCGCTGCGCGCAGAGCCGAGGGGCCATTCAAGGATCTGTTCGATTTTTGCCTGCGTCTCGATCTGCGCAAGGTCAACCGCCGCGTGATCGAATCGCTGATCCGTGCCGGCGCATTCGACAAACTGGAACCCAACCGCGCCGCTTTGCTGGCAGGCGTGGGCATGGCGATCGAAGCCGCCGAGCAGAGCGGGGCGGCGGCAGGGCAGAACAGCCTGTTCGGCGACATGCCGGAGGTCGGTCAGCACAAGTTGCCCGAAGTGCCTTGCTGGCCGGAACAGGAAAAGCTCCAGCAGGAAAAAGCCGCGCTCGGCTTTTATTTCAGCGGCCATCCATATGTGGCCTATCGCAAGGAGCTATCCGCTTTCGTGCGCAACAATCTCGCCGCGCTCAAGCCGCAGGATCAGCCGCAGCTGCTGGCCGGCGTGGTGGTCGGCTTGCGCGCGCGCATGACTGGCCGCGGCAAGATGGCGTTCGTCACCATCGACGATGCCAGCGCGCAAATTGAAGTGGCCGTCGGCAGCGAGCTGTTGATGTCGAGTGCCGCGCTTTTGAAGGAAGACCAGTTGTTGTTCGTCGAAGGCAAGGTCAGCAATGACGACTTTACCGGCGGTTTGCGTGTCAACGCGCGGCGATTGTTCGACATTGCTTCCGCCCGCAGCGCCTACGCCAGCCTGCTCAGGCTTTCCTGCAACGGTCAGGCGGATGCGCGCAAGCTGGGCGAATTACTGATGCCATATCGAAAATCCCGCGATACCGAGAGCACGCCCGGCTGCCGCGTGCAGATCGATTACCGCAATTCCAATGCGCATTGCGAGCTAGCGCTGGGCGATCAATGGCGCGTCGAATTACATGATGAGCTATTGCACGGACTGCGTGCATGGCTTTCCGAAGAAAACGTCAAAATCCTGTATCATTAGCCCCCTGTTGCAAGCCGATCGCGGCAGACGAGAACATTTATGAAAACAAGCTTCCTAGACTTCGAACAACCCATTGCCGAGCTCGAGGCAAAAATCGAGGAACTGCGCTACGTGCAGGACGATTCTGCGCTGGATATTTCCGACGAAATCGACCGCCTGCAGCAAAAGAGCCAAACGCTCACCAAGGACATCTACAGCAAACTTGGCGCGTGGCAGATTTCGCAGGTATCGCGCCATCCGCAACGCCCCTACGCGCTGGACTACATCAACGGCCTGTTTACCGATTTCGACGAGTTGCACGGCGACCGCGCCTATTCGGACGATCCGGCCATCGTCGGCGGCATCGCGCGTTTTGAAGGCCAGCCGGTGATGGTGATCGGCCACCAGAAGGGCCGCGACACCAAGGAAAAAATCTACCGCAATTTCGGCATGCCGCGCCCGGAAGGCTATCGCAAGGCATTGCGCCTGTTCCGCCTGGCGGAAAAATTCAAGCTGCCGATTATTACCCTGATCGACACTCCGGGTGCCTATCCCGGCATCGGCGCGGAAGAGCGAGGCCAGTCCGAAGCCATTGCACGCAACCTGTACGTGATGGCCGAACTCAAGACCCCGATCATCGGCGTCATCATCGGTGAGGGCGGTTCCGGCGGCGCGCTGGCACTGGGCGTGGTCGATCATCTGATGATGCTGCAATATTCCACTTATTCGGTGATCTCGCCGGAAGGCTGCGCCTCCATCCTGTGGAAGAGCGCCGACAAGGCACCGGAAGCCGCGGAAACGCTGGCGATCACCGCCGGCCGCCTGAAGACGCTGGGCCTGGTTGATCGCATCGTCTCCGAACCGTTGGGCGGCGCGCACCGCGAGCCGGAAGTGATGATGCAAACCTTGCGCCGCGCCCTCAAGGACGAGTTGCACATGCTGCAGGTGAAGTCCACTTCCAACCTGCTCGAAGCCCGCCTCGACCGACTCATGAGCTATGGCAAGTTCAAAGAAGCCACGGCAAAGTGAGCTGCCTGAACGTTTAGAGTCCTTTCTTCACGATACCGTCAAGACCGGCCAGACGCTCGTCCTTGGCCTGTCCGGCGGTCTCGATTCCTGCGTGCTGCTCCATCTATTGGTGAGCGCGCGCAATCGCCATGCATTTCAACTCCGCGCACTACATATCAATCACGGCATCAGCCCCAACGCTGATGACTGGGCGGAGTTCTGCGCCGCCTTGTGTGCGTCTTGTGAAGTTGCTTTTTCGGCCGAGTGTGTTCATGTGCCTCGCGATAGCGGTTTGGGTATAGAGGCTGCCGCACGCGAAGCGCGCTATCGCATATTGCTCGCACAGCCCGCGGATGCCGTCGTACTCGCACATCACCGGGACGATCAGGCCGAAACATTGCTATTGCAATTGTTGCGCGGTGCGGGCGTGAAAGGGTTGGCAGCCATGCCGCAGGTTTCCAGCGGTCGCCCCGCAATGTTGCGGCCTTTGCTGGATGTGTCACGTAGCGCCCTGGAAGCCTATGCCAACGCGCACGGCTTGCAGTGGATCGAAGACGAAAGCAATCTCGATCTGGCGTACGACCGCAATTTCCTGCGGCATCATGTCTTTCCCGAAATCGAAAAGCGCTTCCCGGCCTGCCGTACGACGCTGGCGCGCAGCGCCGGCCATTTCGCCGAAGCAGCCGAGCTGCTGGACGAGGTTGCGGCTGCGGATGCGGCTGTCTACATAAAAGAGGGCGGCCTGGCTATCGCCGGGCTGCGCGTGCTTTCCGGCCCACGTGGACGCAATCTGCTGCGCTACTGGCTTGCCGGCCATCTCGCTGCGCCGCCCAGCACCCGTCGATTACAGGAGGTGCATCGGCAATTGTTGAACGCGCGAGCCGATGCGCAGTTGCGTGTGGTGCTGGAAGACGGTGAAGTCAGGCGCTATCGCGAAATGGCGGTATTCGAAAAAAATGCGGGCGCGCAGCCTTTGCATTGCACCTGGCGGGGCGAACCCGAGATGAAGTTGCCCGGAGGAACCCTGACGTTCGAATGCGCCGTGGGACAAGGCATCTCAGCCAACCACGTTGCAGGTAGACTTGAAATCCGCTCGCGCTCGGGCGGCGAGCGCTTTCGTCCGGATAGCCGGCGGCCGACACGCAGTTTGCGGCATCTGTTGCAGGAAGCCGGCATGCCGCCTTGGGAACGTCAATCCCTGCCGCTGATCTATGCGGCAGACCGGTTGGCGGTAGTGCCCGGCATCGGTGTCGCCTGCGATTTGCAGGCGGCCGAGGGCGAAGAGGGTTGGATTATCTGCTGGAAGCGCGACTGACCGGCTTGCCCAGCATGGGATGCAGGACTGCCCATACGTTATCCAGCAAGTGCTGCTGCGCTTCGGCTGTGGGATGCAGTCCGTCATCCTGTACCATCTGACGCTTGCCGGCCACCCCATCGAGAAAGAATTCCAGCAAGGGCAATTTGTATTGCTGGGCCAGTTGTTGGTAGGTGTTGGCGAATTCACGCGTATAACCCGGGCCGTAGTTGGGCGGAATGCGCATGCCGAGCAGCATGACCTTGGCATCCTGCTTGCGCGCGGCCTCGATCATGGTAGCAAGGTTGCGTTTCATGTCCGGGACAGGAAGGCCGCGCAGGCCGTCGTTGGCGCCGAGTTCGATAATGACCAGTGACGGTTGCGTCTTCTGCAGCGTGTCGTTGAAGCGCGAAAGGCCGCCGCTGGTGGTTTCGCCGCTAACACTGGCATTCGCGATGCGATGGCTGTAGCCTTTCTCAACCAGCCGTTGCTGCAACAATTCCACCCATCCCTGGTCTCTAGGGATACCGTACGCAGCCGACAGGCTGTCGCCGTATACGAGGATGGTCGGCGCGGCGAAAGCCCACAGCGGAAAATTCAATATCAACAACAGGAAAAATCTACGCAACATGGTTCCGGATTCTCAAGAAAATATCGAAATCGAAGCGACTGGCTTGAGCAAGCATGTTACCAGCAGCGAAGGCGAACTCGCGATCCTCTCGGATTTCAGCTGCCGCGTGCTGGGGGGCGAAACCGTCGCCATTCTCGGCGCCTCGGGCTCAGGCAAGTCCACTTTGCTTGGTCTGCTGGCGGGGCTGGATGTTCCCAGTGCCGGCCGCGTTATTTTTCGCAGTGAAGATCTGGCGCAGCTGGATGAAGATGGCCGTGCCGCGTTGCGTGGCCGCCATATGGGATTTGTTTTCCAGTCGTTTCAGTTGCTCCCGTCGCTGACCGCTCTGGAAAACGTGCTGCTCCCGCTGGAGCTTGCCGGGGTTGCCGATGCCGACGAGCGTGCGCGTGCGGCGCTGGAAAGGGTGGGATTGACGCCAAGATTGACGCATTACCCGCGTCAACTATCGGGAGGCGAGCAGCAGCGCGTTGCCATCGCTCGTGCCTTCGCTCCGCGCCCATCGATTCTGTTTGCCGACGAGCCGACCGGTAACCTCGATGCCGCTACCGGGCAACGCATCATCGATCTGCTATTCGGCCTGAATGCGGAGTCGGGCACGACACTGGTGCTGGTCACGCATGATGCGACGCTGGCCGAGCGTTGCGGGCGCCGCCTGCATCTGGAAGGTGGCAGGTTGAAGCAATGAGCGGTGATATGACATTTGCGCTCAAACAATTACGTAGCGCCTGGCGTGCTGGCGAGATCCGTGTTTTGTTGTTTGCACTGGTGCTGGCGGTGGCCGCGATGACTGCTGTGGGGTTTTTCGCCGACCGTATCGAGTCGGCGTTGGGAAGACAGGGCGGGATGCTGCTGGGCGGGGATCTTGTTGTGGTATCGGATCGCCTTTTGCCTGAAGAATTTACGGCAGAGGCGCACAAGCTCGGCCTGCGAGTTGCACAAACAATGGAATTCCCCAGCATGATAATGCTGGGCGAAGAGGGGCGTTTGGCCGAAATCAAGGCGGTCAGTCCCACCTATCCATTGCGTGGCAGGTTGACGATCGCCGATGAGCCGTTTGGAGATGCGCGCAAGGCCGATGGCGTGCCGGCACCAGGTGAAATCTGGATCGAACCGCGCCTTGCCAGCCTGCTTGGCGCCAAAAAAGGCGATGCGCTGGCCGTGGGCGAGCGGCAGCTAAAAGTCGCTGCGATATTGCAGGAAGAGCCGGCACGCGGCGGCGATATGTTCAGCATCGCCCCCCGCCTGATGATGAATGCCAACGACGTGGCGAGTACCGGGCTGATCCAGTACGGTAGTCGCGTCCGCTATCGACTGTTATTGGCCGGTGAACCGGCGGCGCTCGACGAGTTCCGCCAATGGGCGCAGGGTCGGCTTGAACGCGGATCGCGCATTGAGGACGTGAGCGGTGCCCGGCCGGAAATCCGCAGCGCTCTGGAGAAATCCCGTCAGTTTCTCGGTCTGGCCTCCATGGCGAGCGTGATTCTGTCCATGGTTGCCATGTCGCTGGCTGGTTTGCGTTATGTGCGTCGCCATCTCGATACCTGCGCCTTGATGCGCTGTTTCGGCGCTTCGCAAAACCGTATCCTTCAAGTGTTCCTGGTTCAGGCCTTCGTGCTGGGTTTTGCTGGGAGCCTGCTGGGCTGTCTGTTCGGTTTTGCCGCACAGGAAGTACTGGCCCGTCTGGCTGGCGGCCTGTTTCTCGAAAAACTTCCGGCACCGGGTTGGACGCCAGCCTTCGGTGGCCTGCTTGCAGGGATGGCGGCCATGCTGGGCGTGATGTTGCCCCATCTGCTGCGCTTGCGCGGTGTGCCGGCCTTGCGCATTCTGCGCAAGGATCTGGGCGAAAACGCTGTCGTGTCATGGCTGGCCTGGCTGCCGGGCATCGCCGTGATGCTTGGACTGGTGTTCTGGAGCGCGCGCGATGCGAAGCTGGGTTGGATCGTACTGGGCGGTCTGGTCGCGCTATTGCTGGTGGCGTGCGCAGTGGCTGCCGGAACGGGATATTTGTTACGCCAAGTGGCAGCGACTTCGGGAGGCACCTGGCGCGTCGGTATCGCCAATCTGTTGCAGCGCCCTGGCGTCGGCATCGCGCAGGTCGCCGGGTTCAGCCTGGGTTTGATGGCGATGGCATTGCTGACCATCGTTCGCGGCGATTTGCTCGATAACTGGCACGCATCCTTGCCGCCGGATGCACCCAATCGTTTTGTCATCAACATCCAGCCTAGCCAAATGGAGTCGATGCGCCAGTTTTTCGTGCAGGAGCAACTCGCACCGCCGGAAATTTTCCCGATGGTGCGCGGCCGTTTGGTGGCGATCAACGACCATCCGCTCGATACCGGCCGCTATGTTGACGAACGCGCGCGCCGCCTCGCCGAGCGCGAATGGAATCTCTCGGTGGCGGAAACCATGCAGAAGGACAATCGCATCGTCGCCGGTCGCTGGTGGACGGCGAGCGAACGCGGGCAGACGCTGATTTCGCTTGAAGAGGGCATTGCAACCACGCTGGGCATCAAACTCGGCGACCGGCTCACTTACGACATCGGCGGCCAGCGCATCGATCTGAAAATCCAGAGCCTGCGCAAGGTCGAATGGGATTCGATGCGCGCCAATTTCTTTGCAGTCACTCCGCCCGGCGTGCTGGAAAAATTTCCGGCCAGCTATATCACCAGTTTTCATTTGCCGGCGGGCCGCGAGGACGTGCTCAACCGGCTGGTACGCAGCCAGCCCAATCTCACCATCATCGACGTCGAAGCCATACTCGCGCAATTGCGCGGCATCATGGACCGGATGACGCTCGCGGTGGAATTCGTATTCGCTTTCTGCATGCTGACCGGCATTGCGGTGCTCTACGCCGCGCTGTCGGCGACGCAGGACGAGCGTATCCGCGAAGTCGCCGTGCTGCGCGTCTTCGGCGCCAGCCGCCGGCAGGTGCGCGCCACGGTGCTTGTCGAATTTGCCGGAATAGGCCTGTTGGCCGGGTTGGTGGCTACCATAGGCGCCAGTCTGCTTGCCTGGGTGATCAGCGACCGCCTGCTGCAAATCCCTTATGCCTTCAATCCGTGGTTGGCGATGCTGACCATCGGTGCCGGACTGCTGCTGGTGCCTGCGGCGGCATGGCTGGGAGTGCGGCGAATTGTGCATGTATCGCCGAGGCAGGTGCTGCAAAGCGTTTAGCAATCGGTTGTTTACAGCCACATTGATGGCTGTAAACAACCATATTTTGCGTTAAACTGCCTCTGCAACGGCCATGATACTCAGTAAGCATATGAAAAATAACAGATGAAAGTAATTGTTAAATCTTGGTACGAAACTTGATCTATGTAACGGGCTTTTAACAATCGGATTCATCGAAATCGGGGGAGTACTCATGCAAGACCAAGTTTTTCGTCTGCGGACGATAGCCATGCTGGTGGCGTCCATCTGCGCCGTACCGCAAATCGCTTCGGCAGAAGTTGTAGAGAGCGAGCGCGTCGAGGTCATCAGCACCACGCCGCTCGCCGGTATCGGCCTGCCTATCGAGCAGGTGCCTGCCAACGTGCAGACCGTAAAGGGGGAGGAAATGCGCAATCAGCAAAGCCTCACCATTGCCGACTTCATGTCGCAGAACATGAATGGCGTGAATGTCAACGAAACCCAGAACAATCCATTCCAGCCGAATGTGAATTTCCGCGGTTTCACGGCTTCGCCTCTGCTGGGCACCCCGCAAGGCTTGTCCGTGTTCCAGGACGGCGTGCGCATCAATGAACCTTTCGGCGACGTGGTGAGCTGGGATCTGATTCCGATGAACGCGATATCCAATATGTCGCTTATTCCGGGCTCCAATCCGCTGTTCGGCCTGAATACCCTGGGTGGCGCGATTTCCATGCAGACCAAGCGCGGCGCTACGCATCAGGGTGGCGCTGTCGAACTCTCGGCCGGCTCCTGGGATCGCTATAACGCGCAAGCCGAGTTCGGCGGCGTTGCGGCGAACGGCGTGGATTATTATTTTTCCGGTAACTATTTCGATGAACAAGGCTGGCGTGACGCCTCGCCTTCGGAGGTCAGGCAGATGTTCGGTCAGATCGGCTGGCAGAGCGAGACCACCGATCTCAACTTGACGATGTCGCTGGCAGATAATGACTTGATCGGCAACGGCCTGGTGCAAAAGGAATTCCTGCGCGAACAGGACTGGGACGTGATCAACACCAAGCCAGACCAGACCGAGAACAAGCTCGCATTCCTGAATTTCAACGGCAGCCACTGGCTGAGCGACCACACGATGTTCAGCGGCAACATGTACTATCGCAATGCGCGTACGCGCAGCCTGAATGGTGACGTCAACGACGATGTGGATGATGCTAATTTCGACCCGACTTGCGTAGACTCTGGAAATCCCGAAGAGGACTGCGGCGGCGCCCTCAACCGCAGCAACTCACGTCGAGTCGGCTATGGCTTTACTGCGCAACTGAACTTCGATCAAGACCTGATGGGTCACAAGAATCTGTTTATTGCAGGCCTTGGCTACGATCACGGTCGTACCGATTTCCGCCAGTCCAGCGAGTTGGGTGACATCACGGCCAGCCGCGGCGTGAGCGGTACCGGGATTTTCAATGACGAAGCAGACGTGAAGTTGCGCGGTGTCAGCAAGACATGGAGCCTGTTTGCAACCGATACGTACTCGTTCAACGACGTCTATCACCTGACCTTGTCCGGCCGCTACAATCATACCAAGGTCGATAACAAGGACAAGCTGGATGGCATCACGCACCCGGTCGGCGATGAAGAGTCCCTGACCGCTGAACACAGCTTCAATCGCATCAACCCGGCCATCGGCCTCGCTATCACACCGACCAAGGATTTGTCGTTCTACGCCAGCTATAACGAGGGCAGCCGCGCTCCGACTTCCATTGAGTTGGGATGCGCAAACCCCGATGTGCCTTGCAAGCTTCCCAACGCAATGGCAGGCGATCCTCCGCTGGATATGGTGGTTTCCAAGACCTTTGAAGGTGGCATTCGCGGCAAGCTGAGTCCTGCACTCGGCTATAGCGCAAGCCTTTATCGCACGCAGAACACTGACGACATCCAGTTCATCGCTTCCAGCTCCACGGGAGCTGGCTATTTCGACAACGTCGGCAAAACGCGTCGCGTTGGCGGTGACTTCGGCCTGGATGGCGAGTTCGGCAAGTTCCGCTGGTTTGCAGGTTACAGCTATGTGAAGGCAACGTACGAGTCCGAGTTCGACCTCGTCAACGAAGTCAACAACAGCGCCGTCGGCGACGAAATCCATGTCGGCAAGGGCGACAACATCCCGGGCATCCCGCGCCATCAGTTCAAGTTCCGCGGCGAATGGGAAGCGCTTCCGCAGTGGACCATCGGTACCAACATCGTGGCCTTCTCCGACCAATATGCGCACGGCAACGAAAACAACGATGACCATGGCGAAGGCGCCAAGGTAGGCGGTTATACCATCGTCAACCTCGATACCCGCTATCGCTTCGCCGACACCGGCTGGCAAGTGTTCGCCAAGGTCAACAACGTGTTCGACAAGGAGTATTACACCGGCGGCATGCTGGGCGAAACCTTCTTCGAGGCCGACGGTACTTTCATGGATGGGGACGACGATCGCTCTGTGCTTGTATCCCCAGGAGCTCCTCGCGCAGCATGGGTAGGAGTTCGCTATGAGTTTGGCGGGAAAAAGTAAGAATGTTCAGTAATTGAGCTATTGACTATGCAGGTGCGCAACGATTATTTCCAGTCCCCGGCATCGCCGATCTCGGGAAAGTTGCGCGTCCTGCTGATAGAAGACGAAACCCTGTTTGCGCGCGCCGTCATCAAGCGGCTGCGTCAGGCAGGTTACGATTGTGAAGGGGCGGACACACTGGCCGGCGGCCGGGCGGTGATCCGCCAATTCATGCCCGATATCGTGTTGCTGGACATGCGCTTGCCGGACGGCAACGGCATGGAGCTTCTGGCGGAACTGATCGCCAAAGGTTTGCCGGTGATCGTGATGACGGCCTATGGGGAAGTGAATGACGCCGTCAGTGCGATGAAGCAGGGCGCTACCGATTATCTGAAAAAACCTGTCGATCTCGAAGAACTGCTGCTCGCCATCGGCAAGGCTCAGCGTTCTGCAACACTCAAACACCAGCTCGACCATTCGCGCCAGCGTGATAGCCATGCTGCGGAAGGCGTCGAGTTCATCGGCGAAAGCCCGGCCATGCAGGCCGTGCAGAATCAGATTCAACGCATTGCCAGACTTGTTTCCGTGGCCGATGTCGCGCCGCCGACTGTGCTCATCACCGGAGAGACCGGCACCGGGAAGGATGTTGCCGCGCGCTTGCTGCATCACTCCTGCAATAATAGCGAGCGGCCTTTTGTGCATGTGGATTGCGCGTCGCTGCCAGCCGATCTGATTGAGAGCGAACTGTTTGGCCATGAAAAGGGCGCTTACACCAGTGCGCAAGGCTCGCGTTGCGGACTGATCGAGGCTGCCGAGGACGGCACGCTGTTCATGGACGAAATCGGCGAGTTGCCGCTGACCTTGCAGGCAAAACTGCTCAATGTGCTCGAACGGCGCATGGTGCGCCGTCTCGGTTCTACCAGGGAGCGGCCGGTGCCCGCCCGTTTCGTCGCGGCGACCAACCGCGATCTGCAGCAGATGGTGCTGAATGGGCATTTCCGCGCCGACCTTTATTACCGGCTCAACGTATTGAATATCGAAATGCCGCCCCTGCGCGAGCGCGGCGGCGATGTTCTGCTGCTGGCGCGGCATTTTGCGCAGCAAACTGCACGCCGTTACGGTTTGCCGCATCGCGAATATTCCGCCGATGCCATGCAGTCCATGCGCGAATATCCCTGGCCGGGTAATATTCGTGAGCTGAAACATCAGATCAGCCGCGGTGTATTGTTGAGCCGGGGCCATGAAATTAATGCGGCCGATCTTGCATTGCCTTTGCTTTCCGGGATTTCCACTCTGGATAAGGCCGCATCCCCGGTCGCCACGACGCTTGAAGAAGCGGAGAAAACGCTCATAGTAAACGCACTGAAGCAGTCGGGCGGAAATGTCTCGGAAGCCGCGCGACTGCTTGGCATCACCCGCATGACCATACGCTATCGCATGGAAAAGCACGGGCTCAAGGACGGCTGAGAACCCCACGCGTGCGTGGTAAAATCGCAGTATTCAATTTGCTGCGGAGTCTCCCATGAAAATCGGCACCCCACTAAGCCCTTCCGCCACACGCGTCATGCTGCTCGGCAGTGGCGAGCTGGGCAAGGAGGTCATCATTGCCCTGCAACGCCTGGGAGTCGAAGTGATCGCTGTCGACCGTTACGCGAATGCGCCGGGGCATCAGGTGGCGCACCGTGCGCACGTTGTGGACATGACCGACGGCAAGGCGCTGCGTGCGCTGATTGAAGCCGAAAAACCCCACTTGATCGTGCCGGAAATCGAAGCCATCGCCGTCGATACACTTGCAGGAATTGAAGCTGCTGGTCTGTCGCAGGTCATTCCTACCGCCCGTGCCGTGCAGCTCACCATGAATCGCGAGGGCATTCGCCGTCTTGCCGCGGAAGAACTCAAGCTTCCCACATCCCCTTACGCCTTCGCCTCCAGCCTTGCCGAAATGCAGGCCGCAATTGACGGCAGAGTTGGTTATCCATGCTTTATCAAGCCGGTGATGTCATCTTCCGGCAAAGGCCAGTCGCGCATCACCGGCCCCGAGCAGGTGGCCGCCGCCTGGGATTACGCTGCCAAGGGCGGACGGGTGGATCAGGGCAAGGTCATCGTCGAAGGGCAGATCGACTTCGATTACGAAATCACCTTGTTGACGGTGCGCGCCAAATCGGCAGGAGAAGTCGAAACCCAATTCTGCGAGCCTATCGGCCATGTGCAGGTCAAAGGCGATTATGTGGAAAGCTGGCAACCGCAAGCCATGAGCCCCGAGGCGCTGGAGCGTGCGCGAGAAATCGCCAAGGCCGTCACCGATAACCTCGGCGGGTTGGGGCTGTTCGGGGTGGAGTTGTTTGTGAAGGGGAATGAAGTCTGGTTCTCCGAAGTCAGTCCGCGTCCGCATGACACGGGCATGGTTACCATGGCGAGCCAGCGATTTTCCGAATTTGAACTGCACGCCCGCGCGATCCTCGGCCTGCCGGTAAATGTCAGCCTGCGCGCCTCGGGTGCCAGCGCAGTGATTTATGGCGGTGTGGATAGCAGGAATCTGGCTTTCGAAGGCGTATCCGAGGCGCTGGCCGTGCCGGAATCCGACCTGCGCCTGTTCGGTAAACCCGAGTCTTTCGAACGCCGCCGCATGGGCGTGGCGCTGGCGACCGGCAAGGACACCGGTGAAGCGCGCGAACGCGCCAAACTGGCGGCTAGTCGCGTGAAACCGGGAGCTCTCTGATATGTTGGATAAAGTAGGCGAACCTGGCAGCAGCAAGGCCACGTTTTATGAATTGCTGGGCGGTGTTGAAAAAGTGCGTGAACTGGTCGAACGCTTTTACGACATCATGGATACTGACCCGAAGGCGGCCGGCATTCGTGCGATGCATGCACAGGATCTGACGGAAGCACGGGAAAAGCTATTCATGTTCCTGACCGGCTGGACTGGCGGCCCTCAGCTTTATATCGAGCGCTACGGCCATCCTTTCCTGCGCGCGCGCCATTTGCCGTTTACCATCGGCGAGTCGGAACGCGACCAGTGGATGTACTGCATGATACGTGCGATGCATGATATCGGTGTTGAAGAGCCGGTGATGGTTCAGCTTGGGAATGCCTTGTGGGGCGTTGCCGATTTCATGCGTAACCAGGCGGGTGAAGGAAAATAAAATCTTTAACTATCATAAGGATGTCGCTCGAAGAAATTAATGATTTTTCTCTTGCGAAGCTGAACCCTGTTAATAATAATGTTAGATACAAGTTCCGGGGGGAATAGAGGCAATGAACCATTTCGAGAAACTCTCAGGCCTGCTTGAGTGCACGACCGAAACCGCGTGGCGCGACACGGTGTTCAGCCTCGCCAAAAGCCTGGGTTTCGATCAGGCGCTGCTTGCCATATTCCCGGATCGCGAAGGGCCTATCGAAGCTTCCTTCGCATTTCTGCACAGCAATTATTCTTCCAGATGGCGTACCAAATATGATGACGAAGCATTGGGCTATGTCGATCCTACCGTTACGCACTGCCTGACCAAAACCACCCCGTTGATCTGGTCGCCTGAGTTGTTCTCAAGCCGGCGCCAGCAGGAAATGTACGAAGAGGCATGCAATTACAACCTGCGCTCCGGGATTACCCTGCCCATTCACGGGCCTAATGGCGAGGTAGGGATTCTGTGCTTCGTCAGTGACGACAAGGCCGGCAAGGATTTCAAGCAGCATGCCTACGAAAAAATGCCTGAGGTTTCCTGCCTGCGCGATTTCATTTTCGAATCCTCCACGCAATTCCGGCGCGAGCCTGCCGTTATTCAGCAGGGGCCTGAATTGACGCGCTGCGAACTGGAGTGCCTCAAGTGGAGCGCCATTGGCAAGACTTCGTGGGAAACCGCAAAAATATTGCTCTGCACCGAAGCAACTGTCAATTTCCACTTCAGCAATATCCGGCGAAAAATGAACGTAACTTCCCGCAGGCAGGCGGTGGTCAAAGCCATCCGCCTGGGCATGATCCATCCCGCCTGATTTTAATCCATCAGCGCGCTGTCGGCATTCACGCTACGCAAGTCGCGGTCATCTATGATGCCGTTGAGATAGAGCTTGAGCAGAATGCTGACCGGCGCTGGAATCTCCATCCCCAGTTCGAACCTGCTGCCCCGCGATTGCGTGACGCCAAAGCGCGACCAGAACCGCGTCTGATTTTCCAGCCTGGCAATACGATATTCCCGTAACGATTGCTGATCGAGAGGGTGGGGTGCCGTGTGGCTTGCGTGACGGCGGATGCTTTCCTTAAATTCGACTTGATGCTGTCTCAATCTTCATTCCTCCAGGTTAGGGCCGCTTAGCTGGCCTCAACGCCATTCTGCACCAAGCCCTTTTCTGAAAAACCTATCAGTTCTGATAGTTACAAAACTTAAGCAATGAGCATACTTTTTTATGCGTGCTGGGTAACCAGTAAACTCAAAGGAGAACGCATCATGGCTCATTCAATCAGAATCGCCCCAAGAAAGGACTTTGAAAGCAAGGAACTGTGGGATATGTACAAGCTGCGCGCCAAGATATTCAAGGAGCGTATGGGATGGGATGTGCCCATCATGAGCGGCATGGAAATCGACGGTTACGACGCGCTCGATCCGTATTACATGATGATTCACGACCAGAGCAACGCGCTAAAAGGCTGCTGGCGGGCACTGCCGACGGAAGGTCCCTATATGCTGAAGGATACCTTCCCGGAGCTTTTGCATGGTGCAGCAGCTCCGGAGAATCCCAAGATTTGGGAGTTGAGCCGCTTTGCGATCGAAGCCGACGGTCCGCAAGGTTTTGGCTTCTCCGGCCTGTCGTTGGATGCATTGCGTGAAATCGTCACCTTCGGCGACCGCATGGGCATCGAAAGCTATGTGACTGTGACCACCACCTCCATCGAACGCATGATGCGTCGCGCCCACTTCGGGGTATCGCGCTTCGGGCCGCCGATCCGGATAGGCGTGGAGAACGCCGTGGCGGTAGTGTTCGACATCGGACAGCAGACGCATGAGGCCTTGTTCGGCAATATGCCCAAGGCCGCTTAGCAGCCGCGGATCAGTCTTTGCGTAACAGTCCGCCAAGGAGCGCCGGAATTTCCCGTTTCTGCTTGGACATCGGTCGCGGGGTGTGGCGTATCGAGGCGTCGCTGCTCGCATCCGGTTCGTAAGGCCGATCGAACCAGGGGTCGCTCGATTTTTTCGCAGGGCGCGAGATCGGAGTTTCGCGTTCTGCGGATGGGCGGCGTTCGCTTCTGGGCTTGGCGCTACGTTCGATACGCGGAGGTTCTTCCTGCGGAATATCGCGCTTGATCAGCTTTTCGATTTCCTTCAGGTATTTTTCCTCCTCCGGGGAGACCAGTGACACGGCGACGCCCAAGGCGCCGGCGCGACCGGTACGGCCAATGCGGTGGACGTAGTCCTCGGGGGCATGCGGGATCTCGTAGTTAATCACCATCGGCAGCTGGTCGATGTCCAAGCCGCGGGCGGCAACATCGGTGGCGACCAGAGTGGTGATCTTGCCTTGTTTGAATGCGTCCAGAGCCTGAATCCGTTCCTGCTGGGATTTGTCGCCGTGGATGGCATCGGCGGCGATACCGTCGCGTTGCAGCAGGCGTGCCAGACGGCTGGCGGTAAGCTTGGTCTTGGTGAAGACGATGGCTTGCGAATTTTCGTTACGCAGCAGTTCGGCCAGCACGGCGTGCTTTTCGTCCTGAGCCACGCGGAATATTTTCTGCGTGACGTTCTCGGCCGCGGCGTTGCTACGCGCGACTTCAATGAGTGTCGGGTTGGTCAGGAAATCGTCGGCGAGCTTCTTGATATCGTTTGAGAAGGTAGCCGAGAACATCAGGTTCTGGCGTTGTTTCGGGAGTAACGCCAGGATGCGTTTCAAGTCCGGCAGGAAGCCCATGTCCAGCATGCGGTCGGCTTCGTCCAGGATCAGCATTTGTACCTGGTTGAGTTGTACGGTGCGCTGTTCGACGTGATCGAGCAGGCGGCCCGGTGTTGCCACCAGGATTTCGACGCCGCGCATCAGATGCGGCGTTTGCGTCTTGATATCCACACCGCCGAATACTACCAGCGAGCGCAGCGGCACGTGCTTGCCGTAGGTCTTGACGCTTTCTTCCACCTGGATCGCCAGTTCGCGCGTCGGCGTCAGGATCAGTGCGCGGACCGGATGACGTGCCGGTGAGGCGCTGGTGCTGGAGTACGGCAGCAGTTTTTGCAATAAGGGCAGGGTAAACGCGGCGGTCTTGCCGGTTCCGGTCTGGGCACCGGCCATGAGGTCTCGGCCGTCCAGCACCATCGGTATCGCTTGCGCCTGAATCGGCGTGGGTTTGGTATAGCCTTCTTCCTCTACGGCCCGCAGAATCTCGGGTGCCAGGTTGAGGGAGGCAAAAGTCATGGTTTCAGTCGTCACAGGGTTCAATTATCCTCAAACTGCCTTTGAATCGCCAAGTCACCGGCAAAGAGCGGTAGCTTGGCGAAGCAAATGGTAACGGTTACGCGAAGCTACGATTGCCGCGCGGCTTGAACGACGATTTCTCGCCGTCATGACGCTTCTGGCCGCCGTAGCCCTGGCCTTGGCCGCGCGGCTTGTGAGCCGGCTTGCCATCGAACTTGCCGGCGCCATGCTTGAAGCCCGGTTTGAATCCCGGCTTGCCGTTGCTGTTGCCGGTTTGCGGCTTGCGTTGCGGCTCCAGGCCGGCGATGACGGCGGCTTCCAGGCGCTGACCGGTGTACTGCTCAATCTTGCGCAACTGGAAACGTTCGCCATGGGCTGCGAAGGAAATCGCAATGCCGCTGCGACCGGCACGGCCGGTACGGCCGATACGGTGCACGTAGTCTTCGGCGAACTTCGGCAAGTCATAGTTAATGACATGGCTGATGCCGGCGATATCAATGCCGCGAGCAGCAACGTCGGTCGCGACCAGTACGTTCACATCGCCATGGCGCAGCTTGGTCAGCGTGCGGTTGCGCGCGCCCTGGGTCATGTCGCCATGCAGCGCGGCAGCCTTGTGGCCGGCGGCGATGAGGTCTTCCGACAGCAATTCGGCGTGACGCTTGGTGGAGGTGAATACGATGGCCTGGTTCACTTCCGGAGCGATCAGCAGGTGCTCCAGCAGTTTGTTCTTGTGGCCCATATCGTCCACGAAGTGCAGGCGTTGCTCGATGTTTTCGTGCTTGGCTTGCTGCGCTGCGATCTGGATCGTCTTGGGGTTGCGCAGGATTTGCGACGCGATGCGTGCAATATTGCCTTCAAGCGTGGCCGAGAACAGCAGGGTCTGGCGTTCGCCCGGCAGTGCGGAGCAGATGCGCTCGACGTCAGGCATGAAGCCCATGTCCAGCATGCGGTCGGCTTCGTCCAGGATCAGCATTTGCAGACGGGACAGGTCGATACGGCCGCGTTCCATGTGGTCCAGCAGGCGACCCGGCGTTGCCACCAGGATATCCAGCGGCTGGGACAGCAGCTTGTTTTGCAGCGGGTAGGGCATGCCGCCGACAATGCTGACAGTGCGTGCGCGGATGAACTTGCCGTATTTGCGTGCGGCATCGTTGACCTGGGCCGCCAATTCGCGCGTCGGTACGAGTACCAGGATGCGCGGGCCGCGGCTCTTCGAAGGGTGCGGCGTAGCCAGCAGGTTCAGTGCCGGAACGATAAAGGCAGCAGTTTTGCCGGTTCCGGTTTGGGCGGAGGCCATCAGGTCGTGACCGGCCATGATTTCAGGGATGGCTTCGGCCTGGATGGGCGTAGCTTCGGTATAACCCGCTTCTTGCAAAGCGTGAAGAATAGAGGGGTGCAGATTCAGGTTTTCAAAAGACACAATTTTTCCTTAACGAGAGGAACAGTAAATACGCAAGCAGGCACAGCTCTGTCGCAAGACAGAAAGGGGCACGGAATTCTGGATTGAATTCTTACCGGCGCTCAGGCATCGACGCTAACCGGTAAAAACAAGAGAAGTAACAGACGACTTCTAGAGGGGTCAGGGCGATGAATCGTCAAAGCAGTAGAACTGCGACGAAGCGCGCATTATAAGTGTAAAAATCGGCTTGTCAATCAATATTTTGCGATTTCCCCAGGCGTCTGGCGCGATGGATGGTTATACATGGAGTGACTAGCCATTATGTTGAATGGTAATTCCAATGATCGCGATGTGCTAGAATGCCGGGTTTTTCCAATACGGTTCAATTACATGTCACGCGACCTCAGAAATATCGCCATCATCGCCCACGTCGACCACGGCAAAACCACCATGGTGGACAAGCTGTTGCAGCAGGCAGGCACCTTCGCCGCCCACCAGCAAGTCGCCGAACGGGTGATGGACTCCAACGATCTTGAAAAGGAGCGCGGCATTACCATTCTGGCCAAGAATACCGCGGTCAATTTCGAAGGTACCCACATCAACATCGTCGACACGCCGGGACACGCCGACTTCGGCGGCGAAGTCGAGCGCGTGCTGGGCATGGTGGACGGCGTGGTGCTGCTGGTCGATGCGGTGGAAGGCCCGATGCCGCAAACCCGCTTCGTCACCAAGAAAGCGCTGGCACTGGGCCTCAAGCCCATCGTCGTGATCAACAAGGTGGACCGTCCGGGTGCACGCACCGACTGGGTGATCAACCAGACTTTCGATCTGTTCGCCAACCTTGGCGCAACCGACGAGCAACTCGATTTCCCGGTGGTGTACGCTTCCGCATTGAACGGTTTCGCTACACTGGATATGAAGATACCTTCCGACACCATGCGTCCGCTGTTCGAAACCGTGCTGAGGCACGTTGAACCGCCCCAGGGCGATCCGAACGCACCGCTGCAATTCCAGATTTCTGCGCTGGACTACTCCAGCTATACCGGCCGCCTGGGCGTGGGCCGCATCCTGAACGGCCGTATCAAGCCGGGCCAACAAGTCACCGTGATGAAGGGCGACGAGCAACTGGCAACCGGCCGCATCAATCAGGTGCTGGGCTTCCAAGGTCTTGAGCGCATCGCGGTGGAAGAAGCCGAAGCCGGCGACATCATCATCATTTCCGGTCTGGACGAAATCGGCATCGGCGTCACCATCGCCGATCGCGAAAATCCGGTGGGCCTGCCGCTGATGGCGGTGGACGAACCGACGCTGACCATGGACTTCATGGTGAACTCCTCGCCGCTGGCCGGCACCGAAGGCAAGTTCGTCACCAGCCGCCAGATTCGCGATCGCCTGACGCGCGAACTGCTGGTCAACGTTGCATTGAAGGTTGAAGACACTGCGGACGCCGACGTTTTCCGTGTTTCCGGTCGCGGCGAATTGCACCTCACCATCCTGCTGGAAAACATGCGCCGCGAAGGCTATGAAATCGCCGTCGGCAAGCCGCGTGTCGTGTTCAAGGAAATCGACGGCCAGAAGTGCGAGCCGTATGAAATCCTGACCGTTGACCTGGAAGACGAATGCCAGGGTGCCGTAATGGAAGAGCTGGGCCGCCGCCGTGGCGAGCTGCAGAACATGGCATCCGACGGCAATGGTCGTACCCGTCTGGAATACCGTATTCCGGCACGCGGCCTGATCGGCTTCCAGAGCGAATTCCTGACCATGACTCGCGGTACCGGCCTGATGGCGCACATTTTTGACGAATACGCTCCGCTCAAGGCCGACATGCCGAGCCGTCGCAACGGCGTGCTGATATCTTCCGAGCAGGGCGATGCTGTCGCTTACGCACTGTGGAAGCTGCAGGATCGCGGCCGCATGTTCGTCAACCCAGGTGACAAGCTGTACGAAGGCATGATTATCGGCATTCACAGCCGCGACAACGACTTGGTGGTAAACCCTATCAAGGGCAAGCAGCTGACCAACGTGCGTGCATCCGGTACCGACGAAGCCGTGCGCCTTGTTCCGCCTATCCTGATGTCGCTGGAATACGCGGTCGAATTTATCGACGACGACGAACTGGTGGAAATCACGCCAAAGTCGCTGCGTCTACGCAAGCGCCATCTGCAAGAGCACGAGCGCAAGAAGGCCGCCAAGGTCTGATTGCGGAAAAGTTTAGAATCGCAGCAAATAAAAAGCCCGGCATTGCCGGGCTTTTTATTATTTCTTTAACGGTTAGAAAAACCTTACGAGAACAAAAATTCCCACCATCGTCAGACCCAGGGCGATTTTTGCTGCTACGCCCAGCAGCAGCCCTATTGTTGTTCCGAGGCCGGCCATGCCGGCTGCGGTGAGTTCGCGACGCACGGATAGTTCGCCGATAACCGCGCCGAGAAAAGGCCCGATAATGATGCCGATGAAGCCCATGAAAATACCCGCGATCGCACCTATCCCGGCACCTATCATTGCTCGCGGACTCGCGCCGAAATGCTTGGCGCCCAGAATGCCGGCGAGAAAATCGACGACATAGATAAGGGCGGTGAGCGCGGCAAGGACGCCCAGGGTTCCATATCCGACATAAACGAAGTCTTCGGCCCAGGCGGCGGCCACCAGTCCCAGAAACAGCAGCGGCGCGCCGGGTAGCAGCGGCAACACGATGCCAACCAGTCCGGTAATGATCAGACTGACCGCTAGTACCCAAAGCAGGAGAGTGGTATCCACGCTAGTTCTTCAACTTGTAAAACCTGTTCTCCAACGTTTTTCCTTCGACCTTGTCCAGCCGGCTGCCGATGGCATCGCCCAAGGCAGTCAGACGGTCATCGGGATGGGGATGCGTCTTGAACAGGAGGGCGACGCGTCCGTCATCCTTACCGGCATGGCCGATGGCCTGCAGCACCTCCGGCAGGCCGAAGGGCTCATAGCCCGCGCGGCCGGCAAGCACGACGCCAATACGGTCGGCTTCGTATTCCGCGCTTTTGTCCAGGCTGCGGGCGCTGATTTCCGCACCGCTGCCGACGACTTTCTGCACGGTGGGGTTTTCCTTGCCCAGCTTGCCGCTGAGGAGTCCGGCACCCATGCTGAGCAATTGCTGCTTTTGCAGTAGCTTGAGCTGGTGTTTCTTGATGACATGACCGATTTCATGCCCGAGTACGCCGGCCAGTTCCGATTCGTTTTTCAATTGCCGATACAAGCCCTTGGTGATCAGCACGTAGCCGCCGGGGGCGGCGAAGGCATTGAGGTCTTCGGATTCAATGACGCCGAAATGCCAGGGAAGATATGGCCGCTCGCTTTGCGAAGCGACCCAGCGGCCGACCTGATTGACGTATTTCTGAAGCGCGAGATCCTTGACCAGCGGCGCGGCGCCAAGAATGTTGCCGGCGATTTCGCGACCCACTTGGATTTCCTCGGCACGGGAGGGCTTCTTCAGGTTGATGGTGGGCTCGGACTTGTCCGGCGATGGGTTCTCGGCTTGCGATGGATTATCGGCTTGAGCAGGAGCCGAAATTTCTTCCTGTTTCTTATCAAGCGCATCTTTGAGAACCCCGCCGAGATCGAGGGCTTGTGCAGGCGCGGACGCCAGGAATACGGCCAGCAGGAGTGAATGTTTGATCATTGCGCGCTCCCTTTGGTCGGTTGCGGTTGAGGCAGGTAATCAAGCTTGCGGGCTTTCAAACCTCCCGCGGTGACGAATGTCTTGCCATCTTCGGCGCTGATGGTGCTGGCTTCCAGTTGCTTCATTTCCTCTTCGTTGAATTTTGCGTCCTTCAATTCTTCCTCGTTCAGCCCGCGCACACCGGTCGTGGAAACAACTTGCCCGGTGCCGCTGCGGCCGGTTGCCAGGCCAAGTATGCCGGCGGCTTCATTCGATGAACCTTGGGTACCGCGTTTGACCGACAGCAGGCGAACCCAACCAGTGGATTTGCCGGCCTTGATCTGCAGCCAGGCACCTTTCTTGGTGAGGATTTCGATCTTGTCGTTGCGTTTCAGCGTGCCCACGGCTTTTGCGTCGGCATAGGGCTCTTTACGCAAGGTGTCGCTTTTCAGCGCAGTGCCGGTCTCACCGGCAAATGCGATGCCGGACAGCATGAGCAGCGCCGCCAGCAAGGTGTTTAAATGTTTCATGCTTTATCCTTTTCTTCTTGCATGTGTTCCAGTTTCAATATGGCTTGAGCGAAAAGCGCGCGCCATTGCGGGGCCAGCGGCTTTTCGCCCGAAAGCAGGCCTTCATGCAGTGTGTATCGGGCATCAACGTCGGAAGGCACGCCCGCCCGGCGCAATGCCATCGCAAGCTGCTCGCCGATTCCGGCGGCCTCCTGCCGGATACGATCTGCTTGCGCAGTGTTGTCATGTTCGCAGGTCCAGCGGATGACGAGCATGTCGCCGAAAAGGCCCCAGATGCCGCTCTGTATGCCCTTCATGGATTCCACGTTTTTCGGTATCTTGCCTATTTCAAGCAGCTCACCGCGTATCTTTTTGAGCGTGCCTTCGCCCAATGGTTCTGGGCTCGCGATCAGTACCGGCATCAGTATGGCCTGCAGGCCTTCTTCGCCGGGCGAGACGCCGAACGCAAGCCAGCGCTGCAAGGCGCGGTCGGTAGCAAGCGCGTAGACTTTGGCGATACTAAAATAGCCGATGGCCCAGGTGACCGGGCCGGTCAGGTCGACATAAGTATCGGTAAGGTTGATGCCGATGTAGGAGATCGCCAGAAGCGCGACCTGGCTGCTACTGAAAATGCTGTTGAAGCGATCGCGGTCGACATTGCGGTAGAACGCAGCTGCGGTCAGCCATACCAAAAGCAGGCTCATCGCCAGATAGGGCAGGGTGCCACGCCAGAAACGCAAATAATCGCCGTTCTTGACGTTATCGATGGCGGTGGCGAGGATTTCTACGCCGGGATGGGTTTTCGCCATCGCGGTGGCCTTGAGGTCGAACAGGCTGGGTGCGGTGGAGCCGATGATGACGATCTTGCCGGTAAATTCGTTTTGCGGGCGCTTGGGCGTTTTTGCCGACATGTCCAGATAGACGTCGCTGAAACTGGCGTAGCGATAGGTAAAGGGGCCGCCGCGCCAGTTGAGCAGCATGTTTTCCTGATCCGGCACTTTGTCTCCCATGGCTTGGCCGACAACGAGCGGCAGTGATGGAATGCGCCAGCCGTAATCGTCACGATACAGCCGGTATTCGCGCACGATGCCGTCGCGGTCGGGGTAAATATTGTGCGTACCGATGCGGCCGGGTTTCAGCATGGCCTCGAAGTGCGGAAGCACGACGGCAATGTTGCCGGGAGCCGGCGGAATATTGGCTGCTGCTTCCGCAGGGATGCGCTGCACACCAGGAATCATCTCTGGGCTGATCTGGCTCAGGTGATCCTGCGTTTCCGACAGGCGCAGGAAAGGGAAAAACGTATTGTCGGTACCGGCGACCACTTCGTTGAAATAGGCATCGCTATCCGGGTTATACACATCGGCGTCGCTGAACAGGATATCGAATACCACCGCCTTGGGCTGCTGCGCTTCCAGATGTTCCAGAAACTCGCCCATGACCTGACGCGGCCAGGGCCAGCGCCCGTAGTCGCGGGAAAGCGCCGCCAGGCTGGCTTCGTCGATATCGACGATGACGATGTCCGGATCGGGTGCCGGCTGGACGACACGGTGCCGTACCGTGAAGTCGAAGGCCTTTTGACGCATGTTGGTGCCGACATTGAACACGCTGGCATCGAGCACGATCAGCACGGTCAGAAATGCGGCGAGGAACAAATAAAAATTGTTGCGGAAGCGGCGGGCGAAAACCGCGGACCAGTGGCTGATGGCAAGTCGTAGGTTGGAGAACATCAAGCGGACGGATTGGCGTTGGAATTGGCGATGCGTTGCGCAGCCAGAAGCCTGGCCGCAAGCAGACGGGTATTGATCGGCGTGCGCAGGATTTCATCGACGCCGGCTTCGTAGGCCTCCATTTTGCGCCGTTCGTCTTCAAAGGGCGTCAGCAGGATGAAGTAAAGCTTGCTGCCGGCCGGGACTTTACGCAGGTCGGAGCAAAGCTTGAGCCCATCCATGCCTGGCATCAGCCAATCGGAAATGATGACCTGCGGCAGGTCGTGGGTTGCCATGCCAAATGCGGTCAGCCCGTTATCGGTCGTGGTGACGCTATGGCCGGCGGCCGTCAGGAACTTACCGAGCAATATGCGCTGGGAATCATCGGCACCAACGAGCAGTATGCGTAAAGCTACAGTCGCCGGCTGAACCGTTTCCATCACGGGCTCGCTTCGGAGGGGAGAAGCCTTGATCGGCGGCATCATCAGGGGACGAGGATTGTAGCGTCGTGTCTGAACATTGAGGAGCTTGGCCCAATCCATCCAGTTCATGGAAGTTTGTTCGAGCAGCAATTCCAATTGTTCGCGGTCGATATCGAGCATGGAGCAGCTGATCGATAGTTGTTCGATCAGGGCTGGGTCTTCCTGACCGTGGATGCAGGCATGTGCGAGCAGGGCGGAAAGTTGCAGTGTGTAGGTAAGCCGCAGCATCCGTGAATTTTCGGGAAAACCGGAGCTGATCGGGTCCTCGTGGTAATACATTGCATCGATGAACAGGCGTGGGATTCCCCAATCCTGCAGCATCAGCACCAGCATGTCGCGCTGGTTCAGGCCGAACCTCTCCAGTTCGGCTTGCATGATGATGTCGACCGGGGCTGCCGGCAGGCTCTGCAGGATTTCGCCATAGCTTGCCGGACGGGCGGTTACCAGCGCCAGTTGGCCTATGCCACACATCAGGCCGGCATTGAAGATTTCTGCCGGGGGCGCGACCCGGTTCAGCTGGCTGATGGCCTGGGCAGCATTGGCCTTGGCGATGGCGGTGGACCAGAAATACTCATAATCGAACAGCTTGCATGGGCCGTCGCGATAATTGCTGATCAGCGACATGCACAATACCGCCTGCCGCACGGCATGGATGCCGATGAGGATCAGGGTGTCTATCGTAACCGAGGCAATCGGGCGCGACTTGTTCGGATTGACGTAATTCGCGATTTTGATGATACGCCCTGAAAGCGCCGGATCGGTCTGAATCGCGCTTGCAAGCTCAGTCAGCGATACGGTTTCTTCCTGGCATAAATGCATGACCCGCAGGGCAACCCCTTTCGGCGAAGGCAGCATGCCAGCCGCCTTCAGTTCTGAAAAATCGAGCGTTTCGGTCATTGATAGACATTTCTAGTTTTAGGTTGACCCCGTCCCAACATATCAGCTTATTTTTATAATGTGACGGCAGTGTCGCATAAATCATTGAGGCATGAAAATAGCGACAGCGCCGATGCGCATATGGAGCATAAGTTATAATCGACGGAGGAAATGAAAACTTTATGATCGATTATCTGATTCTGTTGCTGCTGAGCCTGTGCCTGGCGATTTCGATATGGGTGCTGCTGCAGTTGAAGCGTCAGCGCGACGTGCTCCCCGAGTTGCGGGTTCAGTTGGAGGAAAAGCATCGATCCATGTTGCTTGATCTGCATGATGGCCTCAACCGGTTGGGCGACCGCCTGGGAACGGCCTCCGCGGATGCAAGCGAAAAGCTTCGTGCCGGGGTCGCGCAGGAGCTCCAGCAGACGCGGGATGCAATGCAGGCGCTCCAGCTCTCGCAGTCGCAAAGCCTGTCGCAGACCCGCGAAACGGTGCTCGAAAAATTGCACCAGACCCTGGCAGAGCAGGGCAAGGCGGAGCAGGAGCTTATCCAGTCCACGATGCGTAACGCTACGCTGCAACTGACCTCCAGCATCGAAACCCTGACCAAGACCGTGGATGGCCGCCTCGAACAGATCGGCGGCAAGGTGAGCGAACGCTTGGACGAGGGCTTCAAGAAAACCAATGAGACTTTCGTCAGCGTGATGGCGCGCCTCGCGACCATAGACGAAGCGCAAAAGAAGATCGATGGCCTGACCAGCAACGTCGTCAGCCTGCAGGAATTGCTGGGCGACAAACGCTCGCGTGGCGCCTTCGGAGAAGTGCAGCTTGAGGCGTTGGTGCGCAACATCCTGCCGGTCACTGCCTATGAAATGCAGCATTGTCTTCCGAACGGCACGCGCGTCGATTGCGCCTTGTTTCTGCCCGAGCCTACCGGTACGGTGGCGGTCGACTCCAAATTCCCGCTCGAAAACTATCATCGCATGTACGAAATCGGCATCAGCGAGGCCGAGCGCCTGCTGGCGCAAAAACAGTTCAAGGCCGATGTGCGGAAACATGTGGACGATATTGCGGCCAAATACATCATTGCCAGCGTCACTTCCGACGGCGCGGTGATGTTTGTCCCGGCGGAAGCGGTGTTCGCGGAAATCCACGCGTATCATCCCGATATCGTCGATTACGCGATGAGCCGCCGCGTGTGGGTGGTGTCGCCGACTACGCTGATGGCAGTGCTGAATACCGCCCGGGCCGTGCTCAAGGATGTGGAAACGCGCAAGCAGGTGCACATCATCAAGGACGAACTCGGCAAGCTCGGCAAGGAGTTCGGGCGTTTCGACCAGCGCATGAAGAAGTTGGCCGATCATATCCGTCAGGCGCATGAGGACGCGCTGGACGTGCATACCACCAGCCAGAAGATCAGCCGGCGATTTGCCGCGATCGAAAAGGTAGAACTGGAAGGCGAGACAGTGTCCGCCGAATTGCTTGCGGACGACCCCGACAAGGAATAACGATTTTTTGAGGACAAATCATGGAAGACGATAGCATAGTGATCATGCTGATTCAGCAATATGCCGCCAAGTTCGGCATTACCTTCAGCTCGAAAGCGATGGAAGACGAAGCCACCAAGCAGAAGGCGATGCAACTGATGATGGAAGCGGTTAGCGGCAAGCGCGGCCCTGTTACAGACGAAGATCTGGGGATCTGATGGTCAAGCTGCTTTATTTCGCTCGCTTGCGAGAGGCGCTCGGCACCTCCGAAGAAGAAATTGCCGTGCCGGATGGCGTGACCGATATTCAGCGCTTAATGGCCTGGCTGGCGCAGCGCGGCGGTGCATGGCAGGAGGAGTTTACCGGATGCCGTCCCCTGCGCGCCGCGGTGAATCAGGAGCTGGTCGGAAATACGAGCGGGTTTCACGATGGCGACGAGATCGCCTTCTTTCCGCCGGTGACCGGGGGCTGACATGGTTCGGGTGCAGCTTGAGGATTTCGATGCCGGTGCGGAAATCACCCGCCTGCGCCTGGCGCGGCCCGATACCGGAGCGGTGGCTGCTTTCATCGGGCAGGTGCGCGATCTCAACGAGGGTGCCGAAATCTCCGGCATGACGCTGGAGCACTACCCCGGCATGACCGAAAAAGCGCTGGAAGCCATTGTTGATCAGGCCAGGCAGCGCTGGAATATCTTCGACGCACTGGTGATTCATCGCATTGGCGCATTGAAGCCTCTCGATCAGATCGTGCTGGTGGTGGTTTCCGGCGCGCATCGCGGCGAGGCTTTTTCCGCCTGCGAGTTCATCATGGATTACCTCAAGACCGAGGCACCTTTCTGGAAAAAAGAGCGGACCGAAACCGGAGATCGCTGGGTCGATGCCCGCTCCAGCGATGACACGGCCAAACAACGCTGGACGGAAAACCAATAACTATGCGTGAGCTTGCCCCGTCACAACTGACGGTGATGTACGACCTTGCCGAACTCGGCTTCGACGACACTTCTGAAATCAAGGAAACTTCATCCGGCTGGATCGGCCAGCAGCGCGCGGAAAAAGCCGCGCGATTTGGCTTGTCTCTGGAGCGGCCGGATTATCATCTTTTCGTGCTCGGCGAAGCTGGCAGCGGACGCTCATCCTTGATGTTTCGCCTGATGCAAGAGGTCGCGGCTGCCCGCCCAGCGGTTTCCGATCTTGTTTACCTGCAGAATTTCGAGCACCCCGAGCGGCCTCTGGCGCTGCGCCTGCAGACAGGCCAGGCTGTCGTGTTGCGCAAGGCGTTGGAAGATTTCTCCGAACGTATCGCCCGCGACCTTCCGCGCAAGCTGGACGAAGAGAGCGTCCGCCTCGATAGCGAGCGCCTGCGGAAATCCCACCGACAGCCTGTCGAACAGGCGTACGCCGATCTGGTCGCCTTCGCGGCATCGCGCCATTTTGCGTTGCGCCGCGAAGAAGGGCGCCTGGTATTTACACTCAGGGATGAAAACGGTCTGGCGATGCAGGACGATGCCGTCCTCGCGCTGCCGCCGGAGCAACGTCTTGGGATGGAAACGGCCGAGCAGGAACTGCGTGCGGAAATCGGCAAATATCTCGAGACGGTGCGGCCCGTCGAGGAGACGCTGGAAAAGGCTCTGACGCAATTGCGCCGCCAGGCGATCGTTCCCGTCGTCGAGCGCGAGATCGAAGGCGTTCGCAATGTCATGGCCGACAAGGTGCTGGAGCCGGAAAAATTCTCCCGCTACCTGAACGAGCTGGCCGACGATGCCTTGCGTTCGTTCGATTTGTTTACCGAGACGCATGAAGAAGCTCGGGAGCAGATCGAGTCGCGCTTGTCGCGCTATCGCGTCAATATCCTGGTGGATAACTCCGCCACTGCTGGCGCTCCGGCGCTGCGCGATGACGATCCCGTATTCCGTTCCTTGTTCGGCGGTATCGATTTCCAGGCCGAAAGCGGCGTACTCGCGACGGATTTCACGCGTATTCGCGCCGGCAACCTCCACCGCGCGCATGGCGGGTATCTGATGCTGCATCTGCGCGATGTGGCGCGCGACGCCACGGTATGGGAGAAATTGCAGCGTTACTTGCGTCACGGCTGCCTGCAAATCGAGGAGCCGGGCGCCGTGTCGGGTCAATTATCCGCGATGACGCTCGAACCGGAATCGCTCGAAATTCGTACCAAGCTGATATTGATCGGCTCGCGCGAAGACTATTACGGTTTGCAGGAACACGACCCCGACCTGATGCGTCATTTCCGCGTCAAGGTCGATTTTGCCGAATACTTTCCAGCCAACACCGAAACGCGCCGCGCTCTTGCGGCTTTTATTGCCCAGCGCTGTCGCGATCTCGGTTTGCCTCACTTTTCGAACGCCGCCGTTGCCCGCTTGCTGCTTGAAATGCAACGCGGCATCGACGATCAGCGACACATCGGCACGGAGCTGGGCGAACTGGAAGCCTGGCTCATCGAAGCGGCGGCATTTTGCCGGGGCGTGGGGAGCGGTGCGGCAGTTTCAGTGCAAGATGTCATGGATGCATTGACGGCACGACGCGAGCGTCACGATTATCCTGAGCACCAAATGCTGGAATCGATTGCGGCCGGCGAATTGATGATCCGGGTGCATGGGGCCGTGGCGGGTCAGATCAATGGACTGGCCCAAGTCGATCTGGGCGATTATCGCTTTGGCCTGCCGATACGCATTACCGCTCGCACCTATGCCGGCGACGAGGGCGTGCTGAATATCGACCGCGAAGTCGAAATGACATGCCCCTCGCATGACAAGGGAGTGTTCATCCTGCAAAGCTGGTTGTCGGCGGCATTCGCGCATCTCGCGCCGCTCAGCCTTTCTGCCTCACTGGTATTCGAGCAGGAATACCACGGCGTGGAAGGAGATTCCGCCTCGTGCGCCGAATTGTTCGCGCTGCTCTCCGCGCTGTCGGGTATCGCCTTGCCGCAAGGGATGGCTGTCACAGGCGCACTCAATCAGCACGGCGAAGTCATGCCGGTAGGTGGCATCAACGAAAAAATCGAAGGCTGGTTCCGCACTTGCCGAAAGCTGGGCCTCGACGGCACGCAAGGCGCCATCATCCCCGCCCGCAACGGTCCGCATCTCGTGCTCGACGGAGAGGTACTCGAAGCTGTGGAACGCGGCGACTTCCGTATTCTGGTGATGGACCACGTGCTGGAGGGCATTGCATTGCTGACCGGCCTGGAAGCCGGGGTGCCGGACGAATCGGGCAGCTATCCAGAGGATTCCGTGATGGGGCGTGCGCAGCAGGCGCTGGAAGACTATCGCAAGGCTTGCGATGAAAGCGGCCATCCACGCGAGCACGAACATGGCAAATAAAGAGATGGACGACGCTGCCGGCAAAGTGCGCATCGACAAATGGTTATGGGCAGCCCGTTTTTTCAAGACGCGGGGGTTGGCGGCGGATGCTATCGATGGCGGCAAGATTCGCTACGATGGAGAGCGACCCAAGCCCGCCAAGGAAGTAAAGTTGGGCGCGGTGCTGCGTATCACCCGTTCCGACGGCGAGTGGGAAGTGATTGTTCGCGGTTTGTCGGGCCAACGTCGTGGCGCCCCGGAAGCATCCTTGCTTTATGAGGAAACCGAGCAAAGCCGTCAGCGTCGCGAGCAGGCAGCGTTGACAAAGGAAGCAGACCACGCGATGCGCGATCACGGCATGGGCCGACCGACCAAGCGGGACCGGCGCTTGATCAAGCGTTTTAACGAGGGCTACTGACGCCTTCTGCCGGTAGGCTTTCGCTGCGTGCCAATTTCTGCAACAAACGTGTTGCCTCTTCGCCGCCGCAAATCTTGTCCAATGCATCGAGAAACTTTGGGTAAAGCTGGTGCATCGCCTCTGGCGTGCCGGCTTTCTTGAGCGCGATGGTCAAGCTTAGCGCCGCCGCCGCGTTGGCATTCTCGACGATGCCGATCAAGTAGTGCAGGTAACGGCGTATTTCTCTGGCCGCGTCTTGCGTTTCCAGCTGCGCTGCATTTGCAGGGATGGTCGTTGTTGGCGAGGTGGTGATCAGTTCCTTATCAATCAGTATGCGCAGGACGTCGTCCAGCCGCTCGGGCATCTGCCGCATCGCGTGCCGCATCTCTTCCGGTGATTTACCGTGGCCGATCACAATGAGCGTCGCGCGCTGCCAGCGCGTCAGTCCAAGTTTGCGGTCCGAGATTTCATGATGGCCTTGGGAGGTGCGCTGATAGAATGATTCCATGGGGCGGCATAAATGGCATAGGACGACGGCTACTTTGGCAACGTATCATGACGGGCAGATGACAGCCGCTCTCAGAATAGCGGCAGCTGGGGCGATGAAGACGGCGGGGCAGGCGGGGTGAAAAGCGAACAATCGAGCGTGTTGCGGCTGCGATTGAGCCCCAGCCGCTCGCATGCCAGCTTGAAACGCCGGGCGATCAGTTCGGCGAAGAGGCCTTCGCCTTTCATGCGTGTGTGGAAGGTGGCATCGTAGGCTTTGCCGCCGCGGCTCTGACGAATCAGGCTCAGCACATGCTCCGCCTTAAGCGGGTAATGCCGCTGCAACCACTCCTCGAACAGTGGCGCTATCTCGTACGGCAATCGCAGCAGCACATAGCCTGCGCCACTTCCGCCCGCTGCAGCAGCCAGTTCCAGAATACGCTCCATGTCATGGTCGGTCAGCGCCGGGATCACCGGGGCAACCATGACACCGGTGGGTATTCCGGCTTCCGCCAGCCTGCGGATGGTCTCCAGCCGTCGTTCCGGCGCCGCCGCGCGCGGCTCAAGTCTGCGCGCGATGCTGCGATCCAGCGTGGTAATGGTGACATAAATAGAAGTCAGCCGCTGCGCGGCCATCGACGCAAGTAGGTCGATATCGCGCTCCACTAATGCTGACTTGGTGACCATCGTGACCGGGTGTCGCGTTTCCGCCAGCACTTCAAGGATGCCACGCGTAATACGGTATTCACGCTCGATCGGCTGGTAGGCGTCGGTATTCATCCCCAATGCGATTGGCGCACAGCGGTAACCTGGCTTCGCCAATTCGCGCCGCAATATGTCTGGCGCATCAGGTTTGGCCTGCAACCTGCTCTCGAAATCCAGCCCCGGAGACAGTCCCAGATAGGCATGGCTGGGCCGCGCGTAGCAGTAGATGCAGCCATGCTCGCAGCCCCGATAAGGGTTGATGGTGCGGTCGAACGGGATATCTGGCGAATCGTTGTAAGTGATGATCTTGCGCGTGGCGTCGATGGCCACTTCGGTGCGCAGCGTCGGCGGCTCCTCATCCAGACTGCCCCAGCCGTCGTCGAAGCTTTCCCGGTCATGGGCGTCGAAACGGCTGTTGTCGTTGCTGGCGGCTCCACGGCCTTTATGGATGAACAGGCGAACCGGTTTGATCTGCGGATCGGTCATGAAAAGTCCGAAATTATTGTACGATCGTACAATAAAATTGTAGCTGACCATCTACTGATATGCAACGTTTTAAAGCACGATCCAGATCGAAAGCCGCGTCGTTACAACTTTTGCTCCAGATTGAAATCCCCCGGTAGAATGACGCAAATTCAACAATGGATATCTGGATGAGCACGATTGCGGTGGTAGGGTTGGGATATGTGGGGTTGCCGCTTGCAGTGGCGTTTGGCAGGCTGAAAAAAACGATCGGTTTCGACCTCTCGGCTGAAAAGATTCGGCATTACAAGCAACACCACGATCCATCCGGTGAGGTATCCAGCCAGGAATTGCAGGCAGCAGTGCATCTGACTTGCACCACCGATCCATCCTTGCTTGCCGAAGCTGATTGCATCATCGTCGCCGTCCCTACGCCGGTAGACGCAGCGCACCAACCTGATTTCTCACCCCTGGTTAACGCCAGCCGCATGATCGGCCAATATATGAAGCGCGGCGCGCTCATCATTTACGAATCCACCGTCTATCCCGGCGCGACCGAAGAAGTTTGCATTCCGATCCTGGAAGAAGCTTCAGGCTACAAATGGCTAGCGGATTTCAACGTCGGCTACTCTCCAGAGCGTATCAATCCGGGTGACAAGGAGCACAGCCTGCGCAATACCGTGAAAGTGGTCGCCGGCGATACCGCGCAGACATTGGATAAAGTCACCGCACTATACGAATCGGTCGTCGAGGCGGGCGTTCATCGTGCCTCCTGCATCAAGGTCGCGGAAGCCGCCAAGGTCATCGAAAACACCCAGCGGGATCTCAATATTGCCTTGATGAACGAACTCGCCATCATCTTCGACAAGATAGGAATTGATACTCTCGAGGTATTGCAAGCCGCTGGAACAAAATGGAATTTCCTGCCTTTCCGACCTGGCTTGGTTGGCGGGCATTGCATTGGCGTTGACCCTTACTACCTGACATACAAGGCCGATATGATCGGCTACCATCCACAGGTGATTCTGGCCGGACGGCGGATCAATGACGGCATGGGGAAGTTTGTCGCCGAACAGACGGTCAAGCGCATGATCGAGTGCGGTAGCCCGATTAAGGGCGCCAAAGTTACCGTTCTAGGCCTGACCTTCAAGGAGAACTGTTCCGACTTGCGTAATTCGCGCGTCATCGATGTGATCAACGAGTTATGCAGCTACGGCGTTGAGGTTCAGGTGCACGATCCTGTTGCAGATCCTGGTGAGGCGCTCCATGAATATGACGTGGAAATTACTCCGTGGGAGAGTCTTGTCGAAGCGGATGCGCTTGTCGTAGCCGTGGCACATAGACAATATCTTGAAATCCCATTGAATGAGCTTCTGGATAAAGTAAAGCCAAAAGGCGTATTCATTGATGTCAAATCACAATTTAATCTACGGTTGCTGCAAACTAATGAAGTGCGAGTCTGGCGGTTGTAAGAATTGTTGCTTTTCTTGACTCGCCATTCTCTAGAATGTTCTAATCCATGCGTTCATTGATTGAACGCATGGATTATGCTTGATGAAACTACACACTATCGTTTGCTGAAGCTGCTTGAAAGCAATCCAAGGCTTTCACAGCGGCAATTAGCCCAGACTCTCGGAATCAGTCTTGGTAAGGTCAACTATTGTTTGACCGCTTTGATTGAAAAAGGGCTGCTAAAAGTGAGTAACTTCCGCAATAACAAAAATAAACTTGCCTATATGTATTTATTAACTCCTGTAGGTTTAGAAGAAAAGGCGAGAGTCACGATCCAGTATTTGAAGATCAAGATGCAAGAGTATGAAACCTTGCATCAGGAAATCGAAGAGCTGCGCCGTGAAGTACTCCCCGCTGATAAAAGCACTTCCATATGAGCACCCGATACGCAGTCATTCTTTCTGGTGGTTCCGGTATGCGATTGTGGCCATTGTCTCGTTCTTTAAGACCTAAACAGTTACTTTGTCTCAATGGTGATCGGAGTTTGTTGCAACAAACTGCTGAACGTTTATTGAAGCTTGTAGCCCCAAGCAATCTATTCACTGTTACTCATCAGGATCATAAATTTGAAGTTAAAGGACAACTTTCGGAGTTGTCTGCCAATCTGGTAGAAGGTGTACTTTCTGAACCTGTAGCTCGTAATACCCTCCCCGCAATTGCTTGGGCAGTCCATGAGATTTCCAAACGCGACCCTGATGCGATTATTGGCGTATTTCCTTCGGATCACGCCATAGAAAATGAGGATGTATTTCTTGAAGCATGGCAATCAGCAGAATCCGCGGCCGAAGAAGGATATTTGACCTTAATCGGCCTTGCACCAACCGAGCCAGCTACAGGTTATGGTTATATCCAGCCAGGAGCAAAACTGGATCTGATAACCGCTTCACAGGCGCATGCAGTCAGCCGATTCGTGGAAAAGCCCGATCAAAAAAATGCTCAGAAATTTGTCGCTAATGGATATCTATGGAACGGTGGAATGTTTGTATTTCAAGCGTCCATATTTATGGAAATGCTGCGTATGCATCAGCCAGAGATGTTTAATGCATTTGAGGTCATGGGTAGCAACGACTTATCGGCCATTTACCAAAGCCTTGAAAGCTTATCGATGGATTACGGAATTGTCGAAAAGGCTGAAAACGTAGCTGTTGTTCCAGTTGCTATGGGTTGGAGCGATTTAGGTAGCTGGGATTCTATCTATCAACATCAATCTAAAGATGATGATAAAAACCTTACGCACGGAAATGTACTGTCGATCGACACCAAGGACAGTTTGATTTGGGCAACAGATGGTTTAGTTGCCACGCTGGGAGTCAGTAATCTTGCTGTAATTCAAACTGCTGATGCTACGCTTATATGCGATCGTAGCCGTAGCGAAGACATTAAGCAATTAGTCACCAAATTACAGCAGACACACCCACATCTCACCGAAACCCATCTTACCGTACATCGGCCCTGGGGTACTTATACCGTGCTGGAAGAGGGGCCGAACTTTAAGATCAAGTGCATTACCGTCAATCCTGGTGCCAAGCTCTCGATGCAGATGCACAATCATCGTTCCGAGCATTGGGTGGTAGTCTCCGGTCGCGCCAAAATTACTAACGGTGAGCGTGAACTCATCTTGGAAGAAAACGAATCAACCTATATCCCAAAAACCCATCATCATCGTCTTGAAAACACGGAAACAGTTCCATTGCAGATTATTGAAGTGCAGTGTGGTGATTATGTAGGCGAAGACGATATTGTCCGCTTTGAAGACACATATGGAAGGCGTATTACGCAATGAGCAAAGTTGCTTTAGTAACAGGTATCACAGGTCAGGATGGCGCATATCTTGCAGAATTATTGCTTGAAAAAGGCTACATCGTGCACGGCATCAAGCGTCGTGCATCTTTGTTCAATACAGATCGTATCGATCATCTGTATCAGGATCCCCACGTAAAAAACGCACGTTTCGTATTGCACTATGGAGATCTGACCGACTCCACCAACCTGATTCGTATTATCCAGCAGGTTCAGCCGGATGAAATCTATAATCTGGCTGCGATGAGCCACGTCGCAGTGAGTTTCGAGACACCCGAATACACAGCCAATGCGGATGGACTTGGCACCCTGCGTATCCTGGAAGCAATCCGCATTCTTGGCATGGAAAAGAAAACGCGCTTCTACCAGGCTTCTACTTCCGAGCTCTATGGCCTGGTACAGGAAACTCCGCAAAAGGAAACCACACCGTTCTATCCACGCAGTCCCTATGCAGTGGCTAAACTCTATGGCTACTGGATTACGGTTAATTACCGTGAGGCCTATGGCATCTACGCGTGCAACGGCATTTTGTTCAATCATGAAAGCCCAGTTCGTGGCGAGACCTTTGTCACACGCAAAATTACTCGGGCCTTGGCGCGAATTAAGCTAGATCTGCAAGATTGTTTGTATCTTGGAAATCTGGATGCTTTGCGTGACTGGGGGCATGCTAAAGACTATGTTGAAATGCAGTGGCTAATGCTACAACAGGAGCAGCCAGAAGACTTTGTTATTGCTACAGGTGTTCAATACAGCGTGCGAGATTTTGTGAATGCTGCTGCACGAGAACTTGGTATCAAGATTACTTGGCAAGGGCACGGCATAGAAGAAAAAGGTTTAAACGAAGCAGGAAAATGTATTGTTCAAATCGATCCACGCTACTTCCGTCCGACCGAAGTCGAAACGCTATTGGGCGATCCAACAAAAGCCAAACAGAAACTGGGCTGGACCCCGAAAATCAGTTTCAATGAGCTGGTGTCGGAAATGGTGCGAGAAGACCTGAAATCGGCCGAGCGCGATGAGTTGGTAAAGCGTCACGGTTACAGCGCTTTTGATTATCACGAATAAGTATGGATGCTTGATTGATGGATAAACATGCAAAAATCTATGTGGCAGGGCATCGCGGATTAGTGGGCTCAGCGCTCGTGCGAAATCTGGAAAGTAAGGGCTACACTAACTTGATTACCCGCACCCATGCCGAGCTGAATTTGACCAATCAGATCGCAACGCAGCGCTTCTTTGAAAAAGAGAAGCCAGAGTATGTTTTTCTGGCGGCAGCCAAGGTTGGCGGCATCCATGCCAACAATACCTACCCCGCCGAGTTTGTCCATGACAACCTCGCCATCCAGACCAACGTTATCCATGAATCCTATCGGTCAGGCGTGAAGCGTTTGCTGTTTCTCGGCTCCAGCTGCATTTATCCGCGCGATTGTCCGCAGCCGATCAAGGAGGAATACCTGCTCACCGGCCCGTTGGAGCCAACTAATCGTCCATACGCGCTGGCCAAGATTGCTGGAATCGAGATGTGCTGGAGCTATAACCGCCAGTACGGCACCCAATATTTGGCTGCAATGCCCACTAACCTATATGGTCCCGGTGATAACTATGATCTTAATAATTCACACGTCCTACCGGCGTTGATTCGTAAGTTCCACGAAGCGAAAATCAATAATCAACCAACCGTAACTGTATGGGGAACTGGTATTCCGCGCAGAGAGTTTTTATACAGTGACGATATGGCCGATGCTTGTGTATACCTAATGCATCTATCTGATGAGAAATTTAATACCATTCTTAACCCATTATCCTCAGCACCACCACTTGTCAATGTTGGTGTGGGTGAGGATATCTCTATTAAAGATCTTGCGGAACTGGTCAAGCAAACTGTTGGATATCAGGGTGAGTTGACATTTGATATTACGAAACCAGATGGCACGCCCAGGAAGCTTATGGATGTAGCAAGCTTGAGTGCGTTAGGATGGCGAGCAGACACTACACTTATGGATGGCATTTCCCGTGCCTACAAAGATTATATATTGGGGATTGCTAAATGAGTGTTTTGGTAACAGGAGGTGCCGGTTATATAGGTTCTCACACAGTGCATCAATTGGTTGAGGCCGGGCATAATGTAATCGTTGTTGATAATTTCTATTCGGGTCATCGATGGGCTGTACATCCTCAAGCCAAACTAATTGAGGCTGATGCAGGCGATAGATCAAAGATGGCTGAAGTTATTAAGGAATATGATATCCAGAGCGTCATCCATTTTGCTGCGCACATGGTGGTGCCTGAGTCCGTATCCAATCCATTGAAGTATTACCTCAATAATGTTGCTACCTCTGCAAATTTGTTGGCTGCTTGTGTAGAATCCGGCGTTGATAAATTTATTTTTTCTTCTACCGCGGCTGTTTACGGTAATCCGGATAGTGTGCTCGTTAGCGAAGATGTTCCTACAGCCCCCATCAATCCCTATGGAACGACCAAGCTTATTACTGAATGGATGCTGCGCGATCTTGTGGACAGCCATAAAGAAAAGTTTCGATTCGTTGCTCTGCGCTATTTTAATGTTGCCGGTGCCAAACTAGATGGAAAGCTAGGACAGGCCACTCCAAACGCAACTCATCTCATCAAGGTAACCTGTGAAGCCGCATGCGGCTTGCGTGAATCAGTGTCTATCTTCGGAACGGATTACCCAACTACAGACGGAACCTGTATCCGTGATTATATCCATGTTGATGACCTTGCACGGGCACATCTTGATGCGCTGGCCTATCTTGAGCGAAAAGGTGATTCGGCAACATTCAACTGCGGCTATGGTAATGGGTTTAGTGTGAGAGCTGTACTGGAAACTGTTCAGAAGGTAAGTGGCGTAGATTTCCTCATTTGTGAAGAAAAGCGCCGAGCTGGGGACCCAGTGTCTTTAATCGCGAATGCAGATCGGATTCGGCAGGTACTAGGTTGGCAACCCAAATACAATGATCTGGAATTGATTTGTAGATCTGCCTACCAGTGGGAGAGTCAGCTAAGCATTCATGCAAAGGTTGCAGTCTAAGATATGGCGAATACATTGAATTCAGAAAACCAATTTACTTTAGTAATTGAAGCTGGCCGAGCCGATCGTCATTACTGGTTAGATATATGGCGTTACCGTGATCTTTTCTTTTTCTTGGTATGGCGAGATATTTTGGTCCGCTATAAACAAACGGTCATCGGTATTGCATGGGTGGTGATACGTCCCATCCTGACCATGCTCGTTTTTACGTTGGTATTCGGAAAGCTAGCAAAACTTCCTTCTGAGGGTGTGCCTTATTCATTAATGGTTTTTTCGGGAATGTTGCCATGGTTTTTTTTCTCCTCGGCACTTTCTGAAAGCAGTAATAGTATGGTCACCAATTCAAATTTACTTTCCAAGATTTATTTCCCGAGAATTATTGTTCCTATCAGCGCCATTATTGTTTGTTTGGTTGATTTCTTTCTTTCATTCCTGGTGCTTGTGCCCTTTATGTTCTATTACGGCCTGTTCCCGGATTGGAAGGTAATCACTATTCCGTTCTTTTTATTATTAGCCATTATGGCATCATTGGGCTGTGGCCTCTGGCTTTCGGCGTTAAATATCAAATACCGAGATTTCCGCTTTATATTACCTTTTATTGTGCAAATTGGACTGTATGTTTCTCCGGTAGGTTTTAGTAGCAATATCGTGCCGGAGAAATGGAGGTTGTTATATTCAGTTAACCCAATGGTCGGTGTGATTGATGGGTTTAGGTGGGCCTTGTTGGGGGGCAACTTCAAATTATATTTACCCGGCTTGTATGCATCTATAGTGCTGACGCTGATTGTTTTTATGACGGGCCTTAGTTACTTCCGTCGCACCGAGCGCACATTTGCAGACCTTCTGTAAGACTTAACCTAGAGTAAAGCAATGTCTGTAGCCATTAAAGTTGAAAACCTTTCGAAGCAGTATCAGCTTCGCCATCAAAAGCAGCAAAGATACGTAGCCTTACGAGACGTCATTACCAATAAAGCCGCGAGTGCTTGGAGAGGGATTCGTGAAATTGGTAAAACTAAAAGCATCTCGGCTGACTTGACGAGAGAAACCTTCTGGGCCTTGAAAGATATCAATCTAGAAATTGAGCAGGGAGATCGCATTGGGATTATTGGTAGAAACGGTGCCGGTAAATCCACGCTTTTGAAGTTATTAAGCAGAATTATTGAACCTACCACTGGGAAAATCAGTATCAATGGCAGAATCTCCAGTCTTCTGGAAGTAGGTACTGGATTCCACCCAGAATTGACTGGTCGTGAAAATGTCTATCTCAACGGCGCTATCTTGGGAATGCGGCATAACGAAATAAAACGGAAGTTTGATCAAATTGTTGCTTTCGCTGATGTGGAGAGGTTTTTGGATACCCCGGTAAAGCACTATTCTTCTGGCATGTATATGCGCTTGGCATTTTCAGTAGCCGCACACCTTGACCCTGAAATTTTGGTTGTTGATGAAGTTTTGGCAGTGGGTGATGCACAATTTCAGAAGAAGTGTTTAGGGAAGATGAAGGAAGTTGGAAGTGAAGGACGCACTGTATTGTTTGTTAGCCATAACATGGATGCCATTACTGCATTTTGTAATCGAGGAGTCGTTCTTGGTCAAGGAGAGGTTATTTTTGACGGAGACGTTGCCCGCGCTCGGTCAGAATATCTACGTCAATCTACAAGCAAGCATGTTTCAGTAGAAAACAACTCAGGCCGCGGAGGTAGTGGAGGGGTTAACGTAGAATGGGTTGGGGTCGAAACGCCTGAAGGCGGACCCAAAAACGAAATTCTAGTTGGAGATTCGTTACGGGTTGGTTTGAAGGCTTCTGTTGCAGATGAGTTGCGAACCCGTAAAGACATTCAGGTTGCGTTTGGTATTGATTCTGAAGATGGTACTCGCCATTTTACCTTTCTCTCTTCCTGGATTGACTTCACATTGGATGTGAGTGCAGGTTCAATAAATTTACAATGGTATATAGAAAGCGTTCCACTTGTACCTGGCAGATACCTGATTAGCGCCACAGTGTTATTCCAGGGAGAAACGCTTGATAGTGTTCAGCATTGCGCGGAGTTCAGAGTCAGTGTTCCCCAAAAACATATGCATATAGAGCGCCTCCAAGGGTGGGGAGTCTTGGATTTGTCTTGCAAAATTTTTAATAGGTAATGATTGACATGCAAAAAAAATTGAGCGAGGGCGGTGCCCTCTATGCGGATTTGTTGAAGAAAACTTTGACAAACTGGATTCATGGTCACGAAGAGTGGAGCCAAGTAGAGTTGAGCGGGAGAAGGGCACGGTTGGCCAAATGGCTTCTCCCTTCAGATGCATTTCTCGTCAAACCCTCGCTTTTCGACGCAAATAAACGTGAGTTAGGTCAAGATTGGCCTGAGGTAGCGCATACGATGATAGGGCTCAAGCGCCTGAACAATCTGCAGTTTTGTATTGAGCAGGTGGTGGCGGATGACATCCCTGGAGATTTTATCGAAACGGGCGTGTGGCGGGGCGGTAGTGTGATTTTCATGCGAGGCATGCTCAAAGCGCTTGGGGCGACGGATCGTAGTGTCTGGGTTGCAGATTCGTTTGAGGGGTTGCCCAAACCGAATGCCGATAAATATCCTGCAGATACTGGCGATACTCACCACGTTTACGATTTCTTGCGCGTTTCGCTCGAATCAGTGCAGCAAAATTTTGCAGCCTACGGTCTGTTGGATGACCAGGTGCGGTTTCTTAAGGGGTGGTTTAAAGACACTTTGCCGATGGCACCTATTGAGCGTCTGGCTATATTGCGTCTTGATGGCGATATGTATGAATCAACGATGGATGCATTGAATAATCTTTATTCCAAGCTGTCTGTTGGAGGTTATGTGATTGTTGATGATTACTGCATCCCGAATTGTGAAAAGGCAATTACAGATTTTCGCAAACAGCATGGGATTATGGACGAAATCATTCCGATTGATGGCACAGGTGTATTCTGGCGACGTTGCTAGGGTATGAAGTCATGGAGTTTTGTTGTTTTGGGCCGAACTTAAATTTTATTCATTGGAGTAGCTTAAGGTATGCCTGACGCAACTATCACAAGTATATTTCGTCGCTTGCCGAGCAGCTACGAAGAGAATCCGTCTCTGAGCGAGTGGATTCTTGCTGATCAAAGCAATCCTCTCAATCAGATCAGTCGGATTATTGATCAAGGTGAGGTTCTCGATATTGGCTGTGGTTCAGGGATACTGGGACGACTGCTGGCCAACAAACCGAACGTATACGTGGACGGCATTGACCCCGCGGTCAGTACTACTACAACAGGCGTGCAGGCGTATCGACAGTTTTTTTCTCACGGCGTCGAAAAATTGTTCGATGGACACGGTATTGAGCGTTATGACTGGTTTGTCATGGCTGACGTGATTGAGCATTTCGCTTATCCGGATGAGGTTCTGGCTGCTTTGGTTGCGCGCGCGAAACCCGGTGCTTGCTTTTTGTTGAGCACCCCGAATGTGGCGCATTTATCTGTTCGGCTTAACCTATTATGTGGACGCTTTGATTACGTTGAGTCGGGCATTTTAGAGAGCACTCATCTACGTTTTTTTACGCTTCCGACTTTGCAAAAAGTGCTTCGCTCTTCGGGGCTGAGTATAGAGCGTGTGTTGTTACTCAATCGCATTCCGTCTGCCAATGAGCTAATTGATTTTGGCTGGTTCCGTGCCTTGCTTGCATTTGTGGTGGCCGGTCGGGACAAAGAACTTTATACCTACCAGTTTTTGGCAGTCGCCCGTGTTGGAAGTGGCACGGAGACTCCAAGTATTGAACAGATTGGTTCAAGGAGCTCGGGGGGATGCTATGTGGAAATTCTTAAGCTTTTGGTGTCGAGGTTCAAGCGTCGTATCCGGGGGTTGATATGACATCTGTGGTATCGGTGTGTATACCTGCGTATAAACAGCCGGAGACGTTGTTACGTACCGTGAAGTCGGTGTTAATGCAGAAGAATTGTAACTTCGAATTAGTTATCACCGATGATTCTGGTGACGATAGTGTTGAAGTTGCGCTAAGTGACTTGCTGAAGGATAGCCGAATTCGGTATTTAAGGAATCCGACACCTCTCGGAGCTATTGGTAACTGGAATGCCTCCATCACGAACGCTCGTGCCGAGATCATTAAAATACTCCATCACGACGATTGGTTTATTACCGATGACGGGTTAGCTCAGAGTATTCAGTCGATTGTTCGCGGCGAGGCTTTGGTTATGTTTTCTGCCTGTAAAGCAATGAGTGTCAATGGAAGTGAGCTATTCACGCACTATGCGACGACCGAACAAGTTGAGATATTGAGAAAAAATCCTGCTAATCTCGTTTTTGCGAATTTCATAGGACCACCCAGCGTGGTGGCATTCTCCCGTAGTGTGTTTGTGCCATTCAATTACAGGTACACATGGCTATCGGATGTCGATTTTTATATTCGTTTGTTAAGCAAGGCGCAGGGTAAATTTAAGTATCTGCCCGTAGCCCTGATCAATGTTACTTCGGATTCGCCAGAGCAACTCTCACGAGATTGTGAAGCGCAACGGCTGCGCTCGTTGAAAGAAAATATTAGTCTTTTTGGCGAATGTGAATCGGATAAGCAATGGAAGAAGCTTTCAGCGCATTTTTTTTCTCTGGCGCAGGGACTGACCGCGCCGGAGATTTGTGACGGAATTTATTTTGCATTGCGGTTGGGTCAATTTGGAATCGCTGGTGCGCTTGTTAAAAATTTGGTGTTTTCGATAATAAAAGGAAAATGATGGATTTTTTTAAGTGGCTGCGGCCTCGCAAGAGAGATAGCGAGCAGGTTTCATTTTCTCAGTCGGGTGAAGATTTGATTGTGGACTTTGTGCTGTCATGGATGGGTATTTCCGAGATTTCATATCTTGATCTCGGCGCTAACGATCCGCTGTGCTTTAACAATACTTACCGATTATATGAAAAAGGTCATACCGGCGTGCTAGTTGAACCTGACGTTACATTATCAGAAGCTATTCGTAAGCTGCGCCCTAAAGATATATGTGTTGCGTGCGCAGTTGGAGTGACGCACGATCCTGAGGTTTCATTCTATAAAATGAGTGCAGACACACTCAGCACAACGCAAAGCAATACGGTAGATCTCTATGAGAAGAATTCAGAACATCGCCTTACTCTAGAGGTTAAAGTTCCCCAGATGCACATTAATGCGCTGCTTGCAAAATATTTCCCGGAAAAAGCCCCAATCTTCGTCTCGTTGGATGTGGAGGGTCTTGATCTGCAATTACTGGAAGCATGGAATTTTTCCAGGTGGCGCCCTTCCGTCATTTGCGTTGAAACTTTGACCTACTCACAAAACAAGACGGCAACCAAAGTGCTTGATATCTTCAAAGTAATGGAACTCAATGGGTATGAGCAGTATGCAGACACGTATATCAATACAATTTTTGTAAATAAGGCCGACTGGGATCGCCGCACGGGTTGAATGTAATCGCGGGCTTGAGAAAAAGGCGCATATGTATAATCATGTGTTAAATTTATTTGATTCTTGGCGGAAACGTCTTTTGTTCAAGAGACAGTTCGACCTGTTTGTCGAATCCAGCGGTCAGTTACGCCGAAATTGGGTGCCCCATTGGCAGGATAGATATCCATGCCTGGATGATGCAACGATATCCACCGGGTTTGACAGACACTATATCTATCACCCAGCTTGGGCTGCACATGTACTGGCCGGTACGCGGCCAGAGCGCCATGTGGACATTTCATCCACTCTGCACTTTTGCTCTATTGTTTCCGCCTTTATCCCTGTCGATTTTTTTGACTTTCGGCCAGCTTCCCTGATACTGCCAGGACTAACAAGCAAGGCGGCAAATGTCACAAATTTGGATTGGCCTGCGAACTCGGTCGAATCGCTTTCCTGCATGCACGTGCTTGAGCACATTGGCCTTGGACGATATGGAGATTCGATCGATCCTGATGGCGATCTGAAAGCTATTCGTGAATTGGTGCGCGTACTTAAACCAGGTGGTAATTTACTCATCGCTGTACCGGTTGGGCAACCGCGCATCTGTTTCAATGCACATCGTATCTACGACTGCGATGAGTTTATTCGTTATTTTGAAGATTTGAATTTGGTTGAGTTTTCTTTAATTCCGGATGGCGAAGCGCCAAATGGCATGCTGGTAAATCCGCCCTCTCAATTGGTTGCCGCACAAAGTTATGGTTGTGGTTGCTTTTGGTTTAGGAAGTCTTTGGTTTGAATGCAGAGTGGAAATGCAGAGTCTGAATACCAGTCCTAGTGTCAGTATCGTTCTGCCAATCTACAATGGAGCGCGATGGATTAAGAGGAGTATGCTTAGCGTGCTGGAGCAGAGCCTCTCTGATTTTGAATTGATCGTGATTGACGATGGGTCCGTTGATCATTCATGGGATGTTATATCCAGTTTTTCTGATAAGCGTATTCTTGCAATAAAACAGCCAAATTGCGGTTTGGCAGCAACCTTAAATATCGCTGTTCGGTCTGCACAAGCGCCATATATCGCTCGCCAAGATCAGGACGACCTTTCATTTCCATCGAGGTTGCAGAAACAAGCAGAATTTCTTATTGCCAATCCTGATATTGGTATGGTTGGGACGAGTGCTGAAATTTGGGTGGGTGATACAAAAACCAACAGATTGCTGGAGCATCCGGCGGATGATGCATCAATCAAGTTTAATCTGTTATTTGATAATCCATTTGTTCATAGCTCCGTAATGATAAGACGTAGTGTCTTTGAACAAGTCGGCGGTTATTGTGAGGACAAATCCAGGCAGCCGCCGGAAGATTATGAGCTATGGTCCCGAGTAGCTCGAGAGTTCAAGGTTGCCAATCTACCCGAGGTGCTTTTAGCCTATCGTGAGGTCCCCGGTAGCATGTCACGCACTGGATTGAATCCATTTTTGAATCGACTAATCAAAATTAGTGCGGAGAATATTGCTTGGTATTCAGGTCATGATATTGAATCTCCTGAGGTCGTTGCAATTTCTAGGTTGGCTCATGCCGTATATGAGGGAATTCCACGTGGAATTCGTTTCTCCCGGATTGAGGACGTAATTAATGATGCAGCCACATCTATCATCCAAAAGTCAGAAGTATCTTCGAACACACTGGATCAACTGATAAAAATGCGGATCACTATGCTGCAATATCATTATTATCAATATCGAACAGGCGGTTGGGTGAGAAAGCTTTTCGGGGAGCGCTTGGAGCGCCAAATAAGGAGTGTAGCTAGACGAATCATTTCGGTGACTCAATAATGAGTCGTTGTTGTGTTATCGGTGGTGCTGGGTTTATCGGAAGCCATCTCGTCAATGAACTGCTTGATTCTGGAAGAGTAGTACGCGTTGTAGGAAGGCGTGACTTGGAACTGGCATCGTTGCCAGAGAAGGTCGAGTATTTTCAGGGGGATATCAGGAACCGCGAGTTTATATCCGATGCTCTCAAAGGTGTGGATGAGGTGGTTGACCTTGCTTATTCGAGCGTGCCAAAAACAAGCTATGAAAATCCAGTATTGGATATTACTGATAATCTCCCTAGCTCTGTAGGTCTATTTGATGTGGCGAGTACATTGCCTATCAGAAAATTAGTGTTTGTTTCATCTGGGGGCACTGTTTATGGTGAACCTCAGAATTTGCCTATCTCCGAAACCCATCCGACTAATCCTATATCCCCTTATGGCATTACTAAACTCGCTTTAGAAAAGTATGCCCAGATGTATTGCAGGTTAAGAGGTCTTCCTGTGGTGTGTGTACGTCCATCCAATCCTTTTGGAGAGCGGCAAAAGCCATTTGTAGGCCAAGGTTTTATAGCTACTGCTATTGCTTCAATTTTGGCTGGTCATGAAGTTAAGATTTTTGGGGATCAAGGTACTATTCGAGACTACATATATGTTAAAGATGTTGCAAAGGCCTTGGTTGCTGCGTTGGATTTTGGTATTCCAGGAGAATGTTATAACGCAGGCAGTGCTGTCGGCAGATCGAATTTGGAAATTATCGAGCAGATATCAATACATGCAAAATTGTGTGGGTTGAAACCCTTGGTGACGCATGTCTCACCGAGGTCATTTGATGTATCAGCAAACGTACTTGATACAAGCAAATTGCACGCAATTTCTGGATGGCAATCTGAGTTGGGGTTCGCTGCTGGCATAGAGTGTACTTGGAGTTGGTTTTATAAAAATTACAAAAATAGGTTGGACTAATGCGTATTTTATTTTGTTGCGAATTTTACGCCCCTAGCATAGGCGGGGTGCAAGAGGTCATGCGCCAGGTGGCCGAGAGATTGGTAGGAAACGGGCATGAAGTAACAGTTGCGACCAGTAAGCTGCCTAATCGACATTTTTTCAGTCTTAATGGAGTTTGTATTAAGGAGTTCGCGGTTTCTGGTAATTTAGTTAGGGGTATATTCGGTGAAGAGAATAAATATCGCGAATATATTGTTAATGGCGATTTTGATGTTGTGATGATCAAAGCCGCACAGCAGTGGACATTTGACGCACTATGGCCAGTGCTAGACCAGATTAAAATTCCAAAAGTGTTTATTCCATGTGGATTCTCTGGGCTTATGGAGCCTGCTTATGCTGGGTATTTTTCTAGTATTCCGGAAATACTCAGAAAGTTCGACCATCTGATTTTCTATGCCTCAGATTATCGGGATATCAATTTTACCAGGCAGCATGGCATTACTAATTTTTCGATTATTCCAAATGGTGCGAGTGAACGTGAATTTAATGTGGCGGAGGATATTACTTTTCGATCACGCAATGATATTCCAGCGGATGCTTTTGTATTTCTCACTGTTGGAAGTTTTACGGGATTGAAGGGACATCATGAACTAGCTCATGCTTTTGAACAGATGGCACTGACAAAAGATAAGAAGGCAGTGCTAATTCTTAATGGGAACGACTGTTTAAAACTAGATAATGATTTAATTTCCTTACCTAGAAAATTCATTAAGTTAGTGTCGACTTATGGCGTGAAATATGCTTTTAAGCATGTCTTAAAGCGATTGCTATGGAAAATTGGTGTAAAAGTTGGTAAATCCACAGGTTTTAAAGAAATCGCGTCTTCTATCAATCAGAAAGAGAAGAACAAAAAGGTTCTAGTAACAAACTTTGCTAGACAGGAGTTGATTCAGGCATACATGACTTCTGATTTATTTGTTTTTGCTTCAAATATTGAATATTCCCCATTGGTATTATTTGAATCTGCGGCTGCGGGAACGCCATTTCTCTCTGTTAAAGTTGGTAATGCTGAGGAAATATGTAGCTGGACTCAATCAGGGGAAATCTGTCCTTCAGAAAGAGATGAAAAAGGCTATACCAGAGTTTGTCCTAAAGTTTTGGCTGAGAAAATGGCTGAGATGATGTGTCATGAAGCTAAACTTAAGGATATGGGAGATAGCGGGAAACGTAATTGGTCTGAGCGATTTACTTGGCAGAAAATTTCCGAGCAATACGAACAAGTTTTTGAAGAATCATTGGAAAAGCATAGATGAATTTTATTCAGAAGATTGTGCGCAAAATGCGAAGGGTCGAAAGTGTAAGTTATGTGGATCCGGCACTAAATAATAATTGTAGCGAGTTCGAGGTGAATAATTGGGTCGTTTCCGACTTCATTATTAAAAAGCTTGTGCCGATAGCAGGTATCCATCCTTACCCTATTGCTGAATTAAACTTGATGACGGCCACTGTGTGTCGGTTGAAGCCTCAGCAGATATTCGAGTGGGGTACAAATATAGGAAAGTCAGCCCGGATTTTTTATGAGGTCGCCCAGCATTTCGGAATCCCGCTTCACGTTCATTCCGTTGATCTGCCAGATGATTTGGATCATATCGAACACCCAAGATCTGATCGTGGATACATGGTAAAAGGATGTGCGAATATTACGCTTTACCAAGCGGATGGACTCTCCAAAGCAATTGAGCTTTATCAGTTGAAACCGGATGCTGGAACGCTCGTCTTCATTGATGGTGACCATAGTTATGAATCCGTTTTTAGAGAATTGAATGGCATTATCCAGAGTATGCCCAATGCGAGCATTCTGTTGCATGACACGTTCTACCAATCTGATGCTGCCAGTTACAATATTGGACCATACAAGGCTATCTCGGATACTCTGGCGACTATGCCCGATAAGTATAAGTTAATGTCTACTACGACGGGCCTGCCTGGTATGACACTTCTTTACCGGCTGTGAAATAAGTTTATGAGAATATTTTATGCGTCTGACACGACGCCAAACCCGGTCTTTCAATCTAATTTATGGCGCAATAATCTCTATTTGCCTTTAGTTGATCTTGGTCATGAGGTTGTTGAGTTTGATTATGATTTGAGACCCACCTTTTCTAATCTTGATCCTGCTTACTCGAAGAACTTTATAGAATCAAATCGCCCTATTGTTAGTAAAGAATTGTTGGCGCAAATTAAGAAAGCTCATTATAAAAAGCCGATAGACCTTTTTTTTAGTTATTTTTATGATTCATGTGTACTGCCAGAGACGATTGATGAAATTCGTTCAATGGGAATTAAAACAGTTAATTGGTACTGTAATGGTTCATATCAGCTGCATATGGTTTCGGAGATATCACCGCACTATGATTTCTGTTTGGTGCCCGAAAAATTCAGGCTAAAGGACTATCTGGCATTGGGCGCAAATCCTATTTACTCTCAAGAGGCAGCCAACCCAGCAATATATAAGCCTTATGATTTGCCAGCGGAGTTCGATGTGGCCTTCGTCGGCCAAGCGTATGGTGATCGTCCCGCATATATCAAATATTTACTTGATGCCGGTATTGATATTCGAGTATGGGGCTATGGCTGGCAGAACTATACGGAAGGATTTGCGAAATTTTCTAAGCCGTCTGTTTGGCGAAGATATCGAGATATTGCGCGGAGATTACTTACAATAGAAGGGCAAAAACGCGCAATAAGTAAACTTACCCAAGATGTTAAAAATAGCAGCAAGCTCACAGCTATGGAGACTAATATTAGTCTACCGCAACGGGTTGTCGGAGAAGTTCTTTCCGATATCGACATGATTAGAATGTACAGTAGATCAAAAATCAATTTAGGGTTTTCAAGTTGTGGAAATACTCATGCCAGTGAAGACCGTATTTTGCAGATCCGGTTGAGGGATTTTGAGGTTCCAATGAGTGGCGGATTTTACATGGTCGAGTATATGGAAGAACTGGAAGAGTTTTTCCTGATAGACCGAGAAATTGTGTGTTATCGCAATGCTGAAGAACTCGCGGATAAAATAAAATTTTATCTAGCCAATGATAGAGCTAGAGAGCAAATTAGGCTCGCGGGATATCAGCGTTGTATCAAGGATCATACTTGGCATAAACGTTTCAAGAATGCTTTTAAAGTTATGGGGTTGGAGTAATAAGTTGTTTACTTTACTGAGCAACAATATTTGCTTTTACCTTAAGCATTTTATTTTTATGCTTCGTATCGTAATTTAGAGCTCAATTTAATTCTGATCGCTGCCTAGAACTTTTCGTTAATAGATAGTGAACGTAACCCGATCTCAAGCTAGGTTGGGATGACAACTACATTTTCTGATTTGGTCATACTGATTACTCATGCATGTTCTTGGAAGTAATTTAATTAAATTTCAACAAACACGGGAAAATAATAATGATAGATGAGCCGCTAATCTCTATCATCATGCCTGTGTTCAATGGGGAAAAATATCTCCACAAGGCGATTAAAAGTATTTTGAGCCAGACATTGGATGATTTCGAGTTTTTGATTATCAATGATGGGTCAACTGACAATACCAGAAATATTATTGAGTCTTATAAAGATGACCGCATCAGGCTAATTGATAACGAAATTAATCTGGGCTTGGCTTCATCACTAAACAAGGGTATTAGTCTCTCACGAGGAGTATATATTGCTCGAATGGATGCGGATGATGTGTCTTTTCCTGAGCGTTTCAAACGTCAAGTAGAACATCTTCAGGCACACCCAGAAATCGATTTGCTAGGGTGTCGAGCAGTTGTGTTTCGTAACTTGGGTGATATTGTCGGGTTATTGCCATTCTTTCCCTCCCATCAGGCCATTTGCGCGCGCCCATGGCGTGGAATTTCATTGCCACATCCTACTTGGATGGGGCGTGCGAACTGGTTTCGTCACTATCAATATCGTTTCCCAGAAGTATTGCGAGCTGAAGATCAAGAGCTTCTTCTGCGTGCTTACCCTGATAGCTGCTTTGCTTGTTTGGATGAGGTTTTGTTGGGGTATAGACAAGGTTCATTCAATCTTGCCAAGACCTTGCTTGCTCGGCGCACTTTATTGAAAGCTCAGATCCGGCTGTTTGTCAGACGTCATCAGTGGGGAAATTTTTTTCTAGCGATCATAGCTTCATGTTTCAAACTGGGTGTGGATCTAATTGCTGCAATGCCTGCTTGTAATAGAGCGTTTTTCTGGCGCATGGCTGAGCCTGTTCCCATTTCTGCAATGGATAAGCTTACAAGGATTCTGGGAAATTTTAATGGATCCAAATAGCTATGCCTAAACTTCTATATCTAATTTCTGAAGATTGGTTCTTTTGTTCACATTTTATTGAGCGTGCAATTGCAGCCAAGCAAGCAGGTTATGAGGTTATTGTTGTTGCCCGTGAAACTGATCATGGAGCGATCATCCGTAATGCAGGTTTACGTCTAATTCCGTTGAAAGTAGAACGACGGAGAATCAATCCATTGGGCGAGTTGCAGACTTTATTGGATATTTGGCGTATCTACAGAAATGAGCGCCCCGATCTACTTCATCATATTGCACTTAAGCCTATGCTTTATGGGTCTTTTATAGCGCGGATTTTGGGGCTCTCACATCTGGTTAATGCTCCGGTCGGGATGGGCTACATATTTACTTCTGATAAATGGATAGCCCGATTGCTACGACCATTTGTACTCTCAGCAATACGTCGATTAATCAACCCATCTTGCAGTAAGGTAGTGTTTGAAAATAATGACGACTTAACTAACTTTGTTGCTGATGGTTTGGTGCGTTCCTCAGATGCTGTATTAATCCGGGGTGCAGGAGTGAATATTGATCAATTCACACCACAGCCTGAACCTAAGGACCCTCCTGTGGTAGTTTTAACGGCGCGTATGCTTTGGGATAAAGGCGTGGGTGAGTTTGTTGAAGCTGCACGACAATTGCGTTTAAAAGGGATTAATGCGCGTTTTCTCCTTGTCGGTGCTCCTGACTTAGGTAATCCGGCAACAATTTCTAATAAGCAATTACAAGCATGGCATAAGGATGGAGTGATCGAATGGATCGGCCATCAAAATGATATTGCTGCGATATTGGCCTCAAGTCATATTGTATGCTTACCTTCATATCGGGAAGGGTTGCCAAAATCTCTTATTGAAGCCTTAGCGGCAGGAAAACCAGTAGTAACGACAGATGTTCCTGGCTGTAGAGAGGTTGTTCGTAATGGGGCTAACGGAATATTAGTTCCGCCTCGTAATGTACATGCTTTGGTAGAGGCTTTATCTCAAATGCTTACTAATCCAAAGCTACGAGCACAGTTTGGTGCTCGTGGAAGAGCGCGAGCCGAAACTGAATTTGCTTCACATCTTATTATTAAGCTGACACTAAGCCTTTATCAAGAATTGTTATCAAAGCAAATTGGATATGTCGACGCTTCATGACTACAATCATCGGCCTCTGTCAGGCTCTTGATGCGCCGGTCGTTGGCTCAGGCAGGTTAGTTGCCCACAGCCTGCATAATAGCCATGGCTCTGCTCATCGTCATGTCCGCATAATCGTCATGTCCGAATATGATAGTGCTAGTGAATGCCGGGTTCATCGATCATGATTCTTATCATTGGCAAGTTTAAATTAAGGCTTCTATAATCGATTATGGTATAGATAGCATGATAATGTCCCGCTGTAGCCGAGTTCTAAAATCAATACATTGCCGGTACGTGGCTTCTAAAGTGTGGGAAGTCCAATGTAGAGAAATCGACCGAGTTTACTTCAGTCAGTTATTTTAAGTAAACGCGCTAGAATAAATCCATTTATCTCAATCAAGAGTTGCTATGAAAGTGCTTATTAGCGGAGCGTCAGGTTTTGTTGGTGAGGCACTTGTCAGAGGTTTGAATGTACATGGTCATGAGGTGCGTGCGACCAATCGCCGCAATTGTAAAACCGAAGCCGATTCAAATTACATTGTCGGCGATCTGGGACCCCACACCGATTGGCATGATGCCCTAACGGATTGTGATGTAGTTATTCACCTGGCTGCGCGGGTTCATAAGATGGCAGAGTATGCCGTTGCCAACATGGCGGAATTTTTTGCAGTCAATCTGCACGGCACAGCCAATCTTGCACGGCAGGCTGCAAAGGCTGGCATAAAGCGTTTTGTCTATGTCAGCTCGATCAAAGTGAATGGCGAGTTTACCCTCTCTTCTGCAAACGGGGAAAGGGGGGTGTTTAGGGAGTCTGATCATCCGCATCCACAAGATGCTTATGCGATCTCCAAGTGGGAGGCGGAGCAGGCTTTGCGGGGCATCTCCCAAAAAACGGGGATGGAGCTGGTCATTGTGCGGCCCCCGTTGGTCTATGGGCCGCGCGTGAAAGCAAATTTTGCAAAGCTGCTGACATTGGTTGATCGCGGTATTCCATTGCCATTGGGCAATGTGCAGAATTCGCGCAGCTTGATTTATGTGGGTAATCTGGTGGATGCACTCATAACCTGTGCCGCCCATCCTGCGGCGGCAGGCCAGACTTATTTGGTGAGCGATGGTGAGGATGTTTCCATCCCGCAGTTGATTCAGGCCATGGCAGATGCGCTGCATCGTCCCGGCTGGGTTTTTCCTGTGCCTTTAGTGCTCATGCGAGGTGCCGCTGCACTGTTTGGTAAATCGGCTGCCATTGACCGGCTCACGCAATCGCTGGTGATCGATGGCTCAAAAATCCGTAGTGAGCTTGGCTGGAAGCCACCTTATACGATGGCGCAAGGTTTGCAGACTACCGCCGAGTGGTATCGCCAATCAGTAAAGTCCCGGCAAGCCCAACCAGCGCTCCTTGCATAGCATAGCTACTCCTCACACAGGTGGCTTGGCCATTAGACAGGGTGTGCTACTTGCCTGGGGGCTTGATGTCGCAAGCATGGATATGGCTTGCTGTTTTTAGTGGCAGTTTCGTTAGTCGATGATATGCGTGGGCTATCAGTATGTTGGCGTCTACAGGGCGCAATTGTTGCGCCTGCACGATATTCGTTGTGATGGATATGTCTAGTCTTGCCTGATGGTCACTATCTTTAATAATCTTAGCGATGACCTAGATGGTCAATCTCTATAACTTTATGCAGGGCAGGCAACTATCATTAGCAATGATGAGCACGCGGTGAAAGGGGTAATAGGCGCATCGTGAATACTATACCAAAGCCTAGTACAGATGGACTGGGGGGTGCCGATAGACGGTATTTGCCGAATATACATTGTGTTGACGATGAGGAGCGTTGCTGTCTGGATGCTCGGATAGGGTTTATCGCTCCCCCAGTTGATACCCGGCTTAAGTGATGTATGCGTTAGCTGCTTATCATGGATAAGGGCTGGAATGTATTCAGGCTATAACAATGTAATTGAGATTAGATTGCTGTTGCATAAGTATGCAATTGGTGGGCGGTACTGGGATCGAACCAGTGACCCCTGCCGTGTGAAGGCAGTGCTCTACCGCTGAGCTAACCGCCCCTGTGAAGGGAGGCGCGTATTAAATCACAGTCGGGCCGAGCGGGTCAAATCGGACGCGCGCCGAGGCGCATGTTAAAATTCGCGCTTCATCAAATTTGCATCGTATTTCATGACCGTCCGCACCCGTTTCGCTCCTAGTCCGACAGGCTTTCTCCACATTGGAGGTGCTCGTACCGCATTGTTTTCCTGGGCTTATGCCCGTAAGCATGGCGGGAAGTTCATTTTGCGTATCGAGGATACTGATGTGGCGCGCTCGACGCCGGAGGCGGTGCAGGCGATTCTTGATGGTATGAGCTGGCTGGGGCTCAACTGGGATGAGGGTCCTTTCTACCAGATGCAGCGCATCTATCGCTACAAGGAAGTCATCCAGCAATTGCTCGATGCGGATAAGGCTTACTACTGCTACACCTCGCCGGAAGAGTTGACGCAAATGCGCGAAGCGCAGATGGCGGCCGGGCTCAAGCCGCGTTATGACGGTACCTGGAGGCCGGAGGAGGGCAAGATTCTGCCGACTCCGCAGGCGGGTATTCAGCCGGTGGTGCGTTTCCGCAATCCGCTGACTGGAATGGTTGCGTGGGACGACGAGGTAAAAGGTCGTATTGCGATTTCAAATGAGGAATTGGACGATTTCATCATCGCCCGCGCCGATGGTACGCCGACCTACAATTTCTGCGTGGTGGTAGATGATTGGGATATGGGCATCACGCATGTGATTCGCGGCGATGACCACGTCAACAACACTCCACGCCAGATCAACCTGCTGCATGCGTTGGGAGCCACGGTTCCACAATATGCACATCTTTCGATGATCCTGGGCGACGATGGGCAGAAGTTATCCAAGCGCCATGGCGCGGTGAGCGTGATGCAATATGACGAGGATGGCTATCTGCCGGAGGCGGTGCTGAACTATCTGGCACGCTTGGGCTGGTCGCATGGCGATGACGAAATTTTCAGCATGGAGCAATTCTGCCAGTGGTTCGATCTGGATCATATTACGCCTTCAGCTGCACAATTCAATACCGAAAAGCTTAACTGGCTTAATGCACATTACATGAAGCTGGCCGATCCGGGTCGGATTGCTTCAGACATAGCCAAGCGTCTTGCCGCGCGTGGAGTTGCTACGGAGGGTGGGGCTGATTTGAGCCGGGTTGTCGAGCTCTACCGCGAGCGCGTTTCCACTCTCAACGAACTGGCCGATGCGGTGGAATACTTCTACCAGCAGATTCATCCCGCGCAGGACATGCTGGATAAGCATCTGACGTCGGAGATTCGTCCTGTGATACAAGCCTTGGCTGCGCGGTTATCGGAAACCGAATGGACGACGGAAGCAATCCATGGCGAGATCGAGCAGGCGGTGACTTCCAATGGCTTGAAATTCCCCAAAGTGGCGATGCCGTTGCGCGTGATGCTGACCGGTATCGCACAGTCGCCAAGTATCGATGCCGTGATGGCCTTGCTGGGTAAAGAGGAAACCCTGCGCCGTATGTCGGGATTCCTGAATTGAAATTCAAAAACTGACGATTTCGTTCGCGTCCGTGGAGGAATCCCCATCGAGTTTGTCGCCGATCAGATTGACAATTGGATGCAGTGGCGGACGCAGGACGAATCGAAATAAATCTAGTGATTCTATCGAAATGATCGATATGCGCGTGTGTTAGCAGAACGAAATCGATTGGGGCAGGGTCGAAGGTCGGGAAACGCTGGTTTTTCAGATATGTATCCCGGCCTCCCTGAAGCATGCCTCAATCGACAAGAAAGCGATTTTTCCGATTTCAACCCAGATGGCATGAGCCGGTTACTTCACGGGTACCTCTGCAGAAAGTTAATTGCATCGGAGTCTCTTGATTTTGATGGGATTGGCTTTATCTATGGGGTGGGATTGGTTTGAGATGCCAGGAATATTCCTATAGGATATAGTCATTGCTGTAGTATTGACATACAGTTTACTAACAACTAAAGCTCCACGAAAAGGAGAACACAATGAGCACCAAAGGGCAAACTTTACAAGACCCATTTTTGAATGCGCTTCGTAAGGAGCATGTGCCTGTATCGATCTATCTGGTAAACGGCATCAAGCTGCAAGGTCAGATCGACTCATTCGATCAATATGTCGTCCTGTTGAAAAACACGGTCACGCAAATGGTTTATAAGCACGCAATTTCCACCATCGTTCCTGGACGTGCCGTCAACATTCCTCCTGGTATGGCCAGTGAGGAATAATGCTGGGTAGCAGGAATGTTTGATCGTCCCGAGGGCGGTGAGTCTGCTGTCCTGGTCAGCCTCGATTTTGGCGAGGCAGATTATGCCGAAAGCCTGGAAGAGCTGCGTCAGCTAGCCTTGACGGCCGGCCTTGATGTTCGTGCTACCGTCGAAGGGAAACGTCCCAAGCCGGATGCCACTTATTTTGTCGGTAGTGGCAAGGCAGAGGAGGTGGCTGCAGCTTTGCAGGCAACCGAATCCCGCGTCGTCGTTTTCAATCACGATCTGACTCCCTCGCAGCAACGCAATCTTGAGCGCAAGCTGGAAAGCCGGGTGGTTGATCGCACCGGCCTGATTCTGGACATCTTTGCCCAGCGAGCGCAAAGCTTTGAAGGCAAGTTGCAAGTCGAGCTGGCACAGCTTGAGCATCTGTCGACGCGGCTGGTTCGGGGGTGGACTCACCTGGAAAGACAAAAGGGCGGTATCGGCATGCGTGGTGGCCCTGGCGAAACGCAGATCGAGCTGGACCGTCGGATGATTCGTGAGCGTGTCAAAAGCCTCAAGGAAAGACTGGCGAAGCTGAAGCGTCAGCGCGGTATCCAACGCAGGGCAAGGCGTCGATCCAATGTGATGTCGGTGTCTCTCGTGGGTTATACCAATGCGGGGAAATCCACGCTATTCAATCGTCTGACGCAGTCAGGCGTTTACGCTGCGGACCAGCTTTTTGCGACCCTGGATACCACATCGCGCAAGGTGTTTATCCCAGATGGCGGCCCCGTCGTTTTGTCCGATACCGTAGGCTTCATCAAACATTTACCGCATGCGCTGGTGGATGCTTTTGGAGCGACGCTGGAAGAGGCGGTGCAGGCTGATCTTCTTCTGCATGTGATCGATGTCTCCAGTACAAGTCGCGATGCGCAGATCGAACAGGTGGATCGCGTGCTGGCTGAAATCGGAGCCGATGAGGTTCCTCAACTGCTGGTGCTCAACAAGATCGATCTGGCAGGCATGGAGCCCGGTCTCGAGCGGGATGAATATGGTAGAATCCGCAAGGTTTGGGTTTCCGCGCATTCAGGTGCGGGAATGGAGCTTGTTCGTCAGGCGTTGGCAGAGCGTCAGCGTGGGTTGATGGATGCTATTCAGCAAGTAAATGCAGTCGCGTAAGCAAAGATAATCGGAGTATTCCATGGCATCAAACGACCCGGGATGGGGTTCGCGTAATAACGACGGCCCGCCCGATCTGGATGAAATGTTGCGTCAGTTCAGCCGCAAGCTGAACGGCCTCTTTGGCAAAGGTCCTTCGCGGAACCAGCCCGACGGTTCGGGCAGCAGTATTGCCATCCTTCCCATTATTGTATTAATTGCCTTGATCTGGCTGGCTACGGGTTTCTACATCGTGGATCAAGGCTCGCGCGGCGTGGTGTTGCGTTTCGGCAAGCATGTTGAAACGACCTTGCCCGGACCCCGCTGGCATATTCCTTTTCCGATCGAAAGCCGCAATATCGTCGTCATGGAGCAGGTGCGTACGCTGGAAGTGGGTTACCGCTCGGCTGGCGAAGAGGGGACGTCTCGTGGTCGTGAGCTTCGTGAATCGCTGATGCTGACCGATGACGAAAACATCATCGACTTGCAATTCGCCGTTCAGTACAACATCAAGAGTCCGGAAGATTTTCTGTTTTATAACCGCGATGTCGAGGCGGCGGTACGCGGCACTGCTGAAACCGCGATTCGTGAAATCGTCGGCAAGAACAAGATGGACTTCGTGTTGTATGAAGGGCGTACGGAAATCGCTGCGCTTGCCAAGAAGCTGATGCAAGACATTCTTGATCGTTACAAATCCGGCATCAACATCACCAATGTCAATATGCAGAATGCACAACCGCCAGAACAGGTGCAGGCGGCTTTTGACGATGCAGTCAAGGCCGGGCAGGATCTCGAGCGTCAAAAGAACGAGGGTCAAGCCTACGCCAACGACATTATTCCAAAGGCGCGTGGTGCTGCTGCTCGTCTGCTGGAGGAGGCCGCTGGTTACAAGGTGCGTGTGATCAACGAGGCGCAGGGTGATGCCAGCCGGTTCAATCAGGTGTTGAGTCAATATGAAAAGGCTCCGGAAGTGACGCGTCGTCGTCTCTTCCTGGATGCGCAGGAACAGATTCTTTCCAAGGTCAGCAAGGTCGTCGTCGACCAGAAGGGCGGAGGCGGAAACCTTCTCTACCTGCCATTGGACAAGCTGATGGCCACGGCCGAGGCTACGCCTGCCCAAGGCGCATCCACTACAAATACGCCGGCGCAGTCAGCCGAAGATAGCAATGCGCAACGCTCGCGTGAATCGTTCCGCAGCCGTGAAAGGGAGAGCCGGCCATGAGAAATATAGGTGCGGTGCTGATTGGTTTTATTGTTGCGTTGCTGTTGCTCAGCATGTCGGCCTTTACAGTCGATCAGCGTGAGTATGCAATGATCTTCCGTTTGGGCGAGATTGTTTCCGTCAAGAGAACGCCCGGACTTTATTTCAAGATGCCGCTTGTCGAAAATGTCCGTACTTTTGATAAGCGTATCCTGACGCTGGACTGGGGCGAGCCGGATCGCTTCATTACCAGCGAGAAAAAGAACGTTCTGGTCGATTCCTTCGTCAAGTGGCGCATCGCCGATCCGGCCAAGTTCTACGTATCCGTTCGCGGCGGTGATGAAGCGCAAGCTCAGGCGCGGCTCGCGCAAACGGTCAACGATGGCCTGCGCGCCGAATTCGGTAAGCGGACCATCCACGAAGTGGTCTCCGGCGAGCGCGACAAGATCATGGAGATCCTGCGCCAGAAGGCTGACAAGGAAGCGCGCCAGATGGGCATCGAGGTGCTGGATGTGCGGCTGAAGCGTGTGGATTTGCCGGAAGAGGTCAGCGAGTCGGTTTATCAGCGCATGGAAGCAGAGCGTAAACGTGTTGCCAATGACTTGCGCTCGCAAGGTGCTGGCGCAGCCGAAAAAATCCGCGCCGATGCTGACAAGCAGCGCGAGGTGATCATTGCAGAGGCCTATCGCGATGCTCAACGCATCAAGGGTGAAGGCGATGGCCGCGCTTCGGAAATCTATGCTTCCGCATACAGCAAAAATCCCGAGTTCTACGCTTTCTATCGAAGCCTGGATGCGTATCGCAACAGCTTCAAGAGCAAGAGCGACGTGATGGTATTGCAGCCGGACTCGGAATTCTTCAAATACATGCGAGACGCCGGCGGCAGAAAGTAAGTTTTGGATAATCCGCTGCTCATGGCCTTCGGCCTGATGCTTGTGCTGGAAGGCGCTTTGCCTTTGCTGGCGCCGCGTGCATGGCGCCAGACATTCCAGCGCATGATAGAACTCAAGGACGGACAATTGCGTTTTGTCGGCCTGGCTTCCATGGCTGGCGGTATGCTGTTGTTGTTCGTTCTCCGCTGAAAAATCTTATGCGTAACTGGTTACTTCCCGAATATATCGAAGACGTGCTGCCCGCCGAGGCTGCACGCATGGAGCAGATGCGGCGCAAGCTGCTCGACCTGTTTCACGTCCATGGCTATCAGCTGGTGATTCCGCCAATGCTGGAATATCTTGAATCGTTGACGACAGGTGCCGGGCAGGATCTCGACCTGGCAACATTCAAGGTTGTAGATTTGCTGACGGGTCGCCTGATGGGCGTGCGTGCAGACATTACCCCTCAGACTGCGCGTATCGACGCGCATTTGCTCAACCGCGAGGGCGTTACGCGTCTTTGTTATGCAGGGAGCGTGCTGCGCACACGCCCTGATGGGCTGGCGCAGACGCGGGAACCATTGCAGGTTGGGGCCGAGCTGTTCGGACATGCCGGCGTGGAAAGCGATATCGAGATTCAGCATTTGCTGGTACAAGGCTTGCAATCGGTGGGTATCGCTGGTCTGCAAATCGACTTCAGTCATGTGGGAATTTTCCGCAGCCTCGTGAAAAATGCAGGCATTGCACGCGAGCAGGAGCAAGGATTGCTTGCGGCCTTGCAAAGCAAGGATAAATCCGAAGTAGCCGAGTTGACGACGGGACTTCCCAGCGATATCCGTAATGCTTTGCTATCCCTGGCCGATCTTAATGGCGGCATTGAAGTCCTGGATGAGGCCCAGCAGCGTTTGCCTTCCTATGTGGAAATCCGTCAAGCCTTACAGGATTTGCGCCATGTGGCGCAGCAGCTTCAGGATTGTGATGTACTGGTTTCATTCGATCTTGCCGAGTTGCGCGGCTACCACTATCACAGCGGCATGGTGTTTGCGGCCTATGCGCAAGGCTATTCCGGTCCGCTCGCATTGGGCGGACGATATGACGAGATCGGTTCATCGTTTGGCCGCGCACGGCCTGCGACAGGTTTCAGCCTCGATCTGCGCGGTTTGGCAACCGCATTGCCAGTAGCTGAAAATGGAAAAGCCATTCTTGCCCCTTACGCCGACGATGCGCAATTGCATCAAATAATTGCCGCATTGCGGGCAGCTGGAGAAGTGGTCGTCGTCGACCTGCCAGGACATGAGGCCCACCGTGCGGAGCTTGGCTGCGACAGGACGCTGGTCAAGCAAGGATCGGCTTGGGAAGTTGTTACGAATTAAAGTTTGATAGATACAGGGTAAACATGAACAAGAACGTCGTCGTGATCGGCACGCAGTGGGGAGATGAAGGCAAGGGCAAGATCGTGGACTGGCTCACCGATCATGCCCAGGGAGTGGTGCGCTTCCAGGGCGGTCACAATGCAGGCCACACGCTGGTCATCGGTAACAAGAAAACGGTATTGCACCTTATTCCGTCCGGCATTTTGCGCGAAGAAGTACAGTGCTATATCGGCAATGGCGTGGTGCTGTCGCCGCAGGCGCTGCTGACCGAACTGCGCATGCTGGAAGAGGCCGGCGTCAACGTGCGTTCGCGCCTCAAGATCAGTGAGGCGTGCCCTCTGATTCTGCCGTATCACGTTGCGCTCGACCAGGCGCGGGAAGCCGCCAAGGGCACCGCCAAGATCGGTACGACCGGCCGTGGCATCGGTCCGGCTTATGAAGACAAGGTCGCGCGCCGTGCAATTCGCCTGCAGGACATGTTCTATCGCGAGCGATTCGCGGCAAAGCTGGGTGAAGTGCTGGACTATCACAATTTCGTTCTCAAGAATTATTTCCAGGCCGAAACGGTCGATTTCCAGCGGACACTGGAGGATACCCTGGCGCTGGCTGAGCAGATCAAGCCGATGGTGGCGGATGTGTCCAACATGCTTTATCTCGCCAATCAGCAAGGCCAGCGCCTGCTGTTCGAGGGCGCGCAAGGGGCACTGCTGGACGTTGATCACGGTACGTATCCGTTCGTGACTTCCTCCAATACCATCGCTGGTGGCGCTTCTACCGGCAGTGGCGTGGCTCCGCAGATGTTGAATTATGTGCTGGGTATTACCAAGGCGTATACGACGCGTGTCGGTTCCGGCCCGTTCCCGACTGAATTATACGATGCTGTAGACAAGCTCGATCCGATCGGCAAGCAATTGGCGACGCGCGGTCACGAGTTCGGTTCGACCACCGGGCGCGCTCGCCGTTGCGGCTGGTTCGATGCCGCGGCATTGAAGCGTTCGATCCAGGTCAATGGCGTTTCAGGCCTGTGCATCACCAAGCTGGATGTGATGGATGGCATGGAAACCGTGCAAATCGGCGTTGGATATCGCATTGGCGGTACAACGCACGATATTTTCCCGGTTGGAGCCGAAGCGCTGGATCATTGCGAACCGATTTACGAAGAAATGCCCGGCTGGAGCGAAAGCACGGTCGGCATCAAGCGCTACGAAGATCTGCCGGTTGCCGCCAAGAACTACCTCAAGCGCATGGAAGAGGTATGCGGCGTGCCTATCGACATCATTTCCACCGGGCCGGATCGCGATGAGACTATCGTGCTGCGTCATCCCTTCGGAGTGTAAGCGTGTCGGTTAAAGACGAAAAAAAACGTTTGGCCTGGGCGCTGACAGGATCCGGTCACTACCTGAAAGAGTGCATCGGTATCATCAGCCGCCTTGAAGATGTGGATTTGTTCCTGAGCAGAGCCGCTGCGGAAATCCTGCAGCAATACGGTTATCAGCATAACGTCGGGCGTGTTTTTCAGGACAAGACAGCGAGTTCCGTGCCGGTCGAGCTGTTTTATCACGGCGTTTACCACACCGTGGTCATCGCGCCGACCAGTTCCAATACGGTCGCCAAAATGGTATGCGGAATTTCCGATAACCTGGTGACCAATGTCTTTGCCCAGGCCGGGAAATGCCGTGTCCCCAGCATCGTGTTTGCATGCGATACCGAGCCGGAGCTGGAGTCCGAAGCGCCGCACGAGCATATGGTCAAGGTTTACCCCCGCCGCATTGACCTCGAAAACATGCAGAAGCTGAAAACATTCGAGGAAACCACGGTTGTCGCCGACATGGTGGAACTTGAATCTGCCATCCAGAAACGCATGGAATGGCTGAAAATCTCCTCTTCCTGACCGGCAAGCTGGCCGAAAAAAGCCTGCACAAGGTGCTGGCCGAAATGCAGCCGGCGCCGTTCGAATATCAAATAGCACAGTTGGGTATTTCCGTAGCCGCGCTGATGACTCCCGAGTTTATCGCGCGTCGGCTCGCCGATGCGCGCGGAGCCGATCGCATTGTCGTGCCCGGCCTGTGCCGGGGCGATCTCGATGCCCTGAGTGAAAAATACGGTGTGCCCGTAGAGCGCGGGCCGGAAGATCTCAAGGATCTGCCGCAATTTTTCGGGCGGGGCGGCAAAGCCCCCGATTTGTCGAAATACGACGTCAGCATCTTTGCCGAAATCGTCGAGGCGCCGCAATTGACCGTCGAGGGCATAGTTGCCAAGGCCGAGAGTTATCGAGAGCAGGGCGCCAACGTAATTGACCTCGGCTGTTTGCCCAATACGCCTTTTCCCCACCTTGAAGATGCTGTTGTCGCGCTCAAGGAGTCTGGCTATCTGGTCAGCGTTGATTCATTGGTGCCGGACGATCTGCTGCGCGCCGATAAAGCTGGTGCCGATTATCTGCTCAGCCTTAACGAGAAGACGTTATGGATTGCGGATGAGGTAGCGGCTACGCCCGTACTGATTCCGGCGAAATCGGGTAGCCTGCCATCGTTATATCGCGCCATCGACGCCATGCTTGCCAAAGGCAAACCGTTTGTCGCCGATCCTATACTTGATCCCATACCCTTTGGTTTATCCGAATCCATCGTGCGTTATCATCGTTTACGCAAACGATACCCCGATATTTCCGTGATGATGGGCGTCGGCAATCTGACCGAACTGACCGATGCGGATACTACCGGTATCAACGCCATGCTGTTCGGTATCATCGCCGAGCTCAGGATCAACGCGGTGCTGGCCACCTCCGTCAGCCCGCATGCGGCCAGTGCCGTTGCGGAAGCCGACATTGCGCGTCGCATGATGCATGCCGCGCATGAGGATAAACGCTTGCCACGTGATTATTCGGACGGGCTTTTGGGACTGCATGATAGACGGCCGTTTTCGTATACCGAAGATGAGATCGCCGACATTGCCGCCCAGATCAAGGATCCCAGTTTCCGTATCCAGATAAGCGAAGAGGGCATCAGTATCTACAACCGAAATGGCCTGTACCGCGATATCGATCCTTTCCGCTTATATCCGCATCTCAGGGTCGATGACGATGCCTCGCATGCGTTCTATCTCGGCGTCGAACTTGCGCGAGCGCAAATCGCCTGGCAATTGAAAAAACGCTACAGTCAGGATGAAGAGTTGCAGTGGGGCTGCAATGTGACCAGGAAGGATGCGCGCGGCCGGGTGGAACATCGCGAGGCTTCGCTCAAGGAAAAGCGCGCCAAGAAGGGCAATACATGATTTACGAAACCGTTATTACCACCGTCAATGCCGACGGTAGCGCGCATATTGCCCCGTTTGGCATTCGCGAGCGCGACGGAATGATCATCATTGCACCGTTCCGGCCTTCAATCAGTCTCGATAATCTCTTGCGTACCGAGCGAGCCGTTGTGAACCTGACGGATGATGTGCGCGTATTTGCGGGAGCGTTGACCGGCCGGCGGGTCTGGCCGGTGCGGAGAGCGGAAAAAATAGAAGGCTATGTGCTTGATGCCGCACTTGCGCATCGTGAACTCGAGCTCGCCGATATCAAGGAGGATGCCGTGCGGCCCGAGCTGACGTTTCGTGTTGTGCACGAAGCCATGCACACTGCATTCCGTGGATTCAACCGTGCACAAGCAGCCGTTCTGGAAGCAGCTGTGCTGGTCAGCCGTCTTCACATGCTGCCGCCGGAAAAGATCGCTGCTGAAATCGCTTACCTGACCATCGCGATTGAGAAGACGGCAGGCGACAGGGAAAGGCAAGCATGGAGCTGGCTCATCGAGCGCATCGAGAACTATAACGCCGAACAACGTGGGGAAAACCAGGCATGAGCCGGATGCTGGCGAGCGTTACGAATGTCGAGGAAGCGTTAATCGCCCTGCAAGGCGGCGCAGATATCATCGATCTGAAAAATCCATCGCAAGGGGCCTTGGGTGCACTGTCCCTGGATTTGATCCGCGAAATCGTGAAAGCTGTTGATCATCGTAAGCCGGTCAGCGCCACGATAGGCGATTTGCCGATGCAGCCTGAGTCAATAGTGCCGGCTGTGCGCGATACGGCGGCAACCGGTGTGGATATCGTCAAGATCGGTTTTTTTGGGCGTGAAGGGCATGAGGAATGCATTCGTGCCTTACAGCCGTTGGCAGCGCAGGGCGTTCGCATGGTGGCCGTCCTGTTTGCGGATAACGCCCCGGATTTCGGCTTGATACCGCAATTGGCATATGCCGGCATACATGGCGTCATGCTGGATACCGCCATCAAGAACGGAAAACGATTACGTGACCATCTGGACGATACACAATTGCGATCATTTGTGGAGCAATCCCATGAACGGAACCTGCTCGCTGGCCTGGCCGGTTCACTTGCCATTTCCGATGTCGAGGCATTAATACAGTTCGATGCGGACTACCTTGGCTTTCGAGGCGCGCTCTGCCACGGGTCCGAACGCAAGGCAGCCTTGGATTCCCAGCGCCTGTCGTGCTTGAAGAATGTGTTGTATTCTTGCAACAGAATGTCGAAAGAGTTTGCCTGAAAAGAAAACGGTCGTTGCGCATGCGCAATCCGACCGGTATATTTCACCTAAGTTTATCAAGAAAAAAGGATCTGCCGATGAAAACCAAACTTATCAATCTTGCCCTGGCCGGTGTTTTTACCTTCGCCGCAGGCTCTGTGGCCGCTGAAGAAGCTTATAGCGGTTCATGGTATGTGATGCCCGGAATTGGTCTGGTGCATACTGACAGCGATCTGCGCGCGGACGATGACAGCGCTGCCTACTCCTTCCGAGTCGGTAAAGAGCTTAGCGAGCACTGGGATGTGCAGGTTGGCGGCAGCTATGCGCGCCCGGATGAAGACGACGACGCATTCACCAGCGGCCGTTACAAGCAGACTCTCTTCGGCGTCGATGCTCTGTACGTGCTGAGCCGCGACAGCTTCCGTCCTTTCCTGCTGGCCGGTCTTGGCGTGGCACGCAATAACATCGACTACAATCCGGGCGATGTCGGCGACAGCAAGACTTCCTGGATGGCTAATGTCGGTGCCGGTTTCCAATATCACTTCAACGAAGTGGTCGGCCTGCAAGCGGATATCCGCCATGTATGGAGTCGCGCCAAGGATGACACCGATACACTGTTCAGCGATGACAAGACCGTCGGCAACACCTACCTGAATTTCGGCGTTCTGTTCAAGTTCGGCGCACCCAAGAAAATGGCGGCTGCTGAACCGGTAGCAGAGACTCCGGCGATGCCCGAAGTTGCTCCAGCCCCAGAGGAAGCCGCTCCGGCGATGCAAGAAGCGGAACCGGTTCAGGAAGTCGGTCCGGACAAGCCTGCAATCGAGAAGATCACGCTCTCTGCAGAAGTGCTGTTCGACTTCGACAAGGCAACGCTGAAAGATGAAGGAAAGCGCATTCTTGATACTGAAATTACCGAAAAGATGAAGGCGCACCCGGAAGTGGAATTGGTTCTGATCACCGGTCATACTGACCGCATCGGTACCGACAGCTACAACCAGAAACTTTCCGAGCGTCGTGCCAATCAGGTCAAGAAGTATCTGATGGGCCAGGGCATTGAAGAATCTCGCCTGCATGCCGTTGGCAAGGGTGAGAAGGAACCGGTAGTGGACTGCAAGGGCGTGTACGGCAAGAAGGCGATCGATTGCCTGCAACCGAACCGTCGCGTGGTCGTCGAAGTGGAAGCTCAGCGCCAGATCGAAAAGTAAGCATCTGACCTGAACGACTTAAAAAGCCCCGCTAGTCGGGGCTTTTTTACGAATATCAAATACATGGAATCCAACATATTCAATTCCGATCCCGATCTGGTCATCGAGGCGCGATGGGTAATCCCGGTGCGCCCTGGCGGCGTGGTAATGGAACATGCTGCCGTTATTGTCCACAACGGGCGTATTGAGGCGATCCTGCCGGTAAGCGAAGCGCGTCAGCGATGCAACGCGAAAGAGACGATCAGGCTGCCGGAGCACGTTTTGCTGCCAGGATTGATCAATGCCCATACGCATGCTGCCATGACATTGATGCGTGGCCTGGCCGATGACAGGCCACTGATGGATTGGCTAGGCAACCATATCTGGCCGGCGGAGGGTCAGGTGCTTTCCGAGCGTTTTGTCCGGGATGGAACGCTGCTGGCATGTGCCGAAATGCTCAAGGGCGGCGTGACGACTTTTAACGACATGTATTTTTTCCCGGAAGCTGCGGCCGAAGCGGTCAATCTCTCCGGCATGCGTGCTGCGCTCGGATTGGTGGTACTGGATTTTCCATCGCCCTATGCGGCGGATGCAGATGATTATCTCAACAAGGGATTTGCCGCGCGCGATGCCTTGCGCGGGCATCCTCGCATTACCACATGTTTGGCGCCGCACGCTCCTTATACCGTCAATGACCGGATTTTCAATAAGGTGCTGACTTACGCCGACCAGTTGGGTGCGAACATACACCTGCATTTGCATGAAACGCATCACGAAATCGAGCAGGGCGAAGCGCAATATGGCATGCGGCCCGTGCGGCGCCTGACGGAGCTTGGCCTGATGGGCCCCAATGTGCTGGCAGCGCATTGCGTACATATGACGCCTATCGAAATCGAGACGTTGGCGTTGCAAGGCGCGCATGTGGCGCATTGCCCAGGGTCCAACCTCAAATTGGGCAGCGGGATTGCACCCGTTGCCGATATGCTGGCGGCAGGCATTAACGTGGCATTGGGCTCGGACGGCGCAGCCAGCAACAACCGGCTGGATATGTTCGCCGAAATGCGTCTGGCCGCGCTGCTTGCCAAAGCCTCCGGCGATGCGGAGGTTCTTCCGGCCATGCAAGTGCTGGAAATGGCAACGATCAATGGTGCGCGCGCCCTGGGGATGGACGATAATATCGGTTCGCTGGAGCATGGAAAACTGGCGGACATGATTGCCGTAGATTTTTCGGCGATTGAAATGCAGCCTTGTTACGATCCCATCTCGCATCTGGTTTACGTAGCCGGCCGAGAGCATGTCAGCCACGCATGGGTGGCCGGTGAACTATGTTACGAGCGCGGTATCCATGCACATATCGATCCGGCTGAGCTCAAGGAGATAGCAACACTATGGCAGGGCAGACTGAAACCGTTCCACCAGTAAACGTCGATCCGGCGGAGTTGCAGAAATTCGCCACGCTGGCGCATCGCTGGTGGGATCCGGCAAGCGAGTTCAAGCCGCTGCATGAGATTAACCCGCTGCGACTGGATTACATCGACCGCATTGCCGCCCTGAGCGGCAAAGTGGTGCTGGACGTCGGTTGCGGAGGGGGTATTCTTTCCGAATCCATGGCTGAACGCGGTGCGCGAGTGACCGGTATCGATCTGGGTGAAAAAGCGCTCAAGGTGGCGCAGCTTCACAAGCTTGAAAGCGGGGTTGCTGTCGATTACCGACTGGTTTCCGTCGAGAAACTGGCTGAAGAGCGGCCGGAAAGTTTCGACGTCGTCACGTGCATGGAAATGCTGGAGCATGTACCCGAGCCCGCAGCCATCGTAGAAGCCTGCGCCAGATTGGTGAAGCCGGGCGGCCAGGTGTTTTTCTCAACGCTTAACCGTAACCCGAAATCCTACCTCCTTGCAGTGATAGGCGCGGAGTATGTATTGAACATGTTACCCAAGGGTACACATGACTATCGCAAGTTCATCAAGCCCTCCGAACTGTCCGCATGGTGTCGCCAAGCCGGCCTGGATGTGGCTGGCATGACGGGAATGAGCTACAACCCGTTAAGCAAGCGCTATTGGCTTGATCGCGATGTCTCGGTCAATTACATTCTGCACGCGACGAAATGACGAATATCAAGACCATATTGTTCGACCTGGACGGTACGCTAGCCGACACGGCGCCCGATCTTGGCCGCGCTTTGAATATGCAACGTGAGCGTCATGGATTACCCCCGTTGCCGCAAGAAACGATACGTCCGTTTGCATCCCACGGTTCGCGTGGTTTGCTGGGCATAGGTTTTGGCCTGACGCCTTCGGATGTCGAGTTCGCAGTCATGCGCGATGAATATCTCGATCTTTATGACGAGGTATTTACTCAGGAGCCCATATTGTTCGATGGCATGGGCGAAGTGCTTGAGTGCCTGGAGAGCATGGACTTGCAATGGGGAGTGGTGACGAACAAGCCGCGCCGTTTTACCGGCAGACTGATGGAGGCGCTGGGGCTGGACGCGCGCGCGGCCTGCATCGTCAGCGGAGACGATGCCGAGCGCCCCAAGCCTTATCCGGATACCCTGTTACTGGCCTGTGAGCTTGCGCTTTGTGTTCCCGATAGCTGTCTGTATGTGGGAGATGCCGAACGCGACATCATTGCCGGTCATACGGCTGGCATGCGCACCGTGGTGGCGCGTTATGGCTATCTGGATGAGCATGACGAGCCGGAAACCTGGTGTGCGGAGTTCATGATCGATGCTCCGCAGGAATTATTGCAACGTCTGGGGCTACGGGACTCAGTCGTTATCTGACGGCGCGGCGCTCCATCATCGCTTGCGCCAGCGTTCCGCTATCCACGTTCTCGATTTCCCCGCCCATCGGCAGGCCGCGTGCAATGCGGCTTACCTTGATGCCGCGTGCCTTCAGCAGTTCGCTGATGTAATGCGCTGTGGCTTCGCCTTCGACGGTATAGTTGGTCGCCAGAATCACTTCTTCCACGATGCTGTCCTGCGCACGCTTCAATAGCCTGTCTAGATGGATTTCACGCGGGCCGATACCGTCCAGCGGGGACAATCGGCCCATCAGGACGAAATACATGCCATGGTAGGTATGTGTCTGCTCCAGCATCATCAGATCGGTCGGCATCTCGACCACGCACAGAAGGCGGGCATCGCGATTGCCGGTTGCACACAGGTTGCATACCGGCTGTTCGCTGAAGTTGTTGCAGGAAGAGCAGTGCCCGATCTGTTCCAGCGCGCCTTGCAATGCCTGCGCAAGCTTGTCGGCACCGTTGCGGTCGCGCTGGAGAAGGTGATATGCCATGCGCAGTGCGGATTTTGGGCCGACGCCGGGCAGGCAGCGCAATGCTTCAACGAGATTGTCGAGTGAGGTCGGGTTTTTCATTCATGGACGGGCGAAACGAACGTTACGCCCATGTCGGGTCAAAACGGCAGCTTCATGCCAGGAGGCAAAGGCATGCCACCCATGAGTCCGCTCATTTTCTCCTGGGACGTGGCTTCGGCCTTGCGCACGGCATCATTGATGGCTGCGGCCACGAGATCTTCCAGCATGTCCTTGTCGTCGCCGATCAGGCTGTCGTCGATCTGCACGCGCTTGACGTCATGGCGGCAGGTCATTGTGATTTTGACCAGGCCGGCACCCGATTGTCCTTCGACTTCGATATTGCCCAGCTCTTCCTGAGCACGCTTCATGTTGTCCTGCATTTGCTGGGCCTGTTTCATCAGGTTGCCCAAGCCGCCTTTGATCATGTGATTCTCCTTGATAAATCTGAGCCCGATATCACTGGGCTGGTTTGATGGTGGACGGAATGATCGTCGCCCCGAAGCTTTCCATCAGATCACGCACGAAAGGGTCGCCCTGGATGGAGGCTTCGGCTTGCGCCTGCCGGGCCGCCTTTTCCTGATTGATCTGGCGCGCTGGAGTGTTGATGGCATTGCCGCTGACTTCGATGGCGACATGCAATTGCTTGCCAAAGTGCTCCTTCAGCGTGGTTCGCAGCTTTTCCTGATAGGTATTGTCGAGCAAATGCTTGTGTTCAGGCGGCACCGATAACCGCATCTGCTGGCCGTCGAATGCCACGAGCGCACAATTTTGCGCCAGCATGCGTGCCATGCCGCTCAGTTTAAGTGTGTCCACGAGCCCGCGCCAATTGCCGTCAAAGGTGGTGGCGATAGATTCTGAAGGTTTGATTTCCGCGGTGGCCTGCTGAACTGCCAACGGTTTCTCAGGCAGAGTCTCTTGCTGCGGAGAGTAAGTCGCAGGCGTTCTTTCCATCTCGGCAAGAGGGGGCGCGGCAATCTGCGCTTGCACTACCGGCGGAGGATTCGTTCCTTGGCTGGGTGCAGGAGTAGATGCCTGTTTGTATATTTGTGCATCATTGGGAGCAAATGCCAGCATGCGCAGCAGGCACATGCTGAACCCGGCATATTCGTCCGGTGCCAGCCCAAGATCGCGCCGGCCGAGAAGGGCGATCTGATAATAAAGCTGAATGTCTTCCGGCTTGAAGAGTGCTGCCAACTCCAGAAGTTGCGGACGTTCCGGGAGGTCTGCAGGGATCGCGTCAGGCACCGACTGGGCCAGTGCAATCTGATGCAATAACAGCGCGAGCTCACCCAATGCAGCATCGAAGGACAGGCTGCGTTCTTCCATGCTGCGCGCAACGGCCAGCAATCCGGCTCCATCGCGACGTGCCAGCGCCTGCAGCAAGGTAAACAGATAGCTTTGGTCGATGGCGCCCAGCATGGCGCGTACTTCCGCTTCATGGACGGCGCCGGAGCCGTAGGCGATGGCCTGGTCGAGCAGCGACAGCGCATCGCGCATGCTGCCCGAAGCGGCGCGCGCGATGAGCTGCAAGGCGACGCTCTCGGCGCTGATGGATTCTTTCTGCAATACAGCGTGCAGATGCTCAGTGATGGATGTGACCGGCATCTGGCGCAGGTTGAACTGCAGGCAGCGCGACAGTACTGTCACCGGCATCTTCTGTGGATCGGTGGTGGCGAGGATGAATTTGACGTGCGCCGGGGGCTCTTCCAGCGTCTTCAGCATCGCATTGAAAGACGAAGTCGACAGCATGTGCACTTCATCGATGATGAATACCTTGAAGCGTGCCACGGTCGGCGCGTACTGGGCGTTTTCCAGCAGGTCGCGCATCTGATCGACCTTGGTATTGGAGGCGGCGTCCACTTCCAGCAAGTCGACGAAGCGGCCCTTATCGATCTCGGTGCAGGCGGAGCAAACGCCGCAAGGTTCGGCAGTGATGCCGTTTTCGCAATTGAGGGCTTTGGCAAGAATCCGCGCCAGGGTGGTCTTGCCGACTCCGCGCGTACCGGTGAACAGGTAGGCGTGGTGCAGCCGCTGCTGTTGCAGCGCATTGGAAAGGGCGCGGACGACGTGCTCCTGGCCGACCAGTTCCTGAAACGTCTTTGGGCGCCATTTACGCGCCAGAACCTGATAACTCATGGATTTTTCGGCCGGTAGGTAAAGCGCAAACTTTAGCCCATCCGCAGTAGAAATAAAATGGGGCGAGCCTGATCCCCGGCACTTGCTTCAATAACTGTGGCTGCTTCCTTCCGGACCTGACCAGGTTGGCTACCTTGCAATGCGGGGAGGCCCGCCGACTGATATTCTACCCCATTTGCGGTTGAATTACCGCCGAATCAACGAAACGAAATCCAGCTTGGTCATGCCAATAAGTTAAGTTATAATGCCGCTCCTTTAACGGAGAGGTGGATGAGTGGTTTAAGTCGCACGCCTGGAAAGCGTGTTTAGGCTAATAGCCTAACGCGGGTTCGAATCCCGCCCTCTCCGCCATAAAAACATGCTCATGTTTTTATGATTGCAAAACGGCCTGATTAATCGGGCCGTTTTTGTTTTTACGGATGGCCTTTCTTCCTTACCCTTGCCTATGCCATTGTGGCTCAAGCGTGTGTCTCGCACCTTGGCCCCAGCCATGTCGGGCGGCCTGCTTGAGCCGGGATGTTGCGAGTCAAAGAGGCTGATATTTGATCGATGAATAAATTTTCCACTTCATCGTTGCCGAGCCGCTGTGGAAATCCTTCATTTGCTCAGGATGCTCATCGAGGTAATCGATAACTTTTTTGTCCCAGGTGGCGACTTGATAAGGAATCGCTTCTAGAAAGTTCGCCAAGGATTTTACGATTTCCGGTTTCATGATTCATCCTTCCCATTAGTTGCATTTTGTAATGTAGAACACGCAATAAGAATGCCAAGTTGCATGCCTGGAATCATTGCAAAGCTGGGTGACAAAACTATGACAGGCCGGGAAGCCTAAACGGCTTGCAGGCAATTCGAGATGGTTATCAAAAAGATTCGTTTGGATGTGAATTTCGATTTTTGATTTATCCGGCATTGCACAATGCTGGTGCATGGACATAACTGGTTTGCGATGGGAAAGTCGATTCCATTTTGAAATAGCTCATTCACAACTCTTTAAGCCAGTCCTTTTCAAAACGCAAATGATTGATGCCATTCACGAGGTGTCTGATCGTGAATGGCATCAACGTACTGTTTTCCCGGTCAAAAACTACTGCGCCATATTAGGCAAATGCCAGATTTCCCGGTTGTAATCGGCAATTGTTCGATCACTGGAAAACTTACCACTGGCTGCTGTGTTGAGGATGCTCATGCGCGTCCAGTGATCATGGTCCAGATAGGCGCTTGCAGCGCTGTGCTGTGCATCGATGTAGCTGCGGAAATCAGCAGCTGTCAGCCATGGATCATGCGGGTTGCGAATCGACTGAATGATAGGATCGAATATTCCCGGCTCAAACAGGTTGAAATGGCCGCATTCCAACAGATGCATTACGCGCGCCAGGTCGTCGTCCTGCTCGATGATGGCGTCCGGATTGTAATGTCCGCGTATCGCCTCGACCTCTTCTGCGTTGAGACCGAACAGGAAGAAGTTCTCGCTGCCGACTTCTTCGAGAATTTCGATGTTGGCGCCATCCAGCGTGCCTATGGTCATTGCGCCGTTCATCATGAACTTCATGTTGCCGGTGCCGGAAGCCTCTTTTCCGGCCGTTGAAATCTGTTCGGAAAGATCGGCGCCAGGGCAGATGATCTCCATCGCCGAGACGCGATAATCGGGCAGAAAGGCCAGTTTCAGCAGCTCGCTGGTGCTGGGGTCGTCGTTGACGACCGAAGCTACGGAGTTGACCAGCTTGATGATGCGCTTTGCCATCTGATAGCCTGGCGCCGCTTTGCCCCCGATCAACACGCAACGCGGCGTGATGCCGTCGCGTTCGCCGCGCTTCAGCCGGTCGTAGAGATGGATGACGTGCAGCACGTTGAGCAGTTGCCGCTTGTATTCGTGTATGCGTTTCACCTGGATGTCGAAAATAGCATCAACGTCGAAGGTCACACCGCAATCCTTCTGGACCAGTGCTGCCAGGCGCGCTTTGTTGGCCTGCTTGACGGCACGCCACTGGGCGCGGAATTTGGCATCGTCGGCATACGGCGTCAGCTTGCGCAGTTGCGGCATGTCGGTGATCCAGTCCGACCCGATGACGGAGGTGATCAGTTTGCTCAACTCGGGATTGCTAGATGCCATCCAGCGGCGCGGCGTGACGCCGTTGGTCTTGTTGTTGAACTTGTTCGGCCACAGCTCGTAGAAATCATGGAACAGATGCTGTTGCAGCAGGCGGGAGTGCAGCTCCGCCACGCCATTGACGGACATGCTCGCAACGACCGCGAGATAGGCCATGCGCACCTGTTTTTCCGGGCCTTCCTCAATGATGGACATACGCTGCTGACGATCGCTGTCGCCCGGCCAGCGTAGCGACACTTCTGCGAGAAAGCGGGCATTGATCTCGTAAACGATGTCCAGCAGGCGCGGCAGCAGTCGTCCGAACATGCTGACCGACCAGCGCTCCAGCGCTTCGGGCAGCAGCGTGTGGTTGGTATAAGCCACGGTGCGCGAAGTGATCGCCCAGGCGTCATCCCAGTTCAGGCCGTGCTCGTCGATCAACAGACGCATCAGCTCCGGCACCGAGCAGGTCGGGTGCGTGTCGTTCAACTGGAAGCAGTTTTTCTCCGCGAATTGCGAAAAATCATTGCCGTGCTGTGCAACCCAGTGCCGCAGTATGTCCTGCAGGCTGGCCGATGCGAGAAGATACTGCTGGCGCAGACGCAGTTCCTTGCCGTTTTCGCTGGCGTCATTGGGGTACAGCACCATCGTGATGTGTTCGGCATCGTTCTTTTCGCCGACAGCTTCGGCGTAGCTTCCGGCATTGAATTCGTCGAGATCGAATTCATCCGTTGCCGTCGATTTCCACAATCGCAGGGTATTCACCGTGCCGTTGCGATAACCGGGAATCGGCATGTCGTAGGGAACGGCGAGTACATCATGGGAATGTACCCAGCGGACGCGGGTGTTGCCTTGGTCGTCCGTATAGGGCTCGGTATGGCCGCCGAATTTGACCCGTACGGCGAATTCCTGGCGCTCGATTTCCCAAGGGTTGCCGATGCGCAGCCAGTGATCGGGCTCTTCCATCTGGTAGCCGTTCTCGATCTTCTGACGGAACATGCCGTATTCATAACGCAGACCATAACCCATCACCGGCAACTGCAGCGTGGCGCAACTGTCGAGAAAGCACGCGGCCAGACGGCCGAGACCGCCGTTGCCGAGCCCGGCGTCGTGCTCCTGTTCGGTGATTTCCTCCAGGAACAGCCCCAGTTTCTGAAGGGCGTCGGTGGTGGAAGACGTTTCTTCGAGATTCAGCATTGCATTGCTCAGGGCCCGTCCCATCAGGAATTCCAGCGACAGGTAATACGTGCGCTTGCTGTCCTCGGCGTCGTAGGAAGCTTGCGTCTTCTTCCAGCGCTCGACGATGCGGTCGCGCCAGGCCATCGCGAATGAGGTGTAGACATGGTAGGCCGCCTCGTTGAGTTCGCTGCGGCCGAGAGTGCGGCTGAAGTAGCGGCGGAAATCCTCTACCACGCTTTTTCCGTCCATGCTCAAAGGCGGCAGGGTCGAGAAAGCGTGCGTTGTCTTGCTGCGGGTAAACGGTTTTGAATTCAAGATGGCATTCCTGGGTATCTAGAGTAAAGGCGAAGGTTGCCGGATTGTTATGCCATTATTGGGTAGCAACTATTACGCCAGTTTGAAAGTGCGATTTTACTGGAAGTGGTGCGATATGGCTCGTTCCCTAGGTGAAGTCCTAAGTCTCTTCGCGTGAAGAAAGCATGCGCTGATACAGCCAGCCGCCGGCGTAAAGCGAAAGTCCGAGCACCAGCAGGATGCCGATGCGCATCAATGGGGCAGACTGGTGCAGGTCATAGATCAGTACCTTGCCTGCCGAGGCTGCGAATATCAGCAGCGAAGATTGTCCAAGGATGCGGTCGCGCCTGTGAATGGCAAACCCCAGGCAGCCGGTGGCGAGCATGCCCCAGGCCAGCGATGTGGAGAGGCGGTCATCGAGCAGGTGCACCGCTGCGGCCATCGCGCAGATATGGCCTGCGTATAACAGCGGAATGTAAAGGTTCTGCAACGTGTGCCGTCGCTGCACGAACCAATAGGCGGCGTAGCATTCCAGCGCATAAAGGATGGGAAGCGCATCGCCACCCGGAATCTCCGATGTGCCTACGTCCGAAACGATGCGCATGTAATTGACAATTGCGATGATGCCCACACCCAGCCATACCGGCCAGCCCAGGCCTTGGCCCGAGGTGCGGGCGACGCTGAACCAGGCGACGGCAGGCACCAGGACGAAAGCCACCCAGGGCGTCCATTCATCAGGCACCGATTCAAGATATCCCGCATGAAACAGTACCAGCGCAACATAAGCCGAAAGCAGGAAATGCCCACCGGGCAAAGGTTGACGCATCAAGTTCTGGCTGATGAAATAGAGCAGGGCGACTACGCCGGCGGTGGCGAGCGCGATCCAGGGTGCATAACCGGGCAGGTGTGCCGCGAGCAACGCGTATTGCAGAAAGTAGAAAATCAGCAGTGCCGGCAAGTGTGCGATGGCAACTTCCCGTGTCATCGGTTCGTTGCGGCGGATCGAGAACGCGGCGGCCGCAACAGAAAAAATCGCGAATTGCAGCGTCTGGAAGACCAGTGCCGCAATCCATTCTTCATGCATCGTGTCGCGCTGTATCACGTCAAAGCCAATCAGCGCGAAATAAAGTGCCAGCAGGTAGACCAGACGTCGCCCTGTCCAGACCGCATAGATGCTGAAAATCACGCTCCATGCAGAAAAATAGATGGCGAGATCGGTCACATCCACCAGTACGTTCTCGATCAGGAAGGGGGCGGCATAAGAGCCTGCGACAGCAAACAGCGCATATAGCTCGCTGGCGAACACGCGGCATAGCCACAGCGACAACGCGGCGACTATCATCACGCCAGCCGTCGCCATCTGCGGGCTGATCAATCCATAGAACATATGTGCGCCATAAACCGCCAGGAACAGCGTAACAATGCCGCCGGCAGGCAGCAGGGATGCATACTGCCGATTAGCATGCCGCAACGCCAGTCCGGTGCCGATCAGCGTGAAGCCGCCGGCGATCGCCAAGCCGATCTGGCGTTCAGGCGTCAACCAGCCGGAGTCGAGCGCGAGACGGATCAGGTAAACCGCCGCCATCACCAGTGCTGCTGCGCCGCTCCAGCCGAGCAGGGTGGTAATTGATGAGTTACGGGATTCTTCGGTCGAGGTTGAATGAAGCGGTGGTGGGTTTTCGGCTTTGATTGCAGGCGTTGCCTTGGCAATAGCAGATTCTGCAGCGATAACTTTAGGCAAGGCCAGCTTGGATTCGATGCGCGAAAGCCGCGCTTCGATAAGTGCCAGCCGTGTTTCGATACTTTGTTCTTGTGACATGACCACGCTCCCTGCGGATGGTATAAGGCTAATCCAAGCGGGTTGCCATCGCAAGTAATGAGGGTGGGCGGGGGCTTCGGAGCAATTAATTATTAAATTGTTATGCTTTTTCTGAAATTGCGAGTATCCTGTGCGGGTCTGTTAGGATTCAAGTTGCGTCAATGCGGTACCTCGTCGTTCATCATTTTCCCTTGATTTCAATAGATGCCGGACATTTCGTCCGAAATTAATTTTTATTTTAGGAAAACAAAATGGCAACAGGTATTGTTAAGTGGTTCAACGACGCTAAGGGTTTCGGTTTCATTACTCCGGACGCTGGCGGTGAAGATCTTTTCGCTCACTTCTCGGCTATCAAGTCCGACGGTTTCAAGTCCCTGCGCGAAAATCAGCGCGTGACTTATGACGAAGCTATGGGCCCCAAAGGCAAGCAAGCTGCGAACATCATTCCCGAGTAATTCTCAGGAATAATAAAGCAAGTAAAAAGCCCCGGCATGCCGGGGCTTTTTTTATGCCGTGGTTTCCCAATCGGGCGGATGGCCCAATGCGTTATTCACCGGAGCCATCCATGTCATGCGACGGGACAAGGCTGCCACTTACGCCGCATGAAAGGCAACTTCAAGCTTGCAACGCATGCTCCACGCTTTTCGATAGAAAGCTGTACGCATGCGTAAACGCGCCGCGCTTGTCCATCAGATTGCGGATCAGCGGCGTGAGGATGATTTCCATGGCCAGCCCCATCTTGCCGCCGGGCACCACAATGGTATTCGGGCGCGACATGAAAGAGTCCTGGATCATCGTCAGCAGATAAGGGAAATCTGCCATGCCGGGATCGCGGAAGCGGATGATGACGAAGCTTTCGTCCAGCGTCGGAATGTCGCGTGAGATGAAAGGGTTCGAAGTATCCACCGTCGCTACACGCTGGAAATTGATGTGGGTGTGCGAGAATTGCGGCGTGATGTAGTTCACGTAATCGCGCATGCGGCGCACGATGGTATCCACCGTGGCCTCCGCCGGGTAGCCGCGTTCGGAGTTGTCTCTATGGATTTTCTGTATCCATTCAAGATTGACCACTGGCACCACGCCTATGCCGAGATCGACATGTTCCGGCAGCGAGATCTTGTCGGTTTTCACTAGGCCGTGCAGGCCCTCATAGAACAGCAGGTCGGTATTGGGCGGAATATCTTCCCACGGCGTGAATTCGCCGGACTTGAACTTGCCGCCCATCTGTTTGCTTTTTTCGGTCGCCTCGATGCAGTTATGCAGGTAAAAGCGCCGCTGGCCGGAGCCTTCCTTGCCGTAAGTGCGGAATAATTCTTCCAGCTTGCCGAAATGGTTCGCTTCCGGTCCGAAATGGCTGAAGGAGGAATTGCCCTCGGCTTCGGCCTTTTTTACCGCCTCGCGGAATTCCTGCCGGTTGTAGGCATGAAAGCTGTCGCCTTCGATGACGACTGGCGCGATGCTCTCGCGCCGGAAGATATGCTCGAACGCGCGCTTCACCGTACTGGTTCCCGCGCCGGACGAGCCGGTCACCGCAATAATCGGATGCTTCTTGGACATCATTCACCTCCAGTTGACTGGGCACGGGCGTGGCCGCCGCGATGCCTGCTACATTTAAAAATCTGAGCTCGGTTTGCCGAGGTGGCGTGATCTATTTCACTATCTGGGCGAGTTCCCCCTTCTTGTAGCGTTCCGCCATCTTGTCGCAGGCGAGCGCCTTGATCCGGCTGGCCTGGCCGGCGGAGCCGAAGGCTTCGAAGCGCGCCTGGCAGATGTCCGCCATCGCCTTGGTCGAGGCGAGGAGGAACTTGCGCGGGTCGAATTCCTTGGTGTTGGCCGGATCATTGAGGTAGCGGCGGATCGCGCCGGTGGAGGCAAGGCGCAGGTCGGTGTCGATGTTGACCTTGCGCACGCCGTGCTTGATGCCTTCGACGATCTCTTCCACCGGTACGCCGTAGGTCTCGGGGATTTGCCCGCCGTTGGCGTTGATGATCTTGAGCCATT
>NZ_LXTQ01000012.1 GCF_001645185.1 Methylobacillus sp. MM3
ATGCTGTGGTGGAGTGTTTCTTTGGAACCTTAAAGTCGGAGTGTTTTTATCTTGATGAGTTCAGTAATATAAGCGAACTGAAGGATGCTGTTACGGAATATATTGAATACTACAACAGCAGAAGAATTAGCCTGAAATTAAAAGGTCTGACTCCAATTGAATATCGGAATCAGACCTATATGCCTCGTGTTTAACTGTCCAACTTTTTGGGGTCAGTACAAACTTTGATTTATAGTCAGGTGGTGCTTTTCTCTGTCTGCCTTTCGGTGAATACCTGAGACAAACAGTCTCAAGCACCCGTGGCTATTCTAGCTTAATAAGTTTGTTTCTTCTCCTTGATATAATCCTAAAAAAATCTCATAAAATTAATATATGAGATAATCTTTATTCAGCAGAAGATTATTAAAGGTTGCTGTATTATTTAGCGATAAAAAAAGCCTGCCAGATGGCAGGC
>NZ_LXTQ01000013.1 GCF_001645185.1 Methylobacillus sp. MM3
GGTAAATATGGATCGATATGTAGGTATAGACAACGATGTTTTTTAACATATTTTGATAATTCATTAAAGAAAAAGTGTACGAGTTCTTGATTTTCATAATCAATCACTGGACCGCGATTTGAATAAAAATACTTGAACACTTTCATAACAGGTACAGCAGTAAGTAAGCAAGCTGCAATGACCTCGTTATTATTGTTTTTTATTCCCACTAAATGTGTTTCATAACCTTCAGCAAGCTTTAACTCATAGTGGCCAACAGTTTGCGTGAAATGACTGTATGGCATGCTATCTGTAAAGGCACCAAACTCTTTAGCTGTTAAATTTGTAAACTTCATTATCATTACTCCTATTTGTCTCTCGTTAATTAATTTCATTTCCGTATTTGCAGTTTTTCTATTTCCCCTCTGCAAATGTCAAAAATAATAAATCTAATCTAAATAAGTATACAAT
>NZ_LXTQ01000014.1 GCF_001645185.1 Methylobacillus sp. MM3
GTTAAGGAAAATATTTTACTTGGTCGTCCAACAGCAACAGATGAAGAAGTAGTTGAAGCGGCGAAAATGGCTAATGCACATGACTTTATCATGAACTTGCCACAGGGATATGACACTGAAGTAGGTGAACGAGGTGATAAATTATCAGGTGGTCAAAAACAAAGATTATCGATTGCTAGAATATTTTTAAATAATCCGCCAATTCTTATCCTGGATGAAGCAACAAATGCACGTGATTTAGAAAGTGAATCCATTATTCAAGAAGCATTAGATGTGTTGCGTAAAGATCGAACGACACTTATCGTAGCGCATCGCTTGTCCACTATTACACATGCTGACAAAATTGTCGTAATTGAAAATGGACATATTGTTGAAACAGGTACGCATCGTGAATTGATTGCAAAACAAGGTGCTTACGAGCATTTATATAGCATTCAAAATTTATAAA
>NZ_LXTQ01000015.1 GCF_001645185.1 Methylobacillus sp. MM3
GTGTAAGAACGTTGTTCTACCATATCCTGGACTTCCGATTAACGCGATGTGCCCAGCTTTTTTCAATTGCAATACCATCGGTCCTTGATATTGTTCTTCTGGTACGTCTTTAAGTCCTAATGTTAATTCCACTTCTTTTGCATCATCTGACCATAATTTTCTGAAATCTGTTTCTACTAAATCTTCTTGATATACATTTTCTGGCAATGGTGGTAGCCATGGACGCTTAACTTCTTCGATTTCTAATCGTGTTGTAATAGATTCGATATGATCTATGACCGCTTCTAACTCAGTTTGATTTTCTTTCGTTTCTTCATCTTCAAGTCCACTCAAGTCTTTGTTGATTGCTTGAAGTTGACCATAGTCATTAATCATGTAAATCGTCTTATCTTCAACTTCTAATTTATCGCCTTCGATGTCATATGTTGCACCACTCCATGC
>NZ_LXTQ01000016.1 GCF_001645185.1 Methylobacillus sp. MM3
TATACTGGATATTGCGGGAATTCGCGTAGTATGTAATTACTTAGATGATATTTATTTGATTGAAGAGATGTTGCTTAAACAAGAAGACGTACAATTGATAAAACGTAAAGATTATATTCAGCACCCTAAAGAAAATGGTTACCGCAGTTTACATATCGTTGTATCCATTCCAGTCTTTTTAGCAGAACGCGTTGAGGTATTGCCTGTTGAAATTCAAATTAGAACAATAGGTATGGATATGTGGGCAAGTTTAGAACATAAAATACGTTATAAAAACAAGGCAGAGACGGAAAAGTATCGAGATTTATTGAAAGAATGTGCGACAGAGATTACTGAAGTTGAAAATAAATTACAACAAATTCATTCTGAAATAACAGAGTAGACGTTTAATAGGTGTGTTGCTTAATTTGAGTGATTTTGTAAATCAACATGGTATGAA
>NZ_LXTQ01000017.1 GCF_001645185.1 Methylobacillus sp. MM3
CCGCCAGACCGATCAGCGCGAAGCCGACATTGTTGATCGATGAATAGGCCAGCAGCCGCTTGATGTTGGTCTGCCCGATCGCCGCCACAGCGCCGAGGATGATCGACGCCAGCGCGGCGAAGGTCACGATCTGCTGCCACTGCTGCACCGCCGAGCCCATGGCCTCGACCGCGACGCGGATCGCCAGCGCGATCGCCGCGACCTTGGGGGCCGAAGCGAAGAAGGCGGTCACCGGGGTCGGCGCGCCTTCGTAGACGTCCGGGGTCCACATGTGGAACGGCACCGCCGACATCTTGAACGCCAGGCCGGCGAACACGAACACCAGACCGAACATCAGCCCCAGCGAACGCGTGCCCATGACTGCGTCACGACCATAAGCACCCGCGATCTGCGCGAAGTCGGTCGAACCCGAGAAGCCGTAGACCAGCGAGATGC
>NZ_LXTQ01000018.1 GCF_001645185.1 Methylobacillus sp. MM3
ATATAATATATATCGTCAACCTATGCTCATATTAGATTATTTTTTGAGCGCACAGCCGCAGCTAACACCATTGCAATTAACAAATTTGCATCAATCCACCATCAATTTGCACACATTATTATGTGATAATTGCCAACCGCTAAATATGCGTTTTGTTATCTATGTATAAAAACAGCAACTTCAATGTCTTAATGGCAGTTTTTCTTGATTTTAATCAGCATTCATCGCCAATTTATTGGGCATATTTTTTCCTTAAGCTTTAGGAATTTTTTATCATTTACTTTGGGGCCTGGAGACAGGAAAAATTATGCTGACATTCATTGAGCTCCTTATTGGGGTTGTGGTTATTGTGGGTGTAGCTCGCTACATCATTAAAGGGTATTCCGCCACTGGTGTGTTATTTGTCGGTGGCCTGTTATTGCTGATTATCAG
>NZ_LXTQ01000019.1 GCF_001645185.1 Methylobacillus sp. MM3
ACCATATTCTCCATCTACATTTAGTTGTAAGTCTGTGAATGATGAAATATTAATTGCCTTTGCTTTTTCATAAATAACTTTAGGATGCTTAGTATGTTCTCCTCTTGAAGCTAAAGTCATAATATGACCAAGTTCTGCAAGGTTTGATTTTTCAACTATAATTAACGTAAAATAGCCGTCATCTAACTTAGCGTCCGGCACTAATTTTTCAAATCCTGCCATTGAATTTGTTAAACCTAAAAAGAATAATAATGCTTCTCCTTGGAAAACATTACCATCATATTCAATTCTTAAATCTACAGCTTTCATTTGAGGTAACATTTCGAAACCTTTGATGTAATAAGCAAATGGACCAACAATAGATTTCAATTTACTCGGTGTTTCATAAGAGACTTGCGTCAATTGTCCGCCTGCAGCTAAATTAATAAAG
>NZ_LXTQ01000020.1 GCF_001645185.1 Methylobacillus sp. MM3
ACACCTATCGGTTGTCCTGATTTTTAAAGAGCATGTCGCCGTAGCAACGAGAGGGGCGCATTATACAGACCGCTTACTTCCGGTCAAGCTTTTTGTCAGCATTATTTTACCAACAAACCCGCACCACTCCTCGCTTACATGCGAGGCGCGCATTTTACAGACCTTTTCGTTTCGGTCAAGAGAAATTAACTTCGCTTTCTCTTTGCTGCTTGCCTCGCCGTTGAAGCGAGCCGCGCATTTTACAGACCTTTTCGCTTCGGTCAAGAGGAAAATTTAACTTCTTTTTCCTCGCTGCTGCTGCCTCGCTGCTAAAGCGAGCCGCGCATTTTACAGACCGGTTTAATCCGGTCAAGAGGGAAACGAAAATTTGTTTTCCTCTACTGCCTGACTCACTCTTGAAGCGAGGGGCGCATTCTACAGGCCGCAAAATTCCGGTCAAGAGCAAACGGGAAATTCTTTTTAATACGACCAGTTTGCTCTCCTCCTATATATATAGTGTGACGCGCGCAAACTTCCGTTTACCAACTTGAGCAACGACTACGCCTTCACTCAACTTCAACCCCTTATCGCTGACCTTCTCGCCATCCAGCCTGACGCCGCCTTGCTCTATAGCGCGAAAGGCTTCAGAGGTGCTTGCCACCAATCCGGCTTGCTTCAAGAGTTGCGCAATACCTATTGAGCCCCCTTCCAGCGCCAGCGACATCTCGGGCACATCCTCGGGAATGCCGCCCTTGGAACGCAGATTGAAGTCATTAAGTGCCTCTCCGGCGGCCGCCTGCGAATGAAAACGCGCAACAATCTCCTGCGCAAAGCGCACTTTGATATCGCGCGGATTGGCTCCAGCCTCGACATCCTGTTTCCAACGCGCGATGGTTTCCAGCGACTCGAACGATAACAAGTTGATGTAGCGCCACATGAGTTCATCAGAAATCGACATGATCTTGCTAAAGATGGTATTGGCGGGCTCAGCCACACCTATATAGTTGCCGAGAGACTTCGACATCTTGTTCACGCCATCCAGCCCTTCGAGCAAGGGCATGGTCAATACACATTGCTGGGGCTGCCCGGCCTGCTTCTGCAACTCGCGCCCCATGAGCAGATTGAACTTCTGATCCGTGCCGCCGAGTTCGATATCAGCCTTGAGCGCGACCGAATCGTATCCCTGCAATAAAGGATAGAGGAATTCGTGAATGGCGATCGGCTGGTTTGATTTATATCGCTTGGAAAAGTCATCCCGCTCCAGCATGCGCGCCACCGTCTGACTGGCAGCGAGCTTGAGCATGCCGGCGGCTCCCAGGTCATTCAGCCATTTGGAGTTGAACACGACCTCGGTCTGCTCCGGTTTCAGTATCTTGAACACCTGCTCGGAATAAGACTTGGCATTCTCCTGAACTTGCGCCTCCGTCAAGGGCGGACGTGTTGCGCTTTTGCCGGTTGGATCGCCTATCATGCCGGTGAAGTCGCCGATCAGAAACAAAACCTGATGTCCCAACTCTTGCAGCTGCCGCAACTTATTAAGCAGTACCGTGTGGCCCAGATGCAGATCCGGTGCCGTGGGGTCGAAGCCAGCCTTGACCCGAAGCGGCCGGCCGGACTTCAGCTTTTCAATGAGTTCCTGTTCTATCAGCAACTCATCACAGCCGCGTTTGATTATCGCTAATGCATCATTCATGGAGGAACTACCTTCACCGTTAAATGTATTTCTGTTAGCATGCTCGCTGTCCCCAGCTATGACTTCCCGAGGAGCGCCCGTGCAACAGGGTAAAGGCCGCATTTTATCGCAAATCAAAGCATCCCAAGAGCGAAAGCTGCGTCTGCGCTGGTTGCTGGTTCTCTCTTCCATTCCCCTCTTTGGCGTAATCACTGCTTTTGGTATCGCGCCGCAGACCGCAGTGCAGGATGTTCCCGTTGAACTCGTCGTTGAAGAGCTCACCCTGCCATCGGACTCCATCGTTGAAGCGCTGGCGCTCGATGAGCAATCGCTCTGGCAAGCGGACGAAGTACGCAAGGACGATACGCTGGGCACCGTTCTGGATCGCTTGAACATTCGGAATACCGAAGCCGTGAACTTCCTGCGTCAATCGCCCGATGCCAGCACGCTGGCTTCGAAATTGCGCCCCGGCCGCTCCATACTTGCCAAGACCACCGCGGACGGCAAGCTGCTTGAGTTGCAGTACCAATACGACTGGGATGCGGCCTTGCAGGTCAAGCTGGACAACGATGGCTATGTTGCCAAGCAAATTCAGCTGGCTCAGGAAAGTCGTACCGAACTGAAATCGGCCGTCATTCAAAGCTCCTTATTTGCAGCCACTGACGCCGCCGGCATTCCCGATGCCGTTGCTATGCAACTCGTCCAGATTTTCTCTTCGGATATCGACTTCCATCTCGACCTGCGAGAAGGCGACCGTTTTACAGTGATTTACGAAGCCGGCTATAGCAAGGGCGAAATGACTACCCCCGGCAAGGTACTAGCAGCGGAGTTCGTCAATCAGGGCAAGACCTATAGCGCCTTGCTTTATCGCGACAGCAATGGTCGTTCCGACTATTTAACGCCCGATGGCAAGGCTTTGCACAAGGCTTTCCTCCGTTCTCCACTCGAATTTTCTCGCATCAGCTCCGGATTTACGCTGGCTCGCTTCCACCCCGTGCTTAAACGTTGGCGTGCCCATAAAGGCGTGGATTATGCCGCGCCCATCGGTACTCGGATCAAGGCTACAGCCGACGGTACAGTCATCGTTGCCGGCAAGCAGGGCGGCTATGGCAATGTCGTCATGTTGCAGCATGCAGGCGGCGTTACTACCGTATACGGTCACCTTTCCCGATTTGCGGCCGGGCTGCGCAAAGGGCAACGTGTTTCGCAAGATGACGTCATCGGGTATGTGGGCATGAGCGGCCTGGCTTCCGGTCCGCACCTGCATTACGAATTCCGGGTGAATGGGCAACATCGCGATCCGCTCAAGGTTGCCTTGCCCAATACGACTGCCCTGACCAACATTAATCAGGACGCATTCAGGACGCAGGCACAGCCTTTGTTGGCTCAACTCGCACTTTTACGGAATACGCAAACCGCATCGCTCGAATAGTCATGAGCGTTGACGTATGAGCATCATTCTCGACAAGGACGCAGTCACCAATCTCCTTAAAGGCTTTCATATTCCTCCGCGACCAGATGTCTTGTGCCGATTCCAGGAGGAACGAAGCAAGCCCATTCCCAACCTGCAGGCCATTGCCGGAATTGTTAGCTCCGACCCCGGGCTTTCTGCGGGCGTGATCAAAACCATCAATTCGCCGTATTTTGGCATGAGGCGCAAAATCGCCTCCATCCAGGAAGCGATCACTATTCTCGGGCTCGTCAATCTTGACAACATTCTGACCAGCATTGCCCTCGTCGCCTCCATCGGCAACACAGTTTCGATGGATAGATTCTGGGACACCGCCACCGACGTGGCGTTGATCTCGCGCGACCTATCGCGCCATATCACGGGCATCTCGGAAAACGATGCCTTTACCATCGGCATGTTCCATGACTGCGGCATCGCGCTCATGATGCAACGAATTCCTGATTACAAGGCCTTTCTCAAACAAGCGAATACAGATCTCACACATGCGCTGACGCAGCTTGAGCAAGAGCGCTACCAGACCGACCATACAACAGTTGGCTTCCTGGTAGCGAATTCATGGAGCCTCCCCGAACACATCTGCCAGGTTATCCAGCTGCATCATGACCATCGCATTTTTTCCGCCATTCCGCGGCCGCCTGAAAATGTGCTGACACACCTCGCAGTCCTGAAAATCGCTTCCCATCTAAGCCATGTCAACCGGCAACTCGACGATGGCAACGACTGGATGTTCATGCGTCAGGCGGTACTGGAATACCTTGGCATCAGTACTGCAGAGTTCGGCGAGATCGTAAGCGATGTGCGTGAGAACTCCTACACGACGCCTGCCTTGTGGCTACATAAGTTCGTCTGACGATATCATGAGCAGCGCGGACTCCTATTTCATCGGACTGATGTCCGGCACCAGCATGGACGGCGTTGACGCTGCACTTGCAAACTTCGAAGATGCTTCCTGCCAAATCATTGAGCGTGCCTTTGTCTCTTTTCCAGACGATCTGAAGCAGGCGCTATTGCAATTGAATGCATCAGGTGCGAATGAAATTGAACGTAGCCATCTGGCCGGCAATCACCTGGCGCGCCTGTATTCCAGCTGCATTACCGAACTGCTCGCTCAATCCGGAATCTCGACAAGCTCAATCAGCGCGATTGGCTGCCACGGTCAAACCATACGTCATCGTCCGGACATGGGATTCACCGTTCAGATCGGCAACGCTGCCCTGCTCGCGGAGTTGACCGGGATCACTGTCATCGCCGATTTCCGCAGCCGGGATATCGCTGCAGGCGGCCAGGGCGCGCCGCTGGTACCGGCCTTTCATCAAGCGGTTTTCGGTACTGCATTGGCGCATCGCGTGGTTGTCAATATCGGAGGGATCAGCAATCTCTCGAACTTGCCGCCGACAGGAACAGCCTGCGGTTTCGACTGCGGCCCCGGAAATTTACTGATGGATGGCTGGATGCTGCGTCATATTGGGCAGCCATACGACAAAGACGGCGCCTGGGCTGCAAGCGGCAAGATACTTCCGGATCTGTTGAGCGCGCTATTGGCCCATCGCTTCTTCAAAGCCGCCCCGCCCAAAAGTACCGGTCGGGACGATTTTCATATGCCCTGGCTGGAGCGCCATGTTTCATCTCATCATGCCCCAGTCGATGTTCAATCAACATTGCTCGAACTGACGGCAATGTCGATTGCCGATGCCATCGCGGAACATTGCGCCGAGGCAACCGAGGTCTATCTTTGCGGAGGCGGCGCTTATAACGGCACCCTGGTGCGCCGTCTGGCGCAATTGTTGCAACCGCGAAAACTGACACTCACGGACGAGCTCGGCATTCCTGCGAATATCGTTGAAGCAGCGGCCTTTGCCTGGCTCGCGCGGCAAACTCTGCTTGGATTGCCTGGCAACCTTCCTGCCGCTACCGGGGCAAGTGGCCCCCGAATACTTGGAGCCATTTACCCGGCATAACAAGCGCTTGCCTCACCCGGCCTCTGGCCTTTAGTATTGACCCTTTCTGTGCAACACAACGATGCGATTCCTATGAAGCCGACCAAAGCCACCTTTACCCTCGACAATAGCACCGATCCTATCGATCTTCCGGTGCTGACCGGAAGCCTCGGTCCCAATGTTGTCGATATCCGCAACCTGGCCGGGCATGGGTACTTCACATACGACCCCGGATTTCTCTCGACGGCAAGCTGCAGTTCGAACATTACCTACATCGATGGCGAGCAAGGTCTTCTTTATCACCGCGGCTATCCCATTGAGCAACTCGCCGAGCACTGCGACTTCCCCGAGGTTGCTTACCTGCTGATCAACGGCGAATTGCCGAACGCGGAACAGAAGAAAAATTTCGCGGACACTCTCACCAATCACACCATGCTGCACGACCAGATGAACAACGTGTTTCGCGGATTCCGCCGCGACGCGCATCCGATGGCCGTCATGGTATCGGTCGTGGGCGCAATGGCGGCCTTTTATCCGGAACATGCGGATGTGTCCGACCCGCGTTTGCGCGAGATTGCAGCATACCGCCTGCTTGCCAAGATGCCGACCGTCACCGCCTGGAGCTACAAGTACAACATCGGCCAGCCGTTCGCCTATCCGCAGAACCGTTTGAACTATGCCGAGAACTTCATGCACATGATGTTCGCCATCCCGTGCGAGCAGTACTCGCCCAACCCCATACTCGCGCGCGCGCTGGATCGCATCCTCATCCTGCACGCCGACCATGAACAGAATGCCTCGACTTCGACGGTGCGCGTGGTCGGCTCGAGCGGTGCCAATCCATTTGCCTGCATTTCGGCCGGCATTGCGTCGCTGTGGGGCCCACTGCATGGCGGCGCCAACGAGGCCACATTGCGGATGCTGGAAGAAATCGGCGATATTTCCCGCATCGGCGAATACATCAAGCGCGCCAAGGACAAGACCGACTCCTTCCGCCTGATGGGCTTCGGGCATCGTGTCTACAAGAATATGGACCCGCGCGCAGCCATCATGCGCCAGACTTGCCACCAGGTACTCGACGAACTCGGCTTGCACGACGACCCGATGTTCAAACTGGCGCTCAAGCTGGAGCAGATTGCATTGGAAGACGAATATTTCGTCAGCAAGCGTCTGTATCCGAACGTCGACTTCTATTCCGGCATCGTCATGCGGGCGATGGGAATACCGAACTCGATGTTTACTGCCATTTTTGCACTGGCGCGCACGGCAGGCTGGATTGCGCAATGGAACGAGATGATCTCAAGTCCGGAGCATCGCATCGCACGGCCACGACAGCTTTATACCGGCCAGGCGCGGCGCGACTTCATTCCCGTCGGGCAACGCTAAAAACAAAAAAGGAGGCATTGCCTCCTTTTTTGTTGATGCCTGAATTGATAATCAGGCAGAGAACGAGGATCCGCAACCGCAGGTCGTTGTTGCATTCGGGTTACGAATGACGAACTGGGAACCTTGCAAGCTATCCTGATAGTCGATTTCAGCTCCCAGCAGATATTGCAGGCTCATCGGATCGATCAGCAGCGTTACGCCGTCGCGATCCACGGTGGTGTCATCTTCGTTGACGGTATCTTCAAAAGTGAAGCCGTACTGGAAGCCGGAACAACCGCCGCCGGTGACGAATACGCGCAGCTTCAGATCAGGCGTACCTTCCTCGTCTATCAATTCCTTCACTTTCTTGGCCGCGTTGTCGGTAAAAACAAGCGGGCTCGGGATTTCATTCACTGCGTTCATTTCTGACTCCTTCATATTCTGACTGGCAATTATCCGCCCGCCCACCCGTCCGGTCAATCCTGACTGGATGTAAGCTCTTGATTTACCACGTCGGAATCATTGATATAAACCAACTTCCCCTCAACTACGGCACCGGTATGTATTTCCAGGGTTTTGTAGTACACATCTCCGGTGACCCTGGATTTGTTTTGAAGTTCAACATAACTGCTGGCTTTAACCGGTCCGACTACCGTACCGTTGATCACCACATGCGAGGATTCGATGGCTCCCTCGATATGGCCATGTTCGCTGAGAACAAGCGTACAAGCCTTCCCCGCGATTTCACGGACATCGCCGCGGATCGCTCCGTCGACCCGTAGCCCGCCGCTGAAATGGATATCTCCCTTGAGCGATGTTTCCGCGCCAATCAGCGTTTCGATGCGTGAGCTGGGTTTCTGCTGGTTTTTCCGAAACATCCTTGATCCCATTCAATCCGACAAACTAAAGGTCTGGCTCAACCTGGGTCGCGTATCGCCAGCCTCCACAAATTCCACAAGCAGACTCCTGGCCTGCAGCGACTCCGGAATACTGAACACGCCATCCACTCGCCGGTATTTTTTAAAGTTCACCATCATACCTACTTGCTCGCCATCAAGGACGATATCGCGACTGACGTTTTTCCCGTCCTGCAGGCCTTGTACGGTCAAATGCAGACTGCCGCGTATCGGCTTGCCTTCCGGCCCCGTTTGCGCCAGGTTGATTTCATAGCGATATTCCAGCGGATTCATCGTGCGAGTGATTTTCACACCCTGAATTTTGGGGCTCCCCGCAGTGCTGCGTTCGGTGAGGATGCCCTTGTAAAAAGCCACATCCTCCTTCAGCCGCATGATTTCGTCCTGCAACAGCGCCATTTCCTTTATGGCGTTGCTGCGTGTCGCGCGCTCCACTTGCAATTGACGTTCCGACATCGCAAGCTGCGCCATGTAGGCATCGCTTTCCGGCGAGTCGGGCGAATGCGGGATCATGAATTGCCAATACGAGAAACCATAGCCCAGCCCCAGCAAGAGCACGACCGCCACGACTTTCACGTACCAGGGATGCTGCGGGCGGACGGAGACGCGCCGATCAACCGGCCCGCGACGCCTCAAGCGATGCAGGGTGCGCTTCATGGCAGAAGCGGAACTTGCTCCAGTGCGGTCGACTCGTCAAAGCCGAACATGATGTTCATATTCTGGACAGCCTGGCCTGCAGCGCCTTTGACCAGATTGTCTATCACCGAGAGCACGACGACCGTGTCGCCGTCGCCAGGGCGATGCACCGCGATACGGCACAGGTTGGAGCCGCGTACTGAGCGGGTTTCGGGGTGCGCTCCCGCTGGGAGTACGTCGACAAAACGCTCGTTGCGATATTGGCTTTCGTATAACGACTGCAGATCGACTTCCTTGGTCAGCCGCGCATACAGCGTTGCATGAATACCGCGAATCAAGGGAGTCAGGTGCGGCACGAATGTCATCCCGACTTTTTTATCGCACATGCCGGTCAGCCCTTGGCTGATTTCCGGCAAATGCCTGTGCCCAGCCACGCCATATGCCTTGAAATTATCGCCGGCCTCGGCAAACAGAAAAGGTATTTCCGCCTTGCGCCCGGCTCCGCTTACGCCAGATTTCGCATCGGCGATCAAATGAGACTCGTCCACAACGCCTGCTTGCAGTAGCGGCAAAAAGCCAAGCTGCACAGCTGTCGGATAACAGCCGGGATTCGCCACCAACCGAGCGGACGCTATCTTTTCGCGATTCAACTCGGGCAAGCCGTATACTGCTTCGGCGATCAGGTCGGGACAGGCGTGAGTCATGCCATACCATTTCTCCCACTCCGAAATGTCTTGAATCCGGAAATCCGCAGCAAGATCGATCACGCGTACGCCGGCATCAAGCAATGCGCGCGTCTGCTGCATGGCGATGCCATTCGGCGTAGCAAAAAACACCACGTCGCAGCTTGCCAGATCGGCTTGGGCCGGATCGGTAAAAGGCAGATTTACATAGCCGCGCAAACTTGGAAACATGTCACTTACACGCTGTCCGGCCTCGCCGCGCGATGTGATGTACGCGATTTCGACACCGGGATGAAGTACCAGCAAGCGTAGCAACTCGACCCCGGTATATCCGGTGCCACCTACGATACCAACCTTGATCTTGTTCTGTTGCATGATCAGCTTTTAATCGAAATTATTGAAGAAGAAGCGAACCATATTAATCAGCCACTCTGGAAAAGACAATCAAAAGCAGCATTGATTAGCTGCAGGCCGCATAAAAACAAAAAGCCGCATAAAGCGGCTTTTTGCAATACACATGAAACGCTTAGCGCTTGGAGAACTGCTTGGCGCGGCGAGCCTTGCGCAGGCCGACCTTCTTACGTTCAACTTCGCGAGCATCGCGGGTCACGAAACCGGCATTGGACAGCGCGCTCTTCAGTGCCGCATCGTAGTCGATCAGTGCGCGGGTGATACCGTGACGCACTGCACCGGCCTGGCCGGACTCACCGCCGCCGACAACATTGACCATGATGTCGAAGCTTTCGGTGTTGTTGGTCAGTTCCAGCGGCTGGCGCAGAATCATGCGCGAGGTCACGCGGGAGAAGTATTCGTCAGCAGGCTTGTCGTTGATCACGATGTTGCCCTTGCCGGACTTCAGGAATACACGTGCCACGGAGCTTTTGCGGCGGCCGGTACCGTAGTTGTATTTACCGATCATGCTAGATCCTTAGATTTCCAGAGGTTGTGGTTGCTGCGCCACGTGATCGTGCTTGGGACCGGCATACACTTTGAGCTTGCGGAACATCGCATAGCCCAGCGGACCCTTCGGCAGCATGCCCTTGACAGCCTTTTCCAGGGCACGGCCCGGGAAGCGCTGTTGCATCTTGGTGAAATTGGTGGTGGAAATACCGCCCGGATAGCCACTGTGACGATGGTACAGCTTGTCGTCAGCCTTGTTACCGGTAATCTTGAGCTTGTCGGCATTAACCACGACGATATAATCGCCGGTGTCCACGTGCGGGGTAAAAATGGTCTTGTGCTTGCCACGCAGGCGATGCGCAATTGCGCTTGCCAGACGGCCGAGCACTACGTCCGTGGCGTCTACCACGAACCAATCGCGCTTTACTTCATGCGATTTAGCAGAAAAGGTCTTCATCGGAGCAACCGTATTTCGCTGAAAAATGAAAGGGGTGGATTCTATGTCAAGCGTGAGTGCACTGTCAAACGAAATCTGAATGAACTGGCTTATCTCCAACTTCATGGCCGCTTTCCTGCTGCCGCCACTGAACCTGCTGATGTTGCTCGCGCTCGGCACAGGCCTGTTGCACAGCCGTTTCGCCACCTATGGGCGACGGTTGGTCTGGCTGGCTATCGCGTTGCTTTACCTGCTTGGTACTCCACTGGTCGGGCATATGCTGCTTGCAACATTGCAGAAGCCATACAGCAATCCTGCTCATGCCGATGCCCAAGCCATTGTGGTATTAGGCGGCGGAGTGTATCACGATGCGCCCGAGTATGGCGGAGATACCGTACGCAGTTACTCGCTGGAGCGCCTGCGTTATGCCGCCCGACTACAACACGCTACCGGCCTTCCGCTCCTTGCCAGCGGCGGCAATCCTGAAGGCGGTGAAGCCGAAAGCCTGGCAATGTGGAGTACCCTGCGCAAGGATTTCGGAGTCGATACGCGCTGGGTCGAGATCACCTCTCAGAATACCGGCGAAAGCGCCAGGAATAGCTACGCGCTTCTGCAACCGTCGGGCATCACCCGCATATTGCTGGTCACGCATGCCTGGCACATGCCGCGGGCGCGTGCCGCGTTCGAGAAGGCAGGATTTACCGTGCTTCCGGCACCAACGGTCTATGTCACCGCGCGCAAGCTGACACTGCTGGATTTTCTGCCTTCGGCCAGGGGCTTGATGCAGTCGCACATCGCCTTGCGCGAATGGTCAGGCATGGTCTGGTACAAGCTGAATGGATCAGGCTAGCCGATAGCTGGCGAACAACCCGGCGAAGATAACGGCGCCGAGCCAGTTGTTGTGCAGAAACGCCTTGAAGCAGGCTCCACGCTCGCGCGCTCTAATCAGGGTGTAATGATACAGAGCGATCACACTCGCCATGGCGAGGCCGACATAGTATGGCCAGTGCAGCCGTACCTCCATGCCCACCCAGGCCAGAATACCGAGCATGACTACGTAGCAAGCCATTACGGCTGCAATATCGTAGCGTCCGAAGAACAGCGCTGAGGAGCGAATTCCGATCTTGATGTCATCGTCGCGATCCACCATCGCATACTCGGTGTCATAAGCCACCGCCCAGAAAATATTGGCTGCCAGCAGCGCCCAGGCCAACGGCGGTATTGTGCCATTGTGTGCGGCGAAAGCCATGGGGATGCCAAAACCGAACGCAACACCGAGATAGGCCTGTGGAATGGAAATGAAACGCTTGGTATATGGATACGTCATCGCCAGGAATAGCGCGCATACCGATAACAATACAGTGAGCTTATTGAGCAGAAGGACCAGCCCGAACGCCAGCAGACTTAACACTCCCGCCAACACCAGCGCCTCGCGCGGGCTCACCTCGCCGGTCGCCAATGGGCGCGATCTGGTTCGTTCGACATGCGCATCGAACTTGCGGTCGGCGTAGTCGTTCATCACGCAGCCGGCAGAGCGCATCAGCACCGTGCCCAGCATGAAAATCCAGACAATCAGCCAATCCGGATGTCCGTTGCTTGAAATCCAGAGTGCCCAGAGTGTCGGCCACAGCAGCAGGAGTATGCCGATGGGTTTGTCCAGCCGCATCAATCGTTCGTAGGCATCCAGTCGCGCCATCACATTCTTCATTATTCGAGTACCCCCGGCAAAAAGACTTCGGTCACCAGAATGGGCGCATTATGCAGCATGAACACCGAGCGGCGCGCCCACAGGCATGCAGGACGTTCTGTCAGATGCTCGACGGCACGCGCATAGAGCGCATGGCGCGGCAATATTTTCCGGAAAGCCAAGGGCGTACGTACCACTTCAGGATGGGCGAAGAGCGCGGCGCCAAGAGGTTTGGCCCCCAACCGGCCAAGGTTGTGCCAGGCACCGCGCAAGCTGTTGCGCGGCAATACGCTGTGGGCAAACACAACCTGGACGCCGTCGCAGCAGAGGCTTACCTCCCGCAACAATGCCCTTTCGTGCGGGCGCATGCGCAAGAGCATCGCCTCGTCCGGCAACGGCCTTGCCCAGCGCTGGCGCACCCGCTCCACCGAGAATGCGGCGCAATGTTTACGCAAACGCTGTGTCAGCGATCCGTTATCGACCAGCCAGTGCCGGTAGGCGCCGCTTGCCGGCGGCTTGGGCAGCCAGGCAGCGCGGAAAGGAAATGGGCTAGAACGGATTTTCATCGCGGCCGATTATGCCACACCGCTTTTTGCGCCTAAACCTTGACGTATTCTTCGGCACGGCGCAACCAGCGCTTGAGATGGACTTCCGCGGCTGGCGGATCATCGCGCAGCAGGCGTTCGGCGATGTTTCTGGCCAGGTCCAGCAGATCGGCATCGCGCTCCAGATCGGCAATTTTGAGCAAGGGCACACCGCTCTGGCGAATGCCGAGAAACTCGCCGGGACCGCGCAACGCGAGGTCGGCGCGCGCAATTTCGAAACCGTCGGTGTTTTCGTAGATGATCTTGAGGCGCGCACGGGCGGTTTGCGACAGCGGTGCCGCATATAAAAGAATACACACGCTCTGCGCCGAACCGCGCCCCACGCGGCCTCGCAGTTGATGCAGTTGCGAAAGTCCCATGCGCTCGGCGTGCTCGATCACCATCAGGCTCGCGTTGGGTACGTCCACGCCGACTTCGATCACGGTTGTCGCTACCAGCAGCTGGATTTCATTTGCGCCAAAGGCCTGCATCACCGCCTGCTTCTCGGCAGGCTTCATGCGGCCGTGCACCAGGCCGATGCCGATCCCCGGCAAGGCAGCGGTCAATTGCTCGAAGGTTTCCAGCGCGGTTTTCAATTGCAGCGCTTCGGATTCTTCAATCAGCGGGCACACCCAATAAGCCTGCCGACCCTGAAGGCAGGCGTCGCGCACGCGGCCCAGCACCTCCTCGCGCCGTTCCTCCGACACGACCTTTGTCGCGATGGGCGTGCGGCCGGGCGGCAATTCGTCGATCACCGAGACATCCAGGTCGGCGTAATAACTCATCGCCAGCGTGCGCGGAATGGGTGTCGCGCTCATCATCAATTGATGCGGCTGCGTACCCTTCTGCCGCAGCGCAAGGCGCTGATGCACACCGAAACGATGCTGCTCGTCGACCACCGCCAGTCCCAACCTGGCAAACTGCACCTGCTCCTGAAACAGCGCATGCGTGCCGACGGCCAGCTGCGCTTCTCCGCTGGCGACTTTCGCCAACACTTCGCTACGCGCGGTTCTGGCTTGGGTGCCGGAAAGCCAGGCGATGGAAACACCTAGCGGCGACAGCCAATCGAGCATCTTGCGATAGTGCTGTTCGGCAAGGATTTCTGTCGGCGCCATAATCGCCGCCTGCCAGCCGTTTTCTATGGCCTGCACGGCCGCCAGGGCAGACACGATAGTCTTGCCGCTGCCGACATCGCCCTGCAGCAGACGCTGCATCGGATGAGGCTGGGCGAGATCGGAACTAATCTCCGCCCAGACTTTTTGCTGTGCGCCGGTGAGGGCAAACGGAAGGCGCTCGAGCAATGCCGAGGTCAAGCGATGCTGTGCTTGCAGGCGCGGGGCGCCTTGCGTCCGACGCCGCGCATGATGCCGTCGCATCGAAAGCTGTTGCGCCAGCAATTCGTCGAACGCGAGACGACGCCAGGCGGCGTGCGCATGCTCCTGCAATGCGTCGAGACGGGCATCGGGCGGCGGCCGATGCAGGAATTTCAGGCTTTCGGCAAAACCGGGCAGATGGAGTTCTTCGAGTATGCCTGCAGGCAGGGTTTCGCTGATATCGGCATTGTGCAATGCCCAATCCACCAGCTTGCGCAAACTGGGCTGCGTCAGCCCGGCAGTGGTTGGATATACCGGTGTCAGCGCCTCGCTGAGCGGGACATTCTCGCGCACCGGGCGGCACTGCGGATGCACCATCTCCATGCCGAAAAAACCGGGGCGCGGTTCACCGAATGCCCGGATATGTGCGCCCGGCTTGAGCGCCGCAACCTGGCTAGGATAGAAATGAAGAAACCGCAGATGCAGCAGTCCGCCGTCCACATCCTGCAACTGGCAAATCAGGGCCTTGCGCGGACGATATTGCGTTTCCGCATGGATAATCTCACCCTCGACCTGAGCCGCCTCGCCGGGGCGCAAATCACGGATCGGCGTAATGCGGGTTTCGTCGACGTAGCGGAGCGGCAGGTGTAACAAAAGATCATCCGGCTCAAAGATGCCGAGCTTGCCCAGCCTGCCCAGCAGCGCCTTGTTGACGCCCTTGATCGCGCCTAGACCGGTCAAGCGCCCTGTCCTGCCGCTGGAATCAGTTGCCCAGCACCATGACGGCATCGGCTTCCACCAGCGCGCCACGCGGCAGCGAGGCGACGCCGACGGCGGCACGTGCCGGGTACGGCTCCGTGAAGTATTCCGCCATGATGCTGTTCACCAGCGCGAAATGCCCGAGATCGGTGAGAAAGATATTGAGCTTGACGATGTCCGCCAATGAACCGCCAGCGGCTTGCGCCACGGCGGAAAGATTACCGAACACGCGGCGCACTTGCGCCTCTATGCCTTCGACCAATTGCATGCTGACCGGGTCGAGACCGATCTGGCCCGACATATAGACGGTGTCGCCGACCTTGACCGCCTGGGAGTAGGTGCCGATTGCCTTGGGCGCGCCTTCAGTGCTGATGATTTGTCTTGCCATTGCTATTTTCCTTGCTTATTGATGTTTATGATCGGCAGCCGCGCCCTTGACGCGGTTGATGCGAACCACCTCGGGAATCTTGCGCAGACTGCGCATCAAGCGTGCCAGGTGTTCGCGGTCTTCCACCTGCACGGTGAAATTCATGTTGGTATAGGCGCTGTCATCGCTTTCTTCCATGCCAACGTTGTCGATGTTGGAACCGGCGGCGGCGATGCCGGCAGCGATCTTGGCCAGCACGCCCGGCTGGTTGGCCGCGGCCAGTTTGAGGTTGACCTTGAACAGGCGCTTGGTGTCGGGATCCCACTCCACGTCCAGCCACTTGTCCGGATCCATGCGGAACTTGCGGATCGCGTGGCAATCATGGGTATGCACCACCAGTCCCTTGCCCTTGTTGATGAAGCCGAGGATCGGGTCGCCCGGGATGGGCCGGCAACACTGCGCGAACTGCACCGCCATGCCTTCCGAGCCGCGTATCGTGATGCTGCCAAGATGTGTGCTCGCGCGGTCGCCCGCCGATTCCGCCATCGCCAGCAATTGGCGCGCCACCATCACATTGAGGCGCTTTCCGAGACCGATATCGGTCAGGATTTCCTGCTTGTCCTGCACACCGTAATCGCGCACCAGCTTTTTCCAGCGCTCTTCGCTGATCTCCGCCGGATCGGCATGCAGCGCGCGCAGCGCCTGATTGAGCATGCGTTCGCCCAGCACGGCCGATTCCGAAGACTTCATGGTCTTCAGGAAATGCCGGATATGCGCGCGCGCCTTGCCGGTGGCGACATAATTCAGCCAGGCCGGATTGGGCTTAGCATGTGCGGCGGTGATGATTTCGACGTGGTCGCCGTTATGCAGTTCGGTACGCAGCGGCGCCAGCTCATGATTGATCTTGACCGCAACGCAGCGGTTACCGACGTCGGTATGCACGGCATAGGCGAAGTCCACGGCGGTCGCACCGCTCGGCAATGCCATGATCTGCCCCTTGGGCGTGAACACATAAACCTCGTCCGGAAACAGGTCGACCTTGAAGTGCTCCAGGAATTCGACCGAATCGGTGCTCTCGGACTGGATTTCCAGCAGGCGCTGCAGCCATTGGTGTGTCTGTTTCTGCAACGCGGAAAGATCCGCGCCGGTATTCTTGTAAAGCCAGTGCGCGGCAACGCCCGCCTCGGCGATGTTGTGCATCTCGCGGCTGCGGATCTGGACTTCGATGGGCGTGCCGAACGGGCCAAACAGCGTCGTATGTAGCGACTGGTAGCCGTTGGCCTTGGGAATCGCGATGTAGTCCTTGAACTTGCCCGGAATCGGCTTGTACAGCGCGTGCAGCGCGCCCAGCGTCAGGTAGCAGGTAGGCGTGTCCTGCACCAGGATGCGGAAGCCGTAGATGTCGAAAATTTCCGAAAACGTCCCGGTCTTCTCCACCATTTTCTTGTAGATGCTGTACAGGTGCTTTTCGCGCCCTTTGACCTCGGCCGTGATGTGCGCGTCAGCGAGACGCTGCTTGATCGCATCCAGAATCTTGCCGACCACCTCTTTGCGATTGCCGCGCACCGCCTTGATCGATTTGGCCAGTACCGCGCTGCGCATCGGATAAAGATGCTTGAAGCTGAGGTCTTCCAGTTCCTGGTAGATCGCATTGAGACCGAGACGGTTGGCGATGGGCGCGTAGATCTCCAGCGTTTCGCGGCCGATGCGGCGGCGCTTCTCCGGTGCCATGCTGTCCAGCGTGCGCATGTTGTGCAGACGGTCGGCGAGCTTTACCAGAATCACCCGCACATCCTGCGACATCGCCAACAGCATCTTGCGGAAGTTTTCCGCCTGCGCGTGGGTAGCGGTCTGGAATTCGATCTTGTCCAGCTTGGAAACGCCGTCCACCAGTTCGGCGACCGGCTGGCCGAACTGCTCGGCCAGTTGCTGCTTGCTGACCTCGGTGTCTTCCATCACGTCATGCAGCAGCGCCGCCATGATACTGGGCGGGTCGAGATGCAGCTCGGCCAGGATGCCGGCCACGGTGACGGGATGGGAAATATAGGGTTCGCCGCTCTTGCGGAACTGCCCTTCATGGGCAGCAGCGCTGAAGCGGTAAGCCGTCATCACTTGCGCGATGTCTTCCGGCTTGAGGTATACATTAAGCAGCTGGTAGAGCTGCGAATCTTCGCTGTCGGCTGGCAGCAAAGGAGGGGTGGGTGGCGGTTTTACTGCGTGGATTCGACCACCCATTGCATCAAGCGATCCTTACGCCTGCCCGCGGTTGAGGATTTCCAGGCCAACCTTGCCGGCAGCGATTTCACGCAGCGCGACGACGGTCGGCTTGTCTTTGCCGGCATGGGCGACCAGCGGCTCGGATCCGTTTGCCACCTGGCGAGCGCGATACGCGGCAGCCAGGGTCAGATGAAAGCGGTTCGGAATTTTTTCCAGACAGTCGTCTACGGTAATACGTGCCATGATGAATCCTTGTAATGCGTGCTCAAACGATGAAATTCCGGAGCAATTCCTGATGCTGGCGCAACTGTTTTTCGCCGCGCAAACGCTGTGCGCGAATGATCGCCAGCAGGTCATGAATTGCCGTCTCGAAACGGTCATTGATTATAACATAGTCGAATTCGCCGACATGGCTGATCTCGTCTCGCGCCGCAGCCAAGCGTCGCGCGATGACCTCGGCGGAATCCTGGGCACGGTTATGCAGCCGGCGCGCCAATTCTTCGAGCGAAGGCGGCAGCACGAAAATGCCGACCGCGCTGGGATACAGACTGCGCACTTGCGCCGCGCCCTGCCAGTCGATCTCCAGCACCAGGTCGCGGCCTTCGGCGAGCACCGACTCCACCAGCGTTTGCGAGGTACCGTAGCGCGCGCCATGCACCTCGGCGCTCTCCAGGAAATCGCCCTCTTCCAGCATTTGCAGGAAGCGTTCCTCGCTGACGAAGTGATAATCCTCGCCGTCCTCTTCGCCGGGGCGCATGGCCCGCGTGGTGTAGGAAATCGAAAGACTGACCAGTTTGTCCATCTCCAGCAGGGAGCGGACCAGACTGGTCTTGCCGGCGCCGGAGGGCGCGGTCACGATAAAAAGGCTGCCTGTCATCTTCATGATTTTATTCCAGATTCTGTATTTGCTCGCGCATCTGCTCGATCAGCACCTTGAGCTCCATCGAAACCTGCGAAGTCTCGGTGGACACCGATTTCGAGCCTAGTGTATTCGCTTCGCGGTTGAGTTCCTGCATCAGGAAATCCAGTCGCTTGCCGACGGCGCCACCTGCGCCGAGGATGCGCCGCACTTCCTGCAGGTGCGTGGTCAGTCGGCCGAGCTCTTCGTCGACGTCGATCTTCTGGGCAAACAAGGCCAATTCCTGCCGGATGCGTTCGTCATCGATCGTTTGCATTGCCTCGCGTAGCCGTTGCGCGAGCCTCTCCTGATAGGCCTGCATCAACGCGGGCAACAGGGGGCGAACCTTGGCGACCTGCGTTTCCATTGCCGTTACGCGCTCCAATATCAGCGCTTTCAGTTTTTCACCTTCACGCGCCCGCGAGTCGGCAAGATCCTGCAGGCATTGCTGCAATGTCGCGATCAGGTCCGCCGACAGCGCTTCGCCGGAAACCTGCTCGGTGGCCAATACGCCCGGCCAGCGCAGGATATCCGCCACGCTCAACGGCCGGCTTTGCGGAAAACGTTGCTGCACGACAGCGGTCAACGATGCCAGCTGATCGAGCATGCCGGTATTGACCTCCCCATTGGCAGCGGCATCCGCCGGCGCAACCAGAGTCACCCTGCATTCGACCTTTCCCCGGCCCAGACGCGCGCCTATGGCTTCGCGCATGGCGGGCTCGAAGCTGCGCAAGGTTTCATCCATGCGCATATGGACTTCGAGATAACGATGGTTGACTGCACGCAAATCGAGCAGCAGGGTACCGGCCGCGGTTTTACGCTCCAGCGCGGCGAAGCCGGTCATGCTATAAATCATTGAGTATGTCCTGACAATTTTTACCCAATCTTATCAAATCCGCGCGGGTTCATGACAAAATAGGTTTTGTCTTCCTTGACCACGCGAGCATGCAGGAACAACAAAACCGTCCCTTGCCGTCCGGCTATCAGTTGCTGGATTATCGGATCGACCGGGTACTGAGCGGCGGCGGCTTCAGCTTCGTCTATCTCGCACGCGACAAGCGCGGCAACAGGGTCGCGATCAAGGAATACCTGCCCACCTTGCTGGCGACTCGCCTGGATGACGAAAACGTAGGCCCCAGCTCCCCCGAAAACGTCGCCGGCTTCCGGCATGGCCTCAAATGCTTTTTCGAGGAAGGACGCGCGCTCGCAAAGATCGAGCATGAAAATGTCGTGCGCGTGGTCAATTTCTTCCGCGCCAACAATACCGTGTACATGGTGATGCAATACGAGCGCGGCAAATCGCTGCAGGACTATATTCGCGGCCATGCGGAACCGGCAAAGGAGCTGTTCGTGCGCCGCCTCTTCAATGAGTTGCTGACCGGACTGCGCGAAGTGCACACGCACAAGCTGCTGCATCTGGATATCAAGCCCGCCAATATTCATATCCGGCTTAACGGCTCGCCCGTTCTGCTGGATTTCGGCTCGGTGCGGCAAACCCTGACCGAAGTCAAACCGCAACTTTCGCCCAGTTACACGCCGGGATTCGCACCGCCGGAACAATACTTCGATCGCAAGCTGCTGGGACCATGGAGCGATATCTACAGCGTGGGCGCCTCGATGTATGCCTGCCTCGTGCGCGCCGCGCCGCTTGCCGCCGATCTGCGCAGCAAAAAGGACACGCTGGCCCCCGCACTGGAAACCGGCCTGGACATCTATTCGCCGCGCCTCCTGGAAATCATCGACTGGTGCATGCAGCTCGACCCGCTGAAACGCCCGCAAAGCGTGTTTGCCTTGCAGAAAGCCCTGCGCGAACATCTCCTGGAAGATTCGAAAAAGCCTTCGCTCCTCGACTCACTGCGCAAAAAACTTTCCGAAATAGGCTCGGCATGAAGTTCACCATCTATCAGGACAGCCGCCAGGGCCCGCGTCAGTACAACCAGGACAGGGTGGCCTACTCCTACAGCAAGGATGCGCTGCTGACGGTGCTGGCCGACGGCATGGGCGGGCATCGCAACGGGGAAGTGGCGGCGCAATTCGCGATAGAAGTGCTGACCGAATCCTTCCAGCGCATGGCCCGGCCGAAGCTGAGCAATCCTTTCAAATTCCTGGATGACCATATCCGCCAGGTGCATGACGCCATCGATCGCCATGCGCTGCTAAGCGACATGCCGGAACCCCCGCGCACCACTATCGTTACCGCGCTCGTGCAGCATGACGCGCTTTATTGTGCCCACGCCGGAGATTCGCGCCTGTACCATTTTCGGGGCGGTGAATTGCTGTTTCGTACCGAAGATCATTCCAAGGTGCAGATGCTGTATCGCAAGGGCATGATCGGCAAGGACGAAATGCTGACGCATCCAGAGCGCAACAAGATCTACAATTGCGTCGGCGGTGCCGAGCAGCCGCAGATCGAGATGTCGCCTAAGCGCGATGTGCAGGACGGCGACATCGTCCTGCTCTGTACCGACGGACTATGGACGCTGCTGGCAGATGAGGAAATTGCCGCCACGCTCCAGAACGGCCCCATCACCGATACCGTTCCCGCACTGTTCGATCTTGCCGAATCGCGTGCCGACCAGAGCGGCGACAATATGAGTGCCATCGCATTTTCGTGGGGGAATCACGCCTATAGCGGGTTTTCGGTATCGACCGCGATGATGCCGCTGGATCTCAATACCACGATACGCGACTTCACTTCCCGCCGCGCGGGTGCGAATCCCGACCTCGCCACCGATAGCGCTCAGGACGACGAGATCGAGCGCGCCATCGCCGAAATTCACGCCGCGCTGGAGAAAATCCCCAGATAGCCGCCAGCGCGGCGCTTATAATTCCGTTTCGAATTCAAAGGACAGGAAAGCCAACATGCGTCCAAGCAAACGCGCCCCGGGAGAACTGCGGCACATCGAGATCGTACGCCGCTACACCAAACACGCCGAAGGCTCGGTACTGGTGAAATTCGGCGATACGCACGTCATCTGCACCGCCAGCATCGACGAAAAAGTGCCGCCTTTCCTCAAAGGCAAAGGCCAGGGTTGGGTCACCGCCGAATACGGCATGCTGCCCCGCTCCACCGGCAGCCGCATGCAGCGCGAAGCGGCGCATGGCAAACAATCCGGACGCACGCAGGAAATCCAGCGCCTGATCGGACGCAGCCTGCGCTCCATTATCGACCTCGACAAGCTGGGCGAACGCACGATCCAGATCGACTGCGACGTGATCCAGGCCGATGGCGGCACACGCACCGCCGGCATTACCGGCGGCTTCGTCGCGCTGCACGACGCGGTGAATTTTCTGCTGGAAAAGAAACTGATTGCCGAATCGCCGCTCAAGGATTTTGTCGCCGCCATTTCGGTCGGCGTATTCGAAGGATCGCCGGTGCTGGATCTGGATTACATCGAAGACTCCGGCTGCGATACCGATATGAACGTGGTCATGACCGGCAGCGGCGGTTTCGTGGAAGTACAAGGTACTGCCGAAGGTGCGCCTTTCAAGCGGGCGGAGATGGACGCGATGCTCGACCTGGCACAAGTCGGCATTGCTGAACTGATTGCGAAGCAGAAAGCAGCGCTCGGAATTTAAGATGCAGAAACTCGTCATCGCCACCGGCAACGCTCACAAGCTGCACGAAATTCGCGTACTGCTCGAACCTTTGGGCATAGCAGTGTTGCCGCAATCCGATTTCAACGTGCCGGAAGCGGCCGAGCCGCATTGCACCTTCATCGAAAATGCACTGGCTAAAGCGCGCCATGCTGCGCGTCTCACCGGCCTGCCGGCATTGGCGGACGACTCCGGCATCTGCGTCGAAGCCCTGGGCGGCGCGCCCGGCGTGATTTCGGCGATTTATGCCGGCGAACCGCGATCCGACGCACGCAATAACATCAAACTGCTGGAAGCGATGCGGGACGTCGCCGACCGCCGCGCACACTATCACTGCGCGCTGGTGCTGCTGCGCCATGCCGACGATCCGCAACCCATCATTGCCGAGGGCCAGTGGCATGGCGTCATTCTCGAAGCGCCGCGCGGCGAAGGCGGCTTCGGTTACGACCCTCTGTTCCTCGATACCGAACTCAACCAGACCGTCGCCGAAATCTCCACCGCAGACAAGAACCGGGTCAGCCATCGCGGCAAGGCCTTGCGGGCGCTGGTGGAAAAATTGCGCAACATTCAGGGCTGATGGCTACGATCCAGCTTCCCGGCACGCTGACCGCGCTGCCGCCGCTTTCGCTCTATATCCATATCCCGTGGTGCGTGCGCAAATGCCCGTATTGCGATTTCAACTCGCATGAGGCGCGCACGGCGATTCCTGAGAAAGACTACGTCGATGCATTGATTCTCGACCTTGAGCAAGCGCTGCCGCTGATCTGGGGCCGCCGCGTGCACAGCATCTTCTTCGGCGGGGGCACGCCCAGCATTTTTTCGCCCGATGCCATCGATAACATTCTGAGCGCGGTGCGCGCCCGGGTACCCTTGGCCTATGAGGCGGAAATCACGCTGGAAGCCAATCCCGGCACGGTCGATGAAGCGCGCTTTACGGGTTTCCGCGATGCCGGGGTGAATCGCCTCTCGCTCGGCATCCAGAGCTTCAACAGCCGCCATCTGGCCGCGCTGGGACGCATCCACGATGAATCGCAGGCACGCAGCGCCGCCGAGATCGCACTGAAAACCTTCGAGCGGGTGAATCTGGACCTGATGTATGCGCTGCCCGACCAGAGCATGGACGAGGCCATGGCGGACCTCCGCATCGCCTGCGATTTGGGGCCGACGCATCTTTCCTGCTACCACCTGACGCTGGAACCCAACACCCCTTTTTACCGCACGCCGCCCTCGTTGCCCGACGACGACACCAGCGCCGCGATGCAGGAGGCGATCGAAAACGTGCTGGCGCAGCATGGATATCAGCATTACGAAACTTCGGCCTTTGCCAAACCCGGCCGGCAATGCCGCCACAATCTCAACTACTGGCTGTTCGGCGACTATCTCGGCATTGGCGCCGGCGCGCACAGCAAACTGTCGTTCCACGACCGCATCATTCGTCAGTCGCGCTACAAGCATCCTGCGAGCTATCTGCAAAAAACGGCTGCGGGAGAACACATCGAGCGCGAGCAGACACTGGAGCCTGCAGATCTCGGCTTCGAATTCATGATGAACGCCTTGCGGCTGACAGACGGCTTCGAAACGGCCTTGTTCCAGGAACGCACCGGCCTGCCTTTGTCTATCGTGGATAAAGCCCTCGCCGAAGCGGAAGGAAAAGGGCTGATTACGCGAGACTTATCGAAAATCGCGCCCACATTGCGTGGGCAGCGCTATCTCAACGAATTGCTTCAACTCTTTCTGGATTAAGCGCTACTCGGCAGTTCAAGGCTCGACGCGCTTGAGACGGCGTCCTTGCGCTTCTTCTAGGGGCTTGGAATTGGCCTTGATCGATTCTTGCATGGCCTGCGTATTTTGCTCCAGCGCCTTCAGGCGCTGATTGAGCTTTTCCAGTTCCGCCTGACGTTTCTCGACACGCTTTTCCAGTAAATTGATCTCCGCGTCTTGCGCCTTGCTCATCGGAGCTGCCGCTGTCGGCGGGGCATTCTCGATATCGATCGGCTTTTCGATCGCTGTGGATTTATGCACGGCGGGCTTGTGCGCTGCCGCTTTGTGCTTGCGCTGCTTGGCAGCCTTGCGCGACAAATCGATCAGGCTGGGAATCTGCAGTGTGGTTTTTTCCTCGAAACGCTGCGTGGGCGACAACTCCGGCATCTGTTCGCGGTTCAGCTTGATCGCGGACGTTACGAAAAGCTGTTGCATCCGACGATTCTTGGGATAGAACAGCGCGGCGAGCGAATTCAGGCTCTCGCCCGGCATCATCTGCCATTCCATCGCCGTACTTGTCGAGTTGGGCATGGAGGTTTCCTCCGCCCGCGCATTGGCCGCCCCCCACAGCAGCACGCCACAGACTGCCAGATTAACGAACGATTTCCACATGACCGAACTCCTGTTTATCCAATTATTATTATTATTCAGTTTTTGCCAGGTAAACGCGCGCGCGGCCAAGCGCCTCGCGTACCTGTTGCGGCGCAGTGCCGCCGATATGATTGCGGCTGGCGAGTGAACCTTCCAGCGTCAGCACTTCATATATATCGGCCTCCACCAGCGAAGAAAATGTTTTCAAGTCGGCTAGAGACAGATCGGCCAGATCGCAGTTTTGCGCCTCGGCATGACGCACCGCGCGCGCGACTGCTTCGTGCGCATCGCGGAATGGCAGCCCTTTTTTAACGAGATAATCGGCCAGATCGGTCGCCGTGGCAAATCCTTCCGCAGCGGCCAGCCGCATCGCCGCCGTGTCGACGGTAATGCCGCGCAGCATGTCGGCGTAGATTTCGAGTGTCACCAGCAAAGTATCCGCTGTATCGAACAGCGGTTCCTTGTCTTCCTGATTGTCCTTGTTATAGGCCAGCGGCTGGGATTTCATCAGCGTCAGCAATGCGATCAGGTGGCCATTGACGCGACCGGTCTTGCCACGCACCAGTTCAGGGACGTCCGGATTCTTCTTTTGCGGCATGATGGAGGATCCAGTGCAGAAGCGGTCGGCGATATCGATGAAGCCGAAGCGCGGACTGGACCACAGGATCAACTCTTCCGAAAAGCGTGAGAGGTGCGTCATCACCAGCGCGGCGGCACTGGTGAATTCGATGGCGAAATCGCGATCGGATACTGCATCCAGCGAGTTTTCGCAGACGTCGTCGAAACCCAGTTCCCTGGCCACGCGCTCGCGGTCGATGGGATAGCTGGTACCGGCCAATGCAGCCGCACCCAGCGGCAGACGATTGATGCGGCGGCGCGCGTCGGCAAAACGTTCGGCATCGCGCTTCAGCATTTCGAAATAGGCCAGCAGATGATGGCCGAAGGTGACCGGCTGGGCCACCTGTAAATGCGTGAAACCGGGCATCACCGTATCGGCGTGCTTTTCGGCCAGCTCGACAATGGACTGTTGCAGCTTGCCGATACGTACCAGCACATCATCCACCGTCGCACGCAGCCACAAGCGCACATCGGTCGCGACTTGATCATTGCGCGAACGCCCGGTGTGCAAGCGCTTACCAGCGTCACCGATCTTGTCAGTGAGCCGCTTTTCGATGTTAAGGTGCACGTCTTCGAGATCCAGCAGCCATTCGAAGCGGCCGGTGCGGATTTCTTCCAGAATTTCAGCCAGGCCGCGCTCGATGGCGGCGACGTCTTCATTCGCGATAATGTCTTGCGCGCCCAGCATGCGTGCATGGGCCAGCGATCCCTGAATGTCGAACTCGGCCAGACGCTGGTCGAATTCGACCGATGCGGTGTAACGCTTGACCAGTTCCGCCACGGGTTCATTGAAGCGGCCGGACCAAGCCTTTGATTTATCTTGCATCGTAAAAATTGATTACCAATAATGTAGAAAATGGCAAGTATAAAGCAAAACCTTCCGCCGAATTCCATCAAGCTCCCGGACCTCCGCAACCTGGGCGTACAGTTGCGCGTGCTGGTGCTCGCCAACTTCATGGCGCTGATTGCCGCCATCTTGCACTCCGAATCGCCGCAGGAAATCTGGCAGGAATTACTACAGATTTCCGCCGCGATGCAGCCGGTTCTGCTGGCGAGCATGCTGCTGCTGTTCATTCTGCATCGCTGGCTGGCACGCCTGCCGTATCGGCAAGGCGTGCTGGTGGTGTTCCTGATCGTGTTCATGTTGACCTCGGTGCTGCATTTGCTCGCAGAAGGCTTGTTCGGAACGACTTCCGCACCTTCGCTGATTCGCCTCTGGTTTTTCAGTGCCGTCGTCACTGCCACGCTGTTGGCATACTTCAATATGCGCAGCCGTGCGCTTTCGCCGGCCGTGACCGAGGCGCGATTGCAGGCATTGCAGGCGCGTATCCGGCCACATTTTCTTTTCAATAGCATCAATGCGGTGTTATCGCTGATTCGCAGCGACCCGCATCGCGCCGAAACCGCGCTTGAAGACCTGGCCGACCTGTTTCGCGTGCTGATGGCGGACAATCGTCAACTGGTGCCGCTGGAAGGCGAGCTGGCACTGTGCAAGCAATACCTTGCGCTGGAAACACTGCGGCTGGGAGAACGGCTCAAACTGGTGTGGCATATCGACCATATGCCGAACGAAGCCCTGATTCCGCCGCTGTTATTGCAGCCCTTGCTGGAAAACGCGGTTTATCATGGCATTGAGCCTTGCCACGAGGGTGGCGAAATCGTGATCGACATCTACCGCAAGGGAAATGAAGTGCATCTGCTGCTGAGCAACCCCTATCGCCGCGACGGCCAGCACCATACCGGCAACAAGATGGCGCTTTCCAATATCCGCGAACGGCTGGCGCTGCACTTCGATGCCGAAGGGCAGCTGCGGATACGCATCACCGATCACCAATATCAGGTGCATATTGTGATTCCCTACCGGATCGAACCATGAGCGACGACACTACACTCAAAATCCTGATCGCAGACGACGAAGCACCGGCACGCAACCGTTTGCGCGAACTGCTTGCGGAAATTCCGGAAACACGCATCATTGCCGAAGCCGCCAATGGCAAAGAGGCTTTGACGATGGCCTCGGAAAGCCTGCCGAATGTGATGCTGCTGGACATACGCATGCCGGAAATGGACGGCATTGAGGCCGCCGAACACTCGCTCAAGCTCTATCACCCGCCGGCGGTCATTTTCACTACGGCTTACGACGCGCACGCGATGCAGGCCTTCGACATGAACGCCGTCGATTACCTGCTGAAGCCGATCCGGCGCGAGCGGCTCGCGATGGCGCTCAAAAAGGCGCGCGCGCTGCTGCCGGCGCAGCTCGGCGGCATCAAGCAACTTCGCCCGCAACGCACCCACTTCAGCATCTCCGAACGCGGCCGCATCCTGCTGATTCCGGTGCACGACGTCATTTACCTGCGCGCCGAACTGAAATATCTCACCGTCAGGACGACAGAACGCGAATATCTGATCGAAGACTCGCTCACCAACATCGAGCGCGAGTTTTCCGATCTGTTCATTCGCCTCCATAGAAACTGCCTGGTCGCCCAGAATTCCATTCGCGGCTTTGAAAAAAGACACAACGAAGAAGGCGAAAGCCATTGGGTCGCACTGCTGAAAGAGCTTCCCGAAACCTTGCCGGTCAGCCGCCGCCAGCAGCACATCGTGCATGAAATCGGGGGATAACCTGATAAAATCGGGCTTCTGCCAACGTTTACGATTTTCCCCGTCATGAGCACATCTCCCCGCAAGCTGGTCATCGCCTCACGCGAAAGCGCACTCGCCATGTGGCAGGCGCGCCATATTCAGGCACGTCTGCAAGCGCTCTATCCCGACGCCATCGTGGAAATTCTCGGCATGACCACCACCGGCGACCAAATCCTGGATTCCCCGCTCGCGCGCATTGGCGGCAAAGGCCTGTTTGTGAAGGAGCTGGAGCAGGCGCTCGCGGACGGTCGTGCCGACCTTGCGGTGCACTCGATGAAGGACGTGCCGATGAACCTGCCGGAAGGCTTCGCGCTCGCCGCCACCGGCGAACGCGAAGACCCGCGCGACGCATTTGTTTCCGTACGCTACCAGCGCCTGGAAGACTTGCCGGAAGGCAGTGTGGTCGGCACCTCCAGTCTGCGTCGGCAAAGCCAGTTGCAGGCGCGTTTCCCGCATCTCAAGATCGAATCGTTGCGCGGCAATCTGCAAACCCGCCTGCGCAAGCTGGATGAAGGCCAATATGCGGCGATCATTCTCGCTGCCGCAGGGCTCAAGCGCCTTGGGCTGGAAGAACGCATCACGCAACTGATTGCCCCTGAAAACAGTATTCCCGCCGTCGGCCAAGGCGCGCTGGGCATCGAAATCCGTGCCGACCGCGACGACATGCGCGAACTTCTGCATCCGTTGAACCATACCGACACCGCCGCCTGCGTCGAGGCCGAACGTGCGATGAGCCGCGCACTGGCCGGCAGCTGCACGGTGCCTTTGGGCGCGTATGCACATATCGAAAACGGCGCGTTGCGCATGACCGGCTTCGTTGCCAGCGTAAACGGCAGCGAAATGGTGCGCGACTCGGTGGAGGGCGCGCCCGGCGATGCGGATGCACTGGGCCGTGCATTGGCAGAGAAGCTGATCGCGCGTGGCGCCGACCGCATCCTGGCCGCGCTGGACCATGCCTGATCGGGCGCTGGCGGGCTGCGGCATCGCCATTACCCGTCCCATCGAGCAAGCCAGAACGCTCTCCGATCTCATTATCGGCAACGGCGGCAAGCCCATCCCGTTTCCGTTGCTGGACATCGCTCCGCTCGACGACTATTCGGCTTTCGATCAGGTTCTGGCCGGCCTGCCCGAAAGCGACTGGGCAATTTTCATCAGCACGAATGCCGTGCAGCAAGGCATGCCGCGCGTCACGGCACGTTATCCCACACTCCCGCCCAAACTGCGTTTTGCCGCCATTGGCCCGGCAACCGCCGAAGAGCTCGGCCGGCATGGCATCGATCTGGTCCTTGTCCCCAGCGATCGATATGACAGCGAAAGCCTGCTGACCCTGCCGGAAATGCATGACATGACTCACCGCCGAGTGATCGTTTTTCGCGGCGTCGGTGGGCGGGAACTGCTGGCCGACACCCTGCGCGCACGCGGCGCGGAAGTCGTTTTTGCCGAGTGCTACCGCCGCATCAATCCCCAGCGCGATACGGGTGAGCTGCCGCAGCTGTGGCAAAATGGGCAACTGCATGCGCTGGTCGTTACCAGCAGCGAAGCCTTGCGCAACCTGCTACAGCTGGCGGGAAACGCACCTTGGCTGCGCGGCACGCTCATTTGCGTCAACCATCCCCGCATCGGAGAAACGGCGCGCGCAAACGGACTACGCGTCGCCATCGCGGATGCGCCTGGCGACGAGGCCATGCTGCAATGCCTGATCCATCATTTGCAGGATCGAACAAAAATATGAATGAAAACAGCAACCTCTCCGAGCAAGTCAGGCCTGCCAGCCTAGCCTCGCAAATTGCACTGATCCTGGCTGCCCTGGCTTTCGCCGCAACGGTTTGGCAATGGCTGGACAGCCGGCAACGCACGATCATACTGGAGCAAACGCTCACTCAGCGCCTAAGCCAGTTCGATGAGCGCAATCGTGAAGTGCGGGTGCTATCCAAGCTGACCGAGGAAAGCGCCGCGCAAGCGGAGGCCAAGGTCACCTTGCTGGAGCAACGGCTGGAAGAATCGCGCTCGCAGCAGGAAGCCTTGCAAACACTGTATCTCGAACTTGCCAACAACCGCGACGAACGGACGATTGCCGAAGTCGAGCAATTGCTGATCGCGGCCAGCCAGCAACTGCAACTGGCCGGCAATGCGAAACCCGCCCTGCTCGCGCTGCAAACCGCCGATGCTCGCCTGCAGCAACTGGACAAGCCGCAGGTGATCGCGCTGCGCAAAATCATCGGGCGCGATATCCAGCGCCTTCAGGCATTGCCCAGCGTCGACACCGTCGGCATCAGCCTGAAACTGGAATCGCTGGTGGACGCGGCAGACAAGCTGCCGCTTATCAGCGAGCGCCATCCGCAGTCCGACAAACCGCTGTTGCCGGATTGGGATTCCAACCCCTGGCGACGTCTGACACAGGAAATCTGGCAGGACATCAAGCGCATGGTGCGGGTCGAGCGCATGGATGAGCCGGAGCCACCGCTGCTGGAGCCCGAGCAGGCGTATTTCCTGCGCGAAAACCTCAAGCTGCGCCTGCTGACGGCCCGCATCGCTCTGTTGCAGCATGACGAATCGACCTACCGGGCCGATTTGCAATTGGCCGGTAACTGGCTCAAGCGCTATTTCAACACGCAGGATTCCGCTGGCCGCAATGCGCTGACCGCGCTGGAACAACTTTCGTCCAGCGACATTTCCATCGAGCTCCCTGATATCGGCGAAAGCCTCAATGCCGTCGCCAAGTACAAACTCTCGCTGGATCGGAAGCAGCCTTGAGATTCCTGATCGGCCTGCTTTTCATTCTGATTGCTGCGGTTGCACTCTCGCTGGTCGCGGGTTCCAACGACGGCTACGTACTGATCGTCCAACCGCCTTATCGCATCGAGATTTCGCTCAACTTGCTGGTAGTGCTGCTGGCGACGGGATTTTTCTTCCTGCATGGCGTGCTGCGCCTGGTGCAATACACCCTGAATTTGCCACGGAACGTGCGTAACTATAAACGCGAACAGCGCCGCATAACTGCACACGCGGCCTTGCTTGAAGGCTTGCATGCGCTGGCGGAAGGCCGTTATGCCAAGGCGGAAAAAGCGGCTTCCAATGCGCTCAACCTCGGCGAAGATGCTGGCCTGAGCGCGCTGGTTGCCGCTCGTGCCGCGCACAAGCTGAAAATGCTGGGCAAGCGCGATTACTACCTGGCCGAAGCCGAACGTCTCGCCCCGGAAGCAAGCCTGTCACGGCGGCTGACCCAGGCCGAACTACAGCTGGACGAGCGTCAGTACGCCTCGGCGCTGCGCACGCTGCAACAGCTGGATAAAATCGAACCGCACCACTTGCCTTCACTGAGGCTGCAACTGAAAGCGCACCAGCGCCTCGGCAATTGGGAACAAGTGCTGTCGGTGCTCTCGCAACTCGAAAAACGCGACGCTATCGAGCCGCTTCATCTGCAACAGGTGCGCTATCACGCACATGCACAATTGCTGCAGCGCCGCGCGGGCAATCGCGAAGAGCTATTGGCGTACTGGAACAAGTTACCGGAAAAAGACCAACTGGACACCCAGCTGGCGCGCATTGCCGCCAAGGTTTTCAACGATGCCGGCGATGGCGCGACGGCGGCAAAAATCATCGAGATGAGCCTGACCCGGCAATGGGATAGCACACTGGCCGAACTCTACGGCGACAACACGGGCGGGGATACGGTCAAGCAATTGCAGCAGGCGGAATACTGGCTGCAAAACCACCACGGCGATGCCGGGCTGCTGCTTTCGCTGGGGAATCTGTGCATCCGCCAGGAACTATGGGGCAAGGCGCAAAGTTACCTGGAGGCCAGCCTCAGCGTAAAACCGGGCAGTGCCGCGCATCTGGCGCTGGCGCGACTGCTGGAACGCATGGGAAATCAGGAAGAAGCCTACCGGCACTACCGGTTGAGCCTGGAATATGCGTTGAACACGTAGCGCAGGCATCCTTGCCTGCATTGCCTCTTAAGACGCCCGATTTGATGCAGGCGAGACGCCTGCGCTACAAATAAATCAGGCAAGCACTTTCGCCGGGACCGGCGGCGCATACGTGAACGCGTCCGAGAAGAACTCCTCAGGCGGCAGGCCGGCCGCAACGAAATCCCGATGCGCCGCTTCCACCATTGCCGGTGCGCCGCAGCAATACACCTGGTAACCGCTCAGGTCGGGGTGATCTTCCAGCACGGCAAAATGTACGAATCCGCTGCGTCCGCCCCAATCGTCCTCGGGGCGCGGGTCTGAAAGCACCGGGATATAGTCGATGCCGTTCTCTGCATGCCATTTCTTCGGCAGATCCGGCAAATAAAGATCGCGCAAGGCCAGCGATCCGCGATACAGCGTCATCTTCCGCGTCATCTTGTGATGCAGCGCATGTTCGATGATGCCCTTGATCGGCGCGAAGCCCGTGCCGCCGGCGACGAAAATAATGGGCTTGTCGCTCTCTTCGCGCAGGTAAAAACTGCCCATCGGGCCTTCCAGCCGCAGGATGGTTTTTTCCTGCATTTCACTGAAAACATATTCGGTGAACTGGCCGCCGGGAATCAGGCGCAGGTGCAGCTCCAGCAACTCGTCGTTGTAGGGCGCGTTTGCCAGCGAAAATGCGCGGCGCTTGCCGTCCTTGAGCAGGAATTCGATGTACTGGCCGGCCAGAAACTGCATGCGCTCGTTGCTGGGCAGCTTGAGAGTCATGACGATGACGTCGTGCGCGACGTGTTCGAGCTTTTGCACGCGGCACGGCATGATGCGCGAACGGATTGCGCTGCCGACCGTCACTTCGCGACATTCGATGGCAAGATCGCTCTGCGGCCGGGCGCAGCAGAACAAGGCCTTGCCTTCCGCGATTTCCTTTTCGCTCAGCGCGTGCGCCTGATAAGCATTATGCTGCACCTGCCCTTCCAGCACCGTTCCTTTGCAGGCCCCACAGGCCCCATTGCGGCAGCCGTAGGGAATATTGAAACCTGCCTCCAGCGCAGCATTGAGTACCGTATCCCCGGCCGGCACCGAAAACTGGTGGCCGCTGGGCTGGATGGTGACCCTGAAAGACATGCTTATCCTTTGAATATGCGGAAAAAATGCGCATTTTACCATATTGGACCAAGAGCCCGCCTCGGCAAATCACTCATAGCGCCCTGGACGTTAATCCTCCCGGCGCCATTGTCCTTCGATCACGCCATCGTCCTCCACGGGCGGCTTGCGCGATGCAGGAAGCGGAATAATCAACAGCAGCACGGCGACAATATCGCTCAGTACGCCGGGCAGGATCAACAGAATGCCGGCAATCATCTTTTTGGCACTGGTCAGCAACGCGAGTACGGGGTGACGGCCTTCCTGCAGCGTCTGGATCAATCTTGCAAACACGACAATGCGCTCTTCCATGATCAGTGCGGCGCCAAACGCCGCGCTGGCCAGAAGATAGCCCAGCACCCACCAGCCGTAGCGGGAGGCCAGCTCGAACAGCAGCACAACCTCCAGAACAGGGAATGCGAGTAAAATCAGAAAAATGAGGAGCATGCGCATCGATGGATAATCCTACGGATAAAATTATTGTGATCAGCAATCTGCCGGATCAGGGCAGCGCGACCCGGTTGGCCGAGATATTGATTAGTCGTGGACAGGCCGCGTGCGTAAACGTTCTCGCCCCCTGCACCTCAATCTATCATTGGCAGGACAAAACCGAAAGCACGCAGGAAGTCCCGGTACTGATCAAGACCACGCAGGAAAAATATGCCGAAGTAGAACGTACCATACGTACCCACCATCCTTATGAACTTCCCGAAATCGTCTATGTCCCAATCGCGGGCGGATTGCCCTCCTATCTGGACTGGATTTCCAAAGAAACCTCGCGCTGAGTTCCCCGCCCATATGTTACGTTCACTGATTCTTATCTGCTGCCTGCTCGTGTCCAATGCCTTTGCCGATACCGCAGCCAGCGGCAGAACCCTGTTTGTCGACGAACAGGAGCAGGCCGTCCTCGAGCCTGACCAGGCATTCGGCCTGAAAATCGAGCCGGTCGATAACCAGACCCTGAATGCACATTTCACGGTGGCGCCAGGTCATTATCTGTATCGCGAGCGCATCAGCTTCAAAATCAAGGATGGCAGCACCAGCAATGTCATTGCGGTGGAAATGCCGCCGGGCGAAGCCAAGCAGGATCCCAACTTTGGTGAAATGCTGGTCTTCCATCAAGGCTTCGACGCAAAAATCCTCCTGAAACACGCGGGCAGCGCCCCCCAAACGCTGACCCTGCTGGCCAGCTACCAGGGTTGCAGCGACAAGGGGCTCTGCTATGCGCCGATCCGCAAGACGATTGAAGTCGATCTGCTCGCTACCGGAAATACAGCGAGCGGCAATGACTCCAGCAGCGAAACCGACCGGATACGCACATTACTGCAAGGCGGCAAGCTGTGGCTGATCGTGCTGGGTTTCTTCGGCTTTGGCCTGCTGCTGTCGCTCACACCGTGCGTTTTTCCGATGATTCCCATCCTGTCCGGCATCATCGTCGGGCAGGGTCAGCACCCTACGCGCATGCATGCGTTCAACCTGTCTGTCGCCTATACCCTGGGCATGGCGGTCAGCTACACCTTGGCCGGAATCGTGGCGGCCTTTTCCGGACATCTGATCAGCACCGCATTGCAAAACCCCTGGGCACTCGGTTTCGGTGCGCTGGTTTTCGTTGCCCTGGCATTGTCGATGTTCGGCTTCTATGAACTCCAGCTGCCGAGCTCGCTGGAAAATCGCCTGATCAACACCACCAATCGCATCAAGGGCGGGCGCTTCATCAGCGTATTCGTTATGGGCGCGCTTTCGGCGCTGATCATGAGCCCATGCGTCGCCGCCCCCCTGGCGGGAGCGCTTCTGTATATAGGCCAGACCCACGACGTGATACTGGGCGGTGCGGCGCTGTTCGCGATGTCGCTCGGCATGGGCGTGCCCTTGCTATTGCTGGGCGCATCCGCCGGTGCACTGCTGCCCAGAAGCGGCCCGTGGATGAATGCCGTGCGCAATTTCTTCGGCGTGGTGATGCTGGGCATGGCGGTGTGGCTGATTGGCCCGGTCATTCCGGCGTCGCTGCAATTGGCTTTATGGTCCGCGCTTTTGATCGTGCCGGCGGTCTATCTGCATGCACTGGATGGCTTGCCGCCCCACTCGAACAAATGGGCCAAAATGTGGAAAGGCATCGGCATCATGCTGCTGGTCGCCGGCATCGCATTGCTGCTCGGCGCATTGGCAGGCAGCCGGAATCCATTGCAACCGCTAGAAGGGCTGCGTGCCACGACAGGCAGCGCAGCGCATGCACCAGTGCTGCCGTTCCAGCGCGTGAAGAATGTCGCCGAGCTGGATCGGGCCGTGCAGCAGGCTCAGGGCAAATACGTGATGCTGGATTTTTATGCCGACTGGTGTGTGGCCTGCAAGGAATTTGAGCAATACACCTTTGCCGACCCGCGCGTCCGGAAGCTTCTGGAGAATGCCATTCTGCTCCAGGCCGATGTCACGCAGAATGGCCCCGACGATGCCGCCCTCCTCTCGCGTTTCGGTTTGTACGGCCCGCCGGGCATCATCTTTTTCGACCCCAATGGCAATGAGATTTCCGCGGCGTCCGTCGTCGGCTATCAGGATGCCGATAAATTCCTGGTCACGCTCAATACCGTTTACGGCAGCAAGGAGGGCGCATGCGCACCGTCGCTCGCGTGCTGATCGGCATACTGATTCTGACCGCGGCGGGTTTTCTTGCCTACGGAATGCTGGTTCCGGCAACCGGCACAAAAACGGATAAAGGCTCTCTATCCGGCGCTGTCGAGGCGCTTTTTGCAGCCAGCTTCCCCGACCAGACAGGCACCGCGCAATCGTTAGACCAATGGCGAGGCAAAGTCATCGTGGTCAACTTCTGGGCGACCTGGTGTCCCCCTTGCCGCGAAGAAATGCCAGAGCTGTCGGCATTTCAGGATCAATACCGCTCACGCGATGTAGTTGTGCTGGGAATTTCCACAGATGATGCCGCTAAAATTCGCGAATTTGCAAAAGAGTCGCCAACGACATATCCGCTGCTCTCGGGAGATTTCGAAGCCATGGTATTGGCCGAAAGCTTCGGCAACACCAAGGGAATTCTTCCCTATACCGCCTTGATACGTCCGGATGGAAGCATCGCCAGCGCCTATATGGGCCGCCTCGACATGAAAATCCTGGAAAAAGATGTGATCGCTCTAATCGCTGCGCATAAGCAATTGTAATTGCTGTAATTTCGTCAAACTCCAGCGAATTCGCTAGACAACTCCCATGAACTTACGGCAAACTTGCCTCCTTGCAAACCATTCACTGGCTGAACAAACCACCTGAAATGGCTGAAAAAACAGGCGTCAAATCCATCCTTGTCCTGCATGGCCCCAACCTTAATCTGCTCGGACTACGCGAACCGGAGCATTACGGCAAGGCCACACTGGAAAGCATCAATAAGCAATTGTCCAAGCGCGCCGGCGAAGCCGGAGTGAGTCTTGAGGCTTTCCAGAGCAACAGCGAAGCCGACCTGGTCGGCAAGGTGCAGTCATTGGCGGTCAACAAGGCCGATTTCATCCTGATCAATCCCGCCGCATTCACGCACACATCCGTCGCGCTGCGCGACGCGCTGGCTGCGGTCAAGATTCCGTTTATCGAAGTTCATCTTTCCAACGTGCATGCCCGCGAAGCCTTCCGTCATCATTCCTACTTTTCCGACATCGCCGTCGGCGTCATTTGTGGGCTGGGCGCGCAAGGTTACGAGCTGGCACTGGAATACGCTCTCAACGCATTAAGCTCAACAGAGGTTTAACATGGATCTGCGCAAACTAAAAAAACTGATCGATCTGGTCGAAGAGTCCGGCATTGCCGAACTCGAACTGACCGAAGGTGAGGAAAAAGTCCGTATCAGCCGCCAACCGGCCGGCGGCCAACCGCAATTCTATCCGTACATGCAGCAACCCATGATGCACATGGGCGCACCGGCAGCCGCTCCTGCAGCCGTTGCTACTGTTGCCGACAGCCCTTCCGCCGCACCGGTGATCGAAGGCCACGTGGTGAAGTCTCCCATGGTCGGTACGTTCTACCGTTCTCCGTCTCCGGACGCCAAGGCTTTTGTCGATATCGGCTCCAGCGTCTCCTCCGGCGATACCCTGTGCATCATCGAGGCCATGAAGCTGCTGAATGAAATCGAATCGGATCACAGCGGCGTCATCAAGGCCATTCTGGTCGAAAACGGCCAACCCGTCGAATACGGCGAACCGCTGTTCATTATCGGTTAACCAGAGGGCTTCCCATGTTCGAGAAAGTCCTTATTGCCAACCGGGGGGAGATTGCCCTCCGCATCCAGCGAGCGTGCCGCGAACTAGGCATCAAGACGGTTGCGGTACACTCCGAAGCCGACCGCGAAGCCAAGTACGTCAAGCTGGCGGATGAATCCGTCTGCATTGGCCCGGCACCTTCCAGCCAGAGCTATCTGCACATCCCGGCCGTGATCAGCGCCGCCGAAGTCACCGACGCCGAAGCGATCCATCCCGGCTACGGTTTTTTGTCTGAAAACGCAGACTTCGCCGAGCGTGTCGAGCAAAGCGGCTTCATTTTCATCGGCCCCCGCCCCGATACCATCCGCCTGATGGGCGACAAGGTGAGCGCCAAAGACGCGATGCGGAAGGCCGGCGTGCCATGCGTGCCGGGATCCGAGGGCGCCCTGCCGGACGATCCGGACGAAATCATGAAGACCGCGAAGCAGATCGGCTACCCGGTCATCATCAAGGCCGCGGGCGGCGGCGGCGGGCGCGGCATGCGTGTAGTGCATACCGAAGCGGCCCTGCTGGCATCGGTCAACATGACCAAGGCCGAAGCCCAGGCCGCTTTCGGCAATCCCATGGTCTACATGGAAAAATTTCTGGAACAGCCGCGCCATATCGAAATTCAGGTACTGGCCGACGAGCACGGCAACGCCGTGTACCTGGGCGAGCGCGACTGCTCCATGCAGCGCCGCCACCAGAAAGTGCTGGAAGAAGCGCCTGCACCAGGCATAGACCGTAAACTGATCGCCACCATCGGCGAGCGCTGCGCGGAAGCCTGCCGTACCCTCGGGTATCGTGGCGCGGGGACCTTCGAATTCCTGTACGAAAACAATGAGTTCTATTTCATCGAGATGAACACGCGCGTGCAGGTTGAGCATCCGGTCACCGAACAGGTTACCGGCATCGACATCGTGCAGACGCAATTGCTCGTCGCCGCCGGACAAAAGCTGCCGTTCAAGCAGAAGGACATCCAGCTGCGCGGCCACTCCATCGAATGCCGTATCAACGCCGAGGATTCGCATACGTTTGTGCCTTCCCCCGGCCGCATCACCGGCTTCCACATGCCGGGCGGACCTGGCGTGCGCGTCGATACGCATGCGTACCACAACTACATGGTGCCGTCGCATTACGACTCCATGATCGGCAAGCTGATCACCTACGGCGACACGCGCGAGCAGGCCATTGCCCGCATGCGCATCGCGCTGTCGGAAATGGTGGTCGAAGGCATCAAGACCAACATTCCGTTGCACAGCGAACTGATGAACGATGCAGCCTTTCACCAGGGCGGCACCAGCATTCATTACCTGGAAAACAAGCTCGGCATCGCCAGCAAGTAACCGGCACCAACCAGCAGGATAAACATGACCTGGCAATCGCTTGAAATCACGGCGGGCGAAGAAGTCGCCGAAAATGTCAGCGATGCGCTGATGGAACTGGGCGCACTGTCGGTCAGTATCGAGGACGCCGACGCGCAAACCGACGACGAAAAACCAATTTTCGGCGAGCCGGGGGAAGCACCGCCCGGCGTCTGGCGGCACAACGTGGTCAGCGCACTGTTCGATGCCGACGCCGATATCGCGGAGGTCATGCAGCAATTGTCCGAAGCCACCGGCCTGCGCAATCTCGGCTACACGGTACAGGCGGTAGAAGAACAGGACTGGGTGCGCGCCACCCAGTCGCAGTTCGACCCCATCCGCATCCGTGACGACCTGTGGATCGTGCCTTCCTGGCACGTCGCACCCAATCCGGAAGCGCTTAACATCGTGCTCGACCCCGGGCTCGCCTTCGGCACCGGCAGCCATCCGACTACGCATCTGTGCCTCGCCTGGCTGGCGGATAACCTGCAAGCCGGTGAAACCGTGCTCGACTACGGCTGCGGTTCCGGCATACTCGCCATTGCCGCCAAACGGCGTGGCGCAGGTGAAACGCTGGGCGTGGATATCGATCCGCAAGCGATGGTGGCGAGCCGCTATAACGCCGAAAATAATGAAGCGGACGTGCGTTTTGTACTGCCGGACGAAATGCCAGCCTTCGTCGCCGACGTAGTCGTGGCCAATATTCTCGCCAGCCCGCTCAAGGTGCTGGCACCCGCCCTGGCGTCGCATTGCCGCAGTGGCGGGCGCATCGCGCTCTCGGGCATACTGCGCGAGCAGGCCGAAGAGGTCTCCGCCATCTATAGCGAATGGTTCGACATGAACCCGCCGCTTCCACTCGATAACTGGGTACTGCTGACAGGCCGCAAAAAATGAGCTTGCTCACATCCTGCCCCGCCTGCGGCACGGTGTTCAAAGTCAAACCCGAGCAGCTGGCCCCCACCCGCGGCGATGTGCGCTGCGGGAAGTGCGGGCAGATATTCAACGCTCTGCAATCGCTGAGCGTCACCCAAGCCTCGCAGGAATCAGTAGAAGCCGAGGAGCAACTTCCCGAAAACGAATCGGCTGGCGAGCCTGAAATCACCCTTGGCGAGACCGATGCGGCCGGCATCGACATCGCACTGGTGCCGACGCCACCCGAACCCGAACCCGAACCCGAACCCGAACCCGAACCCGAACCCGAACCCGAACCCGAACCCGAACCTGCACCTGCACCTGCACCTGCACCTGCATCGGAGCCGGAGCCGGAGCCGGAGCCGGAGCCGGAGCGCAGGATGGTCGCGCCTCCGCCTGCTTTCCAGCCTACCCCGGCCCGCGCGCGCAAGAAGGAAAAGGATAAGGAGAAAAAACGGAAACGCATCCCCTTATGGGCATGGATTCCTCTTTGCCTGCTGTTGGCACTGCTTGCCATCGGGCAGACGGTTTATTTCCTGCGTTCGGAAATTGCGGTCTGGCTGCCGCAAACCAAACCCGTGCTGGAACAAGCCTGCATGCTGACAGGGTGCGCCGTCGAGCTTCCGCGCAATGCACAATTATTGAGCATCGACGATTCCGATTTGCAGGAACATGCGGAGCACAAGGACGTTTTTGTGCTGTCATCGACGATCGTGAATCGAGCGCGCTACCCGCAGGCTTATCCACTGCTGGAACTGACCCTGACCGACATCCATGACAAGCCCATTCTGCGCCGCACGCTGCATCCGCATGAGTATTTGCCGGCAGGCACCAACCTGAAATCCGGCTTGCCGCCGGGCGGTGACGTGCAGGTAAAGATTGCATTTACCGCCATCGGCATCGCGGCCACCGGCTATCGCGTTTACGTGACTTATCCCAGGAACTGACCCGCCCGCCGGCGCAGCATCCCGACCAAACGTGATAGCATGATTCGAAATAACAGGACAACCGCGATGACTGCCCGTAAAACCCTTTCCCAAGCAAAAGTCGACAATATTGGCCACGCCGCAGCCCGGCTGCATCGTTTACTGAAAGAGCTTGGGCATGCCGAGGGGTTGCAGCAGTCGGCGGCGACCATGCCGGACGCGCGCGACCGCCTCAGTTTCATCGATCAGACCATGCATGAGGCCTCGGAAAAAACCATCAGCGCCGTCGAGAATTCCTTGCCGCTGACCGAGAGAACGCGCACCACCTGCGCCGACCTGGTCGAACGTCTTTCCGCTGCGCCCGATCTCGCGCACCACACCGTGATGCAGGAAACCGTATCGCGTCTGGGTGAGATCGCTTCTGCGGAAGAAGCGCTGCGCCATAACCTGCTGCAAATCATGGAAGCGCAGGAATTCCGTGACGTTGCGGGGCAGATGGTCAACAAGATTCTCGATGCCGCCGTGGAAATCGAAAGAATCCTGCTCGACATCCTGCGCGAGCATGCGCCCGATAGCCAGACCGGCTCCCTGATCCGTACCGACGGGCTCACCGCCGGCCCTGCCATGAAGTCGCAATCCGATGGCCTGAACGGCCAGGATGAGGTTGACGACCTGCTGGCCTCCATGGGCTTCTGATTTTCTCAATACCCGCACTACTAGTGTGCGCCGGCCTGATTTACTGGTGCATACGCCCCCGCCTCAACACAGCCATAACACTTTCTCTGCAGCACAATATCCTTGATTATTATAGATAAACAGCAGTTGGCACAGCTGTTGCTATCGTTGGATCAAGGATTAATTTTTATGGGTGCGCCATGCTCCGTGTGATGCTTGTCGACGAGAATCAGGAGCGCTCCGCTCCGTTGCAGCAATACCTTGTCGAGGCCGGGTACAACGTTGTCGGTCATCTTTCCGATACTGCCGACTTGAACAAGGCTGTGGTACAGATGCAACCGGACGTGATCATCATCGATACCGAATCGCCCAGTCGCGACACGCTGGAACACATCTGCGTAGTAAGCCGCGACGACCCACGGGCCATCGTGATGTTTGCGCACGACGGCGAAACGGAAATGATACGTGCTGCGACGCGCGCCGGCGTTTCGGCCTATGTGGTGGGCGCTCTCGAAAGCGCCCGGCTGAAGCCGATCATGGATGCCGCGATGGTACGTTTCGAAGAGTACCAGGCGCTGAAGAACGAATTGGAAATGACCGCGACCAAGCTCGCGGAACGCAAGACGATAGATCGCGCCAAAGGGATTCTGATGAAACAGCGCGGGCTGGATGAGGATACCGCTTATCAGTCACTGCGCAAACTGGCGATGCAACGCGGCTTGCGCATGGGGGAAATCGCAAAACAGGTCATTCAGGCCGCTGAACTGCTGGCCTGATAAAGAAGTGAATTGACGGGGCCGCCCAAGGATGGGCGAAACCGGGGGTTTTTAAGTGTGCCGATGCAGGCATGCGCCATGGACAAAGGCGTCTTTCTGTCGATCCGGAAATTTCGGGTCGTGGAAAGACGCCTTTTTTGTTTCCTGAACGCTTTTAATTTGACATGACAAGATGCACTAGAAAGGAGCACTACATGAAGTTCATCGATGAAAAACCGGAGGCCCTGCCGACCAACCCGGAGCGTCGCCAGTTCCTGCAAGGCGCGGCGGCCGCAGCCGGAGCCGCCGCAGTTGTGGGCATGGGTTCGCTGGGTATTCAGCAAGCAGCGTGGGCCGCCGGTTCCGATGCACCCGAATTGACCGAAGTGAAGATCGGTTTCATTCCGCTCACCGATTGCGCACCGATTGCCGTCGCCTCCGCCATGGGTTTCGACAAGAAATACGGCATCAAGATCACGCCTTCCAAGGAAGCCTCCTGGGCTGGCGTGCGCGACAAGCTGATCAATGGCGAATTGCACGCCGCCCATGTGCTGTACGGCATGATGTACGGTGCACAGCTGGGCATCGGCGGTCCGCAGAAGGATATGAACGTGCTGATGACGCTGAACCACAACGGCCAGGCCATCACGCTGGCCAACCAGTTGAGCGAAAAGGGCGTCAAGGACGGCCCGACGCTGAAGCGCATGCTGGACAACGAAAACCGCGATTACACCTTCGCGCAGACCTTCCCTACCGGCACTCATGCGATGTGGCTCTATTATTGGCTGGGCGCACACGGCATCAACCCGATGAAGGACGTGAAGACCATCGTCGTGCCGCCGCCGCAAATGGTGGCCAACATGCGCGTCGGCAATATGGATGGCTTCTGCGTCGGCGAACCGTGGAATGCACGCGCCATTTCCGACAAGATCGGCTTTACGGTCACGACCACCCAGGACATCTGGACCGACCACCCGGAAAAGGTACTGGGCACCACCGCCGCCTTCACGGCGAAATATCCCAACACCACCCGCGCCATGATGATGGCCGTGCTGGAAGCCAGCCGCTACATCGACGCCACCGCCAACCGTGCGGCCGTTGCCAAGCTGATCTCCAGCAAGTCGTACGTGAATGCGCCGGAAGACGTGATCCTCGGCCGCTTCCTCGGCCACTATGACAACGGCATCGGCAAGAAGTGGGAAGACCCGAACTACATGAAGTTCTTCAATGACGGAAAAACGCCGTTCCCGTACCTCTCCGACGGTATGTGGTTCATGACGCAGCACAAGCGCTGGGGCCTGCTCAAGACCGATCCGGACTACCTCGCCGTGGCGAAGAAGGTCAATCGCATCGACCTGTACAAGGAAGCGGCCGGCGCCATGGGCATCAGCGTACCCAAGGATGACATGCGTTCTTCCAAGCTGGTCGACGGCGTGGTGTGGGACGGCAAGGATCCCAAGGCTTACGCTGCTTCGTTCAAGGTCAAGGTCTAGGAATCAACGGAAATCAGGAGACGAATATGAGCGCAACTGTCGTAGCACTCAAGCCCGAAGCAGCCGAACCAGTAGTGGCCGCCGAAAGCAAAACCGCAGCTCTGCCTTCGTCGAAGGCGGAGGCGGCCCCAGTTGCCGGAAAAACGCTTCAACGCATCATGAATGTATTGCGATCCATCACTCTTGCCGTACTACCGCCTATTGTGGGTCTGGCGTTTTTCATCCTGATCTGGGTCGGGATTTCCATGGTGGCCCCGGCCTTGCCGGGGCCGGCGAAAACCTGGGTTTCTGCCGTCGAACTGTTCAGCGATCCGTTCTACCAGAATGGGCCGAACGACCAGGGCATCGGCTGGAATATTCTCAACTCGCTGCAACGCGTGGGCACCGGCTTCGGTATGGCCGCTCTCATCGGTATTCCGCTGGGCTTCGTTCTGGGACGCTTCAAGTTTGTGAACGACATGGCGTCGCCCATCATCAGCCTGCTGCGCCCGGTGTCCCCGCTCGCCTGGCTGCCGATCGGCCTCTTGGTGTTCAAGGCAGCCGACCCGGCCGCGATCTGGGTGATTTTCATCTCCAGCATCTGGCCGCTGGTGATCAACACCGCGATGGGCGTTTCCAAGGTGCCGCAGGATTACCTCAACGTGGCCCGCGTGCTGAACCTGTCCGAGTGGAAGATCGCCACCAAGATCATGCTGCCATCCGCAATGCCTTACATACTGACCGGTATCCGCCTCTCCATCGGCGTGGCCTGGCTGGTGATCGTGGCTGCGGAAATGCTGACCGGCGGCGTGGGCCTGGGCTTCTGGGTATGGGATGAATGGAACAATCTCAACGTCGAGCACATCCTGATCGCGATTTTCGTGGTCGGTATCGTCGGTCTCTTGCTCGAACAGGCGCTGCTGCTGCTCGCCAAGCGCTTTAACTACTAAGGAGTCGCATCATGGAAAAATATGTGTCCCTCGAGTATGTGGACATGGTCTTCAGCGGCCGTCAGGGCAAATTCTGCGCGCTGCGCGATGTGAACCTGTCCATCAACCAAGGCGAATTTGTCTCGGTGATCGGCCACTCGGGTTGCGGCAAATCCACCGTGCTCAACCTGATCGCCGGCCTGCTGATGCCTACCGATGGCGTGATGCTGTGCGCCGGCCGCGAGATTGCCGGTCCCGGTCCGGAGCGTGCGGTGGTGTTCCAGAATCATTCGCTGCTACCCTGGCTGACCTGCTTCGACAACATCTACCTGGCGGTCGAGCGCGTGTTCGGCAGCACGGAAGACAAGCCCTCTCTCAAGAAGCGCACGCACGAAGCGCTGGCATTGGTCGGCCTGACGCATTCGGAGATGAAATACCCCAACGAAATCTCTGGCGGCATGAAGCAGCGTGTGGGCATCGCCCGTGCGCTGGCGATGGAACCCAAGGTGCTGCTGATGGACGAGCCGTTCGGCGCGCTGGATGCGCTGACTCGCGCCCATCTGCAGGATGAGCTGCTGGGCATTGTGCAGCGTACCGGCAGCACTGTGGTGATGGTCACGCACGATGTGGACGAGGCGGTATTGCTGTCCGACCGTATCGTGATGATGACCAACGGCCCGGCGGCGACAGTGGGAGAGATACTAGCCGTCGACCTGCCACGTCCACGCAGCCGCCTGGAATTGGCCGAAAACCCGCAATACCACCACCTGCGCGGCGAGGTATTGCGCTTCCTGTATCAACGCGAGGCCAAGGCCGCCTGAGCATTACAACAATATAGAAATCACTTACTTTCAAATTAAAGAGGAAAACATGACCAAGCTTCGCAACACTACTCTGGCAAGCCTTATGGCCGCTGCTATCACAGCCGTCCCGGCCTATGCGGAAGAGGCTCCGGCGGCACCAGCCGAGTACACTTTCCTGGACTCCGTCAAGGCTGGCAAGCCGCTGACCAACTTCCGCCTGCGTTATGAAAACGTCGATCAGGACGGAAAAGCCGAAGATGCCGATGCCTTTACCCTGCGCAGCCTGGTGGGCTGGCAGACTGCACCCTGGCACAACTTCAGCTTTGCCGCGCAATTGATCAATGTCGGCGTGTTCAACGACGACTACAACAACCTCGACAAAGGGGTGAACGAACCCGGCAAGGGCAACTACCCGGTCGTGGTCGACCCGGATGACACCGACATTAACCAGCTGTTCGTGGAATGGACCGGCATCCGCAACACCAAGCTGCGCCTGGGCCGCCAGTCGGTCAAGCTGGACAACGTGCGCTTCATCGGCAACATCGAGTTCCGTCAGGTGATGCAGGTGTTCGACGGCGTCGCGCTGGAAAACAAGGGCCTGCTGCCCAATACGACCACCTATCTCGCTCACTTCGAGGGCCTGAAGCAGATCAACACCCAGTACCGGCAAGCCAATGTCGAGATCGCCAACCTGCGCTACGGCATCTCCCCCAGCGAGAACCTGGTCGGCTACGCTTACCTGCTCGACATGCAGGACGGTACCGCGGCATTCCGGGGCAGCAACTCCTCCAAGACCTTCGGCGTGCGCGCCGACGGCGCGCACGTGCTGAACCCGGACTGGAAGGTACTGTACACCGCCGAGTACGCCAAGCAGGACGACTACAAGGACGGCAACGACAACATCGATTCGCACTATTTGAAACTGGGCGGCGGTGCGATGTTCGGCAGCTGGTATGCCCGTCTCGACCATGAAATCCTGTCCAGCAACGACGGCCTTTCCGCGTTCCAGACCCCGCTCGGCACCAATCACCTGTTCCAAGGCTGGGTCGACCAGTTCCTGGTAACGCCGAATCAAGGTATCAAGGATACCTTCGCTTCCTTCGGCGGCAAGGTCTTTGGTGTGGCTCTAAGCGGCGAATACCACGTCTTCAAGTCGGATGAGGATTTCACCACCCCCAGCGGCGTCGGTACTGGCGACAAGTACGGTACCGAGCTTGATGTGGCCGCGGCTTACACTTACCAGAAATGGATGGGCAAGGTTGAGTATGGCCGCTTCCGCGAAGACGACGAGCTGGGCGCTACCCTCACAGCAGCCACTCGCAAGCGCGATACCGAAAAGCTGTGGCTGACGGTGATGTACACTTTCTAAACTGACTTTGGAAAGCAACAAGCAACCGGAACCGGCCGCAAACCGGTTCCGGATTTTTTGCCGCATATTCCAGAATTAATCTCCCCGAATACCTGTCTATTGTTTATTGAGGCATTCGCTGTACTACCTGGCCGCGCTTGACTTCCAAGTGCGCACTGGGAGACGATCAAGCATCTGCCTCATTTCAAAAGGTGGTCGGCGATGGAAAATTTCGATTTCGATGAATGGTCCGCCCTGGCAAAGGCCGCGCCCGAGGAATTCGAATCCCGTCGGCATGACGCCATCGAACGCATCATTTCCAATTGCACCAATACCCGCAGGCTGCGCGGCCTCCAGTGCCGTATCGATCTTGAAAGAGCACGTGCGCGTACACCCATGAAATCCTGCGTGCGTTTATCGGCGCTGATGTGGGATTCCTTTTATGAATGCCAGACCCAGTTGAAGGTGCTGGCCTACGGTCTTCCTCAACATTTTTCCGCAAAAAAAGAACCGGCCCCGGAAGCCAAAATCCTGCCTTTTCAGCCGCGCAAGTAATCGTTTTTGGCAGCCAGAAAAACGCCTGCCCTTAATCAGTGCGATTGCCATGCGCCCGCACCATAGCCATGCACCTTTTGTGCGCAGATTAACAATCTCCTGCATCACTAATTATTAATCATCAATTACTTAGAAATAATGGCATACCGCTTGCTTTAAGCCCATCTGTTTTCATTCTTTAAATTGATGGAGCATCATCATGGATCGCAGCTTCTGGAAAGCCGGCCATACACCGACACTTTTTTCCGCATTTCTTTATTTCGACCTGTCATTCATGGTCTGGGTGATTCTGGGGCCATTGGCTGTTCAAATTGCCGCCGACCTGCAATTGACGCCCGCTCAAAAGGGCTTGATGGTCGCCACCCCTGTGCTGGCCGGCGCGCTGCTGCGTGTGGTGATGGGCGTGCTGGTGGATCACCTGCAACCCAAAAAGGCCGGCCTGGTTGGGCAAGTCATCGTGATGGCAGCGCTTACCGCTGCCTGGTTATTAGGCATTTCCAGCTACCAGCAAGCGTTGCTGCTGGGCGTGGGCTTGGGCTTCGCCGGCGCCGCATTTGCCGTGGCGTTGCCACTGGCTTCGCGCTGGTATCCGCCGCAGCATCAAGGTGCCGCAATGGGCATTGCCGGCGCGGGCAATTCGGGCACGGTATTCGCCGCGCTGTTCGCCCCGACGCTGGCCGTCTGGTACGGCTGGAACTCGGTGTTCGGCCTCGCGCTGATTCCGCTGGCGGTCGCTTTCGTCGTCTATGCATTTCTGGCCAAGGACGCGCCGGACAGCCCGCCGCCCAAGACGTTGCATCAATATGCTGCCGTACTCAAGGACAAGGACGCCTGGTGGTTCATGTTCTTCTACAGCGTAACCTTCGGCGGTTTCGTCGGCCTGGCGCAATCGCTCACCATCTATTTCAACGACCAATATGGTCTGTCTGCCGTGGTTGCCGGCTACTTCACCGCCGCTTGCGTGTTTGCCGGCTCCGTCGTGCGCCCCATAGGCGGATTCATTGCCGATCGCATCGGCGGCATTCGCACCTTGCTGATCATGTACACGCTGGCAGCGCTGTTCATTTTTGGCGTGAGCTTCGCTCCGGAAAGCCGCTGGATCGCGCTGGGCATATTCATGGCGGCAATGCTGTCCCTGGGCGCCGGCAATGGCGCGGTATTCCAGCTGGTGCCGCAACGCTTCCGCAAGGAAATCGGCGTGATGACCGGCATGGTCGGCATGGCGGGCGGCATCGGCGGCTTCTACCTGGCTTCCAGCCTGGGTTATGCCAAGCAGCTGACCGGCAGCTACCAGATCGGCTTCATGGTATTTGCCGGGCTGGCTATTCTGGCCCTGCTCGGCCTGCAAGGCGTCAAGACCCGCTGGCGCACCACCTGGGGTTCGTCCGCGGTCACCAGCGCGAAAATTTAACTGCTTGAACCGCCATGACGTCTTGGCACGCAGAAAAACACTTGGTTTTCTTGCGGCCTCGGCGCCTTGGCGGTTAAATAGGTTTTACCCATGCCTCTCAAATTCACCCTCGGCCAGGCCACCGAAACCGGCCCGCGTTCACGGAATGAAGACTTCTGCGGGGCAGTCACGCCTGTTGCGGAAACCCTCGCAGCCAAAGGTGCGCTGTTTGCCGTGGCTGATGGGGTTTCCGGCGGCGCCGGTGGGCGCGAGGCTGCAGAACTGACGGTACGCGGGTTGCTCTCGGATTACTACGCGACACCCGATACCTGGGAAGTCACGGCTGCGCTGGACAAGGTGATCGAGCCGCTCAATCGCTGGGTCGTCGCACAAGGGTCGGCCAACCGCGACCTGGCAGGCATGGCGTCCACCCTTTCCGTGCTGGTATTGCGCGGCACGCGCTATATTCTGGGACATGTCGGCGATACGCGGATTTACCGTCTACGCGGCAACGACATGACGCTGCTCACCGTTGATCACGTCTGGGATCGTCCGGACATGCGCCACGTATTGAAACGCGCCATCGGGCTCGATGCCCACGTGGCAATGGATTACAGCGAGGGCGCCACCCAGGCCGGCGACGTTTTCGTCCTGGCGAGCGACGGCGTGTGGGAGCCGCTCGGCGATCTGGGCATCCACCAGACGCTGCTGCTGCACCGCGAATTCCCGCAGCGTATTGCGGAAGAGTTGGTACGCAAGGCGCTGGCTGCGGGCGGGCAAGACAATGCCACCGCCATGGCGGTAAGGGTTGAAGAGTTGCCGAGCGAGGATCTCGGCGACCTGCTGGCGGAAGGCCGGCAGCTCAGGCCACCCTCCCGGAAGCTGGCGCCCGGCATGATACTGGACGACTTCGAGATCACCGAAGTCCTGCACGATTCGCGCGCAACGCTGGTATATCTGGCGCGCCATCTGACTACCGGACAACAGGCGGTCATCAAGACCTTGCAACCCATCCTGGCCGACGACCCCTTTTCATGCAATGGGTTGCTGCAGGAAGAATGGCTCGCCAAGCGCATCGTCGCGCACTATTTCCCGCAAGTGCTGCCCTGCCCCGGTCGCAACCTGCTGTACTACGCGATGAGCTGGCACAAGGGCGAAACACTGGAGCAGAAGCTCACGCGCGGCCATTATTTCACCGCCGTCGAGGCGGCCGGCATCGGCATTCGCCTTCTCAAGGGGCTGGGTGCTCTGCATAGACTCAATATCCTGCATCGCGACATCAAGCCGAACAATCTCCATCTCGGCGACGACGACCGCCTGCGCATTCTCGACATGGGGGTCGCCGTCACCGTTGGCCTGGGACAGGAGCCGCTCGCCAGCAATGCCGGCACGCCCAGTTATCTGGCACCGGAATTGTTTTCCAATGGAACGCCTTCGGTGTCAAGCGACCTCTACTCGGCCGGCGTCACGCTGTACCACTTGCTGACGCGGCATTACCCGTACGGCGAAATCGAGCCTTTCCAGCACCCCCGTTTCGGCGCGCCGATACCGCCGACGCGCTATCGCCCGGACTTGCCCGGCTGGCTGGAAAATATCCTGCTCAAAGCCTGTGCACGCGATCCGGAATCGCGCTTCGAAACAGCCGAGGAATTCCTGCTCGCACTGGAACGTGGCGAACACCAGCCGGTATTGCCTCCGCCGCGCATGCCGCTGGCGCAACGCAACCCGCTCCTGCTGTGGCAAGCGATTGCGGCCTTGTCCCTGATCACGAATCTGTTGCTGATTTTCCTGATCGCCGTTTCATGATGCGATAAATGCACTCTGCTGGTGCATGCGTTTTTTGAGCATGCATTCATTCGGGGCGTAAGCGCCATATACAAACCCGTTTCCCGCATTAACCGATTGATCCAAAAGCAAAACATGATTATGGCATTAAATTTGCTTTAACGAGAGTAAGGCGCTGTTTACTAACCATTTTTGAGCTGTGGACTATTCATTTTGGGGCGCCAATTTTCAAGAGGTGATGTGGATATGAATACAGGCAAGGTCACTCTGATAGGCGCCGGCCCGGGCGACCCGGAATTGATGACGCTCAAGGCGGTACGCGCACTGGGTGAAGCAGATGTCGTTCTGGTGGACGACCTGGTCAATCGCGAAGTGCTGCGGCATGCCGCTGGTGCACGCATAGTCGAAGTGGGCAAACGCGGCGGCTGCAAATCCACGCCGCAGCATTTCATCAACCGCATGATGATCGCACTGGCGCAACAAGGCCAGAAAGTCGCTCGGCTCAAGGGCGGCGATGCATTTCTGTTCGGTCGCGGCGGCGAAGAAATGCTGGCGCTGCGCGCGGCCGGTATCGAAATGGAGTTTGTGCCCGGCATCACCAGCGGCACGGCGGTTCCCGCCACGCTGGGTATTCCGGTCACGCATCGCGAATACACCCACGGCGTCACTTTCGTCACCGGACATACGCAGGACGGTACCCCGGTCAATTGGCGCGCGCTGGTTGAAGGCGGCACCACGCTGGTGATTTACATGGGCATGAAAAACCTGCCGGAAATCGTGACCGGGTTGCTGGATGCCGGCATGGCAAATGAAATGCCGGCCGCAATCATCCAGCAGGGAACCCTACCGGAGCAGAAGCAAGTAATCACTACGCTGGCATCGCTGCCGATGGCGGCACAGCAGGAAAAGATGGCAAGCCCGGCGCTGATCGTGGTCGGCGATGTCGTCAGCCTGGCGCGAAGCGAAGCATTAACGGATGCGCTGAAGTATGCCGCCTGACCATGGGCGCGCAGGAACTGGATATTTAGGAGAAGCAGCATGGAAAAGATGAAACTGGTGGTGATCGGCAACGGGATGGCGGGCATGCGTACCGTCGAGGAGCTGCTCAAGATCGCTCCCGACTTGTACGACATCACCGTTTTCGGTGACGAACCGCACCCCAATTACAACCGTATCCTGCTGTCCCCGGTGCTGGCCGGCGAGCAGACCGTGGACGACATCGTGCTGAACAGCCGTGATTGGTATGCAGAGAACAACATCACGCTGCACGCCGGCAAGCGCGTCAACAAGATCGATCGCGTGAAGCGTATCGTTTATGCCGAAGACGGCGCCACCTTCGCCGAATACGACCGCCTGCTGCTGGCCACCGGCTCCAAACCTTTCATCCTGCCGGTGCCAGGCAAGGAACTCGAAGGCGTGATCGGCTTCCGCGATATCAGCGACGTCGACGCCATGATCGAGGCTTCCAACACGCACAAGCACGCTGTCGTGATCGGCGGCGGCCTGCTCGGGCTGGAAGCCGCCAACGGCCTGGCGATTCGCGGCATGGATGTCACCGTGGTGCACCTGCACGACTGGCTGCTGGAACGCCAGCTCGACAGCGTCGCCGGCAAGATGCTGCAGAAGTCGCTGGAAGACAAGGGCCTCAAGTTCCTGTTGGGCAAGCAGACCGAACAGCTCATCGGCGACAATGGCCGTGTGAAGGCCGTGCGCTTCAAGGACGGTCAGGAAGTCCCGGCCGATCTGGTCGTGATGGCCGTCGGCATCCGCCCCAATTTCGCGCTGGCCGAATCCGCCGGTATCCACTGCAACCGCGGCATTGTCGTCAACGACACCATGCAGACCTTCGATCCGCGCATTTACTCCGTCGGCGAATGCGTGTCGCACCGCGGCACGTCCTACGGGCTGGTCGCTCCGCTGTTCGAAATGGCCAAGGTGTGCGCAACGCACCTCGCCAACTTCGGCATCGGCCGTTATACCGGCTCCGTGACTTCGACCAAGCTCAAGGTCACCGGCATCGACCTGTTTTCCGCCGGCGACTTCATGGGCAACGACAAGACCGATGAAATCGTGCTGCACGATGCGGTCGGCGGTGTGTACAAGAAACTGGTGCTGGAAGGCGACCGCCTGGTCGGCGCCTGCCTGTATGGCGATACCGCCGATGGCTCCTGGTATTTCCAGATGCTGAAGGACAGCAAGGAAGTCCACGAAATCCGCGACCACCTGATGTTCGGCCAGAACCATCTGGGCGACGCCGGCCACAAGGGCCAGACCCAGGCTGCCGCGATGCCGGACAATGCCGAAGTCTGCGGCTGCAACGGCGTTTGCAAGGGCACCATCGTCAAGGCGATCAAGGAAAAAGGCCTGTTCAGCCTGGATGACGTGCGCAAGCACACCAAGGCTTCCGCCTCCTGCGGCTCCTGCACCGGGCTGGTCGAACAGATCCTGGCTTCCTGCATTGGCGGCGCCTATCAGCCGGCCGACACCAAGAACAAGCCGATGTGCGGTTGTACCGATCTCAATCACGGCGAAGTGCGCGCGGCGATCCGCGAGCGCAAGTTCCTGGATATCCCCACCGTGCAGCGCGAGCTCAAGTGGCGCACGCCCAACGGTTGCGCCTCCTGCCGCCCGGCGCTGAACTATTACCTGATCTCCACCTGGCCGCACGAAGCGCAGGACGATCCGCAAAGCCGTTTCATCAATGAGCGCGCACACGCCAACATCCAGAAGGACGGCACCTATTCCGTCGTGCCGCGGATGCTGGGCGGCATCACCACCCCGGACGAACTGCGCGCCATCGCCGATGCGGCCGACAAGTACAAGGTGCCGACCGTCAAGGTCACCGGCGGTCAGCGTATCGACCTCCTGGGCGTCAAGAAGGACGACCTGCCCAAGATCTGGAACGACCTGAGCCAGGCCGGCATGGTTTCCGGCCACGCCTACGGCAAGTCCATCCGCACCGTGAAGACCTGCGTCGGCGCCGAGCACTGCCGTTTCGGCACGCAACTCTCCATGGCCATGGGCGTCAAATTGGAGAAGATGCTGTTCGGCATGTGGGCGCCGCACAAGGTCAAGCTGGCGGTATCCGGTTGTCCGCGCAACTGCGCGGAAGCCGGTATCAAGGACGTCGGCGTGATCGGCCTGGAATCGGGCTACGAGTTGTATGTTGCCGGTAACGGCGGCATCAAGACCGACGTCGCGCAGTTCTTCTGCAAGGTGCAGACCGACGAGGAAGTGATGGAATACTCCGCCGCTTTCCTGCAGCTCTACCGCGAAGAAGGTTACTACCTGGAACGCACGGTACATTACGTGGAACGAGTCGGCCTGGACTACGTGAAGTCCAAGGTGGTCGAGGACGCAGCCAACCGCAAGGCGCTCTATGAACGTCTGCAGTATGCGCTGCAAGGCTACCAGGACCCGTGGGCGGATCGTGTGGCAGAAACCCCGAAGCGTCGCCAATTCGAATTGATCAGCATTTAAGGTTTAGAAGATGAGTGAATGGAAACAAGTGGCCGCCCTCGAGGAAATCCCTCGCCTGGGCAGCCGTGTCGTCAAGACCACGACACAGGACATCGCCGTGTTCCGCACCGCGGAAGACAAGGTGTTTGCGTTGCACGACCACTGCCCGCACAAGGGCGGCCCCTTATCGCAAGGCATCGTCCACGGCGACAAAGTCACCTGCCCGCTGCATGGCTGGAACATCGGCCTGTGCGACGGCCAGGCCATGGCGCCGGACGTTGGCAACACGGCTTGTATCGAAGTGAAGCTGGAAAACGGGCTGGTTTTCCTCAAGGTATAAGAAATACATCCCGCGGCGAGGGGCGGCGCAACGACGCGCAAAGCTTACGCCGCGGTTCCGGATACCGCAGCGTTAATCGCTGCGGTCTGTCGAAGAAACTTCAATTCGTTGCAGCGGGGCAACGCTGGAAAGCCGGAATAGCAAGCCATGGAGATACCTTGTCGCCTTGGCCGCCGCTCCGGAATTTCCGAATAACCGGCTCGCATTTTTGCAGCCGGCCGCTTTTTAATTATATGTACGTAACCCTGTATAGGAGATTCAAATGGCAGTAATCGATCGCGTTCTGGTAGGCGAAGCCCTCGTCATTGACAACCGTCCTGACGGCAGCGGGCTGGATCTGCTGAACGTCGCCCACATCGACCTCATCATGGGTCCGCGTGGTTCCGCGGCGGAAGAAGCTTTCTGCCGCACCCTGACCGACCAGAAGCAAGGCGTCAACGGCCTGTTGGCCGTGGTGGCTCCCAACCTGATGGCGAAGCCGGCGACCGTGATGTTCAACAAGGTCACCATCAAGAACGGCAAGCAGGCGGTGCAGATGTTCGGCCCGGCACAGCGCGGCGTATCGATGGCGGTGATGGATTGCGTCGCCGATGGCACGATCCCGCTGGAAGAAGCGGACGATGTGTTCATCTGCGTGGGCGTGTTCATCGACCACAAGGCGGACATCGACGAGCGCATCCAGGAATGGAACTACCAGGCGACCAAGCAGGCGATCAAGAGCGCTGTCGCTCGCGAGCCCAAGGCCAAGGACGTAGTCGCGCAGTACAAGCAATCCGCTCACCCGTTCGCAGCAAAGAACTAAACGGCATATCATGGAGATGGTCCCGGCGATGCCGGGGCCGCCCTTGAACAATTTGTAAGCATTTTATAGCGACACACTATCCATGCAGGAAACACGATCCACTTGTTGCTACTGCGGCGTCGGCTGTGGGGTCATCATCCAGTCCGAGAACGACCGCATCATCGGCGTGCACGGTGACCCGGAGCACCCCGCGAATTTCGGACGGCTCTGCACCAAGGGTTCCACCCTGCATCTTTCGGCCCGCAGCGAAGGCCGTGCGCTTTATCCGGAAGTCCGCCGCAGCCGCGCTGAAGCACGCCAGCGCACGACCTGGAACGAAGCGCTGGATCATGTTGCCGAACGCTTTGCCGGCATCATCCGCGAACACGGCCCCGATGCCGTCGCGTTCTATATTTCCGGCCAGCTGCTGACCGAGGACTATTACGTCTTCAACAAGCTGTCCAAGGGCCTGATCGGCACCAACAACGTCGATACCAATTCGCGCCTGTGTATGTCCTCCGCCGTCGCCGGCTACAAGGTGACGCTGGGCGCGGACGCTCCGCCGGCCTGTTACGAGGATATCGACCACACCGGTTGCCTGTTCATTGCCGGCTCGAATACCGCATTCGCGCACCCCATCCTGTTCCGCCGCATCGAGGACGCCAAGAAACGCAACCCGGACCTCAAGATTATCGTCGTCGATCCGCGCCGCACCGACACCGCGCAATTCGCCGACCTGTTCCTGCCCATCCAGCCCGGTACCGATGTCGCGCTGTTCAACGGCATCCTGCACATTCTGCTGTGGGAAGACATGCTGGACCAGGAATTCATCCGCGCCCACACCGAAGGTTTCGATGCGCTCAAGGCCACGGTGCGCGAATACACGCCCAAGATGGTCGCCGAGATCTGCGGCATCAACGAGGCCGATCTCATTACCGCCGCCAAGTGGTTCGGCCAGGGCCCGACCTTGTCGCTTTACTGCCAGGGCTTGAATCAGTCCTCCAGCGGCACCGACAAAAACAGCGCGCTGATCAACCTGCACCTGGCTACCGGCCAGATCGGCAAACCCGGTGCCGGCCCGCTTTCGCTTACCGGCCAGCCGAATGCGATGGGCGGCCGCGAAGTGGGCGGCATGGCCAACCTGCTTTCCGCGCACCGCGACCTCGCCAACGCCGAGCATCGCGCCGAAGTCGCCCGGCTGTGGAATGTCGATGACGTCCCCGCCACGCCCGGCAAGACCGCCGTGGAAATGTTCGATGCCATCAAGAGCGGCGAGATCAAGGCCGTGTGGATCGCCTGCACCAATCCCGCGCAGTCCATGCCCGACCTCACCAGCGTGCGCGATGCGCTGGAAAAGGCCGAACTGGTCATCGTGCAAGAGGCCTTCCATAACACCGACACCACGCAATACGCTGACGTGCTGCTGCCCGCCACCACCTGGGGCGAAAAGGAAGGCACCGTCACCAATTCCGAGCGCCGCATCACGCATGTCACGCCTGCTGTCCGTGCACCGGGTGAAGCACGTGGCGACTGGGATATCGCCGTCGATTTCGCACATCGGCTGGGCAAACTGCTGGATAACGGCCGCGACGGACTCAAGCTGTTTCCGTACACCAGTGCCGAAGAAGTCTTCAACGAACACCGCGAAACCACGCGCGGCCGCGATCTCGACATTACCGGCCTGAGTTACGGCCTGCTCGATACCCAGGGCCCGCAGCAATGGCCTTTCCCGGAAGGCGCTACCACCGGCCGCGCCCGCCTCTACAGCGACGGCGTGTTCGTCAAACCGGATGGCAAGGCGCATTTCGCCAACACCCAATACCGGCCCACGGCCGAGAAAACCGACGCGCGCTACCCCTTGCACCTTCTCACTGGCCGCTTGCGCGACCAATGGCACGGCATGAGCCGCACCGGCAATGTGCCGCAACTGTTCAATCACGTGGAAGAGCCGCTGCTGGCGATGCACGAGAGCGACATGTCGCGCCGCGATATCGCTTCCGGCGACCTGGTGAAGGTCAGCAGCCGCCGCGGCAGCCTGGTGCTGCGCGCGCAGGCTTCGGAAGAAATGCTGCCGGCGCAGACTTTCATCCCCATGCACTGGGGCAGCCAGTACATGAACGGCATGGGTTGCAACAGCCTCACCATAGGCGCGATCGACCCCCTTTCCAAGCAGCCGGAACTGAAGCACGCCGCAATCAAGGTGGAGAAACTCAACCTGCCGTGGCAGATGGTCGCGATGCGCCGTTGCGACGACCTGACCGTGCTCGACCGCGTGCGCGAGTTGCTGGAATGCTTCGAATACGCGAGCTGCGGCCTGTACGGACGCAATCCCGGCATCGTCGTGCTGCGCGCCGCGCATCCGCAGGCCCCGGAGGCGATGATCCATCATCTGGACGAATTGCTGGACATGACCGACACCAGCAAGACCATCAGCTATAACGACCCCAGGCGCAACATTTCCAAGCGCATCCTGGTCGAGGGCGGCGAAGTCATCGGCGTACGCCTACTGGGCGAAACGCTGGCTGCAGGCTGGCTCAAGGAAGTCATGGTGCAGGGCCGCCTGACCGACGAATTGCGCCGTTGGGCGCTCGCGCCCTTGAGCGCGCCGCCGGTTGGCGGCAAGAGCCGCGGCCGCATCGTCTGCAACTGTCTCGACGTTTCCGAACTGGAAATTCAGGCTGTGGTGGCCGAAGGCGGCGCTACGGTCGAGAGCCTGCAATCGCGCCTGAAATGCGGCACCAAATGCGGCTCTTGCGTGCCGGAGCTTCGCAGGCTTGCCACAGCGCATAAGTAAGCGCTGACATCAAAATAAAAAAGCCCCGAAGAACTGGATTCTTCGGGGCTTTTTTATTTCCGTTATTCCGGGCCATCGCAGACGAAAGCCCGGAATCCGGCAGGCATCAGATCAGCGCAGCGTGCGGCCGAACAGTTGCAGCGCCAGCTGGTAACCGGTCATCGCCAGTTGCGGATCGTAGCGTTCGCCTTCGTCGCGCATGAAGGCATGCTGGCCGTTGAATTCGTGCCAGGTGAATACCAGGCCCTGGGTCTCGTTCAGCGCCTTGTAGACCTCGGCACGCTTCTCGCCCGGGATGTGCGGATCCTGCTTGCCCCAGATCATCAGCAGCTCGCCCTTGATTTCGTTGCGGCGCTCCATGCTGTGCTGGCCCGGCTGATTGGGGATGGTGTTGGTGTGCAGATCGGTAGCGTAAAAGCAGGCGGTCGCCTTCACTTCGGGTTGCAGCGCGGCGCGGAACGCCAGATGGCCGCCGATGCAGAAACCCATCGCGCCGACATCACCGGTGCACCATGGCTGCTGCTTCACCCATTCGATCAGCGCCTTGTTGTCGCTGTCGTAACTCTCCACCGGTTTGGCCGCCTTGTCGGCGTTGCCCTTGTCGCGGCCTGCGTCGTCATAGCCCAGCACGGTGCCGATCGGGTTTAGCTCGTGGAACACTTCCGGCACCAGCACAGCATAGCCGTGACCAGCCATCACGCGGGCGGCGCGCTCGATGGGGCCGGTCTGCTGGAAGATTTCGGAATAAAACAGGATGGCGGGATAGCGTCCCTCGCCTGCCGGCCGGTGCACATAGGTGCGCATCGTACCGGTAGGCGTGGATAAATCTGCGATATGACTCTGAACAATCATTGAATGGCTCCTGGGGAGATAGATTTAGCGCGATTTTATTCTGGAATTTTGATGATCCGCACGAGGGCGATCATTTTACATCGCTTCGCGCGGAAAAGGGCTGCCGGGGCTAAGGCTTGGCAGTAGCGAGGCAGCGCGTCGCCGTGGCATGTGCGGCGCGGCAGATGGGCACGAAATCCTCGGCCTTGAGCGAAGCACGCCCGATCAGGCCGCCATCGATGTCCGGCATTTCGAAAAGCTGTTCTGCATTGGCGCCGGTCACGCTGCCGCCGTAGAGGATACGGACGCTGGCCGCGACCTCGTAATCCAGCTTGGCAATGCGGTCGCGGATGAATGCGTGCACTTCCTGTGCCTGCTCCGGCGTCGCCGGCTTGCCGGTGCCGACCGCCCACAGCGGTTCATACGCCAGTACGGCATTGTCCAGCACATTGGCGCCGAAGCGCCGGATCAGCGAATCCAGCTGGCGTCCGACGATATAGTCCGTCCAGTCGGACTCCCGCTCCTCGGCGGTTTCACCCATGCAGAAGATCGGCGTGATACCCGCCTGCTGCGCGGCAAGAAAGCGTGCGGCGGCAGTATCGTCGGTTTCGTGAAATTGCGAGCGCCGCTCGGAGTGGCCGATCAGCACATGCGTGCAGCCGTAATCCGTCAACATGTGCGGCGCCACCGCACCCGTTAATGCGCCGTTCTTGGTGGAGCAGAGATTCTGCCCGCCCCAGGCCACATTGGTGTCTTGCAACAGCTGCTGCGCCTGGCAAAGATAAGGGTACGGCACGCAGACCACGTAATCGGAATTGTCGTACCCATGCACGCCCGCGACCAGCCCGTCCAGCAGCACTTTGTTCGTGGCGATGCTGCCGTTCATCTTCCAGTTGCCGACTACCATCTTGCGTCGCATGCTCTTGTTTTTCCTGATTAACCGTCAAGCCCCATTCTAGCGCTAAACCCCGTCGCCGCGCATGGAATCTCAGTCCTTGGGCAAGGTCGACATATCGATCACGAACCGGTATTTCACATCGCTTTTCACCATGCGGTCATATGCTTCGTCTATCCGGTCCATGGCGATCATCTCGATATCGGACACAATGCCGTGCTCGGCGCAGAAATCCAGCATTTCCTGCGTCTCCGGGATGCCGCCGATCAGCGACCCACCCAGTTTTCGCCGTTTGAAAATCAGGCTGCCGACGTTGGGCGATGGATGCGGCTGATCCGGCACGCCCACCAGGCACATTGCGCCATCGCGTTTCAGCAGTGCCAGGAATTGATCAAGATCGTGCGGCGCAGCCACGGTGTTGAGGATGAAATCGAAACTCAGCGCATGCTGCTTCATCTCGTCCGGGTTCTTCGAAATCACCACCTCGTCCGCACCCAGCCGCTTCGCATCCTCTACCTTGCCCGGCGAGGTGGTAAACAGCACCACATGCGCCCCGAACGCCTTCGCGAACTTGACGCCCATATGCCCCAACCCGCCCAGACCGACCACGCCGACCTTCTGCCCTTTGCTTACTTTCCAGTGCCGAAGCGGCGAATAGGTCGTGATGCCCGCGCACAACAGCGGCGCGGCGGCCGCCAGATTGAGCTTTTCTGAAATTCGCAGCACGAAATACTGATCGACGACGATCAGGTTCGAATATCCGCCATACGTTACCTTGCCGGTATGTTGGTCGGAGCTGTTATAGGTGTACACCGTATGGTCGCAATACTGCTCCAGGCCCTCCTGGCATTCCGGACAGGTACGGCACGAATCCACCATGCACCCCACTCCCGCCAGATCGCCCGCCTTGAAGGCGGTGACCTCGCTGCCGACCTTCACCACCCGCCCGACAATTTCATGCCCCGGCACCATGGGAAACACGCTGCCACCCCACTCGTCACGCGCCTGATGCACATCGGTATGGCACACGCCGCAATAAAGAATCTCGATCTGAACGTCCTGCGGACCGGGCTCGCGCCGCTCGAAAGTAAATGTACTCAAAGGTGATTTTGCATCGTACGCGGCATAGCCGTGGGCTTTCAGCATGGCTGGCTCCTTTGTGGATCTAACGTACAGGGAAGGTCAGTTCGACAAGCCGACCAAGGGCATTGTTCAACCGGATTCCGAAGCGAACTCAGGGCTGCTTGCGCAATGGGTCGAGCAGCGGCTTCAGTCCGTTGTGATCCATCTCCTGCATCAACGCCAGCAGACGGCCGATTTCACCGGGCGGAAAACCCTCGCGCGCAAACCAGTTCAGGTAATTCCCCGGCAGATCCGCAATCAGCCGTCCCTTGTACTTGCCGTAAGGCATGGTGCGCGTCACCAGGAGTTGCAGATCATCGGGGGACATTATTCAGGCACTACGACAAGAGCCAGCTCTGCGCCAGATACACGCCCGCGCCGGCAAAATAACCCACCAGTGCGAGCCCGCTCATTTTTCTTACGTACCAGAAGAAATGGATCTTCTCCATGCCCATGGCAGCGACCCCGGCCGCAGAGCCAATAATGAGGATGGAGCCTCCGGTACCGGCGCAATAGGCCAGAAACTCCCAGAAAAAGTGATCCGGCGGATATTGCGTCAGGCTGTACATCCCCATGGAGGCCGCCACCAGCGGCACGTTATCGACGATAGCGCTCACCAGGCCGATGGCCATCACGATGACGTCTTGCCTGCCGATAGTGTGGTCCAGCCATTCCGCCAGCGACGACAGCAGATGGGTATGCTCCAGCGTGGCGACCGACAACAGAATGCCAATGAAGAAAACAATCGACCCCATGTCGATACGGCTCAGCGCATTCACCAGGGTCAGTTGCTGCCTGGCTTCGTCTTCCTTGTCACGATGGATAAGATCGCCCACCAGCCACAAAATACCCAGCCCGAAGAGGATGCCCATGTAGGGCGGCAGATGCGTCACCGTCTTGAATACCGGCACGGCCACCAGAATCCCGAGCCCGAGGAAAAACATCAGGTTGCGCTCGAAATGCGTCGTGTGAATACCCTGTTGATCCTGTTCCTGAGCGGGAGCAATCACCTCTTTGCCACGCAAAACATATGCAGTGATGACGAGCGGAACCGCCAGACAGGCCAACGATGGGAGCAGCAAGCCCTGCATGATGGCCATGGTGGTGATTTGCCCGCCTATCCACAGCATAGTCGTCGTCACATCCCCGATAGGCGTCCACGCACCGCCGGCATTTGCAGCGATTACGATAATTCCCGCAAAAAACAGCCTGTCCTCATGTTTCGCAAGAATCTTTCGCATCAGCGAAATCATCACAATGGTGGTGGTCAGGTTATCGAGAATCGCGCTTAGAAAAAAAGTCACGCCCCCGACCAGCCACAGCAATGCAGAAAGCCTGGATGTGCGTATCCGCGAAGTAATCACATCGAAACCGTGATGCGCATCCACGACTTCAACAATGGTCATGGCCCCCATCAAAAAGAAAACGATCTGCGCCGTATCGGTCAGCGACTCACCTAACTCCCCGCTGATTCTGAGATGATCCCCGCCAGTTAAGGCATAGATCGTCCATAGCAAACCCGCCCCCACCAGTGCAGAAGCCGATTTGTTGATTTTGAGTGGGTGCTCCAGCGCAATCGCAGCGTAGCAGAGAACAAAAATGATGATGATCGCAACAAGCATAGTGAGAGCTCTACTAAAACTATTCCAATTACTAATCCATTGGGCTATGGGGGTAACTGGACGATTTATTGTCCAGTTATATCCTAGCAACACTGAAGTTTTAACTTCTCCAATTGCATATCTTCGGTGGCAGCTTCACATGCTGCCATTGCTACCCACCAGTCGAGCAGTCTTTGGATCGTAGATCATATTGATGATTGACCCATCCCGAATACGTTGAACAGCTTCGTCAATCACATGAAGCGGCACTAGGAACCATTCCCTCGGCTTGACTGGATGTCCAAAGCGATCTTCGATTGTCAAGTCGAGCTGTGCTGGCCCGAGCAAGCGGTGGAATATATTCTCCAACCTAATACGGTTCAGGTTGTGTAACGTATAGGTGGCGACCACCTCCACGTCAGCCAACATATAAGTAGCATCCTTGGCCGCGCCTGCGATGCGGGTCTCAACCTTCCCGCCTGTCACGCCGATCTTATGGATCAGCTCTCGGTGCTCGGCGACGAAGGAGTGGCTGGAGAGGCTGCGCAGCACGTAGATGGTTCCGGTCTCGATGTCGTCAGCCTCAGACGCATCGCCAAAAAGCGGCCCCATGTCCGGATCGGTTAGACGACGACCCGTCTCGTCCTTGTAAAGCGCACGCTGCAAGGAGCGAAGTAGCAGATCGCTTTCGGTGCCGTTGGCGTAGATAACACGCAAGCGGGCATTTATTTCTTTGTTGGGTGTGCGGTACGGTTCCTCCATCTCGGCCACATAGGCTAGTTGCCCACCAAGTATGAAAAAATTGCCGATGGCAATACTTGCATCGCGTCCGAAGCGCAGCGTTTTGCGAACGCCAGACTTCAGCTCCCGATCCACCAGCTCGAACAATGGTTGGAACTCATTAAAATCCGCACACGGCGTTCGGTCGGCGATTTCCTCAACCGCACGCTTTTCAGCGCTAGAACGCACATGGCGCAGCACATTGATGTCGTTTTGGTCGGCAGGCTCATCGCCAATACCTAACTCGGCCAGCAAGGCGTCTTCGTCCAATTCATCCACATTAGCCGCCGTCGCCGCTGTCGCACCAGACAGCAAGCCGGGGGCATCCAGCTCAGCCAGCAAGGTTTGCGCTTCCGGCAACTTGCGTAGCTGGTCTAGGCGCACCGCATACAGACGCTCGAAGATGTCTCGGTCCTCTCCATGCAACGGAGTGCGGCCGTGTGCCTGATAGAAGCGCAGAATATCCTCGAAGCCGGCGATAATGCGTTCCTCACGCGGAGTCCGGCTAGAAGCCTTAAGTGGGGTAACCTCTACTCCCAACGCATCCAGCAGCTCGTCATCATCCATTTCAGCCATTGCTGAATTCCCCCTGTACCTGCGCTGCTTTGGCCTGCGCACGGTAACGTGCGAGAGCAGCTACACCTTCTGCCATGCGCTTTTCCCAAGCGTCAGCGGAATTGATGTCAGGCAGGCGGCCTCGCTCATTCTTGAACTGCAAGGCACGTTTTGCCAGCTCTCGGGCTTCGTCCTCAGGGATACTCACCTTCTTGGCAGCAATGCTGGCCTGCACCTGCCGCAGCGACTTCTCATCCATTGCTTTTGCAAGTACCGCATAGGCGGCATCAAATGGGTTGATGCGGTCGATCAGGTCAATATCCAGATCGCGCACATTGACGAACTTGCGCACCCCATCTATCAAAGCTGTACTGCCATTTGTTGCGCCTTCAGCATCAGCCTGGGCCAATGCCAGTTTGGCCTGCTGTGTGATATTCATGGCAGCGATGGCGTGTTGCCGGATCGCCTCTTGATCTACCTCACTCAATTCCGGGTAACGCTCACGTACGATCTTGCCCATGCGCAACTGGGTCAGCTCTTCAGGCAAGGTGTTTTCCTTGTCGAACAGGCCACGCTCCAGCACAGTTTTGTCCTGCAAGAAGCTGGTGACCACTTCGTTCAAGTCTTCCTTGCAGATGCGCGTGGCCTCCGAGCTTTGTGGTGTTGCCAGTCCGTTGATTTCCACGTGAATCTGACCAGTGTCCTTGTTCACGCCGATGTTGTGGCCGCCCTCCTTGTAGCCTTCCTCGCCATAATCGAAGCCATCCTTCGGTCCGTTGTTCTTGGGAGTGAACTCGTAGCGCGGGGCCAATACTTGTTCCATTAACAGGCTAGCGGAAATGGCTTTGAGCATATCGTTCACTGCCTCGGCCACAGCAGCTTGCTCGGCTTCAGGCTCAGCAATCAGGTTGGTAAAGCGGGCACGCTCTTTGTTCTCGGCATCGCGCGTTGCGCGGCCAATGATCTGCACAATTTCGGTCAGACTGCTGCGGTAACCAATGGTCAGCGCGTGTTCGCACCATATCCAGTCAAAACCTTCCTTCGCCATGCCCAGAGCGATAATGACATCCACATGATCGCGATTGTCCTTTTGCTTCGGATCTTTAAGTGCAGCCAGCACGCGAGAACGCTGGGCCGGGTCACTGTCATCAACGAGATCGGCCACTTTCAGCGTGCTGCCATCCTGTGCTTTCACCAGATGGAAGCTCGTGACCGGATCAACCCCTTGCCACTCTCCCAGCGCGTTGATGATTTCATTGACCTCACGCTCCTTGTCCTTGAGGCTCTCGCGTGCATTGACGTTCGGAATATGCACGATGGTTTTCAAGGACGGATCCAACACCTTGGCGACGGCATCCACGTAACGGCCTGTGTAAAAGAAGTAGCCGATGTCCAGCGACTTGAGCCAATTGTAACCGTTGAGCTGTTCATAGTAGGTATAGGTAACTGTCTCGAACTTGGCCTCATCCGTCGGGACCAGTACTGCCTCACTATCGCCACGGAAGTAGGAACCGGTCATGGCAACCAGATGCACCTTGTCGCGGGCTATGAACGCACCCAATTGGCTGCCCAGCTTGTTGTCCGGATTGCTGGAGACATGGTGGAACTCGTCAATAGCGATCAGGCGGTTATCAAAAGCTTCGATGCCTAACTCTTCCACCGCAAAACGAAAGGTAGCATGTGTGCAAACCAGCGCTTTGTCGGCACTCTCCAGAAATTTGCGCACTGCGTCCACCTTAGACTTTGCCACCTTTGGCTCGTCCACCCCAGGGGCATTGCATAGGTTCCATTGCGGGGCAACCTGCCAATCCCAATAGAAACCGCACTGGCTCAGCGGCTCGTCGGCAAAGCTGCCACCAATGGAACGCTCCGGCACCACGATAATAGCTTGCTGTATGCCTTGGTTATTGATCTTGTCCAGTGCGACGAACATCAACGCACGAGATTTTCCCGATGCCGGGGGCGATTTGATCAATAGATACTGCTCGCCGCGCTTGGCATAGGCGCGCTCCTGCATTGCACGCATGCCTAGTGCGTTGGCCTTACTAGAGGCACCGGTCCGTGCTGTGGTGATAGATACCGATGGAATGGTATAGATATTGGTGGGGTTGCCTGCCTGCTCACTCATAGTTTGCTTACCTTTTTCGTTTTAGGCGTAGCTCTGACAGCCTCCGTCGTCATCTTGGTATATAGCTCAAACAGTTTTTCCAGCCGCTCGGTGTCGTTCTTAAAGCGGCGGCCGATATAGATGCGCTCCAGCACTTCATCGTTGCGTTCATGGGCACGCCGCAAGTTGTCCGGCATATTATCCTGATCGTACAGGTCGGCGATGGTAGCGGGGAAATGCGCTTCGCGGGCTAGCAGGATGTCCTCGGCGCATCTGGTGAGGTCAGCCTTGTTCTGTTCGGTGAGCAACGGTATGGAGAAAGTATTCCAACCAAGGGTATTGGAGTATCTGATTCGTGTCTCAAGTTTTCCGCATACCGTGATCGCCCATATTAAGTGCAATCTTGATGCTGCAATAGCGAAAAAACGTAGGTCAGCATCGTATAGTGCGAAAGCCGTGTTTGGGAACACAACATAATTACCTTCTAGTGTTACAGGTAAGTATGGTCTTGATTCAGAAGAAACATTAGGAATTGCTATTGTCCATTTTTTGCATGAGTTCATTTCACGAAACTGATGTGGCGTCAGTGCCATTTTGATCGCCCCAGCATCTGGAGAAGCAAGCCTGCTTTCTTTAACTGAAGCTAGTCTTTCAGCAATCAACTGATTTCGAAAGACAACATCCGGGATCTGCTCTTGTGGAAGCCACAGACAATATCTTTGAGATCCTTTAACAAGCTCCGCTCCTCCTTTGAAGATTCGAATAGACTTTTCGGGAAATCCGCTGTCCACCAGTCTCGCCTTCTCGTCACGATCTAAAAGCAAGCCATCCGAAAGCCCGTAGTAATTGCCCTTCACCATTTGAGACAGGTCTGAAACCGGACTTGATGCTTTCTCAACAAAAACACTGCGTCCCGGTACTAGATAGGGATTGATACGCTCAACTTGCTGCTTTACCTCATCCTCGATAAGGAAACATTGGCCATCACTTTGGCGTGAGCAGCCGATGATTACGACTGTGACTGTCGCGTTCTCCGAAGCTAAGTTCCGCCATCGAAACGACCTAACAGCAAAATCAATTCTGATCCCTTTATCAAATGCTGGCTTCCAGAAATATGCAACACTTTGACCTTGCGTTATTGAGTTTGTACTTACGAAGGCGAATCTTGATGTGGTGGCCGCCGTAAACTCTATCGCTTTCCAAAACCAACCGCAGATGTAATCAAGTGATTTCCAGTTGACGCTTGTATTAGCAAAGCAATTTCGAATGTCATTTTTCTGTTGCTTTGATTGGTCTGCGTTGCCTTTGTAGGGCGGATTCCCACAGATATACGTTTCCCCGCCTTCGTTCTCGAAGTCGATTTCCGTTTGATTGAGTGGAGTGTTAAACAAATCATCTGCGGCCAGCTTCACACCTGTGCCCGTGGGTGGGCAGATGTTCAACCAATCCAAACCAAGCGCATTACCGCAAATGATCCAGTTTTGCGCGTTTAGCGGCAGAAACTCTGCCAGCGCATCCTTCTGCCCGCGATACAGAACGTCACACTGGAACTCAGCAATGATGAGTGCTAGGCGTGCAATTTCCGCCGGGAAATCGCGTAACTCGATACCCCGGAAGTTGGTCAGCGGTATCTCACTGCCCAGATGCGATTCATCCCGGCGGCGGTTGATTTCCGCCTCGATCTCGCGCATCTGCTTGTAGGCGATGACCAGAAAGTTGCCCGAACCGCAGGCCGGATCGAACACGCGGATGCGCGCCATGCGCTTGCGCAAGTTGATCAGCTTGATCTTGTTGTCGCCCGCTTCTTCTAATTGCGTTCGCAAATCATCCAGAAACAGGGGGTTCAACACCTTGAGAATGTTGGGCACACTAGTGTAGTGCATTCCCAAGGCGCCCCGCTCTTCCTCATCGGCTACGGCCTGGATCATGCTACCGAAGATGTCCGGATTGATCTCGCGCCAGTTCAATTCTCCCGCCAGCCGTAAGTAGGTGCGCGCGATGCGCGTGAAGCGCGGCACTTCGGTACTTCCAGAAAATAGGCCACCATTCACATAAGGGAAGCCATTGGCCCAACTGGGCAAGCGGGGCTGGGAATTGACGCGCTCAGCGGCTTTGATATTCATAGCGCGGAAGATTTCGGATAACACCTCGTGGGTATTGGAACCATCACGTTCGCTCATCTGCTCTATGGTCTGGGTGAACAGACCTTCACCATTGAAGATGTCAGTGTCTTCGGCAAATAAGCAAAACACCAGCCGAGCCATGAAGTGATTCATGTCGGGGCGACGCTCCTCCCTAGCCCAGTCCGGATTTTTGCGTAGCAGCTCGACATACAACTTGTTGAGCCGCCCGGTGGCGCGCACGTCGACTGGATTCTCCTTGATCTCCTGGATAGTAGAGATACCAGCCAGCGGTAGGAAGAAGCCGAAGTGGTTCGGAAAGTCAGAGTAGGCGCAAGTGATGGTTTCGCCACTTATCAATTCTTCTGCCTCAAGGGTTTGCCCATCTGTAGCGAGAATGAACTTAGCCTTGGCCTTGATCGTGGCTGGACTGGCACGTAACGTCTTGAGGGTGTCACCTACGGCATCTGCATCGCATACAGCGATATGGATATTGTTGCGCTGGAGCACACCACCCTGCACGTCCGAAGAATTGTTGTTACCAGCACGCAGGCGCTTGAGGGTAGCGTCCTTGTTGCCGAAAGCAGCTAGGAAGACAAAAGGGAACTCTTCCTTGTCAAAAGGCTGGAGCGCTAAACTTGATATTGCTTCTTCGATCTCTACTGCGTTCATTAGGTCATTATTATTATTGAATAGAATAGACTGGTAGTGTCATTGAACAATAACCCACCCGTTTTCTGAGAAAAAAGAAGAAACACCAGAAAAATAAAGCATAACTATGGTGGAAATAGCCAAGCACAGAGCGACCAATCCATCAATAACCCAAATTAACCATTTCTGATGGGCGTGGCGTGCGTCTATCTCCTTATAGACATGCTGGAACCGAGACACAACCGTTTGGTACTTACTCTCAAGTTGTTGCTGTTGCTGGTCGACCTCATTTTTAACGGCCTTTAATGTATGACGTTGGTTGCGGATTAACAAATCCATCAAGATTGCAAAAATCAAAGCGCCCAACCAGATAAGCAGGTTTTTGCTAGTCCAGGCGCCTTTGTTTTCCATTTGACCGCCTACTAATACCAATGCAACCGGTACAGCCAATAGCTGGCTCTGCATGTCAGAAAATACCTTGTTCAGCTTGATCATGGCATCGAGCTTTTCCTTCTCGACCTCAGCTTTGACTTTCTGAAAGGAAAACTCCGCCACGTAGAGCTGATAGCTCGCTTGCACCTTCTCGACGAACTCCTCAAAGCGAGACAGCAATTCCGAGAACGGCAGTTTCTTCCGACCTAAAAACAGTTCAAGTAACGCCGTCTTGAGGATCGTCCGCTTCTGTTCTTTGTGGGTTTCGCTGGTAACGAATTCCGATTCAAATTTCTTTAGTGCTGGTAGCTCATGCAGGTCCACCACCGTGTAATGCGGTGTTATCTCGATTTTTTCTCTGTGCAGAAAAACCAACGTTTTGGCCTCCCCGACTCCGCCTTGATGATCAGCCTCTTTGGCAAACAAAGCATAGAGCTTTGTCGCAGCTAAGTAATGTTGACCAGTCGAGGGTAGCGTCATTTCATCACCACTGTACAGACTATCACTGTCCGCCAAATAAAATCGAAGTGGCGCAGTAATTCGCCTAGCCGGAGATGCCAAGACATCGTCTAGCGTCTCGAAGAATCCTGTGGCCACATGACACTCCAAGGTACTATCGGAGCTGTTCGCACTGATTAGCAGATCTGCATGATCCAAAGTAGCCCGCAAGGTTTCAAAATCGATGCCGTCACTTACTTTGCCACTCAACTGCCCGGCAGTAATTTGATAATTCTGCATGTTCTTGAACAGCAGAATTGTCAGATCGAGCGGGTCAGTCGGAAGCTGGTTCATCGTTGCTGGCCTTGTGTATCTTAATCTCGGCGATCAGCTCGTTAGGTAGGTTGTTAATAACCAGACAAGCATTGTCTTCATCAAAATCCACACGACCATCCTGAATGTCCTGCACATCGAAACTCACTTTGACCGACCCAAAAGAGCGTGAAATCCGTTTGAAACGAGTGTATGTGGCTTTATGTGGTTTGAAGGTTTCATTAACCTCATAGCCTCTGTCCCGTACATAGTCTGAAAAATCAGCCGGGGTCTGGTCATTTATTAAAGCCGATAGGGCTGTTAGGTTTACCGGTTCACCAGCTTTTTCCTTGGCGTCACAATAATCATATACACGTTGCCGGCCCGCGCGCTTTTGTTCTTGCGTCCAAGCATTATCGTGGCAATATGCCTCGAAAGCCTCGCGCATTTGCCCGGTATGATGTCTTGAGTCTGTATATTCCGTACAGCCCAGCGCTTCCCGGAAATATTTGGAAACCTCAGCTCCGCCCTGCCGCTTCTTGATGAAAGATAGATAGGGTTGGGTGTTGGCATGCCATTTTCCAAGGTCAACGCGTGCAGCTTCGTGTAGGTGATCAATATCGAAGCTCAAGGTGTCACTTAGCTCCAGCGTCTGCTCGTTGACACCAGTACCGGGCTTAAGCTTAAGCATGGCTACCAGCATCCAATCCTGCCCTTGATTCGTATATCGCAGGAACAAGGCATAGCCGCCTGTCGAAAAAGCTTCATCCCCCATCCTGGCAGCAATCAAGTCTGTAGCTTCCTGTGTGAAGGCAATAAAGTCATCGCCAGCAGTTACATAACCATTCATTAGCACAGGGAAGCGATACACCGTTTGGTTGGTATCGAACGTACCATAGCCACTAGTAGCTTTGCTATAAATTTTTAGAACATCTTCGACCGTGCGTTCAAGCCGTTGATCGACAGGTAAGCGAGACATGCGCTTGTGCGTAGTAGCGGAACTAGGCCCAGTAATGTTCCGACCCTTGCTTATACGATGCAGGATAGCTTCCTGAATTTGCATGTTCTCCCCTTGATGTATTTAGTTTAAAGAGTACTTAATTGGTTTTTATAGACAGCGGCAGACCGTCGTAGATTCCAGTGCAATCTATGCTTGTAAATGTACTACCTTAATGCTCTTAGGTTGGTGATCTCTATGCACATGGTATTAACATTTCATAAAAAACGGCCGCATAGAGCGGCCATTTCATGAGAAAGACTATCTTTTTTGTATTCTTGGGGAAAATCCTAGTATCTAGTGAATAACTCTACACGTCCAGATTCCCTGCTCGCAACGCATTTCCTTCAATGAAGGCACGGCGCGGCTCAACCTGATCGCCCATCAGGGTAGTAAAGATTTCATCTGCCGCAATGGCATCCTCGATCTGTACCTTGAGCAGGCGCCGAACTTGCGGGTCCATTGTCGTTTCCCATAACTGCTCCGGGTTCATTTCGCCCAGGCCTTTATAGCGCTGGATGTTGAGGCCTTGCTTGGCTTCGTTGAGCAGCCAGTCGAGTGCTTCCTTGAACTCGGTGACGGGTTGCTGCTTTTCGCCGCGCTTGATGCTGGCGCCCTGGCCCAGCAGGCCATGCAGTATATCGGCGGTCTTGCGCAGTTGGCGGTAGTCGCCGCTGGCCAGCAGTTCCGGGTCGATGATGCTGCTTTGCAGGTTGCCGTGCAGGTATTTGTTGATTTCCAGGCGGTAGCTGGCGGTTTCCTGGTCGAATCCCACCTTTACCTCGCAGCCGTAGTCGGCGAGTTGGCCGCGTAGTTCCTGGACGGCTTCTTCTGCGGTCTCCTGTGAGGTCAGGTCGAGTTTTGCCATGTGTTGCAGGGAGCGCAGCACGACTTCGTCGTACAGCGGCGCCAGGCGCTTGATGACGGCCTCGGAGAGCACCATTTCCTTGGCCATCTGCGCCAGCGTTTCGCCGGCGATGACGTTGCCGCCTTCGCTGGTGGTCAGTTGCGCGTTGTTGAGCGCAGATTGCAGCAGGTACTCATTGAGCTCGTGCTCGTCCTTGAGGTAGCGCTCGTCCCTGCCCTGCTTGACCTTGTACAGTGGCGGCTGGGCGATGTAGATGTGGCCGCGCTCGACCAATTCGCCCATCTGGCGGTAGAAGAAAGTCAGCAGCAGCGTGCGGATGTGCGCACCGTCGACGTCGGCGTCAGTCATGATGATGATGCGGTGGTAGCGCAGCTTGTCGGCGCTGAAATCGTCCTTGCCGATGCTGGTACCGAGTGCGGTGATCAGTGTGGCGATTTCCTGCGAGGAAAGCAGCTTGTCGAACCGCGCTTTTTCCACGTTGAGGATCTTGCCCTTGAGCGGCAGGATCGCCTGGAACTTGCGGTCGCGGCCCTGTTTGGCGGAGCCGCCAGCGGAGTCACCCTCGACCAGATAGAGCTCGCACTTGGCAGGATCGCGTTCCTGGCAGTCGGCCAGCTTTCCGGGCAGGCCCAGCCCGTCCATCACGCCTTTACGTCGCGTCATTTCGCGCGCCTTGCGTGCAGCTTCGCGGGCACGGGCGGCATCGACGATCTTGCCGCAGATGATTTTGGCGTCGATCGGGTTTTCAAGCAGGTATTCGGTAAGCTTGGCGGTAACGACTTCCTGTACCACAGGCTGCACTTCGCCGGAAACCAGCTTGTCCTTGGTCTGCGACGAGAACTTGGGTTCCGGCACCTTGACCGACAGTACGCAGGTCAGGCCTTCGCGCATGTCGTCGCCGGTGGTGTCCACCTTGGCCTTCTTGGCGAAGTCGTTCTGCTCGATGTAGGTGTTAAGGGTACGGGTCAGCGCGGTGCGCAGGCCGGTCAGGTGGGTACCGCCGTCACGCTGCGGAATGTTGTTGGTGAAGCATTGCACGGTTTCGGCGTAGGAGTCGTTCCATTGCATGGAGACCTCTACGGTCATGCCCTCTTTTTCACCGACCGCGTAGAAAATCTTGGGATGCAATACAGTCTTGCTGCGATTTACGTATTCGACAAAACCCTTCACCCCGCCGGAATGCGCGAAGTTTTCGCTCTTGCCGTTGCGCTGGTCGATCAGTTCGATCTTGACGCCATTATTCAGGAATGACAATTCACGGATACGCTTGGCAAGGAGCTCGAAGTGGAATTCGACGTTCCCGAAGGTTTCGGTCGCTGCCATGAAATGCACCTCGGTACCGCGACGCTCGGCAGTACCGGTCGCAGCCAATGGTGCAACGGGAACGCCGCGACGGAATTCCATCTGGTAGGCCTTGCCGTTGCGGCAGATCTTGAGGCGCAGCCAATCCGAAAGCGCATTCACCACGGAAACGCCCACGCCGTGCAAGCCGCCGGAAACCTTGTAGGAGTTCTGGTCGAACTTACCGCCCGCATGCAGCTCGGTCATCACGATTTCAGCAGCGGAACGCTTGGGCTCGTGCTTGTCGTCTTCCTTGATGTCGGTAGGAATGCCGCGTCCGTTATCCGAAACGCTGATCGAATTATCCGGGTGAATGATGACCTTGATATCGTCGCAGTGTCCGGCGAGCGCTTCGTCGATGGCGTTATCCAGGACTTCGAACACCATGTGGTGCAGGCCGGAACCGTCGGAAGTATCGCCGATGTACATGCCGGGGCGCTTGCGTACTGCGTCCAGGCCTTCAAGGATTTTAATACTGGAGGAATCGTAATCAGTCATCTTATGGTTTCACGTGAAACATTCGGTTGAAATGGGCGCGGGTCAGATGCGCATCGGCATGACGACATATTTGTAATTGTCGTCGCCGGGGACTGTTACCAGGCAACTGCTATTGGCATCGGCAAAGGAGAACGTGATGGTTTCCGTGCCGACATTGGTCAACACATCAATCATGTAGGTGACATTGAAACCGATATCGAGCGGATCGCCGCCGTAGTTGATTTCGAGTTCTTCTTCGGCTTCTTCCTGCTCACTGTTGCTGCTGATCAGGCGCAGGCTGTCCTTGCCCAATACCATGCGGATGCCGCGATATTTTTCATTCGAGAGAATCGAAGCGCGCTGCATCGCAAGAAGCAGCATCTGGCGATTTACTTCGAAAATATTCTGATATCCATTTGGAATGACGCGGGTGTAATCCGGGAATTTACCGTCAATTACCTTTGAAATCAAACGGATACCAGAAAAAGCGAAGTTGGCCTGATTGGCGCTGACTTCGATGGAAACTTCGTCGTCGCTATCATCCAGCAGCTTGATCAGTTCGAGAATAGTCTTGCGCGGAAGGATAAGTTCTTGTTTCTCGTAGCTTTGTTGCAGTTCGGTAGAGGTAAAGCTGAGGCGGTGGCCATCGGTACCCACGACATTCAGACGGTTACCGTTGACTTCAAATAGCAAGCCATTCAGGTAATAGCGAATATCCTGTTGTGCCATCGCGTATTCAACCTGACGGAGCAAGCGTTTCAGTTGGTTCTGCGCCAGCGTCAGAGTCAGGCTGGTGTCGCCGCCTCCCTTTGCCATCATCGGGTAGTCGCCTGCTGGCAGGGTTTGCAGATTAAAGCGGCTCTTGCCGGCTTTTACTTGCATGCGGTTGTCGGTGATCTCCAGGGTTATCTGTGACTGATCGGGTAGCGCGCGGCAAATATCCAGCATCTTGCGTGCAGAAACCGTAGTCGCTATATCGCTGCTAGGGGCTGCGGGCAGGGAAAGCGATATCTGCATTTCAAGATCGGTCGCAGTTAAAGTCAGCGTGTCCTGTTTCGCTTCCAGTAACAGATTGGTGAGGATCGGCAGGGTATGACGACGTTCGACAATGCCGCTTACAGAAGAGAGCGGTTTGAGTAATGCTTCACGATCTATTTTTATATTCATAGTACTAAATAACCCTAATAATATTTAATAATGCATGAATAATCTGTGGATAAGACTAATTCTCATTATAAATCAGTTAATTATTTTTTGACTAACCCTGCACTTTACACTCTGACTATCTGTGGATAGTTTGTTGGCCAATTTTCCGTTTTCTGGAAAAACCAAGTTATCCATCTATTCGCCCACAGCTATGAGGCACTTTATCCTCAATCCCTGATTACCTGCACCAGAAAGGCCAGATCATGCGCCAATCCTGGATCACTCTGCCGTAACTTGGCGATTTCATCGCAGGCATGGATCACCGTGGTGTGGTGACGGCCCCCGAAAGCTTCGCCGATTTCCGGAAAACTGCGGTCGGTCAATTCCCGCGCCATTGCCATGGCAACCTGGCGTGGGCGTGCGACGTTACGCGAACGTTTCTTGGAATACATTTCGGCGACTTTGATCTTGTAATAGTCGGCCACCGTCTTCTGGATGTTTTCTATCGTGACCTGACGGCCGCGTACCGCGATCAGATCCTTGAGAGCTTCCTTGGCCAATGGGACGTCGATGCTATGACCGGTAAACCGGGCCATGGCGACAATGCGGTTCAGCGCGCCTTCCAATTCGCGCACGCTGGAACGGATCTGCTTGGCGATAAAGAAAGCAACATCCTCATGCAGCACCACGCGTTGCGCTTCGGCCTTCTTGAGCAGGATGGCGACGCGCATTTCCAGCTCCGGCGGCTCGACGGCGACCGTCAGGCCCCAGCTGAAGCGCGTGCGCAGACGCTCGTCCATATCCGCGATTTCCTTGGGATAGGTGTCGCAGCTGATGACGATCTGCTTCTTGGATTCGATCAGCGTATTGAACGCGTAGAAGAATTCTTCCTGGGTACGGCTTTTTTTCGCGAAAAACTGGATATCGTCGATCAGTAACAGGTCGAGCGAATGGTAAATACGCTTGAATTCGTCGAACGCGCGGTTTTCGTAAGCTTTCACCACGTCGGTTACATAGCGCTCGGCATGCAGGTAACGAATCTTTGCATCCGGCTTGTGCGCACGCAGGTGGTTGCCAATCGCCTGGATCAAATGGGTTTTGCCCAACCCTACTCCGCCGTAAACAAATAATGGGTTGTAACCGGCGCCGGGATTCTCGGCCACCTGCAATGCCGCAGCACGTGCCAGTTGATTGGCCTTGCCGGTGACGAAATTATCAAAGTTGAATGCCGGATTGAGGCCGGAAATATCCAGCGGAGCCTTGGGCTTGGCAGCCTTGGGTTCCGTTTTTTCCACTGGGGCCGGTTTGGCTTTGAATGTTGATTCCGAGGGAGCTGCGGAGCCGCTTTCAGCGAGCACGAGCTCTATGATCGGCGTACGCTCGAAAAGCTCCTGGCCAATTTGCTCGATCTTGGCAAGAAAACGATCCTTGACCCATTGCTGCACAAAACGATTGGGAGCGAACAGGCGCAGACCGTCATCGATAACCTCACACTGCAAGGGTTTGATCCAGGTGTTGAATTGTTGCGAGGACAGTTCTTGTTGGAAGCGCCCAAGACAAGTGGACCAGAAGTTTTCCATCGATGCCTGAATGACTCCAGTGTAGTATACGTTTTTGATGGTCGCCAGTTCGTGCGCACCGCGGAGGTGATCAAACTTGGTCGCCGGGAGCAATGGATTCTAGCCTGTTTGCCACAACTTATCCACAAGCAGCGGAACAAATTAAAAGTTGACAGAACAAGGTAAAGCGGGGTTTAATTACGCCCTTTTTACCGTATACACCAAAGCTATCGGAGATTCACATGAAACGCACTTATCAACCTTCCAAGGTTCGCCGCGCTCGTACGCATGGTTTCCTGGTGCGCATGAAGACCCGTGGCGGTCGCGCCGTGATTGCTGCGCGCCGTGCCAAGGGGCGCGCCCGTCTCGCAGTTTAAATGCGTGACTGATTTCGGTTTTACCAGCCGATTAAAAATCAAGAAAACGGATGATTTTTCATCCGTTTTTAATTTCCGCAAGCGTATTTCAGGACAGTTCCTGGTCATACATTACATGCCGAATACGCTGGAACATGCTCGTGTGGGTTTGATCGTCGGGAAAAAAACGGCGCGTCGAGCCGTGGATCGCAATTACATGAAGCGCGTCCTCCGCGAATTGTTTCGGCACGAGCAGAATGCTCTCGGTGGCGTCGATATTCTTGTTCGGCCGCAAAAGCTGTATACACATGAGAATTTCGCCCAGATTAAGGCGGAATTTGTTCAGTTGATCAACAAGTTGTGCGAACGAACCAACAGCAAGAAAACATAACATGGCGCGGTTCCTGATCTGGTTGATTCATGGTTACCAATACCTGCTGAGCCCTATGCTCGGCAGCAACTGCCGCTTCGTTCCTTCCTGTTCCGATTATTCCTGCCAGGCCTTGCAGACATATGGCGTCTTGCGCGGTACCTGGCTTTCATTCCGTCGCCTGCTACGTTGCCATCCCTGGCATGCAGGCGGTCACGACCCATTGCCTTAGTCTTTCGAAGAGTTTTCCATGGACCCTAAGCGTTTAATCCTGTTCGTTATTTTCTCCTTCTCGATCCTGATGTTGTGGGAAGCCTGGCAACGCGACCATACGCCACAGCCGGTGCCGCAATCGCAACAGGCGCAATTACCGCAAAGCGCAGCCGATCCAGCTGTGCCCCAGCCTGCATCCGGTACGCCAGCCGCAGTGCAGGAAACCGGATTTTCCTTGCCAAAAGGGCAGCGTATTCGAGTGAAGACAGATCTGATTCAGGCTGAAATCGATACTACTGGCGCCGATTTACGTCGCCTCGAATTGCTGAAGCATCGCGACAGTGATGATGTCAAAAAGAATTTCGTGCTATTGGACGACAGCAAGCTGCCGACGGTTTATGTGGCTCAATCCGGCTTGATCGGTAACGGGCTGCCGTCGCACATATCGGTATTCACCGCATCGGCGAATGATTTTGCGCTGCAGCCTGGCCAGGACAAGCTGGAAGTCCGATTGAGCTGGACGGATGCGCAAGGCGTGCAGGCCGACAAGATTTATACTTTTCATCGTGGCAGCTATGCAGTCGATCTGCGCTATGAAATCCACAATGGTGGCGCTACCGCGCTGACGCCGTCGGTGTATTACCAGATCGTGCACGACAGCGAATCCGCCAAGGGTTCGATGATGATGCCGACCTTTACTGGAGCGGCTTATTACACGGATGCAGACAAATTCAAGAAGGTCAGTTTCGACGACATGAAGAAGAACAATCTGTCGAAGAGCGCTGGTGATGGCTGGATTGCGTTGGTGCAGCACTATTTCGTTGGTGCGTGGATACCGAAGGAAGGCGTCGCGCGTGAGTACTACACCAAGCACTTGTCCGATACCATTTATTCCATGGGTTCGGTGAGCAGTCTCGGCTCTGTTGCCCCGGGTGCCCAGGTTACGACGGATGCGCGCTTCTTTGCCGGCCCGCAAGAGCAGAAACATCTCAAGGCGGTGGCTCCAGGCCTCGAATACGTGGTCGATTACGGTTGGCTGACCGTCATTGCCTCTCCACTGTTCTGGGTGTTGTCCATGATCCAGAAGCTGGTACAAAACTGGGGTGTGGCCATTATCCTGCTGACTGTACTGATCAAGCTGGCCTTCTATCCGCTATCCGCGAAGAGTTATAAGTCGATGGCCCAGATGCGCGAATTGGCGCCTCGCCTGCAACGCCTGAAAGAGCAATTCGGCGATGATCGCCAGAAGATGCATCAGGCAATGATGGAGCTGTACAAGACCGAGAAGATCAACCCGATGGGTGGTTGTTTGCCTATTCTGGTTCAGATTCCGGTATTCATTTCGCTGTACTGGGTGCTGCTGGGCAGCGTTGAGATGCGTCACGCACCGTTTGCGCTGTGGATACATGACCTGTCGGCGGTCGATCCCTACTATGTCCTGCCCATTCTGATGGGCATCACGATGATCATTCAGACCCGCTTGAATCCGACTCCTCCGGATCCGATTCAGGCCAAGGTCATGACGATCATGCCGGTGGTATTCAGCGTGTTCTTCTTCTTCTTCCCGGCAGGCCTGGTGCTGTACTGGCTGGTCAACAACGTGCTGTCGATTGCCCAGCAGTGGAACATCAACCGGACCATTGGCCAGGCGACGGCAACCAAGAAGAAGGCACGCTAAAGCGTTGCGTGATGGTGGCAGGCGGGTGCGATGAAAGTCTCACAGCATGACACCATTGCGGCCATCGCCACTGCGCCCGGCAGTGGCGGCATAGGCGTAGTCCGGGTCTCAGGCCCCGCCAGCCAGGCAATTGCCATCGGCGTTCTGGGGCACTGCCCTCCTCCGCGCCATGCCGCTTATTTGGCTTTCAAGGATGCCGACGGTGCGTTGATCGACCGCGGCATCGCCATCTATTACGCTGCTCCTCATTCTTATACCGGCGAGGAAGTACTTGAGTTACAGGCCCACGGCGGGCCGGCGCTGATGCAGCTCCTATTGCAGCGCTGTTTGTCGCTTGGTGCCCGGCAGGCCGAGCCGGGTGAGTTCACTCGACGGGCTTACCTCAACGACAAGCTCGATCTTGCTCAGGCTGAAGCCGTTGCCGATGTTATCAGCGCGGCGACAGCCGAGGCGGCGCGCAGCGCCGTGCGTTCGCTGGCAGGCGAGTTCTCGCAGCGCATCCACGCATTGCGCGACCGTTTGATCGATTTGCGCATGTTCGTGGAAGCTTGCCTGGACTTTCCTGAAGAGGACATCGATTTCATCACCCAAGGTGGCGTGTCAGGAAAACTGGCGTCTATCGTCACCGAACTGGAATCTGTTTTTGTCGGCGCCAGACAGGGCAATCTGCTGCGTGAAGGAATACAGGTTGTCCTGGTTGGTCAGCCGAATGTAGGAAAATCCAGCCTGATGAATCAACTTGCCGGTGAAGAGGTTGCAATCGTCACCTCCGTTGCAGGAACGACACGCGATACCATCCGGAGTGCAATCCAGATAAATGGCGTGCCTTTGCATATCATCGACACTGCGGGATTGCGCGAAACATCGGATGAAGTGGAAAAACATGGAATCGCCCGAACATGGCGAGCTCTAGAAAACGCGCACGCCGCGTTATTGTTGGTTGATGTAACTCATGGTATTACCGAAACAGAAAAATCGATTCTGGCGCAATTGCGCGCGGATTTGCCGAAGTTGTGGATACACAACAAAATTGACCTGACCCAGGAGCGTGCTTCCTGCATTGAACGCGAAGGCGAGAAGCACATTTACCTTTCGGCCCGTACGGGAGAAGGAATGGAGCTGCTTCGTCAGGAGCTGCTAAGCATTGCAGGATGGCAGCCTGGCGGCGAAGGTGTTTTCATGGCGCGGGCTCGGCATCTTGAGGCATTACAAGCCGTGGCCGGAAATCTGGAGCGTGCAGCTGTCCTGCTGGGTCAACCCGAACTGTTGGCAGAAGAGTTGCGGCTTGCACAGGAGTCGCTCAATACCATTACCGGCGAATTTACTTCAGATGATTTGCTGGGCGAGATTTTCAGCCGGTTCTGCATCGGCAAATAAACCCGGGAGTTCCGACGCTACTTTTTCTTGTAGCCGGTGATCATCGCGCGAATCAGGTTTTCCTTATGGACCAGGCTTTCGAAGAGAACGCCGCTGACATGCATCGACACCAACCCTACCCACGCCCACGAAAAATCATGATGGATTTCAGCTAGAGGCAAGGAGAAGGAAGGTACCCAGCCGTCGTTGTATACCCAAATACCGGAGCCAATGGATAAAAGTCCGTCCAGCAATATCAGGTAGATGACGAGTGAACCGGCCGGATTGTGGCCGATGAACCTTTTGGATTTGCCGGTGAAAATCTGCCAGACATAGCGCAAACCTTGCAGCGGCCGGAAGGGAAATGTCGAGAAGTTGGCGTAACTCTTGGCCCTGAAACCCCAGAAAATGCGGGCCAGTAACAGAACCCCTGCTACGTAGCCCGCTTGGGCATGGACATCACGATCCCAGATGGAGTCATGTGTCCAGTATGCAACGACAAATGTAACTACCAGTAACCAATGGGATGCCCTTACGAAGACATCCCATACATACTGCATCGATTACTTGACCGTCAGCATGTAGGCAATGTAGTTGCCTTTTTCCTGGGCGGTACAGTCGCGACCGATAATTTCCAGGCAGTGCTTTTCAAAGTTCTTTTCAACCTTGGCAACGTCGGAGAAGCGTTCCGGATTGGCGGATGGTGCCAGCGGCTTGATCGGCTTCTTGGTTACGATGTGTTTGCCGGGGTTGGCGGGATTGGAGGTGTGGCAGGATGCGCAAGCGATTTGCTTGCCGCGGATTGTCAGTTCGCGATTGAAGAAAGCCTTGCCGGCTTCAGCGGAAAGACCTTTGGACTCGGGGTCGATATTTTTTGCGATGGACGCATATTTGTCGGCGAGCTTCTGTGCGCTGGCAGGGTCTGCCATCACGGAAAAGCTGGCAAGACCGAGTGCGACGAGAAGTGCAAGACTGGTGTTACGCATGCTAATGCTCCTATGGTTTAGTTAAGACAACAATAGTTTGGATTAAGACTAGGGTAATTGTAGCACGGCCATCAATGGTGCTTAAAAGGGGCCATGAAAATATAATGAACGTCTGGTTGAATAGCGCTTGAGCTTCCTGAATAGGCCATTTGGAATAGTCTGATCAGCGCCGGAAAAGCGGGTATGGATTCTTGCAGACATTCAATGATTACTTCCGTTGCCTGGTTTTATCCTTGATTGGGAAGTCCAAAGGAAACCAACGTTTCACGTGAAACATCATGCTTTTCGCATGACGGAGAGGCCGTTTTTGCAGTACCATACGCATCCCGGAGCGGTAGGATTCCACTATGCAATTCCCTGAAAAATTTGATGTAATCGTTATCGGTGGCGGTCATGCCGGTACCGAGGCGGCCTTGGCTGCGGCTCGCATGGGTCGTCGCACATTGCTGCTTACGCATAACATCGAAACTTTGGGGCAGATGTCCTGCAATCCGTCCATTGGCGGTATCGGCAAGGGGCACCTGGTCAAGGAGGTGGATGCGCTGGGTGGCGCCATGGCGGCCGCTACCGATGAAGGCGGCATCCAGTTCCGCATCCTGAATTCCAGCAAAGGCCCCGCCGTCCGTGCGACGCGTGCTCAAGCCGACCGCATCCTGTACAAGGCCGCCATACGCCGTCGGCTGGAAAATCAGCCCAATTTATGGCTTTTCCAGCAAGCCGTCGACGACATCGTTCTCGAAGGCGATCGCGTGGCAGGCGTGGTGACGCAGTTGGGTCTGCGCTTCGAGTCGCGGTCCGTGGTGCTTACGGCCGGCACGTTTTTGGCCGGCCTGGTCCACGTCGGCCTGGCCAATTATCAGGCAGGCCGTGCAGGCGATCCCCCTGCTGTTTCTCTGGCGCATCGTTTGCGCGAAATCGGCTTGCCTGCGGGCCGCCTCAAGACCGGCACTCCGCCGCGTATCGATGGCCGCACGGTAGATTTTTCCGTGATGGAAGTCCAGCCGGGCGACGATCCGGTTCCCGTGTTTTCATTCCTCGGTTCGGTCGATCAGCATCCGCAGCAGATGCCGTGCTGGATTACGCATACCAACGAGCGTACACATGAAATCATTCGGTCCGGCCTCGATCGATCGCCGATGTATACCGGCGTGATCGAGGGTGTGGGACCGCGCTACTGCCCTTCCGTCGAAGACAAGATCATGCGCTTTGCCGGCAAGGATTCGCACCAGATCTTCCTGGAACCCGAAGGGCTGAATACTCACGAAATCTATCCGAACGGAATTTCCACCAGTTTGCCGTTCGATGTGCAGTACGCCTTGGTGCGTTCGATCAAGGGCATGGAAAATGCGCACATCCTGCGGCCCGGCTATGCCATCGAGTACGATTACTATGATCCGCGCGGCCTCAAGGATTCACTGGAAACCAAGGCTGTAAAGGGACTGTTTTTTGCCGGTCAGATCAATGGAACAACGGGCTATGAAGAAGCTGCAGCGCAAGGCCTGCTTGCCGGCATCAATGCCGGACGCTATTCGGCCGATCAGGAAAGCTGGTGCCCCAGCCGCGATCAAGCCTACCTTGGCGTGCTTGTGGACGATTTGATCACGCGCGGCGTCAGCGAGCCATATCGCATGTTTACCAGCCGCGCCGAATACCGTTTGATGCTGCGCGAAGACAACGCCGACCTGCGGCTGACCGAAGCAGGTCGAAAACTTGGTGTGGTCGACGATGTGCGCTGGGAGGCCTTCTCCCGCAAGCAGGAAGCAATCGCTCGCGAAGAGGAGCGATTGAAGCGCACATGGGTAAATCCGAAGACACTACCTGAAACGGAAGCGGTTCGCGTGCTGGGCAAGCCGATCGAGCGTGAATATGCGCTGTTCGAGCTAATGCGCCGCCCGGACGTAAGCTACGAAGCACTCCTCTCCCTGCCCGATGCCGGGCCTGGCGAAACCGACCCGCAAGTGCGCCAGCAACTGGAAATTGCCGCCAAATATCAGGGCTATATCGACCGTCAGTCCGAGGAGATCGAACGCAGCCGCCACAATGAAGAATTGGCGCTGCCGGAGGATCTGGACTACCGCGATGTGCGCGGTCTTTCCATCGAAGCGCAGCAAAAGTTGAACAAGCAGCGGCCGCAAACGTTGGGTCAGGCCGGGCGCATTTCAGGAATTACGCCGGCCGCAATTTCGCTGCTGCTGGTCTACCTCAAGAAAAAATACAATGCGCGTGCCGTCGATGGCGCCGGGGAGAATGCTGCGTGAGTTTGCAGGATAAGCTGTCGCAAGGGCTGGTTGAGCTGGGAATTGATCTCGATGCCGCGACGCAGCTGAAGTTGCTGGATTATCTGGCCTTGCTGGAAAAATGGAACAAGGTGCATAACCTGACGGCGGTGCGGGATCCCAATGACATGGTCACGCTGCATCTGCTGGATAGCTTGTCTGTTTTGCCGCATATCGAAAGTGGACGCTTGCTGGATGTCGGTAGCGGCGCCGGACTTCCAGGAATTCCGCTGGCAATCGTGTGGCCCGACCTGCAGGTCACGGTGATGGATTCCAATCACAAGAAAGCCAGCTTCATGCGTCAAGCGAAGGCGGCGCTCGCTATCGCGAATCTGGAGGTGGTCTGCGGACGTGTTGAGGATTTCCATCCCGAGCACAAGTTCGACATGATCATTTCACGTGCCTTCTCCGATATCGCCGAATTCATGCGCCTGACGGCCCACTTGTGCGTCAATGGCGGCGTGTGGCTAGCGATGAAGGGCGTTTATCCCTATGACGAGCTGGCCCAGATCAAGGGGCCGATATCGGAAGTCATTCCCCTGAATGTCCCGGGACTGGAAGCGCAACGCCACCTCGTATTCCTGAAAGCAGCCTGATGCGTATCCTTGCAATCACCAATCAAAAAGGCGGTGTCGGCAAAACCACCACCTGCGTTAATCTGGCGGCCAGCCTTGCCGCGACCAAGCGGCGTGTCCTGCTGATCGATCTCGATCCTCAAGGCAACGCGACCACAGGCAGCGGGGTCGAGAAATCAGGGCTGAAGCATACGATTTATCATGTGCTGATCGGCGATAAATCCATCGCCGAGGTGCGCGTCACTGCCGATAGCGGTTTCGACGTGGTGCCGGCCAATCGCGAACTTGCGGGCGCCGAAGTGGAGCTGGTGAACGAGCTGGCGCGCGAAACGCGGCTGAAAGTGGCGCTGTCGGAACTGGGCGCGGACTACGATTACATTCTCATCGACTGCCCCCCTGCCCTCAATCTGGTCACCGTCAACGCCCTGACGGCGGCACATGCGGTAATGATTCCGATGCAGTGCGAGTATTACGCGCTGGAAGGTTTATCCGATCTGGTCAACACCATCAAGAAGGTACGCGCCTACCTCAATCCGGGCTTGGAGATAGAAGGCCTGCTGCGCACCTTGTTCGATCCGCGCAACATGCTGGCACAGCAGGTATCGGCGCAGCTCACCCAGCATTTCGGCGACAAGGTGTATCGCACCGTCATTCCGCGCAATGTGCGTCTCGCCGAAGCGCCAAGCTACGGCCAGCCGGCATTGGCATATGATCGGGCATCAAAGGGGGCACAGGCTTATCTGGCATTGGCAGGTGAAATTATCAATCGAAGCAGTACAGCAACCGTCGGAGCGGCAAATGGTTAAATCCAAAGGTTTGGGGCGCGGTCTCGACGCGTTATTGGGCGGTAATCTCGAGAACGTGTCGGCGACCGATACCTTGCGCGTATTGCGCGTCGGTCAGCTGCAGCCCGGCAAATATCAACCGCGCACGCACATGGATCACGATTCATTGGTGCAGCTCGCGGATTCTATCCGCGCGCAAGGCATCATGCAGCCTATCCTGGTGCGCCCGATCGCCCCGGAACTGTACGAAATCATCGCCGGCGAACGCCGCTGGCGCGCCGCGCAAATGGCCGGACTGCAAGAAGTGCAAGTCCTGGTGCGCGAACTGGCGGACGAAACCGCGCTGGCGATGTCGCTCATCGAAAACATCCAGCGCGAAAATCTTAATCCGCTGGAAGAAGCCAATGGCATTCAGCGCCTGCTGGACGAATTCGGGCTGACGCATCAGGCGGCAGCTGAAGCCATCGGACGCTCGCGTACGGCGGTGACCAATCTGCTGCGCTTGCGTTCGCTGATTGGCCGCGTACAGGACATGCTGATGGCGGGGGAGATCGATATGGGACATGCGCGTGCCCTGCTCTCGCTGGATGGAGCGAAGCAGATTGCTGCGGCAGAGCAGATCGCCAGCAAAAAACTCTCGGTGCGCGAAGCGGAGCGCCTGGTGCAGCGCATCATGCAGCCACGCAAGCAGGCAGAGCCGCGAACAACCCGCGATCTGCAAAATCTGCAGGAAAGCCTTTCCGAACAATTGGGCACTAATGTAGCCATCCGCCAAGGCGCGCGAGGCAAAGGAAAGCTGACCATCGATTACAGCAGCATGGATGAACTGGAAGGTATTCTCGCCCGCATGGGAATGCGCGTGGAAGCGATCTGATCGCTTCCCGTCGTGCAAGTTTTTCTTGACTTGCACACGGCAAAAACCGACAATCGCGGGCTTTGGTTGTGCATTGATTTATTAAGAAGTGCTCCGCGGGAGCATTTTTTACATGCGCGCAGCTTGGACGATTAAATGGTGAAACGATTGGGTCTCTGGCAGGTGAATGCGGTCCTGCTGGTCAGCCTTGTGGCGTATTGGCTGGCAGGTGCGCATGGCGCACTGTCGGCGCTTGCGGGAGGTTTCGCGGTCTGGGTTGGCAGTCAGTTGGGTGCGCTCAGCATGCGTCCGGCCAAGAGTCTTGAGGGCGGGGCAGGCACGGCACTGGTGCTACTGCTGAGAGCAGAAGCGATCAAGATCATAGTCATCGCCGTGCTGCTGCTGCTGATTTTCAAGTTGTATGCATCGAACCTGGTACCGGCTGCGCTGATCGCCGGCCTCGCCGTGGCAGCCCTGCTGTCCGGCATCGGCATCATGCGAGTAAACGAAAAAGAGTAAGGATTGGGGTTTAACGAATGGCAAGCGAACAGATGACACCTTCAAGCTATATCGAACATCACCTTGGCTTCAATGCCAAGCCGGTGGGGGATGGCAGTTTCTGGGTTCTGCACATGGACACGCTGGTCATGTCCGCAATTCTGGGTGTCGTGATTTTCGGTTTCCTCTGGTGGGTGGTGCGCGGCGCTACCGCCGGCGTTCCAGGCAAGCGTCAGGCCTTCGTCGAACTGCTGATGGAGTTCATCGACAATCAGGTCAAGAGCATTTTTCACGGCAACCGCCATGCATTCATCGCGCCCGCTGCCCTGACGGTCTTCGTCTGGGTGCTGTTCATGAACGCGATGGACTTCCTGCCCGTCGATATCATGGGCAAGTTCTATCACAACGTGCTGGGTCTCGATCACTGGCGCAGCGTACCCACTTCCGACGTTAACGCCACCTTTGCGTTGGCACTGTCGGTATGGGTGTTGATGATTTTCTTCAGCATCAAGGTCAAGGGCCTAGGTGGCTGGATTCATGAACTGTTCTGTTCCCCGTTCGGCAGCAATCCGCTGGTATGGCCGGCCAACTTCCTGTTCAACCTGATCGAATACGTATCCAAGCCTTTATCGCACTCGCTGCGTCTGTTCGGCAACATGTATGCCGGCGAAATCATCTTCCTGCTGCTCGGCATGTGGGCTGCCACAGGCATTGCCGGCACCATCTTCGGTGCATTGCTAAGCGCCGGCTGGGCTATCTTCCACATCCTGATCGTGGTGCTGCAGGCATTCATTTTCATGATGTTGACGGTCGTGTACATCGCAATGGCCCACGAAAGCCATTAACCCGATTTTTTTGTTTGATTTAACTCTCCCTACTTGAAAGGAAATACGATGGAAAACATGCAACTTCTGGCGATGATCCAAGCTTACACCGGGATCGGTATCGGCCTGATCATTGGTCTGGGTGCCGCCGGCGCCTGTATCGGCATCGGCATCATGTGCGCCAGCTTCCTGGAAGGCGCTGCCCGTCAGCCGGAAATGATTCCTTCCCTGCAAGCCAAGGTATTCCTGCTGCTGGGTCTGATCGACGCTTCCTTCATTATCGGTGTTGGTCTGGCAATGATGTTTGCCTTCGCTAATCCGCTGTTGGGCGTTGTTGCACAGTAATCGCGCTTTCGTGCTAATTGCTAGCCGCTAGGAGTTTCAAATGAATATCAACCTGACCTTATTGGCGCAAGCAGTGTCTTTCGCCATTCTGATCTGGTTCACGGTGAAGTTTGTGTGGCCGCCGCTGCTCAATGCCGTGGAAACGCGCCAGAAACAGATAGCTGACGGCCTGGCGGCCGGCGAGCGCGGCAGGCACGAACTGGAGCTCGCATCCAAGCGCGCATCCCAGGACCTGCATACCGCAAAGGAAAAGGCATCCGCCATCATTGCGCAAGCTGAAAAGCGTGCTGCCGAAATCATCGAAGAAGCCAAGAACAACGCCAAGGTCGAGGGTGAGCGCATCCTGACCGGCGCCAAGGCTGAAATCGACCAGGAAGTGAACCGTGCCAAGGAAGGTCTGCGTCAGCAAGTGTCGCAACTGGCCATTGCCGGTGCGGAAAAGATCCTGCGTCGTGAAATCGATGCGAAGGCGCATAGCGATATGCTCGCCGCGATTGCCAACGAACTGTAGGACAGAGGCAGACCCATATCATGGCTGAAGCGGTCACTATTGCAAGACCTTATGCCGTGGCGGTGTTCCGCCTGGCTAAGGAAAAGAATGCGCTGGCGAAATGGTCGGAAATGCTGGCCATGGCCAGCGCTGTCATTGCCGATCCGCAAATGCAGACGGTTATCGACGATCCGAAGTTCATCTCTGCAGATATCGAGCGTCTGCTGCTGGCCGTGTGCGGCGACAAGCTGGACGAATCGGGCATCAACCTGATCAAGCTGCTGGTGGAATACGACCGGGTTGCATTGCTGCCGGAAATCGCCAGCAACTATGAAGAGCTCAAGGCACAGGACGAAGGCTCGCTGGATGCGGAAATTACCGCCGCCACCGCCCTCACCGACGCTCAGGTAAAGACATTGATCGACCACTTGCAGACGAAGTTCGGCAAGAAAGTCGAGGCAAGCGTTAAAGTGGACCCGGAAATTATTGGCGGGATCAAAATTGTTGTCGGCGATACGGTCATCGACGCTTCAGTCCGTGGCCGCTTGCAAGAGCTGGCCTACACGCTGAAAGGTTAGGAGAAAGTAATGCAGTTATCCACATCAGAAATCAGTGAACTGATTAAGAGCCGGCTGGAGAATTTCTCCACCAGCGCCGAAGCGCGTACCCAAGGTACCGTGATTTCGGTGACGGACGGCATCGTTCGCATCCACGGGCTGTCCAACGTGATGGCCGGCGAAATGATCGAATTCCCGGGCAACACTTTCGGTCTCGCGCTGAACCTGGAGCGCGATTCCGTCGGCGCCGTGGTTCTGGGCGAATATGAACATATTTCCGAAGGCGACACCTGCAAGTGCACCGGCCGCATTCTGGAAGTGCCGGTTGGTCCCGAGCTGATCGGTCGCGTCGTGAACGCGCTGGGTCAGCCGATCGACGGCAAGGGTCCGATCAACGCCAAGATGACCGACAAGGTCGAAAAGGTCGCTCCGGGCGTTATTGCCCGTAAGTCCGTTTCGCAACCGGTTCAAACCGGCCTGAAGTCCATTGACTCCATGGTTCCGGTCGGCCGCGGCCAGCGCGAACTGATCATCGGCGACCGTCAGACCGGCAAGACTGCCGTCGCTGTCGACGCGATCATCAATCAAAAGGGTCAGAACATGACCTGTATCTACGTTGCGATCGGCCAAAAGGCCTCCACCATCGCCAACGTGGTACGCAAGCTGGAAGAGCATGGCGCGATGGAATACACCATTGTCGTAGCTGCCGCCGCTTCCGACTCTGCCGCTCTGCAATTCCTGGCGCCTTACGCCGGTTGCACCATGGGCGAATACTTCCGCGACCGCGGTCAGGACGCGCTGATCGTTTATGACGATCTGACCAAGCAAGCCTGGGCATATCGTCAGATCTCCCTGCTGCTGCGCCGTCCGCCGGGCCGCGAAGCTTACCCGGGCGACGTGTTCTACATCCACTCCCGTCTGCTGGAGCGTGCTGCTCGCGTCAACGAAGAGTATGTCGAGAAGTTCACCAACGGCGAAGTCAAGGGCAAGACCGGTTCGCTGACCGCCCTGCCGGTGATCGAAACTGCCGCCGGCGACGTGTCCGCATTCGTGCCGACCAACGTGATTTCCATTACCGACGGCCAGATCTTCCTGGAAACCGACCTGTTCAACGCCGGTATCCGTCCTGCGATCAACGCCGGTATTTCGGTGTCCCGCGTCGGCGGTGCCGCACAGACCAAGGTCATCAAGAAGCTGGGCGGCGGTGTGCGTCTGGCACTGGCCCAGTATCGTGAACTGGCGGCGTTCGCGCAGTTCGCTTCCGATCTCGACGAAACCACTCGCAAGCAGCTGGAACGCGGCCGCATGGTGACCGAGCTGATGAAGCAAACGCAGTACGCGCCGCTGAGCACTTCTGAAATGGCCCTCACGCTGCTGGCCGCCAACCAGGGTTACCTGGATGACGTGCCTGTTGCCAAGGCGCTGTCCTTCGAATCTGCCCTGCACTCCTTCGTGAAGTCCAAGTACAAGGATCTGATGGACAAGATTGAAGCTACCAAGGATCTTGGCGGCGACGATCAGAAGGCGCTGGAAGCCGCAATTCAGGATTTCAAGGCAACCAACGCTTACTAAGGCGGAGACCAAAATGGCTGGCAGCAAGGAAATTCGGACCAAGATCAAGAGCGTTGAAAATACGCGCAAGATCACCAAGGCCATGGAAATGGTGGCCGCATCCAAGATGCGCAAGGCGCAGGAGCGGATGCGGCACGCTCGCCCCTATGCGGAAAAAATTCGCAATGTGGCTGCTCACCTTTCCCATGCGCACTCGGAGTACAAGCATCCATTCATCGTCAAGCGCGATCAGGTCGCCAATGTCGGCCTGATCGTCGTGACATCGGACAAAGGCTTGTGCGGCGGCCTCAACACAAACGTGTTGCGTATGGCGATCAATCAGATGAAGTCCTGGGAAAGCGAAAAGCGTGGCGTAGCCGTCACCGCTATTGGCAACAAGGGCCTGGGCTTTATGGGCCGTGTCGGTGCCAACGTCAAGTCGCACGTCATCAGCCTGGGCGATGCGCCCCACATGGAAAAGCTGATCGGCCCGATCAAGGTGATGCTGGATGCGTATATCGCCGGCGAAATCGACCAGTTGCATATCTGCTATACCCGTTTCATCAACACGATGAAGCAGGAGCCCGTCATCGAGCAGCTGTTGCCGGTCACCGGCGAGCAGCTCGGCAGTGCGACCGGCTACTGGGACTACATCTACGAGCCGGAAGCACCTGAAGTCATCAATGAATTGATGGTGCGCTACATCGAATCGCTGGTGTTCCATGCGGTTGCTGAAAACATGGCGTCCGAGCAGAGCGCGCGCATGGTGGCGATGAAGTCCGCGTCCGACAACGCGAAGAACGTCATCGGTGAGCTCAAGTTGGTCTACAACAAGGCCCGCCAGGCTGCGATCACCAAGGAAATTTCTGAAATCGTCGGCGGCGCTGCCGCAGTGTAACGCGAGGCGGATTAACGATTGGGCGAGACTAATATTCGAGTTCGAATGTTATGGCGAGACCAAATCTTTAAGAGCCGCAGTGTAACGAATCAATAGATTGGGGAACTCAAGATGAGTCAAGGTAAAGTTGTTCAATGTATCGGCGCCGTGGTTGACGTCGAATTCCCGCGTGACCAAATGCCCAAGGTGTATGACGCCTTGATTCTGGACGAAGAAGGTTCTACCGCAGAAGCCGGTCTGACCCTGGAAGTTCAGCAGCAGCTGGGCGATGGCGTGGTGCGTACCATTGCCATGGGCTCCAGCGATGGCTTGAGCCGCGGCATGAAATTCAAGGCGACGGGTTCGCAGATCACCGTTCCCGTCGGTCATGGCACACTGGGCCGCATCATGGATGTGTTGGGCCGTCCTATCGACGAAGCCGGTCCGATCGAATGCGACGAGCGTCGCTCGATTCACCAGAAAGCTCCGACCTTTGAAGAGCTTTCCCCTTCCGTTGACCTGTTGGAAACCGGCATCAAGGTGATTGACCTGGTCTGCCCGTTTGCCAAGGGCGGCAAGGTCGGCCTGTTCGGCGGCGCCGGTGTGGGCAAGACCGTGAACATGCTGGAACTGATCAACAACATCGCCAAGCAGCATAGCGGTCTGTCGGTATTTGCCGGTGTGGGCGAACGTACCCGCGAAGGCAACGACTTCTATCATGAAATGGCAGAAGCCGGCGTTATCAACCTGGAGAACATGTCCGAGTCCAAGGTGGCGATGGTGTTCGGCCAGATGAACGAACCGCCGGGCAACCGTCTGCGCGTGGCATTGTCCGGCCTGACCATGGCCGAGAAGTTCCGCGATGAAGGCCGCGACATCCTGTTCTTCGTCGACAACATCTACCGTTACACCCTGGCCGGTACCGAAGTGTCTGCGCTGCTGGGTCGTATGCCTTCCGCCGTGGGTTACCAGCCCACACTGGCCGACGAAATGGGTCGCCTGCAAGAGCGTATTACATCCACCAAGGTCGGTTCGATCACTTCCATCCAGGCCGTTTACGTCCCTGCGGATGACTTGACCGACCCGTCCCCGGCCACGACCTTCCAGCATTTGGACTCCACCGTCGTGTTGTCGCGCGATATCGCCGCGCTGGGTATCTACCCTGCTGTCGACCCGCTGGACTCCAGCTCCCGCCAGCTCGACCCGCTGGTCGTGGGCGAAGAGCACTACAACGTGGCACGTTCGGTGCAGGCAACTCTGCAGCGCTACAAGGAACTGCGCGACATTATCGCGATTCTGGGCATGGATGAACTGTCGCCGGAAGACAAGCTGGCTGTGGGCCGTGCCCGTAAGATCCAGCGCTTCCTGTCACAGCCGTTCCACGTCGCTGAGGTGTTTACCGGTTCTCCGGGCAAGTACGTTTCGCTCAAGGACACCATCAAGGGCTTCAAGGCGATCGTCAACGGCGAGTACGACCATCTGCCGGAACAGGCTTTCTACATGGTTGGCAGCATCGAAGAAGCTGTCGAGAAGGCCAAAACCCTTTAATCACCAGGCTGAGCGAACATGGCAATGACTATCCATCTCGATGTGGTAAGCGCCGAAGAATCCATCTTTTCCGGATTGGCAGAGTTCGTTGCCGCTCCGGCCGCGATGGGCGAAGTAGGTATCTACCCGCATCACGCCCCGATGATCACCAAGATCAAGCCGGGCGCGGTACGCGTCAAGGTGCCGAATCAGGAAGAGGAAACGCTGATTTTCGTTTCCGGCGGTTTGCTTGAGGTACAACCGGGCGTGATCACGGTGCTGGCAGATACCGCCATCCGTGGTCAAGACCTGGATGAAGCGAGTGCGCTCGAAGCGAAACGCCTGGCTGAAGAAGCGATGCGCGATAAAAGCTCCGAGATCGACTATGCCAAGGCGCAAGCCGAATTGGCGGAGGCCGTTGCCCAGCTGCGCGCGATTCAGAAGCTGCGCAAAGGCGTGCATTAACCATCATCGCAGCAAGCTCAAAGGCAGCCGGAAGGCTGCCTTTTTGCTTTATACTTATGCCCAATATGTCGTCAGTTCGAAGCAATCTCAATGTTGTGATCCTTGCCGCAGGCAAGGGCACGCGCATGCATTCCGACCTGCCCAAGGTCCTTCATCAGGTTGCCGGTCGCGCCCTGCTTTCGCATGTGATTACCTGTGCCGAAAAGCTGGAGCCGGAAAACATTGTGGCCGTCTATGGTTTTGGCGGACGCAAGGTGCCGGAAGCCATCGCCCGCGACGATATCCTGTGGGCGGAACAGGCGGAACAACTGGGTACAGGCCATGCCGTGCAGCAGGCCATGCCCCTGCTCGGTGACAAAGGCATCACGCTGGTATTGCTGGGTGATGTCCCACTCCTGCGGGCCGAGACCTGCCGTATGTTGATACGCAATGCGGAACAGCATCTCGCGCTGCTGACCGTGGAAAAGGACATTCCTACGGGTTACGGACGCATAGTGCGCAGTTTCGACGGTCGCGTACAGGCTATCGTGGAAGAAAAGGATGCCGACGCCGAACAGCGCCGCATCAAGGAAGTGAATAGCGGCATCATGGCGATGCCCACAGTCCTGCTGAAGCAGTGGCTGGGAAGGCTGCGCAACGAGAATAACCAGAAGGAATATTACCTGACGGATGTGATCGCCATGGCCGTAGAGGATGGCGTGGGCGTGGTCACCGAACGCGCCCAGGATGAATGGGAAGTCATCGGCGTCAATTCGAAGGCTGATCTGGCAGGTGTCGAACGGATCTACCAGAAAAACGAAGCCCAGCGATTGATGCACGCGGGCGTAACTCTGCGCGATCCAGAGCGCATAGACGTTCGCGGCAGGCTCAAGACTGGTCGCGATGTGGAAATCGACATCGGCTGCGTGTTTGAAGGCAATGTGGAGCTCGGTGACAAGGTCAGCATCGGCCCTTATTGCGTCATCAAGGATGCGACCATCGCCGAAGGCAGTGTCATTGCACCGTATACGCATATCGATGAGGCAACGGTAGGCAGGGATTCGCGCATCGGTCCTTATGCCCGTTTACGGCCAGGCACCGAACTGGTCGCGGAGGCGCACATCGGCAACTTTGTCGAGATCAAGAACAGCCGCGTGGATCATGGTAGCAAGATCAATCACTTGAGTTACGTGGGCGATAGCCAGGTAGGCAAGCACGTCAATATCGGCGCCGGGACGATTACCTGCAATTACGATGGCGCAAACAAGCATCGCACCATCATCGGCGATCATGCATTTATAGGCTCGGACACGCAGCTGGTGGCACCGGTGACGGTAGAAGCCGGCGCCACCATAGGCGCGGGTTCGACAATTACGCGCGATGCGCCGGAAAATTCGCTGACGCTGTCGCGCAGCAAACAAATCACCATTCAGGGCTGGAAACGGCCGGTCAAAACAAAGAAATAACACTATGTGCGGAATCGTAGGCGCAGTTGCTCAACGCAATGTCGTTCCCATCCTGATCGAAGGTCTGAGCCGTCTGGAGTATCGCGGCTACGATTCGGCAGGTATCGCCATATTGGATGGTGAAATCAGGCGCGTGCGCGCTGTCGGACGCGTAGCGGAAATGCAGCAGAAAGCCGGCGCCGTCAATCTCAACGGTCACGTCGGCATCGGCCACACCCGCTGGGCGACCCATGGCGGCGTGACCGAGTCTAATGCGCATCCGCATGTTTCCTGCGGCGAAATCGCGGTGGTGCATAACGGCATCATTGAAAACCACGAAGCGCAACGTCAAAAGCTCAAGGGCCTGGGTTACGTGTTTGAATCGCAAACTGATACCGAAGTCATTGCCCACCTGATTCATCATTACTTCAAGCAAGGCAACGACCTGTTCACGGCAACCCGCAAGGCAGCGGCCGAGCTGGTTGGAGCATATGCCATCGCCGTAGTGGCGCTCAACGAGCCGGAAATCATGGTATGTGCTCGTCAGGGTTGCCCATTGCTGATCGGTCTGGGCGAAGGCGAGAACTTCGTCGCATCGGATGTTTCCGCGATTCTTTCCGTAACCCGCCGCGTGATCTATATGGAAGACGGCGATGTAGCAGAACTGCGCCAGTCAGGCATCAAGTTGGTGGATGGCCAAGGCAAACCGGCCGAACGCAAAGTGCATCTGAGCGAAGTATCGCTCGCATCGATGGAGCTGGGCCCTTACACCCACTTCATGCAGAAGGAAATCCACGAGCAGCCGCGCGCCTTGACCGACACCCTCGAGGCCGTCATCGATGAAGGGCGCTTCAGTACTCAGCTGTTCGGCAAGGATGCCGCCGAGGTTTTCGCGCAAGCGGACAGCATCCTGATCCTGGCCGCCGGCACGAGTTATTACGCAGGGCTGACAGCCAAATACTGGCTGGAGAGCATCGCGCGCATTCCCACGACCGTCGAGATTGCCAGCGAATACCGCTACCGCGAATCGGTACCCAATCCGCGCCAGTTGATCATCACCATTTCCCAGTCCGGCGAAACGCTGGACACGATGGAAGCATTAAAGCATGCCAAAGCACTCGGTCAGGAGTTGACCCTGGCGATCTGCAACGTGCATGAAAGCGCGATTCCACGTGCATCCAAACTGGTGTTCTATACCCGGGCCGGTGCTGAAATCGGCGTAGCTTCCACCAAGGCTTTTACCACGCAGCTGATCGCATTGTTCATCCTGGCCGCGACGCTGGCGAAGACACGCGGCCTGCTCACGGCGGAAGAAGAGCAGAAACATCTGGAAGCGATGCGCTATCTGCCCTCCAGTGTGCAGCATGCGCTCAACCTGGAACCGCAAATACGCGAATGGGCCAAGGCCTTCGCAAGCAAGCAGCATGCTTTGTTCCTGGGGCGTGGCATACACTACCCCATCGCGCTGGAAGGTGCGCTCAAGCTCAAGGAAATCTCCTACATCCATGCCGAGGCCTACCCTGCCGGTGAACTGAAGCATGGACCGCTGGCACTGGTCGACCGCGACATGCCGGTGGTCGTGATCGCGCCCAACGACGCGCTGCTGGAAAAGGTCAAATCCAACATGCAGGAAGTCAGCGCGCGCGGCGGTGAACTGTTCGTATTCGCCGATCTCGATAGCCATTTCACCGCCAGCGAAGGCGTGCACGTCATCCGTACGCCGCGCAACGTTGGGGTACTCTCCCCTATCCTTCATTCGATCCCGGTGCAGCTTCTGGCCTATCACGCTGCCTTGTTGAGAGGGACCGACGTAGACAAGCCGCGCAACCTGGCAAAATCTGTCACGGTCGAATAAGGAGAGCAAGAATGTCGGTCGTCGCGGTCTTCAACCAGAAAGGTGGGGTCGGCAAGACCACGACGACGCTCAATCTGATCGCCGCACTGGCCAAGCGGGGCAAATTCCCGCTCGGCATCGACCTCGATCCCCAGGCGCACCTGACCATCGCCAGCGGCGTGCGCAATCTTGCCAGCGCAGAAACCATTTACGCTTTCTACAGCGAGCAAAAGCCTCTATCTCACCTCATGCGCGAGCTGCCTACCGGTGCGCACCTGATTCCAGCGCACATGGAGCTCTTCAAGATTGATTCGCTCTATGGCCGTAACCCCAACATCACCAGCGCCTTGAAAAACGGCCTCACGCAGGAATTGCTGCCCGACGAGGCGATACCCGTGCTGATCGACTGTTCGCCAATGCTGGGTGTGCTGTCCCTGAATGCCGTGTTTGCCTCGCAGCGCCTGCTGATCCCGGTCTCGGCGGATTATCTTTCGCTGCAAGGCGTGAATCGTCTGGATGCCGCACTCAAGGTGCTGGAAAAGCCGCTGGGCAAGCGCATCGAGCGGCGCATCATCATTACGCGTTTCGATTCCCGGCGCCGATTGTCTTACGAGATTTTCGACAGGCTGCGCGAGCACTACGGTAATGATCTATGCGAGACGCGCATTTCGGAGACGGTGAGTCTTGCGGAGAGCCCGGTGCACGGCAAGGATGTGTTTGCGTTCGCGCCCCATGGGCAAGGGGCGAAGGATTACAACGCATTGGCGGAGGAGTTGATCGGGATCGGGTTTTTCGAGCCGCCGAAGTAACCCATCTGTCATTCAGGCACCCGAATCCAGGGGTCTAGCTCCTTCTGCGCTGCGGGAGAAGGCTTACAGCCAATCCCAATCCGTCCGCGCTTTATGCGGCGCGTTCTTCATCGCCCAATCCCAAACCCAAGCCGGTAACAGTTTCATGAAGCGCCCTACCAGCGCCATCTGCCAAGGCAAAATCACGTAGCGGCGTTTCTGGTCGATGACATGGGCCATTTTTGCGGCAGCGATATCGGCGTCCAGCATGAACGGCATGGGATAGGTGTTGACGTCGGTCATCGGGGTTTTGATATAACCGGGGCATATCGTGGTGACGCTGACGCCGCTTTTCACCATTTCTACCCGCAAGCTTTCGAGATAGCTGATGGCAGCGGCCTTGGAGGCGGAATAGGCGCTTGCGCCGGGGAGTCCGCGCAAGCCGGCGACGCTGGCGATTCCTGCCAGATGGCCTCGACCAGAGCGGCACATGGGTTCGATGAAAGGGTGGAAGGTGTGCACCATGCCCAATACGTTGATATCCATCACGGCGCGGAAGGCGGCCAGGTCTTCGGCGTATTGGGTGAGCGTGCCGCGGCTGACGCCGGCATTGGCGATAACGATGTCCGGGGTGCCATAGCGCTGCATGAAGTCTTCAGCGGCGCCGCGCATGGCGTCGGCGTCGCGCACGTCAACGGTGTAGATGGCGCATTCGGTGTTCAGGCTGGTTTGCAGTTCAGCCAGCAGCTCGCCACGCCGGGCGACCAGGCCCAGCGTGGCGCCTTGTGTAGCATAGTACCGGGCCAGGGCGGTGCCGATGCCGCTGGAGGCGCCGGTAATAAAAACCCGCCGGGCGGCGGGTTTGGAAAGTGTGGATTGGCTGGGCATTAGCGCTTGCCGGTTTTTTCGGCACGGGCTTTTGCAATCAACTCATCGGCGACTTTAAGCAATTCCTCAATGCCGCCCGCCATGCTGATGGAGGAAATGTACTTGCCGTCGACGATCAAGGCCGGTACGCCGGTGGCGCCGGACGCACGGAAGATCTGCATGGCACGCATGTTCTTGGTGTTGACCGAGAAGGAGTTGTAGGCGTCGCTGACCTTCTTGCGATCCATGCCGGACTGCTTGGTGATCCAGTCGATCATCGCCGCTTCGTCGTTGGGCTTCACGATTCTCTGCTTGTGAATGGCCTCAAAGAACGGTGCATGGAGCTTATCCAGCACTCCCAGGGCCTCCATCGCATAATAAGCTTTGGCGCCGGGTGCCCAGTCAGGACGCGGAATGCCGGGCACGCGCTTGAAAGTCACATCCTGCGGCAGCTTTTTCACCCACACGGCCAGGCGCGGTTCGAGCTGGTAGCAATGCGGACAGCCGTACCAGAAGAGCTCGGTGACTTCAATCTTGGCCGGATTGTCGGTGGGGATGACTTGCTGCGTTTGCTGGTATTCGAAGCCGGCCTGCGGCTCGGCGATAGCCACGCTGGAAACCAGCATCAACAGGGCGGTGAGAAGCGATTTCATAGGTTTTCCTTTATTGGTCGGGAACGTTGCTGTGAATCTTGATCAGGTCGGCGTTGAAGCCGTTTTTGGTCAGCTCGGCGCGCGCTTTGCCGATCTGGTCGAGATCGGAATACGGGCCGACGCGGACGCGGTGCCACACGCCTTTATCCGGCACGTTGGCGGTTTGCACGATGGCTTCCAGGCCTAGCAGCGCGAGCTTGGCCTTGATGTTATCGGCTTCCTCTTCGGTCTGGAATGCGCCGACTTGCAGGAAGTAATTCTCGATGGCCGGCGGCTGGTTTTGCTGTGCTTCCTTGCTTTGCTGGATTTCCTGTTCCGTCACCTGGCTTTCGCCCGGCAGGATTTTGTAGAAATCGAAGCGATTGGCGTCGGGTTTGGCCTCGGTATTTTCAGCGGGCACCGCCGATTCTGCCGAATTCATTTCCTTGGCGGTTTCAGCTGCGGGAGCCGGCTCCGCCGAGGTTTCGTGATCGACAAAGGGGCTCTTGCCGCCGGTGACCATGATCGCCACGGCAACGGAAATGCCGATGCCGAGGATGATGCCGACCATGATGCCGGTAAGGAAGGCGTTGTTCTTGCCGGCGGGCTTTTGCCTGGAGGCGGCAGGTTTATAGTCGCGAGTCATAATTGCTTACATTTTCTCCGGAGCATTCACTCCGAGCAGTTGCAGGCCGCTTTGCAATACAAAGCGGGTGGCAAACACCAGTGCCAGACGGGCATGTTTCACGGCCTCATCTTCTACCAGGAATTGCTGGGCATTGTAGTAGCTGTGCAGGTCGCCGGCCAAATCCTTGAGGTAGTAGGCAATGATGTGCGGAGCGAGTTCCTGCGCGGCTGTTTCCACGGTTTTCGGATACTCGGCCAGGCGTTGCAGCAGCGCCAGTTCGTGCGTGGTTGTTAATGGCGCGAGAGCGGTATCGGGCAATATCGAGGTATCGCCGCCCCACTGCTCGAGCACGCTGCAAATACGCGCATGGGCGTACTGGATGTAGTACACCGGGTTGTCGTTGGTATGCGCGCGTGCCAGATCGATGTCGAAAATCAGCTGCGAATCGGCGCGGCGGGCCGCGAGGAAATAACGTGTGGCATCGCGGCCGACTTCGTCGATCAGGTCGCGCAGTGTCACATAGCTGCCGGCGCGCTTGGAGAGCTTGACCTCTTCGCCGCCGCGCATCACCGTCACCATCTGGTGCAGCACGTAATCCGGCCAGGCTTGCGGGATGCCGATGTCCAGCGCCTGCAAGCCGGCACGCACGCGGGTAATGGTGCTGTGGTGATCCGCGCCCTGCTCGTTGATCACGCGGGTAAAACCGCGCTGCCATTTGTCGACATGATAGGCCACGTCCGGCACGAAATAGGTATAGCCGCCTTCGCGCTTGCGCATCACGCGGTCCTTGTCGTCGCCGAACTTGGTGGTGCGCAGCCAGAGTGCGTCGTCCTGCTCGTAGGTATGGCCGCTGGCGATCAATTGCTGCACGGTCTTTTCAACCTTGCCTTCGGTGTACAGTGCGGATTCCAGCGAATACACATCGAAATGCACATCGAACGCGCGCAAGTCCAGATCCTGTTCACGGCGCAGATAGGCCACGGCGAATTCGCGGATGGCGGCGGTATTGTCCGGGTCGCCCGCGCCAATGACATGCTTGTCCTCTGCGTCGATTTTTTCCTTTGCCATGTAGGCATTGGCGACATCCACGATGTAGTCGCCGCGATAACCGTCTTCCGGCCAGGCCGGATCGTCCGGGGTCAGGCCCTTGCAGCGGCATTGCACGGACAGCGTCAGGTTGTCGATCTGTGCGCCGGCGTCGTTGTAATAGAATTCGCGGGTGACATCCCAGCCGGTTGCATCCAGCAGGCGGCACAGGCAATCGCCCACCGCCGCGCCGCGGCCGTGACCGACATGCAGCGGACCGGTCGGGTTGGCAGAGACGAACTCCACTTGCACCTTGCGCTTCTGGCCGTGACTATGTCGGCCGAAATCGTTACCTTTGCTCAGGATGTCGCGCACCACCGCGTGCTTGGCGGCGGGGCTGAGGAAGAAATTGATGAAGCCCGCACCGGCGATTTCCGTCTTCGCCACATAGTGCGATGCCGGCAGTGCATTGATCAGGCTTTCGGCGATGGCGCGCGGATTCTGCTTGAGCGGACGGGCCAGCATCATCGCCAGGTTGGTGGCGAAATCGCCGTGCTCGGCGGATTTCGGGCGTTCCAGAACAATGGCGAGATCAGCCTGTTCCGGGGCTACGGCTTTTGCCGCCTGGGTCAGTAATTCGGTAAGATGTGCTTTCAAAGCGATTCTTGGAATAGAAAAAATCGTTATTTTAACGGGTTCCAACGTTGCCTGCATTGCTATAACGGGCATACACCTCATTCCGATGACACCATGATCAGAACCCATCTCAACAATACTCGCGTGATGCGTTGCTACAAAAAAAAATTGTATGCAAGGCGCAATCCACAGCGAATGGTTGTTCCATTCGCAAGGTTTGCAACGCCGCAGACATGTTTTTTTGCAGCAACCCGAAGGGCTGACGTGCCTTGGGCGCATCGCTGTGTTGCTCGCGACTCGTTTGGAGTAACCAAACAGCGCCGCTCACGCCTGGCGCTGCATCCCAAGACACGCCAGCGCACACGCGAGTATTGTTGAGATGGGTTCTATTCTCCGCGTCGCACTCGACGTGCCGCTTGCCACCCTGTTCGATTATCTCGACGGCGTCAGCACCGTGCAGCCCGGCCAGCGCGTGCTTGTGCCTTTCGGGCGCAGACGCGTGATCGGCATCGTCATCACTCGCGCTGCCACCTCGGAATTCCCGATCACGAAACTCAAGCCGATTGCCTACGCTTACGAGGATGAAGCGCCGTTGCCGCAAGCCACGCTGAAACTGCTGGCGTTTTGCGCGGATTATTACCAGTATCCGTTCGGCCAGGCTTTGCTTGCCGCCCTGCCATCCCGCTTGCGCGAGGCGCAACCGGCCAGCCTGCCGCGCCGCATGGGCTACGCCCTCACCTCTGCCGCCACAGAAGCTGGCATGGATGCCATACCCTCGCGTGCCGTGTTGCAGCGCAAGATTTACCAAGCACTAAAAGAGTCTGGTCCGCTGGGTGCTGAAAACCTGGTGGCGATTGCTTCTGGCTGGCGCGCCGCCATGCGGCAGATGCAGGACAAAGGGTGGGTGAGCGAAGTCGAAATCGAAAAGCCGGCAATGCTGGCTGTCGAGCCCAAGGCGGCGCCCGCGTTGAATCCCGATCAGCAGCTGGCGGTCGATTCCATTCTTGCTGCCGGCCCAGGGTTTCGCGTATGGCTGTTGCATGGGATAACCGGCAGCGGCAAGACCGAGGTTTATATGCAGCTGCTGCAGGCGATGCTTGCGGATCCGGCAGCGCAAGCCTTGGTGCTGGTACCGGAAATCAACCTGACACCGCAACTGGAGGCGCGTTTCCGCGCGCGCTTTCCGAATCATCCTATCGTCATGCTGCACAGCCAGATGAATGAGAGTGAGCGCTTGCATGGCTGGCTGCGCGCGCAAAACGGTGAAGCACGCATCGTGATCGGCACGCGGTTGTCGGGGTTCACGCCGATGGCACGCCCTGCGGTGATCATTGTCGATGAAGAACACGATTCTTCCTACAAGCAGCAGGATGCGATGCGTTATTCGGCGCGGGACGTGGCGATCATGCGTGCCAAGATGGCCGACGTGCCCATCGTGCTCGGTTCGGCCACGCCGTCGCTCGAAACCTGGCACAACGCCCAGGCTGGACGATACAAGCTGCTGACGCTGACGGCGCGCGCGGTGGAGAGCGCAGCATTGCCCCGCGTCCGCTGCATCGATACCCGTATCCAGCGGCCACAGGATGGAATTTCGGCACCATTGATTGCGGCAATGCGCCAACGTCTGGAGCGTGGCGAGCAAAGTCTGCTGTTCATCAATCGCCGCGGTTATTCGCCGGTGCTGCTGTGCAGCGCCTGCGCCTGGGTCGCGCCATGCACGCGTTGTTCCAGCCGGCTGGTGGTGCATCTTCGCGAAAGAAAGTTGCGTTGCCATCACTGCGGGCACGAGCAACGCCCGCCTCTCCAATGCCCGAGCTGCGGCAACCCTGACCTGCACCCTACCGGGCACGGCACGCAGCGGCTGGAAGAAGTATTGGCGGGCATTTTCCCCGAAGCCCGCATCCTGCGCGTGGACCGCGACAGCATGCGGCGTAAGCACGCGATCAAGGACATGACCGCGCAGGTGCATGCCAACGAGGTGGATATCCTGGTCGGCACGCAGATGCTGGCCAAGGGGCACGATTTTCCGAATCTCACGCTGGTCGGTGTAGTGGATACCGACAGTGCCCTGTTCAGTCCGGATTTTCGTGCGGCAGAACGCCTGTTTGCCCAGCTACTGCAAGTTGCCGGTCGGGCCGGTCGGGCAGACAAGCCGGGCGAAGTGCTGATCCAGACCAATTTCCCCGATCACGTGCTGTTCCATGCGCTGCAAAAGCAGGATTACCCCGAGTTCGCCGTTTCCCTGCTGGAAGAACGCAAGCTCGCGCATTTCCCGCCCTATTGCTTCGAGGCGCTGCTGCGCGCCGAGGCGACGCACTTTGGGCCGGTGCAGGATTTTCTGGAACGCGCGGTCAGGGTGGCGCGGACCATTGAAGGCAAGGTAACCGTTTACGATCCGGTGCGCCCGCAGATGGAACGCCTCAAGGGCATGGAGCGTGCGCAGCTATTGATACAGGCCGACTCGCGCCAGGTCTTGCAGCAATTCCTGCAAGCCTGGGTGGCGGAACTCAGAGCCTTGCCGCAGGGCGGCAAGGTCAGGTGGTCGGTGGATGTCGATCCGCTGGAGTTTTAAGAGCCTATTTCAGCGGTATTCATCCCCCGCGCCGGCTGACTGCGGGATGCAGTGGAAGGCGCGGGCTGCGCAGTGTAGTCATTCTACACAAGCAGGCCGTAACGTGGCAATGCGCCCGCAGTCAGCCGGCCCTGCGGGTTGAGTCCGGGCCCGGCGTCTGCGGCGTTGCGCCGCTTGCCAAGAGAATGACCATTGGCTGCGCGCCGCGTCTTGCATCCATCCAGGCCCGGACTCAACGCGGGGGATGAATACCGCTGAAATAGACTCTAAGCAGCGTGATACTGCCGGCTGAGATTGTGGACGGCATCAATCATGCATCCGGCATTCTCCGGCGGCGTGAATTGCGTGATGCCGTGGCCGAGATTGAACACATGGCCATGGCCTGCGCCGTAGCTCGCCAGAATATTGGCGACCTCGCGTTCGATGGCCTGCGGATTGGAGAGCAGGATGGCCGGGTCGAAGTTGCCTTGCAAGGCAACCTTGTCGCCGACGCGCTTGCGGGCTTCGCCGATATCGATGGTCCAGTCCAGGCCCAGTGCATCGGCGCCGATGGCGGCCATGCTTTCCAGCCATAATCCGCCGCCCTTGGTGAAGACGATGCGCGGCACGACGCGGCCTTCGCGATCACGAATCAGGCCGGAGACAATGCGTTCCATGTAGGCCAGCGAAAATTCCCTGTAAGCCGCATGCGATAGCGCGCCGCCCCAGGAATCGAAAATCATCACGGCCTGTGCGCCGGCTTCGATTTGCGCATTGAGATAGCTGGTGACGGACTGTGCGGTGATGTTGAGGATGTGGTGCAGCAAGTCGGGCCGTTCGTAGGCCATTTTCTTGATGATCAGGAAATCCGTGCCGCCCTGGCCTTCGACCATGTAGGTCGCCAGCGTCCAGGGGCTGCCGGAAAAGCCGATCAAGGGCACCGAGCCGGCCAGAGCCTTGCGGATGCTGGCGACGGCATCGATCACATAGCCGAGATGCTCCGCCGGATCAGGCACGATCAGATTGCGGATTTCCCACTCGTTGCGTAATGGACGTTCGAACTTCGGGCCCTCGCCTTCCGCGAAATACAAGCCGAGGCCCATCGCATCCGGCACCGTCAGAATGTCGGAAAAGAGAATCGCCGCATCGAGCGGAAAGCGCGCCAGCGGCTGCAGGGTGACTTCTGTCGCGAAATCCGGGCTTTTGCACAGGCCGAGGAAACTGCCGGCGCGTTTGCGCGTTTCGTTGTATTCCGGCAGATAGCGGCCCGCCTGACGCATCATCCAGACGGGAGTGTATTCGGTGGGCTGGCGCATCAACGCGCGCAGGAAGGTATCGTTTTTCAAATGCGTCATGTCATTCACTCAATGAAAAACGCCAAGGGCGCCGGGAGGACTGAAGCAGTTCCTGGCGCTCTTGGCGTCTTGGCGGTTCATTATTATTAACGTGGCAGGTCCGATTTGCCCATCAGGAATGCATCGACTTCACGTGCACACTGACGGCCTTCGCGTATGGCCCAGACGACCAGCGATTGGCCGCGGCGCACGTCGCCGGCGGCGAACACCTTGGGTACCGAGGTGGCATAAGAGCCTTCGCCATCGGTCGTCGCCTTGGCGTTGTTGCGGGCATCCTTCTCCACGCCGAATGCATCCAGCAACTTTTGCACCGGGCTGACGAAACCCATCGCCAGCAGAACCAGATCGGCCTTCATTTCGAATTCCGAATCGGGGATTTCCTGCATCTTGCCGTCTTTCCATTCCACGCGGGCGGCGATCAGCTTCTTCACCTGGCCGTTTTCGCCTTCGAAGCGCTTGGTCACCACCGCCCAGTCACGATCGCAGCCTTCTTCGTGCGAGCTGGAAGTGCGCAGCTTGATCGGCCAGTTGGGCCAGGTCAGCTCGCGGTTTTCCTGCGCCGGCGGCTGCGGCATGATTTCGAATTGTGCGATCGATGCGGCGCCGTGACGATTAGAGGTACCGACGCAGTCGGAGCCGGTATCGCCGCCGCCGATCACGACCACATGCTTGCCGGTGGCCTTGATCTGGTTGGGGACAGTATCGCCTGCGTTGACCTTGTTCTGCTGGGTCAGGAAATCCATCGCGAAATGGATACCGGAAAGCTCCCGGCCCGGCACCGGCAAGTCGCGCGGCAGTTCGGCGCCGGCAGCCAGCACAACGGCGTCGAATTCCTGGAGGAGATCTTCCGCCTTCACGTTTTCGCCGACGTGCTGGTTGACGCGGAATTGCACGCCTTCAGCCGCCATTTGTGCCATGCGGCGGTCGATCTGCCACTTCTCGAACTTGAAGTCGGGAATACCGTAGCGCATCAGACCGCCGATGCGGTCGTTCTTTTCCAGCAGCACCACGTCGTGGCCGGCGCGCGCCAGTTGTTGCGCGGCGGCCATGCCGGCCGGGCCGGAGCCGATCACGGCGACTTTCTTGCCGGTCTTCACCTCCGGCATGCGCGGCTTGACCCAGTCGTTTTCCCAGGCCTTGTCGATGATCGCATGCTCGATGGACTTGATGCCCACCGGGTCGTCATTGATGTTCAGCGTGCACGCGGCCTCGCAAGGCGCCGGGCAGATACGGCCGGTAAAATCCGGGAAGTTGTTGGTGGAGTCCAGCACTTCGAAGGCACGCTGCCAATCCTGCTTGTAAACAAGGTCGTTCCAGTCGGGAATGATGTTGTTGACCGGGCAGCCGCTCATGCAGAACGGAATGCCGCAATCCATGCAGCGTGCGCCTTGCACCTTGGCTTGTTCATCGGACAGATGGAGCACGAACTCCTTGTAGTTGTGTACGCGTTCCTGAACCGGCAGGTTGGCTTCCGACAGCCGCTCGAATTCAAGGAAACCGGTAATCTTACCCATTAAGCGGCCTCCAGCAGTTTCTGTTCTGCGAGCTCGATCAGCGCCCGCTTGTATTCATTCGGCATGACCTTGACGAACATGTCGCGGAAATCATCCCAATTCGCGAGGATGGTGATCGCGCGCGCGCTGCCGGTGTAGGCCGCGTGCTTTTCGATCAGGTTCTTCAGCGTGATTTCGTCCGGTTGGTCGAGATGGTGCACTGCGCCTTCCGGCATGTTGTCGACATGGTGAACCATCTCCAGCGACACCATGTTCATGTTGCAGCGCTTGTGGAACAGGCCGTCTTCGTCCAGCACGTAGGCAACGCCGCCCGACATGCCGGCGGCGAAGTTGAGGCCGGTTTGACCCAGTACGACGACGGTGCCGCCGGTCATGTATTCGCAGCCGTGGTTGCCCACACCTTCGACGACAGCCGAGGCGCCCGAATTGCGTACGCAGAAGCGCTCGCCGGCGACGCCGTTGAAATAGCTTTCGCCGCTGGTCGCACCGTACATCACGGTATTGCCGACGATGATGTTATCCGACGGCGTGCCGCGGAAGGCCTTGGGCGGCTTGATGACGATGCGTCCGCCGCACAGGCCCTTGCCCACGTAGTCGTTGCCTTCGCCGGTCAGCTCGAAAGTGATGCCCTTGGTCAGGAACGCAGCGAAACTCTGGCCGGCAGTGCCGGAGAGTTTCACGGTGATGGTGTCATCCGGAAGGCCGACCGCGCCGTAACGAGTGGCGACCTGATTCGATAGCATGGTGCCGGCGGTACGGTTGATGTTGGTGATAGGCGTTTCGATGACGACTTTCTCGCCATTTTCCAATGCCGTTTTGGCCTTGGCGATCAGCGTGTTGTCTAGCGCTTTCGCAAGGCCGTGATCCTGCTCTTCGGAATGGCTGCGCGCCACGTCGGCGCCCACCCTGGGCTGGTAGAAAATGCGGCTGAAATCGAGTCCGGAAGCCTTCCAGTGGTCGATGCCGGCCTTCATGTCCAGCAGATCGGCACGGCCGATCAGGTCGCTGAACTTGCGGATACCCATTTGCGCCATGTATTCGCGCACTTCTTCGGCGACGAAGAAGAAATAGTTCACCACATGCTCAGGCTGGCCGGTGAATTTCTTGCGCAATACGGGATCCTGGGTCGCCACGCCCACCGGGCAGGTGTTCAGGTGACACTTGCGCATCATGATGCAGCCTTCGACGACCAGCGGAGCGGTAGCGAAACCGAATTCATCGGCGCCCAGCAGTGCGCCGATCAGCACATCGCGGCCGGTCTTCATCTGGCCGTCCACTTGCACGGCGACACGGCCGCGCAACTGATTCAGCACCAGCGTCTGCTGGGTTTCGGCCAGGCCGATTTCCCACGGGCTGCCGGCGTGCTTGATCGAGGAGATCGGCGATGCACCGGTGCCGCCGTCGAAACCGGCGATCACGATATGGTCGGACTTGGCCTTGGCTACGCCCGCCGCCACGGTGCCGACGCCGGTTTCCGACACCAGCTTGGTGGAAATCGAGGCGCGCGGGTTGGCGTTTTTCAGGTCGTGAATCAGTTGCGCTAGGTCTTCGATGGAATAGATGTCATGGTGCGGCGGCGGGGAAATCAGGCCCACGCCCGGCACCGAGAAGCGCAGCTTGGCGATGTACTCGGATACCTTGCCACCTGGCAATTGACCGCCCTCGCCCGGCTTCGCGCCTTGTGCCATCTTGATCTGGATCTGGTCGGCACTCGCCAGGTATTCGGCGGTGACGCCGAAACGGCCGGAGGCGACCTGTTTGATCTTGGAACGCATGGAGTCGCCGGCTTGCAGCGGAATGTTGCTCTCGACACGACTCTTGCCGATCAGGTCGGCGAGCGTAGTGTCCTCCGTCACCGGCTGGAAGCGTACCGGATCTTCGCCACCCTCGCCGGTGTTGGATTTGCCGCCGATGCGGTTCATCGCGATCGCGAGCACGGTGTGCGCTTCAGTCGAGATCGAGCCGAGCGACATCGCACCGGTGGCGAAACGCTTGACGATTGCCGAAGCCGGTTCGACTTCTTCCAGCGGCACCGGAGCTCCCGCCGGCTTGATCTCGAACAGGCCGCGCAACGTCAGGTGGCGCCTGCTCTGGTCGTTGATCAGCTTGGCGTATTCCTTGTAGGTGTCGTACTTGTTGGTGCGTGTCGCATTCTGCAGCTTGGCGATGGAGTCCGGCGTCCACATGTGATCTTCACCGCGAACACGGAAGGCGTATTCGCCGCCGGCGTCCAGCGCGTTGGAGAGCACCGGGTCATCACCGAAGGCGGCGTTGTGCATGCGCAGCGCTTCTTCCGCGACTTGCTCCAGACCGATACCTTCGACATTGCTGGAAGTGCCGGGGAAGTATCTTTCGACAAAGGCAGTGTTCAGGCCCACGGCATCGAAAATCTGCGCGCCGCAATAGGACTGGTAGGTGGAAATGCCCATCTTGGACATGACCTTGTACAGGCCCTTGCCCACGGCTTTCACGAAATTCTTGTGTGCGGCCTTGGTGTCCGGCAGACCCAGGTTGGCGATGGTTTCGAACGCCAGCCACGGACAGACCGCTTCTGCGCCATAGCCGCCCAGCAGCGCGAAATGGTGCACTTCGCGTGCGGAGCCGGTGTCGACGACCAGGCCGGTATTGGTACGCAAACCGGCCTTGACCAGATGATGATGTACGGCGGTGGTCGCCAGCAGGGCCGGGATCGCAATGCGGTCGGCGCTGACGTTGCGGTCGGACAGTATCAGTACGTTGTAGCCATCATGGACAGACTTCTCGGCCGCCTTGCATAGCGCTTCGATGGCTTCGCCCATGCTCTTGTGGCCGGCAGTGGCCGGATAGGTGATATCTGCTACCAGGGAGCGATAGCGGTTTTGCGTCAGCTCGGCGATGTTTTTCAGCTGAGCCAGTTCATCCAGCGTCAGCACCGGCTGGCTGGCTTCCAGGCGCAGCGGCGGATTGGTCTCGTCGATGCCGAGCAGATTGGGCTTGGGGCCGATGAAAGTAACCAGCGACATGACGATTTCTTCGCGGATCGGGTCGATCGGCGGATTGGTCACCTGAGCGAACAGCTGCTTGAAATAGGTATACAGCGGCTTGGACTTGCTGGACAGCACCGGCAACGCGCTGTCAGTGCCCATGGAGCCGGTGGCCTCTTCGCCGTTGGTCGCCATGGGTTGCAGAATGAACTTGAGGTCTTCCTGCGAGTAACCGAATGCTTGTTGAACGTCGAGCAGATCGGCCTTCATTTCCAGCTTGTACTCTGCCTTGGGCAGGTCGCCGAGGAAGTAGCGGGATTTCTCGATCCACTCGCGGTACGGCTTGGCTTGCGCCAGTTGATGCTTCACTTCCTCGTCGTCGATGATGCGGCCTTGTTCCATGTCGATCAGGAACATCTTGCCCGGTTGCAGGCGCCACTTCTTGACGATCTTTTCTTCCGGAAAGGTCAGCACGCCCATTTCGGACGCCATCATGACATAGTCGTCGTCGGTGACCAGATAACGTGCCGGACGCAGGCCGTTGCGGTCCAGCGTCGCGCCGATCATACGGCCGTCGGTGAAAGCCACGGCCGCGGGGCCGTCCCACGGTTCCATCAGCGCGGCGTGATATTCGTAGAACGCACGGCGATCTTCATCCATTAGTGCAGTGCTCGACCATGCTTCCGGGATCAGCATCATCATCGCATGCGGCAGCGAATAGCCGCCGGCGATCAGCAGCTCCAGTGCGTTGTCGAAGCAGGCGGAGTCGGACTGGCCTTCGGAAATCAGCGGCCACAGCTTTTCCAGATCCTCGCCCAATACGGCGGACTTCATCGCTTCGTGACGAGCCGCCATCCAGTTGATATTGCCGCGCACGGTGTTGATTTCGCCGTTGTGCGCGATCATGCGGAACGGATGCGCCAGATCCCAGGCCGGGAAAGTGTTGGTAGAGAAACGTTGGTGCACCAGCACCAGCGCCGACACCATATCCGGGTCTAGCAGATCCTTGTAATAGGTACCGACTTCTTCGGCCAGCAGCATGCCCTTGTAGACGATGGTACGGCTGGAGAGGGACGGAATGTAGAACTGTTCGCTGTCTTCCAGCTTCAAAGCGCGAACGGCATGTTCGACGCGTTTGCGGATCACGAAAAGTTTGCGCTCGAAAGTATTCTGATCGGTGGCGTTGCTGCCGATGAACACCTGGCGCATGACTGGTTCGATGTCGCGGGCAGCGGCCGCGATGTTGCTGTTGTCGCGCGGTACGTCGCGCCAGCCCAGGCAAGTCTGACCTTCTTCGAAGATGATGCGCGCGATGATCGACTCGCAGGCTTCGCGGCCATTGCGCGATTGCGGCAGGAAGATCATGCCGACGGCATATTGCCCTTCAGCCGGCAAAGTAATGTCGAGCCTGGTCGCCTCCTTGCGCATGAAAGCGTCGGGCAGCTGAATCAGCATGCCGGCGCCGTCGCCCAGCTTGGGATCGTAACCCGTCGCACCGCGATGGGTCAGGTTGCGCAGGATCGTGAGACCCTTCTCGACGATATCGTGGCTCTTCCGTCCTTTGATATGTGCTACAAAACCGACCCCGCAAGCATCCTTTTCGTTTGCCGGATCGTATAAACCTTGTTTAGCTGGCATGACCGCTGCCCCTGTTATTCCCTCGCCACCTGTTCGACAAACCGTCACGCGCTGCGTAAACCGAGGGTATTTACGTTGCGTTCTGTCGCGCACCCGCACGACATGCTGAAATTAGGGTGAAACCTTGTAATGTTACCGATATCGCAAGCCTTCATCAACCATGACTTGTAGATGGTAATGAATGGGCGCGGGCATCCGGCATACCGGCAGATGCCGGGAAATCAAAGCAGATACTGCACGAGCGTTATTTGCCGCATGCTTTCTGTTGGAGTGGCGCGAGGAAAAGTTGTTCTGCGAAGAGACGAGAATGATGACATTTCCCAACTTTCCTGGATAGAAATACCAGGAAAAGTTGGGATAAGACTGGCTAGCGGAAGGCTTTTCTTGCCGCAGCTAGGGTTTTTTCTATTTCTGCATCGCCGTGGGCCGCCGATACAAAACCCGCCTCGAATGCCGATGGAGCAAGATAAACGCCTTCATCCAGCATGTGATGGAAGAAACGGTTGAATGCCTCTTTGTCGGATTGCATCGCTTCGGCGTAGCTGGTCGGGCATTTTTCGCTGAAATATACGCCGAACATGCCACCCACGCTTTGCGCGCTGAAAGTCACGCCCTGCTCCTTGGCAACGGCGCTCAGGCCGTCGACGAACTGGCGGGTGCGAGCAGTGAGTCGCTCATAAAAGCCGGGTTCCTGCACCAATTGCAATGTGGCGAGGCCGGCGGCCACGGCCACCGGATTGCCGGACAGCGTGCCGGCCTGATACACCGGCCCGACCGGGGCCAGGCACTGCATGATGTCGGCGCGGCCGCCGAAGGCGCCTACCGGCAAGCCGCCGCCGATTACCTTGCCCAGCGTGGTGAGGTCGGGCGTGATGCCGTAAAGCGCCTGCGCGCCGCCGAGGGCGACGCGGAAACCGGTCATCACTTCGTCGAAAATCAGCACCGCGCCGTGCCTGGTGCATTGCGCGCGCAAGGCTTCCAGAAAGCCGGGGGCGGGCGCGATCAGGTTCATGTTGCCGGCGATCGGTTCCACGATGATGCAGGCGATTTCGTTGCCGATCTGGTCGAACAAGGCTTCGACGCCGGCGATGTCGTTATACGACAGCGTCAGCGTGTGTGCCGCGACTTCCGGCGGTACGCCCGCCGAACTCGGCTGGCCGAAGGTGAGTGCGCCGGAGCCTGCCTTGACCAGCAGTGCGTCGGCATGACCGTGATAGCAGCCTTCGAATTTGACGATCTTGCTGCGGCCGGTGAAGCCGCGCGCCAGCCGGATTGCGCTCATCGTCGCCTCGGTGCCGGAACTGACCAGCCGCACCTGTTCCATGCTCGGCACCAGCTTGATCAGCAGCTCCGCCATATCCAGTTCGCGCGCGGTCGGAGCGCCGAAGGACAGGCTGTTTTCGGCGGCCTGCTTGACGGCCTCGATCACGACCGGATGTGCGTGACCGAGAATCATCGGCCCCCAGGAACCGACGTAATCGACGTAGTCCTTGCCATCCTCATCCCACACATACGCGCCCTTGCCGCGCTGGAAGAATACCGGCGTGCCGCCGACCGAGCGGAAGGCGCGCACCGGCGAATTGACGCCGCCGGGAATGAGTTTCTGCGATTGTTCGAACAGTTGCTGGTTGCGAGAGGTCATGGTGTCAGTCTTGCGTAAAAAGTTTGGAAAACGTTTGCGCGGCCTGCCGGATATCCGGTGCTGTCCAGAGCGCGCCGATCACGGCGATGCTGTCTGCGCCCGCCCGGATGGCCAAAGGCGCATTTTCGGCGGTGATGCCGCCGATGGCAACCGTGGGCAGCTCCAGCGGCTTGGCCTTGGCAAAAAGCTCCAGCGGCGCGCGCACGGCAGCAGGCTTGGTACCGGAATCGAAGCAGGCGCCGAAAGCCACGTAGTCGGCACCCTGTGCCTTGGCCTGTTCTGCCAGGTCGAGACGGTTATAGCAGGAGGTGCCGATAATCTTGCGTGCACCGAGCAGCCGGCGCGCTGCAGCGATGCCGCCATCCGCTCCGCCCAGATGTACGCCGCTCGCATCCAGCTCGACACACAGCAGAACATGGTCGTTGATGATGAAGGGGACATTGTGCGCCTCGCACAGCCACATCAGCTCGCTGGCCTGCTCGCGCTTCAATTCATGGCTGGCGGTCTTGTTGCGGTACTGCAGCACGGAAACGCCGCCCTGCAATGCGGCTTCGGCCTGCTTGAGCAGCAGTGCGGTGTCCGCCAAGTCGGGCGTCACCGCGTAAAGCCCCTTAATCTTGAGCATCCTCTTCTTCCCGCGCCCAGAACAGGCGGTCTGGAATATATTGGCCCATGCCGGGACGGAACCCCGCCTGCAAGGTCTGCCAGGTGTATTCCTGCGCCTCGGCCACCGCTTCTTCCATCGTCAGCCCATGCGCGAGACAGGCGGCAATGGCGGAAGTGAGGGTGCAGCCGGAGCCATGGTAGCTGCCGGGCAGGCGCTCCCAGGTATAGCTGCGGACAAGGCCTTTTTCGGAATAAAGCGTATTGACCACGTCATTGGTGCGCTCGTGCGTGCCGGTAATCAACACGTATTCGCTGCCCAATGCCAGCAGTTGTCGTGCACATTCGTCCAGCGATTCGCCATCCTCTTCGTCAGCGTCATCACCGAAAGCGAGCCGACGCGCCTCCAGGCTGTTGGGGGTGAGCAGCGAGGCCTGCGGGAACAGCAGGTCGATCATCGCATCCTGGATTTCGTCTCCGGCCAGTTCGTCGCCACGTCCCGAAGTAAGGATCGGATCGATCAGCAACGGAATGTCGGGATAGTCGGCCACGATTTCGGCGATGATGGCGACGTTCTCCACGCTGCCCAGCATGCCCAGCTTGAAGGCCGCGACCTCCATATCTTCCAGCACCGTGCGCGCCTGCTCGTTGACCCAGTCGGCATCCAGCGCCATCACGCTATCCACCCCCAGGGTGTCCTGTACGGTAATGCCGGTGACTACCGAAAGCGGGTAGCAGCCGATGCTGGCCAGGGTCAGGATATCGGCTTGCAAACCGGCGCCGCTGCTGGGATCGGTGGCAGCGAAAGTGAGTACGAGAGGTGGGACGGGTCTGGTCATGGCGGGCTTGTCGGTCTGCAAGCGGCAAGCCGCAGGCAGTGAATTCAAAACGCTATTTTAACGTAAGCTGCATGACGCTCGCATGAAAACCTGCGAAGAAGAAATCAGCCATGCTTGGACAGCCGGCAAAGCTCGGGTATAATCGCCTCCCTCGCTGTTTCGGCAATGCTGCTTTTCGGTGGCACATGCTTTCAATGGTGGCTGTAGCTCAGTTGGTAGAGTCCCGGATTGTGATTCCGGTTGTCGTGGGTTCGAGCCCCATCAGCCACCCCATCTCCCTCTTTGGTTTGTGCTGGTTTTGCAAAGCCAGTTCCGGCATGATTCCAGTTTTCCCTGTTTCACCACACGTTTCCTATGAACGATAACCAGCTTCTTCGTTATAGCCGTCACATCCTGTTGCCGCAGATCGGCATCGAAGGCCAGCAGGCGCTGATGGATGGCCACGCGCTGATCGTCGGCGCAGGTGGGCTCGGCTCACCAGTAGCGCTGTATCTCGGCGCGGGCGGCGTCGGAAAAATCACCATCTGCGATTTCGACAAGGTCGATTTGACCAATCTCCAACGGCAGATCATCCATACGACTTTGTCGATAGGTATCAACAAGGCCGAGTCTGCGCGTCAAACGCTGGATGCGATCAATCCCGAAATTACGGTGGTTGCGGTGCCGAAAAAATCTACCGAAGAAGAATTTGCCGAACTAGTAAGTGCGGCGGACGTAGTGATTGATTGCAGTGACAATTTCGCTACGCGCTACACGCTCAACCGTCTATGCGTCCAGCTGAGAAAACCGCTGGTTTCCGGCGCGGCTATTGGTTTCGAAGGGCAGGTAACGGTATTCGATATGCGCCACGATGAGAGTCCCTGCTACCACTGTCTTTTCCCCGACATGGGTGCGGAAGGCGAAATGCGTTGCGCGGAGAACGGCGTATTTGCGGCGCTGGTGGGCATGATAGGCACGGTGCAGGCGGCGGAGGCAATGAAAATTCTGCTCAATGCCGGACTAACCCTGCAAGGCAGGCTACTGCTGCTGGATGCGATGACGATGGAATGGCGCAGCATCAAGCTGAAGCGGGATCCGGGATGCAAGGTTTGCGGTTCCGTAAATGATTAATTGCGCAGATAAAACAAGCGCTTCAATTCTCTGCGCTGCTCGGCGACCGAATCCAGAATCAGGCCGCAGCTCAAGCTGACCAAGGCGGCGATCATCAGCGAGGCGGCGAGAATCGCGGATGGAAAGCGCGGCACCAGCCCAGTTTCAAAAAATTCCAGAATTACCGGTACCCCGATGGCGAGTGATAAAAAAGTCAGGATAGCGCTGGCCGTCGTGAAGAACAGAAAAGGCCGTACTTCCTTGAAGAAATAAAAGATTGCCAGGAAGATGCGCCAGCCATCACGCACGGTGCGAAGCTTGCTTTGAGTACCGTTTGCGCGTTTAAGGTAATTAATCGGTACTTCGATAATGTGACTGCGGATATCAAGTGCGTGGATGGTCAGCATGACTTCAATTTCGAAGCCGGCAGCCATGACGGGGGTGGTCTTCACGAAACGCCGCGACATGATGCGATAACCGGAAAGTACGTCGCAAAGCTTGCTCTGGAAGAGGTTATTGATCAGGCTGCTCAAAAGCTTATTGCCTGTTTTGTGCCCAGGCCGCGATGCACTGCCCTCGTACGATTGAAGTCGCGTGCCCACAATCATGTCTACCTTGTTATCGACCAGCATGCGCACATGCTCAGCCGATGCGGCGAGATCGTAGGTGGCATCGCCGTCCACCATCACATATATGTCAGCATCCACATCGGCGAACATTCTGGCCACGACGCGGCCTTTTCCCCGTTCTGCGACCCCGTGCACATATGCGCCGAAGCTCCTTGCCACGTCGGGTGTTCCATCCGTCGAGCCGTTATCAAAAATATGCACTTCGGCTTGTGGCAGATGCGTCTTGATCTGTGTGAACAATAATGGCAACGCATGAGCCTCGTTCAGGCAAGGAACTATTAGTGCGACGCGGGTGCTCATTAAGTTTTTTCCAGTCTTGTTTTTATCCATTCGATGGCTATATACAGCGCATAAAATGCCAGGCCATCATTAATCGGCCGCAAAGGGATGCTGTAGCGGGGAAAGGGGGCGCCTATCATGTGCATTGCAATAAAGTAGACCAGCACAATGCTCAGCAAAGCCGCCGCCACATTGTCTCGTTTAAGCGCCAAATAGGCACCGACGAGACTCAGCAGAATCAGAAATGGATGGAGTAGCCGGGCGACGAGATATGAACCCTGGAAAAGTGCATTATCAATATAAGGAGTTTTAAGTGGCGCATAGATAAATGCATCGCCGACACTTTCCGTCAGATTCCACGAAAAGAACTGGATGGGTTTGCCGATCAGGTACCAGCCCAGATAGCGCTGCGGTTCATGCTGGAAATTCTGTGCGATGGCTTGCATGACCTTGGTCGGGTTGCCACCGATTTCCGCCGTCAGCGGATCAAAGCGATAGGGATAACCGAAGGTTTCAGGCCGGTCCGCGTACATCATATTGATATACATCCCGTGATGCAGAAAGTTTGCGGTCAGCGCCGGATCGGATGTGTGGCCGGTTTCAACCAGATTGCGCGTTGTCCAGGCTGACGCTGCAATCGCCACCGGCAGGATCAGCCAGAGCAGGCATTTTGCGTAAACACGCCAGTTAGTTCCTGTCCATATGAACAATGCCAGTAGATAGGCAAGAATCAGGTATTGGGTGGTCGGGCGTGTCAGAAAGCTGAGTGCCAGCAGTGCTCCCGCTACCAGTGCCCAGCGTGCATGCCGAAGCCGTAACGCTTTTTCCAGTGCCAGCAAATGCAAGCCCAGCAGAAAAGTGAACAAGGTCTCGGTCAGCAGATACACCGAGGCGTTGATCAGGTGGGGGCTGATTGCGGTCACCAAGCCGGCGCTCAGCGCCCATAGTGGCGGCATGATGCGGCGATAGAGCAGCAGATACACTAGCACGGTCAAGACGCCAAGCAATGCTTGCAGATAGAGCACTCGCGCCAGCGTCGCGTTTATGTCGTCCTTGTCAAGGAAGAGGCTCACCACGGCGGAATAGACAGGCGCTCGCACTGCATCTGGCAACGGGGCCTTAGCCTCGGCTTCCGGCCATGCGCGGGAGTAGACGCCGAAAGTGTCGAGATTGTAGGCATACGCCAGATAATCGCGCGCATCGCCGCGTATCGGATGGTCGATTCGGGTCTGCGTTATGGCGGTAAAGAACAGTACGGCTGCCAGCAGGCAAATACCGAGCATGCCGATACGCCATATCCGGCCGGAAGAGTTAAACAAAGGCATAACGTCGACTCAGTTCGTAATTGATAAACATGGCTGCGATCGATCCGAGCGTCAGCCCGACATAGTATTGCCACGGCAGCCATACAGGATTCCAGATGACCAGCGAGAACACGGACATGTTCACGATCAGGCTCACCGTCTGGCCGGCTAGATAGACCAACGGCCGCGATTTCGCCCGTGCCTTGAAAGTGTAACGCCGGTTGAGTATGAAAGTCGTGGCAACCGCAACCAGAAAAGCCCCAAGTCGAGCAAGATGGGGCGCATGCCACGCACTTTGCAGCAGCGTGAACGCGCTAGCATCGACGACAAAGCCAATCGCACCGACGGCGCCGAAACGATAAAAGTGTTGGGGCATGGAAATATGTGGGCTTATTCGGAGAATTATTTCGAGCCTACCAGCGCCTTTACCGCGCCTACCAGATCCCCCGGTAACAATACCAGCTTGCTGTTTTCCGAGGTCGAAAGTTTCTGCATGGCCTGAATGTAGCGGTCTCCGAGCAGGAATGTGGCGGAAGTGTTGTTTTCCTTAACCGCTTCCGCGATCAGGCGGATGGATGCGGCGCTGGCCTTCGCAGCGACTTCCTGCGCTTCGGCGTCTTTTCTCGCTGCTTCCAGCCGCGCTTCGGCGTTGAGGATGGTGGCTTGTTTTTCGCCTTCCGATTTGGTCACCAGCGCCACGCGTTCGCGCTCGGCCGACGCCTGCATTTCCATCGCGTGCTGCATGTTGGGTGAAGGCTTGATATCCTGGATTTCGACGGATTTCACGGTCAGGCCCCAGTCTAGCGCTTCGTCGGCGATGGCGGTTTTCAGTTCGGCCTTGATGCGGTCGCGCGAGGTGAGCGCGTGGTTGAGATCCATGCCGCCGATGATGGAGCGTAAGGAAGTTTGCACCATGTTGCGCATGGCTTCGTGGAAATTCTCGATGCCATAAACCGTGCGTTCGATGTTCGATACCTTGATGAAGGCAATGGCGTTGGCGAGAATGACGGCGTTATCCTTGGTGATCACCTCCTGCTGAGGCACATCCAGGATGATATCCTTGGTAGTTACCTTGTAGCTGATCTTGCTGAAAATCGGGTTGATGACGTGCAAGCCGGGGCTTAGCACAGCGTTGAACTTGCCCAGGCGCTCGACTACCCACTCCTCCCCTTGCGGCACGATGCGGATGCCTTTCCAGATTGCGATGGCGACGAGGATGACCAATACATACATCAACACGGACATGATGATTCCTTCTTCTTGATTAATGGCGTTTGACGCGCAGGCTGTTGCCTTCGATGGCCACGATGACGGCTTCGGCGCCTGATTCGATATTTTCGTTCGACACGGCTGCCCATTCCCGGCTGCCCATGATGCCCTGCGCAAACTGGATGCGTCCCGGCTGCCTGGCGCTGACGGGCTCGATTATGGTGCCAATGCGGCCGATCTCATCGCCTTGCGATTGGCCGATATGCAAATCGGTGGAATTCTTCCTGTAATTGCGGCGCCAGATGACGAGCGCGCCGATAGACAGGCCGGCAAAAAGGAACAATTGAAGCGCGATGGGCATGGCGGGCGCCAGCCAGGTCAGGATAGCGAGCAGGATGGCGGCGATGCCGAACCACAGGACGTACATCGTGCCGGTGAGCATTTCGAAGCCCAGCAGCGCCAACCCCAGGATGCCCCAGATCCACATGATTTCCAGCATTCGATCCTCCCCGCTTTTGTTTTCCGCCATCCTACCAGAGTTGAAAACGCCGCGGCATTGCGTGCGCGGGGGTGGAGCATTACACTCGCTGCACAACAACTATCAGCCATGTGGAGGGCGTATGGGCAGCATCCTGTTTTTGGGGTTGATCGCAGTCATCCTGGTGTACTTCATCCTGATCTATAACAACCTGGTCGCGATCAAGCACAACGTGGCCAAGGCCTGGGCCAATATCGATGTGCTGCTGAAGCAGCGTCACGACGAACTGCCCAAGCTGGTGGATACCTGCAAACAGTACATGAAATTCGAGCAGGAAACGCTGGAGAAAGTCATCAATGCCCGTGCCCGCGTGGCCGATGCACGCGAGACGCACAACATCGCGGCGCTTGGCGCGGCTGAAAGCGCATTGCGTGCCGGGCTGGGCAATCTCTTCGCGCTGGTGGAGTCGTATCCGGAATTGAAGGCCAACGAGCAATTTGTCCATTTGCAGGCACGCATCACCGGACTTGAAAACGCCATCGCCGACCGCCGCGAGTTTTACAACGAATCGGTCAATATCAACAATGTGCGCATCCAGCAGTTCCCGGATCTGGTCGTTGCGCGCATGTTCAGCTTTCCTCCCCAGCAGATGCTGCGCTTTGAAGCTTCCGAGTTGCAGGACGTGAATATCGCCCGTCAGTTCGGTTAAGCGGCTTAACGTCATGCCCCGATTTTTGCGGGACAATTATGTCAACCTGCTCACGTCGGGTAGTCATCTGGTGTTGCTGTTGGTGGCTGTGCGGATCAATGAGCGCCCAGCCTGGACGGTCTGTTTTGCCTTGATCGCCGGTATCAGCTTTTTTGCGTGGGTATCGAATTTCCGGCGTGGACGCGTCATTGCGGATACACCCACCTCCAAAATCGGATCGGCTGCGCAAGGCTATGTCGAGCTGTACGGACGTGCCAACGGCAATAAAAAGCTGGTGCAGGCCAAAGGCGGCAGTTTCCCCGGCGTCTGGTACCGCTGCACCACGTATCGGCTGAATTCGGACAGAAAATGGGTTGCTTCGGATCATGTCGTCAGCGAATCCATTTTCGAAATCAATGACGGTAGCGGCGTGTGCATGGTGGATCCCGACCATGCCGAAGTGATTACCACCCACACGCGCACCTGGTATGAAGGCGAATACCGACATGTTGAAGAGCAACTGTTCGCGAGCGACAGAATTTATGTTCTAGGCGAATTTCACACGATGGGCGGCGCTCATACGCATTTGAGTCATAAAGAGGATGTGAGCGCCCTGCTCGCAGCATGGAAGCGCGATCCCGAGCATCTGTTGAAGCGGTTCGACCTGAACAGCGATGGTGAAATCGATATTCGGGAATGGGAGCTGGCGCGCAAAGCCGCTGCTCGCGAAGTGGAAAGGAACCATCGCGAATTGCGGCAGCAACCCGGCGTGCATGTGATGCGTCGTCCAGTTTCCGGACGCATGTACTTGATTTCCAATCTTTCACCGCACCAGCTCAAGCGCAAGTACCAGCTCTGGGGCGCATTTCACATTAGCGTGTTTTTTGCGGGCCTGGCCGCCGTTATCTGGCTCGGCGTGGGCTGAGCGGCGCCGGGGCTGTGATAAAATCCCGCCCCATGAGCGAACTCGACAAATCCTTTGAACCCAAGAACATAGAAAACCGCTGGTACTCCTTTTGGGAGGGCCAAGGTTACTTTGCCGCCGGCCTGGACACGGCAAAATCCGATAACTTCTGCATCCTGCTGCCGCCGCCCAACGTCACCGGCACGCTGCACATGGGGCATGGTTTCAACCAGACCATCATGGATGCGCTGACGCGTTACCATCGCATGCGCGGCGCCAATACGCTGTGGCAGCCGGGCACCGACCACGCCGGCATCGCGACGCAGATTGTCGTCGAGCGCCAACTTGATGCGCAGGGTCTCTCCCGCCACGACCTCGGCCGCGAAAAATTCCTCGAAAAAGTGTGGGAGTGGAAAGAGCATTCCGGCTCCACCATCACCCGCCAGATGCGCCGCCTGGGTACTTCGCCCGACTGGAGCCGCGAGCGTTTCACGATGGACGAAGGTCTTTCCAAGATCGTCACCGAAACCTTCGTGCGCCTGTTCCGCGAAGGCCTGATCTACCGCGGCAAGCGCCTGGTCAACTGGGATCCCAAGCTGCACACCGCCGTGTCCGACCTGGAAGTGATCAGCGAGGAAGAAGATGGTTCGCTGTGGCACATTCGCTACCCGCTGGCCGATGGCTCGGGCTCGCTGACCGTTGCCACCACACGTCCGGAAACCATGCTGGGCGATACCGCCGCGATGGTGCATCCGGAGGACGAACGCTACGCGCATCTGATCGGCAAGACCGTGAAGCTGCCGCTGTGTGATCGCGAAATCCCTATCATTGCCGACGACTACGTGGATCGCGAATTTGGAACCGGCGTGGTCAAGGTAACGCCAGCGCACGACTTCAACGACTACGCGGTCGGTCAACGCCACAACCTGCCGATCCTGTCCATCCTGACGCTGGATGCGAAGATCAACGATCACGCGCCGGAAAAATACCGCGGCATGGACCGCTTCGACGCGCGCAAGGCAATCGTTGCCGACCTCGAAGCGCTGGGCCTGCTGGAAAAAATCGACAAGCACAAGCTCAAGGTGCCCAGAGGCGACCGTACCGGCGTGGTGATCGAGCCGATGCTGACCGATCAGTGGTTCGTCGCAATGAGCAAGCCCGGCGAAAACGGCAAATCCATTACCGAACAGGCGCTGGAAGTGGTCGCCAACGGCGAGATCAAGTTTCATCCGGAAAACTGGGTCAACACCTACAACCAGTGGCTCAACAATATTCAGGACTGGTGCATCTCGCGCCAGCTCTGGTGGGGCCATCAGATACCTGCGTGGTACGGCGTCAATGGCGAAGTGTTCGTCGCGCACAGCGAGGAAGAAGCGCGCCACCTGGCAGACAAGGAAGGCTATGCCGGCGTGCTGACGCGCGACCCGGATGTGCTGGACACCTGGTACTCCTCCGCACTGTGGCCTTTCTCCACGCTGGACTGGACACCGGAATGGCCGGAGCAGTCCAACCCAGCGCTCGACTTGTTCTTGCCTTCTTCAGTGCTAGTAACCGGCTTCGACATCATCTTCTTCTGGGTGGCGCGCATGGTAATGATGACCAGGCACATCACCGGCAAGATTCCGTTCAAGGACGTATACGTGCATGGTCTGATCCGCGATGCGGAAGGCCAGAAGATGTCCAAGTCCAAAGGCAACGTGCTTGACCCGATCGACCTGATCGATGGCATCGGCATCGAAGAACTGGTGAAAAAGCGCACTACCGGCCTGATGAACCCCAAGCAGGCCGAACAGATTGAAAAGCGCACCCGCAAGGAATTTCCCGAAGGCATCCCGGCCTTCGGCACCGATGCGTTGCGCTTCACCTTCGCCAGCCTCGCCAGCCCCGGCCGCGACATCAAGTTCGACATGCATCGCTGCGAAGGCTACCGCAACTTCTGCAACAAGCTGTGGAACGCCACCCGCTTCGTACTGATGAATTGCGAAGGCCAGGACTGCGGCATGGAGCCGTGCAAGGCCGATTGCGGGCCGGACGGCTATCTCGATTTCTCCCAGGCCGATCGCTGGATCGTCAGCCTGCTGCAACGCACCGAAGCCGAAGTCGAAAAGAGCTTTGCCGACTACCGTTTCGATTACGTCGCACAAGCCATCTACAAATTCGTCTGGGATGAGTACTGCGATTGGTATCTGGAAATCGCCAAGGTGCAGCTCGCCAACGGCAGCGACGCGCAAAAGCGCGCCACCCGCCGTACTCTGCTCCGCGTGCTGGAAACCGTGCTGCGCCTGGCGCACCCGGTCATTCCCTTTATCACTGAAGAACTGTGGCAAACGGTATCCAAGTTCACCGGTGCGGAAGGCGAAACCATTATGGTGCAACGCTACCCGCAGCCGCAGTCCGAGAAAATCGACGTGGCCGCCGAAGCCTGGGTCGCTACGCTGAAACAAGCTGTCGATGCATGCCGAAGCCTGCGGGGTGAGATGGGCGTTTCCCCGGCGCAGCGTGTGCCGCTGGTGGCTGAGGGCTCAAAAGCCGTGCTGGAGGCCTATGCCCCTTATTTCAAGGCCTTGGCCAAGCTGTCGGACATGGATATTGTCGAAGCATTACCGCAAGCCGATGCCCCGGTCGCGGTTATCGGCGACTTCCGTCTGATGCTCAAGATCGAAGTGGATGTGGCTGCGGAGAAAGAACGCCTCGGCAAGGAAATCACTCGTCTCGAAAGTGAGATCACGAAAGCCAATGCCAAGCTGTCCAATGCCGGCTTTGTTGACCGGGCGCCTGCCGCCGTCGTGGCGCAAGAGAAGGAAAGGTTGGCTGGATTTAGTGCGACCTTGGAGAAAGTGCGCGGGCAATTCGCACGACTGAGCTGAGTCGAAAGGCGGGCTTTACCCGCCTTTCAGATAAACAGATTGACGTCCGATTCGCCGGCAAACTCGAAGAACGTTGCCGCGCCACCGATTTCGATGCCGTCGATGAACTCCTCACGTTTGAAGTCGAACAGGTCCATCGTCATCTGGCAGGCAATCAACTTGACGCCAGATTCCAGACAAATTTCGCGTAGTTCTTGAATTGACGCCACGCCCTTGTCGGCGATTTTCTGCTTCATCATCATGGTCGCCATCGACTCCAGTCCGGGCAACATTTGCACCAGGTTGGGCATCGGTACTGGCATCGGCATCGCCGGGTTGCCCAGCGGGCTGACTTTGAGATCGGAGATATCCTTTTTCAGTAGCGTCAGGCCATAAAAGGTGAAAAAAATGCTGACTTCATAATCCAGCGCGGCGGCCGTGGAAGCCAGAATAAACGGCGGATAAGCCCAATCCAGCGTGCCTTTCGATGCGATCAAGGCAAGCTTTTTTGCCATGATCTACGCTCTCTTTTTCATGACGAACGTGAATTCGCCATTGGCCGCTTCATGCGAAAGCAGTTCGTGCCCCGTTTGTTTGCAGAAGGCCTGAAAATCCTTGACTGACCCGGGGTCAGTCGCGACGACCTTCAAAATCTGGCCGGGCTGTAACTCGGCCAATGACTTTTTGCAACGCAGGATGGGCAACGGACAATTCAGTCCGCGCGCATCCAGTTCCTTGTCGAATTCCATCATCAACTCCTAGCGTTTTGGTTCCAGTGCATAGCCGGCAGCGCCCCAGCCAAGCACGCCGCCACGCAAGTTGAAAACGTTTTCGCGGCCTTGGCTAGCGATGAAGCTGGAGGCCTGTGCCGAGCGTATGCCGCTGTGGCAATAAAAAACCAATGGGGTTTCACCTTCGAGCTCCTGAGTGCGAAGTGGAATGAGGTGAAGTGGGATATGAGTCGCACCGTGAATGATGCCTCTTGCTGCTTCCTCGTCAGTTCTAACGTCTACGAGCATCACATCGCTGTCACTCATCAGAGCTTGCAGACGGATGCTATCGATTTCCTGATAACTAGCCATGAGGGTTTCTAACTCTAAAATCTATACTATATCAGCGCTTACTAAAGTTCGCCTGCTTAAGGTATTGCCGTTTCGCTGCTGATTCAGGCATGTTTTGACATCATTGGACGATGTTCTTTAATGAGAGACACCGTCACGCCGTAATACTTTTACGACAGTAAGCCATAATATCTGTAAATCGAACCACATGGATCTGCGTTGCAGATACTCCCTGTCCAGCTCTACCTTTTCGGGTATCGGCAATTCATCTCTTCCGTTGATCTGGGCCCATCCCGTCAGGCCCGGCGTGAGGACATGCAATCCGTATTGCGTGCGAAGCGCTATCAAATCCTCTTGGTTGAACAGGGCGGGCCGAGGACCGACGAAGCTCATCTCACCGCGCAGAATGGACCATATCTGGGGTAATTCATCCAGGCTTGATCTTCTCAGGAATGAACCAATGGGAGTGAGGTATTGGTCAGGCTCGGCGAGCAAGTGCGTTGCAACCGCCGGAGTATCGGTCCGCATGCTTCGGAATTTGGGCATTCTGAAAAGCCGATTATGCTTTCCGACCCTTTCGCTCCAATAGAAAATCGGGCCGACGGACGTTAAGCGTACGCACAGTGCGACCATCATAATTGGCACTAGCAATATCAGCCCCACGCATATTGCTAGCAACACATCAAAAGTACGTTTCAATTATTTTCTCTGTGCCAGTCTATTGAGGTATGCAATGGGCGGCAATCATTCAGATTGCGACAAATCACCAATTGAACGAATTGTGCCACTGGATTGATCGGCTTTGAAAGCGATTTAACCTCGCGCCTGAGCCTGCTTACTTTGAAATTTAATTATTGAGGGCATTGCCGATAGCATCATTGGCTTTGAGTAATGAGGAGTCAATGTCGGTTAAAGACATTTATGAGGGCCTTTCAGCGAGACAGCGCTTCAATGATTGTATTCAGCCTATCCAGACGCTACCCGGTTTCGCCCGGACGCCTTTGCGTGATACAGCGCTTCATCCACCCGTTTGAACAGGGTATCAACATCTTCGCCTGTTTGGCATTCGGCGACACCAATGCTAACGGTTATGTGCGGAAAGTCTGGTCGGCTAAATTGTTCGACAGTCTGCCGAAGCGATTCCGCCATGGACAGAGCACCATCCAGGTTGGTTTGAGGAAGAAGAATTACAAATTCCTCACCACCCCATCGACAAACAGAATCACTTTCTCGCACTCGGGACTCCAAGGTTCTCGCAAGCAATAACAAGACCTCATCGCCTTTGCGGTGACCGTATTGGTCATTGATATTCTTGAAGAGGTCCGCATCAATCATCAGCATGCTGTAATTTTGACCGTAACGCTCAGTCTGGGTATGGGCGCTTTGGACCAAGTGAAGAAACTGACGTCGATTCCACAGGCCGGTTAGCGGGTCTTGTAATGCTTGTTGCTGCAACTCCTGCTCTAGACGCTTTTGTTCGGTGATGTCATGAATGATGCCGAGCATCAGTCGCTTACCATTCAGTATCACGGGGCTGGCATAGGTCTGAACGTATCGCGTACTTCCATCAGACAATTTATGCATGAAGCTCAAAGGCTTATGGCCACCGGGAAGTTTTGCAACCTCATTCATGACGGGAAGGACATCCCGACCCATAACGTTGATTTCCCACGTATGTTTTTGGAGCATCTCTTCTGGGGGGTAGCCATAGAACCGGATTGCAGCCAGATTTGCGTCGACTATTCGTCCATCCTCTTCGGGGTCGATAAGTAGCATTGGCGCGCTACTGGTTCGAAAAAATTGCTCATAGCAGATGTCATCAATGCAATTATCTTCCCGATGATACGACCGGCCAAAGCCGGAGGTAAGCTCCGAGGAAGCTATTTCCGAACCAGTTATTCCTTCAACGACGATGACGGGTTCCTGCCCTTCCCACTGGGCTAAAGACAGGCGGCAACTCAGTGGCTGGGTTATTCCTTCTTTTTGGACGGTCCAGATTTCGACGATTAACTCTTTTTTAGCCAGGGCGCACAGATAGGCGTCGAGCTGAGTCTGAGAGCGTGCGGAAAAGCGACCATGACGCAGATGGCCCAGATTAAGCTCTACCGATAAATTCATAGCCGCTGAATTGGCAAAGAATATTTCCTGAGTTCTCGGCAAAACCAGCCAGACAGGTGTGCTCAGGAGACTTAGTGCATCTAGTTGGGGCGCTTCCATCGGGACTGAATGGTATTCGACACCAGCAGATTACCGTAATTTGGCGCTTCAGTCTCAGCCTACTCAAATTTCACTTAAAGAGGTTCTTCATCCCCCGATGGCAGACATCCAGATTGCGGTACTACCGCTGATCGGCTTCCGATGGGAAGCCGGAGCGGAAGATGTCCTGGCCCTGGATGCGCAGGCGAAAGGCCCAGCCTTTGCCGTCCTGATGGGGGTTAGTCATGGCTCACCTCCTGGTTGGAGGCAGGGTAGGAAACAACGCGTGGGGTAAATTACAACATCACCACTCCTTTTTGTGGAGTCGCGTATCGCTTGGGAAAACGATTTTTCTCACAGTTTTTGGCGGTCAACCGAAAATATTTTCCGTTGACCGCATACAACCGCAAGGGTCACCGAGATGCGAGTGTCAGAATCCAACAAAAAGCCCAACGCAGTGGTTGGGCTATGTTGTTGATTCTACTGAATCGTATCCTGGTGGCCAGGGGCGGAATCGAACCGTCGACACGCGGATTTTCAATCCGCTGCTCTACCAACTGAGCTACCTGGCCACATCCTGCTACCCGGTGAGGGCGTCAGGAGGCGGGATTATAGCAAACTCGCTGCGTCTGGCAAAAGAATTTTCTTTCTACTCGTTTGACTCTGCCTGTTCGGTGGGGTACAAACCATTTTCACTATTTATCACCTCATGATTTTCGGATTTTCTCATGCCTGTAGCGATCGATATTTCCATTAATCCACTTCCCGATGATATCAAGCGCCAATTGCAGTCGAAGGTTGACGGCAAGACCAAGCCGCTGGGCGCTCTTGGACGTCTGGAAAGACTGGCGCTGCAGGTTGGTCAGATTCAAGGCACGCTATCGCCGAAACTGGTGAAGCCTGTGATGTTGGTGTTTGCCGGCGATCATGGTGTGGCGACGGCGGGAGTCAGCCCGTTTCCTCAGGAAGTGACGCGGCAGATGGTGCTCAATTTCCTTGGCGGCGGAGCAGCCATTAATGTTTTTGCGCGTCAGAACGGCATTGCGGTGCGCGTGGTGGATGCCGGCGTCAATTACGACTTCGGTGACGTCGAAGGTCTGATCGATGCCAAGATCGGTTTGGGCACGCGTAATTTTCTTGAAGGTGAGGCAATGACGCGCGAAGAATGCGAAGCTGCTATTTCTCGCGGCGCAGTATTGGCCGCGCAGGAAATTGCTCAAGGCACCAACGTGCTGGGCTTTGGCGAAATGGGCATCGGCAATACTTCCTCGGCCGCCATCATCACCAGCAAAATTTGCGGTTTGCCTTTGGCGCAATGCGTCGGTCGCGGCACCGGGCTAGACGATGACGGTTTACAGAAGAAGCAAACCCTCCTGGCTGAAGCTGTCGCCAGGCATGGCACAGCCATTGACCCACTGGATGTGCTGGCTGCCTTCGGCGGCTTTGAAATTGCGATGATGGCCGGCGCAATGTTGGGCGCGGCACAACGCGGCGCGTTGCTGCTGATCGATGGTTACATTGCAACCTCTGCGTTGTTGGTCGCGGCAAACCTGCAGCCTGCCATCAAGGATTACTGCGTCTTCGCGCATGAATCCGGCGAGCCGGGGCATGCACGACAACTGGCCTGGCTAGGTGTGGAGCCGCTGCTGTCTCTGGATATGCGGCTAGGTGAAGGCACCGGTGCGGCACTGGCCTATCCGCTGGTGCAAGCGGCGGTGAATTTCCTGAATGAAATGGCCTCGTTCGAGTCTGCCGGCGTGAGCGGCCGCAGCGAGCAATGAAGCAGGAATTTCGGCTGTTTTTCACGGCCTTGATGTTTTTTACCCGCATTCCCTGTGCGCGATGGGCGGGCAGTAGCGAAGACGACCTGAATCGCGCTTCCAGATATTTTCCTTTGGTTGGCGTCATCGTCGGGCTGGTGGCTGCATTGGTTTACCTGGCGGCAAAGCTTGTTTTTCCGCAGGAAGTGGCGGTACTCGCCAGCATAGCCGCGACCTTGTGGCTGACGGGGGCATTTCACGAGGATGGCCTGGCGGATGCAGCCGATGGGCTGGGTGGAGGCTGGGAGAAAGAGCAAGTGCTCACCATCATGCAGGATTCACGGCTCGGCAGTTATGGCGCATTGGCGATGATCATGGCCCTGCTCACCAAATTCCAGACACTAGCGCATTTGACGCCGGCAATGATTCCTGCAATTCTCATTGCCGGTCACGCATTCAGCCGTTTCTGCGCCGTGCTGGTGATTTCTACACAACAATATGTGCGCTCCAACGGCAAGGCCAAACCGCTTGCGACGCGGCTTTCGAAAGGCGGCCTGGCAGTCGCTGCGGTGGGTGGCTTGGCACCATTGGCATTGCTCTCGCCCAACCTGCTTTGGGCGCTGGTGCCGGTGTCGCTGGTCTGGCTGTGGTTCAGCCGGATGCTGAAGCGCCGTTTGGGCGGCTATACCGGCGATTGTCTGGGCGCGATGCAGCAATTGTGCGAGCTGGCGTTTTACCTGGGCGTACTGGGAGCGATGGGGGTGGCTGTCTGATGGAGCTTTACCTCGTGCGCCACACGACGCCCGCAATTCAGCCCGGTATTTGCTATGGGCATGCCGAGCTTGATTTGCACGCGGATGCTGACGACGAAATTGCCGCGGTGTGTGACAAATTGGCTGCCTTGCAACCTGCCGGCTTCTACACCAGCCCATTATTGCGCTGCCGCCGCTTGGCCGCGGCACTGTCGTGGGGCGAGGCGCAGCAGGATGCGCGGCTCAAGGAATTGCACTTCGGCGATTGGGAAATGCAGCGCTGGGATGCGATTCCGCGCGAGATTTTCGATTACTGGGCGCTGCGTTTTGTGGAGCACGCGCCGCCTGGCGGTGAGTCATTTCAGGCCTTGTATCAACGCGCCAGCGAGTTTTTTGCCGAGTGTGCCGAAAAGCATGCCGGTCAATCCGTCGTGGCGATTACCCACGCTGGCGTGATTCGCGCCTTGCTGGCGCATGCGCTCAAGCTGCCACTGGAAAATGTCCCGGGTTTTCACCTGGATTTCGGCGGCGTGACCAAACTCATTGTGTCCGGACCTCATATCAATGTCGCCTATGTCAATCGTTAAGTGTCCGGCGCTCCTGATCGCCGCGCCATCCTCCGGCTCAGGAAAAACCAGCGTTACGGCGGCATTGGCGCGCTATTTCACCCGTCGGGGCAAACGCGTCCGCGTGTTCAAGACCGGCCCGGACTTTATTGACCCGGGCGTGCTTGAGTGTGCTTCCGGCAATCCGGTTTATCAGCTCGACCTGTGGATGGTGGGAGAAGCGGAATGCCGTCGCCTGTTGGCCGAGGCTGCCCGAGAAGCTGACCTGATCCTGATCGAAGGCGTGATGGGCCTGTTCGATGGAACGCCCAGCAGCGCCGACCTGGCGCAGCATTTCGGCATTCCCGTTCTGGCAGTGATCGATGCTTCCGCGCAGGCGCAGACTTTCGGGGCGCTGGCGTTGGGGCTGGCGACGTACCGGCCACAACTGCCTTTCGCCGGCGTTCTTGCGAATCGCGTGGCGGGCTCCGGCCATGCCGATATGCTGAAATCCAGCCTGCCGCCGGATTTACGCTGGTTCGGCTGGTTGCCGACAGAGCCCGATGCAGCGCTGCCGGAGCGCCATCTCGGGCTGGTCGGTGCCGCCGAGCAGCCGGATCTCGACGCCAAGCTGGACAAACTGGCCGAGGCTTTGATGATGAGTGAGAGTCCGCTGCCTGCCGCAGTCGTTTTTCCTGACTATCGGCCGGACAGCCTGCCCCGTTTGTTGCAAGACACGCGCATCGCCATCGCTCGCGACCATGCATTTGCCTTCATTTATCGCGCCAATCTCGACCTGCTGGCCGCGATGGGGGCGACACTGGAATTTTTCTCCCCGCTGACAGACAAGGTGTTGCCACGGGCGGATGCGTATTACTTCCCAGGCGGTTATCCCGAACTACATCTCGATACCCTGTCGAGCAACACGGGATTGCGTGATGACCTCTTGGCGGCGCAGGCGGCGGGCACGCCTATCTTGGCCGAATGCGGCGGCATGATGGCGATGTTCGAGGGGATTACCGATGCCGCAGGGCGGCGTGCGACCATGTGGGGTTTGTTGCCAGGCGAAGTGAAGATGCAAAAGCGCCTCGGCGGCCTGGGCCTGCAAGCGGCAGAATTGCCTGAGGGCACGCTGCGCGGTCACACTTTCCATTATTCAACGACGGAAACCGCGCTGCTGCCGCTGTCTCAAGCCGTCAAGCAATCCGGCAGCGAGGGCGAGGCGGTCTATCGCGTCGGCCGGCTCACCGCATCCTATCTGCACGCCTACTGGCCCTCCAACCCTGAAGCCACCGCGCGGCTGTTTCTGCGATGAGCGATTTCAACGAATCCGAAAAAGCCGCGATCTACCGCGTAATCGCTGAACGCCGCGACATGCGGCATTTTCTGCCCGACCCGGTGTCACCGGAGCTTCTAGCACGCCTGTTGCAGGCAGCGCATCTCGCGCCCAGCGTCGGTTATATGCAGCCGTGGCGCTTTATCCGCATCGCCGACCGCGCGCTGCGCCATCAAATCCATGCGTTGGTCGAAGCCGAGCGCATTGCTACTGCCTGCGCGCTGGCGGAGCGCGAAGACGAATTCATGCGCCTCAAGGTCGAAGGCATTCTGGAGTGCGGCGAATTGCTGGTGGTGGCCTTGGCTAACGGACGCGAGCAGCATGTATTCGGTCGCCGGACGCTGCCGGAAATGGATCTCGCGTCAGCCTCCTGCGCCATCCAGAATCTGTGGCTGGCCGCCCGCGCGGAAGGGCTGGGGATGGGCTGGGTGTCGTTGTTCGATCCTGCAAAACTGGCGCAATTACTGGAGATGCCGCCCGGCGCCAGCCCCATTGCAGTGCTGTGTCTCGGCTATGTCGAGGCGTTCTACCCGCGCCCGATGCTCGAAATGGAACACTGGGCCGACCGTATCCCGCTGGAAACACTGGTTTTCGAAGATCGCTGGAAGAACTGATGTGTTGATTTTTTAATTGCTGTCAGCTTTCGGCCGGAAAATTAAGGATTTTCCACTTGCCAATCGCGGATGAACCCGACGAGTGCGTCCAATCCATCGGTTAACGCTGCCGGGCCGGGCGACAGGATCAACGGCGATTTGATCTCGAATATTTGACCGTTTTGCACGGCGGGAATCGTTTCCCAGCCCGGTCGCGCCGCGACTTGCTCCGGGCGAAACTTCTTGCCGCACCAGGAGCCGATGATGATGTCTGGTTTGCGCTGCACGACTTCCATCGGGTCGGTGATGATGCGGTTACCGGCCAGAGATTGGGAAGACAGCTCCGGAAAGCTATCCTCGCCGCCTGCGATTTCGACGAGTTCCGACACCCAGCAGATGCCGGAAATCATCGGTTCGTCCCATTCCTCGAAATACACGCGTGGCTTGCGCGGCATATCGGCAGCCGCCGCGCGGATGGTCTCGACGCGTGCCGCGAGTTCATGTGCCAGCGCTTCGCCCTTGCCCGGCTCGCCGACCAGCGCGCCTAAAGTTGCGACCATGCGCAGGATGCCCTCTACGCTGCGATGATTGAACACGTACACCTCGACCCCAGCCTGGATCAGGTCGCGTGCGATGTCGCCCTGCAAATTGGAAAACCCCAGCACGAGATCCGGCTTGAGATCGAGGATGGCTTCGGTCTTGGCGCTGGTGAACGCAGAAATCTTCGGTTTTTCCTTGCGCGCTTGCGGCGGGCGCACGGTGAAACCGGAAATGCCGACGATGCGGTCCTGCTCGCCCAGCAAGTAAAGCGTTTCGGTCGTTTCTTCGGTGAGGCAGACAATGCGTTCGGGGTAGCGGATGGTCATGGCAGCAGATAGTCCAGTTTTGCCCAGGCGCGCTCGTCGGCGGGAAGGCCGAAGCGCAGGCTGGAGGTTTCGGTAAACAGGCGGGTAAGGATGCCGAGGCGCGCGAGTTGGCTGTGAATTTCTGCTGCCTCAGACGTCTGCACCCACTGAAACAGGGCTGTTCCCCCGTCCGGTTTCAGGCCGTGGCGGGTGAGCAATTCGGCGAGCTGATGGCTTTGCCCTTTAAGCCAGAGCCGTTGTTCCGCCTGCCATTCTAGGTTAGCGAGTGCTCGCTGCGTTACCCAGCGTGTCGGGTTGGCCACGCTCCAAGGCCCGAGCTTCTCGTGCAAGTTTTTCAGCAGCGCATCCCAAGCTAGAACAAAGCCGGCGCGTATGCCGGCCAGTCCGAAGAACTTGCCGAGTGAGCGCAGGATAATCAGATTCGGTAATCCGGCATGCGCCGCCAGGCTGTATTCCGGCGTGGCGTCCATGAAAGCTTCGTCCACGATCAGCCAGCCGCCGCGCGCCGCGAGTTCGGCATGCCATTCCAGCAGTGCCGGAGCGGCAATCAGTCGGCCCGTAGGGTTGTTGGGATTCGCCAGCACCAGCACGTCCAGGACCATGCCGGGTTCGTAATTCAGGATGATTTCTACTGCATGGCCGGCCTGCCGCCATGCGTGGGCATGCTCGGCGTAAGTCGGACTCAGGATGCCGACGCGGCAGGAAGGACGCAGCCATGGCAATGCCTGGATCGCCGCCTGTGAACCGGCACAAGGCAGCAGATGTGTCGTCCCATAGTAATTGGCTGCCGCCGGCAACAGGCCATCCTCGTCTTCCGGCAAGCGCAGCCAGCATTCGGGCGGGATAGGTGGCACCGGATAGCCGATGGGATGAATGCCGGTGGAAAGATCCACCCACTTGTCGAGCGGGATGCCATGTTCGCGCGCAGCTGCGGCCAGTTTTCCGCCGTGTTCAAGCATGAACAAACACTCCGGCGATCAAGGCAAGTGCCAGCCAGAGGTAAACGCCGTGTCTGACCAACTTTAAGGCGCGTTCGATATCGCCTGCCTGCGGAGCTTCGCCTACACCAAGTTCTGGGCGCTGATGCCATTCACCGTGGTAGCGCGCCGGACCGCCGAGCTTGACGCCCAATGCGCCCGCTCCGGCCGACATCACTGGCCCGGCGTTGGGGCTGTCCCATGCCGGGGCCTGTTTTTGCCAGCAGGCAAGCGCGAGGCGAGCCTTGCCCAGCACGGCATAGGTCAGGGCCGTCAGTCGCGCCGGGATGTAGTCCAATACATCGTCCAGCCGCGCTGCCGCCCAACCGTACATCAGGAAACGTTCGTTCTTGTAGCCCCACATCGCATCCAGCGTGTTGGCGAAACGGAACAGCAGCGCACCCGCGCCGCCGAAGATGAAAAACCAGAACAGCGCGCCGAACACGCCGTCGTTGCCGTTTTCCAGCACCGATTCCACGGTGGCCGGGATCGGGTCGATGGCGGAGGAGTCGCGGCTGACCATGTACGAGGCGGCCGTGCGCGCTTGCACTTCGTCGCCGGCCTGCAAGGCGCTCGATACGGCGCGTGCATGTTCGTGCAGGCTGCGATGGCCGATGGCGAAACAGAGCAGCAACACATCCACGACCGGGCCGATGCCGGGCAAGCGACACAGCCAGAAAGCGGCCGCGCCGAAAGGGATCAGCAGCAACGCTACGCCCACGACGCCAAAAAGCCGTGTGGCAGATTTCGCGCGACGCGATTCCGGATTGAGCCACGCGGCGACGGCGTTGGCCAGCCGGCCGAACCCCACCAGCGGATGCCAGCGGCGCGGCTCTCCCAGCAGGTGATCGAGCGCCACGGCGGCCACGGCCAGCAGCGGGGTTATGGGATAATGCAAGGATGAAATCATTAATGGTTCAGGGTACGACCTCGGATGCCGGCAAGAGTACCTTGGTCGCCGGATTGTGCCGGGTATTGTACCGCAGGGGCCTTCGCGTTGCGCCGTTCAAGCCGCAGAACATGGCGCTCAACTCCGCAGTGACGGCCGACGGCGGAGAAATCGGCCGCGCACAGGCGGTGCAGGCGATGGCATGCGGGCTGGAGCCGCATTCCGACATGAATCCTGTGTTGCTCAAGCCCAATAGCGATACCGGCGCGCAGGTGATTCTGCAAGGCAAAGTGGCTTTCAACCTGGAGGCGGGTGCCTATCATGGCTACAAACCTCATGCGATGCGTGCGGTGATGGATTCGTGGCAGCGCATGGCGGCGCAATACGAGTGTGTGCTGGTGGAAGGCGCCGGCAGCCCGGCCGAAATCAACCTGCGCGAGAACGACATCGCCAACATGGGCTTTGCCGAAGCCGCCGACTGTCCGGTAGTGCTGATCGCCGATATTGACCGCGGCGGCGTGTTCGCCCATCTCGTCGGCACATTGGCGCTGCTGTCCGCGTCGGAGCAGGCGCGGATCAAGGGGTTTGTCATCAACCGCTTTCGCGGCGATATGGGGCTGCTGCAACCGGGCCTGGACTGGCTGATGCAGCATACCGGCAAGCCGGTGTTGGGCGTATTGCCCTATCTGCACGGATTGCATATCGAGGCCGAGGATGCGCTGCCACATTCTTTTGCCGCTCCAAAGGCCTCCGGTGCATTGCGCGTTATTGCGCCGGTCTTTCCACGTATCAGCAACCACACCGATTTCGATGCGCTGCGTTTGCATCCGCAAGTGGATTTTAGTTTCATCGGGCCGGATTCGCCGATTCCTGCTTGCGATCTGATAATTCTTCCCGGCAGCAAAAGCGTACGCGACGATCTCGCCTGGCTGCGTAAACAAAAGTGGGATGCCGCGATCGCGCGTCATTTGCGCTACGGCGGCAAGGTGCTCGGCATCTGCGGCGGCTTCCAGATGCTGGGTAAGGCCGTGCATGATCCTGACGGGCTGGAAGGCGTGGGCGGAAGCGCAGTCGGACTGGGATTGCTGGACATGGAAACCACGCTGATGCCGGAAAAACAGTTGCGGCGCGTACATGGTGAGTTGATGCTTGAGCGGGCAATAATCGAAGGCTATGAAATTCATCAAGGCATCAGTCGCGGCGCGTCGTTGGCGCACCCGCTGGTACAAATGGAAAGCGGCAGCGATGGTGCGATTTCCGAGGATGGACATGTGATCGGCACCTATTTGCATGGGCTGTTCGATCATCCAGATGCATGTGGCACCTTGTTGCGTTGGGGCGGGCTCGCGGATGCGGAGGTGGTCGATTACCGCCGGCACCGCGAAGATCAGCTTGACCGGTTGGCGCAGGCGATAGAAACGCACCTCGACATGCCGCGCATGCTGCAAATCCTTGATGGCAGCACCGGCACTACTCCTTGAGCGTCAGCGGCAAGCCTGCAGCGATGAAATGAACATGCTCGCATGCCGCCGCCATTGCCTGATTCAGTCTTCCCTGCTCATCCTGAAAGCGGCGATTGATCTCGCCGAGCGGAACGATGCCCATGCCGACCTCGTTGCTGACCAGAATGATTTTCCCCGGCAGCGTCGGCAGCAGATCAAGAAACGCGGTGCGTTCCTGCTCCCAGCTGCCGTCCTGTGGAGGCTTGCAGTCCGGGCATATCCATTGCGCCAGCCATAGCGTCAGGCAATCGACAATGACGCAGTGGCCGGAGGCGGCGCGCGCTTTCAGCGCGGCGGTCAAGTGAAAAGGTTCCTCGAGGAGACACCAATGGTCGGGGCGGCGCTCCTGATGGTGGCGTATGCGCGTGGCCATTTCCTCGTCCCAGACTTGCGCGGTGGCGATGTAGGTGACCGGAAAGCCGGAAAACTCCGCCCGCTTTTCCGCGAAAGCGCTTTTGCCGGAGCGGGCGCCGCCCAGTATCAGTTCTCGCATGATTCTCTCCTTACCATTCCACGCCGGGCATGGCCTGTACCCCGGCCTCAAAGGCATGTTTCACAGGCTGCATTTCGGTGACGGTGTCGGCGATGGCGACCAGTTCCGGCAGCGCGCCGCGGCCAGTCACTATGACATGCTGCATCGGCGGACGATCCGTCAGGTCGTCCAGCACGGTGTCGAGATCGAGATATTTGTATTTGAGGACGATATTCAACTCATCGAGCACCAGCACGCCGATGGAGGGGTCGTTCAGATGTGTCTTGGCGATGGCCCAGCCCTGCTCCGCTGCGGCAATGTCGCGCTCGCGGTTCTGCGTTTCCCAGGTGAATCCTTCGCCCATCACATGCCAGGTGACGTCAGGATGACGTTTGAAGAAGGCTTCTTCTCCGGTGTCGGAGCGTCCTTTGACGAATTGCACCACCGCCGCTTTCATGCCGTGCCCCAGCGCGCGGGCCAGCAGCCCGAAGGCGGCGGTGGATTTTCCCTTGCCGTTGCCGGTATTCACCAGCAACAGACCCTGTTCGGTGTTCGCGGCCGCAATCCTGCTGTCGATCAGGGCCTTTTTGCGCGCCATGCGTGCGGCGTAGCGCGCCTCCCGTTCAGGGTCGGATTGCATCACGCCTGCTTGCGGGCGTTACCGCGCACCAGCGCGAAAGCGACATGCACGATCAGTGCGATGCCGGCCCAGAACGCGAAGGAACTCAGCGTGTGCGGGAAGTATTGCACTAGACGCGTACCGAATTCGGCCAGGTTTGTCTCGGTAAAGCGATCCGAGAAGAAGTAGAAGCCGCCGCTGGTGAAAGCTTCGGCCAGAGTAATGCTGACAACCAGGCTAGCCACCAATGCCGGCAGCGCGCGCAGGCTGAAGCTGTAACGCGTCGCAAACCAGCGGCCAGCCAGCCACAGCGTGCCGTAGGCCGGCAGCAGGAAGCCATAGGCCGGGCTCACGCAGAAAGCGCTGACGCCACCGAAGGCAACCGCGATGTAGTCGATAGCGACGACTTCCGCCAGCAGCGCGCCAAATGCCCAAGCGCTACGCAGGTAAAAGCCAGCCAGGAAAAACACAACCCAGGTCGCCGGCGGCAGATTCAACGCGGTAGCAAAGTGATGGCCATGCGTGGCGGCAATCAGTGCACCCAGCGCGATGCCGATCCAGATTTGGTGGCGTTTTTCGAGATTCATCATTAGTTCTCCTTATGTTCGATTTGCAGGATTGTACTCCATGCAAAGGTTATTTCGGCTGCCAGCGCAGGCCGACGAAGAGGCTGGTGCGCGGCGTGTTGTAATAGGTTCCCGTCGAGGTGCTGGCGAGGGCGTAGTCGCGGTCGAACAGATTGTCCACGCGTGCATTGACCGACCAGTCATCATCGAGACGGTAATTGGCCGTGAGATTGACCAGCGTATATCCGGCGAGCCGCAAGGTATTCGCAGCATCGTTGTAGCGGTCTCCGCTGACGATGACTTCCCCGGTCACTTCAAGGTCGCCCATGGTCCTGCCCAGCCAGAAAGTCGCATATTGGCGAGCGCGGCGGACGAGGATGTTGCCGGTGTCGTCATTCTTGGGGCTCAGCACATCCAAATTGGCGCGAGCATGATAACTGCTGAACCAACCCTCGTATGCGAGCGTTGCACCCTTGATCGTCGCATTGCCGACATTGACCGGAAAGTCGTTGTTCAAGCCTTGCGTGCCGACGATGAGGTCTTCAATCTTATTGTGATACATCGTGGCTGAAACGCGATGATGCCCTTGATCGTAAGTCAGCGTGATCTCCTTATTACGAGAAGTTTCCGGTTTCAGGTCGGGATTCCCTTCATAAGTAAAGTGCGGGCCTGCTGGGTTAAGAAAATCAATAGGACCAAAATCCTGAAACGGCCAGTAAAGATCGTTGAACGTAGGCGCACGGAAGGCCGTGCCTACATTACCTGAAATGCGCCAAGCGTTATCGAGGCGATAGCCGTAACCCAGATTCTCCGTTTCGTGGTCGCCGAACTGCGAGTTGTCGTCACGCCGAATACCCGCGCGGAAGGCGTGAGGACCGGATTCGAGAATGTAGTTGGCGAGCCATCCGTTGTTGCTGCGGTAGTCACGAGAAAAGTCGGTGCTGCCGTCCACGCGATCTTCCAGCCTGTCATAGGCCAGTGTCAGTGTACCGGCCGGCAGTATGAGGTCGTTTTGCCAGTAATACTGTAGTTGTTTGGTCCGCAGAGTGGACGTGCCAAAGGCGCCGACGCTGCTCAAGTCGTCCATGCTTTCGCCGATCTTGAGGTGGCTGGTCCAGATATGCGTGAAGCGGTTGTCGCTGGTCAGCGCGAAGATCTGCTGGCGGGTATTCTGGTAAGCATCGAAATTGCTGCTGTCGTATTGGTTGCTGCCCTTGCTGTGGAAAAACTGGAATCCAAGCTTGTGTCCCTCGGCCAATTGTCGGGTAAGGCGGCCCGAAACGCTCAGGTTGCGGTAGTTGTCGTCGTCGCCATCCTGGCCGGCGCGGGTATCCAGGGTTGAGAACCCATTCGTATCGATCGAGCTCGCGCTTAGTGCAAAACCCGTCCCATTTATCTCGCCCGCTGCGCTGACGCTTGCCTTACGTGTGTTATAGCTTCCATAACCGAGGTTGGCTGAAAAGGCGGGCTTACCTTCCGCCTTGCGCGTGAAAATCTGGATCACGCCACCAACCGCATCCGAGCCGTATAGGCTGGAAACCGAGCCGCGCACGATCTCGATGCGCTCGATTTGCTCGGTGGGAATCTGTTCCAATGCCGTGGTTCCGTTGGTCGCCGAGCCCATGCGCATGCCGTCGATCAGGACCACGACGGCTTGCGAGTGCGTGCCGCGGAGGTGGACATTGGACGTGGCGCCGAAACCGCCGTTGGATTCTATCTGAACGCCAGGTTGTGTGCGCAGCAGCTCGACGAGGGTTGATTGCCCTGCGCGCTCGATTTCCTCGCGAGTAATGACGGAAACGTCACTCAGAACGCTATCCCGAGGCTCTTCGATGCGACTAGCGGTAACGACAACGTCGTTGGTATAGATGGATTCTTGCGCCTGGGCGGAAAAAGCGGCTAATGCACCGGCAATTGTTGCCGGAATGAGGTATTTCATGATGATATCCCTGCTGCGCATGCGACCCCGCATGCGATATAAAATACGGAAACCGCAAGGGATTCAAAGAGATCAAGATGGGGAAAGCGCGTGAGCGTGCCCAAGCCTGAACACCGACACCCCGCGGTAATTCCAACGTTTGGTTGCGCAGGCCGGTCTCCGGGCTCGCAAGTTTTGGTTCATCGCCTTCCCGTGTAAATCACAGTGGCATGTTGATGAACCCGCGCTTGCTTACCGTTGCGGGGGCAGCACAGGTATTTCACCTGTTTCCCGTTTCACCTCGTCGCTGAACAGCGAGTCGGCACCTGACAACTCCCGGCATTCTAGCGGTAAAGGAAAGTCCTTGCCAGCAAGGTGTAGTAATACTTTCACTAAATATTGTTAGCGGTTGACCTTTCAAGGTTTTTCAAATTATAGTTCCAGCATGGAAGCGGATTTGAAAGCGCTGGAAGACAAGGTCGCTCAGCTCATTAGCCTGTGCCAGCAATTGCGCACGGAAAATATCGACCTGCGTCAGGAATTGGCGCAGGCGCAGAATGACGCGCGTCAGTTAAAGGAAAATATGGCGCTTGCCGGAGACCGCATCGAGGCACTGCTGGAAACCTTGCCGGAGGACAGCAATGGCTGAAGCCAAAGGTATTGATGTCAGCATCATGGGGCGCGAGTTTCGCGTTTCCTGTACCGATGACGAATATGAAGCGCTGATGACGGCGGTTTCCTATCTGGACCGCAAGATGCGAGACATCCGCGACAGCGGCAAGGTGATTGGTGTCGAGCGTATCGCCATCATGGCTGCCCTGAATATCGCCCATGAGCTCTTGACCACAAGGAGCGGAGGGTTTGACATCGGGGACTTCAAGCGTAGAATCAATTCCATGCAGGAACAGATCGATCAGGCGGTAGCTGAGCAAAACGAGTTGTTCTGATCTCAGGCCTGCATTCGGACGTAAGTGTTGTAGTCGAGTCTTGCCAAACTAGTGTAGTTTTCGCACCTCTCCCCCGCGCCTTCGTTTGAATGCGGTACTGAAACAAAAAAGTTTTTCCGGTTTGTTCCCTGCGATGTTGCCAGATCATAGATTCCTTGAACCAATATCAAGCATCTGGTTGTGACTTAAAACGAGTGCTGTTGTGCGTGCCCCTTCGCGGGCGTGCCTGATGCGCTCCCGTTACGACCCCCTGGTCTCCCAGGTTCAGGATGCCGATCTGGCGGCATTTGCGGGGAACTCCTAATTCTCGCCCCAGGTATCCCATGCGCTACTGGTTAATGAAGTCCGAGCCCGCGGACGTTTCCATCGACGATCTCGCCTCCTTCCCCAACCAGACCGTAGACTGGTATGGCGTGCGCAACTATCAGGCGCGCAACTTCATGCGCGATCAGATGCAGGTGGGCGACGGCGTTCTGTTCTATCATTCCAACTGCGCCGAGCCGGGTATTGCCGGCATCGCCGAGGTGAGCAAACAGGCTTATCCCGACCGCACGCAATTCGATCCCAAGCACAAGTATTTCGATGAAAAGGCCACGGCGGAGAAGCCGCGCTGGTTCAATGTGGACGTGAAGCTGGTCCGCAAGACGCGACTTTTGAGTCTCAAGGAGCTGCGCGAAACGCCGGAGCTGGCGAATCTCCGTATCTTGCAGCGCGGCAACCGATTATCCATTACGCCGGTCGATCCGCGCGATTGGGAAATCATTCTCGACAAGCTGAAATAGCCATGGCGCAACGTTATTCGGAACTTAGCCAGGAACTGATCCAGTTTATCTGGAAGCAGCAGATGTTCTTTGTCGCCACGGCGCCTGCCGATGGCTACGTTAATCTCTCGCCAAAAGGGCTGGATTCCCTGCGCATACTAGACCCCAATACGGTCGTATGGCTTAACGTCACCGGCAGCGGCAATGAATCCGCCGCGCATGTGCTGGAAAACGGACGCATGACCATCATGTTCTGCGCGTTCGAGGGCAAGCCGATGATCCTGCGCCTGTATGGCAAGGCGCGTGTTATTCACCAGCGTGATGAAGAATGGGATGCCATGTTTGCCCATTTCGATGGCCTGGCCGGCGCGCGACAGATTTTCGTGCTGGATATCGAGCTGGCGCTGACTTCGTGCGGCATGGGCGTCCCCTTGTTCGATTATCACGGGCAGCGCCAGCAGCTGGTCGAGTGGGCGGAAAAGAAAGGCCCGGACGGCCTGGAAGAGTATTGGGAACGAAAAAACCAGGTCAGCCTGGATGGCAAGCCGACCGGGATTTTCTCTGACGATTAGCGACGAGTCGCTTACTAACCCAGGAACAGCTTGTACGCCGGGTTCTGGCTTTCGTCCCAATACACGTAGCCGAGCTTATCCAGAAATTCCTTGAACGCGGCATGCTCCTGCTGCGGCACCTGAATACCGACTAGCACACGGCCGTAATCGGTGCCGTGGTTGCGGTAGTGGAACAGGCTGATGTTCCAGTTGTGCCCCATGTTTTCCAGAAACTGCATCAACGCGCCTGGGCGCTCCGGGAACTCAAAGCGGAACACTACTTCGTTTTTCACCTGTGGCGCATGGCCGCCAACCAGGTGACGCAGGTGCAGCTTGCCCATTTCGTTGTCGGTCAGATCCAGCGCTGGAAGATCATGCCGTTCGAGCATTTCAACCAGCTTGGCTGATTCGCCCTGCTGGTGCGTGGTGACACCGACGAAAATATGCGCCTGAGCCGGATCCGAGTAGCGATAGTTGAACTCGGTGATGTTGCGGTGGCCGAGCAGGCTGCAGAACTTCTTGAACGAGCCCGGTTTTTCGGGAATCGTGACGGCGAGCACCGCTTCGCGTTTTTCGCCGACCTCGGCACGCTCGGCGACGAAGCGCAGGCGATCAAAATTTGTGTTGGCGCCGGATGCGATGCCGATCAGGGTCTTGTCGTGCAGTTTGTTTCGCTTGGCGTACTCTTTCAGCCCGGCGATTGCCAATGCGCCCGAAGGTTCGAGAATGGAGCGCGTATCCTCGAACACATCCTTGATCGCGGCGCAGATGGCGTCGTTGTCGACCAGGATCATCTCGTCCACGTATTGCTGGCACAGGCGAAAAGTTTCGACGCCGACCTGCTTGACCGCCGTGCCGTCGGCGAACAGGCCGACCTGGTCGAGCGTTACGCGCTCCCCCGCGGCGAGTGAGCGCGTCATCGCATCGGCATCGATGGTTTCGACGCCGATGATCTTGGTTTCCGGGCGCAGGCGCTTGATGTAGGCGGCAACGCCGGAAATCAGGCCCCCGCCGCCCACGGCGCAGAAAATGGCATGGATGGGATCGGGATGGTCGCGCAGGATTTCCATCGCGATCGTACCCTGTCCGGCGATGACATAGGGGTCGTCGTAAGGATGCACGAAGGTGAGTTTTTCCTGCTTCTCCAGCTCCAGCGCGTGGGTGTAGGCATCGGAGTAGGAGTCGCCCGCCAGAACGACTTCCGCGCCCCGGTTTTTCACTGCTTCCACCTTGATCATCGGCGTGGTAGTCGGCATCACGATGACCGCGCGGCAGCCCAGTTTCTGCGCGGCGAGTGCCACGCCTTGTGCATGATTGCCCGCACTGGCGGCGATTACGCCGCGCTTCAATTGGGCAGGCGTTAAATGCGCCATTTTGTTGTAAGCGCCGCGCAGCTTGAAGGAAAACACGGGCTGCATGTCCTCGCGCTTCAGCAGCACCGTATTGCCTACGCGCCGCGAAAGATTGGGCTGCGCGTCCAGCGGGGTTTCCACGGCGACATCATAGACGCGGGCGGTAAGGACTTTTTCGAGGTAGTCGTTTTTCATCGATGGGCGGGGCGTGTATCATTGAGTTATTGGTTAATCCAGCGATTATAAAGAAAACGCAAGCGCGAAAGGGTAAAGAATGGCAACGCAAGACGAACTCAAACAACAGGTTGCACAAGCAGCCGTGGCTTATGTAAAGGGCGGCATTATCGGTGTGGGCACCGGCTCGACTGCCAACTTCTTCATCGACGAGCTGGCCAAGGTCAAGCACAAGATCGACGGCGCCGTAGCGAGTTCCGAAGCAACCGCCCAGCGCCTGCGTGCACACGGCATCGAAGTATTCGATCTCAACAGCGTGAGCGGCATGGAAATCTATGTCGACGGTGCCGATGAAATCACCGAGCACCTGCATATGCTGAAGGGCGGCGGCGGCGCGCTGACGCGGGAGAAGATCGTAGCGGCCTGTGCCGGCAAGTTCATCTGCATCTGCGATGCTACCAAGCTGGTGCCGGTGCTGGGCAAGTTTCCGCTGCCGGTGGAAGTGCTGCCGATGGCGCGCAGCTATGTGGCGCGCGAACTGACCCGCATGGGCGGCCAGCCGGTGTTGCGCGACTTCACGACCGACAACGGCAACGTGATTCTGGACGTGCACGGCCTGACCATCCTCGATCCGGTCGCAACGGAAGCCCAGATCAACCAGATCGTCGGCGTCGTGACCAACGGCCTGTTCGCAGCGCGGCCGGCCGATGTATTGCTGCTGGCGACCGAAAATGGCGTCAAGACTTATACTCGCTAAGGCTGCAACAAAAGTGTCACAGTGGCGGACTAAACTGCTAGGTTGACACTCATTCTAAAGGACCACTTCATGCAATCCGAACATACCTCCAAGCAATACGATGCCGAACTCGAGTCCGTCCGCGCCAAGGTGTTGCAGATGGGCGGGCTGGTCGAGCAGCAGATTGCCCAGGCGCTGGAAGCGCTCGTCAGCGCCAATCCCAAGCTTGCCGACGAAGTGATCTCCAACGACCATCGCGTCAATGCGCTCGAAGTTTCGGTGGATGAGGATTGCAGCCATATCATCGCGCGTCGCCAGCCTGCCGCCGGCGACTTGCGCATGATCATGATGGTGGTGAAGACCATCACGGACCTGGAGCGTATCGGCGACGAGGCGACCAAAATCGCGCGCGTCGCACAGAAAATCTATGAATCCGACCGCATGTACTCGCCGCGCTTCACCGAAATCAAGAACATGACGGCGATGACACGCGAAATGCTGCGGACTTCACTGGATGCATTCGCGCGTCTGGACGTCACCAAGACAGTTGAGGTGGCCCGCCAGGACGAGCAGGTGGACGAGCATTTCCGCGCCATCATGCGCCAGCTCATCACCTTCATGCTGGAAGATCCGCGCACGATTTCTATGTCGCTGGAAGTACTGTTTGTCGCCAAAGCCATCGAGCGCATCGGCGACCACGCCAAGAACATCGCCGAATATGTGGTGTACATGGTCAAGGGTAAGGATGTGCGACACACCAGCGTGCAGGAGATGGAGCGCGAAGCACTGCAGTAATCCGGTTGCGGGCAGGCATGAATCCGTCAATGAGCTTGCCCGCAATCATTCCTTCTGACCGTTTATACGGAGCCTCGGCATTGACCAAGAATGCGATGCCTTCCGAAATCGCTGCGGTCGATCTCGGTTCTAACAGTTTCCGCCTGCAAATGGCGCGGCTGATTGACGGCCAACTGGTTTTTCATGATTCCTTACGTGAAATGGTGCGGTTGGGTGCGGGCTTAAGCAAGGACAAGTTGCTCGATGCCGACTCCCAGACGCGTGCCATCGAGTGTCTGAAGCGCTTCGGCGAACGCCTGCGCGGTTTGTCGCCGAGCGGTGTCCGTGCCGTCGCCACCAATACCTTTCGCGTTGCCAAAAATGCCCCCCAGTTATTGAAGGAGGCGGAAGCCGCGCTCGGTTTCCCGATAGAGATCATCGCCGGGCGCGAGGAGGCGCGGATGATTTTCGTCGGCGTTACGCACGGGCTGACGACGGAAGCGCAAAAACGGCTGGTTATCGATATCGGCGGCGGATCGACCGAGTTCATCATCGGCAGCGGGTTCGAGCCGCAGGTGATGGAAAGCCTGTACATGGGCTGTGTCAGTTTCAGCATGAAATATTTTGCCGATGGCCGGCTGAGCGAGGGCAATCTCAGGCGAGCCGAAATCGCTGCCCGAGCCGAAGTGCAAGGCATACGCCGCACTTATACCGCTGGGCACTGGGAAGAGGCGGTTGGCTCTTCCGGTACGGCGCGTGCGCTGGGCGAAGTGCTACGAACGCACGGCTGGAGTGACGGGCAGATTACCCTGCAAGGCCTGGAAAATCTGCGTCATCTACTTCTGAAGGCCAAGGACATCAAAAAACTCCAGCTGGAAGGCCTGAGCGCCGAGCGCTTGCCTTCTTTCCCCGGCGGTTTCTGCATCATGCTCGCTGCCTTCCGGGAGCTGGGGATAGAGCACATGACGGTGGCCAGCGGCGCCTTGCGCGAAGGCGTGCTCTATGAGCTGGTGGGCCGCATGCATCATCACGACACGCGCGAGGCCACCGTGGCGCGGTTCAAACGCCGCTATCATGTGGATGCGCAGCAGGCGCGCCGTGTGGAGTCTCTGGCGCTGAATCTTTTCAAACAGGTGGCGCACGGAATGAAAAGCGGTGAAATAGCCGGGCGCTATCTTTCCTGGGCGTCGCGCCTGCACGAAATCGGTACCTCCATCGCGCATAGCGGCTATCACAAGCATTCATCCTATATCGTCGAAAACGCCGACATGCCCGGATTTTCGCGCATGGAGCAGCAGACCCTGGGTTTGCTGGTGCGCTGCCAGCGTCGTTCGTTGCCGAAGGCGCTGCTGCCTGCACTGGAAGACGATCGCTGCGCGCTGATCGCCGCTCTGCGGCTGGCGGTGTTATTTCATCGCAACCGCATGGATAGCGCGTTGCCCAGATTATCGTTCGATTGGAGTCGTGCGGGGTTTCATCTGACCGTAGACGCCGAGTGGCTGAGCAACAACCCGCTGACCGAAAGCGCGTTGATTGCCGAAACCGCTTACTGGAAAGACGCCAGTATCAGCTTTACGCTGGGCTGATCGGCACTTCATTCACGACCAGCTCCTGGCCGTATATGCCAAGCAGGCGCTGCTGGGCGTTGAACGGCGTGCCGCGTGAGCTTTTCAGGCGATAACTTCCTTCCTGCAGCATTTCCCACGCATTGGTGTTGTCCTTGAGGTAGGGCTGCAGTCCTTCCTTGATCACGCGTTTTTTCAGCTTGGGGTCGAGCAGCGGGAAGCAGGCTTCGATGCGGCGGAAGAAATTGCGGTACATCCAGTCGGCGCTGGCGAGGTACAGGTCTTCGGCTTTGTCGTTGTAGAAATAGAAAATGCGCGTGTGTTCCAGAAAGCGGCCGACGATGGAGCGCACGCGAATGTTTTCCGACACGCCGGGAATCCCGGGGCGCAGGGCACAGACGCCGCGCACGATGAGGTCGATCTGCACGCCGGCGGCGGACGCCTCGTATAGCGCGGCGATGATTTCAGGGTCGAGCAGCGCGTTCATCTTGGCGATGATCTGGGCTTTCTTGCCGGCGCGGGCGAATTCCGCTTCATTCTGGATGGCCTTGACCATTTGCTGATGCAGCGTGAAAGGCGATTGCCACAGGTGCTTGAGCTTGCTTGCCTTGCCGAGGCCGGTCAGCTGCGCGAAAAGAGCGTTCACGTCCTCGCAGATATCTTCATTGGCGGTCAACAGGCCGAAATCGGTGTAGAGACGCGCCGTGCGCTGGTGGTAGTTGCCAGTGGAGAGATGCACATAGCGGCGCAGGCGATCTTCTTCGCGCCGTACCACCATCGCCATCTTGGCGTGCGTCTTGTGGCCGACGACACCGTAGACCACATGCGCGCCGGCGTTTTCCAGCTTGGCGGCCCAGTTGATGTTGGCTTCCTCGTCGAAGCGCGCCATCAGCTCCACCACCACGGTGACTTCAGTGCCGCGCTTGGCGGCCTCGATCAGCGAACTCATCAGGGTGGAATCGGCGCTGGTGCGGTAGATCGTCATCTTGATCGCCAGCACATTGGCGTCGTTGGCCGCCTGCTGGATGAATTCGACGACGGGGTTGAACGACTGGAAGGGGTGATGCAGAAGGATATCGCCCTTGCGGATCGCCTTGAAAATATCGTCCTGCTTGACGATTTCCTTGGGCATGCAGGGAATGAAAGCCGGAAACTTCAGGTCGGGGCGATCCACCCAGTCCGGCACCTGCATCAGACGCACCAGATTGACCAGGCCGTTGACCTGATAGAGATCGTCCTGCTCCAGCCCGAACTGGCCGAGCAGAAATTCCGACATGGCCTGCGAACAGTTATCGGCCACCTCCAGGCGTACCGCATCGCCATATTGCCGGTGCGTCAGTTCGCCCTGCAAGGCGAGCCGGAGATCGGTCGTGCTTTCGTCGTCCAGCGAGAGTTCGCTGTTGCGCGTGACACGGAACTGATAGCAGCCGCGCACGTGCATGCCGGAAAACAATTCGCCGACGTGGGCGTGCAGGATGGACGACAGGAACACCAGTCCGTACTCTTGCCCGGCGATCTCCTTGGGCAGGCGGATCACACGCGGCAAGGCGCGTGGTGCCTGCACGATGGCCATGCCGGAATTGCGCCCGAAGGCGTCCTTGCCTTCCAGTTCTACCGCAAAGTTGAGACTTTTGTTGAGTACGCGCGGAAACGGATGCGAAGGGTCGAGCCCGATCGGCGTCAGGATAGGCATCAGTTCGCGGAAGAAGTAAGCGCGTATCCACTCCTGCTGCGCCTCGTTCCAGTGCGTGCGGCGCAGGATGCGGATGTCCTGCTCCGCCAGGCGCGGCAGGACGACATCGTTCAGTACCTGATACTGACGCGCCACCAGCTGATGGGCTTCGGCACTGACGCGGGCCATCACCTGGCGTGGTGTCAGTCCATCCGGCGCGGTACTGGGCGCGCCGAACTCGATCTGCTCCTTGATATCGGCGACACGCACCTCGAAAAATTCGTCGAGGTTGCTGCTGACAATGCACAGGAATTTCAGCCGTTCCAGCAGCGGGTTGCGCTCGTCTTCTGCTTGCGCCAGTACACGGCGGTTGAACTCCAGGATACCGAGTTCGCGATTCAGAAAGTATTCCGGCGACATAGTGAGCTTAGGCGGGGCCATCTAAAGCTCAGCAGCGTAACAGTGCTATGTGACGGATTTGTGACAATCCTGTTATTGCGCGGGAGGCACGTAGCCGGAAGCCTGCTCCGCGCCGCCGCCGAAGAAGTAAGCCTCGGTCTGTTCCTTCAGGTATTGGCGGGCACGCGGGTCGGCCAGGCTGAGGCGATTTTCGTTGACCAGCATGGTCTGGTGCTTGAGCCAGCCCGCCCAGGCTTCCTTGGAGACGCTTTCATAGATGCGTTTGCCGAGTTCGCCGGGGTACGGCGGGAAGTCCATGCCTTCCGCTTCGCGGCCGAGTTTTACGCAGTTCACCATTCTTGCCATTTTGAATACCTCAGGACGATTCTTGAAAAGGGACATGATAGCCGATGCTGCATGGCAGGGCGAGGCCGCAGCGGTGATGCTGCGGTGATTTACCCCTCACCCCGCCCTCTCCCACAAGGGGAAAGGGCGTCGAGAGGCTTAGAACTCGCCGCGTACTCCGAGCATCACGGAGCGGCCACCCAATGGTGCGATATCCTTCAGAACGGACGTATGCTCCCGCGCTTCTTCATCCAGCAGGTTGGTTGCTTTCACGAAAGCGTCGAGATGCAGCTTCGTCGGCAGGTGATAGCTGACGGTGGCATCGACCATCGTGTAGCCGTCGGTCGGCAACTCGTTGTCCGCAACGCGGTTCTGGCCGAACGTGCGCGTCACATCCAGGGCAGCGTCGAAGCGGCTGAAGGAGTAATCCAGCCCGAAGCCGAGACGCAGGGGTGAAATACGCGGCAAGGGGTCGCCGGTACGGCGGTTGGTGGCACGCACGTAATCACCCTTGAGGCGCAAATCCAGCGCACCGACGCCTTCGTACATATGGAACTTGCTAGCAATCTCCATCCCCTTGAACACCGCCGGTACGGCCTGGATCTGCGATTCCGGCAATTCGCCGCTGACGTTGTCGATCAGGCCATCTTCTGTGCGCAGGTTGCCGGTCAGCAGCGAGGTGATGTAGTTATCGAAGCGCGTATAGAACCCGCTTACGCTGAAGTTGTTGCCGCCCTTGCGCCAGCGCAATTGCAGGTCCAGGCCGTTCGATTTTTCCACCGAAAGGCTGCGGTCGCCCACTTCGTACTGGCCGGTAGCCGCGTGCGGTCCGTTGGAGAAAAGCTCATAGTATGTGGGCGCTCGCTCGCTGTGCGAAACATTGCCGGCCAGCGACCAGGCAGAGTTCAGATGATACAAGGCGCCGCCGGAAAAGCTGGTGGGCGTGAAATCCTGGCTTTCGGCACTGCCGAAACGCGGCGTACCCGGATTGTTGGGGTCGTCAGGACCGCCGCCGATGGAGGAAACCTTGGCACGCTCGACGCGTGTGCCGAAGGAAAGCTTGAGCGCTTCGTCGAACGCCGCGATGGGCCACTCTTCGTAAATGTACGCAGCACGGGTGTCGGTTTGTACTTTGGGAATCAGCGCTTCCTCCCCTTCCGCGCTGAAATCGCTGCGATGGAATTGCAGGCCAATCACGCCGCTGAGCGGGCCGATCTTGCCGTGCGAGGCTTCCAGCGAGCCTTCCCAGCCGCGATTCTCGAAGGTCGTGCCGACTTCGCCGTCATCGATTTCCTTATGCTCGTAGTCCACGCGGGCCAGCCGCATCTTTACGCGGCTGATGACCTCGCCGAGGTCGCGTGCTTCGCCTGCCAGATCCCAGCGCGTGCTGTTCATGTCGATGCGCACGGTGGGTTCGGCCACGGTGCCGTAATTGGAGTTGAACGTCGAGAACGAAATCCCGGCGTAACCGTGCTCGAAGGTCAGGGATGCGCCCAATGCGCCCCCATCACTTTGCGAGGAGCTATTGCGCAGGGTGCCGCGCGATTCATTTGGTTGAGGATCGGCTGCGCGCAAACGCGAGGAGCGTGCAAATCCGGGAATATCGAGATCGTCGGTGTCGCGGGTATAACCGTCTGCATGGATGGCGAACAGGCCATTGCCGGCTTCGATCAGCGCGGAAGTGCTGCGCTGCTTGTCGGCTCCGCCGATGCGGGCTTCGGCACGGCCGCCTATGCCATCGATAGGATCGCGCGGGATGCGGTTGTCGATGGTATTGACCACGCCGCCGACAGCGCTGCCGCCATATTGCAAGGCCGCCGGACCGCGTACGACATCGATCTGTTCAACCGTCAGCGGATCGAGTGGAACCGCGTGATCGGGACTGAGCGAGGAGGCGTCGATCAGGCCGATGCCATTCTGCATCAGGCGGATGCGGTCGCCGTCGAGCCCGCGGATCACGGGGCGCGAAGCATTGGGGCCGAAATAGCTGGAGTGGACGCCGGGCGTGCCGTTCAGGGTTTCGCCCAGCGTGCTTTCCTGCTGGAGCATCAGTTCGCGGCCGTTGAGTACGGAGACGGGCGGAACCAGTTCATCTATTGCGCTGCCGAGAGGATTGGCGGTGACCGCCGTCGTCGGCAGTTCGATGTGCATGGAGTGGTCGTGTTCGTCTTCTGCATGCGCTGGCTTGGCCAGCACGGCAAGAGCGGCGGCAAGCGCAATGGATAAAGCACGCGCTCGCGGCGCGTCGAATAAAGGATTCATGGCATTTCTCGCTGAAAATCAAAATGGAACGCCGGGCCCGCAGGGACCGGTCGTAATTTTTAGCCTGTCGGGCAGGCGTTTGATCCTTCAGGAGAAAACGGGAGGTGCGCGGGCGGAATATGCGAGAAGATAAAGTGGGCAAACCGTGACGGTTTGCGCCGCAACGGCAAAGTATTCGCCAGTGGATGGCGGCAATACGAATGTCGCAGAGGGTACGGCGCTCGCCAGTTTGGCGTAGACCACGCACTGCTCGCAGGCGGCGGTACTGTGGGTCTTCTTGTCCTGTTGCTGTTCCTGCGTGTCCGCATAGTGCGAGATGGCGTGCATCGCCGCGCCCTGCTGGCCGAGGCCGAACAGGAATGCAAGGGTGAAAATGAGAAACATGCGCCGCAACATGGGCGGAATTCTAGCAGATAAGTCTGAGGAATCGGCAGCCGGTACTAAATGCAATTACTTGAAGAGGCTGGGAATATGCTCCGGCGGCAAGGGCTTGCTGAAAAGATAGCCTTGCATCTGGTCACAGTCGAAAGCGCGCAGATAGGTTAATTGCTCTTCCGTTTCCACGCCTTCTGCGATGATTTCCAGCTTGAGGATGTGGCCGAGCTGGATGATGGCGCGGACGATTTCCTGATTGTCGGTATCTTCGCACAGGTCACGCACGAAGGTCTGGTCGATCTTGAGCTTGTCCACCGCGAGGCGCTTGAGATAGGCCAGGCTGGAATAGCCGGTGCCGAAATCGTCGATGGACAGTTTCACGCCGATTTCCTTGAGAGTGTGCAAGGTTTTGATCGATGTCTCGGTATCCTGCAGCAGTATGGATTCAGTCAGCTCCAGTTCCAGCGAGGAAGGCGCGAGGCCGGTTGTTCTGAGCGCTTCGGCTACCGTCTCCACGATGTTGCCGTGCCGGAATTGCACGGCCGACAAATTCACGGCCATGACGAGATCGGGCAGCCCCTGCTTTTGCCACATCACCGCCTGCCGGCAGGCTTGCTCCAGCACCCATTCGCCGATGGGAATGATCAGCCCGCTTTGCTCCGCAACCGGAATGAACTGTCCCGGCGGAACGAGTTCGCCATTTGCATGTTGCCAGCGAAGGAGTGCTTCCATTCCGATGATTCGGCCGTTGCCGATGTCGATCTGCGGCTGATAATGCAATCGGAAATCCGGATTGCGCAGGGCGCTGTGCAGGTCGGTCTGAATCTGCATGCGCCGTTTGGCATCGATGTTCATCTGCTGCGTGAAAAAGCGGTAATTGTTGCGGCCGCTCTCCTTGGCGCGGTAGAGCGCAATGTCGGCATTCGTCCGCAAAGTTTCGAAATCGGCGCCATCGCTGGGGTACATGCTGATGCCGATACTGAAGGACGTGTGCAGCGTGTTGTTCCCGATATCGAAGCTCTCGCAGGCGGCATCCAGCATTTTCTGAGCGATGCGGCCAGCCTGTTCGATATCGGCGATATTGGGCAGCAATACGACGAACTCGTCGCCCCCCTCGCGGCTGATGGTGTAACTGGCATCGAGGCATTGCTGCAAGCGTTTCGCCACGCTCACCAGCAGCTCATCGCCGAGCGCATGCCCCAGGCTGTCGTTGATTTCCTTGAAGTTGTCGAGATCGAGAAACAGCATGGCGAGCTTGTTGTCGTTCGCGCTCGCGATGGCACTGTCGAACCGCGCGCGCAGCAGAACGCGATTGGGCAGCCGGGTCAGGGGATCGTGATGCGCCAGAAAGGCAAGCTTGTCTTCGGCAACCTTGCGTTGGGCATGCGTTCTTAATGTGCAGATGCCGAACGCAAGATCGTCGGCCATTTCTTCCAGCAGTTTCACTTCTTCCGGAAAGAAACTGCAGGGCTCTGCCGAATAAATTGCCAGAGAGCCGAATGCTGCCCCGCCTTCCTTGAGCGGCAAGGAAATGCTGGATTGATAACCGCGCTGGATGGCCGCTTCCCGCCAAGGCCGCATCCTGGGATTGGTAAGGTAATCCTGGTTGACCGAGGTGCGGCATGTACGGATAGCCGTGCCCGTCGGGCCGCGTCCGGCATCGGTATCCGCCCACGATATATGGATGCTGTTCAGATAATCCTGTCCGTAGCCGTATTCTGCGACCGGCCGTACGGTTTTTTCCTCATCGTGTTCGGCAAATCCCACCCATGCCATCAGGTAACCGCCGGTTTCGACGATCAGGTGGCAGATATCGTCGAGCAGCTTCTGCTCGTCCTGCGCATGAATCAGGATCTGGTTGCACAGGCTCAGCAAACGAAGTGCACGATTCAGGCGGGCTTGAGCACCCTCGGCGGATTTGTGATCCGTGATGTCATGTATCGTGGAAACCACCGCAATCGCATCCGTTGGGTCCGCAGAAGGGATGGGCTGGGAATTGACCGATATCCAGATCAGGGTGCTGTCCGGGCGATGGAAGCCCATGATGACCTTGTGCTGCGGCTGTCCGGTACGCAATGCGACCATGGGAGGGTATTCGTGCGCCGGGAATGGGCGGCCGTCCTCGTATATCGTTTGCCAGATCGGCGAATTGGAAGTCAGTCCCAGCATTTCTTCCGGCGATCGGCCGATAATCCGCGCCGCGGCTGGGTTGATAGCGGTAATTCTGCCGTCGACGGATTGGCCGATAACACCTTCGGCCATCACGGTAACGACGGTATGGTAAAGCGATTCGCTGCGTCTCAGCTCTTCTTCGGCACGCTTCAGGTCGGTTACGTCGATGGCTGTCAGCAAAACAAACTCGGTCACGCCGTTATCGCCAGAGACCGGCTCCAGCATCCAGTCCCAGTACATGACTTCCTCCTGGCTGGGCAAATGATGCCGCTGCGCCGTGATGCTAGAAGAGTGCCCCGTATCGATGGTTTTTTCCAGCAATTGGCGAGTTTCCAGGAATTGCGGGACATTATCCGGAAAAAGCTCGGAGTAATGACGACCTGCGAATTCCATGGCGCTTTTGCCGAACAGGCGTGCGTAGCTGTCATTGACGCGGATGAAATGACAGTTGCGATCGAGTATGGCGAGAGAAAATACCGGCCGTGCGAAAATGGCTTCGATAAACTTGAACTGAGTGCGCGTCGCGTCCTGGCATAACAGGCTGTCAGTCAGGTCACCTGACATGAATGGGGATATGTCGTTCGGCATTCAGTTCGTCGCCATCATTACATGTATTTGTTAGGAGAATATTAAACCCATACTCAGAGTATGACTAAAAGAATATCTTCTTAAACCGAGCGACACAATCGCAGAAAATATTTTTGCGATCTTAAATGATTTTGCTGGTCTATTTCAGCCAGATTGAATATTGCATTGGATGCGAAACCATAACTATCCATATTGATAGTTTTTTTCGGGATTGCATGAAGGCATACTGGAGAAATCAAGAGCCGGAGGCATGAATGCTGGACGACAAGAGTAATGACCGTGATACGGAAAACGACGACGACCTGACGGACTCGCTGAGCCGGCTGTTCGAAGTGAACGCAGAGAATTTCCCATATCCCGTTCTGTTGGCGCGTGCGGACGTGGGGGACACCCTGCAACTATTGCCGCATCCGGATAAGGATACGCTGCTGGTGTTCTACCGAGAGCAGGTCGCCGGCTATATTTCATTGCACGGTCACGCCGGCTTTGTCGAGCGCGCGCGGAACGGCGAGCGCTATGAAGCGGTGATCAGCGAGAATTACGGTGGCCGCTGCCGGGTACTTGTCCGGCGAGTCAATTAACTGTTGACCACGGCTCCATGCGCCTGCTCGTCGGCGCGATAGCTGCTGCGCACATCAGTTCAGGCGGCCTGGTGAGTCTTTTCGCCAGCGACTGTTCTTCAAAACCCAGGTATCGTCCCAGGGTTCCCCATTCGAATAAGCACTATAAAATTAAATAAGCATGTTTCAGATACGTTAATTTAAAAAATAATTCGAATGCCAATGAAGTTTTTGCCCGTTTTTTTGACTGTAATGGTCAGCCTTTCCGGATGTGCATCCGGCACCAACAAACAAACTGTCCGCATCTGTGATGAGCAAGGCTGTTCAGATCGCCCTCGCAACTCATCCACATTTGTTCCCGGCTCCTCCGTCACGCCGGAAGAAAAGCAGAAGATCCGGCAACTCACCGCGCTGGCAGAGAAAGACCCTCGCGCAGCCTTTGATCTTGGGCTGAGGTATTTTCGCGGCGATGGCATCACCCGCAACTCATATCAAGCGCTGACCTGGATGCGCCATGCAGCAGAACGTGGGGATGTTGATGCCCAGCTGGCAGTTGGTCGCTTTTACCTGATGGGCCTGGAAGAAATGGGTTCCGACCCGGCTGAGGCTGAATCCTGGCTGAGCATGGCTACAGCCAAAGGCAGCCAGGAAGCACAGACACTGCTGAAACAGGCACAGGAAGCCAAGAGAAATGAAGTGGAATACCAAAAATGGCTGAATCTTTACCGCCCCGATTGGTATGGATACTGGTATAGCGGATATGCCTACCGCAGTTACTGGCGCGGCTCGGCTTGGTATTTTTATTGATTACCTCACCCCCAACCTTAGCGAGAAATTGCATGTTCAAGAAAAAACTCAACCTGGCAATGGTCCTGTTGCCTCTGGCATTATCCGCTTGTGTGAGTACCGACGGCCCCGGCCTGGGCGGTATGCTCTCCACGGGATCATCTCCAACTGCGGCATCCGGTGCAGCTGCAGGCAGCACCAGTGCAAATGCAAACTCCAAGCTGGAGCGTTGTGCTGCGCCCTTGGGCACGATTGCCGTGGATGATGGCCGTGACAAGGAATGGTTTGCCACCTTTGGTGCAGCAACCAAGGTCACCAGCATTGAGCCGCTGCTGCGCCTTGCAGTGCAACAATCCAACTGCTTTGTGATCACTGCGATCGGCAATAGCCGTACCGATAACCGCATTTCTGCGATTACAGATAAACAGCGCAATTCCGGTGAATTCCGTGCCGGTTCCAGGCAACAGAAAGGTCAACGAGTTGCTGCTGATTACTTTCTTGAACCAGCCATCATCATCGATAATGATTCCACCGGGAAAATTGCAGGTGCTCTCGGCAGCCTGATTGGCAACGGGGTTGGCAGGGTTGCTGGCTCTCTGGAATCCAAGGTATCCGTCGTCACATTAACACTGTACGACATTCGCTCTTCAGTCCAGATCGGCATCTCGGAAGGCAATGCAACAGCCACCAATTTTGGTGCAGCGCTCGGTGCATTTGGTGGTGGCGCAGCTGGCAGCCTGGGAGGCTTCTCCCGCACCCCTGAAGGCAAGGCAACCGTTGCTGCGTTCGTTGATTCCTACAACAACATGGTCGTATCCCTGCGCCATTACAAGGCGCAGGAAGTTGAAGGTGGTCTGGGCACGGGCGGCAAGCTGAAAGTGGGCAAGTAATTCACCTGCAACCATACCAAGGGAGAATACGTTAGGTATTCTCCCTTTGCATTTCCAGAATAGCCCCGTGCGCCTGCTGGTCGGCGTGATAGCTGCTGCGCACCATCGGGCCGCAGGCGGCCTGGGTGAATCCCATCGCCAGCGCCTGCTCTTCAAACCACTTGAAGCGATCCGGCGTCACAAAACGTAGCACCGGCAAATGATGCGCGCTGGGTTGCAGGTATTGTCCCAGGGTCAGCATATCCACGTTGTGCGCACGCAGGTCGCGCATCACGTCCAGAATCTCTTCATCCGTTTCACCCAAACCCAGCATCAGGCCCGACTTTGTCGGAATATGCGGGAAGCGCGTCTTGAAATCGGCCAGCAGTTTCAGCGAGTGCGCGTAATCGGCGCCGGGGCGGGCCTGCTTGTAAAGGCGCGGCACGGTTTCGAGATTATGATTCATCACGTCGGGCGGCGCTTCCGATAGCACTTCCAGCGCAGTATCGAGGCGGCCGCGGAAATCCGGTACCAGCACTTCGATCCTGAGGCTGGGCGAGTGCTCGCGTGAGGCGCGGATGCAATCGACAAAATGCTTCGCTCCACCGTCGCGCAGGTCGTCGCGATCGACGCTGGTGATGACGATGTATTTCAGGCGCATCTGGGCAATGGTCTGTGCCAGCTTTTGCGGCTCTTCCGCGTCTGGCGGCAGCGGCTTGCCGTGTGCAACATCGCAGAACGGGCAGCGCCGCGTGCAGACGTCACCCAGAATCATGAAGGTCGCCGTGCCACCGCTGAAGCATTCGCCGATATTGGGGCAGGAAGCTTCTTCGCATACCGTATGCAGGTTGTTATCGCGCAGGATCTGCTTGATTTCGCGGAAGCGCGCGCTGTCCGGCACCTTCATGCGTATCCATTCCGGCTTGCGCATGGCGGGCTGCGGCACGATTTTGATCGGGATGCGCGCTGTCTTGGCTGCGCCTTTTTCCTTGCGGAGGGTGCTTTCGCTCATGATTCCAGTTTATTTAGCTCAATTGATTTTGCAACAGCGCGATCAGGCGCTGCGCAAGCGTATCGCAGTCGACAGCAATGCCGAGGTTACGGGTTTGCGTCACCTGTAGTCCACGATAGCCGCAAGGGTCGATGGCCTTGAAAGGCGACAGATCCATGTCCACGTTCAGGCTCAGCCCATGATAGCAGCAGCCGTTCTTGAGGCGCAGGCCAAGTGAGGCGATCTTGCTGCCGTTCACATAGACGCCCGGCGCGTCGGGGCGGCCTTCCGCTGATACGCCATGCTCCGCCAGCAAGGTTATGATCGCGCCTTCCATGCGATCTACCAGTTGGCGCACTGTCAGACCTTGGCGCTTGATATCCAGCAACAGGTAAATAACGATCTGGCCGGGGCCGTGATAGGTGATCTTGCCGCCGCGGTCGGTGCGCACCAGCGGGATGTCGGCGCGCCACGGCATGCGCACGTCCTTGCGGTTGAGGCCCAGCGTGTAAACGGGCGGGTGCTCGGTCAGCCACAGTTCATCCGGCGAATCGGGCGTGCGCTGTGCGGTGTAAGCCTGCATCGCTTGCCACGTGGTTTCGTAGTCGGTATTACCCAGTCGCCGGACGAGCGCCGGTTTCGTAGCGCAGGCGTCCTCGCCTGCATCGCTTCGGTTGACCAGGGGAATGCAGGCGAGGACGCCTGCGCTAACGGCTTGCGGCATCGCTTACAGTACCACCTTGACCATTGGATGGCTGGTCAAGGCGCGGTAAAGGTTATCCAGTTGTTCTTTTGATGTTGCCGTGACAGTGCAGGTCAGGCTGATGTAGTTGCCGCCCGAGCTGGCGCGCATTTCCATGCGCGCTGCATCGAAGTCCGGAATATGGATGCTCACTACACGCCGGATTTCCTCGGCAAAGCCGTCCTGTGTCGCTCCCATCACCTTCAGCGGAAACTCGCAGGGGAATTCAAGCAAGGTGTCTTTATCGTTTTCTGCCATGTTTATTCCGGCGCGCGCATGACGCGCGCCTTGTAATCCTGATAGAGCGCATGCATGCGCCAGAACATCGGACCGGGTTTGCCGGAGGCTATGGGTTGGCCGTCCAGCGTGGTGATGGCCAGCACTTCCTTGGTCGAGGAGGTCAGCCACAACTCGTTGGCCTGACGAATGCGGGCCTGATCGAATTTTCCGACTTCCACGGGAATGCCATTGGCTACCGCAAGCTCCAGCACCAGGTCGTAGGTAATGCCCGGGAGCATGTGGTTGTCCTTGGGCGGCGCGAGGATGACGCCATTTTCCACCGCGAAGATATTGCTGGCCGAGCCTTCGGTCAGGGTACCGTCGCGGAACATCACGGTTTCCGTGGCGCCGGCATCGATTGCCAGCTGGCGCAGAAGCACATTGGGCAACAGCGAAATGGCCTTGATGTCGCAACGATCCCAGCGGTTATCGATGGCGGAAATCGCCGCAACACCGCTTTCGAAAAGCTCGCGCGGTGCGATGACGAGCGGGTTGCTCATCATGAATACCGTCGGTGCCGCGTCCTTGGGAAATGCATGGTCGCGCTTGGCGACGCCGCGGGTAATGTGCAGATAAACGTATTGGTCTTCGGGTTCGTTCCGGGCGATCAGCTCGCGGATAAGCCTGGACCACTCTTCATTATCGTAGGGGTTGTCGATGCGAACGCTATCCAGGCTGTGCTGCAAGCGCACCAGATGCTCGTCAAGGCGAAATGGCCGATGCGAATAGACCGGAATGACCTCGTAGATTCCGTCGCCGAAAATGAAACCCCGGTCGAGCACCGGCACGAACGCCTGCTCGATCGGGAGAAACTTTTCGTTGAGATAGACGATTTGAGACATCGTGTGAGCCTGGGATGCAGCAACGGCTCTTATTGAAGCATGAGCTTCAGGCTATCCCACAGGCGGCCGAAGATGCCGGCCACCGGCATCTCCTGCGAGGCGACCAGCGGACGCTCGAGTATCTGTTTGCCGTCCAGCGAGAAGCGGATCGCGCCGATTTCCTGGCGTGCGGCGACCGGAGCGATCAGCGGCTGCTTGCTGGCTACGCTGGCCCTCATGCGGGCAAGCTGGTTCTTGGGCAGGGTGACATAGAGATCGTCCGCCACCGTAGCGGCCAGTGTGTCATCGCGACCCTTCCAGACCTTGAGCTTGCTGACGGCCTGACCGCGTTTGTAGATTAAACGCGACTCAAAGAACTGAAAGCCGTAATTCAGCAGTTTCTGGCTTTCCACCGCACGCGCAGTATCCGACGGCGCGCCCAGCAGAATGGAAATCAGGCGCATATCGCCGCGTTTGGCGGAGGACACCAGGCAGTAACCCGCGCTGGAAGTATGGCCGGTTTTCATGCCGTCGACGAAAGGATCGACCCACAGCAGGCGATTGCGGTTGGCCTGCTTGATGTTGTTGAAGGTGTAATCCTTGAGCGAGTACAGGCGCTTGTATTGCTCGGGATAGTCGCGGACCAGTGCGGCTGCCAGGATAGCCAGATCGGAGGCCGTCGTGTAATGGTTGGGGTCGGGCAGGCCGGTGGAATTCACGAAATGCGTGCCCTTCATGCCAAGGCGCGCGGCTTCTTTGTTCATCAGGTCGGCAAAGGCTTCTTCGGAACTGGCGATGCCTTCAGCCAGCGCGACGCTGGCATCGTTGCCGGAGATGACGATCATGCCGTGCAGCAGCTGATCAACGGTGACGGGTTTGTTGGGTTCGATGAACATGCAGGAACCCGCGCCGCCGCCGCAACCCGCGCCGCCGCCCTTCCAGGCCTTCACGCTGACCGGCAATGTTTGTTCAAGCTGCAGATGGCCATTCTTCAGCGCCTTGAAGCTGAGATACGCCGTCATCAGCTTGGTCAGCGAAGCGGGGTCTACCCGTTCGTTGGCATTCTGCTGGGCCAGCACCGCGCGGCTGTTGAAATCCAGCAGCAAGTAGGCTTTGGCCGCCAGCGTCGGCGGTGGAGGAATATCGTCCAAAGCAAAGGCAATGGAGGATAGAAACAGTAATGGCAGAAGCAGGAGTCTCATGAGTTTCATTTGTTTGTCGTAACGAGGGTGGAAATTCCGAGCGTCTGGCGGATGTTGGAGGCGGCGCGCTCGGCTTCGTCGCGGCTGGCGTAGGGCCCCAGCCGGACACGGTAGATGCCGTTATTATACCAGTTCTCCATGGACACATCCTGAGCGAGGCCGTTCTGGCGCAAGCGCTCGTTCAACTGTTCCGCGTTTGCGCGCGACCGGAAGGCGCCTGCCTGGACATAATTGCCGGTGGCCGCAACCGGTGGTTTCGCCGAAGGTGTTTTTGCCGCCGCTGGGATGATGGCCTGCTCGGGCGGGCGTGTATCAATAGCCTCGACTTCCACAATGCCGCTGCCATTGCCGACGATCCCCAGCCGATGCGCCGCCGCATAGGAGAGATCGATCAGGCGTTCTTTACGGAAAGGGCCGCGATCATTGACGCGGACCACGACTGATTTTCCGTTGGCAGGGTTGGTGACGCGCACATAGCTGGGAATCGGCAGCGTGGGATGGGCCGCCGACATGCTGTACATATCGTAGATTTCGCCGGTGGAAGTCTTGTTGCCGTGATAGCGCTTGCCGTACCAGGAAGCCAGGCCGCGGGCCTTGTATGGCTGGTATTCGGTCATCGGCGAATAATTTTGTCCAAGCGCGACATAAGGGCGATTAAAGCGAGTCTGCAGGGGTTCGTATCTGGGGATGGCGTCCGGAATATCGTCGAGATTGGCCGGAGGATTATCTCCCGGGCCATCGTCCAGATAATAGCCGCCGCGGTTTGGGGCGGTCGCAGATTTGGAAGCGTCCGGTTTGGCAGCTTCCTGCTTGGGCGCGGATGCTTCCGGTTTGGTCGCGACGCCGCCGCCGCAACCGGCAAGCAGCAGAAGCGCCATGCAGATAAGGGTAATTTTCAGGTTCATCAACTCGTTACCAGTTTCTTGTGGGTTTGTATGCTCATCAAGATACCAAAGCCGATCATCAGCGTCACCAGCGAGGTTCCGCCGTAGCTGATCAGCGGCAAAGGCACCCCGACCACCGGCAGAATGCCGCTTACCATGCCCATGTTCACGAAAGCGTAGGTGAAGAAAGTCAGCGAGATGCTGCCTGCCAGCAGGCGGCAGAATGCATTCGGTCCATTTGCGGCGATCACCATGCCGCGCCCGATAATCACCGCGAACAGCAGCAACAGCAGCAGGTTGCCGACCAGTCCGAACTCTTCGCCGAACACGGCAAAAATAAAATCGGTATGCCGCTCAGGCAGAAAGTCGAGCTGCGATTGCGTGCCGTTCAGCCAGCCCTTGCCGGACAGGCCGCCCGAGCCCAGCGCAATCGTGGCCTGGATGGTATGGTAGCCGGCCCCCAGCGGATCCTGTGTCGGATCCAGCAGGATCTCGATACGCCGTCGCTGGTAGTCGTGCAGCATGTGCCACAAAAACGGCATCGCCGCTGCGCCCGCTACAGCCATTCCTATCATCAGGCGCCAGCTGAGGCCGGCCAGGAACAACACATAAAAGCCCGAGGCGCCGATCAGTATCGATGTACCCAGGTCCGGCTGTTTCACCACCAGGCCAACCGGTAACGCCAGCAAAATCGCGGCGATCACGTAATCCGAAAAGCGCAGCGAAGCATCGCGCCGGTCAAAATACCAGGCCAGCATCATCGGTACCGCGATTTTCATCAATTCGGACGGCTGGATACGCGCTACACCCAGATCCAGCCAACGTCGCGCGCCCTTGGAAATATCGCCGAAAAGAAACACGCCGATCAGCAGCACCATGCCCAGCAGGTAGAGCGGAACGGCTATTCGCTGCAAATGCTGCGGCGGAATGTTGGCGAAAATCCAGAGGGCGCCGAGCGCCACCAGGATATTGACCATTTGCGTGCTCATTCGATCCATGCTCTGACCGGATGCGCTGAACAGCACGATCAACGCGATGGTCAGCGTCAGCATCAAGATACCCAGCAGAAACTGGTCGAAATGCTTGCCCAGTTGTTTGAACAACATTCTAATCGTGAGCATCGGTTTCTTCCTCTGCTACCGGCGCGGCATTGGGGAGAGCCTCGGGCGGCGGTGCCGGAGGTTCCTTGCCGAGCAGATAGTAATCCATCACTTGGCGTGCGATGGGGCCGGCAGCCGAGCCACCGTGTCCGCCATTTTCCACGATTACGGCCAGCGCGATCTTGGGCGACTCGGCCGGTGCGTAGGCAATGAACAGGGCATGGTCGCGGTGACGCTCGGCAACGGCGCTCTCATTGTATTTTTCGTTCTGCTTGATGCCAATCACTTGTGCTGTCCCGGTTTTCGCGGCGATCAGGTAAGGTGCGCCGGCGCCTACGCTGGATGCGGTGCCGCCGGGTTGCGTTACATCCAGCATGCCCAGTTTTACCAGGTCGGTGTGTGCGGGGTCGAGCTTGATCCTGTCCAGGATTTCCGGTGCCATCGGACGCAACCCGCCCGTGCCGCCCGGTTGGACGCCGGCGACCAGCCGCGGCCGGTAAGCGATGCCGTTATTGGCAAGAATCGCCGTGGCCTGCGCCAGTTGCATCGGTGTGGTCAGGGTATAGCCCTGGCCGATGCCGACGATCAGCGTTTCGCCCGGATACCAGGGCTGCTTGAAGCGTTTCTGTTTCCAGGCGGGGGTCGGCAGCAGCCCACTCAGTTCGCCGGTCAGGTCGATGCCTGTTTTCTTGCCAAAGCTGAAATGCCCGATGAAACTGCTCATACGCTCGATGCCGAGCTCGTGCGCCAGGCCATAGAAAAAGGTATCGCACGATACTGTGATGGCCTTGCGCATGTCCACCGAGCCATGCCCGCCCGGCTTCCAGTCGCGGTAGCGATGGCTGCTGCCGGGTAATTTATAGAAACCGGGGTCGCTGATGCTGAACGGCGGTTCGCGAAGACCGGCTTCCAGCCCCGCCAGCGCGACAAAAGGCTTGAAGGTCGAGCCGGGCGGATAAATGCCGCGTAGCGGACGATTGATGAGCGGCTTGTCGAGCGATTCGTTGAGCGCTTTCCAGCTATCGGGGTCGATGCCGTTCACGAACAGGTTGGGATCGTAGGTGGGCATGCTGACATAAGCAAGTATTTGCCCATTGTTGGGGTCGAGCGCGACAAGCGCGCCGCGCCGAACGCCGAATGCCTTTTCCGCGATGTCTTGCAGTTTGCTGTCGATGGACAGCACCAGGTTATCGCCGGGCACCGGGGCCGAGCTTGAAAGAACGCGTACCGCATGGCCGTCGGCATCGGTCTCGACCTGCTGCGTGCCGGTAATGCCGTGCAGGGTGCGCTCGTAAAACTGCTCGACGCCCGACTTGCCGATGTGATCCGAGCCCAGGTAATTGGGGAATTCACCGTTTTTTTTCAGCGACCGCTGGTCGTTGTCGTTAATGCGGCCGATGTAACCGATGAGATGGGCACCCAGCGGGCCTTTCGGATAATGACGGAACAGGCGCGAGCGGATTTCCACGCCGGGAAAACGATATCGACTCACCGCAAAGCGAGCTGCCTCGGCTTCGGTGAGCTGCATGCGCAAGGGAATGCTTTCGAAACTGTGGCTTTGCTCGCGCAGTTTCTTGAAGCGCTTGCGATCGGAAGGGCTCACCTCCACCAGCACGGCAATGTCGTTGATGGTCTGTTCCAGATCCTTTACCTTGGCCGGCGTGATTTCCAGCGTATAGGCGAAAAAATTATGCGCCAGTACAGCCCCGTTGCGATCCATGATCACGCCGCGCGTCGGCGCGATCGGCACCAGCGAAATGCGGTTATTTTCCGCCAGCGTGTGGTAATAATCGTAGCGCAGGAACTGGAGATGGAAAAACCGTGTGGCGAGAATGCCGAAGCAGATCAGCATGACGACACCCGCCACCCCCAGGCGCAGGCGGAAAAAATGCTGCTCTTGCCGGTGATTTCTCAGCTCGAATCGCGAATTCATGCGGTTTGGGCCGAGATCAAGATGCGTTTTTGGCGTCGGGGTCGATGACGCGCGAGAACACCAGCAATTGCCAGAGCAGCACACCGCTCAGGCTGGACAGGAAATAGCACCATCCCGGCAGAGCATTGCCGGCCATCAGCTTGATGACCAGCAGGACGATCTGCGACACGAGCAGCAACAGCATTACATAGCCGACTTGCTGCCAGGCGCTGAACAAGACCAGTCGACGCTGGTAATAAATGGCAAAAAACGCGGTCACGCTGTAGGCGAGCGCGTACTGCCCGAAGAGGCTGCCGCTGGCGATATCGAGCCACAAGCCCATCATCCAGGCGGTGCCGACATTGCAAAGGTGCGGCGCGCGCAGCATCCAGTAAAGCAACACCAGAAGCACGAAATCCGGCCGCAGCAGCAGCCCGAAGCCTGCCCATGGCAGCAGGTAGAGCATGTAGGCCGCAAACAGCGTGAGATAGATGAGCTTAAGGCTTACGGGGCGCATTGCGGGGGCTCTTCTTGGATGGCTTGGCGGAAGGCTTTTCCGGTTCCGGCAGCGGAGGCACGTTTTCCGCGGCCGGGATCAGCAGCACTTGGCGATGCGTCTTGATGCCGGCAATGGGCACGCAGGCAATGCGGGCAAACGGTGCATATGTCTTGCGGTCGATCTGCACGACCTTGCCCACGGCGAGACCGGCCGGATAAACGCCATCGATACCGGAAGTGACCAGCCGGTCGCCGACCTGAATGTCGACGTTCACCGGCAGGTAAGGCAGGTCGATCGCCGAATTGCGGCTGTTGCCGAAAGCAATGGCGCGCAGGCCGCTGCGCTCGATTTGCACTGGAACGGCCAGATCCTTGTCGGTGACCAGCGTGACTTCGCTGCTGAGGGGATAGATCTGGGTGACTTGACCGACTACGCCCAGTTCGTCGATTACTGCCTGGCCGGAAGTGATGCCGTGACGTGCGCCGAGGTTGACGATGACCTTCTGGCTGAAGGGGTCGCGTCCGCTGTGTACGATTTCACCGAGGCGCGCCGGCTGGGGCATTGCGGGCAGTGCAGAAAGCATGTTGCGCAGATGCGCATTCTCGGCTTGCAGGGTGCGGAAACGTTGCAGATCGGCGCTGTCCAGCAGCGCGCGCTGGCGCAGTTGGCGATTTTCGTGGACCAGATTGGTCTGCGTGGTGATGTACTCGTTGACGTAAAGAAATGCATTTACCGGCGCGCGCACCGCCACTTCGAGCGGGTGCAGCACGACCGACACGCCTTGCCGGATTTCGGTGAGGTAATGCAGCCGCGCATCGACCGCCATGAGGACAATCGACACGGCAGCGAAAAACGTCAGCCGCGCGAGCGGGCTTGGGCCGCGGACGAAAAACGCCGGCGGGTGCTGGTGATCCATCGTGGACGGCACGTGCAGCCGCCCTTACGAAATATCATTCATTGGCAAACACGTTGCCCAGTTTGTCCATCTCTTCCAGCGCACGACCGCTGCCGCGGGCGACACAGGTGAGCGGGTCTTCCGCCACGATTACCGGCAGGCCGGTTTCTTCCATCAGCAGGCGATCCAGGTCGCGCAGCAATGCACCGCCGCCAGTCAGCACCATGCCCTTTTCGGCGATGTCGGCACCCAGTTCCGGCGGGGTTTGCTCCAGTGCGGACTTGACCGCGCCGACGATGGCGTTGAGCGGTTCGGTCAGTGCTTCGAGGATTTCATTGCTGGAGATGGTGAACTTGCGCGGCAGGCCTTCGGCGAGGTTGCGGCCGGTGATTTCGAGTTCGAGCACTTCGGAGCCGGGGAATGCGGAGCCGATCTTTTTCTTGATCAGTTCTGCGGTCGGTTCGGAAATCTGCATGCCGTAGTTGCGGCGGATGTAGTCGATGATGGCCTGGTCGAATTTGTCGCCGCCGACGCGTTCGGATTTGGCGTACACGATGCCGCCCAGCGAGATCACGCCCACTTCGGTGGTGCCGCCGCCGACGTCGACAACCATGGAGCCGGTCGCATCAGCAACCGGCAGGTCGGCGCCGATCGCGGCTGCCATCGGCTCTTCGATCAAATACACCTGGCGCGCGCCGGCACCGATGGCCGATTCGCGGATCGCGCGGCGTTCGACCTGGGTGGAGCCGACCGGTACGCAAATAATGATGCGCGGGTTCGGCGAGAACAGGCGCGACTCGTGAATCTTGCGGATGAAATACTTGAGCATCTGCTCGGTGATCGTGAAGTCGGCGATCACGCCGTCCTTCATCGGGCGAATCGCCGAAATGTTGCCGGGCGCACGGCCCAGCATGCGCTTTGCTTCGATGCCGACTGCAAGTATCGTTTTCTTGACGGTGGGGCCGCCTTCGTGACGGATGGCGACGACAGATGGCTCATCCAGCACGATACCCTTGCCCCGCACATAAATCAGCGTGTTGGCGGTACCGAGGTCGATGGCGAGATCATTCGAAAAATAACTGTTTAGAAAACCGAACATTATGTGCGTATCCCAAGCATGTCGCCGCACACGGAATATGTGCGGCTGAAGGTGCAATGTAAATCACGTTATAATACCGTATATCGCTTTGAAATTTAAGATTTGCAAAAGGCTACGTCCCAAAATGTCGCTTGATCTCTCCGATGTAAAACGTATTGCGCATCTGGCGCGCATCGAAATCGACGATGCCGGCGCCGAAACTGCGTTGCACCAGCTTTCCGGCATTCTCGGCCTGATCGAGGAAATGCAGGCGGTCAACACCGACGGCATCGCGCCGATGTCGCACTCACAGGATGTGACACAGCGCTTGCGTGAAGACGTCGTCAGCGAAACCAATCAACGCGAACTGTTCCAATCCATCGCGCCTGCCGTCGAAAACGGCCTGTACCTCGTTCCCAAAGTCATCGAATAACAAGCCCATGATCAACAGCAGCCTCAAAGAGCTGGCGACCCTGCTCGCCGGCAAGAAAATCTCCAGCCTGGAACTCACGCGCGAATTCCTGGCGCGCATCGGCCGTTTCAACCCGAAGATCAACGCCTACGTGACGCTGGATGAGGAAAAGACCCTGGCTCAGGCGCATGCCGCCGACGCACGCATCGGCCGCGGCGAAGCCGGTCCGCTGACCGGCATTCCCATTGCGCAGAAAGACATCTTCTGTGCCAAGGGCTGGACCACGACCTGCGGCTCGAAAATGCTGGAAAACTTCGTCGCGCCCTACGATGCGCACATCATCGAGCAGTTTGACCGTGCCGGTGCGGTGAATCTGGGCAAGACCAACATGGACGAATTCGCGATGGGATCAAGCAATGAGACCTCCTATTTCGGCCAGGTAAAGAACCCGTGGGACAAGAATCGCGTGCCGGGCGGGAGCTCGGGCGGCTCTGCGGCGGCCGTGGCTGCACGTATGTGCGCCGCCGCGACCGGCACGGATACCGGCGGCTCGATCCGTCAGCCCGCCTCGCTGTGCGGCCTGTCCGGGCTCAAGCCGACTTACGGCGTGTGTTCGCGCTATGGCATGATCGCTTTCGCTTCCAGCCTCGATCAGGCTGGCCCAATGGCCAAGTCGTCCGAGGACCTGGCGCTGATGATGAACGTGATGGCCGGTTTCGATCCGCGCGACTCCACCAGCCTGCAGCGCGACAAGGAAGACTACACTCGGAGCCTGAACAAGCCGCTGGCGGGTCTACGCATCGGCTTGCCCAAGGAATATTTCGCCGACGGCCTGGATGCCGGCGTGGCAAAAGTCGTGGAAGATGCGATCGCCGAATATCGCAAGCTGGGCGCTGAGACCGTCGAAGTCAGCCTGCCCAACACGCGCCTGTCGATTCCCGTGTACTACGTGCTGGCCCCGGCGGAAGCTTCCAGCAACCTCGCGCGTTTCGACGGCGTGCGTTACGGCTATCGTGCGCCGGAATACACCGATCTGCTCGACATGTACTGCAAGACGCGCGCGCAGGGTTTCGGCGAAGAAGTGAAACGTCGCATCATGATCGGCACTTATGTATTGAGCGCCGGTTACTACGATGCCTATTACCTCAAGGCGCAGAAGATTCGCCGTTTGATCGCGCAGGATTTCACCGAAGCCTTCAAGCAGTGCGATGTCATCATGGGCCCGGCTGCGCCCGGTACCGCGTTCAAGGTCGGCGAAAAGACCGCCGATCCGGTGTCGATGTATCTTGAAGATCTATACACTATCGCCGTCAATCTGGCCGGTCTGCCGGGCATGTCGATTCCGGCTGGCTTCTCTCATGGCTTGCCGGTCGGCTTGCAGATTATCGGCAACTACTTTGACGAGGCGCGCATGCTCGGCGTCGGACATCAATATCAACAAGCTACCGACTGGCATAAGCGTATGCCGGAGGGAATGTAATCATGCAGTGGGAAGTCGTTATCGGGCTGGAAACACATACCCAGCTTCAAACCAATACCAAGATTTTTTCGGGTGCCTCCACCGCGTTTGGTGCGGAGCCGAATACCCAGGCCTGCGTCGTGAGCATCGCCCTGCCCGGCGTGCTGCCGGTGCTGAACAAGGAAGCCGTGCGCTGCGCGATCAAATTCGGCCTGGCGATTGATGCCGAAATTGCGCCGCGCTCGGTGTTCGCGCGCAAAAATTACTTTTATCCCGACCTGCCCAAAGGCTATCAGATCAGCCAATACGAGCTGCCGATTGTCGGCAAGGGGCGTCTGACCATCCAGGTTGGCGATGAAGAGAAGGTCATCAATATCACCCGCGCCCACCTGGAAGAAGACGCCGGCAAGTCCGTGCACGAAGATTTCCACGGCATGACCGGGATCGACCTAAATCGCGCGGGAACGCCACTGCTGGAAATCGTGACCGAGCCGGATATGCGGTCTGCTGCCGAAGCGGTGGCTTATGCGAAGAAACTGCACGAACTGGTGCAGTGGATCGGCATCTGCGACGGCAATATGCAGGAAGGCTCCTTCCGTTGCGACGTCAACGTGTCGGTACGCCCCAAGGGTTCCGACAAGCTGGGCACGCGGCGCGAGATCAAGAATCTCAATTCCTTCCGCTTCATGCAGCAGGCCATCGAATACGAAACCCGCTGGCAGATCGAGACGCTGGAAGACGGCGGCACCATCCAGCAGGCGACCGTGCTGTTCGACCCGGACACCGGCGAGACGCGCGCGATGCGCAGCAAGGAAGAGGCCAACGATTACCGCTATTTCCCGGACCCGGACCTCTTGCCACTGGAAGTGACGGCGGACGATATCGCCAAGGTCAAGGCCACGATGCCCGAACTGCCGGAAGCGATGAAGGCGCGTTTCGAGCAGGAATACGGACTCTCCGCATACGATGCCAGCACGATCACCGCTTCGCGTTCGATGGCGGATTATTTCGTTGCTGCCGCTGCCGATTTCGGCGGCGAGGCGAAACTGGTCGCCAACTGGGTAATGGGCACGGTGGCCGCCAAACTGAACGAAGAAGGCCGCGAAATTGCAGTGTCGCCGGTTACTCCGGTACAACTGGCCGGCTTGCTGAAGCGCATACAGGACGGCACCATTTCCGGCAAGATCGCCAAGGATGTGTTCGCCGCGATGTGGGCGGGTGAAGGCAATGCCGACACAATCATTGAAAAACAGGGCCTGAAGCAGGTCTCCGATTCCGGCGCCATCGAAAAAATCGTTGATGAAGTGCTGGCCGCGAACGCTGCGATGGTTGCGGAATACAAGGCCGGTAAGGAAAAAGCTTTCAATGGCCTGGTCGGCCAGTGCATGAAGGCCAGCAAAGGCAAGGCCAATCCGGCGCAGGTCAACGAAATCCTGAAGCAAAAACTGGCTTGAGTCTGTTTTGCCGGGCTCGGGCAGGGCGGGTTATATGCTCTCCTTTAGCCGCGTAATCTCGCGCCATTGCGCCAGTCGCGCGGTTAAAGGAATCGTCGCATTTGCCGGGCTGGTCGAGGGGAGTCTGATCAGTTCGATGGGTGGCAGATGCGCCAAGGTCGGCAAGGCGTAGCGGCGGAAGGCTTGTTCCGCTTTGGCGCCGTTGAAAAAAACATGTCTGATTTGCGTGTGCCGCGCAAAGAAGCCGGCGAAATCGTTGGCAATAATTGACGCTTCAATAATGTCTGAATCCAGCGCACTTTCGCGGAAGCATTCTTTCAGTACATCCCATAGCGCAACCCCTTCCATCTGCAACACCTCCAGCCTTTTGCCGTAAGATAACTCCAGGCCTGCCCCAAACAGTTCTCCCATGATCGGCCAGAACAGATTGCGCGGATGGGCGTAATACTGGTTGGCCGCGAGCGAGGCCTTGCCCGGCATGGAGCCGAGGATGAGCAATCGGGCATCGGGCGCGGCAACCGGCGGGAAACTGCAGACGATCATGATTTCATGGCGTTAAAAAGGCGATGCCGCGCGTGCAGCATCGCCCGGGATTTTTTGTGGCGGCGAATCAGTCCGGCATCTCACCCAGCGCGGATTGCTGGTAGTTTTGCAGGCCCAGGCGTTCGATCAGGCCTATTTGCGTCTCCAGATAATCGATATGATCTTCGGTATCGTCCAGAATTTCGGTGAGGATGTCGCGCGAGACATAATCCTTCACCGATTCGCAGTAATGAATGGCGTCGATGTAATGTACCCGTCCGCCGATTTCCAGGTCGAGGTCGCATTTCATGCATTCTGGCACGTTCTCGCCTATCAGCAGCTTGTTGAGGTCTTGCAGGTTGGGCAGGCCATCGAGGAACAGAATGCGCTCGATCAGTTTGTCCGCGTGCTTCATTTCTTCGATGGATTCTTCGTAAACTTTCTTGGCCAGCGCCATCAGGCCCCAATTCTTGTACATGCGCGCATGCAGGAAGTACTGGTTGATCGCCGTGAGTTCGAGGGTGAGCGCCTTGTTCAGGTGCTGGATGACTTTCTTGTCACCTTTCATGATGTGCCTCCGCAAATTGGGTATTAAACCCTCAGGATAGACCTGCTGGCCAGGGGAGGCAATAGCCGCAGAGGCTGGGAAAGTTTAGCCGTAAGCGACGGCGTTGTCGGAGGGCGATTGAACGCTGGTTTGCTGTTGACCGCGCAGAATGCCGAGCGCGCATTGTGAGCAGCGGCCGCACTCGGAAGCGACGCCAAGGCGTTGACGCAGTTCGCGCATCGAGCACGCGCCGTCGCAGATCGCATCGCGAATCTGGCTATCGGTTACAGCACGGCAAACGCAAACGTACATACATGCACCTTGAATGAGTGAAGCTCAAGGTGCATTTTATCTAAATGAGAATCGTTGTCAATACTATTTGCAAATCCGCGCGCAGCCAGTTACGGCGGATTTTTCAGATAACGCCGAATTCCGTTCGGTACCGCTCCACGGCCGGTTTGTAGGTTTGAAGTTCCGGCGCACCCTCCAGATAACGGATCAGGTCTGCCAGGCTGGCAATGCTGATGACCGGGATACCGTTGTCGCGCTGCACCTCCTGAACCGCGGAAAGCTCGCCCAGGCCGCGCTCCTGCCGGTCAATGGCGATGGCGACGCCGCATGGCGTGGCGCCTTGGCTGCGGATGATGTCCACGGATTCGCGCACGGATGTGCCGGCGGAAATCACGTCGTCCACAATCAATACATTGCCGGCCAATGGCGCGCCGACGATGGTGCCACCTTCGCCGTGATCCTTGGCTTCCTTGCGGTTGTAGGCGTAAGGAACGTTATGGCCTTGGCGCGCCAGCGCAATCGCAATACTTGCGGCGAGCGTGATGCCCTTGTAGGCGGGGCCGAACAGCATGTCGAAGCGGATGCCGGATTTCAGGATCGCGGCTGCGTAGAATTCGCCCAGCTTCATCAGGCTCTCGCCGTCGTTGAACAGGCCGGCGTTGAAAAAATACGGGCTCAGGCGGCCGGCCTTGGTCTTGAATTCGCCGAAACGCAAGACCTGCTTTTGGATCGCGAATTGGATAAACTGCTGGGTGAAATCTGACATTGGATTGATACCGAGAAAAACAAATTGCTGCGAATTATATCGTTAAACCTCAATGGCATCCGATCCGCCACTACCAAGGGTCTCTTTCCCTGGCTGGAAAAGCAGGATGCCGACATCATCTGCATGCAGGAACTGAAAGCGCAGGCGCCGGACATGACGCGCGAAATGCTGCAGCCGGACGGCCTCTATGGCTATTTCCACTATGCCGAGAAAAAAGGCTACAGCGGCGTGGGCATTTATTCGAAACGCCAACCAGATGCCATTATCGAGGGCCTCGGCATGCCGGACATCGACGCCGAGGGACGCTACATTGAAGCGCAGTACGGCAATCTGTCCGTGGTATCGCTGTATCTGCCTTCCGGTTCCAGCGGCGAAGAGCGGCAGACGGTGAAGTTCAGTGTGATGGAGCGCTTCCTGCCGCGCCTCATGGAACTCAAGGCGAGTGGGCGCGAGGTGGTCATCTGCGGTGACTGGAACATCGCACACTGCGAAATTGACCTCAAGAACTGGCGCGGCAACCGCAAAAACTCCGGTTTTCTGCCCGAAGAGCGGGCCTGGATGACGAGAATTTTCAGCGAACTGGGTTGGATCGACGTCTATCGCCGTCTCCACCCCGACACCACCGACGAGTGCTATACCTGGTGGAGCAACCGCGGGCAGGCGTGGGCGAAAAACGTAGGCTGGCGCATCGATTACCAGGTCGCCACGCCGACTATCGCGGGCAAGGCGGTTTCAACCAGCATCTACAAAACCGAGCGTTTCAGCGATCACGCGCCGCTTATCGTCGATTACGACCTGTAATCGGAGATAACTGCCCGGAAACATTCACTATTTGATATGCTGTGAGCAGGCAATCATGGCGACGTTAAGGAGGCAGTGATGGAAACCGACAAGACGCGGGTAATCATTTTGACCGGCCATTACCGTATCGTTGGGCATATCTCGGTTCTACCCGAGTCGCGGGTGACCGATTATATCTGCGAATCCAAGGAATTCATCGCCGTTACCGATGCCGAAATCTGGGATCACGACCAACGCAAGGTTGCGGTGACCAGTTTCATGAATATCAACCGTGAGCATATCGAAATCATCATGCCGGAAGATTGCCTGACGCAAGGCATCGGTTTGCCGTTGCCGCACATGATCAGGTAGTGCAAAGCGGGCGCGATACCGCTTGCAATACCTCTCCCGTTGCGGTGTTTTGCACAAAGGCAGCAAGCCCCAGCGATTCCGGATTCCATTCCTTATCCAGCTTGATTTCATGCCGCCATGAGGTGGGGGATTTTCCGTTCAACGCAAACGGTCCTAGCCATTTGCGTACGACAAAGTCGTGATGCAGTATGGAACCGGCATTTTCGCCTCGCTTGACGACGCTGGTCAGGTTGTTTTCATACAGCGCAAAAAAGAGTGCATGATTCCCTTCCTGCGTATTCTGCGCGGCGATGGAAACATCGAGAGTGCCGAGCCTCGGCTGTTTGAGCGTCAGACGAATGGTGGCTTGAGCGGCAGAGTTGTTGGTTGCAGCCAATTCGCGTTCGAAGTGCCCAGAATTTCTCCAATTGCGGAAATCGCGCCCGTTAAGCATGACTTGCGGCGTATAAACCACAGTGGAATTGCCCAGCCGTGCCATTTGACGTTGGCGCTCTGAAAACTCCGGCTGGGCAAAGCGGTCGCGCCAGCCGATGTAATCCCAGTAGTCCACATGCAAGGCCAGCGGGACGACGCGTTCGCTGTTGACACCTTTTGCTGCAAGACCGCTCAACCAGCGATCGGCAGGCGGGCAACTGCTGCATCCTTCGGAAGTATAAAGTTCCAGCAGCGCAACAGGGCTCGTTCCGCTGCTGACGCTGCATTCTGCAGGTGCTCCTGCGGCCGCGATTGGCAACAGTGACATCAGGCAAGCGCAAAGGATATGGCGTATAGGCATGGCACGCTCCAGTCTTTGTCTTTAGTCGTGCCGGGACGTCCGTCCTTACATTTACGCCGATACCGGCTGCGGCCGGCATTCGGTATCATGCGGGATCAACATACAAGCACCTCACCGATGAAGCCCTATCTCGATATTTTCCGCAATCGCCGCATCGCCGTGATCTTTCTGCTGGGCTTTTCTTCCGGCCTGCCACTGGCGCTGACCAGTGGCACCTTGCAGGCCTGGATGACGGTGTCGGGCGTCGATCTCGCCACCATCGGCATTTTCACGCTGGTGGGCCTGCCCTACACCTGGAAGTTCCTGTGGGCGCCGCTGATGGATCGCTTCGTGCCGCCCTGGCTGGGACGCCGCCGCGGCTGGATCGCGAGCATGCAGTTGGCGCTGATGGTGTCGATTGCCTTCATGGGCTCGCTGAATCCCGCCAACGCTCCGTGGGCGCTGGCGGCGCTGGCGTTGATCGTCGCTTTCACTTCCGCATCGCAGGATGTGGTGTTCGACGCCTATCGCACCGATGTGCTGCAGCCCGCAGAGCGCGGTGCCGGCGCTGCGGTTTCGGTGCTCGGCTACCGACTGGCGATGCTGGTGTCGGGCGCGCTGGCATTGATCATCGCTGACCAGATCGGCTGGCAGCATACCTACTGGCTGATGGCGGGATTGATGGGGCTGGCGGTGCTTGCGACATTGTGGGGGCCGGAGCCGGATGGCCATATCCAGCCGCCGCGAACCCTGACGGAAGCCGTGGTCGAACCATTACGCGAGTTCTTTTCCCGCAACGGCGCCTGGGGCCTGTTGCTGCTGATCGTGCTATACAAACTGGGCGACGCCTTCGCCGGTTCGCTGACCACGGCCTTTCTGATTCGTGGCGTCGAATTTACTCCGACCGAAGTCGGCGCCATCAACAAAGGCATGGGGTTGATCGCTACGCTCTTCGGGGTCGTCGCCGGCGGCGCGTTGATGGCAAAGTTGGGCCTGTTCCGCTCGTTGCTGCTATTCGGCGTGCTGCAGGCTATTTCCAATCTTACCTTCATGTGGCTGGCCGCTGCCGGCAAGGATTACGGTTTGATGGTGCTCGCGGTCGGTTTCGAAAATCTCGCCGGCGGAATGGGTACCGCCGCCTTCGTGGCGCTCTTGATGAGCATGTGCGATCACCGTTTCACCGCCAGTCAATATGCCCTGCTTTCCGCACTCGCGGCGGTCGGGCGCGTCTATGTCGGGCCTTCTTCCGGCTACCTGGTCGAGGCCGTCGGCTGGACGACATTCTTCGGTTTTACTTTTATCGCCGCGCTGCCGGGCTTGGGTTTGCTCTGGCTGATGCGCGGCCGCCTAGAGGCCTTGGGCCGTGCCTGAGCTTAGCCTGATTTCCGCGGTGCTGGTCGGCCTGCTCGGCGGCGGCCATTGTGCCGGCATGTGCGGCGGGATCGTCAGTGCGGTTAGCCTTTCTTTGCCGGGCCAGAAACCCAAGGTCGGATATCACTTCAGTTACAACGCCGGGCGGATCGCGAGCTATGCCCTGGCTGGCGTTCTGGCCGGGTTGCTGGGCTCTTCCAGTTTGTTCCTCAATCATCTGATGCCGGTTGAAAAGCCGCTGTACCTGCTATCGAACCTGATGCTGATCGCACTGGGCCTCTATCTGGCGGGTTGGTGGCGGGGCGTGCTGGTGCTGGAGCGAGCCGGCGGTGCATTCTGGAAGAGGATTCAGCCGTTATCGAAGCATTTCCTGCCGGTGCTGACCTGGCGTCAGGCGTTTGTGCTTGGGTTGCTCTGGGGCTGGCTGCCGTGCGGTCTTGTCTATAGCGTGCTCGTCGCGGCGTTGGCGACGGGCAGTGCCTTGGAGGGTGGAGCCTTGATGCTGGCATTCGGGTTGGGAACCTTGCCTGCGTTGCTGGCAATGGGGATGGCCGCGGTCAGGCTGAAGGGGTTTCTGCAACATCTCTGGGTACGGCGAGGTAGCGGTCTTCTGGTGCTGACCTTCGGTGTGGTCGGATTGGTGCGGCTGTTCGTATGAAGTCGACTTGCAAGCAGGTCAATCCGGAACAACGCAGCGTTTATCCGGGAGTCAGCAGTCAATCAACTGCCGCCGGATTCCGGATTTTTCCTGCGGCAGCCCCGGAAATGACGACTCAGGTGTTATTACCTAAACGATACATCGCCAGGCTACCCAGGATATTGGGCAGCAGGCTGACCGGCTTGCCATCTGTCAGCACCAGTCGCTCGGTGACCCGGATATTGTGGTCGCGGCAGAAATTATCGAAATCGCTGATGGTGCACAGATGCACATTGGGCGTGTCATACCACTGGTAAGGCAGATTGCGCGACACCGGCATGTTGCCGGTTATCAGCTGGATGCGATGTCTCCAGTAGCCGAAGTTGGGGAAAGTCACGACGACTTCCTTGCCGACGCGCAGCATGTCCATCACGATACCTTCGGTGTTGTGCATCGCCTGCAAGGTCTGCGACAGGATCACCACATCGAACGATTGCGCCTCGAATCCCGACAGGCCGGCTTCCAGATCCATCTGGATGACATTGACGCCATTTTTCACGCAAGCCAGAACATTCGCGTCGGCGCGTTCGACGCCATAACCGCGCACATTCAGCGTATCGCGCAAATAGCCCAGCAACGCGCCGTCGCCGCAACCGAGGTCGAGCACCTTGGCGCCGGGGGCTACCCAGCGGGCAATAGCGGCGAAATCGCGGCGTTCGGAAGCGGCCTCGGCGAAATGAGTATGCGCTTGTGCGGGTGTGTGCGTGCTCATCACTTGGCACCTCCGAACTCGATGTTTTCCAGATAGGCGCGCACTACCGCGTGATAGTGCGGATCGGGCATCAGAAAGGCGTCGTGGCCATGGGCGGCGGTGAGTTCCGCGTAGCTCACGGTCAGCTCGTTATCCAGCAGTGCCTTGACGATCTCGCGTGAGCGGCCGGTAGAGAAGCGCCAGTCGCTGGTGAACGAAACCACCAGGAAATCTGCCTTGGCCTTGGCCAGCGCCGCACTCAGGTCGCCGTTGAACTCGACAGCCGGATCGAAATAATCCAGTGCGCGCGTCATGCGCAGATAGGTGTTGGCGTCGAAGGTTTCGGCGAATTTGTCGCCCTGGTAGCGCAAATACGATTCCATTTCGAATTCGACGTCGAAGCTGTACTTGATCTCGTCATGCTTCATCTTGCGGCCGAATTTGGCACCCATCGCATCGTCCGACAGATAGGTGATATGGCCTAGCATGCGTGCGATACGCAGGCCGCGGCGCGGTACGACGCCGTGCTCGTAGTAATCGCCGCCGTAAAACTCGGGGTCGGTGATGATGGCCTGGCGTGCGACCTCATTGAATGCCATGTTCTGCGCCGTGAGGTTGGGCGCCGCGGCGATGACCAGCGCGTTCTTTACGCGGTCGGGGTAAGTCAGCGCCCACTGCAAGGCCTGCATGCCGCCCAGGCTACCGCCGACGATGGCCGCAAAGCTTTCGATGCCGAGGTAGTCGGCCAGTCGGGCCTGCGAAGCTACCCAGTCGTCGACGGTGACAACTGGAAACGCCGAGCCCCACGGTTTTCCGGTCGCCGGGTTGATCGTCTTCGGCCCGGTGGAGCCGCTGCATCCGCCAAGATTGTTGACGCCGATCACGAAAAAGCGATTCGTATCCAGCGGCTTGCCGGGGCCTATCATGTTGTCCCACCAGCCGGGATATTTGTCGTCTTCTCTGTATTTGCCGGCCACGTGGTGCGTGCCGGAAAGCGCGTGGCAGATCAGGACGGCGTTGGATTTGTCGGCGTTGAGCGTGCCGTAAGTTTCAAAGACGAGGTCATAGGCAGGCAGCACCGCGCCACTCTTGAGCGTGAGCGGTTCGGAGAAATGCGCGGTTTGCGGAGCGACGATCCCGACAGATGATAATTCAGACATGGCGCGATTATACTATGGCCTTATGCACGCCGCGCTCCCTCCCAATATTGCTTCCTATCAAGGCATCGCGCCGCAAATCGGCGCGGGCGTTTACATTCATCCCGGCGCCTGCGTCATCGGCGACGTGGTGCTGGGCGAGGATGTGTCCGTCTGGCCGGGCGCGGTGATACGCGGCGACGTCAACCATATCCGCATCGGCGCCGGCTCCAACATTCAGGACGCCAGCGTGCTCCACGTCAGCCACAAATCTAGCTGGGATCCGAACGGTTCGCCACTTATCATCGGCAACAACGTTACCATCGGGCACAAGGTGATCCTGCACGGATGCACCATTGCCGATGAATGTCTTATAGGCATGGGCGCCATCGTGATGGACAAGGTGATCATCGAGCCGCGCGTGTTGCTCGGCGCGGGCAGTCTGGTGCCGGAAGGACGCGTGCTGGAAAGCGGTCATCTTTATCTTGGCAGTCCGGCACGCAAGGTGCGGCCGCTGTCGGAGCGCGAACTGGCGCATTTCATGTATTCCGCCCAGCATTACATTCGCTTGAAAAACAACTACATGGCGGTATGAATCGGGCGCGTGGCGCGTCTAATTCGGAGTATAATCCCCGATTGATTTCAAACTCCAAGGAATTCCCCATGCGCATGGAAGTTCACGTGCACGGCTACATCGAACTCGTCGAAGGCGTTAGCAAGCGCCAGGTAGAAGGCGCGCTGCGCCCGCTGCTGCAATACCTCGATGCGGAACATCTGAACGAGGTGCAGAGCCTGGAGCCGGATCAGCCCGGTTTTGCGTTCAATGACCGCAATTACGGCCTGGAAATGTGCTGCACGCTGGAAGTCGGCCGCAATTTCTTCTCGTCGCTGGAATCCTCGATGCATGCGCTCGGCCGCCTGGTGGAAACCGCGACAGCCATCGAAGTCATCCTCTATCACGAGGACGGCCGAGACGAAACGCAGCTCATGTTCGTCGGCCCGACGCCTGCCGCGATTCTCGATGCGCAGCGCCGCCGCATGGTGGAGGATGTCTCCAATCTGCTGTCGCGCCATTTCAAGCAGGATGATGTTGACGAAGTCGCCAAGCTGATCGGCGATCTGTTCCGCCGCGAACAAGGCAAGGCGACCCCGGCGGCGCCGGCGCAGGAGCCGGAAGACCCTACCACAGTGCAGATTCCCGGCGAACCGGGACGACATCGCCTGCATTGATTTTGCTGCGGCGGATGCGTGCAGTTATCCGCTGAATGTCAGGCAAATACAGCGGATACACCGGCCTTCGGATTTATCCGTCTTACAAAAACCTGCCCAGCGTTACCCGTTGTATTCCAGCTAGATCGGTCGCGTGACCGATCTCGGTAAATCCCGCTTCCTTCAGCAAGCCCGCCACCCGCTCCGCCTGATCGTAACCATGTTCCAGCAGCAGGTAGCCGCCTCGTTCCAGATGGGCCGGAGCCGTTGCGGCTATTTGCCGGATGTCGTTCAGGCCATCCGGGCCGGAAGCAAGGGCCGACGCAGGCTCGAAGCGCAAATCGCCTTGTGACAAATGTGGGTCTGCGTCGGCAATGTAGGGCGGATTGCTGACGATGATATTGAAGTGTTCATTTCCCAAGGCTGAAAACCAGTCGCTTTGCAGCAGGCGCAGATTCGTCGTACCCAGTTTTTCGGCATTTTGCCGTGCAATCGTCACGGCGACCTCGGATTGGTCCACCGCAGTCACCGCCGCTTCCGGCCGATTGACGGCGATGGCTATCGCGATGGCGCCGCTGCCGGTGCCAAGGTCGAGTATTCGCAATGGATCTTTTTGCTCGCCGGTGGAAGTTTCGGGAATAAGCCGTAACGCCGCCTCGACCAGTGTTTCGGTGTCAGGGCGGGGAATCAGCACGCCGGGTGCGACAGAGAAATCCAATCCATAGAATTCACGATTTCCAAGAATGTAGGCCACGGGCTCGCCTTGCAAATGGCGTTGCAGCAGGTGATTGAAGTGCGTAAGCAGCTCGCTGCCGAGCGGTTCATCGGCATGCGCGATCAGCCAGGCGCGCGAGACGCCAAGCACATGCCGCAGCAATGTCTGTGCATCGACGCGCGCCTCGTCGGCCGGCAGTCCCAGGATTTGAACAAGCTGCTGCCGTGCTGCGGTGAGCAAGGCTTGCGGCGTCACGATCAGAGCGACTCTTCCGACAACGCAGCCAACTGTTCGGCCTGATGTTCTGCAAGCAAGGCATTGATCAACTCGTCCATGTCGCCCTGCATGATGGCGTCGATCTTGTAGAGCGTCAGGTTGATGCGGTGGTCGGTAATGCGTCCTTGCGGGAAGTTGTAGGTGCGAATGCGCTCGGAGCGGTCGCCGCTGCCGACCAGGCTCTTGCGCGTTGCGGCTTCCTTGGCTTGCTGTTCGCGCACCTGGATATCCTTGATGCGCGCCGCCAGCACGCGCATTGCCGAGGCCTTGTTGGAATGCTGCGAGCGTCCGTCCTGGCATTCGGCGACGATGCCGGTGGGCAGGTGCGTGATGCGCACGGCCGAGTCGGTTTTGTTGATGTGCTGACCGCCTGCGCCGCTTGCACGGTAGGTGTCGATGCGCAGGTCGGCGGGATTGAGTTCCACGTCCGCGACTTCATCGGCTTCCGGCATGATGGCGACGGTACAGGCCGAGGTGTGGATGCGTCCCTGCGTTTCGGTCTCGGGGACGCGCTGCACGCGGTGACCGCCGGATTCGAATTTCAGTTTCGAATAAGCGCCATAGCCTTCGATGCGGGCGATGATTTCCTTGTAGCCGCCCAGCTCGGATTCGTTGGCGGAGACCACTTCCACCTTCCAGCGCTGACGTTCGGCATAACGCGAGTACATGCGGAACAGGTCACCAGCGAACAGCGCCGATTCATCGCCGCCGGTGCCGGCGCGAATTTCGAGGAAGATGTTGCGTTCATCATTGGGGTCCTTGGGCAGCAACAGCTTTTGGAGTTCCACCGCGTTGGCTTCCAGCTTCTCCTTGCCCGCCTCGATTTCTTCCTGCGCAAATTCGCGCATGTCGGGATCGGCGGTCATTTCCTGCGCAGCGGCGATGTCGGCTTCGATCTGCTTGTAGGCATGATATTGCTCGACGATGGGGCCGAGTTCGGCATGCTCGCGCGACAGCTTGCGGTAGTTTTCCATGTCTGCCGTCGCGCGCTCGCTCGATAGCAGCAGGTTGAGTTCTTCCAGGCGCTCGCTTAAGAGAGCGAGCTTTTTTTGTATGGTGGGTTTCATAAGGTCTGGTAAAGCTGGCGGATCAGCGCTTCGAGCGCTTCGCGATCCGTGCCGGTAGCGGTGTTGAGTGCATGGCTGGGAGCATGCAGGAATTTGTTGGTGAGCGTGTTGCTGAGCACTTCCAGCACGCGTTGCGGATCTTCGCCGCGCGCGATTTGCTTGAGTGCCTTTTCGACTTCATGCCGGCGTACCCGGTCGGCGTGGTCACGCAGGGCGCGGATGGTAGGCACGGCTTCGCGGGTTTCCAGCCAGTGCATGAAGTTGTCGACGCGAACGTCGATGATGGTTTCGGCTTCCGCCGCGGCTAGCTGTCGATTGCCCAGCCCCTCCTGCACGATTTGCGCGAGATCGTCCACGCTGTACAGGAATACATCGTCCAGATCGCCGACTTCGGGCTCCACGTCGCGCGGCACGGCGAGATCGACGATGAATATCGGGCGATGCTTGCGCAACTTGACGGCGCGCTCGACCATGCCGAGACCGACGATAGGCAGCTGGCTGGCAGTGCTGGTAATGACGATATCGTAATCCGCCAGGTGCTCCGGCAGATCGGCGAGCAGGATGGCCTGGCCGTCGAAGCGTTGGGCCAGTTGCAGGCCGCGATCCAGCGTGCGGTTGGCGACGGCAATCGCGGCCGGTTGCTGTGCGGCGAAGTGTTCGGCGCATAGCTCGATCATTTCGCCGGCACCGATGAACAGCACCTTGAGCGGCTTCAGGTCGCCGAAAATGCGTTGTGCCAGTTTGACCGACGCGGCCGCCATGGAAACCGAACTGGCGCCGATATCGGTGGTGGTGCGCACTTCCTTGGCAACGGCGAAGGTCTTCTGGAAAAGTTTGTGTAGCAGCGTACCCAGCGTGCCGGCGTTTTCGGCGATTTTTACCGCCTGCTTCATCTGGCCGAGGATCTGCGGCTCGCCCAGCACCATGGAGTCCAGCCCGGCCGCGACGCGGAAGGCGTGCTTCACGGCGTCGTGACTATTGAGCGTATAGGTATACGGCTGGATCGAAGATGGCTGCAGGCGATGGTATTCCGCCAGCCATTCCAGCGCGGCTTGCGGATCGTCCGTGTTGCAGTAAAGCTCGGTACGGTTGCAGGTCGAAAGAATGGCGGCCTCTTTCACCGGCCGGTGCGCGGTGAGATCGCGCAGCGCGAGGCTCAAGCTTTCGCTGTGGAAAGCGACGTGCTCGCGGATGGAAACGGGGGCGGTGGTGTGATTGACGCCTAGGGCAAACAGATGCATGGCGCAATTTTCCGTTATCGGATGGGCTTAAGCAACAATTTCAGACGTTAATCTCTTTATAAATCAAAAACTGACTGTGTTTTCGCTTTTTCGGCATGGGTTGAATGCGTCGTCAGGCGCTCAAATCGTGCCATTTCACCTTTTCCTTTGGAATTAGGGGGTTTCTTGCCTCCCGATTGCGGTTAAAATGGCGCTTTTGCCTGTATATCATGGAGGGATCATGAGCAAACAATTCCGTATCGCCCCCAGCATTCTGTCCGCGGACTTCGCGAAGCTTGGCCAGGAAATCACCGACGTTATCGCCTCCGGTGCCGACATCATTCACTTTGACGTGATGGACAACCATTACGTGCCCAACCTGACCATCGGTCCGCTGGTGTGCCAGGCGATCCGTCCGCTGACCGACGCCATCATCGACGTGCACCTGATGGTGAAGCCGGTCGACCGCATCATCCCCGATTTCGCCAAGGCCGGCGCCAACATCATCACTTTCCATCCAGAAGGTTCCGAGCATATCGACCGCTCGCTGGCGCTGATCAAGGACAACGGCTGCAAGGCCGGCCTGGTGTTCAATCCGGCCACGCCGCTGGATTACCTGGATCATGTGATGGACAAGATCGATATGGTGCTGCTGATGTCGGTCAACCCCGGTTTCGGCGGCCAGAAGTTCATCCCGCAGGCACTGGAAAAGCTGAAGCTGGCCCGCGCCAAGATCGACGCCTACACCGCCAAGACCGGTCGTGAAATCTGGTTGGAAATCGACGGGGGCGTAAACACCCAGAATATCGCCGAAATTGCCCGTGCCGGTGCCGACACCTTCGTGGCCGGTTCCGCGCTGTTCGGCGCACCCAAGGACACCGACCCGCACCGCTACGACACCATCGTCGCCGCGCTGCGCGCCGAGCTGGCCAAGGCGTAATCGTGAAACGCGCTTCGGTGCTGTTCCTGCTGTTGGCGCTGGCCGGTTGCGACAAGCTGACCGGCGCGGCGGATCAGAAAATCGCCGATGCTGAAGCTATCGGCTTCGCTTGCCGCGTGTCGCAGAAAACGCCGGAAGCCTGCATGAAGGAAAACGAAGCGCAAAGCCCCTCCTCCATTCTCGACGGCTGGAAATCGGCCGACGAGGATATCAAGGCGGGCAAGCTGGACCCGACGATGAGCGGCATGTCATCCAAATCTTCTGCCGAGGACGAAGCTGCTCCGGCTGAAGGGGCGGATGCCGCCGCTGCCACGCCTCCTGCTGAAGAAAAGAAAGAAGACGCAGCCAAGCCTGAGGCAGCCCCCAAGGAAGAAGACAAAGGTAAACACTAGCGTGAGCAAACCAGAACTTGTTTTTCCCTTGCCGATCAAGGCGGTCGTGATCGACCTCGACGGCACTCTGCTGCATACGGCCCCCGATCTGGCTGAAGCCTCCAACCGGATGCTGGCCGAACTCGACCGGCCGCCGGTCGCGGAGGAAACCGTCAAGAGCTACATTGGCAACGGCGTTGCCCAACTGATCAAACGCGTATTGACCGGTACCATGCATGGCGAGCCCGAACCCGAACTGTTTGAGCGTGCCCGCAAGATTTATGACCGGCATTACAGCGAGGTCTTCAGCCTGTACAGCCACCCGTTCCCGGATGTGGTCGAAGGCCTGGAAGCCTTCAAGAAGGCCGGATACCGCATGGGCTGCATTACCAACAAGATTGCCAAATACACCGAGCCGCTGCTGAAAGATACCGGCCTGTACGATTATTTCGAGCTGATCCTGAGCGGCGATACGCTGCCCAGGATGAAGCCGGACCCGATGCAGTTGCTGCATGCATGCGAAGAATGGGGTATTACGCCGGATCAAATGCTGCTGATCGGCGACTCGGGCAACGATACCCAGGCCGCCCGCGCGGCCGGTTGTCATGTGTTCTGCGTGCCCTACGGCTATAATCACGGCCAGCACGTGCATGAGATGGATCTGGATGCGGTGGTGAGCGGACTGCTCGAAGCCAGCACGCTGATACGCAAGGCCTAACGATGGACTCCCGAATTTTGAGCACAAGCTGGCGATGGTGGCGCTGAAGTCCCCTTCGCCAGGCGGTGCCGTCAACCGCCGCTGACTACAAGCTCAAGATTTGGAGAACCGCATGCTGCACACATTATCCGAACAGGAATTCAACGAACTCGCCCGTCAGGGATACAACCGGATTCCGCTGGTCGCAGAAACCTACGCCGACCTCGATACCCCGCTGTCGCTTTACCTCAAGCTCGCCAACCGACAGTACTCTTACTTGCTGGAATCGGTGCAGGGCGGTGAGCGGTTCGGCCGTTATTCTTTCATCGGGTTGCCCGCAAAAACGCGCATTGTTGCCCACGAGCGCAATGTGCGCGTCGAATGCGACGAAGAAATCATCGAAACTGCCGAGGACGTGAATCCGCTGGACTTCGTCAAGGAGTTCCAGGCACGCTTCAACCCGGCACCGCTCGGCGGGCTGCCGCGTTTTACGGGCGGTCTGGCGGGTTATTTTGGCTACGACACGGTGCGCTACATCGAGCGCCGGCTGGCGGCTACCAAAAAGAAGGATGTGCTTGGTACGCCTGACGTTCTGCTACTGCTGACCGAAGAACTGGTGGTGATCGATAACCTCAGCGCCAAGCTGAGTTTTATTGTCTATGCCGATCCGGCGCAGCCGCACGCTTACGTCAAGGCGCGTGAACGCCTGAACGAGCTGGTGCGCAGCCTGCGCCAGCCCGCGCAAATTCCCAAGGCGCCTGCAATGCCGGCGGCGGTCGCGTCATCCGAGTTCGGCGAAGCCGGGTTCAAGGCGGCCGTGGAAAAAGCCAAGCGCTATATTTTTGACGGCGACATCATGCAGGTCGTGCTGTCGCAACGCATGTCGCAGGATTTCCCCGCACCGCCGCTGTCGCTCTATCGCGCGCTGCGCAGCCTGAATCCCTCGCCCTACATGTTCTATTACGACATGGGCGATCACCATGTAGTGGGTTCCTCGCCGGAAATCCTGGTGCGACTGGAAGACGGCACCGTGACTGCGCGACCCATTGCCGGCACGCGACCACGAGGCAAAACGCGCGAAGAGGATCTCGCGCTGGCGGAAGAACTGCTGGCCGATCCGAAGGAGCGCGCTGAGCATGTTCAATTGATGGACCTCGGCCGTAATGACGTCGGCCGTGTTGCCGCGACCGGCTCGGTGCGCGTGACGGACAACATGATGATCGAACGTTATTCACACGTGATGCATATCGTGTCGAATGTCGAAGGGGAACTCAAGCCGGGCATGGATGCCATAGACGTCCTCAAGGCCACATTCCCTGCCGGCACCGTCTCCGGCGCGCCCAAGGTGCGCGCGATGGAGATCATCGACGAGCTGGAGCCTTCGAAGCGCGGCATCTACGCGGGTGCGGTCGGCTACCTGGGATTCAATGGCGACATGGATCTGGCGATTGCAATTCGTACCGGCGTCATCAAGAACAATACGCTGCACGTGCAGGCTGGAGCCGGCATCGTCGCCGACTCCGTGCCGCAAAGCGAATGGATGGAAACCCAGAACAAGGCCCGCGCGGTATTGCGTGCGGCAGAACTGGTGCTGGCCGGTCTGGACAACGGCAGCGACTGAATAGTCTACCCATTTGGCATGCAGGGCTTTCGCCGGTTACCATTTCCGGCGAAAATAGCGTTTAAATTTCAATCATTAAAGTCATACGATGCAAAACAAAAATAGCTATACCTTCGAGGAGCTGCTGGCCTGCGGGCGAGGCGAGATGTTCGGGCCGGGCAATGCGCAATTGCCGCTGCCGCCGATGCTGATGTTTGATCGTATCGCCTCCATCACCGAGGATGGCGGCACTTATGGCAACGGCCAGATTGTCGCCGAACTCGACGTGAAGCCCGACCTCTGGTTTTTCGGCTGCCATTTCGAGGGCGACCCGGTGATGCCGGGATGCCTGGGTCTGGATGCGATGTGGCAACTGGTCGGGTTTTACCTCGGCTGGAAGGGCGGCCTCGGTCGCGGCCGTGCGCTCGGCTCCGGCGAAGTCAAATTCAGCGGCCAGGTGCTGCCGACCGGCAAGCTGGTAACCTATCGCATCGATATCAAGCGCGTCATCATGCGCAAACTGGTGATGGGCATTGCCGATGCCCGCATGGAAGTCGACGGCCGTGAAATCTACGTTGCCAACGACTTGCGGGTCGGCCTGTTCACCCGTACGGACAATTTTTAGGAGGCACGATCATGCGTCGCGTCGTCGTGACCGGGATGGGTATCGTTTCCAGCCTGGGCAACAACAAATCAGAAGTGCTGGACAGCCTGCGCGAAGGTCGCTCGGGCATTACTTACCAGCCGGAATATGCCGAGCAGGGCCTGCGTTCGCAGGTGGCAGGGTCGGTCAAACTCAATGTGCAGGAGCTCATCGACCGCAAGCTGATGCGCTTCATGGCGAACGGCCACGCCTATGCCTGGATCGCGATGCAGGAAGCCATCGCCGATGCCGGTCTGCCGGAAGAGCTCGTGTCCAACCTGCGCACCGGCCTTATTGTCGGCCAGGGCGGCGCCTCGCACGAGAGCATTGTGGAAGGCGTGGACACGCTGCGCGAGAAAGGCGTGCGCCGCGTCGGCCCGTATATGGTGACCAAGTCCATGGCCAGCGGCATTTCCGCCTGCCTCGCCACCGGCGCCAAGATCAAGGGCATCAACTACGCCATCAGCTCCGCTTGCGCCACCAGCGCGCATTGCATCGGTGCCGGCGTGGAGCAGATTCAGCTGGGCAAGCAGGACATCGTGTTCGCCGGTGGCGGCGAGGAAGAGCACTGGTCGCTGTCCTTTATGTTCGACGCGATGGGCGCGCTATCCAGCAAATACAACGACACACCGGACAAGGCCTCGCGCACCTACGACGCCAATCGTGACGGCTTCGTCATCTCGGGCGGCGGCGGTATCGTCGTGCTGGAAGAGTACGAGCATGCCAAGGCGCGCGGTGCCAAAATCTACGCGGAAGTGATCGGCTACGGCGCGACCTCTGACGGCTATGACATGGTTGCGCCTTCCGGCGAAGGTGCCGTGCGCTGCATGCGGCTGGCGCTGGAAGGCGTTGAAGGCCCGGTGGACTACATCAACACCCACGGTACCAGCACGCCGGTCGGTGATGTGAAAGAACTGGAGGCGATCCGCGAGGTGTTTGGCGAGGCAGGCCCCGCCATTGCTTCTACCAAATCACTCTCCGGTCATGCGCTGGGCGCGGCTGGGGTCAATGAAGCGATTTATACGCTGCTGATGATGGAGAACAGTTTCATCGCGGCTTCGGCCAACATCGAAACGCTGGATCCCGCTGCTGATGGCCTGAATATCGTGCGCAACCGCATCGATAACGCCAGCATTCAGACCGCCGTATCGAACAGTTTCGGCTTCGGCGGCACGAATGCGACGCTGACGTTCTCGCGCCGGGGATTGTAAGGAGCACTTATGCTGCTGATGCTGGACAATTACGACTCCTTCACCTACAACCTGGTGCAATATCTGGGGGAGCTGGGGCAGGATGTGCGCGTCTTCCGCAACGATGAAATCAGCGTGGAAGAGGTAGCGAAGCTGAAACCCCGTCACATCGTGATTTCACCCGGCCCTTGCACGCCGAACGAGGCAGGAATCTCGGTGCCATTGATTCATGAATTCGCCGGCAAGATTCCGATTCTGGGCGTATGCCTCGGGCATCAAAGCATCGGCCAGGCTTTCGGCGGCAAGATCGTCCACGCCAAGCAGCTGATGCACGGCAAGACTTCTCCGGTGACGCATAGTGATACGGGCTTGTTCAAGGGTTTGCCGAACCCGTTCACGGCGACACGTTACCATTCGCTGGTGATCGAACGCGAGACCTGCCCGGATTGCCTGGAAATCACCGCTTGGACCGACGACGGGGAAATCATGGGCGTGCGCCACAAGACACTGCCGGTCGAAGGCGTGCAGTTTCATCCGGAATCCATCCTGACCGAGCACGGCCACGAACTGCTGAATAATTTCCTCAAGGAATTCAGCGCCTGATGACTGCTATTGCCCATTTTTCGCCGCAGGCGGCGTTGCAGCGCGTCATTGAGCATCGCGAAATTTTCCACGATGAAATGGTGTCGCTGATGCAGCAAATCATGAGCGGCGAAGTAACGCCAGTCATGATCGCGGCCATCATCACCGGCTTGCGCGTCAAAAAGGAAACCATCGGTGAAATTGCCGCGGCTGCGACCGTGATGCGGTCATTGTCGACTAAAGTGCAAGTCGCGGATCTGAACCGGTTGGTGGATACCTGCGGTACCGGCGGTGACGGCGCGCACACGTTCAATATTTCCACCGCGGCCATGTTCGTGGCTGCTGCTGCCGGCGCACGCATTGCCAAGCACGGCGGGCGTTCCGTGTCCTCGTCTTCCGGCAGTGCCGATGTGCTGGAGGCGCTGGGGGTGAATCTGATGCTGACGCCGGAGCAGGTGGCGGAATGCATTCAAGCCACCGGCATCGGTTTCATGTTCGCGCCCAGCCACCATAGCGCGATGAAATATGCAGCGCCGGTGCGGCGCGAACTGGGTGTGCGCACCATTTTCAATATTCTGGGCCCGCTCACCAACCCGGCTGGCGCCCCGAATCAGGTGATGGGGGTATTCCACCCCGATCTGGTGGGAATCCAGGTGCGCGTGTTGCAACGCCTGGGCAGTGAGCGCGCGCTGACAGTGTTCGGCCGCGAAGGGCTGGACGAGATTTCCATTGCGGGCACAACGCTCGTGGGCGAACTCAACAACGGTAAAGTCACCGAATACGAAATTCATCCGGATAACTTCAATCTGAGTGTGCAGGATTCCAAGGTCTTGCAGGTACAAACTGTCGAAGAGTCCAAACAAATGCTGCTTGCTGCGCTCGACAACCAGCCGGGCGCCCCCCGCGATATCGTGGCACTCAATGCCGGCGCCAGTATTTACGTGGCCGGTCTTGCCGACACCCTGGAAGCGGGCGTCGGCCGTGCCTTTGATGTCATCGCCAGCGGCGCGGCGCGCGCCAAGGTGGCCGAGTTCGCAGCCTGCACTCAAAGACTTGCATCATGAGCGATATTCTTCAGCGCATTCTCAATACCAAGCAAGGCGAGGTCGCAGCGGCCACGGCTGCAAAACCGTTGACCCTGATGCGTGCGGAGGCGCAGGCTGCACTGCCACCGCGCGATTTCGTCGGCGCCATCCGTGCCAAAATCGCGGCCGATCAGCCGGCGGTGATTGCCGAGATCAAAAAAGCCAGCCCGTCCAAGGGCGTGATTCGCGAGGATTTTCGCCCGGCCGAGATCGCTGCAACTTATGCCGCACATGGTGCGGCCTGTCTTTCGGTGCTGACGGACGAGCTTTATTTCCAGGGAAGCCCAGAATATCTGAAGCAGGCACGCGCGGCGTGCAGCATTCCGGTGCTGCGCAAGGACTTCATGATCGAGCCTTATCAGGTGTTCGAGGCACGCGCGATGGGTGCCGACTGCATTCTGCTGATCGTCGCTGCGCTCGAGCTGCCGCAGATGCAAGAGCTGGAAGCGATTGCGCATGACCTTGGTATGGCGGTGCTGGTGGAAGTGCACGACGGCGCGGAGCTCGATCTGGCGCTGCAACTGAAAACGCCGCTGGTCGGGATCAATAACCGCAACCTGCGTACGTTCGACGTGACGCTCGATACGACGCTGGGGCTGTTGTTGCGCATTCCGGAAGATCGGATCGTCGTCACCGAAAGCGGCATTTTTACTTCCGAGGACGTTGCGCTGATGCGTCGCCATCATGTCGATACTTTTCTCGTAGGCGAGGCGTTCATGCGCCAGCCGGACCCCGGTGTCGAACTGGCAAGAGTTTTCGGATAAAGGAAGAGCATGACTTACGCGTTCGGCAAGTTCCCCTCCACTCGCCCCCGCCGCATGCGGCGAGATGATTTTTCGCGGCGTTTGATGCGCGAAAATGTCCTGACCGCGAATGACTTCATTTATCCCGTGTTCGTGCTGGACGGGGAAAACCGTACCGAAGCGGTCGGCTCCATGCCGGGCGTGCAGCGTCAGAGCATCGACCTGCTGCTGAAAACGGCGGAAGAATGCGTTAAATACGGGATTCCGGCACTGGCCTTGTTCCCGGTGGTGGACCAGTCTTTGAAGACGCTGGATGCAAAAGAAGCCTACAACCCGGAAGGTCTCGTTCCACGCACGATCAAGGCGCTCAAGCAGGCATTTCCCGAACTTGGCGTCATTACCGACATTGCGCTCGATCCTTATACCAGCCATGGACAGGACGGTCTGATCGACGACGCAGGCTACGTAATGAACGATGAAACAGTCTCGGTGCTGGTGCGGCAAGCGCTCTGCCATGCAGAAGCAGGGGCCGACGTCGTGGCGCCGTCCGACATGATGGATGGGCGCATCGGCGCGATCCGCCAGGCGCTGGAATTTGACGGGCACATCCATACGCGGATTCTTGCGTACTCGGCCAAATATGCCTCCAGTTTCTATGGACCGTTCCGTGATGCGGTCGGTTCTGCGGCGAATCTGGGCAAGGGCAACAAATACACCTATCAGATGGACCCTGCCAACTCGGATGAGGCACTGAAGGAAGTTGCGCTCGATCTGGAAGAAGGCGCCGATATGGTGATGGTGAAGCCGGGCATGCCGTATCTGGATATCGTTCGTCGCGTGAAGCAAGAGTTCGGCGTGCCGACTTTTGCCTATCATGTCAGCGGCGAATACGCGATGTTCAAGGCCGCCGCGCAAAACGGCTGGCTAGATGAACGCGCTTGCGTTCTGGAGGCGTTGCTGTGTTTCAAGCGCGCCGGCGCGGATGGGGTGCTGACTTATTACGCGCTCGAAGCCGCGAAATGGCTCAAGGATTAACGCGGCAGATTATTGATGCGATCACGCTCCAGCTTGAGGATGTAGCGCTGGATCAAGGACTCCATCGATGGGTGGAGATTGATGAACTGGCAGCCCGAGCGGAATGACTTGCTGCCGTTCTTGAGCGTAACTTCGAACAGGCTCTGGATGCTCAACGTTAGTTCGAGTACGCCGACGCCAGGCAACTCAATGCGGCAACCGGGATAGGCCGCGCCGACTTTTAGCAGCATGTCCGGTGAGTTTCCGATGATCATTCCTATGCCGCCGGCACTGATATCCACGATGGGAAATTCTTCAATCCTGTTTTGCCCCAGCGGAGCGGTGCATATTAAAGGATTGATGATAGGGGTCGTCAATCGATAGTATTCGCGTCGCTGCAATTGCAGAACTTGGCTGGGAAACGGCATCACAAATGCAGGCCGGTTTTCGAAGCTTGCCTCTTTTATGCCGTGGCTCGTGAATTGAACCTTGACACGATCGAGAGAAGTTACAAAGACGATCTTGTCGGCGCGCAGGATACGCTCGTTGATTGCGGTGTTCGATCCGCAGTCCAGCATGACGGTGTCGCTGTCGGGATTCACATGCAGTACGGAAGTCAGAAGCAATCCTTTTCCGCCATCGAAAAAAGCGCTGACCATTTCGTTGCGTTGCGCGAGCCCGCGCAGGATGCGCGTGATTTCCAGGCGGTTGGTCACCAGGTATCGCGTATCGTCCGTGCTGGCAGTCAACTCCACGCTGAGTGTCGTTTCGGTCATTTCGGCCATGGGTTTAGACACCTTGCTGTAGTAATGCCGCGACGGACGCGGTTCCCGCACGCATCGAACCATTGCCGTGCGAAGCGCTTTTCGGCAGCGTGCGTAAATCATCCGTAGCAAAAATGATAAGGCGAATCGAGCCGTGCCTGCCTTCAAGCGCGAATACCGGCAGGCGCTGTTTTTCGCCTGCAATATGATAGGGTTTCTCGTCCATCTGATATGGAATGCCTTTATTGAGCAGGAAAAGCTCGACATCCTTGAGGCTATCCACAAACAGATGGATTTCGGTGTCGGCATAGCGTCCAGCGGTTCCATCCAGCACTGCGCCCGAGAGATGCGGATTGAATTGGTCCAGCATGCGCATCACTTCCAGTGCTTCGCTGCGAAGTTGATGAAGCAGTTGAGGCTGCGCCGTGCCATGGAAGAGCTCGTGGTGCAGCCGCAGCTCCTGTTCTATCTCCGAGTTACTGGGGAGGCCGTGGTCTTCATCACAACCCAATTGCCGCGCGGCTTTTCGTTTCGCCTTGGCGTAATCGGCCAAGCCCTCTTCTGCCATCAGGCGTGCGGCCTGCTGGGCGATCAGTCTGCGCAGATTTTTTGAGCTGGATTCCTTCATTCGTCAATAGAGCTGATCAATCTGCAATTGTTTTTGAATCTGATCCCAGAAGCCATCCGTGGACTCGGTAACTTGTGCGATCGGGGGCGGGAATTCGCGGTAAAAGTATTCATATACACCGCTTTCATCTTCTCCTGCCTGTTCGCCGGTAGCCGGGGTGATCTTGATTGAAACGACGCCGTCCGGAATCTTGTATGGCAAGTCGGGCGAGCCGCGCAAGACTTTCGCCATGTAGCTGATCCACATCGGCAGGGCTGCCCGTCCGCCGGTTTCCTGCCCTCCTAAGGATCGAGGCTGATCGAACCCTATCCAGGCAATCGTGACTTGCTTCGGATTGTAGCCCGCGAACCAGCCATCGACATGATTGTTGGTAGTGCCAGTCTTGCCTGCCAAATCGAAGCGTCCGAGTTCCCTCGCCTTGGCCGCGGTGCCGATGCGCGCCACGTCCTGCATCATCGAGGTCATGATGAACGCATTGCGGGGGTCAATGACGCGCGGAGCATTGGCGCCGGCAACGACCGGCTTTGCCTGTTCGATCACATTGCCGTTGGCATCGACAATTTTACTGATCAGATGCGGCGCTACACGATAACCGCCATTTGCAAATACCGAATAGGCATTCGCCATTTGCCAGGGTGTGACTGCACCGGCACCCAAAGCCATTGCGAGGTAAGGGGGATGGTCCTTGGCGGCAAAACCGAAGCGTGTAATGTAGTCGCGGGCGTAGCCGACACTTATCGTTTGCAAAATGCGGATGGAGACCATGTTTTTCGACTTGGTCAGCGCTGTGCGCATGCGCATGGGGCCTTCGTATTCATTATCGAAGTTATGCGGCTCCCAAGCCTGCCCACTGCCGGTTTCCGCAGCACTCAGCATGACCGGTTCGTCTTCGATCATACTGGCGGGGGTAAAGCCTTTTTCAAGCGCAGCGGAGTATATGAAGGGCTTGAAGCTGGAGCCAGGTTGGCGCCAGGCTTGTGTTACATGATTGAATTTGTTGCGGTTGAAGTCGAAACCGCCGACCAGTGCGTGCACCGCACCTGTTCCCGGATCCATGCCGATCAGGGCGGCTTCGACTTGCGGGAGCTGGGCGATTTGCCATTTATCCTTGATCTGCCGCACACGAATGATGGAGCCGCGACGCAGCTTCAGTTTGGGTGCGGCTTTTTCGCTGAGCGATTTTTGAACAAACAGCAGATCCTTGCCCGTGATTTCGATGATGCCACCGTTCTTGCGATATGCCTTGAGTACTTTCGGCGTGGCTTCCAGCACCACGGCCGGTACCAGCGTATGGAATTCGTCGATGTCGCTCATCGCATCATCCAGGAACATTTCCATCGACTGCGACCCTGCGCTGTCCAGTTCTATCAAACCTTCCGGGCCGCGATAAGTATGGCGCCTGTCGTAATCAAGTATACCTTCCAGAACGGCATCGTTCGCGGCTTCCTGCGAAGTCTTGCGGATGGTGGTGTAAACCTTGAGGCCGCTGTTGTAGATGTCATCCTTGTAACGTGCATACATCATCTGCCGCACGATCTCCGCGACATAGTCGGCTGACAAATCATGCATTTTCCTCGATTGGCGCAACCGCAGTGGTTGCGCCAGCGCAGCCTGGTATTGCGCGTCATTGATGAAGTGAATTTCATGCATGCGACGCAGCACATAATGCTGGCGCTGCGTGGCGCGCTTGGGGTTGACGTGCGGGTTGTAGCGGGAAGGCGCCTTGGGCAATCCGGCCAGCATTGCAAATTCGGCGGTATTGAGTTTGTTCAGGGGTTTGCCATAGTAAACCTGGGCTGCAGCGGCAAAACCATAAGCGCGCTGACCAAGGTAAATCTGGTTGATATAGAGTTCGAGAATCTGGTCTTTGCTGAGACTGTGTTCGATCTTGATCGCCAGCAGTGCTTCGCTCAGTTTTCGTTTGAGGGTTTTTTCGCTGGACAGAAAAAAGTTGCGGGCAACCTGCATTGTGATGGTGCTGGCCCCCTCTTTCGCGCCGCGGGCGGTTGCGTTGGCGATGGCTGCGCGCAGAACACCCAAGGTATCGATACCGCCATGCTGGTAAAAGCGCTCATCCTCTGCGGCCAGAATGGCCTGCTTGAGTTCGGTAGGGACGTCCTGGATCTTGACGAAAGCCCTGCGCTCTTCACCAAATTCTGCGATCAGCTGGCCTTCCTGCGAATAAACTCGCAAAGGAATTTTAGGACGGTAATCGGTAAGCGCTTCCAAGGATGGAAGCTCGGGATAGATCAATACGCCTGCAAGGGCTACTAAGGCGGTCAATGCAAACCCTATTGCAAACAGGGAAAGCATTGCCAGCTGCCACCATTTCTTCGGGAACATTCAGCGAGTAAATTCTGTGGAAGATTGACCCGTTATTATATGTCGATGAATCAAATATGTGGAATCAAAAAAAAGCTTTACATACCCTATGCTTGTTGCTAGCATCTAACGTAAATTATTAGCATTGCGTCTAACTATAAAGCACAGAAAGGGAATTTCAGTTTGAAATTCGACTTTTTCAAGGAGCACACGCCTCCATTAATCGGGGTTGATATCAGTTCGGCATCGGTCAAGATGGTTGAACTGAGCGGCGACGGCGCCGGCGTATATCGTCTGGAAAATTACGCTATCGTTCCTCTCGCGAAAGACTCTGTGGTAGACGGCAATATTGCCGGTCTGGAGCAGGTCGGCAGCGCTGTCGAACGTGCCTGGAAGTTGCTCGGTACACGCGAAAAGCGTGCCGCGCTCGCCCTGCCTGCCGCAGCTGTCATCAGCAAGAAAGTGTTCATGCAATCCGGGCTGCGCGAAGAGGATATGGAATTGCAGGTTGAGGCGGAAGCCAACCAGTACATTCCTTTTGCTCTCGACGAAGTCAACATCGATTTCCAGATTCTTGGCCCTTCTCTCAACAACGCTGAAGATGTCGAGGTGCTGATTGCAGCTTCGCGCAAGGACAAAATCGAAGACCGCGTAGTCGTTGCCGAAGAGGCTGGTCTGAAGGTGGTTGTGATGGACGTGGAAACCTATGCCACGGAAGCGGCGTACGGTTTGGCCTGTAATCAGTTGCCCAATAGCGGCCACGAGCAGACTGTCATGATCATCGACATCGGTGCGGTCATGATGCATATCAATGTGCTGCACGATAACCAGTCCGTTTACATTCGCGAGCAAAGCTTTGGCGGCGACCAGCTGACGCAGGAAATCCAAAGGCGTTTTGGCCTTTCTGCGGAAGATGCCGAGATTGCGAAGCGTAAAGGTGGGCTTCCGGATAGCTATGCCGCCGAGGTGTTGCAGCCGTTCACGCAATCCCTTGCACTGGAAGTCGCGCGTGCGCTCCAGTTCTTTACCAGCTCCACCCAATACAATCGGGTCGATCACATCATGTTGGCCGGCGGATGCGCGGCCATCGCCGGAGTCGATCAAGCCGTGTCCGAGCGGACGCAGGTCAATACGGTCATCGCCAACCCTTTCACTAATATGTCCATGTCGAGCAGAGTCAAGCAGCAGAACCTTGCTGTGGATGCGCCATCGCTCATGATTGCCTGCGGACTCGCATTGCGGAGGTTTGACTGATGGCTGTCCGTATCAATCTTCTCCCTTATCGTAAAATTCGCCGGGCGGAGCGTCAGCGTCAATTCAATATGATGCTGGTAGGCACGCTGATTGCTGGCGTGGCGGTTGTATTCCTGGGAAATAATTACATCAGCGGCCAAATCGAAACGCAGATGGAACGCAACACGCGCCTGGAAAACGCGATTGTGCAGCTCGATAAGGAAATTGCGGAAATCAAGGACCTGAAGACAAAAATCAGCGCAGTTCTTGAGCGGAAGCGTGTGGTTGAAAACCTTCAGAGCGGCAGAAGCCAAGCCGTTATCCTTCTCGATGAAATCGCACGGTTATTGCCGGAAGGGATTTATTTAAAAGGGATCCGGCAACAGGGTAATGTCGTTACGCTTGACGGCGTAGCCGATACCAACGCGCGCGTTGCTACTCTGGTTCGCAACTTCGGGGGATCCAGCCATCTTGAGTCGCCAGAATTGATCGAAATCCATACGATTTCAGTCAACAACCTGAAGCAGAGTGCCTTCACCGTCAGCGTCAAACAAAAGCTGCAGCAAGCTGACGAAGGCAATAAACAATAAGGCGAGCGACGATGAAACTCGAAGATTTCAATAATATAGACCCGAAAAACATGGGGAGTTTGCCGCTGCCGGTCAAGGCGGTGCTGCTCGGCGGGATTTTCATATTCCTGGTTGCAGCGGGTTATTGGTTCATGTGGAAGCCCTCCATGGAGGAGCTGGATCAGGTTGTCAACAAGGAAACCGAGCTGCGCGGCGTATTCATGACAAAGAAAAAAGAAGCCGTCAATCTTCCTGCCTATAAGCAGCAAATGGTTGATATTGAAAGAACTTTCGGTGCATTGCTGCGACAACTGCCTGATAAATCCCAGATGGATGGGTTGCTTACGGATATTAACCAGGCAGGGTTGGAAGTAGGGCTGGAGTTCGATTTGTTCAGACCTGGCGCGGAAAGTCCTGCCGACTTCTATGCTGCAAGGCCGATTTCCATTCGTGTTGTGGGTGGATATCATCAGCTTGGAGCCTTCGCGCAAAACATAGCCAAGCTGTCGCGAATCGTGACATTGGAAGAATTGACAATTGCCCCGATCGGTACAGGCGATCAATTAGGCGTCAATGCCATTGCTAAAACTTTCCGTTATCTTGACTCGGGAGAAACGCCGAGTGGGCCGGCGCGACATTGATGCGATAAGACTGAACGAAAGGGCGGCACATGACTGGGGATAATGTGAGGGAAGAAGAGTGAAGGCTTTTGCCACAGCAATCGTAATGGCAGCATTGCTGTCGGGATGCGGCGCTGATGAGGGGGATGACCTCGATCGGTTTATTCGAGACTCCGGAAATGGTTTGAAGGGAAATGTCGAACCACTGCCTGAGGTAAAGCCGTATGTGCCCATGGCCTACAATGCGGATTCCAGCCTTCATGATCCATTCAAACCGCGTAAGGCGCTGGTCAAATCCAATGGCTTCCAGCCGAACCTGAGCCGCCCGAGAGAAGCGCTTGAAGCTTTCCCTCTGGAAAGTTTGCAACTGGTCGGTATCATTACCAAGGGCAAATTGAAAATCGCGCTGCTTAAAACTCCGGACAATACCGTTCAGCAGGCCAAGATCGGGAATTATCTTGGCCAGAACATGGGCATCATCGTCGATATCGTCAATGAGGCGCCGGCTGAGGTCAAAGTTAAAGAAATCGTACAGGATGAGCTTACCGGCGAATGGACCGAGCGTCCGGCAAGTATTGTTCAGCAGGAACAAGGATAGGGGTGGAAGTTATGAAAACAGGGAATTTCGTACGGCAAGGAATGTACGTATTGAGCATGGCATTTTTGAGTCTCCCACTGTGGGCAGCCTCAATAAATGCTGCAGAGAACAGTACCTCGCAAAACGCTATCGAAAAGGTGGATTTTGCAACTTTGCCGGGCGATAAGGTGAATATCAAAATCACCTTGAGCCAACCTCTTAAAAATCCGCCTGCTGGCTTCAGCCTGACTGACCCAGCTCGTATAGCCTTGGATTTTCCTGATACTGTCAATGCGCTGCAAAAAAATTCCTTGAGCGTGGGGCAAGGCGTTCTTCGCAGCGTTAGTTTTGCGCAGGCGAAGGGGCGCACACGGATGGTACTCAACCTGACTAAACCATCCTCGTATACCTCAAATGTTAGCGGCAACGAAGTTAATGTTGAGTTGCAGACTTCTGGCGTAGCCGCTGCCGGTGGTAATGCCTCGAGCACGGTAACTCGTTTTGCCGAAGCAAAAATTGGCGAACAACGTCACTCGATAAGCAATGTCGATTTCATGCGTGGAAAGAATGGCGAAGGCAGGGTCGTCGTCGACTTGTCCGATAACGCGACGGGCATTGATATCAGACAACAGGGCCAGAAAATTCTGATCGATTTTATCAATGCCGATATAACAGAAAACCTGCAGCGTCGCCTCAATGTAACAGACTTTGCTACGCCGGTTCTGAATGTGGATACGGTGCAGTATGGCAAAAATGTCCGAATGACCATTGAGCCCAAGGGTTTGTGGGAGCACTCGGCCTATCAGGCGGATCGCAAATTTATCGTGGATGTCAGGCCATTGGTTGAAGATCCCAATAAGCTTATCCAAGGCAGTAAGCAAGGATATAAGGGAGAGAAACTCTCGCTTAATTTCCAGAATATTGAAGTGAGATCGGTATTGCAGGTCATTGCTGACTTTACCGGCTTCAATATCATTACCGGTGACAACGTAAGCGGAAACATTACCTTACGCCTTAAGGATGTGCCTTGGGACCAAGCCCTCGACATCATTATGCAAACCCGTGGATTGGGTATGCGGAAAAACGGCAACGTAATCTGGATTGCCCCCAATGAAGAATTGGCAGCTAAGGAGAAGTCGCGTCTGGATGCAGAGTTGGAAATTGCCGACAGAGAGCCCCTTGTCACGCAATCCTTTGCTGCCAAATATCAAAAAGCTGCCGACTTGAAGACGTTGATCAGTGATTCCAAGCAATCAATGCTCTCCAAACGAGGAAGTGCAGTTGTAGATGTACGCAGCAATACCTTGTTCGTGCAAGATACAGAGAAAAATCTCGCAAAGATCGAGAAAATCATTAATCAAATTGATATTCCTGTCAGGCAAGTGCTGATTGAAGGTCGTATCGTTTTGGCTGACGATGGTTTTTCTAAAGAGCTCGGAGCTAAGTTTGGTTTTGTAGGTAATAGAGATTTGGGTGTTGGAACAAGCCCTTCTAATTCTGGGATTTCTACCGGTAATACGGTATCAAATATATACAATAATCATATTAATCAAGTTTCTGTGCCTACCGATTTGAATGTAAATCTTCCAGCTACTTCTGGCAATGCGAGCTCGATCGGTTTTCAAATTTATAATATTGCGCGAGGTTTTATTCTCAATTTGGAATTGTCAGCCGCTGAAGCAGATAACAAAACAAAGACAATTTCATCGCCTAAGGTGATTACAGGTAACCAGCAGAAAGCTGTGATTGAATCTGGTGTTGAGATTCCATATCAGGAGGCATCAAGCAGTGGTGCTACAAGTGTTTCCTTTAAAAAGGCGACGCTTGGGTTAGAGGTAACGCCTCAAATTACGCCAGATAACAAGGTCAATATGGATCTGCTGGTTAAAAAGGACTCAAGAGGCGATGTTACTAATGGCGTGCCAGCCATCAACACCAACCGCGTGGAAACCAAGGTCCTTGTTGACAATGGGGAAACTGCAGTTCTAGGTGGTATCTTTGAAGAAACTACAACTAAGTCTGTCGATAAAGTTCCTTTCTTTGGCGATTTGCCGGTTTTGGGGTATTTATTCAAGCGAACATTGAACGCAACTGACAAGAATGAGCTGCTGATTTTCATTACACCCAGGTTGCTGGACGATACCCTCAAAGCAGACTGATATACCGTTCTTCGGCCATCGGTTAAAATGCCCGTCATGCAAATGGCGGGCAATATTTTTTTTGTGGGTTTGATGGGTGCGGGCAAAACCACGGTTGGCAAGTTGCTGGCCAAGCGGTTGGGCAAGACATTCTACGATTCCGATCATGAAATCGAAAACCGTACAGGCGTCAACATCCCGGTGATTTTCGAACTGGAAGGTGAAGCCGGGTTTCGCAAGCGTGAAGTCATGGCGATTGAAGAACTTACTGCCATGCACGACATTGTCCTTGCCACGGGCGGAGGTGCAGTGCTGTGCAAGCAGAATCGTGAAAACCTGAGTCAGCATGGGACGGTTGTCTATCTTCGCGCCAGCGTCAATGAGCTTTGGCATCGCACAAAAAACGACAAGAATCGGCCTTTGCTGCAAACGGACGATCCGCGAGCAAAACTCGAAAAACTCTACACCGAACGCGATCCCTTGTATCGCGAAATTGCCGACATCATCATCGACACTGGTGATCAATCCGTAGGCTCTATCGTGCAACACCTCGAAGAAATCTTGAACAAACATGCAAACGCTTACCGTTGAATTAGGCGACCGGTCTTACCCCATTCATATCGGGCAGGATCTGCTGAGCCGTACCGATCTGATTCTTCCTCATCTCAAGCGCAAACAGGTGGCGGTGGTGACCAACACTACTGTTGCGCCGCTGTATCTGGAACAACTGGCAGAGCCGTTGCGTGCGCAAGGTGTTTCGGTGCTTCCTATCGTCCTGCCGGATGGTGAGCAATACAAGAATAGCGACACGCTGAATACAATCTACGACGCGTTACTCAGCAACCGCAGCGAACGCAGTACGACGTTGATTGCACTCGGCGGCGGGGTGGTTGGCGATATGACAGGCTATGCCGCGGCTACTTATCTGCGGGGCGTTCCATTCATACAGATTCCTACAACGCTGTTATCCCAAGTGGATTCATCGGTAGGTGGCAAGACCGGCATCAATCATCCACTGGGCAAGAACATGATCGGTGCTTTCTATCAGCCGCAGCTGGTCCTGGCAGATACCGATACGCTCAATACGCTGCCTGACCGCGAGTTGTCGGCGGGTATTGCAGAAGTGATCAAATACGGTTTGATCCGTGACCCGGATTTCTTCTCATGGCTTGAAACAAACATGCTGCTATTGCGTGAACGCAATCCGCAAGCGTTGGGATATGCGATTTATCGCTCATGTGAGAACAAGGCCACTGTTGTGGCGGCAGATGAAAAGGAAATCGGGGAGCGTGCCTTGCTCAATCTCGGGCATACCTTCGGCCATGCCATCGAGAATGGCATGGGCTACGGTGTATGGCTGCATGGCGAAGGCGTAGCCGCGGGCACCATGCTGGCCGCAGATCTTTCGCGGCGCATGGGCTGGTTGAGTCAGGCGGATGTGGAACGCATCGAGCGTAGTTTCAAGGCCGGCGGCTTGCCAACGGAAGCGCCGGCGCTTGGCGCAGATAAATATCTCGACCTGATGGGGCTGGACAAGAAAGTCGCGGATGGAAAAATCCGCCTTATTCTGCTGAAAGCCATCGGTCAAGCCGTCATGACGGGCGATTATCCTCAGGATTTACTCAAGGAAACGCTGGCGCTGGCATGAAAACGCTCGCCCCATACGCTGCCAATCCGGAGCGCTCGAAGGGCAGGCAATCGCATGAGGCTCCGCCTGAAGGACGCAACGAATTTCAGCGGGATCGCGATCGCATCATTCATTCCACCGCGTTCCGGCGGCTGGAATACAAAACCCAGGTATTCGTTAATCACGAAGGCGATCTGTTTCGCACCCGCTTGACACACAGTCTAGAAGTCGCGCAAATCGGTCGGGGTATCGCGCGCAATCTTGGGCTGCATGAGGATCTGGTCGAAGCTATCGCACTTGCGCACGATCTCGGCCATACCCCTTTCGGGCATGCGGGGCAGGATGCGCTTAACGAATGCATGCGCGATTACGGCGGATTTGAGCACAATTTACAGTCGCTGAGAGTCGTGGATTTACTCGAGCAACGTTATGCGGATTTCGACGGACTTAATCTGACTTTCGAGGTGCGCGAAGGCATACTCAAGCACTGTTCGATACAGAATGCACGGCAATTGGGAGATGTAGGTGAGCGTTTCCTCCTGAAGCAGCAGCCATCGCTGGAGGCCCAGGTCGCCAATCTTGCCGACGAAATCGCATACAACAATCACGATGTAGACGACGGTTTGCGTTCGGGACTGATCACGCTGGAACAGCTTTCCGAAGTGTCTGTTTTCGCCCGGCATCTGGCCGAGGTCAGGAATCGTTATCCGCAACTCGAAGGGCGACGTTTGATTCATGAAACCGTACGTCGTATGATCAATTCGCAAGTCCAGGATCTTTGCCGGCAAAGCAGCAAAAAAATCAGCGAAGCCAATCCAGCCAGTATCGACGACGTGCGCAAGGCAGAGCCGCTCATCGCATTCAGCCCGGAAATGCAGCAACAGCAACTGGAGCTCAAGCAATTCCTGCGCAACAGGCTCTACCGGCATTACCGCGTCAATCGCATGAGCAGTAAGGCACAGCGCATCATTCGCGATCTTTTCGCTGCATTTCATGGCGATCCAAAACTAATGCCGGACGAGTTCCAATTGCGTGCAAGTGAAATAAAGCCGCGCGCCGTGGCGGATTATATTGCCGGGATGACGGATCGATATGCGATACGCGAGTACAGGCGTTTATTCACGGTAGAGGAATTGCCGCTGTAGATATAAAAAGGGCAGCCAATAAGCTGCCCTTTTTATGGATGGTGCCGGAGATAGGAGTCGAACCTACGACCTTCGCATTACGAATGCGCTGCTCTACCAACTGAGCTACACCGGCGAGGGATGAATTATAAGGTTTTGCCTTAAGCAGGGCAAACGGGGCGTGGCTAATGGACCTTCGAATACCCGATAATGCCCAGCATGAAACGCACAAATCCATAGGCTAGCCAGGCGAACAAGCGCCGTGTCAGTGGAGCTTTCTTCCAGTCGCCCTGAAGAACGCGTTGCGCCCCGGTGTCGATGCTACGTTGCAGGTCTTGCCGCAGTTCATTGGCGAAATCCTTGTCGTTGACGACGACATTGGCTTCGTGCGAAAGCAGCAGGCTGAACGGATCGATGTTGGATGAGCCAATCGTAGCCCAATGACCGTCGATCACCGCGACTTTTGAATGCATGAAGCTCGCATGGTATTCGTGAATTTCAATGCCGCCACTGAGCAATTGCCCATAGAGCGCCCGTGTTGCATAGTCCACCAGCATATATTCCACACGGGCCTGTAATAACAACACAACACGCACCCCACGGCGGGATGCAGCGAGCAGCGCCTGGCGGAAGCGCCGGCCGGGCAGGAAATAGGCGTTGGCGATGACGATTTCGTCGCGGGCGAGACGGATGGCGGAGAGATAGGCGCGTTCGATGGCGCGGCGGTACAAGGCGTTGTCGCGTTTTACGAATGCGGCGCGCATTCCGCCTACGGCGGTCGTGTCCGTGTGCATATTGCTGAGCGTCGCCTGGCGCAGGGCGGCCCAGGCGACGCGGCGCCACATGCGGCGCATGGTGGCATGCATGGCCAGTACCGCCGGGCCTTCGACGCTGGCGGCATAGTCGATGCGAGGAGGAATGTGGTCGGGCGTATTCATATCATCAATGATGTTGATACCACCCACGAAGCCGATCCGGCCATCGATCATTGCCAGCTTGCGATGCAAGCGACGCAGGCGGTTTCGCTTGAGCGTCCACGGCGAAATCCTCGGGCGAAAATACAGCACCTCGACTCCGCCAGCTTGCAAATCGCGAACGAAATCTCTGGAAAGATCCTTGCAGCCGAATCCATCAAGCAAAAGACAAGTGTTGACCCCGCGCGCAGCAGCGCGGCACAGAGCGTCGGCGATTCGGGTGCCGATGACATCGGGCTCGTAAATATACGTTTCCAGCAGGATTTCATACCGGGCCTGATCGATGGCATGCTCCAGCGCCGGGAAGAATTCCGTGCCGTTGCGCAGCAGTGTCACCCGGTTTCCGGGCAGCAGCCTGGTCATATGGGAAGCAGCGTTGCGGATAGAGCAGCATGGTCGGACACGCGCGCAAATGCGGTGCCGCCATGCACCATGGCGTTATGCACATGAAAGCCGCGTACGTAGATGCGATCCAGCCGCAGCAGCGGGAATACGCTGGGAAAACTGCGTGCCGGCTTGCCATAACCGTGCTCGAACACTTCGCGCAGATTGAGACTGTTGGCCAGCGTCTGTCCGGCTTTCATGCGCCAGTCGTTGAAGTCGCCGGCAATGATAAGCGGCGCGTTTGGCGGTACCATGGATTCGATGCGTTCGCGCAGCCAGAATAATTGCTTTCTGCGCCAGCGCGCGAATAAGCCGAGATGCACGCAGATGCAGTGCAAATCCTGGTCCCAGCCGGGGACGTGCACTTCACAATGCAGCATGCCGCGTTGCTCTGAAGTGTGTGCCGAGATGTCGATGTTCTCCCATCTGGCAATGGGAAATTTGGAAAGTAGCGCGTTTCCGTGATGGCCGGCGGGGTAGATGGCATTCTTGCCATACGCGTAGTCGTTCCAGATGGAGTCGGCGAGGAATTCGTGCTGGCTTTCCGTGGGCCATAGCTTGAAACGTCGCTGGTGGTGGGCATGCGCACCAAGGACTTCCTGCAGAAAAACGATGTCCGCCTGCAGGTGGCGAATCAGTTCGCGCTGCTCATGCAGCACCAGACGTGCATTGAAGCTGGTAACGCCCTTGTGGATATTGAATGTGGCGATGCGTAGCTGGCGATGCATGATCCTCGATCAGGAAGCTTCCAGCATCCGGTCCAGCGCAAGTTTCGCCAGCGCGGTTTCTTGCGGCGAAACATGGATGCGGTTGACGACATTGCCTTCGGCCAGGTTCTCCAGCGTCCAGGCCAGATGCTGCGGGTCTATGCGTGCCATCGTGGAGCATTCGCAGACGATGGAGGACATGAAGCGCACGATCTTGCCTTCAGGCTTCATGCGTTCGGCCAGGCGATTGACCAGGTTGAGCTCGGTGCCGACCAGCCAGCGCGTGCCGGGCGCTGATTCCGCGACGGTGCGCAGGATGTATTCGGTAGAGCCGACGTAATCGGACAGGTTGCACACTTCAAAGCTGCATTCGGGGTGAGCGATGACCTTGCCTTCCGGGTGCTCATTGCGGAAACGCAGGATATCCTGCGGGCGGAACATCTGGTGGACCGAGCAGTGGCCTTTCCACAGCAGGATTTTTGCATCGTCGATCTGTTCCTTGGTGAGTCCGCCCAACGGCAGGTCAGGATCCCAGACGATCATCTTTTCCAGCGGAATGCCCATCTTGTAGCCGGTCCAGCGGCCCAAATGCTGATCGGGGAAGAACAGCACTTTCTCGCGGCGCGCGAATGCCCATTCGGCGATCTTGCCGGCGTTGCTGGAAGTGCACACGATGCCGCCATGCTCGCCGCAGAAGGCCTTCAGGTCGGCGGCGGAGTTGATGTAGGTGACCGGGGTGAATGTAGTATCGAAATCGTAGTGTTCCGACAGCTCGCGGCGGCAGCGCTCGACCTTGGATAGATTGGCCATGTCCGCCATCGAGCAGCCGGCGGCCATGTCTGGCAGTATTGCGATCTGGTCCGGACGCGACAGGATGTCGGCGACTTCGGCCATGAAATGCACGCCCAGGAACACGATAAATTCCGCATTCGATTCGGCGGCGTAGCGCGACAGCTTCAGCGAATCACCGGTGAAGTCGGCGTGCTTGTACACGCCTTCCTGCTGGTAGTGATGACCAAGGATGACCAGGCGGTCACCAAGCTTTTGCCTGGCCGCAATGATGCGCTGCTGCAGGTCGTCTTCCTGCACAGCCTGGAATTTTTCGAATTTGATGGGCGCTGTTTGCATGATAGCCAAAATATAAAAGTTATCTAATCTTACAACGTTAAACCGTAACGCTCACCCAATGCGCGCAGGGCAAGCACATTGGTCCATGAAAAAACCCGCGTCGCCGCCAGACGCCAATCTACCCACTCGTAGTTAATGTGTTCGTTTGGCGCGAGTGTGACCGGCATCACCGTGGGGAGTTCCAGCCCGAACACATGCTCGATATTGTGCGTCACTCCCGGCGCATAGCGATGACGCCAATGCGTGAAAATCTCATATTCATTGGACAATTGCCAATCGGCAAGATTGTAGTGTTCCGCATCCAGTCCGGTTTCTTCCTGCACTTCGCGAATCGCGGTTTCGCGCAGGCTTTCTTCGCCTTCGCGGCTGCCGGTAACCGATTGCCAATAACCCGGCTTGTCTGCGCGCTCCAGCAGTAGCACCTCAAGGGCCGGCGTGTGTATCAAAACCAGCACTGAAACCGGCTGTTTGTAAGCCACTAGTCGCCCTCGAATGCGCAAAGGGCATAAACCGCGTGGCCAGCCTGTTCCAGGCGTTTTCGGCCGCCGACATCCGGTAGGTCGATGACAAAACAGCATTCGACAACCGTCCCGCCGGCTTTTTCGATCAGCGTGGCGGCAGCCAATGCCGTGCCGCCGGTGGCAACCAGGTCATCCACCAGCAGAATCTTCTCGCCTGGCTGAATCGCGTCACGATGCAATTCGACGCGGTCGCTGCCGTATTCCAGTTCGTAATCGTGGCCGATTTTGTCACCTGGCAACTTGCCCGCTTTGCGAACCGGCACGAAGCCGACACCCAGTGCGAACGCCAGCGGCGCGCCGATGATGAAGCCGCGCGATTCGATGGCCGCTACCTTGTCGATTTTCATGTCCGCATAACGACTCACCAGTTCGGTAATCGTGATCCGAAAACCGACCGGGTCTTTCAGCAGTGTGGTGATATCACGGAACTGAATGCCCGGTTTCGGGAAGTGCGGGATGGTGCGTATGCGCGACTTGACCGGCATGCGCAGCCTGTTATCCGGCGGCATTCTGCTGACGCACGCGGATATGCAGCTCGCGCAACTGCTTTTCGTCGACTTCGTTCGGTGCCTTGGTCATCAGGCATTGCGCACGCTGGGTCTTGGGGAAGGCAATCACGTCGCGGATCGATTCCGCACCGGCCATCAGCGTCACCAGGCGATCCAGGCCGAAAGCCAGGCCACCGTGCGGAGGCGCGCCATATTGCAGCGCGTCGAGCAAGAAGCCGAATTTTTCCTGCGCTTCTTCCTTGCTGATCTTGAGCGCGTCGAACACCTTGGACTGCACTTCCTGCTTGTGAATACGGACGGAGCCGCCGCCAACTTCCCAGCCATTCAGCACCATGTCATAGGCCTTGGACAGGCAATCGCCCGGGTTGGTCGCCAACATGTCCTCGTGGCCGTCCTTGGGGCTGGTGAACGGATGGTGCAGCGCGACCCAACGGTCGTTTTCTTCGTCGTGTTCGAACATCGGGAAGTCCACCACCCACAGCGGCGCCCAGGCGCGGCCATCGACATGACCCTTCTCGTGGCCGACCTTGAGTCGCAATGCGCCCAGCGCTTCGTTGACCACCTTGGCCTTGTCGGCACCGAAGAAAATGATGTCGCCGGACTGCGCGCCGGTCAACTCTACGATGGCCTTGAGCGAATCGATGTGCAGGTTCTTGACGATGGGCGATTGCAAGCCGGTTTCGTTCAGTTGCGTCATATCGTTGACCTTGATGTAGGCCAAGCCCTTGGCGCCGTAGATCTTGACGAATTCGGTGTAGGCGTCGATCTCGCTGCGCGAAATCGACGCGCCGTTGGGTACGCGCAACGCGGCAACGCGGCCGCCGGCCATGTTGGCGGCGCCGGAAAACACCTTGAAATCGACTGTCTTCATCACATCGGTGAGCTCGGTGATTTCCAGCGTCACGCGCATGTCAGGCTTGTCGGAGCCGTAGCGGTTCATTGCTTCGGAGAAAGACATGCGCGGGAACGGGTCGGGCAGATCGATATTCTGCACGTCCTTGAACATCTTGCGGATCATGTCCTCGACGATGGTCATGATCTTTTCCTCGCCGAGGAAGGAAGTTTCGATATCGACCTGGGTGAATTCCGGCTGGCGGTCTGCGCGCAAGTCTTCGTCGCGGAAGCACTTGGTGATCTGGAAATAGCGATCGAAGCCCGACACCATCAAGAGCTGCTTGAACAGTTGCGGCGACTGCGGCAGCGCGAAGAACATCCCGTGGTGCACGCGCGACGGCACCAAGTAGTCGCGCGCGCCTTCCGGCGTGGAGCGGGTCAGCATCGGGGTTTCGACTTCGATGAAGCCGTGGCTGTCGAGGTGATTGCGCAGCGTCTTGGCGACCTGGTAGCGCAGCATCATGTTCTTCTGCATCGCCGGGCGGCGCAGGTCGAGGTAACGGTGCTCCAGGCGGACGGTCTCGGAGAGATTGTCGTCATCCAGCATGAACGGCGGTGTCAGCGACGGATTGAGAATTTCGATCTCGCTCGCCAGCATTTCGACTTCGCCGGTCGGGATGTTGGGGTTGACCGTGCCTTCCGGGCGCGGACGCACCTTGCAGGTGATTTTAAGCACGAATTCATTGCGCACGGTTTCGGCATTGGCGAAGGCGGCAGGCGTATCCGGATCGATCACGATCTGCGACATGCCGGTACGGTCGCGCAGGTCGATGAAGATCACGCCGCCGTGGTCGCGACGGCGATGCGCCCAGCCGCACAGGGTTACGGTCTGGCCGATGTGTTGGCTGTTGAGTTCGCCACAATAATGAGTACGCATAGGAATTCGAATCTGTTTTTAGAATAAAGGGGTTGGGTTAATCACCGGCGTAGGTGCTGGCGGGAGATTTCTCGGCCGGCACGACCACGCCCATGGAAATGATGTATTTCAGTGCTTCGTCCACGCTCATGTCGAGTTCGATGACTTCGCTGACCGGCATCATCAGAAAAAAGCCGGAAGTCGGATTGGGCGTGGTGGGAACATAAACGCTGACATGTTCACCCGGCAGAAGCCGCGCAACGGAGCCGCCAGGATGGCCGGTTTGAAAGGCTATCGTCCAGCTGCCGGCTCGCGGATACTGCACCAGCAGCGCCTTGCGAAATGCCTGCCCGGAATCGGAAAACAGCGTGTCCGACACCTGTTTGACGCTGTAGTAGATCGATTTGACCACTGGAACGCGCGCCAGCAGGCCTTCCCAAAATAGCAGGATGCGCTTGCCGAAGAAGTTGGTGGCGATCACGCCTGTCACAAGGACGATCATCACCGTCAGCAAGGCGCCCAATCCGGGAATGGTATAACCCAGGCGCGCTTCCGGCCGCCAGGATGACGGAAGCAGCAGCAGGCTGCTGTCCATGATGCCGATCAGCGTGGTGAGCACCCAGATGGTGATTGCCAGCGGCACCAGCACCAGCAGGCCGGTAATCAGGTAACGTTTGAACATTTAAGCGTATGGTTTTAGTGGCAGGCGCAACTGCCGCCGCACGGTGTAGACGCAGGGGCGCTTTCTTCCTTGGGCTTGGCGGCAGTATTCCCGCCTTTGAAGTCGCTGGCATACCAGCCGTTGCCCTTGAGCTGGAAGCCGGGGGCGGTCAGTTGCTTGGAAAAAGTCGCGGCATGGCATTGCGGACACTCGGTGAGTGGATCCGCACTCATTTTTTGCATGACGTCTTCCGCATGCCCGCATGCGGAGCAGCGATATGCATAAATCGGCATGATGATAACTCCCTAAAAAAACAAAATTATACCTTAATCGGCAGCCGCTATTTAAATGTGGGTCAGTTGAAGGGTTTCAAGGGGAATGCTCGCTTATTCGCGATCTCTGCGGATAAAAAAAAGGAGCAAATGCTCCTTCGGTTGAGTGCTGGCGGATAACCGGAAATTGGTTGTCGGAGTTATGCAAAGCCCGCTTCTTAATTATTTGTTGAAGCGTTGTTTGACCTTTGCTTCGCAGCTATCCTTGACATCGCCGGCGAAGCTGTCGCATTTCTTCATTTCTGCCTCGAAGGTTGCGTCGATCTTTTCTTCGCGGGCATCTTTCTTGGCTTCGTTGATATCCTTCTGAGCTTTATACATCTCCTTCTTTGCCTCGACGTCTGCCAGCGCGCGGTCACGTTTTGCTTCGGCCTGGGTTACACAAAGCGATTTGGCGTCGCCCTTCTGATCGTCGCATCGTTCCTTGTCAACGTCGAATTCGGCTTTGGCGCGCACCTTGGCGGCGGCGATCCTTTCCTTGCCGGTATTCTTGTAAGCGGCTTCGAGTTCGGCCTGGGCGATATCTTCCTTGGCATTGGCCTCGGCAATGCATACATCGCGTTTGTTGCCCATGAGGTTTTTGCATTTCGCCTTGTCGGCATCATGCGTTTTCTCGATATTGTCCTTCTGAAGCTTGTAATCTTCCTTGGTCATGGCTTGGCTAATGGCTTGCGCATAGACTGGAGCAGCCATCAGCATGCTTATCAGGCCTGGTATCAACATCTTTTGGATGGTATTCATACAATCATTCCTTTCGCATATCGGTCAGATCCAGTTTTCGTTGCTGCAGCGATCATTGAACTGCTTCACCTGCTTTTCGGCTTCTTCCTTGGTTATTCCGTAAAGTTCCTGAATCTTGCCGATAAGCATTTCCCGGTTTCCCTGGATCTGGTCCATCTGATCGTCGGTGAGCTTGCCCCATTGCTGGTGCACTTTGCCCTTGACCTGTTTCCAGTTACCTTCGATTCGATCCCAGTTCATGACTTCTTCTCCTTTTGAAAATAACGGCACACCTTCTTATTGATATGGTGTGACACCATGAATTCATGCTAAGGATTTGTCCGTGAGGGAGCAGTCGGACCGGGGCGAGATTTTTTATAAGAGGAGGTGAGGTGGTTTTGTAAGATTATTCTGGCAACAAACAATAATTATCGGTTATTGCCATCGAGCAAGGTATTGGCTTCTTTTTCAATGGCCTCAATCGCTTCGTCGAAATGCATCGATTTATCGAAAAAGTATTTAACGCCAAGCGCTTGCGCACGATGGCGGTAGATCACGTAAGCATGATTGGTCAGCACCATGGTGATGGGGGGCGGATAGGGGAAATCCGGTTTGTTGATATCCTGCAAAACATCGAAACCGGTGCCGTGGGCAAGCTCGATGTCGACGACTACCATGTCGAATCGGCGCGACCGCAGGAGTGCAATAGCCTCGGCGGAGCCCGCGGCAAAGCCGTCGAAGCTGGCCACGCTTGAGCCGTCGAGCGCTTCCCTCAATGCCTCTCGAATGAGCGCCGAATCTTCAACCAGCATGACATGGATGCGTTCCCGCTCCATGATATCCGGCATGTTTTGCATTTCAGCGACCACTTTTTGGGGGCACACCTCGCGATGTGAGAATCCAATAGCTAACATGATCGATTAATGATAAATGGTTGTTCAGGGTTGTACTATCCGAAGCAGGACTACAAATTCCTGCAAACTGCTTCACTTTATCCTAATTGATCAACTCGTTCTTGATGGCGTAATAAGTCAGATCGGCGTTGGTTTTCATATTCATTTTTTCCAGTATCCTGGCGCGGTAAGTGCTCACCGTCTTGACGCTGATGAAAAGCTCTTCGCCAATTTCCGTGACGGATTTGCCGGTTGCCAGCTTGAAAAAAACCTGGAATTCCCGATCGGACAACGTTTCGTGCAGTAATTTGTCCGAAGGCTGCATCAATTCGCTGGCCATCAGCTCCGCCAGCGCGGACGAAATATAAAGGCGGCCGGCGCAAATGGTGCGGATCGCCTTGATGATTTCATCCGGATCGGCATCCTTTGAAAGATAGCCCTTGCAACCGCTACGGATCAGATTGAGTGCATATTGCTGCTCGGCGTACCCGCTCAGGATCAACACTGGAAGGTCCGGTGCGACGCGCTTCAAATCATGCAAGGTATCCACACCGTTCTTGTTGGGCATGGAAATGTCCAGCACGACAATGTCGAACTTCTGCTTGCGTACTTTCTGGATCGCCTCGTTGCCGCTTGCCGCCTCGTCCTCGACGCGCATGTCGTTTTCCAGGTCGATCAGGTTGCGCAAACCCGACCTGACGATGCTGTGGTCATCCACCAACAGGATCTTTTTCATGATGAATCCTATCGAGTCTATGAACTGCGGTGCGGGATTCCGCTGCTAAAGTTATTGACGCTTGCTCCAGTCCGCAAGTTCGTCGGCATGCTCCTCCTCCTTGGCCAGGATGTCCTCCAGCATGCGTCGCGTGGTCGGATCCTTGTCGCCGATATAGCGAATCATTTCGCGGTAGGTATCGATGGCAATGCGCTCCGCAATCAGGTTCTCGCGTATCATTTCTTCAAGGCTTGCGCATGCGACGTAATCCGAATGACTGCGCTCCGCCAATCCTTGCGGCGAGAAATCCGGCTTGCCGCCAAGCTGAACGATACGCGCGGCAATCCGGTCTGCATGCTCTTGCTCGTCTTGCGCATGAATGGCGAATTCCGAGGCAATGGACTCGGAGTTCAGCCCTACCGCAGTGAAATAATGCATCTTGTATCGCAAGACACATACTAGCTCAGTGGCGAGCGCATGATTCAGCAATTCGATTACCTCTTCGACATCTCCTTGATAACTCGAAGTATGTGCGCCTTCCAGGACATCCTTGCGAGCATTTTCGCGGATGGCCGAAATATCGATATTAAAATGTTCCGCCGGCGCGGTTGGCGCCGGAGTGGTTGTCGTTGTGAGTTCGGTTTCCATCTCATCGCTCCATCTGGTATGCATGGCAAAGCGCAACACTATGAAAGTGTTGCGCTTTCTGTTGCTGGTTGCAGGCCTATCGTGGCTGGTCCGAATCAGGCGACCGATGCATCAACCAATAGGTCACCAGTGCTCCGGCCCCGGCGGCTACAAGCAGGCTGGACATCGGATGTTCGTAGACGGTCTTTCGCGTGTGAAGCCTGGTCGTGTCGAGCCTGGCAGTCAGTTCGCCTTCGCGGCCTTCCGCCCAGTCAGCAACTTTCCTGGTTACGTTATCCAGGCTTTGGCGTACTTGCTGGCGGACTTCATATGTGGTTTCCGGCCTGAGTAGGTCATAAACCTTGCCTAGCAATAATTCGATTTCAGACTTGATTTCCGTTCCTTCCTTGCCGACGCGGTCGCTCAAGTTATCCAGGGTTTCCCTGGTTTCAGTTGAAATGTCGGCAGCGGTTGCCTTGGTGCGAGCTGCGATGTCGTCCGCAACTTCCTGTGTACCTTCTTTAATTTCCTGTACTTTTGAACTTAGCATGATGAAATTTCCTCTTAAAACTTGAATGTCATTGAAACTTTCGATGATCTTGGGGGACTCGCGAGCGCTATTTGAATACGCCTACAAGTATTGAAATGATCGTGATGACTAAAAAGACAAAGAACAGAATCTTGGCAATTTCTGCTGCGCCCGCAGCAATGCCGCTAAAGCCGAAAAAGGCGGCAATCAGGGCGATCACAAAGAAAACGACGGTGTAATAAAGCATGATTTTCACCTTTCTGTATGGAGGTGCTTGATAACACCTATGGAATCACTATAAACATCGAAGGCGACTGCATTTAGCAGTTGTTAGATGAATAACAAGTAAGAAAAAACTGACAGGGGTAGTACTGCACGGTCGCAGAAGGGGCCAGCATGAAGCTTTACTATTGGTGCCGGGAAGCGGTACGAAGCATTGGGTTACGTTTGATACTGGTATTGGCGGGTTATGTCCTGCTTTCGATGTTGGCGATAGCGCTCACCGATGCATGGATGGGGGCGCTGGCAAGGCAGAATGACTACCTTACCAATTCGGGTGAAACGAACACGCTGATCAATGAGTTGCGTACTCGCATGCAGGAAGCGGAAAGTGTGCAGCGCGGATATCTCATCAGCCTCCAGAACAAGTATGTCCCCGTGGACGAAAAAGCCATCGAGCCACAGGTTAATAATGTGCAGCAAACCATGCGCGCACTGGAAAAACATGTGACTTCAGGCGGAGAGCCAGAGCAGCGCTATGCGGAACTGCTCAAGAGCATCTCCGCCGATGTCGAGGGCAAGTCTACCGAGTTGCAGATGTCCGTAACACTGGCGCACAAGGGCAATATGGAGGCTTCCATGCAAATGGTGAACTCCGAAGAAAGCCGAAAGCGGATGGATCAATTCATGGAGAAAACGCAGGCCTTTGCGGACAGCATGAGCAAGGACATCGCGCGCATGATCGAGAAGCGCGCCAATACAATGGCTGCCGGACGTTTCTCCGTAGCGGCGAGCATATTACTGGTGCTGGTGCTGCTCGTGTTGTCGGTAAAGAAGCTGGTCGAGGAAATTGTGGATCGCGACCGGCTCAGTAAAAAGCTGGAAACCGATGTCGTTAATTTCGAGCAGAAACTCGAAGAACGCACCAGCATGCTCAAAACCCTGGCCGTGGACTATCAGTACGATGTCGAGCGGGAGCGTAGAAAACTGGCGCGCGAGTTGCACGACGAAATGGGCTCCATCCTCACCGCGACCAAAATGGATATTTCATGGGTGCTGCGCAAAATCAAGGATGTGTCGCCGGAAGCGAGCGAAAAGCTGAACCGGACCTTGCGCTATCTGGACCAGGGAATCGAACTCAAGCGCCGGGTAGTGCAGGATCTCCATCCATCCTTACTGACGACTTTTGGCCTGATCCCTGCCCTGAAGGCTCTGATCGAGTCGGCTGCGGATCGCAATCAGTGGGAACTCGACATGGAGTTGCCGGACGAAAACATGCATATCAGTGAAGCCTTGGGGCTAATCGCCTACCGGGTCGTTCAGGAAAGCCTGACTAATGCTACCAAATACGCAGAGGCGACCAAGGTCTCGGTACATCTTCAAGTGGATGACCGTTATCTCAAGCTCGAAATTGCGGATAACGGAAAGGGCATGGATTTAACCCAAGGCTACGAAGTGACGCATGGGCTAAAGGGCATGCAGCATCGCGTAACAGCGATCGGGGGAAAATTGCAGATCGACAGCGAACCCGGCAAGGGTATGTTTACCCTTGCCCTGATTCCGCTGAATGCCGCTGCCGAGTCTCGACCGGTGAGTGCGGCCGATTAGGCGGAGCACAAAGGATTACTTTTGCTGGACTTCTTCAGCCTTGTTTTCCAGTTTTTCACCACCCGATTGAATGTCCTGGCCGGCGCCTTTCATCGTATTGCAAGCCGTCAGAAAAATTACAGACAACAGACCCAGCATGAGAACGCAGCGTTTTATCATTTTCGATTCTCCATTCACTTTTTGAAAGGACGTCCGGTAGCGAATTGTGTGCTTTCGGACACGTCGATTCAGTGTATGAATAAATGCGCTCAAACGCTGCTGGTTGATAACCGAAAAGTACGTAGGTGAAATCTTACAAAATGGCTGTTTTCTGGCCCGAAACCGCTACACGATAAGCCGAATCGGTGCCGGCTGGCGGATGGGGAAGCGCTTCGAAAGTAATTCCCGGCACTCCATTGCATTCTGTGCGAAATGCGCCCGTCACCAGGGTCTCGCCTGATTGCGCAAGATCTTCGCCGAGGCGGCTCGCGGCATTCACTTCTGCGCCGAATACGTCGGTGTCACCGATGCGCAGCATGCGTCCATAACCCAGGCCGATGCAAAGCAGCACCTTTTCTTCTTGCAGCCGGCTGAAGTTGTAGTCGCGTACCGTCTGCTGCATGGCAAGCGCACATTGCAGGCATTTATGCGCATTCCGGAAAACCGCCAGAAAGGAATCCCCTTCTACTTTCAGCACGAATCCATCGTGATTATCGATGACGGGAATCAGGAGGCGTTCGGATTCGTAGATAGTCTGGAGAAAATGGATGATGCCGAACTCGGCCACACGTCGCGAAAACCCGGAAAGATCGGTAAACATCACACACCAGTCCTCGCCGAACAAATCCCAGATACGCTCGTCAATCCGCTGCTTGTCGGCCCCCGGTTGCAGGCGCTCCTGTATCAGGCGCGTCAAGCGTTCTTCGGAGCGGCGGGTATTGAGCGGGTCGTGGCGGGCCATGAAGCGTTCTCGTCTGGTTGGATAAGGGCAATAAGTAAATATTTACTACAGATTTTAGCGTAAAACTTTTCAGGATTGACTCACGCGAGAACTCGCCTTTGTCTAACGCTGAGTAAAAGAAAATGGCCGCAAAAGCGGCCGTTTTCTTAATGATTCGATTCTGGCAATGACTGGTCAGAACGGAATATCGTCCTCGAAGTCGTCGAAGCCGGATCCGCCGCCCGCTGGGCGGGGCGTGCCGCCGGAAGGCTGTTCGCGGGATGCCTGCTGGCGTGGCGGCGGAGACATATCGTCGCCGTCGTCCATCACTTCAAAGGCATTGCCGCCGCCTGTACGTCCGCCCAGCATTTGCATGCGGTCGGCGACCACTTCGGTAGTGTTGCGCTCGTGGCCTTCCTTGTCCGTCCATTTGCGGGTTTGCAGGCGGCCTTCGATGTAAACCGACGATCCCTTTTTCAGATATTGCCCTGCGATTTCCGCCTGCTTGCCGAACATCGAAATGCGATGCCATTCGGTACGTTCCTGGCGTTGGCCGCTCTTGTCCTTCCAGGTATCCGTGGTGGCGATGCTGAACGATGCCAGCGCATCGCCCGAAGGCATATAGCGCATTTCAGGATCGCGGCCCAGATTTCCGACCAGAATTACCTTGTTTACCGATGCCATCTCAATTTTCCTTTCCAATTAATTGCAGCGCTGCTTCTTCATCCCACGCATGCATGTCCACCTTGAGCAGAGCCACGCCTTCATCCGCCAGCACCACGGCTTCGCGTACGCCTTGCAGCCGCAGCAACTGGTCGGCGAGTTCCAGTCCTTCTTCGGCGGTCATTTCCGAAAGGTGGAACATGCGGCTTTTTACGGCGGGCGGCGCTTTCATGCTAACTGCGAAGGCCAGCCACAATGCGATCAGCACGCTGCAGAATATGAAAACCGCAGCATAGCCGTAGATGTGCGATAGCCAGCCGCCAACGGCTCCGCCGAGGAATATGCCCAGCGATTGCGAAGTATTATACACACCCATTGCCGTGCCTTTGGAAGCGGCGGGAGCCACCTTGGAGATTATCGAAGGCAGGCTGGCTTCGAGAACGTTGAAGGCAATGAAGTAGGCTGTCAGCGAGGCGACTATGCCCCAGAACTGATTGATCGAGGATGCGAACAGCAACTGCGCTCCGAACATCAATGCGATGGCAGCGACAAATATGTTTTTAAGCTTGGCTTTCTTTTCGCCATAGATGATCGCCGGCACCATGCATACGAAGGAAATGCCCATGATCGGCAGATAAACCTGCCAATGATGGTTGGCGTCGAGGCCGCCGCTTTTCATCAAGGCGAAAGGCACGACGACGAACATCGCCATCTGCGCCGCGTGCAGCGCGAAAATGCCGAAGTTGAGACGAAGTAGCTGGGTATTCCTGAGGACTTCCGACAGTTTTGACGCGGAGGCTTCCGCATCGGAATGGAAGCGGCTGATCTGCGGGTCGGGCACGACAAAGCGGACAACGAGCATGGCCAGCAAGGTCAGGATGCCGGTCAGCGCGAAAATTCCGGGGATGCCTATCCATTGATTGAGGGCGGGGCCGGCCACCAGCGAGAAAGCGAAGGTGATACCGATGGTTCCGCCTATCATCGCCATTGCTTTGGTGCGATGCTCTTCCCGCGTCAGATCGGCAACCAGGGCCGTGACGGCGGCCGAAACCGCTCCCGCCCCCTGAATTGCGCGACCGACAATCGTCATCTCGATGGTTTGCGCCAGCGCCGCGATGAGGCTGCCCAGGGCAAAGATTGCCAGTCCGAAATAAATCACGCGCTTGCGCCCGTAACGGTCGGACGCCATGCCGAACGGCAGCTGGAAAACGGCCTGCGTCAAGCCGTAAGCGCCAAGCGCGAGGCCGATCATCAGGTGACTGGGATTACCGGGCAGACCTTCGGCATAAATCGCGAAAATCGGCAGGATCAGGAACATTCCCAGCATGCGAAGGCCGTAAATGGAGGCCAGGCTCAGGCTTGCTCGCAGTTCGAGGGAGGTCATGCGTTCCGGGTTGGGCATTGGAAAAATGATTGAGGTGACAGGTGAAAATTGCGTATATTAACAGGTTGACCCACTCTCGAGACAGCATGGATACCATACGCATCCGCGGCGCGCGTACGCATAACCTTAAAAACGTTTCGCTGGATCTGCCGCGCAACAAGATGATCGTGATCACCGGCCTTTCCGGCTCGGGTAAGTCCTCACTCGCCTTCGACACCTTATATGCCGAGGGACAGCGTCGTTACGTGGAATCGCTTTCCGCCTATGCGCGACAATTCCTCGCGCGCATGGACAAGCCCGACGTCGACTTGATCGAAGGCCTCAGTCCCGCGATTTCCATCGAACAGAAATCGACCTCGCACAATCCGCGCTCCACCGTCGGCACGGTCACCGAGATTCACGATTACCTGCGGCTGCTGTACGCCCGGGCCGGCGATCCGGAGTGCCCGGAGCACGGCATCAAGCTGGAGGCGCAGACCGTGTCGCAAATGGTCGATCACGTGCTGGCTCTGCCGGAAGACACCAAGCTGATGATCCTCGCGCCTGTGGTTTCCAACCGCAAGGGCGAGCAGGTCGAACTGTTCGACGAAATGCGTGCGCAAGGTTTTGTTCGGGTGCGCGTCGACGGCGAGATTTATGAGCTGGATGCCGTCCCCAAACTCGCCAAAACCACCAAGCACAACGTGGATGTGGTGGTGGACCGTCTCAAAGTGCGAGCGGATGTGAAACAGCGTCTGGCGGAATCATTCGAGACGGCATTGCGTCTTGCGGAGGGCCGCGCGCTGGCGCTGGAGATGGATACCGGGAAAGAACATCTCTTTTCGGCCAAATTCGCCTGTCCGCTGTGCAACTATTCGCTGGCCGAACTGGAGCCGCGTCTTTTCTCGTTCAACAACCCTATGGGCGCTTGCCCCAAGTGCGACGGTCTCGGGCAAATCAGTTTCTTCGACCCCAAGCGCGTAGTCGCTTTTCCGCATCTTTCGCTGGCGGCCGGTGCGATCAAGGGCTGGGACAGGCGCAATCAGTTTTATTTCCAGATGCTGCAAAGCCTGGCAGAGCATTACGGCTTCGATCTCGATACCACTTTCGAAAACCTGCCGCCGGAAATCCAGGAAATCGCATTGCACGGCAGCGGCAAGGAAAACATCTCTTTCCGCTACATGAACGAACGCGGCGGTTTTTATCTGAAGAGCCATCCATTCGAAGGCATCCTGCACAACCTCGAACGCCGCTACCGCGAAACCGATTCGGTGATGGTGCGCGAGGAACTTGCCAAGTATCTGAACGGCTGCCCTTGCCCCGAGTGCGGCGGCACGCGCTTGCGCAAGGAAGCGCGCCACGTGCGCGTCGGCGGCAGCAATATCCACCAGATTTGCGAAATGCCGTTGCGGCAAACGTTAAGTTTCTTTGAGGCGCTCAGGCTGAGCGGGCAGAAACTGGCCATCGCCGACAAGATCGTGCACGAAATCAGCAGCCGTTTGCGCTTCCTGACCAACGTGGGGCTGGATTACCTGTCATTGTCGCGCTCGGCGGAAACGCTGTCGGGCGGCGAGGCGCAGCGCATCCGTCTTGCCAGCCAGATCGGCTCCGGCCTGACCGGTGTGATGTATGTGCTGGACGAGCCCTCTATCGGCCTGCATCAACGCGACAATGATCGTCTATTGGAAACCCTGTTCCGTCTGCGTGATATCGGCAACAGCGTGATCGTTGTCGAACACGACCAGGATGCAATCCTGTCTGCCGATTATGTGGTGGATATCGGCCCCGGCGCGGGCGAGCATGGCGGCAGGATCATCGCCGAAGGCACGCCCGAAGAAATCAAGAGCAATCCTGATTCGCTGACGGGACAATACCTGAGCGGACGCAAATCCATCGAGGTGCCGAAAAAGCGTCACGGGCCCGACCCCAAGCGCATGCTCAGGCTCTCGCAGGCCGAAGGCAATAACCTCAAAAAAGTGACGCTTGATCTGCCGGTCGGCCTGCTGACCTGCGTCACTGGCGTTTCCGGCTCAGGCAAATCCACGCTGGTTAACGATACGCTGTACCGCGTTGTCGCGCGTCATCTGTACGGCAGTTCCACTGAGCCCGCCCAGTACGAAGCCATCGAGGGACTGGAATTCTTCGACAAGGTAGTCGATGTGGACCAGAGTCCCATCGGCCGTACGCCGCGATCCAATCCGGCAACCTATACCGGGCTTTTCACGCCCATCCGCGAGCTGTTCGCCGGCGTGCCGGAATCGCGCGCGCGCGGCTACGGGCCGGGCCGATATTCCTTCAACGTCAAGGGCGGCCGGTGCGAAGCGTGCCAGGGAGATGGCGTGATCCGGGTGGAAATGCACTTCCTGCCGGATATCTACGTGCCATGCGACGTATGCAAGGGCCACCGCTACAACCGCGAAACGCTGGAAATTCACTACAAGGGCAAGAATATCCACGAAGTGCTGGAAATGACCGTGGAGCAGGCCAACGAATTTTTCCATGCGGTGCCGGTGGTACAACGGAAGCTGCAAACGCTGCTCGATGTCGGCCTGGGATACATCACGCTCGGGCAATCCGCGACCACGCTGTCCGGCGGCGAGGCGCAGCGCGTCAAGCTGGCGCTGGAGCTTTCCAAGCGCGATACCGGCCGCACGTTGTACATTCTCGACGAGCCGACCACCGGTCTGCATTTCGCCGACATCCAGCTGCTGCTTAACGTGCTGCATCGCCTGCGCGATCACGGTAATACCGTCGTGGTCATCGAGCACAACCTGGACGTCATCAAGACAGCCGACTGGCTGGTGGATATGGGGCCCGAAGGCGGAGATGGCGGCGGCACCATTGTGGCCGAAGGTTCGCCGGAAGCTGTGGCGGCGTCACCGCGTAGCCATACCGGAAAATACCTCAAGCCGATGCTGTGCTCGCCTAACTAATCAGGGAAGCGCCGCCAGACGCATTCTGGCGGCAATGGTGGCGGTTCTGCGGGCAAGCCCGCGCGCATTGCGATGGTCATCGTAATAGCGCGGATTGGGGATCATGGCCGCCAGCCTGGCGGATTGCCACGCACTCAGACTGGCAGCGCCCGCGCCGTAGTAATGACGTGCAGCGGCTTCGGCGCCGAATACGCCGTTTCCCCACTCGATCACATTGAGATAGATTTCCAGAATGCGGCGCTTGCTCATCATTTTTTCGAGCATCAGCGTAATCACGGCTTCCTGCAATTTGCGCCAGGGCGTACGCTGGGTGGAAAGAAACAGGTTTTTTGCGAGCTGCTGGCTGATGGTGGAGCCGCCGGCGACGACGCGGCCTTTCTTCAGGTTTTTCTCATACGCTTTCTGGATGCCATCCCAATCGAAGCCCTCGTGCACCACGAACTTTGAATCCTCGGCCACGACAACCGCGCGCTTGAGGTTGTTGGAAATCCGCTTGTACGGTACCCATTTATGGCGCAGCTTCGCTTCAGGATTTTTTTCCTGCATGAGTCCCAGGCGGTCATTCATGAAAGCACTGGAACCGGGATTGTGATTGACCCACCAGCAGATGTGCAAAAAGATCCATAGCTGATAGACCAGCACAAGAACAACGAGCGCAAGCAGCCCGCGCCAAAGGAATCCGCGCCAACGCATATCGGGTTTACTGACGCAATTTTTCGATGACGGGACGCGTATCGGGACGAACGTCGCGCCAGAGGTAGAACGATTCCGCCGCCTGCTCCACCAACATGCCAAGACCGTCGGCGACCTGGGCACCCTCCCGCCGCGCGAATTGCATGAAAGGCGTTTCGCGGCCGTACATCATGTCATAAGCCAGCGCGTCGGCCGCAAAAATGCCGGGAGGTATAGGCAGGGCGCTATCGGTCAGCCCGGCCGAGGTGGCGTTGATGATGATGTCGAAGGATAGTCCGGCCAGGGATTCGTAAGTCTGGGCCGAGACCGTGCGGCTGAGTACGTCGCGCTGCTCGACCTTGCGTTGCATTTCCAGCGCGCGATCCACTGTGCGGTTGGCGATGACGAGCAGAGCCGGATCCTGATCCAGTAAAGGATAAAGAACACCCTGGGCCGCACCACCGGCCCCCAGTAACAGAATGCGTTTTCTTTCAATGGCGATGCCGAGGTTGTTCTGGATGTCGCGCACCAGTCCGGCTCCGTCGGTATTGTCGCCTATGATGCGGTCTTGCTCGAATTTGAGAGTATTGACCGCTTCGGCGTACCTGGCACGCGAAGTCAGTGTGGTCGTCAGCTGAAAAGCCTCCAGCTTGAAAGGCACTGTGACATTGAGGCCCTTGCCGCCTTCATCGCGGAAACGCAGTACCGTTTCACGAAAGGCATCCAGCGGGGAGAGAATTCGCCCGTACTCGATTCCCTGTCCGGTCTGCCGTGCGAATTCACCGTGGATCACAGGCGATTTGCTGTGCTCCACGGGGTTGCCGATAACAGCGTAACGGTCCATCGCCGTCAGTTGCTCCAGGGTAGCCCGGCCATTTTCCAGCCGTTGATTTTCCCGCGCTGTCCGCTTGCTGCGTCGGTAGCGCCTTCGAAACCTTCCAGCACGTTGTAGCAGTTGGTGTATCCCATTTGCGTGGCTGCGGCGGCGGCATTGTGTGAACGGCCGCCAGTACGGCAGATGAACATCACGATTGCTTCACGATCGACTTGCTGGCTGAGTTGGGCGAGAAAGTCGGGATTGGGACGCATATCGGGGTAAAACGCCCATTCGATATGCGCTGCCCCCGGAATGCGGCCAACCAGTTCGAGTTCAGGGCGGGTGCGAACATCGACCAGTCGTGCTGTCTGCACTTCATCGCGGACTTGTTGCGCTTCGGATGGCGTCAGGCAACCGGCGTAAGACAAATGGTTTTCGCGTGCGCGTTGTTGAGCAGTGTTTAAAATGTCATTGAGCGTTCCCATGAGAAACCCTCCGTAGAAATATTCTAATTATAAAGCCTTTTGGAAAAGGATGTGATTGCACCGATTTGGTGCATTTGAATATTCGGGCGCACATTCGTGGTGCGCTGAATTTTGATTCTCTTTTCTAACCTTATGTGTGAAAATAAGAATTTACTTTTGATTAATGGCACGCTTAATGCTTAACAAGCGTGTCTAATTTTTTGTTTAATTGTAGAGCTTTATATTTAGGGAGATTGAGATGGCGGTCGCCGATGTAATGAAAATGGTGAAAGAAAACGAAATCAAGTTCGTTGATTTCCGTTTCACCGACACCCGTGGCAAGGAACAGCACGTTTCCGTGCCGGTATCTGCATTCAATGAAGAGAAGTTCACCGAAGGCCACGCTTTCGACGGCTCTTCCATTGCTGGCTGGAAGGGCATTCAAGCTTCCGACATGCTGCTGATGCCGGATCCGGATACCGCGAATATCGATCCGTTCATGGACGAACCGACCCTGCTTCTGAGCTGCGACGTGATCGAACCGTCCGAAGGCAAGGGCTACGACCGTTGTCCCCGCTCCATCGCCAAGCGCGCTGAAGCTTACCTGAAGTCTTCCGGAATCGGCGATACCGCTTACTTCGGTCCGGAACCCGAATTCTTCATTTTCGACTCCGTGAACTGGCAAGTCGATATGTCCGGCAGCATGTGCAAGATCCACTCCGAAGAAGCCGCATGGGTTTCCGGCGAGAAGTTCGAAGGCGGCAACATCGGCCACCGTCCGACCGTCAAGGGCGGCTATTTCCCTGTTCCACCGGTCGACTCCTTCCAGGACGTGCGCTCCGCAATGTGCCTGGCTCTGGAAGAAATGGGCGTGCCCGTTGAAGTCCACCACCACGAAGTCGCCACTGCGGGCCAGAACGAAATCGGTACCATGTTCTCCTCGCTGACCAAGCGCGCAGACTGGACGCAAATCCTGAAGTATGTGGTACACAACGTTGCGCACCAGTACGGCAAGACTGCCACCTTCATGCCCAAGCCCATCGTCGGCGACAACGGTTCCGGCATGCACGTGCACCAGTCCATCTGGAAGGATGGCAAAAACCTGTTCGCAGGCAACGGCTACGCAGGTCTGTCCGAATTCGCGCTGTACTACATCGGCGGCATCATCAAGCACGCTCGCGCGCTGAACGCGATCACCAATCCGTTGACCAACTCCTACAAGCGCTTGGTCCCGGGCTTCGAAGCTCCGGTGAAGCTGGCTTATTCCGCCCGCAACCGCTCTGCTTCCATCCGCGTTCCGTACGTGCAATCCGACAAGGCTCGTCGTATCGAAGTGCGCTTCCCGGATCCGGGTGCTAACCCGTACCTGGCCTTCACCGCACTGATGATGGCTGGTCTCGATGGCGTTCAGAACAAGATTCATCCTGGCGATCCTGCAGACAAGAACCTGTACGACCTGCCGCCGGAAGAAGATGCCAAGATCCCAACCGTGTGCTCCAGCCTGGAACAGGCTCTGGAATACCTGGATAATGATCGCGAGTTCCTGACCCGCGGTGGCGTGTTCTCCAATGACATGATCGATGCCTACATTGACCTGAAGATGGAAGAAGTCACCAAGTTCCGCATGACGACTCACCCGATCGAATTCGAGATGTACTACTCGATCTAAGACGTTCAGAGGCTTGACGAAAAAGGCGGGGAAACTCGCCTTTTTTGTTGCCCGCAACCCGTCAACTAAACCGGGATTCCATGCGTTGCCTAGGGATTGCAACTGAACTACACTGCAAGCCATGAAAAAGTTAATCTGCTTACTCTTGGGTCTGGGCGTGCACTTCTCCGCCGGCGCCGAAATCTACAAACATATCGATGCCGACGGAAAAGTCACTTATTCCAATATTCCGATGAAAGGCGCGAGCAAGCTCGATATCGAGCCTCCGGCGACGAGCGGCAGCGCACCGGCCAAGAGCACCAAAACGCCTACCCCTGCCAATTTTCCGCGGGTGGAAAAATCCGAGCAGAAACAGCGGGACGAAAAACGTCGGCAGATTCTGCAAGAAGAGCTGGCGAACGAGCGCCTGGCGCTGGAGGAGGCCAAAAAAGCTCAGGCGGAAGGCGAGGCCGACCCCGAAGTGTTCAAGGTCAAGGGCAAGGACGGCAAGACCGTGACGCGTCGCAATGTGGCCAAGTTCCAGGAGAAAATGGAAAGACTGCAGGAAAATGTTTCCTTGCACGAAAAAAACATCGAACTGCTTGAAAAAGAACTCTCGTCACTCAAGTAACATGACCTCATCGCTTTCTGGCCTGGCTTTTGCTTAACCGGAAAGCGATGCCTAATAAAATTCCAAATTCCTTCGTCGGACTCGAACATCTCGCCACAGCAGTTTTGTTGCTCGATGGCGAAAGCCACGTACTCTATGCCAACCCGGCCGCGGAGGTTCTGTTCGCGATCAGCATGAACCAGATGAATGGGTTTCAGCTCGGGCAGATTTTCCCCGGATGCGACACATTGTTATCGGCAGTGGAAAGCGCATTGGCGACCAATAGCCCCTTCCGCGAACATGAGTTGCCGATTACCACACTGAGGCAAGGCAACCTGTCGGTGACGTGTACGGCCACGCCAGTGGATGCTTCGCCGATTCGGCTGGTGCTTGAGTTCCAGCAGATGGACCAGCAATTGCGCATCGCCCGTGAAGAGCGCATGCTGGTGCAACAGCAGGCCAATACGGAATTGCTGCGCAATCTGGCGCATGAAATCCGTAATCCGTTGGGTGGCTTGCGAGGAGCGGCTCAATTGCTGGAGCACGAACTGCCGCAGCAAAATCTGCGTGAGTACACACAAGTGATCATCAAGGAAGCGGATCGCTTGCAATCCTTGATGGATCGGCTGCTGGTCCCGCATCGTGTCCCGAAATACGAACTGACGAATATCCATGAAGTGCTCGAGCGCGTGCGCAGCCTGCTGATGGCGGAATCGCCACGCGGCATTACGATACGCCGGGATTACGATACCAGCTTGCCGGAACTCGTTGGCGATCGGGAAAAACTCATACAGGTTGTCCTCAATATCGCGCGTAATGCCGTCCAGGCGATGCAGGGTCAGGGCGAGATCATCTTTCGCACGCGTGCAGAGCGCCAGGTGACGCTGGTGCGCAAGCGCTATCGCGTCGCTATCAAGCTGCAAATTATCGACAACGGCCCCGGCATCCCGCCGGAAATTCGCGACCGTATTTTTTATCCTTTGGTGTCGGGTCGTGCGGACGGCTCGGGGCTGGGACTCACGCTCGCCCAGACGTTCGTCACGCAGCACCACGGGATGATCGAATGCGAAAGCGAGCCCGGAAATACCTGTTTCACCATTCGCCTGCCCATTGAAAGCACGGCAATGAAGAGCAGCATCAGACAGTGACACTGGCCAAATTAAAAGAGAATACGTATGAAACCGATCTGGATTATTGACGACGACCGCTCCATTCGCTGGGTGTTCGAAAAAGCCTTGGCCCGCAGCGACATGGAGTTCAAGACATTTTCCTCCGCTCCGGAAGCGCTGGCCGCGCTGGCTGAAGAGGAACCGCAGGTCGTGGTAAGCGATATCCGCATGCCCAACGGATCGGGACTGGATTTCCTGCAGGAGATCAAGCAGCGTCTGCCCGACGTGCCCGTCATCATCATGACGGCTTATTCCGATCTGGAAAGCGCCGTGGCGGCTTTTCAGGGCGGTGCGTTCGAGTATCTGGCAAAACCCTTCGATGTCGACCAGGCCATCGACATCATCCGCCGTGCCGTTGAAGAAAGTGCGCGTCAGACAAGCGACGACGAATACCCGCAGGAAACCCCGGAAATCATTGGGCAGGCGCCTGCGATGCAGGAAGTGTTCCGGGCGATCGGGCGCTTGTCTCGCTCCCATGCGACCGTATTGATCAATGGCGAATCCGGGACTGGCAAGGAACTGGTCGCCATGGCATTGCATCGCCATAGCCCGCGTGCCGACAAACCCTTCATTGCGATCAACACGGCGGCCATACCCAAGGACTTGCTGGAATCCGAACTGTTCGGCCATGAACGCGGATCTTTCACCGGCGCGCAGGCCGCACGGCGTGGGCGATTCGAGCAGGCGGACGGTGGGACACTTTTCCTGGACGAAATCGGCGACATGCCTTCCGACCTGCAAACGCGCTTGTTGCGCGTGCTGTGCGACGGTCAGTTCTATCGCGTGGGCGGTCATCAGCCGGTCAAGGTCAATGTGCGCATCATCGCGGCGACGCACCAGGATCTGGAAGAAAGAGTAAAGCAGGGCTTGTTCCGCGAGGACTTGTTCCACCGTCTGAATGTGATACGTCTCCGTCTGCCGCCTTTGCGCGAGCGGCGCGAAGACATCCCGCTGCTGGCACGGTATTTTCTGCAGCAAAGCGCCGTGGAGCTCGGTGTCGAACCCAAGCAACTGTCGGCGTCCGCCCTGCGCTATCTGGCGACGCTCGGCTGGAGCGGCAACGTGCGCCAACTGGAAAACGTCTGCCACTGGCTGACGGTCATGGCGCCGGGGCAGAACATCGATGTTGCCGATCTCCCGCAGGAATTGCGCGAGGATGTCAGCCGGCCGATCAATGTGGCTTCATGGCAGGAGGCGCTGGCGCAAGAGGTTGCGGATGCATTGGCGCGCGGCGAGCAGAATGTGCTTGAAAGCCGCACACATGCTTTCGAACGCATCATGATCATCAAGGCGCTGGAGCATACCGGCGGCCGCCGCATCGAGGCCGCCAATCAGCTTGGCATGGGCCGCAATACGTTGACACGCAAGATTCAGGAGCTGGGAATAGGCGAATAGTTCCGCGTCAGGGCGCGGATGTCAAAGAAAGCCCGCGCGTTTGCAATCACGCAAGGGGTAATACTTTGCGCCCCTTGATGTGTTTGACCAGTATCTTGTAGGTGTCCAGATCGAATATTGCAACGGCGCCGCCTGCGAGTATTTCCACGATCTCGCTTTCATCGCGCGCAGTGCCCAGATACGACCAGCGGTCCACGATATGCATTTCTTCGCGACCATCATGCTTTTCGGGGATACCTATTGGGCTGGCGTACGGCCAGGCGTTGAGCTTCAGTCGGGCAAGGGCTTCTGCCAGACGCAAATCATGACGTAGCGGGTCTTCCTTGCCAACGCAAACGCCATGACATTTTTTGAGCTGATGGGCGAAGCAGGGAGTTGCCTTGGCGCGCGAGGGTTTCTCAATCCCCAGCTGGATCAGGCACAAGCGGTGCGCGTCGGCCAGATCGCGCAAAGTCTGCACCGCTTTGCGCTGTGAAGTAAACATTCCGTAAAGATTGTCAGCGCGGCCGAAATCGATGTCGGCCGCATATTTCAGCGTAACCATGTGGCCGCCCTGCGGCGCTGGCAGCATTTGCCAAGCACATAAATCATTTTCGCGGCGCAGGCGCTGGTTATGGATAGGCTGGAGCTGTTTGATCAGTTTTGCCTCAAGCAGCAGTGCGCCGAGTTCGCCGGCGGTTTCGCGCCATTCGACCCGTTTCAGTTGTTGCGAAATACGCAGCTCTTTAGTACTGCGGTGATCGCCCGAGAAATGCGAAAGCACGCGACTGCGCAGACCTGTGCTTTTGCCGATATACAGCGGCATGTCGTTGTCGCCGTAGAACAGATACACGCCCGGCCCATCGGGAATGTCGTCGATCAATCCTTCCGGGATGTGCGTGGGCAAGGACGGTTTTGCCATCACATGGCGGATCGCGTCGTTGATCGCAGTGGCGTCATGCTCGTGCGGCAGCTGTTTCAGAAATTTTGCCAGCACGCGCGCATCCGCCAAGGCGCGATGACGGTCTTCGACCTGAATGCCCAGGCGCTGGATCAGGCTGTCGAGGTTGTGTTTGTAGAATTGCGGATAAAGCCTCCGCGACAGGCGCACGGTGCAAAGCGTATCGGCCCGAAAGGCGGTTTCCAGTCGCTTGAATTCGTTCTTGATGAAGGCGTAGTCAAAGCGCACGTTATGGGCGACAAAGAGGCGGCCGGCAAGCCGCTGTTGAAGTTCCTCCGCGACTTGCGAAAAAGTCGGTGCGGCTTCGACCATGGCATTGCTGATGCCTGTGAGCTGCTCGATGAATGGCGGAATACGGGCTTCGGGATTGACCAGCGTGCTCCACTCGCGCACCGAGCCGTCGGGATCCATTTCCACCACGCCGATTTCGGTGATGCGGTCATACTGCGGGCTGGTACCCGTCGTTTCAACGTCGACACAGGCAATGGGTTGATCAAGCATCAAATAGATTCAATCGGTTGGGAGTTGGCGTGCGCTTACTTTTCAGCGAGCCAGTGGCCGGATTTTCCGCCCTGTTTTTCCAGCAGCCGGACATCGGTGATTGTCATGCCGCGATCCACGGCCTTGCACATGTCATAAATGGTCAGGAGCGCCACGCTGGTGGCGGTCAGTGCTTCCATTTCGACGCCGGTGCGCCCCACGGTTTCGGCCGTGACGGTGCAATGTATGGTATCGGGTCCGGCAATTTCAAACTCCACGCCCACCTTGGTCAGCGCGATGGGATGACAAAGGGGAATCAGTTCGGAGGTGCGCTTCGATCCTTGAATCGCTGCAATGCGCGCAATGCCGAGCACATCCCCCTTCTTGGCATCGCCTTGCAGGATCAGCGCCAGCGTTTGCGGCTGCATGCGGATGCTGCCGGCGGCACGGGCGATGCGGCGTGTTTCGGATTTGTCGCCCACGTCCACCATGTGCGCCTGGCCTGCTGCGTTAAAGTGTGTAAATTGACCCATCGCGCTATGAACTCTCAAGATGAAGCATATATCATAGCAGGGTGAAATTCGTTTATCTTTTCCTGCTGCTGTTGTGTGTTCCCAACGCCCTTGCCGACGGCCTGCCGGACCTGGGCGATTCTTCCCAGTTGGCGCTGACTGCCCAGGACGAACGCCGCATCGGCGAGGAAATCATGCGCGACGTGAATGCCAGCGGCGATGTCATCAAGGATATCGAAGTCGTCGATTACTTGCAGAATCTGGGCTATCGTCTCGCCGCCAACAGCGGCGATGCTCCTCAGAAATTCACCTTTTTCGTGGTGCAAGACCCCAGCATCAACGCATTCGCGCTTCCTGCCAGCATCATCGGCGTGCACAGCGGCCTTATCATGGCCTCCAGCAGCGAATCCGAACTCGCCAGTGTCATCAGCCACGAAATCGGCCACGTTACGCAACACCATATTGCCCGGATGATCGCCCAGCAGAAACAGGATGCATGGCAATCCTTTGCCGCAATGGCGTTTGCGTTGCTCGCCGCGCGCTCCAATCCGCAACTTGCAGGCGCATCGATGCAGGCAGCACAGGCCGGCGCGATTCAGAAGCAGTTGGACTATACCCGCGAGCATGAACGTGAAGCCGACCGCGTCGGTTTGCAGATTCTCAGCCAGGCGGGGTTCGATACGCGGGCGATGCCGGCTTTCTTCGACAAGCTGATGAAAGGCACGCGCTTTTACGAAGGCAGTGCGCCCGCTTTCCTGCGCACCCACCCGCTGACCACCGAGCGGATTGCCGATGTGCGCAACCGCGTCGAGCAGCTGCCCTATCGGCAGGTCACCGATAGCCCGGAATTCAACTACACCCGGGCCAAACTGCGCGCGATGGTGGGTAATCCCAACCAAGCGGTGCAGTGGTTCCAGTCCATTCTGAATGACAAGAAATACGTCGACGAAGCCGCGCAGCGCTACGGACTGGCCGTGGCATATTTGCGTGCGAACAAGCTGGAGTCGGCGCGAGAAGAAGTGGCCTGGCTACGGAACAAGGCACCGCGCAATCCGATGATCGAAACCCTGGCCGGCAATCTGCTGGTGGCCATGGGCAACGAGCGCCAGGCCGAAGCGCAGTTCAAGCAAGGGCTGGCGGCTTACCCCAACCATCGCGGACTCATTTATGGCTATGGCGAATTGCTGCTGGCAACCGGGCAGCTGGATGCGGCGGTCAAGCTCATTACCGATAAACAGCAAGCCTATCCCGACGATCCCTATTTTTACGAGCTGAAGTCGCAGGCATACACGCGGCTGGGAAAGAATCTGTTACGCCATCAGGCACAAGGTGAGGCGTATTATTTGCGCTACAACCTGCCTGCCGCGATCGAACAGATGGAAATCGCCCTTAGAAGCGGTGATGGCAACTTTTATGAAATGTCGGGTGTTGAGGCGCGGTTGAAGCAAATGCGCTCCATGCTCGCGGAGCCTAAACGATAGGGGTGCAAGTGAATCGCAGATCGATATTGAAGTCGTGCGCGGCCGTGATTTCCCTGCTTGCGCTAGTGCCATTGCATGCGCTGGCTGCTGCCTGGAATCGTCAGGCATTCGAGTCCGACAAAGTTGAAGGTGCCTTGCAAGGCTTGGGGGTGACGGGCGATGAATCCAGCCCGGAGATCGAGATCATCGCGCCGCAAATGGCGGAGAACGGCGCCATTATCCAGATCGAAGTCATCAGTCGCATTCCCGGCACCGAGGCGATCTCCATCCTGGCGGAAAAGAATCCGACGCCGCTGATTGCCAATTTCATGTTTTCGAATGGGGCCGAGCCCTACCTCATCACCCGCATCAAGATGGCGGAAACGGCCGACCTGAAAGTCATCGTCAAAGCCAATGACAAATATTACTCGGCTTCGCGTCGGATTGAGGTTGCTGTCGGAGGGTGCGGTTAATGGCTGACATGATGAAGATTCGCGCGCGCCTCAAGGATGGCGTGACGGAGGTGAAAGTACTGATGATCCATCCGATGGAAACCGGCCGCCGCATCAACGATGTTGGCGAAACGGTACCGGCGCATTTTATCCAGATGGTGACCGCGACGCTGAACGGCAAGACGGTGCTTGAGGCGCAGTGGGGCACCGGCATTTCCAAGAATCCCTACCTGACATTCCGCCTGCGCGGCGCGAGTCTGGGCGACAAGCTCGCCGTGAGCTGGGTAGACAACAAGGGAGCAACGAATGCCATCGAGGGTGTCGTTGAAGGCTCTTAGAGTTAGAGCCTCTTAGAGCATTTCGCGAATTTCGCGCTCGTACTCGGGAAAATAGCGTCCGATCACGGGCAAATTGAACGTTCGCAAGATGCTGGTGTTGGATTCCCGTTCCAGCAGAAAATCGAACGAACGGCTGAGCAGGCGTTCGACGGCAACTTTTCCCTCGGTCAGCTTTTCGGCGTAATCAGGATCAACCGTGACGGTATGCGTGGTGGTTGCTCCGTCCTCAACCGTCACTTCATACGTTGTATCGTTGAGCTTTCTGACTTGTATCATACGGCCTCCAATCGTAAAAGCCTGCTGAAACAGGCTCTTGGAATCAATCCGGTTTCACGGTGGGCTGCAGCATCTGGCGAAGCAGTGGCAGCGTAACCGGCCGCTTGGCAGTGAGCGACCACTTATCCAGTGCATCCAGCGTTGCCATCAGCGTGCGCAAATCGCGTCGCAGATGACGCAAGCAATAATCCAGTACTTCATCGGGCAATTTCATTCCGCGTTCATCGGCATGCGCTTTCAATGCCTGCGCTTTCTCTTCGTCAGAAAGCGGCTGCAACTGATATACCAATCCCCAGGAAAGCCGCGTCGCCAGGTCGTCACGCAATCCCATCTGCATCGGAGCAGCTTCGCCAGCGACAATCAGCGCGCCGCCGCTTTCGCGCAAGCGGTTGTACATATTGAAAAGTGAAATCTGTGCGTTTTCGTCGAGACGCTGGACATCATCCGCAATGCCCAGTGCGACGCCATGCTGCCTGGCAAGTTCACTGCATGCATGCAACAAATGGCTTTTGCCGCTTCCACCGGTACCCCACAGGTAGATGAAACGCACGTCGGCTTTGCCGGTCGCGGCGAGGTAAAGACTGTGCAGGGCCTCGGCATTGCGGCCGGGAACAAAATTTTCCAGCGTCGGCGCTGGGGCCGGCTGGATATCGAGCAGGAGTTGCTTCACTTCAGATAGGTTTCGCTGGAGATATAGGATTGGTTGAGATGGCGCAGGCCGACTGCGATAGCGGCACCGACGGGCAATGCCAGCAATACTCCGGCAAAGCCGAAAAGCTGGCCGCCGGCGAGCAGTACGAAAATGACCGCGACGGGATGAAGGCCGATACGGTCGCCGACCAGCCAGGGAGTCAGCACCATGCCTTCCAGCACCTGGCCGACGGTGAATACAACGGCGATGGGGATCAGCGGCGCAAAACTGGAAAATTGCAGCAATGCTGCCAGGACGGCGAGCACGATGCCAATGGTGATGCCAAGATAAGGCACGAAGCCGAGCAGGCCGGCAATAATGCCGATGGGCAGGGCCAGTTCCAGGCCGGTCATCCATAGCGCGATGGCATAGAACGCGCTCATCATCAGCATCACGGAAAGTTGCCCGCGCAGGAACTCGGCCAGCACCAGATCGATTTCATGAGCGATCAATGCAATTTTGTCATACCAGCGGCGCGGTACGAGTTGGCCAATACGCGCGATCAGTTCGCGCCAGTCCCGCAGCAGGTAAAACAGCACCAGCGGTATCAGCAGCAGGCTCATCAGAAAGCCGAAAAATGCCGCGCCATGCGTGCCGACGATGAGCAGCGCCTGCCCCGCGAAATTGCCGGCGGTTTTCCAGTGTTCGGTCAGCATGGACTGGATCTGGGCCAGGTCAATGGCCAGCGTGATGCCGAAGTACTTGAGAAGCAACGGTTCCAACCAGCTACGCAGGGCTTCAAAATACGCAGGTAGCCGTTGCGTCAGCAGCAGGATTTCTTTTTGCAGCAACGGCACGACGATCAGCAGCAACAGCACGAATAATCCCGTCAAAAGCAGCAGAATCAGCACCGTGGCCGGCGCGCGTCCCAGCTGCCAGCGACCGAAATGGATGCGCATCAGGCGGTCGACGAGCGGGCTGCAGATGTAGGCGAGGATGGCGGCGGTGAGAAACGGCGCAAGAATGTCGCGCAGCAGGTAGAGCAGCACGCAGAAGAGCGCGAGCGCAGCCAACCATTGATAGGGCAGTCCGGTGTCTCGTTTTGCGGCCATTTCGGGTAAAATCACGGTTCTTGAAGCCTGTAATGTATCCTCTGGAAAGCGAGAACTCAACTTGAACCCTTCCGATTCCGCCAAAACCTCGATCAGCTACCGCGATGCGGGGGTCGATATCGAAGCCGGCGACGCGCTGGTCGAAGACATCAAGCCATTTGCCAAGCGCACCATGCGCCCCGAAGTGCTGGCCGGCATCGGCGGCTTCGGCTCGCTGTTTGAAGTCCCCAAAAAATTCAAGAATCCGGTGCTGGTGTCTGGTACTGACGGTGTCGGCACCAAGCTGAAGCTGGCTTTTCAGCTGAACAAGCACGACACGGTCGGCATCGATCTCGTCGCCATGTGCGTCAATGACATCCTGGTGCAGGGCGCCGAACCATTGTTTTTCCTCGATTACTTCGCCTGTGGCAAGCTGGAAGTCGGCGCCGCGGCACAGGTGATCAAAGGCATTGCCGCCGGTTGCGAACAAGCCGGTTGCGCACTGGTAGGCGGCGAAACCGCCGAAATGCCGGGCATGTACCCGCCGGGCGAATACGATCTGGCCGGTTTCTCGGTAGGTGCGGTGGACAAGGACAAAATTATCGACGGCACCACCATCGCTCCGGGCGACGTGGTGCTGGGCCTCGCTTCCAGCGGCGCGCACTCCAACGGCTACTCGCTGGTGCGCAAACTGATCGAGGTTTCCGGCATAGCCATGGACAGCGATTTCCACGGCCGCCCGTTTCGCGATGTGGTGATGGAACCGACCCGCATTTACGTGAAGCCGCTGCTCAAGCTGATCGAGACACTTCCGGTCAAGGGCATGGCGCACATTACCGGTGGCGGCCTGACGGAAAACATTCCGCGTGTTTTGCCAGAGGGCGTCACGGCCGAACTGAAGCGCGGCAGCTGGACCATCCCTCCGCTATTCGGCTGGATGCAGGAACAAGGCAATATCGCCGAAGACGAGATGCTGCGTACCTTCAATTGCGGCATCGGCATGGCAATCATCGTGGCCGCTGAAGACGCCGAGCGCGCAACTGCGCTCCTGGCCGCCGAAGGCGAACAAGTCTTCCGCATCGGGGTCATACGTACCCGCGCCGCAGGCGAGCATCAGACCGTCGTCGCCTGATCTCTGCCAACCGCCTGAGTTCCGGTGCGTTACTGGATTAGGAGGATTTAACCCCATGCTACGCTTGCTCGCCCTTGTCATGCTTTTCGTTGCCAACAGCGCCATTGCTGCGCCGCAGCAATTGACCGCGGTTTATCAGGCCACGCGCAACGGTCAACCGTTCGCCAACGTTACCGAAACCTTTACCCGCGATGGCGAGCGTTACAAGCTTGAAAGCATCACGCAAGGCATCGGCGTTTATGCGCTTTTCGGCAAGCGTCGCTTGTACAGCGAAGGCGAGGTGACAGCCGCAGGTCTTCGTCCGACACATTTCGAACAGCAACAGGGCGATCAGCCTAAAAAAGCCGTATCGGCAGATTTCGATTGGGCTGCCGCGACCCTGACGATGAAATACAAGGGCAAGACCAATAGCGCCCCGCTGGAAGCAGGCGCGCAGGATATCCTGAGCTTTGCCTATCAGTTCATGTTCAAGCCGCCGCAAGGCGATGAGGTCGTTATGCCGGTGACGACAGGTCGGAAAATGCGCGTTTACAGGTATCGTGTCGCGGAGCGTGATGTGGCGGTCGATAGCGAGGCGGGAAAGTACAAGGCGATCCACCTCGTCAATGCTGAACAGGACGATGACCAGAAGGAGCTTTGGCTGGGAGCCGAAGCGCACCATATCCCGGTGCGGATTAGCATGAAGGACGAAAACGGCGCCAAAATCGAGCAGACGCTGACCAGCCTGCATGTGGAGTAAACGCATTTATCGCCCGTTATTCTGGGCGTTGCTGGTTTCGCTGCTGGTACATCTGGCGCTTATTGCTCGCGTATCCTGGTTCGAATGGGACAAGCCTGTAGACGTTCCTCTCATGGTCGCATTGGCTCCGCCGCTGCCGACCAAGACCCCGCTCCAGAAAACTGCGCTGCCGGCCGCCAGCAAGCCCGTCCCTGCTAAACCGGCGCCTACCGTTAAACCTAGGCCGCCGGAGCCACCGCCTCCATCCGAGCCGCTTTTTCCGATTGAACCGTCGGTTCCCGCTATGCAGCCGGTCGCCGAACTCCCTTCCCCAGTGCAGGAAGCGCCGGTTGCCGTCGTCCCCATGCCTGAGCGAGAAGAGCCGGCGCCCATCGCCATGAGCCCGGTCGAAGAAGAAAGCACCGGCCTGCTGCCACCTCCGGAAGAAGCGCAGCCTGCACTGCCGAGCCATGTCGAAATCGAATACCGGATTTTGCGCAAAGGGGATGTGGCCGGCGTGGAGCGGCATCGCTACTTATCCGGGGAAGATGGCCGGTATAGCCTCACCAGCATTGCCGAACCGAAAGGTCTTTTGGCGCTGGCGCTTTCGGACCTGACTCAGAAGAGTGAAGGCATTGTGACTTCGCAAGGGCTCAAGCCAGCGACTTTTGTCTATCGCTACGGCAAGAATCCCAATAAGGAGCAAAGGGCTACCTTCAATTGGGAAATGGGCAAGCTTTTGATGGAAACCGGTTCGCGCCGGCAGGAAGTGCCATTGACGGATGGTGCGCAGGATCTGATGAGTTTCATGTATCAGTTCATGTTCGTGCCGCCGCTACAGGAAATGCAGTTGGCCATTACCAATGGCAAGCGGCTGAAAACATACGCCTATGGATTCGATGGTGAAGAAATATTGCAAACCCCGTTCGGCGAGGTGCGCTGCCTGCATATCGGTAGAAGCAGCGGCGACGGCGAAGAAAAAACGGACCTGTGGCTCGCCGCAGATTATCATTACCTCCCGGTAAAAATCAGCAAAACAGAAAAGGACGGCACGGTGCTGGAGCGCATTGCGACACGCCTGCAAGTGGAATAGCCATGACACAACAACTCCCCAACGAAGCCTTGATGCGCCAGGCAGGCATGGCGCTGGCGACGGTACTCGGACCGCATGGCCCGGCCGACGCCAAACTGAGCGCTTATTTCCGCGAAAACCCCAAGCTGGGCGTCAAGGATCGTGCATTCATTGCCGAATCGGTATATCAGGTATTGCGCCGCAAACGGCTGCTCGAATATCTGGCAGACGGCGTCGATGCGCGTCGCTTGCTGCTGGCAGCCCAGTTGCGTTTGCAGGGCATCAGCCTGCGCGACCTCGGCCCCTTGCTCAACAAGCAGCAAACCGAATGGGCGCATGCGATCAAGGCCAAATCCACGGAGAACCTGCCGCTGGCGATCCAGGCCGACCTTCCCGACTGGCTGTGGGAGCGGCTCGTCGCACAATACGGTGAGCAGGAAGCACTCACTCTCGCGCGCAGCCTGCATCTGGCAGCGCCGCTCGATCTGCGCGTCAACGCTGTCAAGGCGACGCGCGAGGAAGTGCTGGAGCAATTTGCCAAGGACAGGATAGAAGCCATGCCTACCTCCTTGTCGCCCTACGGTATCCGTCTGCAATCCAAGATCACCCTCAATCGCCAGCCGATGTTCATGGACGGCAAGATCGAGGTGCAGGACGAAGGCAGCCAGTTGCTGGCGCAATTGGTCGCGCCGCGCCGCGGTGAAATGGTGGCGGATTTCTGCGCGGGGGCAGGCGGCAAGAGCTTGGCGCTGGGCGCATTGATGCGCAATACCGGTCGCCTTTATGCCTTCGACGTATCGGAAAAACGTTTGCACAATCTCGGACAGCGTCTCAAGCGTTCCGGCCTCTCCAATCTTCACAGTCAGGTGATCGCAAATGAACGCGACGCCAAGCTGAAGCGTTTGGCCGGCAAGTTCGACCGCGTTCTGGTCGATGCCCCATGCAGCGGTCTCGGCACGCTGCGCCGCAACCCCGATCTCAAATGGCGTCAGACGCCGCAGGATATCGAGGAGCTGACTGCCAAGCAGGCGTCCATTCTGCAAAGCGCTGCCAAGCTGGTGAAACCGGGCGGCCGTCTGGTGTACGCCACGTGCAGTTTGCTGCGTGAGGAAAACGAGGCTATCGCGGAGGCTTTCCTGGCGAATCACCCCGACTTCGAACTCGCCAATGCCGCCGAAATTCTGGCCCAGCAGCAAGTCCCGCTGGACACCGGCGGCTACCTCAAACTGATGCCGCAGCAGCACGGTACGGACGGTTTTTTCGCGGTGGCAATGACGCGCAAGAGCTGATCGGAGGCGTCGAGCGGGCTATCTGCCCGGCTTGACGCTTAAAAACATTTGTATGAATATACAGCTCCCCGGCGTGTTCATGCACGCCGGAGAAAAACCTGAGCTTGTTGTTTTATTTGAAAAATCAGGATTCCTGTTTTATTTCTTAACGCTGAAAGATATTGCCTCATGCAGAACCAACTGGATATCTTCGTCGCTTCCCTGAACGAATTCTGGGTTCAGATTGCGACATTTGTTCCCAAGCTCCTCGCCGTCATCATCATTCTCTTCATTGGCTGGGGAATCGCGCGGCTCGCGCGTGCCGGGGTACATCGGTTGCTGAGTTTTGCGCATTTCGACTCGATTGCGCAGAAATCCGGTCTGGAGTCCTTCCTGCAACAAGGCAATGTGCAACTGACGTTGTCCGGCATCATCAGTGAAATCGTCTATTGGCTGGTTATTCTGATGTTCGTGATCACCGGCGCCAACATGCTGGGATTGGCCGAAGTCTCAGGCATACTCGTTGGCCTCGCCGGATACCTGCCGCACATCATCATCGCGATCCTGGTGCTGATCTTCGGCACCTTGCTTGCGCGCTTCATCAATCGCCTGGTGTTTGCCTGGCTGCACAGCATCAAGTTCGAAGGTGCGCTGGCCGTCAGTACTTCAAGCGAGTATCTGGTCCAGGTCTTCGTGCTTTTCGTTGCGCTTGAGCAATTGAATATCGGTACCCAGTTGCTGACAGCCTTGTTCGTGATCGTCGTTGGCGCGGTATTCCTTGCGCTGGCTATTGCCTTTGGTCTCGGCGGCAAGGAATGGGCCGCCAAGGTCATTGAGAGCATTCAGGAAAACGCGAAAAAGAAATGAGCTCAGGTGCGTATCGTCCGGACTTCTTCACATAATCCCCCGCCTGCCGACCCCGGCGGGGTCTCCGATCCTGTCGCGGTACTCAAACTGTTTCGCGTCATCTTTCAGTCGGTCAATCGCCATTCGCACGAAGTCGAGCGCAAAGCCGGCATAGGCGGTGCGCAATTGTGGGCGCTTGCAGAAATTTCCGGGCGGCCCCGCATCACCGTTACCGAGCTGGCCAAGGCGATGTCCATTCATCAATCCACCGCCAGCAATCTGCTGGAAAAGCTGGAAAGCCAGAATTACATCGCCCGCAATCGCAGCGATGAAGACAGGCGCGTGGTCTTGTTGACCCTGACGCCGCAGGGCGAGGAAGTGCTGAACAAGGCGCCGTTGCCGTATCGCGGCGTATTGAGCGATGCGCTGCTGAAACTGGATGCAGCCGGTCTGGCGATGTTGCAGGGAAGCCTCGAACAACTGGTTGCTCAGCTCGAATACAAGCAGCTCAAGGGCGCTTTCGAGCCTTTGGGAAAAATGTGAGCGATTCCATCTCCTGATGAGGTTTCCTTCCCTCAATACACAAATCCTGCTGGGCGCCATGGGCGGCGTGGCCGCAGGGCTTGCGCTGTCGGCCGCGGGCAAGAATGCGCCCGTCACGCAGCACAGCCTGTATGCGGCCGGCCTGGTCGGCAACCTGTTCATCGATTTGCTGAAAATGGTGCTAATCCCACTGGTGTTCACTTCCATCGCGGTCGGCGTCGCCAATCTGCGCGCGCATAGCCAGATGCATCGGGTATGGGTCGCGACGTTGGGGTTTTTCGCACTGTCGATGTCGATCGCCATCGTGCTCGGTCTCGGAGCCGCCAACCTGTTCGAGCCCGGCCGCGGAATGCATCTCGAAATGTTCCGCGAGGCGATACAGGGATATGAGGCGAAGCAATTGCCGCTGCCGGAGTTCTTCGCCCAATTCCTGCACGGGTTGTTCATGAATCCGGTCACCGCGCTAGCCGAGGGTCATGTGCTGGCGGTGGTGGTATTCGGATTGATCCTCGGCATTGCGCTGGTGGTTGGCGGCGAGCGCTACCGCAATGTGCTGCAGTTTCTGCAGGAGCTGCTGGACCTGTCGCTGATGCTGGTGGGCTGGATCATGCGCCTGGCGCCGTTCGGCATCATGGCCCTGCTGATACGGCTGGTGGCAACCCAGGATGTAACACTGCTAGCCACGCTGGGAAAATTCATCATGGTAGTGCTCGGCACCACGCTGCTGCATGGCGTGGTGGTCTTGCCGCTATTGCTGTATCTGGTGGCCGGAGTGACGCCGCTGCGTTTTTTCCGCGGCTCGCGCGAAGCGCTGGTGACTGCGTTTGCCACCAGTTCCAGTTCGGCGACATTGCCGGTTTCGTTGCGCTGCGCGGAGCAGAACCTGCACGTGAAGCGCGATATCGCTTCTTTCGTCATTCCGCTGGGCGCGACCGTCAATATGGACGGCACGGCACTGTACGAGGCTGCTGCCGCGTTGTTTATCGCCAATCTGGCGGGAATCGAGTTGAGCGGCGTACAGCAATTGGTCGTTTTTTTCACGGCAATGATTGCCGCGATGGGCGCACCGGGTATTCCCAGTGCGGGAATGGTGACGATGGTGATGGTGTTGCAATCGGTCGGGCTGCCGGTCGAAGCCATCGCGATCCTGCTGCCGATCGACCGTCTGTTGGATGCCTTCCGCACTGCCGTCAATGTCGAGGACGACATGATCGGAAGTATGATCGTGCAGAAGCTGGTGCGCGAACCGGCCGGCTAGTCCTGCTGGCGCAATCGTGCGCGCAACGCCTCGGCGATTTCTATGCGCAGGCGTTCGGCAATGTTCTGCTGCATGCGGGCTGCTTCCTCGGCGACAATGATGTCCAGGTTTTCCAGCATCAGCGGCATCAGGGCATCGATGACGGCGTCCGCCAGTTCCTCCCCAGTACCGGGTTGCGCGGGCGGGACGGTGCCTTCGTAGATTTCCGTCAATACCGGGATTTCCGTGGGTTCATCAAGGATCACGAAGGGTGTGCCGCTGTCCGCGGGAGCGGAAAATGAATCAGGTGCCGCCTCGTCTCTTGCCGTCTCGGGCAAAGGTTCGGGCGCGGCTCCTGCCGTATCTCCCGCCTGGCCGCGTTTCATGAGGGCATCCAGGCGGCTCAGCACCTGCTCGAATTGCTGGTTAGGACCCGATTCGTCAGCCACTATTGACCTGCCACGTCGTAAGATTCGATTTCGTAGCCGCGCTCACGGTAAAAGCGGAAGCGCGTGCGCGCCGTGCTTCGATCGTCCTCTTCCAGTCCGACCACCTCAATCAATTCCCGGAAACGGCTGAAGAACGGAGGATGTTCCGGGGTCAGGTTGATCAGGATATCGTCATGTAGCAGATTCTGGCCCTGCCAATCGATGACGATGGGCGTTTCGGCGCCGAGAGGATGATTGCTGCGGCAATGCGGCAGAAAGCCGGTGGGTGGATGCGACCACAGGGCGGATTCGAGCATCGATGCCGCATCGGCGTCCGTCGTAAAGATGAATAGTCGCCGCCGTTCTTTCAATGCATCGGTCGCGAGTTCCGTCACCTGCCGGAACTTGTCCGTGACATTGAAGTAGAAATCGATGCGCGTCATCGGCTGTTTAGCGCTCGCCGCTACGCTGCATCAGGAAATGTGTCAGCAGCGGAACGGGGCGGCCTGTCGCGCCCCTGTCCTTGCCCGACTTCCAGGCGGTGCCGGCGATATCCAGATGTGCCCAGTCGAATTTCTTGGCGAAGCGGGAAAGGAAGCATGCGGCGGTGATGCTTCCGCCCGCGCGGCCGCCGATATTGCCCATGTCGGCGAAATTGCTCTTCAGCTGATCCTGGTAGTCGTCCCAGGTCGGCATCGGCCAGACGCGATCAAAAGCGTCTTCGCCGGCATTGTGCAGTTCCTTGATGAGATTGTCGGAGTTGCCGAACAGACCGCTTGCATGATGGCCGAGGGCAATCACGCAGGCGCCGGTCAGAGTGGCGATGTCCACAACGGCTTCGGGTTCGAAGCGCTCGGTATAGGTGAGTGCGTCGCACAGGATCAGGCGGCCTTCGGCATCGGTGTTCAGGATTTCAATGGTCTGGCCGGACATGCTGGTGACGATGTCGCCCGGCTTGTTGGCATTGCCGTCCGGCAGGTTTTCGCATGTCGGGATGACGCCGACCGCGTTGATCGGCAGGTTCATCTCGGCGATGGCCTTGAACGTGCCGAGCACGCTGGCCGCGCCGCACATGTCGTATTTCATTTCGTCCATGTCGCCCGCCGGTTTCAGCGAAATGCCGCCGGCGTCGAAGGTGATGCCCTTGCCGACCAGCGCCACGGGCTTCTGGTCAGTCTCACCCTTGTTGTAATGCAGGACAATGAGCTTGGGAGGCTGGCGGCTGCCCTTGGCAACGCTGAGGAAAGAACCCATGCCAAGTTTTTCCATATCTGCTTTTTCAAGGACTTCGACCTTGAAGCCGTAATGATTGCCCAATTCGGCGGCTTGTTCGGCCAGGTAGGACGGAGTGCAGATATTGCCGGGCAGATTGCCCAGATCCTTGGCGAGACGGATGCCGGAGGCGATGGCGAGACCGCGCTGGAGAGCCACATCGCCTTTTTTCAGGTCGTTGCGTTGCGGAACATTGATGATCAGCTTGTAGACGCCGCGACGTTCTTCGTCTTTTTTGCATTGCGGATGGGCGAACCGATAAATCGAATCCATGGTCAGTTCGATCATCTGTTCGATCTTCCAGCCGATATCGCGTTTCTTGATCGGCAATTCGGCGAGGAAACTGGCGGCATCGTTGGCGCCGTGATTGTCGAGGGCCTTGACGGAAGCAGCAACGGCACGGCGGTATTCACGCTCGCGGAATTCGCGCTCCTTGCCGAGACCGATCAGCAATACACGGTCGCATAGCGTGCCGGGGACATTGTGCAGCAACAGGCTGCTGCCCAGCTTGCCCTCCATGTCGCCGCGGCGCAGGATGCTGCCCAGATAGCCGTCGGAAGCACGGTCGATGGCGGCGGCGGCGGCGGATAGCTTGCGCGATTCGTACACGCCGACGATGACGCAGGCGTTACGCTGTTTCTCCGGGTTGCCGTTTTTTATGCTAAATTCCATTGCTGAAGCCCTTTCCGTAAAATTTATCCGATTATCCAACGTTTCCACGCGAATTCAAACCCGGGATGATATTTAGACGATCCTTGACGCAGGAGCTCTACTCCACCGCGCTCGCCACGTTCATGACGCTGGTGGGGATCGTGCTTGCCCAGCGCGTCGCCCATTATTTGGGCATTGCAGCGCGCGGAAACCTTGCCAGTGACGCCATCAACGCGCTTCTGGGCTTCAGTCTGCTCAAGTATCTTCCATTATTGCTGACATTGACGCTTTTTCTTAGCGTGCTGCTGACTCTGACACGCTGGCATCGAGACAGTGAAATGGTGGTGTGGTTCACTTCGGGCCTCGGGCTTGCTGCATGGGTGCGCCCGGCGTTGTGGTTTGCCTTGCCGCTGATTATCGTGATCGGCATCCTCAGTTTGTTTGTCTCGCCATGGGCGACAGGCCAGGGGCAGGCGTTCGCCGACCAACTCAAGGCGCGCGACGAACTGGCCGCAATTTCGCCCGGCGTATTCAAGGAGTCGCGAAATGCCGACCGCGTGTATTTCGTCGAAAGCTTTGACGAGTTGGGCAATACGGTGAAAAACGTGTTCGTGCAATCGATACAGCACCAGAAGCTGGGCATCATTGTCGCGCAGAAAGGTTTTCGCGAAACGGCTGAAAACGGCGATAACTTCCTGGTGATGCAGAATGGCCGACGTTATGAGGGCAAGCCGAATACGCCGGAATTTTCGATAACCGAGTTCGAACGCTACGCGATCCGTATCGAGTCGGCCGAGGTGCAGGAACGGCCGCCCAGCACCCAGACGCGTTCCAGCGAGGACTTGCTGCGCGAACGTTCCAAAGAAAGCAGCGCAGAATTCCAGTGGCGCCTGGCGACGCCGATTTCCGCATTCCTGCTCGTTTTACTGGCGATTCCGATGAGCTTCGTCGATCCGCGCGCAGGACGTTCGGCCAACATGATCATGGCGCTGCTGGTGTACGTGATATATAACAATCTGCTCAGCATCAGCCAGGCATGGGTACAGCAGGACAAGATTCACCCTGCCATCGGACTGTGGCCGGTGCACGGAATCGTGCTTGCGTTGATCGTTTATCTATTTTATCGACGGCTGTTCCTGCTGCCGCTGATTCCCAATCTGTTCCGTAAATGAAGCTTTTCAGCCGTTATCTTTTTCAGGAAATCGTCTACAGCGTTGTGCTGATGATGGTGGCGCTGCTCGCGCTGTTCGCATTCTTCGACCTGATCCAGGAGTTGGAAAGTCTGGGCAAGGGCACGTACGGGCTCGGGCAGATTCTGCTGTTCGTGCTGCTGAGCATTCCCGGTCATGTGTATGAAGTGGTTCCGGTGGCCGTGCTGATCGGCACCATGTATGCGCTAGCGCAATTCGGGCGCAATTCGGAACTGGTGGTGCTGCGCACGAGCGGCATCTCGATGCTGCAACTCGCGCGCCCGCTGGTCGCCGTGGGGTTGCTGTTCGCGGGGGTGACGTTTCTCGGCGGGGAGTTGATCGCGCCTTTGAGTGAAAAGTCCGCCCAGCGCATGCGCATCATGGCGACCGACTCTGTCGTGGCGCAGGATTTTCGTTCCGGCATGTGGGTCAAGGACGGCAATAGCTTTATCAATATTCAGGATGTCCTGCCGGATGCCGGGCTGCTGAATGTGCATATTTACGAATTCGATCAGGATTTTCATCTGCGCACGATCAGCAATGCCAAGACCGCCAATTATGTGGGCGGCCACTGGAATCTGCACGAAGTTACGCAAACCGGCTTTGCCGACAAGAGCATACGCTCCCAATATTATGACAAAGCCAAATGGCAATCGGTGATCCAGCCTGAGTTGCTGAGCGTGTTGTTGGTGGTGCCGGAGAAGATGTCCGCCTGGAACCTGTATTTCTACATCCAGCATCTAAGCCAGAATCACCAGAAGACGACCCGTCATCAGATCGCCTTGTGGTCGAAGATGGTGTATCCGGTGGCATGCATTGTGATGGTGGTGCTGGCGCTTCCGTTCGGTTTCCTGCAGCAACGCGCGGGGGGCATTAGCGCCAAAATCTCCATGGGCATCATGCTGGGCATCAGCTATCAGGTGCTTAACCGGCTATTTGTGCATCTCGGCTTGCTGAACGATTGGCCGCCGTCTGTCAGTGCCACGGTGCCAACCCTGCTTTTCCTGGTCGCAGGAGTGGGGATGCTGTTATGGAATGAGCGGCGTTAAGAGCCTATTTCAGTAATACCAGCCGTGTTCCGGCTATCCGGTCGTGCAGGAACTGGCCATCCTTATCCAGCAGTGCCCACCAGAAGCCTATCCCGCCCGCCAACAGGCCGGCAATAGCCAGAAACAGGCGCTGCAAGGCTTGAAAGAAAGTGAGCGGCGCACCGCTTTTTGTCAGCACCCGAATGCGCCAGGTTTTCATGGCCAGTGTTTGCCCGCCATGTGTCCAGCACCAGAGAAAATACCCGGAAATCGTCAGCAGGGAAGCGCCTTGAAGGAGCCAGCGGACAAAGCCGTGCGTTGCGTTGTCGAAAGCCGAGGTTACGAGGGCCGATGCCAGCATCCACAAGGCGATGACGGTCAGCGATTCATATAGCACGCCGCCGAGCCGGCGCAGGAATCCGGGCGTTTCCAAACGCTAATTGCCGAAATCGTCTTCGGGAGCGGGTTCCGGGCGGTTATTGCGGAGTTTCTGACGCTCGGTTTCAGGCAGGCGCTGGTATTCGCGCCACTTTTTCCGCAACTCATCCTGCTTTTCCTGGGGCAGGGATTCAAACTGCTGATATTTCTTGCGGGCGTTTTCACGTTCGTACGGCGTCATGCGGCTCCAGTTGTCGAGCCGCTGCTGGACGCGCTGCTGTTGCTGCGGATTCATTTTTGGGTAGTCGCGTGCGATATCGAGCATGCGCTCGCGCTGCCAGGGGCGCAAGGCGTCCCATTCTTCGGCCAGAGGCGACAATACCTGTTTCTGATCTTCGCTCAGTTGCGCCCAGTTCGGATCGCCTCCCTGTGCGGCATGCGCTTGTACCGCCCACAAGGCGGCAATCGCTATTAGCGCCGCGAGGTATTTTCTAACCATGCATCAAACCCCTTGTCCACATAAGCTTCGGGCGGCAGGTCGGAAGCGAGCAGCAATGCGTCCGCTTCAACCGGCTCCGAATAATTTTGTTGCAAGACGACCAGCACCAGGAGTGCCGCCGAAATCACGAGCGCCGTGGGCATCCAGGCATGATGCCCATGCAAATGTTCGCTGATATAGCGGCCCACGCCGGCGAGATTGGTTTCCGCGTGGGCGACATAGGCAGGCTGAGCCATCGCGGCGACCGCTTTGCGTCGAGCCGCAAGCAATCTTTCGGAGGTCTGCTGATCCAGCTCCGATACGCCATAATTCAATACGTCGACAATTTTCTTTGCTGTGTCCTGTTCGCGCGTCATAGCCGTATTCCTTTCTTCCCGAGCACCGCCGCCAATGCATGCACTGCCCGTGAGCAATGCGTCTTGACGCTACCCTCGGAACATCCCATTATTTTTGCCGTTTCCGCTACATCCATATCTTCCCAGTAACGCAACACAAAGGCTTCGCGTTGACGGCCTGGCAGTTTTTGTAAGGCGCTTTCGATTATAGCAAGCGTTTGGGCGCGCTCCACCTGCTTCTGCGGGTCGTCGGCACCCTCGTCTTCGATCGAGCTCAGGGTTTCTAGCGGATCGCGGTCATCTTCGTCATCGCCGGATGAAAATGAAGAAAACAAGGTAGTCCAGAGATTGCGGACCTTCTGGCGGCGGAAATGATCGCGAATGGTATTTTGCAAAATCCGCTGAAACAGCATCGGAAACTCATCCGCAGGCCGTTGCGCATACTTTTCCGCCAGCTTGAGCATGGAATCCTGCACGATATCGAGCGCCATGTGGTCGTTGCGGACTGCATATACGGCCTGTTTGTAGGCGCGCCGCTCGACCTCTGAAAGAAAATCGGATAATTCCTGAGAGTTGGCCATTCTTTTGAGAAACTGGAAGGACAGTCTTGGTCCCTGTTCCGCCGAGTATAACAGGTTGATTTTTGTTGCGTGACTGGCTTTTCGTTACAATCGGCCTTTCACCTCGGGAGCCTCACCATGTTGGGTAAATTACTGTTACTGGCTCTGGCCATCTGGATGGTTCTGCTGCTGCTCAAGCAATACCGTCGCGGCATCGGCACAAGGCCGCGGCAGTCGGGAAAGTTCGAGTCGCAAGACATGGTTTCCTGCAAGGAGTGTGGCGTACATCTCCCCAAGAACGAAAGCATCCTGAAAAAAGGCGCCTATTTTTGCTGCAAGGAACACAGCGATAAAGCGGAGCAATGAAGCTACCCGTCCTCGTTGCCGAGCCGCCTTTGCCGCATTCCGACGCCTACTGGCGAACGATGCGCTACTTCGGCTTTTACCGGCTGATCATTGCCGTTCTGCTTTTTGGCACCTATTTTCTGCTTGGTGAGCGCGATTGGTGGCGTGACTACGACAGCCCTTTCTACCTGAATTCGGCGTTCAGCTATGCCGGCTTTGCCGTGCTGATGAGTGTATTGGCAGCCGTCCGCTGGCCGCGTTTCAATCGGCAACTGACTTTGCAGGCCATGGGCGATATTCTGTTCATCGTCTTGCTGATGCATGTCAGCGGAGGGGTGAAGAGCGGCCTCGGATTGCTGCTGGTGGTGGCGATTGCCGGTGCGAGCCTGATCAGCCAGGGACGGCTTGCGTTGTTCTATGCGGCCGTGGCCAGTATTGCCCTGTTGCTGGAGCAAAGCTGGCGGATGCTGACCGGGAGCGAGAGCTTCGGCGATTACAGTCACGCGGTGATGCTGGGGCTAAGCTGTTTTGCAACGGCATGGCTGGCGCACACCTTTGCCAAGCGCACCCAGCAGAGCGAGGAGCTTGCTTCGCAGCGCGGCATCGACCTGGAAAACCTGGCGCAAATCAACCAGTTGGTCATTCGCGACATGCAGGATGGGGTGATGGTGGTCGATCAGGATTTGCGTCTCCGTCATCACAATTTGCGCGTTGAGAGCCTGCTGGGCGTCAGCGCCGGCAACTGGAAGGAGTCATCGCTGGATACCTTTGCGCCGGGTATCGCGCAGCTATACTCGGAATGGGCGCGCGGCAACGCGGCCGGCGACCAGAAATTCTCGGCCAATGGCAAGGAGCTGTCGTTGCGTTTTTTGCCGGTCGGCGCCGACCGCAAGCGCGGCGCCGTGATATTCATTGAGGACTGGAGCCGCGTGCAGGAGCAGGCGCGCCAGCTTAAACTCGCGGCGCTCGGCCGTTTGACGGCCAATATCGCACATGAAATCCGCAATCCGCTGAGCGCAATCAGCCACGCAAACCAGCTGTTGCAGGAGGAGGAAAACGCCGACCCCACCTACCTTCGCCTGCTGCAGATCATCGACGACAATGTGCATCGGCTGGATCACATGGTGAAGGACGTGCTGCAGTTGAGCAGGCGCGACCGTAGCCGCCAGGAAACCATCAGCCTGGGAGATTTTCTGGATGAGTTCCATGAGCATTTTTGCCGAATCGAAAAGATCCCGCCGGAATGTTTTGCAATCGAATCCGAAAGCGGCGAATTGGCCACGCTGTTCGATCGCCACCATTTGCACCAAATATTATGGAATCTTTGCCGCAACGGCTGGCGTCATGGACAAAAGCAGGCCGGCAGCCTGAAAGTGCGCTTGCGCGAAGGGGTGCGCCCATCGCGGCTGGAACTTGAAGTGTCGGACGACGGCGACGGCTTGTCGCCGGAAGCTCGGGCGCACCTGTTCGAGCCGTTTTTTACCACCGAAGCCAGCGGTACCGGCCTCGGCCTCTATGTGGCGCGAGAACTATGCGAGGCCAACGGTGCGATGCTGGATTATGTAGAATCTCGGGTCGGAGCGCGATTTATTATCTATTTGAAGAGACAACATGCCTGATTTCCCCGCAACGGCCTCTTGCCTGGTCGTAGACGACGAAGCCGATATCCGCGAGCTGCTGGTGCTGACGCTCGAACGGATGGGGCTGTCCGTCGAATGCGCGTCGGATGTTGCCGAAGCGCAGCGGAAGCTGGAGCAGCGGGAGTTCGCGCTCTGTCTCACCGACATGCGCCTGCCGGATGGCGACGGTCTGGAGTTGATGCGTCACATTTTCCAGCACCGGCCGGGCATGCCGGTCGCCGTCATCACCGCTTACGGCAGCGCGGAAAACGCGGTCGCCGCGCTCAAGGCAGGCGCGTTCGATTATCTTTCCAAGCCCATTTCGCTCAAGCAGTTGCGGCCGTTGGTGCAGTCGGCGCTCAAGCTGTCGGAGCGTGCCGAACCCAGAACGGCCGGGCTTGCCCTGATCGGCGACTCCGCGCCTATCCGGCAGGCGCGCCAAATGATAGACAAGCTGGCGCGCAGCCAGGCACCCGTTTACATCAGCGGTGAATCCGGCAGCGGCAAGGAACTCGCGGCGCGGCTGATTCACGCCAATAGCGTGCGGTGCGAAGGGCCTTTCGTGCCGGTGAATTGCGGCGCAATTCCCGAGAATCTCATGGAAAGCGAGTTCTTCGGGTACAAGAAAGGTGCCTTCACCGGCGCCTTGCAGGACAGGGAAGGTTTCTTTCAGGCCGCCAGCGGCGGGACGTTATTCCTGGACGAAGTCGCCGACCTGCCGTTGCCGATGCAGGTGAAGCTGCTGCGCGCGATTCAGGAAAAGAAAGTGCGCATGGTCGGCAGTACGCAGGAGGAAAACGTGGATGTGCGCATCATCAGCGCAACGCATCGCAATTTGTCGCAGATGATGGAAAACGGCTTGTTCCGGCAGGACTTGTATTACCGGCTCAATGTCATCGAGCTCAGGATGCCGCCGTTGCGGGAGATGGCCGAAGATATCCCGCAGCTCGCCGCGAACATACTGGAGAAGCATTGTCGGGAACTCGGCACAGCGATCCCCAGGCTTTCCGAACCCGCGGCGATGGCTCTGATCCGGCATGGCTTTCCCGGCAACGTGCGCGAACTGGAAAATGTGCTCGAGCGGGCCTTGGCCTTGTGCGACGGCAGCGCTATCGAGAGCGGGGATTTGCTATTGGAGGCATCGGCGTCTCCGGTTGAAGACGTCGAGTTCGCGCACGATGGAGAAATTCCGCTACCGGAGTATCTCGAGAGCATAGAACGGAAAATCATCCTCGATGCCCTCGAAAAAACCGGCAACAACAAAACGGCCGCAGCCAAATTACTGGGCGTCAGCTTTCGAACCCTGCGTTACCGGCTCGAAAGACTGAATCTCGGCAAGGATTAACGCTACGAAAGCGCGATAGCCAGGTAAGTCAGGTATAGCCCGCCGTTCACCCATACATGCCACACTTTCAGGTAGCCCTTGCCCGCCATCCAGCGTAACCAGAGCGCTGCCAGCAAGGTGATGATGACGCCCGCCAGCACTTCGCTGCGCGGCTCCCACGGCGTCAGCATGATGCCGATGGCCGGCAGCAGCGTGCCCTGAAATACCATCGCGCCGGTGATGTTGCCGAACGCCAGCGTATCCTTGTGCTTGCGGATCCAGAGGATGCTGTTGACCTTTTCCGGCAGCTCGGTCGCAATCGGGATGATCAGCAGCGACAGCAGCAGCGCGGAAATGCCGAGGATCGCAGCGGCCTCTTCGACGCCATTGATGAAACCGTGCGCACCGAAAATCAGCAGCGCGAGGCCGCCCGCCAGTTGCAGCAGAATGATGATCATGTTGTTGGGCAGGCCGATGCGGCACAGAAACATCGGGTCGTCGGCTTCGGTGGCATGGCCTTCATGCACCAGCGCCTTGGAGGCGCGCAGCGTGAGCATGATGTAGATGAAATAGATCAGCACCATGCTGAAGCCCAGCGCGGCGCGGACAGCCGTCAGGTGATGCGGGATGAACAGGGCCAGCGTGGCGAAGGCAAAAGCGGCCAGGAAAAAATTGAGGTCGCGGATCAGGCCGGTCTTTTCCGGGCGGAATTCGCCATGTACACCGCGCTTTTTCAGCACCGCAAATGCCAGCAGCGACAACGACAGGGTAGACAGCATCAGTGGTGCGCCAAGAATTGCGCCGACGCCGATTTCCTCGTTGACCTGGGTATTGGCCGTGCCCGCCAGCAGCGCCAGCAGAGGCACCATGGTTTCCGGCAGTGCCGTGCCGACCGCGGCGAACAACGAACCGGTGACGCCTTCGGAAATTTTGAGTTTTTCGCCCAGGTGCTCGAGAGCGTTGGTAAAGATTTCGGCAGCGACTAGAATCACCACCAGCATGACGAATAATTCGAGGAATATCATGGAAGGCCCTGACAGTTTGATTAGCATGCGATTGTATCGGAATCGGACTTGCCTCGCATGAGCGCGCTGCATGTCGAGGCCGGTGGCGTTGCCCCTGAGGCGCACCAGATTGCTTCGCCCAACTACGATGAGCGCCCGGACGGGTGCGCGATCGACCTGATCGTTATCCACAATATCAGCCTGCCTCCCGGCGAATTCGGTGGCGACGGCGTCATCAATCTTTTTACCAACCGGCTGAATCCCGAAGCGCATCCGTATTACCGCGAAATCCATCACTTGAAAGTGTCGGCGCATTTTTTCATACGGCGAAACGGCGAGCTGATCCAGTTTGTCCCATGCGACAAGCGCGCCTGGCATGCCGGCGTGTCGCAATGGCAGGGCCGCGAGCGTTGCAACGATTTTTCGATCGGCATCGAGTTGGAAGGCGACGATGAAACGCCTTTCGAAGAGGCGCAGTACGCGACGCTGAATGCCTTGTTGACGGCATTAAGAGAGATTTATCCCGGCGCGGCGGTGACGGGGCATTCGGATATTGCCCCGGGCCGGAAAACCGATCCGGGTCCGTGTTTCGACTGGGGCAGGGTTAGCCGCTAGCGGGTTTTTCCGTCGCGTAGAACCATTTCAGCATGAACGGCGGCGCCATCGTGGTGAGGGCGATGACGATCAGCAATGCGGCGTAGAGCTCGCCGGGCAGAATGTTCTGGCTGAACCCCAGCTGGGCGAAGATCAACCCCACTTCTCCGCGCGGAATCATCGACATGCCGATGGCCGTTTGCATGCGGCGCGACGCGCGGATACAGAATCCGGCCGCGAATTTTCCAATGAAGGCCGCGACCAGCAAGGCGCCGGCCAAGGCCCAGATGAAACTCGACCCCCAGTCCACCACATTCAGATTGAGCGACACGCCGACCATCACGAAAAACAGCGGGGAGAACGTATGGATCAGCGGCCGCATCTGGTCTTCGACTTTTTGTGCCAGTTTGGGGCTGGGCGTGAAGGCGATGGCGTAGGAGGGCGTTAAGCGTATGCGCATCTTCAGGCCGAAATGCTGGCCGAACGCCAGACCGGCCGCGAAACCGCCCATGATTTCCGGCGCGCCGACCAGATGCGCCAGCCAGGAAAACAGCAGTATCAGTGCCAGCGCCATCGTCAGCAGCAGGCCGGGAGAGGCTGCTCGGCGGTCGAAGTGATCGATGATTTCGGCGGCGAACTTGGCGACAAAGGGCGCCAGCGCCATGAACAGCACGATATACAAGCCGACTTCGCCCAGCGCTTGTACGGAAACCTGCTGCTCCACGGCGAACTGATACAGGAAAGCCAGCGCCAGCACGCCCAGGATGTCGTCCAGCACCGCCGCGCCGATGACGATCTGCGCTTCGTCCGAGTGGCGTTTCTTGAGGTCGTCCAATACGCGCACCGTAATGCCGATGCTGGTGGCGGTCAGCGTGCCGCCGATAAACAATGCAGTGAGCAGCGACAAATCGAACAGCCACGCACTGACAGCGTAGCCAAGAAAAAACGGCAGCAGAAAACCGACGAAAGCCACGATGACCGGCTTGGTGCCCGAGCTTGCCAGCCGACGCAGATCGGTATCCATGCCCACTTCGAACAACAGCAGGATGATGCCGATTTCCGCCAGCAGTTTCATGGTGGCGTCCGGCGATACCCAGCCGAGCAACGAAGGGCCGACCATCAGCCCGGCCAGCAGCTCGCCGATAACGGCAGGGATGCCGAAGCGCGCGACGGTTTCGGAAAATACGCGGGCGGCGATCAGGACGATAGCGAAAAGAAGGAAAAATTGATGCAATTCCATGAGCGCACTTTCGGTCGAAGAATGCATGCATTCTAATGGCTATTCGTTTGCCTGATCGAATGTAGTGCCTCATTGAAAGGATACATTGCATGCCTGCTGCCACGTTTTCATATGCGCAAATCTACCGCTGCGTGTCGCGCATTCCACCCGGGCGCGTGGCTACCTACGGCCAAGTCGCGAAGCTGGCTGGCATCCCGAATGGCGCCCGTTCGGTCGGCTATGCGCTGAGTGCACTGGATGACGGCAGCCTCGTTCCCTGGCATCGCGTCGTCAATGCCGCCGGTGAAATCAGCCCGCGTTCAAGCAGTGACGCCATGGAGAACACTCAGCGGATTCGCCTTGAGCGAGAAGGCGTAGTATTCGATGCGCATGGCCGTATTCCCTTGGCGATGTTCCGGTGGAATGGCGAGTAACCAGCCATGCTGACGCGCTATGAAAACCGGGCGGGCAATTCGGGTGTGGTGGCGTATGAAATCCGGCCCGACGGCATCCGGGTCAAGTTTATCGACGGCAGGATTTACACCTATACCTACCGCAGCGCGGGGCGCGGGAATGTGGAACGCATGAAGTTGCTGGCGCGTTCCGGCCGGGGGCTTAGCGGATTCATCAGCACCCATGTCAAGAACCGCTATGCCGCGCGGTCCTCAAATTGACCAACCGATCGGTCAGTGGCAGACTTTCTCGTAGAATGAGCCGCGCCACACCACCGTACGCTGGCGGAGCAGGTTTTTCGGCAAGAATTTCTCCAAGCTGGTCGAGATCATCCGGCACGGCCAGGCGCGCGAGGAGTTGCGCACGGATATCGATCCGGCCGCCGTGGCGGTGATGTTGATTGCAGCCAATATCTACTTTTCCAGGCGCGCGAGACGCTGCGCCATTTGCCCGGTGTCGGCTTTGCGGACGATCCGGTGAGCTACAACCGGAAAATGATGCAGGTAATGCTGAACGGCTTGTTGCCGGCCAAAGAATAACAATCGTGAAAGACCGTAGCATGAAATCCATTCCGAACGCATTGATCGTCGCGCTGGTATTTGCTCTCGCCGCCTGCGCCCAGAAGGACGGGCAGGACGCGAAGCCGGCCGGGCCGCCCGCGACACTGGTCTCCACCGCAACGGCGCAAACCCGCGATCTTGAGATCCGCGAGGAATCCATCGGCACGCTGGAAGGCCTGGTCGACCCCACTCTTGCCGCGGAAGTGCCGGCACGGGTGATCAAGGTGCTGGCCCATGCCGGCGATACAGTGAAACAGGGGCAGTTGATCGCGCTGCTGGATGCGGAAGATATCCGGCTGCAACGGCGCGAGGCGCAGGCGGAAATCGCGCGCATCGAGGCTTTGCTGGCGAATCAGGGCAAGGTGGTGGAGCGCAACCAGCGCCTGGTCGAGAAGAATTTCATTTCGCAGAATGCGCTGGATGACGTGACGACGCAGCGGGATGCGCTGCGTCAGCAACTGGAGGGTGCGCGTGCGCGGCTGGCCGCCATCGAGCACAACAATACCAAGACCCGGGTGCATGCGCCGCTGGACGGGCGGGTCGAGACGCAGGTCGTGTCCGTCGGCGATTACGTCAAGGTCGGCGATCCGCTATTCCAGATCATCGGTACCCAGCGCCTGCGTGCACATTTGCCGTTTCCCGAAACCGTGGCGGCCGAACTGAAGCCGGGCCAGACGGTGCGCCTTTCTACGCCTACGGCACCGGACGTGATCGTGACCACTACCATCAAGGAAATCAAGCCGCTGATAGGCAGCACTAACCGCGCCGCGGACGTGATTGCCGATGTCGTAGGCAAGGCGGGATGGCATCCCGGCGCCAGCGTCAATGGCGCAGTGGTGCTCGGCATGCGGGGGCGAGCGGTGGTCGTGCCGGAGCAAAGCGTGGTGCTGCGGCCGGCCGGCGAAGTGGTGTATGTCATTCTGAACAATCAGGCGCAGCAGCGCATCGTCAAGTCGGGGCTGCGTGAACAAGGTATGGTGGAAATTCTGGAAGGACTTTCCGGTGGCGAGATCGTCGCCGTGGACGGCGCGGCATATTTGACCGACAAGACGGCGGTGAGTGTTCAAAACGCCAAGCGCGCGGCCAAATGACCCTGCCCGAGCTATCGATCAAGCGCCACGTTCTCGCCTGGATGCTATCCGGCGTGCTGGTGCTGCTGGGCGTCATCAGCTATCAGCGCATCGGCGTGGATCGCTTCCCCTATATCGAGTTCCCGGTCATTTCCGTCACTACGCGTCTGCAGGGTGCCAACCCGGACATCGTCGATTCCAGCATCACCAACATCATCGAAACCTCGGTCAATAGCGTGCCGGGAATCGAACATATCCAGTCGTCGTCAAGCCCCGGCGTATCAGTGGTGACGATCACTTTCGATCTGGACAAGAAGATCGATGTCGCATTCAACGAAGTGCAAGCCAAGGTCAACCAGGTGTTGCGCCGATTGCCGGATGACGTTGATCCGCCCATCGTGGCCAAGGTGGAAACCGGCGCGACGCCGATCATGTGGCTGGCGCTCCGGGGCGACCGTACGCAGCAGCAATTGAACCAGTATGCATCGAACGTGCTGAAGAAGCGCCTCGAAACCGTGGACGGCGTGGGCGAAGTGCGGCTGGGCGGCCGCCGCGACCGCACGATACGCGTCAATCTGCTGCCGGACCGCATGGCGGCGATGGGCGTCACGCCGCAGGATATGCTCGCCGCGTTTCAGAAAGAGCACGTGCAGTTGCCCGGCGGATTTCTTGTTGGGCAAAAGAGCGAGTACTTGCTCAAGCTGGACATGGAGTTTCACAAGCTGAGCGATCTCGGGACGATGATCATCGGTTATCGCGACGGTGCGCCGATCAAGCTGAGGGACGTGGCCGAGCTGGAGGACGGGTTGGAGGATTACCGCCAGTTGGCGCATTTCAATGGGGAGCCGACGATCGGTCTGGGCATGGTCAAGATCGCCAATTCGAATACGGTCGCGATCATCGACGAGGTGAAGCGCCGGCTGGATGAGGAAATCCGCCCGCAGTTGCCGCCCGGCATGACCATCGAAATCGCGTCCAACGATGCGCTCTACATCCAGGAAATCATCAACGCGCTGAAAGAGCACCTGATCGAAGGCACGCTGCTGGCGGCCTTCATCGTGCTGCTTTTCCTGCGCTCGGTTCGCTCCACGCTGATCATCGCCACGGCGATTCCCGTGTCGCTGATGGGGGCGGTGGCGGTGATGTATTTCTCTGGCTTCACGTTCAATACGATGACGCTGCTGGCCCTGCTGCTGCTGATCGGCGTGGTGGTGGACGACGCCATCGTGGTGCTGGAAAACATTTTCCGGCATCGGGAAAAAATTGACTCCGATCCAATCACCTCGGCGCTGAATGGCAGCAAGGAAGTGGTTTTCGCGGTGATGGCAGCGACGCTGTCGCTGGTGTCGATCTTTGCGCCGGTGATTTTCATGAGCGGCATCATCGGACAGTTCTTCAAGTCGTTCGCGGTGGTGGTCACCTTTGGCGTGCTCGTGTCGCTATTCGTGTCGCTAACGCTGACGCCGATGTTGTGCTCGCGCTATCTCAAGGTTGCGCCGCAACATGGCCGCGTGTATTACGCGCTGGACCGGTTTTTTGCAGGCATGGATAATCTCTATCGCCGCTTGCTCGGGCTGGCGCTCAACTATCGCTGGCTGGTGGTGGCAATCACGCTGCTGAGCGTTGCTTCCAGCGTCTGGTTTTTTCAGCAGGTGAAGAAGGAATTCGTGCCTGAGGAGGACGAAGGGCGTTTCATGGTGTACATGAAGACCCCGCTGGGCTCCAGCGTCGACTACACCAATACGCGCCTGATCGAGGTCGAGAAAGTGCTTGGCAGCCATCGCGCCATAGCGACCTACTTTACCGCCATTGGCATCGGACAGGCGGGGCAGGTCAATCAGGGATTCGCTTTCGTGCGGCTCAGGGATCGCGCCGACCGCGATATCAGCCAGCAGAATCTGCTCAAACAGTTGCGCGTCGAGCTGGCACAGATTCCCGGCGTACGCGCGTTTCCGGCGCCCGTTTCCATCGTCGGCGGGCAGCGCGGCGATCCGCTGCAATTCAATTTGTCCGGTCCCAGTCTCACGCAAGTCAGCGAGCTTGCGCAGGTGTTGCAGAATCGTCTGAACAATACGCCGGGCATGGGCAAGATCGATCTCGACATGCAACTCGACCTGCCGGAGCTGGTGATGACCGTGGATCGCACACGTGCCGCGAGTTTCGGGCTTTCTGCGAACGACGTCGCGTATTCCCTCAACATGCTGACCGGCGGCATCGATGTCGCCAAATACAACGACGAGCCGGGTGACGGCGAGCGCTATAACATCCGCCTCAAGGCCAAGGAAGGATCACTGGCCCAGCCGGCCGACCTGACCAGAATTTTCTTGCGCAGCCAGGATGGCGAGCTGGTACGTCTGGACACGGTCGCTCGCTTCGAACAGAAGCTGGGCGCCGCGGTGATCGGCCGCTTCGATTTGCACTATGCCGCCAGCTTTTACGCGACCCCGACCATTCCCTTGGGCGACTCGGTTACTCAAGTGCGCGAGACCGCGGCGCAAATTCTGCCGCCGGGCTATGGCATCAAATTCGTGGGCCAGGCAGAAGAGTTCGGGAAAACCGTGCAGAACATGGTCTTCGTGTTCGCGCTGGCGATGGCGCTGCTCTATATGGTGCTGGCGAGCCAGTTCAATTCCTTTCTGCAGCCGCTGATCATCATGCTGGCGCAACCGCTGGCGATTATCGGCGGAGTGATGGCCTTGTGGCTGATGGGGCACTCATTGAATATTTACTCGATGATCGGCCTGGTGCTGCTGATCGGCCTGGTGGCTAAAAACTCCATTTTGCTGGTCGATCTGACCAACCAGCGACGCGGGGAAGGCATGGCCATCGATAGCGCATTGCAGGATGCCTGTCCGATACGCTTGCGGCCGGTGCTGATGACATCCTTGACGGTGATACTCGCATTGCTGCCGGCTGCATTGGGCTTTGGCGCCGGAGCCGAAACTAACGGCCCTCTGGCAGTGGCGGTGATCGGGGGGATGATTACGTCGACGCTATTGACGCTGGTGGTGGTGCCGGCGGTTTATTCGCTGACCATGCACGGCGTGGCGCGATGGGACAATAAAAAAGCCTGACGCCGCAACGTCAGGCTTTTGAGAATCCGTTCGTCTTAAACCGTGATGTAGCGTGCAGCGGTCAGCGCTGCATCGTAATCCGGCTCCCTGCCGATTTCCTGCACCAGTTCGGCGTGCAGCACCTTGTCGTTTTCGTCCAGTACGATCACGGCGCGGGCGGTAAGGCCTGCGAGCGGATAATCCGTGATCATCACGCCATACTCCTTGTGGAAATCGCGGCCGCGCATGGTGGAAAGGGTAAATACGTTCTGCAGGTTTTCCACAGCGCAGAAACGGCTTTGCGCGAAAGGCAGGTCGGCGGAAATTACCAGCACGACAGTATTGGGAATCATGCTCGCCAGCTCATTGAATTTGCGGGTCGATTCGGCGCAAACCGGCGTATCCAGGCTGGGCACGATATTGAGGATTTTCCGTCGACCGGCGAACTGGCTGAGCGAAACGTCGTTCAGATCCTTATCTACCAGCATGAAGCTGCGTGCGGAATCCCCGACACGAGGAAATGTTCCGCCGACGTTGATGGGTTCGCCTTTGAAGGTCACGGTTGCCACAATTATTTCTCCCCTTGAGTATTGGTGAAAGTATGCCTCGTCGCTTCCCGTATTGGCAAGCCGGAGTGCGGCTGCAAAACGGCCTGGAGGAGATTCTGCATGCCTGCCGGCAAATTAAGTCAACGCAAGGCATATGATCAGCGTTCAATTCCGATTGCGTTGTAAGAAACATTCCACCAGAATTTCCGGTCTTATCTGAGTACTGTGAGAATCTCTTTACATGAGACACGGTTGTCCATGTCTCATGTGTGTGTTTAAGTTTCTCTCGTATCATGATGACAAATCATGATTATTTAGATACTATAGTCCCCGGCAGACATAGCGTTATCAGGAGGAAGAAGTGAATCTAAGGTTGTTGCTACTCAGTATTGCCCTGACCTTATCTTTCTCTATGCCCGCTGCATCGGCCGCAGAGGGCAGTAGCGCCGGGGAAAAACGAAGTACGATAACCACCGCCAAGGCGAAAGCAAAAGCCAAGGCCAAAGCGAAAGCCCGGCAAAAAGCCCGCGTCAAGGCGCGTATCGCCAAGCGCTCCGCTTATATCCACAAAATCAAACACACTCCTTCCGCGATCCAGCAACTGGATGACGATCTCGGTGGGGAGCTTCGACTGGCTTCCGCCAAGGCACTGATTCTTAATCAGGAAACCGGTGAGGTGCTCTACGCCAAGAGCACCGATCTTCCGACGCCCATTGCCTCCGTCACCAAGTTAATGACGGCCATGGTCGTGCTGGATGCACGCCAGCCTTTGGATGAAATGATCACGGTGACTTCGGCGGATGTCGATATCGTGAAAAGAAGCAGCTCCAGGCTACCTGTAGGCGCCACATTGTCGCGGGCGGAAATGCTTCAGCTTGCGCTGATGTCTTCCGAGAATCGTGCGGCGTCGGCGCTGGGGCATGCCTATCCTGGCGGATATCAAGCGTTTATTAGCGCGATGAATGTAAAAGCGATGATGTTGGGCATGACGCGTTCGCAATTTGTCGATGCGACGGGCCTCAACAGCGGGAACATCTCGACGGCGGAAGATTTGGCCAAGATGGTCAATGCCGCCTATGAATATCCGGAAATTCGCCAGGTCAGTACCGCTGCATCCTACGCTGTCGAAATGGATGGCATGCGGCGCCCCGCCGAATTCCGCAATACCAATGCCCTGGTGCGCAACAGCGATTGGAATATCGGTCTCTCGAAAACGGGCTTCATCAACGAGGCCGGCCGTTGCCTGGTGATGCAGGCATTGATTGCCGGGCAACCGTTGATCATCGTGTTACTCGATTCGGCCGGCAAGTACACCCGGATCGGAGACGCCAACCGTGTGCGGAAATGGATAGAGAGCAACCGGCTGGTTGCAAAGATGGGGTAATCTCGGAACTGAGTTAAGTGATCAAATAAAGCCGGCTAAATGCCGGCTTTATTTTTTCTTGGCTGTCGACGCCTTCTTTGCCGCAGATGCCTTCTTAGGCGCAGCTGCTTTTGCCGCGGCAGGTTTGCGTGTCGCGGGTTTCTTTTTGGCAGGAGCGCCCTTGGCTGCCTTCGCAGCCAGTAACTCCAGCGCCTGCTCCATCGTGATCGATTCGATTTGCTCGTCCTTGGGCAGCGTGGCATTGATCTTGCCGTGCTGCACATAAGGGCCGTAGCGCCCGGAATAGATCGCAATGCTGCCGCCTTCGGTCGGATGTTCGCCCAACTCGCGCAACGGTGCGGCCTTGGCCTTGGCTTGCGCCAGCAGTTCGACGGCACGCGGCATATCGATATCGAAAATACTGTCCGAACGCGGAATCGATTTGAAGGTGCCGTCGTGGTTGAGGTAAGGCCCGAAGCGGCCGATGCCGGCGGTGATCTTCTTGTTGGTGTCCGGATGCAGGCCAATCTCGCGCGGCAGGGCAATCAGCTTGAGCGCGATGTCCTGATTGACGCTCGCCAGCGGAATTTCCTTGGGAATGCTGACGCGCTTGGGTTTCTTCTTGGGATCGTCGGCGCTTTGCCCCAGTTGGAGATAGGGGCCATAAGGGCCGTTCAGCAGCAGGATTTCCTTGCCGCTGGCGGGATCAAGGCCGACATTGACCGGTTCGGTGCTGGCCGGTGCATCGCCGTCGAGGTTGCGCGTGTAGTCGCATTCCGGGTAGCCGGTGCAGCCGATGAAGCTGCCGCGTTTCCCGAGTCGTTTCGACAATGGCTTGCCGCACTTGGGGCAGGCTTCTTCCAGCACTTCGGTGCCGGGGCGCTCAACTTCGCTCTTGTCCGTGATTTGCCGATTGAAGCCCTGCCAGAATTCGTTCAGTACCGGAATCCAGTCGCGTCCGCCCTCGGCGATATCGTCCAGCTCGTTTTCGAGATTGGCGGTGAAATCGTAATCGACGTACTTGGTGAAGTGCTCGGTCAGGAATTTATTGACGATGCGGCCGACATCGGTCGGTTTGAAGCGCTTGTTGTCGAGCAGCACATACTCGCGATCCTGCAGCGTCGAGATGATGCTGGCGTAAGTCGACGGGCGGCCGATGCCATATTCTTCCAGCGCCTTCACCAGACTGGCTTCGGAATAGCGCGGTGGCGGTTCGGTGAAGTGCTGGTCGCCCCACATTTTGATAAGGTCGAGCACTTCGCCCACTTCCAGCGCCGGCAGTTTGCTTTCGCCTTCCTCCTCGGCGTCGTCCTGCCCTTCCATGTACACCGCGATAAAGCCGGGGAAAATCATGGTCTGACCGGTGGCGCGGAACAGATTGGCTTCGCTTCCGACGGCGAGATCGATGCTGACCGCGTCGAATTTCGCCGGTGCCATCTGGCAGGCTAGCGCGCGTTTCCAGATCATGTCGTAGAGGCGGAACTGCTCCGGCGTCAGGTGGCTGCGCAGGCTGTCCGGCGTGCGGCGAATGTCTGTCGGGCGGATGGCCTCGTGCGCTTCCTGCGCATTCTTGGCCTTTGTTTTATACATGATCGGCGATTTCGGCAGGTACCCTGCCTCGAAATTGCCCTTGATATAGTCGCGTATCTGCATCACCGCTTCAGCAGCCATGCTGAAGGAATCGGTACGCATATAGGTGATCAAACCCACCGTGCCTTCCGCGCCGACGTTGATGCCTTCGTATAGTTGCTGGGCAATGCGCATCGCGCGGCTGGTGGTAAAGCCCAGCTTGCGCACCGCTTCCTGTTGCAGCGTGGAGGTCGTGAACGGCGCGGCCGGGCTGCGATTTTTCTGTTTCTTCTCGACGCGGCTGACGGTGGTCTTGCCCGCGCTCGTCGCCAGCAGCTTGCCGACGATCTCGGCTTGCTGATCCTGCGTGGCGACGGTGAACTGCTCGACCTTGTTGCCTTCCAGCTGGATCAGGCGCGCATCGAATGCCTGTTTCTGTTTGCGGCTTTGCAGGTGGATCGTCCAGTATTCCTGGCTCTTGAACGCTTCGATCTCCAGCTCGCGCTCAACGATCAGGCGCAGCGCCGGGCTTTGCACGCGTCCGGCGGACAAGCCGCGCCGGATTTTCTTCCACAGCAGCGGCGACAAATTGAAGCCGACCAGATAATCCAGTGCGCGGCGTGCCTGCTGCGCGTTGACCAGCGGCATGGAAATGTCGCGTGGCTCGTCGATGGCATGCTGCACGGCACTCTTGGTGATTTCGTGGAACACCACGCGCTTCAGGATCTTGTCCTTCAGCAGCTTCTTGGATTTCAGGATTTCGGCGATGTGCCAGGAAATCGCTTCCCCTTCGCGGTCCGGGTCGGTTGCCAGATAGATGGCGTCGCTGGTTTTGACTGCCTTGGCGATGGCATCGACGTGTTTGGAATTGCGATCGATGATCTCGTACTTCATCGCAAAGTCCTGCTCGGTATCGACGGCCCCGCTTTTCGGGATCAGATCGCGCACATGGCCGTAGGACGCCAGCACTTCGAAATCCTTACCCAGGTATTTCTTCAGTGTTTTGGCCTTGGAGGGCGATTCGACGATCAGCAGTTTGGACATGGGGTGCGCAAATTAAGAGCGAGAGCGGCAGATAATACAGACTAAACCATTGCCAAGACAAGAAATGCCGATTGGGTAGAAGGCGTTAGGGTGGATTTTCACCCCGGAATTCAGTGGAAATGCGCTCCGGGCGCACGTATTATTCGTGCCATGCGACACCATGGCAGATATTCGTTCGGTCTACTGGCTCTTATCTTTTCATTGGCATGGCTGATCGAAAGCCAGTGGCTGCATATTTTTGCTCCACTGCAAACGCGTCTGATGGATGTGATGGTGGCGAACCATGCATTGAAGAGCGCTCCCGACCGCGACGTTGTCATCGTCGATATCGACGAACGCAGCCTGGCGGAAATGAGCCCCAGTGTTGGCCGCTGGCCATGGCCGCGTTCCATGCATGCGGAATTGATCGAAGCCATCGAACGTCAGCAGCCGCGCGCCATCGTGTTCGATATCCTATTCAGCGACCTCGACAAGACACGTCCGCAGGACGATGCATATTTCTTTGAGGCTATAAGCGCCACCAACAATACTTATTTTCCCATGCTGGTGCTCGACGATAACCGGCAGGCGGCGCGGATTCCGCTGGCGCAATATGGCAAATCCCTGGGTATTGTGCCGGGGCCGCATGCCGATCCGCATGCCGGCGTCACCCTGTTGTTGCCATTGATTCCCATGGTCGAGACCGGGCGGCTGGGGGCGCATAACGCCATCAACGATTCCGACGGCGTGCTGCGCGGGTATCCGGTTTATCACGAAAAATCGGGCTGGCGCATTCCTTCATTGCCCGCCAGGGTTGCGCAAGGGCTGGGCCATGCTCTTCCGGATGCGGCATGGATTACCCTCAATTGGCACGGCCGTGCCCTGTCGCACGCGCGGGTTTCCTATGCCGACGTTTACGCCGACCTGCAACGCAAGCAGCCGCAACGACCGACAAACGAGTTTACCGGCAAAATCGTGATCATCGGCGCGACCGCCAACGGCTTGCATGATGTGCGCGCGACTCCCATCGATGGGTTTTACCCCGGCGTGGAAATCCTTGCGACTGCGATCGATAACCTGAAAAACGGAGATTCTCTGCGGCCGGTGCCGGATTGGATTCCAGCCGCTATCGGATTCCTGTTGCTATGGTCGATATATGCCGGGTTTCTGCGTTTCCGTTATGTCATACGTATCGGGCTCGCGCTGGCAGTTGTTACCTTGTTGTCGTTGCTTGCGAGTTACATGGCATTGTCCTGGCGCTATGTATTGCCGCTGCTCGCGCCCGTGGCATTTGCCTGGCTGTATTACGTCATTGCCGCATTGATGGAGTACCTGAGTGAACGCAAGGCGCGTGAGCGGGCGGTGCAGACCTTCGGCAGGTTTCTTGACCCGCGCGTGGTGAAATCGCTGGTGGAGCGGGGCGAAACCACACAATCGTTGAGCGGGAAAAGCTGCGATATCAGCGTGCTGTTCTCGGATATCCGCGGCTTTACCACGCTGTCCGAGGCCAGCACGCCGGAAGAGGTCGTCAAGCTTTTGAACGGGTATTTCACCTTGCAGGCGGGTGCGGTTTTCGGGCAGGAAGGCACGCTCGACAAATATATCGGCGATGCTATCATGGCTTTCTGGGGGGCGCCTGAGCATCAGCCCGACCACGCTACGCGTGCCGTGGCCGCCGCGCTGGACATGAGCGAGCGGCTGGAGAAATTCCGCGAGCAGGCGGGCCCGCTCGGCAGCGAGCTTGAAATCGGCATCGGCGTACACAGCGGCCCGGCAGTGGTTGGGTTCATCGGTTCGGAAAATCGTCAGGATTACACCGCCATCGGCGATACCGTGAATCTGGCGAGCCGGATCGAGGGACATACCAAAGGCATTTGCCGAGTCCTGGTGTCGGAAGAAACCAAAAACAGATGCGAACAGCAGGCCGATTCCCCTTATGAGTTTGTCGACCGCGGCAGCTTCCAGGTCAAGGGAAGGGTGCAGCCGGTACGATTGTTCGAACCCAGGGAGAAGTCATGACATTACGCAGGCTATCGTCAGCGGCAGTATTGCTGTCTATCAGTGTTGCCTCCTTAGCCGCAGAAATGGGGCAGACACTCGTTAATACCGATCTCAAAAGCGAGCCTTTTGCCGATGCGAAAACGCTGGCGAGCCTGCCCGGCAATAGCGCCGTGGATGTGCTCAAACGCCAGGGCGGCTGGATGCAGGTGAAGCCGGCCGGCAATAGCGAGGGCTGGGTCAAGATGACGGCAGTCAAGCTCGGCGGCGCAACTGCCAACGCCAAGGGCGACAGCGGCATGACCGCCTTGTGGAACACCGCAATGCAGGGCCGCTCCGGCAACACCGGCGTTACCGTGGCCACCGGCGTGCGCGGCCTCAGCCCGGAAGACATGAAGAATGCCCAGCCTGCGCCGGAACAAGTGAAAAAACTGGACAGCTTCGCCGCGACCAAGAGTCAGGCTGAATCTGCGGCAAAGAGCTCCAAGCTTTCCCGCCGGAACATCGATTACATCGTCGACGCAAGCGGAGCCAGAAAATGAGAGTGCGAGTATCCCTGTTGCTTGGCGCACTCCTGTTGGCTTCGGGGTCGGTGCATGCTTTCAATCTCGATCTGAACAAACTGATCGACATTGGCAAGAAAACAACGGACTTGAAGGAGGTGGACGAGCAAGGCGAAGCCGAGATCGGCAATGTTTCTGCCGCGGCTCTGCTTGGCGCCGCTCCGCTGGTGCAAAACGAGAAGTTGCAGGCTTACGTGAATGAGGTTGGTCTCTGGCTGGCAATGCAGACTGAGCGGCCCGATCTTGCATGGCGCTTTGGCGTGATGGATACCGACAGCGTGAACGCGTTCGCGGCGCCGGGCGGCTATGTTTTCATCACACGCGGCTTGCTGTTGCGCATGCGCAATGAAGCGGAACTGGCCGGCGTGCTGGCGCACGAAATCGGACATGTGCTGAAGCGCCATCATCTGGTGGCCATTCAGAAGAATGCCAAAAGCGGCCTGGCTGCGAACCTGTTGAGCATGGCGGTGGATAACAGCAGCGGCGGGTATGGCGAGTGGAAAAAGAAGGCGATCGGTGCCAGCACCGAACTTTACGCGCGCGGCCTGGACAAGGAGGACGAATTCGAGGCAGATCGCCTCGGCGTGGTGATCGCGGCGCGTGCCGGCTACGATCCATACGGTTTGCCGTCGGTGCTCCAGACGCTGGATGGCATGAATGCACAAGATGGCAATCTGGCGCTGCTGTTCAAGACGCACCCGGCGGCGCGGCAACGGCTCGACCTGCTGGATACGGCGATGGCGGGAAGTCTGGATCGCTACGCGAGCCAACCGGTAATGAAGGATCGTTTCGAAAAAATCGTTGGGGAATACGCGCGCAAGGGAAAATAAAATCCTGGATTAATCGTCGAGGCGCCGAGAAAACTCCTGGTTTCTCGACGCGCCTTGACGATTCGGATATTAAACTTATCCCGCCCGCATGAACTCGATCCGGTTCCCCACGGCGCCTGCCAGATTCAGTGCCAATTCCTGATCGATATCGCCAAACAGCGGGTCTTCCTCGTCGGCCTTGGGCGAAATCGATTTGAAATCGAACAGCTCGGTATCGGCCAGATGCGACGGCGCGACATTGGTCAGCGCACGGAAAATCTTCTCGGTACGCCCCGGATAGGTCAATTCCCATTCCTGCAGCATCTTCTTGATGTTCTGCCGTTGCAGATTCTCTTGCGAGCCGCACAAGTCACATGGAATGATCGGAAATTCCATGCCGCGGGCATAAGCGGCGATATCTTTTTCCGCGCAATACGCCAGCGGCCGGATGACGACGAATTCGCCCTTGTCGGTGGCCAGTTTGGGCGGCATCGCCTTCAGTTTCGCGCCGAAGAACATGTTGAGGAACAACGTCTGCACGATGTCGTCGCGATGATGGCCGAGCGCAATCTTGTTGGCGCCCAGTTCCTGCGCGGTGCGGTAGATGATGCCGCGGCGCAGACGTGAGCATAGCGAGCAGGTGGTCTTGCCTTCGGGAATCTTTTCCTTCACTACGGAATACGTGTCCGCTTCGACGATGCGGTAATCCACACCCAACATTTCCAGATAAGCCGGGAGTATGTGCTCGGGGAACCCCGGCTGCTTCTGGTCGAGATTCATCGCGATCAGCTTGAAATCGACCGGCGCGCGTTCCTGCAATGCGAGCAGCAGCATGAGCATCGCGTGCGAATCCTTGCCGCCACTCATGCAGACGAGGATCGTGTCGCCGTCCGAGATCATGTTGTAATCGCCGATGGCCTTGCCGACCGAACTGATGAGCTTGTTGCGCAGTTTCAGGAAATTGCCTGAGACATTTTCGGGGTAATGTTGCATGGTGAAAGTTTCTATAAATTGAAGGACCGGCCGCCGTCGACGGCGATGACCTGTCCGGTGATAAAAGGCGCATCTTCAACCAGGAAGCGCACCGCCTTGGCGACGTCTTCCGGCTGCCCGACACGCTTCAGCAAGGTTTGCGAAATCACGCGCTGACGGTACACCTCGTCAAACTGCGGGTTATCTTCCGGCCACAACACCGGTCCGGGTGCCACGGCATTGACCCGCACTTCCGGCCCGAGTTCATGTGCCAGCGAGCGCGTCAGGGTGACCAGGCCAGCCTTGGCCGCGCTGTAGACCACATAACCTTTTTTGGGGCGCTCCACGTGCATGTCGGTGATATTGACGATGCAGCCCTGATGCTTGGCAAGCTCCGATGCGGCCGCCTGCGAGAGAAACAGAGGTGCTTTCAGATTGATGCCGATCAGGTCGTCCCACTGGTGCTCGCTGATTTCGCCCAGTTCGGTCGGATAGTAGTTGGACGCATTGTTGATCAGCACATCCAGGCGACCGAAGTGCTTGATCGTTTCCTGTACCAGTCCGGCCAGCTTGTGCAGATTATGCAGATCGCCCTGTATGATTGCGACGGAGTTGGGGCGTTTGAGGTTGAGTTCGGACTGCAATGCTCGCGCTTCGCCCAGCGACTGGCGATAATGGATCATCAGATCCGCTCCGTGCTCATGCAGCAGCCGGCATATTGCTGCTCCGACGCGCTTGGCGCCACCAGTGATGAGGATGACTTTGTTCTGGAGATTGTTCACGATGAGCCGATCCGGACGAAGGTTATAATTTACCATATTGATTGGCCTCCCTCAGATGATATCCCTACCCTTGCCTTCCACAGAGCAGCTTGCGCATAGCGCTGCTGTTGCCGCTGCCATCCGTGCCGAAATTGCCGTGTCCGGCGGCTGGGTCGGTTTTTCCCGCTTCATGGAAATGGCCTTGTACGCGCCCGGATTGGGCTACTACAGCGCCGGCATGCAGAAATTCGGCTCCGGCGGCGACTTCGTCACCGCACCGGAAATCTCCTCGTTATTCGGCCGCACGCTGGCGCGGCAAGTGGCGCAAGTCGTCAGAGCAAGCGATGGCGATATCATGGAACTCGGCGCCGGCACTGGTCGTCTGGCGGTGCAATTGCTTGCGGAATTGCAGCGGATAAACGCACTTCCGGGGCGCTATTTCATTCTCGAAGTCAGCGCCCACTTGCGAGCCGTGCAACAGGAAACCGTCTTGCGCGAGTTGCCTGAGGCATTGGCGTCGCGCGTGGAGTGGCTGGATGCCTTACCTGCCGATTTCACCGGCTGCATGCTCGGCAATGAAGTGCTGGACGCGTTGCCGGTGCACCTTGTGGCGCACCGGGAGGATGGCTTTTACGAACGGGGAGTGGGTATTGAAGACGCGGCTTTCATGTGGAGCGAGCGGCCGGCTACTGGCCCATTGGCCGACGCAGCCCGCGCGCTCGCGTTGCCCCACGGATACATGACCGAAATCTGCCTGGCCGCGCCTGCGCTGATCGCCACTCTTGCCGAGAGGCTGAAGCAGGGCGCACTAGTGCTCATCGATTACGGCTTCCCGCGGCGCGAGTACTACCATCCACAACGCAGCGGCGGCACGCTGATGTGCCACTACCGCCACCATGCGCACGACGACCCATTGCTATATCCCGGCTTGCAGGACATTACCGCGCACGTCGATTTCACCTCCGTCGCCGAAGCGGGTGTGGCGCATGGCATGCAAGTGTCGGGTTACGTTTCGCAGGCGCAATTCCTGATCAATAGTGGAATAACCGATGTGCTTGCGCAAGTTTCGCCGGGCGATGCGGCGGCCTATTTTCCTTTGGCTGCCGAGGCGCAAAAACTGATCTCGCCGGCGGAAATGGGCGAGTTGTTCAAGGTGATTGCGCTGAGCAAAGGGTTGAGCGAACCGCTGCTCGGGTTTGCCCGGGGCGACAAGCGGCACACGTTATAACGCTCAAAGCCGCTCGGGTATAATCCGCCCCTTTCTTCTCCGCTGGAACCCCGACATGGAAAATCACCGCGCCATCCGCAGCTTCGTCTTGCGCCAGGGACGTCTGACGCCCGCGCAGCAGCGCGCGGTGGAGACCCTGCTGCCGGTTTACGGCGTTTCATATGCGGCTGAATCGCTCGATCTCGAGCATGCATTCGGCAGACAGGCGCCGAAAATCCTGGAAATCGGTTTCGGCATGGGCGCCGCCACCGCGCAAATCGCCGCTGCCAATCCCGACAAGGATTATCTGGGTATCGAGGTGCACACGCCGGGCGTGGGGAATCTGCTCAAGCTGATGGAAGAGCAGGAGCTCACCAATCTGCGTGTCATCCAGCACGATGCGGTGGAGGTGTTACGTCACATGATTACCGATGCATCGCTCGACGGCGTGCATATCTTCTTCCCCGACCCGTGGCCGAAAAAGCGGCATCACAAGCGCAGGCTGCTTCAGGCGGAATTTGTCGCGTTATTGTGCAGCAAGCTGAAGCCGGGCGGCTATCTGCATTTCGCGACAGATTGGGAGGAGTATGCGCAATGGACGCTGGAGGTACTGCGCGCGGAGTCGAAGCTTGCCAATACCGTTGCGGATTACGCGCCTCGGCCGGAGTATCGCCCGCTGACCAAGTTCGAACAGCGCGGGCTGAATCTGGGGCATGGCGTTTGGGATTTGATCTTCACCCGGAAGTAGCGCTCCCGGTTCATTATTCGAACGGCGCTGGTTCTGCTACGGATGGACGCAACTATTCTTCCGGCGCCTCTTCCACTGGCGGATTCAGCCATGCGCCGATGATCTTTTCAGCTTCTTCCACGCCTTGTTTCTTCAGGCTCGAAAACAGCTGAACCGTGCAGTTTCCCCAGGCTTCCTGCAACTCCTTGCGCACGGCATTCAGCGTTTTCATTGCTTCGCTGCGCGAGAGCTTGTCCGATTTTGTCAGTAGCACATGGATAGGCTTGCCGGTCGGGCCGAACCAGTCGAGCATTTGGCGGTCTAGCGGAGTCAGCGGATGCCGGGAGTCCATGACCAGCACCAGACCGTGCAGACTGAAGCGTTGCGACAGGTAAGCCGCGAGGACCAGTTGCCAGTGCTTGCGCATGGCCTCCGGTACCTTGGCGTAGCCGTAGCCGGGAAGGTCGACCAGGTAGCGGTCTTGCCCCAGGCTGAAGAAATTGATCAGTTGCGTGCGGCCGGGCTGTTTGCTGACGTAAGCCAGGCGGTTGTGATTCGCGAGCGTGTTGATGGCGCTCGACTTGCCGGCATTCGAGCGGCCGGCGAAAGCGATTTCGATACCCGTAGCCGGGGGGAGGTCGCGCAACTGATGTGCGGAAATGAAGAATTCGGCGTTTTGGAACAGGGGCATATCGAGGCTTTCGGGGAACGGCAAAATGCTATCACGATATCCTGAATTTGGATAAAATGCTGCACATTCCGGCCCGAGGCCGTCACAGTCAGAGTTATTCGAGGAGTATTCAATGAGTTTCCGAGTTTTTGCTGCATTGGCGGTAGGTTTGATCGGCGCAACCAGCGTCCATGCGGCTGGTGATGCCACGAAGGGTTCCACCATTGCCACTACGGTGTGCGTCGCCTGCCATGGTGCGGACGGTAATAGCGTCATCACGATGAATCCCAAACTGGCCGCACAACATCCGGAGTATCTCACCAAGCAGCTCAAGAATTTCAAGTCGGGCGAACGCCAGAATGCGGTGATGTCCGGCATGGTCGCGAATCTGACCGATGAAGACATGGCCAACCTGGGCGCTTATTTCGGTTCGCAGAAGGCTAACGGCGGCGCGGCCAAGACCAACGGCGCCGGCTCGCTGGGCGAAAAAATCTATCGCGGCGGTCTGCCCAATGCTGGCGTTCCTGCCTGCGCCAGCTGCCATGGCCCGACGGGCTCCGGCATTCCTGTGAATTTTCCGCGCCTCGCAGGGCAGCATGCAGAATATACGACGAATCAGTTGAAGATTTTCCGTTCTGGAGAGCGTGCCAACGATGCGGCGCAGATGATGCGCATCATTGCCGGCAAGCTGTCGGATAGTGAAATCGCAGCAGTCGCCGATTACATTCAAGGTCTGAAGTAATCCTTTTCACTTCTCATGCGTTGACTGGGGGTGGCGTCTGCCGCCCCCAAGTTATTTAAAAATAGTGAAAAACCCTAATCTCTCTACTTCCCGTGCGCTCTACGAGCTATTGAGCTCGATGCGTTTTGCGATCAGCCTGCTGACAGTGCTGGGCATCGCTTCCATTATCGGTACCGTGCTCAAGCAGAACGAGCCATATCCGAATTATGTCGTGCAGTTCGGCCAGTTCTGGTTCGGCATGTTCGAGATGCTGGGGTTGTATGACGTTTACCACACGGCCTGGTTTCTGCTGATTCTGGTGTTCCTGGTGCTTTCCACCAGCCTCTGCATCTATCGTAATACCCCCTCGATGCTGCACGAGCTGCGCACCTTCCGTGAGCATGCCACCGAAAAATCGCTGCGCAGTTTCAATCACAAGAACGAATATTTCTTTTCCGCCTCGCCAGAAGATGTCATCAAGCGGCTGGGTGTATTCCTGAGCGCGCGCGGATTCCGGTTCCGCACCGTGCCACAGTCCGACGGCAGCACCTTGCTTGCCGCCAAGGCCGGAAGTTATCAGCGTCTTGGCTATATCCTCACGCATTCCGCGATCGTCGTCATCTGCATCGGCGGGCTGATGGACGGCAATGTGCCGTTGAAAGTGCAGGAGCTGCTCGGCTACAAAGCTGTCGAGTCGCGCGATATTCCCGAAACGGAAGTGCCGGAAAAGAGCCGTCTCTCGACCGCCAATCTTTCTTTCCGAGCCAACATGACGCTTCCGGAAGGCGCGCAAGGCAATGTCGCTTTCATGCGCGTGCGCGACGGTTATCTGGTTCAGGAGCTGCCATTCTCGGTTGTGCTCAAGGATTTTCGCATTGAACATTACGCGACAGGCCAGCCCAAATCCTTTGAGAGCGATGTGGAAATTCAGGACAAGGATCTCAAGGGACCGCTGAAGGCAACCATACGCGTCAACCATCCGCTGATATATAAAGGTGTCGCGATTTACCAGTCGGACTTCCAGGATGGCGGGTCTCGCATGGGTTTCAATGTCTGGCCGCTACGCGGTGCGGGCCATGAGCCTGCAACCATTAAAGGGCGCGTGTTCGACAATCTGACGCAAGGCGAAGGTCAGGATGCGCTGACCATCGAACTGGACGATTTCCGGCTCTTTAACATTCTTAATCTGAGCGCCGACGGCAAGGGCAAGCCGCGCAACGTCGGCCCCAGCGTTACCTTCAAGGTGCGCGACGTGCAAGGTCAGGCGCGCGAATACATCAATTACATGCAGCCGCTGACGATAGGCGGTCGGCCTTACTTCGTATCCGGTGTCCGTGCGTCGCAGAACGAGGATTTCAGCTATTTGCGAATTCCTGCGGATGGCGAGAATTCGCTCGGCGATTTCATGCGTCTGCGCGCAGTCATGTTTGACGCCGGACTTGCGCCGGAAATGGCCAGAAGGCTTTCGTCCAAGGCGTTGCAGGGGCAAGAGGCCAACGCGGAGCTGCGCGGCAAGTTCGAGGGCAGCACGGTGCGGCTGTTGCAGGCGTTCTCCGAGGGCGGCTATACGCAGGTGGCCAAGCTGATCGAAGAATCGGTGCCGGAAAAAGAGCGGGAAAAAGCCGCGATGACCTATCTCAAGATTATCGCCAATGCCGCTTACGAAGGCCTGGTTTTGAGCCGCGAGCGCGCCGGCCTGCCTGTGCCGCAGCCGGATGAATCCACGCAGCAGTTCGTGCACGAAACCCTTAATTCGATGAGCGACGTGTTTTTTTACGGTACGCCGTTCTATCTCGAAATGACTCAGTTCGAACAGCTACAGGCCAGCGGCTTCCAGTTGACGCGTTCGCCTGGCAAGAATCTCGTGTATGGCGGTTCGGTGCTGCTGGTGCTGGGTATTTTCGCGATGATTTACCTGCGCGAACGAAGAATATGGCTTCTGGTCAAACCGGGGTCGCAAAGCGTGCTCTTCGCCATGTCTTCCAACCGGAAGAATCGCGATTTCGAATTTGAATACACGCGTCACAGCGAGCAACTGCAAACGTTGTTTAAAGGATAAAGATGGAATCGATACTCAGCCATGATGCACCGGCCCCTTTCCTGAAGCGCCTGACCTGGGCGGACTGGGCGTTTTTATTGTTGTTGCTGGCCGGCGCTGCCTTTGCGTACAGTCAGTATGCCGAATACATGGATGTTTACGAAAAGGGCTTCCTGTTTGCCGCGGTGCCTGGCTTCGGCTGGCTGGGTTGGTATTTCAAGCCGATGCGCCTGTTGATTGTCGGTATCGCTGCGGTCAGTCTGTTCGGCATCAGCCAATATCACGGCGAGTTGGTGCGGGCAGATCAGGCATTCTTCCTCAAATACCTGGTGTCCAGCCAATCCGCGATCATGTGGATGAATGTACTGTTCGTGATGGCGACCGCAACGTACTGGCTTGCGTTGCTGTCCCGGTCGGACTTTGCCGGCAAGGTGGCGTCGGGTTTGACCTGGACTGCCGTACTGATGGGGTTTGTCGGCCTCATGGTGCGCTGGTACGAATCCTATTTGATCGCGCCAGATGTCGGGCATATCCCGATCAGCAACCTGTACGAAGTATTCGTGCTGTTCTGCCTGATTACCGCGCTGATCTATCTTTATTACGAAAAATTCTACGATACGCGTCAGCTGGGCGCCTTCGTGTTGCTGGTGGTCAGTGCGGCGGTCGGTTTCATTCTCTGGTACACCTTTGATCGCGAGGCGCAGGGCATCCAGCCGCTGGTTCCCGCCCTGCAATCATACTGGATGAAAATTCACGTACCGGCCAACTTCATCGGTTATGGCTCTTTCTCGCTTGCAGCCATGGTTGGCGGAGCCTACATTCTGGCCGCACGCGGCATACTGGCAACGCGCTTGCCCAAGCTCGATGTGCTGGACGACCTGATGTACAAATCCATCGCGGTCGGCTTCGCATTTTTCACCATTGCCACCATCCTGGGTGCGATGTGGGCGGCGGAAGCCTGGGGCGGTTACTGGTCCTGGGATCCCAAGGAAACCTGGGCGCTGATCGTCTGGCTGAATTATGCCGCCTGGCTGCATTTGCGGCTGGTGAAGGGGCTGCGCGGACCGGTTCTGGCCTGGTGGGCGTTGGTCGGATTGCTGGTGACGACATTCGCTTTCCTCGGCGTGAACATGTTCCTGTCAGGGCTACATTCCTACGGCGAGCTATAGTCGAATAACAGTCATTCAGGATGCGTATTACGCTTAACCCGTTAGACGCGGCATTCTGATTTGCATTAGAATGCCCCGCTTATGACTGATAATATCGTCGAAATAAACAATCTTTCCTTCTCGTACAACAACCGGTTGCTGCACAAGGGAATCAACATGCGTTTCCCGCGCGGCAAGGTTGTAGCGATCATGGGCGGCTCCGGCTCGGGTAAAACCACGCTGCTGCGACTGATCGGCGGGCAGTTGAAGCCGAGTGCCGGCGAAGTGCGCGTTGGCGGGAAGGTGGTGCATGAACAGGATCGCGCCGGAATTTACCAATTGCGGCGCAAGATGGGCATGCTTTTCCAGTTCGGCGCATTGTTTACCGACCTTTCGGTATTCGACAATGTGGCCTTCCCGATGCGCGAACATACCAACTTGCCGGAGTCCGTGATCCGCGATCTGGTATTGCTCAAGCTGAACGCAGTCGGATTGCGCGGCGCGCGCGACCTGATGCCTTCCGAGCTTTCCGGCGGCATGGCGCGTCGTGTCGCCCTGGCGCGGGCCGTGGCGCTCGACCCCTCCATCATCATGTACGACGAGCCGTTTGCGGGTCTCGACCCGATTTCGATGGGCGTGATCGTCAACCTGATTCGCAGCCTCAATGACGCGCTCGGCGCTACCTCCATCGTGGTGACGCACGATGTGCACGAAGCGTTCCTGTTTGTCGATTACGTCTATTTCGTTTCGGCAGGCGTCGTCGTTGCGGAAGGTACGCCGGAAGAATTGCGCTGCTCCGAAATGCCTTTCGTGCACCAGTTCGTGCATGGCGAAGCGGACGGTCCGGTGCCATTCCACTATGCTGCACCGGATTACCGCCAGGATATGCTGCGAGGTGCCAATGTTTAACCACTTGGTCAAATCGCTGCGCGGCATCGGCCATCGCGTGATCGATCGCATCTGGCGCCTCGGTTGTGCGGCGCGCTTCTTCCTGCAAACGCTGGTGCTTTCCGGCGAAAGCCTGCGCCGCTTCGGCCTGACGATACGCGAAATATATTTCACCGGCGTGCTGTCGCTGATCATCATTCTGGTGTCTGCGCTATTCGTCGGTATGGTGCTGGGCCTGCAGGGCTACAACACGCTGCAGAAGTACGGTTCTTCCGAGGCGATCGGCGTGCTGGTGGCGTTGTCGCTGGTGCGCGAACTGGGGCCGGTGGTCACCGCGTTGCTGTTCGCAGGCCGTGCCGGTACTGCAATTACTGCTGAAATCGGTTTGATGCGGGCTACCGAGCAACTTTCCGCGATGGAAATGATGGCGGTCAACCCGATTGCGCGCGTGGTTGCACCGCGTTTCTGGGCCGGTGTGATTTCGATGCCTTTGCTGGCGGCGCTGTTTTCGATGATGGGCGTGTTTGGCGGTTATCTGGTAGCGGTGCCGCTGCTTGGCATCGACGAAGGCGCCTTCTGGTCGCAGATGCAAGCCAATGTGGATTTCCGTGAGGATATCGTCAACGGCGTTATCAAGAGCTTCGTTTTTGGCATTGCCTGTACCATCATCGCGCTGTTCGAGGGTTACGATGCTCCGCCGACGGCCGAAGGCGTGAGCCGCGCGACAACCCGTACCGTGGTGAATTCCTCACTGGCGGTACTGGGCCTGGATTTTGTGCTGACGTCGTTCATGATCAGCGTTTGAGGAGATTAAAAGAATGGATAGAACAACTCTGGATTTATGGGTCGGCATCTTCGTCGCGGCGGGGGTCGCGGCGCTGATCGGCCTGGCGATGAAGGTAGGCAACCTGACTTCCAACCCGATCGGCGAGACCTATACCGTGACCGCCGCTTTTGAGAATATCGGCGGGCTGAAGAGCCGCGCTCCGGTAAAGAGCGCAGGTGTCGTGGTCGGGCGCGTGGATAACATCCAGTTCGACAATGAAACCTTTGAGGCGCTGGTTACTCTGAAGATAGACAAGCACTACAATTTCCCGAAAGACACGTTCGCCAATATCTATACGTCCGGACTGCTGGGCGAGCAATATGTCGGCCTCGATGCGGGGGGTGATGAAGTCGTGTTAAAGAATGGTGATAAAATCACGCATACGCAGGACGCCGTGGTGCTCGAAAAAATGATCAGCCAGTTTCTTTATAACAAGGCATCCGAAGGCGGCGAAAAGAAAGAGACGGAGACAGCTCAATGAAATTCATGGTTAATTTAATGGCCGGCATCGCGACCATGCTGCTTGTCAATGTGGCAACGGCGGAAGACGTGGCACCGGATGTACTGGTCAAGAACACGGCCAACGACGTTCTTGAAATCATCCGGAAGGATAAGGACATCCAGAGTGGCGATATGCGCAAGATTTCTGCGCTTGCTGAAGAGAAAATCCTGCCGCATTTCGATTTCGAACGCATGTCGCGCATGGTCCTCGGCAAGCACTGGAATCGTGCCACCAAGGAACAGCAGCAGCAGTTCGTCAACGAGTTCCGCTCGCTGCTGATTCGCACCTATGCTTCGGCGCTGACCAAGTATCGCAATCAGGCTATCGAGTACAAGCCGATGCGCGCCCAGCCGAGTGACACCGATGTAACGGTTCGCACGCAAATCGTGCAGCCGGGCAGCCAGCCGCTACCCATCGATTACAGCCTGGTCAAAAAAGAAGATGGCTGGAAGGTTTATGACGTGGTGATCGAAGGCGTCAGTCTGGTGACCAACTACCGTGGACAGTTCTCCTCCGAGGTTCGTCAGTCCGGCATGGATGGTTTGATCCAGCGTCTTGCAGACAAGAACAAGCAACCATCCTCATCCGCTGCAAGCGACAGAAAGCAGGGCTGAGTTGCCGTTTATCGAATCACAGGGCAGCACGCTGCGCATCAGCGGGGCAATGACGTTGGAAAACGTCAATGCCGTGCTGGACGAAAGTGAGGCAGCCTTTACCTCGGCCAATCTGGAGATGGATCTCTCCGGCGTGACCGAGGTCGACTCGACGGCGGTCAGCCTGATGTTCGAATGGCTACGACAGGCGCACAGCCGCAATATCAGCCTGACTTTCGTCAATCTGCCGCCCAATCTGGTCAACATGGCGACGCTCTACGGCGTCCTTGATCTTATTCCCCAGCATCACCACTGAGGCGCATTGCGCCTTAGTTCTTTTTTATACCCATGACTCCCGCGATCCAGATCGATCAGGTCCATAAATCATTCGGCGCTTTCGAAGCGCTGAGGGGCATCGATTTGACTATCGCCCAGGGCGAGTTTTTTGCGCTGCTGGGGCCGAACGGAGCGGGAAAATCGACATTGATCAATCTGCTCGCCGGATTATTGCGCCCGACCAGCGGCAAGCTCAGCGTCATGGGGCATGACGTGGTCAACGATTATCAGAGTGCACGCCGTTTGCTGGGTGTCGTGCCGCAGGAACTGGTATTCGACCCTTTTTTCAATGTACGGGAAATGCTGCGCTTTCAGGCCGGTTATTTCGGCCTCGGCAAGGAAAACGACGCCTGGGTGGATGAGGTGATCGAGTCGCTTGGGCTGACCGACAAGGCTTATACCAACATGCGCCGGCTTTCCGGCGGCATGAAGCGTCGTGCGCTGATTGCCCAGGCCTTGGCGCACAAGCCGCCCGTCGTGGTGCTGGATGAGCCGACCGCTGGTGTGGACGTCGAGTTGCGACAAATGCTATGGGAATTCATCAAGCGCCTCAATCGTGAAGGCCACACCATCATTCTGACCACGCACTACCTCGAAGAGGCAGAAACCCTGTGCTCGCGCGTGGCGATGCTGAAGCAGGGCAAGGTGGTGGCGCTGGACAGTACGCACAATTTGCTTAACCGCATACCGGGCAAGAATTTGCGCCTGCGTCTCGCGGCCACTTCGCTTCCGGCGTCATTGACGCCCCTGCTGCGGTCGCAGGATGAGGGGCACTACACCTTCGCACTGCCGGAAGTCGCGCAGATCGAATTCGTCCTGTCGGAATTGCGCAACGCCGACATCAAGGTCGAGGACATGGAGCTGATTGAGGTCGATCTGGAGGATGTGTTTATGGAGATCGTCCGCCAATGACCGGCATGTGGACCTTGTTCAAAAAGGAAATCCTGCGTTTCTGGAAGGTGAGTTTTCAGACCGTGGCCGCGCCGGTGATTACCGCGCTGCTGTATCTGCTGATCTTTTCACATGTGCTGGCGTCGCATGTCCAGGTATATGAAGGGGTCACCTACACTGCCTTCCTGATCCCGGGGCTGATGATGATGTCGCTGTTGCAGAATGCGTTCGCCAATAGCTCATCCAGTCTGATCCAGTCCAAGGTGATGGGCAATATCGTGTTTCTATTGCTGACGCCGCTGTCCTATCGGCAGTTTTTTCTGGCTTTCCTGTTGGCGGCGATCATTCGTGGCCTGGTGGTGGGAGCGAGCGTGTGGCTGGTCGCCCTGTTCTTTGTTGACTTGCCGGTGGCGCAGCCGTTGCTGATCCTCACGTTCGCGGTGCTGGGTGGCGGTTTGCTGGGCACGCTCGGCATCATTGCCGGTATCTGGGCCGAGAAATTCGATCAGATGGCAGCGTTCCAGAACTTCATCATCATGCCGCTATCCTTTTTATCGGGCGTGTTTTACTCGATACATTCGTTGCCGCCGTTCTGGCAAAAAGTGTCCCATCTCAATCCGTTCTTTTACATGATAGACGGATTCCGTCACGGCTTTTTCGGCCAGGGCGATATTGCGCCGGAAATCAGCCTGACCGTTGTCGGAGTAAGCTTTTTGGCCTTATCATGGATTACTTTACGCCTGCTCAAGAGCGGCTATAAATTGCGGGGTTGATGATGTTAAGTGCAAGACAGGTCCAGGAATACATACAGCAAGGCCTCGCATGCGACCATGTCGAGGTGCAAGGGGAAGACGGCCAGCACTTCGAGGCTGTCGTCGTCAGCCCTGAATTTGTCGGCAAGAATATGGTCCAGCAGCACCAGTTGGTTTATCGGGCGCTGGGCGACCGGATGAGGCAGGAAATACACGCGCTTTCACTGCGCACGTTTACGCCCGAAACGTGGGCGTCAGTTAACGATTAATGGAGAACATCATGGATGCACAGGAAAAGATTCGAGCACAAGTGACCGCAAACCCGGTCGTGCTTTACATGAAGGGGACGCCGCAGTTTCCCCAGTGCGGTTTTTCGAGCGTGGCAGCGCAGATTCTCAAGGCGTGTGGCGTCAACAATTATGTTTCGGTGGACGTACTGAGCGATCCTGAAATCCGCGAGGGCATCAAGACCTATGCCAACTGGCCAACCATTCCGCAGCTTTACATCAATGGCGAGTTTGTCGGCGGCGCTGACATCATGCGCGAGATGTATCAGAACGGCGAACTGCAAAAGATGCTGCCGAAAGCGGCTTGAGCGCATCGCGCTTCATAATTAAAACTTAAAGATTAGGGACGGAAGCTAGACGGCTTTATGGACAAATTAGTGATCCAGGGCGGCCAGCCGCTCAAAGGGGAAGTGCGTATTTCCGGCGCCAAGAATGCCGCGCTGCCGATTCTGTGTTCAGCGTTGCTGACGAGCGAACCGCTCACGCTGACCAATGTGCCCGATCTCAACGACATCCAGACGATGCTCCGGCTGCTGGAGCAGATGGGCGTCAAGGTCGCGCAGTCGGGCGATACGGTGACGCTGGACGCATCCGGCCTTAATAACCCCACCGCCCCTTACGAAATGGTGAAAACCATGCGTGCCGCGGTGCTGGTGCTGGGTCCTCTGGTGGCTCGCTGTGGCGAGGCGCATGTCAGCCTGCCTGGCGGCTGCGCCATCGGCGCCCGTCCGGTCGATCAGCACATCAAGGGCCTGCAGTCGATGGGCGCCGAGGTCAAGGTCGAGCACGGCTACGTCAATGCCAAGGTCGGCCGACTGAAGGGCGCGCGCCTGTTCACCGACATGGTGACGGTGACCGGCACCGAGAATCTGATGATGGCGGCTTGCCTCGCCGACGGCGAAACCGTGATCGAAAACGCCGCGCGCGAGCCGGAAGTGGTCGATCTGGCGCAATGCCTGTCCGCGATGGGCGCACGTATCAGCGGCGCCGGCACGGATGTCATACGCATCCAGGGGGTCGAACGCCTGCACGGTGCGACGCACCGCATCATGCCTGACCGCATCGAAACCGGGACTTACCTTTGTGCCGCCGCCATTACCGGCGGCGAAATTCGCCTGACCGGTACATCCATGGGCTATCTGGATTCGGTCGTGGACAAACTGATGGACGCTGGCTGCGAAATCAGCGGTGAAAAATCGCCGCAGTTCGAGGCGATCACGCTGCGCGCACCGAAAAAGCTGACCGCGGTGTCGATCCGCACCGCGCCGTATCCGGCCTTTCCCACCGACATGCAAGCACAGTTCATGACCATCAATACGGTGGCCGAAGGCACGGCCGTGATTCGCGAAACCATATTCGAAAATCGCTTCATGCATGCCGTCGAGTTGCAACGCCTGGGTGCTGACATCCAGATCGATGGCAATACCGCGTTTGTGAGAGGGGTTGCCCAACTCGAAGGCGCGACCGTCATGGCGACCGACCTGCGAGCCTCCGCCGGGCTAGTGCTGGCCGGCCTCGTCGCCGAGGGCGAAACAACCATCGAGCGCATTTACCACCTCGACCGCGGCTACGAGCATCTCGAACAAAAGTTGTCGCAGCTGGGCGCCATTGTCAGAAGGGTGAGGGCGTGATCGCATTAATTTCACGTCTGCGTTGTAGCGAGAGGGCGGTGGATGCAAGGCGCGGAGCGCAGCGAATGGTCATTCCATTCGCGAGCTGCGCAACGCCGCAGACGCTGCTTTCTCGCTACAACCCTTCGGGACGGGGGCGGTTTGGGCGCCCTCCTTTGTTGCAAGCCGCTCGTTGTGGGCGGTACAACGTCGCGTCTTGCGTCGCGGAGGGCATCCCAAATCGCCCCCGTGGCAGACGCGAAATTAATGCGAGCACGCCCTCTAAATGAGTCAGATCACTATCGCCTTATCAAAAGGCCGTATCTTCGAAGAAACCGTGCCTTTGCTGCAGGCTGCCGGGATCGTGCCAGCCGAAGATCCGGAATCTTCGCGCAAGCTCATCATCGGCACCAATCGGGATGACGTACGGCTGATTATCGTGCGTGCCAGCGATGTGCCGACCTATGTCGAGAACGGCGGCGCCGATCTCGGCATTGCAGGCAAGGACGTGCTGTATGAACACGGCGGAGTCGGCCTCTATCAACCGCTGGATTTGCAGATTGCCCGTTGCAAGATGATGGTCGCAGTGCGCGAAGGCTACGATTACACTGCGGTGGCGCGCCCCGGCGCACGGCTCAAAGTGGCGACCAAGTACACTAAAATCGCGCGCGAGCATTTCGCTGCCAAGGGCATGCACGTCGATCTGATCAAGCTTTATGGTTCGATGGAACTGGCCCCGCTGGTAGGTCTGGCAGATGCCATTGTCGATCTCGTCAGCACCGGCGGAACCTTGCGCGCCAACCATCTCGTGGCCGTGGAAGAAATCATGCCTATCAGCTCGCGTCTGGTGATCAACCAGGCTTCGCTCAAGCTGAAGCGCAGCCAGATACAACCCATTATTGACGCCTTTGCCGGTGCCGTTACACCAGGAAAGTAATATGTTGAAAATCAGACGCTATACGACGACCGATGCCACTTTCGAAGCTTCTCTGAAGCAACTGCTGGCTTTCGAAGGTGCTCAGGACGACCAGGTCGATGCCGTGGTCGCCGGGATACTTAACGATGTCAAAAAGCGTGGCGACGCTGCGGTGCTGGAGTACACGCAACGCTTCGATCGCCTCAGCGCGGATCGCATGGATGATCTTGAGCTGCCGCAAGCGCGCCTGACCGAAGCGCTGGGCAATTTGCCCACCGAGCAACGGGAAGCGCTCAAGCAGGCTGCAGAACGCGTGCGCATCTATCACGAAAAGCAATTGATGAGCTCCTGGAGCTACACCGAAGCCGACGGCACCATGCTCGGCCAGCAGGTGACGGCGCTGGACCGCGTCGGTCTGTATGTTCCCGGCGGCAAGGCAGCTTATCCCTCTTCGGTGTTGATGAACGCCATCCCAGCCAAGGTTGCGGGGGTGCAGGAACTGATCATGGTTGTCCCGACACCGGGTGGCGAAAGAAATCCGCTGGTGCTGGCCGCTGCAGCCGTTTGCGGCGTGGACCGCGTGTTCTGTATCGGCGGTGCACAAGCCGTCGGCGCGCTGGCTTACGGCACCGAAACCGTGCCGCAAGTGGACAAGATCGTCGGCCCGGGCAATGCCTATGTGGCTGCGGCCAAGCGCCGCGTATTCGGCGTGGTCGGCATCGACATGGTCGCCGGCCCGTCGGAAATCCTGGTTATCTGCGACGGCAAGACCGATCCTGACTGGGTGGCGATGGATCTGTTCTCGCAAGCCGAGCACGATGAACTGGCGCAAGCCATCCTGTTGTCGCCGGACGGCGCATTCCTCGACCGCGTGCAAGCAAGCATCGATAAACTGATCAAGGAAATGCCGCGAGCGGAAATCATCCGCACCTCGCTGGAGAATCGCGGCGCGCTGATTCAGGTACGCGATCTCGACGAGGCGGCCGAAATCGCCAACTATATTTCGCCCGAACACCTGGAATTGTCGGTCGAGGATCCGATTACGCTGACCAGGCAGATCAAGCACGCCGGCGCCATCTTCATGGGCCGCCAGACCTGTGAATCTCTGGGCGATTACTGCGCCGGCCCCAATCATGTGCTGCCGACCTCGCGTACCGCGCGCTTCTCTTCGCCGCTTGGCGTATATGATTTCCAGAAGCGCTCCAGCCTGATCATGGTATCGGCCGAAGGCGCGCAGACACTGGGCAAGATTGCCGGCACGCTGGCATATGGCGAAGGCTTGCAGGCGCATGCCCGTTCCGCCGAATACCGACTGAAATAAGGGTCTATCTTGAGCAAGTTCTGGAGCACTACCGTCGAGCGGCTGACGCCTTATGTGCCGGGCGAACAGCCCAAACTCGCCAATCTGGTCAAGCTCAACACCAACGAGAACCCTTACGGGCCCAGCCCCAGAGTGCTGGAAGCGTTGCAAATGGAGGTTGCCGAATCGCTGCGTCTGTATCCGGACCCGGATTCCGAGCGTTTGCGCGGCGCGATTGCCGAGTACTACGGCCTGAAGCCAGCCAACGTCTTTGTCGGCAACGGTTCCGACGAGGTGCTGGCGCATATTTTTCAGGCCCTGCTGAAGCACGACCAACCCATACTGTTCCCGGATATTACCTACAGTTTTTATCCGGTGTATAGCGGGCTTTATGAGGTGGGATACCAGAGGATTCCGCTGACCGCATCCTTTGAGATCGACGTCAGCGACTATATCCAGCCCAACGGCGGCATCATTTTCCCCAACCCGAATGCGCCGACCGGACGATTGCTGGCATTGGGCGAGATAGAACGTCTGCTGCAAGCCAATCCGGATTCGGTCGTGGTGGTGGATGAGGCTTATATCGACTTTGGCGGCGAATCGGCGATTCCGCTGATCGAAAAGTACCCGCAACTGCTGGTGGTGCATACCTTGTCCAAGGCGCGCTCGCTCGCGGGCTTGCGCGTCGGTTACGCGGTCGGCCATCCCGATCTGATCGAAGCGCTGGTCCGCGTCAAGGACAGCTTCAATTCCTATCCGCTGGATCGCTTTGCGCAAGCCGGCGCCGCAGCGGCGATGGAAGACCACGCCTATTTCGAACAGACGCGCCGGCAGGTGATGGCGACCCGCGAGAAACTGGTTGCCGATCTGGAGTCGTTGGGATTTACGGTGCTGCCGTCCAGCGCCAATTTCATTTTTGCCCGATACAAGGAACGCGATGGCGCCGAACTGACCGCGGCACTGCGCGAGCGCAGCATTATCGTGCGCCATTTCAAGAATCCGGCCCGCATCGCGCCGTTCATGCGCATCACGATAGGCACTGACGAGCAGTGTCAGCAGCTGGTGTCGGCATTGCGCGAGATTTTGCGGTAGAATGAGCCCATTTTTCAGCGACTTAACCATGCGAACCGCTCAAGTCAGCCGTAACACATTGGAAACACAGATTTCCGTGTCATTGAACCTCGATGGCACCGGCGTTTCCGAATTTGCGACCGGCCTTCCTTTCCTCGATCACATGCTCGATCAGATTGCACGCCACGGCATGATGGATATTTCCGTCCAGGCCAAGGGCGATTTGCACATCGACGCGCATCACACTGTGGAAGACATCGGCATCACCCTGGGTCAGGCGTTCGCCAAGGCTGTCGGCGACAAGAAGGGAATTCGCCGCTACGGTCACGCCTACGTCCCTTTGGATGAAGCGCTGTCACGCGTGGTGCTGGATATTTCCGGCCGTCCCGGCCTGGAGTTCGGCGTCGAATTCACGCGTGCCCGTATCGGCGATTTCGATGTGGACCTGTTCCACGAATTCTTCCAGGGCTTCGTCAATCACGCCCTGGTGACGCTGCATATCGACAATTTGCGCGGCGACAACGCACACCATCAGGCCGAAACGATCTTCAAGGCGTTCGGACGCGCGCTGCGTGCGGCCGCCGAAGCCGATCCGCGCATGGCCGGCGTGATGCCTTCTACCAAGGGAACGCTATAGCCGCCTTCGCTATATTTGCAATCGAGATTGCAGATTTCGAATTCACATTTCTGAATGCTGACGCTGACAGCTGACCATCATGACTGATATTGCAGTAATCGATTACGGCATGGGCAACCTGCGCTCGGTGGCCAAGGCGCTGGAGCACGTTGCTCCTGACCGTTCCATTGTAGTCACCAGCGATCCCGCCGAGATCGCCGCTGCCGAGCGCGTGGTATTCCCCGGCCAGGGCGCGATGCCGGATTGCATGCGCGAACTCGACAGCCGCGACTTGCGCCGTGCGGTGCACGAAGCTGCGGCGAGCAAGCCCTTTCTCGGCATTTGCATTGGTCTTCAATTGCTGTTCGAGCACAGCGAGGAAGGCAACGTCGACGGCCTCGGCATTCTGCCAGGCAGGGTCAAGCGCTTTCCGCAACCGCGTATGGTCGATGCCGATGGCAACAAGCTCAAGGTTCCGCACATGGGCTGGAACGAAGTCCATCAGATGCGCAGTCACCCGATGTGGGCTGGCATCGCTCCGGATGCGCGCTTTTACTATGTCCACAGTTATTACGTGGAACCGACGGATGCGGCGTTGGAGACTGCCTATACCAACTATCCGTTTCGCTTTACCGGCGCGGTCGGGCGCGATAATATTTTTGCCGTGCAATTCCACCCGGAAAAGAGCCAACAGGCTGGATTATCCTTACTTTTCAATTTCGTCAATTGGGACGGTCGTCCCTGATTTTATTGCCCACTTATCATGCTGATTATTCCTGCGATTGATCTCAAAGACGGCCACTGCGTGCGTCTCAAACAAGGCCTCATGGAGGACGCCACGGTGTTTTCCGAAGATCCTGCCGCGATGGCGCGGCACTGGGTGGAAAAAGGCGCGCAGCGCCTGCATCTGGTGGACCTGAACGGCGCCTTCGCCGGCAAGCCGGTGAACGAAGGGGCGATCAAATCCATCGTGGCCGCAGTGGGTGGAGATATCCCGATCCAACTGGGCGGCGGCATTCGCGACCTGGATACGATAGAACGCTATCTGGATGACGGCATCAGCTACGTCATTATCGGCACCGCCGCGGTGAAGAACCCCGGCTTCCTGCATGATGCCTGCTACGCCTTCCCCGGCCACATCATGGTCGGGCTGGATGCGAAGGATGGCAAGGTGGCGGTAGACGGCTGGTCCAAGCTGACCGGTCACGACGTGATCGATCTTGGCAAAAAGTTCGAGGATTATGGCGTCGAAGCCATTGTGTATACCGATATCGGCCGCGACGGCATGCTCAACGGCGTGAATATCGAAGCCACGGTAGCACTGGCGCAAAGTCTGCGCATTCCGGTCATCGCCAGCGGCGGCATCACCAATCTGGAAGACGTCAAGCGCCTATGTGCTGTCGAGGAAGAGGGCATCATGGGCGCCATTACCGGCCGTGCGATTTACGAAGGCACGCTGGATTTCGCCGCCGCGCAAGCGCTGGCGGAAGAACTGAGTGCCTGATGGGCCTCGCCAAACGCATCATTCCTTGTCTGGATGTGACGGATGGCCGCGTGGTCAAGGGCATCAATTTCGTTGAGCTGCGCGATGCCGGCGACCCGGTGGAAATCGCCCGGCGCTATGATGAGCAGGGTGCCGACGAGCTAACCTTCCTGGATATCACCGCCAGCTCGGATAATCGCGGATTGATCCTGCACATCATCGAAGAGGTCGCTTCGCAGGTATTCATCCCGTTAACCGTCGGCGGTGGCGTGCGCGCCGTCGAAGATGTGCGTCGCCTGCTGAATGCCGGTGCCGACAAGGTCAGCATGAATACCGCAGCCGTGGTCAATCCGCAACTGGTGGCGGATGCTTCCAGCCGTTTCGGTGCGCAGTGCATCGTGGTTGCGATCGATGCGAAGCAAGTGGGTGACCACTGGGAAGTGTTCACCCACGGCGGGCGCAAACCTACCGGACTCGACGCTGTGGAATGGGCGAAAAAGATGGTCGAACTGGGGGCGGGCGAACTGTTGCTCACCAGCATGGATAGGGACGGTACCAAAAGCGGTTTCGATCTTGCGCTGACGCGTGCCATCAGCGACGCCGTGGATGTCCCCATCATCGCCTCCGGCGGGGTTGGCAATCTGGATCATCTGGTGGATGGTGTCAAAAAAGGCGGTGCGGATGCCGTGCTCGCGGCCAGCATTTTCCATTTCGGCGAGTATTCGGTGAGCCAGGCCAAGCATTACATGGCCGATCACGGCATAGAAGTGCGACTCTAAGACCCTATCTCAGCAGAAAACGAAAGATGCGTTTGAACACAAAAGGGATGAATGCAAGGCGCGGGGCGCGGCCAATGGCTATTCCATTGGCAAGCTTCGCAACGCCGCAGGCGCCCTTTTGTGTTCAAACCCTCCGGGCCGGCCATGCATTGCGCGCATGGCGTTGTTGCTCGTCGCTCATTTGGAATATCAAATTTCGCAACTCTCGCCTAGCCACGCGCGCAATGCATGGCCGGCGCACATTCGTTTCCTGCTGAGATAGGGTCTATGAGCGAAAGCTGGCTTAACAAGGTTAATTGGACGCACGACGGGCTGGTGCCGGTTGTTGTGCAAGAGGCCGGGACCGGGCAAATGCTGATGTTCGCCTGGATGGACCGCGAGGCGCTGAGGCTCACGGAGGAGACCGGTCATGCGGTCTACTGGTCGCGTTCCCGCAAGAAGCTGTGGCACAAGGGTGAAGAGTCCGGTCATGTGCAGCTCGTCAAGGAAATCCGCCTCGATTGCGATGAGGATGTGCTCCTGCTGACGGTGGAACAGATAGGCGGTATCGCCTGTCATACCGGGCGTCATAGCTGTTTTTTCCAGAAGCTGGAGAACCGGCAATGGATTTCGGATCAGCCGGTGCTGAAAGATCCGGAGGAGATTTACCGCCATGAGTGATACGCTCAATCGACTCGCCGAAGTTCTCGAGAGCCGCAAATCCGCCGACCCTCAGTCTTCCTATGTCGCCAAACTGTATGCCAAGGGCCTGGACAGCATACTCAAGAAGGTCGGGGAAGAGGCTGCGGAAACGATTATTGCCGCCAAGGATGGCGATCCGCAGAAGATCATCTACGAAACCGCCGATCTCTGGTTCCATACGCTGGTGATGCTTGCGCACGTCGGGCTGCACCCGGACGATATCCTCAACGAACTGGCGCGGCGCGAAGGCCTGTCAGGCCTTGTCGAAAAGGCCTCCCGGCCGTCCGAATAAGCATGGCGCAAGTCCTTGAACCGCCCATAAGGAGAAATGAATGAGCGATTGCATTTTCTGCAAGATCATAGCCGGGGATATTCCGAGCAAGAAAGTGTATGAAGACGACGAGGTCGTTGCGTTTCACGATATTCGCCCTATCGCGCCAGTACATTTCATGCTTGTTCCGAAGCTGCATGTCGCCAGTCTGACCGAATGCAACGAAAGCCATCGTGATTTGTTGGGCCGATTGTTGCTTTTGGCGCCCAGGCTGGCGAAAGAGCAAGGATTGGAAACCGGCTTCCGCACCATGATCAATACCGGGCATGACGGCGGCCAGGAAGTTTTCCACCTGCATATTCACGTATTCGGAGGCGGTGCTACGTTGCCTAAAACGTAGGCTGCCTCACTTTGAGGAGATAGATGATGGGTTCATTCAGTATTTGGCATTGGCTGATCGTGCTTGTGGTGGTATTGCTGATTTTTGGCACCAAGAAATTGCGCAATGTCGGCGGCGATCTCGGTGGAGCGGTAAAAGGATTCAAGGACGCCATGCGTGAAGAGCAATCCAAACCCAAGCTTGAAGACGAAACCGAACGGTCCAAAACCGTTGAAGGCGAAGTGACCGAGAAAACCAGGCATTAAGCTGTGTTCGATGTTTCCTTTGGCGAGATCCTGATCATCGCCGTCGTGGCGCTGCTCGTGATCGGCCCGGAAAAGTTGCCCAAGGTAGCGCGCACCCTGGGTCTGCTCGCTGGGCGCATGCAGCGCTATGTGGCGACCGTGAAAGGGGACATCGAGCGCGAATTGAAGGCGGACGAGTTGCGCAAGATACATAGTGACGTAACGAATGAGATGACCGCCCTGGAGTCGGAAATGACGAATGAAGTACGGAAGGCCGACAGCACCGCCAACTCCATTCTCAACGATATCGAGTCTTCAGCTGCCGACCAGAAAAAGCCGGGCGCCTAGCCGCGCTGGATCATGGATACCTCAGATACCTTCATCTCCCACCTGATCGAACTGCGCGACCGTCTGCTACGGATCGTGGCCGGGATTGTGCTGGCGTTCATTTGCCTGTTTCCGTTCGCCAACAAGATATATTCGCTGCTGGCAAACCCGTTGCTGAGTCAACTGCCGCAAGGCGGGCAGATGATTGCAACCGCAGTGACCACGCCTTTTTTCGTGCCGATGAAGGTCGCCATGCTGGCGGCCTTTGTGATTTCGCTTCCCTATACCCTGTATCAGATCTGGGCCTTCATTGCGCCCGGTCTTTATCAGCATGAAAAGCGTTTCGCCGCGCCCATGGTGGTGCTCAGCACGCTGCTGTTTCTGATAGGCATGGCGTTTGCCTATTTCCTGGTATTTCCGGTAGTTTTCGGATTTATTGCCGGTACGGCACCTGAGGGCGTGGCGGTGATGACGGATATCGGCAACTACCTCGATTTCGTCATCACTCTTTTTCTGGCTTTTGGTATCGCGTTCGAGGTTCCCGTGGCCGTGGTGATACTGGTCAGGATGGGAATGGTAAATGTAGCGACATTGAAAGAGATACGTTCTTACGTGATTGTCGGCGCATTCGTCGCCGGCGCCATCCTGACGCCGCCGGATGTGATTTCCCAGTTCATGCTGGCGGTGCCGCTTTGGCTGCTTTATGAGGCCGGCATTCTGGCTGCCGGCTTTCTGGGTTCAAAGTCGGAGAGCTACAGCTAGCTTCAACCGCAGATCGAGCCTTAATTCACCCTGGCTTGCAGTTTCGGCCGTTTGCCGATCGGAATGCTCAACTTCTGCTCTGCCTGATTGCGCACGATCTTGACCGTTGCGAGTTGCCCCGGCTTCAGGCTGGAGATCAGGTTAAGCATGTCGGAGCTATCCATTACCGCATTCCCGTTCACCTCCAGCAGAATATCGCCCGGCTTGATGCCAGCCTTGTCCGCCGGTCCTCCGCGCATTACACCCGCAATCAGGGCGCCGCGCACTTCCTTGAGTTTGAACGATTCCGCCAGTTCCGGCGTGATGTCCTGCGCTTCAATGCCGATCCAGCCACGCGTGACGCCGCCCTGGCGGATGATCTGCTCCATCACTTGCTGCGCCAGGCTGACGGGAATGGCGAAGCCTATGCCCATGGAGCCGCCGCTGCGTGAGTAAATGGCGCTATTGATGCCGATCAGGTTGCCTTCGGTGTCCACCAGGGCGCCGCCCGAGTTGCCCGGGTTGATGGGGGCATCGGTCTGAATGAAGTTCTCGAACGTATTGATGCCGAGATGGTTGCGGCCCAGCGCGCTGACGATCCCTTGCGTTACGGCTTGTCCCACGCCGAAAGGATTGCCGATAGCGAGCACCACATCGCCGATGGCGAGCTTGTCCGAGTGGCCGAACGTCACGGCGGGAAGATCCTTCATGTCGACCTTGAGTACCGCCAGGTCGGTCTCGGGGTCGCTGCCCACGACGCGCGCCGGTACAGTGCGGCCGTCTGCCAATGCCACCTCGATTTCATCGGCGGCTTCGATCACATGATGGTTGGTCAGGATCAGGCCGTCGGTGGTGACAATGACGCCGGAGCCGAGGCTGTTCTCGCGTTGCGGAATATCATTGAACTGGTCGCCGAAAAAATGCCGGAACAGGGGGTCGTCCATGAAAGGCGATTCGTTGGCCTGCGACTCCTTGCTGGTAAAAATATTGACTACCGAGGGCATCGCCTTCTTGGCGGCGGCGTTATAGGAAGTAATATTCTGACGCGATATGGCGGGTGTCGGCTCGACCTGCGTGACGGTGATTTCCGCATCGTTGCCGTTCAGCAAGTCCGGCCGAAAAGTCTGCAGAACGAACAGGGCGGCGAGACTGATCGTTACGCTTTGTGCAAAAATGAGCCAGAGTTTTTTCATGGTTTTTAAAATAGCTCCACGCGTTGTTCCATGAGGGACCAAACCGTTCAGACGAATGATTCGAAAGCAGATGGGGAAAGTTAATGAAACTATCCGAGTTGGTTGATTATACCGGACAATTATTGCAGGTTGAGCGCTACCGGGATTACTGCCCGAATGGACTACAGCTTGAGGGTCGGCCGGATATCCATGTCATCGTGAGCGGCGTCACGGCAAGCATGGCTTTACTGGAGCGCGCGGCTGGATTGGGTGCCGATCTGGTGCTAGTGCATCACGGATATTTCTGGAAAGGGGAGGACGCACGTGTAGTCGGCATCAAGCGTAAGCGATTGAAGTTTCTTCTGGAAAATGACATAAGTCTCGCCGCCTATCATTTGCCGCTGGATGCGCACCCGGAGTTCGGAAATAACGTCAGACTGGCGGATTTGCTAGAGTTCAATATCGACGGCTGGTTTGGCGAGCAATCCATCGCGGCCCATGGTGTATTGAGGCAGCCGATGACACTGGGCGAATTGGGAAGATCCATCACGGAAAAGCTGGCGCGCGAGCCCATGCTGGTCGGGGATCCACATAAAAACATACGCCGTGTCGCCTGGTGTACCGGCGCCGCTCAGGATTATCTGGAGTTGGCCGTGGCATTGGGCGTGGATGTTTTCGTGACGGGAGAGGTGTCGGAACGTACCGTGCACATCGCGCGCGAATCGGGCGTGGCTTTTATCGCCGCCGGACATCATGCGACGGAACGCTACGGTATTCAGGCGCTGGGCGAACATCTTTCGCAACGCTTTGGTATTAGTCATCATTTTGTCGATATCGATAACCCTGTTTAAGCTGTTTTGCCGTTTAAGTTTTGTTTAGAAAACTGTACAATCACGTCCTTTTAGAAAAACTCCAAGGTATTGCGATGGCTAACCAAGAAGTGGATCACAGCAAGCGGCGCTTCCTGATTGCTGCGACTGCGGTGGCGGGAGGTGCGGCGACCGTGGCCGTGGCAGCTCCATTCGTCATGAGCATGTTGCCCAGCGAACGCGCCAAGGCCGCCGGCGCTCCGGTGGAAGTGGATATCGGCAAGATCGAGCCGGGTTCGATGATTACAGTCGAATGGCGCGGCAAGCCGGTCTGGATTGTTAACCGTAATCAGGAAATGCTGGATCAACTCGGCAAGATCGACGACAAGTTGAGCGACCCCAAGCTTGAAGTTCCGCAGCAGCCTGTCTATACCAAAAACGCAACGCGCTCCATCAAGCCCAACCTGATGGTCGTCGTCGGTATCTGCACCCACCTCGGATGCTCTCCTTCCTCCAAGCTCAAGCAGGGTGAGGACGGCATGGGCAGCGATTGGCCGGGCGGTTTTTTCTGCCCTTGCCATGGATCCAAGTTTGACCTGGCCGGCCGCGTGTTCAAGGGGTCGCCTGCCCCGATCAATCTGGAAGTGCCGCCGCATCACTACCTCAGCGATGCACGCCTGTTGATCGGCGAAGATGCCAAGGGAGCGTAACGAATGAATAAATACCTGACCTGTGCGCTGAACTGGGTGGACGAGCGGTTCCCGCTGACCGCCAACTGGAAGGCACATCTTTCCGAATACTACGCGCCGAAGAATTTCAATTTCTGGTATTACTTTGGTTCCCTGGCCATGCTGGTGCTGGTGCTGCAAATCGTCACCGGCATCTTCCTGACCATGCACTACAAGCCGGATGCCGCCCTGGCCTTTGCCTCGGTTGAATACATCATGCGTGACGTGTCGTGGGGCTGGCTGATCCGCTACATGCACTCGACCGGCGCTTCGATGTTCTTCGTCGTGGTTTACCTGCATATGTTCCGCGGCCTGCTTTACGGCTCGTACCGTAATCCGCGCGAACTGATCTGGCTGTTCGGCGTGGCGATTTTCCTGTGCCTGATGGGCGAGGCATTCTTTGGCTACCTGCTGCCGTGGGGTCAGATGTCTTACTGGGGCGCGCAGGTGATCGTGAACCTGTTTGCGACCATTCCCTTTGTTGGTCCTGATGTCGCTGAATGGCTGCGCGGCGATTATCTGGTGTCCGATGCAACCCTCAACCGGTTCTTCGCATTCCACGTGATCGCGTTGCCGCTGGTGTTGCTGGGGCTCGTGGCTGCGCACATCATCGCGTTGCATGAAGTGGGTTCCAATAATCCTGACGGTATCGAGATCAAGAAGAACAAGGATCCTGTGACCGGCATTCCGCTCGACGGCATTCCTTTCCATCCGTATTACACGGTAAAGGATATTGTCGGCGTGGCTGTCTTCCTGATCGTGTTCTCGGCGATTGTGTTCTTCGCTCCCGAAATGGGCGGCTATTTCCTCGAAGCCAATAACTTCGTGCCGGCCGATCCGCTGAAGACGCCGGCTCACATTGCGCCTGTCTGGTACTTCACGCCCTATTACTCGATCCTGCGTGCGGTTCCGCCGCTCTTCAACTCGCAGTTCCCAGGTGTCGTTGCCATGGGCCTGTCGGTGATGATTTTTGCGGCCTTGCCCTGGCTGGACAAGAGCCCGGTCAAGTCCATCCGTTATCGTGGCGCCCAATACAAGGGCTGGCTGGCCGCATTCGTGGTGAGCTTCCTGATCCTGGGTTACCTGGGTACGGAACCCTCTAACGTGTGGGGGCAATTCGGTGCGAATGTGCCGTTGCTCGGCGGTGCGGATCGCGCTACGGTGGTGGCGCGAATGTTGACGGTGGTGTATTTCCTCTTTTTTGCACTGATGCCGTGGTACACCAAGAGAGACAAGACAAAACCAGTGCCGGAAAGGGTGACGGGATAATGAAAAAACTGCTATTCATGTTCGGGCTGTTGCTGTCCCTGACAGTGCAGGCCAATGAGGATGTGCATCTGGACAAGGCGCCGATCAATCCTTCCAATCTGCCTTCCTTGCAGCGCGGCGCAAAGGTGTTCGTGAATTATTGCCTCAACTGTCACAGCGCGACCTCGATGCGATATAACCGTCTCAAGGATATCGGCCTCACGGACGAGCAGATCAAGGCTAACCTGCTGTTTGCCGGCGAGAAAGTGGGAGAAACGATGCAGGTCGGCATGAAGCCGCGCGACGCTAAGGCCTGGTTCGGCGCACCGCCTCCGGATCTTTCGGTGATCGCCCGTTCGCGTACGCCTGATTGGTTGTATACGTATCTGCGTGGTTTCTACCGTGACGAGACACGTCCTACCGGATGGAATAATGTCGCGTTCGCGAATGTCGGCATGCCGCATGCGTTATGGGAATTGCAGGGCGAGCAGCACCTGCAGGTTCAGGAAACCAAGGATATCGAAGGCAATGCAGTTGTGTCGCATCACCTGGTGTTGGCAAAGCCCGGCAAGATGGCGCCGGCTGAATATGATGCCATGGTGGCCGACCTGGTGAATTACCTGACATTTATGGCGGAACCTGCCAAGTCCAAGCGCCTCCAACTCGGAATCATCGTGTTGCTGGCGCTGGCGTTCTTTTTCATGATCGCATTCGCGCTCAAGAAGGAATTCTGGAAAGACGTTCATTAATTATTTTTGACGTTACGGGAGGTTCCGGTTTTCCGGAGCCTCCCTTTTGCTTTTAATCGAGATCGGACAAAGCTTATGATGACCTTATATTCGGGCACGACCTGCCCTTACAGCCAGCGCTGCCGTATTGTGCTCTTTGAAAAGGGCATGGATTTCCAGGTGATCGACGTCGATATGACCAACAAGCCGGAAGATCTGGCGGTTATCAACCCATACAATCGCGTGCCGGTCCTGGTCGAGCGCGATCTGGTGCTGTATGAGGCGAATATCATCAATGAATACATTGACGAGCGCTTTCCTCATCCACAGCTGATGCCGGCTGATCCGGTGATGCGTGCTCGCGCTCGCCTGTTCCTGCATAACTTCGAAGATCAGCTGTTCGACCATATTGCCGATATCGAATCCGATAACGCCAAGGTGGCCGATAACGCGCGTGCCATCGTACGTGACAACCTGACGCAGATCGCACCCATCTTCAATAAGCAGGAATACATGCTGGGCGACGAGTTCTCGATGCTGGATGTGGCGATTGCGCCTTTGCTCTGGCGTCTCGGCCACTACGGCATTGAACTGCCGAAACAAGCTGCGCCATTGCTCAAGTACGCCGAGCGCATTTTCTCGCGCCCGGCTTATATCGAAGCAATGACGCCGTCCGAAAAGGCGATGCGCAAATAAATGGCGAACGAGCCAAGCTCCACGAAGCCGTATTTTCTGCGCGCCATGTATGAGTGGTGCCTGGACAACGGCTTCACGCCACATCTGGTGGTGGCCGTGAATTCGCGTACGCGCGTTCCGCAGGGATACGTCAAGGATGGAGAAATTGTCCTTAATATCAATTTCTCCGCTACCAAGGATTTGCTGATCGGTAACGAAGCGGTCACGTTCTCCGCCCGGTTCGGCGGTAACCCTTTCGATATATACGTGCCTGTCGACGCGGTGCGAGGAATCTTTGCCCGCGAAACCGGCCAGGGTATGTTTTTTGAGGCGGATGAAGCGGCAGCCCTGCTTGCGGAAGGTGAGCCGGAAGATCCGCCGGATGGCCCACCGGATGAGCCGGCGCCACCCACAGGCAATAAAAGGCCAGCGCTTAAGCTGGTAAAATAGCAATCTTCGTATGGCGGCACTTGCTGTTCGAGTGAATGTAGGTATAATCGCCGCCGCGCCGGATTAGCTCAGTTGGTAGAGCAGCGCACTTGTAATGCGAAGGTCGTCAGTTCGATTCCGACATCCGGCACCATTCAATGTTATTGGTGGATGAGTTTGACAAGTTGCGGTAAAGGCCCGATAATCTCGGGTTCGGCAGGGAGAGGTGCCCGAGTGGCTAAAGGGGGCAGACTGTAAATCTGTTGGCTTACGCCTACGCTGGTTCGAATCCAGCCCTCTCCACCAAAAGCTGTTCTGGAGCCGAATGTTTGGCTTCGAGTGCATGGCTTCTGGCCGGTTGTGCGGGTGTAGCTCAGCTGGTAGAGCACTTGCCTTCCAAGCAAGATGTCGCGAGTTCGAACCTCGTCGCCCGCTCCAGTTGCGAATTTTTTAGTATTTTAGAGCGCCCATGTGGCTCAGTGGTAGAGCACTCCCTTGGTAAGGGAGAGGTCGCGGGTCCGATTCCCGCCATGGGCACCATTTTTTTAACTTGATGAGTTAAAGGGATCGGGAATGGCAAAAGGCAAATTTGAGCGTACCAAGCCGCACGTGAACGTGGGGACGATTGGACACGTTGACCACGGCAAGACGACGCTGACGGCGGCGATCACCACGATACTGTCGAAGAAGTTTGGCGGCGAAGCCAAGGCCTACGACCAGATCGACGCAGCGCCGGAAGAAAAGGCGCGCGGCATCACCATCAACACCGCCCACGTGGAATACGAAACGGCCAACCGCCACTACGCCCACGTTGACTGCCCCGGCCACGCCGACTACGTCAAGAACATGATCACCGGCGCCGCACAAATGGACGGCGCCATCCTGGTGGTGTCCGCGGCTGACGGTCCCATGCCGCAGACCCGCGAGCACATCCTGCTCGCCCGTCAGGTGGGCGTACCGTACATCATCGTCTTCATGAACAAGGCCGACATGGTCGACGACGCCGAACTGCTCGAACTCGTCGAAATGGAAGTGCGCGAACTGCTCAGCAAGTACGACTTCCCGGGCGACGACATCCCCATCGTCAAGGGCTCCGCCCTGAAGGCGCTGGAAGGCGACCAGTCCGAGATCGGCGAACCCGCCATCCTCAAGCTGGCCGAAGCCCTGGACTCCTACATCCCCACCCCGGAACGCGCCATCGACGGCACCTTCCTGATGCCGGTGGAAGACGTATTCTCCATCTCCGGCCGCGGCACCGTGGTGACCGGTCGCGTTGAACGCGGCATCATCAAGGTCGGCGAAGAAATCGAAATCGTCGGCATCAAGCCCACCCTGAAGACCACCTGCACCGGCGTGGAAATGTTCCGCAAGCTGCTCGACCAGGGTCAGGCCGGCGACAACGTCGGCGTGCTGCTGCGCGGCACCAAGCGTGAAGAAGTCGAACGCGGCCAGGTGCTGGCCAAGCCCGGCTCCATCACCCCGCACACCAAGTTCGCCGCCGAGATCTACGTGCTGGGCAAGGACGAAGGCGGCCGCCACACCCCGTTCTTCAACGGCTACCGTCCGCAGTTCTACTTCCGTACCACCGACGTGACCGGCGCGGTTGAACTGCCGGCCGGCACCGAAATGGTGATGCCTGGCGACAACGTCTCCATTACGGTTGCGCTGATTGCGCCGATCGCGATGGAAGACGGTCTGCGCTTCGCGATCCGCGAAGGCGGCCGTACCGTCGGCGCCGGCGTCGTTGCCAAGGTCATCGAGTAATAGCAATACCCGAGGCGGCTGGTGCTTGACGTTAGTCTTGCGGCAGCCGCCGACAGCTTTAATACAGGCCAGTAGCTCAATTGGCAGAGCGTCGGTCTCCAAAACCGAAGGTTGGGGGTTCGAGACCCTCCTGGCCTGCCACATAACATAACTGCATAACGACAATATGACCGAAAAAATCAAGCTGGCGCTGGCATTGCTGCTGGTAGCAGCTGGGCTTGGCGCTTTTTATCTGCTGGCCGAGCATGCGATGGTGTTGCGCGTTTTGGCAGTGCTTGTCGGTATAGGTGCGGCAGTGGCCATCATGTTGACGACATCGATGGGTCAGGCCGCTTTTGCTTTTTCCAGGGAAGCCTTGGCTGAGGCGCGCAAGGTTGTCTGGCCGACTCGCAAGGAAACCATCCAGACCACTGCGGCGGTGTTTGCGCTGGTGGTGGTGATGGGCATCTTCCTGTGGATCGTGGATGCGGCGTTGCTGTGGGGTGTGCAATTTTTGATGGGACGGAGTTAGTAATGACGATGAAGTGGTATGCAGTACAGGTCTACTCCGGCTTCGAGAAATCGGTTCAGCGCGCTCTTGAAGAGCGCGTAAGCCGTTCTACCCTGCAAGACAAGTTTGGCCAGATTCTGGTCCCTGTCGAAGAAGTGGTCGAAATGAAGGGTGGTCAGAAGACCATCAGTGAGCGCAAGCTTTATCCGGGCTATCTGCTGGTGCAGATGGCTATGGATGATGATACCTGGCACCTGGTTCGCAGCGTGCCGCGTGTTTCTGCCTTTATTGGCGGCACTGCGCTGAAGCCAACGCCGATCAAGGATGCTGAAGTCGATATCATCCTGCATCGCATGGACGAGAGCAAAAGCAATCCGACGCAAAAGCTTACCTTCGAGAAGGGCGAGATGGTGCGTGTCATCGACGGTCCGTTCAAGGATTTTTCCGGCGCGGTCGAAGATGTCAATTACGAAAAAAACAAGCTGCGGGTATCGGTGGTCATTTTTGGCCGTGCGACACCGGTGGAGCTGGATTTCAGTCAGATCGAAAAAGAGGTCTGACGAAAGCGCGCCTTCGGGCGCTTTTTGGTCGGGGAGCGCCGGATTTTCGGTGCGTTTGAACCCATTTTAGGAGCAAGCAAATGGCAAAGAAAGTTATAGGCTATATCAAGCTGCAGATCCCTGCAGGCAAAGCCAATCCCAGCCCGCCTGTCGGTCCCGCACTGGGCCAGCGCGGTCTGAATATCATGGAATTCTGTAAGGCGTTCAACGCGGCAACCCAAGGCATGGAGCCGGGTCTGCCGGTGCCGGTGGTCATCACCGCGTTCGCCGACAAGAGCTTCACCTTCGTGATGAAGACGCCTCCGGCGACTGTACTGATCAAGAAGGCAGCCAAGATTGACAAGGGTTCTGCTCGCCCGCATACCGATAAGGTAGGCAAGATTTCCCGTGCGCAAGCCGAAGAAATCGCCAAGACCAAGATGCCCGATCTGACCGCGGCAGACATGGATGCCGCCGTGCGTACCATTGCCGGTAGCGCTCGCAGCATGGGTATTGAAGTGGAGGGCGTATAAATGGCTAACGATTCCAAGCGTCTTCAGGCACTGCGTGCCAAGATTGACCGTAACAAGGTTTACCCGCTGACCGATGCCCTGGCGCTGGTCAAGGAAACCGCAACTGCAAAATTCGACGAATCCGTGGATGCCGTGATCAACCTCGGCATCGATGCGCGTAAGTCCGACCAGCTGGTTCGCGGCGCGCTGGTGCTGCCCAAGGGTACTGGCAAGACCAAACGCGTTGCCGTGTTTGCGCAAGGCGCGGCAGCGGAAGCTGCCAAGGCTGCCGGTGCTGACATCGTCGGTTTCGAAGACTTGGCCGAACAAGTCAAGGGCGGCATGCTGGATTTCGACATTGCGATCGCAACGCCGGATGCCATGCGTATCGTCGGCCAATTGGGCCAAGTGCTCGGCCCTCGCGGCCTGATGCCTAACCCGAAGGTCGGTACCGTTACTCCCGATGTCACGACCGCTGTGAAGAATGCCAAGGCCGGTCAGGTTCAATACCGTACCGACAAGGCCGGTATTGTGCACTGCACCATCGGCCGCGCTTCATTCGAAGTCGATGCACTGAAGGAAAACCTGCTGGCACTGATCGATGCGCTGAACAAGGCCAAGCCTTCTTCCAGCAAGGGTCAGTACATGAAGAAGGTATCCGTTTCCAGCACCATGGGTGCCGGTGTGCGGGTTGACCAGGCTAACCTGGCGTAAGTAATGCAACAGGCGGGCGCTTCGGCGTCCGTAGCAAAGGGCTTTGGGCCTGCCGTTTAACCGCGGCAGGGTTATCAAAGACCGTAGGTACCCGCAAGGGTTTAATCGACCGTCAAAGGCGCATGCAGGTTGTGCGAGGAGTAGCGGAAGTCCTACGCAGATGGCGTTCCCGGAACAGGATAATCCTGATGAAAGGTCGCCGTGGGTAGGTTCCCGTACTTTATAACTGAAGTGCGGGAGCTCAATTAACGGAAGGAGGTAAGACCTTGAGTCTTAATCTTGAAGAGAAAAAGGCAGTGGTTGCCGAGGTTAGCGAGCAAGTCTCCAAGGCCCAGTCGATCATTCTCGCCGAGTATCGCGGCTTGGAAGTGGGCGACATGACCAAGCTGCGTGCGCAAGCCCGGAATTCCGGCGTGTATCTTCGCGTTCTGAAGAATACGCTGGTGCGTCGTGCCGTTGACGGCACGCCGTTCTCCGACTTGTCCGCGCAAATGGTTGGCCCGCTGGTGTTCGGTATCTCTACCGATCCGGTTGCTGCGGCAAAGGTGCTGAACGACTTTGCCAAGGGTAACGACAAGTTTGTGATCAAGGCAGGCGCGATGCCGAACCAGGTCATGGACGCCAATGGCGTCAAGGCCCTGGCATCCATGCCGAGCCGCGAAGAGCTGCTGTCCAAGCTGCTGGGTACCATGCAAGCACCGGTTGCCAAGTTCGTCCGCACCCTCAACGAAGTCCCGACTTCGTTCGTGCGTGGCCTGGCTGCCGTTCGCGACCAGAAGCAAGCCGCTTAATTCATATTTAAACTTTTATCAGGAGTAATACAAATGGCTCTGTCCAAAGCAGAAATTCTCGACGCAATCGCTAGCATGACGGTTCTGGATCTGTCCGAACTGATCAAGGAAATGGAAGAAAAGTTCGGCGTGTCCGCTGCCGCTGCCGCTGTGTCCGTCGCAGCTGCTCCGGCTGCTGCCGCTGCTGCTGTTGAAGAAAAGACCGAATTCGACGTCATCCTGACCGGTGCCGGCGACAACAAGGTCAACGTCATCAAGGCCGTTCGCGAACTGACCAGCCTGGGTCTGAAGGAAGCCAAGGATCTGGTTGACGGCGCTCCGAAGGCAATCAAGGAAGGCGTGTCCAAGGCTGATGCTGACGCTGCTGCCAAGAAGCTGATCGAAGCCGGCGCTACCGTCGAAGTCAAGTAATAGAAGTTTGCTGTAAAAGGCTGGCGGGAAACCGCCAGCCTTCACCATTTTCAGAGGCCAGAAGACAGGGAATCGCACGTTTTCTGTCTTTTGCCCTCTAAAGCCCAGTGGAGAGACCATGAGCTATTCCTTTACCGAAAAGAAACGTTTACGCAAAAGCTTCGCCAAACGTGACAGTGTGCAGGAAGTCCCGTACCTGTTGGCGATGCAGCTGGAGTCTTATGCCAGCTTCCTCCAAGCCGAAGTTCCGCAGGATAAGCGCAAGAACGATGGTTTGCAGGCGACGTTCAGTTCGGTGTTCCCGATTGTCAGCCATTCCGGCAACGCACGTCTCGACTACGTGAGCTACAACCTCGGCGATGCGCCGTTCGATGTCAAGGAATGCCAACAGCGCGGCCTGACCTTCGCTGCGCCGCTGCGCGTCAAGGTGCGTCTGACCATCATGGACAGGGAAGCTTCGAAGCCCACCGTGAAAGAAGTCAAGGAGCAGGAAGTCTACATGGGCGAACTGCCGCTGATGACCGAGAATGGCTCGTTCATCATCAACGGTACCGAGCGCGTCATCGTGTCCCAGTTGCATCGCAGCCCGGGCGTGTTCTTCGAGCACGATCGCGGCAAGACTCATTCGTCCGGCAAGCTGCTGTTCTCCGCACGCATCATTCCTTACCGCGGTTCCTGGCTGGATTTTGAATTCGATCCCAAGGACTATCTGTACTTCCGCGTCGACCGCCGCCGCAAGATGCCGGTGACGATATTGCTGAAGGCGTTGGGCTACACCCCCGACCAGATCCTCGAAACGTTCTACGATGTGGACAATTTCCACATCGCCAAGAAGGGCGTCCAGTTTGAGCTGGTGCCCGAGCGCTTACGCGGCGAAGTTGCCAAGTTCGACATCGTCGACAAGGAAGGCAAGCCTATCGTCACGAAGGATAAGCGCATCACCATCAAGCATATCCGCGACATGGAAAAGGCCGGTATCAGCAAGATAGCCGTGCCGGAAGAGTTTATGCTCGGCCGCACCATTGCCGATAACATTATCGACAAGGAAAGCGGCGAAGTCGTAGCCAACGCCAACGATGAGATCACTGAATCTCTGCTCGAGAAGCTGCGCGATGCCGGCGTGACCAAGATCACGACGCTGTATGCGAATGACCTCGACCACGGCGACTATATTTCCCAGACGCTGCGCATCGACGAAATCCCGGATCAATATGCCGCTCGCGTTGCGATCTATCGCATGATGCGTCCTGGCGAGCCGCCGACCGAAGAGGCGGTGGAGGCACTGTTCGACGGCCTGTTCTTCAATGACGAGCGTTATGACCTGTCCGATGTCGGCCGCATGAAGTTCAACCGCCGTGCCTATCCAGAAAAAATTGAGGATCGCACCGCAGGCTGGCTTAAGCGCTTCTATGAAAAGGTCGGCCCACAAGGCGCCGAGGGCAAGCCCACGCTGTCCAATGAAGACATCCTGGCCGTCATCGGCGTGCTGGTCGAACTGCGCAACGGCCGTGGTGAAATCGACGATATCGATCACCTCGGTAACCGTCGCGTGCGTTCCGTCGGCGAATTGGCGGAAAACCAGTTCCGCGCCGGTCTGGTGCGTGTTGAACGCGCCGTGAAGGAGCGCCTGTCGCAAGCGGAATCCGAAAATCTGATGCCGCATGACCTGATCAACGCCAAGCCGGTCTCCAGCGCGATCCGCGAATTCTTCGGCTCGTCGCAGCTGTCCCAGTTCATGGACCAGACCAATCCGCTGTCCGAGATCACCCACAAGCGTCGTGTTTCGGCCCTTGGCCCAGGCGGTTTGACCCGTGAGCGCGCCGGCTTCGAGGTGCGCGACGTACACCCGACGCACTACGGTCGCGTGTGCCCGATTGAAACGCCGGAAGGTCCGAACATCGGCCTGATCAACTCGCTGGCGCTGTACTCGCGCACCAACGAATACGGCTTCATGGAAACGCCGTACCGCCGTGTCGAGAACGACAAGGTCACCGACAAGATCGACTTCCTGTCCGCGATCGAGGAAAGCCAGTACGTGATCGCCCAGGCCAATTCGGACCTGGACAAGAATGGCCAGTTCACCGACGACCTGATCTCCGCACGTCACCATAACGAATTCACGATGTCCACTGCGGACCGCATCCAGTACATGGACGTGGCTCCGGGTCAGATCGTGTCCGTTGCGGCTTCGCTGATTCCATTCCTGGAACACGACGACGCGAACCGTGCCTTGATGGGCGCCAACATGCAACGTCAGGCCGTGCCTTGTCTGCGTGCCGAAAAGGCCGTGGTTGGTACCGGCATTGAGCGTACCGTGGCAGTCGACTCCGGCACCACTGTGCAAGCGCTGCGTGGCGGCTTGGTTGATTACGTCGACGCTGGCCGTATCGTGGTGCGTGTGCACGATGCCGAAGCCGCTGCTGGCGAAGTCGGTGTGGACATCTACAACCTGACCAAGTACACCCGTTCCAACCAGAACACCAATATCAATCAGCGTCCGCTGGTCAAGGTGGGCGACGTGATTGCTCGCGGCGACGTGATTGCCGACGGTGCTTCGACCGACATGGGCGAGCTGGCGCTGGGCCAGAACATGCTGGTCGCATTCATGCCGTGGAACGGTTATAACTTCGAAGACTCGATTTTGATTTCCGAGCGCGTGGTTGCCGACGACCGCTACACTTCGATCCATATCGAAGAGTTGTCCGTGGTCGCTCGCGACACCAAGCTGGGTGCCGAAGAAATCACCCGTGACATCTCCAACCTGTCCGAGCGCATGCTCGGTCGTCTGGACGAATCCGGCATCATCTACATCGGCGCTGAAGTCGAAGCGGGCGATGTGCTGGTCGGTAAGGTAACCCCCAAGGGTGAAACTCAGCTGACCCCGGAAGAAAAACTGCTCCGCGCGATTTTCGGCGAGAAGGCTTCCGACGTTAAGGACACAAGCTTGCGCGTGCCGTCCGGCATGTCCGGCACGGTGATCGACGTGCAGGTGTTCACCCGCGAAGGCATCGAGCGCGATGTGCGTGCGCAGCAGATCATCGACGACCAGCTGGGCCACTACAAGCAGGATCTGGCCGACCAGATGCGTATCGTGGAAGACGACGCATTCGGCCGTATCCGTCGCCTGCTGGAAGGCAAGGTTGCCAACGGCGGTCCGAAAAAGCTGAAGAAGGGTGAAACCCTCAACGCTGAATATCTGGACGGCGTGGCGCGCCATGACTGGTTCGATATCCGCCTGGCCGACGAAGAAGCCGCGCGCCAGCTTGAACAGCAGAAGGACAGCCTGGCTCAGGCACGCGTTGAATTCGATCATCGCTTCGAAGAGAAGAAGCGCAAGCTGACCCAGGGCGACGAATTGCCGCCGGGCGTGCAGAAGATGGTCAAGGTCTACCTGGCCGTGAAGCGTCGTATCCAGCCTGGCGATAAGATGGCCGGCCGTCACGGTAACAAGGGTGTGGTCTCCAAGATCGTGCCGGTGGAAGACATGCCGCACATGGCCGACGGTACCCCAATGGATATCGTGCTCAACCCGCTCGGCGTGCCGTCGCGGATGAATATCGGTCAGATTCTGGAGGTGCATTTGGGCTGGGCAGCCAAGGGCTTGGGCCTGCGCATCGAAGAGATGCTGGCAGCACAAACCAAGACCAATGAACTGCGCAAATTCCTGGAAAGCATCTACAACGATGCAGGAAAGGCCGAAGACATCAAGTCGTTGACGGATAGCGAAGTATTGGAATTGAGCCAAAATCTGAAGGCCGGCGTGCCGTTCGCGACACCGGTGTTTGACGGTGCAACCGAAGCTGATATTCGCGCCATGCTCGATCTGGCATTCCCGGACGATGATCCGCGTACCAAGCAACTGCAGTTCTCAGCCGGCAAGACGCAAGTCAAGCTGTTCGATGGCCGCAGTGGCGAAGCTTTTGAGCGTCCGGTTACCGTGGGTTATATGCATGTGCTGAAGCTGCACCATTTGGTCGACGACAAGATGCACGCCCGTTCCACCGGCCCGTACTCGCTGGTGACCCAGCAGCCGTTGGGCGGTAAGGCTCAGTTCGGTGGTCAGCGCTTCGGTGAAATGGAAGTGTGGGCACTGGAGGCTTATGGCGCTTCCTACACCCTGCAGGAAATGCTCACCGTCAAATCCGACGACGTTTCCGGCCGTACCAAGGTCTACGAAAACATCGTCAAGGGCGAACACAAGATCGATGCCGGCATGCCGGAATCCTTCAACGTGTTGGTGAAGGAAATCCGCTCGCTCGCTATCGACATCGACCTGGACCGTAATTAAGGAGAATCGCGTGAAAGCATTACTCGATCTATTCAAGCAAGTAACTCAGGAAGAAGAATTCGACGCGATCAAGATTGCGTTGGCTTCTCCCGAGAAGATTCGTTCCTGGTCCTACGGCGAAGTCAAAAAGCCGGAAACCATCAACTATCGTACGTTCAAGCCGGAACGCGACGGCCTGTTCTGCTCGAAGATTTTCGGGCCGATCAAGGACTACGAGTGCCTGTGCGGCAAGTACAAGCGCCTGAAGCACCGCGGCGTGATCTGCGAAAAGTGCGGCGTCGAAGTGACATTGTCCAAAGTGCGTCGCGAACGCATGGGCCATATCGAACTGGCCTCGCCGGTTGCACACATCTGGTTCCTGAAGTCCCTGCCCAGCCGTCTGGGCATGGTGCTCGATATCGCGTTGCGCGACATCGAGCGCGTACTGTACTTCGAAGCATTCATCGTCATCGATCCGGGTATGACCCCGCTCAACCGTTGCCAGCTGCTGACGGAAGACGACTACCTGGCCAAGGTGGAAGAATACGGCGACGAGTTCAGCGCTCTGATGGGTGCCGAAGGCGTACGCGAACTGCTGCGCACCATGGACCTGCACAGCGAAGTGGAAAAGCTGCGTCGCGAGCTGTCCGAAACCGGTTCTGAAGCCAAGATTAAGAAGATCGCCAAGCGCCTCAAGGTGCTGGAAGCCTTCCAGAAGTCCGGCATCAAGCCGGAATGGATGATCCTGGAAGTGCTGCCGGTGCTGCCGCCGGAACTGCGTCCGCTGGTTCCGCTGGACGGCGGCCGCTTTGCGACCTCCGACCTGAACGATCTGTATCGTCGCGTCATTAACCGTAATAACCGTTTGAAGCGCCTGCTCGAACTGAAGGCGCCGGAAATCATCGTGCGCAACGAAAAGCGCATGCTGCAGGAATCCGTGGATTCGCTGCTGGACAACGGCCGCCGCGGTAAGGCGATGACGGGCGCCAATAAGCGTCCGCTGAAGTCGCTCGCCGACATGATCAAGGGCAAGGGTGGTCGTTTCCGTCAAAACCTTCTGGGTAAGCGCGTCGACTATTCCGGCCGTTCCGTGATCGTGGTGGGTCCGACGCTCAAGCTGCACCAGTGCGGCCTGCCGAAGAAAATGGCGCTGGAGCTATTCAAGCCTTTCATCTTCCACAAGCTGGAAGTGCTGGGCCTGGCGACGACCATCAAAGCCGCCAAAAAGAAGGTGGAAGAAGAAGGGCCGGAAGTGTGGGACATCCTCGAGGATGTCATCCGCGAGCATCCGGTGCTGCTCAACCGCGCACCGACGCTGCACCGCCTCGGTATCCAGGCATTCGAGCCGGTTCTGATCGAAGGCAAGGCCATCCAGTTGCATCCGCTGGTTTGCGCGGCGTTCAACGCCGACTTCGACGGTGACCAGATGGCCGTTCACGTGCCGTTGTCGCTGGAAGCGCAGATGGAAGCCCGTACACTGATGCTGGCCTCCAACAACGTGCTGTCGCCTGCCAACGGCGAACCGATCATCGTGCCGTCGCAGGACATCGTGCTGGGTCTGTACTACATGACCCGCGAAAAGCTGCGCGCCAAGGGCGAAGGCATGCGTTTCACGAACATCGCCGAAGTGCAGCGCGCTTATCAGCTCGGCCACGTCGATATGCACGCTCGCATCACGGTGCGCATCAAGGAATTTGATGTCAGCGAAGACGGCGAAAAGACCGAGAAGATGACACGCTACGAAACGACCGTCGGTCGCTCGCTGCTGTCGGAAATTCTTCCGCCGGGCCTGCCGTTCAGCAACATCGATCGCGCGCTGAAGAAGAAGGAAATCTCCAAGCTGATCAACGCCAGCTTCCGCAAGGTCGGCATCCGCGAAACGGTGATTTTCGCCGACAAGCTGATGTACACCGGTTACAGCTATGCAACTCGTGCGGGTATCTCCATCAGCATCAACGACATGCTGGTTCCGCCCGAGAAGGAAGAGCTGATTGCCGCCGCTGAAGGCGAAGTGAAGGAAATCGAAGACCAGTATGTTTCCGGCCTGGTGACCCAGGGCGAACGCTACAACAAGGTGGTCGACATCTGGGGCCGCGCTGGCGACAAGGTGGCCGAGGCCATGATGAAGCAGCTGCGCGAAGAGCCGGTGCTGGACGATGACGGCAAGGTGATGAAGGACGAATCCGGCAAGGAACTGCGCCAGGAGTCTTTCAACGCGATTTACATGATGGCCGACTCCGGCGCCCGGGGCTCTGCTGCCCAGGTGCGTCAGCTGGCCGGTATGCGCGGCCTGATGGCAAAGCCGGATGGCTCCATTATTGAAACGCCGATTACCGCGAATTTCCGCGATGGTCTGAACGTGTTGCAGTACTTTATCTCGACCCACGGTGCTCGTAAAGGCCTGGCCGATACCGCGCTGAAGACCGCCAACTCCGGTTACCTGACCCGTCGTCTGGTCGACGTGACGCAGGATCTGGTTGTGACCGAAGACGATTGCGGCACGGTCGAAGGCCTGGTTACCAAGGCATTGGTCAAGGGCGGTGAAGTCGTTGAACCGTTGCGCGATCGCATCCTCGGCCGCGTATCCGCGCTGGACATCATCCATCCGGAAACCCAGGAAGTGGTCATTCCTGCGGCAACTCTGCTGACCGAAGACGAAGTGGATCTGATCGATTCGCTGGGCATCGACGAAGTCAAGGTGCGTACCGCACTGACCTGCGATACCCGTTACGGCATTTGCGCCAAGTGCTACGGTCGAGATCTCGGCCGCGGCAAACTGATCAGTATCGGTGAAGCGGTCGGGGTGATCGCTGCGCAGTCAATCGGCGAACCTGGTACCCAGCTGACCATGCGTACCTTCCACATTGGTGGCGCGGTATCGCGTGCAGCTTCCGTGAGCCAGGTCGAGTCCAAGTCCAACGGTGTGGTGCGTTTCACCTCCACGATGCGTTATGTGACCAATGCGCGCAACGAGCAGGTTGTCATCTCCCGCAATGGCGAAGCCATGGTGCAGGATGAAAACGGCCGCGAACGCGAGCGTCACAAGGTGCCGTACGGCGCGACGCTGCAAGTCACCGACGGCAAGCAGGTCAAGGCTGGCCAAGCGCTGGCTACATGGGATCCGCACACCCGTCCGATCATTACCGAGTACGCGGGTCGCGTGAAGTTCGAGAACGTCGAAGAAGGCGTGACCGTAGCCAAGCAGATCGACGAAGTGACCGGTCTGTCTTCGCTGGTCGTCATCGATCCGAAACAACGGGGCGGACAATCGAAGGGCCTGCGTCCTCAAGTCAAATTGCTTGACGAGAATGGTGTTGAGGTCAAGGTGGCAGGCAGCGACCTGTCGGTGAACATCACCTTCCAGATCGGCTGCATCATCACCGTGAAGGACGGTCAGGATGTGGGCGTCGGTGAAGTGCTGGCCCGTATTCCGCAGGAATCCTCCAAGACCCGCGACATTACCGGGGGTCTGCCGCGCGTGGCTGAACTGTTCGAAGCACGTTCGCCGAAGGATGCCGGCATGCTGGCGGAAATCACCGGCACGCTGTCGTTCGGCAAGGATACCAAGGGCAAGCAACGTCTGGTCATTACCGACCTTGACGGTGTTGCGCACGAGTTCCTGATTCCGAAGGACAAGCACGTGACCGTCCATGACGGTCAGGTGGTGACCAAGGGCGAAACCATTGTCGACGGTCCGGCAGAGCCGCAGGATATCCTGCGCCTGCAAGGCCGCGAAGCGCTGGCACGTTACATCATCGACGAAGTGCAGGACGTTTACCGCCTGCAAGGCGTGAAGATCAACGACAAGCACATCGAAGTGATCGTGCGTCAGATGCTGCGCCGCGTTCGCGTGACCGATGCTGGCGACACCAACTTCATCCTGGGTGAGCAGGTGGAACGTGCCGATCTGCTGGCAGAAAACGAACGCGTGCTGGCAGCAGACAAGGACAAGCGTCCGGCCAGCTTCGAGTACGTGCTGCTCGGTATTACCAAGGCTTCGCTGTCTACGGATTCCTTCATCTCCGCGGCTTCCTTCCAGGAAACCACGCGCGTGCTGACCGAAGCGGCCATCCTTGGCAAGCGCGACGATCTGCGCGGTCTGAAGGAAAACGTGATTGTCGGTCGCTTGATTCCGGCCGGTACCGGTCTGGCATATCACGACACACGCAAGCGTCAGGGTGCCGGCGTCGATGCTGGTTCCAGCGTGATCGTGGAGTCCGATGCCGTCGCGGAAACTCCGTCGCAGGAAACCGAAGGTGATGCCAAGGTTGCTTGACAACACCTTGACTAGAAAATAGAATGCTGTGTTTTTCGGGATGGCGGGATTCGCCGTCCCGTACTTTTTAGGGATTACAGAATATGCCAACGATCAATCAGTTGGTGCGCAAGCCGCGCCAAAAGGTGGTAACGAAGAGCAAAGTGCCTGCGCTGGAAGCATGTCCGCAGAAGCGCGGCGTTTGCACTCGCGTCTATACCACCACCCCGAAGAAGCCTAACTCCGCGCTGCGTAAGGTGGCCAAGGTGCGCCTGACCAACGGTTACGAGGTCATCAGCTACATCGGCGGTGAAGGCCATAACCTGCAGGAGCACTCCGTGGTACTGCTGCGCGGCGGCCGTGTGAAGGACTTGCCTGGTGTGCGTTACCACATGGTGCGCGGCAGCCTGGATACCGCCGGCGTCAAGGATCGTAAGCAGTCGCGCTCCAAGTACGGCGCAAAGCGTCCTAAAGCTGCGTAATTTTTGAGATTAGGAATCGAGATAAACCATGCCAAGACGTAGAGAAGTCCCCAAGCGCAATATTCTTCCCGACCCGAAATTCGGTAGCCAGGAAGTTTCCAAGTTCGTTAACGTGCTGATGACCGGCGGCAAGAAGTCCGTCGCGGAAAGCATTCTGTACGGCGCGCTGGCTCAAGTTGAACAAAAGAGCGGCAAGAACCCGCTGGAAGTGTTTACCACTGCCATCAGTAATCTGCGCCCTGTCGTTGAAGTCAAGAGCCGCCGTGTCGGTGGTGCGAACTATCAGGTGCCGGTCGAAGTGCGTCCGGTTCGCCGTACTGCGCTGGCCATGCGTTGGCTGCGTGATGCTGCGCGCAAGCGTGGCGAAAAGTCGATGGGCCTGCGTCTGGCTGCTGAGCTGGTCGAAGCTTCCGAAGGTCGCGGCGCCGCCATGAAGAAGCGTGAAGAAGTGCACCGTATGGCGGAAGCCAACAAAGCCTTCTCGCATTTCCGCTTCTAATTCAACAGATTTAAGTAAAAGGTATTCGCTGTGGCTCGCAAAACCCCCATTGAACGTTACCGTAACATCGGCATCAGTGCGCACATCGACGCTGGTAAAACTACCACCACCGAACGCATTCTTTTTTATACCGGTGTGAACCACAAGATCGGCGAAGTGCATGATGGCGCTGCGACGATGGACTGGATGGAGCAGGAGCAAGAACGCGGCATTACCATTACTTCTGCTGCGACCACCTGCTTCTGGAAGGGTATGGATCTGTCCTTCCCGGAACATCGCTTCAATATCATCGACACCCCGGGTCACGTGGACTTCACCATTGAGGTGGAGCGCTCCATGCGTGTGCTGGACGGTGCGTGCATGGTTTATTGTGCCGTCGGCGGTGTGCAGCCGCAGTCTGAAACGGTGTGGCGCCAGGCCAACAAGTACAAGGTGCCCCGTCTGGCATTCGTGAACAAGATGGACCGTACCGGCGCCAACTTCTTCAAGGTTGTCGACCAGATGAAGTCGCGCCTGAAGGCAAATCCGGTGCCGATCGTAATCCCAATTGGCGCTGAAGATACCTTCCAGGGCGTTGTTGATCTGCTCAAGATGAAGGCTGTCATTTGGGACGAAGCATCCCAGGGCATGAAGTTTGAGTACGGTGAAGTTCCTGCGGATCTGGTCGAGCTGGCCAAGAAGTGGCGCGAGAACATGGTTGAGGCGGCTGCGGAAGCCTCCGAATATCTGATGAACAAGTATCTGGAAAATGGCGAACTGACCGAAGAAGAAATCATTCTGGGTCTGCGCACGCGTACTATCGCGACTGAAATCCAGCCGATGCTGTGTGGTTCCGCATTCAAGAACAAGGGTGTGCAGCGCATGCTGGACGCGGTTGTGCAGCTGCTGCCTTCCCCGGTGGATATTCCCGACGTCAAGGGTGAAACCGAAGTCGGTGAGCCAACTACCCGTAAGGCGGATGACAAGGAAAACTTTTCCGCGCTGGCGTTCAAGCTGATGACCGACCCGTTCGTCGGCCAGTTGACTTTTGTACGCGTGTATTCCGGCGTGCTGAAGAAGGGCGACACCATTTACAACTCGGTCAAGGGTCGCAAGGAGCGTATCGGCCGTATCGTGCAGATGCACGCAAATGACCGTCAGGAAGTGGACGAGATTCTTGCCGGTGACATCGCTGCATGTATCGGTTTGAAGGATGTGACCACGGGCGAGACGCTGTGTGACTCCGACAAGCCCATCATCCTTGAGCGCATGGTGTTCCCTGAGCCCGTGATTCACGTCGCGGTAGAGCCGAAGACCAAGGCTGACCAGGAAAAGATGGGTATTGCGCTGGGCCGTCTGGCACAGGAAGATCCGTCTTTCCGCGTGCGTACCGATGAAGAAACCAATCAGACCATCATTTCCGGTATGGGCGAGCTGCACCTGGAAATTCTGGTAGACCGTATGCGTCGCGAATTTGGCGTCGAAGCCAACGTGGGTGCGCCGCAAGTGGCATACCGCGAAGCGATCAAGAAGAAAGTTGAAGTTGAAGGCAAGTTCGTCAAACAGTCCGGTGGTAAGGGTCAGTTCGGTCACGTGTGGATCACCATGGAGCCCAGCGAACCCGGTAAGGGCTTCGAGTTCGTTGATTCCATCAAGGGGGGTACCGTGCCGCGCGAATTTATCCCGGCAGTTGAAAAAGGTCTGCGCGAAACCATCCCGAACGGCATTCTGGCCGGCTTCCCGGTGGTGGACGTGAAGGTAACCCTGTTCGACGGTTCTTACCACGATGTTGACTCCAACGAAAACGCCTTCAAGATGGCGGCTTCGATGGCATTCAAGGATGGTATGCGCAAGGCGGATCCAATTCTGCTGGAGCCTATCATGGCGGTTGAAGTTGAAACCCCTGAAGACTACATGGGTGACGTGATGGGTGACTTGTCTTCCCGTCGTGGCGTTATCCAGGGCATGGACGATATGGCAGGCGGCGGCAAGGCAATCCGTGCCGAAGTGCCGCTGTCGGAAATGTTCGGCTACTCCACGACGGTTCGTTCGCTGTCCCAGGGCCGCGCGACCTACTCGATGGAATTCAAGCATTACTCCGAAGCCCCGCGTAACGTGGCTGACGCGATCATCAACAAGAAATAGTAAGTTATTAATAGAGGAAAACAATCATGGCAAAAGGCAAATTTGAGCGTACCAAGCCGCACGTGAACGTGGGGACGATTGGACACGTTGACCACGGCAAGACGACGCTGACGGCGGCGATCACCACGATACTGTCGAAGAAGTTTGGCGGCGAAGCCAAGGCCTACGACCAGATCGACGCAGCGCCGGAAGAAAAGGCGCGCGGCATCACCATCAACACCGCCCACGTGGAATACGAAACGGCCAACCGCCACTACGCCCACGTTGACTGCCCCGGCCACGCCGACTACGTCAAGAACATGATCACCGGCGCCGCACAAATGGACGGCGCCATCCTGGTGGTGTCCGCGGCTGACGGTCCCATGCCGCAGACCCGCGAGCACATCCTGCTCGCCCGTCAGGTGGGCGTACCGTACATCATCGTCTTCATGAACAAGGCCGACATGGTCGACGACGCCGAACTGCTCGAACTCGTCGAAATGGAAGTGCGCGAACTGCTCAGCAAGTACGACTTCCCGGGCGACGACATCCCCATCGTCAAGGGCTCCGCCCTGAAGGCGCTGGAAGGCGACCAGTCCGAGATCGGCGAACCCGCCATCCTCAAGCTGGCCGAAGCCCTGGACTCCTACATCCCCACCCCGGAACGCGCCATCGACGGCACCTTCCTGATGCCGGTGGAAGACGTATTCTCCATCTCCGGCCGCGGCACCGTGGTGACCGGTCGCGTTGAACGCGGCATCATCAAGGTCGGCGAAGAAATCGAAATCGTCGGCATCAAGCCCACCCTGAAGACCACCTGCACCGGCGTGGAAATGTTCCGCAAGCTGCTCGACCAGGGTCAGGCCGGCGACAACGTCGGCGTGCTGCTGCGCGGCACCAAGCGTGAAGAAGTCGAACGCGGCCAGGTGCTGGCCAAGCCCGGCTCCATCACCCCGCACACCAAGTTCGCCGCCGAGATCTACGTGCTGGGCAAGGACGAAGGCGGCCGCCACACCCCGTTCTTCAACGGCTACCGTCCGCAGTTCTACTTCCGTACCACCGACGTGACCGGCGCGGTTGAACTGCCGGCCGGCACCGAAATGGTGATGCCTGGCGACAACGTCTCCATTACGGTTGCGCTGATTGCGCCGATCGCGATGGAAGACGGTCTGCGCTTCGCGATCCGCGAAGGCGGCCGTACCGTCGGCGCCGGCGTCGTTGCCAAGGTCATCGAGTAATCGATAAGAACAGGGCGGCAGGTTTCGGCTTGCCGCTCTTTCGCTCTTTATGCAGTTCGCTCTTTAAGGAAATTACAATGGCAGCTCAAAAAATCCGTATCCGCCTGAAGGCATTTGACTATCGTCTGATCGATCAGTCGGCCCTGGAAATTGTTGAAACCGCCAAGCGCACCGGTGCTGTGGTCAAGGGTCCGGTACCGCTGCCGACCCGTATCGAACGTTTCGACATCCTGCGTTCGCCGCACGTCAACAAGACCTCTCGCGACCAGTTCGAAATCCGCACCCATCAGCGTCTGATGGACATCGTGGACCCGACCGACAAGACAGTCGACGCGCTGATGAAGCTGGATCTTCCGGCTGGCGTCGATGTGGAAATCAAGCTGTAACAAAAGAATTACGCTGTAAGTTGTAATTTGGTAAGGGCTCGGATATAATCCGGCCCTTTCTCACGGGCTGGTCAATTGTAATCAGCCCTTTAATTATTATAAGGAACCGATCATGAGCTTAGGGCTTGTAGGTCGCAAGGTGGGCATGACCCGCGTATTTACCGATGAAGGCGAAAGCATTCCGGTAACTGTGCTGGAAATCACGCCTAATCGTGTGACACAGATCAAATCGCCGGATACCGATGGTTATTCGGCACTTCAGGTCGCGCATGGCACTCGTCGTGCCAGCCGTGTTACCAAGGCTCTGGCTGGGCATTATGCCAAGGCTGGCGTGGTGGCAGGCAGCGGCATCAAGGAATTCACAGTAGGTCAGGACGCACTGTCCAACTACACTGTCGGCGGCGAAATCACCGTTGAAATCTTCGAGGCGGGGCAAAAGGTCGATGTGACCGGTACCTCCATCGGTAAGGGTTTCGCGGGTTCGATCAAGCGCCACAACTTCAGCTCCAATCGTGCCAGTCACGGTAACTCCCGTTCGCACAACTCTCCTGGCTCCATCGGTATGGCGCAGGATCCGGGCCGTGTGTTCCCGGGTAAGCGCATGGCCGGCCATCTGGGCGCAGTCAAGACGACCGTTCAGAATCTGGTGGTTGTTCGTGTTGACCGCGATCGCAATCTGCTGCTGATCAAGGGTGCTGTTCCCGGCTCCAAGGGTGGCGATGTCGTGGTTCGTCCGAGCGTGAAGGCAGGTGCATGATGGAACTTAAACTGATCGATAAAAACGGCAAGACTGCCAAGGGCGGTGTTGAAGTGTCCGAAGCGACCTTCGGTCGCGAATTCAATGAGGCGCTGGTACATCAGGTCGTCACGGCCTACATGGCCAACGCCCGTGTTGCAACGCGTGCCCAGAAGGGTCGCGACACTGTTAGCCACACCACGCACAAGCCCTGGAACCAAAAGGGTACCGGCCGTGCGCGTTCCGGTATGTCCTCCAGCCCGATCTGGCGCGGAGGTGGTCGTGCATTCCCGAATAGCCCGGATGAAAACTATAGCCACAAGGTCAATCGCAAGATGTACCGTGCCGGCATGCGTTCCATTCTGTCCGAGCTGGTTCGTCAGGATCGCCTGGCTGTAGTTGATGAATTCAGTATCGAAGCACCGAAGACCAAGCTGTTTGCCGAAAAGATCAAGAGCATGGGCTGCGGAGATTCCGTCATGGTGGTGACCGACGGCTTCGATGAAAACCTGTATCTGTCCTCGCGTAACCTGCCGCATGTGCTGGTCGTTGAGGCTCAATACGCAGATCCGGTCAGTCTTGTTCACTTCCCGAAGGTGATCGTGACCAAGAACGCGGTCAAGAAACTCGAGGAGATCCTGGCATGAGCGCGATCCAGAATCAAGAGCGTCTGCTGCAAGTCATTCTTGCTCCGCAGATCACCGAAAAGGCAACTCATATTGCCGACAAGAACCAGCAGATCGCATTCAAGGTGCGTACCGATGCAAGCAAGCCGGAAATCAAGGCGGCTGTCGAGCTGGTGTTCAAGGTTGAAGTGCAAGGTGTGACCGTGGTTAACGTCAAGGGCAAGACCAAGCGTGCTGGCCGTACAGTTGGCCACCGCAAGGATTGGAAGAAGGCTTATGTGAGCCTGAAGCCCGGTCAAGAAATCAACTTTGCAGCGGGCGAATAGGAGTAGAACATGGCACTGATCAAAGTCAAGCCGACTTCCCCAGGTCGACGCGCCGTCGTCAAGGTCGTTAATCCCGACCTGCACAAGGGCAAGCCCTACGCGCCGCTGCTGGAGAAGCAAAGCAAGAACGCTGGCCGTAACAACAACGGCCGTATTACGACTCGTCACCAGGGTGGCGGTCACAAGCAACATTATCGTATCGTCGATTTCCGTCGCAACAAGGACGGTATTCCGGCCAAGGTTGAGCGTCTGGAATACGATCCGAACCGTAGCGCGCATCTCGCTCTGCTGTGCTATGCGGATGGCGAACGTCGCTACATTATCGCCCCGCGTGGCGTCGTAGTCGGTACTCAGCTGATCAGTGGCTCGGAAGCCCCGATCAGGGCTGGCAACGCATTGCCGCTGCGCAACATTCCGGTCGGTAGCACGATTCACTGCATCGAGTTGCTTCCTGGCAAGGGTGCGCAAGTAGCCCGCTCAGCAGGCACTTCGGTGCAACTGCTGGCGCGTGAAGGCAGCTACGCTCAATTGCGTTTGCGTTCCGGCGAAGTTCGCCGCGTTCACGTGGATTGCAAGGCAACCATCGGTGAAGTCGGCAATGAAGAGCATTCGCTGCGCTCCATCGGCAAGGCCGGTGCGGTTCGTTGGCGTGGTGTACGCCCGACGGTTCGCGGTGTTGTGATGAATCCGGTTGATCACCCGCACGGTGGTGGTGAAGGTAAAACAGCTGCCGGTATGAACCCGGTCAGCCCGTGGGGTACACCTACCAAGGGTTACCGTACCCGTAACAACAAGCGTACCGACAACATGCGTGTCAGCCGCCGTCCGTCGAATAAGAGGTAATCAATATGGCTCGTTCAATCAAAAAGGGTCCGTTTGTCGACGGTCATCTGATGAAGAAGGTCGAGGCTGCTCACGCTGCCAAGGATCGTCGCCCGATCAAAACCTGGTCGCGTCGTTCTACCATTCTTCCGGATTTCATCGGTCTGACGATTGCGATTCACAATGGCAAGCAGCATGTTCCTGTGCTGGTTTCGGAAAACATGGTTGGCCACAAGCTCGGCGAATTCGCATTGACCCGTACGTTCAAGGGTCATGCCGCCGACAAGAAGGCTAAGAAGTAGGAGCATGACGATGCAAGTATCCGCAATGCTGAGAGGCGTGCACCTGTCGCCGCAAAAAGCCCGTCTGGTAGCCGACCTGGTGCGTGGCAAGAAAGTCGATAATGCGTTGAGCATTCTGACCTTCTGCCCGAAAAAAGGCGCAGACATCATCAAGAAGGTGGTGGAATCCGCAATCGCCAATGCCGAGCACAACGAAGGTGCCGACATCGACGAACTGAAGGTGACCTCCATCTATGTCGACAAGGGTCTGGTATTGAAGCGTATCCGCGCTCGTGCCAAGGGCCGTGCCGGCCGTATTATCAAGCCGACCTGTCACATTACCGTGACAGTGGGCAACTAAAGGAACCGCCATGGGACAGAAAATTCATCCGTTTGGATTCCGCCTGAGCGTCCAGAAGAACTGGTCTTCGCGCTGGTATTCCTCGAGCAAGAACTTCCCTTCGATGCTCAATAGCGACATCAAGGTGCGTTCCTTTTTGAAACAGAAACTGGCACATGCCGCCGTGAGCAAGATTGTGATCGAGCGTCCGGCACGCAATGCCAAGATCACCATTTATAGCGCACGTCCTGGCATCGTGATCGGCAAGAAGGGTGAGGATATCGAATCCTTGCGCTCCAGCCTGCAAGGCATGATGGGTGTTCCGGTTCACCTGAACATCGAAGAAGTTCGCAAGCCTGAGCTGGATGCGACGCTGATCGCTGAAAGCATTGCGCAGCAACTGGAAAAGCGCGTGATGTTCCGCCGCGCCATGAAGCGCGCGATGCAGAATGCAATGCGCCTTGGCGCTCAAGGCATCAAGATCATGAGCGCTGGCCGTCTGAATGGTATCGAAATCGCTCGTACCGAGTGGTATCGCGAAGGCCGCGTGCCTCTGCATACCCTTCGTGCAGACATCGATTACGGTGTTGCCGAAGCCAAAACTACCTACGGTATTATTGGCATCAAGGTATGGGTATTCAAGGGTGAGGTGCTTGGTAGCAAGGCAGAACAGCCTGCCGTGACTGCCGAGCCTGAAAAGCGAGTAAGAAAGCCGGGAGCGAAAAATGCTGCAGCCAGCTAGACAGAAATTCCGCAAACAGCAAAAAGGCCGTAACAAAGGTATCGCCACCACCGGCAACAAGGTGAGTTTCGGCGAATTCGGCCTCAAGGCAATTGGTCGTGGTCGACTGACTGCACGTCAGATTGAGGCGGCGCGTCGTGTCATGACCCGCCACATCAAGCGTGGTGGTCGCGTCTGGATCCGTATTTTCCCGGACAAGCCGATTTCCAAGAAGCCTGCTGAAGTGCGTATGGGTAACGGTAAGGGTAGTCCCGAGTACTTCGTCGCGGAAATCCAACCGGGCAAGATGTTGTACGAAATGGACGGCGTCAGCGAAGTGCTGGCCCGTGAGGCGTTCCGTCTGGCTGCTGCCAAGCTGCCGATCGAAACGACCTTCGCCACTCGCCACATGGGGAGCTGAGAATGAAAGCAGTTGAATTAAGAGCGAAGTCGGTAGACGAGCTGAATAACGAGCTGATCGAGTTGCGTCGTGCGCAGTTTTCGCTGCGCATGCAACTGGCAACCCAACAGCTGACCAAAGTAGACCAGATGGGCAAAGTGCGCCGCGACATCGCCCGCGTTCGTACCGTCCTGGCCGAAAAAGCCAGACAAGCCTAATACGGAGTGAATATGGGTACCGAAGCAAATCAAACTGACAAGGTTGTGCGTAGCATGAGCGGTCGCGTTGTCAGCGACAAGATGGATAAAACCGTCACCGTGCTCGTCGAACGCAAAGTGAAGCATCCGCTGATCGGCAAGGTTATTCGCCGTTCCAAGAAGTTTCATGCGCATGACGAAAATAACGAATGCCATGAAGGCGACCTGGTTGTGATCGAAGAAAGCCGTCCGCTCTCCAAGACCAAGACCTGGCGCGTAAGCAAGATCGTTGAGAAAGCATCACCCGTATAATTCGCTTGCTTGCAGTAACAAAGCAAGATAGAATTCTACGTTTTTCGGCGCCCATATAGCTGGCGCCCCAATACTGACCGTGGGCTTGCCGGCCGCGACGCATTGCGGCCGGTGTTGGTTTAACGGATTAAGTTGGAGATTATTTCATGATTCAAATGCAATCCCGGCTTGAAGTCGCCGACAACACTGGTGCGCGTTCTGTAATGTGCATCAAGGTGATTGGCGGTTCCAAGCGTCGTTATGCCGGCATCGGCGACATCATCAAGGTCAGCATCAAGGATGCGGCTCCGCGTGGCCGCGTCAAGAAGGGCGAGGTCTATAGCGCCGTCGTGGTTCGCACCACGAAGGGTGTTCGTCGTCCGGACGGTTCGCTGGTCAAGTTCGACGGCAATGCCGCCGTGCTGCTCAATAACAAGCTGGAGCCGATCGGCACCCGTATTTTCGGGCCCGTGACGCGTGAGCTTCGCGGCGAACGCTTCATGAAGATCGTTTCGCTGGCCCCGGAAGTGCTGTAAGGAGACTGGGATGAACAAGATTCGCAAGGGTGACGAAGTGGTCGTCACGACAGGCAAGGACAGCGGTAAGCGCGGTACCGTTCTGCGCGTGCTAAGCACCGATCAGGTGGTGGTTGAGGGTGTTGGCATCGTGAAGAAGCATGCCAAGCCCAATCCGATGAAGGGTGTGACCGGCGGTATTATCGAGAAGGAAATGCCGATTCACGTTTCCAATGTCGCGCTGTTTAATCGTGCTACGCAAAAGGGCGACCGCGTCGGTTTCAAGACGCTGGAAGACGGCCGCAAGGTGCGCGTATTCAAGTCCAACGGCGAAGTCGTTGACGCATAAGGGTGAATCATGGCTCGTTTGAAAGATTTTTATAAAGATACGGTCATCAAGGGTTTGATGGACCAGTTCGGTTACAAGTCCGTTATGGAAGTGCCGCGCATTCAGAAAATCACGCTCAACATGGGCGTAGGTGAGGCGGTTGCCGACAAGAAGGTCATGGAAAACGCAGTGGGCGACATGCAGAAGATTGCTGGCCAGAAGCCAGTGGTAACGCTGTCCCGCAAGTCCATTGCAGGTTTCAAGATTCGTGACGGTTATCCGGTCGGCTGCAAGGTAACGCTGCGCCAGGATCACATGTACGAATTTCTGGACCGCCTCATTACCGTTGCAATTCCTCGCATTCGTGACTTCCGCGGTATTTCCGGCAAGTCGTTCGATGGTCGCGGCAATTACAACATGGGTGTTCGCGAACAGATCATCTTCCCCGAAATCGATTACGACAAGGTGGATGCATTGCGCGGAATGAATATCACGATCACTACCACTGCGAAGACTGACGAAGAGGCGCGTGCGCTGCTCTCCGCATTCAGTTTTCCGTTTAGAAACTGAGGGTGCCATGGCTAAAGTAAGTCTGATTGAGCGCGAACAAAAGCGCCGCGATATGGTTAAGAAGTATGCAGCCAAGCGTGCGGATCTGCAGGCGGTCATCAATGACGCGACTGCAAGTCCGGAAGATCGTCGTGCAGCGCAGTTGAAGCTGCAGTCCCTGCCGCGTAATTCCAGCCCGGTGCGTCTGCGCAATCGTTGCGCGATGACTGGTCGTCCGCGTGGTGTTTTCAGTAAGTTCGGTTTGGCGCGCGGTAAATTGCGTGAACTGATGATGCGCGGCGAAGTGCCGGGTGTTACCAAGGCCAGCTGGTAAGGGAGATAAGCGATGAGTATGAGTGATCCGATTGCCGATATGCTGACGCGTATCCGTAACGCGCAAAGCACCAACAAGGCAAGCGTGACCATGCCGGCTTCCAAGCTGAAGGGCGCAATTGCTGGCGTGTTGAAAGATGAAGGTTATATCGATGATTTTGCTGTTCGTGAAAACGAAGGCAAGCCGTTGCTGGACATCAGCCTGAAGTACTATGCAGGCCGTCCGGTGATCGAGAAGATCGAGCGTGTGAGCCGTCCCGGCCTGCGCGTCTATCGCGGCAATGACAACATTCCGCAAGTAATGAATGGCTTGGGTGTGGCGATTGTTTCCACGTCCAAGGGTGTGATGACTGATCGTAAAGCGCGCGCTGCCGGTATCGGTGGTGAAGTGCTGTGCGTAGTGGCATAAGGGGTTTGCGATGTCTCGCGTTGCTAAAAATCCGGTTGTGATCCCTGCCAAGGTGGAAGTTGCGTTGACTGCAAGTTCGATTGACGTCAGCGGTCCTCTGGGCAAGGTCTCCCATTTTCTGACCTCCGATGTCACCATTTCGCGTGAAGGCGACTCGCTCCAGGTTGCTGCTGCCAATGACAGCCAGCAATCCCGTGCGATGTCCGGCACGATGCGTGCCTTGCTTGCAAATATGGTGCATGGCGTGTCGCAGGGTTTCTCCCGCAAGCTTAACCTTGTAGGCGTGGGTTACAAGGCCCAGGCTCAAGGCGCTGCGCTGAATCTGGATCTGGGCTATTCCCATCCGATCAGCCACAAGATGCCCGCCGGTATCACGGTTGAAACCCCGACCCAGACGGAAATCGTCATCAAGGGTGTCGACAAGCAGGTGGTTGGTCAGGTCGCTGCGCAAATCCGCGCATATCGCAAGCCGGAACCCTACAAGGGCAAGGGCGTGCGTTACTCGGATGAAGTGGTGATTATCAAAGAAACCAAGAAGAAGTAAGGTTTAGCCATGATAAATAATTTAGATGCACGTCAGCGCCGCGCACGTAAAACCCGTGCCAAGATCGCCGAACTCAAGGTTACCCGTTTGAGCGTTCATCGGACCAACAGCCATATCTACGCACAAATCATCGCTGAAACCGGCGATAAGGTGCTGGCCAGTGCTTCCAGTGTGGAAGCCGAAGTCCGGGGCTCGACCAAGAACGGTGGCAATGTTGATGCCGCTACATTGGTCGGCAAGCGCATTGCGGAAAAGGCCAAGGCCGCCGGAATCACCAAGGTGGCTTTCGACCGCTCCGGCTACAAATATCATGGCCGTATCAAGGCGCTGGCCGATGCCGCGCGTGAAAACGGCTTGTCCTTCTAATAGACGGGATTGATGATGGCTAAACAAGAAGTTGAACAGCAGACCGATGGTCTGCGCGAAAAGATGATCGGTGTAAACCGTGTCACCAAGGTGGTCAAGGGCGGCCGTATCATGAGTTTTGCCGCACTTACCGTGGTGGGCGATGGCGATGGCGCTGTCGGCATGGGCAAGGGCAAGGCGCGTGAAGTGCCGGCCGCTGTGCAGAAGGCCATGGATGAAGCGCGTCGCAACATGGTCAAGGTCAACCTGGATAACGGCACCCTGCACCACGCCGTGACCGGCACTCATGGCGCTGCGAAGGTGTTCATGCAACCCGCTTCCGAAGGTACCGGTATTATTGCCGGCGGTGCAATGCGCGCCGTTTTCGAAGTGATGGGCGTGACCAACGTTCTGGCCAAGTGCATCGGTTCCAGCAATCCTTACAACGTGGTTCGTGCCACGCTGAACGGTTTGCAATCCATGAATTCACCGTCGGAAGTTGCCGCCAAGCGTGGCAAGTCCGTGGAAGACATCAGGGGCTAAGCAATGGCAAAAGCAAAGAAAAATACCGGTTCGGTGAAGGTTACCCTCGTGAAGAGTGTAATCGGCCGCATCGAATCCCATCGCGCTTGCGTGGCTGGTCTGGGTCTGCGTCGTCTGAACCACACCGTTGAAGTGCAAGACACTCCGGCAGTGCGCGGCATGATTAACAAGGTTGGTTATCTCCTGAAAGTGGAGGGCTAAATGAAACTGAATACCCTCAAGCCTGCAGAAGGCAGCAAACACGCCAAGCGTCGCGTCGGTCGCGGTATTGGCTCGGGCCTGGGCAAGACCGCAGGTCGCGGTCACAAGGGTCAGAAGTCCCGTACCGGTGGTTTCCACAAGGTGGGCTTCGAAGGCGGTCAAATGCCGATCCAGCGTCGCCTGCCGAAGCGTGGCTTCGTCTCCTTGACCAAGGATGACACCGCCCGCGTGCGTACCAGCGAACTGGTGGCTGTGGCTGCAGATACGATAGACCTGTTGGCGCTGAAGCAGGCGAATGTCGTTCCTGCTGCCGCTCGCGCAGTCAAGGTATACCTGTCCGGCGAAGTGACCCGTGCGATTACCGTGCAAGGCCTGGTGCTGAGCAAGGGTGCGCGTGCGGCGATCGAAGCTGCCGGCGGCAAGATTGCAGAGTAAGTAAGCCTTGGCTGCGGATAATTCTCTGTTCGGTGCCGTTGGCAAGATGAGCGAGCTGAAAAGCCGTCTGCTCTTCGTGCTAGGGGCCTTGGTGGTGTTTCGGCTGGGCGCGCATATTCCCGTGCCGGGCATTGATCCTGTGAAGCTTGCTGAGTTATTCCAGCAGCAGAGCACGGGTATCCTGGGCATGTTCAACATGTTCTCGGGTGGTGCCTTGTCGCGGTTTACCGTATTTGCGCTCGGAATCATGCCGTACATCTCGGCTTCCATCATCATGCAATTGCTGACGGTGGTGTCTCCGCAGCTGGAGCAGTTGAAGAAGGAAGGCGAAAGCGGTCGCCGCAAGATCACCAAGTACACGCGATACGGGACGTTATTCCTGGCTTTGTTCCAGGCCTTCGGTATTGCGATTGCTCTTGAGGGACAGGCTGGCCTGGTGCTGGATCCGGGCGTCATGTTCCGCCTGACTACGATTGTCACTTTGGTGAGCGGCACGATGTTCCTGATGTGGCTGGGTGAGCAGATTACCGAGCGTGGTATTGGCAACGGTATTTCGATCATTATCTTTGCCGGTATCGTTGCCGGTCTGCCGCAAGCCATCGGCGGAACGCTCGAATTGGCCCGGACGGGTGCATTCTCGATCCCATTGGTGCTGTTCCTGTTCGCTGCAGCGATTCTGGTGACTGCCTTTGTCGTGTTTGTAGAGCGCGGCCAGCGCAAGATTACCGTGAATTACGCCAAGCGTCAGGTTGGACGCAAAGTGTTTGGCGGGCAGTCGACTCACTTGCCGCTGAAGCTGAACATGGCTGGCGTTATTCCGCCGATCTTTGCTTCGAGCATTATCCTGTTCCCGGCCACCTTGGCGGGATGGTTCGGCAGCGGCGAAAACATGAGCTGGCTGAAGGATATCGGCTCGACCTTGTCACCCGGACAGCCCTTGTATGTGGTTCTGTATGCAACTGCAATCGTGTTTTTCTGTTTTTTCTATACGGCGCTGGTCTTCAACCCCAAGGAAACTGCAGATAACCTGAAAAAGAGTGGTGCGTTTGTTCCGGGCATTCGTCCAGGTGAGCAAACTGCGAAATACATTGATCGAATCATGGCGCGTTTGACACTGGTGGGTGCCGTATATATCACCGCTGTGTGTCTGTTGCCGGAAATCCTGATCGTGAAGTGGAATGTGCCGTTCTATTTCGGTGGCACTTCACTGCTGATCATTGTTGTGGTCACCATGGATTTCATGGCGCAAGTGCAGTCCTACATGATGTCGCACCAGTATGAAAGCCTGCTGAAAAAGGCCAACTTCAAGGGCGGCGCAGTAGCGCCACGCTAAGTAAACGGAAAGATATGGCCAAAGAAGATACGATTGAAATGCAGGGCGAGGTGTTGGAGAACCTTCCCAACGCCACATTCAGAGTCAAGCTGGAAAATGGCCATGTAGTGCTGGGACATATCTCTGGCAAGATGCGCAAGCATTACATCCGTATCCTGCCAGGCGACAAAGTGACTGTTGAGTTGACGCCATACGATTTAACCCGCGCACGAATTACTTTCCGTGCGAAATAGTTAGAGAAGCGAGAGGTATAGGAAATGAGAGTTCGAGCATCGGTAAAGGCATTATGCCGCAACTGCAAGGTTATTCGCCGTCGCGGTGTAGTGCGTATCATTTGTACAGACCCGCGCCATAAACAGCGTCAGGGCTAATTGTCAGCGTTGATTGCATAGCCAACGGTAAGCTGCTAAAATCGCTGGCTTTTTTGAATCTGCCATTATTGGAGTAAGTGCATGGCCCGGATAGCAGGGGTAAATATCCCGAATCATAAGCATGCCGAGATCGCGTTGACCGCGATCTATGGCATTGGTCGCAACACGGCAAAGCAAATCTGTCTGGCTGCGGGTGTTTCCGCAACCACCAAGATCAAGGATCTGAACGACGCAGAAGTTGAAAAGCTGCGCGACCAGATCGCGAAGCTGAAGGTCGAGGGCGACCTGCGCCGTGAAGTTTCGATGAACATCAAGCGTTTGATGGATCTCGGCTGCTATCGTGGCGTGCGTCATCGTCGTGGTCTGCCGGTTCGTGGCCAGCGCACCAAAACTAACGCTCGGACGCGCAAGGGTCCGGTCAAGCCGATCAAGGCATCCAAGTAAGGAATAATGCGACATGGCTAAAGCTAACGTACGCGTACGCAAGAAAGTTAAGAAGAACATCGCCGAGGGCATTGCCCACGTGCATGCTTCTTTCAATAACACCATCATTACCATTACCGACCGTCAGGGCAATGCATTGTCTTGGGCGACGTCGGGTGGTGCTGGCTTCAAGGGCTCCCGTAAGAGCACCCCGTTTGCGGCACAGGTTGCAGCTGAAGCAGCTGGCAAGGCTGCGCAGGAGTGTGGCGTCAAGAATCTGGAAGTGCGCATCAAGGGCCCGGGCCCTGGTCGCGAATCTTCGGTCCGTGCGCTGAATGCGGTAGGTTTCAAGATCACCAGCATTACCGACGTAACGCCGGTTCCGCATAACGGTTGCCGTCCGCCCAAAAAGCGCCGGATCTAAAAGGAGAATACCTTGGCTAGAAATCTCGATCCCAAGTGCCGTCAGTGCCGCCGCGAAGGCGAAAAGCTCTTCCTCAAGGGAGAGAAGTGCTTCACCGACAAATGTGCTATCGAAAAACGTAACTTCCCTCCTGGCCAGCATGGTCAGAAGCGTGCTTCCCGTTTGTCCGACTATGGCGTCCAGCTGCGTGAAAAGCAGAAGGTGCGTCGTATTTATGGCATTCTGGAAGGCCAGTTCCGTGGCTATTACGCTTCTGCTGATCGCCAGAAGGGCATTACCGGCGAAAACCTGCTGCAACTGCTGGAGTGCCGTCTGGATAACGTGACCTATCGCATGGGTATCGGTGCTTCCCGCACCGAGGCTCGTCAGATCGTTCGTCACAACAGCATCAAGGTGAATGGCAAGCGCGTCAACATTCCGTCCTACCAGGTCAAACCGGGTGACGTGATTGAAGTGGCTGACCGTTCCAAGCAGCAGCTGCGCATCAAGGGTGCTGTTGAGGCTGCGGAACAACGCGGCTTCCCCGAGTGGCTGGAAATGGACGTCAAGGCGCTCAAGGGCACCTTCAAGGCCAAGCCGCAACGCGATGAGCTGCCGTCCACCATCAATGAACACTTGGTGGTTGAGCTCTACTCCAAGTAATAGCTAGGACCGTAAGGATTAAGTCATGCAAAACAGTCCGACTGAATATCTGAAGCCGCGCGTCGTTGACGTCGAGGTGATCTCGCCTGTGCGTGCACGGGTGACTCTGGAGCCGATGGAACGTGGCTTCGGCTACACGCTGGGTAATGCCTTGCGTCGTGTGTTGCTGTCTTCGATCCCTGGCTTTGCCATTACCGAAGTCCAGATCGACGGCGTGGTGCATGAATACTCCACCATCGACGGCGTGCAGGAAGACGTGGTCGATATCCTGCTGAATCTTAAAGGCGTTGCCCTTAAGCTGCACAGCAAGAGCGAAGTGGTGTTGACTCTGAACAAGTCTGAAGAGGGTGTGGTTACCGCTGGTGATTTCGACACCGGTCACGATGCCGAAATCATCAATCCGGGTCACGTGATTGCTCACCTCACCAAGGGCGGCAAGCTGAGCCTGCAAGCCAAGATCGAGATGGGCCGTGGTTACCAGCCCGTCCCGGCGCGTCAGAAGGCTAACGATGAGGACCACGCGATTGGTTTCATCATGGTGGATGCTCTGTTCAGCCCGATCACCAAGGTCAGCTATCACGTCGAAAGCGCTCGTGTCGAGCAGCGTACCGACCTGGACAAGCTGGTCATGGATGTCGAGACCAATGGCGTGATTGATCCTGAACAAGCAATTCGTGATGCTGCTCGCATCCTGATGGGTCAACTGGCAGTGTTCGCGGATCTGGAAGGCGCGCCGGCTGAAGTTGAAGTCAAGCATGCACCTCAGGTCGATCCGACTCTGCTGCGTCCGGTGGATGATCTGGAACTGACCGTGCGTTCGGCGAACTGCCTGAAAGCAGAAAATATTTATTACATTGGTGACCTGATCCAGCGCACCGAAAACGAATTGTTGAAGGCACCTAACCTGGGCCGCAAGTCGCTGAACGAGATCAAGGATGTTTTGGCATCCAAGGGTCTGACGTTGGGCATGAAACTGGAAAACTGGCCGCCGGTTGGCCTGGAAAGAGTGTGAGGATAATATCATGCGTCATCGCGTAAGCAATCGTAAACTGAACCGTACCAGCAGCCACCGCAAGGCCATGTTGCAAAACATGACCAACTCCCTGCTGAAGCACGAGATCATCAAGACCACACTGCCGAAAGCCAAGGAACTGCGCAAGATCGCCGAACCGCTCATCACCTTGAGCAAGAAGGCAACTGTGGCTAATCGTCGCCTGGCTTTCGACCGTCTGCGTGATCGTGACATCGTCGTCAAGTTGTTCGATGAACTGGGCCCGCGTTATCAGACCCGCAACGGTGGTTACCTGCGTATCCTGAAGTGCGGCTTCCGTCAGGGCGACAATGCGCCGATGGCACTGGTTGAACTGGTGGATCGTCCGGATGTTGCAGCAGAGGCAGTCGCTGCGGAGTAATCCGAGGTTCTAGCTCTTATGCAAAAAAGCCAGTCGCATGACTGGCTTTTTTGTTTTCTGGGAGGCGATCGTGATTCTGTTGTTTACGGATTTTGGTTCCAGCGATATTTACGTCGGCCAGGTCAAGGCCAAGCTGACCAGCCTTGTTCCGACAGCATGTGTGATCGATCTTTTGCATGATGTGCCGAATTTCGATGCGTGCGCAGGCGCGTATCTTCTGGCGGCATTGCATGAAAGCCTGCCATTGAATTCCGTCACGATGGCAGTCGTGGACCCGGGTGTCGGCAGCGCTCGCCAGCCGGTAGTCGTTGAAGCTGATGGTCGCTGGTATGTCGGGCCTGATAACGGATTACTTTCAGTTGTCGCCGGGCGTGCAGAGACTGCTCGGGTGTGGCGTATCAACTGGCTGAATCCGCATGTGAGTGACTCGTTTCATGGGCGGGATATATTTGCGCCTGTCGCCGCGATGCTCGAACGGCAGGAGTGGTCGCCGGAAGTGTTGAATCCAATAGAGTGTCTGGACGTGATACTGGATACGCATGGGGTTGAGAAAGTCATCTATATCGATCACTACGGCAATGCGATGACCGGTATCTCCGGAAAAAACATTAATGATGCAGCCGTGCTGAATCTGGAGGATCAATCCTTCCGCTACGCACGCGTGTTCTCGGAGGTGCCGGCGGGGGATGCATTCTGGTATCGAAACAGTATTGGCCTGGTAGAAATTGCCATGAATTGCAGGAGTGCAGCCCGGGCGCTGAACATCACGGTGGGCGATGCTGTACGATGGAGCTGATGCGGTTATAGCTTGATGAAGCGCTGCACGCTTGCATCGTCGAAAGGCCAATCGAGTTCGGCATTGTTGTCATCACGTCTCAGAACGGGAATGCGCGTGCCATAGCGCTGCAGAAGCGCGTCCTCATCGGCAATCTCAATGCCATGCCATGACAGATGTGCCCGTGTGAGTATCGACTCTGCTTCTTCGCATAAGTGACAGTATTCAGTTCCGTACAAAATCAGGTTGTGTGTCATGGATATTAAATAGTAAACGATAAAGAAAATTTTACCCTTGCTCCCCGCTGAACACGGTATTTTCTTAAAATGGCGTTTTGCCAGGATATGGCTGCAGAGTTATGGCTGAGAACGAACAATCCAAGGAAAGCTTGCAGGAGAACCTGCAGCAGGTCATCCATCTGCTGAATAAGCACAGGCTTGTGGAGGAGCTCGTCCATAAGCAGGACATGCCCAAGCATTCCCTCGTCGAGTCGCTGGTACACAAGCAAAACCTGGTAGAGCTGCAAAAGAGGCTGGATGAGCTGCACCCCGCCGACGTGGCTTACATCCTCGAAGCCTTGCCGATTGAAGAGCGCTTGCAGGTCTGGGATCTGGTCAAGGCTGAGCGCGACGGTGAAATTCTGCTGGAAGTATCGGATGCCGTCCGTCAGACGCTGATCGCCGACATGGACAGCGATGAGCTGCTGGCCGCCGCCGAGCAGCTCGATACCGACGAAATCGCCGACCTCGCGCCCGACTTGCCGCAGGATGTGTTGCAGGAGCTGATGGTCACGCTGGATTTCCAGAACCGGCAGCGGCTGCAGTCGGCGATGTCCTATCCCGAATACACGGTTGGGGCATTGATGGACTTCGATATTGTCACGATCCGTGAGGATATTTCGCTCGAAGTCGTGCTGCGCTACCTGCGTCGCATCGGAAAGCTGCCAGACCATACCGACAAGCTGTTCGTCGTGGATCGTGAAAATCGCCTGCGCGGCGTGCTGCCTCTGAAACGCTTGGTGGTGAACGATCCCGAGATGAGTGTGGAAGAGGTCATGGCGGACGACGCCGTAGTTTTTCACCCGCAGGAAGAGGCCAGCGACGCGGCTCAGGCATTCGAACGGTATGACCTGGTGACGGCACCCGTGGTGGACGACAACAACAAGCTGGTCGGCCGGCTGACGGTGGATGCGGTGATGGACTTCATTCGTGAGGAATCGGAAAGCGAAGTCCTGTCGCTGGCCGGCTTGCGCGAGGAAGAAGATATATTCGCTTCAGTCTGGAAGTCGCTGCAAAACCGCTGGACATGGCTGGCGATCAATCTGATTACCGCTTTCATCGCTTCGCGCGTAATTGGGTTGTTCGAAGGTTCCATTGAGAAAATCGTCGCGCTGGCGGCGCTTATGCCTATCGTGGCAGGTATCGGCGGCAATTCCGGCAATCAAACCACGACGATGATCGTGCGCGGTCTGGCGCTGGGGCAGATCAGCGCACACAATATGCGCAATCTCTTCATGAAGGAAATGGGCGTCGGACTGCTGAATGGACTGGTTTGGGGCAGCGTGCTCGGTTTGGCGGCTTTCGCGCTTTACCATAATGCTGCATTGGGTCTGGTAATGACCGGTGCGATGACGCTCAATCTGCTGCTGGCTGCCGTGATGGGCGTGGGCATTCCCTTGGTGATGACCAAGCTCGGGCGCGATCCGGCTGTCGGCTCCAGCGTGATGATTACCGCGGTGACGGACAGCGGCGGCTTCTTTATTTTCCTTGGTCTGGCGACCCTGTTCCTGCTCTGATCGGAAAACTATGCGTGAAATATGGACTGAAGTTGCCTCCGACCTGAGCAGCGATGCCGCCTATTGGCAACTGGCAATTGTAGGCGCAAGCCTGCTGCTTGCCTGGGCAATAAACAAACTGGTGCAGATGCAGTTGATGCAGAAGGCGCCTGAAACCTGGAAGGTGGGCGTCGGCGGGCTCAAACGCGTACTGTTCCCCCTGACTTCACTGGCGTTCGTCTATCTCGGCAAGCTTGTGCTCCAGCACTGGCAGCATACGAGCATCCTGGCGCTGGCCAGTACCTTGCTCGTGGCCATGGCTCTGGTGCGGCTGGCGGTCTATACGCTGCGTTATATCTTCTCGCCCAGCGCATGGCTCAAGACAACGGAGAACGCGATCGCCAGCGTCATCTGGCTGGGTGTGGCGCTGCATCTGATCGGTTTTCTGCCGGAAATACTGCGTGCACTGGACGACATCAGTTTTACGGCGGGTAAAAACCGTGTCAGCCTGCTGCTCATTCTTCAGGCGATGACCACGGTCGTCGTGACAGTAGTCATCGCGCTGTGGCTGAGCCGTCTGCTTGAAAACCGGGTCATGCGTGCCGAGCGCATCAATATGAACATGCGCGTTGTGCTGACCAAGCTGCTGCGTGTCGTGCTGACCCTGGTGGGTGTGCTGGCAGCCTTGTCTGCGATAGGGTTCGATATCACGTTGTTATCCGTATTTGGTGGCGCGCTTGGCGTGGGCTTGGGATTCGGCTTGCAGAAGATCGCAAGCAACTACGTGAGCGGATTCATCATTCTGCTCGACGAATCGGTGCATCTGGGCGATGTGATGACGATCGACGGCCATTACGGCGTGGTCAACCAGATACGTTCGCGTTATCTCGTGCTGCGCAAGCTGGACGGGACCGAGGTCGTCATTCCGAATGAAACGCTGATCGGTTCGGCGGTTATCAACCATTCGTTCAGCGATCGCAAGGCGCGTATCAATCTGCCGCTACAGATCAGTTATGAAAGCGGGCTGGAGGAGGCCATGAACCTCATGCGCGAAGTTGCGGGACAGCATCCTCGCGTGATGAAGGATCCAGGGCCGGAAACGCAGATACTGGGGTTTGGCGAGAGCGGTATCGACCTTCAACTGGTATTGTGGATTCCCGATCCGGAAGAAGGATCCGCCAGCCTGAAATCGTCGCTTTATCTCGAAATCTGGCATGCCTTTCAGAAACACGGCATAGGCATCCCATACCCGCAACGTGATATTCGTATCGTAGGCAGTTCTCTAAAAGAGGCACTGCCCACGCCAGACAACAAAAAACCCGCATAAGCGGGTTTTTTTGTAGGTCAACCTGGCTGTTTATTTCAGCTTGGTTTCCTTGTACATCACGTGCTTGCGGACAACCGGATCGAACTTCTTGATTTCCATCTTTTCCGGCATGGTGCGCTTGTTCTTGGTCGTGGTGTAGAAGTGACCGGTACCTGCGCTGGATTCCAGCTTGATCTTTTCACGCATGATGAGCTCCTGTTAGATCTTTTCGCCGTTGGCGCGCATCTCGGCCAGAACTGCATCGATGCCGTTCTTGTCGATGGTACGCAGCGCGGCGTTGGTGATGCGCATGCTGACCCAGCGGTTTTCGCTTTCAACCCAGAACTTGCGATTTTGCAGGTTCGGCAGGAAGCGGCGCTTGGTCTTGTTGTTGGCGTGGGAAACGTTGTTGCCCACCATCGGCTTTTTGCCGGTTACCTGACAGACGCGTGCCATGGATGTCTCCGAATTTCGAAAAACCGCTTTTATACCATAAAAGCGCTAAAAGATTCAAGGAAAATCAATGCTTCCCTGTGCTGCCGAAGCCGTTCTCCCCGCGTTCGCTGCTGGGGAATTCCTCGACCACGTTGAAATCGGCATGCATTACCGGAACGATGACCAGCTGCGCGATGCGCTCCATCGGGCTCAGCATGAAAGGGGTGCGGCCGCGATTCCAGCAAGAAATGAACAACTGGCCCTGATAATCCGAATCGATCAATCCGACCAGATTGCCGAGGACGATGCCGTGTTTGTGCCCGAGTCCGGAGCGCGGCAGTATCATCGCCGCATAACCGGGGTCGCCGATATGGATTGCCATGCCGGTCGGAATCAGTTCGGTTTCGCCTGGATGCAGTGTCATGACATGCTCGATGCAGGCGCGCAGGTCCAGGCCGGCGGAACCGGGCGAGGCGTATGCGGGCATATGGGTATGAAGACGCGGATCGAGTAGTTTGAGATCGACTTTGATGGTCATGACTGTTCCGTAATGGGTTGGGCGGTGGCCGATTTCTGCTCCTTGAGCATACCGGCCACATGTTTCAATAATTGTCGCGCCAGGGTCAGTTTGGGTGCACGCGGCAAGGGATGCGCTCCCTTGTCGTCCAGCAGGATGAGTTCGCTTTCATCGCCCCCGAAGGCATCCTGAATCAGGTTGGCGGCGAGCAGCGGCAGATTTTTGCGGCGCCGTTTGTGTTCGGCGAATTCGTACAGGTTTTCGCTTTCGGCGGCAAAGCCGACGCAAAACGGCGGGTCGGGAAGACTGACCACATTGGCCAGGATGTCGGGGTTGGGCGCCAGTTCCAGCGTCAGAATGTGCGCATCCTTCTTGATCTTCTGTTCGCTCGGGTTGAGCACATAATAGTCGGCCACGGCAGCGACGCCGATGAATATGTCCCGATCTTGCAGGTTTTCCATCACCGCGCTCAGCATCTGCTGGGTGGTGGTGACCTTGACCAGATTGGCGCCGTGGGGTGATTTCAAGGAAGTTTGTCCGCTGACCAGCGTGACCTCTGCGCCCATTTCAATGGCGGCGCGGGCGATGGCGTAGCCCATCTTGCCGGAACTCAGGTTGGTGATGCCGCGCACGGCGTCGATGGCTTCGAAGGTCGGGCCGGCGGTGATGAGGACTTTTTTGCCGGCCAGAAGCTTGGGTTGCTGGCTGGCATCGATGGCATCCAGCAGCGTTTCCGGCTCCAGCATGCGGCCCATGCCGGTATCGCCGCAGGCCTGGTCGCCGCTATCCGGGCCCAGCACGATCACGCCGTCGCGCTTCAGTTGCGCGACATTGCGCCTGGTGGCCGGGTTCTCCCACATCTGCACGTTCATCGCCGGTGCTACCATCAGCGGGCAGGAGCGCGCGAGGCAGATATTGGAGAGCAGGTCGTCCGCCATGCCGTGGGTAATTTTGGCCAGGAAATCCGCGCTGGCGGGGGCGATCAGGATGGCGTCGGCATCGCGCGAAAACTCGATGTGCGCCATGCCGTTGTCGATGCGGTCATCCCACAGATCGGTGAATACCGGTTTGCCGGAGAGGGCCTGCAATGTCACGGGGGTGATGAAATGGCAAGCGGCTTGCGTCATCACTACTTGCACGTCGATGCCTTGCCTGACCAGCAGGCGAACCAGTTCGGCCGCCTTGTATGCCGCGATGCCGCCGGTAATGCCGACCAGAATGCGTTTGATGGATGAGAGCGCCATGGATTTATCGGTAACTAATTGATTCAATTCTATACGAATGGGGGGGCAAAGGCGATGACCGATTGGCTCGCCGCAACAGGCTAGGTATGATGCATCAACAATAATAACGAGGCCCGTAATGATGTGGCGCAAATTGCGTATCGTGATTCTTCTGTTCGTCCTCGCCACGGTGGCGCAGCAAGCCTGGCTCAGCGACCGCGACCTGGATTGGGGCGATAACCTCTATGTTGCGCTGTATCCCGTTAATGTCGATGGCAGCGCCAAGGTTGCCGCTTACATCCGGACGCTGACTCCGCAGCAGTTCGAGCCGCTAACGGAATACTTTTCCGCGCAAGCCCAGCGTTACGGACTCGCGGTATACCATCCCTTCGCAATCCGCCTGGGCGATACAGTCCAAGGCAATCCTCCTTTGCCGCCAAGAGCAGCGTCGGCCGTGCAAGCGATGTGGTGGAGCCTGAAATTCCGCTGGTGGGCCTGGCGGCATAGTCCGGCAATGCAGGTGAAGCCGAAAATCCGGCTTTATCTGCTTTATCACGACCCCGGCAAGGTCAAGGCATTGTCGCATTCGACGGCCTTGAGCAAAGGCCGTGTCGGGCTCGTGAATCTCTTTGGCGATCCGGCGGCTGATGAGCAGAACATGGTGATTGTTGCCCATGAATTGCTGCACACCGTGGGCGCCACCGACAAATACGATCTCGCGATGAATCGGCCACTCTTCCCGGACGGTTATGCCGAACCCGAGAGGACGCCAAGGCATCCGCAGAAACTGGCCGAATTGATGGCCGGTCGTATCCCGGTTTCGGAGTCCGAAGCCGAAATTCCACAAAACCTGCAACACACTGTTATTGGCCCCGCAACGGCGCGCGAAATCCAGTGGGTAAAGACGAGGTAGCGGATTATGGCGATTACCGATTGGCCGGAAGGCGAGCGCCCGCGCGAAAAGCTGTTGAGTCAGGGGCCACAGGCGTTATCGGATGCCGAGTTGCTGGCGATTTTTCTGCGCGTTGGAGTCGTCGGGAAAAGCGCAGTTGATCTGGCGCGCGATCTGCTGACGGAGTTCGGCAGTCTCAATGGCATTTTCAACGCTGGCCGCGATGCGCTTACCGCGGTGAATGGCATGGGCGACAGCAAGTATGTGCAAGTCCAGGCAATATTCGAGATGGCGCGCCGCGCGTTGACCGAGCAGATGCGGCAGCGCGACGCGCTGACTTCGCCGCAGCAGGTGCGGGATTATCTTTGCCTGAAACTGGGCGGCATGACGCGCGAGGTCTTCGTGGTGTTATTCCTGGATGCGCAGAATCGGGTGACGGCGCAGGAAGAACTGTTTGCAGGCACGCTGACGCAGACCAGCGTCTACCCGCGCGAAGTGGTCAAGCGTGCCTTGCATCACAATGCGGCAGCGATGATTTTTGCACACAATCATCCGTCTGGCGTAGCCGAGCCCAGCCGGGCGGATGAGTTGCTAACCAAGGCATTAAAAGAGGCGTTGGGCCTGGTGGATGTGCGGGTGCTGGATCATTTTGTGATCGCGGGGAATGTGGCGTTGTCGTTTGCGGAGCGAGGGCTGCTCTGAATTCCCCGATTGCCGGGCTTTACGGAAATTCGAACCCGAAGCTGAATCTGACCAGCTTGTCTTGCTTGAAATGGTATTGCCCGTAATAAGCCGGTGCGCTGTTGTTTTGCAGAAATCCGGATTCGTTTTTGTTGTCGATGCGGTAGCTGATGACCACTTCGTCGAGTTGCGGCTGTTCGTTGTAGTCATTGCCGAAGATGTGCGTGATGTCGCTGCGCGTCATGCCCAGCTGGATGCCTTTGCCGGAAACAAAGCGATCGATTTGCCCGGGAGGCTGCACGCAGTCGACGTAGCGTGTTTCGACGCGCTCGACCTGAAACTCGCTAATGATGTACGAGGTATCGCCTTCGTAATACACCAGCGTCAGTCTCTCGGTTCGGTCTGCATTGCAAATGTAAGCCTTGGGACGATCGCTGTCGGGGTCGTCCAGTTGCATTTGCGCGCCAAAAGGGAGCCTGGCGCTGGAGCCGTCATTCAGCTGTATTCCGGAGACCGTTAGATCGACTTCGCGGGGCAGCTCGGCGGCAGCAGCAGAGTACAAAAGCAGGCCGGTTACAGCGGCAGCGAGCGGCCAGTTGGCTCTGGGCGAAGGAATCCTCAACATGCCCGTATACGGCGGCGTTTACTCTTCCAGTCCGTACAGCAGCGTGAGCTGTTCCTGCACGAATTCCATCGGCTTGCGCTTGAATCCGCTCTTGGCGAATTGCTGCCAGCGGCCGATCACGAAGCAGATCAGCAGATTGGCCTGGGCTTCGGGGTTGAGCTTGCGGCCGGTTTGCGTTTCGGCGATGCGCAGGCTTTGCTTGAGCGTGGATTCGACGCGATCGAAAAGCTGGTTGATGCGCAATTGCAGGCGGTCGTCTTCATTCACCAGCGCGTCGCCGATCAGCACGCGGGTCATGCCGGGATTCTTTTCCGCAAACAGCAGCATCACCGTCAGGATGCGGCGCACCTGCCGGAGGCCTTCCTGCTCTTCGCCGGTGATCTTGTTGACGAGGCCGAACAGGCTTTGTTCGATGAATTCGATCAGCCCCTCGAACATTTGCGCCTTGCCGGCAAAGTGTCGGTAGAGCGCGGCTTCGGACACGTCCAGTTTTGCAGCGAGCGCGGCCGTCGTGATTTTTTCACGCTTGGGCGTTTCCAGCATCTTGGCCAGGGTTTCCAGTATTTGTTGTTTTCTTTCGCCGGGTTTGGTTGCCATGGTGGTCCTCAGAGTTTTGTTTTGGGGAGCGCCAGTATCGATCCGATGCGTGCATCGACGAAGCTGGGCCGCTTTGTGTTTGGATTGACGTATACGGTTTTCATGCCGAGCCCGCGCGCGGTGCGCAGCGCGGGCAGGCTGTCTTCCACCATCACGCAGCGCCGGGCCGACACACGCAATGCCCGAAGGATGCGCAGAAAGCCTTGCTTGGCGGGTTTTGGTTGGAAGCGGGTCGATTCGATGCTGAATACGGTCTGGAACAGATCGCGGATGCCGAGCAGTTGCAGTACCTGTTCGGCATAGGCCATGGGCGCATTGGTGAACACGACTTTGCGTCCTTTCAGCCGTTGCAGGGCGTGGCGCAAGCCGCGTGCTTTCAGCACCATGGCCGTCAGGTCGGGAAATTGGTGCGTGTGGTGCAAAAAATGATGCGGGTCGGTGCCGTGGTGGCGCATCAGGCCGTGCAGCGTGGCGCCATAGCGGTGCCAGTAATCGCGCCGCAGCGCGCAGGCATCGGCTTCGCACAGGTCGAGATGCGTCATCAGGTAATGCGTCATGCTGCGATTGATATGCGGGAAGATGTGTGCGCTGGCATCGTGCAGCGTGTCGTCGAGATCGAAAATCCAGACACGCCGCGCGTCGTCATGGTGTTTATTCCGCACAGGCCGGGTAAGCCATTTACTTGGCGCGGATTAGCGTACCGACACCTTCGTCGGTCAGCACTTCCAGCAGCAGCGCATGCTCGACGCGGCCATCGATGATGTGTACCGATTTCACGCCGCTGCGCGCCGCGTCGAGCGCGGAGCTGATCTTGGGCAGCATGCCGCCGGAAAGCGTGCCGTCGGCCACCATCTCATCAATGTTCTTGGGTGTGAGGCCGGTCAGCAGATTGCCCTGTTTATCCAGTACGCCGGGAGTGTTGGTCAGCAGGATGAGTTTTTCCGCGCCGAGAATTTCCGCGAGTTTGCCGGCGACCACGTCGGCGTTGATGTTGTAGGTTTCGCCGTCCGGGCCGACGCCGATGGGCGCGATCACCGGGATGAAGTCGCCGGTATCGAGAAACTGGATGATGCTGGGGTCAATGGATGTGATGTCGCCCACCATGCCGATGTCGATGAACTCGCCCGGAGCATCCTTGTTTTCCATCAACAGCTTGGTTGCGCGGATGAAGGCCCCATCCTGGCCGGTCAGGCCGACTGCCTTGCCGCCATGGCGGTTGATCAGGTTGACGATGTCCTTGTTGACCGCGCCGCCCAGCACCATTTCCACCACGTCCATGGTTTCGGCGTCGGTGACGCGCATGCCCTGGATGAATTCGCCCTTCTTGCCCAGCCGGTCGAGCAGGTCATTGATCTGCGGGCCGCCGCCATGCACCACGACGGGATTCATGCCGACCAGCTTGAGCAGTACCACGTCGCGTGCGAAACAGTCCTGCAACTGGGGATCGGTCATCGCGTTGCCGCCGTACTTGATGACGATGGTCTTGTCGAAAAAGCGTTTGATGTACGGCAGCGCTTCCGCCAGGGTTTGCGCCTTTTGCGCCGCAGTGGTCGTGGTGAGCATTTACTATCCCGTTAGGCCAAGAGCCTATTTCAGTCCGAATGGGTGGGATTTTATACGAAAGGCGGTGGAAATGCCCGATGGATTGCGGGGCCATTCCCTTTGCAGGGCCTACTGGGAGTGCACGTATCCCAGGCGTTCGGACAGTGCCCGGCCGCAGGCGAGCACATCCGGAATCCATTCCAGCTTGCGGCGTTTTGCCGGGGCGGAAATCGACAGGCCGGCGATCATTTCACCCCGTGCATCCAGCACCGGCACGCCGATGCAGCTAATACCGAGTTCTGCTTCCTCGTTGTCCAGCGCATATCCATCCTGCCATGCGCCGAGTGACAATTCGATCAATTGGGGGAGTGTCTTCACGGTGTTGGGCGTGAACTCCTGCAAGCCGCGCCGTGCTGCATAGCTGCGAATTTCCTGCTCGCCGCGGCTGCCGAGAAACAGCTTGCCGACGGCGGTGACGTGCAATGGCGCCCGGCTGCCGACAATCTGGCCGACATGCGAGGTGCGCGTGGAAACCGCGCGTTCCACATAAACCACCGCATCGCCCTCGCGAAAGGTCAGGTTGACCGTTTCGCCCAGCTGCTGGCGCAATTTTCTCATCAATGGCATCGCTTCGAGCCGTACATCGATACCGACGTGGGATTGTTGCGCCAGGCCTATCAGGTGACGGCCCAGAACATACAGCCCGGCAGCGTTGCGATCTATCCATCCGTTATCGATGGCGGACGAAAGAATGCGGAATGCGGTGGAAGGATGCAGGCCGGTTTCGGCGGCCAATATTTTCAAGGAGGCCTGGCCGCCATTGGCCATCAGCGCGTTCATGAGATCGCCGAGACGATCGATTACCTGGATAGCGGAGCGATTGGCTTCGAGGTTTTTTGGCATGGGCATCGCAAGTAGAAGTGTTGCTGAAAATGCTATCAGATACTTGAGGCTTTTCGTCGGATTTAGTAGGAATTTTTCTTATGCATGGGCTCAGTTTTTAACCGTTATCATGGCTCCTTGATGATACCGACCCACGAACAACAGCTTCTGCGGAAATTGTTCAATGCCGCGATCCAGGCGGCCCAGCCGGCCTATTGCTTGCCACCCCATTTGCCTTTGCCGCCGCGCGGACGCACATTGATACTGGGTGCCGGAAAAGCATCGGCGGCAATGGCGCAAGTGGTAGAGCAGCATTGGAGCGGCACCTTGTCCGGCCTGGTGGTGACCCGCTACGGGCATGCCGTTCCATGCGAGCGCATCGACATCGTCGAGGCGGCGCACCCGGTGCCCGACGAAGCGGGGCTGAGCGCTGCACGACGCATGCTGCAGTTGACGCAAGGGCTGACATCCGACGATCTCGTCATCAGCCTCTTTTCCGGCGGCGGCTCAGCGTTGCTGCCTTTGCCGCTCGATGGCCTGACCTTGCGGGACAAGCAGGACGCGACATCGGCCTTGCTCAAAAGCGGCGCGACCATACGCGAAATCAATTGCGTGCGACGCCATCTTTCCGCGATCAAGGGCGGGCGGCTGGGCGCGGCATGCCATCCGGCACAGGTGCTCACTTTGCTGATATCGGACGTGCCTGGCGACGATCCGGTGGATATCGCCTCCGGCCCGACGGTGGGCGATCCGACGACCTGCGCGGAAGCACTCGATATCCTTCGCCACTATCGCATCGATGTGCCCGAGCGCATGCTGGAAATCCTGCGACGCGGGCACGGCGAAACGCCCAAACCTGATGATCCGCGCCTCGCGCGCAGCGCCGTAAAAGTCGTCGCCACGCCGGGAACGGCCCTGCAGGCGGCAGCCGATGCGGCGCGACAGGCCGGGGTGACGCCGCTGATTTTGGGCGATGCCATCGAAGGCGAGGCCCGCGCAGTCGCTGCGGCGATGGCGCAACTCGCGTTGCAGGCAGCCCACGAACAGGCGCTGCCATGCGTATTGCTTTCCGGCGGCGAAACGACCGTGCGGGTGCGCGGCAACGGAAGCGGCGGACGCAATGTCGAATTCCTGTTGGCACTGGGATTGGCGCTGGATGGGCATCCAGGCATCCATGCATTGGCGGGCGATACCGACGGCGTGGACGGCATGGATGAAATCGCCGGCGCGCTGCTGACGCCGGACAGCCTGGTGCGTGCAAGGAAAATCGGACTCCAAGCCCGCGCCAGTTTGGACGATAATAACGCCCATGGATTTTTCTCGGCGCTGGGCGATTCGGTGGTAACCGGCCCCACGCTGACCAACGTCAACGATTTTCGCGCCATCCTGGTGACGCCCGAGGCGGCCAGGTGAGCGCAGGATAAAACTATGTCTGCCCTGCCTGCGGACTTTCTTGAAAAGCTGCGTCGCCTGCTGCCGCAAGACGGCTTGCTGACCGCGCCGGAAGACCTCGCGCCTTACGAATGCGATGCACTTTCCGCATATCGGCGGCGTCCGCCCGCTGTTGCCTTGCCGCGTACCGAAGAAGAGATTTCCGCGATCCTCAACCTTTGCCGCATGCACAATGTGCCGGTAGTGGCGCGCGGGCACGGCACCGGGCTTTCCGGCGGCGCCTTGCCGATTGAAGGCGCGCTGTTGCTGACGCTGGCGCGGCTCAACCGCATCCTGATGATTGACCCGCTGGCCCGCACCGCGCGCGTCCAGCCCGGCGTACGCAACCTTGCCATTTCGCAGGCCGCCGCGCCGTATGGACTTTATTACGCGCCAGATCCCTCGTCGCAAATCGCGTGCAGCATCGGCGGCAACGTCGCCGAAAATTCCGGCGGACTGCATTGCCTGAAATACGGCCTCACCGTGCATAACATCCTGGAAGTGCGCGCGATCACGATAGACGGCGACATCATTACACTGGGTAGCCGGGCGTTCGACGCGCCCGGCTATGATCTGCTGGCGCTGATCACCGGTTCGGAAGGCATGCTGGCGGTCATCGTCGAAATTACCGTGCGGCTGCTGCCCAAGCCTGAGCGCGCGCAGGTGCTGCTGGCCGCGTTCGACAGCATTGCCAATGCCGGTGTCGCGGTGGGCCAGATCATCGCCGCCGGTATTATCCCGGCAGCGATGGAGATGATGGATAAGCTCTCGATCCAGGCCGCCGAGGATTACGTACACGCCGGTTATCCGGTTGGCGCCGAGGCGTTGCTGCTGGTGGAGGTGGACGGCGTCAACGAAGAGGTTTCGGACGGGTTGCGCGTGGTCTATGAAGTAGTGAAAGCCTGCGGCGCGACCGAAGTGCGTACCGCGCTGGACGAAGCCGAGCGCACGCGATTCTGGGCCGGACGCAAGGCGGCCTTTCCCGCCATTGGCCGCATTTCGCCAGACTATTACTGCATGGATGGCACCATCCCGCGTGGCAGGTTGCCGGAAGTGCTGGTGCGTATCGCGGAATTGTCCGAAGAATACGGCCTGCCGGTCGCCAACGTGTTTCATGCCGGCGATGGCAACCTGCACCCTTTGATCCTCTACGATGCCAACAAGCCCGGTGAGTTGGAAAAAACCGAGGAGATGGGCGGCAAGATCCTGGAAACCTGCATCGCGGTCGGCGGCACTATCACCGGCGAACACGGCGTGGGTGTCGAGAAACTTAACCAGATGTGCGTGCAGTTTTCCTCCGCCGAACTGGAAGTTTTTCATGCATTGAAGGCCGCGTTCGATCCGCCCGGCCTGCTCAATCCGGGCAAGGCGGTACCCAGCCTGCACCGCTGCGCCGAACTGGGCGCGATGCATGTCCATCACGGGCAGTTGCCGCATCCCGAACTGCCGAGATTCTGATGAATATCCATGACCAATGGCTCGCCGCGACCGGCGAGCGTGTGCTGCAGGCGAGGGCCGAAAAGCGCAAACTTTCGATTCGCGGCAGCGGCAGCAAGGGCTTCTACGGCAACGTGGTCGATGCCGACACGCTGGACGTTGCGGAGTATGCCGGTGTCGTCGACTATCAGCCGCGCGAACTGACGCTGACCGCCCGCGCCGGAACGCGGTTGGAGGTGATCGAGGCGCTGCTCGCCAAGAACAACCAGATGCTGCCCTTCGAGCCGCCGCATTTCGGTGCGGATGCAACACTTGGCGGCTGCGTTTCCACCGGCCTCTCCGGCCCGCGCCGCCCGTATGCCGGCGCGGTGCGCGATGCCGTGCTGGGTACCAAGGTTCTGGATGGTCGTGCGCAGGTACTGCGCTTCGGCGGACAGGTCATCAAGAATGTTGCCGGCTATGATGTATCGCGTCTGATGGTGGGGGCGATGGGCACCCTAGGCGTGTTGCTGGAGGTTTCGGTCAAGGTGCTGCCGTGCCCCGAGAGTGAGTGCACGTTGATGCTGGAGATGCCGGCAGACAGGGCGGTCGAGATCATGAACCTGTGGGCGGCCAGCCCGGTGCCCTTGTCCGCGACGGCGTGGCGGGCCGGCCATCTTTATGTGCGGCTTTCCGGCACCGAAAGCGCGGTGCAGGCGGCGATGCAGAAAATCGGCGGCGCAAAGATTCCCGACGGCCCGGCTTTCTGGCAAGCGCTACGCGAGCAGACCATGCCCGATCTCGCCATGCGCCCCTTGTGGCGTTTGTCGATGCCGACGGCGGCCAAGGCATTTACCGCGCTCGGCCAGCCGGTGATCGAATGGGGCGGCGGGGTACGCTGGTATGGCACCGACATGCCCGCCGACACGCTACGCGCGTTGGCGAAACAGGCTGGCGGTCATGTCACGCTGTTCCGCAGCCATCAGCCGATCACGCAAGCCTTTACCCCCTTGCCCGAACCGCTGGCGGCGCTGCATCAACGCATCCGCCTGGCGCTCGATCCGCACGGCGTGTTCGATACCGGAAGAATGTAGCGCTTATGCAAACCCGACTCGGCGCAGAACTGCTCGAAACCGCCCAAGGCCAGGAAGCCGACGCCATTCTGCGCAAATGCGTGCACTGCGGTTTCTGCAACGCCACCTGCCCGACCTATCAGCTCAAGGGCGACGAACTCGACGGCCCGCGCGGTCGCATCTATCTCATCAAAGAGATGCTGGAAGGCGAAAATGCCGGCGCCGGGACCTTGCTGCATCTGGATCGTTGCCTCACCTGCCGCAACTGCGAAACCACCTGTCCTTCCGGCGTGGAATACGGCCGGCTGCTGGACATCGGCCGCGCGGTGGCCGAAGAACGCATTTCCCGTCCGCTGTCAGAGCGCGCTGCACGCTACTGGTTGCGCAAAGTGCTAACGCGGCCGCGCCTGTTCAAGGCCTTGCTCGGGCTCGGGCGGCGGGCGGAATCTTTCCTGCCCGCAATGCTCGCCGGAAAAATTCCGGACAAGCGACCCTTTCTTGCCTGGCCGAAGCCGCGTCACGCCCGCCGCATGCTGGTGCTGGACGGCTGCGTGCAGCCGGCTCTGGCGCCTAACATCAACGTCCGGGCCGCGCGCGTGCTGGACAAGCTTGGTGTCAGCCTCATCCGTGCTCGCGGTGCCGGCTGCTGCGGCGCGCTCAGCCAGCATCTGGCTGCGCCGGAAGAGGCCAGGGACTTCATGCGCCGTAACATCGACGCCTGGTGGCCGCATGTCGAAACCGGTGTCGAAGCCATCGTCATGACTGCCAGCGGTTGCGGAGTGCAGGTCAAGGATTACGGCTATTTGCTGAAGGACGACCTCGCCTATGCGGAAAAAGCGGCGCGCGTGTCGGCCTTGACCCGCGACATCGGCGAAGTGCTGCGTGATGAGGATATAAGCGGCTTGACCGGGCGCAAGCGGCGCGTGGCCTACCATCCGCCGTGCACCTTGCAGCATGGGCAGAAATTACCGGGGCTGGTGGAGGAGGTGCTGCGCCGGCTGGGGCATGAGCTGGTGCCGGTAGCGGATGCGCATTTGTGCTGCGGGGCGGCGGGAACGTATGCGCTATTGCAGCCGGAAATGGCGCTGCAGTTGCGAGAGGAAAAACTGGCGGCATTACGGGCGGGGGCGCCGGAGATGATTGTGTCGGCGAATATTGGGTGCATTACGCATCTGGCGGCCGGGAGCGGCGTGCCTGTGGTGCATTGGCTGGAGCTGATCGATTAGGCTTTGCCGCATCAACAACGATAATGCAAAAAATGGCGGCCTTGCGGCCGCCCATGGAGGAGATGTTCGGGAAGGTGCTTTGTTTAGCTGATCGTGAGCTTTTTGGAAGTTGACGTCGCTTTCTTCGGCAGCACCAGTTCCAGTACGCCATCGTGGTATTTGGCCTGCGAGGCGGAGTCGTCAATATCGCTGGAGAGAGCGAAGCTGCGGGTAATGGTGCCGTAGTAGCGTTCCGAGTGCAGCAGTTTTTCGCCTTCTTTCACTTCCTTTTCCTGTTTTATTTCGGCGCTGATCGAGACCTGGTTGCCGTCAATGACGACCTGGATGTCTTCCTTCTTTACGCCGGGGATTTCCGCATGCACGGTATAGCTCTTGTCGTCTTCTCTGACATCCATCTTGAGTTGCAGAGGGTGCTGTTCTTCCAGAAGGCGCGCCGGGCGGAAGAAGCCTTTGAAAACATCTTCGAAGGGATCAAGCGCGGTGACCTGGAAGGGGTCGAAACGGGTTAGGTTTGCCATGATGTGTCTCCTTTCGTTCGAGTTTCGGTAAATAGGCTCTGGAAGCGGTTTTGACCTGCGACCAGTGGCCGATGCATACAAGATGGGGTATCTGGCTGCAATTTCAAGAGGGAAAAACGGGCGAAAAAAAGCGGCCTTGTGGGCCGCTGAGGGAGGAGATACTGTGAAACCAAGCTTTCACGAAGGCATTTTAGCAGGGTTGTTAAAATAAGGATAACTTTATCTTGATTTAAATAAGTGAAAATCAGGAGTGTTTGGGATCGTTATGATTCCGCATGCGGATGAAGTGAATATCGTTCCATGCATGGTTCGACGAACTCACTCCGCACAGACCTGCCGATGGAGCTCGGCAAGCTCATCATGCCGACTTGTCGACGAGCAATTCCGGGCTTGTTCAAAGTACATAACGCGCCAGATCCTCGTCCTGCGCCAGATTTTGCAGCTTGTCGTTGACATAATTGGCGTCGATGGTCAGCGTGCCGCTCTGATGCTTATCGGCGTCGAAAGAAATCTCTTCCAGCAGCTTTTCCATCACGGTATGCAGTCGCCGCGCGCCGATATTCTCGGTACGTTCGTTGACCTGCCAGGCTATTTCCGCCAAACGCCGCACGGCGTCAGACTTGAATTCGAGCGTGACGCCTTCAGTGGCCAGAAGCGCTTCGTACTGACGCGTGAGACAGGCGTCGGTGCCGGTGAGAATTTTTTCGAAGTCTTCCACCGATAGCGAGCCGAGTTCGACGCGGATCGGCAACCGGCCTTGCAGTTCCGGGATCAGGTCGGAGGGCTTGGCGAGGTGGAAGGCGCCGCTGGCGATAAACAGGATGTGATCGGTCTTGATCATGCCGTACTTGGTGGTGACGGTCGTGCCTTCAACCAGCGGCAGCAGGTCGCGCTGCACGCCATGGCGCGAGACATCGGCGCCGCTGCCTTCCGAACGGCTGGTGATCTTGTCGATTTCGTCGATGAACACGATACCGTTCTGTTCTACCTTCTGCACCGCCCGCTGCTTGATCTCGTCTTCGTTGACCAGTTTTCCGGCTTCTTCTTCCGTAAGCAACTTCATCGCATCGCTGATTTTCAGCTTGCGCGTCTTGGACTTGCCGCCGCTCATGCCCTGGAAGGCGCTCTGGATCTGGCTCGTGAGTTCCTCCATACCGGGGGGTGCAAAGATTTCCATATGCGTGGCGGACGTGGCCAGATCGACGTCGATTTCCTTGTCGTTCAGTATGCCTTCGCGCAGCATCTTGCGGAATTTCTGGCGCGTTTCGGTATCGGAAGCCGACGCCGGCGCTTCGCCGAAGACGCGTGGAGAAGGCAGCAGGATATCGAGCACCCGATCTTCGGCAGCATCCTGGGCGCGCACGCGGACTTTTTCCATTTCATGCTCGCGCGTCTGCTTGACTGCAGTTTCGGCGAGATCGCGGATGATGGAGTCCACGTCCTTTCCGACATAGCCCACCTCGGTGAATTTGGTCGCTTCCACCTTGATGAACGGTGCATTGGCCAGCCGCGCCAGGCGACGCGCGATTTCCGTTTTGCCGACGCCTGTGGGGCCGATCATCAGGATGTTCTTGGGCTTGATCTCCTGGCGCATCGGGTCTTCCACCTGAGCGCGGCGCCAGCGGTTGCGCAAGGCGATGGCGACGGCACGTTTGGCTGCCGATTGGCCGACGACGTGCTTGTCGAGTTCGTGAACGATTTCCTGCGGGGTCATTTGACTCATGTGTGAAAGGGCCGAAGTGGGAAAGAGGAAACCCTGAAATTTAGGGTCTGGAATTATTCCAAAGTTTCAATGACGTGGCTTTGGTTGGTGTAGATGCAGATGTCGCCGGCGATGACCAGCGCCTGCTTGACGATTTCCGCCGGGGGCAGGTCGGTGTGGTCCAGCAATGCGCGTGCCGCAGCCTGGGCATAGGCGCCTCCGCTGCCGATGGCAAGCAGGCCGTATTCCGGCTCCAGCACATCGCCGTTGCCGGTGATGATCAGGGAGGATTCCTTGTCCGCCACGGTCAGCATGGCTTCGAGCCGGCGCAGCATGCGGTCGGTGCGCCAGTCCTTGGCGAGTTCGACGGCGCTTTTCAGCAAATGTCCTTGATGCTTTTCCAGCTTGGCCTCGAAGCGTTCAAAAAGTGTGAATGCATCGGCAGTGCCGCCGGCAAATCCGGCCAGGATCTGGCCGTTGTAAAGCCGCCGCACCTTGCGCGCGGTGGCCTTGACCACCACGTTGCCAAGCGTGACCTGGCCATCGCCGCCCATGGCCACCTGATTCCCGCGCCGGACGGAGAGTATGGTGGTGCCGTGATATTGTTCCATTGAGGAATCCTGTCGTGTGATAAACACGAGATGGGGGCTGCAAACGAATTTGCAACCCCCTGCCGAACGGCCTATTGAAGCTGACTGCTAGAGTTCCTTGATGAACACCTTGGAGCGCCGCTGATAGTTGTAAAGCTGCTGGCGGCTCTGCGGCAGCGTGTCGATGCCGGCTTCGACGAAGCCGCGCTCGATGAACCAGTGTTCGGTGCGCGTGGTGAGAACAAAGAGCGTATTGATACCGCGCAGCTTGGCTTGCTCCTCGCTGTATTTCAGCATCCGGTCGCCACGGCCGCCGCGCCGGAATGCGGGGTTGACCGCAAGGCAGGCGAGTTCGGCCTTGCTTTCGTCGGGAAAAGGGTAAAGCGCCGCGCAGCCGATGATCAGTCCGTCGTGTTCCATCACATAAAAATGCCCGATTTCCATTTCCAGCCGCTCGCGTCCGCGCCGTACCAGGATGCCCTCCGCCTCCAGCGGTTCGATCAGTTGCAGCAGTCCGCCGACGTCGCCGATGTCGGCCGGGCGCAGCAGCTCTAGCGGTTCCTCGGTGATCATCGTGCCGATGCCGTCATGCGTGAACAGCTCCTGTAGAATGGCGCCGTCGGTGTGGCGGCAGATCAAATGGGTGCGCGAAACGCCCTGGTCGCAGGCGCGAATGGCGTAAGGCAGGTAGTAGCGTTCGTCTTCGGTAATATTGATCGCGCCCTCGCTTTGCGTATGGCGCAGCAGGTTCCTGGCCTTGGCCGAGGTCATCTCGCGCAACAATTCACCGCGCACGTTGTGCACGCCGGTGGAGTCCATCAGGAAGATCAGTTTGTCTGCATCCAGGGCAATAGCCGTGCTGGCGGCGACATCTTCCAGCGTCAGGTTGAACGCCTCGCCGGTCGGCGAGTAGCCCAGCGGCGACAGCAGCACCAGTTCGCCGTCTTCCAGCCGTTTCTGGATGCCCACGGCGTCGATCTTGCGCACCTCGCCGGTGTGTTGCAAATCAATGCCCTCGCGCACGCCGAGCGGACGCGCGGTCACGAAATTGCCACTCGCCACGCGGATGTCCGATCCGGCCATCGGAGAATTGACCAGGCCCATCGACAGCAGCGCCTCGATTTCCACGCGCACCGCACCGTTGGCTTCCTTCACCGCCTCCATGGTTTCCTTGTCGGTGACGCGCAGGCCGGAAACGAAACGCGAAGCGATATTGGCGCGTTTCAGGCGCGATTCGATCTGCGGGCGGACGCCGTGCACCAGTACCAGCCGCACTTCGAGGCTGGCGAGCAGGTTGAGGTCGTGCGCGAGCGAGACGAACTGGCCGTCGTCGACGATCTCACCGCCGAATGCGATGACGAAGGTGCGGCCGCCGAAAGCATGAATATAAGGCGCGACCGAGCGGAACCAGCGCACGAACTCCTGCGGCTGGGTCAGCGTGAGGCGTGGCCCGGTCTGCGGTGAAGAGCCGGCAGCAGCTTCCGCTTGGGCATAGAGAAAAGCGGGTGTGCAGTCCAGCGCCGAGCATAAGCGGCGCAACATCGCTTCGGACAATCCTTGTTCCCCGCGCTCGATGCGCGAGAGGTTGCCGCTGTCCGCGGATACGCGTTCGGCGAGCTGTTGCAAGGTCAGGCCAAGGGCTTTGCGGCGTTTGCGTAATGCGGCTCCAAGCGGCATGGAATCACCTTTAAATTTGCGTTAAAAGCAATATATTATTTATATAAGGCTTAAATTGCAAATTTATGAGGGCAATTAATCAAATGCCGAGCCAGGATTCCTCTTCATTCGAACGGTTTTCATTGCCGTGCGCTGCGATATGGCTGCGGGCGAACTCCCAAACCCTGTTAATCCATTCTTTCATCGTTATTTTCCTTTTTGAGTGCAATGCCCGCCCCGAAGGACGGGCATGTCTGGCTTAACTATCGATACCGAGTGCTTTCGCTACCCCTGCGCCGTAGGCTGGATCGGCCTTGGTGCAGTTGGCGATGTGGCGCAACTGGATCTCGCGCGGTGCGCCGCCAATGGAGCGCGCCGTGTTTTCGAACAACACCTGTTGCTGCGCGGGCGACATCAAGCGGAACAGCGCGCCCGGCTGCGAGAAGTAATCGTCGTCCTCGCGATGATTCCAGTGGTCGGCCGCGCCTTCAATCGAGAGCGGCGGCTCGCGATAGTCGGGTTGCTCCTGCCATTGGCCGTAGCTGTTGGGCTCGTAACCAAGCGTGCCGCCGTGATTGCCGTCCACGCGCATCGCGCCGTCGCGGTGATAGCTATGAAACGGGCACTTGGGTGCGTTTACCGGAATCTGGTGATGATTCACGCCCAGGCGATAACGCTGTGCATCGCCGTAGGAGAACAGGCGCGCCTGCAGCATCCTGTCCGGTGAAAAGCCGATGCCGGGCACGACTGCCGCCGGATTGAACGCCGATTGCTCGACTTCCGCGAAGAAGTTCTCCGGGTTGCGATTGAGCTCCATCACGCCCACCTCGATCAGCGGGTAATCCTTGTGCGGCCACACCTTGGTGAGATCGAACGGGTTGTACGGCACCTGCGAGGCTTCCTTTTCCGGCATCACCTGTATATAGAGCGTCCATTTCGGAAAGTCGCGATTCTCGATGCTCTCGAACAAATCGCGCTGATGGCTTTCTCTATCCTTGCCGACGATGGTTTCCGCTTCTGCATCGGTCAGGTTCTTGATGCCCTGCTGCGAACGGAAGTGGAACTTCACCCAGTAGCGCTCGTTGGCTGCATTGATGAAGCTGAAGGTATGGCTACCGAAGCCATGCATATGGCGGTAGCTGGCGGGCAGGCCGCGCTCGCTCATTACAATGGTGACCTGGTGCAGCGCTTCGGGGAGCGAAGTCCAGAAGTCCCAGTTGTTCCTGGCTGAACGCATATTGGTGCGCGGATCGCGCTTTACCGCATGGTTCAAATCCGGGAATTTGAGCGGATCGCGCAAGAAAAACACCGGCGTATTGTTGCCGACCAGATCCCAGTTGCCTTCCTCGGTGTAGAACTTGACCGCGAAGCCGCGAATGTCGCGTTCCGCATCCGCCGCGCCGCGCTCGCCGGCAACGGTAGTGAAACGGGCGAACAGTTCAGTTTTCTTGCCGATCTGGCTGAAAATCTTCGCGCGGGTGTACTTGGTAATGTCGCTGGTCACCGTAAAAGTGCCGTAAGCGCCGGAGCCCTTGGCGTGCATGCGGCGCTCGGGGATCACTTCACGGTCGAAATGGGCGAGCTTTTCGAGCAGCCAGACATCTTGCAGCAACACCGGACCGCGCGGACCTGCGGTCATGGTGTTCTGGTTATCGGGAACCGGCGCGCCGGCGGCAGTGGTCAATTTTTTCTCGTTGCTCATGGGATGCTCCTTTTATTGGTCGTCGTCAGGGTCTGTCAGTGGGCTTGCGCATATACGGCGAGCCATTCGACCAGCAGTGCAGCCAGAGTATTGTCGGTACCGATGTTCATGCCTCGCTCCTTATGCCAGAGAAATACGTCAATTCGATGACGTTGAATGCATATTAAAAAGCAATAGGCGATTAAACAAATTGATTGTTTAAAACTATCCAATAGATTTATTGAATGGGTTGGCTTAAATGAATTCCAGGCCGCCTAAAGGGTGGGCTAAAAGCCGCTATGCCGCGAGATTTGTGGTGGCGGATGCCTGAAACGGTACTAGAAGTCACCCCAGAGGGTTTGCAGCGCGGCCAAGGCTGCCAAGCCGGCGGTTTCGGTTCGCAAGATGCGCTGACCCAAACGTATTCCCATGAAACCCGCGTGCAATGCAGCGGTCTGTTCAGAGGGCGAGAAGCCGCCTTCGCAGCCGATCAGCAGACATACGCTGCCTTTCGGCGGCGACAGCTCATGCAGGCGCCGTTCGGTGAACGGATCGAGCATCAGTTTCAGCTCGAAATCATGGGTTTGTGCCAGCCAGGTAGTCAGCGGCAAAGGCGGCAAAACTTCGGGGACGACAGAACGTCCGCTTTGTTCGCAGGCTGAAATGACGACATTTTGCCAATGTTGCACGCGTTTTTCGGCGCGCTCGCCGCTGAGTTTCACGACGCTGCGTTCCGCTGCTAGTGGCTGGATCCGGGCGATGCCGAGTTCAACCGATTTTTGCAGTGTCAAATCCATGCGGTCGCCCGACGAGATGCATTGGGCCAGCGTGACATTCAGCGGCGACTCGCGCTCTACCGGAGTCTGTTCGGAAACCTTGGCGCTGACGCCATCCTTGCCGACCCGCAGCAGTTCGCACGTATAGTCGTAGCCGTCGCCGTTGAATAGCGTGACCTGATCGCCAGCCTTGAGGCGCAGCACGCGCTGCGCATGATGGGCGGCGCTCTCGGGCAGATCCAGTTGGGCGCCGGGGCCCAGTTTTGCATCGCAGAAAAAACGTGGAGAAGGCATGGGAGTAGGCTCGGGTCGGCAGTGTTAGAATTGTCAGGATATTTTAAAGGAGAATCTCGATGGTGAGTTTGCAAACACCGGTTTGCGATTTCGGCTGGCCGGCGCCCGATTTCAAATTGCGTGGCATCGACGGCAAGTATTACAGCCTGGCCGACGTGCGTGGCCCCAACGGCACGCTGGTGATGTTCATCTGCAATCATTGTCCTTACGTCAAGGCGATACGCCCGCGTCTGGTGCGCGACCTCAAGGAGTTGAAGGCGATGGGCGTCAACGCTATCGGCATCATGTCCAATGATCCCACCGATTACCCCGAGGATGGTTTCGAACACATGCAGGCGGTAGCCAGGGAATTCGATTTTCCCTTTCCTTATGTGATCGACGAGACGCAAGAGGTCGCCAAGGCCTATGGCGCCGTGTGCACGCCGGATTTCTTCGGCTACAACGGCAATCTCGAACTGCAATATCGCGGTCGCTTCGACGAATCGCGCAAGGAAACGGCTCCCGAGGGCGTGCGCCGCGATCTGTTCGAGGCAATGAAGCAGGTGGTCGAAACGGGCAAGGGCCCGCAGGAACAGATTCCCTCTATGGGTTGCTCGATCAAGTGGATCGAGCCGGTTTGATCGCCACGCCGCAACTCGCAGACTTGATAGCGGTTGTGCGGCGCGTTGGCGACGAAATCGTGTTGCCGCGCTTCACCGGGGTTGCGCATACGCGCAAGGCCGACGGCAGCGTGCTGACGGAGGTCGATCTCGAAGCGCAGACTGTGCTTGGCTGCGAGCTGTCGGCTCTCGCGGCGTGCCCGATGCTGGGTGAAGAGATGACGCCGGAAGAGCAATCCCTGCAATGGGAGGCCGGCCGTGACGGCTTGTGGTGCGTCGATCCGGTCGACGGAACCTCCAACTTCGTGAACGGCTTGCCGCATTTTGCCGTTTCCGTGGCCTTCATGCGGGCGGGCCGGCCGGTGCTGGGCGTCGTATATGCTCCGGCACTGGGCGAGATGTTTTCTGCCCAAGAGGGCAAGGGAGCATCCCTCAACGGTGAGCCGCTGCCCATCACCGGCGCTGCCGAGAGCTTGGCGGACGCCATCGCCGGCATCGATTTCAAGCGTTTGCCTGCCGGGCTTGCCGAAAAATTATCCATAAACCCGCCTTTTCATTCTCAGCGCAATTTCGGTTCGGGTGCGCTGGACTGGTGCTATGTCGCTTCAGGCCGTTTTGATCTTTATCTGCATGGCGGCCAGTATTTATGGGATTACGCGGCCGGCAGCCTGATTTTGCAGGAAGCTGGCGGCGCGATGGGCACGCTGGAAAGCGAAAATTACTGGGCGGGCGATATCTGGCGCAAATCCGTGGTCGCGGCCAGTACCGATTTTCTGTGCGCCGAATGGCGCCGCCGGATAGGGGCCATGGCGCATTAGGAGCGGCTTGGAGCCCTTCTGGGCTATTGCCCAAAATTTATAACTGGGCAATAATTAGTGAACTTTCCCGTGGCAGGTCTCGACGCTACAACAAAACGTAAAACAGGGAAATTCCAAAGGTTCTGAATGACGGTTCCGGCCCATCCAAAGGATGGGCGCGGCGCTTTTTTCTCTATTCAACTAGCAAGATAGGAATATTTATGGCAACTCGTACAGACTTGGCAAATGCCATCCGTGCACTGTCTATGGATGCGGTTCAGAAGGCCAATTCCGGTCACCCCGGCGCACCTATGGGCATGGCCGAAATCGCTGAAGTACTGTGGAACCACAACCTGAGCCACAACCCGAAGAACCCGCAATGGGCCAATCGCGACCGCTTCGTGCTGTCCAACGGCCACGGTTCCATGCTGATTTACTCCCTGCTGCACCTGACCGGCTATGACGTCACCATCGACGACATCAAGACCTTCCGCCAACTGCACTCCCGTTGCGCCGGCCACCCGGAATACGGTTACGCTCCCGGCATTGAAACCACCACCGGTCCGCTGGGTCAGGGTATCGCCAACGGCGTTGGCTTTGCGATGGCTGAAAAGCTGCTGGCCGGCCAGTTCAACAAGCCCGGTCATGACATCGTCGACCACTACACCTACGTGTTCCTCGGCGACGGCTGCATGATGGAAGGCGTTTCCCACGAATCCTGCGCTCTGGCGGGGACCTGGGGCCTGGGCAAGCTGGTAGCATTCTGGGACGACAACGGCATTTCCATCGACGGTCACATTGAAGGCTGGTACACCGACGACACCGCCAAGCGATTTGAAGCTTACGGCTGGCATGTTCAATCCGTCGACGGTCACGACTCCGACGCGATCCAGAAGGCGATCGACGCCGCCAAGAAGGTTACCGACAAGCCGTCCCTGATCTGCTGCAAGACCATCATCGGCAAGGGTTCCCCGAACAAGTGCGGTTCGCACGACTGCCACGGTTCCGCGCTGGGCGACGACGAAGTTGCCGCTACTCGCGCCAACATCGGTTGGAACTATCCTCCATTCGAAGTCCCGGCTGACGTGTACGCCGGCTGGGATCAAAAAGACAAGGGCGCTGAGCGTGAATCTGCATGGAATGCCAAGTTCGACGCTTACGCCAAGGCCTTCCCGGCTGAAGCTGCCGAGTTCAAGCGCCGCATGGCAAACGAACTGCCGGCCAACTGGAAGCAGGTCACCGACGCCATGATCGCTGCCACCAACGAGAAGGCGGAAGGCGTTGCCAGCCGCAAGGCATCGCAAAACGTGATCGGCGCCCTGGCTCCGGTTCTGCCGGAATTCCTGGGCGGTTCCGCCGACCTGACCGGTTCCAACCTGACCAGCACCGGCAGCTTCAAGCACGTGCACGCGAAGGAACCCGGCAACTACATCTCCTACGGCGTACGCGAGTTCGGTATGGCCGCGATCATGAACGGTATGGCATTGCATGGCGGCCTGCTGCCGTTCGGCGGCACCTTCCACATGTTCTCCGACTACATGAAGAACGGCATGCGCATGTCCGCGCTGATGAAGCAGCGCGTGGTTTACGTGCTGACCCACGACTCCATCGGCCAGGGCGAAGACGGCCCTACCCACCAGCCGGTGGAAAACACCGCCGGCCTGCGCTATATCCCGCGCATGAACGTATGGCGTCCGGGTAGCGCGACCGAAACCGCCGTATCCTGGGTGGCTGCAGTCGAGCGCACCGACGGCCCGACCAGCCTGGTGCTGTCGCGTCAGAACCTGACCGGCATCAAGCACGACACGATGCACTTTGACCTGATCCGCAAGGGCGGTTATGTGTTCTCCGACGTGGCAGGCAAGGCCGACGTGATCATCATTGCCAACGGTTCCGAACTGGATCTGGCGGTGAAGGCTGCAGCCGAGCTGAATGCTGCCGGCACCAAGGTGCGCGTGGTTTCCATGCCGTCCACCAACGTGTTCGACCAGCAAGACCAGGCTTACCGCGACAGCGTGCTGACCCCGGGCGTGAAGCGCGTGGCCGTTGAAGCCGCACACCCCGACTTCTGGCGCAAGTATGTCGGCCTGGAAGGCGCAGTGGTCGGCATCGACACCTTCGGCGAGTCCGCTCCTGGCGGCGTGCTGATGAAGCACTTCGGTTTCACGGTTGAAAATGTGGTCAAAACCGTCAAGTCCGTGCTGTAAATCATTGCAATAAAAGAAGGGGGGCTTAGCGTGTTGGCCCCCCTTTTTGTTTCAGAGCATCTAGCAAAATGAAAAGCGAACGCAGGGCTGACCATTGGGGTGAGCGCAAGCGAGTTCATTTTGTTAGATGCTCTGAGGCGGCTGCTTAACAAATTCCCCAGGAATATTGTTCATGCCGGATGTCCGAAGGCATAAAGCGTTATTCCCCGGAATTTGTTAAACAGCTTAATAGGAGAGGTACGTAGTATGGCTATCAAAGTAGGTATCAACGGCTTTGGCCGTATTGGCCGCATGGTGCTGCGCGCGGCTATCAAGGATTTCCCTGAAATCGAGGTGGTGGCGATCAACGATCTGCTGGAACCCGATTATCTTGCTTACATGCTCAAGCACGATTCCGTGCATGGCCGCTTCAAGGGTGAAGTCTCCGTCAACGGCAACACGCTGGTAATAAACGGCAAGCCGATCCGCCTGACCGCCGAGCGAGACCCCTCCGCCCTGAAGTGGAACGAAGTCGGTGCCGACATCGTGATCGAATGCACGGGCCTCTTCCTCACCAAGGATACCTGTCAGAAGCACATCGACGCGGGTGCCAGCAAGGTCGTGCAATCCGCCCCCTCCAAGGACGATACCCCGATGTTCGTGTACGGCGTGAACCACGATGCCTACAAGGGCGAGGCCATCGTTTCCGCCGCCTCCTGCACCACCAATGCGCTGGCCCCGGTTGCCAAGGTATTGCATGATGCCTTCGGCATCAAGCGCGGCCTGATGACGACTGTGCACGCGGCCACCGCAACGCAAAAAACCGTTGATGGCCCCTCCAACAAGGATTGGCGCGGTGGTCGCGGCATCCTCGAAAACATCATCCCGTCCTCCACCGGTGCCGCCAAGGCCGTCGGCAAGGTAATTCCCGAACTCAACAAGAAACTGACCGGCATGGCGTTCCGCGTGCCTACTTCCGACGTTTCCGTGGTCGACCTGACTGTCGAACTCGACAAAGAGACCACTTACGAAGATATCTGCAAGGCGATGAAGATCGCTTCCGAAGGCGCGTTGAAGGATGTGCTGGGTTATACCGAGGACAAGGTTGTTTCCACCGATTTCCGCGGTGAAATCTGCCCGTCCGTATTCGATGCGGAAGCCGGGATCATTTTGGATCCTACTTTCGTCAAGGTCGTCGCCTGGTACGACAATGAATACGGCTATACTTGTAACCTCATGCGGCTTGTTCGTCACGTCGCACTGTAATCCTTAGATAACGGGGGCCCTGAGCCCCCGGCGCCCGATAGCTCAAAGGAAACGATCATGTCCGTTATCAAAATGACTGACCTGGATCTGAGGGGCAAACGTGTCCTGATCCGGGAAGACCTCAACGTACCTCAGGCCGACGATGGCAGCGTGACAGACGACACGCGCATTCGCGCGTCATTGCCGACCATCCGGCATGCAATGAATGCCGGTGCGAAAGTGATGCTGATGTCCCATCTGGGCCGGCCGAAGGAAGGTCCGACCGAGGGACGCTACACCGACAAGGATAGCCTCCGCCCGGTGGCCAATCATCTGGCAACGCTGCTCGGCTGCGAAGTCCGGCTATATCAGGATTGGTTGGGTAACGGCAAGACCTACGTACAGCAGATGCGCGACGGTGAAGTAGCCGTGCTGGAAAATGTGCGGTTCAATATCGGCGAAAATAACAACGAAGACCGTCTTTCATGGGAAATGTCGCAGATTTGCGATATCTACGTGATGGATGCCTTCGGTACCGCGCATCGCGCGCAGGCCTCGACTCACGGTGTGGCAAAGTTCGCGCCGGTTGCCTGTGCCGGCCCGCTGCTGGCTGCAGAGCTCGATGCGCTGGGCAAGGCATTGCAGGAGCCGGCCCGTCCGCTGGTAGCGATTGTCGGCGGCTCCAAGGTTTCCACCAAACTGACCGTGCTGGAATCGCTTTCCCATATCGTGGATCAGCTCATCGTCGGCGGCGGCATCGCCAATACCTTCATCAAGGCTGCCGGTTACAACGTGGGTAAATCGTTATATGAAGCCGATCTGGTGGATGAGGCCAAGCGGCTGATGGCAGCCGCCAAGGCCAAGGGCAGCGATATTCCCGTGCCGACGGATGTGGTTGTCGGCAAGAAATTCGATGCGAACGAACCTGCTGTCATCAAGAAGGTGAGCGAGATCGCGGATGACGACATGATTTTCGACATCGGCCCCGAAACTGCAAAAACCTACGCCGAATACCTGAAAAAGGCCGGCACCATCGTCTGGAACGGCCCGGTCGGCGTGTTCGAGTTCGATCAGTTTGGCGAAGGCACCAAAGCATTGGGGCTCGCCATCGCTGAAAGTCCGGCATTCTCGATTGCCGGCGGCGGCGATACGCTGGCAGCGATTGCGAAATACAATATTTGCGATCGCATCTCCTATATCTCCACTGGCGGCGGCGCCTTCCTTGAGTTCCTTGAAGGAAAGAAACTGCCGGCGGTCGAGATGCTGGAGCAACGCGCCAAGAATTGATTGTCATACCATCGTCGTACCGCAGGGCGGATTAAGAGGGATTCAATGACATTACGTAAAACAAAAATCGTGGCGACATTGGGTCCCGCTTCCAGCAGCGAAGAAGTTCTCGATCGCATGGTGGCCGCCGGTGTCGATGTGGTACGCCTTAATTTCTCGCACGGTTCCGCGCAGGACCATATCGACCGTGCTGCGCTGGTGCGCGAAATCGCGCGCCGCCGCCGTCGGCCCGTTGGTGTTCTCTGCGATCTGCAAGGCCCTAAAATCCGTATCGGCCGCTTCGAGAACGACAAGATTCGTCTCGCTCCCGGCGATAAATTCACGCTGGATGCCGACTGCAAGCTGGGCAATCAGCAGCGTGTCGGCCTCGACTATCCCAGCCTGCCCGGCGAAGTCGAGCGTGGCGCCATTCTGCTGCTGGATGACGGCCGTGTCGTAATGACGGTGGATGCCGTGCGCGGCAACGAAATCGAATGCACGGTCAACATCGGCGGCACGCTTTCCAACAACAAGGGCATCAACCGCAAGGGCGGCGGCTTGGCCGCGCAGGCGCTCACCGAGAAAGACAGGGAAGACATCAAGACTGCAGCGGCGCTGGAAGCCGATTATGTGGCGATCTCTTTCCCTCGCAGCGGTGCCGACGTGCAACTCGCGCGCGAACTGGTGCGCGCCGCCGGCGGCCGCGCCAGCATCGTTGCCAAGATCGAGCGTGCCGAGGCAATTCACGCATTGGAAGAAATCATCGATGCCGCCGACGTGATCATGGTGGCGCGTGGTGACCTCGGGGTTGAAGTCGGTGACGCCGCCGTGCCGGGTTTGCAGAAGCGCATGATCCGCATGGCGCGCTTGCGCAACAAGCTGGTGATCACCGCCACGCAGATGATGGAATCGATGATTACCAATCCGATTCCGACTCGCGCCGAAGTGTCCGACGTTGCCAACGCAGTACTGGACGGTACCGATGCCGTGATGCTTTCTGCCGAGAGCGCGGCGGGCGAATATCCGGTGGAAGCCATCAGCGCGATGGATCGCGTGTGCCGCGAAGCCGAGCGTGCGGACGATGACAGCCAGACTTTCAAGCCCAAGGACAACCGTCAGTTCCAGCGCATCGATGAGTCCATCGCGATGGCCGCACTGTATACCGCCGAGCATCTCAATGTGAAGGCGATTGCTTCCATGACACAATCCGGCGCTGCCGTGATGTGGTTGTCGCGTTCCAATACCTCGGTACCGATTTACGCACTGACGCCCGAGAAGGACACGCGCCGCAAGCTGACCTTGTTCCGCGGGGTTTATCCCTTCCGTTTCGACCAGACGACGAGCGATCGCGACCGGATTCTGGAAGAAGCGGAAAACGAATTGATGCGCCGCGGGCTGGTGCAGGACGGCGATCTGATCCTGCTGACCATCGGCGAACCTGTGGGTGTATCCGGCGGTACGAATACCCTCAAAATCGTGAAGGTTGGCGAGCATCGCCAAAACTGATTAGAATAATTTTTTATACTCATTCAAGGGGCGTTATGCCCTGATTTGGTTGGCAGGGCATGCCTCCCAAGTAACAACGGAGGAACACATCATGGCACTCGTATCCCTGCGTCAACTGCTGGACCACGCCGCCGAGAATGGCTACGGCCTGCCGGCGTTCAACGTCAACAACATGGAACAGATCCACGCCATCATGCAGGCCGCCGACGCGGTGGACAGCCCGGTGA
>NZ_LXTQ01000021.1 GCF_001645185.1 Methylobacillus sp. MM3
CCCGGTGACGCCAGCCTGGAAAGCGGTGTTGGGTGTGTTGGCCTGGCCGGATATTGCCAGCTTGCCCTTTACACCCGACCTTGCGGTTTTATGTACCAATGCCAGCCGTAATCTTGCTCTTCTGGAAGAGCTCGGCGAGAAAGGCTGTAAAACCTGCATTATTCTTTCCGCCCCGGCATCGCAACACGAAGATCTCCGCGCCTGCGCCCTGCGCCATAACATGCGCCTGCTTGGACCAATCAGTCTGGGTTTACTGGCTCCCTGGCAAGGTCTGAATGCCAGCTTTTCGCCTGTGCCGATTAAACGCGGCAAGCTGGCGTTTATTTCGCAATCGGCTGCCGTCTCCAACACCATCCTCGACTGGGCGCAACAGCGTAAGATGGGCTTTTCCTACTTTATTGCGCTCGGCGACAGCCTGGATAT
>NZ_LXTQ01000022.1 GCF_001645185.1 Methylobacillus sp. MM3
GTCTTACTGCTGCTTTTAGGTTTTATTATATGTGTTTTAAATACACCGACTACTCTGGTCTGTGATATTCACGAACGTTATTTTCAATATTTGATAAGTAGAAAATATGACGATCTTCATGAACAGCATCTTGTTCTTCGTCAAATTCAACGTCATCAAAACGTTTGAAGAATGTTTCATATGCATCAACAGATACTTCAGTACGGTTATTTAATAATGCTTTATGTGCAGCTTGATCTAAATGATCTTTGTAGCCTTCAACTAATGTCGCACTATAAAATTCACCAACTGAACCTGAGCCATAACTGAATAAACCGATTGTTTCACCAGCTTGTAAATCTCGATTTTCAAGTAATGATATTAGGCTTAAATATAATGATCCAGTATAAATATTACCGACATAACGGTTATAATCTACAGC
>NZ_LXTQ01000023.1 GCF_001645185.1 Methylobacillus sp. MM3
TACTGGACGAGTTTGTCGTGCATACGCTGGGTGAAAACGCGCGCCGCCATTACCGCATCATCATTGATGACGCCGCTGAAGTCGCTCGTCAGATGAAAAAATCGATGCCGCTGGTGAAAGAAAATCGCCGTGATACAGGCGATGCCTACAGCTTTAACTGGTCAATGCGCATTGCGCCAGATTTGCAAATGCCGTTTGAGCCGTCTCACGAGAATATGGCTAATCTGAAGCTTTACCCGGATCAACCTGTGGAAGTGCTGGCTGCCGACCTGCGCCGTGCGTTCTCCGGTATTGTGGCGGGTAACGTAAAAGAAGTCGGTATTCGCGCCATTGAAGAGTTTGGTCCTTACAAAATCAACGGCGATAAAGAGATTATGCGTCGTATGGACGACCTGCTACAGGGTTTTGTTGCCCAGCAT
>NZ_LXTQ01000024.1 GCF_001645185.1 Methylobacillus sp. MM3
GTAAGCCGCGTCTGCGATTATGGGGAGAGGCGTTAAAACTGGCGGAAAAACTCGGCGTTGCGCACATGCATGTGACGCTGGCCGATGAGCGTCACTACGCCTGCGCCACGGTGATTATCGAAAGTTAGATTCAGGGCGTTGCCGGATGGCGACGCGTAGCGTCTTATCCGGCCTACGGGTTATGCGTTTGTTGCAGGGGCAGGGTAGGAGCTTCATCGCCAGATGGCGACGCGGCTAAAGTTTATCGGCGTGGTGCATCAGCACAAACTTATCCCACAGCTGCTCTTCTGTTTCGACATGCGCCGGATCTTTCAAAATAGTATTGGGAATAGGGCACACCTTCTGGCAGGTTGGCGTGTCGTAATGGCCTACGCATTCCGTACACTTGTCGCTGTTAATCTCGTAAATGCTATCACC
>NZ_LXTQ01000025.1 GCF_001645185.1 Methylobacillus sp. MM3
CTGGATCAGTTGATCCTTGGGTAATTCCAGTGTCGTAGCCATGCGAGGTTCCTTTGACGGAGCGAGTCGGGGGAAACGCCAGGCAGTTGCGCGCCACGCAACGACCCGGCGGTAAATGACACGGATCAAGTTATATGACACAAAGTGTCATTAGCAAGAGAAAAGTTTCATCGCCATCGGGAGAAGGCTGTCCTCAATGTCCATGCGCTTGAAATTGCTGAGAAAAAAACTCGGGGTCACGCTGGAGACCCTGGCCGACAAGACCGGCCTGACCAAGAGCTACCTGTCCAAGGTCGAGCGCGGGCTGAACACGCCGTCCATTGCCGCCGCGCTGAAGCTGGCGAAGGCGTTGAACGTGCAGGTGGAGGAGCTGTTCTCCGAGGAAAGCGACGGTGTCGACGGCTACAGCATCGTTC
>NZ_LXTQ01000026.1 GCF_001645185.1 Methylobacillus sp. MM3
GTTTACCCCTACCGAAGCCGGGGCCGTTGCTGCTTTCTATGCGCTGTTTGTCGCCACAGTTATTTACCGTGAAATGACCTTCGCCACACTTTGGCATGTACTCATTGGCGCGGCGAAAACCACCTCAGTGGTTATGTTTCTGGTGGCCTCGGCACAAGTTTCCGCCTGGCTGATTACCATTGCTGAACTGCCGATGATGGTTTCTGATTTACTGCAACCGTTGGTCGATTCACCGCGTCTGCTGTTTATCGTCATTATGGTGGCTATCCTGATTGTCGGCATGGTCATGGATTTAACGCCGACGGTATTAATTCTTACCCCGGTATTAATGCCTTTAGTTAAAGAGGCAGGAATCGATCCGATTTATTTCGGTGTCATGTTTATCATTAACTGCTCAATCGGCTTAATTACAC
>NZ_LXTQ01000027.1 GCF_001645185.1 Methylobacillus sp. MM3
TGACAATATCGCTCGTTAATAATTCACGTTCTGTACCATCTAATGTTGTCATTTTTTCGCCTTCATTAGCTTGACGAACAACAATTTGTTGTGAACCAATCGCATCTTGATCAAACATGTGCAATGGTTGACCGTATTCTAATAACACATAATTTGAAATGTCAACAACATTATTAATAGGACGTATACCCGCTTTTATTAAGCGTGCTTGCATCCACATTGGCGAGGGTTCAATTGTCACGTCGTGAACAACACGTGCACTATAATATGGTACTTTATCTTCATTTTCTATTGTCACAGTCAGTTCATTATTTGCAGATAACTCAAGCTCATTTGATGTTGTGTCTGGCTTAGTCATTTTTGTATTATATAATGCTGCAACTTCATAAGCAGTACCTATCATACTTAAAG
>NZ_LXTQ01000028.1 GCF_001645185.1 Methylobacillus sp. MM3
TGTTGGTACAGGACAAAATGGGCGTTTTTGCCTCGATGCGTAGCAGTATGCGGCTGACTTGGGCGAATATGCGTCTGGTGGCACCCGCAGTACTGAGCTGGTTGCTGGCAAAAACACTGTTGCTGCTTTTTGCCTCTTCTTTTGCCGCATTAACCCCGGAAATTGGTGCCGTACTGGCGAACACCTTGAGCAACCTGATTTCAGCCATATTGCTCATCTATCTGTTCCGCCTGTATATGTTGATTCGCCAATAACCTTAAGCATTTGATTACGGAATCGTAAAATGAAGCAGTTTCTTGATTTTTTACCGCTGGTTGTCTTTTTCGCGTTTTACAAGATTTATGACATCTATGCGGCTACTGCGGCGCTGATCGTCGCCACGGCGATTGTGCTTATCTATAG
>NZ_LXTQ01000029.1 GCF_001645185.1 Methylobacillus sp. MM3
GTGCATTCCTGATCCAACAGAATAAATATCATTGCCGGATGCGTGCCATCCGGCAACATTTCACGCTTACTTCTGCTGTACGCCTTCCACTGAAATAATCAGATCCACTTCCTGAGAAGCTGGACCTAAATCTGTCTTGATATTGAAGTCCTTGAGCTTAATTTTGCCTTCGGCCTCGAAGCCTGCACGTTTACCACCCCATGGGTCGTCGCCCTGACCAATTAATTTCGCTTCCAGCGTGACGGGTTTGGTTACGCCATTCAGCGTCAGATCGCCGGTAATATCCAGTTCGTCACCGTCTTTCTTCACGCTGGTGGAGGTGAATGTTGCCTGTGGATATTTTGCGGTATTGAGGAAATCTGCACTGCGAAGATGTTTATCGCGTTCGGCGTGATTAGTAT
>NZ_LXTQ01000030.1 GCF_001645185.1 Methylobacillus sp. MM3
GCAGCGCGCCCGTGTTCACCTGGTTGGCGATCTTCTTGCAGGCGGTGACGACGTCGTTCAAGAGCAGCGTGAATTCGCCCGTGGCGCCGGAAAAACGCCGCTGTTCTTCGATGATGAATTGGGTGAGGGTCAGTCCGCTCATGATGATCTTTCCGAATAGAATTTAAACGAAGATGGCAGGGCCACAAGGGATGTCACATATTTGCCACAGAATTCTAGCACGCTGCGGCGGAGACCCCGAAAGGGCTGGACAATTCCACTACCCTTCCATTAAAGTTCACGCTAATTGTAAAGCGGCGTGAAGACCGCCTCCCCCCGCATTAAAATAATTACTCAGAGGTTACGCATGCGTATGAATGGCACCAAGGGTTTACTCGCTGGCATCTTGTTAGCCGGCATGCTTGGCGGATGCGCCACGCAAGGCAACAAGGATCCGCTGGAAAGCATGAACCGCGGTATCTACAAGTTCAACGACACCGTAGACAAGGCTGCCATCAAGCCCGTTGCCGGCGCATACAAAGCCGTCGTCCCGAGCCCGCTGCGCACCGGTGTAAACAACTTCTTCACCAACCTTGGCACCGTGGTCACGCTCGTCAACGATCTGCTCCAGTTCAAGCTCGATAAGGCGATGACCGACGCCGGCCGTCTGGCGATTAACAGCACCTTCGGTATCGCTGGCCTGATCGATGTCGCTTCGATGGACAATATTGAAAAAAATAATGAGGATTTCGGCCAGACGCTCGCCTACTGGGGCTGGAAAGACAGCACCTACCTCGTTCTGCCGTTCCTTGGCCCGAGCACGCTGCGCGATACTGGCGGCCTGATAGTCGATACCGCATTCATCGATCCGATCTATTACATTGAAGATGTTCCGGCACGCAACTCGGCAATAGCGCTCAAGTTCGTCGATCGTCGTTCGCAATACCTGCCGGCCAGCGATCTTCTGGACGAAGCCGCGCTCGATCCTTACGCATTCATGCGCGATGCCTACATGCAACGCCGCAATAGCCAGATTCTTGATGGCGATGTGCCCCATGAGGAATGGGACGACACGGAAATGGATGACGAACCGGCCCAACCGGCACCGGCTGTAGCCAGCGCCGAAGCTAGGTAACAGCTTCCGCATCAACAAAAAAGCCCCGCAATGCGGGGCTTTTTTGTTTCAACCGACGGGTTACTCGCCAGCGACGGTCATGCGCTCTATCAGTATCGACCCTGTCTGCCTAGAACCCTGAACCAGGATATCGCTGCCCACTGCAACAACTTCCCGGAACATGTCCTTCAGATTGCCGGCGATCGTGATCTCTTCCACCGGGTACTGGATCTGGCCGTTTTCCACCCAGAAACCCGCCGCGCCACGGGAGTAATCGCCGGTCACCGGATTGATGCCATGCCCCAGCAACTCGGTCACCAACAAACCTGTTCCCATCGTCCGCAGCAATGCTTCGAAATTCTGATCGCCACTCTTCAGGATGAGGTTATGGTTGCCGCCCGCATTGCCGGTAGTCGTCATGCCGAGCTTGCGTGCCGAATAGCTGGAAAGCATGTAACCCTGCAGTATGCCGTCCACGACCAGGTCGCGCGATTGCGTCGCGACGCCTTCATTATCGAACGGTGCGCTAGCCAGACCGCGCAGCAGGTGGGGACGCTCGCTGATCACGATCTGCGGCGCGAATACTTGCTGGCCGAGACTATCCAGCAGGAATGAAGATTTGCGATAGAGGTTGCCGCCGGATACTGCGGATACAAAATGCGACAGCAGCCCGGAAGCAATGCTGGCTTCAAACAGCACAGGCACCTGCGCGGTTTTGAGGCGTTGCGCGCCGAGTCGTCGCGCCGTGCGCTCGCCGGCCTTGCGGCCGACCAGTTCGGCGGATTCGAGGTCTGCGGCGGCGCGAGCCGAGGTATACCAGTAGTCGCGCTGCATGCTGTCGCCCTGTTCGGCGATGACCGAGCAGCTCACTGAATGGCGCGAAGTGAAATAGCCGTTGTTGAAGCCGTTGCTGTTGGCGTAGGAAAACAATCCGCCGTAAGTGGAAACGCTCGCCCCTTCGGAATTGTTGATGCGGCTGTCCGCCGCCAGTGCCGCACCTTCACAGCGTCTTGCGAGGAGGATGGCTTCGTCGACCGAAATATCCCAGGGATGATATAGATCCAGGTCAGGAATGTCCTGCGCCAGCAGGGCAGGATCGGCCAGGCCGCAAAACTCGTCATGCGCGGTATAACGCGCGATACTGCACGCCGCCGCAACCGTATCCTTCAGCGCCTGCACCGACAGGTCGGAAGTATTCGCATGGCCGCGCCGCTTTCCGAAATACACCGTCACCGATATGCCCTTGTCGCGGTTGTATTCGATGGTTTCCACCTCATCCAGCCGAACCGAGACATTCTGGCCGATGCCCATGCTGATTTCCGCTTCGGCAGCGGTTGCGCCTGCGGCGGCGGCCAATTGCAGCACATCCGCGCTCATCTGCTGCAGATCATCCAGGGAATGGCTAAAACGGGGGTCGCTCACGGAAAAGGCCTTAGCAAAAAGCTGCTATCATACCGCAGCATGAACAAGTCAGATGAAACCACGGATCAGGAACCCATCAGCAAAACCCAGCGCAAGGCGGCAATGCAGGAATTGCAGTCGCTGGGCGAAGAGCTGATCGAACTCAACAACGGACAACTGGCGCAGCTCGATTTGCCCGAAGCGCTGCTGGATGCCGTCAAACAGGCCCAACGCATTACGTCAAACAGCGCCATTGCCCGTCAGCGGCAATATATCGGCCGCCTGATGCGCGAAATCGATACCGCGCCCATCTCCGCGATGCTGGATAAATGGAAAGGCACGAATCGGGAAGAAAACGCGCATTTTCATCAACTGGAAAAACTGCGCGCCCGCCTGCTGGATGACGACAACGCCCTTTCCGAATACCTGGCCGACCACCCGGAGGCCGATAGTCAGCAGATCCGCACTTTGATCCGCAACGCGCGCAAGGAAGCCGCTGCCGGCAAGCCGCCGAAAAGTAGCCGCGAACTCTTTAAGCTGCTGCGCGAATACAGCAATCACTAAGAGCTCGTTTCATTTGGACTCAACGCGAGGGATGTATCCAATTGAAACGGCTCTAATGTGCGTTCAGCGTGACCATCTGATGCTGCTCGGCGCCCATGCGGACAAAGACCACATCGGTTTTCTGGCCGGCATAGCGCTGCGCCGCCTGGGATAGCAACTCCGGCTTGTCGAGCTGCATTTCACCCAGGCGCAGCAGAGTGTCGCCTTTCTGCAGCCCCGCCGCCGCAGCCGGCGAGCCCTTGATGACGGCGATCACTTCCAGCCCCTGCGCCGGCACGCCCTCTTCCTGCACCTGCTTGACATGCACTCCGAGCAGCGGCGTCGGCAGTTTGGTCCAGAAGGAGGCAAAATAATTGTAGAACTTGTTGTCGGCTGACTTGGCGGCTTCTTCCTGGGCCTCATTGTCCGGCTTGTTCAACTTGTCCCTGGCCTGATCCAGCTTGACGCTGGCCGGGGTTTCGCCCGATCGGGCAGTGTATACAAGCGCCAGATCGGCATTGATCTTCCGCGCCTGTTCAGTCAACTTTTCCGGCGGCACGTCGGCGGCTTCAAACGAGGAATAGCCCAGCAAGTCATAGCCGTCTTCCAGCAAGGTCTGATAATCCGCGACGCGATCCTGCCCGCGAAAAACCTGGGGCTCGCCCGCAAGGCTCGCCTTGGGCGAGGCCATGCGAGTCTTGTAATTTTTGGTATAGGGATTGAGGGCTGGCTCGTCTTGTGGCTCCGCCAGGCTTGCCGGAGCGTACACGGTCAACAGAAAAATAAGCAATAAAGGCAGTGAGCGGCGCATGAGTTTTCCTCTTTCGACATCCGTTATCCGGCATCTGAATGGTATGATAAATCCTCTTAAACGCAGCTTCTGTGACAGCATCCATGACTGAAAAATTCATCAAGATCGGACTGGTATCCATCAGTGACCGCGCTTCTTCCGGCGCTTACGAGGACCAGGGCATTCCCGCATTGAAGGAATGGCTGGGATTGGCGCTGAAAACTCCGTGGGAACACGTCGCGCGCATCATTCCCGACGAACAGGATGAAATCGAGGCCACGCTGTGCGATCTGGTGGATCAGGAAGCATGTTCGCTGGTATTGACCACTGGCGGCACCGGTCCCGCCTTGCGCGACGTCACGCCGGAGGCGACGCTGGCCATCGCCGACAAGGTGATGCCCGGCTTTGGTGAGCAAATGCGCCAGATCAGCCTGCAATTCGTGCCGACCGCCATTCTCTCGCGCCAGGTCGCCGTCATTCGCAAGCAGAGCCTGATCATCAACCTCCCCGGCCAACCGAAATCCATACGCGAAACGCTGGAAGGATTGAAGGATGCCGATGACAAACAACGGGTACATGGCATTTTCGCGGCCGTACCGTACTGCCTGGACCTGATAGGCGCGCCTTACATCGAAACGAACGAGGCTGTGACCAAGGCTTTCCGGCCAAAATCGGCGCAAAAACCACAGGCATGACCTCCCTCCGTAGCGCAGGCCTCCTGCCTGCAACACCCGATTCAATATTGACGATGCAGGCGAAGACGCCTGCGCTGCGGGCATGAGCTCCGAATTCAACCTGATCGAACGCTTTTTCACCAAACCCACGCCGCAAGCAGTGCTGGGCGTCGGCGACGATGCCGCGCTGCTGGCGGCAAGTCCGGACATGGAGCTGGCGGTATCCACCGACATGCTGGTTTCAGGCACGCACTTCTTTCCCGATGCCGACCCGCGCAAGCTCGGCTGGAAAACCCTGGCCGTGAATGTTTCGGACATGGCCGCGATGGGCGCCCGGCCGCGATGGGCCACGCTGGCCATCGCGCTGCCGCATGCCGATGAACCCTGGCTTTCCGCCTTCGCCAGCGGCTTTTTTGCTTGCGCCAGGGAATTCGGCGTCGATCTCGTCGGCGGCGATACCACGCGCGGCCCCCTCAATCTTTCGGTCACGATCTTTGGCGAGATTCCGCGCGGGCAGGCCTTGCGACGCAACGGCGCGCAGCCTGACGACGATATCTGGGTTTCCGGTACGCTGGGCGGCGCGGCGTTGGCACTGGCCGCATTGCAAGGCAATACCGCACTCGACGAAGACGATCTTGCCTCTTGCCGCCGCCTGCTCGATACGCCGCAGCCGCGTGTTGAACTCGGGATGGCTCTGCGCGGTATCGCGAATAGCGCCCTGGACATCTCCGATGGCCTGATCGGCGATCTCGGCCATATTCTCGAACGTTCCAATGTCGGCGCAGAGCTCTGCTTCGATGCGCTGCCGGCGCATACGGTGCTTGAGTCGCATCTTGCAGATGAATGGGCGCAACGCTGTCTGCTTTCCGGCGGCGACGATTATGAATTGTGCTTCACCGCTCCACGGGCGCGGCACGATGATATCAAGGCCCTGGAAGACAGACTGGGGCTAAAGCTGAGCCGCATAGGAAAAATTACTGCCGATTCAGGATTGCAGATGCTCGATGCAGCCGGGCAAACCATGCCGAAACCGGAGAGCGGCTATGACCACTTTGCCTGATCGCCGCTTTCTGCTGCAGCATCCAGCCCATCTGCTGGCTTTGGGCTTTGGCAGCGGGCTTGCGCGCATTGCGCCCGGCACGCTCGGCACTGTCGTCGCCTTCCCGCTTTTCTACGGCATGATGGCACTACCGACCGCCTTTCACCTGCCGTTGATTGCCCTGCTCTTTGTGGCCGGCATTCCCATTTGCGCCCGAACCAGCCAGGCCCTCGGCGTAGAAGATCACGGCGGCATCGTCTGGGATGAAATCGTCGCGATGCTGCTGGTGCTGGAATTCACACCGCGCACCTGGCCGTGGTGGCTGGCCGCATTCGTGCTGTTCCGCCTGTTCGATATCTGGAAGCCCTTCCCCATCCGTCTGTGCGACACCCGGCTGAAAGGCGGCTTCGGCGTGATGTTCGACGACCTGCTGGCGGCTATTTATACCCTCCTGACGCTTTATGCACTGCAATGGCTGACGATCCACTTGTAACCCTCGCGGCACAACTCGGCACCACGCTCACCCAGCGCGGCTGGATGATGGCGCTGGCCGAATCGTGTACCGGCGGCATGGCGGCGCAATACGTCACCGCCGTACCCGGCAGTTCTTCGTGCTTCGAGCGCGGATTCGTCACCTACAGCAATAGCGCCAAGATCGAACAGCTCGACGTCCGCCCGGAAACCCTGGAGCGCTACGGCGCCGTCAGCGAAGAAACCGCGCGCGAAATGGCGAAGGGCGCGCTCAACCATAGCCATACGCAGCTCACCGGCGCCATTACCGGCGTCGCCGGACCGGACGGCGGCACGCCGGACAAGCCGGTCGGCATGGTCTGTTTTGCCTGGGCCGGGCCGGATGGGTCGCTGCATAGCGAAACACACTATTTTCCGGGCGATCGCGATGCAATACGTCGCCAGTCGGTGGAAACCATCTTCCAAGGGCTGCTCAGGCTGGCAAATGGTTCTACTTGACCGCGCTCCCCGGCTCGCCTGTAAAATCGACGCCATGCTTCGCCTGAATTCAGCTCTCCACTCCCCGCAAGCTCGTTTCCGCTTGCAGTCCTGACCGATGTACGAGCAACTCCCCGCCAGAACCTCCATTCGCCACGATCTGGCGCTGCCGTCGGATGACGACAGCCTGATCGCGCGCGGGTTGGCGGCACTGCGCGCCAACCGGGAAGCCTTCGACGACGAGATATACAGCAAGGCCCGAGCGCAATTCCTCGAAATCGCCCGGCCACTGCTGCTGCGTAACCTGGCCTACAACGATTTCGTCAAAATCTTTTTCCGGGATGTGATCGAAAAATTCGGCGACGGCGTCAAGCCCTACGCGATCCGTTTCACCAAGGAATGCGAAGCCGGATTCACTCAACGCGACAAAAATCAGCAACAGCGCAGGAAACCGTCCAATCTCGTCAACAGCACCGACCGCGCCAGGCAAGACGAACGTTATCGCGTGGCACGCGCAGTGTTCGACCGCGAAACGGCATTCGGCAACTGGCAGCTGGGGAATTCGGCCATCGCCTCGGCCCTGGCCGCGTTCCGGCAATTGGCGGACGAGCAATACGAACAGGCCTATTATCCGCTTTCGGTACTGATACGCGCCGGACGCAGGGGCGATGAAGACCTTGCCCAGTCGCAGCATCTGGCACAACTGGCTTTCGAATGGAGTCTCGCCCGACAGACTGACCACGATGCGGAGCGCTGGTGCGACCTGGGCGACATGTACAAAAACGGCCATGGCGTTGCGCAGGATTTCAAGCAGGCCGAAGCCTGGTATCGCAAGGCGGCCGAACTGGGCGACCGGCGCGGCCAGTGGGCGCTAGGCCTGTGCATTTACGATTGCGACGGTTATGCCAGCCGCAATGACGAAGCATTGGAATGGATGGGCTGCGCCGCCGCGCAGGGCGGGCCTTTCCTGCAATGCTGGCTGGGCGATTTCTACCGCATGAACGGACGCTTCGAGGAAGCCTTGCACTGGTATGGGCACGCCGCCGCGCAGGACGACAAGGAAGGCCTGTTCAAGCTGGGCACGATGTACGAGGAAGGCAACGGCGTGCCGCAGGACGGCGACGCTGCTGCTTTCTGGTACCGCAAGGCCGCGAAGCAAGGTCACGCGGAAGCGCAATGGCAGCTCGGCCAGATACTGGAATACGATGGCTACTGAATCCGGCGAAAATATGCTGGCACTGCCCGAGGAGCAGGAGCTCTATCGCCTGGCTGCGGAACAGGCCGAACTCGAAGAGCAGGTCGCCCAGGCCGAACTGGCGCTCGAAATCGCCAAGACCGACACTGAGCGCTTCCGGCATCGTTATTACGAAGCTGTCGGTCGTCTCTATGCCGAGCTGGACGAACTCGACGCGCAACTCGCTTACGAACGCATGCTGCGTGCGCCCGGCGACCCCGTCGCCCAGACCCAGGCCCAAACCGCGCAGGCCCGCGCGGAGAAATCCGCAGAAGAAGCCGGGCTGGTCGGGGCGCGTCCCGAACCGCCTCCCGACACCTCCGCGGAATTGAAGCAGCTTTACCGCAAAGCGACCCGGCTGATGCATCCCGACCGCGCCACGACCGAATCCGAGCGCCTGCGCCGAACGGAGCTGATGTCGCGCGTCAATCGCGCTTACGAACGCGGCGACATGCGCGCCATCGAGAAACTGATCGTGGAATTCGGCCACGACCCGGAGGCCATCGAAGGCGAAGACGTGGCTTCGCGCATCGTGAAAACCATACGCCGTATCGCCCAGTTGCGCCGCCGCCTCGGCGAAGCGCAGCGCGAGCTGAAAGCACAGCAGCAAACCAGCACGTTCAAACTCAAGAAGACCATAGACACCGCCGAGGCCATGGGCGGCGACCCGCTCGGCGACCTGGCGCGGCAACTGGCGCAGTCCATCGCCGAACGGCGGATACAGCTGGCAATCGCAAGGCAGCGGGCTTAGGCATTGAATCCCATTTCAAAGGGCTTTCCGTCCTTACCTTACCTGCTGATTTATGAAATAATTCAGGATTTTTCAGAGCAGAGGATTCGAGATGGACGAGAATAAGAGCAAGGCGCTGGCGGCGGCCCTGTCACAGATCGAAAAACAGTTCGGCAAAGGCTCGATCATGCGCATGGGCGACGGCAATATCGCGCCCGATCTGGAAGTTGTCTCGACCGGCTCGCTCGGCCTCGACCTGGCGCTCGGCGTTGGCGGCCTGCCGCGCGGCCGTATCGTTGAAATCTACGGCCCGGAATCCTCCGGCAAAACCACGCTGACCCTGCAAGTCATCGCCGAAATGCAAAAGCTCGGCGGCGTCGCGGCCTTTATCGATGCCGAACACGCGCTCGACCCGCAATACGCGCAAAAGCTGGGCGTCAACGTCGGCGACTTGCTGATTTCCCAACCCGACACCGGTGAACAGGCACTGGAAATCTGCGACATGCTGGTGCGCTCCGGCTCGGTGGACGTCGTCGTGGTCGACTCCGTCGCCGCGCTGACGCCCAAGGCCGAAATCGAAGGCGAAATGGGCGACTCGCACATGGGCCTGCAAGCTCGCCTGATGTCGCAAGCGTTGCGCAAGCTGACCGCCAACATCAAGCGCGCCAACACGCTGGTGATCTTCATCAATCAGATCCGCATGAAGATCGGCGTGATGTTCGGCAACCCGGAAACTACCACTGGCGGCAATGCGCTCAAGTTCTATGCCTCGGTGCGCCTCGACATCCGCCGCACCGGCGCGATCAAGAAGGGCGACGAAGTCATCGGCTCCGAAACCCGCGTCAAAGTCGTCAAGAACAAAGTCGCACCGCCTTTCAAGCAAGCGGAATTCGACATTCTCTACGGCGAAGGCATCTCGCTCGAAGGCGAAATCATCGAGATGGGCGTCAACCTGAAACTGGTCGAGAAGTCAGGTGCCTGGTATAGCTACAAGGGCGAAAAAATCGGCCAGGGCAAGGATAATTCCCGCGAATATCTGAAAGAACACCCGGAAGTCGCCAAGGAAATCGAAGCCAAGATTCGCGCGCACTCGAACACGGCCGTCGTCGCGCCGGTAGCGCTGGTGGATGAGGAAAGCGACGCCTAGCCTGCGCGAACGCGCGCTGGGTTATCTCACCCGGCGCGAGTATTCGCGTCAGGAGTTGCATCGCAAGCTGCTGCCCTACGCCGGAGAAGAAGACCTCGACGGCCTGCTGGACGAGTTCAGCAAGCGCGGCTGGATTTCCGATGCGCGCTATGTCGACCAGATGGTGCATGCGCGCAAGGGCAAATACGGCAGCCTGAAAGTGGCGCACGAATTGCGTGCGCAAGGCGTTGCCGAAGAACTGGTCGACAAGGCAGTAACAGAAGTACGCAAGGAAGAACTGGAAACCGCCCGCAATTTATGGCGCAAGAAGTTCGGCGCCCAGCCCGACAGCCGCGAGGAATGGGCAAAGCAGGCGAGATTCCTGCAAAGCCGGGGCTTCGGCATGGACACGATCAAGGCCGTGCTGCGCGGCGAACCGGATGACGAGTAAGACTTTGCAGGCGATAACGCCTGCGCAACATTAAAGACACAGATGAACAGCAAACAGATCCGACAGGCATTTCTCGACTTTTTCGCCTCCAAGGGCCATACCGTCGTGGCGTCCAGTTCGCTGGTGCCGGCGGGCGACCCCACCCTGCTTTTCACCAACGCGGGCATGAACCAGTTCAAGGACGTCTTCCTCGGCTTCGACAAGCGCCCTTACACCCGCGCCGCATCCAGCCAGAAATGCGTACGCGCCGGCGGCAAGCATAACGACCTCGAAAACGTCGGTTACACCGCGCGCCACCACACATTCTTTGAAATGCTGGGCAACTTCAGCTTCGGCGACTACTTCAAGCGCGACGCGATCCATTACGCCTGGGAATTGCTCACCGTCGTATTCAAGATTCCCGCCGACAAACTCACCGTCACGGTCTACGCCGAGGACGACGAAGCCTACGATATCTGGGCGAACGAGATCGGCGTACCGAAAGAGCGCATCATCCGCATCGGCGACAACAAGGGCGCGCGCTACGCCTCCGACAACTTCTGGATGATGGGCGACACCGGCCCCTGTGGCCCCTGCACCGAAATCTTCTACGATCACGGCGCGCACATCCCCGGCGGGCCTCCCGGCAGCCCGGATGAAGACGGCGACCGCTTCATCGAGATCTGGAACAACGTGTTCATGCAGTTCAACCGCGACGAAGCCGGCGTGATGCATCCGCTGCCCAAGCCCTCGGTCGATACCGGCATGGGCCTGGAGCGTATTGCCGCCGTGCTGCAGGGCGTACACGCCAACTACGAGATCGACCTGTTCCAGAGCCTGATCAAGGCCGCCGCGCGCGAAACCAATACCGCCGACCTCGACAGCCCATCGCTGAAAGTGCTGGCCGACCATATCCGCGCCTGCTCCTTCCTCATTGCCGACGGCGTGATCCCCGGCAACGAAGGCCGCGGCTACGTGCTGCGCCGCATCATCCGCCGCGCGATCCGCCACGGCTACAAGCTGGGCGCGCGCGCCGCGTTCTTCCACAAGATGGTGCCGGACCTGGTAGCCGAGATGGGCGAAGCCTATCCCGAGCTCAAGGCCGGCGAAAAACGCGTCATGGATATGCTGCGTCAGGAAGAGGAACGCTTCTTCGAGACCATCGAAAACGGCATGGCGATCCTGGAAGCCGAACTGGCTGCAATGGGCACCACCGGCAGTACCGTATTCAACGGCGAAACCGCATTCAAGCTGCATGACACCTATGGCTTCCCGCTGGACCTCACCGCCGATATCTGCCGCGAGCGGAATGTCACGGTCGATTCCGCCGCATTCGACGCCGCGATGGCACGGCAGAAGGAACAGGCCCGCGCTGCCGGCAAGTTCAAGATGGCGGCCAACCTGGAATACAGCGGCCTGCCGACCACCTTCCACGGCTACGAAAAACTGGAAGCCGCCGCCAGCGTACTGGCGCTGTACAAGGACGGCATCGCCGTCGACGGACTGGACGAGGGCGACCTCGGCGTGGTGGTGCTCGATCACACGCCGTTCTATGCCGAATCCGGCGGCCAGGTCGGCGACCGCGGCGAGCTGCGCGGCGATAACGGCATTTTTGCGGTGGAAGACACCCAAAAAGTCCAGGCCACCGTGTTCGGCCATCATGGCGTGCTGAAGACCGGCAAATTGGCCGTCGGCAACCCGGTCAGCGCCCGCGTCGATACGCAGGCGCGCGCCGCGACTATGCGCAACCACTCCGCCACCCACCTGATGCACAAGGCGCTGCGCGAAGTGCTGGGCGAACACGTGCAGCAAAAGGGCTCGCTGGTCGATGCCGACAAGACCCGTTTCGACTTCGTCCACAACGCGCCGATGACCGACGAGGAAATCCGCCAGGTCGAACAGATCGTCAACGCCGAAATCCTTGCCAACGTCGAAACGCAGGCGCGCGTGATGGATATCGAATCGGCGCAGAAAACCGGCGCGATGATGCTGTTCGGCGAAAAATACGGCGATGAAGTGCGCGTGCTGGATATTGGCTCTTCACGCGAGTTGTGCGGTGGTACGCATGTCTCGCGTACCGGCGATATTGGCCTGTTCATGATCATTTCCGAATCCGGCGTTGCCGCAGGCGTGCGTCGCGTGGAAGCCACTACCGGCGAAGGCGCGCTGAAACTGGTACAGGCGCAGCAAATGCTGCTGGCCCAGGCCGCCAGCGAATTCAAGGCGCCGGTGCACGAGCTTCCGGCCAAGATTGCGCAGGTAATGGACAACGTCAAGGCACTCGAAAAAGAACTGGCGCGGCTTAAATCGAAACTGGCCGCCAGCCAGGGCGACGACCTCGCCGGCCAGGCAATGGATATTGCAGGCATCAAGGTACTGGCCGCGATGCTGGATGGCGCAGATGCCACTGCATTGCGCGAGACCATGGACAAGCTGAAAGACAAGCTGAAATCCGCCGCCATCGTGCTGGCCTCCGTCAGCGACGGCAAGGTCAGCCTGGCCGCCGGCGTCACCGCCGATCAAACCGGCAAGATCAAGGCCGGCGAACTGGTTAACTTCGTCGCCCAGCAGGTAGGTGGCAAAGGCGGCGGCAAGCCGGATATGGCAATGGCAGGCGGCACCGATGCAAGTAAATTACCGCAGGCACTGGCCAGTGTTTCTGGCTGGGTCGGCGAAAAACTGAATTAACCACGGAGAACACAGAGGCCACGGAAGAAGCACCCTTGTTCGAATCTGGATGGATGATTTTTTCTCCGTGTCCTCCGTGCGCTCTGTGGTGAAAGATTTTTTGAAGGAATTTGCATGGCATTAATCGTACAGAAATACGGCGGCACTTCCGTCGCCAATCCGGAACGCATCCGCAACGTGGCGAGCCGCGTCGCACGCTACAAGGCGCTCGGCCACCAGGTCGTGGTGGTGGTCTCGGCGATGTCGGGCGAAACCAACCGGCTGATCGGTCTCGCCAAAGAGATCATGCCGGATCCCGATCCGCGCGAACTGGACGCGATGGTTGCGACCGGCGAGCAGGTGACGATCGCGCTGACCGCGATGGCGCTGATGGACATGGGCATCAAGGCCAAGAGCTATACCGGCGCCCAAGTGCGCATCCTGACCGACGATGCGTTCAACAAGGCGCGCATCCTGAACATTGACGAAGACAAGATTCGCAACGACCTCAACACCGGCCATGTGGTCGTGGTCGCCGGTTTCCAGGGCGTGGATGAGCAAGGCAATATCACCACACTGGGCCGCGGCGGTTCGGACACCACCGGCGTTGCGCTGGCGGCGGCATTGAAGGCCGACGAATGCCAGATCTACACCGACGTGGACGGCGTTTACACTACCGACCCGCGCATCGTGCCCGAGGCGCGCCGCCTGAAATCCATCACCTTCGAGGAAATGCTGGAAATGGCCAGCCTCGGCTCCAAGGTGCTGCAGATCCGCTCAGTCGAGTTCGCCGGCAAATACAAGGTCAAACTGCGCGTGCTTTCCAGCTTCGAGGAAGAAGGCGAAGGCACGCTGATTACATTCGAGGAAGAAGACAACATGGAACAACCCATCATCTCCGGCATCGCCTTCAACCGCGACGAGGCCAAGATCACCGTGCTCGGCGTGCCCGATCGCCCCGGCATCGCCTACCAGATCCTGGGACCGATTGCCGACGCCAACATCGACGTGGACATGATTATCCAGAACGTCGGCGCCGACAGCACCACCGACTTCACCTTCACCGTGCACAAGAACGAGCTCAACAAGGCGCTCGCCATCCTGCGCGATAAAGTCCAGGGGCATATCGGCGCACGCGAGATCACCGGCGACGACAAGATCGCCAAGGTATCGGTGGTCGGCGTCGGCATGCGCTCGCACGTTGGCATCGCCAGCGAGATGTTCCGCACGCTAGCTGAAGAAGGCATCAATATCCAGATGATCTCGACCTCCGAGATCAAGATTTCCGTCGTGATCGACGAAAAATACCTGGAATTGGCCGTGCGCGTTCTGCACAAGGCTTACGAGCTGGAAAACGCCGCATAAAATCGCAATCCGCGTTTGATTTTGGGGCGGAAGAAGGGTATTCTTACGCCCGTTCGCGGAGAGATGGCCGAGTGGTCGAAGGCACTTCCCTGCTAAGGAAGCATACGGGCTTAAATCTGTATCGAGGGTTCGAATCCCTCTCTCTCCGCCACCTGTTTCAGCAAAAGCGCCTTTTTGAGGCGCTTTTTTGTTGTCCGCAAAAAACCCGCCGAAGCGGGTGATCGAATTTATATCACTAAGCTTTGATGACCTACTTCGTCGAGTCGGTCACACATTTCTTGGTAAAGCTGTTCTTGGCAGCACCGGAAAGCTTCTTCTCCGCCGCTTTCGATTCGCAAGCCATTTGCGCATTGGAAACCATCGTGTCGTTTACGCATTTCCTGGTGAAACTGGTTTTGGCCGCACCCGAAAGCTTCTTTTCCGCAGCTTTGCCATCGCAGACCTTCATCGCCTCGTTCGTTTTTGCGTCCCGCTCGCACTTCTGCATGAAACTGTTCTTGGCCGCGCCGGCCAGTTTCTTTTCAGCCGCCCTGGCTTCGCAAGCGCCATCCGCCGCAAAAGCCGTCTGGCTGAACAGCAAGGCCGCCATCAAGGCAAATATCGTTTTCATCATCGTTCCTCCTTTTCTTCTGTTCAGGGAAAACTACACCGGGACTATATACCGAAGAGCTTACACAGGCATTACGGAATGATACCTGCGCGCAAAACCGTGTCCAGGCGTTGCTTCAACTCCCGTGCTGCCAGCGCATAGCCGCCGTCGCTGCCATCCACGAAATGGAGGTGATTGCCGGTGTAGGACTGCACGATGCAGGTCACCAGCGCTTCGCGCGATTTTTGCATCCCGTACACCAGCCGCCGTTCGCGGTACTCCTCTTCAAGAAACGCCTGCAATCTGGCTGCCTGGCTTTCGCTGCCGTCCATGATCATGCGTAGCATGCCGTCAAATTTCCGGAAGTCAGAATTCTGCACAAGCTCGTCGCGGTAATGGCTCCATTTGACCGACTCGGTATCAATGTTGCGCGCAAAGAATATGCGGCCAGCAAGGTTTTGCAGCAGCATGCGCATCAGATAAGCGAGGCGTTTTCGCCAGCCAGCGCCTGCCGAACGAACGCGCCACTCGTGCGTCAGCAAGCGGGGGTTGAACGTGAGCCGCATGCGATCGCTGCGCAGGGGATGGTAATGCGCCACATCGCCATAAATTTTCTGGATCTCCTGCAGCAGACGCTGGTAAGTCGCGAGATTAGCATCGGCATCCGGCGAAATCGCCGCCACCAGCAGTGAAAGCTTGTGATCGTAAAAACTGGGCACGCCCTGCCAGCGGCATTCGAATCCTTCGAAACTGGCCTTGGCAGGCCCTTCATTCTCGACCACTTTCAACGCGCCCGGCATACCGTACTGCTTGACGCGCCCTTCCGCCTCCTCCCACCCGCGGCCGGATAAAGCGGGCTGCGTCACATGCGGCGACAACCGGACTTTTGCCATCCTCACCCAGTATCCTTGCTGCGTCAGTTCGCTCACCTGCACCAAGCCCACGCGCAAATCCAGGCCGAAACTTGTACGCGCAAGCCGCTGGGCGCCGCGCAACGCGCAAATCACCCGCTCGCGCAGCATTTCCGGAATCGCGAAAGTGGCGCCGTCGCCGCCAAATATAAATGGCAGATCGATACCGCGATCGACATTCGTCACCGCCGCGATGCAGGCAACCCCCACGGTATTGACCTTCTTGTAGGCTCCGGATTCGATGGCTTGCGTCGACTCGGCGACATCGGCAATCGCAATCCACCAATCGCCTGGAAGAGCGACATGCAGACGCCCTTCCGTGGCTTCGGCAAAAGAAGCGAGCGACGCAAGATCGTGATAGAAATTAACCGACGCGTGGCCGGACGGCGAAGAGCCGGCCAACGGCATTTATGATTCCTCCACCTTGCCGCGCAACGCCTTGATACGCCCACGCTGAACTTTTCCCTCGACCCGTTTGCGCTGCGAACTGCGCGTGGGCCGCGTGGCCCGGCGCTGGGCAGGCACTATAGCTGCCTTGTGCACCAACGCATGCAAACGCGCGATTGCATCCTCGCGGTTCAGTTCCTGGCTACGATAGCGCTGCGCCTTGATGATCACCTCTCCATCCGCAGTGATGCGGTGATCGCGCATGACAAGCAAACGCTCTTTTACTGCATCGGGTAGAGACGAAGCACGAATATCGAAACGCAAATGGATTGCACTGGAGACTTTGTTGACGTTCTGCCCACCCGCACCTTGCGCGCGGATGGCGGTGATTTCGATTTCGTTATCGGGAATCAGGTAGTCGGATGACATAGCGTGCATCTTGCCATGGCCAGCTTCACTCTGCCGAGTTCTGCCCTTCGGCAAGTTCGGCGCAATCAGTAGCGAAAAACATCTCTACATCCGCCACATCCCGCGTCCGCCTCATCGGCGGCAAGCTCTGCCAGATTCTCCGTCCATAATGCTTTTCCACTATCCGTGGATCGCAAATCATCAGCACCCCGCGATCCGTCTCGTCGCGGATCAGCCGTCCAGCGCCCTGTTTGAGGGTAATCACCGAATACGGCAATTGATATTCCATGAAGGCGTTCTTGCCCTCGGCATTCATCTTGTCGATGCGCGCCGCCAAGACCGGATCGTCCGGCGGCGCGAAAGGAAGCTTGTCGATCACGACCAGCGATAAAGCCTCGCCGCGCACGTCCACGCCTTCCCAGAAACTCTGCGAGCCCACCAGCACGGCATTGCCCAGCTTGCGGAAGCGATCCAGCAATTCGGTGCGCGAGGTGTCGCCCTGCATCAGCAGAGGATAATCGAGGCCATCGCGCTCGAAAGCATCCTTGAGCAGCGCGCAGATCTCGCGCATTGCCCGCAGGCTGGTGCACAGCACAAATGCACGTCCGCGGCTGGCCTTGATTGCGGGCAATGCCGTCGCGGCAACCGATGCGATATAGCCCGGGCTGTTAGGCGCGGGCATGCCCTGCGGCACATACAGCACCGATTGCGCCGGGTAATCGAAGGGGCTGTCCCAGCGTGCGGTAATCGCCTCCGGCAAACCCATCTGGCCGAGGTAATGGCCGAAATCGCTTTTGACGGCGAGCGTTGCGGAAGTGAATATCCAGGCACGCGGGTGCCCCTCCATCTGTTTGCCGAAGATTTCGGCGATGGAAAGCGGCGTCGCATGCAACTGGACCGACTGGGTAAATACTTCTACCCAGCGCACGAGATTGGGGTCGGTTCCCGCACGCCAGCTTTTCACCTGGGCTTCTAGCGCCAGCGCGCGCTGCCAGCAGTTTTCCAGCGCCGGGTCGCGTTCCGCCTGGGTTTCCAGCACGGCGGCCAGCGCCTTGAGTTTTTCCGCCATGAGGTCAAACGCATCATTGAAACCGTTGCGCTCCAGCGCTTTCTGCACCGGCATGCGCACACCATCCAGGCCGAACACCAGGCGGAAATCGCGCACGGCTTTTTCCAGCGCGGCAGTCGCCTCCGGCAACGCGACGCAATCCTTGGCAGTCGTCAGATATTCGGCGTGGGCATCGCGCGCCAAGTCCATGAGTTGCGTGGTCGAAACATCTTCGCCGAAGAACAGCCCGGCGGTTTCCGGCAGTTGGTGGGCTTCGTCGAAGATCACCGTATTGGCGGCTGGGAGCAGCTCGGAAACGCCTTCGTCGCGCAGCATTACATCGGCAAAAAACAGGTGATGATTGACCACCACCACATCTGCAGCGAGCGCTCGCTTACGCGCTTCCATGACGAAGCATTCCTTGTAAAAGGCGCATTCCTGCCCAATACAGTTGTCGCGCGTGGAGGTCACCGCCGGCCAGATGGTCGCCGTCTCGGGCACTGCCGAAAGCTCGCTTTTATCGCCCGTGGCGCTGCGCTCGGCAAAGCTGCGGATAAGGTGAATATACTGCGCATCGTCGCGGTTGAGGAAACGCCCTTCGTTGGCGGCACGCTCCAGATGAAAGTGACAGACGTAATTGGCCCGGCCCTTCAGCATCGCCACCGTGACCGGGACTTTCAGCGCATCGCGCACCGCCGGCAAGTCGCGGTTGAACAATTGGTCCTGCAAGGTCTTGGTGCCGGTGGAAATGATGACCTTGCCGCCGGACAGCAAGGCGGGAACGAGGTAAGCGAAAGTTTTTCCCGTGCCGGTGCCGGCCTCGGCCACCAGGACGCTGCACTTGTCGATGGCATCGGCGATGGCCTGTGCCATCTCCACCTGCTGCACGCGCCTGCGGTAACCGGGAATGGTCTCGGCCAATGCGCCTTCAGCGGAAAAAATATGAGTAAGGTCGGACAAGGAGAAATTGGGAAAACGGTAAGTAATGGTCGCTAAACAGGAGTTCAGTCGAAACTGACACTCTCCGCCAAGCGTCGTTCAAGTACCTGCAGCAACTGCCGCTTTTGCTCGTCCGGCATCTTGGACCAAGCGGCAATTTCGTCGCGCGTGCGCAGGCAGCCCGAGCACACTCCGGCCTCGCTATCCATGCGGCAGACCCCGATGCACGGAGATGACAGACCAGGATCAGACATTTTCAGACTCCAAGCATTTCCGCCGCATGGCGGCGCGTTGTTTCCGTAATTTCCATGCCGCCCAGCATGCGGGCAACTTCCTCGATGCGCTCGATCGGATCCAGCGGCTCGATGCGGCTCAGCGTGCTGCCGTGGGCGGCGGACTTGCTGACGCGCAAATGGCGCACGCCCTGCGCGGCGACCTGCGGCAGGTGAGTAATCACCAACACCTGACGCGAAGCTCCAAGTGACTTCAGCAACTGGCCGACTACCTCGGCCACGCCGCCGCCGATGCCGACATCCACTTCGTCGAAAATCATCGTCGGCGTCGCGCCTTGCTGCGCGGTAATCACACGGATGGCCAGACTGATACGCGACAGTTCGCCGCCTGAAGCCACTTTTGCCAGCGCGCGCGGCGGCACGCCAGCATGGCCGGCGACGAGAAATTCCACCTGCTCCAATCCGTGCGCGCCACCTTCGGGTAACGGCTCCAGCGCCACGGCGAAGCTGCCGCCGGATAGAGCGAGACGCTGCATTTCGGCACTGACCAGCTTGCCCAGCCGGGCGACGGCCTTTTGGCGGCCAGCGCTCAGTTCAGTGGCAAGTTTCATGTATTGCTCATGTGCGGCCGACTCTTCCCGCGCCAACGCGCCATTATCACCCACGCCGTCCAGCTCCGTCATGCGCTCCTGCCATTTGACCAGCAGCTCCGGCAGCTCTTCCGGCCGCACGCGGTGTTTGCGCGCGGCGGCATGGACGGCCTGGATACGGGATTCGACCTCGTTCAGCCGCTCCGGGTCGAGCTCGGCGCGACTGAGGTATTTCTTCAGGAAGCGGTCCGCTTCCTCGATCTGGATCGCTGCGGCATCCAGACTGTCCAGCGCTTCCTGCATCGCCGGGTCGTATTCGCTCAATTCCTGTAGTTTGTGCTGCGCGACGTGCAGCTGACGCAGCACAGAAGCTTCGTTCTCTGCCAGCAGTTCGCGGCATTCCTCGCCACCGGCGAGCAGGCTCGCGGCGTGCGCAAGGCGGCTGTGCTCCTGCTGCAAGGTTTCCCACTCTTCCGCCGACGGGTTGAGTTGGGCGAGTTCGCGCACCTGGTCGCGCAGTTCGGTGAGCTCTTCGGCGTAGGCGGCTGCGTTGCGCTCCATTTCGCTGCGTTTTTCATGCAATTCTCGCCAGCATTTGTGAGCGATCACTACCTGTGCCGCCAAAGCGGAAACACCGCCGAAGTCGTCGAGCAGCGCGCGTTGGCTTGCAGTTTTCAGCAGTGAGTGATGCGCATGCTGGCTGTAGATATCGACCATGAAATCGCCAGCCTCGCGCAATTGCTGCATGGTGGCGTTGAAACCGTTGATGAACGCACGCGAGCGGCCATCGGCATAAACGATGCGACGCATGAGGCAGATGCCGTCATCCCCGGCCAGTTCATGGTCCTTGAGCCAGGCATGCAGTTGCGGCAAGTCGGTCACGGAAAATTCGGCGCTGATTTCGGCTTTCTCGCAGCCTAGTCTTACCAGCCCCGACTCTCCTCGCTCGCCCAATGCCAGCGACAAGGCATCGATCAGGATGGACTTGCCTGCGCCGGTTTCGCCGGTAAGGACGGTAAATCCCGCGTCAAACTCAAGATCGAGCCGGTCGACGATAACGAAATCACGTAAGGAAAGCGAACGCAGCATAGTTCCGGCGTTTATCCCCAATGCAGCTTTTCGCGCAGCATCGCGTAGTGGCTATGACCGCGCGGATGCAGCAGGGTGACGGTCTTGTCCAGGCGTTGCACTACGACCTTGTCACCGGGATGCAGGTCGGAATGCAGTTGCCCGTCGAAATGCACGCGGGCGTCGTCGGCGTGCAGCAAGGTGATTTCGACCTTGCTGGCGCTGTTGATCGCGAAAGGCCGGTTGGACAGGGTATGGGGACAGATCGGCACCAGCGCGATCGCTTCCAATGTCGGGTGCAGGATGGGGCCGCCGGCCGACAAGGCATAGGCGGTGGTGCCGGTAGGCGTCGACAGGATCAAACCATCGGAACGCTGGCGATGGACAAACTCCCCATCGATGGTCAATTCCAGTTCGATCAGACGCACCGTGGCAGCCTTGCTGACCACCACGTCATTGAGCGCGCGGCCTTCGCTTAGAACGGCGCCATCGCGCATGATGCAGGCGCCCAGAAGCATGCGCTGTTCTTGCACGTATTCGCCGTCGAGTATGCTCTCTACGGTTTGCAGCATGGATTCGGTCGTGAGGTCGGCAAGAAAACCGAAGCGGCCGCGATTGACACCGACCAGCGGGATGCCGTGATCCACCAGGCTGCGCGCCACGGTCAGCATGGTACCGTCGCCGCCGAGCACAACGGCCAGCCCCGCATGCGCGCCGATATCAGCCATCGCCACCTTGCGGTAACCCTGGATATCGAAAAATGCCGCGGTATTATCCTCGATCAGTACGCCAACCCCGCGCTCGCTCAAAAAGTGCGCCAGCGCCAGCACGTATTCGCGTATTTCGGGATTGGTGATCTTGCCGATCAGGGCAATATGGTGAAATGCATCCTTCATGGCCGCATTAAACCACAGAAGCACCCCTCGAAAAAGATTTGCCGCAGCAGCGGAACTCGAATGCATCGCGGCGATTCCAAGATACGCTCATTGAATGATCGAATTCCTCATATGCCGGCTGCATCAATGAATGGAAACACCTTGCGGCGCATTGCCCGGCATCGGGTCTTGCCTCATAATTCGGGCATGATGCATTCCGCTCCGTACTCCGTGACCACGTTCCTTTTCGCTGCTGCATTTTCAAGCCGCGCCCACTGATAGCCATGCTGGAAAAACGCGCCCAAGTTCTGCTGAAAACCCTGATCGAGCACTACATCAGCGGCGGCCAGCCGGTGGGGTCACGCACGCTGTCAAAATGCTCGGGGCTCGATCTCAGCCCCGCCAGCATCCGCAATGTAATGTCGGACCTGGAAGAGCTGGGCTTCATCACCAGCCCGCACACCTCGGCCGGACGCATTCCCACGCATCGCGGCTACCGCTTGTTCGTCGATACGCTACTCACCGTACAACCCTTGCGCCAGGATGAAATCCTGCGACTCGAACACCGCCTTTCTTCGCCCGACCCGCAGGAGCTGATTTCCTCGGCGGCCAGCGTGCTGTCCAATCTGACGCAATTCGCCGGCCTGGTGATGATCCCCAAGCGCAAAGGCATTGCCTTCCGCCAGCTTGAGTTCCTTCCGCTATCGGACAAACGCATACTGCTGATCATCGTCACGACTGACGGCAATGTGCAAAACCGTATCATTATCGCCGACCGCAATTACAGCCCTTCCGAATTGACGCAGGCGGCCAACTTCTTCAACCAGAACTACACCGGCCAGACCTTCGAGGAGGTCCAGCGCAAGCTGCACGACGAACTGCGCCAGATGCAATCGGACATGACCCGACTGATGACTGCCGCGCTCGAAGCAAGCAACAAGGCGCTGGCAGACGACCACGACGACGTCGTCATTTCCGGCGAGCGCAATCTGCTGCAGGTAGACGATCTTTCGACCAACGTCACCTCGCTGCGCAAACTGTTTGAAGTTTTCGAGCGCCGCACCACGCTGCTGCAGCTGCTGGACACCAGCCAGAAAGCGGCCGGCGTGAATATCTTCATTGGCGGCGAATCCGGCCAGGTGCCGCTGGACGAATGCAGCGTGGTCACCGCTCCTTATGAAGTCGATGGCCAAGTGGTTGGCACACTGGGCGTGATCGGTCCGACGCGCATGGCTTACGAGCGCGTGATTCCCATTGTGGACATCACCGCAAAACTGCTTTCCAACGCACTATCCAATCACTAGCTAGCAAAATCAATGGCCAAATTTCTCCCCGAACCGCCTCACCAGCACGGCTCGCCCGCGCGCATCGGCATCCTGCTGCTTAACCTCGGCACACCGGATGCGCCCACGGCCAAGGCATTACGCCCTTATCTGAAACAGTTTCTCAGCGATCCGCGCGTCGTTGAAATCCCGCGCGTCGTCTGGTGGCCCATCCTCAACGGCATCATCCTGAATACCCGCCCGGCCAAATCGGCCGAAAAGTACGCACAAATCTGGACGAACGAAGGCTCGCCGCTGCTGGTGCATACCCAGCGCCAGGCGAAAATGCTGCAAGGCTATCTAGGCACGCGCGGCGTTTCCGTCGAAGTCGAGTTCGGCATGCGCTACGGGAACCCTTCCGTCGGCTCCGCGCTGGAAAAACTGCGCGCGCGCAACTGCGACCGCATCCTGGTAATTCCGCTTTATCCGCAATACGCCGCCAGCAGTACCGCCTCGGCCCTGGATGCGGTGTGGCAGGAGTTGCAGCGCATGCGCAACATGCCGGAAATCCGCTCGGTAAGGCACTACCATGACGACCCCGGCTATATTGCATCGCTGGCCGCCAGCGTACGCGAATACTGGATGCGCCACGGTCGCCCGGACAAACTGATCATGAGCTTCCACGGCATTCCGCGCCGCTCGCTGACCTTGGGCGATCCTTATCACTGCGAATGCCAAAAGACCGGCCGCCTGCTGGCGGAAGCGCTGCATCTGGAGAAAAGCCAGTACCAGATCTGCTTCCAGTCGCGCTTCGGCCGGGCAGAATGGCTGAAACCCTACTTCGCGCCGACGCTGGAAGAACTGGGCAAGGCGCGCGTCAAGCGCGTGGACGTCATCTGCCCGGGTTTTGCCGGCGACTGCCTGGAAACGCTGGAAGAAATCGGAATGGAAGGCAAGGCCACATTCCTGGCGGCTGGCGGCAGCGAATATAACTACATCCCCGCGCTTAACGAGCGCAATGACTGGCTGCACGCGCTGAGCGACATCGCCGCACGCCATCTGCAAGGCTGGCTGGACGAAGCGCCGTCTGCCGAAAAGAAAGCCGAACTCGAACTTTCGTACCAGCGCGCGCTGGCCATGGGCGCGAAGCAATGAGCGCGTGCCATGCCTTTGCTATACTAACGTTTTGCATGAGACACTCCGCACCATGATCGTCATTACCGGCGGCGCAGGCATGATAGGCAGCATGATTGCCTGGCAACTCAACCAGGAAGGTCGCGACGACCTGCTTATCGTCGATCGCCAGAAACACTCCGACCAATGGCAAAACCTCTGCCATCGCCGCTACGAGGAATACCTCGACAAGGAAGAGCTGCTGCCCTGGCTCGAAGCCGGTGCGGAGCTGGATGCCGTGATCCACATGGGCGCCATCAGCGCCACTACCGAGCGCGACTGGAACCGTCTGCTGGAAGACAACATCCGTTATAGCCAAGGGCTGTGGCAGTGGTGCACCGACAACGGCGTGCCCTTTCTGTATGCCAGTTCTGCGGCCACCTACGGCGGTGGCGAGCAAGGCTACGACGACATGAACGTCGATAGCCTGCGCCCGCTCAATGCCTACGGTTATTCGAAGCACTTTTTCGACCAATGGGCGCAGCGTCAGGCCGATGCAGGCAACGCGCCGCCGCTGTGGGCCGGTTTCAAGTTCTTCAATGTCTACGGCCCCAATGAATATCACAAGGAACGCATGGCGAGTGTGGCTTTCCACAGCTTCAACCAATACCGCGATACCGGCACCGTAAAGCTGTTCAAGAGCGACCGCCCGAACGTGGAAGACGGCATGCAGCTACGCGACTTCGTCTATGTGAAGGACGCCGCCAGCGTGGTGACATGGTTCCTGCAAGGCCGGGGCGAGAGCGGCATCTATAATGTGGGCACCGGCCAGGCGCGCGCGTTCAAGGATCTGGCAACGGCCGTCATGACCAGCGCCGGCGGCACGCCCAACATCACCTGGATAGCCATGCCGGACGACCTCAAAGGCAAGTACCAGTACTACACTCAGGCCAGCATGGAAAAACTGCGCGCCATCGGCTATGACAAGCCCTTTCACACATTGGAAGAAGGCGTGCGCGACTACGTGCAGAATTACCTGATGCAGCCCGACCCCTATTGTTAGGAACCATCGTGAACAGCCAAGACACTATCCGCGCCCAATTGACCGAACACCAGTCGGTCATCGCACAACTCGAATCGCTGATACCCGTGATCGCACAGGCCGGAGAGCGCATGCGCCAATGTCTGAAGGACGGCGGCAAGATCCTGCTGATGGGCAACGGCGGCAGCGCGGCGGACAGCCAGCATATCGCGGCCGAAATCGTCGGGCGCTACAAGAAGGAACGCAAGGGCATGCCGTCGATTGCGCTGACGACCGACACCTCCATCCTGACCTCCGTCGGCAACGATTACGGCTTCAACTTCATCTTCTCCCGCCAGGTGGAAGCGCTGTGCTACGAGAAGGACATCGTCATTGGCCTCTCGACCTCCGGCAACAGCGCCAACGTGGTCGCCGGCATCGAGAAAGCCCGCGAAATCGGCGCCTACACCATCGGCATGACCGGCGCCAAGGGCGGAAAACTGGCTGAACTGTGCGACCTGAACCTGGCGATGCCGTCCACCGACACGCCGCGCATCCAGGAAGCACACATCATGATCGGCCACATTCTGTGCGACCTGATTGAGGCAGACTGAGCTTGCAGCACCACCTGATCGAAGTCGTAAAAAGCGGTTTCGCCGCAAAGGATGCCTGGGCGCTGGTTATCGGCGACCTGATGCTGGATCGCTATCTGTGGGGCGAGGTCGAGCGCATTTCTCCGGAAGCGCCAGTCCCCGTCGTGCTTCTCAAGAATGAAACCGAATGCGCCGGCGGCGCAGCCAACGTCGCGGCCAATCTGGCTGGGCTGGACATCGCGACGCGGTTGATCGGCTTCATTGGCGACGATGACAATGGCGTCCGCTTGCAACGCGCCATCGGCGACCTCGGCGTCAATGCCGATGGCTTGCTACGCGCCGAACGCCACCCGACCATCGCCAAGACACGCATCATCGGCGGACATCAACAGATGATGCGGCTGGATCAGGAAGATCGTGCGCAATACTCCGAAGCCGACATGCAAAACCTGCTGGCCGCCACGCACCGGCAGCTGTCGGAACGCCCGGCCGTCGTGGTGCTTTCCGATTACGCCAAAGGCGTGCTCACGCCCCGGCTTTGCCAGGCAGTGATTACCGAAGCCCGGGCGCTCGGCATCCCCGTGCTGGTTGACCCCAAAGGCCGTGATTACTCGAAATACCGCGGCGCGACCGCATTGACCCCGAACAAGCGCGAAGCCGCCGACGCTTGCGGCGTGAGCATTCATGACAACGAAGCGCTGCTGACAGCTGCAGCCACGATGCGGGAAAACCTGCAGCTCGACTTTCTTGCGCTGACACGCGGCGAAGAAGGCGTTTCGCTGATCGAACACAATCATTCCCTGCACATTCCGGCAACCGCGAAACAGGTTTTTGACGTCTCAGGCGCCGGCGATACGGTTATCTCGACACTGGCTGCCGGCCTCGTCGCAGGACTGGAACGCAAGGAAGCCCTGCATCTCGCCAATCTCGCTGCCGGTGTTGTGGTCGGGAAGGTTGGCACCGCGCCGATCAAGCTCGCCGAATTGCTGCACGAACTGACATTGGAAGATTCCACGCAACAGGCCGACAAGGTATGCGACCTCAATACCCTGTTGTTACGCGTCGCCGGCTGGCGTGCTGCCGGCCAGCGTATCGTGTTCACCAACGGTTGCTTCGACCTGCTGCACGCCGGACACGTCACCTATCTTGAAGGCGCCAGCAAGCTGGGCAATCGCCTCATCGTCGGACTGAATACCGACCGCTCGGTTTCCGCACTCAAGGGCCCTACCCGACCGGTCATCCACGAAGCCGACCGCGCGCGCGTGATGGCCGCACTGGAATCCGTGGATGCAGTCGTGCTGTTCGATGAAGATACGCCTCTGAATCTGATCCGCGCCATCAAACCCGACGTGCTGGCCAAAGGCAGCGACTACACCGAGGACCAGGTCGTCGGCGGTGAGGATGTCAAATCCTGGGGCGGGCGCGTGGCGCTGGTCGATCTCGTCCCCGGCCGCAGTACAACAAAAATCATCGGCAAGCTCGCCGGTTAAGCGATTCCAATGGCGGAACAGGTTCTGGTCATCGGCCCCTCCTGGGTGGGGGACATGATTCTCGCGCAGAATCTGTTCAAACTGCTGAAGCAGGAGCGTCCCGGCGTGCAGATCGATGTTGCCGCACCTGCCTGGACCTTGCCCTTGCTGGAACGCATGCCGGAAGTACGCAAGGGCATCCCCTTGCCCTTCCGCCATGGCAAGTTCGACCTGATTGCGCGCATCCGCATCGGTCGCGAGTTGCGCAGCAAGCATTACGACCAGGCCATTCTGCTCACCAACTCCCTGAAGTCAGCCATCCTGCCTTTCTTTGCGAATATTCCGCAACGCACCGGCTTTCTCGGTGAATTTCGTTACATTTTGCTGAACGACATCCGGCCGCTGGACAAGGCACGACTCCCGAAAACTGTAGATCGTTTTGCGGCACTGGGTTTGGGAGTCAATGATACGACTCCGGTATTGCCCGAGCCGACATTGGTCGCATCGCGCGAAAACGCTTACGCCGCACTGGATAAACTTGACCGAGCCGTACCGCAAGGCCCTGTGCTCGCCTTGTGTCCGGGCGCCGAATATGGCCCGGCGAAGCGCTGGCCGGCCGAATACTTTGCGGAAGTAGCCACATGGGCACTGGCAGAAAACTGGGAAGTCTGGCTGTTCGGCTCCGGCAAGGACGTCGAAGTCACCCAGAAAATCAACGAACTCACCGGGCATCGCTGCCTCGACCTCGGCGGCAGAACGTCGCTGGCGGAAGCCATCGATCTGATGGCGCTCAGCACGGTGGCCATCACCAACGACTCCGGCCTGATGCACGTCGCGGCGGCACTCGATCTACCGCTGATCGCGCTGTTCGGCTCCTCCGATCCGCACCACACGCCCCCGATGAGCGACCAAGCTGACATCCTTTATCTCAATCTGTCATGCAGCCCATGTTTTAAACGCGAATGTCCGCTGGGGCACTTCAAATGCATGCGCGATATGAAGCCGCAGAACGTGATAGGCCGTTTGCAGGCCTTGTCGAAGGTATGACGCACGATTACGTCAATTCCGAATGGCGCCAGACGCTGGAGGCCAACGGGATGGAAAGCTTTGAGCAGATTTGGCCGGTGGGCGGCGATGCCTGGTTCGAGCCGCCCAATCATGCGCGTGGCGGCTGGAGCGGCGTCACGCGGCAAGTGTTGATCATGCCGAACGGAGATCAGGTTGGTATTTTCGTGAAGCGACAAGAAAACCATGCCTACCGCTCCTGGCGCCATTTTTTTCGCCTGGCGGCAACGCTGGAGCGCGAACTCCGCAATTGCCGGCGCTTCTGCGAACTCGGCATCCCGTCCATGGAGCCAATCTACTATGCAGAACGCAAAGTTGACGGCAAACTGCGCGCCATCCTTATCACGCGTGAACTGGAAGGTTATCACTCTCTAGACAGCGCCGAGTACCGGCCGATCCGACAGGTGGCGCGCGCTGAACGTCAACACCTGATCGCAAGCCTCGCCGGCATTATCCGCCAGATGCATGCGCACCGTTTCCAGCACACCTGCCTGTATCCCAAGCACTTGTTTGTGAAGAAAAATCCTGACGGCTCCTTGGATGCGCGCTTTATCGATCTCGAAAAAACACGTTGGTTGCCCTTTAGGCGCCGGATCGCGACCCGCGACCTGGATTCGCTGCAGCGCCACGCGGAAGGCTGGAGTCGCACCGACTGCTTGCGGCTTTTTCTGGCTTATCGGCAGGAAAAGAAGCTCAGCCCGGCGTCGAAAAGATTGCTACGGACAATACTTGGCAAGCGCAAGCGCTAGATCGCTTCAGACAGTCGGCACATTGCGCGGATAAGCCACGATCAGCGCGAAAGCGGCATCTACCACTTCGGGCACCGTAATCTCTGCCATTTCCGTTTTCTTGATCAACGTATGCTGTGGTCTGACCGGGTACGGGCCTGTCAGCACATGATTGGTCGGACCGAACAACCCGACGATAGACACATCGGACGCGGCTGCGACATGGAACACGCCGCAATCGTGTGCGATGAACAAATCGACGCGTTGCATCAGGCTGTGCAGGTCGGCCACCGAGGTCTTGCCGACCAGGTTGATCGTTCCAGGCACTTCATGCTCGAACTGCCTGGCCAGGAAGGACTCGTTGCGCGTGCCAGTAATGATGATGCGCACCTTGGGGTTGGCCGCCATCAGTGCCTTGCTCAGCTTGATGTATTCATCCACCGGCCACAGCTTCTTGTCGTCGGCACGTTTGGAATAGAAGAATTTCCAGCCGTGTAGCTTGGTGGTGCCGCAACCGAGATGGATGGTAATCAGCAGGTTGTCCGAAGCAATGACAGCATCCTTCAGCAAAGCTGTAGCCAGATCCGGCGTTGAGTGAATGAAATAAAGTCTGTCTTCATCCGCCACCTCGCGCTGCAGTAGCCCGCCCATGAACTGCAGCAACTGCTCCGCGTGATGGCTATTGCCCGATAGATTGCCGATGGTCGTCATTTGTGTCTGCGCGTCACCCAGCTTCTTTTTTGCATTGGCGTTCAGGCAGATCACCCTGTCGTATCCTTTCGCCAGTTTGTCGAACGCACGGCTACTGTCGAGGACGAAGACTTCGCCTATGCTGGGATTCCCGTCGAATACCTCTGCGCACAATTTATTCAGCGCAACCACATCGATACGTGCTTGCGGCAAATGCTTCTTCAGAAAGCGAATCGCGGGCGTACAGAAAATGTTGTTGCCGGTACTGTTGGAAGTGAGGATCAGGATTTTTTCGGATGGCGAATTCATGGGTGAAAACATTTGATGGATAATCAGCCGCCGATTATAGCGTAAGCCTATTGGTTGACTTGCGCTCAACAGGGATAATAACAACCAACTCCATCAAAGTATTGCAAACAAACATGATCCTCGTCACCGGCGGCACAGGCTATATCGGCTCTCACACTGTAGTGGAACTGCTCTCAGCGGGCCACGAAGTCGTCATTCTCGATAATCTCTCCAACAGCCAGCGGGAAGTGTTGGACAAGATTGAGCAGATCACCGGAAAACAACCTGAATTTGTCGAAGGCGACATACGTGATAGCAGCTTGGTGAATAATTTGTTCGAACGCCACCATTTCAGTGCCGTGATCCATTTTGCTGGCCTGAAAGCCGTCGGCGAATCCGTTTCCAAACCACTGGAATACTACGAGAACAACGTCTATGGCAGCATGGTGCTATTCCGTGCCATGGCCAAGCATGGCGTCAAGCATCTGGTATTCAGCTCCTCGGCAACCGTATATGGAGATCCGGCATCCCTGCCGGTTAAAGAAGATGCACCGCTACAGGCGACCAACCCTTATGGCCGCACCAAGCTGATGATCGAAGAGATGCTTGCGGATATTGCTCTGGCCGATCCCGATTGGCACATTGCCATATTGCGTTATTTCAATCCGATAGGTGCGCACAAGAGTGGACTGATCGGCGAAGCGCCGAATGGCATTCCCAACAATCTCCTGCCTTATGTTGCGCAAGTAGCAACTGGAATATTGGAATACCTTTCCGTATTCGGCAATGATTATTCCACGCCGGACGGCACTGGCGTACGCGACTTCATTCACGTCGTCGATCTCGCGCTAGGTCACCTCAAGGCTCTGGATTTCCTCAAGCTCCACCCCGGCCTGCATGCATACAACCTTGGCACCGGCCAGGGATACAGCGTGCTGGAAATTGTCAGTGCATTCGAAAAAGCATCTGGGAAAGCGGTGTCTTATCGCATCGTCGAACGACGCCCCGGCGATATTGCAAGCTGCTATGCAAATGCCGACAAAGCCTTCACGGAACTGGGATGGAAAGCCGAGCGTGGACTCAATCAGATGTGCGCCGACGCATGGCGCTGGCAATGCCATTACAGCAGGCTGAATCGCTGAACCATTACGTCTTCGTAGGGCATCTCGCGATGAGATAACGATCCACCTGCTCACGCCTGATCTGGATGACTGTCAGCAGTATCGGAATCCAGAAGTAGGCCCAGAATGCCTTGGGCGGCCCGAGCAACCATCCGGTATTCGTCATCAAACCCCCAATACCGATCATGGACAGCAGGAACCATGGAGACTTCAACTTGACGCCGTCGCGCACGTAAAAGAAAACAAAAATTCCTATCAAGGTCAGTCCGACCAGTCCGTCGTTGTACAAAATTCCGAGCGGCAAATTATGTGTATGGGTGAACTGACCGATGAACCTGTAACCATCCTGACCACAACCGAGTACGATTCCGCAAGTATCGACCAAACGGTACCAGGCATCGGCCCAAATCTCTGGCCGGTAGCTCATGCCACGCTGGCTAAGCATCTGGTCGGCGCCGGCCAGATAGCCGATCAGAAGCACGCCCAGCAGCGCCAGAAACCCCACTGCCCACAACCTGCGCATGAGAACGTACACCGCCATGAACATGCCGAAACCCATCAATGCAGAGCGCGATTGAAACACGGATGCCGATAGCAACACCGCGATGGACAGAACGAGCAATCCGATCAGCAGATAAGGCTTGGCAAGCGCGATAAGCCGTGGCTCCATGACTGTCAGCCAGATAAAAACCATACCGCAGGTAATGAACAGCGCGGTATTGTTCGGGTCCATACGCCGACCGAAAAGATGATCGTAACGAATCCAGTTTCCCGTCTGCTGCCATATCCAGAGCCATTCGGAGGTTGCATACAACAAAGCAAAAACACCGAACCAGGCAAACACTTTATATACACGCTCCGCCCCCCATTCGCTCCGTTCGACCATCACGCAACAAGCAAGGAAAGCCACCATGAACACCCACAACCTGATTTCTGCCACCTCCCGGATATTGAGCAGTTGAATCGCGGCCAGAGGCAACAGCAACAGGCCGAATGCCTTGAAAAACGCCGGCAGGGCAGCAGGGCGCCATAGCAGCCAGGCAAGACCGGGAAGCATCAGTCCGATATAAAACACCGATTTGGGGGAGACTGGCACAAAGAAGCTGAGATTGAAAAGCAGAAATAAGCCTGCCATCAGCCGATAGGGAAGACCCACCAGATTATTGTTATTTGAGGAATTCATATACTTCTAGATGGTCGTTTCGATGCGCTCTGTATGCGCCTCGGGAGGAAGCCCTGCCAGCAACCGCTCCAGGTTATGGATGTTGTGCTGAAGCCCGTTTGTGCCCGAAGCAAGATGAAATTCTGCAAATGCCGCTGAGCGCTGCCGCGCCAAAGCATAGTCCTGCTCGAGCGACTGGATGCCTTGCTCCAAAGCCTCCATACTTGCGATCTGCCCACCAAAAAACCGGCCCTGCGAAAGAATGTCCTGCGCATCTCCGCAATTGACGAAAAGTACCGGTCGCGCCGACAGGGCCGCCTCGATCACGGCATTGGACATAATATTGATCACGATGGATGCCATGCCCAGCGCCTGCGCCAGCGTGCACTCCCGAGGCAACACACGCACATTCGGCAGGCGATGCTCGGTCTCGCCCCAGAACTCCTTGCGGCTGCGCGGGTGTGCTTTCACCAGCACTTGGTATGCGGGGTGACGTTCGGACCAGTCGCGCAAAAGCACATACGTAGCCTGATAGCCCGACACCTTCTCCTTGTCCGGACCCAGCCCGAGCACCAGCACCGTCTTGAGAGCGGGATCAGGGTCTGGTAGTGCGTAGCTCTCGTCGATCATGTGCGAGCCAGCAAGCACAGCCTCAGTATCGCCGAAACGCAGTTTGCGTGCCTGCAAGGCTTCCAGAGAGCTGCGCCCGAACAGAAAGTAATAATCATAGTCGTTCATTCCAAGACGACGCGAAGCCTCAACCGTCGTCGAATGCGCCAGTTGCACCAGCAGGCGCCCTTCTGCGTTTAGTGCAAGCCTGAGAAAAGGGGAATAAAAACTGCCGTTCCGGTCATTAAGCAATATCTTCGGCTGATACTTCGCTACCAGCCAGGTCGCGTGGGCGGCATAAACGAAATACCGCAAAGGCACAGCATATGATGGGCGCTTGAGCTGCCGGGATGCGAGCAGATCGTGCATTTCAGGCAATGCCGTCTCAATCAGTCTATGCCCGCGACTCTGCAAGGCTGCGGTGAACGACTTCTTGCGTTGCAGGAGAATGACTCGCGAAGAGGATTGCAGGAGCAGGAAATCGCAGGGTTCGGATTCAATGGATGAGGCCAAACGCCACTTTGCAATCAACCCATACCACGTCTCAATCATCGCGTCGCGTAGAAATCTCAGCGCACTTCCTGTCCAGCCATGTCCCTCGCGTAACACCTGCCAGCGATAACGGTCGAGCGCACGCGCTTTTTCAGCCCAGGAATTGCCTATCACTCTGGTTGCTCCGCCTCGATCATGCGCTGCAACGGGAAAGACCAGAATCTCCGGCGAGCAGCATCATCGGTAAAATCTCTCTTGATCCGCTCCAGCATGCGTATTTTCAGTCCATCGAAATCCGCACCATTGCGTGAAGCTGCAATGAGCACTTTCGCCAGCACATCGGCGTTACCCAGCGGAAACAGTTGGCCAACGCCTTCCGCAACTTCGCGGCCACCTCCGCAATTCGAGCAGATCAGCGGCACCCCTGCCGCCATCGCTTCCAGCAGCACCATACCGAAGGGTTCGTGATTGGAAGTAAGCGCAAAAATGTCGAATGCCCTGAAATATCGCCGCGCTTCCGGCACCTTGCCGAGAAAGCGCACACTCTGCTCGAGTCCGAGGTCGCAAGCCTGCTCTTTCAATGGCTGCTCGAGCGGGCCAGTCCCCATGATGGCAAGCAGGCTTCCCTGTGGTAGCAGTGGCAGCGCACGAGCGAACCCGCGCAACAACGTCGCTTGATCTTTGTCTGGGTGCAGGCGTCCGACGTTCCCGACGATCCAGGCGTCGTCCGGAAGCCCAAGTTGTGCCCGAGCCTCGCTACGTGAAAGCAGCCCCTGTTGGGCAGCCGCAATGTCGACCCGGTTGTATAGCGTCTCGATACGCTCCGCGGGCCAGCCTGGCAGGCGTTTTCGCATGTCATCGCGGACAGCATTCGATACACCGATCAGGAATAACCGGTTCCTGAAAAGATTGGCGAATAATCTACGGGACCGTCGTTTGTAGTCGTCGAAAGCATGATGGATACTGATGACCGGCAATCGCGTGGCGAGCAGCGCTACGTAGGTCGGCTTGGCACGGTGCGCAATACAGAAGCGCACGTCGCGCTTGGCGACGATCTGTCTGAAACGTTTAATTGCGGCCAGCTTGAGGCCATGCACCTGCTTACTGGTAAAATCAAGGAAGATCACCTCGTCCGATGCTGATCCGTGTATCACTTCGTCGCTGGACTTGCCGGTTAGGTAAACCGTTGTGACCTTGTACGGCGTGTCACGGAACAGCGCGGCATATTGCCGTGCGCAATCGAGAAAAGGCGCATCGTAGCTATGGCAGAACTGAATGACGCGCGGATCGCTCTTGTTCACAAGCGCCCCTCCCGCAAAGACCACACATCGAATAAGCGCGCTGCTTTGCTGGAAAAAGATTTCTCGCTGCACAACCGCAGGCGGGCAGTCTCTCGATACGTCCGCAGAAACAGTTCCCAACCCTCTTTTCCGAATACCAGCCGATCCGGCGCAAGACGGCACAGATGCCGGAAATTCCGCCGTGCAGTGCAGCTCAAAGCGAAAGGTTGGATGCTGAGGTCGGCGATGTCGATCAACCCCAACGAACCTTCCGGACGCAAAGTTTTGCCGGGCAAAGGCTGGTAGAGCACCGCCGAATGAATGCGATCAGAAGAATGGTACAGCTGACGGATCGTGACGGTAGGAATGCCGAGCGCCCGCAGCCGCTCGGCATTGCGACAGAAACTGCGCACATGCGAATAGAGGCGTACACTGCTGACCAGACGCTTGACTCGGAACAGTTTAAGGATGTCGCCGTTTGGCATGCACAGCACCTTGAGGCCATGCGCATCCTGCTCCAGCACCTCAGCGCCCGTTTTCAGCCGCTCGAACTCGTCCACGGTCAGGAGATCCATCCAGTCAAAAAAACGGGTTTGTGCAATCTCAGACCTTGCTGATCAGTATGTCTTCCATGATGAGATATTGCAGGTCCGAACCGAAAAACATGTTGAGTGCATCGGTCGGGGAGCAGATCATGGGTTCGCCACGGCGGTTGAGCGACGTGTTGAGCACTACGCCATTACCGGTAAGTTTTTCCAGTTCCAGCATCAGGTCGTAGTAGCGCGGGTTGTACTCGCGCTTCAATACTTGCGCGCGCGAGGTGCCGTCCTCGTGCACGACTTCCGGCACGCGAGATTTCCATTCTTCAGCCACTTCAAAGGTGAAGGTCATGAACGGCGCGGGATGGTCGGTCTGCAACATGCTCGGACCGACGGTATCCAGCATGCTGGGGCAGAAGGGACGCCAGCGTTCGCGGAACTTGATCTGCTCGTTGATGCGGTCGGCCACGCCAGGAACGCTCGGGCAGCCCACGATAGAGCGTCCGCCGAGTGCACGCGGACCGAACTCCATGCGCCCCTGGAACCAGGCGACGGGATGGCCGTCGGCCAGCAACCGGGCGATGTGCGCCGGAACATCGGCGATTTTCTGCCAATTCGGGTTTGAAGGATGTTTCGCGCAGGCCGCGATTACTTCCTCGTTGCTATAGCTGGGGCCGAGGTAGACATGCTCCATTTTCTCAACCGGCACGCCGCGCTGCACCGAGACATAGGAGGCCGCGCCCACGGCCGTGCCGGAATCGCCGGAAGCCGGCTGCACGAAGAGCTCCTTCAGTTCGGGACGCGCGATGATCTTCTGGTTCAGCTTGACGTTGAGCGCACCGCCGCCGGCGAAGGCCAGCTTGCCGGTTTCGCGCAGAATATCGCCGAGGTAGTAATCCATCATTTCCAGCGCCAACTTCTCAAACAGCGCTTGCATGCTGGCAGCGTAATGGACGTAAGGATCGTCGGCGATGTCGCCCTCGCGCATCGGCCCCAGCCACTCGATCAGCCGGGGCGAGAAATAGTAGCCCTTGCCCTTTTCCTTGTAGCGGCGGAAGCCGATCACGTTGGCGTAGTCGGTATTGATGACCAGCTCGCCGTTCTCAAATTTTGCAAGACGTGAAAAATCGTATTTCGCGGCGTCGCCATAAGGGGCCATGCCCATGACCTTGTACTCGCCATCCAGCATTTCGAACCCGAGGTATTCGGTCAGCGCGCCGTATAGCCCGCCCAGCGAATCCGGGTCGTAGAATTCCTTGATTTTGTGGATCTTGCCGTTTTCGCCGTAGCCGAAGAAGGTGGTCGCGTACTCGCCCTTGCCATCGATGCCCATGATCGCGGTTTTTTCGGTGAAGCCAGAGCAATGGTAGGCACTGGAGGCATGCGTCAGGTGATGCTCAACCGGGACGATCTCAATCTTTTTGAGATCGAAGCCGAGTTGTTGCAGACACCACTGGATGCGCTTCTTGTAGCGGTAGAAGCGGCGGTTACCGGCAAAGATCGCATCGAAGCCGCGATCCGGTGCGTACCAATAGCGGGTGGCGTAGTGCCAGCGCGCCTTGCTGCCGAACAGGGGAATGGGCGCATAGGGAATCGCGACCGCATCGACCTGCGACGGTTTGATACCTGCAAAATCCAGGCAGAACTTGGCCGATTCGTAAGGCATACGATTCTTGGCATGCTTGTCCCGAACGAAGCGTTCCTCTTCCGCAGCAGCCACCAGTTTCCCGTCGATATACAGCGCGGCGGAAGGATCGTGCGTCAATGCACCGGATAATCCCAGAATAATCATTTGTACTCGCTAGTGTCGTGTTTGGGCGATGCCGGCCATTTTCAATACCGGATCGTTTCCATACGCAGTCATCAGTGCGGATTCCAGCATCCGCAAAATATCCGGCGCATTGTGCCAGTTTTTCAGAAACCGCCGCAAATCGCGTGCATGCCGGCGGCGAAACCACAGCTCGCAGCCATGTTGTTTCATCGTGTCCAGGTCGAGCAGCAGCGGTTTTCCATCTACCAGTTTCAGATTGGTGGCCTTCATGTCGCCGTGCTCGATTTTCAATAAATAAAGCTTGTAAAGCAGCGCGGCTACATCCGCCGCAATTTCCTGTTTACGCGTATCGGGCAGGCCGGAATCGGCGAAGACCTCGGTGATATCAGGCCCTGTCACATAATCGGTCAGGCAATATCCCTGACGGCGAAACGGGCCCCACCGCCGCTCTATCAATGCCAACGGCGCCGGCGTGGCAATTTCGAAGGCACGCAACAAATGCGCGTTCGACCATGAAATGCTGGCTCGGGTTTTGCGCAATGCGCGGTTCAGGCCATGCCAAAAATTCTTGATATTGTACCGCTTGATGACGATCTGCCGCTTGCCGGCTTGCACCAGCCCAACGGTGCAGGTGTTGCCGTTCTTCAGGCGTTGGCAGTCTGGCGCATCCAGAAAGACATCCGTCGCTTCGATGACCTGCTGCAAATCGTCATCCTGCTGATTTCTGACGACGGCCAGAAACCGGTTAAAACGTTTTTCGACGCGAACCTCGCTGCAATCCCGCAGTACCTTGCTATACACATTTTTCTGCGCCAAGGTGCGTCGCAATGCTTGAACCTGGCTATGCAGCGCATCCGAAGGAAGAGCATTTTGCGACCAACCTCGTTCTTCCGTGTAAATTCGCAGCAGTTCGGGAATACGCACGTCGTCCAGCACATCGAATTTCGAGAGCAGCAAGGCCAGATTCGTCATGGCTGGCCGGCGCGGGATGGGGTGGCGATGAATGCGGATGCCGTCGCCGTCGAGGGTGTAAATGCCGGTATCGGTACACAGAAAATTACGCGGGTAAAGATCGGTTTGCACCAAGCCGGCCGCATGATGCCGCGCCAGCGTCCTCACCAATGCATCGGCAAGCAGATTGCGCTGCTGCGTACCGGCATCCTGCCACACAGCCTCCGCGTTCTGGCTTTCAGCCACATAGGCATAAATCAACGCAATCCCCGACTGACCGGCGATATTACCTTCATGCAACAACTCCGGCGCAAGCAACTGGTGCGAGATCAGCGCCCTGGCACCATTTGCGTCGCGCTCGGCATAACGCCGCGCGCCATTTCCGATGAACAGCTTGGCAAACACCGCCTGCCCTTGCCACACGCCTCGGCACACCAAGCGCCGGCCGGAAATACGACGTACGACCTCTAGGCAATGCAAGGCCGACGTCCCTTCCAGGGGAACATCGAAATTCGAACCGCCTTCGCGACTGATACGCTGCAAATCAGGCATTGCGGTCGAAGGGCGTCACCGGCCAGCGGCCATGGAGCTTGTGGTACAGCCTGCGTGCTCGACGGTCGACCTTGTCCCAGAAGACAGATTCGTTGCGAAGCATCTCGCGCAACTTGATACCGCGATACAGTCTGAGAAAACGCAAGCAATCGCGGCGCGTCAACCCGATGTCCAGCGCGGAAAAATACAGCGCGGCCATGTCCTTCATGCGTGCCGATGACGGAATAGCAGAGCGCACCTGCATGCGATGCAGGTCGATCAAATAAAGATGAATGTCGCCTGTCGCCAAGCGGTGATTGTCGAGACACAAATGACAAATATAGAAATCGCGGTGATTGAGCCCATGGTCGTGTATGCCCCGGGCGATCTCTGCTACGCGGCGCAGCAGTTTGCGTTTCAATAATAACGGCGGCGGGTTCATCGGCCAGTCGCGGCAGTAATCTTCCAGCGAAACGATATCGCCGAGGTCTTCGGTAATGATGAACGAGCGCAATCTTGCGGGGCTCAACCCGCGGCACCCATAAGCCACGGCGGGTGTAGTGGCGATGCCAAGTTCGTTCAGCCTGTGGATTGCCCGCCATTCGGTGGAGGCACTCACGATAGGCAACCGGAATGTCAGCAAATTCTTGAAAATCTCGCGCCAACCCACGCCGTCGTGCAATTTGGCGAAATAAGACTTTCCGTCAAGCTCGAAGCGCAAGGTACGGCGACCAGGCATGTCACGATATACCTGGCCTTGCAGCTGCATCACGCGTTCGAACGGCTCTCCATCGCCGATTTTCGTTGCGATTTCCTGCGGCAGGACCAATATGTTGCACCCGATCACGCAACCGACTCCTGCTTGCGCCGCGCAAAATTCTGCAGCATCACTGCTTCTGCACTGCCGTCGTTAGCCGCCATGAGGGCACGAGCATAGTGCAAACCGCGCTCGCGCCACTCCGGCTGCTGTACCGAAGTCAGCATGCTCGCCAACTGCTTATTGAAGGCTATCTGATCGAAAGGCGAATTCGCAAGTGCGCCTGCCTCTGACTGCGTGATATGAAAAGCATAGCCGCAGACATCGCTCGCCAACACTGGCAAACCCGAAGCCATGGCTTCGAGCAGTACCAGTCCGGTATTTTCTCGATAGGCGGGGTGCACCAGCAAATCGGCCGCCTGCATCAAGCGCGGCACATCGTTACGGCCGGCAACGATATGCACCTGCGCGGCAACGCCGGATCGCTCCGCCATTTTTTGGAAAAGACAGGGGTTATCCTGACCGACAGCCAGCAATCGTGTGCGAGACCTCAAATCTTGCGGTAGCGCTGCCAACGCCAGAATCGCTCGATCCAGCCCTTTGGTCTTGAATCCGGAGCCGACCAGCAGCAGCAAGCGATCATCAACTTCGAAACCGAATTCGGCACGCACCTCGGCCCGCATTAAAGTACGATCACCCAGTGCAAAACGCTCCGAAGAAATGACGGGGGGCAGCAAGTGAAAACGCGCTTCGGGCGTTGCATACCAGCGCTGGAAGACTGTCTTTTCGTTGAGCGACAGCAAAAGAATTTCGCACTTGGCCCTTGAAGAAAACACCGCTCTTTCGCATTCGGCAAAAAAACGGTAGCGACCGGTCAATCTGTAAAACCATCCGCGCTCAGCATGGGATCGCTCGATAAAACAAGGGTCGGCTGCGAAGTAAACATCCAAACCCGGCATGCGGTTAAACCCCATGACAAGATCAAAATGCGCCGCCGAGATTTCTGCCTGGGCTCGACGAATGAAGTCTTGGTAGCGACGATGATTCGTCCACCCTTGCCCCTTGACCACATGCACATGAATACCATCCGCCGATGGCGGGCCTTGCCAGGACAGGGTGTACACATGCACCTCGTGGCCTCGCTTCACGCATTCGTGGGCAATGCGCATCATGTCGCGCTGGGCGCCGCCAAACGGGAAGTATTTGAAAATAACGAAGGCGAACTTCATGGAGGTTGTGTTCTGGAAAAGGATGAATTGTATGCGAAAATACGGGCCAACCCATATGAAGCACTTAAACCCGGTAATTTAAAATCCGTTCGGACCATTCAAAAACAGACACTTATTCGGCAAACTCGAGCTCAACGGCCTCTGGCGCGGCATGCGCCAAAGTCCGGATTTCATGTCTGCCTTGCTGCATTCAATACATTATTGATCAGGAGACAAAAACATCATGAAAATAAGCGTCATCGGCACCGGCTATGTTGGCCTCGTGACCGGCACCTGTCTGGCAGAGGTTGGCAACGACGTATTATGTCTCGACCTCGACTTGCGCAAGATCGAGACTCTGAATAACGGCGGAATTCCCATCCATGAACCCGGCCTGCTTGAAATGGTGCAGCGCAACGTCGCCGCCGGTCGGTTGCGGTTTACTACCAACGTGGAAGAAAGCGTGGCCTGGGGTCAGGTGCAATTCATTGCGGTAGGTACGCCGCCGGATGAGGACGGTTCCGCCGACTTGCAATATGTCACCGCCGCCGCACGCAGCATCGCCAGGCACATGACCGAATTCAAGGCAGTGGTCGACAAGAGTACGGTGCCGGTCGGCACGGCGGACAAAGTCAAAGCCGCCATGGCGGAAGAACTGAAGGCCCGTGGATCTGACATTCCTTTTGCCGTTGCCTCCAACCCCGAGTTCCTGAAGGAAGGTGCGGCGGTCGAGGACTTCATGCGTCCGGACCGGATTATCGTGGGTGCCGAAGATGAGCGCGCGATTGCGCTTTTGCGCGAAATTTACGCCCCCTTCAACCGCAACCGCGACCGCATGGTGCTGATGGACATCCGCAGTGCCGAACTCACCAAGTACGCCGCAAACTGCATGCTGGCGACGCGCATTTCCTTCATGAACGAGCTTGCCAACCTGGCCGACAAGCTGGGTGCCGACATCGAACAGGTCCGCCTCGGCATCGGCTCCGACCCGCGCATCGGCTATCACTTTCTCTACCCCGGCTGTGGCTATGGCGGCTCCTGCTTTCCCAAGGACGTGCAGGCGCTGATCCGTACAGCCGAATCCATCGGACAACCGCTGAAAGTTCTGAATGCGGTGGAAGAAGCCAATAACATCCAGAAAGGCGTATTGCTGGAAAAAATCGCCGCGCGCTTCGGCCCGGATCTCAAGGGCAAGCATTTCGCGCTGTGGGGGCTGGCGTTCAAACCCAATACCGACGATATGCGCGAAGCATCCAGCCGCATCCTTATCCAGGGGCTGTGGGAGTTAGGCGCCACCGTCGCGGCCTATGACCCGGTCGCGATGGACGAATCCCGCCGCATTTTCGGCGACGATGCCCGCCTGCGTTACGCGGACAATCCCATGGCGGCGCTTGAGGGCGCGGATGCGCTGGCGATTGTCACCGAATGGAAGGAATTCCGCGCGCCGGACTTTGCCCGGGTCAAGGCCACGCTAAAAACGCCGGCGATCTTCGACGGGCGCAACATGTATACGCCCGACATCGTCAAATCGTACGGCCTGGAGTATTCCGCGATAGGCCGTCGCTAAAGTAAGAATCACCGGCTGGCATCGATGCTGTAAAAGGCCTGATACCAGTCGGTAAACTGCTTCAAACCGTCTTCAATGCTGGTCGCCGGCTTGAAACCGACATCGCGCATCAAGTCATCCACATCGGCATAAGTCGCCGGCACGTCACCGGGCTGCATCGGCAGAAAATTCTTGGCGGCGGTTTTCCCGAGATTGCGCTCCAGCACCTCGATCATGTGCATCAGTTTTACCGGGTTATTGTTGCCGATGTTGTAAAGCTTGTAGGGCGCCTTGCTCGATCCCGGGTCCGGCGCGCCCCCTCTCCAGCCCGGATCGCCTTGCGGCACCTTGTCCAGCGCGCGCATCACGCCTTCGACGATGTCATCTATATAAGTGAAGTCGCGCTGCATGTCACCATGGTTGAAAACATTGATGGCACGGCCTTCAAGGATATCCCGGGTAAAGGAAAAGTAAGCCATGTCCGGCCGGCCCCAAGGGCCATAAACGGTAAAGAACCGGAGCCCGGTAGTCGGTATGCCATAGAGATGGCTGTAGGTATGGGCCATCAGTTCGTTGGCCTTTTTGCTGGCGGCATACAGGCTGACCGGGTGATCGACATTGTCATGCACCGAAAACGGCATGCGCGTATTGGCGCCATACACCGAGCTGGACGAGGCATACACCAGATGCTCCACCTCATGATGGCGGCAGCCTTCCAGGATATTGACGAAGCCGAGCAGATTGGAATCGACATAGGCGTAAGGATTCTTGAGCGAATAACGCACGCCGGCCTGAGCCGCAAGATTGACGACACGCTGCGGCCTGTACTTTAAAAACACTTCCTCCATCGCCGCGCGATCATGCAGGCCGATCCGGATTTCGGTGAAGCCGGGATGATGCCTGATGCGCTCCAGCCTGGCCTCTTTCAGCCGCACGTCGTAATAATCGTTGACGTTATCGATGCCGATAATCTCATCGCCGCGCTCCAGCAAGCGAATGGCGAGCGCGTTACCGATGAATCCGGCCGTGCCGGTGACGAGCACCTTCATGAGGTTTCTCCGCTTTCAATTAAACCTAGGAGCCAATTTTCGACATATTCGGCATAGTTTGTCCAAATAGCAATGGCCTGAGCAGGCCACTCAAGAGCAAGAGACAACGCCGAATCTATGCGAAAATGCGCACGCCATGCCTAGAATCCTGCTCGTCAAAACCTCATCCATGGGCGATCTCGTGCACAACATGCCGATGATTGCCGACATCCGCGCACATTTTCCGGAGGCCGTGATTGATTGGGTCACCGAGGAAAGTTTTGTCGAGATCGCACGTATGAATACGCATATAAACCGCATCATCCCGGTCAATATGCGGCGCTGGAAGCGCAATCTCTGGCAATGGCAAACCTGGCACGACTTTTCCGCATTCAAACGCACTCTGCAATCCTTTGACTACGATGCCATTCTCGACACTCAGGGCTTGCTGAAAAGTGCGATGATCTGCCATTGGGCGAACGGCCCTTCCCACGGGCAAGACAAGCATACCGCCCGGGAAAGCATCGCCGCACGCATTTACACGCACGCTTACGATATCCCACGCGATATGCATGCAGTCGTGCGCAATCGGCTCTTGGCGGCCAAGGCGCTGAGCTATGTATTGCCTCAAACGCCTCCTGAATATAACCTGAACCCGCCCAAAGCGGTGTTGCCATTATCCTCCTCAGCCCCATATGCCATAGTGCTGCATGGCACCTCACGCGATGAGAAACTGTGGCCAGAAATGCACTGGATCGATTTTTGCAATCGTATCGCGGGTGAATATCCACCGATTCTGCTGCCGTGGGGTAACGATACCGAACGGCAGCGGGCAGAACGTATCGCATCGCAAATCCCTCACGCTATAGTGCTGCCACGTCTGAATCTTACTCAACTGGCCCAGTTGATACAGAAATCAAAGGCTGTCATTGGGCTGGACACCGGACTGATGCATCTTGGCGTGGGCTTAGGGATTCCGACTCTTGCCATTTTCTGCAACACCAATCTCTCCCAGGTCGGCCCCTACCCTCCCCAAGGCTGCCGTGTACTGGCAATAGGAGGCGACGGAATAACGCCGACTGTCCATGAGGCGCTGGCAGGTCTCCGGGCATTAGAGGCTACAAACCATGCTTAGAGCCATTGCATGGAAATTTCCTAATAATTTTTAAAGACAGCCTCATTTTTGCCGATAAATCAGGCATGAAGAGCGCAGAATCAACCATCATTCTCGAAAGTCAGTACGCCAGTGCCACCCTCGCGCAAAGCAGTGTCGGCGCATTGTATTCGGCCAACGCAAGCACCCCGTTTTCTGTTAATCGACTGGCAACCAGAATCTCGGCCAGGTTCGCAGCAGCGGCATTTACCTTTATGAGAACGGCACTGCCGGAACGCTGCAGCAAGTTGACTTAACCGTTTAACGCTCATCTCCAGAGTAAAAACGGCCTCCGACGCCCGCGTCCAAAAATTCTTCCGGCGCGGGCTTGTTTTTTCTCATGCTGCCCCCATGTTCCCCCGTATCGAAAACTATCGAGGAAATTTTCATGTCGAAAAAAGAGCAAAATCCGCAACCCGAGCAAGAGCAGCACCATGCCGATGTCGAGCATGAAATTGAAGTGATGCCCGGCTTGGAAGAGATGCTCAAGGAAGCCGAGCGCAAGGCACAGGAGCACTACGACGCCTGGATGTATGCCAAGGCCGAATCCGAAAACATTCGCCGCCGCGCCCTTGAAGATATCGACAAGGCACGCAAGTTTGCACTGGAAAAATTCTCCTCCGAATTGCTGGCGGTAAAAGATAGTCTCGAGGCCGCCCTCAATGTCGAAAGCGCCACGATCGAGAGTTACAAGAGTGGTGTCGAATTGACGCTGAAGCAGCTCTCCAGCGTATTCGAGAAATTCAATGTCGCAGAAGTACACCCAGCCGGTGAAAAATTCGATCCGCACAAGCATCAGGCCATCAGCATGGTGGAAGCCGAAGCCGAGCCGAACACCGTTGTCCAGGTGCTGCAAAAGGGCTACACCCTGCATGATCGCGTGCTTCGCCCGGCTCTGGTCATGGTAGCGAAGCCCAAGGCTTGAAATCGGCGGAACCATCCCCATTTCTGAAACATCGGTTCACCGAATTCTTGAAAATATTTATTGAGGAAAGACACAATGGGAAAAATTATCGGTATTGACCTGGGTACGACCAACTCCTGCGTCGCCGTCATGGAAGGCGGCAAGCCGCGCGTGATCGAGAACGCCGAAGGCGCTCGCACCACCCCATCCATCATCGCTTATCAGGACGACGGCGAGATCCTGGCCGGCGCACCGGCCAAACGCCAGGCCGTCACCAATCCGAAGCACACCTTGTACGCCGTCAAACGCCTGATCGGCCGCCGCTTCGAAGAAAAGGAAGTGCAGAAGGACATCGACCTGATGCCTTACACCATCGTCAAGGCCGATAACGGCGATGCCTGGGTCGAAGTCAACAGCAAGAAGATGGCCCCGCCGCAAATCTCCGCCGAAGTGCTGCGCAAGATGAAGAAGACCGCCGAGGATTACCTGGGCGAAGAAGTCACCGAAGCCGTGATTACCGTACCGGCTTACTTCAACGACTCCCAGCGCCAAGCCACCAAGGACGCCGGCCGTATCGCCGGCCTGGAAGTGAAGCGCATCATCAACGAACCGACTGCGGCCGCGCTGGCTTTCGGCATGGACAAGCAGGAAGGCGATCGCAAGATCGCGGTGTATGACCTGGGCGGCGGCACGTTCGACATCTCCATCATCGAAATCGCCGAGCTCGACGGCGAACACCAGTTCGAAGTGCTCTCCACCAACGGCGACACCTTCCTCGGCGGCGAAGACTTCGACAACCGCCTGATCGACTATCTCGCCGACGAGTTCAAGAAGGAAAACGGCCTCGACCTGCGCAACGACCTACTGGCCAAGCAGCGCCTGAAGGAAGCTGCAGAAAAGGCCAAGATCGAGCTCTCTTCCGCGCAACAGACCGAAGTCAATCTGCCCTACATCACCGCTGACGCGACCGGTCCGAAGCACCTGGTAGTCAAGATCACCCGCGCCAAGTTCGAATCGCTGGTCGAAGACCTGATCGAGCGCACCATCGCGCCGTGCCGAACCGCGATCAAGGACGCCGGCGTCAAGATCGACGACATCACCGACGTGATCCTGGTCGGCGGCCAGACCCGCATGCCCAAGGTGCAAGAGAAGGTTAAGGAAATCTTCGGCAAGGAACCGCGCAAGGACGTGAACCCGGACGAAGCCGTGGCTGTTGGCGCCGCGATCCAGGGCGGCGTGCTGCAAGGCGAAGTGAAGGACGTGCTGTTGCTGGACGTGACCCCACTTTCCCTGGGTATCGAAACCCTGGGCGGCGTGATGACCAAGCTGATCCAGAAGAACACCACGATCCCGACCAAGGCGAGCCAAGTGTTCTCGACCGCCGAGGACAACCAGTCCGCCGTGACCATCCAGGTGCTGCAGGGCGAACGTGAAATGGCTGCCGGCAACAAGAGCCTGGGCCAGTTCAACCTGTCCGACATCCCGCCTGCACCGCGCGGCATGCCGCAGATTGAAGTCACCTTCGACATCGACGCCAATGGTATCCTGCACGTCTCGGCCAAGGACAAGGCGACCGGCAAGGAAAACAAGATCACCATCAAGGCCAACTCCGGCCTGTCGGAAGAGGAAATCCAGCGCATGGAGGCCGATGCCGCCGCGCATGCCGAGGAAGACCACAAGCTGCGCGAGCTGGTTGACGCCCGCAATGCCGCCGACGGCATGGTACACAGCGTGAAGAAATCGCTGTCCGAGCACGGCGACAAGCTGGATGCCGACGAAAAGGCCAAGATCGAATCCGCGATTACCGAAGTCGAGGAAGCGCTGAAGGGCGACGACAAGGATGCCATCGAAGCCAAGACCAATGCGCTGATGGAAGCATCGCACAAGCTGGCCGAAAAGGTTTACGCGCAGCAACAACCGGAAGGCGGCACTGAATCCGCCGGCGGCGCGCAATCCGAGAAAGCCGCCGACGACAATATCGTCGATGCGGAATTCGAAGAAGTCAAAAACGACAAGCAGTAATCGACCAACCCAACGGGAGCGGGGAATGGACAGGAATCTCGCGAATCCTTCCATTCCCCGTCATGCTTAGAGAATGGCAAAAAAAGACTTTTACGAAGTACTGGGCGTCAACCGCGACGCATCGGACGACGAGCTCAAGAAAGCCTATCGCAAACTCGCGATGAAACACCATCCGGACCGCAATCCGGATAACCCCAAGGCCGAGGAGCACTTCAAGGAAGCCAAGGAGGCATACGAAATTCTTTCGGATAGCCAGAAACGTGCAGCCTACGATCAATACGGCCATGCCGGCGTCGATCAGCAGGCGGGCATGGGCGGCGGCGGTCAGGGCTTCGGCAACTTCTCCGACGCATTCGGCGATATCTTCGGCGATATCTTCGGCGGCGGTGGCGGCGGTCGTCGCTCCAATGTCTATCGCGGTGCAGATCTCCGTTACAACATGGAAATCTCGCTGGAAGAAGCGGCGCGCGGCACCGAAACCAAGATTCGCATTCCCGTCATGGCCGAATGCGAAACCTGCCATGGCTCCGGCGCACGCCCCGGCACCAAGCCCGTTACCTGTACCACCTGCGGCGGCCATGGCCAGGTACGCATGCAACAAGGCTTTTTCTCCATCCAGCAGACCTGCCCCAAGTGTCACGGCAGCGGCAAGATGGTGAAGGACCCCTGCCCCACCTGCCACGGCGACGGCCGGGTCAAGCAGCACAAAACGCTGTCGGTCAAAATCCCCGCCGGCGTGGATGAGGGCGATCGCATTCGCCTGTCGGGTGAAGGCGAAGCCGGCGTCAACGGCGGTCCTCCGGGCGACTTGTATGTCGTCGTGCATTTGAAGGAACACACTATCTTCAAGCGCGACGGCGGCGACCTGCATTGCGAAATGCCGATCAGCTTCAGCACGGCAGCCCTGGGCGGCGAAATCGAAATCCCAACGCTCGACGGCCACGCCAAGGTGAAGATTCCCGCCGAAACGCAAACCGGCGCCGTCTTCCGCCTGCGCGGCAAAGGCATCAAGGCGCTACGCAGCAGCGAACACGGCGACCTGATGTGCCACGTCGCAGTGGAAACCCCGGTGAAACTGACCGAACGGCAGAAGGAAATTCTGCGCGAACTGGAGGAAATCAACCAGTTGGACGCACAGAAACATAGTCCCAAGGCCAAGTCGTGGATGGAGAAGGTGAAGGACTTTTTTCAGTAACTCCTACAACTCAAGAGTATTAAAGAAAGCCCGCATCAGCGGGCTTTCTTGTATGCAATTCGGGTGACGGAGCAGGCAGAGAAATCGAGCCGTACTAACTCAGTTAGGCACGATCGCACAGATCATTCACGCCCTCTTGTTCGGCGCAATGGTCGCAGCAGAACATTCGACCGCTCTTCTCCAGACCGTGGCCGATGATGCGCACGCCACAGTGCTCGCAGGTAGGCGCCAGTGCATGAATGGCACATTCAAAGCTGTCGAACGTATGGGTCTTGCCTTGCAGCAAAACCTCAAAGGATTTGTCGTAGTCGTTTCCGCACGCCTCGCATTTAGCCATGGTGAACCTCCTAATTGGACCGTTACCCCTTACTTTAATATTTTCAGCGACGAGTGAATCGCTGTCCGTGCGCCGGCGTACATATGACAGGTGTATGCCACATCATTCGCGTGGAGCAGGTTTCCCATACCGCATACAACGCGACTTCAGGCGATACGACACAAAAAAGCCGGCAATCGCCGGCTTTCCTATTCCATTCTTCACGCAAACTCAACGACAAATGCCCACATAATCCCCATGCTTCAAATGCGCATCTACTGCGGAATCCCCCACATAAAGCGTCTTCTTGCCCTTGTGGCACACCGGTGTCTTGTTATCCTGCTGCGGCTCCGCTGGGACAATCACGCAACCAGCCACCAAGCCAAACAAAGCCACTGCGGAAGCATATTTGATTACCGTCATTTCGATCTCCGAAATAAATTATTGATGTTGGCCGCCGAAACTTAATATCCGGCAGTACCTTTCTGTATGAACTCGATCTTGTAGCCATCCGGATCCTGGATGAACGCGATCACCGTCGTGCCGTGCATCATCGGCCCGGCCTCGCGGATCACCTTGCCGCCTGCCGCCTTGACCTTGTCGCACGCCTGATAAGCGTCTTCGACCTCGATGGCGATGTGGCCGAACGCATTGCCGTGATCGTAGCTTTCGGTACCCCAGTTATGGGTCAGCTCAAGCACGGTATGATCGCGCTCGCCGCCATAGCCGACAAAAGCCAGTGTAAACTTGCCGTCGGGATAGTCTTCCCGGCGCAGCACCTGCATGCCGAGGATTTCGGTGTAGAACTTGATCGAGCGGTCCAGGTCTCCGACGCGGAGCATGGTATGAAGAATGCGCATGGATTTTTCTCCTTTGTTCCCAGTTGCATGGATGTTCGTATTATCCCCGTAAAATAGCGTCATGGGCATCTTCAAAAACTGGCTGCGCAAACGCACCCTCGCACGACATGCTATTCCGCCATCCGCCTGGCTGGCGGCGGTCAATGGCTTGCCGCTGCTTGCCGGACTGGACGCACAGGCGCTGGAGCGCTTGCGCGCTCTGGCCAGCCTGTTTCTGCGTGAGAAAAGCCTGGAGCCGGTGCAAGGGCTGGCACTCACGGAAGCAATGCGCATACACCTCGCCGCGCAAGCCTCGCTCCCCATTCTGAATCTCGGTATCGACTGGTACGGCGGCTGGAAATCCATTGTCCTGTATCCGGGCGAGTTCGCCACACGCCAGGAGTGGACGGATGAATATGGTCTCGTCCATTCCAGGCGCGAAATCCGTATCGGCGAAGCCTGGCAGCGCGGGCCGGTAGTATTGTCCTGGGCGGATGTCGCTGCCTCGGGCGGATGTGAAGGCTATAACGCGGTGATCCACGAGCTGGCGCATAAGCTGGACTACAGCAGCGGCAGCGTCAATGGCTGTCCGGCATTGCATGATGGCATGCGCGTGCGGAACTGGCGGGCGGCGTTCGAGCCGGCCTATGAGGATTTACGCAAACGCGTCGACCGCGGCGAGGATACCGCACTCGATCCATACGGGACAGTAGCGCCGGAAGAGTTTTTTGCGGTGATGAGCGAACATTTTTTCGAAACGCCGAGCTTGCTGAAACGCGAATATCCGGCGGTGTATGAACAACTGAGATTGTTCTACCGGCAAGATCCGGCAGAACGTCTTGGATGATTACTTCTTGCCGCTACCCACCAGCCGCAAATACTTCGCCATCAACTGGTCGTGCGTCTCGCGCACGTCCGGATTGAACGGAATGCAATCGATGGGGCAGACTTCCTGGCACTGCGGCTTGTCGTAATGCCCAACGCATTCGGTGCACTTGTCCGGGTTGATCTCGTAGATTTCCTCGCCTTGCGAAATGGCGCTGTTCGGGCATTCAGGCTCGCATACATCGCAATTGATGCATTCATCGGTAATCATTAAAGCCATAGTTCAAAACTCCATCAGCGGTTGCGCATCTTGCGCTGCAACGATTCCTGCACCAGCGGCGAAACAAACTGGGATACGTCGCCACCCAGCACCGCAATTTCCCGCACCAGGCTGGCGGAAATGAACATGTACTGCTCCGCCGGTGTGAGGAATAAGGTTTCGACTTCGGGATAGAGTTTGCGGTTCATTCCCGCCAGTTGAAATTCGTATTCAAAATCGGATACCGCACGCAGGCCGCGCACTACCACGCTGGCACCCTGCTCCCGCACAAACTGCATCAGCAGGCCGGAAAAACCCATCACGCGCACATTGGGACAATCGGCGAGAACTGCCGTCGCCAGCTCGACGCGCTCCGGCAAGTTAAAAAATGACTTCTTGGAGGTGTTGTCCGCCACCGCCACCACCACTTCGGAAAACAGGCCCGCGGCGCGGCGGACAATATCCTCATGGCCGCTGGTCAGCGGGTCGAAAGTACCGGGATAGACGGCTTTTGAATTCATGGATGACATTTTAACAGGTGATAGTGCACGCTACCCGCCTTACCGTGCTTGTAGACTTGCCAATCCGGTCCATCCTGCAATGGTGATTCAGATTCGGCATAAACAACCCCATCGGGAGCCAGGTGCGGCGCCAGCAGCGGCAGGAGCTTTTCCAGCCAGCCCTGACCGAATGGCGGATCGAGGAAAATCACGTCGAACGGCTGCGTATCCTGAGCCAGGAATTGCAAGGCATCCATGCGGAGCAAGCGCACCTGGCCGGCTTTCAGCAATGCGGCATTGTCAGCCAATGCACGATGCACCGCCGGATTCTGCTCCACCATCGTCACTGAGGCCGCATAACGCGAGGCCGCTTCGAACCCGAGCGCTCCGCTGCCGGCAAACAAATCCAGGCAAGCCTTGCCGTGCAGCTCCTGTCCCAGCCAATTGAATAGGGTTTGGCGCACACGATCAGGCGTCGGACGCAGCCCGAGCGCATCCGGAAAACGCAGCATGCGGCTGCGCCATTCCCCGGCGTTGATGCGGACCTTATTTGCCGTTGCCGCCAACGATCACCGTCACCATGTTCTGCGGCTTGACGCGCCGCGCAAATGCATCCTTGATCTGCGCCGTGGTCACCTTGGCGACTTCCTTGTTGAAGTCATCGAGGTAGGTCAGCGGCAAGCCATAGAAGCCGATCACCGCCAGGTAATCCAGGATCTTGCCATTGCTGTCGATACGCAACGGGAATCCGCCGATGATATTGTCCTTGGCCGCTTTCAGCTCCTTGGGCGTAGGGCCGGACTGGATGAATTTATCCAGCGTTTCGCGCACCACCTTGAGCGCGGCATCGGTCTGTTCGCGCTTGGTCTGCAAGCCGATCTGGAACGGCCCCGCTTCGCGCATCGGCATGAAGTAGCTGTAAACACTGTAGGCCAGCCCGCGCTTCTCGCGCACTTCTTCCGTCAGCAGCGACACGAAACCGCCGCCGCCCAGAATGTAGTTGCCGACATAGAGTGGGAAATAATCGGGATCGCCACGCTTTACGCCGGGATAACCGAGCAGGATGTGCGATTGCGCGGCAGGATGCGAAATACGCGTTTCAACCGGGGCGCTCGGCAATGGCACAGGCGGAATCGCCGCTGCGGCTGCGCCTTCCGGCAGTCCGGAAGCCAACTGCTCGGCAATTGCTTCGGCCTGAGCACGAGTCACATCACCGATGATGGCGACTACCGCATTACCTCGCGTGTAGTGACTGCGATGAAAGGCGATCAAGTCGTCGCGTGTGATTTTTTCGACGGTTTCCGGCTCCATCATTTCGTCCAGCGCGTAGGGATGGCTGCCGAACAGAGCCTTGGAAAATGCCTTGCCGGAAATGCTCTCCGGCTGGGTGGCGGCTTCGCGCAGGCCAGCGATGGCGCGCGCTTTTTCGCGTTCGAGCACGGCTGCCGGAAAGTCAGGCTTTTGCAATAGCGTGGCGAGCAGTTCAAGCGCCGCGACACGCTCCCGCTCACTCGACAAGGTACGCAATTTGAGGCCCGCACGGTCCAGGTCGAACTCGCCGCCAGGCTGTGCGCCTATATCGGCAAAACGGTTGGAAATCTGGTCGTCGGTCAGCCCGCCCGCGCCGAGCGAAAGCATGCCCTGCGTCAGCCCCGCCACTCCAGCTTTTTCGGGCGTATCGAAGCTGCTGCCGGCAGCAAAATTGATACTCACGTCGAGGATGGGCAAGTCGTGGTTTTCCACGAAATACACCTTGGCGCCGGAAGCGCTTTGCCAATGCTGGATAGGCAGTGCCGCCTGCGCGGCCGCAGACATGGCCAGCGCAATAATCCCGAAAAACAGTCTAGTCATCGCATCCACTATGTTCTTGTTGGAAATTCCCCACGAAAAATTAGTGCACATGCGGCACCTCCGGGGCTTGCGGCTTGTTTTCGTCTATCGGCTGCGGATCGAGGACGGCAACCGTCAACTGATCGTCAACCAGATATTTATTGGCGACGGCTTTGACCTGCTCGGCCGTCACGGCCTGCAAGCGCTTCGGGAACTCGTCAAGATCGCGCCATGAAAATCCGGTGCTTTCCAGCATGCCGATCTGCATGGCCTGGTAGAACATCGAGTCGCGCTGATACACATCGGCCGCGATCACCTGCGCCTTGACGCGCTGCAATTCGTCCTCGGTAATTCCATCTTCCTTCAGCTGCTCGATCTGGCTGCGAATCGCGAGTTCAAGATCCTCCACTGAGTGGCCTTCGCTCGGGGTACCGTCGAATTCGAACAAGGCCGGGCCGCGATTGACCGCGTCGTAACCGGCACCGACATTGACGGCGATACGCTCGCGGCGCACCAACTCTCGGTTAAGGCGGGATGCCGGGTTGCCATCCAGCACGCCGGCGAGGATTTCCAGTGCATACGGCTCCCAGTCGTCGGCCTTGCTCAGCGATGGGGCATGGTAGGCCATTGCAATATAAGGCAGCTTGGCCGGCGCCTTGACCGTCACTCGCCGCTCACCCTTCTGCTCAGGCTCAACTTGCGGCTTGCGCTCGGGCAGCTTGCGCGCCTTCAGCGGGCCGAAGTATTTCTTCGCGAGACGGAAAACTTCCTGCGGCTTGACGTCGCCTACCACCACCAGCGTGGCATTGTTGGGCGCATACCAGCGCTTATACCAGTCGCGGGCGTCCTGGGCATTCATGTTTACGAGATCGTTCATCCAGCCAATGACCGGGCGGGCGTAAGGATGCGCCTGCAAGGTTGCAGCCATCAACTGCTCGCCGACCAGCGCCTGCGGCTTGTCATCGGTGCGCCAGCGGCGCTCTTCCATGACCACCTGGATTTCCTTGGCAAACTCCTTGTCGGTCATGTTGAGATTGACCATGCGGTCGGATTCCAGCTTCATGGAAAGCTCAAGGTGAGATTTTTCCAGTTGCTGGAAGTACACGGTGTAATCGCGGCTGGTAAAGGCGTTTTCCTTGCCGCCTGCCGCCGCGACGATGCGCGAAAACTGGCCGGCCGGGACTTTTTTGGTGCCCTTGAACATCATGTGTTCCAGTACGTGCGCCACGCCGGTCGTACCGTTGAACTCATCCACGCTTCCCGCCCGGTACCACACTTGAGACACCACGACAGGTGAACGGTGGTCTTCCTGCACCACCACCTTGAAGCCATTGGGAAGTTTCATTTCCTGCATATTTCCGGCAAACGCCGCCGCCGGCAGGAATGCCAGCAGGATCAACCACCATCGAATCAGCACGTTCAGTTCTCCGTTTTTTGTCGATTATACCTTCTGCACAGCTCAGTCTCGGCACTGCGCAGGCTTTATGACTGAGTATCCGTCCTCAAGTTCTGATTAGCGCGCAACTCCCATTCCGAATAAAATAGCCACATGCTTAATTTCTTCAAAAAGAACAAGGACGAATCCCCTTCCCCTGAACCCAAGGCCAGTTGGGCCGAACGGCTCAAGCAAGGGCTCACTCGCACCCGCACCCAGCTGGGCAACCAGCTCGGCGGACTATTCGGCGGCGGCAAGATCGACGAAGAGGTCTACGAGGAACTCGAATCCATCCTGCTCACTGCCGATGTCGGCGTCGGTGCAACGCAAGCGCTGCTCGAACAGGTGCGTACCACGGTCAAACGCCAACATCTGACTGATACCACGCAATTGCGCGAGGCGTTGCAACAAGCCCTGATCGGGTTGCTCGAGCCTTTGGCGCAGCCGCTGGATACCGGCACACACAAGCCCTACGTGATCATGCTGGCCGGCGTCAACGGCGCCGGCAAGACCACGACCATAGGCAAGCTTGCCTGGCGATTGCAGGCCGAAGGCAAATCCGTGCTGATCGCCGCCGGCGACACCTTCCGTGCCGCCGCCCGCGAGCAACTCGCCGAATGGGGCGAGCGCAATCAGGTGCAAGTCATCTCGCAAACCGGCGGCGATCCGGCTGCGGTGATTTTCGATGCGGTCAACGCCGCCAAGGCGCGCGGCATCGATGTCGTGCTGGCCGATACCGCCGGACGCCTGCCGACCCAGCTCAACCTGATGGAAGAAATCCGCAAGGTGAAGCGCGTGATCGACAAGGCCTATCCCGGCGCCCCACACGAAATACTGCTGGTGCTGGACGCCAACACCGGGCAGAACGCCATCGCACAGGTCAAGGCTTTCGACGATGCGCTCGGCGTCACCGGGCTAGCATTGACCAAACTGGACGGCACCGCGCGCGGCGGGGTGATTGCTGCCATCGCCAAGGAGCGGCCGATTCCGATTCGCTTCATCGGGGTTGGCGAACAACTCGACGATTTGCAGCCATTCGATGCGAAGGAATTCGTGGAGGCGCTGTTCTCGTGATCAAGTTCGACCGTGTCGGCAAGCTGTATCCAGGTGGTTACGAAGCGTTGAAAAACCTCTCCTTCGAAATCGAAAAAGGCGAGCTGGTGTTCGTCACCGGCCATTCCGGTGCCGGCAAAAGCACACTCTTGAAACTCATTGCCGCGCTGGAGCGCCCCACCGCCGGCACCGTGCTGATCGGCAACCAGAATGTCAGCAAGCTGCGCCGGGCAGCCGTGCCATTCCTGCGGCGCAAATTCGGGCTGGTGTTCCAGGATCACAAGCTGCTTTACGACCGCACGGTGTTCGATAACGTCGCCTTGCCGCTGCACATCAATGGCGTCGTCGGCCATGAGGCCGGCAAGCGCATTCGCGCCGCATTGGACAAGGTTGGCCTGCTGAGCCGCGAAAAAGCAATGCCGATTACGCTGTCCGGCGGCGAGCAGCAGCGGCTCGCCATCGCCCGCGCAGTTGTCAGTCGGCCGGCGATTCTGATCGCGGACGAACCGACGGCCAACCTCGACGAAACCTATGCATCTGAAATCATGAAGCTTTTCCACTCCTTTCATCAGGTCGGTGTCACCGTATTGATCGCTACGCATGACGCGCATGGCAGCACGGAATTCGGCGGGCGTACGCTGCATCTGGCGCAGGGAGAACTACGATGATCGGCCAAATGCTTGCGCAGCATCGTCTGGCCTTTTCGCTGGTTACCGCCCGCATGCGCCGCGCACCCTTGGCATTGCTGATGATGATTGCGGTCATCGGCGTCACGCTGTCGCTGCCGGCAATGCTTTACGTCGCGCTGGAAAACCTCCAGCGCCTCGCCGGCGGCTTCCAGACCGCGCCGCAAATCAGCCTTTTCCTCGCGATGAGCGCACCGGAGGATCAGAAAAAAGAAATCGACGCCCGTCTGGATAAGCACGATGGCATTGCGACGTACCGCTTCGTCAGCCGCGACGAGGCATGGCAGAAAATGCAGCAGAGCACGGGGCTGGCGGAGATTACCGGCGGGCTGGAGCAGAACCCGCTTCCCGACGCCTACGTCATTGAGACCAAGACCGGCGATCCCGCCGCCATAGAACGGCTGCAGCAGGAAATACAGCAATGGCCGGGCGTGGAGCATGCGCAACTCGATGCCGTCTGGATCAAGCGTTTGCATGGTCTGCTGGAACTCGGCAACAAACTGGTGCTGGTCATCGCCGGATTGCTGGGTTTCGCGCTGCTGATCATCACCGGCAACAGCATACGCCTGCAAATTGCCACCCAGCGCGAGGAAATCGAACTGAGCCGCCTGATCGGCGCGACCGACCGTTTCATCCGCCGCCCATTTCTATACGCCGGTACGCTTTATGGCATCGGCGGCGGCCTGTCGGCTTTGCTGATCCTGGTTGGCGCGGTCTGGCTGTTCAACGAGTCAGTCGCCGAACTCGCTCGACTGTATGCATCGGACTTTCGGCTATTGATGCCGACCGCCGATGTCAGCCTCGCGCTGGTAGGCGGCTCGGCACTGCTGGGCTGGATAGGCTCCTACGTCGCCGTGAATCGTGCGCTAGCCGACATTGAGCGCTATTAGCGCCGTAGGCGTCATCGCTTATACCGGCTCATTGTCACGGAATCTGGGATCTGGTTTGCACCAGATCGCTGCTCTCGAAAAGCTCGGCAATCCAGTCAATGAACGCCCGGACTTTGGTGGAAAGATGCCGGTTCTGCGGATACAGGGCATATATCGGCAAATCTTCGGAGAGATAGGTGCCGAGAACAATAACGAGTTTCCCCGATGCAATGCAGTCCTGCACCATGAAGGTAGGCAGCTGGACAATGCCAGCGCCTGCCAGCGCAGCCGCTGCACATGCATCCCCGTCGTTAAGCATCAGCCGGCGGCGGCCGGAGACCAGGGTTTTGCTGCCGTCCTTGGAAAAATCGAATTCGAAAACCTTGGCGGTTTTTGAAGAAAAATAATGCACGCCCATGTGGCGTTCGATATCCGCCGGCGTCTCGGGCATGCCGAACTCCGCCACATAAGCCGGACTGGCGCAGGTAACAAATTTGAGCGACCCCACCCTTCGCGCCACCAGCGAGAGATCGGTAATCTCGCCGCCCCGGATCACGCAATCGACACCCTCCTCCAACAGATCGACCGGCCTGTCGTTGCAGCCAACTTCCAAATCGATCTCTGGATACCGACGGAAAAAATCCGCCAACGCCGGAATGATGATGCGCCGGCCAATCGACCCAGGCACATCCACGCGCAGCCGTCCTTTCGGGCTCGCCGTCGCCTGGCTGACCAGCGATTCAGTTTCCTCGAGTTCTTGCAGCAATCGCACGGCGCGCTCGTAGTAGGCGGCGCCGTCGGTAGTAACACTGACGCGCCGGGTCGTCCGGTTGAGCAATTTGACGCGCAACCGCGATTCCAGCGCCAGCACCTGCGCCGAAACCGTGGTTTTAGGCAGGCTCAGTGAAAGCGCCGCCTTGGTGAAGCTCGCCAGTTCCACAACCCGGGTAAACGCAAGCATGGCATCAAAGCGGTCCATTTAGCCAACCCCTATTGTTCAATCTTATTGGACAGAATTGCTAATGATAGCGCTTTTATACATATTTAATGCATAAGTGGAGTTTTGCAGTGCAATCCTGAAGGGCCAAGACCCGTCATGGCAACAAAGGAATTTCCTTCAATCCGGCGCCTTCATCGAAACCAAACATGATGTTCATATTCTGAATAGCTTGCCCTGCAGCACCTTTAACCAAATTATCAATGACGGACATCACTACTACGGTCTCATTCCCCTCCCTTGAATGCACAGCGATGCCGCATCTGTTCGATCCACGCACACCACGAGTTTCCGGATGGGAACCACATGGAAGGACATCGACGAAAGCTTCGTTTTTATACGCATTCTCGAATAGCATTTGCAAATCCACATGCTTATTTAACCTTGCATAAAGCGTGGCATGAATACCCCGAATGGCAGGCATCAAGTGCGGAATAAAAGTTAGTTTGACCGCGTTATTGCACATGGCAGTTAGCCCTTGGCAAATTTCCGGCAGATGGCGATGGCCTGAGACGCTGTATGCTCTGAAGTTGTCCGAAACCTCCGGAAACAGTAACTGCTTTTCTTTTTTCCGGCCACCGCCGCTGGCACCTGAGACCGCATCCGCAATCAGCGTATCCGCATCCACAACCCCGGCCTGCAATAACGGCTTGAAGCCTAATTGAATTGCGGTTGGAAAGCAGCCGGGGTTGGCGACAATTTGCGCCTTTCTGATCGAGTCTCGGTTTAGCTCCGATAGGCCATAAATGGCTTCGGAAACCAAGGCAGGGCAGGCATGCGGCATGCCATAGGATTTTTCCCATACTGGAATGTCCTGGATGCGAAAATCCGCGGACAAATCGATGATCCTTGCCCCCGAACCCAGCAACGCAGGAATCTGCCGCATGGCCGTACCATGGGGTGTCGCAAAGAAAATGACATCACAGGCACTGAGATCGGCACTCTCCGGATCGACAAACACCAGGTCGACATGATTTCGAAGATTCGGAAACAGGTCGCTCACTGGACAGCCTGATTCACTTCGCGAGGTGGTCATTACGACCCTTGCTCGCGGATGCCGACAAAGAATTCTTAATAGTTCCGCACCGGTATAACCGGACCCGCCTACGATCCCTACATCAATCGATCGCATTTCGTTGATTCATTTCGTTTGCATTGGTCTGGAGATATGTGTCGGCGCCCCAAAGACACAGCACTGCAATCGCAAGAAATATAAGCCCTAAACCCGTATCAGACTGCTGTTCGCTGAGATAAGCTGCGCAGAGTTGCCTGGGTGCATCTCGATATAAAAATCCGGCCGTCAACGTCATCCAGACCCAGTTCAAGACAAAAAATGCCTTCAATACGGGGATCGACTTTTTCCAAGCCGCCCCCAGAAGGAGCCCGGCGAATAGCAGGCTGGCCACTTTGACAGTAGCGATATCCCAATTCAGGACTGCGAGATCAAGTGCCGAAGGGAACATCCAGTACGAGGTGATCAAAAAAGACGCGAGCAATGCCGTCACGCCGTCTCGATTCCATGGAGCCAGCATGCGACCAAGCGTGTTATCGCATATGCGGGCTGCCAGCCAACCGATGCAGAACAATCCCGGCAACTCCAGCACCATATGGCGAGCCATTGATTCCTCCAGCCATGGCCGAAGCAATCCAAGCGCAGCCAGTAAAATCCCTGGAACAAAAAGAGCTAAAGGGGCTGTGAGATATTTGTTCATCCATGGAGTGATTCTGCTAATGCCGTAGCGGGCTCATCCATAGCGTAAGCGCCTGCCAATCTTCCTTGCCGATCGACCAGAAAAATGGCGGCATTATGCGCATAACCACCCAAACCATCTGGCAATACCGTAATTTCAAATGCTCTAAGCAGCGACGCCAGGTCAGACCTGTCGGCGACAGTAGCGAATTTCCATATGTCCTGATCGGCCTTCATGGTGTCCGCATACCGCCTCAAAACAGCCGGTGTGTCGCGCGCCGGATCGAAGCTCAACGTCAACAGCTTGATATGGCTGCTCCATCCATTGTCCTGAATCAACTTTTCAAGATGCAGTTGATCGATGGCTCCGGCCCGGCATATCGTGCGACAGTTTGTATAGATGAAGGTGATGAGCGTAACTTGTCTGCCGTCCGGGTTGGAACGGCCTATTTGCGCCAGGCTCAATGTTTCACCCGAACTGTCGATGAGTTTGATATCCGGCAACGGTTTAGGGAATTGCTTCAGGTCCAGACGGCGGGCCTCCTCGGTAGTCACGGCTCTAAAATTTCTCGTAACGCTGGCAAAAGCCGCTAGCGCCAATACGACGATCAACAGGCAGGCAAAACCGGTTTTATGATTGGCGAGACTCATGGCGCGGGAGAGCCCGGAAGGAAGTCGATGAATGTTTTGATTTCGTCGGTACCAGTCCATGGTGCCGAGCGCGTCGCCGATGCCGCCCTGCCAGTAGCGACAACCTCAGCGGCGATGGGCTGCGCCTTATTCCCCCATTGGCTTCGTACATGAGTCAATACCGCAGCCATTTCACTGTCGCTCAATTGGCTTCCGAAGGCTGGCATCGAACCTTGATAGGTTTTTCCAAGAACCTCAACCTTCCCCGAAAGCCCATGCAATAGAATCTGGCTTAACACCTTTTCATCGCCCAGTACCCACTCGGAACCCGCCAGTGGAGGAAAAACTCCCGAAAGCCCTTGGCCGTTCGCTTGGTGGCAGGCTTGGCAATTGGCCGTGAACAATTGCATGCCATTTGCAGTATCTTTTGACGCAACCACATCGGCTTTCACCAGGGTCTCAGGATCGCGTCCATCGCCCAGAGAAGCGACACCATCGGGCCGCTGCGTAAAAATGTATCCTGCACTCCATAGCGCCAACCCCAGCACGAGACCCACAACTACGCGGGGAACAGGGTTCGTCTGTTCGAGCGGTTCTATGTTTTCCTTGTTATTTGCATGTAATGGTTTCATTTTTTCAAGCGCTTTCAATTAATCGTTGGTAGGGACGCGAGCTTTTCTCAGGGCGGCCAATTTGGCCTCTTCAGGCGTCAATACCGGGTAGTTGTGCTTCATGCCAGTGAGATAGGCCACCAGGTTCAAAGCTTCTTCGCCAGCCACGACAACCTTGCCGTCTGGAATGGCTCCTTCCGGCAAGGAAACAACACGGTCACCCTTGGTCGTCTCGGCTTTGTTCTTGATCTCAAACAGATATGGGAATCCTGGCATCACGCTCCCGGGAACATACAGCCGCGGCTGGTAAAGATGCCCCAGATGCCAATCTTCGCTAGGCTGACGCTCGCCAATGTTGAAAAGATCGGGGCCGGTACGCATGGTCCCGAGAAGAGGCGGCGAGTCATAGTGATAATCCGCGGCGACGGATGCCCGTCCCCAGCCACGCTGGGCATCGGCAATACCGGCACCTGTGGTGCTCGGTTGTTGCGTATGGCATGCAATGCAGCCATTGGCAATATAGGCATTTCTGCCTCGCGCCTGCCCCGGGCTATAAGGTTTCAGCGCTTCTGGCGCGGGGACATCCTTCAACTGCAGGAAAGGCAGAGCTACCAGGGCGCAGGTTGCAAATGACAGTGTCACCATGGATCCGGCAATCAGTTTCAGGCTATTTTCCATGGCTCAACCTTCCGTCGTCAGACTCAGTTTTTGAAATGGCTTGGTTGATAAGGCAAAGACCACCATGCTGGCAAAATGAAAGGCAAAAACCAGATGTCCTGCGACCATCAAAGAGCCTCCCAGAGAACGGCCTTTCAACCATGGCAGAGTCACGGTTACGGAATCCATAAAGGGTTTGGAAGCATCCTGTAACGCAAGACCCTGTAGTACCCCAGCAGTCATTAAAGAAATCATGTAAACGCTGAACCCTGCGACGACCAGCCAGAAATGCCAGCTGATCAGTTTTGGGTAGGGCCACGAAAACTTCAGAATCTGCGGTAATACGAAATAGATACCCCCGAAAATCACCATCGAAACGAACCCGTACATTCCAAGGTGCGCGTGCGCAACAGTGAAATGGGTAAAGTGCGTCACAGCGTTGAAGGAGCGCAACGCCTCAAACGATCCCTGGACCGATGCAAGCGTGTACATCATCGCCCCGAAGACAATGAATCTCAGCGTCGGGGAATGCTTCAGTGCCTGGAAATGCCCCTTCAGCGTCAAATGCTGGTTAAGGGAGAAGGCAACCACGGGAATCAGCATCATCATGCTTTGCACAATGGAAAGAGTGAGCAACCATTCCGGAACAGGGCCGCCTATGAGGTGATGGGCTCCAACCTGTCCGTAAAAGAAAGCCAGCGTCCAGAATCCAAGCAAAGACAGGTTATAGGAATGCACCGGCCGCCCGATCACTTTAGGCAGGAAGTAGTAAACGGCGGCAATGGACAAAGGGGTATAAAAAAGCCCCAGTACGTTGTGCGCAAACCACCAATTCGTCGTGGCTTGCTCAATTCCGAAATGAACGCCCGGCATCTTTGCTACGATGTACAACACGGGAAACCAGAACAATGCCGCACCGATGTACCACACGGACACATAAAGGTGATGCACCTTATGCGTGAATAATGTGAAGACCATCGACAATCCGATCATCATGCCGCCTAAGGCAAACAAAACGCCGACCTGCCAGGGAATTTCAAGCCACTCCATCCCCGCGTTTTTCCCATTGGCGATCGCCGCGATGCCTGCTATCAAGGCAATATTCCAGATTACCGCGCCCGCAATGGCGAATCTCCCTCCCACCAGCGGCGCACGAAGAAGCCGCGGCAGCATCCACATCGCCAAACCCAGCACCCCAAGCGGTGCCCAACCGTATGCAACAAGATTGAGATGAATGGTTCGCATCACACCAAACGTGAGCGCCAGAGAATGCGTCAGGAAATCAGGATTGTGCAGCTTGTATGAGCTGACCAGCCCTGCCAGCGATGCGAAAACGAGCCAGAAAACCGCGCTGCCAAACAAAACAAAACACGGAAGCGTACTCGAATGATCATGGGGACGATTAGCAATATCGCTGTGACTTATGTTGCGTCGGCCAGTCTGAATATTAAGGGTGTCGATTTCATGGGGGTCGGCAGCAGGGTCATGGTAGTGACCGATGTCATCTGGGGTGAAGATCACTTTAGACCCCGAGGTTTCCACATCGAATAAGCCTTTACGTAGAGACCATATGAAGACAAATAACCCGGCTATGGATAATATGAAAGTGGCCAGGAGCAAACTCGTAGGATTCATTGATAGTTACCTGTGCTAGATACGGCGAATTGGATGGATCTCTTGGTAGCGCTATGTCGGATGTTTGCCAATACTCAACAACCAGCGATAGCTGCTTTGAAACAAGCAGCGCTTTATGGGTTATTGGAGTGTTGAGGAATGAGTGATACCGATCATTTCGCGCTGCATGACGCCAATGATCATTGGTGCCTGACCATAGCTGTTGGACCAACAGTTCATCGTGTTCCAGCATTCATTGCCACAGACAATGAATATTTCGATATATCGCCAATCTTGATTTTCATTCCAAAGGCATAAGCGAATAAATCGTCGTTGAACTGCCCGACATAAATCACTTCCACCTGACGAAATGCAGTATGCAATTAAATTATTTTTATGGAAAATGAATTAATTTGCCATTTAATATTAATATTTTTGATATTAATAGAAATCAGCATGCGGGACATTGATGTGGCCGTATTTTTCTGAATTGTTCGAACTGGAGGATTTATAGCGATTACGAATGATCGCTTGCGCCTAATCAGAAGAGTGATGGGTTGTCGCTGGAAAAACTCTCGCCCAGCTTGATCGCCTCCGGCACCGCTGTCGTCAAGTACTGTCTTACTAATGGGCGATAAAAAAGAAGAATGTAGGGATTATTGGGATATTAGTGGCCTAATCTCCACCATTCCCGGAATCTATTCAAAGCTTAAATTTACGATCTGTGGATCATAAATCCCCAAAGCCTATCAGATCACTCAAGATGCAATATCTTTTCGGCGACATTGAAGAGCTCCCTCTCCTCAAATCTGACATGGGCAATTAAGAGGGCTCCAAAGGCTGCAAGCTCGGCCGGGGGTTTCTCGGTATTTATCGTGGTTATCATTTCCCTGAGCGCCGCATGATCCTTCAACGCGCGTTTAACCAACTCGGCTGCCCCCGCCAGTTCCATCCGCGGAAACAAATCTTTCTCTTCAAGGTTGAAATGAGGCTCCAATTCATTACGGAATGCCCGATTTAATTTTTCACACACCGCCGCGATACTTTCCTTGTCACCGGATTCAGCGGCGCGAATAAATGCCGTGCCGAGGGATAGGGCCGAATGGTGTTCCCGAGATAGAGGTTTTAGAAATTCGCTCCGCTTCATCTTCAAATTATCTTCAAATACCTACGCGACAGTACCAGGATACAACATGGCAATAGAGATAAAGCTTATGAATTAATAGTGAAAGCCACCATACAAATATGTGGAATCCAAGAGTGGGTAAATACTATGCTTTCTTTACCCCGACTCCATTTTCATAAACCAGTTTTCCTCCATACCACCCGGAACAAAAAAGTGAGATCAATCCAAGTCCCGAAAGTATTAACTCGATGGAGCCTGGCGCACCTAGCTGTTGAAAACTATCTACTCGCAAGAAAAGACTTGTCCCGTATAGAGTACATGTCACAAGGACTAGCTGCATGTGCGTATTAACTACGCGAAGCACCTTATCGTCATCCGTCACTTTTCTTAATTCGAAAACTCCGGAAATCATTGCGGCAATAGCTGCAATTGTTCCTATGGTGAGCATCCATCCAGATGCCCACCACATGCACTCCCCCAACCAGATACTTGCAAAATCACCCAGCGTTGTGAGTGTCCAGCAAACAATCGGGAAATGAACAATCGCCGGATGAATGGGGTGAGTCATTCGTTGCATTTAAATACCCAGCAAAACAGTCAGTAGTATCAAAAAACCGATTACCGCAAGGCTTGCATGAATAATGACGAAGCCTTTTGGAGCGATTTTTTCCCGGATATGATAGGAGGCCAGATAAAAGCCGCCCAAGGCAGCCATGATGAGCAACGCAAGGGAAGCCGTTACGCGTGATCCCCCTGTTCCATGAATGGCCTCAATGATAAGCAGGATCAAACCTGCAGCCCCTGCCGAGGCATGCAGCAGAGAGATCGTCCATGAAGCAAACTTGCCACCAAGCACCTTTGATGCAAGGATTAACCCGCCCACAGCGGTAATCGCAAAAAGTAGAATAGCGGATATCAACACAAAAATTTCTCCTTAACTTAACAATCGAGAATGCAGTGTAAATATATTAATTATCTTTATCAATATAAATATTGAATAAGTGACATTACAAATTTTAATTTGGTAGAATACGAACATGTCTGCTTTATCAAACATAGGTCAACGACAGCAACTCCTGCTCAAGGCGTTGTTGCATAGCCCCAAGGGATTGACTGTCGATCAACTGGCTCAAGAGCTCTCCATTTCAAGAAATGCCGTTCATCAACATCTGGCAAGCCTTGAAGGCCAGCGCTATGTAGAAAACTCCTTGCAATCGAGCACGGGAGGCCGGCCAGGGAGAATTTACAAGCTCTCGGCAATTGGACAAGAGCTTTTCCCCAGGCACTATTCGTTATTCTCCAGACTTCTTTTGCAGTTGGTTCAGCAAAAGCTTGGAGATGCGACGCTGAAAGAATGCATGTCCAGCCTGGGTGAGCAGTTGGCGTCCGAATACAAGACTCGAGTCCAGAACAAGGGGTCGACGGCTGATCAGATCCGCGAAGTCAAACTGATTATGTCTGAGTTAGGCTATGAAACCCAACTCGGCGCAGATGAAGCGAATCCTTTGGAAATCGTTGCAAGCAACTGTGTTTTTCATCAGCTGGCAGCAGATTGCAAAGAGGTTTGCGAACTGGATTTATCCCTAATGGCTTCTTTGCTGGATGCAAGCATCGAACATAAGGAATGCATGGTCAGAGGCGGAGAGTGTTGCCGGTTTGGTGTATCGATAAAATAAACTCGCCTCCCCGGCCATGGTGGAGTTGGCCGCAAAGCGCATCTCTCCGCCTGGAGAACAGCAACACTCTTAAAGCCCTAATTCTGCCAATCCTGGATGATCGTCGGGACGACGACCGAGAGGCCAGAAAAACTTACGCTCCGAAGCGCTTATAGGAAGGTCATTGATGCTGGCGTATCGCTTCTGCATCAACCCTTGGCCATTAAACTCCCAGTTTTCATTGCCATAAGAGCGAAACCACTGTCCCGAATCGTCATGCCACTCATAAGCGAACCTGACCGCGATGCGATTGTCTGAGTAGGCCCACAGCTCCTTGATCAGCCGGTAATCCAGCTCGTTTATCCATTTACGCCGCAGAAACTGGCCAATTTGCTCGCGACCGACGGGAAATTCGGCACGGTTGCGCCACTCCGTATCCTTGCTATAGCCGAGTACTACAAGCTGGAGATCTCGGGTATTCCATGCATCCTCAGCAAGACGCACTTTTATCGAAGCCGTCTCTTTCGTAAACGGGGGAATCGGGGGTTTAATTTCCACAAACATGTCCTCATTCTGGTTGTCGACAGCCCGGCAATCCAAGCGGAACCAGACTCAACTGAAAATCAATCCTCCAAGAACAATCTTGTCTTTGGAGGATTTCCGAATACGGCTTTAGAACTTATCTGGGAACTGTTTCGCCAAGGCTCCCGTCAAGGCATCTGCGATGACATACATGTGATCCTTCATCGCACTCCATGTCCTGGCTTCTTCTGCGTACTGTTTGGCCTTGATTTGTTGAATTTGCTGGACGTGATGTCCACCGTGGGCCAACAGCAAGCTTTTCAGGGTTTCGAAAGGCAAATTCGGGTTCGCGCCGCTGAGAAAGGTTGCGATCTCGTCCACATTACTCGTTAATACCTTCATGGCCGCATCCTGCTTTGACTTGCTGCCTTCAGTCGTTGCATCGAGGTATTGCTTAACGGCTCCATAATGCCCTGCCAGCAGTTTAAAGAGCTTTTCCGAGGCGGCTTTTCCATAAAACGGCTCGATGGAAGCGGCAATTTGTTTGGCGTTGGCCACGACTCCCTGTTCAGCGGCGCTTGCGCCTGCTTTATTGCCACGCAGCGTTTCAACCACTACGTTACGAACCCAGAACGCGTGCCCTACCCATAAGTCCCTCAGAACGGCATTTGTCTGTACTGTTTTCGTTGCTTCAGGAATGTTTGCATGACCTTCGTGCGCATAACTGGGCACTGCCATGGCAAACAATAAAGTGGAACAAACGGCTGCTACATAGGGTTTTAATTTAGGGAAGTTCATTTTTATCTCCAGGAAATTGAGGGGAGAACCCAGAATGCCCCTGGAGGAATACTTTGTCAACTTTAATATGTTATATGTAATTTATATTGCATTAGTCGGCCACAATTTCGTTGAGTGCGGCCTATCGCTTATAATGCATAGTCTGTTCCAATGCATGCGCCTCCCGACAACCTCACAAAAGGCTGCGGTAAACCGCGCATGGGTTCAGGACTAATCCACGCCACAAGCGTTTTTACAATTACTGAGGCTCGGCAATCCCGGGTTTCGTGTATTTGGAGCTACAAATGCAGAACAAAATCAAAGTATGGCCGCTTTCAGTGCGTACGCTGCACTGGGGATTGGCTGCTTCCTTCGCGGTCGCTTTCTACACCCGACACCTGGAACTGATGCGAGACATCCACGTCCTGGCTGGATATGGCGCTGGAGCCATCCTGGCCACCCGATGGCTGATTGGTTTCATTGCTCGGGATCACTCCGGTTTCCGTCGCTTTCCGCTTAATATCAAGCAGGCCGCAATTTATCTTTACGGTCTTTTCTCAGGAGAAGCAAAGCGGTATATCGGCCATAATCCGGCAGGAGCCGTGGCTATTTACCTAATGCTTTCATTGGGGATATTGTCCGTAGTGACTGGATATATGTCGTTTAACGATATCGCCTTGCCATTTCTCGGCGATTTGGTCACGATCAAGGAGGCACATGAGGCGCTCGCCAATGTATGGACGATTACCATTGTGGTCCACGTTGCCGGTGTCGTCGTGGCCAGCCTTGCTCACCGCGAGAATTTGGTGGCCGCCATGATCACTGGAGACAAACTTCGTCAGATTCAACACCGGCAATCCGATCTCATTGGCGAAGTTTCAGTCACCCTTTTAAAGGCGGTGATTTACGTGATTGACATTGTCATGCGTGCCATAGGACGCAAAGGTGTCATCCTGCACTGCTCTTAACACAAGGCCCTTGATCAGGATGAGATCAGGGGCTTAATCATTCCCCGTATCCCATCCATCCGAATGCTCGACATCAAGACTGAATCTCTACAAAAGCCATGTAGCCCCTCTTTCACAACCTGATTTCCGGTGCATTAAAAAAGAAGCCACGCAAGGTGGCTGAGGGCAAGAACTTTTAGTCGCTAGCACTCTCCAATTGTGAGTGCTAAAATGGTTTCGAACCCAGGAGGTTAAAACGCAATGAGTTATTCCCTGTCTTTACCGATGCCATCGGCGGTTGAAAGTATTGATCGTTACATGCAAACGATCCGCTCTTTTCCTGTGCTCAGCGCAGAAGAAGAGTACGACTACGCCACCCGCCTGCAACGTGACAACGATCTGGAAGCAGCCAAGCAGTTGATTCTTTCGCATCTGCGGCTCGTGGCCAGCATCGCACGCGGCTACTCAGGCTATGGCCTGCCGCAGGCCGACCTGATTCAGGAAGGCAATATCGGTCTGATGAAGGCGGTGCGCCGCTTTGACCCGGAACGCGGCGTTCGGCTGGTTTCGTTTGCCGTGCACTGGATCAAGGCTGAAATCCACGAATTCATTCTGCGCAACTGGCGCCTGGTCAAGGTGGCCACCACCAAGGCGCAGCGTAAACTGTTCTTTAACCTGCGCAGCATGAAAACCCATAGCGGCAGCCTGCATCCCGATGAAGTGCTGGAAATTGCGCGCGAATTGAAGGTTAAACCGGAAGAAGTCATCGAAATGGAATCCCGCATGGGTGGCCAGGACATCGCGCTGGAATCCCACGGCGAGGATGACGGCGAAGAAAGCTGGAGTCCGATTGCCTATCTCGAAGACCACCGCCCCGAACCGTCGGAAATGCTGGCCGAACAGCAAATCGAAGTGTTGCAAACCGTTGGCCTGGAAACCGCATTGAACAGCCTGGATGATCGCAGCCGCCGTATTGTCGAGGCACGCTGGCTAAAGGACGATGGCAGCGCCACGCTGCACGAACTGGCGGCCGAATATGGCGTTTCTGCCGAGCGGATTCGCCAGATTGAACAAAAAGCCATGCAGAAAATGAAGGGGATTATCGGCGCAACGATGTAATCGCTGCCAGGTTTTACCCATTAAAAAAGGCTGCGTTTGCAGCCTTTTTATTTATTCGCACGATGGCGTCATCAAGCCAGAATCACGGAGAAGAACGCAATCCAGGACCAGGCAATCAAACCAACGATGACGGTCATCGGCAGGTTTTCCCAAGTAAAAAAACGCATTTCCAAATTCCCCAATTGAAATAAAGATATTACTGTCTTATTTTATTCGTTTCATCATCCGATTTCAAGCGTTGAAATGGGATCATCGGATCATCGTCATCCATCAATATCCGCTGGGCCGGACCTTCAAGGTCGTCAAACTGCCCCGTCTTGATCGCCCATAGCACGCCAACTGCAGCAAAGCCCACGAAAACAAGCGTCAAGCCGAAGAGAAAGAGAAGATTTCCGGTCATGCTGCCAACACCTCGGGAGCCGGACTTTCCTCAAAGGCCAGCGCATTACCAATGTGCTGACGAATCACCTTGAGATCGGCAATCTGGTTGCGGATGCCCTGCTCGAAACTTTCCAGCTCGGCGATGCGATCTTCCAGCGTGTCCGTCGCCTTATAGATGCGCTTGATACTTTCCATGCGACGGCGCAATTGCAATTGCTGCTCGCGAACTTGCGACTCCATCGGCGCCATGACGGCTTTTAGCCAATTCTCGACGTCTCGGTTGGCGATTTCATACACATTCACCACGCGATTCGCCATCGTCTCGAAGAATTTCGTGGTAAGCGTCATTTTCTCGTTCACGATCATATTCAAGGCCGTATCGAATTGCTCTTTGTAGGCACGTTCCAGCTTGCCAAGTTCCTTCTGATAGCGCGCCGTGGAGAAATTAGGCGCATTGACCGGCGCCGTGCCGTGCTCCTGCGCATATTTCTGGTACATGGCGTCCATCATGCTCTTGATTTCAGATATCTGCCGGTCGGAACTGGCCATGCGCTCATTAATATCCTTGAAAAAACCTTCCATCGCGGCACGAATACTCTTGGTGAAGTTGGCCGCCACCATCGCATGGCGCGTCTTGGCGACCTCCATGCGCAACCGCTCCATGCCCAGATAGGCAAACAGCGTATTGGTATGCTGCGAAAACACGCTGCGCAAGGCCTGGAAACGCTGCAAGCCGCGCTCGAAGCTCTCCTTGTCGGCCTTGACCTTGTTCATCATGTGTTCTACCACATCGGCGTTCTTGCCACGTAGACCCTTCAACTCCGCCAATTGTTCCGAAAGTCCTTGAAGCCGCGACTGCAGGATAAGACCGGAATTGGCGATCAGGTCTTCGATCTCGCTTTCGGTATTGTCGCGCACGATTTCCTTCTTGGAAGGAATCAGCTCGTCAGACAAGGCTTTCTGCAATTCAGGAAGGCGGCTCTTGACCAGCAGCCCTTCATCATTGTTCACTTTGGCCAGCAGGCCCTTCTGTGCCGAAACCGGAAAAATCTGGCTGGAATCGAGGTCCAGCAACTCGGCGCTAACCTTGATCTGCTTGGCGATTTCCTTCTCGACTTCGCGCTCGCTTTTCAGCTCGTCCCACAAACCGTCAATCTTGTTAAGCACGGCCATGCGGCCCTTCTGCTTCCAGCGCGTGCCGCTGATGTACTGGCGCCAGACGTCGCTCTCCGACTTGGTCACTCCCGTATCGGCCGCAAGAATGAAAAGCACCGCATGTGCATTCGGCAGCATGTTGAGCGTCAGTTCGGGTTCGGTGCCGATGGCATTCAGCCCCGGCGTATCCAGGATGACGAGGCCTTGCTCAAGCAAAGGATGCGGGAAGTTGATGATCGCGTAACGCCAGCACGGAATATCGATCGTGCCGTCCTCGTTGAGATTCATCGCATCGTCGGGATTATTCGGGTCGTAAAGTTCATAGCGCTGCGCTTCCTCGACCGAAACGCGTTTGGTGCGGCTCACCTCCTTGAAGGCATCGACCATGCTGTCGCTGGAATTGACGTCGAACTCGAACACCGTCCATTCGGCGGGGAAACGCTTGAATTCCGTGGTGGTGGTATCGGTACCGCGCGTTTCGATGGGCAGCAGCCGCAAGGAAGTGGGCTTGTCGGATTCGAACAGAAGTTCGGTAGGACACATGGTCGTGCGGCCCGCACTCGAAGGCAGCAGCCGCTGACCATAATCGGCAAAGAAAATCGCGTTGATCAGCTCGGATTTGCCCCGCGAGAACTCGGCTACGAAAGCCACATTCAGCTTGTCCTCATGCAGGCGATCCAGTAAGTGCTGGACACGCAGATCGACCTGCGCATCATTCAACTCCTGCTCATTCAGCCAACTGCGGTAATCGCAGATGGTATCGATCAGCGCCTTGCGCCATGTGCTGTATGCAGCAAACTGATCGGCAAGCTTGTTTTCAACCATGTATGTTCTCGCCTGAATACCCCGCTGCTACTCTAGCATGATTCATAAATTAATCAAAAAATCAGGCGGGTATATGCGATGCGGCGGCCCGAACGCAAGCTCCTGATGAAACCGCGATTCTGCTATCATTTTGACTTAGTCAAATCATATGCCACGAACATGACCGGCCTCACATCCAGCACTCCACGCCCGACCGATATTCGCCTTCACCAAGCCTCCCGCAAACTGGAAATCGTGTTCGACGACGGCGCGCACTTTCATCTGTCCTGCGAATTCCTGCGGGTCTATTCCCCTTCTGCTGAAGTGCGCGGCCACGGCGCCGGGCAGGAAGTGCTGCAGGTGGGTAAAGAAGACGTCAACATTGTCAACATCGAGCCGGTCGGCCAATACGCAGTCAAGCTGAGCTTTTCCGACGGGCATAGCACCGGGCTGTACTCCTGGGATTATCTTTACGATCTCGGCGCCCGCCAGGCCGAACTGTGGCAAACCTATCTCGCGCGGCTTGCCGCCGCCGGCATCCAGCATAAGGATCAGGCATGAGCGAAAACACCACGCACTTCGGCTTCAAGACCGTTGCCGAATCCGAAAAAGCACACAAGGTTGGCGAAGTTTTCCATTCCGTCGCCAGCCGTTACGATTTGATGAACGATGTCATGTCCGCCGGGCTGCATCGGCTCTGGAAGCGCTTTACCATTGAATCCAGCGGCGTGCTGCCGGGTAACCGCGTGCTGGATATCGCTGGCGGCAGCGGCGACCTTTCCCGCCTGTTCGCCAAAAAGGTCGGCAAGCTGGGCAAGGTAATCCTGACAGACATAAACGCCTCCATGCTTTCGGTCGGCCGCGACCGCATGCTGGATGAAGGCCTGGCAGTGCCCGCTGCGCAATGCGATGCGGAAAAGTTGCCGTTCCCCGACAATTATTTCGATTGTGTTTCGGTTGCATTCGGCCTGCGCAACATGACGCACAAGGATCTCGCACTGAAGGAAATGCTGCGCGTGCTCAAACCCGGCGGCAGGCTGCTGGTGCTGGAGTTTTCACACGTCTGGAAACCGCTGCAACCGGCTTACGATGCCTACTCTTTCAAGCTTCTGCCGGTGATGGGCAAGCTGCTGGCAAGTGACGCGGATAGCTATCGTTACCTCGCCGAATCCATCCGCATGCACCCCGATCAGGAAACCCTGAAGCAGATGATGCTGGATGCCGGGTTCGATAAGGTGGATTACCACAACCTGACCGCCGGCGTCGTCGCGCTGCACAAGGGCGTCAAATATTGAAGCTGACTGCCGATGCACTCAATCATCTTCTGCGCCAGAACGCCTGGGCGAGCGAGCAGCTTCGCCCCTACGCCGGAAAAATCGTCCGCATTTCCATGCCGCCTCTCGGCGCTACGCTGGCGATAGACCGTGCCGGCGAATTCTCCACTGCCCCGCATGATGCCGAGATCGATGCTGAAATCGGCCTGACTCCAGGCGCGGCCCTGCGCATGCTGCTGGAACCCGACGCCGCGAGCGGTCTCGCCACCTTGCAGGGCGACGCCGAGTTGGCCGCAGCAGTCGGCAAAGTTCTGCACGGACTGCGCTGGGATGCCGAGGAAGACCTGAGCCGCATCGTCGGCGACATCCCAGCCCACGAACTGAGCCAGGCCGGCGCGCGCATTCGGCAGGAAATTGCGCGCCAAGCCATGTCCATGGCCGGCATGCTTTCCGAATTCTGGCTGGAAGAGCAGCCGCAGATTGCCAAAAAGCGTCATCTGGATAATTTCTCCAGGGACGTCGACGCCTTGCGCGACGACGTCGAGCGCTTCGCCAAACGGTTGGAGCGGTTGGAGAAAAACATCTGATGCGTTTTCTGCGGTTGTTCAAAATCATCTTCGTCAGCCTGCGCTTCGGGCTGGACGAGCTCATATTCAGCCACGCCCGGCTGCGCGGCCTGCAAGCATTGACGCGCGGCCTGTTCTTCTGGCGCCGCTTCGATCAGCCGCGCGGAGTACGATTGCGCCTGGCATTGGAAAATCTTGGGCCCATCTTCGTCAAATTCGGCCAGATGCTTTCTACGCGCCGCGACCTGATTCCGCTCGATATCGCGGACGAATTGGCCAAGCTGCAGGACAGCGTGCCGCCGTTTTCCGCGCCGCAAGTGCAAGCCGTTTTACAGCAGGCTTATGGTGCGCAGGCGACGGAAATATTCGCCAGCTTCGACCCGACGCCCGTCGCCAGTGCCTCGGTTGCGCAAGTCCACTTTGCCACTTTGCCAGATGGTCGCCCGGTCGCCGTCAAGATACTCCGCCCGGGAATCGACGCCGTGATCGACAAGGACCTGGCGTTACTCGACGTCGCGGCGATGCTGCTGGAAAATCTGTCGTCCGACGGCAAACGCCTGCGCCCGCGCGAGGTAGTCGCGGAGTTCGGCCGGCATATCCATAACGAACTCGACCTGATGCTGGAAGCCGCGAATTGCAGCCAGTTGCGGCGCAATTTTTCCGATGGCCGATTGCTGCTGGTACCGGAAGTATATTGGGATGCGTGCCGCGAACAAGTCATGGTGATGGAGCGCATGACCGGCACGCCGATCAGCCAGGTAGCGCGTTTGCGCGAGCTCGGCGTGGACATTCCCCGGCTTGCGCGCAATGGCGTCGAAATCTTTTTCACGCAGGTCTTCCGCGACAGTTTCTTTCATGCCGACATGCACCCCGGCAACATTCTGGTTGAGAATGATGGGCGTTATGTCGCGCTCGATTTCGGCATCATGGGAACGCTAAGCGATACGGATAAACAGTATCTGGCGCGGAATTTCCTGGCGTTTTTCCGGCGCGACTACCGCGAAGTCGCCCGCGCGCACATCGAATCAGGCTGGGCACCGAAAGACACCCCGCAAGACGAATTCGAAACCGCGATTCGCGCCGTGTGCGAGCCAATATTCGACAAGCCGCTCAAGGACATCTCCTTCGGGCGCGTGTTATTGCGGCTGTTCCAGACCTCGCGCCGCTTCGGGGTGGTCATCCAGCCGCAGCTGGTGATGTTGCAAAAGACATTGCTGAATATCGAAGGCCTGGGACGCGAACTCGACCCGGAACTGGATCTGTGGAAAACGGCCAAGCCCTATCTGGAACAATGGATGAGCGAACAGATGGGCTGGCGCAGCATCATCGAGAATTTCCGCGCAGAAGCGCCGCACTGGGGAAAAATACTGCCGCAGTTGCCGCGCCTGGTGCATGAAAACCTGTCGCGCAACGACATGGCTATTCTGACGGAAAAAATGGAAGCGCTCGCAACGGAGCAGAAACGCCGCAACCACCTGCTTTTCTGGGCAACCTCCGCGCTGGTACTGCTTGCCCTGCTGCAGCTTGCAGGCTTTATGCTGTTGATGGGCTGGGGCTAGCACCCACCATTGCCATAACCTTCTCCGGATCGACCCGCAATAACGCCGCGATGTCGCGATAATCGTCCGGCAGTGCCGCATCATCCCAGCCATTGGCGGAATGGCGCGCCAGATTGAGTGCCAGCATCACGTTGCGCACCCGCGTATTCTGCGAGTGTGCCGGATCCATCAGCGTCAGCAGTAACTCCGGCAGTTTCCATTCAAGGGCAAGAGCATGCTGCAACTCGATGCCCTTGAACCCCAGCACCTCCTGTTGAACCGCCGCACTGCGTAAACTTTTATCGGCCTCCTGCATCGCATGGATTTTCAGCATCGCGTCCGGATTGAAGCACCACATCAGCATTTCGGAAAGATAGCTCAGTAGCGCCGCGATGCGGACTTCTTCGGCATGCAGGTCGTGCAGCAGCAGTGCCCAGTCAAAGGCGTAGCGCGAGGCGCGTTGCGCACGACGCACGGTACGCAGGAGATTGGTCAATGCAGCAAGATGACCGTGCAGTACATCCTCTACCCGCGGTTCAGGTCTGATTTCGCGAAAAAAGGCATTGAAGCCCATCATCATGATGCCCTGCTCCACCTGCACGAGTTCCTGCGTATGGCTGCGTCTGTGCGCCTGCAGGAATCGCAGCAGTTTGACCGTCATCATGGGATCGCTGGTAATCACGTGTGCAACGCTGCGCGCATTGAGATTTTCTTCGTCGGCATGCATGCGCTCCAGCTCGCGCGCCGTATGCTTCAACACGGGCAATTCGGCATTGCTCAAGTAAGCTACCCACCCGGCCAGATTCTGTGGTTGCTGCACCATTGTTTTTCTCCAGCAAAAGCTTTTCGGCCGATTGTAGCACCACTATTATTTAGTAGATCGTTTGCTAGAATAGCCGCGATTCAAACGCATTCTTTCAATCAAAAATTTTAAGGATAAAACCTTGCTGCTCGGATTCGTCATTCTCTATCTGGTCATTTCCATCGGCATCGGCGTCTATGCTGCGACGCGCGTCCACAATACCCGCGATTACGTGACTGCCGGTCGCAGCCTGCCGCTGGTCATGGTGATTGCGATGGTGTTTGCCACATGGTTCGGCGCAGAAACGGTGTTAGGCATTCCTGCGACCTTCCTCGAAGAGGACCTCGGCGGCCTGATTTCCGACCCTTTCGGCGCATCGCTCTGCCTGGTGTTATTCGGCCTGTTTTTCGCCCGGCCGCTGTACCGGATGAATTTACTGACCATCGGCGACTTCTACCGTAAAAAATATAATCGTTTTGTTGAAGTGGTAGTCTCGATCGCCATTGCACTGTCTTATCTCGGCTGGGTTTCAGCGCAGGTGACGGCACTCGGGTTGGTATTCAACGTGCTTTCCGATGGCAGCATTACACAAGCGCAGGGCATCCTGATCGGCGCTGCGGTCGTGCTGCTATATACCTTGTATGGTGGCATGTGGTCGGTTGCGCTGACGACCTTTTTCCAGATGATCATCATCGTGCTGGGATTGTTCTGGATCGCCTACCTGGTATCGGATATGGCAGGCGGAGTCGGCACGGTGGTCGCGCATGCGCAATCTGCGGGAAAATTCAACTTCTGGCCAAAGTTGAATACCGTCGCGATGATTGCTTTCATTTCGGGGCTGCTCACGATGGGTTTCGGCTCCATTCCGCAGCAGGACGTTTTCCAGCGCGCGAATGCATCGCAAAACGAAAAGGTTGCGGTCTGGGGCTCAGTGCTTGGTGGCGTGTCCTATTTTCTGTTTGCCGCAGTGCCGCTTTTTCTTGCCTATGCCGCAACGCTGATCGATCCGAACATGGTGACCGGCCTGCTAGCCAAAGGCGATTCCCAGCATATCCTGCCTTCACTGGTTGTCGGCCATCTGCCGCTGTATGCCCAGGTTATCTTTTACGGAGCCCTGCTCTCGGTCATCATGAGCACTGCCTCCGGCACATTGCTCGCACCATCCGTCACGATTTCGGAAAACATTCTGAAAGGCTTCATGAACCGGCTGGATGACAAACATTTTCTGTGGGTTACACGCGGCGTTGTCGCCGCCTTTAGCATCTGCGTAACGATTTATGCCCTGTGGTCGCTCGAAACCGAGACGGGCATTCATCAAATGGTAGAAAACGCTTATAAAGTTACGCTGGTAATTGGATTTACGCCGCTTGTGGCAGGCCTGTACTGGAAGCGCGCCAGCGCCCAAGGCGCCATACTGGCAATTCTGCTGGGAACATTGACCTGGATTCCCATGGAAATTTTCATGCCCGAAGGCGAAGGCATGATCCCGCCTCAGTTTGCCGGTTTCCTGATGAGCGTGCTTGGTATGTTGATTGGCTCGCTGATGCCAAAAATGTGGTTGGCACATCGACACTCCGGCAACTAATACTGGATTCTAAGTCGACCACGTAGCGCGGACGGGGAATCCCTGCATTGGAAAATCGCCTATCGCTGGCAACGCGGGCAATAAAACGTCGAGCGCTGCCCTTGCCTGATCATCGCGATAGGCGTACCGCAAACCTTGCAGGGTTCCCCGGTGCGCCCATAGACGAAATATTCCTGCTGGAAATACCCCGGATTGCCGTCCGCGCCAAAGAAATTCCGCAGACTGCTGCCACCGGCCTTGATGGCGTCCGCCAGAGTCGCCTTGATTTCCTGCACCAGCCGTTCGCAACGTGCCACGCTGAGTTTGTTGGCGGCCGTTTTTGGATTGATGCCTGCGCGGAATAGCGATTCGCTGGCATAGATATTCCCCACGCCGACTACCAGTTTTCCATCCATTACTACCTGCTTGATCGCTGCCGTGCGCGTGCGAATATTCCGATGCAGCCACTCGCCATTGAAGGTATCGAGCAAAGGCTCCACGCCGAGACTGCCTAGAATGGGATGCAGCAAAGGGTCTTCAGCCCACAACACTGCGCCGAAACGGCGCGGGTCGCGCAGGCGGACCAGCGCACCGTTATCCAGCACCAGATCAAAGTGATCGTGCTTCTCCGGCAGCTCGTTTCCGATCAGATGGCACAGCCTGCCGGACATGCCGAGATGCAGGATTAGCGTACCGTGATCGAAATGAATTAACAGGTATTTAGCGCGGCGCGACAAGCTGCGTATGGGTTTTCCCACCAGCAGCTCTTGCAGATTGGCAGGAACCGGCCAGCGCAATGCTGCGTTGCGCACGACCACCGCGGCGACGGTACGTCCCGCCAGCGGGCGTTCGAGGCCACGCAGCGTGGTCTCGACCTCCGGCAATTCAGGCATTCTAGAGCCTCCTTCAATAGGTTTCATACTCCGCGCAGCTTGCCTGCGGGATGCAGTGCAAGGCGCGGGCTGCGCCGTGGAGCCATTCTCCACAAGCAGCCTGCCACGCCGCAATGCGCCTGCAGGCAAGCTGCCCTCCGGGTTGAGTCAGGACGCGGCGTCTGCCGCGTTGCACCGCTTGCCAAGGGAGTGACCCTTGGCTGCACGGCACGCCTTGCATCCATCCGCGCCCTGACTCAACGCGAAGTATGAAACCTATTGAAGGAGGCTCTAATGCGCGCCGACCGGCGGATTAAGCAGGGAAAATCCGAGATCGGGCGGGAAATGGTAGAGCATGCCTTCATCGGGTCGCGCCAGCAGCATCTCGGGCGATTCGAGTTGCTTGTCGACATGAATGCGCTTGCCATTCTTGAGGATGATTTCGAAGTAAGGATAAACCGTCTTGCTATCGACCCGGTAAGGCTCGACGGAGTTGGCACTTAGCGTCTTCCAGCCATCGCCAAACCACTCATCCAGCTCAGCGCGGACGGGCTTGGCGCCCGGAATGGAAACCTTCCATTCGCTGCCCTTGCGCTCCAGACGCAGGCCGGTCGCTTCCCATTGTTCCAGGTGCGAGAAATCGAAGCCGACCACTTCTTCACCCGGCCCCAGCAGTTTTTTGTCCAGCAGTTCAACCACCTGGGTTGCGGCCGCGTCCGAATAAGACGTTGAAATCAGGTAGACCGAGTTTCCAAAGGCCACATACTGCTGGCCATTGACGGGATTGAACGTGCCGAACAGCAATTCCTTGTCGTCCAGCTTCAGCCGTAGCGAGGGGTGATCCAGACCGAAACGCGCAAGATCGGAAGTATCGAACTTGTCGACACTGTCTGCATTGAGCACGGCGAGTATCCGGTTGACCGCCTGTTCGCCTGCACGCGCCGCATATGGCTGCACCAGGAACCAGTTGCCGTCGCGCTTTTCCAGCACCACCGGCTTTTTGGCGGAAAACTCGATTTCAACCTTGCGGACATCCGCCTGGCTGAGCTCGGAAACCTTCACCGAATTGGGCGATTCCTCTTCCTTTTTCGGATTCAGATAGAGGAACAGCGCGAGGCCTGCAATGACGACCAGCAGGCCAAGATTGACGAGCCAGCGCGATTTCATCGTGTGCGTCTCCGGCGCCAGATCACAATGCCGGCAACCAGCAAGGCCAGCGGCAGCAGGATGACAAAGCCGCCGAAAATCAGGATGCCTTCCGTCGCCGTGTAGGTCACCGTCACGTCCTTGAGCGGCTTGGGCTGAATGCTGATCAGTTGATCATCGCCAGCCAGCCAGTTGACCATGTTGATGCCGAGGTCGAGATTGCCGCCGTTAGCGACAAAGGAGTTCGCAAGGAAATTGCCGTTGCCGACCACGACCACGCGCTGGGTAATGTTCTCCGCCTTGCGCTGCATCGCTACCGCGATGTTTACCGGACCGGGCACGTCGGTCTTGTCGTCGAAGCTGATCTTGCCATCGAGCTTGCCGGTTTCCAGCCAGCCGTTATGCGCCACCGAAATCAGGCGAGTCACTTCCCAGTCGCCGGTCTGGTCATTGACATCGACCGCGCGCGCCTCGGGGAAAGCCGTCAGCAACGTGAATTCCTTGGTAATGGGGTGCTCGGTGTATTGACGGCCGATGACGGTACGCGGATCGACACCGTTCTGCGACGAGGTCGGATCGACCGCGACGCCGGGGGTCAGCACCAAACCAAGATACTCGGCCAGCGGCTGCAGGCCATGCAGCGACTCCTGATCGATCATCCACAACAGATTGCCGCCAGTGGCGACGTAATGCACGATCTTCTTCACCTCGGCTTCGGTCACATCGACCTGCGGCCCGGCAATCACCAGCATTGCGCCGTTGCGCGGCACTTCCTGTGCAATCGTCAGGTCCGGATTGGCCAGCTTGAAACCCTTGGTGCCCAACTGATGACCGAACTCGCCCAGATCGAAATTCTTTTCGCCGATCAGGCTGCGCTCGCCGTGACCGTCGAGATACATTACGGCACGGGATTGCGAGCGTTGCAAACGCACCAGCACGTTGGTCAGGTCGCGCTCGGTGTAATTCGGCACCAGATTTTCGGTGCGCTTCTGGAATTCCACCACCAGTTCGCCATCCTTGCGGATGCCGGCTTCCTGGGCGCGTTTCGGCTCCTTGGTGGAGTTGACGAACGTCAGGTTGATATCGGATTTGGCACGCTGATAACGGGCAATAAAGTCGTGTATGGTCTTCTTGCGCTCGGGATCGTCGTTTTCAACGAAGGCGGTGATGTTGACCGGCCCTTTCATCTTCTTGACCACGTTGGCACTGCCTTCTGTCAGCAGATTGCGCGCGGCTTGCGTGACATCGCGCTCGATGCTGTATTCGCGTGTCAAATAGCCCAGCATTCCGACCAGCGCAAGAAAGAGAACGACGAACAGCCAATTCTGTACGAACAGCTGGAAACGGATTTTACGATTGATCTTCATCTTGAATTCTTTCCCGTTATCCGCGCAGCCGGTCGGCATCGAGGCGGCGCACGGTCAGCACCAGGAACGTCGTTATGAACAATGCGAAGTAGGCGATATCGGTCGTGCTCAGGACGCCTGTCGCCAGCGGCTCGAAATGGCGCATTAACGAGAGGTAATTGAGCGGGCTTTCCGGATCGGCGGCGAAATTGTCGATGATCACCAGCCCCAGCAGGGCGATAAAGCTCAGGATCGCCGCGATAATGGGCTGCTGCGTCAGACTGGACATGAATATTCCCAACGCGGCGAAAGACGCTGCCATCAGCCACAACCCCAGGGCATTGGTAAGGAGATGCGCAATATCGAGATCGGTGGCCACATTCATCGATAACGCCATCATCAGCACCATGACGGTGACGATGCTGATGAATGTCATCAGGCCGACGAATTTGCCAAATACGATTTCGAACAGAGAAACCGGAGAGGAGAACAGAAACACCATGGTGTGGTTTTTGCGCTCTTCGGCGATCTGACGCATGGTCAGCAGCGGCACAGCCGTCAGCAGCACCAACACGGCGACTCCGAACACCTGCGGCATCACGAAAGCGGTAAAGCCGATGCGCTGCTCGGGCAGCATCGAGCCCTGCATCGCCTCGAAATAGCGGCCGACGGAATTGGTAAAGAACAGCCCCAGCAGCAATTGCAGCAACGCCAGGATCACCCAGGCCATCGGGGACGCAAACAGGCTGCGTAGCTCCTTGCCTGCAATGGTCAAAATCATCTTCATGCTAACGCCTCTTCCTGTTGGGTCAAATGCAGGAACACATCTTCGAGCGATGTCACGTCCGGGGCGATCTGATACAAGCCCCAGTCACCTGCCACGGATGCCTGCACAATGGCTTCCGGAACGCCGGCAGCGCCATCGGAAAACTGCACGCGCAGCAGGCCTTCGGCCTCTTCGACCGCCGCCACGCCGGGCAGTGCCAGCAGCGCGTCGTTCGCCGGCGGACGGCGCAAGCCGACACACAATCGATTGCTTTCTCGACTACGTTTCAAGGCTTCGATCTCGCCGCTGAATACCAGCTTGCCCTGATGAATGATCTGGACGCGGTCGCAGACCATTTCGACCTCGGGAAGAATATGGGTGGACAGCACTACGCTGTGCTCGCCGCCCAATTCCTTGATCAGCGCGCGGATGTCGCGAATCTGAATCGGATCGAGGCCGCGCGTCGGCTCGTCCAGCACCACCACCATCGGGTGATGGATGATCGCCTGGGCGATGCCCACGCGCTGCTGGTAGCCGGTTGAAAGGTTTTCGCACAGGCGCTTGCCCATTTCGGTGAGGCCCGTGCGCTCCTTGGCCTGCTCGACCGCACGTTGCACCTTGGCGCGTGGGATGCCGTGAATACGGGCGGCCAGCGCCAGCATTTCGTCAACGGTCAATTCGCGATAGAGCGGCGGCGTTTCCGGCAAATAGCCGATCAGCGCCTTGGCTTCCTTGGGGTTTTCGATCATGTCGATGCCGCAAATCTTGACGGTGCCCGCAGTGGGCGCCAGATTGCCGGTAAGCATCTTCATCGTGGTGGATTTGCCCGCGCCATTCGGGCCTAGAAATCCGAGCACTTCGCCCTTGTTCAGGGTGAAATTCACATCGCTGACGACAGCACGGCCTCCATAGGCTCGCGTCAGATCGCTAGCCTCGACGGTAACAGTATTCATAGGATTGAACGTCCGGATTCGTGAAGTAAGCTGCAAAACTTATAAAAAACGCCTGACAGTTGTCAAGCGTTGCACTGATTGGAAAATCCATATAAACAAGCTATATTGAGCAGGCATTATGGATGAACTTGGTTGGCCTGTCACGGACTAACCAAGCATCCATACAACAGGTAACGGACCCGGCTTCAACCCATGAAAAATTCACCGCATTCGCTGAGGCGCGCCTCACTCGCCCTTGCAATTCTTTTTGCCAGCCTGGGCGCCCAGGCGCAGGAAGCCGCACCCCCTCCGACAGAAGGGCTAACCAGTGAATTCATTTTCAAATATCTGGTTGGCGAAGTCGCCGGGCAGCGCGGCGATATCGCGCTGGCAAGCTCAGTCTTCTTCGAATTGGCAAAATCCACCCGCGACCCGCGCCTGGCCGAACGTGCCGCCCGCGCGGCCGTATATGGCAACCAGCAGCAACTTGCCATCCGTTCTGCCGGGCTGTGGGCCGAACTGGACCCCGATTCCGTCGAAGCCCAGCAGGCCATGGCGCAACTGCTGCTGAGCACCGGCAACCTCGAAGACGCGCGTCCATTCCTTGAAAAACTGCTGGTCGCAAACGATACGCGCGCCAACGGATTTCTCTACCTCAATGGCGTGCTTTCGCGCCACCCGGACAAGGATGCCGCGCTTGCCCTAGTTCAGGACCTGGCCGCTCCCTACCCCAAACAAGCCGAGGCCAAATTCGCGGTGGCGCACATGGCGTTCAATGCCGGACAGAACGAGCTAGCCCTGCAAGAGCTCGGCGCCGCAGAAACGTTGCGCCCGGGCTGGGAGTCCGCAGCGGCACTCCATGGCGAGATTCTCCTGCGCGAATCGCCGGACAAGGCGCTCGCGTTTTTCCATAGCTTCCTTGAAAAATACCCCGAGACCAGCAATATCCGCCTGACCTATGCCAAGCTGCTGGTCAACGAGAAAAAACTCGACGAAGCCCGCACCCAGTTCACCAAGCTCGCTGATGCCGTCCAGGAAAATCCGGAAATGGCCGTGGTGGTCGGTCTCCTTGCCGGCCAGCTCGGCGATTACGCGCAAGCCGACAAATATTTCAAGCAAGCGCTGGAGCACAATTACAAGGAGCCCGAGCAGCTCTACCTGTATCTGGGCCAATCCGCGGAGAAGCAAAAACGCAACGATCAAGCCTATGAGTGGTACAAGCAGGTTACGAGCGACGAACTGCGGTTCGATGCCCAACTGCGCATCGCCTCCTTGCTTGCCAGCGAGAAAAAACTTCCCGAAGCGCGCAAGATGCTGCAAGCCTTGCCCAACCTGACCAGCGAACAGCAAGCGGTGGCCCTGCAAGTGGAAGCAAACCTGCTGGTGCAGGAAAAGCAGTATGCCGAGGCCTACGCCATTCTCGATCGTGCCATCAACACGCTGCCAAACACGCCGGAAATGATTTACGACTTCGCGATGCTGGCGGAGAAAGTGCTGCGTTTCGATGTCATGGAGCAGCAGTTGCGCAAACTGATCACGCTCAAGCCGGACTTCGCACAAGCCTACAATGCCCTGGGCTACACCCTGGCCGACCGCAACGAGCGCCTCGACGAAGCCGCGGGCCTGATCGAAAAGGCGCTTGCCCTCAGCCCGGACGACCACTACATCCTCGACAGCATGGGATGGGTGCAATACCGGCGCGGCATGCTGAATGAGGCTGCGGATTATTTGCGCCGCGCTTATTCCGAAAAGACCGACCCCGAAATCGCGGCGCACCTCGGTGAAGTGCTGTGGCAACAAGGCAAACGCGATGAAGCAGTAAAAACCTGGGAAGAAGCGCTGCGCGCCCATCCCGACAACGAGGTACTGCTCAACACGACGAAGAAATTCCGTCAGTGAGTTTTTTCCGTTACTTTCTACTGGCGGCCGCCTTGTCGCTGGCCGGTTGTGCCAGCTTGCCTCCGCCAACGCCTACCGACCCGGAAGCGCAGGCCAGGCATCTGCGTAACCTTGAGCAGATCGGCGCATTCAGCCTTTCCGGCCGCATGGCGGTCCAGACCGAGAAGCGCGGATTCTCAGGCTCCCTGCGCTGGAAACATACCGAGGACGGCGATCATTTCGCGCTTTACTCCCCTCTCGGGGCCCAGGTCGCGGATATCCAATCCAACGGCGGCGGCGTAACGCTGGTTACCAATGACCGTAAAACCTATCAGGCAGACAACGCGGAAACCCTGCTGCAACAGACCATGGGCTGGAGTCTGCCGCTGACCGGCCTGTCGGACTGGATCGTCGGCCGTCCCACTTCCAGCAGTTACGAGACCATCGTGCGGGACGCACAGGGCCGGCTGTCGCGCCTAAAACAGGACGGTTGGGATATCGAATACTCCGCCTACCAGACGGTGGAAGGCACCGACCTGCCAAGCAAGGTGTTGCTGAGAAGTCCGCAGCTCGACCTCAAGCTGCTTATCGATCAGTGGGGAACGCTGGCGCGCGAACCATGACAGACCAGTTTCACGCTTTTCCAGCCCCGGCCAAGGTCAATCTTTTTCTGCATATCACGGGACGGCGTGCCGACGGTTACCACTTGTTGCAATCCGTATTCCGCCTGATCGACAAAAGCGATGTCCTGCATTTGCGCCCTACCGATGACGGCGTAATCCGTCGCATGCAAGACATCCCCGGCGTTCCCGAAGAAAATGACCTATGCGTTCGCGCGGCACGCCTGCTGCAGAAACATTCCGATTGCCGGCAAGGCGTCGATATCCGGCTGGAGAAAAATCTGCCCATGGGCGGAGGGTTGGGCGGTGGCAGTTCCGATGCAGCCACCGTGCTGCTGGCGCTGAACCGCTTGTGGAATCTGGATTTGCCGCGCGAGGAGCTTCTGGCGCTGGGCCTGCAGCTTGGTGCCGATGTTCCGATTTTCATCTTCGGCAAAAATGCCTGGGCGGAAGGCATCGGCGAACAATTGCAGTCAATTTCGCTGCCTGACGCCTGGTACGTGGTGCTTACTCCGGACGTGCATGTATCGACCGCGGAGATATTTTCCAGTCAGGAATTGACAAGGGACACGATTACCGCGAAAATGGCGGCCTTTTTCAAGGGCTACGGTCACAACGACCTGGAACCCGTAGTGTGCCGACACTATCCCGCAGTTGAAAGCTGTCTTGCCTGGCTAAAGAAATTTGGCGATGCGAGAATGAGCGGGTCCGGCGCCAGCGTATTTCTGGAAGTGGAAAGTGAAGCCGAAGCACAGCGCATATTCGCGCTGAAACCCGAAAATTTTTGCGGGTTCGTCGCGCAGGGGTTGGATAAACATCCTTTGCACGATTTTGCAGATTGAGATTATTGGGGAGTCGCCAAGCTGGTTAAGGCACCGGATTTTGATTCCGGCATGCGAAGGTTCGAATCCTTCCTCCCCAGCCACTAATAAAATAGCGTGTAGCCTTACACGCTATTTCTTTTTTGAGAGTAAAGGAACCGCGGTCTTGGCTAACGGCGACATGATGGTTTTTACCGGCAATGCCAATCCCAAGCTTGCCGAAGAAGTAGTCGCTCATCTCAACATCAGCCTGGGCCGTGCCACCGTCGGTCGCTTCAGCGACGGCGAAGTGATGGTCGAACTACTGGAAAACGTACGCGGCAAGGACGTGTTCATCCTGCAGTCCACCAGCGCGCCGACCAATGACAACCTGATGGAAGTCATGGTCATGGCAGACGCCCTGCGCCGTTCCTCCGCCGCCCGTATTACCGCCGCCATTCCTTACTTCGGCTACTCGCGCCAGGATCGCCGCCCGCGCTCCGCCCGTGTCGCGATTACCGCCAAGATCGTCGCCAACATGCTGACCAGCGTCGGCGTCGACCGCGTGCTGACGATGGATTTGCACTCCGACCAGATTCAGGGCTTTTTCGATATCCCGGTCGATAACATTTACGCTTCCCCCATCCTGCTGGGTGACGTGTGGAAGCACAATTACAGCAACCTCGTGGTGGTTTCGCCCGACGTCGGCGGCGTGGTTCGTGCCCGCGCGCTTGCAAAACAACTGAGCTCCGACCTCGCCATCATCGACAAACGCCGCCCGAAGCCGAACGTCGCCAAGGTCATGAACATCATCGGCGAGGTCGAAGGCCGCACCTGCGTCATCATGGACGACATGGTGGATACCGCCAACACCCTCTGCGAAGCCGCCAACGCGCTCAAGGAGCAAGGCGCAGTCAAGGTAGTCGCCTACTGTACGCATCCGGTGCTTTCCGGCTCGGCCGTCGAGCGCATCACCAATTCGCGCCTGGACGAGCTGGTGGTTACCAATACGATTCCGCTGCGCTCCGATGCCGCCTCAAGCTCGAAAATTCGCCAGCTCAGTACCGCTGAAATTCTGGCGGAAACGATACGTCGCATCAGCCGCGAGGATTCGGTCAGTTCGCTGTTCATGGAATAAGAATTCTGCTGCCAGCCGTTTGGCTGGCGGCGAATAAGAGTTGCCTGGTCGCGGGCAGCCTTTTCAACTACTAGGAGTTTCAACATGCAAATCGAAATCAATGCCAAGAAGCGCGAAGCGCAAGGTACGGGTGCGAGCCGCCGTCTGCGTCGTTCAGGCAACGTTCCCGGCATCGTTTACGGTGGCGGCAAGGACGCTGTCAACGTCGAGCTCAATCACAAGGAACTGTTCCTGCAATTCCGCCACGAAGCTTTCCACGCTTCCATCCTGAACCTGAACCTGGATGGCAAGAAGGAACAAGTGCTGCTGCGCGACTACCAGATGCACCCGGTCCGCAATGAAATCCAGCACATCGACTTTCAACGCGTCAGCGCTACCGAAAAGATCCACGTGAAGGTACCGTTCCACTTCATCAACGCCGAAGTTGCTCCGGGCGTGAAGCTGGCACACGGCATCGTCACCCACGTGATGACCGAAGCCGACGTGAACTGCCTGCCGAAAAACTTGCCTGAGTTCATCGAAGTCGACCTGGCAACCCTGGAAGCCGGCCACTCCATCCACTTGTCCGAACTGAAGCTGCCCAAGGGCGTGGAATTCGTACAACTGGCACACGGCGAAGATGCTGCCGTGGCATCCATTCCGGTGCCGCGCGGTGGCGTAGTTGCCGAAGAGGGCGAAGAAGAGGCTCCGGCTGCAGAGTAAGCCGGTCTCGGCATGAAAACAACGCGCGTTGCGGAATCCCGGACGCGCGTTTTTTATTGATGGAACGCTAACGCATGAATGGCATCCGGCTGTTTGTCGGTCTGGGCAATCCCGGGCCGCAATATGAAGCGACCCGGCATAACGCCGGATTCTGGTGGATAGACGAAGTCTGTCGTGCCACGGGCAGCCGTTTGTCCGTCGAAGCAAAATTTTTTGGCTTGGCAGGCCGGATAAAATCGGGCGCACATGAAGCCTGGCTGCTTGCGCCGACCACCTTCATGAACGCCAGCGGCCGCTCCGTTGCGGCATTGGCCCGTTTTTACAAGATCGCGCCGGAAGAAATCCTCGTGATTCACGATGAGCTTGACCTGGCACCCGGCACCGCCAAGATCAAGAAAGGCGGCGGCAACGGCGGGCATAACGGGCTCAAGGATATTTCCGCCCATCTCGGCACGCCGGATTACTGGCGCCTGCGCCTCGGCATCGGCCATCCCGGCGAGAAAAGCGCGGTGGTCAACTTCGTGCTGCATGAGCCTTCGCGCGACGAAGCCAACCTGATCCAGGACACCATCGACCAAAGCGTGAAACTGCTGCCATTGCTGCTGGAAGGCAGCATGGAAGCAGCCATGCTTAAATTGCATACCAAACCAAAGGGTTAATACTATGAAGTGCGGAATCGTCGGACTCCCGAATGTCGGCAAGTCCACCCTGTTCAACGCCATCACCCGTGCCGGCATCGAAGCGGCCAATTATCCTTTTTGCACCATCGAGCCCAATGTGGGCATCGTTGAAGTGCCGGATGCGCGCCTCGACGCGCTGGCCAAAATCGTCAATCCGCAGAAACTGCAGCATGCCATTGTCGAATTCGTCGACATCGCGGGCCTGGTGGCTGGCGCCTCCAAGGGTGAAGGCCTGGGCAACAAGTTCCTCGCCAACATCCGCGAAACCGACGCCATCGCCCACGTGGTGCGCTGCTTCGACGACGGCAATATCGTGCATGTCGCCGGCAAGGTCGATCCGCTGGCCGACGTGGAAGTGATCAATACCGAACTCGCGCTGGCCGACATGGAAACCGTGGAAAAAGCCAACGCCCGCGAAAGCAAGAAAGCCAAGTCCGGCGACAAGGAAGCCATCGTACTTTGCGCATTGCTGGATAAAGTCCAGAAACACCTGGATCAGGGCCAGCCGGTGCGCACCATGGGCCTGGACGAGGATCAGCTCTTCCTGCTGAAGCCGCTATGCCTGCTGACCGTCAAGCCGGTCATGTATCTCGCCAACGTCGAGGAAAACGGCTTCGAGAACAACCCCCTGCTCGCCAAGGTCGAGGAAATGGGCAAAAAGGAAGGCGCGCCCGTCGTTGCCATCTGCGCCAAGATCGAATCCGAAATCGCCGACCTGGAAGACGAAGACAAGGCGATGTTCCTGGCTGAAATGGGCCTGGAAGAACCCGGCCTCAATCGCGTCATCCGCGCCACTTACGACCTGCTCGGCCTGCAAACCTATTTCACTGCCGGCGTAAAGGAAGTCCGCGCCTGGACGATTCATAAAGGCGACACCGCCCCGCAGGCCGCCGGCGTCATCCACACCGACTTCGAAAAAGGCTTCATCCGCGCCCAGACCATCGCTTACGCCGACTTTGTCACTTGCGGCGGCGAGCAAGGCGCCAAGGAAGCTGGCAAGATGCGCTCGGAAGGCAAGGAATACGTCGTGCAGGACGGCGACGTGATGAACTTCCTGTTCAACGTCTGATTTTCCTGGCAAAAACTTCGGGCGCAAGAATCCGCCTTTGCAGCGGAATGCCGAGACAACGCAATCTGCTTTGACAATCGGCCCGTTAAAAAATAAAATGTCGGACTTTGCTGGATCCGGTGATGTAGCTCAGCTGGTTAGAGCGACGGATTCATAATCCGTAGGTCGAGGGTTCAAGTCCCCCCATCACCACCAATAAAAAACGGCTCCCAGAAATGGGGGCCGTTTTCATTTGTGAATCAATATAGCCTTCTCATCTGAACTAATCCGTCAGCTCACTCGCAATCATCTCAGCCTGCTTCAAGACTGTTTCCGAGGTTGAGACCGCATTAATCGCGACTTCTACATGACATCGTCATCAGCATGATGTTTAATCGAACCATTACCGCTATCGATTGACTATGTTTGACCATGAGAACCCTTTTTAACCGCACGCCTTTACTTAACGGCTCCGATGCCGAGCGCAAACGACAGGAAATCCGCGAATACTTTCATGCAACATGCGACCGCTACGAGCAGCTCTTTGAAACGCTCGCCAGCGACGAGGCTTTTTACCGCAAGTCGATTTCGCTGCGCCATCCGCTGATTTTCTATTTCGGCCATACCGCGACGTTTTTCATCAACAAGCTCGTGCTGGCCGGGTTGGTTCCGCAGCGCCTCAATCCCGATTTCGAATCGATGTTCGCTATCGGCGTCGATGAAATGAGCTGGGACGATCTCGACGAGACCAATTACAAATGGCCGACAGTCGCCGAAGTGCGCGCTTACCGCGCTGAAATGCGGCGCGTGATCGATGAGGTGATCGCAAATACGCCGCTCGTGCTGCCCATAGATTGGGATCATCGGTGGTGGCCCATATTGATGGGTATCGAGCACGAGCGCATCCATCTTGAAACCTCGTCTGTGCTGATCCGGCAACATGCCCTGCATTACGTGAAACCGCACCCGGAGTGGCAGCCTTGCCGTATCAGCGGCGAAGCGCCGCGCAACGATGTCGTTAGTATCCCCGCCGGGCAGGTCAAGCTCGGCAAGCCGGCGTCGGACCAGACTTACGGCTGGGACAACGAATACGGCAGTCATGAAGCGGAAGTCCCGGCGTTCCAGGCCAGCCGCTATCTGGTAAGCAACCGCGAATATCTCGGCTTTGTCGAAGCAGGCGGTTACGGCAATGACAGTTACTGGGAAGACGAAGGCCGCCACTGGAAGGAATTCACCAAGGCGCAGCACCCCACTTTCTGGGTGCCCGACGGCAGCGCCTGGAGGTTGCGTTTGATGACGGAAGAAGTCGCGATGCCGTGGGATTGGCCGGCGGAAGTGAATTATCACGAGGCCAAGGCCTTCTGTAACTGGAAGAAAGCCGAAACCGGGCAACCCGTGCGGTTGCCGATCGAAGATGAGTGGTATCGCCTGCATGAAGTTGCCGGGCTTGCAGAAATCCCAGCCGATCGACCTGCTACGGCCAACCTGCATCTCGACCATTACGCCTCGTCCTGCCCGGTAACCGAATTCCGTCACGGCGAACTGTACGATGTTGTCGGCAACGTGTGGCAATGGACGGAAACGTCGATTTACCCGTTCGACGGCTTCAAGGTGCATCCGCTCTACGACGATTTCACGGTGCCCACCTACGACAATCGCCACAACCTGATGAAGGGCGGCTCATGGGTTTCGTGCGGCAATGAAGCACTGAAAAGCGCACGTTACGCATTTCGTCGCCACTTTTTCCAGCATGCCGGATTCCGCTATGTGATTTCCGAGTATGACGCACCCGAAGCGATGCCTGCCTCGCATTACGAAACCGACAAGATGCTGTCGGAATACGCCGAATTCCATTACGGCGATACTTATTACAACGTACCGAACTTCTCGAAAGCATTGAGCGAAATCGCCATCGCGGCCATGCAGGACAAACCGGCTCGCCGTGCGCTGGATCTCGGCTGCGCTGCCGGACGCGCCACCTTTGAATTGGCAAAGCATTTCGAGCACGTCACCGGCATCGATTTCTCGGCGCGCTTCATCGGCTTGGGCGTGCAACTCGCGCAGCAGGGCGTGCTGCGCTATACCCTCGCCGATGAAGGCGAGCTGGTGTTCTACAAGGAGCGCCGTCTCGCCGATCTCGGCCTCGACGGCGTGCGCGACAAGGTGGAGTTTTTCCAGGGCGATGCCTGCAACCTGAAACCGCATTTCTCCGGTTACGACCTCATCCTCGCCGCCAACCTGATCGACCGCCTCTACAGTCCGCGCAAATTTCTCGGTAGCGTGCACGAACGGCTCAACCTCGGCGGCCTGCTGCTGATTGCCTCGCCCTATACCTGGCTGGAAGAACACACTCCGCGCGAAGAGTGGATAGGCGGATTCAAGCAGTCTGGCGAAAACCTGAGCACGCTCGACGGGCTGAAAATCGAACTCGGCCCGCATTTCCGGCTGGTACAAGGTCCGCTGGAGGTGCCCTTCGTGATTCGCGAAACACGCCGCAAATTCCAGCACACCATTTCCGAAGTCACGGTGTGGGAGAAAGTGCGTTGAGTTTCGATTTCGACCGCGTGATTCCGCGGGAAGGTACCAGCGCGCTCAAATATGACGGCCGGACAGCCTATTTCGGCACCAGCGACGTGCAGCCGCTGTGGGTGGCCGACATGGATTTTGCCGCACCCGAAGCTGTTACCCATGCACTGATAGCACGCGCCACGCATCCCATCTATGGTTACACCCTGCCGCCAGAGAGCGTGTACGACGCGCTGATCGGCTGGATGAAAAAGCGCCATGCGTGGGTTATCGAACGCGAATGGATCGTGCTCGTGCCCGGCGTGGTGCCCTCGCTCAATGCCGTGGCGATGGCACTGACGGAGCCGGACGAAGGCGTTATCGTGCAGCCGCCGGTGTACTTCCCCTTCTTTTCCGCCGCCACCAAGACCGGGCGGCGGCTCGTGCAGAATCCGCTCAAGCTCGACAACGGGCGCTACAGCATCGATTTCGAGCACCTGGAGCAATGCGCGCAGGAGGCCAGGCTGCTGCTGCTCTGCTCGCCGCACAACCCGGTCGGCCGCGTGTGGCAGCGGGAAGAACTCACGCAGGTGCTCGACATTGCCCGCCGCCACGACCTCACGGTACTCGCCGACGAAATCCACGCCGACCTGATCTATCCGGAATACCGGCACCGTGCTCTCGCCACGCTAACCGATGACACAGCGAATATCGTCACCGCCGTTGCCCCGAGCAAAACCTTCAATATCCCCGGCCTCGGCCTTTCCGCGTTGATCATTCCCGACTCCGCGCGCCGGACCAGGATCAACCAGGTGCTGGACATGGTGCATATGACCGCCGGCAATCCTTTCAGCCTTACCGCCTTCGAAGCTGCCTACCGCGAAGGCGCGCCGTGGCTGGAAAGCCTGATGGCATACCTGCAGAAAACCCGCGACGAAGCAGCACGCTACATTGAACTGGAGCTGCCGCGAATCAAGCTGATCCCGGCGGAAGGTACTTACCTGCTTTGGCTGGACTGCCGCGAACTCGGCATGCGCGACGACGAACTGAAACGCTTCATGATCCACGAAGCCGGCCTGGGGCTCTCCCCCGGCATCGCCTTTGGCATGGGCGGATCGGGATTCATGCGCATGAATATCGGCGCGCCACGAAGCCTGGTGATGGAAGCGTTGGAAAAATTGAAAGCAGCGCTTCGGTAAGTGTCTGGCGTTTAGCCCTTAGCGCCCATGGTTGATGCCCTCGACCAGAGCAGCCATTTCCAAAGCCTCCTCGCTACCGCTGGCCCGCAAGCCCTGAATGACGCCGGCCTGGTTCTCGGCAGGCTGGTTTTGGCTCGTTTTCCATTTGCCGGACAGGCGGGTGATCACGATCTCGATACCGACAACGCCACCCATCATTTTTTCTATGAAATCGGAAGGCGCATCCGCGAGGTGCCACGGCTCGGCAAACGCGGCCTCGTTATGCGCCGTGAGCGATTCGAGGTGATCACGCAACCACGCGGCATCGTCGATGACACGAAGCGTACCGTAGGCATGTGCCACCACGTAGTTCCAGGTGGGGACGACCTTTCCCGTTTCTGCTTTGATCGGGTACCACGATGGCGTGATGTAAGCGCTGGGGCCGTGGAAGATTGCCAAGGCCTCAACGCCCTTGGCGATATCGCTCCAGATCGGGTTGGCACGGGCTACATGGCCGCGCAAAGTACCGAACGGGCCGGGTTGCTCGGACAGATGCAACGGAATGTGATTGGCATTGAGCCCGCCCGAAGAAAGCGTGACCAGGCTGGCAAAAGGGCGCGAGCGTATGAACTGGTGCAGAACATCAACTCTCGGCTCATCGAATTGCTTGGGTATGTACATGTGAATGCGCGCTATGTTGGAAGGGAAAAGCGAAAAAATTAACCCGCCTTGGCTATAGGCAAGCTCGTCAGCCTGGCATCGCCATAGGTCTTGATAACCTCGGAAATAATCACTTGATAGCCATCCAGCCAATTTTCCTGAGCGGCTTTCGCCTCCAGATGCTTGGGATGCGTCACCAAAGTTTGCAGCGCCTCCAGAGTTTCCCAATAGTAGACATTCGAAACCAGCCCGGTAGTTGGGTTCTCCCAAGCCTCTTCGCCCAGATATCCGGGAATTTCCTTTGCCGCCTCTGCAATGGCCTGATCAAGACGATAGAAGTCATTGTCATATTGCTTCTTGGCAAAGATGAATGTCGATGAATACATTCTTGCGGTGTCTCCGGCGAGGGGTGGTAAATGGCTAGTTTGCCATCAAGCGCACGCTTTAGGGCGTCCGCTTGACTGAATTGCTGGCTGCAGGCAAGTGAAGCTTGCCGGATGATGTCAGCCAAATGGAAGATTAGTCGGCTGTTCGATCAATGAAATGGCCGGCCATGGCTGAGCCCTTGAGCGTCAGCCGCGCCGGGCCGCTTCGATCGCCGCGATGTCGATCTTTCTCATTTGCATCATCGCCTCGAAAGCGCGCTTGGCTGCGGCGCGATCGGGATCGGCGATTGCGTCAGTGAGCGCGCGCGGCGTGATTTGCCACGACAGGCCCCACTTGTCCTTACACCAGCCGCAGGCGCTTTCCTGACCGCCGTTGCCTACGATCGCATTCCACAAGCGGTCGGTTTCGGCTTGGTCGTCAGTCGCAACCTGGAATGAAAAAGACTCGTTGTGCTTGAACGCCGGACCGCCATTCAGACCGAGACAAGGGATGCCGATTACGGTGAATTCGACCGTCAAGACATCGCCCTGCTTGCCCGCCGGATAGTCGCCGGGGGCATGAAGGACCTTTCCTACTGCGCTATCCGGGAACGTCTCGGCGTAGAACCTTGCTGCATCCAGGGCGGCGCCTTCGTACCAGAGACAGATCGTATTCTTGGGGACCATTTTCATTCTCCATTCGTAACCGTTAAGTACATCCTATCCTCGCAAGCTTACACGTGAGCCGACCAATAGGGCGAGGTCTGGACTATGTGGCCGCTTGACGCATCAACGCATGCTGCAATAACTCCAGCGTAAACGCTTCTTCCTTATCGATGAGCGTTTGCATTTCGTTTCCCTTCTTCTCCATCAACTCATGCAAATCCCCATTTGCATAAGCCTCCAGCACCGTCGGATGCACATAGCATTTCCTGCAGATCGTCGGCGTATTTCCGAGCTTGTTTGCGGCAGTTTCGATAGCTTCGCGGGTCTTCTGCTTAGCTTCCGCGAGGGTTTCGGCGGGGCCGAGCGCCTTGAGGGCGATGACGGTCTGGACGGTGCCGGACCAGGTGCGGAAATCCTTGGCGGTGTAGTTTTCGCCGGTGATGGTTTTGAGGTAATCGTTGACGTCGGCGGAGCCGATGGAGTGGCGCGCGCCTTCGCTGTCGACGTATTGAAAGAGCTCCTGCCCCGGCAACTCGCGCATGCGGCGGACGATGCGCGCAAGGCGCGGTTCGCTAATGCGGATGTTGTGCGAAATGCCGCTTTTACCTTTGAAATTGAATTCGATGGCGGCGCCGTCGATGGTGACGTGGCGGTTTCTTAGCGTAGTGAGGCCGAAGGATTTGTTGGCCTGGGCGTACTCTTCGTTGCCAACGCGGATCATGGTGACGTCGAGCAGGCGGATGATGGTGGCGATGACTTTTTCGCGGCTCAAACCGGGACGGCGGATGTCTTCTTCCAGCCGGGCGCGGGTGGCGGATAACTGCGTGGCGAAGGCTACCATGCGTTCGTACTTGGCTTCGTCCCGCACTTCGCGCCAATTCTTGTGATAGCGGTATTGCTTGCGGCCGCGTGCATCGCGGCCGGTGGCTTGCAGATGGCCGTTTTTATCGCGGCAGATCCATACATCCGTCCAGGCGGGTGGGATAGCAAGTGATTTGATGCGGGCGAGCTCGGCGGGGTCTTTTAGTGGATTGCCAGCGGCATCCAGATATCGAAAGCCGCTTCTCGTCCGCTTGCGGTTGAAGCCCGGAGCGCTGTCGGCAACGTAGCGCAATCCTCCTGCCTCTGCCGCCAGCACCCGCTCTGCCATGAGCGACGCATCTGCAGCAGCCGGTTCCGGTTCGATGTCGACAATGGCATCGGACATGTAACTCTATGCGGCTTTTTCGCGTGGCTTGACTGCCGCGAGCGGCGTTGTGGCCGGGCCGTGCATGACCTCACCATCGATGCCGAAGCGGGAGCCGTGGCACGGACAATCCCAGGATTTCTCGGTGGAATTCCAGGAAACCTCGCAACCCAGGTGCGTGCAGACAGCCGAGACGGCGTGCAGAACCCCTTCCTCATCACGATACACGGCTTGCTTGCCGAAGCCGGCCTTCACGATAGCACCTTCTCCCGGCGGGATTGCATCCGCGGAGTTGGCATCGGCGCCGGTGATCCATTTGCCGTATTGCGCCACGACATTAGCCTGTTCGCGCAGAAATTGCGCCGTGCCGTGGATGACCATGCGCGAGGGCGAATACAGCTCCGCCCACGGAGTGGGGCGGCCCATGATGAGATCGGTGATGAGCATGGCGCCGGCGGTGCAATGCGTCATGCCGTTGCCGGAGTCGCCGGTGATGATGTACACGTTTTTTTCGTTCGGGTTTTTCCCGAGGAATGCCATGCCGTCTGCAGGCTCCATCACCGTGCCGGACCACTGGTACTCGATCTGTTTCGCCATGGGAAAACGTTCGCGCGTCCATTGCTCGATGGCGGTGAAGCGACTTTCCGGCGATCCGTCCTGGCCGCTTTTATGGTCCGCGCCGCCGACGATGAGAATGTCGTCTGCAGAATTTTCCGGGGATTCCAGCCGGATGTAATAGTAAGGATCGCCGTCGTCCCACAACAGCAGACGCGGCACCGAACCGCGCGGCACGGCGATACCCAGCACATAAGTGCGGTAAGCGGATTGCTTGGTATGCATGACGACATGGTTGTTGAAAGGCGTATTGGTGGCGACTACGACATCCCGGGCGCGCACGTTGGCGCTGCCGGTGGTGACGATGCGCGCATCGCGCTCGTTATCGATCTGGAGCGCCCGCGTGCGGATGTAAATCTTGCCGCCGAGGCGCTCGATGGCCGCACACAAGCCTTGAAGGTAATGCAAGGGATGGAACTGCGCGAGGTTGTGGAATTGGATGCATGGGCCGGTATCGAACGGGAGTTCCGGCACATGTTCCAGCATCTCCACCGAAGCGCCGGCGCGCAAGGCTGCCTCCGACTCCTTCCGGAGATTGCTAGCACCGGCGTGATTCAGTGAAAACAGATAGCCTTCGAGCCGTTCAAAACTGCACTGTATGCCTTCCTCGCGCACGATCGCCTCGACGCGGTCGGTGGCCTTGGCGAAGCTGTCGACCACAAGCCGCGCGGCTTCGGCGCCGAAGACTTCTTCGATCCAATAATAGCGGTCGTCCGGCGGTGCGAAATGCGCTGTCGTGCGCCCGGTTTCGCCGCTGCCGATGTCGTCGGCCTCGATGAGCACGACCGACTTGCCTTCCTTGGCCAGCAAGTAGGCTGCGGTCAGTCCGGCGATGCCGCCACCGACAACGCAAACGTCGGCGGCGGCATCCTGTTCAAGGGAAGTGAAAATTGCTGGTTGCGTCGTCGCCATCCATACTGAGGTCGATCCATGTCGCATGTGATCTCCTTATCGGGCTTGCAATTGATAGCAAACCCATTTTGCGCCAGCCAGTTTGGGTCGGGCACGCGAGGTTGGATGAGCGAGCGAGACCTCCGCACCGCCACAACCCAAACTGGCACTGCACAATACCGGTATGCGCCTAACGATCAGGAGGGACGAATCGTGCCTCTCCAACCTCCCGTTTCACTGCCGCGGGACTCAAGGAATTCTTTGAATCGTTCCAGGTCGCCTTCGAGACGATGGGAGACCAGGCCGACGGCATCGCCAGCGTTTTCCATCATTCCTTCCGGGTCGTAATCCATTTGCAGCATGACGCGAGTTGAACCGTCGTTCAGTTTGTGAAAGCTGACAACACCGGCATTCTGGCTGCCGTCCAGGCTGCGCCATGCGATGCGCTGATCAGGAATCTGCTCGGTGATCTCGGCATCCCACTCCACATCCTTGCCGGCAATTTCGGCGCACCAGTGGAGGTGTGCATCGTCCATCTGACGCACTTCCTTCACGCCCTCCATGAAAGCCGGAAACTCTTCGAACTGTGTCCACTGGTTGTAGACGGAAGTTACGGGGGCGTTGATATCAATGGATTTTTGCAATGTAGACATGATCTTCCTCCAGTCAGTTTTGGCTTGTTTGCGATGATTTAAATTCGATGTAGCAAGTTAAAAATTCTAGGTTGATCACCTCGTGTTTTACGTCGGAAACGTCTGATTTGACTGTAGGAAGCGCGCGATAAAAACACCTGAAATAAGTGCTTGGGCTAGCGAGGGTTTTCCTATAAAATCAAAAGCGGACATAAATATCCTGAGTTCTTAATATGTTGCTTTCACATACCAGCCAATACGCCATACAGTCCCTGGTTTATATCGCGCTTCACGGCGACGATGGGCCATTGCTGAGCCGCGAGATTGCTGCGCGGCTGGGCGTGCCTTCTGCCTATCTGGCCAAAATCCTGCAATCGCTTTGCAAGGGCGGCCTGCTCATTTCCCATCGCGGTCGATTGGGCGGGTTCAGCTTGTCCGAATCCCCGGACAAAATGAGTTTGATGCGCGTGATCAACATTACCGAAGGCGCGGGCTTCACCAAGGAATGCCTGCTCGGGCTCAAGGTATGCAGCGACGAAACCGCCTGCCCGATGCATCCGATCTGGAAGCCGATCAAGGAACGCATCATGCAAATGATGGAAAGCCAGAATCTCACGACGGTGGCGGACGCGGTGCGCGAGGGAAAATACCGGCTGACCGATCTGCCGGGTTCGCTTTGCCCCGAAATGGAAACGGTCAAATAAGCCGCTGCGGCGCTTTCGAGCCGGCAAAACCGGCCTCCACTTCTTGACGCGGCCCGGCCCGCCACCTTGTAGAATATGGGCATGGCCGATCATCCAACACCTTTTTCCGAGCTTACGCCCGACTTCATCCTGAACGCACTGGAAAGCCTGCATCTGCGCTGCGATGGCAGGCTGCTGGCGCTCAACAGTTACGAAAACCGCGTCTATCAAGTCGGGATGGAAGACGCGCCGCCTTTCGTGGCGAAATTTTATCGGCCTTTCCGCTGGAGCGATGCGGCGATCCAGGAAGAGCACGACTTCTCGCAAGCCCTTGCAGCGCAAGAGATTCCCGTTGTTCCGCCATTGGAGCTGGCCGGAAGAACGCTGCATCATTTCAACGATTTTCGTTTTGCCGTATTTCCGAGGCGCGGCGGACGCGCGCCGGAGTTAGGCGATCCTGATACGCTCGAATGGCTGGGGCGTTTCATCGGCCGTATCCATGCGATCGGCGCTACCTCCGATTTTGTGCAACGGCCGACCCTGGATATTGAAAGCTTCGGCGTGGAACCGCGCGAGTATCTGCTCACCCACGGATTTATCCCGGCCGATCTGGATGCAGCCTATCGCAGCGTATCCGCCCAGGCGCTGGAAGGCGTGCGCCACTGCTTCGACCGCGCCGGCGATATCCGTCGTATCCGGCTGCACGGCGATTGCCACCCCGGCAACATACTATGGACGGATGACGGCCCGCACTTTGTCGATTTCGACGATTGCCGCATGGGGCCGGCCATCCAGGATTTATGGATGCTGCTTTCGGGAGAGCACGGCGACATGGTGCGCCAGCTTTCCGACCTGCTCGCCGGTTATGAGGATTTTCATGAATTCGATCCGCGCGAGCTGCATCTGGTCGAAGCCTTGCGCACCCTGCGCCTCATTCATTACTCCGCGTGGCTCGCGCGCCGCTGGGACGACCCGGCTTTCCCGAAAAACTTTCCCTGGTTCAACACCCAGCACTACTGGCAGGATCGCATCCTGGAATTGCGCGAGCAGATCGCACTGATGGACGAACCACCGCTGTGGCCGGGATAATCGATTAAAAACAACAGGAACGCGCATGAATATCCGTACCGCCATCACCGAATCCGAGATTCGCGCCTGCTACCCTGCAATGCGCGAATTGCGACCGCATCTGAGCGAGGAGGTGTTTGTCTCGCAAGTACAGCGCCAGATGCAGAACCACGGCTACGTGCTGATCTATATTGCCGCAGAGGGAGAAGTCATGGCGGCCGCCGGTTATCGCGTCGCGGAATTTCTTGCCTGGGGCAAGGCGTGTTATCTCGACGATCTCGTCACACTTGAGTCAGCGCGCAAGCATGGCTACGGCGGCATGCTGCTGGATTGGCTGATGAACAAGGCCGAAGAGCTCGGCTGCCGGCAATTCCATCTCGATTCCGGCGTGCAGCGCCATGACGCGCACCGGCTATACCTCGGCCGCAAGATGCAGATCACTTCGCATCATTTTGCGAAAGCGCTGGCATGAACGATTGCAAGCAAGTCATCCTGCTGGCCGCGTATAACGCATGGATGAATACCAAGGTTTTCGAGGCTGCCAGTCGCCTGCCGCATGAGGAAGTCGTACAGGATCGCGGCGCGTTTTTCGGCTCGATACTCGGCACGTTGAATCATATCGCCGTGGCCGACACCATCTGGTTGCGGCGTTTTTCGATCCTTTCCGCCGAGCAGGCCGCTCTCAAGCCTCTCGACGACATGCCGATTCCCACCGCGCTGAATACCGTATTGTTCAGTGAACTTGCAGGGCTGATAGCCTATCGAAAAAGACTGGACGGCATGATCAACGCCTGGGCAGCAACGCTGACGGATGCGGACTTATCGCGTGAACTGCGTTATGCCAGCCTGAAGGGCATCGCGTCCAACAAGCGTCTGGGCGCCGCGCTCATGCATTTCTTCAATCATCAGACGCACCACCGCGGCCAGGCCACGACCCTGCTACACCAGGCAGGGCAGGATGTCGGGATAACCGACCTGATCGCGCTCATATCCGACACAGACTGAATACTGGAGAACACATGTTTACCTTATTGATCACCGGCGCCAATCGCGGCCTCGGACTTGAATTCGCCAAGCAATATGCCACCGCCGGCTGGCGCGTACTGGCCTGCTGCCGCGCACCGGAAAATGCCGACAAACTGCAGGCGCTGGCGGACGCGGCGCAAGGGCGGGTGACGCTGCATGCACTCGATGTAGCAGACCTGAGCGCCATCGATGATCTGGCGCAGCAGCTCCGCGGCACGCCTATCGACCTCATCATCAACAATGCCGGCATATATCCGGATCGCACCGGCGGCTTCGGGCAACTCGATTACGACGCATGGATGATGGCTTTCCTCGTCAATACAATGGCACCGATGAAAATCACCGAGGCCTTCATTTCCAATCTTGAGTCGGGCAAGGGCAAAACCGTCGCCACGGTCAGCAGCAAGATGGGCAGCCTGGACGACAACACCAGCGGCGGCTGTTATCTCTATCGCTCCAGCAAGGCCGCGGTCAACATGGTGATGAAAAGCCTGTCGCTCGACCTTGAATCGCGTGGCATACGCGCGGTGATTCTGCATCCCGGCTGGGTGCAGACCGACATGGGCGGCGCGAACGCGCTGATCACTGCCGAGACCAGCGTTGCCGGCATGCGCAAGGTGCTGGATCATGCAACGGCCGATGACTCCGGCCGCTTTATCGGCTACGACGGCATCGAAATCGCTTGGTAACCAAGGGCATCCGGTTAGTGCAGCCGGAGCCGCCTGCGGCTTGCACCCGACGGCTTTCTGGTCCAGAATCCCCCGGCCCTTTCGGGGAACCTTTTACCCCTGATCGATTCTCAACACCAGGTACATGGCGCCGGGCTTGGAAGCGTTCATGGTCTGTGGCAACCCCTTCAATACGGAGATTATCTGCATGAAACATCCGCAAAATAAATACAAGATTACTGCTGCATTACTGTTCGCCCTGGGCATGGGCAGCACATCCGCAATGGCCGGCGACAAAGGCGTGGCCTATGTTTCCAACCAGGACGGCGGCGTGACGATCATCGATCTTGCTACCATGGAAACCAAAGGTTCCCTCGATATCGGCGCCAAGGGCCCGCGCGGCATTGGCGTCACGAGCGACGGCAAATTTCTCGTCACCGCCAACCGCGACGACGGCAATATCTCCGTCATCGATCTTGCTGCCGGCAAGGTCGTGAAGCATATTCCCATCGGCAAGAATCCCGAATTCGTACGTGTATTGGGCGACAAGGTGTATATCTCCTATGAACCCAGCTCCAAGGGCGGCCCGCCCCCGAAACCTGGTGCCGCGCCTGTGGAAGACGATGACGACGACGAGGAAAAGATTCCGGCCAAGATTTCGGTCGTCGATCTGAAGCAAGGCAAGGTTGTGCAGGAAATCACCGGCGGCCCGGAAACCGAAGGCATCGAGTTTTCCAAGGATGGCAAGAAACTGGTGATCACCAACGAAGCCGACAACACCATAACCGTACACGATATCCAATCCGGCAAGCTGCTGAAGACGATCCATACGCATAAGTACGGCGATCGCCCGCGCGGCATCAAGGTTTCGCCGGATGGCTCCTTCTATGTTTCCACGCTGGAATACGGCAACAAGTTCATGGTGCTGGACAAGAACTTCAATCCGGTGAAGACGGTTAATACCGGCAAGACGCCTTACGGCATTTCGTTCGACCCCGAAGGCAAGAATATCTATGTCGCCGCTTCCAAGGAAAAGACCATGGAAGTATATAACGCCAAGACTTTCAAGAAAGTGAAGAGCGTGACCACCGGCGACCGTTGCTGGCACTTCAGCTTCACCCCCGACAAGCAGAACGTGTTGCTCGCCTGCGGCAAGTCCGATGAAGTGCTGGTGATCGATACCCAAAAACTGGAAGTCACCAAACGCATCGGCGACAAGCAAATGCCTTGGGGGATTGTGACGTACCCGAAATCAGCCGGCACGCTGGATAAGCCCTGATCGATAGCCCGGCTTGGCTCCCAGGCCGGGCATGTAGCGCAGGCGTCCTCGCCTGCATCAGCCCATGTGTCTACGGGGAATGCAGGCGAGGACGCCTGCGCTACGAAAATCAGCCTGGATTACTCCAGGCTGATTTCACCATCAAAGCTGACGTTGAGATTCAACTCCCCTATCATCAGCGTCATTTTTGCCGGCAGTTTCTCATAGCCTTTGAGCTGCCCGCTGGAAATAGCGGCGGTAACGGCCTTTTCAATTTCGTGCTGCGAATGCACGCCGACCATCTTGAGATACTTGCGTATGCTCATGTTGAAAGTTTCTTCGTTCATGTCGATATCCTTTCATCTTAAAGGATGGCGTGCGCTCAGCTGTCACGCCAATAGCGGCATGGAATATTGCAGATTCTGGATACTGCCCCAGACCACCAGCGTGCACACCATCAGAAAGCCCAAGGCCACCGTGCCGGCGATCAGCACCGCGCCGAATACAAGCGTGGCATGTCCTTGCTCCTTCATCCTGAATACAACCGGAATGCCGTAATACAGCAGCCCAGCCGTCGCCATCAGCGCCATGGCAATGACAACCACGTTGACAAGGGCGTTCGGAACGAGCAGAAAAATCGGCGCCATCCATAACGGTGTTGGAGCCACGGCCGCAATGATGAACGAATCTTTGAAGGACGGATGAATTTCACCCAGTTCGCCCAACTGCCGGATCAACGTCGCCATGACAGGCACCACCGCCAATTCCACCAGAAAAAACACCATACCGATCAGTAACAGCTTGGAGGAGTTCATGCTCGGGAAAAACTGGCCGCCGTATTTGCCGCCCGCCAGGAAAAGCATCAATGGGGGGATCAGCGAAAACGGAATGACATGCAGGAAAAAGATGCTGGATATCGTGGGCTTGCTGCGCACCAGACGGCTCCAGCCCTTGGCAGGTGTTGCAAATAGCGAGAACAGGGTTAACGGATTCATTTATGTCTCCTCCTAATTCATTGCGAAGTCGCCTGAAAATGCAGCGAGGAAGACGTGATATCGGCGCTTGCAACCCGTGCGCATGACACTGACGGAGCTTCTCACCACATTCAAAAACAGCTTACAAGAGCTTGTTTTGATGCTCAGTTTACTATTTCGCCCTGCGTTGTACAGTGTTTTTAAAAGAGTTGCCACTCACCAAATATCATACTAACATTGTCGGGTATTGAGCTGTTTCAACAGGCTCTTACGGGGTGTAGCACGAGTACTAGCGAAGAACTTCTTTGCTGTAGAAAGTGAGGCACGACATGGTCGATGTCAGCGGTTCGACATCATCAGTGCACTACTCCATCACCGCCAGGCCAAATTGTTCATTGTCCCCGGCAGGCACTCTTTGCGCCTTCTGCATCATCGCTTTTGTCACGCTGGCGGTCGCGCTGGCTTTCACCTTACTCGGCGCATGGCCCATCCTGCCTTTTGCCGGCCTTGAACTGCTCATCCTCTGGTTCTGCTTCCGCCATATCTGGCGGCATGCCCATGATTACGAACGCCTCACCATAGACGACCACAAGGTCATCGTCGAAAAGCACGATCCTACGTGCGACAGCCATGTCGAGCTGAACGGCTACTGGGCTGCCGTCGTCCTGGAGTTCATGCCCGATGGCGACTGCCGCCGGCTTGCATTGCGCTCACACGGCAAGGAAATCGAATTCGGAAGACTACTCAATAGCGAAGAAAAACTCGATCTCGGGCGAGTGCTGCAATCCCGCCTGGGTTCTTACCCGACGACATGAAAGGATAAAAATATGCCCTGCAATATCCGATCAGCTCTACCAACAATAACGATCAGCTTATCCGCCACTTCGGCATATGCAGACTTCCGATTCAACCTTCAACCCGCAGTAACTCCGATTGCTACGGAAATCTATGATCTTCACAACCTGATCCTGCTGGTTTGCCTGGCGATCTTCATTGTCGTGTTCGGTGTGATGTTCTATGCGCTGTACAAGCATCGAAAATCGGTCGGGCATTCGCCAGCGCAATTCAGTCACAACACCAAGCTGGAAGTCGTCTGGACCATCATTCCGTTTTTCATCCTGGTCGGCATGGCCTACCCCACAACCCAGACTATCTTGCGAATGAAAACCGTCGAAAACACCGACATGAGCATCAAGGTGACGGGGCGCCAGTGGTATTGGGAATATGAATACATGGACGCGGGCGTCAACTACGTCAGCAATCTCGCCACCCCGCGCGATCAGATCGACAACAAGGCGGCAAAAACCCCGCATTACCTGCTGGAAGTCGACCAGCCGATGGTCGTTCCCACCGGCAAGAAAGTCCGGCTGCTGCTGACGGCTTCGGATGTGATCCATTCATGGTGGATTCCGGCTTTCGGCGTCAAGCAGGATGCGATACCCGGTTTTATCAATGAAGCCTGGTTCCAGGTGGATAAACCCGGCATTTATCGCGGCCAGTGCGCCGAGCTGTGCGGTGTCGGCCACGGCTTCATGCCCATCGTCGTCGAGGCCAAGCCGCAGGAGGAATACGACGCATGGCTCAAGAATCAAAAAGCCCAGCTTGCCGCGACCGCGGAAGCAGCGACCAAGGATTACACGCTGGACGAATTGAAGACACGCGGCGAAACCATTTTCAATTCCCGCTGCGCCGCTTGCCACCAGGCCAACGGGCAGGGTATTCCGGGCGTATTTCCGCCGTTGGTCGGAGGCGCGGCATTCGCCAACCAGGACACCCTCAAACGCCTTGCGGAACGGGGGTTCGCGAAAGACGGCAAGATTGTGCTGGGGCCGAAAGACAAGCATCTGGACATCGTGATGCACGGCATCCCCGGCACGGCTATGCAAGGGCTAGGCGCACAAATGACGGATCTGGAAGTGGCAGCCGTGATCACTTACGAACGCAATAGCTGGGGCAACAAGACGGGCGATATGCTTCAGCCCAAGGAAGTCGCCGCAGTACGCAAATCAAAAGGATAAGGAGAGGACGAATGGCTACGACGACCCTGCACGATGCGCATCACGACGCACATCCGACCGGCGTGATGCGCTGGCTGACTTCCACCAACCATAAGGATATCGGTACGCTGTACCTCTGGTTCAGCTTCATCATGTTCCTGTTTGCCGGCGGACTGGCGATGCTGATCCGCGCGGAACTGTTTCAGCCCGGACTGCAATTCTTCCAGCCCAATCTGTTCAATCAGTTCACCACCATGCACGGCCTGATCATGATTTTCGGCGCGATCATGCCGGCCTTCGTCGGCTTCGCCAACTGGCAGATTCCGATGATGATAGGTGCGCCGGACATGGCTTTCCCCCGGCTCAACAACTGGAGTTTCTGGCTGCTGCCGGCGGCGGCCTCGCTGCTGCTGATGTCCTTCCTGATGCCCGGCGGAGCGGCTGCGGGCGGCTGGACAATGTATCCGCCACTGTTTATCCAGGGCGGCATGTCGTATGACATGACGATATTTGCGATACATATCATGGGGCTATCATCGATCATCGGTTCGATCAATATCATCACTACCATACTCAACATGCGCACTCCGGGCATGACGATGATGAAAATGCCGATTTTCGTGTGGACCTGGCTGATTACCGCCTTCCTGCTGCTTTCGGCCATGCCGGTGCTGGCTTCGGCGGTTACCATGCTGCTCACCGACCGTCATTTCGGCACGTATTTCTTCAATGCGGCCGGCGGCGGCGACCCGGTGATGTTCCAGCACATTTTCTGGTTCTTCGGGCATCCTGAGGTGTACATCATGATCCTGCCTGCGTTCGGCATCCTGTCGAGCATCATCCCGACCTTCTCGCGCAAGCCGCTCTTCGGCTACGACTCGATGGTGTATGCCACGGCCGCCATCGCGCTGCTGTCTTTCCTCGTCTGGGCGCACCACATGTTCACCGTGGGCATGCCGGCGGCTTCGCAGCTGTTCTTCATGTATGCCACGATGCTGATCGCGATCCCAACCGGGGTAAAGGTATTCAACTGGACGGCGACGATGTGGCGCGGATCGATCACCTTCGAAACGCCCATGCTGTTTGCCATTGCCGTGGTCTGCCTGTTCACCATCGGCGGATTCAGCGGCCTGGTGCTGGCGATCGTGCCGGTGGATATCCAGTTGCAGGACACTTATTACGTCGTCGCGCATTTCCATTACGTGCTGTTTTCCGGCGCGGCGATGAGCATCATGGCGGGCGTGTACTACTGGCTGCCAAAATGGACCGGCCACATGTACGACGAGCGGCTGGGCAAGATCCATTTCTGGCTGACGACCATTGCGTTCAACGTCACGTTCTTTCCGATGCATTTCATCGGCCTGGCCGGCATGCCGCGCCGCATTCCCGATTATGCGTTGCAATTTGCCGAATTCAACATGCTGCAATCGATAGGCTCTTTTGTGCTGGGCGCGAGCCAGCTGCTATTCCTGTATACGGTCATCAAGTGCATACGCGGCGGAGCAACCGCGGGAGACCGACCATGGGAAGGCGCGGACAGTCTGGAGTGGACGCTCACATCGCCGCCGCCTTATCACTCGTTCCAAACCGCACCGGCGTTCAAATAACGAATAACGGAAGGATTTGTAATGGAAACCATCGAACATGTAGATACCGAGCGCTATTACGTTCCGGCGCCATCCTGGTGGCCGCTCATCGGCTCGATTGCCCTGCTCCTGCTGGCGTCCGGTTTTGTCGTCCTGCTACAGAACAATACTTTCGGCGCCTACGTGATGATCGCCGGCGCACTGATTCTCGTCACCATGCTGTTCGGATGGTTCGGGACAGTCATACGCGAGAGCATCGGGGGCTTGTTCAACGATCAGGTCGATACTTCCTACCGCTGGGGTATGGGCTGGTTCATTTTCTCTGAAGTGATGTTCTTCGGAGCATTGTTCGGCGCCCTCTTCTACTCACGCATCATTACCATCCCGGAATTGGGCGATACCGATCTGCTATGGCCGGGTTTCGACGCCGTCTGGCCCAGCGCCGGACCGGGGGTAAAAGAAGCATTCGCGCCGATGGGAGCCTGGGGCATCCCCGCCATCAATACGCTGATTTTGCTTAGCTCCGGCGCAACCATTACCTGGGCGCACTGGGGTTTGAAAAACAACAACCGCACCCAGCTCAAGGCCGGCCTGATACTCACCATCCTGCTCGGCGCACTTTTCATCGGCCTGCAGATACATGAGTACTCTACCGCCACCTTTACCTTCAAGACCGGCATCTACGGCGCCACCTTTTATATCCTGACAGGATTCCACGGCGCGCACGTCACCCTAGGAGCCATCATGCTCTCGGTCATTCTTGCCCGGGTTTATGCCGGCCATTTCACGCCAGAACGCCACTTTGCCTTCGAAGCGGTGTCCTGGTACTGGCATTTTGTCGATGTAGTCTGGCTATTGCTGTTCGTCTTCGTTTACTGGCTGGTTTAGCCAACCCTGATGTTTTTCATACAACGAAAGGGACTGGAAAATGAATCGCAGACTTTATTTCATGCTTCCGGATACCGAGAGCGCACACGCGATGATGAATGATTTGCTCCTCGCGCGCGTCAACGCTAACCGTATCCATTTTCTTGCAAAACCTGGCGTGGAGATCGGCGACCTGCCCGAAGCATCCATTGTCGAACGCACCGACTTTCTCGAAGGCTGGGAAATCGGTACGCTTCTCGGCGGTGTGTTTGGCTTGGTGGCCGGGCTGCTGGCGGTATGGATTCCTCCTTGGCCGTTCGAAAATCCGGTGCCGCTGCTCGCCATCCCCATTTGCATTGTCGTTGGCCTGATTTCCGGCGGCCTGTGGACCGGGATGGTCGCGAGCGCCATTCCCGATCACCGGCTGAAACCTTTCGAAGGAGAAATCGCGAAAGGCAAGGTATTGATGATGGTGCTGATACCGTTCCATCGCGTCGAGGAAATCCGGGCGCTAGTCGTCAAGAAACACCCGGAGGCCGTTTATGACGGGACATGGCCTTCGGAGCATGTGATTTTTCCGTAACGCTCAGGGAGAAACTGCCGGATGCGTGCCCCCCACGCATCCGGTACTTCAGGCGCTCGATTCAAGCACCTGGGGTTGGCTTGCCCCAGCCCCGCCCCGTTCGACGACGGGCCAATGCTTCAACACTCTGCCTACGACTTCCAGAAGCTCGCCCTTGCTCGCGCCACTCGTCGCCTGCACAGACATCCCTTGATGGATAGTCGCCACATATTTGGCTAATTCCGCAGGGCTCTCATCCGCCGGTAAATCATCTTCTGCCCTGGCCCGTTCAAAACGCTGCTGCAGGCCATCCTCGTAGGCGCTTCGTCGCGCCCTTAATTCCTGTTGAATCAATTCCGCGCCTTCGCCGCAGGTCAACGCGCCCTGGATCACCATGCACCCTCGCGGGTTCTGATCGTGCGTCAGAAATTCTGCCGACATAGTCAGCAGCTTCTCCACCACCCGGTATGCCGTCGGCTCGCTCAAGGCTTCACCGATATACGCCACCGGTCCGGCAAGATATTTCTGAACCACTTTCCGGAACAATTCCTCCTTGCCGCCGAAGGCTCCGTACAGACTCGGTTTGTTGATGCCCATGGCTGCCGTGAGCGCGGCCATCGACGAACCTTCGTAGCCGTGCGACCAAAATACGTGCATTGCTTTGTTCAATGCTTCGTCGTGATCAAACGCGGGTGGGCGGCCCCGTTGCCTGACTATTTTAGAAGTGTTCATGGCATGCCATTCATGGTTGGACATTAATATCATACTACTCGGTAAATAAATTGTTGACAACCTTCTGAGTGCCGCCTAATATTAATTTACCAATCGGTACATATAAACCAAACATCTGGAGAGTATCAACATGAATACACATGACGAAAAAGTAGCCTTCGTTAGCGGCGCCAATCGCGGCATCGGCTTTGAAACCGCCAAAGGGCTGGGTGAAGCGGGCATTACCGTGGTCATCGGGGTGCGTGACATCGCCAAAGGCAATGCTGCGGTCGAACAATTGCAAGGCCTTGGAATAAAGGCAGAAGCGATCCACTACGACGCGGCCCAGCCTGGCTCGGAGAATGCCGTGTTCGATCATCTGGCAAATCGTTACGGCAAGCTCGATATCCTGGTCAACAACGCCGGGATACTCAAGGAACAGCTCGTCGGCGGCAACAACAGCAGCTCCGTCGAGCAGGAAGTGCTCAAGGAGACGTTTCAGACCAACCTTTTTTCGGTCATTGCCCTCACGCAGAAACTGCTGCCTCTGCTACGCAAGGCGAAAGCCGGCCGTATCGTCAATCTTTCCAGCATCCTGGCATCGTTGACGCTGCACAGCATGCCCGAATCGCCCATAGATCCTGCCAAGGGCTTTGCCTACAACGCCTCCAAAACCGCGCTCAACGCCTACACTATCCATCTGGCACATGAGCTCAAGGACACACCGATCAAGGTAAATTCCGCCCATCCGGGATGGGTTAAAACCGAACTCGGCGGCGCGAATGCGCCGATGGAAGTCGCAGATAGCGGCAAAACCAGCGTGCGTCTGGCCACTCTGGACGCAGCAGGACCGAGCGGCGGATTCTTCCACGAGTCCGAAACGCTGCCCTGGTAACAATGAGTGCGCATGCATGCCCTGATCATGTCATCAGGGCTTGCTTGTACTAGTCTTATGGAGTCATGAATGAAGGCAAAAATACCGTATCGGTATCGCAACATCCTGTTCGCGTTGATCATGTCCGGCACGACTTCGTTAATTGTTTCCGCCATCATCATTTTTACCCATGCGCACACCAACGGAAGATTCATCGCCACCTGGCTCTTGGCGTTCTCGACCGCATGGCCTATCGTATTTGCGGCAATACTCGTCATTGCGCCACAGGTGCACAGGCTGCTGGACGTGATAGTTGATGAAGCAAGGAAATGATTGAACCCTTCCATTTGCAGCCGGTCTCGTACAATGATCCTTCATTAGCGCACAGGACCCGGCATGACAAAAACAACGCCATTCAATTCCGCGCATCATCTTCTGAATGCCCGCATGGTCGATTTTCATGGCTGGGAGATGCCGCTACATTACGGTTCGCAGATCGAGGAACATCACGCCGTGCGGCGCGATTGCGGGATGTTCGATATTTCGCATATGTGCGCGATCGACGCCATCGGATTGGATGCCAAGCCATTTATGCAACGGCTGCTGGCCAATGACGTCGAGAAATTGCGGGCGGGCAAGGCGCTCTATAGCTGCATGCTGAACGAAGCCGGCGGCGTGCTGGACGACCTGATCGCCTATTACCTTGGCGGCGGGCGCTACCGCATTGTGGTGAATGCCGCCACAGCCGAGAAAGATATCGACTGGATGAAGGCCTGCGCAGCCGGCTGGAAAATGCAGCTGGCGCTAACGCCGCGCTGTGATCTTGCGATGCTGGCAGTACAAGGACCGAATGCCCGCGAAACCGTGTGGCAAGCATTGCCGGATATCCGCGACGCCACCACCGCAATGGCGCCTTTTCATGCGCAGCAAGTGGGTGATTACTTCGTCGCGCGCACAGGCTACACGGGCGAGGATGGATTCGAACTCACTTTTTCTGCCCAGCATGCAGAAACGCTCTGGCAGCGCCTGCTCGAACTGGGCGTGCGGCCTTGCGGATTGGGGGCACGCGACACCCTGCGTCTGGAAGCAGGCATGAATCTCTATGGTCAGGATATGGACGAGTCGGTTTCGCCGCTGGATGCCGGGCTGGGCTGGACGGTGGTATTCGATACAGCCCGCGAATTCGTAGGACGAAGCGCACTGCTTTCCCGGCCAAGGCAGTCGCAGTTTCTCGGATTGGTACTCGACGGCGGCGGGGTGCTGCGCCCCCAGCAGAAAGTGTTTACCGCCACCGGCGAAGGCCTGATCACCAGCGGTACTTTCTCGCCGACCATGGAAAAATCCATCGCACTGGCACGGCTGCCGCTCGACTCCACGATGGGCGACACGGTTGAAGTGGAAATTCGCGGCAAACGTCACAGTGCCCACATCGTGAAACCGCCGTTCGTACGCAACGGCAGGATTTTGGTCTAAACTTCCAGTCATGCAGGGCGGATAATCGCAGCGTTATCTACTCTACGGAAAAAACCGTAACGTCAGGAACAACAACCCATGTCCAATATTCCAGCCGATCTCAAATACGCCAAAACCCATGAGTGGTCACGCCTGGAGGCTGATGGCACAGTCACCGTCGGCATCACCGATCATGCGCAATATCTGCTCGGCGACCTGGTGTTCATCGAGCTGCCGGAACCCGGAAAGCAAGTAAGCGCAGGCAAGGAAATCGCCGTTGTCGAATCGGTGAAAGCGGCCTCGGATATCTACGCGCCGCTTTCCGGCACGATCAGTGCAGTCAATCAGGATGCCGCCGACATGCCGGAACGAGTGAATAATGATGCCTACGCTACCTGGCTGTTCAAGATACAGCCGGACAACGCGGCAGACCTCGACCAGTTGCTCGATGCGGCCGGCTACCAACAGGAAATCGGCGAATAGTAGCCTAGAGAGCCTGTTTCAGCAGGAAACGACTGATGCGATATGACACAAAGGCGATGGATGCAAGGCGCACCGCGCAGCCAATGGCCGCCCATTGGCAAGCGGTGCAACGCCGCAGACGCGCTTTTGTGTCATACCCCGGAGGGGCAGCACTGCCTTGCGCGCAGAGCGTTGTTGCTCGCCACTTATTTGGAATAACCAAACCGCGCGGCTCACGCCTAGCTCTTCACGCAAGGCAGTGCTGTCGCACAGCCGTTTCCTGCTGAAACAGGCTCTCCATCGATGCCGTTCATTCCGCACACGCCTGACGACATCGCCCAAATGCTCAGCGCGATCGGCGTCGAGCGCATCGCCGATCTTTTCGATGAAATCCCTGCCGAGCTGCTGAACGGCGATCTCGGCGCAATTCCACCCGGCCTCAATGAAATGCAGGTCACGCGCCTGATGCAGGAGCGCGCCGCCTATGACGGCGGACAGCTCAGCTTCATCGGCGCGGGAGCCTACGAACATCACATCCCCGCTGCCGTCTGGCAGATTGCGACGCGCGGCGAATTCTATTCCGCCTATACGCCCTATCAGGCCGAAGCCAGCCAAGGCACGCTGCAGCTGCTGTACGAATGGCAGACGATGATGGCTTCGCTCACCGGCATGGAGGTTTCCAATGCTAGTTTGTACGACGGCGCGAGCGCAGTAGCCGAGGCGGTGCTGATGGCGGTCCGCGTCAACAAGGCCGGCGTGCATCGCGTGCTGGTGCCGGCGAATCTCCATCCACTCTATCGCGCGGCATTGCGCACCCTGCTCTCGCCGCAGAAAATCGCCATTGCCGAGATCGCATTCGACCCCGCCACCGGCCGCATCGACCAGACCGCACTGGAAGCCGCCGGCCACGAGCCTTTCGCGGCGCTGATAATCAACCAGCCCAATTTCTTCGGCGTGCTGGAATCGCCCGATGCGCTGATCAACTGGGCACACGACAAGGGTGCGCTGGTCGTCGGCGTATCCAATCCACTCGCGCTGGCGCTAATCAAACCGCCCGGCGAATGGGGAGCAGGCGGCGCCGATATCGCCTGCGGCGAGGCGCAGCCGTTCGGCATTCCGCTGACCAGCGGCGGGCCCTATGTGGGGTATCTCTGCTGCAAGCAAAGCCTGGTGCGCCAGATGCCCGGGCGCCTGGTCGGGCGCACGGTCGACCTCGACGGCAAGCCCGGTTTCACGCTGACACTGCAGGCGCGGGAACAGCACATCCGCCGCGCCAAGGCCACCTCCAACATCTGCACCAATCAGGGCTTGATGGTTACGGCAGCCACCATCCATCTCGCATTGCTAGGCGCGCAAGGCATCGAAGCAGTGGCAGCAGCCAGCCATGACAATACCCGAGTCTTAATCGACAAGCTCACTGCCATACACGGCATAGCGCGCATTTTCGACGCGCCGTACTTTCATGAGGCGGCGATTCGCCTGCCTTGTCCTGTGGCGCCGGTTCTGGAAAAACTGCGTCAGCACAATATCCTCGGCGGCCTCGATCTGGCCCCGTACTACCCCGACCTCGGCAATGCGCTTCTGGTCTGCACCACCGAAACCAAGACCGAGGATGACCTAAACATCTACGCCGATATTCTCCGCTCGGTGCTGGAGGAGCTGGCATGCTGATCTTTGAACATTCACGCCACGGACGCGCCAACGCGGCGCAGCTCGCATCCAGGCAGCATGTATCCGATCTTCCGGAAGAGTTGCGCCGCACCTCGCGGCCATTGCTGCCGGAAGTCTCCGAACTCGACGCGGTGCGGCATTACACGCGCTTGAGCCAGCAGAATTTTTCCATCGACACGCACTTCTACCCGCTCGGCTCGTGCACGATGAAATACAACCCGCGCGCGGCCAATGCGCTGGCGATGCTGCCGGGTTTTATCGGACGCCATCCGCTGGCACCTGACGACACCGGACAAGGTTACCTTGCTTGTCTGTGGGAATTGCAGGAAATGCTCGCCGAAGTGACCGGCATGGCCGCCGTCAGCCTGGCACCGATGGCCGGCGCACAGGGCGAATTGGCGGGCATCGCGATGATCCACGCCTATCATGCGGCTCGCAACGACACTGCACGCAACGAAATCATCGTGCCAGACGCCGCGCACGGCACCAACCCGGCGACCGCGACGATGTGCGGCTACAACATCCGCGAAATCCCCACCGATGCCAACGGCGACGTCGACCTCGAAGCGCTGAAGGCCACCTGCGGACCGCAGACAGCCGGGCTAATGCTGACCAATCCTTCCACCTTGGGCGTGTTCGAACGCAGCATCGGCGAAATCGCGCGCATCATGCACCAGGCCGGTGGCCTGCTGTATTACGACGGCGCCAACCTCAATGCGATCCTGGGCAAGGTGAAACCCGGCGACATGGGTTTCGACGTCATCCACATGAATCTGCACAAGACCTTCTCCACGCCGCACGGCGGCGGCGGGCCGGGCGCAGGCGCGGTCGGCGTGAGCAAGCGGCTGGAACCTTTCCTGCCGGTGCCGGTGGTCGCGCGCGAAGAAAATCATTACCGCTGGCTCACGGAAAAAGACCGGCCGCAAAGCATCGGCCGGCTATCGGCCTTCATGGGCAATGCCGGCGTGCTGTTGCGCGCCTATGTATACGCCCGTATGCTGGGCCGCACCGGCATGCAGCGCGTTGCGGAATTCGCCGCGCTCAATGCCAATTACCTGATGGACCGCCTGCGCGCATCCGGCTTCGAACTGGCCTTCCCCACGCGCCGCGCCAGCCATGAGTTCATTATCACGTTGCAAAAGCTGAAGGAAGAAACCGGCGTCAGTGCGATGGACGTCGCCAAGCGTCTGCTGGACAAGGGCTTTCACGCCCCCACCGCCTACTTCCCCTTGCTGGTGCCGGAATGCCTGTTGATCGAGCCGACCGAAACCGAGTCGAAGGAAACGCTGGATGCCTTTGTGGAAGCCATGCGTGAGATCATGGCAGAAGCCCGCACCGTTCCCGATTTACTCAAAACGGCACCGCACACTATGCCGGTATGCCGCCTGGATGACGTCAAGGCCGCGCGCGAGCCGGATCTGGTATGGAAGGCCTAGCACCCACGCTCCAGTTTCCCGGGCACTCCTTCCGTAGCGCAGGCGTTCCCGCCTGTATCCCCCCGATCCTCATGGTTTGTTGCAGGCGAGGACGCCTGCGCTACAAAGTCTGCGCCGTATGAGTCAGCAAGGCAGCATCCTTATAGCCAAACTGCTGCGCATCCACGGCCAAGTGCAAGGTGTTGGTTACCGCGAGTCGATGCGGCGTGAAGCGGAGCGATTACATTTGTACGGCTGGGTACGCAACCGCCGCGACGGCACGGTAGAAGCGTTGGTCTGCGGTGAAGCCAACCAAGTCGAACGGATCGTGGAATGGGTCAAACAGGGGCCGCGCTTTGCCACAGTGGACCGGGTGGAAATAAGCGAGGCTGAAATCACGACCAGCGGCAGGTTTGAAATAGTATTCACCGAATGATTGGATGCCTACTTCATGTTAGGCAGACAAGGATCATCAATGACCATAGTTGAATCTGAGAAGCGGCAGAAGCTTGCTCTTGAAGCTATCAAACAAGCGTTTGGTACGGAATCCGGCGAAGACAACGTCAATTTGTTTGTCGAGCATCACATCGAGGAACTTCCGCAGAACTACTGGCAACAATATCTTGGCGGTGACACGCCAGAACCCGCGGCAGTAGTCGACCTGCTTCAACTTCGCTCGTCTTGGGGTCAAAACGACATCGAATACTTTGACTTCACTCTCCCCGGTGAGGTGACCGACTACGTCGTCTCGGTGCATTTCGATAGTTCAGGCGATGTTGATGGCGTATCGATGGAGAGCTGACGTGCAATATCTGCCTAACAACTCCTTGCAGCGAACCGCCTTCGGCGGCCGCAAAAGTCAGGCGTAAGCGGCACACCATGCCTCCGCGATACTTCATAGCCCTACTGGCCGTTTTCCTGATCGGCGTCACCATTGGCGGCTACGTTTTCTCGCGCAGCCTGCCCCGATCATTTCTGACGATAACCGAATGTGAGCAGCAATGCTTGCGCCCAAGTGAGCTGGCCGGCTTATTGGTTTCTGCCGGCATACAGCGCATGCCAGCCGCACTTCCGCGAGTCGAGTACGAATCGGACAAATGCATCGCCATTGCCCATCCATCGCCTCAAACCCGTATCCATCTCGTACTTTTCCCGAAGCGGGACATCAAGAATATTGGCGCCTTGTCGGTCGGCGATGCGCCCTACGTGCTGGATTGCTTTGCCATGGTTCGCGAGATCAGCCAACGCACCCAGATAAACACTATCGGCTACTCACCAATGGCCCGGCACGTCAGCATGTGGCGTATCTGCATTTCCATTTCATGGCAAGGTAAGAGGCGCAAAGCGCAATACCACGCAAGCCGAAATCGGTTTTATACTGATTGCTCGGGGTTACCCTTGATTGCATGGAGGTTGTCGGCATGGCTACCACCCGCATTCCGCTGGATCGCGTACGCAACATCGGCATCATCGCGCACATCGATGCGGGGAAAACCACGGTCACCGAGCGCATCCTGTTTTATACCGGACGCACCCATCATATCGGCTCGGTGGACGACGGCAACACGGTCACCGACTGGATGGCGCAGGAGCGCGAGCGCGGCATCACCATCGTATCGGCCGCCATCACCACCGACTGGCGCGACCATCGCATCAACCTGATCGACACCCCCGGCCACATTGACTTCACCGCCGAAGTACAGCGCTCGCTGCGCGTGCTGGACGGCGGCATCGTGGTATTCGATGCAGTGCATGGCGTAGAACCGCAGAGCGAAACAGTGTGGCGGCAGGCGGATCGCTTTCGCGTGCCACGCATTTGCCTCGTCAACAAGATGGACCGGCCCGGCGCCGATTTCGACCATGCGCTGCAAACGATAGAACAGCGCCTTGGGGCGAACGCCGTGGCGGTGCAGCTGCCCATTGGCCGCGAACGCGAATTCGAGGGTGTGATCGACCTGCTGCGCATGCAGGCCATCTACTGGCCGGAGGAAAGCGGCGTGCAGCCGGAAATCCGCGACATTCCAGATGCCTATCGCGAGGCAGCGGAAGCCGCGTGGACGAGATTAATCGAAAAAGTCGCCGAAACCGACGACGCGCTGCTCGAGCTCTACCTGCAAGGCGAGACACCGACCACCGAGCAGCTCATTGCCGCGCTGCGTAGCGCCACCATTGCAAACAACCTGTTTCCGGTATTCTGCGGCGCGGCCTTGCGCAACAAGGGCATCCAGCCGGTGCTGGACGGCATCATCGACTACCTGCCTTCGCCGCTGGATATCGGACAGGTCGCCGTAACCGACCCCGCTACCCACGCTGAAACCTTCCGCCAGCCGGACGATGACGAACCCTTGGCAGCGCTAGTGTTCAAGATCGTGCGCGACCCGTATGTCGGCCATCTGACTTACTTCCGGGTTTATTCCGGACGGCTGCATTCCGGCCAGCAGGTTTATAACGCCACGCGCGACCGCCCGGAACGTATCGGCCGGCTGGTGCGCATGTATGCCGACCGCCGTGAGGACATCGAGGAAGTGCACGCGGGCGACATCGTCGCAGCGCTGGGCATGAAAACGGCGCAGACCGGCGATACGCTGTGCGCCCCGGAACAGCCGGTGCTGCTGGAGCGCATCGCCTTCCCCGAGCCGGTGATCCGTGTCTCGGTCGAACCGAAAACCAGCGCCGACCAGGACAAGCTCACCGACGCATTGCGCTATCTGGCGGAAGAAGACCCGACATTCAAGGTGACGGTGGACGAAGACACCGGCCAGACCATCATGGCCGGCATGGGCGAACTGCACCTGGAAATCCTCGCCGACCGCATCAAGCGCGAATACGGCGTGCAGGCCAACCTCGGCCGACCGCGTGTGGCTTACCGCGAAACCATCACGAAAGCGGTGCCCAAGGTGGAGGGACGCTACATCCGCCAGACCGGTGGGCACGGCCAGTATGGCCACGTGGTCGTGGAACTGCGTCCGGCCGAGCCGGGGACCGGCATCCGCTTCGAAAACGCGATCACCGGCGGCGCCATCCCGCGCGAATTCATCCCCGCCATCGAACAGGGCTTCATCGAGGCGGCCGAAAACGGTGCCGTGGCGGGCTATCCGGCTACGGACATGACGATACGCCTCGTTGACGGCTCCACCCACCACGTCGACTCCAGCGAGATCGCCTATCGGAACGCTGCCATCGCCGCCTTCCGGGAAGGCATGCCGCAGGGCGCGCCCATTCTGCTCGAACCGTATTCCAGGATCGAAATCGTGGTGCCGTCCGAATACCAGGGCGCCGTTGCCGCGCAGTTATCCGCCCGACGTTGCGAAATCGAAAACTCGGAATCCCGACCCGGCGGCGTGCAAGCGATACGCGGCATGGCGCCTCTGGCAGAAATGTTCGGCTACGCCACAGATTTGCGCTCCGCCACGCAGGGGCGCGGGCTGTTTACGCTGGAATTCGACCACTACGCGCCGGTGCCGACGACGGTGGCGAAAGAGGTATTGGCAGGAAGGCTGTAACGCAGGCGAGACCGCCTGCTCCCGGTTTTACAATCAAGAACAACGACAAGGGAGAAATACATCATGAGAACCATATCGAGCTCACGCTCATGCATGTTAATCGCCGCAGCACTGCTTCTTGCCTCCTGCGACCGGCAGACGCCCCAGGCTGACCCCTACGATCAGAGCAAAATGGATCTGCATCTAGTGCCGGCCAAGTTAACGGACGAGCGTCATCAAGGCGCCTTCGCGGAAGGCAATGCGCTGAGCATGGGCGCGGAACTCAAGCCGCTCGACCCCGCGCCGGTCAAAACAATTCGGCTGGACACCACACACAAGATCATTGACATCGCGCCGGGCGTGAAATTCAGCGCCTGGACCTTCGGCGACCAGGTACCGGCGCCGACCATACGCGCACGTGTCGGCGACAAGATCAAATTCAGCATGAGCAATCGCAGCGACGAGCCGGTGCCCGGCGTGCAGTTGACGGCGGCGCCGATGATGCATTCCATGGATTTCCACGCAGCCATGGTCTCTCCGCAGGACAAATACCGCTCCATCGCCCCCGGGCAGACCATTGAGTTCGAATTCACGCTCAACTATCCGGGCATTTTCATGTACCACTGCGGCACGCCGATGATCCTGGAGCATATTGCCTCGGGCATGTATGGCGCCTTGGTGGTCGAGCCGCGTGACGGCTATCCGACCAAGGTCAACCGCGAATACGTGATTATCCAGAGCGAGTTCTACGCCAAGCCCGACCCTTCCGGGCGCAAGGTCGATACTGCGCCGCTTTATGTGCTGGACGGCGACCGTTTGCGCGTCTCGCAGCCGACCCATATCGTGTTCAACGGCACCCACAACGGCATGGTGAAGCACCCCCTGCCGGCCAAGCCCGGCGAGCGCGTCCGTCTGTATGTGCTCAATGTCGGCCCCAGCAAGACCTCCAGCTTTCATGTCGTCGGCACCATCTTCGACCGCGTCTGGATCGAAGGCAATCCGGACAACCAGTTTCGCGGCATGCAGACGGTACTGCTCGGTTCTTCCAATAGCGCCGTCGTTGAATTCGTGATCCCCGAAGAAGGCTCCTACATCATGGTCGACCACCATTTCGCCAATGCCTCGCAAGGCGCAATCGGGCTCATCTCCACCACAGCTGCGGCTCAGGAGAAAGACATCGAACACCATAATATTCCGGCCTCGGCCACCCCCACCGATCCGGACGCGGCGCAGGGCAAGCTCGACTTCGAAAGCAAGTGCCTCGCCTGCCATACGGTGGGCGGTGGCGACAAAGTCGGCCCCGATCTCGCCGGCGTTACAAAGCGACGCAGTGACGACTGGCTCGCCCGCTGGCTCAAGGAGCCCGAAAAAATGCTGGAGATCGATGCCGACGCCAAAGCCATGCTGAAGCAATTCAACAACCTGCCGATGCCCAACCAGAACCTGACCGACAAGGAAATCAGCCGGTACATCCAGTACTTCCACTGGATAGATACACAACCGGCGGGCACAGCCAAAATTGCGGAGACGCATTGAGCATCTTCACGCCCTTTGCCGCTCTTCTGATGCTGGCCCTGCACAGCACTGCCATCCTCGCCTGTGGCCACTGCGTCGAGGACAAGATCGCAGCGGTGTACGACCATGCCAATGTGATGCAGGCGCTGGAACGAAAACACCCTATCGCCTTCTTCGCCATCGACGGACCTCTTGCCGATGGCACCGGGCGGACGCTGGAAACGCTTGCAGAATCGGTTACCGGCGTGGACAAGGGCAGCACACGCGTTTCGATGGAGTCCGCGGCGATGGCCGTGGCCTTCAATCCCGAGCGAACAACTTTCGCGAAAGTGCAAAAAGCGCTGGAACGAAAATTCAGCGGCAAGAAATTGACGTTGCAACCATTACGCATCATGGATAAGCCGGCGCAATTGAAGCCGGCCAGCCAACGCCAGGATTGATTCGATAAAAAGAAAGGCCGCGAACCTCTCGGATCGCGGCCTCCCGAGCTGCGGCGTCTGCCTGCAGCTCTCCCCCGGGCGGCTCAATGCTTGTCGTTGCCTTTTCCCGGCCCTCTGTCGTGGCCTTTACCTCCCTTGTCATGTTTCATTCCATGGTCGCCATGATCGCGGCCCCCATGGTCGCGGTCGCCCCTGGAGTGCTTGGACCCGCCGCCATGATGGCGCTCGCGATATTCCGGCACATACACGTCGTTGTACCAATGATCCTGCACGAAATACACCGGACGTCCGCAAGCGTTGTACTGGCCGCAATAGCTGCGCCATTTCTTCGCGTGCCCCGGAGGCACATGCAAATAAATCGGCTCGTACGCCACACCTACCGGCCGTACGATGATCGGCTCCGGATAAACCAGTACCGGTCGAGGAAAATCGCCGATATCGATACGTCCGTAAAAGCCCGGCTGGCCAACCGTAACGGAAACGCCGACATCGGCGGCCGAAGCGGGCATGCCAACAAAAGCGGACACCGCGAACAAAGCGCCTGCCAGAAATTTCTTGCGGTTATGACCTTTCATATTTGATCCTTTTTCGATGAGGTAATGAAATAACGGATAATTGCTCTTTTTGGATGACAAACGCTTACCGACCCGTTTGCAGGGCCATCAAGGCAAGCTGTCATTCGCTATCACAACTGCATCGGTGCCTCCCCAATCAAATTAAACCCCGTAATCAATGCAAGGCCCCCATCGCCTGTATCGCGGCGTTCGGGTAGTCGTGTGCGGCAAACGGGTGATGCGCCGTCGATTCCTTCGCAATCACCTCGGTCGGCAGCGGCAAGCCCTCGACTGCACGCCGAATAGCGAGTTTGGTTGCTTCGTAGTTCCAGTCCTGGATCTTGGCATCGTCTACTGCATCCCAGTGAATGAATACGCCGACGCAGACAAACAGGTCGTTGGCTTCGTCGATCGGGATGATGCCCTCCTTGACGCTGTCGGCGACCGCTTCTGCCACGCCGCATTGGGCAGGGCCGAACATCTGCACGGCCTGCTTGGCGTTTTTGATATCCACCTTGTTGAACATTACGGTGGGCGGTTTGGCCATCATGTTGGGTGCCAGAACGGCGAGCAGTGCATTGTCGCCGCGTTTCTGGTTGGTAAGAGCGATACAAAATGCCGTTTCGGCGCCGCTACCGCGCGGGCCGATGATCAGATCGACGTGAGCGACTTCATTTCCGTCTCCCACCAGCGCCTCTCCGATCATAACTTTATTGATTTTGGCTGTTTCCATGGTTTCACCTCCTTTCCATCAAACACAGCCCATGCCGCGCAAAGAATGCGATATGAGCGTGCGAAAGCTGCAAAACCAGGACTATTTTTTAGAACGCTAATTTAGCGGCAAGTTCTGATTGCCGCGTAGGACGCCGCCGACGGCAGCAGGATGAAAATATTATCGGCCGGGTGCGGCAGGAATTAAATCAACCTTGATGGGTCGAAATGTTCAGAGGTTATCGATGCGCTATCTCCGAGAACTTTTCAATACCTGGTTTCTGACCGAACTGCTGCGCGGCATGGGTGTGACCGGAAGAAGTTTTTTCCGGCGCAAGGTCACCGTGCAGTATCCGGAAGAAAAAACCCCGCTTTCGCCACGATTCCGCGGCCTGCATGCGTTGCGCCGCTACCCCAATGGCGAGGAGCGCTGCATTGCCTGCAAGCTGTGCGAGGCAGTCTGCCCCGCAATGTGCATCACCATCGACTCGGAAGAGCGGCCCGATGGCACGCGCCGCACGACGCGCTACGATATCGACCTTTTCAAATGCATCTATTGCGGCTTTTGCGAAGAAGCCTGCCCGACAGACGCGATTGTAATGACGCGCTACTTCGAATTCCATATGGAAGAGCGCAATCAGGCCGTCATCGACAAAAACGGCTTGTTGAAACACGGAGACAAGTTCGAACGGCAGATCGCCGCCGACCGGGCGCAGGACGCACCCTATCGCTGAATGGCGAGGCTACACGCCCTCGGCATCCACTTCCACCCAGCCGTCGGTAACGCGCACGGGAAATGTCCGCAGATTTTCGATCGCGGGCGGCGCCAGTACCGCTCCGGTCACCACCGAAAATCGCGCTCCGTGCAACGGGCAAACGATCTCTTCGCCTTCCAGCTTGCCCTCGGAAAGTTCGGCGTACTCATGGGTGCAGGTATTCTCGATCGCGTAGTAGCGCCCGTCGAGGTTGACCACGAGAATGGGAAAGTCGTCAGTGTCGATCTTGCGGCAAGTGCCGGGCAAGAATTCATCCACTGCCGCCACATCAATCCAGTCGCTCATGCGCTTCTCCTTTTCTGCAAAGCCTGTGCTTCAAAGCATGCCAAGTTGCAATCGCGCGGCCTCGGTCATGTTGTCCCGGCTCCATGGCGGATCCCACACCAGCTCCACATTCGCGGCGCTGACGCCGCCCACGCATAGCAACGCCTCCTTCACGGTACCGGGAAAGCTTTGCGCGACCGGACAATTGGGCGCGGTCAGCGTCATGCGCACATGCACTTCTCCCTGGGGCGAGATAGCGAGATCGTAGATCAGGCCGAGATCATAGATATTCACCGGGATTTCCGGGTCGTAAATGCTGCGCAAAACATCGATGACGCGCGCCTTGAGCTCATCGCCGGTAGCCGGTTTTTCCTGCTGATCCATGAGTGTTTTCCAATCGAGCATGACTTACTCCGTCGTCACCGGAACGCGCTGGTTTTCCAGCGCTGCCAGCAAGGTATGCCAGGCCAGCGTCGCGCATTTGACGCGTGACGGAAATTCACGCACGCCTGCCAGCGCTTCCAGCTTGCCCAGGCCTTCCGGCTCGCCAGTGCCGGTTACCAGCTGCTGAAACTCTTCCATCAGGCGCATCGCCTCTACTTCGTCCTTACCTTTCAGGACTTCCGTCATCAAGGAGGCAGAAGCGGTTGAAATGGCGCAACCGGAACCTTCGAAATGCACATCGCGAATGATGCCGTCTTCGACCTGCAAATGGAGTTTCACGTGGTCGCCGCACAAGGGATTGTGGCCCTCCGCATCGCGATTCGCGGAAGGCAGCGGGCCATAATTTCGCGGCGAACGGTAGTGGTCGAAAATGACTTCCTGGTAGAGATCGCGTAGTTCGTTCATCGCTTGAATAGCTCCACTGCGCGCTGCAAGCCCGCTGCCAGCGCGTCGGCTTCTTCCTGCGTGTTGTAAAGCGCGAACGAGGCCCGCGCGGTGGCCGCCACGCCGAAACGCTGCATCAACGGCATCGCGCAATGATGGCCGGCGCGGATGGCGATGCCCTGGCGGTCGAGAATAGTGCCGATATCGTGGGCGTGCACGCCCTCCAACAGGAAGGAGAGAATGGCGGTTTTTTCCTTTGCCGTGCCGATCAGGCGTATACCGGGGATTGTTTCGACAACGCGCGTGGCATGGTCCAGCACTTCGTGCTCGTAGGCGGCGATCGTTTCCAGCCCTATCCCGGACAGGTAATCCAGCGCGGCCCCGAGACCGATGGCCCCCGCCACGTTCGGCGTGCCGGCCTCGAATTTGTAAGGCAGCACGTTGTACTCGGTATGCTCGAAAGCCACCGTGCGTATCATGTCGCCGCCGCCCTGGTAAGGCGGCATTTCTTCCAGCAGCAAGGCCTTGCCATACAGCACGCCTATGCCCATGGGCGCATAGATCTTGTGGCCCGAAAACGCATAGAAATCGCAGCCCAGCGCCTGCACGTCGACCGGCAGATGCGCAATGGCCTGCGCGCCATCCAGCAATACCGGTACGCCATGGGCATGCGCCTTGGCGATCATCGCCCGTACCGGATTGATGGTGCCGAGTGCATTGGAGACATGCGCCAGAGCCACCAGCTTTGTACGTTCATTCAGCAATTTTTCGTAGGCGTCGATATCCAGTTCACCAGCATCGCTGACCGGAATCACGCGCAATACCGCGCCGGTTTGCTGACATACCATCTGCCACGGCACGATGTTGGAGTGGTGTTCGAGCGCGGAAATAATGATCTCGTCGCCTTCACGCAAGCGCGGTCTGGCATAGCTTTGTGCGACGAGATTGATTGCCTCCGTGGTGCCGCGCACAAAAACGATTTCATCCGGACGGGCGGCATTAATGAAGCGCTGCACCTTTATTCGCGCCCCTTCGTAAGCGTCCGTCGCACGCTGGCTCAGCATATGCACACCGCGATGCACGTTGGCATTATCCTCGCTGTAATAACGCGCCTCGGCGTCAATGACCGCCTGCGGCTTCTGCGTCGTGGCGGCATTGTCCAGATAGACCAGAGGCTTGCCGTGAATCTCGCTTTCCAGGATAGGAAAATCGGCTCGCCAGCGCTCTACTCGCATTTCGTCCATCGTCGGTATTTCAACAAGCTTCATCACGCAAGCTCCTTTTGGGCTTCGTTAAAGACTCAGGTTCTCCCCTTGCGGCAAACGATCGAGCACCAGACCCTCGATACGGTTGCGCAGGGTAGGATTTTCGATTTTCTCGATGATGTCGTTGGCAAAGCCATACATCAGCATCGATTTCGCCAGATTGGCGTCTATGCCGCGCGAACACAGGTAGAACAAGGCATCGTCATCCAGCTGACCCACCGTCGCACCGTGCGTGCATTTCACATCATCGGCGAATATCTCCAGTTGCGGCTTGGTGTCGACTTCCGCCTGGCGGGACAACAGCAAATTATGGTTGGACTGGTCGGCATCTGTTCTGACGGCGCCCGGATGCACAATCACCTTGCCGTTGAACACACCGCTCGATGCCCCGTCGAGGATGCCGCGATAGGCCTCGCGGCTGGTTCCGTCGGGCGCCAGGTGGTCGATGCGGGTATGGTGATCCATGTGTTGCTTGTCATCCAGCAGATACAGACCGTTCATGGTGCAATGGCAATGAGGGCCGAGCAGGCGCGATGTAATATCATTGCGCCCGAGGTGGCCTCCCAGTGCGTAGGAATGCGATGCAAACCGGCTATCCGCCTGCTGATCGGCATGAATGCCGGCGATATGCACGGCTGCCGGCCCTTCCTGCAACAGCTTGTAATGCCGGATATCGGCCGCGGCACCCAGGTTGAGCTCGGTTACCGCATCGGTGAAGTTGTGCGAGTCCAGCGTGCCCATGTAGTGCTCGATAATCGTCGCGCGCGCACCGGCACCGGCCAGCACGATATTGCGCGGATAAATGGCGACGCCGTGGCCGCTGGCGATGAACAACAGATAGATCGGTCCATCCACGACGGTATTCGGCGGCAGGGAAATAACGGCGCCGTCGGTTGCAAAAGCATTGTTGAGCGCGCCGAACACGGTGTGCTCTTCGCCCTCGAAATAAGGCCGCAGCAATTCGTCTCCATCCTCAAGCCGTTGTGCAAGGCTGCCCAGATGAACGCCTTCCGGCAATTCGCCCATGGCCGACAATTCTTCCGAAAAATGCCCGTTCACGAACACCATCAGGTGCGTGCCTTCCTGCGCCAGCGACCAGGCATGCAGCGCTGCTTCGGAAGAAGGATCGGGCGGAATATCGTCGGGGGCCAGTGAGGCACGGCGCGTGAGCACGGAAACGTCGGTATATTTCCACTCCTCGTCGCGGCGCGTCGGGAAACCCTGCGCGGAAAAACGTGCAAACGCTTGCTGACGCGCCCGAATCACCCAGGGCACATCGTGGCCGGCGAGCCCCGTGGGGACGCGCTCCAGCTCATCGCTATGCGTGATTTCCATGACGTTCATTCAAGCCACCTGCCTTGCCCCGTTTTTGGCCTCGACCCAGCCATAGCCATGCAGCTCCAGTTCCCGCGCCAGTTCCGGCCCGCCGGATTTGACGATACGGCCTTGTGACAGCACATGCACATAATCCGGCACGATGTAATCCAGCAGGCGCTGATAGTGGGTCACCACCACAATCGCCCGCTCCGGCCCGCGCATCGCGTTGACGCCGTCCGCGACCGTCTTGAGCGCATCGATATCCAGCCCGGAGTCGGTTTCGTCCAGTATGGCCAGCAGCGGCTCCAGCACGGCCAGCTGCAATACCTCGTTGCGCTTTTTCTCGCCGCCGGAGAACCCCTGGTTCACGGCGCGCGTGAGAAAAGCTTCATCCATGCCCAGTCGTTTCATCCGTTCGCGCACCAGCCCGAGAAAATCCATCGCATCCACTTCGGGCAGACCGCGCTCCCGGCGGATCGCGTTGAGTGAGGTCTTGAGAAACAGCGCGATGCTGACGCCCGGGATTTCCACCGGATACTGGAACGCCAGGAACACACCTTCCCGCGCGCGCGCTTCGGGCGGCATGGCGAGCAGATCGTGGTCGAGGTAGGTAACCGATCCTTGCGTCACCTGATAGCCTTCACGCCCGGCCAGCACCTGTGCCAGCGTGCTCTTGCCGGAACCGTTGGGGCCCATGATGGCATGCACTTCGCCGGCGCGGACATGCAGATCAATGCCGTGCAGGATTTCCTTGCCGTTCACGCTTGCATGCAGATTCTTGACTAGCAGCATTGCATTCCTCCTTTATCCGGTACTGCCTTCCAGGCTGACGCCCAGCAGTTTTTGCGCTTCCACCGCGAATTCCATTGGCAGTTCCTTGAAAACCTCCTTGCAGAATCCGCTGACGATCATCGACACCGCATCTTCCGGAGCGATGCCGCGTTGCGTGCAATAAAACAGCTGATCCTCGCCGATGCGCGAAGTGGAAGCCTCGTGCTCGACTTTCGCCGTGGGATTCTTCACTTCGATGTAAGGGAAGGTATGTGCGCCGCAGTGGCTGCCCAGCAGCAGCGAATCGCATTGGGTATAGTTGCGCGCGCCTTCCGCGCCGGTCAACACCTTGATCTGGCCGCGGTAGGTATTCTGGCCGCGGCCGGCCGAAATACCTTTCGAGATCACCGTACTGCGGGTATTACGCCCGAGATGGATCATCTTGGTGCCGGTATCCGCCTGCTGGTAATGGTTGGTCAGCGCCACCGAATAGAACTCGCCGATGGCGTTGTCGCCGCGCAGGATCACGCTGGGGTATTTCCAGGTGATGGCCGAGCCGGTTTCGACTTGCGTCCAGGAAATATGCGAATTCGCACCGCGGCAATCGCCACGCTTGGTGACGAAGTTATAGATGCCGCCCTTGCCCTCCTTGTCGCCCGGATACCAGTTTTGCACCGTCGCGTACTTGATACGCGCGCCTTCCAACGCCACCAGCTCGACTACCGCCGCGTGCAATTGGTTTTCGTCGCGCATCGGCGCAGTACAGCCTTCCAGATAGCTCACATAAGCATCCTTGTCGGCGATGATCAGCGTGCGCTCGAACTGGCCGGTATTTTTCGCGTTGATGCGGAAATAGGTAGACAGTTCCATCGGGCAGCGCACCCCGGGCGGGATATAGCAGAACGAACCGTCGCTGAACACTGCGGCATTGAGCGCGGCATAAAAATTATCGGTGTGCGGCACGACGCTGCCGAGATATTGACGGACCAGATCGGGGTGATTCTGCACCGCTTCGGAAAACGGACAGAAGACGATACCGAGCTCGGCCAGCTTTTCGCGAAAAGTCGTCGCCACCGAAACGCTATCGAATACCGCATCCACCGCTACGCCGGCCAGCATGGCCTGCTCCTTCAGTGGAATGCCGAGGCGCTCATAGGTGCGCAGCAATTCGGGGTCCACGTCATCCAGGCTACGCGGCCCGGATTTATCCGATTTCGGTGCGGAATAGTAGACGATATCCTGATAATTGATGGCCGGATGATGCACGTTGGCCCACTCTGGTTCCTTCATCGTCAGCCAATGCCGATAGGCTTTCAGGCGCCATTCCAGCATAAAATCGGGCTCGTTCTTTTTGGCCGAGATCAGCCGGATGATGTCTTCGTTGAGGCCAGGCGGGACCGTGTCGGTTTCGAGCAGCGTATAGAAACCGTGCCGGTATTCGCGGCCGATCAATTCATCCAGTGACTTGGTTGCGGTGTTCATGAAGCGCCTCCATTGATTCGTTCATGCTGTCGGGTGATGTGGTTCCTTCAATATGCTTGCGCCAGGAGATGGCTTGCGGCTCCGGCAATATCAGATCGTTCAACTTCACGTCTGCCAGGATGCCGCGTATCGACTGGCTGATTCGTTGCCAGTTGGCTCGCACCGAGCACGTCGATTCGCGTGTGCATAAACCGGGCGTACTGCCGCATTCCGTCAGCCCCATCGGCGCGCCCTCGATAGCATCGATAATGTCTGCCACCGAGATGCTCTGCGGAGATCGAGACAAGCTATATCCGCCCATTGCTCCGCGCCGCGATACGAGCAATCCGGCATGCGTCATCAGCTTGAGCAATTTGCTCACCGTAGGCTGCTCCAGGCCAATGGCATGGGAAATTTCACCCGCGCTGATCAAACGCTCGGGCTGCTTTGCGATGTAGCTCATCACAACCGTTCCGTAGTCAGCCAGCTTGCTCATGCGCAACATGCAAAATCCTCCTTCAGCAAATTGGACTGAATTGGTCCTGTATGGTTCAACACAGAGAAGAACCCAGGCGGCAAGCCATGGTCATATTGTTCAGAACAGATTAAATCGTTGAGGGGAGTTGCAACAGAGGACACATCGTCATGCTTGAAACTGAATTGACCGACAAGAAATGCACCCCTTGCCAGGGCGGCATCCCACCGCTCAAGCGCAATGAAGCAGAAGCCTATCTAGATCGCGTTCAGGGCTGGGAATTGCAGGACAACGCCACCAAGCTGAAACGGACTTTCGCTTTCATGAATTTCATGGATGCGCTGGAGTTTGCACGCAAGGTGGGCGAACTGTGCGAAGCGGAAGGGCATCACCCCGATCTCGCCTTGGGCTGGGGCTATTGCCGCGTGGTATTCCAGACCCACAAAATCAATGGCCTGCACGAGAATGACTTCATCATGGCCGCCAAGGTGAACGAGCTGGCCAATAGACAGGAATTTCTCAAGGCTGCATGACTTGCCGGGCTGAAATGCTTGGCAAGAGAAACCGACGAGTTCCCTAATCGGTTTTGCAACCCGGTCTTTCTATGACAGGGAAGTACGTCCGCGCCTGTGTCACCAGTCATGAGGCCCAACAGCAAAAGGTGACGCCTCAGTCGCCACCTCCGCCATCGCTGCCGCCAGAAGAGTCGGGGCCGTTCCAATCGCCGCTGGCACCGCCACCGCCGAAGGCGCCGCCGCCCCCGCTAAAAGGCTCGGACGAAGTACCTGAATATTCGCTGTCGTCGACATAGCCATCCGCGCCTGAATAAGCATCACGAGTTCGCCGCGGGCGCCTTCTTTGCAGCAAGTACCAGACAAGTGCCAGCCCTGCCACCAGCAACAGAAATGCAGTCATGAGCAATGCCCAACAAGGATGTCGAGGAAGTGTGCCTCAAATTAAGCAGGCGCAGCAACATGCGCCTGAGGCGTAATAACTATTGGGATTTGGTGGAGCGGGAATCGGTGCCGGGATTATCCACGCGCGCGGTTTCGCGCCTCTCCATCGCTGCGCGGTCGCGTGCAGCCTGTATTTCCTCGCGGGTGACGATGTTATCGCCGTTGGTGTCGATCTGGTCGAATTGGCGCGCCAGACGCGGCATGCGCAATTGAGCCTCGCTGCGTGAGATGGAGCCGACGCCACTTTTATCGGCATTATTCAGGCGCTCCTGCATGCGGTCGTGCATCAGACGGCGGCGTTCGGCCAGTTGCTCGCCATCGGGATAAGCCTGGCGAGAATAGCTGTCGAGCACTTCACGCAGGCGCTTGCGGGCTTCCGGAGGGAGTTTTTCTTCGAGTACCTGGCGGTCTTCCACCTGGTCTTCATTGGCAGATCGGGAAGAATTCGAGGGCAAATTCAGAGGGTCCGTCCACGCTGAACGGGTAAACACAAGCAATGCCAGACATGCCAACAGTGAAGGTTTTTTCATGCAGCCTTTAATTGCTACTTGTCAGTTGTGAATATTTTCGGGCGGGGAGGGGCACAACCTCACCGCCCGAACATGCGCAACAGCAGCACTTTTCGTCATCGCTCCAACCGGGAGCGGATAACTCTTTTTAACTACGGAGACCTTGTGGAGATCAAGGTGTGATCAGAATATCGTCAGGATGTAACCAGGATATTTCCGTCTCCGGAAAATTTGTAACGATTTGTAACAAACTAGAAAGATTGCAATAGTTTTGTTACCAAAATCGTGATCAGACTTATTTTCAGCGCTACCATAGCGCCATGCAAAAAAGAATCCTCATCGTGGATGACGACCAGCGCCTGCGCGAGCTGCTGATGCGCTACCTTACCGAGCAGGGCTACGAGGTTCAATCGGCAAGCGACGCGTCCAGCATGGATGCGCTGCTTGCGGATAACCAGTATCAAATAATGGTACTCGATTTAATGCTGCCTGGCGAGGATGGATTGGCAATCTGCCGTCGCCTGCGCGGCAGTGGCAACAATATGCCGGTCATCATGCTCACCGCGCGCGGCGACGAGGTGGATCGTATCGTCGGCCTCGAAATGGGCGCGGACGACTACCTGCCCAAGCCGTTCAACCCGCGCGAATTGCTCGCCCGCATCAACGCGGTACTGCGCCGTCACAAGTCGCAAGCCGCCCATGCGGCACATCATGAAAACATTGCATCCACCATTCAATTCGGCGAATTCGTGTTCGATCCTGCCGCCCGCAGCCTGCTGCGTAATGGCAGCCCCATCGCGATCACCAGCGGTGAATTCGCGCTACTCAATGCCCTGGCAAGTCACCCACGCCAACCGTTGTCGCGCGACCGCCTGATGGAACTGGCGCGAGGGCGCGAACTGGATGCCTTCGACCGCAGCGTGGATGTACAGGTGTCGCGTCTGCGCAAACTGATCGAGAGCGATCCTGCGCAACCTCGCTTCATCCAGACAGTGTGGGGCTACGGCTACGTTTTCGTCCCGGATGGCGGATCCCCCACGACATGAGCTTCATGCCCCGCACGCTGCTGGCGCGGATCATGCTGCTGATTGCTTTCCTCCTGATGGCGGGACAATATGCGGCGTTTCGCCTGTTCGAATACGTTGAACGTGAACCGCGCGCCTCGGCCGCGGCCTTGCAAGCGGTCAGCATCGCCAATCTGACTCGCGCCGCCCTGCTGGCCGCACATGAAGACCGCCGCCTGCAACTGCTGACCGAGCTTTCGCAAACCGAAGGCGTGCGGGTTTATCCCATCGAAATCTTCGAAATCGTAGAGCCCTTGCCCGACGACCCGCTGCTCCGGCTGATTGCACACAAAATTATCCAGCAAATGGGTGCCGGCACCGTGGTCAGCATCAACCATCTCGGCCTGCCCGGCCTGTGGGTCAGCTTCTCCATCGACGACGAGGATTTCTGGGTCGTGATCCCCAAGATCCGCACCGAGCGGCCAGCGCCCTGGCAATGGGTGGAATGGGCTGCGCTGATGCTGGTTCTCTCGTTGGCGGGCGCTTACTTTATCGCCGCACGCATCAATCGCCCGCTCCATCTGCTGGCCAAGGCCGCCGACCAGGTGGCACGGGGGCAAACAGCCGACCGGCTGCCTGAATATGGGGTGCAGGAATTACAACGCGTGAGCCACACCTTCAACGAAATGACCGAAGCGCTGGCACGCCTGGATGCAGAGCGGACCTTGCTGCTGGCGGGCGTATCGCATGACCTGCGCACGCCTTTGGCGCGATTGCGGCTGTCCGTTGAAATGCTGTCGGCATCCGACTCGCTCAAGGCTGGCATGATCCAGGATATCGAGGACATGGACGGCATCATCCGGCAGTTCCTCGATTTCGTACGCGGGCTGGAAGGTGAAATGGAGCAAAAGGAAGATCTCAATGCACTGATCGAATCGACGGCCGACCGCTACGCGCGCAGCGGCCATACGCTGCATCTCAACCTCGGCCCGTTGCCGGAGCTGATGCTGCGTCCGCTGGCGATGCAGCGTCTGTTGGGCAATCTCATCGACAATGCATTCGCCTACGGCGGCAAGAAGGTCGAACTCATGACGCGCCAGCAAAACGGCACCATTGCATTGAGCGTTCTGGACAACGGTCCGGGAATTCCCGCAGAGGACATGGAAAGAGTATTGCGCCCTTTCGAACGGCTGGATTCCGCTCGCGGCCAGGAGGGCGGAAGCGGGTTGGGGCTTGCCATCGCCGACCGCATCGCGCGCCTGCATGGAGGCCATCTTTCGCTCCATAACCGCGACAGCGGTGGCCTGGAAGTGCGAATCACCCTGTCCCGTAAAAGCTGAGCCCGACCGCGAGGGCGGTTACATCAGTCGCCTTCGGGCTCGAACCAGTTCAGCTTGCCGCGCAAGCTGACCACGGTACCGATGATCGTCAGGCAAGGCGCATGCAAGCCGGCCGCCTCAACCTCGTGCGCAAGGCCGGCCAGATCAGACACCACCACACGCTGCTGCGGCAATGTGCCCTGCTGCACCACTGCCGCAGGCGTCGAAGCCGGCAAGCCATGGGCCACCAGCTGGCGGCAAATCTCGGGCAGGCCCACCAGCCCCATGTAGATCACGATGGTCTGGCGAGGCCGCGCCAGTACCGGCCAGTCCAGGTCGACCGTACCGTCGCGCAGATGCCCGGTCGCGAAAACGCAGGACTGGGCATGGTCACGGTGCGTGAGCGGAATGCCGGCATAGCTGGCCACCCCGGACGCAGCGGTAATACCGGGCACGACCTGGAAAGGAATGCCGTTTTCCATCAAGGTTTCGATTTCTTCGCCGCCGCGACCGAAAATGAACGGATCGCCGCCTTTGAGGCGCAGCACGCGCTTTCCCTCTTTTGCCAAACGCACCAGTAGCTGATTGATATCTTCCTGTGGCAGAGTGTGCTGGTCGCGCTGCTTTCCCACATAAATACGTTCGGCATCACGGCGCACCAGCTCCATGACCGGCTGGCTCACCAGCTTGTCATACACGACTACATCGCACTGCTGCATCAAGCGCAATGCCCGAAACGTCAGCAGATCGGGATCACCTGGCCCGCCGCCGACAAGATATACCTCGCCGCGGTGGATTACGTCCGACGCTCCCTCCAGCACGGCGTGCAACTCCTGGCGAGCGGCTTGCTCCTGCCCGGAAAATACACGCTCGGCAATCGGGCCTTGAAATACGCTTTCCCAGAAGATACGGCGTTGCTGGGAAGTCTGAAAACGCGCCTTCACCTTGTCGCGAAATTCGCCCGCCAGTTGCGCCAGCCGGCCATACGATGCCGGGATCAGCGTTTCGAGACGCGCACGCACCAGCCGCGCCAGTACCGGCGCCTTGCCGCCGCTGGAAACCGCGATCACGATCGGTGATCGGTCTACCACCGAAGGAACGACAAAGGTGCAAAGCTCGGGTGCATCGACGACATTCACCGGAATATTGCGGGCCTGCGCTGCGATGGAAACCTGACGATTCACCTCTTCGTCATCGGTCGCGGCAATCACCAGTTGCGCGCCATCCAGCTGCGGCGGCTCAAACCGTGCGGCGACGTGGATGACCTTGCCCTGCGCATGCCAGTCGGACAGCTCCGGACACAGTTCGGGTGACACAACGGTAACGTTAGCGTCTGCCTTGAGCAGCATGCCTATCTTGCGCAATGCCACTTCGCCGCCGCCGATGACCACGCTGGCACGGCCGCGCAAATTCATGAATATAGGTAAATAGTCCATCCATACATTTTACCCTGTCTACCTCAAACCCGCGTTGCCATCCTCGCTTGCGTTAACTATAATGGCGCCTTACTCGACTGTTTTATAGAGACATTTTGCAACTCACCAACCCCTTGCGCAGATCGGCGAACCGGCCATGAGCGCAACCAAAAAAGTATTTATCAAAACCTTCGGCTGCCAGATGAACGAGTACGACTCGTCGCGAATGGCGGACCTGATGCAGGCCACGGAAGGCATGCAGCAAACCGAGAATCCCGAAGAAGCCGACCTCATCCTGATCAACACCTGCTCGGTGCGCGAGAAACCGCAGGAGAAGGTGTTCAGTCAGCTCGGCCACTACCGGCAGTTGAAGCAGAACAATCCCAACCTCGTAATCGGCGTCGGCGGCTGCGTGGCCAGCCAGGAAGGCCAGGCCATCGTCGACCGCGCGCCTTATGTGGACATCGTATTCGGCCCGCAAACCCTGCACCGTTTGCCAGAATTGATCGCCGAAAAGCGCAATTCCGGGCGCTCGCAAGTGGACATCCGCTTTCCGGAAATCGAAAAATTCGACCGCCTGCCGCCGCCGCGCGTCGAAGGCGCCACCGCCTTCCTGTCGATCATGGAAGGCTGCAGTAAGTACTGCACTTTCTGCGTAGTGCCCTACACCCGCGGCGAAGAAGTCTCGCGCCCGTTCGACGACGTGCTGCTTGAAGCCGCGCAACTGGCGCAGCAAGGCGTGAAGGAACTGACCCTGCTGGGACAGAACGTGAACGGTTATCGCGGCACGATGGAGAATGGCGAAATCGCCGATCTCGCGCTTCTGCTCGAATATCTGCATGAAATCCCCGGCATCGAGCGCCTGCGCTACACCACCTCGCACCCGAACGAAATGAGTCCGGCACTGATCGAGGCGTTCGCCAGGCTGCCCAAGCTGGTGTCGCACCTGCACTTGCCGGTTCAAGCCGGTTCCGATCGGATACTGGCAGCCATGAAGCGCAACTACACCGGGCTGCAATACAAATCCATCATCCGCAAATTGCGCGCCGCGCGGCCCGATCTGCACCTGTCGTCGGACTTCATCATCGGCTTCCCCGGCGAAACCGATGCTGACTTCGAAGCGACGATGAAACTGATCGAGGATGTCGGATTCGACTACAGTTTCAGCTTCATCTACAGCCCGCGCCCCGGCACCGGCGCCGCCTATCTGTCTGACGATACGCCGCAGGAAGTGAAACAGGCGCGGCTGGAACGCCTGCAGGCCTTGATCGAAAAAATGGGCTTTGAAAATAGCCAGAAAATGGTCGGCACCATGCAGCGCGTGTTGATCGAAAGCACATCCCGCAAGGATGCAAACCAGCTGGCTGGCCGCACCGACAACAATCGCATCGTCAATTTCGACGGCCCGGCCGAGCTGATCAACAGCTTTGCCACAGTACGTATCACTGAAGCGATGCCGCATAGCTTGCGCGGCGAGCTGGTCAATGGATAGCGCCTTGGAAATCGACTTTACCCCCGAAGACAATCTTCGCCTGGCAAACCTTTGCGGCGTGCTGGACGAAAACCTGAAACAGATCGAAGACGCACTCGAAGTCGGCATTGCCCGGCGCGGTGCGAATTTCAAGCTTTCCGGCGACACGACCAATATTCGCCTGGCTTCGCAACTGCTGCAGGATTTTTACGGTCGAGCCAGAAAACCGATCAGCCTGGAAGACGTCCAGCTCGGCCTGGTGGAAGTTGGCAAGCTCAATCCGGAATCCATTGCGACCGCCGCGATGCCGGTGCTGATGACGCGCCGCTCCGACCTGCATGGCCGCACGCCGCGCCAGATCGAATATCTCCAGCAAATTCAGGAGTTCGACATCACCTTCGGCATCGGCCCGGCCGGCACAGGCAAAACCTACCTCGCCGTTGCCAGCGCCGTGGATGCGCTGACGCGCGACCGCGTGAAACGCATCGTGCTGGTACGCCCCGCGGTGGAAGCCGGCGAGCGGCTGGGCTTTTTGCCCGGCGATCTCGCACAGAAGGTCGACCCCTATCTGCGCCCGCTGTACGACGCGCTTTACGACCTGATGGGCTTCGACACCGTACACAAGATGTTCGAGCGCAACGCGATCGAAGTCGCCCCGCTCGCCTATATGCGCGGCCGCACGCTGAACCAGAGCTTCATTATTCTCGATGAAGCGCAGAACACCACGCCGGAGCAGATGAAGATGTTCCTGACGCGTATCGGTTTCGGCACCAAATCCGTCATTACCGGCGACGTGACGCAGATTGACCTCGCCCGCGGCCAGAAGAGCGGCCTGGTGGAAGCGCAGAAGGTGCTGAAGGACGTGCGCGGCATCGCGATGACCCAATTCCTGTCGGACGACGTGGTGCGCCATCCGCTGGTGCAGAAAATCATCAACGCCTACGAGCGTTATGAGCAGGGCCAGACACATGAGTAGTCCTGCCGCGAAAAAACCCAGGCTCGAATTGGCCGTGCAATATGCAGTAAAGCCCGAAAACGCCCCGACACGCGCCCAATTCAGGAAATGGGCGCTTGCTGGGCTGGAAGAAGACGCCGAAGTCGCGCTGCGCCTGGTCGATGAAGCCGAAGGCCGCGAACTTAACCGCGACTATCGCGGCAAGGATTACGCCACCAACGTGCTTACCTTCCCACTCGCTGATGAGCCGGTACTGATGGGCGATATCGTCCTGTGCCATGCCGTGATCGAAAAAGAGGCGCTGGAGCAAGACAAGCCGCTTGAGGCCCATTACGCGCATCTCACCGTACACGGCGTGCTGCACTTGCAGGGCTATGACCACGAAACCGATGAAGAGGCCTCCGTGATGGAATCTCTTGAAACACAAATCATCACAAAACTGGGCTATGCTGACCCTTATCATATTGAAAAGGAAGCCATAACACATGGCGGATGACAGTAGTAAACACACCTGGCTGGAACGTATTTCGCACCTGCTTCTGCGGGAGCCGGAAGACCGCGAACAACTGGTAGAACTCCTCCATTCTTCTTACGAACGCAACCTGCTCGATGCAGACGCCCTCTCGATGATCGAGGGCGTGCTTCAAGTTTCTGAAATGCAGGTGCGCGACATCATGATCCCGCGCTCGCAGATGGATGTGATCGACATTACCGATCCGCCCGAAAAATTCATCCCTTTCGTCATTGAAACCGCGCACTCGCGCTTTCCCGTGATTGGCGAAAACAAGGACGACATCCTCGGCATCCTGCTCGCCAAGGACTTGCTGCGCTACTACGCAGGCGAAGACTTCGAAGTGCGCGACATGCTGCGCCCGGCGGTGTTCATCCCCGAATCCAAGCGCCTCAATGTGTTGCTCAAGGAATTTCGCGGCAACCGCAACCATATCGCCATCGTCGTCGACGAATACGGCGGCGTGGCCGGCATGGTGACCATTGAAGACGTGCTGGAGCAGATTGTCGGCGATATCGAGGACGAGTACGACTACGACGAAACCGAGGACAATATCTTCCGCGATGCCAGCGGCCGGTTCCGCGTCAAGGCGCTCACCGAAATCACCGATTTCAACGAGGCCCTGGGCGTGGAATTCAGCGATGAGGAGTTTTCGACTATCGGCGGCCTGGTGGTAAGCAAATTCGGTCATTTACCCAAACGCGCGGAGCAGGTGGTTTTCGATGGATTCAGGTTCACCGTACTGCGCGCTGATAGTCGGCGCGTGCATTCGCTGCTGGTCGAACACATCGAGGAAACCCCTGCGGCAGCAGAAGCCTGATATATAACGTTTTCCCCACAGGCCAGAGGGAACTTTCCTGATGCGGAATCCTCCTATCAAGGACATTGCACTCTTTCCGGGAGCAGACCATGAGAGTCCTTACCGCAGCATTTCTCGCCAGCCTGTCCGGCGTAGCCATGGCAGGCGGCGATGAAATTCCCTTGAGTGAACATGAATTCGTTGCGCACATCCAAACCGCCAACAAAGCCCAGATTATCGAGCACCTGGGCGAGCCGGCCCGCGTCGTTGATGTGAAAGATGACGAAACCGGCGAGGTCATGGGTTCCATCTGGCATTACCACTATCTGAACACCGCCGTAAACGGCGATTACTACAAGACAACCGAACTTGATTTCGTGGGGGACCAGGTGGTTACGGTTGTTTTCAGCACGATGGATGACGACGGTTCGGGAGAGCCGACCGCCGTCGATCCTGAGATTATTCAACAGTAATTTTTAAAGCTCTGAAGTACAGTTGGGGCACCGCTTCGCCTTGATCGGGATTGCAGTAAAGCAATAGGGGCAATCCTTGGTTGCAGGCTCGGCCGGTGCCTCTTCTTCTGCAGCTTTGAGTTTGTTCACCGCACGCACCAGCATGAACACCGCAAATGCGACGATGGTAAAACTTACGATGGCATTGATGAACACTCCGTAATTCAGCGTCACCGCCCCCGCCTTCTTAGCCGCATCCAGCGAAGCATAAGGTTCGGGCGTCGCTCCTTCCTTCAGCACCAGAAAGAGGTTGGCAAAATCGACATTGCCAAGCAACAAACCGATGGGCGGCATGATCAAATCATCCACCAGGGATTTGACAATGGCACCAAATGCCGCGCCGATAATGATACCGACCGCCATATCCACCACATTGCCACGCATGGCAAACTTTTTGAACTCCGTGAACATTGAAACCTCCCTCATGTGCCAGAAAAAAATGATAACAATGCAACCCGCGCATAACGCAGAGTTTTGCATCCCTTTCGATTAATATATTCGCTTGATCAGGATTTAAATTACTCCAAATTTTGCGTTTTGCACAAGCGATGCCGTCATGAACACACCCAAGCCGCAACTCGACACCACGGATCACGACCGCGACAGCGCCGGCATGACCTATGTCTATCCGGTTGTCTCGCGGCGCGCGCACGGCATCTCCATCGGCATCAACCTCAATCCGAACAACGCCTGCAACTGGCGCTGCATCTACTGCCAGGTACCCGACCTCACGCGCGGTGCAGCCCCTGAAGTCGACCTGGCGCAGCTTGAGCGCGAATTGCGTCAGATGCTGAACGACGTGCTGAACGGCAGCTTCATGCAGGAACGTGTGCCAGAGGAAAGGCGCCGCCTGAAAGACATCGCGTTCTCCGGCAATGGCGAGCCGACCAGCTCTCACGAATTCGCACAGTCCATCGTCATCGCAGATCGTGTCATGCGCGACCTCGATCTCGCGGGAGAAATCCGCCTGCGCCTGATCACCAACGGCAGTCTGATAGAGAAACCCGGCGTGCTCGACGCCATCGCCCATCTCGGCAAATGCAATGGCGAAGTCTGGTTCAAGGTAGACGCAGCCACACAAGAAGGCATCGCCCGCATCAACGATGTCCGCCTCAACCCGCAAGGAGTGCTCGAACGGCTGCGGCTGTGCGCGCAACAATGCCCGACATGGGTACAGACCTGCATTTTCGCGCTCGACGGCGAGCCGCCGCAAGACCACGAAATCGAAGCCTATCTCGATCTGCTGCGGCAAGCGGCCGATGTCATCGCCGGTGTTCATCTTTACGGCCTGGCGCGCCCATCGATGCAACCCGAAGCACCGCGCTTGTCTCGCCTGACGGAAACCTGGATGAATACGCTCGCAGGCCGCATAAGGCAACTTGGCCTGATCGTAAACGTCAGCCCTTGAACACGCATTTCCGGGATAATGGGGCTATCAAAAACAACACCGCCTTAACCGTGCACAAACTCCTTGCAACACCTTTCCGCCAGCGTCTGGCGGCATTCGGACTGGGTGCGTTGGCCGTGCTGGGCTACGCGCCGTTTTACCTCTACCCCATTCCCATCCTGACGCTGGCCGGGCTGTTCATGCTCTGGCACAAGGCCGAATCTCCCAAGCAGATATTCCAACTCGGCTATTTCTACGGCCTGGGATTGTTTGGCGCCGGCGTTTCATGGATTTACGTCAGCCTGCATGATTTCGGCGGCATGCCGATGCCGGCAGCGGTCTTCGCGACAGCGGCATATTGCGCGTTTCTGGCGCTGTTTCCGGCGACTGCCGGATGGGTGAGCGCACGCTTCGTTCATCTTCGCGCCTATGCCATGCCCTTCGCCTGGGTGTTGATGGAGTGGGTGCTCAACTGGATTTTTACCGGCTTTCCATGGATGACCCTGGGCTATTCGCAAGTGCCCTACAGCCCGCTGGCCGGACTGGCGCCCATTGTTGGGGTGTTCGGAATTTCGCTGGCAGCCGCAGCAAGTGCTGCGATTGTGGCCGGTTTATTGGGCGGAGCTAGCCGGCGGCCGTTGCTGATTGCGCTGTTTTCTTTCTGGGTCGGCGGCAGCGGGCTGAAGCAGATCGCCTGGAGCACGCCCGTCGGTGCGCCTGTCACGGTCAGCCTGCTGCAAGGCAATGTTTCGCAGGACATGAAATGGCAGCCGGAGGAAATCCGCAACACGCTGCGCACTTACCTGAGCCTCGCCCGGCAATACCCTGCGCAACTGGTCGTACTGCCGGAAACCGCATTGCCGCTGCTGTGGCATCAGGTGCCGCAGGACTATCTGCAAGCGCTGGCCGAGCCCGCCAAGGCGTTAGGCGGCGACACGCTCGTTGGCGCGCCAGAGGCAGTTGGCGATGAATATTTCAACAGCATGTTCAGCGTAGGCAACGCGCCCACGCAGAAGTACAGCAAATTCCATCTAGTGCCATTCGGCGAATTCATTCCATTCAAAGCGGCGCTGGGCTGGATTTACAACGATTTGCTGCACATTCCGCTCTCCGATCTTTCGTCCGGCCCCAAATATCAGCAACCGCTTGCCATCGCCGGGCAGAAAGTCGCCGTCAATATCTGCTACGAAGATGTCTTCGGCGAGGAGATCATCCGCCAGCTACCCGCTGCGACGCTGTTGGTCAACGCCAGCAACGATGCGTGGTACGGCCGTTCGCTGGCGGCGCACCAGCATTTGCAGATATCGCAGACGCGCGCGATGGAAACCGCCCGCATGATGCTGCGCGCCACCAATACCGGCGCTACCGCCATCGTCGCACCCAATGGAATGATCGTCGCCGAAGCGCCGCATTTCACCACGACAGCCCTCACCGGCATGGCGCAGGGCTATACCGGCACGACGCCCTACGTGCGATTCGGCAACTGGCCGGCGGTGACGCTGATCGTGCTGGCATTCGGGCTTTTGTGGGGGCGCAAAAAGAAGTAAAATCAAGCCCTTTTGCAAAACAAGAACAGCCACCTCCAATGCTGACTTTCCAACAGATCATACTCACCCTGCAACAATACTGGGACAAGCAAGGCTGCGCCCTGCTGCAACCCTATGACATGGAAGTCGGGGCCGGCACCAGCCACACCGCGACCTTTCTCCGCGCGCTCGGCCCCGAGCCGTGGAAAGCCGCCTACGTGCAGCCCAGCCGCCGCCCCAAGGATGGCCGCTACGGCGAGAATCCGAACCGCTTGCAGCATTACTACCAATTTCAGGTGGTGCTGAAGCCGGCACCGGCCAATATCCTCGAACTCTACCTCGGCTCGCTCGAAGCGCTGGGTTTCGACCTGCGCAAGAACGACATCCGCTTCGTCGAAGACGACTGGGAAAATCCCACGCTGGGCGCATGGGGCCTGGGTTGGGAAGTCTGGCTGAACGGCATGGAAGTCACGCAATTCACCTATTTCCAGCAAGTCGGTGGCATCAACTGCCGTCCGATCACCGGCGAGATCACTTACGGTCTAGAACGTCTGGCGATGTATCTGCAAAGTGTGGACAACGTGTTCGACCTCGATTGGACCGAGGGCCTCAAATACCGCGACGTCTACCACCAGAACGAAGTCGAGCAATCCGCCTACAACTTCGAGCATAGCGATGTCGATTTCCTGCTCGGCGCCTTCGGCAGTCACGAGAAAGAAGCGCAATACCTGATGGAACAGCAACTGGCGCTGCCCGCCTACGAGCAAGTGCTCAAGGCCGCGCACACCTTCAACCTGCTGGATGCCCGCGGCGCGATTTCCGTCACCGAGCGCGCCGCTTACATCGGCCGTATCCGCAACCTGGCACGCAGCGTCGCGCAGGCCTATCTGGAAAGCCGCGCGCGGCTCGGATTCCCGATGGCGCCCAGAAACTGGGCCGATGAAGTACTGGCGCAAATGGACAAGAAAGCCGCATGAGCATGAGTATCCGCAATCTATTGGTCGAATTGTTTGTCGAAGAGCTGCCGCCCAAGGCCCTGAAAAAGCTGGGCGAAGAATTTGCCGCGAAGCTGTTTGAGAGCCTGAAAGCGCAAGGTCTCGCGAGCGATCAATCCGCTGTCACTCCATTCGCCTCTCCCCGTCGCTTGGCGGCCCATGTCACCGACGTCGCAGCACAAGCCGCCGACAAGCCGGTCTCGCAAAAACTGATGCCGGCAAGCGTCGGTCTGGATGCCAACGGCCAGGCAACACCCGCCTTGCTCAAGAAACTGGCTGCGGTAGGCGCCGACGCGGCCGTTGTGTCGCAACTCAAGCGCGAATACGACGGCAAGACCGACGTGCTGTTCCTCGATGTCATCATGCCCGGCGCAAAACTGGCCGACGGCCTGCAAAAAGCGCTGGACGAAGCGCTGGCCAAACTGCCGATTCCTAAGGTGATGACCTATCAGCTGGACGACGGCTGGAGCAATGTCAACTTCGTGCGTCCAGCGCACGGCCTGGTGGCCCTTCACGGCGACGACGTGGTGCCCATCGCCACGCTGGGCCTGGCTTCGAGCAACATGACGCAAGGCCATCGCTTCGAGGCGACGCATCATCCGGTACGCCTGAAGAATGCCGACACCTACGCGACGCAACTGGCCACCGAAGGCGCCGTGATCGCCGGCTTCGATGCGCGCCGCGCTGAAATCGTACGCCAGCTGACCGAAGCCGCCGCGAAGGAAGGGCTCGCCCCCATCGAGGACGACGCGCTGCTGGACGAAGTCACCGCGCTAGTCGAACGCCCCAATGTGCTGCTCGGCCAGTTCGAGGAAGCCTTCCTCGAAGTGCCGCAGGAATGCCTGATCCTGACGATGAAGGCCAACCAGAAATACTTTCCGCTACTGGACGGCAACGGCAAGCTGACCAACAAGTTCCTGATCGTCTCCAACATTCGTCCGGTCGACACCAGCGCGGTGATTGGCGGCAACGAGCGCGTGGTGCGCCCGCGCCTCGCCGACGCCAAGTTCTTCTTCGATCAGGACCGTAAAAAGACGCTGGAGTCGCGCGTCGCCGGGCTGGACAAGGTGGTTTACCACAACAAGCTAGGCACGCAGGGCGAACGCATGGAGCGCGTGCGCAAGATCGCTCGCGCCATCGCCCAGCAGATTGGCGACGACGCGCTGGCGGCTTCCGCCGACCAGGCCGCGCAACTGGCGAAAACCGACTTGCTGACTGACATGGTCGGCGAATTTCCGGAGCTGCAAGGCATCATGGGCGCTTACTACGCCCGTCACGACGGCCTGTCGGAAGACGTCGCCGATGCGATCGAAGACCACTACAAGCCGCGCTTTGCCGGCGATGCATTGCCGCGCAACGCCACCGGTACCGCCGTCGCTCTGGCGGATAAACTGGAAACGCTGGTCGGCCTGTTCGGCATCGGGCAGATTCCCACCGGCGACAAGGATCCGTTTGCCCTGCGCCGCCACGCGCTGGGCGTGATCCGCATCCTGATCGACAAGCAACTGCCGCTGTCGCTGGATACGCTGCTGCAACATGCTGCCGAAGCGTTCGGCGACAAGATCCAGAACCCGACGGCCCAACTTACGGACTTCATCTTCGAACGTCTGGCCGGCAACCTGCGCGAGCAAGGTTACACGCCGCAGGAAGTGGACGCCGTTATCGCCCTCCATCCGCAAGTACTGCAAGACATCGCGCAACGCCTCGAAGCCGTGCGCGCATTCTCCACGCTGCCCGAGGCCGAAAGCCTCGCTGCCGCGAACAAGCGCGTCGGCAATATCCTGAAAAAAGCCGAAGGCACGGTGGAGGCGAAGGTGAACGCCGCATTGCTGAAGGAAACCGCCGAATCTGCACTGCATCAAGCATTGTCGGCAGTCGCACCCCAAGCTGACGCCGCGTTCGAAAAAGGTGACTACACCGCCTCGCTGCAAGCCCTGGCCGCGCTCAAGGCGCCCGTGGACGACTTTTTCGACAATGTGATGGTGAACGCCGACGACCCGACCCTGCGCGCCAATCGCCTGGGCCTGCTGGCGACGCTGCACCAGGCCATGAATCGCGTAGCTGATCTTTCCAGGCTGGCAGCGTAAACTTGAGGCTTATTTTCGCAGGCAAGCGACCCCAGGCATGAAACTCGTCATTCTCGACCGCGACGGCGTCATCAATTACGACAGCCCGCAATTCATCAAGAGCCCGGACGAATGGAAACCCATCCCCGGCAGTCTGGAAGCCATTGCCCAATTGAATCAGGCCGGTTTTCGCGTGGCGTTGGCAACCAACCAGTCCGGCATCAGCCGCGGCCTGTTCGACATGACGACGCTGAACGCTATCCACGACAAGATGCATCGCGCGCTGGGGCAATTCGGCGGCCGCATCGACGCATTGTTCTACTGCCCGCACGCGGCGGACGACAACTGCAACTGCCGCAAACCCAAGCCCGGCATGATGGAAGAAATATCCCGCCGCTTTTCGGAAGACCTGCGCGGCGTGCCCAGCGTGGGCGATTCGTTGCGCGACCTGCAAGCCAGCGTCGCGGTCGGCGCGCAGCCTATCCTGGTGCGCACCGGCAAGGGCGAAAAAACACTCGAAACCGGCAATCTGCCCGAGGGCACCTGGGTCTGCGCCGATCTCGCCGAAGCGGTACAGCGCATCATCTACGAGCGAACTCCGTGGGGCATCAGTTGATTGCTGTCGGGTTTTCTGCCGTTTTATTCCTGTAATCGCCCTTCATGATACGACTGCGTTCGCTGATTTTTAATCTGGGCATGTGGCTGACGATTCCGCCTTTCGCGTTGCTGGCTATCCTGCTGATTCCCCTTCCCGCCGTCACCCGCAGCCGCATTGTCGGCGGCTGGGCGCATTTCATCATGTGGTGGCTGAAATTGACCTGCAGCCTGGAATACCGCGTCATCGGGCGCGAGAACATCCCCGGCCATCCGTGCGTGGTGCTCGCCAAGCATCAATCGGCATGGGAAACCATCGCCTTTCAGACCATCTTTCCGCCGCAAATCTGGGTGCTGAAGCGCGAACTGCTGTGGCTGCCCTTTTTCGGCTGGGCGCTGGCCGCACTCTCCGCCATCGCCATCGACCGCTCCGCCGGCCGCGAAGCACTAAAGCAACTGGTCAGCCAAGGCAAGAAGCGCCTGCAACGCGGCCTGTGGGTCGTGATCTTTCCGGAAGGCACCCGCATCGCACCGGGCGAACGCGGCAAATACCACATCGGCGGCGCATGGCTCGCGACACATACGAACGCCACGGTCGTCCCGGTCGCCCATAACGCTGGCGAGTTCTGGCGCAAAAACAGCCTGCTCAAGCGAGCAGGAATTATCACTGTCAGCATCGGCAAGCCCATCGACGCCACCGGCATGAAAACAGACGAGCTGAACAAAAAAGTCGAAGAATGGATCGAGGCTGAAATGCCCCGACTGAATACCCTGTGAGCGAACGGCAACTCAAACTCGCCAACGGACACAGCATCCCCTATCTCCTCAAAGTCAGCGCCCGCCGCCGCACCATCGGACTGCAGATCGACGAGAAAGGCCTCACGGTTCACATCCCCAAGCGAGTTCCGCAGCACACCGTGGAAAGCCTGCTGCTGGACAAATCCGACTGGATCACCCGCAAACTCGCCAAATGGCAAGACCGCCCGGCCGCCATGGAATGGCAGGATGGCGCAACTCTGCGCTATTTAGGTCAGGAAATTCGACTGTCCCTGCGCCAGGACACAAAGAGCCGCGCCGCAGACTTCGACGGCAGCCGCCTCCACCTTGCCCTGCCCAACCCAAATGACGCCCAAGCTGTGCAACGCAAAGTCGTCCAATGGCTCGCCAGGCAATCTCGCCCGGACTTCACGCGACGCATCGAGCTGCTCGCCGCCAAGCTGGGCGTGCCCACTCCACCCTTGTATCTCTCCAGCGCCAGAACCCGCTGGGGAAGCTGCAATTCACGTGGCGAAATACGTCTGAACTGGCGCCTGATCCAGGCACCGCCGCATATCATCCATTACGTGGTCGCGCATGAACTGGCGCATTTGAAGGAGATGAACCATAGTCCGAAATTCTGGGCTTGGGTGAAGAAGCTGTGCCCGGACTATGAGGCCGCACGGAAGGAGTTAAAAGAGATTTCGGCGGAGTTACATTTGGTTTGACAGAAAACGCTCATAATTACTTGCCCTCATTGAAACGTGAAAGCATTTAACATGAATCGAAATATTACACATTCCCTTGTTCTGATATGTATTTCATTTATCAGCGCGGGTTGTTACAAAAGTGAGCCTGTCACAGCAGATAATGTGCGCCAAGCCATTGCGAATTCTGATGACTTTCAGAAATACGAAGACCGTTTTGTCAGTTCCACACTTTTACTCGTAAATTCTGGGACATGCAATTTAGGTGAGTTACAAGAGCAAGGTGGATGGTATAAATCTGTTATCAACCATAAAAACCAGCCCGTCTACTTCACCTATTGCGGTGGACTTCACAGAGATAACAGGCTTTACCTCAATATTGAATCCGGAAACACTTTTAGGTAAGCCCGAACTCGTGTAAGGCGGATGGGCGCAGTGTTCTGTCATATGGGAACGCCTAACCCTGCCTCCAGCGGATAACGCCTTCTCATCTGCCATACGAAACCGAATGCAGAAAGCCAGAAAATACCAGCTTCCCCCCACTCTAGCCCTTTCCCCGAGAGGGAATAAAATCAGCGTAACCGCAGCGCATTCAGCACCACCACCAGCGAACTCACCGACATCCCCAACGCCGCCAGCCACGGTGAAATGAATCCGGTGGCCGCAAACGGAATTGCCAGCAGGTTATAGCCGAGCGCCCAGCCGAAATTCTGCTTGATGACGCTCATGCCGAAACGGCTTGTCGTCACGGCATGTTCGATTTCCAGCAGATTTTCCGTCAGCAACACGATATCGCCACTGGTGCGCGCCATTTGCGTGCCGCTGCCCATGGCAATCGACACCTGGGCTCCGGCCAGCACTGGCGCGTCGTTGATGCCGTCGCCGACCATCGCGACGATTTCACCGCCCTGTTGCAGTTTTTGCAATGCAGCCAGCTTTTGCTCCGGCCCGAGGTCGGCCTGCCAGTCATCGACACCCAGAACCTGCGCGTGATGGGCAACGGCGTCGGCCGAGTCGCCGCTGAGTATGGACACGCGCAAACCGCGCTGACGCAGTTGCGAGATCATTTCGACGGCCTGCGGGCGCAGTGTGTCGGCAATCACGAAGGCGGCCAGCACTCTCTCGCTATCGCTAAGCCAAACCAGCGTCGCGCCCGGCGGGATGTCATCCGCGTCCAGCCGGCATTGCGTCGAGAGCATGGGGTTCACAGCCGCATTCCCCACCAGATAACGCTGCCCGGCTATCGTCCCGGCAACGCCCTTGCCCGGCAGATTTTCGCTGTCCGTCACCACCGGCAAGGTTCGCCCTTGGGCGGCTTGCAGAAAACTTTGCGCCAACGGGTGTTCCGAGGCTTGCTCCAGGCTTGCCGCCAACAGCAGATACTCTTCAGCGGATTTGCCACCGATGGCGATAGTTTGCAGCAGCACCGGTTTACCCAGGGTCAACGTACCCGTTTTGTCGAATACGAAATGCGTTGCGCGAGCCAGGGTTTCGAGCGCATGGCCGCGCGTGAGCAGCACGCCGCGTTTGACCAGGTGCGATCCGGCGGCGGCAAATGCCGCAGGAGCTGCCAGCGACAAGGCGCAAGGACAACTGATCACGAGCACCGCCAGCATGATTTCGAAAGCGCGCGCAGGATCGATGCGCCACCAGAACCAGCCGACAGTTGCCACCAGCAAAAGAAGGATATAAGTAAACCAGCTTGCCAGACGGTCGGCCATTTGTGCCAGCCGGGGTTTTTGTGCCTGGGCGCGATCCAGCAGCCGGGCGATGCCGGCCAGCACGGTTTGCTCGCCGACGCCGCTGACGCGGATCAGCAGCGGGCTTTCGTAGTTGATGCTGCCGGCATAAACACGGTCGCCGGGCGACTTAGGCAAGGGGCGGCTTTCGCCCGTGAGCAGCGATTCATCGGCGTTGCTCTCACCCTCTTCCACCACGCCGTCTGCAGCTATGGTTTCGCCCGGCTTGGCGAGGATCAGTTCGCCGATGGAGAGTTCGTGCACTGCCACCAACTCATGTTGCTGATCGGCGCCGACGCGTGTCGCCATGGCCGGCACCAGGCGCAGCAGGTTTTCGGCGGCTTCGACGGATTTCTCGCGCGCGTTGCGCTCCAGAAAGCGCGCGCCAAGCAGAAAGAAAACCAGCATGGTGATGGTGTCGTAATACACCACACCTTCGCCCGCCATCGTCGCCCAGACGCTGCCGAAGAATCCCGCCAGCACACCCAGCGTAATTGGGGTATCCATGTTGACCTGGCGATGCATGAGCGCCCGCCACGCCGATTGATAGAATGGCCACGCCGAGTACAGGATGGCGGGGACTGTGAGCAGCAGGCTGAACCAGCGGAGCAGCTCGCGGGTAGCGAGTTCCATGCCCTGTACGTCGCCTGCGTAGAGCGCGACCGCGAGCATCATCACCTGTCCCGAGGAAATCCCGGCCACCGCCAGCCGCCGAATATCGCCCTTGCGCCTTTCCTGACGGCGCTCTTCCTGCTGCTGTGCATTGAAGGGATGGGCCTGGTATCCCAGCTTGCGGATTTCGGCGAGGATGGCGGAAAGCTTGACCTGCGATTCGTCCCAGCTGATGCGGGCGCGGTGGGAGGCGTAGTTGACACTCACTTCGTGCACGCCTGGAATCTGCTTCAGATGACGCTCGTTCAACCAGATGCAGGCGGCGCAGGTAATGCCTTCGAGAATCAGCGAAGCCTGCTTGAGATGCTCGCCCGTTTCAAGAACAAAGCTTTTCTGCACTTCGGGATGATCGTACAGGTCGAGCTTGCGCAGCTCTTCCGGAACCAGTTCCTCGACGCTTTGCGGCATCTCTGTGCGGTAACGGTAATAATCCTCCAGACCGTTTTCGACAATGGATTCGGCCACGGCCTGACAGCCGTGGCAGCAAAGCTCGCGCGTCTCGGCAAGGATGACGGCATGAAACGGGCTGGCCTCGGGAACAGGCAGGCCGCAGTGGTAACAGGCGGTGTCCGCGCTCATTCTATATGCCAGGCCGCTCAGGATGGATCGTTAACCAGCAGCGACTTCTTGGTGTGATAGACGTCCTTGCCGCGCTCGATATGGATTTCCACTACCCAGCGTCCAGCGTCGGACAGCATGGCTTCGCCCTGATAGATACCTGCGCCAGCCGGTTGCAAGCGCATCGTGCGGTCATCCTTGCTGTTCGCCATGCGCCAGAAGCCGAGCATCACGCGGTCGGCGGCTATCGGTTGGCCCTGGGCGTCGCGCAAGGTCAGCTTCAGCGTTTGGCGGACCCCGCCTTTCAGGTCATCCAGGCCTTCCATTTCAACTTGCCATCCAAGATGGCGTTGCTGCTCGATTTGCTGCTGGTGAGGCTCATAGAGCTTATTGCGGTCATGCGGAATCACGCCCGGAAAGACGGTATGCACTTGCTGCTGATCCTCGCTGGGCAGGATCAGACTTGTCACCCAGTCTGGCAGACCATGCGTGGCAACGGAGAGCAGGGCCGCATTCAGGATCGCCAGCATGATGAAAAAGGCGATGATGAGCTTGGGCGCCCAATGCATTTTTTCTTTTTTCTTCCAGGTGATGCTGAACACTCCCAATACGGCCGCAGTCGCCATGAATACCACCAGATGAATGGCGAGCACATCGCCGTCTTGCGGATGGCTGACGCCGTACCCGAGATAGCCAAGAAAAGGCAATAATCCTGCGAGAATGGCGCTCCAGTAGCTGGAAAGATTCAATTTTCTTCCGATGATGAAAATGAACACTACAGCCAGCAAGCCACCAAACAAGGTTTGGGTCATCGACATCTGCATGGTTACTTGCCCTCCCCGCCAATGAATCCGACCTTGCGCACAATCGGTTCCTTCGGAGCGGAATTGGGCGTCACCATGAACTCGAACTCGTGCGTATGCTCAGCCGTCTCTTCCGGCAAATCCACCTTGGCATTGAGCAGCAGATCCTTGCCGGCGCGGACACGTATCGTCGTCACCGCGCCCAGATCCAGTGCGCTGGCCGGGATGCCACGCACCTCGACCTTGTAGGTTTCTTCGAGCTCGGTCTTGTTAACGATATGCACCTGATAACGGTTACGCACGCTTCCGTCCGCGAGCTTGACGAAGAGCGGCTGGCGTATCTTTTCCACGCGCACCTCGGCATCGCTGCGTGTGCCGATGTTGTACGTGAGCGCACCGATCATGAGTAACAGTGCCACGGCGTAACCGAGCACTTTCAAGCGCTTCCACTCCAGGTGAGGCCTGGTGGGCGTTTCGCTCTTCAGATTCCGTTCGGAATCGTAGCGGATCAGGCCACGCGGGAAGCCAACCGAATCCATGATGTTGTTGCAGGCATCGATACACAGGCCGCAGGAAATACATTGATATTGCAGGCCGTTGCGGATATCGATGCCGGTCGGGCAGACTTGCACGCAGAAGCCACAGTCGATGCAGTCGCCATGCCCCTTGGCCTGGCGCTCTTCGCGGGCGCGCAAACCTTCTTTCGGCAGCGCACGTCCGGCGGTACCTTCACCACGGCGGGTATCGTAGCTGACGGCCAGCGTATCCTGCTCATACATCACGCTCTGGAAGCGGGAGTAAGGACAGATGTAATTGCAGATTTGCTCGCGTGCAATGCCGCCCGCGACATAGGTGGTGATGGTCAGCGTAATGACGGTGATATAGGCAGCATCGGCCGCCTGGCCGGTAAAGAAATCATGCAGCAACTGCGGAGCGTAGGCGAAATAGGCGGCAAAAGTGATGCCGGTCCAGAACGAAACCAGGAGCATGAAGAAGTGCGACGAACCGACCTTGAGGATTTTCTCAACATTCCATGGCTGTTTGTATAAACGCATGCGTGCCGGGCGCTCGCCCTGGATCATGTGTTCGATCAGCATGAACATATCGGTCCACAGCGTCTGGAAGCAGAAATAGCCGCACCACGCACGGCCAACCAGGCCGGTCACGAAAAACAGCAGCGTCGCCGCGATGAACAGCAGCATCGACAGCCAGAAAATGTCCTGTGGATACACCACGAGGTCGAAGATATAAAAACGTTTGGACATCAGATCGAACAGAATGGCCTGATCGGCCGAACTGGCGCGATTCCACTGCACCCACGGCAACGCAAAAAATACCGTATAGGCCAGCACGAGGATACCCGTCTTGAAGCTACGGAATTTTCCCTCTACCGAACGAACAAAAATCGGGATGCGCTTCTGGTAAAGATGGACTTCTGATTCTGTTGCCATTGAGTTACCTATATTTGCTAACCGGGTATTCCGAATCACAAAAGAGAAAGGCCCACGTATGCAACGCGAGCCCTTCGTAAATGTTACCTACGGCGTTTGTATCAACGTCTTGCTACTTGCCGCCGCCCAGGCTGTCGTGGACATAGACCGTCAACAGCTTGATCTGTTCCGGCTTCAGGCGGCCGCCCCAAGCGGGCATCACACCGCGAGACAGGCCGCCGGTGATCACCTTCTTGACCTCTTCCACCTTGCCGGCTGCGTCTTGCTGTGCCGGCACATTCGCCCACAGCCAGATCTTGTCGGTCAGGTTGGCGGAGCCCATGTCCTGATTACCCTTCGCGTCAGGCCCGTGGCAGACGAAACATCCCACGCCCGGGTTCTTGAACAGCTCGGCACCGGCCGCAGCAGCAGCGGTATCGACCTTTTCGCCGGAGAGGCTCAGCACGTAGTTTGCCAACTGCGTGATTTGCTCTTCCTTCAGCATATCCTTGAATGGAGGCATGAAGCCCGTACGGCCGCCAGTCAGGGTCTGATGGATCTTTTCGTAAGTACCACCGAAGATCCAGCTGTCGTCCGTCAGGTTGGGTGAGAAGGTGACCTTGCCCTGGCCGCCCGACATATGGCACGGCGCGCAATTGTCGGAGAACAGCGTCTTGCCTGCGGAATTGACGAACTGCATCAGTTCCGCGTCCTTGGCAACATCTTCATACGGCGTGGCTGCCACTTTGTCGAACCACTGCTTCTGCCTTGCTTCGGCTTCGTTGGTTTCAGCCATCAGCTTGGAGCGCATGTTCCAGTGCGTTTCCTTCTGCACTTCCTTGCCGTCCACGGTCCTGGCGGTGTACTTGATCGTGTTCACCCCTTCGACGCCCTTGGTGTAGGACTTGCCGATTGGCCAGGCCGGATACATGATCCAGTAGATTACCGAAAAGATGACAGTGAGATAGAACGTCCACAGCCACCATCTCGGCAACGGATTGGTCAGTTCCTGCAGATCGTCGTCCCAGACGTGACCCGTAGTATTTTTAGTCGTTTGTTGCCCCATGATTAATTTCCCTTCACATCCTGATGTTCGTCGAGGAACGGCATGTTCTTGTAGCTCTCGAGCCTGGCTCCGCGCTGCCTGCTACCGAAAACGTAGAACAGGACTGCACAGAAGACAGTGAAGAAAATCACCAATGCGAGAGGCTTGGTGTTCTCGAACTGCGTAAACCACATCAACCATTCCATAGTCTGCTTCTCCTAGCGGAATTTGGCGAAATAGTCGTCGTCGAACTGCTTGAAGTCGACCATCGTGCCCAGGACCTGCAAGTAGGCAACCAGAGCATCCATCTCGGTAACATCGCTCTTGTTGTTATCGAAATTGCCCGTACCGGCCTGCTTGATCAGATTTTCTTCTCCCTTTTCGATACGCAGCGTGTTGGCGACATCTTCACCGAAGGTGTCGACATTGCGCTTGTACTCGGCCTCATTGCTGGAGTAGGGAACACCTACCATGCGCAGAGCAGACATACGCTGCGTGACGTTGGAGTAGTCCAGCCTGTTTTCCAGCAGCCATGGGTAGTTAGGCATCACGGACTCGGGCACCATGGAACGCGGAGCGTTCAAATGCTGCACATGCCAGTCGTTCGAATACTTGCCGCCCACGCGCGCCAGGTCGGGGCCGGTACGCTTGGAACCCCATTGGAACGGATGGTCGTACTTGGACTCCGCAGCCAGTGAGTAATGCCCGTAACGCAGGGCTTCGTCGCGGAACGGACGAATCATCTGCGAGTGGCAGGTATAGCAGCCTTCGCGGACATAGATGTCGCGACCAAGCTGCTCGAGCGGCGTGTAAGGACGAACCATGTCCTTGCCGTCGGCAGTCTTGACGACTTCCACCGTATCCTTGATGAAGAACAGCGGAATGATTTCAACCAGGCCACCGGCGCTGATCGCCAGCATGGTCAACACCACCATCAGGCCGATATTACGTTCAATTTTGTCATGTTTCATGTTAGCTCCAACCTCTCTCTATCCGGTTATGCCGCAGCCGTAGCGATGCTTGCAGCGACATTGGCATTTCCCTTGCGGATGGTCCTGAACATGTTGTAGCACATGATCACCATGCCGGTCAGGAAGAAGGCTCCGCCGAGCGCGCGCATCACATAGAAGGGGAACATCGCGGCCACGGTTTCGACAAACGAGTACTGCAGGTTGCCGAAGTCGTCGAAGGCGCGCCACATCAGACCCTGCATGATGCCGGAGATCCACATCGCGACGATGTACAGCAGGATGCCGATGGTCGCCAGCCAGAAATGGACGTTGATAAGCTTGGGATTATGAATCTGCGTATTCCACAGACGGGGCACCAGGTGGTACATCGCGCCGAAGGTGATCATTGCCACCCAGCCCAGCGCGCCGGAGTGCACGTGACCCACCGTCCAGTCGGTATAGTGCGACAGCGCGTTCACGTCCTTGAGGGACATCATCGGACCTTCGAAAGTCGACATGCCGTAGAAGGATAGCGAAACGATCAGGAAGCGCATGATCGGGTCGGTGCGCAGTTTTTCCCATGCGCCGGACAGTGTCATGATGCCGTTGATCATGCCGCCCCAGGAAGGCAGCAGCAGCATGATGGAGAACGTTGCGGCCAGAGTCGAAGTCCAGTCCGGAATCGCGGTCCAATGCAGATGGTGCGAACCTGCCCACATGTACAGAAAGATCAGTGCCCAGAAGTGAATGATGGACAGACGATAGGAGTAGACCGGCCGGCCGGCTTGCTTGGGCACGAAGTAGTACATCATGCCGAGGAAAGCTGCGGTGAGGAAGAAGCCCACGGCGTTGTGACCGTACCACCATTGCGTCATGGCATCCTGCGCGCCGGAGAACAGGCTGTAGGAACCTGTAAGGCTGTACGGGATGGCCAGGTTATTGAAAATATGCAGCAGTGCGGTTGCCAGGATGAAGGCAAGATAGAACCAGTTGGCCACATAGATATGCGGCTGTTTGCGCTTCATGATGGTGCCGATGAAAACGGCAGCATAGGCGACCCAGACCACAGCGATCAGGACGTCCACAGGCCAGGCCATTTCGGCATATTCGCGGCCCTGGCTGTAACCCATGACATGGCCGAGTGCGGCCAGGACGATAATCGCCTGCCAGCCCCAGAAAGTAAAATTGGCCAAGCCATCGCCAAACAGGCGAGCCTGACAGGTGCGCTGCACTACATAGTACGAGGTGGCGAAAAGAGCGCTACCGCCGAAGCCGAAAATCACGGCGCCGGTGTGTACCGGACGCAGTCGACCAAATGTGATATACGGAGTATCCAAATTCAAAAACGGAAATGCCAGTTCGGAAGCGATATACACCCCGACCAGCATGCCGACCGCACCCCAGACCAGCGTCATGATGGTGAACTTGCGAACAATATCGTAGTTATATTGCTCGTTCGTCACGACATTCGTCGTAGCCATTAACTCTCTCCTCATTAATACAAAACTTCAACCCGAAAACCGCTCTTTAACGCTTCCAACCCAACACCGTTTACATCAACTGCTTTAAATCGCTGGCAATGTCCTGCGGTTTTTGCCCGTGATTCATGAACAACCTCAGCGCACCTTTTTTATCGAACACATAGATGCCGGCGCTATGATCTATGGTGTAACCGCCCTTCCCACCCGAAGCCTGCTTCTTGTAAAACAGCTTGAAATCCTTCGCCACCCGCTCTGTCGTGGCCAGATCTCCGTAGAGACCGATAAAACTTTCGTCAAACGAAGGCACGTATTGCGCCAGCACCTCCCGCGTGTCCCGCTCGGGGTCCAGCGTCACAAACAGCACCTGCACCTCGGAACGCTTGCCTTGAAGCAGCTTCAACGCCTTGGACAAATCATCCATCGTGGTCGGGCAAACATCCGGGCAATGGGTATACCCGAAAAACAGCGCCACCACCTTGCCCCTGAAGTCCGCCAGCGTCCGGGGAGCGCCATGGTGGTCCGTGAGGGCCAGTGCGTTGCCGAATTCCGCTCCGCTGATGTCAGTCCCGACAAACCTTGGCGCTTCGGCCGCCTGCCGATTGCAAGCGACCAGGCACAGGCACAGCAATAACCACAACCAGCTTCGCATGTTCACGCCTCATGAATGGGGGCGATATTCTACCACGCAGTAGCATGCAGATTGCATATCTATCTACCTGATAGAAAACCCCTTTTCCTACTCGGGAAAGGGGAGAATCAAATCAGGTATGAAAAATCAATCTTTAGACCCGTTTAGAACTTCTTGCCGAAGCCGACGGCAAACACCCACGGGTCGATGTCCAGGCTGTCGATCTTCTGCTTGGGGAATAGTCCATTGCCATGACTGAAGTGAACATCGGTATCAATCCAGAGCTTCTTCACGTCCGCATTGATCTGCCAGCCGTCCTTCAGGTTGATGTCCACACCGGCCTGCAGGGCAGGACCCCAGCTATTGCGATCCACGTCAATATCGCCGCCAACCGGGTGGCTCAAATTCTTGTCCAGGAAGCGCGTGTAATTCACGCCTATACCCACGTAAGGGTCGATCATCTGGTCCGGATTAAAGTGCCATTGCACGGTCAAGGTCGGCGGCAGTAGATTCACTTCGCCAAGATTTGCATCCAATGAAGGAGTAGGAACACCATTAATCGCACGCTTGGTCAGGTTAACGTCATGCTTGGAACCTGTTGCCAGAATCAGTTCCAGCGCAATATTCTTGGTCACATAATAAGAAATATCGAGTTCGGGAATAGTATTACTATCGACGGTCAGTTCGCCGGTCAGAGTGGCCCCAGGAGCATCGGCGCGCAAATTACTATCCTCATCGGGACTGATGTGAGCAGCGCGCAGACGCACCACCCAATCCCCCTGCTCAGCCATCGCAACCGCAGGTGCAAACGACGCAGCAATCAAAACTGCCAATAATGTTTTTTTCATTTTAAAGCCCCTCGTTTCAGTCAACAATTAAGGAATTAAGGATATTCATATCTTTAATTTCATTCTACTGTGGCTAGAAATTATTTCAATATCTATCTGGAGCTTTTTATCTTAAATATAAGAAATGTGGTTTTTTTGCAACAAGGTTTAAAGATCGAAGCCATGAATACCGCATTTACGGCCCGCTAGCGCACACGCCTGAGCAAGAGCCCGATCAAGCGGCTCAGCCTTGGTGATGGCATCGAGCATGCCGGCGTTAAAGGTATCGCCGGCACCCAGGGTATCGACAACCTCAGTCAACCTGATTGCGGGAGCGTGACAAACCGGGCCGCCCGGCATCGAGCCAAAAGCCCCCGCCTCGCCCCAGGCAACCACCACGGTTGCCTGCGGAGCGCATCCCGACATCCAATGCAAAAAATCCCGCGGCGCCTCATGGCCGTGATGCAGGGCAAATCCTCGCGAGCAAATAAGCAAGTCGGGAAAACCGAAAAGCGCCTCCAGACCTGCGCGCGGTTTTTCCAGTTCAAGCGATATCGGAAGCGCAGGAGCCCGGTTACGGGCATCGGCCATCATGTCGGCCAACGCCGCAATATTGCGGCCTTCGAAATGCAGCCAGTCGTATCCCGCGATATCGACACCCAGCAACTCCTGGGCAGCGAGTTCCGGCAAATCCCGATAATGCACAATGCTGCGATTGCCTGTATCCAGATAAATACTGGAAGTTGGCGGCCGTCCCGGCAAGCGCGGACATTGTGCGTATGTCACGCCATGCGCGGAAAGGTCGCGCTCGATGACGGCCGTTTCAGGCGCATCGGCCAGCACACCCAAAAACTCGACCTGATGGCCGAGCCGGCTCAGCACAACCGCCGTATTCGCCGCATTGCCGCCGCGACAGATACGCAAGGAACGCGCACGCATTTCTTCGTCCGGGCCGGGGTGATGGTCCAGCCCGAACACCAGATCGAGCGTAGCCGTTCCGACCAATAATATACGTGCCATCCGCGCCGCCTTCCCTGTTCAAGTGTCGTTGATTCCGTTTACAATTAAAGCTTTTACGTTCCGGAGATACAAGATGGCTATGGCCAAAACGATGGCCGACCGTGATGGTCTGATTTGGTATGACGGCAAGATGGTGCCGTGGCGTGACGCCACCACCCACGTCCTGACCCACACCCTGCACTACGGCATGGGCGTTTTTGAAGGCGTGCGCGCATACAAAACAGAAAAAGGCACGGCCATTTTCCGTCTCAAGGAACATACCGACCGCCTTTTCCGCTCGGCCCATATCCTCGGCATGAAAATGCCGTTCGACAAGGCCACCCTGATGGAAGCGCAAAAAGCCGCCGTGCGCGAGAATAATCTGGAATCCGGTTATCTGCGTCCGATGGCATTTTACGGTGCCGAAGCCATGGGCATTTCCGCCAAGACCCTTTCCACGCACGTGATCGTGGCCGCGTGGGCTTGGGGCGCATACCTCGGCAAGGAAGCGCTGGAGAACGGTATCCGCGTCAAGACCTCCTCTTTCGCTCGCCATCACGTGAATATCACCATGTGCAAGGCCAAGGCCAACGGCAATTACATGAACTCCATCCTGGCGCACCAGGAAGCAGCCCAGGACGGTTACGACGAGGCCTTGCTGCTGGATGTGGACGGTTTCGTGGCCGAAGGTTCCGGTGAAAACGTCTTCATCATCCGCAACGGCAAGTTGTACACCCCAGATCTCACCAGCGCGCTGGAAGGCATCACGCGCGATACGATTATCCAGCTGGCCGACGAAATGGGCCTGCAGATTATCGAGAAGCGTATCACCCGCGACGAAGTCTATTCCGCCGACGAAGCCTTCTTCACCGGCACTGCCGCCGAAGTCACACCGATCCGCGAACTGGACAACCGTGCCATCGGCAACGGCACGCGCGGCCCGATTACCGAAAAGCTGCAATCCAACTTCTTTGATGCGGTCATGGGGCGTTCGCCTCGCCATCAAAGCTGGCTGACACTGGTTTAAGGAAACGCGATGGCTAACGACGGACGCGAAATCGAAATCTCGGCCAAGGATTTGCCGCTGCATTGCCCGACCGACGAAGTCGCGCTGTGGTGTTCGCACCCGCGCGTCTTCCTCGATATTGCCGAAACGGGCAGGGCAATGTGTCCTTATTGCGGCACCCGCTATCGGTTAAAAGCCGGCGAAGTCGTCGGCCACCACTAACGAAGCTGTCAGGTCGGCAATGGCTCCACCATTGCCGTCTTCCATAGTGCTTCCATCACCCTCCGGCCCTGGGCCAAATCCCCGCTCGTCCACAACCTGATCTGACCAGACGTAAGGCTTCGTGTAGCCAAACCGGCCTCTTCGATACGTCGCCGGACCTGCCGCGCCACGGCTGCGCCGGTATCGATCAGAGCCACCCCTCCGTCCACAAGTTCTTCGATCAACGGCTTCAGAAAAGGATAATGCGTGCAGCCGAGCACCAGCGTATCCGCTCCTTCGGCCAGCAGCGGCTCGATATAGTGCGACAACAATTCACGCGTTTCCGACGTATCGAGTTCGCCGCGCTCCACGCATTCCACCAGCCCAGGGCAACCTTGCGTCACCACGCGGACATTCTTGCCATAACTCTCCAGCAAGGCCGCGAATTGTGCACTCTTGAGCGTCCCCGTGGTTGCCAGCACGCCCACTACCCCGCTACGCGTTGCCGTCACGGCTGGTTTGACCGCCGGCTCCATGCCGATCACCGGCAATTGATAGCGCTCGCGCAGCAAACCGATAGCTGCCGCCGTCGCGGTATTACAGGCTACGACAATCGCCTTGGCGCCCCGCCCGACCAGAAATTCGGTCAAGGCCGTGGAGCGCGCCTGTATTTCCCTGGGAGATTTGCCGCCATACGGCGCATGCGCGGAATCGGCGACATACAGCAGGTTTTCGTGCGGAAGCTCCTCCTGGATATGGCGCAGTACCGACAAACCACCGACGCCGGAATCGAAGATACCAATAGGCGCGTCGTTCATCTTTCCTGAGGGCTCATCAAGATGGTCATCTCGATCGGTACCATGCCGCCATCTCCGCCCAGCCACACGTCGCCGTCCTGCACCGTGCATTGCAATTGCATGCCGCGCTCGGCCAATTCGGCCAAAGCCTGCGTCGTCGCAGACGCGAGACTCACCACGGTAAGATTGCGTAAACGCGCCAATTTCGGGTTGACCTGATTCCACCAGATATTGGCGGCATGCCCATACGTATACACAAATACCCGATCGGCTCGGCCGCAGGCCTTGAGAATGCGTTTCTCGTCGGGCTGCCCGACTTCGATCCAAAGCTCGATGGCGCCGGTAAGATCCTTCTGCCAGATATCCGGCTCGTCCGTATCGCTCAACCCCTTGGCGAATACCAGCGCCTCGTGCGCATGCCGTGCAAAGGCCAATACGCGCACCATCATGCGTTCGTCGGTTTCCGACGGGTGGCGCGCAATGGTCAAACCATGGTTGTGGTAGTAATGACGATCCATGTCGGCAATCTGCAGATCGGCTTTGAAAATAGTGGCATTAAGGGCCATAAAAACCTGTATAAATTGAGTGAGGGTTTACACCCTAAAGTCGGCGAAGTGTAGCGGAATCGCTCATGGGAAGAAACCATTGCGGCTGCGGCCAATCCTGGAAGCCGTTACAATCCCGACATTCACGAGAGGAAGACTTCATGGGCAATCGCCTCAGTAAAATCAGCACACGTACGGGCGACGACGGCAGCACCGGCCTGGGCGACGGGACGCGTACGCGCAAGGACTCGCTGCGCGTGGCAGTGATGGGCGATGTGGATGAATTGAACTCGCACATAGGCGTGCTATTGACAGAAACCTTGCCGGAAAATATCCAACAGCAACTTGGGCTGATTCAGCATGACCTGTTCGACCTGGGCGGCGAATTGTGCATTCCGGGCAACGCGATGCTGAACCCCGAGCGTGTCGCCGCACTGGATGAATTATTGCGGACGCTCAACGCAGAACTTGCGCCACTGAAGGAGTTCATCCTGCCCGGTGGAACCCGAGCCGCGGCTTTGGCGCATGTGGCACGTACCGTGTGCCGACGCGCGGAACGCAGCCTGGTTGCATTGAAATTGCAGGAAGCTGTTTCGGATGATGCCTTGCGCTACCTCAACCGGCTTTCCGACCTGATGTTCGTTATTGCGCGAACGCTGAATCTCGGCTCAGGCCAAGGCGATGTTCTCTGGCAAAGATGAGCGTAAGGAACTCAAGCCCTTAGCCCTTCCATTCCTCTTCGCCATCCTTCCGGCCAGTATCGGACACCGGCTCCATGAAAGGCTGCTCCGTATCGCGCACGCGGAGTTTTTTCTCGAATTCGACAGCCTCGCCGTGACCTTGCGCCGCAGCGGCCTGATACCAGCGTCTTGCCTCGTCCAGATTTTTGACGACGGTATCGCCATACTGGTATAGCTGGCCCATACGATATTGAGCCGGGGCATAGCCCATTTCCGCCGACTTCAGGAAATATTCGACCGCCCGCATTTTGTCCGGCGCATCCACGCCTTCGTTGCGCTCATAGCGCAAACCAACCTCGTATTGCGCCTCGGCAATGCCGTGCGCACCTGCACGCTTGAACCATTCGATGGCGATTCGGTAATCCTGCGGGAAATCATGGCCAAAAGCGCCTGTCAGATAGAACTTCGCCAGCTTGAATTGCGCTTCGGGCACGCCCTGCTCAGCCGCCAGCAGCAGCCACCGGTCCGCGCTTTTGACATCGCGCGCGACACCTTCACCATGCTCATACATTTCACTCAGGACAAACAAGGCAGCAGGATAGTGCTTTTCGGCCGCCTTGGTCATCAAGGATGCCGCTTTCGCCGAATTCCATAGCGATGAATTCTTGTCGCGATACAACATGGCAAGCCGATACTGCGCCTCGGCATTGCCGGCATCTGCCGCATCGCGCAGCCAGAAAACGGCGTTCTGCTCGTTTCTCTCCAGACCATCGCCACTGAGGCAGCAACGTCCCATTTCCAGGGCCGCGCGCGGATCGCCGCTCTTCGCCGCGCGCTCGATCAAATGGAGTGCAGCCTCGTCGTCGCGGGGCCCGCCCAAGGCTTGTCGCATCATCATTCCGATGTCGTACTGGGCCGCTATATTGCCTTTTTCAGCAGCCTCAAGCAGCAGTTGCCGGGCTCGCACATAATCGAAATCGACACCCAGTCCTTTTCTGTAACCGATGCCTGCGTTATAGAGGAGCTCCGCTTCGCTGGCCGTCGATAGTGCCTTACCCCGCCGCATGCGCATCCATAGATAAACGCCCACGGCAGGCAAAACCAGCACGAGCAAGACCAGCCAGAAATTCATCAAAGCCTCCCCCGATTAACTATCGATGCCTACAGTTTCCCTGCGTGAAATAGCAATGTCGGCAGCATTACACCTTCCGACCACTCCACTTGAATACGGCTCAAGGCCGCATTTTCGATACTAATGCGATAACCATTTTCTGGCGAGAGGCCAATCGCATGAGCGATGACCATGCGCATCATTCCCGCATGTCCGACCACCAGCACATGACATCCGCGATACCTGTCCAAAATATCGCGCCATGCCTCGCCCACGCGCCGATGAAACTCCGTCAGCGGCTCCGCGCCTTCAGGCGCATGTGCTACCGGGCTCTGCTTGAAGCGCAGGATCCGTTCCGGATCGGCAGCGCATATTTCCGCGGCCGTCCGTCCCTCCCATTCGCCGAAAGCCGCTTCCTTGAAGCGGTCGTCGCGCTCAACCTCAACTCCAAGTTTCTCCCCCAAGGCATCTGCAAATGCGGCACATCGCTGCAAAGGCGAGGTGACGATATGCTGCCACCCGCGAAATTCGCCTGCCGCATCCCACATCTGCTGCCAGCCTTTCTCGCTCAGCGGGTCATCGGTTTGCCCGCGATAGCGGCGTCCGCCGACTGGCTCGCCATGGCGCATCAGATCGATGATGGTCTTACTCACCGGCGACTTCCGGAAGATTTTGCCGATCGATCAGCATCGCGTCGCCGTAACTGAAGAAGCGGTAGCGCTCCTGCACGGCATGCCGGTAGGCCTCGCGGATATGCGCCATTCCGCCGAATGCCGAAACTAGCATCAGCAGCGTAGTGCGCGGAAGATGGAAATTGGTCAGCAAGCGATCCACCACGCGGAAACGGTAGCCCGGCGTGATGAAAATATCGGTATCGCCGCCCCCTACCGCCATTTCCCCCTGACGCGCGGCACTTTCCAGCGCCCGCATTGCCGTTGTGCCCACGGCAATTACCTTGCCTCCGCGCTGCCGTGTCCGCGCAATACTATCCACAGTGGCCTGTGGTATCTCATACCACTCGCTGTGCATCTTGTGCTCGGCAACGTCTTCCACCCGTATCGGCTGAAAGGTTCCGGCTCCCACATGCAGAGTAACGAAAGCTTTTTCGATGCCGCATTCCGCAAGCGTCTGCATCACATCTTCGTCGAAATGCAGCCCGGCAGTCGGTGCTGCAACCGCGCCGGGATTACGCGCATATACCGTCTGATAGCGTTCATCGTCATCGCTATCGGCTGCGTGCGTAATGTATGGCGGCAATGGCAGTTTCCCGTAGCGCTCGAGCAATTCGGCAAGCGGAGTTTCGCCAGGAAACTTCAACTCATAAAGATCATCCTGCCGCGACAGCACTTCCACCTCGATGGCTTCAGCAAGGATCAAGCGCCCCCCAGGCTTGGGTGCATGCGAGGCCCGCACGTGCGCCAGGGCTCGATGCGCATCGAGCATGCGCTCCACCAGTACCTCGACTTTGCCTCCGCTCTCCTTGCGTCCGTTCAGCCGCGCCTTGATGACGCGCGTATCGTTGAATACCAGCAAATCACCAGCCGCAAGTAATGACGGCAATTCGCCGAACATGCGGTCATGCAGTGCGCCGCTGTTGCCGTCCAGGCACAATAAGCGGCTGCCGCTTCGCTTGGCAGCCGGGAACTGCGCAATCAGTTCGGAAGGCAGTTCAAAATCAAAATCGCTGGTACGCATGAAACTCCGTGAATAATTCGCTATAATGCCGGGTCCCACAAGCCGGGATGGCGGAATCGGTAGACGCAGCGGATTCAAAATCCGCCGCTGGTAACAGTGTGGGGGTTCGAGTCCCCCTCCCGGCACCAAATTTTCTCAAGCGCAGGCATCCTGCCTCGCACATCACCCGAAAGCCTATTCGGGACAGCGCGCATTTTACCGCAACGCCTTGCTTTTCCTGCCTTGCAGGCGCGCCTCTCTTGCGTTTATATCTTGCTACATTCCATTCATATTAATAAGGACATTAATATCCTTTTAAGACAGCAAGTTAGCTTGTCACGAAATTTTCTTTATGCTAAGTTGCGTTTGACCTGCGGCGAATTGTCGCATTTATTTTATCGAGCACGAATGTAATACAAGCAGTTTGCCGGAGGGAAATCGATGGCAACATCGATTGTAGATTACAAGATTGTTGCACGACCGAATAACTCTCTGTCTCCCAAAAAGACAGTCAACATCGTCGCGTTACTCGCTTTATTCTCCCTTTCAGTAGCAATTGCTTTTGGATTCGCCGGCGCATGGATGGTTTTTCCGTTCGCCGGATTGGAATTGCTTGCGCTGGCGTATGCCTTCTATTTCATCCATTGTCATGCGGATGACTATGAAAGCATCACCATCTCGGGCGATCGCCTGGCAATAGAAAAGCACTACTACAAAAATACCAGCCAGGTTGTTTTCCACCGCTATTGGGCGCGGGTGGTTTTACGCGAAACACCGAGCGGTGAGCATCGTTTGTGGCTCCGTTCGCATGGCAAGGAAGTGGAAGTCGGGCATTTCATGAACAACCGGCAACGGTTGGCTCTGGCACGGCAACTGCAAATGCGGACTGGAGCGTTCCACTAAAGGCGAGATTCAAGGGAGCGAGAATGGCATTTCAATTTCTAAAAAAGGCCGGGATGGGATTGATGTTGGCAGTGTGGTCTCTGGCCGCACACGCCGAATATGCATGGAATTTCCCCAAACCCGTCACACCAATGGCAGCCGATACGCTGCTAGTACACAATAAGTTCATGGTCATCATCATGGTGATCTTCGTTGTGGTGCTGGGCATCATGATCTATTCGATCATCAGGCACCGCAAAAGCGTAGGCCACAAAGCCGCCGACTTTACCGGCCCCAGCACCCGCTCCCAGGTCATCTGGACGCTGGTACCGTTTGCCATTCTGCTCTACATCGATTTCATCCTGATGGGCATTCCCGCTTACCACAGCGTGGTCCTGATGGAAGACACCAAAAACGACTCCGAAATGGTGATCAAGGTCACCGGCAGTCAGTGGCGCTGGCAATACGAATACATGGATGGCGAAGCGCAGGGCATCAAGTTCGTCAGCAATATGACCACTCCCCAGGAGCAGATCCAGAACAAGACGGAAAAGGGCGAGCACTACCTGCTGGAAGTAGACAACCATGTCGTGCTGCCGGTCGACAAGAAAGTGCGCATCCTGCTGACCTCGAACGATGTGATTCATACCTGGTGGGTACCTGCCTTCGGCGCCGCGCGCGACGCGATTCCGGGCTTCCTGCGCGAGACCTGGGTCAAGATCGAGGAACCAGGCACCTACCGCGGCCAGTGCAAGGAACTCTGCGGCAAGGGGCATGGCTTCATGCCCGTGGTCGTCGATGCTGTCCCGGAAGAGCAATTCAAGGAATGGGTCGCTTCCAAGAAGACCGAAATGTCAGCTGCTTCAGCCGGCGCCGACAAGGAATGGAGCAAGGACGAGTTGCTCACCCAGGGTAAAGCCGTCTACGAGAAAAACTGCGCCGTCTGTCACCAGCCGGGCGGTCAAGGGATGCCTCCGGCATTTCCGGCGCTCACCGGCAGCAAGATCGTCACTGCGCCCAACTTCGACGCCGATGGCAAGCTGATGAAAGACAGTCATATCGACCGCGTCTTCAACGGCAAAGGCATGATGCCGGCCTGGAAGGGTACGCTGAGCGACACCGACATCGCGGCGGTCATCAGCTACGAGCGCAACGCACTCGGCAACAGCATGGGCGACCTGGTACAACCGTCCCAGATCAAAGCACTGCGTTAATCAGGTACGAGGAGAGACACATGAGTACAGCAACAGCGGCACATCATCATGATGATCACCCGACGGGGATCATGCGCTGGTTGACCACGACCAACCACAAGGACATCGGCACGATGTACCTGACTTTCTCGCTCATCATGTTCCTGGTGGGCGGATCGATGATTCTTGCGGTTCGTGCAGAACTGTTCCAGCCCGGCCTGCAATTGATGCAGCCGGAATTCTTCAATCAGCTGATCGGCGTGCATGCACTGGTGATGATTTTTGCCGCGCTGATGCCGGCCGCCACCGGCTTCGCCAACTGGATGCTGCCGCTGCAACTCGGCGCACCCGACATGGCGCTGCCCCGCCTCAACAACTGGGGCTTCTGGCTGCTGCCGCCCGCCGCCATCCTGCTGACTGCGCCCTTCATCCTCGCGCTGTTCGGCATCGGCGACGGTGCGATCGCCACCGGCTGGACGTTCTATACGCCGCTGTCGGTACAAGGCGGCATTGGCGTCGACTTTGCCATCTTCGCGGTGCACTTGCTGGGGATTTCCTCGGTGATGGGTTCAATCAATGTCCTGGTCACCATTTTCAACATGCGCGCGCCCGGCATGACGCTGATGAAGATGCCGCTGTTCGCATGGGGATGGATGATTACCGCTTTCCTGCTGATTGCGACCATTCCGGTTCTGGCTGGCGCCGTGACCATGCTGCTGACCGATCGCCACTTTGGCACGCACTTCTTCGATGCGGCCGGCGGCGGCGACCCCATCCTGTTCCAGCACCTGTTCTGGTTCTTCGGTCACCCCGAGGTCTATATCCTGCTGCTGCCGGTCTGGGGCCTGATTCCGCATATCCTGTCCGCATTCTCCCGTAAGCCCACCTACGGCTACAAGGCGCAAATCTATTCTTTCTGGGCCATCGGCATTCTCTCGGTCGTGGTCTGGGCGCATCACTTCTTCACCGTCGGCCTGCCGATTCCGGCCCTGCTGTACTTCATGTACAGCACGATGGCGATCTCGCTGCCGCTCGCTGTGCTGTTTTTCTGCTGGATTGCGACCATGTGGAAGGGTTCGATGACCTTCGAAACCCCGATGCTGTTTGCCACCGGCTGGATCATACTGTTCGGTATCGGCGGCTTGACCGGCCTGATCCTGGCGGACGTCGCAGCGGATGCGCAATACCATCACTCCTACTTCGTGGTGGCGCACTTCCACTACACGCTGTTCGCCGGCGGCATCATGGGCATCATGGCGGGCGTGTACTACTGGCTGCCAAAGATGACCGGCCACATGTACAGCGAAACGCTGGGCAAGCTGCATTTCTGGCTGACCGCCATCGCTTTCAATGTGACCTTCATCCCGCAGTTTTTCCTGGGGCTGGCCGGCATGCCGCGCCGTATTCCGGATTACGCGCTGCAGTTTTCGGAGTTCAACATGATCTCTACGATCGGCGCATTCACGCTTGGCCTGTCGCAACTGATCATGGTGTACAACATCGTGCGCTGCGTACGCGGTGGCAAGAAGGCAGAAGCCAAGGTGTGGGAAGGTGCTGAAGGCCTGGAATGGACGCTGCCATCGCCGCCGCCTTACCACAGCTTCACCGAACAACCGGTCATCAAGTAATTCGATGACCCGCATTCTGGCCCGGGATGAAAATGCCGGGCCAGACATAGGAACGCAATGGACCAAACGAGTGATAAAAAACGCCGCGGCAATATACGCATCGCCATCTGTCTCGGCGCATTTGTTCTGCTCTGGTATGTAATATCAATGTTTGCGGTACTGAAATCTTGATCGATCAGGAAAAAAGAGCCGCCGATAACAAGCGGCTGGCCTGGAAATTGATGTGGGTGGTAGCTGGCGCGGTGTTGTTTGCCTTCGCGCTGGTTCCTCTCTACAACGTTTTCTGCGACTTGACGGGCCTCAACGGAAAGACCGAAGGCCTGCCCGCCGCAGTGCAGAAAACGATGAAGGTGGACGAGTCACGCTGGGTGACAGTGGAATTCACCAGCAGCGTGATGCCTGGACTGGCATGGAATTTCTATCCGACGCAAACCAGCATGAAGGTGCGCCCGGGACAGATCATGCTGGCAACGTTCGAAGCCAAAAACATGACCAACGAAACGGTCGTAGGCCAGGCGATACCGAGCGTAAGCCCGTCTCAGGCTACCTTCCATTTCAAGAAGATCGAGTGTTTCTGCTTTGAGCGGCAAGAGCTCAAGGCAGGCGAGTCCAAGGAAATGCCGCTCCGCTTTTACGTGAGCCCGGACCTGCCGAAAGATATACGTACCGTGACATTGTCGTACGCGTTTTTCCATGCCGTTCCGACGGAAAACTAGGGAGAGCCGCGCATCGGTATGGTGAGATGCGCGGCAAAAATGAACATTAAAACACCGTAGAGGAGTTTTGCATGACCACGCAGACACACGAAGGCCATTATTTTGTGCCCAATCCCAGCATTTATCCGGCCATTCTTTCGACCGGGATACTCCTGCTGGTGGCCGGCTTCATTCTCAGCATTACGCCGGACAGAGACCAAACCCTGGCATACCTTGCCACTCCCGGCAAAGGAATGATGCTGGCAGGCTTCCTGGCCATCATTTATGTCTTGTTCGGCTGGTTCGGCAAGATCGTCGGCGAAAGCGAAGGCGGCAAGTACAAGAAATGGGAAGACCGCTCTTTCCGCATAGGCATGATCGTCTTTATCGCCTCAGAAGTGGCCTTCTTTGCTGCCTTCTTCGGCGCATTGTTTTACATGCGCGTCATCTCGGTTCCCGAAATCGCCAACTTCGATCCGCAATTCACGCCTTACAAGGATTTCCTCGGCACATGGCCGTCTGCAGGTCCCGGCGGTACGGTCCTGGGCACCGAATATAAGGTACCGCAATTCACCCCGATGGGTGCATGGGGCATTCCCGCCATCAATACGCTGCTGCTGCTGACCTCCGGTGCAACGGTTACCTGGGCGCACTGGGGCCTGCTGAACAGCAATCGCCGTCAACTGATCATCGGCCTGATGATGACCGTTGCATTGGGTATCGCCTTCCTCTTCCTGCAAGGTTATGAATATCACCATGCCTATAGCGAACTCGGCCTGACCCTGGGCAGCGGCGCTTACGGTGCAACCTTCTTCATGTTGACCGGCTTCCACGGTTTCCATGTCACGCTGGGGACCATCATGCTGATCGTAATCCTGGCGCGCAGCATGAAAGGCCATTTCACTGCGGATCATCACTTCGGTTTCGAAGGGGTCGCCTGGTATTGGCACTTTGTTGACGTGGTCTGGCTGCTGCTCTTTGTATTGGTGTACTGGCTGTAAACGACAAATAAAAAGCGATGCCCGAAGGCATCGCTTTTTACAAAGTCGGGATACTTCTATTTATTAAGGGTGAGGCTGTCCGATAATGCCTGTGTAATACCCGATCATCAACAGCAGGAACAAACCCAGGGAAAGCGAGATACGCATGGTCAAGGCTTTCACCGTGCGTTTTCCCTGACCTTTGTCTTTAATCAGATAAAACAGAGCGGAAAACAGACTGCCGATGATCAGCAGTAACGCAGCAATGATGAATACTTTCAGCAACATGACAGCCTCCGCTTTTGATAATGCGTTCGATTATGGAGCGCACCCCGGTATAAAGCAATTGCCTTGAAATACCGTTTCCGCCCACGCCTATTGCCCGCCTTGGCGACTCTCGTGTTCGTCGCACTGTTTATTCGCCTGGGACTCTGGCAACTGCATAAGGCCGAAGCCAAACAGGAATTGCAGGCGCAACTTGACCGTCACCTGACCGAGGCGCCGATCGCCCTGCCGAGCGAAATCACCACCCCGGAAGACTGGCGCTATCGCCGCGTCAAAGTACAAGGCACTTACGACATCCGATACCAGATCCTGCTCGACAATCAGGTTGAAAATGGCGCCGCCGGCTATCACGTGATCACGCCGCTGCATATTGCAGGCACTGAAAAATACATCCTGGTCAATCGCGGCTGGATTCCGGCCCCGGCCGAACACAGCGTCGTGCCGAGCACAAGCACACCGACAGAACCGCAGGAAGTCACCGGCAGTCTGTGGCTGCCTTCGACCAAGATCTTCGCACTCGAAGCGCCTGCTAGTAGCGGCGCGTGGCAACCTGTCTGGCAAAACATGGACATGGAGCGCTACCTGAAATCCGTACCGCTCAAACTCTACCCACTGGTCGTCCGCCTCGACCCCGACAGCCCGGCCGGTGGATTCGTGCGCAACTGGCCGCGTCCGGCCGAACGCATCGAAACGAACCTGGGCTATGCTTACCAATGGTTCGGTTTTGCCGCAACACTGATTGCGATTTACCTGGTTCTCAGTTTCAAGAAAGTCGAGCAATAAATGGAAGAAAATAAACAACAACGCTCAGGTCGGCGCATGCTCGTCTTCCTCGTCGTATTGTTCGCGCTGCCCATATTGGCCGTGCTGGGCATGTACCAATTGGATTATCGTCCAGGTGGCTCGAGTCACGGCGAACTGATTTCCCCGCCGAAGGCGTTGCAACTTTCAACCTTGCAGGATGTGCGAGACAAGCCCTTCGGCGCGGAGCAATGGACGAAAAAATGGAATATCGTCTACGTATCCGATTCCGGCTGCGAGGCTGAATGCCGGAAGCAGGTGCATTTGCTGCGCCAGATACATGTGTCGCTCAACAAGGAAATCGACCGCGTGCAGCGCTTTCTTATCGTACCTACCGCCGCTGACTCTGCCGAACTCGCCGCCCTGCAAACGCAATATCCCGATCTCATCATTCTGGCCGGCGATCAAGCCGCCCCGCTCGCGCAGCAATTCGATCTGCCCGACCAGCCGGCAGGCACCTCCGGCCGCGTTTATTTCGTCGACCCACTTGGCAACTTGATCATGAGCTATCCCGCAGGCTACGATCCCAAAGGCCTGCGCGAGGACATGACAAGACTTCTGAAATACTCCTGGGTGGGCTGATGAAACTGTTTGATCGACTGGTACTGGCCGCCGTACTCCTGACCTTCTGCGTGGTCGTACTGGGCGCTTACGTGCGCCTTTCAGACGCCGGTCTTGGTTGCCCCGACTGGCCCGGCTGCTACGGGCACCTCACTGTCCCGCAAAGCGAATCCGCCCTTGCTCACGTCGAAAAGGCTTTCCCGGATAAACCCTTGGAAACGCACAAGGCCTGGAAGGAAATGGTGCACCGCTATTTTGCCGGCACGCTGGGCCTGCTGATTCTGGCAATCTTCATCACCGCCTGGCGCAACCGCCGCCGGCTGCCTACCGTATTGCCGACCATCCTGCTGTTGGTTGTCACTTTCCAGGCGGCACTCGGCATGTGGACGGTGACGCTGTTGTTGAAGCCAGTGATTGTCAGCGCTCACCTGCTGGGCGGCATGACCACGCTCGCCTTGCTGACCTGGCTCGCGCACCGGCGCTTCGGTTCCATGCCGTCGATATACGGTGCCAACTTCAACGCCCTGCGCCCCTGGGCGCGCATCGGACTGCTCATTCTCGCAGTGCAAATCTTCCTTGGCGGCTGGACCAGCTCGAATTACGCCGCTCTCGCCTGCACCGATTTCCCGACTTGCCAGGGCGGCCTGTTCCCCGTTATGGACTTCGCCAACGCCTTCCACATGATCCGCGAACTGGGTGAAACCGCCAATGGCGAACAACTCTCGCTCGCGGCATTGACCGCCATACACTGGGTGCACCGCCTTGGCGCACTCATCACCTTTTTGTATCTCGGCTGGTTGGCTATCAAAACCATGAGGACGCCTCGTCTCGGCGATCTCGGCATTGCGATTGCCGGCCTGCTCGTGGTGCAAATTACGCTGGGCATCAGCAACATCATGTTCAGGCTGCCGCTGCCGGTAGCGGTCGCGCACAACGCGGTCGCCGCTTTGTTGCTAATCTCGTTGGTGGTGTTAAACTCGAAAACGACTATGAAGTCGGGGAGGTAACGTGTTATGAGCGCTGTTTTGGCTATCAGACTTCAACGTATCGGAATCAGTTTCCAAAGCTTTTTCCTGATGTGCAAACCTCGGGTGACGGCTCTTATTGTCTTCACCGCGATGATAGGCATGTTCCTCGCCTCGCCCGGCATGATCCCGCTGGATCTTCTGCTGAATGCCACCCTCGGCATCGCCCTCGCTTCCGGCGCCGCTGCTGCATTCAATTGCCTCATCGAACAGAAAATCGATGCCGTCATGGCTCGCACCCGTGCACGCCCGCTCCCAACCGGCCAGGTCACCTCGGTGCAAACTGCCATCTTCGCCACGCTGGTCGGCGCGCTCGGCCTCGCGATTCTCTACTACAACGTCAACCCGTTAACGATGTGGCTTACCCTTGCCACCTTCGTCGGCTACGCTGTCATCTATACCGTATTCCTGAAGCCCGCCACGCCGCTCAACATCGTCATCGGCGGCGCCTCCGGCGCAATGCCGCCGATATTGGGCTGGGCTGCGGTCAATAATGTGGTATCACCGGAATCGCTGATCCTCTTTCTCATTATCTTCGCCTGGACCCCACCGCATTTCTGGGCGCTGGCCCTCTACCGCCGCGAAGAATACGCAAAATCCGGTCTGCCCATGCTTCCGGTGACGCACGGCGAGAAGTTCACCCAGTTGCACATCCTGCTGTACACCATCATTCTGGTGGCGGTGACACTGATGCCTTACGGCAGTGGCATGAGTGGCTGGCTGTACCTCGCAATTTCCACCGTGTTGAATGCGATCTTCATGGCCTATGCGATCGGCCTGTATCGCAAATATAGTGACCAACTGGCACGAAAGACCTTCAAATATTCGATACTGTATCTGACGCTACTGTTTGCGGCGCTGCTGGCGGATCATTATTTGATACCCACGCCCGCGTTAGGATAAAAATCAACGGCTGCCATGGCAGCCGCTTTCATTGCGCTCTAAGGATCAAGCACGCCATGCGCTTAGACCGTCTTGATGATTTCAACCGCAGAAGCAGCGCCTTCTAAACTCCGTGAAAAGCTAGCCGCATTACCGGCAACTCAAGCGTCACTGATATGAAAGGAGCACAGGATGAAAATGATTGCGATGGCCGTCCCTCAAGCTGGGGCCAAACTTGAGCGCGTCGAACGTGAAATCCCTTCGCCTGGCGCAGGCGAGCTTCTGCTAAGGGTTCACGCCTGTGGCGTGTGCCACAGCGATGCGATGATTATCCAAGGGCATTGGCCGGGACTGCAATATCCACGCATCCCGGGGCACGAGGTCATTGGTACGATCGAGTCCCTGGGGCCGAACGTCCGCGGCTGGTCGATTGGTGACCGCGCCGGCGTAGGCTGGTTCGGCGGCGCTTGCGGACACTGCGAACATTGCCGCCGCGGCAACCAGTTCGCTTGTAAAAGCGGCGCGGCCGTGACGGGAGGCACCCGCGACGGCGGATATGCCACCCACATGCTCGCGGACGCTTCAGCGGTAGCGCACGTCCCCACGGAACTTGACCAAGTCGAAGCGGCGCCGCTGTTGTGCGCAGGCATCACCACTTTCAACGCGCTGCGCAATTGCGGGGCGCAGCCCGGCGACCTCGTCGCGATCCATGGCGTCGGCGGCCTCGGCCATCTGGGGATCCAGTTCTCGGCGCGCTTCGGCTTCAGAACCGTAGCGGTCAACCGCGGCCGCGATAAAGAAGCGCTGGCCCGCTCGCTTGGCGCGCATGCGTATATCGACAGCGACGCCGGCGATGTGGCCGAGGCATTACAGAAATTGGGCGGCGCCAAAGCCATCATTGCCACCGTCACCAATGCCGACGCAATGCAAGCCATCGTCGGCGGTCTCGGGCCCAATGGCACGATGATGGTCATTGGCGCAGTAGGCGCCTTCCCGGTCAATACGCTGGACCTGCTCGGAAAGCGCGCGGCAGTGAAAGGGTGGTATTCAGGCGTCGCAACCGATTCCGAAGACACGCTGGCTTTCAGCCAGCTTCACGGCATCCATTCCACGAATGAAATATTTCCGCTTGAGCAAGCGCAAGCGGCTTATGATCGGATGATGAGCGGCAAGGCGCGTTTCCGGGTAGTGCTCAAGATGGACTGAAACGCGGTTGATTGAAAAAACGTAACCGTTCTAAACGGAACGGTTACGTGGCTACATCGGCTTGACCGTTCCGCAGCTTGCATCGACCCAGCGACCGCTAATATCGGCGTATTCATTGACGGGGACGCCTTGGGCCTCGCCATCAAAATGCGTCCGGCCGGAGAAGCTCTCCGAACTCGTGATCGTCCCTTCCGCGTTACCCTTACCTTTCAATTCGGGACCGGAACAAGCAAAGTCCAAACGGTACTTGTTGCCATCACGGGTCGCGTTTCTGGTTTCGCATCCCAATTCACTTTGATAAAAAATGGGGAATTTTTGCTGCTCTGCCATTTCCTGGGTAATACATACCTTGGAAGTCGCCTCGCCCATCTGGATCTGCGGCATCTCCACCCCATACTGCTCGGCAAGATCCTGCAGCTCTCGCATGCGTTCCGGCGAAATCTGCGGCGCCAACCATAACAGGTCCGACGAGGTGGTTATTTGCCATAGGCCTGGGCGCAGGTTGTCCTCCGTGACATTTGCCGCTGACACCATGAACGAAGAAGCGCCGATAAGAAAAAAAAGGACGCAGCGCATGGAGTCTCCCAATGAAATTGCTATTGCATTCATTTCTAAGAATGCCTGCACACAGGTAAGTTCGAAATGACTGGTGGGATATGGCGTTTAGCACGCCCGACAAGAACAGAATAGCCTTCGCGCTCAGGCAGGCAGGCCGCGGTATATGGAACGCCGCTCCTTGACGCGCCTATCCCCTCTTCCGAAATTGCGGGAAGACCTGCGTCTATCCTCGGTTTGCTGTCGCCTGTCTTTTGCTCTTCTATCCTGAGTACTACTTTGGCCAAATAGGCTTGTGATTAATGCAATAATAAAAAGATAGACAAGCAATCCACCGGCTGCCCATAGAATTTCCACACTCCCCCCGAATCCCCAATGTTCATTGGATGAAGTTCAACCCTTATTGCCTTCTTTAATCCAGCTGGTGCTCGGATACCCACAACTTCGCAAACACCATGCCATAGTCAATTTTTTATACCAAACAATTGGTTGCAGGAAATGTTTGCGATTAGCCAGTGGTACCGTGTAAAAGAATCTGACACTCCACCTGAAGCTTGCCTATTTCTTTGGAGGCCTGTGCAGACATGTACATAAGCGCAATAGCCGATGCTGGCTCGACAACCAGTACGGAACTTGCGGGTTATTTCTGAAGTGACGCTGTAAATGAAAACGGCTCACATCGCTGTGAGCCGTATCATTTTGGTGGGTCGGGTGGGGGTCGAACCCACGGCCAACGGATTAAAAGTCCGCTGCTCTACCACTGAGCTACCGACCCAGAAGGGGCGCCATTATCGCGGAAAGCGGCACCCCGGTCAACGAAAACTAGCGCATTCCGGGAAAACGGCCTTGCATGGCGCGCATCATCTTGGTCATGCCACCCTTGGAAAACATCTTCATCATCTTCTGCATTTCCTCGAACTGGTTGAGCAGGCGGTTGACGTCCTGCACCTGAACGCCCGCCCCGGCGGCGATGCGGCGTTTGCGCGAGGCTTTCAGCAGATCCGGCTTGCGGCGCTCTTGCGGAGTCATGGAGTTGATGATGCCTTCGATGCGGCGCAAGGCCTTGTCGCCGACTTCGGGGTTGACGTTGTTGGCCATGTTGGCGAGTTGCGCGGGCATCTTGTCCATCAGCGCCCCCATGCCGCCCATCTTGCGCATTTGCAGCATTTGATTCTTGAAGTCTTCGAGATCAAAGCTCTTGCCGGACTTGACCTTGTCGGCCAGCTTTTTCGCTTCGTCGATATCGACGTTTTTCTGCGCTTGCTCGATCAGGCTGAGCACGTCGCCCATGCCGAGGATGCGCGAGGCCATGCGCTCGGGATGGAAAGGTTCGAGGCCGTCGACTTTTTCGCTGACGCCGACGAACTTGATCGGGCGGCCGGTAATCTGGCGCACCGACAGGGCGGCACCGCCGCGTGCGTCGCCGTCCAGCTTGGTAAGCACGATGCCAGTCAGCGGCAAGGTTTCGTTGAAGGCGCGTGCGGTATTGACCGCATCCTGGCCCTGCATCGCGTCCACCACGAACAACGTTTCGATGGGGTTGAGCAAGGCATGGAGATTCTTGATCTCGGCCATCATCGCTTCGTCAATGGCGAGGCGGCCGGCGGTGTCGAAGATCATCACGTCATGGAAATGGCGGCGTGCGTAATCCAGCGCGTTGCGGGCGATGTCTTCGGGCTTTTGAGCGGCGTTGGAGTCGAAGCAATCGATGCCGAGCTGCTCGGCCAGCGTGCGCAATTGTTCGATAGCTGCCGGCCGGTAGACGTCGGCGCTGACCAGCAGAACTTTCTTTTTCTGCTCCTTGAGCAGGCGGGCCAGCTTGGCCGAAGTCGTGGTTTTACCGGAGCCTTGCAGGCCGGCCATGAGGATGATCGCGGGCGGAACGCTGGCAAGGTTGAGTGCGGCGTTGTGTTCGCCCATGAGCTTGGCCAGCTCATCATGGACGACCTGGATCACAGCCTGACCCGGCGTCAGGCTTTGCAGCACTTCGCGGCCTTGGGCGCGCTCCTTGACGTGGGCGATGAAGTCCTTGACTACGGGCAAGGCAACGTCGGCCTCAAGCAGTGCCATGCGCACTTCGCGCATCGCATCCTGGATGTTTTCTTCGGTCAGTCGCGCTTGTCCGCGCAGGGTTTTGACGACTTGCTGGAGCCGTCCGGTCAGATTTTCTAGCATGGATATTCCTGCTGATATGTCAGAAGTCACGGCGTTTCTGCTACCAGACGCTCGTGATATAGTGACGCAAAGACAGGAATTTTAACCGAAGAATGCTGGACTTACTCCCTAATTTACTGGTCGCCGGCTTTTATGCCGCCGTGGCTTTCGATTTCTGGCGCAACGGGAAAGCAAAATCCTCCGCCGATCATGCTCCCTGGCATCATGTTGCCATCGCCATCGGCCTCCTGCTGCATGGCGTCCTGCTGTCCAAATCGCTCTTCGCCGGCGGGTTCAACCTGGGCCTGACCAATGCACTCTCGGCGATTTTCTGGCTGACGGTGCTGATTTATTGGATCGCCGACTTCAAGCGCGAACTGCACAGCCTGCAAGCCTTCGTGCTGCCCCCGGCGGCAGTGTTCGTCATTTTGCAAAAGCTGTTCCCGGAAACGCACATGCTGCCATATGCCGATCAACCGGCCTTCATGTGGCATCTGGTGATCGCGATGCTGGCCTATAGCCTCTTCACCTTCGCCGCGCTGCACGCGCTACTGATGGCCGTGGCAGAACGCCATTTGCATCGCAAGCCCACGCTGATCCGCCTGCCCGAATTTCCGCCGTTGATTCCAATGGAAAAGCTGCTGTTCCGCATTATCACGCTGGGGTTCGCGTTGCTGACGCTGACGCTGGTGAGCGGTATCGTGTTTTCCGAGCAGCTGTTTCACCAAGCGCTCAAACTCAATCACAAGAACGTTTTCACGATCATTTCCTGGCTGGTTTTTGCTGCCTTGCTGATCGGCCGCCGTCAATATGGATGGCGCGGCAAGACGGCCATCCGCTGGACATTGAGCGGCTTCGGGATCTTGTTGCTGGCGTATATCGGCAGCAAGTTTGTGCTGGAAGTCGTGCTGGGTCGTTGACGTTCGTCATTCCGGGTTTGACCCGGAATCCAGTCTCTATATAAACCGACGTGCCGACCACGCTACTGGATACCGGTCTTTGCCGGCATGACAATCAATTACGCAGGCTGATAATCGGCCACTTCGCTTCTTCGGCGTAAGCGCGCAAAACCGGGTCTGGATCCACTGCAACCGGGTGATCGACCACCTTCAATAGCGGCAAATCGTTCAGCGAATCACTGTAAAACCACGTCTCATCAAAATCGGCCAGACCTTTTTCGCGCTCATGCAGCCATGCATGCAAACGCGTGACCTTGCCTTCCTTGAAACTCGGCACGCCGCTGACCCGCCCGGTAAATTCGCCATCGATTTCCTCGGGGATAGTCGCGATCAAGTTTTCGATACCGAACTCGTGTGCGATCGGTGCTGTCACAAAACCATTGGTCGCCGTAATCACCATCATCAGATCGCCAGCCTGGCGATGTTTTTCCACCAGTGCACGGGCTTTGTCGGTCATCATGCCGCGGACTTTGATTTCCATGTATTTCTGATGCCAGGCGTCGAGTTGACTGCGCGGGTGCTGCGACAGGGGTTTTAGCTGGAACTCCAGGAAGGCGTGGATATCCAGCGTGCCATTCTTGTAGTCGTCATAGAACTTGGCATTGCGCGCCTGATGAAGCTGGCGATCAAGTACGCCTTGCGAAATCAGGAATTCCGCCCACTCGAAATCGCTGTCACCAGCCAGCAGGGTATTGTCCAGATCAAACAGTGCGAGGCGCAATCGTGTTCTCCAACCATTTTAAAAGGCGTAAAGTTTAGCGCAGACCGTGCGGTTTTACCCGTTTCATCATGAATTTTCCAGACATTCTGCTTCCTTCCACACTGCTCTGGGTCGCCAATGGCCTGGCGCTAAGTGTAATTGCATTGGCGGTGCGCCTTGCTCCCTGGCGCATGCTGCAACGCCCAGACCTGCTGAATGTGTGCATGGGCGCGGCGGTCGCTCTGATGCTGGTCTGGAGCATCAAGGCCGGGGTCAGACCCGGGCTTGATTTTCATCTGCTGGGCTGCACCCTTCTTACTTTGATGTTCGGACCATGGCTGGCGCTGACGGTTCTCGCGATCGTCTTGCTGGCAGTCACATTGTCCGGCGCAGCGGGATGGGCCAGTCTCGGCATCAATTTCCTGCTGATGGCCACGCTGCCAGTGCTGTTGAGCCATGCAATTTTCCGGATTGCAGACGCGCGCCTGCCTAACCACTTATTCGTGTATATCTTCGTCAATGCCTTTTTCGGCGCCGGTCTGGCAATGTTTTCCTGCGGCCTTGCGGCAGTGGCGGTGTTGAGCAGTGCAGGCGCTTACTCCAGTAGTTACCTCAATACTCAGTATTTGCCTTACTTCATCCTCATGGGCTGGTCGGAGGCCATGCTGACCGGGATGCTGATAACCTTGCTGGTAGTTTACCGACCCGGCTGGGTTTACACCTTCAACGACGAGCGCTACCTGAAGACGAAGCCCTGACAAGCAATCCAGGCAGCAAAACCAGCAAAATAAAAAGGGCCGCTCGGAGGCGGCCCTTGGCTATAACAAGACCAGCCTAAACCTGGGGATGCGCGCGCTCCAGTTTGGAATGCAACTTGTTAAGGGCATTGAGATACGCCTTGGCCGAAGCGATGACGATATCGGTATCCGCTCCCTGGCCATTGACGATACGTCCGCCCTTGGATAGACGGACGGTCACCTCGCCCTGCGCATCGGTGCCGGTGGTGATGTTGTTCACCGAGTACAGCAGCAACTCGGCGCCGCTTTCCGCAATACGCTCAACAGCCTTGAACGAGGCATCGACCGGGCCACCGCCGTCAGCTTCGGCGCTCCGTTCAACGCTGTTATCCAGCACCGTGATCCTGGCATGTGGCGTCTCTCCGGTCTGCGAACAGACATTGAGATAAACCAGCTTGTAGTTCTCGCCAGCTTCGCTGACGATCTCGTCGCTGACCAGCGCCTGCAAGTCTTCGTCGAAAATCTCGGACTTTTTGTCCGCCAATTCCTTGAAGCGCGCAAACGCGGCATTCAGCGCATCCTCGCTATCCAATTCGATTCCGAGTTCCTTCAAACGAGTGCGGAACGCATTGCGACCGGAAAGCTTGCCCAAGGTAAGCTTGTTGGCATTCCAGCCCACATCTTCCGCGCGCATGATTTCATAGGTTTCGCGATGCTTGAGCACGCCGTCCTGATGAATGCCGGATTCGTGCGCAAACGCGTTCGCGCCGACGATGGCCTTGTTGGGCTGCACCGGATAGCCGGTAATCGATGAGACCAGTTTGGAAGTCGGCACGATCTGCGTGGTATCAACGCGGCTGTCGCAAGTGAAAATATCCTTGCGGGTCTTCACCGCCATTACGATTTCTTCGAGCGATGCATTGCCCGCGCGTTCTCCCAAACCATTGATGGTGCATTCCACTTGCCGCGCACCGTTCATCACGGCGGCCAGCGAGTTGGCAACCGCCATGCCGAGGTCGTTATGGCAGTGCGTGGACCAGATCACCTTGTCGGAATTCGGCACGCGCTCGATCAATTGCTTGATGCGCTCGCCCCACAATGCGGGGATCGAATAGCCCACGGTATCCGGCACGTTAATGGTCTTGGCACCCGCCTGGATGACCGCGTCGAACACGCGCACAAGGAAATCCATTTCGGAACGCACCGCGTCTTCTGCGGAAAACTCCACATCGTCGGTATATTCCTTCGCCCACTTCACCGCCTGCACCGCGCGCTCGACGACCTGATCGGGTGTCATGCGCAGTTTGTTCTCCATGTGGATCGGGCTGGTCGCAATGAATGTGTGAATGCGACCCTTCCTGGCCGGCTTGATCGCCTCACCCGCACGACGCACGTCGTTCTCGCTGGCACGCGCCAGCGAGCACACGATAGATTCCTTGATAATGCCGGCAATGCTGTGAATCGCATCGAAATCACCCGGACTTGCCGCAGCGAAGCCGGCTTCGATGATATCCACCCCGAGCTTTTCCAGCTGGCGCGCGATGCGGAGTTTTTCTTCCTTGGTCATCGCCGCGCCGGGGCTTTGCTCGCCGTCGCGCAAGGTGGTGTCGAATATGATTAATTTGTCCTGCATGGTCTTGCTCCATTCTTCTTAACGGAAGCCATGAATTCCTGAAAGCTTTCCGGAGGCTGCTGCCTCATAAATATCTGCACTCGCATGGTAACGGAATGTACCGTGCGCACCTGTAAAACCTGATTGGAGGATAAAGTATTTAGCGCGCGACGCGCAGCAGCAGGCCGGCCAGTAGGAGGCCGTAATGCGGGAGGGCTAAGATGCTGTAGCGATTGAAAAACATGGTAAAAGAATATAACTTTTTTTATAGGCAGGTGCAACTATGCGGCGTTTTTACGAACTCTCCGCATCACCCAACCCACATACCCGGATAAACCATACACGACAAACAGCATGAAAAGCACTTCCGGCGGGCTATAGGAAACCAGCACGAAAGCCAAGACGATCAGCAGGATAACCACAAAGGGAACGCTCTTGCGCAGGTTGAAATCCTTGCCGCTGAAGTAGCGCAAATCGCTGACCATGGTGAGTCCTGCGAACACGGTAAAGCCCCAAGCGACCCATTTCATATGAAGCCAGCCGAAGAAAATATCCGATCCACTGACGCCATTTTCGTATGAAACCCATACCAGACCAGCCAGGAGCGCAGCGGCGGAGGGACTGGGTAAGCCCTGGAAATAGCGTTTGTCGGACTCATCCAGTTTGGTATTGAAGCGCGCGAGTCGCAGTGCGGCACCGGCACAATAGATAAATGCTGCAATCCAGCCCAGCTTGCCCATTGGTTTCAGTGCCCATACATACAGCACCAGCGCCGGGGCAACACCGAATGAAACCATGTCGGAAAGGCTGTCATACTCTGCCCCAAATGCGCTCTGCGTATGCGTGAGACGCGCCACCCGGCCATCCAGCCCATCCAGCACCATCGCAAGAAAGATTGCGACCGCCGCATGCTCATAGCGACCACCCATCGCCTGCACCACGGCATAGAAACCTGCGAACAGAGCGCCGGTGGTGAAAAGATTGGGAAGGAGGTAGATGCTGCGCTCTCGCAGTCTGGGGTCGATCAATGGACGAGGATGGCGCGGCGGTACGGGTTGATTAGCCATTCGGGGGAGCCTTGCTGAGAATTCGGTTTGGATAAGTATAACAACAAAGCCTCGCCAGACAATCGGCCATTGCCTGATCGAGCAGAGCCTTATGGCCGATTTCGACGGCCTCTTATGGTAGTATGCCGCCCCATCATGCTCTATTCCGTCACCCATACCGACGGCGCCGCCCGCCGCGGCACGCTCACTCTCGCCCACGGTGTTGTCCAGACGCCGGCCTTCATGCCTGTCGGCACTTACGGTACGGTCAAAACGATGTCGCCGGACGAAATCCGCGATATCGGCGCGCACATCGTGCTGGGCAATACCTTTCATTTGTGGCTGCGCCCGGGGCTTGAGGTCATCGAAGCACACGGAGGGTTGCACCGTTTCATGGGCTGGGACGGCCCTATTCTCACCGACTCCGGCGGTTTCCAGGTCTGGAGCCTGGGCGCGTTGCGCAAGATCACCGAAGAAGGCGTCAAATTCCGCTCGCCCATCAATGGCGACTTGTGTTTTCTGACACCGGAAGAGTCGATGCGCATTCAGAAAGTGCTGAACTCCGACATCGTGATGATTTTCGACGAATGTACCCCTTATCCGGCGACCTGGACGCAGGCGCGCGACTCGATGGAGCTATCGCTGCGCTGGGCGGAGCGCAGCAAGAAAGCACATGAAGGCAATGCGAACGCACTGTTCGGCATTATCCAGGGCGGCATGTATGAAGACCTGCGCGATATTTCGCTCAAGGGTCTGAGCGATATCGGCTTCGACGGCTACGCCATCGGCGGCCTCTCCGTGGGCGAACCGAAGGAAGACATGCTGCGCATACTCGACCATCTGCCGCAGCGCATGCCGGCCGACAAGCCGCGTTACCTGATGGGGGTGGGCACGCCGGAGGATCTGGTGGATGCCGTGCAGCGCGGCGTGGACATGTTCGACTGCGTGATGCCGACCCGCAACGCACGCAACGGCTGGCTGTTCACCCGCAACGGCGACATCAAGTTGAAGAACGCGCGCTACAAGACCGACACCGCTCCGCTCGATCCGGAATGCACCTGCTACACCTGCCGTCATTTCACCCGCGCCTACCTGCACCATTTGCATCGCGTCGGCGAGATTCTCGGCAGCCGTCTCAACACCATCCATAACCTGCATTATTACCAGGAATTGATGGCGGGGCTGCGTGCGGCCATCGAACAAGGCCAGCTCGCCAGTTTTGCCGACGAATTCAGACGTCGCCGGCAGGCATGAGAATGGATCATCCAGCTTTGTGCTAGAATTTTTTGCTTTTAGTCAGTCATTAAAAGGACTTAATCGTGTTTATCAGCAACGCTTACGCCGCAGCCCCTGCGGCAGCCACCCCGGACTGGACTAGCTTCCTCCCTTTAATTGTTATTTTCGTGCTGTTCTGGTTCATGCTCATCCGCCCGCAGATGAAGCAGGCCAAGGAACAACGCAAGATGATCGAAGCGCTGCAAAAGGGCGATGAGGTCGTGACCACCGGCGGCGTAGCAGGCAAGATCGTCAAGGTCGGCGACAGTTTCGTCGCACTTGAAATCGCTCCTGAAGTCGTCGTCCAGGTACAGAAGCACACTGTGCAGACCCTGCTGCCCAAGGGCACGCTCAAGTCTCTCTAAGAAAATCACCGGGACTACCCCATGAACCGCTATCCGCTCTGGAAGTACATCCTTATTCTTGCCTCGCTGCTGTTCGGTATGCTGTATGCGTTACCGAACTTCTTCGGAGAAGCTCCCGCCGTCCAGGTTTCGCCGGCGAAGAGCACTCTCAAGGTGGAGCCAGCCTTGCTGGAGCAGGTCGAATCCACGCTTAAAGCAGAAAACATCACCGTCGACGGCCTGTTCCTCGACGACAAGGGCATCAAGGTCCGCTTCGCAACCCCCGACGCGCAGATCAAGGCCAAGGATGTCCTTACCGAGCGACTGGGCAAGGATTACGTGGTGGCGCTCAATCTGGTTTCCCGCTCGCCGGAATGGCTGCATAACATCGGCGCCCTGCCGATGTATCTCGGCCTGGACCTCCGCGGCGGCGTGCACTTCCTGCTGCAAGTAGATATGAAGGGCGCGGTGGACAAAGCCGTCGAGCGTTATGTGGGCGACCTGCGTACCACCATGCGCGAAAGCCGTATTCCTTATCTCGGCGTCGTTCGCGAAGGGCAATCGGTGCAGGTGAAGTTCCGTAATAGCGCGGACAAGGCCAAGGCGGAAGCCGAAATCCGCAAGAATTATCCCGATCTGCTGCTCAAGGAATCCTCCGATGGCGAGAGCAGTGTCCTGATCGCTTCGCTGGATATGCCGGCGCAAAAGCGTATCCAGGAATTCGCGCTCAAGCAGAACATGCAGACGCTGCACAACCGCGTCAACGAACTGGGCGTTGCCGAACCCATCATCCAGCAGCAAGGCATGGACCGCATCGTGGTGCAATTGCCGGGCGTGCAGGATACCGCCAAGGCCAAGGAAATCCTCGGCCGCACGGCAACGCTGGAAATTCGCATGGTGGATGACGAGAAGAGCGTGCCTGCCACGCTGGACGCTGCCGCCAAGGGCCAAGTGCCGTTCGGCGACGAATACTATGTCGACCGCGACGGCCGCCCATTGCTGATCAAGAAAAGCGTGGTATTGACCGGCGACTACATTACTGACGCCGGCCCCGGCCTCGATCAGCAATCCGGCGGCTCGGTGGTGCACGTGACGCTGGATGGTCGCGGCGCGCGCATCTTCAAGCAGGTGACACGTGAAAACGTCGGCAAGCGCATGGCGATCCTGCTGGTCGAGAAAGGCCAGGCGGAAGTGATCACCGCGCCGGTGATCCAGGAAGAAATCGGCGGCGGACGCGTGCAGATCAGCGGCATGGCCAACGTGCAGGAAGCGACCGACGTTTCGCTGCTGCTGCGCGCCGGCGCGCTGGCAGCGCCGATGGACATCATCGAGGAACGCACCGTCGGGCCAAGCATGGGGGAGGAAAACATCTATCGCGGCGTTCACTCCACGCTGTGGGGCTTTGCCGCAATTTCCGTGATGATGATCCTGTACTACATGGTTTTCGGCACAATTTCGGTATTCGCGCTGGGTGCCAATCTGTTGCTGCTGGTCGCGATCCTGTCGCTGCTGCAAGCCACCCTGACACTGCCCGGTCTCGCCGCTATCGCGCTGACGCTCGGCATGGCGATTGACGCCAACGTGCTGATCAACGAACGGATCCGCGAGGAAATGCGCAACGGCAGCTCGCCGCAGGCATCGATACACGCCGGCTACGACCGCGCCTTCGGCACGATTCTCGACTCCAACATCACCACGATGATTGCCGGCCTCGCTCTCTTCATGTTCGGCACCGGTCCGGTGAAGGGCTTTGCCGTGGTACACGTCCTCGGGATCATGACTTCAATGTTTACCGCGGTCGTAGTTTCGCGCGCCGTGGTCAACCTGGTCTATGGCTATCGTCGCAAGATCAACAAGCTGGCGATCGGCTAAGGAAAACGTATGGAACTCTTCCGCATCAAAAAAGACATCCCGTTCATGAGCTATGGACGCCTCACGACGTCCATCTCGCTGATTACTTTCCTGCTTTCGGTGTTCTTCCTCGCCCACAAGGGCCTCGCGCTTGGCGTGGACTTCACCGGCGGCACGGTCATGGAAATCAGCTACCCGCAAGCAGCTGACATCGGCAAGATCCGCAGCGCCATCGACGGCATCGGGCTGAAAGACGCCACCGTACAGAATTTCGGCACCAGCCGCGACGTGCTGATCCGTCTGCCGATCAAGGAAGGCCTCTCCACGGCGCAGCTCTCGGAGCAAGTCATCGGCGTACTGCGCCAGGACAATGCCCGTGTAGAACTGCATCGCGTCGAATTCGTCGGACCGCAGGTAGGGCAAGAGCTCTACGAGAACGGCGCACTGGCGATGCTGCTGGTGTGTTTCGGCATCATGGCCTACCTCGCGATGCGTTTCGAATGGCGCTTCGCGCTGGCTGCGGTGATCGCCAACATGCACGACGTGGTGATCATTCTCGGCTTCTTTGCCTTCTTCCAGTGGGAGTTCAACCTGACTGTGCTGGCCGCCGTGCTGGCGGTGCTGGGCTACTCGGTCAACGAATCGGTAGTGGTCTTCGACCGGGTACGCGAAAACTTCCGCAAGATGCGCAAGGCCGGCGTGGCCGAGGTCATCGACAACGCCATTACCCGTACAATGTCCCGCACCATCATCACCCATGCGATGACGCAAACCGTGGTGTGCTCGATGCTGTTCTTCGGTGGCGAGGTGCTGCACAACTTCGCGCTGGCGCTGACCATCGGCATCTTGTTCGGCATCTACTCTTCGGTGCTGGTCGCAAGCCCCATCGTGATGTGGCTAGGAATCTCCCGTGAAGACCTGATCAAGCCGGAAAAGAAGGAAACAGCGGACGCCTTGCCTTGACAAGGCTCCGCCCTTGCGCGGAAACTTGGCGCTTCATTTAAGCAGACATACACTCCTTGGACGACATTCCTTTATCGTGGCAGCTCGGCGCTCTCGCCGGGCTGCTACTGATCGGCGCTTTCTTTTCGATCGCCGAAACCAGCCTCATGTCTCTCAATCGCTACCGATTGAGGCATCTTGCCAACGCCGGGCATCGCGGCGCTCGTCTCGCCAGCGGATTGCTGGCCAAAACCGACAAACTGCTGGGCGTGATCCTGCTCGGCAACAACTTCGCCAATGCCGCCTCCGCAACCCTGGTCACGGTGATCAGCGTACGCTTGTTCGGAGACGGCCAGGCCGTGCTGGCTGGCGGCACGCTGGCGGTGACATTCGCCATCCTTGTCTTCGGCGAAATTTCGCCCAAGGTCATTGCCGCCACCTATCCCGAAAAGCTGGCTTTTGCATGCAGCTATTTTCTGTATCCCTTGCTGAAGGTCGCCTACCCGGTTGTATGGTTCGTCAACCTGTTTGTCAGCGGCTTCCTCAAACTGCTCCGCATCAAAACCGACTTCAGCGATACCGCGCATGCCATCAGCATGGAAGAATTGCGCACTATCGTTTCAGAGTCGGGCAAATTCATCCCGAAAAAGCACCGTAGCATCCTGCTCAACCTGTTCGACCTGGAGAAAGCCACCGTCGACGATGTGATGACGGCGCATACGCAAATCGAAGCCGTGGATTTCGATGCACCCCTCGAAACGATCTTGCAGCAGATTGCGACCAGTCACCATACGCGCATGCTGGTACGGCAAGGGCCGAACGAAGAAATCATCGGCGTGATTCATATCCGCAAGGTCATGCATCAGGTGCAGAGCGGGCAACTCGATCTCGACCTTCTGCGCGAAATCGTCGCCGAGCCTTACTATGTGCCTTGCGGAACGCCGCTTTATACCCAGCTCCAGCAATTCCAGGAAAAACAGCAACGCCTGGCGCTGGTGGTAGATGAATATGGCGAGCTCAAAGGCCTGGTGACGCTGGAAGACATTCTCGAAGAAATCGTCGGCGACTTCACCACGCAATCGCCATCTTTCGGCGGCGCCTTCCACGAACAACCTGACGGCAGCTGGCTGGTGGATGGCGGCGTACAATTGCGCAGCCTCAATCGCAAGCTGGGGCTCGGTTTCCCGCTGGATGGCCCCAAGACATTGAACGGCCTTGTGCTGGAGCATTTCGAGGATATTCCTGAACCCGGCACCAGCTTCAGGATAGGCGGTCATACGCTGGAAATCATACAAACGCATGAGCGCATTGTAAAAAGCGTTCGCATTTACCCCTAGCTCAGGTATAGCCAATAGATTTTCTTCATCGAAAATTCTTTTGATAGCCTGTTCTGGCTACTTGAAAAAATCCGGTTTAGGCTCACAATAAGAACACGCTATGGCGAAGACTCACGAAAGTACCGTTGTAGATAGCACGGCAACCCGACAGAAACCTCCACCTCTGTATAAGGTGCTGTTGCTGAACGACGATTACACGCCCATGGAATTCGTTGTGGTGGTTCTGCAGCAGTTTTTTTCCAAAAGCCGCGAACAGGCCACTCAAATAATGCTCAAAGTACATAACGAGGGCATTGGATTGTGCGGCATCTATCCGCACGGCATTGCCGAAACCAAGGTCAACCAGGTCACCGCATTCGCCAGGGAGCATCAGCACCCCTTGCAATGCATCATGGAACAAGAATGAAGGCTTCCTGAAAAATCGGGCACAGGAAGCCGGCAACAAGCAGTACAACCGGTCATTGGTATTTAGAGGTGCCTTAAAATGATTGCGCAGGAACTGGAAGTATCCTTACATATGGCGTTCATGGACGCGCGTCAGAAGCGTCATGAGCTGATCACGGTCGAGCACCTTCTGCTCGCGATGATCGACAATCCCACTGCGGCGCAAGTCCTGCGCGCGTGCGGGGCCGACCTCGAAATCCTGCGTCGCGAACTGACCAACTACATCGAAGAACATACGCCCACCGTCACCGGCAGCGATGAAGTCGATACGCAGCCGACACTGGGTTTCCAGCGCGTGATCCAACGTGCCATCCTGCATGTCCAATCCTCCGGCAAGAAGGAAGTAACCGGCGCCAATGTGCTGGTCGCGATATTCGGCGAAAAGGATTCGCACGCGGTATTCTTCCTCCACCAGATGGGCGTCACCCGTTTGGATGTGGTGAATTTCATTTCCCACGGTATTACCAAGGTCGCCGAGAATACCACCGCCAAACGCGCCGAAACCGAACAGGAAGTGGAAGGCGAAGCCTCTTCCACCGGTGCTCTGGAAAACTTTACACAAAACCTTAATTCGCTGGTACTGGCCGGCCGCATCGACCCCTTGATCGGCCGCGGCCCCGAACTTGAGCGCGTGGTGCAGACCCTGTGCCGTCGTCGCAAGAACAATCCTTTGCTGGTCGGCGAAGCCGGCGTCGGCAAGACTGCGATTGCAGAAGGTCTGGCCCGGCGCATTGTGGAAGGCAGCGTTCCGGAAGTCCTGAGCAACGCGACCATCTATTCGCTGGACATGGGTGCCCTGCTGGCCGGCACCAAGTATCGCGGCGACTTCGAGCAGCGTCTGAAGGCTGTGCTCAAGAAGCTCTCGGACAATCCCAATGCGATCCTCTTCATCGACGAAATCCATACACTGATCGGCGCGGGAGCTGCAAGCGGCGGCACTCTGGATGCTTCCAACCTGCTGAAGCCCGCACTATCCAACGGCACCCTGAAGTGCATAGGCGCGACCACCTATCAGGAATATCGCGGCGTGTTCGAGAAGGATCATGCGCTGTCGCGTCGCTTCCAGAAAGTAGACGTTTCGGAGCCGAGCATCGCCGAAACCGTCGAAATCCTGAAGGGCCTGAAATCCCGTTTCGAAGCGCATCACAGCGTCAAATACACGTCCGCTGCGTTGAATACAGCTGCCGAGCTTTCCGCGAAATACATCAATGATCGCCATTTGCCCGACAAGGCTATCGACGTCATCGATGAAGCCGGCGCCGCTCAGCGCATCCTGCCGAAATCCAAGCAAAAGAAGGTGATCGGCAATAGGGAAATCGAGGATATCATCGCCAAGATTGCGCGCATCCCTCCGCAGAATATCTCGTCTGATGATCGTAATGCGCTGAAAACACTGGATCGCGACCTCAAGGCTGTGGTTTTCGGCCAGGACAAAGCGATCGATGCCTTGTCCGCCGCCATCAAAATGGCGCGGAGTGGCCTGGGCAATGCGCAAAAGCCCATCGGCTCCTTCCTGTTCTCTGGCCCGACCGGCGTCGGTAAAACCGAGGTCGCCCGTCAGCTGGCCTACACGCTGGGTATCGAACTGGTGCGTTTCGACATGTCCGAATACATGGAACGTCACGCCGTCTCCCGCCTCATCGGCGCACCTCCGGGCTATGTTGGTTTCGAGCAGGGCGGCCTGATGACGGAAGCGATCACCAAGCATCCCTATTCCGTATTGCTGCTGGATGAAATCGAGAAGGCGCACCCGGATATCTTCAATATCCTGCTGCAAGTCATGGACCACGGCACGCTGACCGACAACAATGGCCGCAAGGCGGATTTCCGCAATGTAACCATTATCATGACGACCAATGCTGGCGCGGAATCATTGTCTAAGTCCAGCATGGGATTCACCCAGTCAGTCAGCAGCGGTGACGAAATGGGGGAAATCAAGCGGCTCTTCACGCCGGAATTCCGCAATCGGCTGGATGCCATCGTGTCATTCGGTGCACTGGATCACGACGTCATCATGCGCGTAGTCGAGAAATTCCTGATGCAACTGGAAGATCAGTTGCACGAGAAAAAGGTAGATGTGACATTCACCGATACCTTGAAGGAGTATCTTGCCAAGACCGGTTTCGACCCGCAAATGGGTGCACGTCCGATGGCCCGCCTGATCCAGGACACAATTCGTCGCGCACTGGCTGACGAGCTGTTGTTCGGCCGCCTGTCGCACGGCGGCAGCGTCACCGTTGATATCGATACGAATGAGAAAGTCGTGCTGATATTCGACGAGGACTCTGGCGACGCCAAACCAGAACTCGCCGTCAACGAAGCCCAGTAATCAGGTTCTCGGGGATGGCACGCGCCATCCCCGAGAACCATCTCATCTTTGCCGGGACCCGGCATCGTCCACTCGATCATCGATTGTCGCACTGGCGATTTTTGCCAGGCATGGCTATGATGCCCTTTCATCGAAAGGGGGAAAGTCATGCCTATCCTGATCGTACTCACCGTTGCGGTGCAGGCGTTCTTCATCTATCACGTCATACGCACGGGCCGCCCCTCGTGGTGGGCATATGTCATTCTTTCCTTCCCCGTGGGCGGAAGCCTCATTTACTATTTTGTCGAGATTTTCCCCAACTCTCGCGAGCATCGCAAAGCGCGCAGAACCGTCCTCGACCTCGTGCGGACCATCCAACCCGACGCCGAATTGAAACGTCGCGCGGAAGAGCTGGAAATATGCGGCAGCATGGATAACAAGATGGCGTTGGCCGAAGAATGCGAAGCGGCGGGCATGTACGACGAGTCGGCCAATCTTTACAAAAGCTGCCTGACAAGGGCCTACTGCAATGATCCACTGATTATTTTCAAGTTGGCCAACGCGCAATTGATACGCGAACAACCGGATGAGACCGAGCGATTGCTATGCCAGCTCGAAACCGCTCACCCCGCGTTCAAGCCGCAGGAAGTCAAGCTCCTGCGGGCACGCTTGCTTGAGAAAACAGACACTTCAGCCGCCTTGGCGCTCTATGAGGAATTGACCCCGGTTTATACCGGCCTTGAAGCGAAATGCCGCCATGCGTCGCTGTTGCAATCGCTCGGCCATCAATCGCAAGCAGACGGCATGTTCGAAGAGGTGATACATCACGCCAAACGCTTCAAGATCAACCATGAAGCCGAGCAAGAATGGGTGCGCTTCGCGAAAGATAGCCTGAAAGAGTAAAGCTGGTTAGCCAAGTGCGGCGCAAGCTTCCTTGACAAGTATCGGTCCGCGATAGATCAGGCCGGTATACACCTGAACCAGGCTGGCGCCGGCATCGACTTTCTCCCGCGCATCCTCACCGGTCAGTATGCCGCCGACGCCGATAATGGGGATTTCGCCTTTCAAGGCAAGGCTCAACTGCTTGACCACCGCCGTGGATTTCGTCCGTGCCGGCGCGCCCGAAAGTCCACCCGTTTCCTCGGCATTTTCCATCCCTTCGACACCCTCGCGCGAAAGCGTGGTGTTGGTGGCAATTACGCCATCGAAGCGATATTGCAGCAGCAAATCAGCGATCTCGACCACTTGCTCGGCGGTCAGATCCGGGGCGATCTTCAGTACTATCGGGGCATAACGTCCATATTGCTGAGCCAGTTTTTCCTGCTCCGCCTTCAACGCCGAAAGCAGGTTTTCCAGCGCTTCCTTTTCCTGCAACTGGCGCAGATTCTTGGTATTGGGCGAGGAAATGTTGACCGTCACGTAACTGGCATGGGCGTAAACCTTGCGCAGGCAGATCAGGTAATCGTCCACCGCACGTTCGTTGGGTGTATCGAAATTCTTGCCGATATTGATGCCGAGTATGCCGCGATAGCGGGCGTTTTTCACATTCTCGGCCAGCGCATCCACGCCTTCGTTATTGAAACCGAAGCGGTTAACGATGGCTTGTGCCGCGGGAATGCGGAACAGGCGCGGCTGGGGATTGCCCGGCTGCGGACGCGGCGTTACGGTGCCGACTTCGATGAAACCGAAACCGAGTGTCGCCAGCACATCGATGTAGGCACCGTTCTTGTCCAGACCGGCCGCAAGGCCAATCGGATTCGGGAAATCCAGCCCCATGACGCGGCGAGTGCGACACACCGGAGGTTTTGGTAGCAGCCCGCTTAACTTCAGCCGATTCACGACTTGCAGGGAATCCAGCGTCAGGTGATGCGCACGTTCCGCATCCAGCCGGAATAGCAATGGCTTCAGCAGGCTATACATTACGCACTCCGCCAGATCGTGCCTTGCGGCGTATCTTCGAGCACCACGCCGTTATCCAGCAACTCCTTGCGAATACGATCGGCTTCGGCGAAGTTTCTGGTTGCCTTGGCTGCCGCGCGTTCCGCAATCAGCGCTTCGATTTGATCCGGTGCCAACGCACCAGCTGTACTTGCACCTTGCAGAAATTCCTCGGGCGGACGCTGCAACAAGCCCAGCACTCCGGCCAGGGTCTTCAGGCGCGCAGCAGCGTTTACGTCGCGGCTGCGGTTCACCTCGTTTGCCAGATCGAACAGCACCGCCATGGCTTCCGGCGTATTGAAGTCATCATCCATCGCGGTCTGGAAGCGCGCCATCTGCGGGTCGTTCCAATTCAGCGTAGCGGCATCCACTTCGATTCCGCGCAATGCGGTATACAGGCGAGTGAGCGCCTGCTTCGCGTCATTAAGATGCGCGTCGGAGTAATTGAGCGGACTGCGGTAATGCGCGCGCAGGATGAAAAAGCGCAGCACTTCCGGATCGTATTTGGTCAGCACTTCGCGGATGGTGAAGAAATTACCCAGCGATTTGGACATCTTCTCTTCGTCCACGCGGACGAAGCCGTTGTGCATCCAGTAATTCACATAGGTGCAATCATGCGCGCCTTCGGATTGAGCAATTTCGTTCTCGTGATGCGGGAACTGCAAATCCTGCCCGCCACCGTGAATATCGAAATGATGGCCCAGATGATGATCGCTCATCGCCGAGCATTCGATATGCCAGCCGGGACGGCCAGGGCCCCATGGGGACTCCCATGCGGGCTCGCCCGGCTTGGCGGATTTCCATAAAACGAAGTCCAGCGGATCGCGTTTGTAAGCATCCACTTCGACGCGCTCTCCGGCTCGCAGGTCTTCGAGCGATTTTCCCGAGAGTTTGCCGTAGCCATTGAAACCGCGCACGGCATAAAACACATCCCCGTTGTCTGCGCGGTAGGCGAGGCCTTTTTCGACCAGCACGGCAATCATGTTCAGCATGTCGGCGATATGCTGCGTCGCACGCGGTTCGAGATCGGGCTTCTTCACACCGAGCGCCGCCGCGTCCTCGTCCATCGCGCGGATGAAGCGTTCAGTCAGTTCCCCGATGGACTCGTTGTTTTCCGCGGCACGCTTGATGATCTTGTCGTCAATATCGGTAATGTTGCGCACGTAGGTGAGATCGAGCCCGGAGGCCCGCAGCCAGCGCGCCACCATGTCGAAAACCACCATGACGCGCGCATGGCCCAAGTGACAGAAATCGTATACTGTCATGCCGCACACGTACATGCGTACCTTACCGGGAGTGATCGGGTGGAATTCTTCTTTTTCGCGGGCGATGGAGTTGTAGATCTTCAGCATGGAATCAAGGCGTTTTGTTGGTCTCGGAAGGCTCGAAACTGTTGGAGATTGGAAGCGGAAATTGATAGAATTTGGCCGCTAAATAACCGGGCAAAGTATATACCATAATGCACTCCCGCGCCCTTCTCGCCTTGACGGCTCTCCTGCTCGCTTTCCTCGCGCCCCAGGCGCATTCCGAGCCGGACGAGCTGCAAAAAATTTCGCAATTGATCGGCCGCAACCAGCATGTTGAAGCCGAAAAAAACCTCGAACGCTATCTTGCAGCGCATCCTGGCGATGTCCGCGGAACATTCATAAAAGGTATATTGCTTGGCGAGCAGAAGAAAACTGCAGAGGCCATTCGCCTCTACAACGACCTCATCAAACAGAACCCCACCTGGCCCGAGCCCTACAACAACCTGGCAGTACTTTATGCCAGCCAGGGGCAATTCGAACGGGCACGGCAAACATTGGAAACAGCGTTGCGTACCCATCCAAGCTACGCAGCCGTGCATGACAATTTGAGCGGCATCTATGCAGCAATGGCATCCGAGGCCTACGGCAAGGCTCTGAAAACCGACGATACATCGATCCGCCCCCAACCTCGCCTCGCCATGGTCGGCCTGCCGTATGCAGAAAAACAGGCATTGGCAATGGCTGCGAACACGCAGCCGACAACTCCTGCTCCAATCAAGGCAGCGGCGCCTGCCCCCGTTGCAAAACCGGTACTCGCCGCCTCGGCTCCGGCGGCGCCCCTTCAAACAGCTCTTACTCCCGTTGCCGCGCCCATGGCAAAACCTGAAGCCCAGCCGATCGCTCCCTCGCCAAAGGCAGCAAAAGAGCCCGTCGCCGACGATCCAGCCGCACGGATCGAGGCTACGATCAAAGGTTGGGCCAAAGCGTGGTCGCGTCAGGACGTGGACCGGTATCTCGACTATTACGCCGGCAACTTCAAGACCCCCAAGGGAGAAAGCCGTCGCGCCTGGGAACAGACTCGCCGCTCGCGCATCAACAGCCCGGAATCCATCACTGTCGATATCGCCAATCTCAAGATAGAGAATGACGGCAATCACGCCAAGGTACGATTCAAGCAGAACTACCGCGCCGACAGAATTTCAAAACGCACCAACAAGACGCTGATCCTGAACAGGAGCGGCAACCGCTGGCTGATCGTGGAGGAACTCGCGCGGTGAATCCTCCGGCGAGAAGCAGCAGGCAACGCACGCTTGCTCTAACCATGGGGCTGATGCTGTTTGCCGCGCCATCCTGGAATGCCACGGCGGTGAATGCGGACGGCAACTTGCCGGCAGGATTTCACCAAACTTCCTTTGGTAAAACCCGCAACGTGGAGGGCCTTCTGGCGCAAAGCCTGCTTCAAATCACGCGCGGGCAAACCGACGCCGCGCTGGCTACCATCAACAGCCTGCTGAACATCGCCCCCAACTTCAAATTGGCGCATCTTGTCCGGGGCGACCTGCTGATGGCGCGTTCGCGCGAGTTGGTGAGCTTCGGCAGCATCAACAATGCCCCGCAAGGCACTATTGTCGACTTCCAGGAAGAAGCACGCGTACGCTTGCAACGTTATCTTGCGCAACACGATGTACAGCATGTACCGGAATACCTGTGGCGCCTTGACCCGGAATTTGCGCACGCCATCGTGGTCGATATCGCGAAATCGCGCCTCTACCTGTACAGCAACGACAACGGCACACCGCGCTACATGGCCGATTACTACATTACCGTCGGCAAGAATGGCGTCGGCAAGCAGAAAGAGGGAGACAAGCGCACGCCCGAAGGCATCTATTTCGCCGGCAAGCAATTGCAGCGGAAACTGCCGGATTTTTACGGCAGCGGCGCATTTCCACTCAATTATCCCAACGAATGGGACTTGCGACAGGGCAAGGACGGCCACGGCATCTGGCTGCACGGCACGCCCGGCGATACGTATAGCCGCCCCCCTCGCGCCAGCGACGGCTGCATTGTGCTCTCCAATCCCGACCTCGATGCATTGAAGCCTTATCTCAAAAACGGTAGTACACCGGTCATCATCGCACGCGATGCGCAGTTGGTCTCGAATACGCAACTGACTTCGCAAAAAGCCGATCTGCTGCGCGAAATGGAAAACTGGCGCAAAGCCTGGGAAGCACAGGAAACCGAGCGCTATCTGGGTTTCTACTCCAGGGACTTCTTTACCAAAAATAGCGACTTCGACGACTGGGCAGCAGAAAAACGTCGTAAGCAGACCACTGCGGCTCCTACTGAAATCACGCTATCCAACATCAGCGTGTTCCGTTATCCTAACGATCAGCAAGAAATGGTCGTCGTCAATTTTGAGCAGCAATATAAAAGCAATAATCTGAACGACCGCATGCGGAAGCGCCAATACTGGGTGCTCGAAAACAAGCGCTGGAAGATTTTGTACGAAGGTGCAAGCTGACCCTTCTGCGCATCAGCGGAGGAGAAATCATGAAGAAATTCGCTTTATCGTTCCTGTTTTGGCTGTTCATCAGCCATCCCGCACTCGCGGCCAACCCCCAGATTGAGTTCCAGACCAACATGGGGAGTATCGTCGTGGAGCTATATCCGGACAAGGCTCCGAAAACCGTCGAGAATTTCCTGACTTACGTAAAAAGCGGGTTTTACGAAGGTACGATTTTCCATCGTGTGATTGATAAATTCATCATTCAGGGCGGTGGGCTGACATCGGACATGCGCTCCAAGCAAACCTTACCGCCTGTCACGAGCGAAGCCAATAACGGGCTGCGCAACGAGCCCGGCTCCCTGGCGATGGCGCGCGCGTTCAACCCCGATTCCGCAACGGCGCAGTTCTTCATCAACCTCGACGACAACAAGATGCTCAATTACTACCGCCCCGAACCGTCCCTGATGGGATATACCGTATTCGGCAAGGTTATCCGTGGCATGGACATCGCGCAGAAAATCGGCCGCATTCCGACACAAGCGTTCGGCAAGCTTTCCGACGTGCCGCAGGAAACCATCGTCATCGAAAAGGCAGCACTGCTGGAAACCCCTATAATTGCGGAAGAGTCCAACAGGACCGGCGAGGCACTGCCCGCAACACAGAAATCATCGAAAAAAGGAAAGAAACGTGGTTAAACTTCACACCAATTTTGGCGTCATCACCCTGGAACTGGATGCGGAAAAGGCTCCTGTCACCGTTGCCAATTTTCTTGAGTATGTCGACAGCGGCTTTTACAACAACACTGTATTTCATCGCGTGATTGACGGCTTCATGATCCAGGGCGGCGGTTTCGAGCCCGGTATGTCGCAAAAGAGCACCAATGCCTCGATCAAGAATGAAGCCGACAATGGCCTGAAGAACAAGGCTTACACCATCGCCATGGCCCGCACGCCAGATCCGCATTCGGCGAGCAGCCAGTTTTTCATTAACGTGGCAGACAACGACTTCCTCAATTTCTCCTCCCCGACATCGCAAGGCTGGGGCTATTGCGTGTTCGGCAAGGTGACCGATGGCACCGACGTCGTCGACAAGATTCGTCAGGTCAAAACCGGCAACAAGGCCGGCCATCAGGACGTGCCCGCCGAGGATGTCGTGATCGAGCGCGCCGAGCAGTGCTGAACGGCACCGCCCCTACACTCTTCATATCCGACCTGCACCTCTGCACTTCGCGTCCGCGCATCACCGCCCTGCTGCTGAAGTTTCTTTCCGGCATGGCGCGTGGTGCGCGGGCGCTGTATGTGCTGGGTGATTTGTTTGAATACTGGGCCGGCGACGACGACCTCGCCGACCCGTTTCATCAGGAAATCTGCGACGCATTCCGGGCGCTTGCCGAAAGCGGCACGCCGGTGGCGCTGATACATGGCAACCGCGACTTTCTGCTGGCAGAGAAATTTGCGCATGCATCCGGCATGGCTATTCTGAACGACCCGCACTTGATCGAGTTGTATGGGCAGCGCGTCTTGCTGTCCCATGGCGACCTGCTGTGCACCGATGATATCGAATATCAGAAATTCCGGCTTCAGGTCCGCAATGCAGATTGGCAACAGACTTTTCTCTCTCAGCCTCTTGCAGCACGCAAGACACAAATTGAGGCCCTGCGCATGCGCAGCGAATCCGAGAAATCCCACAAGGCGGAAGCGATCATGGACGTGAATGCAGATGCCGTCGTCGAAATGCTGCGCCGCTACGATCATCCCGAACTGCTGATCCATGGACACACACATCGGCCCGGCATGCATGTCATCGAGGACAACGGCCGCATTACCACGCGCTGGGTGCTGGGAGACTGGTACGAGACCGGCAATTACCTGCGCGTTTCGGGTGACGGCTGCGAAGCCATTACTCTCGCGTAGACTTCCTAGCGCAGGCAGATACGCCTGCATTAACTCATGTGAAGTGGGATATGCAGGCGAGAACGCCTGCACCAGGGCTATTGCGGCTTTTTCACTTCCGGCTTCACTGGCGTTTTCGGTTTCGCGGGCGCCTTGGGATGGGTCGCAGCCCTCTTCGGACTGATGGTTTTTTTGCCTGCCGTACTGGATTTCTGCCTGGCAGCCAGACTGACGCCCTGCTTGCGCAGCCACCAGTTGCTGGCGAATTCCTGCGCAACGACCTTTTCTTCTGGCATTAGCAATGCTTCGGTCTTGTCGCGCATTTCAACGGCAGCTTGCTCCATCGCGGGGTCGGCCGCGTCCTGTTGTGCCATCGTTGCGGCAATGTCGTACCACATATAGGCGCGCACGAGATCGCGCGGGCTGCCCTCACCATTGGCGTACATATTGCCCAGCATCAACTGCCCCGGCGCATCGCCAGACTCGGCCAGGCGTTGCGCCCAGAGCAGCGCTTCATCATGGTCGACCGCGACGTCATAGCCGTTGTACAACTTCACCGCCAACAGACGTTGCGCATCCGGCTGCCCGTTTTTCGCCGCGCGCCGCAGCCAGTTCAGCGCCTCGGTATTGTTCTTGGGTGCATTCCTACCGTAATTGAAACGCGACCCCAGCTCGAACTGGGCCCATGCATCATTGGCATTGGCACGCCGCACCAGCTCCGGCAGTTTAAGCTGCTCATATCTGGCGAGTTTCTCTGCAGCATTGGACGGCATCCCGCCGGCAGCCACAGCTGCAATGGAGACCGTCGCGCCCAGCATCAAAGCCAGGAGTCGAGGCACATGCTTGCGGAGACGCAGCGAATAATCCATATCGGAGCCATTATAAACATTATGTCGGACTCGCCGCGTCATCCTATTCCTACACTCTAATCATACAAACTGAATGCAACCAAACCCCTGAGTCAATTTCCTATGAATTATTGCAATCAGTCCGCAGTAGCTGCATCCGTGGCCGTCATCCAGGACTGACTTTTACTCGGAAGGAGACTCGAAAGATGAAATCGACATTACTCAGGAAACTTTTATGCGCCCTCGCCATTTCGCTCATGCCTTTCCTTGCATTCGCCGGCGGCACCAATACCCAATCAGATCCATCGACCGGCTATGAAAAAGCTCCCGACAAAAGTACTCAGCAGGGCGATATGGGCACGGGCGTTGGCACCGAAGATAGTGCCGCTCCACAGGAGCGAGTGAGCGACTCCGAATTGACCAAGAATGTCGAAAAGGCGCTCAAAAACGAAGCGCAATTGAAAAATCTCGATATCGACGTCGAAGTCAATGACGGCGTGGTCACGCTCTCGGGCGATGCCAAGGACGTGCGCTTCCAAGGCCGGGCCGCCAAGGTTGCCAGCAGCGTGAAGGGCGTCAAGTCCGTACAGAACAATCTCACCATTAACGGTAAATCGAAGTAATTCTTCCCGGCCATGCGTCGTCCCGACGCATGGCCGTTTCTCTCTCCGCTTTGAATATTCGGCATTTTTTGCCGTTTCACAAAACTATCTCTTGAAATCTCGATAAGCAGTCCCTATCATTAGCACTCGAAAGACATGAGTGCTAACAGCGCTCGGTCTCACCCAAAAATCCGTTTTACCGATTAATCAAAAAGGAGAACTCCACGATGAAAATTCGTCCTTTGCATGACCGCGTAATCGTCAAGCGCCTGGAAGAAGAACGCACGACCGCCTCTGGCATTGTCATCCCCGACACCGCAGCCGAAAAACCCGACCAAGGCGAAATCATCGCCGTTGGCAATGGCAAGGTGCTGGAAGACGGCTCCGTACGCGCCCTGGAAGTCAAGGTCGGCGACAAGGTTCTGTTCGGCAAGTATGCCGGCCAGACCGTCAAGGTTGCCGGCGAAGAGCTTCTGGTCATGCGCGAAGAAGACATCATGGGCGTGGTCGAAGCCTGATCGCACAATAAAGAGATTTAGGAGAATTCAATAATGGCTGCTAAAGACGTACGTTTCGGCGATGAAGTTCGCCAAAAAATGACCAATGGCGTGAATGTTCTCGCCAACGCAGTAAAAGTGACGCTGGGCCCCAAGGGCCGCAACGTCGTGCTGGAGCGCTCTTTCGGCGCCCCGACCATCACCAAGGACGGCGTATCCGTTGCCAAGGAAATCGAACTGAAAGACAAGTTCGAGAACATGGGCGCACAAATGGTCAAGGAAGTGGCTTCCAAGACTTCCGACATCGCAGGTGACGGCACCACCACCGCTACCGTGCTGGCACAAGCTATCATCCGCGAAGGCATGAAGTCCGTGGCCGCCGGCATGAACCCGATGGACCTGAAGCGCGGTATCGACAAGGCTGTCGAAGTGGCCGTTTCCGAACTGAAGAACCTGTCCAAGCCTTGCACCACCAGCAAGGAAATCGCACAAGTCGGTTCCATCTCCGCCAATTCCGATTCTTCCATCGGCCAAATCATTGCTGACGCAATGGACAAGGTCGGCAAGGAAGGCGTGATCACCGTTGAAGACGGTTCCGGCCTTTCCAACGAACTGGATGTCGTCGAAGGCATGCAATTCGACCGCGGTTACCTGTCTCCGTACTTCATCAACAACCAGGACCGTCAAATCGCTCTGCTGGAAAACCCGTTCGTGCTGCTGTACGACAAGAAGGTTTCCAACATTCGCGATCTGCTGCCGACCCTGGAACAAGTTGCCAAGGCTGGCCGTCCGCTGCTGATCATCGCTGAAGACATTGAAGGCGAAGCTCTGGCGACCCTGGTGGTCAACAACATCCGCGGCATCCTGAAGACCTGCGCCGTCAAGGCTCCTGGTTTCGGCGACCGTCGCAAGGCCATGCTGGAAGACATCGCCATCCTGACCGGCGGTACCGTGATTGCTGAAGAACTCGGCCTGAAGCTGGAAAACGTGACCCTGAACGACCTCGGCCAAGCCAAGCGTATCGAAGTGGGCAAGGAAAACACCATCATCATCGACGGTGCCGGCGTTGAGACCAACATCAAGAGCCGTATCGAGCAAATCAAGAAGCAAGTCGAAGAAGCCTCCAGCGACTACGACCGCGAAAAACTGCAAGAGCGCGTTGCCAAGCTGGCAGGCGGCGTTGCCGTGATCAAGGTGGGTGCAACCACCGAAATCGAGATGAAGGAAAAGAAGGCCCGCGTCGAGGATGCACTGCACGCTACCCGCGCTGCGGTTGAAGAAGGCATCGTCGCCGGCGGCGGCGTGGCTCTGCTGCGCACGCGTGCCGCGATCTCCAAGATCAAGGGCGACAACCACGACCAGGACGCCGGCGTGAAGATCGTGCTGCGCGCGATCGAAGAGCCACTGCGTCAGATCGTTTCCAACGCCGGCGTGGAACCGTCCGTCGTCGTCAACAACGTTGCTGAAGGTACGGGCAACTACGGCTTCAATGCTGCCAACGAAACCTATGGCGACATGGTTGAAATGGGCGTGCTGGATCCGACCAAGGTGACCCGTTCCGCTCTGCAGAACGCGGCTTCCGTTGCTGGTCTGATGCTGACCACCGACTGCATGGTTGCAGAACTGCCTAAGGAAGACGGCCCGGCAATGCCGGGTGGTATGGGCGGCATGGGCGGCATGGACATGATGTAATTGTCTGCCCGACGGGATTGCGGTGCCGAAAGGTGCCGCACCTCGTAAGCACACAACAGAAATCCCCGCCAAAAGCGGGGATTTCTGTTTATGGATCAACGCATTAAATAACAGCGGTTTTTTTTGTTGTCGAATCTTTAATATTGGGAATATACTTCCCTACCTGCATTCCAAGGTTTTTTGCCTGACACAAACGACAGGCAAAAAAAGGCCCCGGCTAAAGGGGATAAAACCGGGGCACAAGATGCCTTATTGGGATAAGGCGCCCGCTCAGGGAGGAGAAGCGGGAGACGCATAAAACGTCTAACGGATAAGATTAGGCCAGAACAACTTAGTTCCCGCTGATAACAAGAAAATTTTTGATGCGTGCAGCCGATGGGTGCACGCATTTTTTATTTGAGCCAGTTGGATGGATTTGATCCTTTGACTGCACTGCAGCCAAAGAGGATGAGATTTACAGCCAGCGACTCTCCAAGATACGGTACGCCATGACAGACCTCCTCGATGGACTCAACGACAAGCAACTGGAAGCCGTCACCCTGCCTTACCAGTCGGCACTGATCCTCGCCGGCGCCGGCAGCGGCAAGACCCGCGTGCTTACCACGCGTATCGCCTGGCTGATCCAGACCGGTCAGGTCAGCCCCAACGGGCTGCTTGCGGTCACCTTTACCAACAAGGCAGCCAAGGAGATGCTGTCGCGCCTGTCCGGCATGCTGCCAATCAATACGCGCGGCATGTGGGTCGGTACTTTCCATGGCCTGTGCAACCGCTTCCTGCGCTCACATCACCGCGAAGCACGTCTGCCGGCACTGTTCCAGATTCTCGATACCGCCGACCAGCTTTCCGCAATCAAGCGCGTGATGAAGGCCATGAACGTCGACGACGAGAAATTCCCGCCCAAGCAGGTGCAGCACTACATCAACGGCGCCAAGGAAGAAGGCATGCGCGCCGAGCACATGGATGCCTACGACAAGCATTCCGAAATGATGCGCGACATCTACTCCGAATACGACGCGCAATGCCAGCGCGAGGGCGTGGTCGATTTCTCCGAACTGCTGCTGCGCTGCTATGAAGTGCTATCCCGGGAAACCGCCTTGCGCGAGCACTATCAGCAGCGGTTCCGCTATGTGCTGGTGGACGAGTTCCAGGATACCAATCGCCTGCAATACCTGTGGCTCAAACTGCTGGCGGGCAAGGACAACTGCGTATTCGCCGTGGGCGACGACGATCAGTCCATCTATGCCTTCCGCGGCGCGCGTGTCGGCAACATGCTGGATTTCGAGCAGGATTTTTCCGTCCAGAACATCATCAAGCTGGAACAGAACTACCGCTCGCACAGCAATATTCTCGATGCCGCCAACGCGATCATCACGCACAACCGCAACCGCCTGGGCAAAAATCTCTGGACCTCGTCCGGCGCCGGCGAGCCGGTGCGCGTGTACGACGCCTATAACGATCAGGAAGAAGCGCGTTTCGTCGTCGAAGAAGTGAAAATGCTGCACGCCGAAGGCCAGGCATTGGGCGACATGGCTCTGCTATACCGTTCCAACGCCCAGTCCCGCGTGCTTGAGCATGCGCTGTTCACCGCCGGCCTGCCCTATCGCGTGTACGGCGGCCTGCGCTTTTTCGAGCGTGCGGAAATCAAGCATGCACTCGCTTACCTCCGTTTGCTCGCCAACCCGGCAGACGACACCGCGCTGTTGCGCGTGATCAATTTCCCCACGCGTGGCATCGGCGCGCGCAGCCTGGAGCAATTGCAGGAATCGGCGCAACAGAGCAAAAGCAGCCTGTGGCAAGCTGCAGTGGAAAAAGCGGGCTCCGCACCCAAGCCGGGCCGGGGTATCGAAGGTTTCGTCACCCTCGTCCGCCTGCTGCAGGAGGCCTGCATCGGACTGACCTTGCCCGAAATGATAGACCAGGTCACGACGCTTTCAGGCCTGCGCCAGCATTATCAAAACGAAAAGGAAGGCGAAGACCGCATTGCCAACCTGGACGAACTGGTCAATGCCGCCGTCGCTTTTGTGCAGGAGCACGGCGATACCGATTTTTCAGATACTACCGCCGAGGGAGTCTCACCCGAGGCCAACCGCCAGCAACAACTGCTCGCGGCATTCCTGACGTTTGCCAGCCTTGAGGCCGGCGAGCACCAGGCCGACCCGGGCCGGGATGCCTTGCAACTGATGACGGTGCATGCCGCCAAGGGGCTGGAATTCAGTACCGTATTCATCGGCGGGCTGGAAGAAGGCCTGTTTCCGCATGAACAAAGCATGTACGAGGCCAATGGGCTGGAAGAAGAACGTCGTTTGATGTACGTAGCGGTGACCCGTGCGCGCCGCCGGCTTTACCTCAGCCATACACAAAGCCGCATGCTGCACGGACAGGTACGCTACAACATCCCATCGCGCTTCCTGGATGAGATTCCGGAGGAGTTGCTGAAGCGGATGAATTCACGCTCCGAACCGAAAGTTGCCGCATCTACTTACGCTCCGGCGCGCAGCCAGAGTGCCAATTACCCGTGGCGCGTCGGCCAGGCGGTCGCCCACCAGAAATTCGGCCAAGGGGTAGTGGTCAGCTATGAAGGCAATGCGGACGACCTGCGGGTGCAGGTCAATTTCGGAAATGCCGGAATGAAATGGCTCGCGCTGGAATACGCAAAACTGACCCCTGTGTAAACTGGATTTATCTGCAGGACGATCAAATCATTATTTGCGTGGGCAAGCAACTTGCCCACGCAGCTTAATTCTCCGTCAGCACCTCATCCACACCCAGCGTATCGATATTGAAAATATCCTTGTAGCTCACATAAAGCGAAGCGGTCATGGTCGGAATCATGATCAACAAGCCGAGCCCCAGCGGAATCATCGCCAGCACCAGCAGTACGGCAGAAATCACCCCGTAAACCAGGAACGGCATGATATTGCGCAGGCAAGCGAAGAAACTCAGCTTCATCGCATCGACGGCTTTCATGTCATGAAACAGCACAAGTGCCGGTGCAAACCAGTACGCCATGATAAGTGGCAGCATCGCGCCAAGGATGATCAGCAGCGCCAGCGCCGGAGTAGCGCCCGCTTCCGCATCGACCGGCGGGCGACCTTCGGCCATATGGCCTGAAAACAGGCCGCTCATGGTATCAGCACCAAAAAAGATAAAGACGATGCCGACAATCACGATGGCGCCCACCAGATAAATGCCGCCTACCGTCACCAGTTGCGCAGTGTTGGTTTTGAAGCCCGCGAACAGGTGATTGATCTCCAGTTCCTCATCCATTTCCAGCGCCCGGCAGCCGAGCATGAAACCGGCCATGAATACCGGCGCCAGCAGGTTGAGCACAATCGGGCCGACCAGCGGAACGATGGACAACCCCATCGCGACGAGAAGATAAATGAAAAACAGCGCGATCCAGATTACCGGATTCTGCCTGAACAACCCGAAACCGCCGACTATCCAGTTCCAGGCATTGCCCGCTTTGACTTGACGTGCTTCCATGACCCCAACCCCTTTTAATTAGACCCAAATGGCTCGCAGCGCTTCCCGCTGGCGAATGCGATCGGCGAGAATGCGCCGGAAATGCCCCGGATCCTTGGCATGCGTGATTTCACCTTCACGCGGATGGTGCAGATCATAGAGCCGCGACAGCCAGAAGCGCAATGCCGCGGCGCGCAGCAATGTCGGCCAGGCCTCGTGCTCCGCTGAAGTGAGCGGACGCTCCGCATGGTACGCCGCGAGCATGGCGCGCAGGCGTTTTTCATCCAGAGCCCCCGCCTCATCCACGCACCAATCATTGACGGTAATCGCCAGATCGTATGCCAGTACGTCATTGCAGGCGTAGTAGAAATCGATGAGACCGGTCAGCTCCGTGCCGTCGAACAGCACATTATCGCGAAACATGTCGCCGTGGATTACGCCGCGCGGCAAATCACAAGAGCGGAACTCGACCTGGTGCGCGATTTCGTCTTTCAGCATGGCCTGGTCGGCCGCATCCATGAATGGCAACACGAATTCGGCGGTGACTTTCCACCAATGCGGTCCGCGCGGATTCTCCATCGTGGCATCGAACGACTGCCCTGCCAGATGCATCCGCGCCAACACGCGACCCATTGCGGCGCAATGCCCGACCTCCGGCGTTTCCAGCGAACTTCCGCGCAGGCAGCTTACCAGCGCGGCCGGCTTGCCATGCAATTCGCCCAGATACTGGCCTGCGTCATTGGCGACAGGATGCGGACAAGGAATGCCATGATCCGCGAGGTGTGCCATCAAATCGAGAAAATACGGCAGCTCATCGGCGGAATTCCGCTCGAACAGCGTCAACACGTAGCGGCCCGACTCGGTGGTCACGAAGTAATTGGTGTTGGTAATGCCGGACGCGATCCCCTTGAGATCGAGCAGCTTGCCAAGAGAATAGTGCTGCAGCCAGGCTGTCAGCTGCTCGGAAGAGACGGAGGTATATACGGACATAACGTGACAGAGGGCCTAACGGCCCTCTTCGAATTGATTAAAAGCGGAAAATCACCCACTGCGGGATAGAGAGCGATTCGGAAGGGCCATCCTTGCGTACCCATCCACCATCGGCAGTCTCCTTGAGAAGGTAGTACGGCACACCGTGCGAAGGGGTCACTTTCATCATGTACAACTCGCCGCCCATCCGGTATTCCTCGATGGTTTCCTCGCCGCGCTTGATGATGGTCACCTGCGGTTCGGAAGCGGGGTCCGGCTCGTAGCCTGGCGGAGGCGGAGGCGGCTCGGGCAAGGGCTCCAGCTGCGGCGGATTGTCTGCCGCAAGAGCCACCAGCGGGGCGCAAAAAGCCAGTAAGATCAGACTACGCAGGCAAGACATGATGACCTCTCGTTCTTCGGTGTTTTCGCGTCGAATTCTAGCAGAACGTCGGGGGCTGCGGAAAACAATCCGGCCCTTTTTGGGACAGCCGCCACACTCAAAGATTCAGCTGAATCTCGCGCTCCACCGGCGACGGTTCGAAACCGCGCGATTCGTAATACTTGAAGATTGCCTCGACCACCTGCTTGGGATCGTCGATCACCTGCATCAGGTCCATGTCTTCGGGGCTGATCATGCCTTCCGGCACCATTACATTGCGGAACCAGTCGAGCATGCCTCGCCAGAACGGCTCGCATACAAGGATGATGGGGATGCGACGCGTCTTGCCGGTCTGCACCAGCGTCAGCGCTTCCATGAGTTCATCCATTGTGCCGAAACCGCCCGGCATCACCACATACGCCACTGCAAACTTGACGAACATCACCTTGCGCGCGAAAAAATGCTGGAAGGTCTGGCTGATATCCTGATAGGCGTTCGCGTTTTGCTCGTGCGGCAGCTGGATATTGAGCCCGACGCTGGGCGACTTGCCGTAGTAGGCGCCCTTGTTGGCGGCCTCCATGATGCCGGGGCCGCCGCCGGAAATCACACTGAAGCCGGCGTTGGACAATTGACGCGAGATTTCCTCGGTCAGCTGGTAATAGGGATGGTCGGAAGGCGTACGTGCGCTGCCAAAAACGGACACCGCCGGGCTGATTTCCTTCAAGCGTTCCGTGGCCTCGACGAATTCTGCCATAATCTCGAACACGCGCCAGGACTCGCGCGCCGGATGCTCGCGATTGAGCACCTCGACGTCGGTGACCTTGGGAAGCTTATCTGCGACTGACATTCGGAACTCCCGCTTAATGAAAACTTTATTGTTGGTAGACGGATCGTCTTACCTTTATCGTGCATTCCATGCCTTGCCCGACCTGCGCAACCGGCACCACGAACCCACGGGGGCCATCTACGGCGTGCTCAACATGCTGCGCCGCCTGCATAAGGATTACCCAGCCGATTATAGCGCCTGCGTCTTCGATGCCAAGGGGAAAACCTTCCGGGACGACATTTATGCCGAATACAAGGCGCATCGCCCACCGATGCCTGATGACCTGTCCTGCCAGATCGCGGCATTGCATGAAGCCATCGAGGGCATGGGCTGGCCTATCCTGATGGTGGATAACATGGAAGCCGACGACGTCATCGGCGCACTGGCGAAACAGGCCGAAGCCGCGGGCATGCGCACTGTTATTTCCACTGGCGACAAGGACATCGCGCAACTGGTGAATCCGAATGTCACCCTGGTCAACACCATGACCAACGAGATCCTCGATGAAGCCGGCGTGGAACGAAAGTTCGGCTTGCCCCCGTCATTGATCGTCGATTACCTGACACTGGTCGGCGATGCGGTAGACAACGTGCCCGGCGTGGAAAAAGTCGGCCCCAAGACCGCCGTAAAATGGCTGACCCAATATGGCACGCTGGATAACCTGGTCGAACATGCCAACGAAATTACCGGCGTGGTCGGCGAAAACCTGCGCAAGGCTTTGCCCTGGCTTCCAACCGCTCGTCAACTGATCACTATCAAGTGCGATGTGCAATTGCCGATGGGGCTGCATGATCTGACGCACCGGGAGCAGAACAAGAGCAAGCTCGCCGAACTGTATGAACGACTCGAATTCAAGTCCTGGCTACGCGAACTCACCGCCGGCGACGCCCCGCCGCCGCCCGAACCCGGCCAGCCACACCCGTCCGCGCTGCAGATGGGGCTGGAACTGGGCAGCGTGGTCAAGACCCGCAATTACGAAACCATCCTGACCGAAGAAGCCTTGCAGCGCTGGCTCAACAAGATCGCGAATGCCGCACTGGTCTGCTTCGACACGGAAACCACTAGCCTCGACCCGCTTGCCGCACGCATCGTCGGGATGTCCTTCGCCACTGACGGCGGGGAAGCCGCATATTTGCCGCTGACGCACGACTATGCCGGCGTACCGCAGCAACTGCCATTCGACGCCACCTTGGCGCGCGTGAAACCGCTGCTGGAAAGCCCGGCCGTGCTCAAGGTCGGGCAGAACCTCAAATACGACAAGCATGTACTCGCCAACCACGGCATAGCACTCAACGGCATCGCCCACGACACGCTGCTGCAAAGCTACGTGCTGGAAAGCCATCGCCAGCGCAATATGGACGACCTCGCGCTGCGCCATCTCGGCGTGCGCACGATCACCTTCGAAGAGGTCGCCGGCAAGGGCGCCAAGCAGGTCGGCTTCAATCAGGTCGCGCTGGAACAGGCGTCGGAATATGCGGCCGAGGATGCGGACATTACGCTGCAACTGCACCAGACGCTGTTCCCGCAACTGCAGTGCGACAAGAAGCTGGAGTTCGTCTATCGCGAGATCGAAATGCCGGTGATGGAAATCCTGTTCCGCATGGAGCGCACCGGCGTACTCATCGATGGGAAGATGCTGCAAGCGCAAAGCCACGAACTCGGCCATAAGCTGATCACGCTGGAACAGCAGGCGCACGCGCTCGCCGGGCAGCCGTTCAACCTCGGCTCGCCCAAGCAACTGCAGGAAATCCTGTTCGGCAAGCTCGGCATCAAGCCGCTCAAGAAAACCCCGAGCGGTACGCCTTCGACCGACGAAGACGTGCTGCAGGAACTGGCGCTGGATCATCCATTGCCCAAGGTGCTGCTGGAATACCGCGGCCTGTCCAAGCTGAAATCGACCTATACCGACAAGCTGCCCAAGATGGTCAACCCCGTCACCGGTCGCGTGCACACCAACTACAGCCAGGCTGTTGCGATCACCGGCCGCCTGGCAAGCAATGATCCCAACCTTCAGAATATTCCGGTCCGCACGGCCGAAGGTCGCCGCATTCGCGAAGCGTTCATTGCCCCGCCCGGCCATGTGATCGTCTCTGCCGACTACTCGCAGGTCGAGCTGCGCATCATGGCGCATTTGTCACAGGATGAAGGCTTGCTCAAGGCCTTCGCCGCCGGCGAAGATATTCACCGCGCAACTGCATCCGAAATCTTCGGCTGCACGCGCGAAGAAGTCAGCAGCGAGCAGCGCCGCTACGCCAAGGTCATCAATTTCGGCCTAATCTACGGCATGTCCGCCTTCGGCCTCGCCAGCAATCTCAACATCGAGCGTTCCGCCGCGCAGAGCTACATCGAACGCTATTTCGCCCGCTACCCCGGCGTGCGCCGCTACATGGACGAGACCCGCATGCTCGCCCGCCAGCAAGGCTACGTCGAAACCATCTTCGGCCGCCGGCTATGGGTGCCCGAAATCAACAGCCCCAACGGCATGCGCCGCCAAGGCGCCGAACGCGCCGCGATCAACGCCCCGATGCAGGGAACGGCCGCCGACCTCATCAAGCTGGCGATGATCGCTGTCGAGAAATGGCTGCTGGATCAGAAGATCGGTACCAGGATGGTGATGCAGGTACACGACGAATTGGTACTGGAAGTCCCTGAGTCGGAACTGGAGCTAATCAAAATGGAATTGCCGCGATTGATGGGCGGGGTGGCAAGGCTGGACGTGCCATTGGAAGTGGAAACCGGCGTAGGGCCGAACTGGGAAAGTGCGCATTAAACGGAAGACCCCTGTTCGACTACGGTTGTGAAGTACAAAACAATAGCTTTTGAGCCTTCAAACGCTTAACTAAAGGGTGACGTGCTAAAACTGCCGCCAGTCACGGAAAATGTCGCGAATAAAATTGTTAACTTATTGCTAATAAACTGGATTCAATAAAATTGAAATTTTTATCCACCTGTCCTGATAAAATTTTAAGTATTTTATTGGGGTCTACTTTACGTTAGGCGGAATTGCCCATCATGCTTATGGTAGTTTTTCGTCTACTTTGGCCAGCCCTAATCATTGAGGCTGCTCTTGTAGCATTAAATTGGTTTGTGCTGCCGACACGGGTGTTATGGATGCATTACGCATTTCTTTTTGTATCCTTGGCTGTGCTGCCATTTTTTGTTGGTTGGCGTTTGCGAGCCATTAATATGTCGCCTACACGTTGTGCACTCTGGGGGCCAGTTATTTCCCTCGTTTCGCTTTTGGGGGCGGCAATTGCAGCTACGCTTGGCCGTACTAGTTGGGGCGAATACTTGGCCTTTTTTATTGTCACGGCCTTTATAGTTGTTGGCCCACAAATTTTGTTTTCATTTCTAGGGGCGAAATATGGCAACTCTTTATTCCGTACTACCGCCTAACCCCTCGGTCAAGCGGGACTGGCCGAAATACTGCTTCTTTGCGGTTGTCGGCAATTTGATCCTGACAGGCTCCGGCTACCACTCCGGGCGGCCAGCCCCTTACCTCAAACGTTATGCCTCATGAGCAATGACCCGATAGCCAAAGTCTTGTTTCGCGTCCCGGACGATGAGGGTAGCGCAACAGTCGAGATGCTTTGGACCATCCCGCTTGGGGACGAGCGATACAAATTGGACAACTCGCCTTTTTATGCGTACGGCGTCTCGTGGCAGGACACTGTCTTTGCGCCTGTCGACGCACAAGAGGGCTTGCCCACGTTCCAGTCCGTTGTCGCAAAGTCCGGCAATCGCACAGTCCGGATCATCCTTGACCCGCCCGTTTCTCCTGGCAATACCTCGGATCAGGTGCTCCAAGGTCTAGTCGCGCTCGGCTGCAGCTACGAGGGCGCCAATCCCGGGTACATGTCGGTCAACATTCCGCCTGGCATAGAGTTGCAACAGGTGTGCTCGTACCTCGTCCAACAGGATGCGCAGTGGGAGCATGCAGATCCAACGTATGAGTCACTGTTCCCGGATGAGGCATAACAATTCATTCAAGCCGAAGCCGCTTCGCGGCTCGGCTTAATTCAGGCGTTAGGTTGCAGAGCTCATGACCCTCAGACAGCGTCGACTCATCTGGAGTTGGATTGCAGGCTGTGCGTTGCTTCTCCTTGCCACGACATTTCACTGGATCGGCTGGCTCTTGGTGCCATTCGCCGCATGGGGAAGGGCTACAGCAAACATTGGTTCGGAATCGGAGGCGGCAGGCCGCTCCCGTCTGGCGGAAATCTTAGCGGAGTATCCTCTACTGAAAGTCTGGTTCGGGGCCTGCGCTATCACATTCTTCTTAGGAGCCGTCTACGTGATCCGCGAAGGAATAAACCTGTTCGACACCTTCGGCTCCATTGCGATTCCATTCGCTGTCCTTATTGCGCCGCTCGTGTTCGTTCTGGAGCGTGAGCGGTTCGAGGAGTTTGGGGAGAACTAGCGTGCAACCTAACCCATCCATCAAGCGGGACGCGCTTAAGCGCGCCCCTTATGTCAAACGTTAGGCTTATAAACGTGAATTCAATTGCAGCTTGCTCACTTGGGTGCTTGTGTTTTATTTCATCTCTAGGCGCATATGCTGAAGGCTTTCAGTCCTATGAAGCTGGTACATATCCAATTCGTGCACGTATTGAAGTAATCAATAAAACCATCACGGATATTGAGTCGAGCCTGAAGGCTGCTGATTTATCGCCAAAAGAAAAAGAACTCCTTGATGAATGTTTGCGACAGTACGCGACGGAAAAGAAACAGCTTGAGGCAGATTTGGAAGCCGGGCGAAAATTAAATCAGTCAGGCTTGGTAAATTACCTCTCCGCAGATACTGAGCAAGAGTGTGCCAGCCTAACTCATCATTCAAGCGGGACGCCTAACGGCGCCCCTTAATTCAGACGTTAAGCGTTTTTGACATGGTTCGTACTGGGCACAGATAAATCACAACGCTCGCCAATCATTCCCAAATCAGCGGTCTAACTCATTGCGGCAGGCGTGTCATACCGATATGCCGCGCGACCCCACCGCAAAAACCTGCCTTCACAAGGTGCAAAGGAGGTGAGTCCCATGAGCAACATTCAGAATGAAGTATTGGCAGCAAACACCGAATACGCTGCAGATTTCGGCGACAAGGGAAATCTGCCGCTGCCACCGGCCCGCCGTTTCGCAATCCTTACCTGCATGGACGCCCGTCTCGACCCGGCCAAATACGCTGGCCTCGCCGAAGGCGACGCCCACGTGATCCGCAACGCTGGCGGCCGGGCGAGCGACGATGCGATACGCTCGCTGGTCATTTCTTACAAACTGCTGGGCACGCGAGAATGGTTTGTGATCCACCACACGAATTGCGGAATGGAATTATTCACCAACGACATCATGCGCGATCTGCTGGCGAACAGTTTAAAGGCGGCAACGCTGGGCCACAGCGGCTGGCACAATCCGGGCGAAGGCCCTGGTTCCCCAGAGGGCGGCTACATCAACTGGCTGACATTTTCCGATAATTCCCGAAGTGTGGTGGAGGACGTCATGCGTATCCGCAACCATCCGCTGGTACCGAATGACATTCCGATCTATGGCTATATCTATGATGTGAAAACCGGAAAGCTTGTGGAGGTGCCGGAAGCCATGACAGCTGGCAAGGCGACGAAGTAGACGAGCAGAACGACGCGCTTACATATAGCGGAACATCAGAGCCTTTTCGGCAATCGCCATGCCTGTGGCGCACAGTCGAAATCGCGGCATAGTTCCGGTAGACTGCGATACTTTCGCTACAGGCTGCTCGCCCCGGTAGCGCTCGCGATTTTCAAAACGGTTTCTTCATTTGCAACGCATACTCCAGCCCGGCCAGGCCGACCAGACCATCAATAAATCCCGCTTCATCGCCGCCGCCGAATATTGCGCCGACGAACGCGCGGTGATGCTGATGCTGCGCCGCCTCGCCACCCAGCACTCCCACGCGCATCACCTCGCCTTCGCCTACAAAATCCGCAGCGATGAAGGCATCCTGCAGCGCTTTCATGATGCCGGCGAGCCATCCGGCACTGCGGGGAAGCCCATCATGCAATACTTGGAAGGGCACGATCTGATCAATGCCTGCGTAGCTGTGGTGCGCTATTACGGCGGCATCAATCTCGGCACCGGCGGCCTTGCCCGCGCCTACGGCGGCACGGCCAAACTCGCCATCGACGCGGCAAAACTGGGGGCATTTGTCGAAATGCGCCAGATTCGCGTGGTGCTGGACTACGCCAAACTGGATGGTTTTACTCGCGAGCTGACAAAACTGCACGGTGAAATTCTGGACAAGGATTTCGGCGAGCGCGTAACTGTCGTTGCCTCCCTTCCTGCCGATCAGGCGCCAGCCTTGCTCGGACGCTACGGAGAGAAATAAACTGCCTTATCGTCCATCAAGATTTTTTTACTGATTGGTTTTCCGCGTCCGGAATGTGTATATTTGCATTTCAAAACACATGCCCGCCACAAGCGTAGGCAATAAAAACAGCAGCTCTCTATCCAGAATATAAAAATGTCGAGGGGAACATGGGTACGGCCAATGCTGAAAACGAAACGCTCTTGCCAATTTCCGTACTTTGTCTTAACCCTGCCGTAGATGTCACCTACGAACTTCCTCATCTCATCGCCAACCAGAAAACCTACGCCACGAGCACCCGTTACGATCCGGGAGGCAATGGCATCAACGTTGGCCGGGCGTTAAGGCGGCTGCATACGCCCGCCGAAACGTTCTGCGTTATCGGCGGAGAAATGGGCGAGTTTCTCAAGCGCATGCTGGCCCGGCAATTGCACAAGGTCTTTTATGAGGAAGTGGATGGCGAGACGCGCATCAACGGCACCGTCCTCGAGCGCGAGAGCGATACGCAATATGAAGTCAGCGGTATCGGCCCCGTGCTTTCGCCTGAACATCTGGAGCATTTGATAGAAAACTTCGTGCAGGCCACAGGTCAGGGTATGGCCGTCATTACCGGCTCCATCCAGCCGAATGTCTCGGTCGAACTTTACGCGGAGCTTGCCGCGCGGGTCCGGCAGCAAGGAGGAACGGCGATCGTGGATGCCCCGGTCAAGCTGTTGCGTCACGCAATTGAAGGGAAGCCCTTCTTGATCAAGCCCAATCTGTTCGAACTCGAATCGCTGCTCAACAAGCCTTTGACCGGCATCGATGCAGTCGCCGCTGCAGCGCGCCGCATTCAGCAATCAGGCGTGGATTATGTCTGCGTTTCCATGGGACCGGACGATGCCTTGCTGGTGGGGCCGGATAATACCTACCTTGCCTCGGTTCCCGATGTCGTGGTCAGTGCGACCGTCGGCGCCGGCGATGCGATGGTGGCGGGTCTGACCGCCGCGTTTGCCAGAAATGCACCCGCGCATGAGGCCTTGCGGCAAGGTGTCGCCTGCGGTACCGGCACTGTCCAGCATCCGGGCACGGAGCTGTTTTCAGCGGAGGATATCGAACATCTGGTCCCACAGATCGAGATACACACGCTGGACAGGTGATTGCCGCATTCTCCTGAAAAAGTTATCAGCGACCGCGCAGCTTGAAGGTCAACCCTTTCAGGAAATTCCGGAGTATCTGGTCGCCGCATTCGCGGTAATTCTTGTGTCCCTTTTTCCGGAACAATGCGCTCAGTTCCGGCCTTGATAGAGGGAAACCTGCCAGTTCAAGAATGGCAAGCATGTCGTCCTCCTTCAAAATGAAGGCCACGCGGAGCTTCTTGAGGATATCGTTATTGTTTAGCCGTCCAGTAAATGATGCTTCGGGCGCCTGCTCGTTTTTTCCACGTTGGTGGACAATCAGCCCCTCGAGGAAATGTGCCATCGCGGCATCGCTGCACTCGAGATAGCCCTCCTCGTCTTCCCTTTTGAGAAAACACGCGATATCGGCGCGTGTAACCTCAAGCCCGGCAAGCTCGAATATATCAACGAGAGCGGGATCGCCCAGGTCCATGGCATAGCGCAGGCTGCGCAAAACATCGTTATTGGTCACTGCAACTCCGGTCGAATGGGTAAAAGCCCGGCTCAATCCTGCCACAATGGCGTCTTGAACAGGTCCAGGTAAGTGAGGTAAAGCCTGAGATCGAACTCGATCTGGTGATAATCGGGCTCCATCGCCAGGCATAGCTTGTAAAACGACTTGTCATGGTCCTTGACCTTCAAATGCGCAAGCTCGTGCACCACGATCATTTTCAGGAATGGCGGCGGAACCTCCTTGAACAAGGGTGCCACGCGGATTTCATGCTTGGATTTGAGGCGGCTGCCTTGCACTCTGGATATTGAAGTGTGCAAACCCAGCGCATGCTGGACGATCTGTATCTTGTTGTCGAACAGAACTTTGCTGATCGGCTCGGCGTTGCGCAGATATTCGTTCTTGAGCTCCGTCACATAGCCATAGAGCGCCTTGTCGGTCTTGACGCCGTGCGATCCCGAATACCGGCGCGACAACGCTTCCGCCAACCGGTTTTGCGCGACCAGCTGCCTCACCTGCTGCAGGGTAGCTTCGGAGTATCCTGCCAGATATTTCAACTCTTGCATGAGCACAGCCCTGCCAAAAAGAAAAACCTGCCGGAGCGAAGCTCCGACAGGCTTGAGCGCTTAACTGGCTCGGGTAAAAGCGCCCGAGCGCCGTTTCAGATCAACGTGCCAGCTTGCAGGCTTCGCTCGCCATCTCGGTGATTCTGGACCATTCGCCACGCGCCATTACGTCAGCCGGTGTCAGCCAGGAACCGCCGACCACGACCACATTGGGCAGTGCCAGCAGCGTCGGGGCATTTTCCAGGGAGACACCGCCGGTCGGGCAGAACTTGATGTCGGTGAACGGGCCGGCCCAAGCCTTCAGCAGGTTGGGACCTCCCGCTTGCATTGCTGGGAAGAATTTCAGCTCGGTGAAGCCGTCCTCCTGCGCGATCATGATTTCGCTGCCGGTAGCAACGCCCGGCAACAGCGGCAGGCCGATATCCTGGCAAGTCTTGCCGACGGTAGTGGTGTAACCGGGGCTCACGCCGAAACGCGCGCCGGCGGCAAGAGCTGCCTTGGCATCGGCGGCGCTGCGGATGGTACCGGCACCGATCACGGCTTCCGGTACTTCTGCGGCAATCGCGCGCATGCAGTCCAGTGCAACCGAAGTGCGCAATGTGATTTCCAGCATGCGGATGCCGCCGGCCACCAGGGCTTTCGCCATCGGTACCGCGTGCGCGACGTCGTTCAGCACGATTACCGGGATCACCGATGCGTCCAGCATGACCTGCAATGCGGTCAGTTTTTCATTGTTTACAGCCAAGTACAGGCTCCTTCTTCAGCGGAAGTTACGTTATGGCGCAGGCCGGAGAACAGCTCGCGGCCGATGCCCATGGAGTTTGCAGAGCGTTGCGCCTGCGGCATGCGTGCCGGTTCGCGCGCGGCCCATTCGGTCGCATCGATCAATACGTTCAACTCGCCGTTGATCGCGTCGAGACGGATCAGGTCGCCGTCACGCACCTTGGCCAGCGGGCCGCCGGCAGCTGCTTCCGGAGACACATGGATCGCAGCCGGGATCTTGCCCGAAGCGCCGCTCATGCGGCCGTCGGTCACCAGTGCTACGTCAAAGCCCTTGCTTTGCAGCGCCTTGAGCGGCGGTGTCAGCTTGTGCAGTTCTGGCATGCCGTTGGCATGCGGGCCTTGCCAGCGCACCACGCAGATCACGTCGTGATCGAGTTCGCCGGCGGCAAACGCGGCCAGCAGCGCCTCCTGGGAATCGAACACCTTGGCCGGGGCCTCGATGATGTGCAGGTCGGTCGGCACCGCGGAAATCTTGATCACGCTGCGGCCGAGGTTGCCGCGCATTACCTTGATGCCGCCGTTCTGGCTGAATGGCGCGGTCGCGGGGCGCACCACGGAATCATCCGGAGTCGGGCCGGCCACATTCCACACCAGCTTGTTGTTTTCCATCGCCGGGATACCGGTGAACTCGCGCATGCCGTTGGGACGCACGGTCAGCACATCTTCGTGCATCAGGCCGTTGTCCAGCATTTCGCGGATCACATAACCGGGGCCGCCCGCCTCCTGGAAAGCGTTCACATCGGCTTCGCCGTTCGGATAGACGCGCGCCACCAGCGGCACCACGTCGGACAGCGAGCAGAAATCGTCCCAGTTGATCGAAATGCCTGCAGCACGCGCAACGGCAACCCAGTGGATCAGATGGTTGGTGGAGCCGCCTGTTGCCAGCAGCGCAACCATGGCATTGACGATGCAACGCTCGTCGACCAAACGGCCGATTGGCGTGAATGCCTGCCCCTTGGTAATGCCCAGCACGGTACGCAACGCTTCGCGGGTGAGTTCTTCGCGGAAGCTGTTGCCCGGGTTGATGAAGGCGGAACCCGGAACGTGCAAGCCCATCGCTTCCAGCAACATCTGGTTGCTGTTAGCGGTGCCGTAGAAAGTACAGGTGCCCTGGCCGTGATAAGCCTTGGATTCGGTTTCCAGCAGCTCCTTGCGGCCAACCTTGCCTTCGGCGGCGAGCACGCGCATATGGGATTTTTCGCTGTTGGCGAGGCCGGTGGTCATCGGGCCGGCCGGCACGAACACGGTCGGCAGATGACCGAAATGCAGCGCGCCGATCAAGAGACCGGGAACAATCTTGTCACATACGCCCAGCATCAGCGCGGCGTCAAACACGTCGTGGCTCAGAGATACCGCGGTGGACATCGCGATCACGTCGCGGCTGAACAGGGAGAGTTCCATGCCCGGCATGCCTTGAGTGATTCCGTCACACATGGCCGGCACGCCGCCGGCGACCTGCGCGGTCGCGCCGTGCTTGCGCGCCTCGGTCTTGATGACGTCGGGGAAATGCTGGTACGGCGCATGGGCCGAAAGCATGTCGTTGTAGGCGGTGACGATGCCCACATTGGGCGCGCGCTCCATGACTACCTTGAACTTGTCGTCGGAAGGCATCGCGGCGAAAGAGTGCGCCACATTGGCACAACCCATGCGCTCGACACCGGGCTTGCGCTGCGCCAGCGCATCGATTTGCGCCAGATAAGCCTTGCGGGTGTCGGCACTACGCTCGATGATGCGCTCGGTGACAGCTGCGACCGTGGAGTTTAGTTTCATTATGGTATAGACGTGCTCAAAAATTAAACACGTAATCCTACCGCAAATCGGGCCAAAATCCCAGCCGCCCGTCGCCCTTGAGTCGGAAAGGTGCCGAACGGATGGGACCGCAAATCTCTCAGGAACATGGAAATTTCGCCTTTTCCTGACTGTGGTTTGCATATAAAATGAGCACCTTTCGCTTGCGCCAGGAAGTCTTACAGCCTCATGCAAATCGGCCCATACAGCCTCAAGAACAACCTGATCGTCGCCCCGATGGCCGGCGTGACGGATCGTCCTTTCCGCCAGTTGTGCAAACGACTGGGCGCAGGCATGGCAGTAAGCGAGATGGTGACTTCCAATTCACTGCTGTACGGCAGCGAGAAAACGCTGCGCCGGGCGAATCACGAAGGCGAAGTCGAACCGATTTCCGTGCAGATCGCCGGCTCCGACCCCAGGATGATGGCCGAAGCGGCGCGTCATAACGTCGACAACGGTGCCCAGATCATCGACATCAACATGGGTTGCCCCGCCAAGAAGATCTGCAACGTGCTGGCCGGTTCCGCGCTGTTGCGCGACGAGCCGCTGGTGGCGCAAATCCTGGAAGCGGTGGTCAAGGCGGTGCCGGAAGTGCCGGTCACGCTGAAGACGCGCCTGGGCTGGGACAAGGCCAACCGCAACGTACCCCTGATCGCGCGCATCGCCGAGGAAAGCGGCATCCAGGCCCTCGCCATCCACGGTCGCACTCGCGCCTGCATGTACACCGGCAACGCGCAATACGACCTGATCGCCGAGGTAAAATCCCGTGCCGGCATTCCCATTATCGCCAACGGCGACATCACCACTCCGGAGAAAGCCAAGCTGGTGCTGGATCAGACTGGTGCCGACGCCGTGATGATCGGCCGCGCGGCACAGGGCCGTCCCTGGATTTTCCGCGAGATCGAACATTTCCTGAAAACCGGCACGCATCTGCCGCAACCGGAAGTCGCCGAAATCCACGACGTACTGCTGGATCATTTGCTTGACCTCTATGCTTTCTACGGCGAAGAAACCGGCGTGCGCGTCGCGCGCAAGCATATTTCCTGGTATACCAAGGGGCTGGTCGGCTCGGCCAATTTCCGCCACATGATGAACCAGCTGCCGACCGTCAAAGATCAGATGCTGGCCGTCAATGATTTCTTCGGCGAATTGCGCGCGCAGGATATGCGCTTGCGCTATGAAGAAGAATCCGACGAAGCGGAGGCTCTTGCAGCATGATCGTCGATAACGACCTGGCCGCCTGCGTACGCGGCGCGCTCGAAGCCTACTTCAAGGATCTCGATGGCGAGCCGCCGCATGCCGTATACGACATGCTGCTGGGCTGCGTCGAGAAACCGATGCTGGAATACGTGCTCAACCACGCCGGCGGCAACCAGAGCAAGGCCGCGGAAATTCTCGGCCTCAACCGCAACACCTTGCGGAAAAAGCTCAAGCAGTACGACATTCAGTAGTTCCACCTCTTCTCTTCATCCGCTGTTTATTCTTTTTCCTTTGAAATCATGACTATTATCAAGCGCGCACTGATCAGCGTTTCCGACAAGCAAGGCATTGTCGAGTTTGCCCAGACCCTCAACCGTCTCGGCGTCGAAATCCTCTCCACAGGCGGTACCGCCAAGCTGTTCCGCGAAAAGAACGTCCCCGTTACCGAGGTGAGCGATTACACCGGATTCCCGGAGATGCTGGACGGCCGCGTCAAGACACTGCATCCCAAGGTGCACGGCGGCATTCTCGGGCGCCGCGATTTGCCCGAGCACGTGGCTGCGATGAAGGAAGCGAATATTCCGAATATCGACATGGTAGTCGTCAACCTCTACCCGTTCCGCGAGACCATCGCCAACCCGGATTGCACGCTGGAAGACGCCATCGAGAACATCGACATCGGCGGTCCGACCATGGTGCGCGCAGCAGCCAAGAATTACGGCCATGTCGCCATCGTCACCGACCCGGCGGACTATACCCGCCTGACGCGCGAACTCGAATCCAGCGGCGGCGCCGTCGGCGCCGAAACCCGCCTGGCACTCGCCAAAAAGGCGTTTTCGCATACGGCCGAATACGATGGCGCGATCAGCAATTACCTGACCGCCCTCGGCCCCAAGGGCGAAAAAAACGCCTTCCCGGAGCGTTTCAACGCGCAATTCAGCAAGGTGCTGGATCTGCGCTACGGCGAAAATCCGCATCAGGACGCCGCGTTCTATCGCGACGCCACCGTGCCGGAAGGCGCGCTGGCGAGTTTCACCCAATTGCAGGGCAAAGAACTCTCCTACAACAACATCGCCGACGCCGATGCCGCATGGGAATGCGTCAAGACTTTCGACGTACCGGCCTGCGTGATCGTCAAGCACGCCAATCCGTGCGGCGTGGCGATTGATGCCAACCTGCTCGGCGCCTACGAGAAGGCCTTCAAGACTGACTCGACCTCCGCCTTCGGCGGCATCATCGCCTTCAACGGCGAAGTCGGCATCGACGTGGTCAACGCGATGAACGAGCGCAAGCACTTCGTCGAAGTGCTGATCGCCCCGTCCTTCACCGCTGAAGCCAAAACCGCGCTAGCCGCCAAGACCAACCTGCGCGTGCTGGCGGTGCCCCTCGGCAACGGCAATAACGCCCTCGAATACAAGCGTGTCGGCGGCGGCCTGCTGCTGCAGACGCCGGATGCGCTGAATGTCGGCCCGGAACAGCTCAAGGTGGTCACCAGAAAGCAACCTACCCCGCAGCAACTGCAAGACCTGCTGTTTGCCTGGCGAGTGGCCAAGTTCGTCAAGTCCAACGCGATTGTCTTCTGCGGCAACGGCATGACGCTAGGTGTCGGCGCCGGCCAGATGAGCCGGGTGGACAGCACCCGCATCGCCGCGATCAAGGCCACGAATGCCGGACTGTCGCTCAAGGAATCGGCAGTCGCATCCGATGCGTTCTTCCCGTTCCGTGATGGCGTGGACGTTCTGGCCGAAGCCGGCGCGGTATGCGTGATCCAGCCGGGCGGCAGCGTGCGTGACGAGGAAGTCATTGCAGCAGCTGACGAGCATGGACTGGCGATGGTACTGACGGGCGTGCGACACTTCCGTCACTAAAATCTTGAACCACGGAGAGCACGGAGAACACAGAGGTTATTGTGGCTCCGTGTTCTCCGTGATCTCCGTGGTGAAAAGGATTTGAAATGAAAGTATTGGTGATTGGTAACGGCGGACGCGAACATGCGCTGGCGTGGAAACTGTCGCAAAACCCGAAAGTGAGCCGTGTTTACGTCGCTCCCGGAAATGCCGGCACGGCACTCGACCCCGATATGCAGAATGTCGCGATCACGTCGATTCCCGACCTGGTAAAGTTTGCCGAGGACGAGCACATCGCGCTGACGGTCGTCGGACCGGAGGCGCCGCTGTCGCAGGGAGTGGTCGATACCTTTCGCGTCGCCGGCCTGAAAATTTTCGGGCCGACCAGGGCCGCCGCGCAGTTGGAATCCTCCAAGGATTTCGCCAAGGCTTTCATGCAGCGCCACGGCATTCCAACCGCTGCCTACGCGACATTTTCCGATGCCGCCGCCGCGCATGATTACGTCAAGGCACAAGGTGCGCCCATCGTGATCAAGGCGGATGGATTGGCTGCCGGCAAGGGCGTCGTGGTCGCAATGAGCGAAACCGAGGCGCATGACGCCATCGACATGATGCTGGCCGACAACAAGCTCGGCGCAGCCGGCGCGCGCGTCGTGATTGAAGAGTTCCTCGAAGGCGAGGAAGCCAGCTTCATCGTGATGTGCGACGGCGAGCACATACTGCCGCTCGCCACCAGCCAGGACCACAAGCGATTGCTGGACGGCGACCAGGGCCCGAACACCGGTGGCATGGGCGCTTATTCGCCCGCCCCCATCGTAACGCCCGAAATGCATGCCCGCGTCATGCGCGAAATCATCCGCCCGACCATCCAGGGCATGGCGAAAGACGGCATCCGTTACACCGGCTTCCTGTATGCCGGCTTGATGATAGACAAGAACGGCGTGCCGAAAACGCTGGAATTCAACTGCCGCATGGGCGACCCCGAAACCCAGCCCATCATGCTGCGCCTGAAAAGCGACCTGGTCGGGCTGGTCGAGCACGCTGTCAACGGCACACTGGACAAGGCCGAAGCGGACTGGGATCGCCGTACCGCGCTGGGCGTCGTCATGGCTTCAGCCGGCTATCCCGATACCCCGCGCAAGGGTGACGCCATCACCGGCCTGCCCCAGGGCCTGCAGGACGCGCACGTCTTTCACGCCGGCACGACGATGGAAAACGGCCAGCCGGTCACCAGCGGCGGACGCGTGCTGTGCGTCACGGCCCTGGGCGATACCGTCAAGCAGGCCCAGAGCCGCGCTTACGCCATTGCCGAAGGCATCTATTTCGAAGGCAGCCAGATGCGGCGCGACATCGGCTGGCGCGCCGTCAAGTAATTCGCGTGAACACGCCCTGACATGGACGCATGGCGCATCCGCAAGCATCTGCAGCGTGGAGGCGTCATCGCGTACCCGACGGAATCCTGCTATGGGCTGGGCTGCGACCCAATGAATCCACATGCGGTCAAGCGCGTGCTGAAACTGAAAAAGCGCAGCCCTTCCAAGGGGCTGATCCTGATCGCCGCGCACCCGCGGCAATTACGTCCTTTTCTTGCCGACCTGACTCCCGAGCTTGCAAATCGCATGCGCTCACGCTGGCCAGGGCCGCATACCTGGCTGGTTCCAGCCTCCCGCGACTGCCCGACAAGCCTGCGCGGCGCGCATGACTCCGTTGCAGTGCGCGTAACCGCCCATCGCGGAGCCGCCGGCTTGTGCCGCGCGGCGAAAATGGCGCTCGTATCGACCAGTGCCAACCTGAGCGGAGGCAAGCCGGCCAAGACAGCAGCAGAATGCCGACGCCTGTTCGGCAAGCGCGTACTGGTGATACCGGGGCCGATAGGGGCACGCCGGCGGCCTTCGACGATACAAGACCTGCTGACCGGGAAAATTATCAGGAAATAATGCGCCTTTATCGCGGCGAGAAATCTGTAGCGCAGGCGTCCTCGCCTGCATCGCCCATGGCTGCTTTTCCGATTTGCAGGCGAGACGCCTGCGCTACAATTGCCGCCAGACATATTGGAAGACGACATCATGAACACCCATCTCATCCTCGACTACCTGACCAACCTCCAGCATCGCATTGTCGAATCGCTGGAACTGGTCGACGGCAAGAATTTCCTGAACGACTCCTGGCAGCGCCCGGAAGGCGGCGGCGGGATCAGTTGCGTGATCGAGGAAGGGAATGTCTTTGAACGCGGCGGCGTCAATTTTTCGCATGTGACCGGTGACCGCCTGCCTCCGTTGGCCAGCGCCAATCGCCCGGAACTGGCGGGACGCGGCTTTGAGGCAATGGGCGTATCGCTGGTATTGCATCCGCGCAATCCCTACGCTCCAACGGTGCATATGAACGTGCGCTGCTTCATCGCCACAAAACCCGGCGAGGAGCCGATCTGGTGGTTCGGCGGCGGCATGGATCTGACGCCGTATTACGGCTTTGAAGAAGACGCGATCCATTTCCACCGCACCTGCCGCCAGGCGCTCGACCCGTTCGGCACCGAGCTTTACCCACGCTTCAAGCACTGGTGCGACGAATACTTCTACCTCAAGCATCGCAAGGAACCGCGCGGTATTGGCGGCATTTTCTTTGACGATTTCAGCGAGCCCGGCTTCGAACAGAGCTTGGCGATGGTGAAAAGCGTGGGCGACTCCTTCCTGAATGCTTACCTTCCCGTCCTGCAACGCCGCAAGGACACGCCTTACGGCGAGCGCGAGCGCGACTTTCAGGCCTACCGGCGCGGTCGTTATGTCGAATTCAACCTGGTGTTCGACCGCGGCACCCTCTTCGGCCTGCAATCGGGCGGCCGCACCGAATCCATCCTGATGTCGCTGCCGCCCATCGTCAAATGGCGCTATGACTGGCGACCGGAAGCCGGATCGGCGGAAGCCCGGCTATACACGGAGTTTCTGACCGGCAAAGATTGGCTGGCATAACTTCCGTCAAGTTTCTGTCATAATTCGCGCGGGGATAATTAACAGGGAGACAAGCGCATGAACGCCGTGGAAACACTGATGGCCACATTATCCGGATGGGTCTGGGGGCCGCCGATGCTGACCCTGCTGGTAGGTACCGGGCTCTATCTGACCGTGCTGCTGAAAGGCATGCAGTTCCGCGCGCTGCCCTTGGCGTTTCGCCTGATTTTCCGCAAGGATCACCATCACGAGGGCGATATCAGCCATTTTGCCGCGCTGATGACGGCGCTGGCGGCGACTGTCGGCATCGGCAACATCGTCGGCGTCGCCACGGCGATTACGCTCGGCGGCCCCGGCGCCGTGTTCTGGATGTGGATGACCGGCCTGGTCGGCATGGCGACCAAGTATTCCGAGGCTGTGCTGGCGATCAAATACCGCGAAAAAGGCGAGTACGGCATGCGCGGCGGGCCGATGTATTATCTCGCGAAAGGTGCCGGCCTGCCCTGGCTGGGCACGTTGTTCGCCGTATTCACTGCACTCGCGGCTTTCGGCATCGGCAACATGACGCAGGCGAATGCCACCGCCAAGATTTTCGAGAGCACCTTTCATATCGACACGCTCGCTACCGGCCTCGTACTCATGGTGCTGACGGCACTGGTCATCCTCGGCGGCATTCGCTCTATCGGCAAATTTACTTCGTTCCTTGTACCGTTCATGATTCTCGGCTACGTGGGCACCTCATTGGTTACCCTGGCGCTCAACGCTGCCGAAATTCCCGCCGCACTCGGCCTGATTTTCTATCATGCATTCAATCCGGCAGCAGCTACAGGTGGATTCGCCGGCGCCACCATCGCTGCTGCCATGCGCTTTGGTATCGCGCGCGGCGTATTTTCCAATGAATCCGGGCTGGGCTCGGCACCGATTGCAGCGGCGGCAGCACGCACCAGCGATCCGGTAAAGCAGGCGCTGGTAAGCATGACGCAGACTTTCATCGATACACTTGTGGTGTGCTCGATGACAGCGCTAGTCATCCTGACCGCGACCCCCTGGACACAGGGCGTCGGCGCCGAGCAACTGACCAGCGCCAGCATGGCCGAAACGCTGGGCAGCGCGGGTGAGGTACTGGTCGCATTGTCGATCGCGCTATTCGCCTACTCCACCCTCATCGGCTGGAATTATTACGGTGAAAAAGCCATCGAATATCTGTTCGGCTCGCGCTCCATCCGCATCTATCGCATCTTCTTCATCGCGGCGGTGATTGTCGGCGCAACCACCAGCCTGGAATTCGTCTGGAACTTCTCCGATCTGATGAACGGCATGATGGCGATTCCCAACCTGATCGGGCTGTTGCTGCTGTCCAAGGTCATCAAGGCAGAAACAGAACGCTATTTCAACGGTAAACCGCAGGAAATTGTGGCGGAACAAAGATAAACCCGACTGGAAAACTCTTGTAGCGCGGGTGTCCACCCGCGCATAAGGAGGGCAACATGACGCAAGTCACGCACCGCAGTCACTGGACCAACCGCTGGACATTCATTCTGGCGACAGCCGGGTCGGCCATCGGCCTCGGCAATATCTGGAAATTCCCCTACATGACCGGCGTCAACGGCGGCAGCGCCTTTGTGCTGGTATTTCTCGCCTGCATCGCGCTGGTCGGCATTCCGCTGATGATGTGCGAAATCATGCTGGGACGCCGCGCCCAGCGTAACCCGGTGGACGGCATGCTGGCATTGGCGGCGGAAGCCAATGCGGCTGGCATATGGAAATGGGTGGGTATCATGGGGCTGATCGCCGGTCTCCTGATCTTGGGTTTTTACAGCGTGATTGCCGGCTGGATATTGGATTACGTAGTGCGCGCGGCCAGCGGTATGTTCAAGGGCATGGACGGCAAGCTGGCGCAGGAGCATTTCGCCGCATTCCTGGCGACCCCGCTGGAGCTGATTCTGTGGCATACGCTATTCATCGCGATGACCATGGGCGTGGTGGCGCGCGGGGTCAATGCAGGGCTGGAGCAGGCCAACAAGATTTTGATGCCGGCCTTGTTCGCCATACTGCTGGTGCTGCTCGGCTACAGCATGGCGGTAGGCAATTTTGCCGACTCGGCCAGGTTTATGTTCACACCGGATTTTTCCAAGGTGACGCCGGGGGCCGTGCTGTCGGCGCTCGGCCATGCATTTTTTTCGCTTAGCCTGGGCATGGGCGCCGTGATGGTTTACGGTTCCTACCTGCAGCCGCATATTTCCATCGCCCGCACCACGATGTATGTCGCCATCGCCGATACCGCTGTTGGCTTGCTGGTCGGGCTGGCAATCTTCTCGCTGGTGTTCGCCAACGGGCTGGAGCCGGCGGCCGGCCCGGGGTTGATCTTCCAGACCCTGCCCATTGCCTTCGGCAGCATGCCGGCGGGCAGTCTGATGGGAACGCTGTTTTTCGTTCTGGTCGCTTTCGCCGCCTGGACATCGGCCATTTCGCTGGTGGAACCGGCCATTGCCTGGATTACCGAAAACACGCCCATCACACGTAAGCGCGCCGCTTTGATGATCGCGATGGTCGATTGGCTGCTCGGCATCGCCGTTGTGCTCTCGTTCAACGAATGGAAAGACGTGAAGCTGCTGTTCGGCCTGAATATTTTCGACACTCTGGACAAGCTCACTACCAACATCATGCTTCCTCTTGGCGGGCTACTGATGGCGATATTCGCGGGTTGGGTAATGCAAACGCGCCATGTGCGGGAAGAACTCGGGATTGCCGTACGGGCTTATGCGCTATGGCGATTCACCATCCGTTTTATATCGCCGCTCGCCATCGTGGCGATATTTCTTTATCTGTTCGGCCTGATCAAATAACGGCAAAAAAAACCACAATAAAAAAGCCGGTCATGTGACCGGCTTTGCGATGTGTGATTCCGTGACCTGAATTTACAGGGTCAGGATCCACTTGACGATGGTCTTGATGTCCTCGTCCTTCACTTGCGGGCTGTTTGCGGGCATCGGGATCGGGCCCCAAGTACCGCTGCCACCCTTCTTGACCTTCTCGACCAGCTTGGCTTCAGCATCCTTCTGGCCCTTGTACTTCGCAGCAACATCCTTGTAGGACGGGCCGAGAACCTTCTTGTCAAGACTGTGACAAGCCAGGCAGCCACTCTTTTGTGCCAGAGCCTGAGCTGCTGCGGCATCGGCGCTGGCAGTGCCGGCGATCATCAGGGAACCAGCGGCAGCAACCGCCATCATCAATGCTTTCATGTTTACTCCTTCGATTTCGATCTTGTAATTGAACCAGTTAAGCGAACACCCATTGCAGGTAAGCAATCATAAACGTGTTTCACCCTTATTGCCAAGGGGCCGCAAGGTCTCCAGCAGGGCTTCCCAGTCAGCGATTGCAGGCAAGCACTCAACGCCTCGACATACCCATGCGTTGACATTATTTTGCATTGGCCGTTCAAGTATTGCGGGCAAGTCGCGTATCGCCTCCGGCAAGGCCATCACCAGCGCCGAAGGCAGCCATGATTTATCCAGCCTTTCCTTCCAGGACTGAACATCGGCCTGCGGACCGCGCAGTATCACAAGAGTCGGAGGCACCAGATATTCGTCGAGCGCCATCACCATGCTGGGACAGGCCGCGGGATTGCGCCCCATGATGGTGGCGAATGCCCGCAGGGTTTTTTCGGCGGCCTGTAGATAACGCACCTCGCCAGTCAGATGGCCGAGCCGCTGCAAAGACAATGCGGCGATACCGTTGCCGGAGGGCGTGGCATTGTCGAAAGCGGATTTGGGGCGTTGGATCAGCGGCTCATGATCGTGGCTGGTGAAAAAGAAGCCGCCCGTTTCCTGATCCTCGAACCGCGCCAGAAGCGCTTCGGCAAGATCAATGGCAAAGTCCAGGTCTGTCTTGCGAAAATCAGCCTGAAGCAGATCGAGCAATGCCGCGAGCAGGAAGGCATGATCGTCGAGATATGCGTTCAGGTGCGCCTTGCCATCCTTGCTCGTCGCCAGCAATTTACCTTCCCGCCATAAATGACTTCGGATGAAATCCACGGCTTCGTGAGCTGCAGCCGCCCATTCCATACGACCGCATACACGGGCCGCACGCGCCAGGCCCTGGATCATCAGCGCATTCCAGCTGGCCAGTATCTTGTCGTCGCGGCCCGGCGGAATACGCTGCGCCCGGTAATCGTAGAGCTTGCCGCGCGCGGATTTCCACACGCTTATTGCGTTCTCAGTCGTCAGCCCCAAAGCCTTGGCCGCTTCTGCAAAACTGCGTGTTGCATGCAAATGCCAGGCATGCTCGAAATTGGGCGTGGATCCCAGCCGGAAGCGCTGCTCGAGGAACTGCTCTTCCTGCTCATTGAGCAACTGCCGCAATTCCTCTTTCTGCCAGACGTAAAACTTGCCCTCTACGCCCTCGCTGTCCGCATCCAGCGAGGAGTAAAACGCGCCTTGCGGCGAACGCATCTCGCGCATCGCCCAATCCACGGTGCGTTTGATGACTTCCAGGTAATGTGCATCCTTCGTCATGCGCCAACCGTCGCTATAGAGGCATAGCAGTTGGCCATTGTCGTAGAGCATTTTTTCGAAGTGCGGGATTTCCCAATGATCGTCCACGCTGTAACGGCTGAAGCCGCCGCCGACGTGGTCGTAGATGCCGCCCTCGGCCATCCTGGTCAGCGTCAGCGCCAACATGTGACGGGCGTTCTCGTCGCCATGCCCGGCTTGCTGGAGCAATAGCGCCAGATCGGCCGGATTGGGAAACTTGGGCGCGCCGCCGAAGCCGCCGTTCACCTTGTCGAACATCTCGGCCAGATGCGCGGCCGCCGCCGTCACCGCCGCACCGTCAAGTTCGGCCGGGGTGTCCTGTCGCATGGTTTTTTCCAGCACGGCGAGAACCGATTCATTCTGCGATTCGATTTCGCCCCGGCGCTCGTGCCAGGTCGAGGCGATATGTTTCAGCAGATCGGCAAATCCGGGCAGGTTGTAGCGTGGCGTGGGCGGGAAATAAGTGCCGCCGAAAAACGGGACTTGGTCGGGCGACAGAAACATCGTCAGCGGCCAGCCGCCGCCAGCGCGGGAAAGTATGGAGTGTGCGCTCTGGTAAATCTGGTCGAGGTCGGGTCGCTCCTCGCGGTCCACCTTGATATTGACGAACAACTCGTTCATCACCGCCGCGGTGGCAGTATCCTCGAAGGATTCGTGCGCCATCACATGGCACCAGTGGCAGGCGGAATAGCCGATGGAAAGCAAGATCGGCTTGTTCTGCTCTCGCGCCAATGTGAGCGCTTCCTCACCCCAGGGATACCAATCCACGGGGTTATCGGCGTGCTGCAAAAGGTAGGGGCTGGTTTCGCCGGCAAGACGGTTGGACATGGAGTCACCTCGGTGAGGCTTGGTCAGTCGCGCAAAAAGACTGCAATAACGAATAGTTTAGTCAACAATTGGCCGTGCTTGTTTCAGCAGATTCACAAATGTTCGGTGCGATACTCCACCGTCAGCGCATGCGTGCTGCGCGGCGCGACCTTGACCATATTGTGCGCGGCATTTGCCGACTCCACGCACAGCATGCGCGGCCACTGATCTCCGACGTCGTCGATTCCGGCCGCCTTTTCCTGCCACGGGGTCCAGACTACCGTCGTCGCACTGCCGGACTTCGCGATGCGGATGCGGCGGCGCAAGCCCGGATCCTCAATCACGCACTCCGCTTCGGTATCGACATACACGCGATCCGTTTCGCCGGTGAAATCGATGACGCCTTCCTGCTGCCTGCGCACAAAGTTCTCGACCTTGTCCAGATAGGCGCAGCCTTCTAAACCGACCACTTTTACCTTGGCAATATCCGCTACCTGAAAATAGGTGTGGAAAGCCTCGCCGATCACAAATTCTTCGTCGCCCGTATTGGTCGTGGTCAGTGTCATGCGCAGCGTCTCGCCTAACAGCACATCCAGCGTCAACAGCGAAGAATGAGGCCATTGCGCATGGGTATCCGCACCTTGCAACAGGCGCAGGGTCAGCCGCGTTGCACCATCTTCCTCGGCAGAAGCGCCGATGACTTCCCAAGGATGATTGCGCGCAAATCCGTGCGCGGGCAGCCCGGGATCGTTCGGATGCACGCCGAACCACGGCCAGCACACCGGAGCACCGCTATGCGCCGGCCTGCCCTGTATAAGCCTGGCTTTCTCCGAATACCACACGACCGGAACCGAGGTCGATCTCGGCCGCCAGGCCAGCAGATGCGCACCTTGCAGCGTCAACCGGGCAGAAGCCAGCGGGTTTTCGATCTCGGCCACCACCAGGCCGCTGGGGTCTTCGACGAACTTGAGTTGCTTGCCGATACCGAAACGGGTGTTCAATTCTTCCATGTTCATGATGATGTCCTTCATTGTCGGAATGCCGCAGCAACCGCGGGCATGACTGGCTTGAATACCATCAAACCGTAAACCACGATCATGGCGGTAAATGCGACCATGCCCAGCCACATCCAGTAGCGGCACAATTGCCAATAGCGTTGAGTAAGGGCTTCCCCACGGCGTACAGCGATACGCGATAGCCGCCGCATTTCGATCTGCTGCCACACCACGGGAAGCCAGCAGGCACCGGCCAAAAGGTACAGGCCGATGGCCCACGCCACCCAGCCCTGCGTCAGCGGCCATCCGGCGAGATATACCATCCACAAGCCGGTGATCGGCTGAATGATCGCCGTAGGTGTGGTGAACAGCCAGTCGGCCAGCACCACACGCTCCATCACCACGGCAATGCTGCGCACGTCGCCGGAGCGGTCGGTCGTCCATTTGTAGAATGCCGTCCCCAAGCCGGTACCGAACATCAGCGTGGCACTGAGGATGTGCATCCACTTCAGCAGCAGATACTCCATGTGTCAGCCGTGTATCTGCCGGATATCCAGCCCGACCAACGCACCCATGTATTCATCGAGCGTCAGTAATCCGACACATGGCATGGCGCCGCGTTCCGTCACACTGCCGCTCGCCAGCTTGCGAACCAATGCAATCGCGGCACCGCAGGGAATGTGCGGGCCGTGATGCTGCCCCGCCAGGATATGCCAAACACGTGTCAGCGGCCGGCCTTGATGATCGATGCCGGAAAGCTCGACATGCATCGCGGAAGCCTGTGGGCCGAGAATCTCCAGCCTCCGACTGATCCAGTGCAGGGATTGGGCCCATTCGGCCATATTGTTCACGATGCCCCAGCGCACCAGCCAGGAAAAAAACCAGGTCGCCAGATGCGCCACGGGGACACCGAGCCCGGCATGGAAGGTCACGGTTGTTACGTCCGGATAGCGTTGCGCGAAGACTGCCAGATCGGGCACATCGCAATTGCCCAACCAGCGCTTGCCTATGGGGGCGGGATAGCGCCGGCGATGCAAATCCTGCCAGCCGAAAACGCCTTTCCACAAGCCTTTTTCCAGCCGCATGAAAGGCTTGCCGCAATAACCCAGCACCGCCCGCAAGGTCGCCAGTCCGGGCGTTTTCGCACCGGAAACAATCGCATGGCGGATCGAGTCGAGGCGCGAAAATTCAGGAAGGAAATAATCCACCGCAGCCGAGGACAATGCCGGAACCGAACTTGCCCCGCTCGCCACCAGCACTTCTGCCAGATGCGCGGCAGCGTCCAGCTTGCCGATGCCTGCCACAAAATCCCGGCCATCGGCCAGGTCGAGGTAATGGCAACCCGCATCGATGCATGCCTGCGCAACGCGGTAGTCCTGCTGTTGAAATGGCCCGGCGGTATGGATGACGGTATTCACCGCCATCGCCTCCAGTTGGCGAGCCAGCGAAGTAACATCGGCGTCGAGCGCTATCCCTTGCCGTTCCGGCAAACCGATCTCGGCGGCGAAACGACGCGCCTTCTTTTCGTCGCGACCGGCGATCAGCAACCGAAGATTGTCATCCTGAGCCAGCGCGCGGCTGATGTAAGCGCCGAAATTGCCGTAGCCCCCGAGGACAAGAACAGTATGCAAGCCTAACGTTTCTCCACTTGAGAAACGTCCCGCACCGCCCCCTTGGCTGCCGATGTCGTCATTGCCGCATAAGCCCGCAACGCCGGCGATACCGTACGCTCGCGATTGACGGGCTTCCAGGCCTGCGCGCCCTTGGCTTCCATCGCCTTGCGGCGGCTTTCCAGCTCTTCCACCGAAACATCCAGATGAATGCGGCGGTTGGGGATATCGATTTCGATGGTGTCGCCCTCTTCCACCAGGCCAATCGCGCCGCCTTCGGCCGCTTCAGGAGAAGCATGGCCGATGGACAGACCCGAGGTGCCGCCGGAAAAACGACCGTCGGTGAGCAGGGCGCACTCCTTGCCCAGCCCCTTGGACTTCAGATAGCTGGTCGGATACAGCATTTCCTGCATGCCGGGGCCACCGCGCGGGCCTTCGTAGCGGATTACCACCACGTCGCCGGCGACGATCTGGTCATTGAGGATGCCTTCCACGGCGGCGTCCTGGCTTTCGAAAATACGGGCGCGGCCGGTGAATTTGAGAATGCTGTCATCCACGCCTGCGGTTTTGACGATGCAGCCGTCGAGCGCGATATTGCCGTGCAGCACAGCGAGGCCACCATCCTGCGAGTAAGCGTTCGCTTTGTCGCGGATACAGCCTTCGGCGCGGTCTTCATCCAGTTCGGGATAACGCATCGACTGGCTGAACGCGATGGTGGTCGAGACACCGCCGGGCGCTGCGCGGAAAAAATCACGCACGGCGCTGTCCTGCGTGCGGCGGATATCCCACTGGTCCAGAGCTGCGGCCATGCTGGGCGCATGCACCGTTGGCACGTCGCGACGGATCAGACCGGCGCGATCGAGCTCGCCCAGGATCGCCATCACGCCGCCGGCACGGTGCACGTCTTCCATATGGTATTTCTGCGTAGCGGGCGCCACCTTGGACAGGCAGGGAACGCGACGGGATATCTGGTCGATGTCGGCCATCGTAAAATCCACGCCGGCTTCGTGCGCCGCTGCCAGCAAATGCAGCACGGTGTTGGTCGAGCCGCCCATGGACACGTCTAGGCTCATCGCATTCTCGAAGGCCTCGAAAGTAGCGATGGAACGCGGCAGCACGCTGGCGTCATCCTGCTCGTAGTAACGTTTTGCCAGGTCGACGATCAGACGGCCGGCGCGCAGGAAAAGCTGCTTGCGGTCGGCATGGGTCGCCAGCGTGGAACCGTTGCCGGGCAGCGAGAGGCCGAGCGCTTCAGTCAGGCAGTTCATCGAGTTGGCAGTAAACATGCCGGAGCAGGAACCGCAGGTCGGGCAAGCGGAACGCTCGACCTCGGCCACATCGGCGTCGCTGACATGGCTGTCAGCCGCCTCGACCATCGCGTCCACCAGATCCAGCTTGCGCACTACGCCGTTCCAGTTGACCTTCCCTGCTTCCATCGGGCCGCCTGAAACGAACACAACGGGGATATTGAGACGCAGCGCCGCCATCAGCATGCCGGGGGTGATCTTGTCGCAGTTGGAGATGCACACCAGCGCGTCGGCGCAGTGCGCATTGACCATGTATTCCACGCTGTCGGCGATCAGGTCGCGGCTGGGCAAGCTGTACAGCATGCCGCCGTGGCCCATCGCGATGCCGTCATCGACCGCAATGGTATTGAATTCCTTGGCGACGCCACCGGCCTTTTCGATCTCGCGCGCGACCAGCTGGCCCATGTCCTTCAGATGTACGTGACCCGGAACGAACTGGGTGAACGAGTTGGCAATGGCGATGATGGGCTTGGTGAAGTCCTCGTCCTTCATCCCGGTTGCGCGCCACAACGCGCGGGCGCCGGCCATGTTACGACCGTGGGTAGTGGTCCTGGAACGATACTGGGGCATGATGAACCTCGGGAAAACGTATAATCTTGCAATTTTACCCCATTAAGACGCCGAGACTCTATGCTTGTTCACCCGCAATTCGACCCCATCGCCATCCATCTCGGCTCCTTCGGCATCCATTGGTACGGCTTGATGTATCTGATCGGTTTCCTGGGCGTATTGTTTCTCGGCAAATGGCGCATCCGGCGCAATCCCGACAGCATCGTCAGCGAGCGCGATCTCGACGACATGCTGTTTTACGGCGCGCTGGGAGTGATTCTTGGCGGGCGCCTGGGCTACGTGCTGTTCTATCAGCCGGGCTATTACCTCAGTCATCCTTTGGAAATCCTAGCCGTATGGCAAGGAGGCATGTCTTTCCACGGTGGGTTCCTCGGCGTGCTGGTAGCCATGTGGCTCTTCGTGCGCAAAACCGGCAAGAACTGGCTGGCGGTGATGGACTTCGTTGCGCCGCTGGTGCCGCTGGGCCTCGGCGCCGGGCGGCTCGGTAACTTCATCAACGGCGAGCTGTGGGGCCGCGCCACCGATGTGCCATGGGCGATAGTCTTCCCGCAGGTGGATAATCTACCGCGCCACCCGTCGCAACTCTATGAATTCGGATTGGAGGGCATCGCGCTGTTTCTGTTGCTGTGGATATACTCCAGCAAGCCGCGCCCGGTGGGTGCAGTTTCCGGACTGTTTCTGATCGGCTACGGCGCGTCGCGCTTCATTGTGGAGTTCGCACGCGAGCCCGATAGTTTTCTCGGCCCGCTGGCGCTGGGCATGAGCATGGGGCAATGGCTGAGCCTGCCGATGATACTGATCGGCATCTGGATGCTGCGCCGCGCGCTGACGAGAAACAATTAGCCGATTTTTTGTCACACAAATGTCACATTGACGTCATATAGTGAGCAGCATCTTAGTTCGGTAAAGGAATTCCGATGCCCGCCAACATATTGATTATTGAAGACGAACCGGCCATCCAGGAGCTGCTGACGCTCAACATCACCCAGGCCGGCCATAATCCGATCCGCGCCTTGAGCGTGGAACAGGCGCAACAACTGATGCGCGAGACCATGCCCGATCTCATCCTGCTCGACTGGATGCTGCCGGGCATGAGCGGCATCGAGTTTGCCCGTCGTTTGAAGTCGGACGAGTACAGCAAAAGTATCCCCATCATCATGTTGACCGCGCGCAGCGAGGAAATCGACAAGATCCGCGGTCTCGACGTCGGCGCGGACGATTACGTCACCAAGCCGTTCTCGCCGCGCGAACTGAACGCGCGCATCAAGGCCGTACTGCGCCGTCGCGCGCCGCAGATGACAGACGACCCCATCGAATCCGGCACGTTGCGTCTCGACCCGGTCACCCATCGCGTCACCGGCAACGGCATCCAGCTCGATCTCGGCCCGACCGAATTCCGTCTGCTGCACTACCTCATGTCCAACCCTGAGCGCGTACATTCGCGCTCGCAGGTGCTGGATCGCGTATGGGGCGACCGCGTATTCGTTGAGGACCGAACCGTGGACGTTCATATCCGCCGCCTGCGCCAGGCGCTCGCCGCTTCCGGGCATGAAGAAATGATCCAGACCGTACGCGGCGTCGGCTACCGTTTCTCGGCGAAGTAACCGATAATGTGCGTCCGATTGAAGCTGTAGCGCCGCACGTAATTTTTCTACAGCTTCCGAAAACTGGATGCAACTACATGCATGAATTCCGCTGGCGCCTGCTATGGCTGTCAATTCCCACTCTGCTGCTTTGCCTGCTCCTCTGGCCCTTGCTCGGCCTGGAATATGCTTTTGGAACCCTGGCCTTTGCAGCGATTGCTTATTTGATCGCGCATTTCTACTGGCTTGAAAAATTTGCCTTGTGGCTGAAGCAGCCCGAACTGGCCGCCATGCCGATCGGATCCGGAATCTGGGAAGACGTGTTTGCCGCGCTGTATCAGGAAATCCGCCGCCAGACCAGCAGCCACACGGAATTGACCTCAGCGCTGGAGCGCTTCCAGCATGCCGCCAGCGCCTTGCCCGACGGCGTCGTGCTGCTCAACAACAACGACCAGATCGAGTGGTGCAATCCGCCGGCGGAAATCCAGCTTGGTCTGAACCCCGCACAGGATACCGGCCAGCCCATCGGTTACCTGGTCCGCCAGACTGAATTCACCAGCTATCTGCAGGCGCAGGATTACGCCGAGCCGATCAAGCTCAACACCCTGCGCAACCCGGATATCACGCTTGAAATCCAGCTGATTCCCTTCGGCGACAAGCAAAAGCTGCTGCTGTGCCGCGACATCACTCCGATGGAAAAAATCGAAACCATGCGGCGCGACTTCATTGCCAATGTTTCGCACGAACTGCGCACGCCGCTCACCGTCGTCGGCGGCTTCCTCGAAACGATGGAGGACATGGGCAGTGGCATCCCGGAAAACATGCGCCAGTATTACAAGCTGATGCAGGAACAAACCCTGCGCATGCGCCGCCTGGTGGAAGACCTGCTGACGCTGTCGCAGCTCGAAAGCAACCGGACCACGCCGCAAGAAATCGAAATCGATGTGCCATCGCTGCTCGGCATGTTGATGACCGAAGGCGAAAGCCTGAGCAGCGGCCGTCATAGCTTGAAGCTGGAAATGGATAAAAACCTCAACCTCAATGGCGCCGCCGAGGAATTGCATAGCGCCTTCGGCAATCTGGTCAGCAATGCTATCCGCTACACCCCGGAGGGCGGCGATATCACGCTAAAATGGAGCATGCGCGGCGATAATGCAGTCTTCAGCGTCACCGATACCGGCCTCGGTATCGAGCCCGAACACATCAGCCGCCTGACCGAGCGTTTCTACCGCGTCGACCGTAGCCGTTCCCGCTCCACCGGCGGCACCGGCCTCGGCCTGTCCATCGTCAAGCATATCCTGACGCGGCACCAGGCCAAGCTGGAAATCCAGAGCGAAATCGGCAAGGGCAGCACATTCGGGGCCGTATTTCCTGCCGCGCGGGTGATACGAAAGAATTTGATCGGGACCTGAATACCGAGGAGCGGTTCATGTCGCTGGAAACCTGGGAATTGATGAGCTACGTGGTCACCGTGATCGGCCTGCCGCTGGCAATCGCGGTATTCCTGTACGAGCAGCGCAAGGAACGGGAAAACGAGGAGGAGGAGGTCTACCAGCTACTCTCGGACAACTACCAGGACTTCCTCAAGGTGGCGCTGGAAAATCCTGACCTGCGACTATTCTCGACCGAAGGCACCACCTCGCTCAATGAAGATCAACGAGAGCGGCAGCTCATCGTTTTCGTCATGCTGATGTCGCTCTTCGAACGCGCATACCTGCTGCTGCATGAGGATGACATGTCGCCCAAACAGGCGCGACGCTGGCACTCATGGGAAGATTACATTCTGGAATGGTGCAGCCGCCCGGATTTCCGCGCGAATTTTCCGCGCCTGCTGCACGGCGAAGACCCGAGTTTCGTCCGTTATGTGGAACACCTCGTTTCCACGCAGGAAGCAGGCACCCTGTAGCGCAGGCCTCAGACCTTAGGCTCGAAACTCAGCGAGGCAGAGTTGATGCAATAGCGCAATCCCGTCGGTGGGGGGCCATCCGGGAACACGTGACCGAGATGGGCATCGCATACATTGCAAATCACCTCGGTGCGTATCATGCCGTGTGAAATATCACGTTTCTCGCGTACATTTTCCGGGTTGAGCGCCTTGAAATAGCTGGGCCAGCCGCAGCCGGAATCAAACTTGGTATCCGACTCGAACAGCGGCGTGCCGCAGCACACACAGGTGTAAATGCCGTGCTCGCGATGATGAAGGTAAGCGCCGGTCCCGGGCCGCTCGGTTGCGGCATGGCGTGTGACTTCGTACTGGGTTGGCGTAAGCTGTGACTTCCACTCCGCGTCAGGTTTCACTACCTTGGCCATGGTAGTTCTCCTCATCGTACTTTTTTGAATCGCCAGGATGCCAAGAGCGCCAAGTAAAAATTTCATTGCGGAATCCTCACTTGGCGTTCTGGCGGAAAACAGTTTAAAACTTACAACAAAACCTTCTCGATGCCGCCCTGGTTGGCCTTCGCCACATAATCTTCCATCCAGTTCGGCCCCAGCAGGTTTTTGGCAAGCTCGACCACAATGTAATCGGAACCGATGCCGGTGTCATCTTCGTAGCGTTGCAGGCCTTGCAGGCAGGACGGGCAGGAGGTCAGGATCTTCACTTCCTGCTCCGGTGCGCCCGGCGTGAGGCCGAGCTGCTTCATGCCTTTTTCCAGCTCTTCCTGCTTGCGCATCTTGACCTGGGTTGCGATGTCAGGACGCGCCACCGCGAAGCTGCCGGACTCGCCGCAGCAACGATCGTTGAGCGGCACATCCACACCCATCAGCGCATTCGTTACCTTGGCCGAGGCGTAAGTCTTCATCGGCGTGTGGCACGGCTCGTGGTACATGTAGCGCACCCCTTGCACGCCTTCCATTTTGACACCTTTTTCCATCAGGTATTCATGGATGTCGAGCAGGCGGCAGCCGGGGAATATCTTTTCGAACTCGTATTTCAGCAGCTGATCCATGCAGGTGCCGCAGGAGACGATCACGGTCTTGATGTCGAGATAGTTCAGCGTGTTGGCGACCCGGTGGAACAGCACACGGTTTTCGGCGGTGATTTCCTGGCCCTTGTCGTGGTTGCCGGCCGAAGTCTGCGGATAGCCGCAGCACAGGTAGCCTGGCGGCAGCACGGTAATCGCGCCGGTCTCGTACAGCATCGCTTGCGTCGCCAAACCGACCTGCGAGAACAGGCGCTCCGAACCGCAGCCGGGGAAGTAGAACACTGCATCGGAATCCTCGTTCGCCTTCTGCGGATTGCGAATGACAGGCACCATGGTGTCGTCTTCCAGCCCAAGCAGCGCACGCGAGGTCTTGGTCGGCAGCGCCTTTGGCATCGGTCGAGTGAGGAAATGAATCACCTGTGCCTGGATCGGCGGCTTGCCGACCGTTGCCGGCGGATGCTTCTTGAATGGGCGGATCATGCCGACCTTCTTCGCCAGCTGATAGCCGAAGCGCTGCGCCTTGTAGCCCCACTGGATCATGCCGGTGCGGAGCAGCTTGATCGTCGCCGGATCCTTTGCGTTGAGGAACGTCATCGTCGCCAAGGTGCCGGGGTTGAACGCCTTCTTGCCCTGCTTGCGCAGGAAGTTGCGCATTGCGACCGACACGTCGCCGAAGTCGATGTCCACCGGGCACGGATTCTTGCATCGGTGGCACACCGTGCAATGGTCGGCGACATCGTTGAATTCGTCGAAATGCATCAGCGAGATGCCGCGACGGGTCTGCTCTTCATAAAGGAACGCCTCAATCAGCAGCGAAGTCGCGAGAATCTTGTTGCGCGGGCTGTACAGCAGATTGGCGCGCGGTACGTGCGTGGTGCACACCGGCTTGCACTTGCCGCAGCGCAGGCAATCCTTGATGGAGTCGGCGATGCCGCCGATTTCAGACTGCTCCATGATGATGGATTCCTGCTCCAGCAGGCCAAAGCTGGGCGTGTAGGCATTGCGCAAATCGGCGCCCGCCATCAGCTTGCCCTTGTTGAAACGGCCTTCCGGGTCGACCTTGCGCTTGTACTCGGCAAAGGTGTCGATGACCGTCTGATCAAGGAACTCCATCTTGGTGATGCCGATGCCGTGCTCGCCGGAAATCACGCCGCCGAGATCGGTTGCCAGCTGCATGATGCGCGCGACCGCGGCGTTGGCTTCCTGCAGCATGCCGTAATCGTCAGAGTTGACCGGGATATTGGTATGCACGTTGCCGTCGCCTGCATGCATGTGCAGAGCGACGAACACGCGGCTCTTCAGCACCGCCTTGTGGATGTCGTCGAGCTTATCCAGGATGGGCAGGTATTCGCGGCCGGTGAAAATCTGGTGCAGCGGCTTGCGCACTTCGCGCTTCCACGACACGCGCAAATGATGCTCCTGCACCGCACGAAAGACCGGCAGCAGCTCGCCGAGGCCAGCCTTGGAAATCAGCTCCTGCGCCAGCGTGCCGAACTCGTGCAGCGGCGAATCGAGGCCGCCCAGGATATGCTGCCAATGCGCGCGGGTATCCTGGATCAATTGCAGCGCCTGCGCGCGCTTGGCGACGACCATTTCCGGGTCGGCCTGGGTATCCTCATCCTCCAGCAGCGGCAGATCGCCTTGCAGGAAGGTTTCCAGCGCATCCAGCAGCTTGAGCTTGTTCTTGATCGACAACTCGATATTGATGCGCTCGACGCCGTCCGAATAGTCGCCCAGGCGTGGCAGCGGAATCACCACGTCCTCGTTGATCTTGAACGCGTTGGTATGCGCAGCGATCGCGGCAGTACGTGCGCGATCCAGCCAGAATTTCTTGCGCGCCTCGGCGGACACGGCGATAAAGCCTTCGCCGCCGCGCGCATTGGCGAGACGCACGATATGCGAGGCGGCTTCGCCGACCGCGTTTTCGTCATCGGAAGCGATGTCGGCGATCAACACCATCTTGGGGCGCTGCGCGCGGTTGGCCTTGGTCGCATAGCCGACGGCCTTGAGATAGCGCTCGTCCAAATGCTCCAGGCCGGCAAGAATCGCCGACGGATGCGCGTCGAGGTAATCCTTCACTTCGACGATGGCCGGCACTGCCAGCGCCACCGAGCCAAAGAATTCCAGGCAGATCGTGCGCACATGCTTGGGCATGCGGTGCAGGATAAAGGTGGCCGAAGTGATCAGGCCGTCACAGCCCTCTTTCTGCACGCCCGGAAGGCCGGCGAGGAACTTGTCGGTCACGTCCTTCCCCAGACCGGTCTTGCGGAAATGGGGCCCCGGAATTTCCAGGATTTCGGGCTCGCCCTGCAGCGTTTTGCCGTCCTCGCGATAGCGGCTGATGCGGAAACGCGCGGTTTCGATATCGTGTATCTTGCCGAGATTGTGATCCAGGCGCTCGACTTCCAGCCAGGTCGCGTCCGGCGTCACCATGCGCCACGAGGCCAGGTTATCCAGCGCGGTACCCCACAGCACGGCTTTCTTGCCGCCGGCATTCATCGCCACGTTACCGCCGATGCAGGAGGCATCGGCCGAAGTCGGATCCACCGCAAATTCAAGACCGGCATCCGTAGCCGCTTCCATCACGCGACGCGTCACCACACCCGCGCCACAGCGGATGGTCGGTACCGCATTCGCCACGCCGGGCAAGGCGCGATAATCGACCGGGCTCAGGCTTTCCAGCTTTTCGGTATTGATCACCGCCGACATCTTGGTCAGCGGCACGGCGCCGCCGGTATAGCCAGTGCCGCCGCCGCGCGGAATCAGCGTCAAGCCGAGTTCGATACACGCCTTGACGATAGGGGCGATCTCTTCTTCGGTGTCGGGGTTGACCACGACAAACGGGTATTCGACGCGCCAGTCGGTGGCGTCGGTCACGTGCGATACGCGCGCAAGTCCGTCGAACTGGATGTTGTCCTTGCGGGTGATCTTGCCCAGCTTCGCCAGAGTCTGCTTGCGCAGCCTGGCGGTCTGGCGGAACTCCTCCTCGAAACCGGCCACGGCCTTGCGCGCGGTTTCGATCAGCGTCACGACTTTGGGATTGTTCTGGCTGCGCTCGTCGATGGCTTTGAGGCGATGGTGCAGCGCGTCCGTCAGCGCCTTGAGACGCTTGGGGTTCGCCAGCAGGTCATCCTGCAGATATGGGTTGCGCGTGACCACCCACAGATCGCCCAGCACCTCGAACAGCATGCGCGCGGAACGGCCGGTCTTGCGCTCACCGCGCAACTCGTTCAGCACATCCCAAGATTCCGTGCCGAGAAACCGCATGACGATTTCGCGGTCGGAGAACGAGGTGTAGTTGTAGGGAATTTCGCGCAGGCGAGTGGTCATGGACAGAGAGCTAAAGGTTGCCGAAAGGGTTGGATTATAGCATAGTGAAATGGGAAATAACCCTTTGAAATATATATCCATTATTGTAATGAGAGCATTGTTTTTCAAGGACATTTGAGACAGGCATTGCCGCCCCCGGAATCGACGTTTTATGCAGGAATGACAAACCCCCGGGAATGGAACAAAATACGTCCTATGCACATCAAAGGCTGGCCATGTCTTCATTCAATGCACGCAAGTTACTGATCCCGCTCGTTTTGCTCGCCCTGCTCGGCGCGCTGGTCTTTTTCGTCACCGACAAGAACCAGGCGCCGGACGTCAAGTTCACCACCATCACCGGACAAGAAATCGGCATGCAGGATTTGCGCGGCAAAATCGTGCTGGTCAATTTCTGGGCCACCACCTGCTCCGGCTGCATCGCGGAAATGCCCAAGCTGATCGAGACCTATAACCGCTATCACAAGCAAGGCTTCGAACTGGTGGCGGTGGCCATGTCTTACGACCCGCCCAGCCATGTAGCGAATTACTCCAAAAAGAACGGATTGCCGTTTCCCGTAGCCCTGGATTTGCAGGGCGAGCTGGCCACGGCATTCAACGATGTAAAACTGACGCCGACCGCCTTCGTCATCGACAAGAACGGTCGCATCGTGCGCAACGTGGTGGGCGAGCTGGACTTCAAGGCCCTGCACGCCATGCTCGACGAACAGCTGGGGAGAAAAATCTGATGGACTTCAAACAACAGTTTATATACCAGATCGATTACCAGCACTGGGCCAACGATGCGCTATTCAACGCACTGGACCGCCTGGATCCCGCCGCCCGCACCAGCCCGCAAAAACTCTATTTCGGCAGCTTGCACAACAACATCGACCACCTGCTGTTTTTCTACGGCAAATGGTTCGCCCGGCTCAAGGGCGAACCGCAGGCGACCGGCTACACCGGTACCGTCCATCACGACTGGCGCGACCTCAAGAACGGCATGCGCCGCGAAGTCCGGGAAATACAACGCTGGCTGGAGCGCCAGCCGCAAGACTTCTTCGACGAGCGCCTTTTTTTCACCCGCACGCGCAGCGGTGAGGAAAACAGCATCTGGGTACGCGATGCGCTGACTCACATCTTCACCTATGCGGCGACGGAGCGCGGCAATCTCGCGGCGATAGCCGGCACGCTGGGCGCCCCTTTCCCGGCGCTGTCCTATTACAATTATCGCCACGAAATGGGCGAGCATCTGCACAACATGCGCCAGGCCGCATCGAGCGTCACCGCCAGCGGTATTTAGAAGTGCTGTGGGTCAAGTCGCTGCACCTCATTTTCGTGACCAGCTGGTTTGCCGGGCTGTTCTATCTGCCCCGCCTGTTCGTCAACCATGCCATGGTGGATGACGCAGCCACAGTTGGCCGCCTGCTGCTGATGGAAAAGAAACTCTACCGATTCATGACCCCATTGGCCGTATTGGCCTTAGGCTTCGGCCTGTGGCTTTGGCTGGGCTACGGCATCACGGGCGGCTGGCTGCATGCCAAACTGGCTTTGGTTGCGGTACTGATCGGCTATCATTACTATTGCGGCAGGCTATTGAAAGATTTCGAGCAGGGCCGCAACCGACACAGCCACGTCTGGTATCGCTGGTTCAACGAACTGCCGGTACTGATTTTATTTGCGGTCGTACCACTCGCCATTGTCAAACCCTTCTGATTACGGATTCCTCATGCTGCACTCCGATTGGCTTTTGAAAATGCTCGACAAGGCCGGGAACACGCCGGGCCGGCGCGTATTATCGCTATTCGACATTCTGCAGGACTGGGCCACCGCCCCCGGACTGAAAGCCGACGCGGAAATGACCGGTTCGGAGGATGCGCTCATTGCATACCTGACCGGGCAATTATCAGCCCTTCGCCTGCCGGAGCCCGACATCCTGGCCACCCAGATTTATTTCATCGCCCTGGGCGCATTGCAAACCGCTGGCACAGGCGAGCACGACGATGCATTCCTTCAGGGAAAACAGGCTGCCGCAGTACTTCTGGATGCGTATCGCTCGCCTCGACGGGTAAAAACAGAGGCTGCCGTGGCTGCGTCCTTTTTCATACTGGTTTCAGCCATTTTCATTTCGGCAGGGGAAACGCCTGTCGCACCGTCGCAACCGATGGCAACGTTTCCGGCGCCGACAGACGTTGGAGCAATGCAGCCCGTCCAAGCACTCTCCGGCAACAGTCCGGACCAGGTCGCATCACTGCATGATTCGCTGGAGCGCATGCGACGCGGCGTTTGCCAATACCCCCAGGCGCTGATGCTGGCCCCCGAGGCACGCGCCGTTTTCATTGAAAACGTCGTCAACGGCTCCGTTCCGACCGACGCCGGCCAGATGCGCGAAGCAAGCCGGCTGGCGCAAAAAGTCGAATGCTATTACGCGCCGGTGGCAATGACCGCGCTGTAGCGACCATACCGAACGGTTATCTCCAGCCCCTGTCCGACCGCTTGCTCCGGCCTGCGGATCGGCTGTAATATACAGACCTGTAAACCTCACGGACATCCTCACCTTGTCTGCATTGCGCGAAAAAATCCTGAATGTTGCCTCCGACCTGTTCCAGACCCGGGGAATCAATTCAACCGGCGTCGATACCATCGTCGCCGTCGCCGGCACGACCAAAATGACGCTGTACAAGCACTTTCAAACCAAGGAAAACCTGATCCTTGAAGTGCTGAAGCGCCACAATCAGGAGTTTCGCGACTGGCTGACGGAGAAGCTCGGGCAATCCTCGCGTACGCCGGACAAGAAATTACAGGCGCTGTTCGATTACATCGAGGAATGGATGGCCGCGCCGGAGTTTCGCGGGATGCCTTTTCTCAAGGCATCGGCAGAGTTCCCCAACGAAGAAAACCCGGTGCATCGCCTTTCCACGGAGCAGGCCCGACAATTCCGGCAATACCTTGGATCGCTTGCGCAGGAAGCCGGCGCGAGCGATCCGGAAACCCTGGCGCTGCAACTTTCCATGCTGATCGAGGGCGCGATGCTGGCCGAGCAGATGCGCCGCGGTTCCGGCGCCGCCAAGCATGCCAAGAAAGCCGCACGCGTGCTGATCGAGGCCGCGCTCAAACGATAAGTTGCTGTATTTCCTGTGGGTGGCGGATAATGCCGCATTTTCCACACATCCAGTAACGCTATGCAAACCCTGATCTGCGGCTCACTCGCTTTCGACACCATCATGGTGTTTCCGGACCATTTCAAGCATCACATCCTTCCGGAAAAGATCCATATCCTCAACGTCGCATTCTTGGTGCCGGAAATGCGCCGCGAATTCGGCGGGACAGCCGGCAACATCGCCTACAACCTGAACCTGCTGGGCGGAAATCCGCTGATCATGGCGACCGTCGGGGACGATTTCGGCCCGTACGCCGAACGACTCAAAACCATGGGCATCAAAGCGAATCATGTGCGCCATATTTCCGGCAGCTATACCGCACAAGCCTTCATTACCACCGATCTCGCCGACAATCAGATCACCGCTTTTCATCCGGGCGCGATGAACAACTCTCATGAAAATAGCGTGAAGGATACGCAAGATGTCAGCCTCGCCATCATCGCTCCGGACGGCCGCGAGGGCATGTTCCAGCACGCGCGTGAATTACATGAGGCGGGCATTCCCTTCATGTTCGACCCCGGCCAGGGCTTACCGATGTTCAATGGTCAGGAACTGATGCATTTCCTCGGCATGGCGGATTACCTGGCCGTGAACGATTACGAAGCGCAGATGATGCAGGAAAAGACCGGCCAATCCATGACGTCGCTGGCGCAACAGGTCAAGGCGCTGATCGTCACGCGCGGGGCCGAAGGCTCGATCATTTATGCCGAAGGTCAACGGTTCGATATCCCCTGCGTTGAAGCAGATGCGGTGCTTGATCCCACAGGCTGCGGCGATGCCTATCGCGCCGGGCTTGTTTACGGCATTCAGCAAGGGTGGGACTGGCAACGCACAGGGCAATTGGCTGCGGTCATGGGCTCGATCAAGATTGCAAGCCGCGGCGGGCAGAACCACGTGCCATCCAAAGACGATATCGCCGCGCGCTACCGCAAAGCCTTTGGAACGGAGCCGGTTTTAGTTTAGGAGAACGATCATGGCCAAGTATTTACGCATTTTCATCGTCCTGTGCCTCGGCGCATTGCTCGCGGCCTGTGCCAGCAGCAATTCCGGCGACACCTACTCGCGCAGCCAGACGCGACAGGTACAAACCGTCAAGATGGGTGTCGTCGAAAGCGTTCGCCTGGTGAAGATCGAAGGTACCGGCAGCCCGGTCGGTACGGGCGCTGGCGCTGTCGTCGGCGGAATTGCAGGCAACTCCATGGGGGGCGGGCGCGGCCGAGCCATCACGACCGTGATCGGTGCCGTCGCTGGCGGGCTTGCCGGCGCGGCTGCGGAAGAAGGCATCACCCGCAAGGAGGGCGTGGAAGTCACGGTCCAACTGGACAAGGGCCCGATGATCGCCATCGTACAGGAGGCTGATGAAGAGTTTTATCCGGGCGACCGCGTGCGCGTACTCGAAGGCGGCGGCGTAACACGCGTCAGCCATTAGAACATCCCGCGCCTTGCACTGCATCCCGCAGGCAAGCGGCGCGATGCATGAAATCTGCCGAGAGGCGCCAAGCTTCATCCAAGCTTAAAGTAGCCGTCACCATTCTGTAACACCCTCCCCATAAAGTTGCGCCGATTATTTATCGGAGCAACTTTATGCTTGAGCAGCAAAAAGCGCTTGCAGCGCAAAACGAACCGTCTTCCCTTTATTTCAGCCTCGCACGCAGCCCTTCCGAAGTTCGTGAGGCACAAGCCTTGCGTTACCAGGTTTTTGCAGAAGAAATGGGCGCGCAGCTGCCGGGCAGCGAACGTCTGGACCGCGACGGGTTCGACCCCTTTTGCGACCATCTGCTGGTGCGCGACCGCGAAAACGGCAAGGTCGTCGGCACTTACCGCATCCTCAGCCCGGAAATGGCCAACGAAGCGGGCGGCTATTATTCCGCCGGCGAATTCGATCTGACACGCCTGGAACCCCTCTTCGACCGCACCGTGGAGGTCGGCCGCGCCTGCGTGCATCCGGATTACCGCAACGGCAGCACCATTGCCCTGCTCTGGGCCGGACTTGCACGCTACATGCTGCTGAATCGCTACGATTACCTGATCGGCTGCGCCAGCATCAGCATGGCCGACGGTGGACACCTCGCCGCCAGCCTCTATAATAGGCTCAAGAATGATTACCTCGCCCCGGCTGAATACCGTGTCTTCCCTCGCTGCCCATTACCCCTCGACGCGTTGCAGAACGATATCGACGCGCCTTGCCCGGCGCTGGTCAAAGGCTATCTGCGCCTGGGTGCCTATATGTGCGGCGATCCGGCATGGGATCCCAGCTTCAACACGGCGGACCTGCTGGTAATGCTGCCGATCTCGCGCATGAACCGGCGCTACGCCGAACATTTCCTCAAGCGGCCTTGAGCGGGGAACATACTTCACTGCCTACGCGACTGTGGCGGCTGATGCTTCTCACATTGCATCTGCTGCACGGGGTTGCCACCGCGACATTCCTGCTGCCCCGCTTGACGCCGGAACAGCGCGAGCGACGCATTCAGCAGTGGTGCAGAAGAATCCTCGTCATCCTGAATATTCGCGTTGCCACGAGTGGGCATCTTCCGGATGCCCAAACGGTCCGGACCCTGTTCGTTTCGAACCATATTTCCTGGATCGACATCTGGGCCCTGAAACAGCTGCATCCCATGCGCTTCGTCGCCAAATCGGAGATACGCGGATGGCCGATTATCGGCTGGCTGGCAGAAAAGTCGGGCACCCTGTTCATCGCCCGACACAAGCGTCATGAAGTCGGGCGCACGATGAATAGCGTCGAACAGGCGCTCTCGCAAGATGACTGCCTGTGTTTTTTCCCTGAAGGCACAACCACTGACGGCACGGAACTGAAACCCTTCAAATCCAGCCTGTTCCAGGCCGCGATAAACGCCAACGCCCTTATCTGGCCGCTGGCAATTCATTATCCCGGCGCATCGGGCGGTACGAATACCGAAGTGGCGTATTGCGGAGATATTACGATGCAGCAATCGTTATGGGCGGTTCTGCGCCAGAAGGAGATCGTCGTTGAACTCCGCTTCGCCGCCCCACTCCCGGCCGCCGGGCAAGAGCGGCGCAATCTGTCGCATCACGCTAGGCAGGCCATAGCTTCCCGATTGCCTCTTGCTCGGCACACGGCACCTGAAACAAGCGCCGGTCTTCCAGACGCACAGCGCTGAGCTGGCCACCCCAGAGACAGCCCGTATCCAGCGCGATCAGGTTGTCGCGCATCATCAACCCCAACGCCGACCAGTGACCGAACAACAGCGTCTTGTCGGTCGCCTTGCGACCAGGCACCTCGAACCATGGCATCAGCCCGTCGGGAATCTTGTCCAGTTCGCCCTTGAACCGGAAATCCATCACTCCGTCAGCGCTGCAAACGCGCAGACGCGTCAGCACATTGGTCACGACGCGCAATCGATCCATCCCGCGCACCCCTTCCTCCCAGCGGTCCGGCAGATTGCCGTACATGTGGGCAAGAAAGTTGCGGTAATCGCTGCCGCGCAACGCAGCCTCGACTTCCTGCGCCAGATCAAGCACCTGCTCGCTCTCCCATTGCGGCAGCAGACCTGCGTGTATCATCAGATATTCGCCTTCACCATAGGCCATGGAGCGATGACGCAACCAGGTCAACAGCTCGTCGCGATCCGGCGCTTCCAGCAAAGCCTGCAAGGTATCGCTCCGATGCGGCGGGACAAATCCCTCCGCCACAGCCAGCGCATGCAAATCGTGATTGCCGAGCACCACGCGCAGCGATGCCTCATGCTGTTTAGCCCAACGTAAAATTGCCACCGAATCCGGGCCGCGATTGATGATATCGCCGACCAGCCAGAGTTGGTCGCGGGCAGGATTGAAGCCTATCTCTTCCAGCAAATGGCTGAAGGAAGAAAAACAACCCTGGATATCGCCTATTGCGTATGTCGCCATGATTCGAAACTCTGATAAAAAAGCCCGCTGTGAGCGGGCTGTAGTGGTTACTTTGCTGGTGCCGGAGCAGCGGCTTCAGCTGGCGCTGCGGCTTCGGGTGCAGCTGCTGCCGAAGCGGCCGCTTCAGGCGCGGCGGGCGGCTCCGGAGCCTTGAAACTGGCACCAGACTTGTTGGCCATGTACACCACGGCGCTCTCCACTTCATAATCGCTCAGGTCGGGGCTGCCGCCGCGCGCGGGCATCATGCGGATGCCTTCGATCGCATGCTTGACCAGAGTCTCGTAGCCTTGGCCGATACGCGGGCCCCACGCACCGTTATCACCGATTTTCGGGGAACCGAGCGCGCCCGCGGCATGACAGGCGGCACAAATTGCCTGAACCACTTCTTCACCGCTTTTTTGCTGGGTGGCACCGCCGCCGTTGGCAGAAAGATTCACTTCCGCAACCGGTTTGATCCGCTCAACGACAGAAGCCTCGGCAGCCGTCGAGTTGCTTTCTTCGACCTGATTTGCCTGAATACCGACCATCATTTTATAAATCAGAAAAAACACCAAGGCCGGAGCAAACAGTCCTCCGAGTAAAGCAAGAACAAACTGCTTGACTGTAGTCTTGGGAAATTCGTGGTGCGTGCTCATGGCCTAAATTCCTAAATATGGGGTAAAAAATATTGAATTATACTGATATCCCTGCACCCGGACAAAGCACAGGGACGAGGCATTTGCTATAATTTGGGCATGCGCCCGTAGCTCAGTTGGATAGAGTATTGGTTTCCGAAGCCAAGGGTCACTGGTTCGAATCCAGTCGGGCGCGCCACTCCCTTCCCGCATTTCTTCATCCCTTCTTGTAGCACACCCTTGTAAGTGCTAGTCTTCTCAGCGTTTTACTACATAATAACAATAGCTTTCCAGCCGCTTCTAATGCAGGGGGATATGTTGGATAACATCAAGGATTGGTTTGCATTAATCGACCCGGCACCCATCGGTGCCTCATTCGATTGGTCACCCGGCATTCTATATTTATACGCACTCTCCGATGTACTGATCATTCTTTCCTGTTATTTGATCCCGTTGGCATTCGCTTACTTCGTCTGGCACCGCAAGGATTTGCAACATCGCTGGATATTCCTGATTTTCGGCATTTTCATCCTTGCCTATGGGATGACGCATCTGGTTTCGCTGGCTTTGCTTTGGCATCCAGTTTATTGGTTCGATCTTTCCATGAAGCTCCTGACTGCCGCCATTTCCGTCGGCACCGCTTACATGGTCCTCAAGATTCTTCCCCATGCGCTGAAAATTCCCAACCCGACCCAGCTGGCGGCAGAAGTGGAAGCGGAAATACAGGAGCGGCGCGAAGCTTATGTGGCCTTGAAAACCACCGAAATCTCGCTACGCGAATCGCGCGAGGAATTGCGCAAGGCCAATCTGGAACTGGAAGGCCGTGTCGAATCCCGCACACAGGAACTTGCGCGGCAAACCGCTGTTCTGCGTCGCATCATCGACTCCATCCCCGACCTGATCATCCTAAAGGACACCAATAGCGCCTATCTCGGCAGCAACAAGGCATTCGAGGAATTCACGGGCAAACCCGAGCAGGAGCAGATAGGCAAAACGGATTACGATCTTTTTGACTCCAACCTGGCCGTCACCTTTCGCAGCCTCGACAGGCAAATCCTGGAGTCGGGACAAACCCACAGCCAGGAAGAATGGGTCACCTATCCGGATGGCCGGCAGGCTCTCCTGAGTACGGTTAAAACACCTTTTTACGGCCCGGACGGGGAGATACTCGGCCTGGTCGGCATCAGCCGCGACATCACGGACCGGGTAGAGGCGGAGAATTCCCTACGTCAGGCAGCTACAGTATTCGAAAGCACGCGCGAGGGTGTGATCATCACCAATGCCGACAAATACATCCTGATGGTAAATCGCGCCTTTACCGAAATGCTGGGATACACCGAAGCGGAGGTCTTGGGAAAATCGACCGATATGCTGCAATCGTCGCGCCACGACAGGGAGTTTTTCCGTCGCATGTGGACGGAAATCAAGACGATAGGACACTGGCAAGGTGAGGTATGGAATCGCCGCAAGAGCGGCGACGAATTTCCTCAACTGCTGAGCATCAGCACGGTAAAAGACAACGAGGGCAAGGTCTCGCAGTATGTCAGCGTGTTCACCGACATTTCCAAGATCAAGGAAACCGAGGCCGAGCTTGAGTTTCTGGCGCACCACGACCCGCTGACCCGCCTTCCGAATCGCCGACTGCTACTCTCGCGCCTCCAGCACGGGATCGACGTCATCAAACGCGAAGGTGGCATGTTTGCATTGCTGATGCTGGATCTTGACCGCTTCAAGGATGTCAACGACAGCTTTGGGCACGCCACGGGCGATGAGTTGTTGCAACAGGTCGCCGACCGCTTGACGAAACGGTTGCGCACCGTCGATACGCTTACCCGCCTGGGCGGCGATGAGTTCACCGTATTGCTGCAAGGCATCACCAATCGGGAAGACGCCGGCCGTGTCGCCAGCGAAATCGTCACGATGCTGGGTGAACCATGGTTTCTTTCCAACGGCTTCGAAGTGCGCATTGGCTCCAGCGTCGGCATCACCCTGTATCCCGATCATTGCTCAACAGCCGAAGAAATGCTGCAACAGGCCGACACGGCGCTTTATCAAGCCAAGGAGGAAGGCCGCGGCCGCTTCAAATACTTCTCCGAGGATTTGACTATCGCCGCTCGCGAACGCATCGCCCTTGAGGCAGCATTGCGGCGCGCACTCACCGAAAAGGAGCTGCGCGTTTACTATCAGCCGCAAATCGATATCGCTACGGGCGAGCTGGTCGGCGCGGAAGCCCTGCTGCGCTGGCAGCATCCCGAAGATGGCATGATGCTGCCCAGCCGCTATATCTCCGTCGCTGAAGAAACCGGGCTGATAGGCGCCATCGGCGATTGGGTGCTCATGGAAACCTGCATCCAGGGCAAGAAATGGCTGGACAGCGGGCTTAAGCCGATAACGCTGGCGGTCAATCTTTCGCCCCAGCAATTCCACCACAAGGATATTACCGCCACGGTCTCGCGCACCTTGGAAGAAACCGGATTTCCGGCCCGGCTGCTCGAGCTGGAACTGACCGAAACCATCCTGATCAAGCGCGAGCAGGATGCCGTCGAGAAAATGCATCTGCTGCGCGAACAAGGCATACGCCTGGCCATCGACGACTTCGGTACCGGCTACTCCTCGCTCTCCTACCTCAAACGCTTCCCGCTTGATGTACTCAAGATCGACAAGAGTTTCGTCGACGACATTCCAGAGCATCGCGACGACATGGAAATCGCCAACACCGTGATCGCCATTGGTCATACTCTCGGCTTCAAGGTACTGGCGGAAGGCGTTGAAACGAAGGAACAGCTGGAGTTTCTCAAGAAGCAAGGCTGCGATTTATACCAGGGCTATCTGATGAGCCCGCCCTTGCCTGCGGATGAATTCGAAAAGTTGCTGCAAGCCAAACACTAAAGCCCGGCGTAATAAAAAAACAGCCCCGACTGGGGCTGTTTTTAATGTTGGCTCACTTGCCTCAACTCAACTTGCCGTGGCATTGCTTGTATTTCTTGCCTGAGCCGCATGGGCAAGGATCGTTGCGACCGATCTTTGCTCCGGCACGCTCGAAGGGCTCCTGCTTGGCTTCTTCTTCCTCGGCAACATTCTCGCCAGCCAGCGCGTTTTCATAATCGGCATGCTGGTAACGTACGTTCTCAAGCTCCGCCGGCTTTTCGACCACTTCTTCCATGTCGGCCTGGCTCTTGATCTGCACCATCATCGTGACCTGCGTGACTTCGCGCTTCACGACAGTAAGCAGATTGGAGAACAATTCGAATGCTTCGCGCTTGTATTCCTGCTTGGGGTTTTTCTGCGCATAGGAACGCAAATGAATCCCCTGACGCAAGTGATCCAGCGCAGCCAGATGCTCGCGCCAGTGATTGTCCAGGCTTTGCAGCATCACGGCGCGCTCGAACTGATGCATTACGTCCGCGCCAGCCTGAGCGATTTTTGCCTGGTAGGTTTCTTCCGCAGCCGCCATGACGCGCTCGGTCAGCGTTTCTTCATGCAGATCCGGCTCTTTTTCCAGCCATTCCTGGATTGGCAGCATCAAGCCAACCTCGACTTCCAGTGATTTCTCCAGCGCGGGCACATCCCACTGCTCTTCCATGCTGCCCGGCGGGATGTGTTCCGCAATCAACTCAAGAATGACGTCATTGCGCATCGCAACAATGGTTTCCTCGATATTCGCGGCTTCCAGAAGTTCGTTGCGTTGCTGGTAGATCACCTTGCGCTGATCGTTGGCGACATCATCGTATTCCAGCAATTGCTTGCGGATATCGAAGTTGCGGCCTTCCACCTTGCGTTGCGCGTTTTCGATGGCGCGGGTAACCCATGGATGCTCAATCGCCTCACCTGCCGGCATGTTCAGCTTTTCCATGATCGCAGCAACACGGTCGCCAGCGAAAATGCGCAGCAGTTGATCCTCCAGCGACAGATAGAAACGGCTGGAGCCCGGGTCACCCTGACGACCGGCACGGCCGCGCAACTGGTTGTCGACGCGGCGGGATTCGTGACGCTCGGTGCCAATGATGTGCAAGCCGCCGGAAGCCAGTATCTGATTATGTACCTTTTGCCATTCGGCCCTGACCTCGGCGGTACGTGCAGCCTTCTGCTCGGCGGTCAATGCTTCGTCCGCCTCGATGGCAAGCAGGTCCGCTTCCGGGTTACCGCCCAGCACAATGTCGGTGCCGCGGCCCGCCATGTTGGTGGCGATGGTGATCATGTTGGGGCGACCTGCCTGCGCGATGATGTGCGCCTCGCGCTCGTGCTGCTTGGCGTTCAGCACCTGGTGGGACAGGTTTTCCTTGTCCAGCAGCGCGGAAATCAGTTCCGAATTCTCGATGGAAGTCGTACCCACCAGCACCGGCTGCTGGCGTGTCTGGCATTCCTTGATGTCTTCGATGACCGCATGATATTTCTCAAGCGAGGTGCGATAGACCTTGTCCATCATGTCTTTGCGCACCATCGGATTGTTGGTGGGGATGACCACCGTTTCCAGGCCATAAATGGAATTGAATTCGAATGCCTCGGTATCCGCGGTACCGGTCATGCCGGCGAGCTTGCCGTACATGCGGAAGTAATTCTGGAAAGTAATCGACGCCAGTGTCTGGTTTTCCTTCTGGATCGCCACGCCTTCCTTGGCTTCCACGGCCTGGTGCAAGCCGTCAGACCAGCGGCGGCCAGTCATCATGCGGCCGGTGAATTCGTCGACGATGACAACTTCGCCGTCGCGGACGACATAGTGCTGGTCGCGATGGAATAGCGACTGCGCGCGCAAGCTGGCATAAAGGTGATGCACCAGCGTGATATTGGCGGCGTCGTACAGGCTGCCGGCAGTCAGCAGGCCGGCTTCCATCAGCAGGTTCTCGGCATGCTCATGTCCCTGCTCGGACATGATGACCTGCTGCGATTTTTCGTCGACCCAGTAATCGCCCTCGCCTTCCTCGGTCTGCTGGCGGACGAGCTTGAGCGCGACGGCATTGATCGCGGTATAAAGCTGCACGCTGTCTTCGGCCTGACCGGAGATGATCAGCGGCGTACGCGCTTCGTCGATCAGGATGGAGTCCACTTCATCGACCACGGCGAAATTCAGATTGCGTTGCACGCGCTCTTCCTGGGTATAAACCATGTTATCGCGCAGGTAGTCGAAACCGAATTCGTTGTTGGTGCCGTAGGTAATGTCGGCAGCGTATGCCTGCTGTTTCTCGTCGTGCGGCATCTGCGACAGGTTGACGCCGTAGCTGAGGCCGAGAAAGTTGTACAGCTTGCCCATCCAGGCAGCATCGCGGCTCGCGAGATAATCGTTCACCGTCACCACATGCACGCCCTTGCCGGCCAGCGCATTCAGGTATACCGGCAGCGTACCTACCAGCGTCTTGCCTTCGCCGGTACGCATTTCGGCGATCTTGCCGTAATGCAGCACCATGCCGCCGATCAGCTGCACGTCGAAATGACGCATGCCCAGCGCGCGACGCCCCCCCTCGCGCACCACGGCAAACGCTTCCGGCAACAGCTTGTCGAGCGATTCGCCGTTCTGATACCGCTGCTTGAACTCTTCGGTCTTGGCGCGCAACTGTTCGTCGGTAAGCGCCTGCATCGCCGGCTCGAGCGCGTTAATGTCGCGCACCGTCTGGCTGTATTGCTTGACCAGCCGCTCGTTGCGGCTACCGAAAATCTGCTTGAATAGGGTGGATAGCATAGAAGGATGTCGATTTCCCGCAGTAGCGGAACATTTGGGTTAGAAGTGGATGGTTAGGACAGAAATTAGCCGTTATTGTTCTTCAGGTATTTGCGCGGGTCCAGCGGAACACCGTTGAGGCGCACTTCATAATGCAGGTGCGGCCCTGTTGAGCGCCCCGTGCTGCCGACCGTGCCGATGGGTTGCCCTTTGCTTACGCGATCGCCGACTTTGACCAGAAAACCGGATAAATGCGCATAGCGCGTATCGAGGCCAAAACCGTGATCCAAGCGGACGATATTACCATAATCCGGTGCTCTTTCCGCTTGGGTCACGATGCCGTCGGCAGCCGCATGAATCGGCGTACCGGAGTCCGCCATGAAATCGAGTCCCTTGTGGAACGCTTTCTGGCCGGTAAAAGGATCGGGGCGCCAACCGTAGCTGGATGAGTTGTAACCGGCACTGACCGGCGCGCCGGACGGGAATGTGGTCTTTTTCAGGTTCTGTTGCAGTAGATGCATGCTGATCGCGTCCAGCCGCTCGGTGCGCTCCTGTACGTCCGCCAGCAATTGGGCTACCTGGCTATCGATTTCCGCGGAAGAAAGGGGCGCCGCCTGTTCGAGAGGGCCGCCCTGGGCGGGACGCTCGCTCACATTGATGTCCTTGACGCCCGCCATCTCGGCCAACCGCGCGCTCAAGGCGTCCAGCCGCATGATGCGCGCCTGGATTTCCCCTAGTTGCTGGGCCAGCGCATTCATATGCTGTTGCTGATTATGGCGGACGGCATTCAACAAGCGCACGGGCAGCAATTCGTTGACGCCTTGGTCCTCGCTGCCGGGCTGTGGCAGAATAAGGGCAGCGGTGATCAATGACGGCACGCTGATCAGGATCGCCAGCAGCAGCAGAAACTGCGGCAACGACAAGGTCCTGGCTTTCGCCATATTGTTTGATACGAAAATGATATTCACACTTTCCCCTTTACCAGGATTCGCCGCTTGCAAACGCGCGCTGGGCGCCTTGCTGCCGAACAAATCCCCGGACTCCCGTCATGCGGCGCATTAACGCGCTCTTCCGGGATAATGCCGAGCTTCATGCCCTGGCGAACGAGGCCGGCAAATTCACCGGCCTGCAAAAAATCTGGGATGGGATCGTGCCTGAGGCACTGCAACCATACACCCGGGCGGGAGGCGTCAAGCACCGTCGATTAACGGTTTTTGCCGACAACGGCGCTATCGCCGCCAAGCTCAAACTGCTCACGCCCAACCTGCTAAAAAACTTGCAAAACAAGGGGGTAGAAGTTACTTCAATTCGCATTGAAGTGCAAGTCCAATCTCAGCGCCGCGCCGCGCCGCTCGTGGCTCGCGAGATCAGCAGCAAGGCCTCCGCCACCCTCTCGCAACTCGCGGACAACCTACCGGATTCCCCCTTGCGGCAAGCATTGCAGCGCCTCGCCGGAAGACGCTGATTCGCATGGAATGGCTGCTTTACCTCGCGACCGGTTTTATCGGCGGCCTGCTCTCCGGCATATTCGGCGTCGGTGGGGGAATCATCGTCGTCCCCATCCTCGCGATGCTGTTCACCGGCCTGCATTTTGCGCCGGATCACATCATGCATCTGGCAGTAGGCACCTCGCTCGCCACCATCATCGCGAACTCGATTTCCTCAACCCGGGCACATCACCGACATAAAAACGTCAACTGGACCATTTTCCGCCACATGGCCCCGGCCGGCGTTGTGGGAGCAATCTTCGCCACATGGCTGGCATCGCACATACACAGTGACGGGCTGAAACTGCTGTTTGCGATTTTCGAATGCGCGATTGCGCTGCATTTGTTCCTGGATCGGCGACCGCTTAAACACGGGGACTTCTCATGGAAACCCGGCCTATACGCATTCGGCGGGGCGGTAGGAATGTTTTCAAGCCTGCTCGGTATCGGCGGCGGTACCGTCTCCGTGCCCTTTCTTATCTACGGCACGCGCGATGTGCGCACTGCCATTGGCACCGCTGCCGCCCTGGGACTCCCGCTCTCGGTAGTTGGCACGCTGGGTTATGCGATCTCGGGAATAGGGGTTCAAGGCTTGCCTTCGCCCAGCCTGGGCTACGTCTATTTGCCGGCCATGCTCTGCATTGCTCTCGCTGGTTTCTTCGGTGCGCCCCTTGGTGTAAAACTGGCGCAACGGCTACCGGTTCATGCGCTGAAGAAATGCCTTGCCGTCCTGCTCTTTCTGCTGGGACTCAAGATGGGCTGGAGCCTGCTATGAATTGGCAGGCATTTGTGCGACGGCGTCCACGCGCGCCCTGAAAACGGCATCGCGGATTTTTTCCGCTTGATCGAACTGCCCCGCAATCGCTCCGGCATCGATCGCCTGAGCAGCCGCCAGAGCACGTCGCAAATAGTCGGCTTCGGGAAAGGCCCGGGTCTCGAAACCGGGGCGACCGCGCACATCGCTTTCGCAGGCCTGCAGAAATGCTTCGAAACGCTGCGGCTGGCGCAGGGCATCGGTATCGTGCAGAAGTTGCACCACGGTATCCGGCCGCATCTCCAGCGCACGATAAGCCTTGCCGTGGAAATTGGCGGTAATGACGGCGACATCGCGGCAATCGTTGGGCACGCGCAGCCGCTTGCAGACATCCTTCACCAGCCCGACCCCACGCTGCTCATGGCCGATATGCCGCGGCAGCATCTCGGCAGGCGTCGTACCTTTTCCCAAGTCATGCATCAGTGCGGCAAAGCGTACCGGCAAGTCAAAATTCTGCGCAGCGGCGTAGTCCACCACCAGCATCACATGCACGCCGGTATCCACTTCGGGATGATATAGCGGCGGCTGCGGCACACCAAAAAGCCTGTCCACTTCCGGCAGGATTTTTTTCAGCGCGCCGCATTGACGCAACACTTCGAACATGCGCGAAGGCCTGGCCTCCATCAGCCCTTTGGCCAGCTCTTGCCAAACGCGCTCGGGGATCAGCGCATCGACCTCACCGTTTTCGACCATTTCGCGCATCAATGCCTGGGTTTCCGCGGCAACGGTGAAATCCGCAAAACGCGCGGCAAAGCGCGCGAGCCGCAGGATGCGCACGGGATCCTCGACAAAGGCCGGCCCCACATGCCGCAATATGCGGGCCCTGAGGTCATCGACCCCACGATACGGGTCGATCAGTGCGCCTTCGGAATCGCGGGCAATCGCGTTGATGGTGAGATCGCGCCGGGCGAGATCCTGCTCCAGTGTCACCTCCGGCGCGGCGTACACCTGGAATCCCTTGTAGCCTTTGGCTGTCTTGCGCTCCGTGCGAGCAAGCGCATACTCTTCCTGGGTTTTTGGATGCAGAAAAACGGGAAAGTCCTTGCCGACGGGCCGATAGCCCAAGGCCGTCATTTGCTCCGGCGTGGCGCCGACAACGACGTAATCGTGATCCTTCACGGCACGGCCGAGCAGTTCATCCCGCACTGCACCGCCGACGCAATAAACCTGCATCGCGACTACTGCTCTCTTCCCGCTTTGCTGCGAAAGCGCAAATAGACCTGGCGCGGCGTATCGTCCGCGAGATATTCGGGCACTACCGCCTCCAGCGCCATCGGCTGGATGCCGAACACTTCAGGAAACGGACAATCGCAGACACTATCGACTTTCATCGAGTAATAATTGTCGCGGGTCATCAGCTTGACCGGCAGCAACTCCATCGCCCACGCCTGTAAATATGAAAGGCGGTCATTGAGACCAATAATGACGCGCTTCAACCTGAGGGTATCGACCACGTATTGCACCAGTTGGCGCAACGTATAGACCTTGGGCCCGCACAGCTTATACGTCTGGCCGAAGGTCGCGGGATTTTCCAGGCTGGCAACGAATGCCTGCGCGACATCCTCGACAAATACCGGCTGGAATCGGGCCTCCGGGCGGGCCAGTGCCAACACCGGCATCACGCGCGCCAGCTTTGCGAAGAGATTGAGAAAACTGTCGCCGCGACCGAAAATCACGGACGGACGGAACAGCGTGACCTGCAGTGTTTCACTTGCCACTTGCATGGCCGCCGTTTCGCCTTTGGCACGGGAGCGCAAGTAAGCACTTGGTGCGTTATCCGCAGCATTCAGGGCGCTCATCTGCAACAAGCGCTTGACGCCCGCCGCCTGGCAAGCCACCGCGACGCGACGCGGCAATTCCATGTGCACCTTATCGAAGCTGGCTCGGCGCGATTCATGCAGAATACCGACCAGATTAATGACGGCATCGCAGCCGCTGACCGCCCGCTGCAAGGCCGCCTCGAAAAATACATCGCATTCCTCGACCTGCACGTCGGGCAGGAGGATCAGATGCTTCGCACGCTCGCGACGGCGCGTCAGCACCTTGACCTGATAACCGGCCGCGCTCAAGCGGTGCACGATATGACTACCCACAAACCCCGAACCGCCCAGCACACAGACTTTTTTTATTTTCATGAACACTTCATCACTCCTCCGCTTGACTCGCTTCAGGCACCACCACAGCCGTCGCGGTTGTTTGACCGGCAATCAGCCCCAGTCGCTGCTTCACAGTCTGTACCTGGCCACCTAGCCTATGCGCGTAAAAATACGCATTGCTCATCACTTTTTGTACGTAATTGCGCGTCTCGCTGAACGGGATGGTTTCTGCGTAGATCGCACCCTCCATCGGTTCCTCCGGCGCCCAGCGCAATGCCCGCGAAGGCCCCGCGTTGTAGGCGGCCGTTGCCATCAGCGTCTGCCCACCCATCTTGTCCAGCGCATAGCGCAGGTAATGCGTACCGAATTGTATATTGGTATCGAGCTCATTGATCATGCCGTGGTTGTAGCCATCCATGCCCATGCGCTTGGCGATCCATTTTGCGGTGGCCGGCATCACCTGCATCAGCCCGGTAGCGCCCACGCCTGAACGCGCATAGCTGATGAAGCGGCTTTCCTGACGGATCAACCCATAGACCCAGGCCTCGTCCAGCCCGTTTTCGCGCACATAATTCTGCATGATCTCGCGGTAAGGCGTCGGGTATCGCATCGCAAAATCGTGCGTCAGCCGTGTTTTCTCGGCGGTGTTGATCGCAATGTCGTACCACTCTTCGCGGAAGGCCACTTCGGCCGCCGCGATCAGTTGCTTGTCGTCCAGGGTTTTGACCACGCGCGCCCATTCGCTGCGCGATTCCCAGCGCATATCCAGGCGTTGTAGCTCAAGTGCGCGCTGAATGCCCGGAATACTTTGCGCAGTGAAGATATCTTCTTTGGTCGCCTTGTAGGATGCAGGCGGCGCGCCGATGATCTCGCCCAACTCTTCTTCCGCCAGCAAGCCGTAATAGGTCCGCTCGCGCGATAGCGGCAACCAGATTTTATTCGCCGCGACAATCTGGCCCTTTTCCTTGAGCGCGCGCCCGTACCAGTATTGCCAGGCTTGATCATCGCGCATATCCCTGGGCATCGCATCGATGGCCTCCTGCACCGTTTCCCATTGCTTTACGCGTAGCGCAGCGCGCGCCTTCCAGGCAATCTGGTCGCGGTTTAGTGGCGTGCCTTCGGCATAACCGAACCAGTCGAGCGCCAGCGCATCGTGCCGTCGCGCCGCATGCAGCGCCATGCGCGCCCACAAGTATTGCTGATCTGGCTGGCTGTAGGCGGGCTTGAGGTCTTGCCATACCTTGAGTGCAAACTCCGGCTGGCTGCGCGAAATGCGTTCCAGAGCATAAAGATTCAACTCTCGCCCCAGCCGCGACTTGGTGGTGTAGGTCTTTTTCTCCAGCACTCGCTGAGGATTCTCATAAACCCTGTCGAAATACTTCAGGCTGGCGGTATCGATTTGCGGCAGATGCTGCGCGACCGCCTTGGCGACCGAAATCTTGCCTTCGCCAAGCGCAAGGCGAACGCGCGCCCATATGTCGTCCGTCGTCAGCGTGCCGAACTTGATCATGTTATCGAAGAGCTGATTGCAGCTATCCGGCTGAAAATCGGCCGAAAACCACAGCGGACGCGCATCCTTCAAGGCACGTTCATCACCTTGCGCGGCCTTGCCGAGATAAGCATAGCAACTGACGGCGGTATCTTCTGCCGCCATGCGCGGATACTCTTCGAAGAACGTCTGCCAATCCTGACGCTTGCCCAGCTTTTTCATCCATTCGGTACGTACGCGCACCGCAAATGGAAGCTCCTGATAACGCTCAAGAAAATCACGTACCTCCGGAGTCGATACATCGTCGAGACGCAGCAGGATTCGCCAGTAATCGACGTACGGGGCGAGTAGGTAATTCTGGGAATGGAGACGAGCGGAATATTCTTCGAGCGCCTGCTCGTCACGCTCGTTGTAGGCTTCGCGCGCGGCGACAAAATCGTCCTGCGGACTGTCGGCCCAAGCCGGGCTGCTGATCAGTAAAACGACCCCGATATACCACCATGCGCGTTGCATTTATTGAACCTGCCACTGCTATCAAGAGGCAAGAATAGCACAGGGCCATGGGTCGGTGAACGGGTGTTTTGGTTGTGGGGAGCGCTGGAAATGGTTGTCGGTACGAGGGTCCGGCTTAACCCAGGCATCAATCTGGTTATCTATCCCCCAGCCATTTTCTCCACACGCTCCTTGTCGCAACGACAGGCAAAATCAGTACAGCCAGCCACCCTGCGATCAGAGTTCCAGCTTCTGCCCATTGCGGCAAGATTCCGGCATGCGGCCCGGCCAATAGCACCACAATGATGAAAGCCACCGCCGCGACGAGGTAGATCAGCAGTGCCAGCAGGAATCAAGTTGCCCGTGTCGTGCCGATTGCGCTAATAGAGAAGGATGCGCCCCACAGCAAGCACGGCGGCCACGGCCAGCAGGAGTAATCCCACCAGTTTGGCGATTTGCCAGGTAAAGCGCAGATAGCGCTTGTCGCGCGTGAAGAGAAAGACGCCGAAGGAAACAACGACGGCGATGAGACCGAAGAAAAGAAGGAAGCGGAGCACAAGCATGGCTTGACTCCGCTAACTCATGCGGCCAATTGTGGTTGCAGCGGGAGAAAGACCTGGGGGGCTTCTTCCGCTTGTTCGAAAGTGGCGTACTCCCACGCTTCGGCATCCGCCAGCAAGGCACGCAGCAGCTTGTTGTTGAGCGCATGGCCGGATTTGTAGGCGTAGAAGGCACCGATCAGCGGATGGCCGAGAATGTAGAGATCGCCGATGGCATCCAGCACTTTGTGCTTCACGAATTCATCTTCATAACGCAGGCCTTCGCTATTGAGGATGCGGTATTCGTCCAGCACTACCGCGTTGTCCAGGCTACCGCCGCGGGCCAGGCCCATGTTGCGCAGCGCCTCAACCTCGTGCATGAACCCGAAAGTTCGCGCACGGCTGATTTCGCGGATGTAGGAATTATCGGCAAAATCGATGGTGACGGACTTGCCGGTATGCTCGATGACCGGATGGTCGAAATCGATGGAAAAATCGATCTTGAAGCCGTGATAGGGTTCGAAACGCACCCATTTGTCGCCATCATGGACTTCGATGGTCTTCTTGATGCGGATGAATTTCTTGGGCACCGGCTGTTCGACGATCCCGGCGGACTGGATCAGGTACACGAACGGGCCGGCGCTACCGTCGAGGATAGGCACTTCAGAAGCGGTGAGGTCGACGTATGCGTTATCGATGCCGAGGCCGGCAAGGGCAGACATCAGATGCTCGACCGTGGCGACGCGTACGCCCTCGACATCCAGCGTGGAGGAGAGCCGGGTGTCTTTGACGTGGTGCGGCAGGGCCTTGATTTCTACAGGGCTATCGAGATCGACCCGGCGGAATACGATGCCGGTATCGGGCGCAGCGGGTCGCAAGGTGATCGCCACCTTGTCCCCGGTATGCAGTCCCACGCCGGTGGCGTGGATCACATGTTTTAACGTGCGCTGCTTTAACACCCGATAATCCTTAATAAAACCAACAACCTGCAATCATAGCACGAATCGCGCCTCTTTCGCTTCGCAAGCGCCCAGGCGAAGACAGCTTCGCCTTGTTACAGCGTTATGACAGTTGCCGCGACGAATCAATCCGCTTGCTTGCGCAAAAATGCCGGAATATCGAATTCGTCCATACCGGTCTGCTTCATCGCTTCCACCTGTGCGCGGCGTGCATTCGGACGGAATGCGGCCGGTGCTTCTTCTTCGATGGAACCACCCACGAACATCGGCTGGTTGTTGGTACCGTTCATCAGCGGCGCCACCATGCGGATTTCCGGCTTTTGCTGACGGCGTGCCGCACCGCCTGCCAGACCCGTTGCCACCAGCGTGATGCGCAGGTCGCCGCCCAGCGATTCGTCGAACACGTTGCCGAAGAACACCGAAGCGTCTTCTGCGGTGAACGACTTGATCGTGTTCATCACTTCGTAGAATTCGTCCATCGTGAAGCTGTCGGCGCTGGAGGTGATGTTTACCAGAACGCCGCGTGCGCCTTCCAGGTTGACGTTTTCCAGGAACGGGCTGTTGACGGCCTGTTCTGCGGCGATGCGTGCACGGTTTTCGCCGGAAGCAATCGCGGACCCCATCATGGCCATGCCGTTTTCGGACATCACGGTACGCACGTCGGCGAAGTCCACGTTCACCATGCCTTCACCGTTGATGACTTCGGCGATGCCGCTCACTGCGTTATGTAGCACGCCGTTGGCAGCGCGGTAGGCTTCCTTGACGGTGATCTTGCCGCCCAGCACCTGGATCAGCTTTTCGTTGGGCACCACCAGCAGGGAATCGACGTACTTGGTCAACTCAGCCACGCCTTCGTCGGCCAGTTTCATGCGCTTGTTTTCGAAACCGAACGGCTTGGTGACGACCGCCACCGTCAGAATGCCCAGTTCGCGCGCCACTTCGGCCACGACCGGAGCAGCACCCGTGCCGGTGCCGCCGCCCATGCCCGCGGTAATGAACAGCATGTCAGCGCCGTCGATGATCTCGGCGATGCGTTCACGATCTTCCAGCGCCGCTTCGCGCCCCATTTCGGGACGGCCGCCGGCTCCGAGTCCGCGCGTCAGTTCCGCACCCAGCTGCAGCTGGATCTTGGCGCGACTCTTCTTCAATACCTGCATATCGGTGTTGGCGACGATGAACTCGACGCCATTCACGTTGTTGTCGATCATGTGCTCGATTGCGTTGCCGCCGCAACCGCCCACACCGATCACCTTGATGACTGCTTCCTGTGAATCCCTATCCATGATTTCAAACATCTTGGCTTCCTCCTTTGTCTGCCGTAACTGATTTAATCTACTGCCGTAACACTGCTTTTCCAGGCTAGAAATTGCCCTGGAACCAACTCTTCATCTTTTCCCAGATCCGCTCGAACGAATTCGATTCCAATTGGCCCTGGATATGCCTTTCGATCTGCTGCTTGCCCATCAACACCAGTCCCACGCCGGTGGCGTAGCGCGGATTTCCGACCACCTCCGACAAGCCGCCGACATAGCGCGGCAAACCGAGGCGCACCGGCATGTGGAAGATTTCCTCGCCCAGCTCCACCATGCCCTTCATCATGCTGCTGCCGCCGGTAATGACGATGCCGGAGGCGATCATTTCTTCCATGCCGCTGCGGCGCAATTCGCCCAGCACGAATTCATATAGCTCGACCACGCGCGGCTCGATCACTTCGGCCAGCGTCTGCACTGACAGTTGGCGCGGATCGCGCCCATCCACACCCGGCACTTCGACGATTTCCTTGGGGTCGGCCAGTTGGCGCAGCGCGCAACCGTGCTTGACCTTGATATCTTCTGCCGACTGCGTCGGAGTACGGAACGCGACCGCAACGTCGTTCGTCATCTGGTCGCCGGCAATCGGCACCACCGCGGTATGGCGAATCGCCCCTTGCTTGAATACCGCGATATCCGTCGTGCCGCCGCCGATATCGACCAGGCACACCCCCAGTTCCTTTTCGTCCTCGGTCAGCGCGGAAACGCTGGATGCCAGCGGCTGCAGCACCAGATCGGTCACTTCCAGACCGCAGCGCTTCACGCACTTGACAATGTTCTGCGCGGCAGAAACGGCACCGGTAACGATGTGTACTTTCACTTCCAGCTTCATGCCGCTCATGCCGATGGGCTCGCGCACGTCTTCCTGGCCGTCGATGATGAATTCCTGCGTCAGGATGTGCAGGATCTGCTGGTCCGACGGCAATGCAATCGCACGCGCGGTTTCGATCACGCGGTCCACGTCGGCCTGCGCCACTTCGGCGTCCTTGATCTTCACCATGCCGTGCGAGTTGAGGCTCTTGATATGGCTGCCGGCGATGCCGGTAAACACGCTGGTAATCTTGCAATCGGCCATCAGCTCGGCCTCTTCCAGTGCGCGCTGGATCGCCTGCACCGTCGAGTCGATATTGATCACGACGCCTTTTTTCAGGCCGCGCGAGGGGTGCTGCCCGAGGCCGATAACCTTGAGGTTTCCTTCCGGCTGCAACTCGGCGACGATCGCGACGATCTTCGAAGTGCCGATATCGAGGCCGACAATCAGATTTTTCTGTTCCTTGATCCTGCTCATGCTTTCTCCGTCCTGGCGGCGATTACGCCGCTCCCGTTTTATTCGTTGCCGGCACTGCCGGTTTGGCGCTCCTGGCCGGCTTGCGCACTGCGAATCCGTTGGGATACCGCAGATCGGCGTAGGCCACTTTCACATTCAGACTGCCCAGCGTCTTGGCGTAAACGCCGGCAAATTTCTTCAGGCGCGCTTCCATCTGCTCGCGCCCCACTTCGATCACCATGCCGCTATCGGTGCCGATTTCCCATGCGCGGCGCGGCGACAATGCCAGCTGCATGATCTTCATCCCGGTCGGCGCGAGCAGCGTGCTGAAGCTGCCGTAGTGCTCTGCCACTTCACGCACGCCGTTGCCTGGCCCGAAAAATACCGGCAACTCGCTGTCCGATGCGGCGTGAAACAATTCTCCATGGCTGTTGACGAGAGCGATGTTGCCCCAGCGCGCCAACTCGCGATGCTCTTCTACCGTCACCTCCAGCTTGTCCGGCCAGCGCCGGCGCACGCTGACATTGCGCACCCATGGCAGCTTCTGGAAGGCGTCGCGCGCCTGAATCAGATCCAGCGTAAAAAAGTTGCCGCGTAGGTGCCGGTCCACGATCAGCTTGATCTGGTCGCGCGTGACATGCGTCAGCTCACCTTCCACCTTGACCTCCTTCAAAGGAAAGATCGGCAGATGTATCACCACGAACAACACCGAATACAGCAGCAGCACCGCCGCCAGCGCATACAGGAAGTTGGCAAACCAAAGCATCGCTTTGGGCCTATCCCACATGGGCCATCTCCAATACCTTCAACACCAGCTCGTCAAACGAAATCCCCGCCGCTCGCGCACCCATTGGCACCAGGCTGTGATCGGTCATGCCGGGCGACATGTTGGCTTCCAGGAAATAGTGGTTGCCCGCTTCGTCCATCAGGAAGTCCACGCGGCCCCATGCCTGGCCGCCCAACACGCGGAATGCTTGAAGGGCCTGTGCCCGAATGATGCTTTCCTGCGCTTCGGTCAGGCCGCACGGGCACAGGTAACGCGTGTCGTCGCGGATGTATTTCGCTTCGTAGTCGTAAAACTCGTTTGCCGGCACGATGCGGATCACCGGCAGCGCCTGATCGCCGAGAATGCCCACCGTGTACTCGCCGCCGCCGACGAATTTTTCCGCGATCACCAGCGGGTCGTATTTGGCCGCTTCTTCATACGCGGCACGCAGACCGCCATGGGTCTTTACCTTGCTGATGCCGATGCTGGAACCCTCGTTGGCGGGCTTCACGAAAATCGGCAAACCGAGATGCGCTTCCACCGCAGCGAAATCGCTATCGGCGTTCAGCATTTCGAATTCCGGCGTCGGAATCCCCGCCGCCTGCCACAGCAATTTGGTACGCCACTTGTCCATGCCCACCGCTGCCGCCATCACGCCGCTGCCGGTATAAGGAATGCCGAACAGCTCCAGCGCGCCTTGAATGGTGCCGTCTTCGCCATAGCGGCCGTGCAGCGCGATGAACACGCGGTCATACCCCTCCAGGTCGTGCAGCGGTTTTTCCGCCGGATCGAACGCGTGCGCATCCACGCCGCCGCGCTGCAGGGCCGCCAGTATCGCATTGCCGCTATTGAGCGATACCTCGCGTTCAGCGGAACGTCCGCCCAATAACACTGCTACTTTTCCGTATTTATTCGTCATTCCTTAAAACCTTTAACCACAGAGCCCCCGGAGAACGATGCCCAAGGATTTTCTCCGTGACCTTCGAGTGCTCCGTGGTTCATAGCCTTTCCCCAATAATTTTCACTTCGCGTTGCAGCTCGACCCCATGTTCGCGCAACACTGTGTCGTGCATATGCGCAATCAGTCGTTCAATATCGTCCGCCGTGGCTTCGCCCAGGTTGACGATGAAATTCGCGTGCTTCTCCGACACTTGTGCGCCTCCGATGCTGAAACCTTTCAAACCACAGGCCTCGATCAGCCGCGCGGCATAGTCGCCTTCCGGATTACGGAAAGTCGAGCCGGCATTGGGCAGGTTAAGCGGCTGCGTCGCGAGGCGCTTCGCCAGCAGCGCCTTGATCTTTTCTTCGGCCACGCTCGCCTCGCCGGCGTGCAGCTGAAACCATGCGGCGACAAACCATTCTTCGCCGGGCAAACCTACGTGGCGGTAGCCCACTTCCACGTCCACCTGGCTGCGTTCGTGCACATGGCCGTGGCGGTCAATGGTGATCGCGCGGCTGACGATGTCCCATGTCTCCCCGCCGTGGCAGCCGGCGTTCATCGCCAGCGCACCGCCCACTGTACCCGGCACCCCGGCCAGGAATTCCGCGCCGTGCAGATGCTCGCGCGCGGCGAACTTGGCCAGTTTGGCGCAGGTCACGCCGGCCTCGGCATAGACCGATGTCCCTTCGAAGCGCATTTCGGTCAGCGCGTCGTGCATCAGCACGACGGTACCGCGCACGCCGCCGTCGCGTACCAGCAGGTTGCTGCCGAGGCCGATGAAATGCACCGGCTCGCCGTGCGGCAACCCTTTCAGGAACCCTTGCAAATCCTCCAGCCCGTGCGGCACATACAGCCGGTCGGCATTGCCGCCCACGCGCCAGCTGGTATAGCGGCGCATCGATTCGTCCAGCAGCAATTTGCCGCTTGTCGTCACAGCGCGGCCTCCTTCGTTCTGGCCGCCACCTGGCCGATCGAGCCTGCCCCCATGACGATCACCACGTCGCCCTCGTGCGCCACATCAAGGATGGCCTGTGGCAGCTCCGCCGGCGTTTCCACGAATATGGGTTCCACCTTGCCCGCGACACGCACCGCGCGCACCAGACTGCGACCGTCCGCGGCGACGATGGGTGTTTCGCCCGCCGGGTAAACCTCCGTCAGCAATACCGCGTCGGCGGTAGACAGCACGCGCACAAAATCCTCGAAGCAATCCCGGGTGCGGGTATAGCGGTGCGGCTGGAAAGCCAGCACCAGCCGGCGGCCGGGGAAAGCGCCACGTGCGGCGTTGATCACCGCCTGCATTTCCACCGGGTGATGGCCGTAGTCGTCGATCAGCGTGAACTTGCCGCCTTCCTTGGCTGGTACTTCGCCGTAACGTTCGAAGCGGCGCCCGACACCCTTGAAATCGGCCAGCGCCTTGACGATGGCTTCATCGGGGATGTTCAACTCGCTCGCTACGGCAATCGCCGCCAGCGCGTTCTGCACGTAATGCATGCCGGGCAGATTGAGCGTCACGTCGAATTCGGTCACCTTGCCGTTAATCCGCCGTACGGTGAAATGCATCTGCCCGGCATCGGCGCGCACGTTGATGGCGCGTACCAGTGCCTCCTCGCCGAAACCGTATGGCATCACCGGCTTGCTGATGCGCGGCAGGATCGCACGCACGTTCGGGTCATCGACGCACACCACGGCCATGCCCCAGAACGGCAGGCATTGCAGGAATTCGACGAACGCGCCCTTGAGCTTCTCGAAGTCGTGTTCATAGGTATCCATGTGGTCGTGGTCGATATTGGTCACGACCGAGAGCACCGGCGAGAGATGCAGGAAGGAGGCGTCGGATTCGTCTGCCTCGGCAACGATATATTCGCCCTGTCCCAGGCGCGCATTGGTGCCTGCCGCCTCCAGCCGTCCGCCGATCACGAAGGTCGGGTCCATGCCGGCTTCGGCCAGGATGCTGGCGATCAGGCTGGTCGTCGTCGTCTTGCCGTGCGTACCCGCAACCGCGATGCCTTGGCGGAAGCGCATCAACTCCGCCAGCATCATCGCGCGCGGAATGATGGGTATCTTGCGTTCGCGCGCCGCGACGACCTCGGGATTTTTCTCGTCCACGGCGGTGGACACCACCACCACATCGGCCGCGGCCAGGTTTTCGGTCGCGTGCCCTTTGCGCACGGCGGCGCCCAGTCCGGCAAGACGGCGCGTCACGATATTGTCCGCGAGATCCGAGCCGCTCACGCTGAAGCCGAGATTGATCAGCACCTCGGCAATGCCGCTCATGCCCGAGCCGCCGATGCCGACGAAATGGATATTCTTGACCTTGTGTTTCATTTGAGCACCCGCTGCAAAATCTCTAACCATGGAGCACACGGAGAGCACCGAGGAAACCGATAAACTCCGTGCTCCCTGTGCTCTCCTTGGTGCATGCTTTTCATGACTGGCATCGCGCCATCTCCTTGCAGATCGCCGCCACTGTGGCTGTCGCCTGCGGCTTGCCCAGCGCCCGCGCCCGCTGCGCCATCGCGAACAGCGATTCGCGGTCGAACCCTGCGATCAATTGCGCCAGTTTTTCCGGCGTCATGTCCTTCTGCGGCAACAGCACAGCCGCGCCGTCATCCGAAAGGTAATGCGCATTCCAGGTCTGATGATCGTCCACCGCATGCGGGAACGGCACCAGCACACTGGCAACACCCGCGGCGGAGAGCTCGGCGATGGTCAGTGCTCCCGCTCGGCAGATCACCAGGTCGGCCCATGCGTATGTAGCCGCCATATCGGCGATGAATGCGCGCGCTTCCGATTCCACGCCCGCCTTGCGGTAGTTTTCGCGCAGGACATCGATCTGCTTTTCGCCCGCCTGATGGATCACTTCGGGACGTGCGTCCTCGGGCAGCATCGCCAATGCCTGCGGTACCATTTCATTCAGCGCCTGCGCACCCAAACTGCCGCCGACAATCAGCAAGCGGATGGGGCCGATTCGTCCGGCGAGGCGTTGTTCCGGCGTTGGCAAGGCGGCGATATCGGCGCGCACCGGATTGCCCGTCAGCTCGGCCTCGTCGCCGAACGCGGATGGGAAGGCTGCCAGAACCTTGCGCGCGAAATGCGACAGCACGCGGTTGGTGAGCCCGGCAATCGAATTCTGCTCATGAATCACCAGCGGCCGGCGCAGCAGCCAGGCGGTAAGTCCTCCCGGGAACGCAGCAAAGCCGCCCATGCCGAGTACGACGTCGGGGCGATACTGGCGCAACACCTTGAAACTTTGCACGCAGGCCAGGAGCACTTGCAGCGGAGCGGCCAGCTTGCGCAGCACGCCCTTGCCTCGCACCCCGCGCATGCGGATGACGGCGACATCGTAATTCTTGCCGGCAATCAACCGGTTTTCCATGCCGCCCTCGGTCGCCAGCCATACGATGTTCCAGCCCTCGGCCTTGAGGTGATCCGCCACCGCCATTGCCGGATACACGTGGCCGCCCGTGCCGCCTGCCATGACCATCAAGGTGCTCATGCCGGCACCCCCTTGGCGAGGCGTCTGTTCTCCCAATCGATCCTGAGCAGCACCGCCAACGCAATACAATTCGCGACGATCGCGCTGCCGCCGAACGACAGCAGCGGCAATGTCAGGCCTTTGGTCGGCAACAATCCCATGTTGACGCCCATGTTGATGATGGCCTGCACGCCAATCCAGATGCCGATGCCCTGCGCCAGCAGCGCGGAGAAGTGGCGCTCGTAAGCGACCGCTTCCTTGCCGATGGCGAAAGCGCGCATGACGATCCATGCGAACAGCAGGCCGACGGCAGCCACCCCGACGAAGCCCAGCTCCTCGGCGATCACCGCGAGCAGGAAGTCGGTATGCGCTTCCGGCAGATAAAGCAGTTTTTCCACGCTGGCGCCCAGGCCGACGCCCAGCCACTCGCCGCGCCCGAACGCAATCAATGCATGCGACAACTGATAGCCTTTGCCGAACGGATCGGCCCATGGGTCCATGAAACCGACAATCCGCTGTAAACGATAAGGCGAGCTCATGATCAGCATCACGACGCCGATTACCAGCAACACGACCAAGCCGGCGAAGATGCGGCCGTTGATGCCGCCCAGCCACAGCACGGAAATCGTGATCGCGGCGATCACCGCGAACGCGCCGAAATCCGGCTCACGCAGCAGCAGGAAGCCAACCACCAGCATCACCGCCAGCATCGGCAGGAAACTCTTGGTGAAGCTATCCATGAAGGCCGCCTTGCGCACGGTGTAGTCGGCCACATAAATCGTTGCAAACAGTTTCATCAGTTCTGATGGCTGCAACGTGGCGAACCCCAGAGGAATCCAGCGCTGACTGCCGTTCACCTGGCGTCCGACGCCGGGAATCAGCACCATGATCAGCAGTACCAGGCCGGCCAGAAACAGATAAGGCGCAACTTTCTGCCAGAAGCGCGTCGGAATCTGGAAAGTGACGAAACCCGCGAGTAACGCAATCACCAGATAAATCGCATGACGCACTGCGTAATAGGTGGACTGGTGCCCGGTCGCCTTGTCGGCCTCGGCCAGCGTGATCGAAGCGGAGTAAACCATCACCAACCCGAAGCCGAGCAGCATCAGCGTGACCCACAACAACCCCTGGTCGTAGGTGGGCGCTGTGATCTTGTCGCGGTTGCTGAGCATGTACATCAGTTCAGCTCCTTGACGGCGGCGATGAATACTTCGGCGCGGTGCGCGTAATTGCGGAACATGTCCCAGCTGGCGCAGGCGGGCGACAGCAGCACAACATCGCCCGGCTCCGACAGCGCATAAGCCTGCTGTACCGCCTCTTCCATGCTTTCGGCGCGCTGTACGTGACAGGCACCTGCCACAGCTGCCTCTATCTGCGGACCGTCGCGACCGATCTGTACCACGGCGCGGGTTTTTGCGATGGCGTCGCGCAACGGGGTGAAATCCTGGCCCTTGCCGTCGCCGCCGGCGATCAGCACGACCGGCGCGGCAAAACCCTGGAGCGCGGCGGCCGTGGCGCCGACGTTGGTACCCTTGGAGTCGTCATAGAACTTGCGGCCGCCGATTTCGGCGACGAATTCGACGCGATGCGCCAGGCCCTTGAATGTCTTCAGCGCGGCCAGCATGGGTTCGTACTGGAGATTTATCGCCCGGCACAGCGCCAGCGCAGCCAGTGCATTGGCTGCATTGTGCATGCCGGCGATCGGCAATTCGTCGACCGGAAACAGACGCTCGTGACCTTTCGCCAGCCAGCGACGTCCTTCGTGCTCGACGATGCCCCAATCTGATGGACGGCTGCCGGCATTGAGGCCGAAAGTCTGGGTATCGGCATCCTCTTGCGCCATGACCATCACCAGGGCGTCATCCCTGTTCAGCACCTGCACCTTGCTGCCGGCCAATACTCTTTGCTTGGCTGCCGCGTAATCGTGCAGGTCGGCATAGCGGTCCATATGGTCCGCGGAGATATTCAATACCGTTGCGGCATCCGCCTTCAGGCTGCGGGTGGTTTCCAGCTGAAAACTCGACAGTTCCAGCACCCAAACCTGTGGCGCCTTTCCTTCGCGCTCTGTCAGCGCATCCAGTACCGGCAGCCCGATATTGCCAGCGACCACCGTATCCAGTCCGGCGCTGGCGCACAGATGCCCGGCAAGGCTGGTCACCGTGCTTTTACCGTTGGAGCCGGTGATGGCGATGACTTTGGCCCCGCTGCCGGCTATGGCTTGCGCGAAAAGCTCGACGTCGCCGACGACCGGAACGCCGCGCGCGATAGCGGCCTGCACTTCCGGCTCGGCCAGCGGAACGCCGGGGCTGGCGACGACGATTTCGGCAGCCGCGAACGCTGTCGGCGTAAATGCGCCGAGATGCACCGGAATGCCGGGAAATTCCGCACGCACCGCATCCAGTCCGGGCGGCGTTTCTCGTGTATCGGCGACGGACAGGCGTGCACCCTGGCGCTTCAGCCAGCGCAATGCCGAAAGGCCAGTGTCACCCAGCCCCAGCACAAGCACCTGTTTGTCGTTTAAATTCAATTTCATCTCAGTTTCAGCGTCGATAGCCCGAGCAAGACCAGCATCATCGTGATAATCCAGAAGCGCACGACCACCTGCGTCTCTTTCCAGCCTTTTTGTTCATAGTGGTGATGCAATGGCGCCATCAGAAAAATGCGCCGGCCCACGCCGTACTTCTGTTTGGTGTATTTGAAATAGGTCACCTGCGCCGCGACCGACAGCGTTTCCACCACGAATACGCCACCCATGATGAACAGCACGATTTCCTGCCGCACGATCACCGCCACCACTCCCAGCGCCGCGCCCAATGCCAGCGCGCCGACATCGCCCATGAAGACTTCCGCCGGGTAGGCGTTGAACCACAGAAAACCGAGCCCGGCACCTGCCATCGCGGTGCAGAACACGGCCAGCTCGCCGGCGCCGGCCACGTAGGGGATACCCAGATATTTGGAGAAATAAAGGTGGCCCGCGACGTATGCAAACAAGGCGAGCGCGCTCGCCACCATCACCGTCGGCAGGATCGCAAGCCCATCCAGACCATCGGTCAGGTTGACGGCATTGCTGCTGCCCACGATCACGAAATAAGTCAGCACGATGAAGCTCACTGCTCCCAGCGGCAGCGCCAAGTGCTTAAAAAACGGAAAGATCAGCGTGGTCTGGGCCGGCACCTCGGCGGTATAGAACAGATATACGGCTGCGCCGATGCCCAGCAATGATTGCCAGAAATATTTTTCCTTTGCCGACAGTCCCTTGGGGTTGCGATGCACCACCTTGCGCCAGTCATCCACCCAGCCGACGATACCGAAGCCCATGGTCACGATCAGTACCACCCATACGTAACGGTTGGTGAGATCGGCCCACAACAGCGTGGAGATTGCGATGGCCACGAGGATCAGCGCGCCGCCCATGGTCGGTGTGCCTGCCTTGATCAGGTGGGTTTGCGGGCCGTCGTCGCGCACTGCCTGGCCTACCTTGTACTGCGTGAGCTTGCGTATCATCGTCGGCCCGACCAGGAAGGAAATCCCCAGCGCCGTGAGCGTCGCCAGCATCGCGCGCAGCGTGATGTAGTTGAAGACATTGAATCCGCGAATGTCATGCGCCAGCCAGCGCGCCAGTTCAAGCAGCATGCTTGCTCCCCTTATCAGTATCTGCCAGCAGCAGGGCCACGACGCGCTCCATACGCATGAAGCGCGACCCTTTCACCAGCACGGTCGTGTCTGCGGTCAGTTGTTTGCTCAGTTCTTCGTCCAGCGCTTCAGGCGATTCGAAATGCTGCGCCCCAGCACCAAATCCGGCGGCCATTTCCTTGCTGAGTTCGCCCAGCACCAGCAGGCGATCAAGCTGCGCTTGCTTGGCGTATGCCCCAATCTCGCGATGCATTTCCGCGGCCGTTTCGCCCAGCTCGCCCATATCGCCGAGCACCAGCACGCGCTTGCCGGGGCATGCCGCCAGCACGTCGATGGCCGCGCGCATCGAGGCCGGATTGGCGTTGTAGGTGTCGTCGATCACCGTGCTGCCGTGGATCCCGGCTTTCCGCTGCAAGCGACCTTTTACACCGGCGTATTGTTGCAAGCCGCCGGCGATAGCGCTCAAGGACACGCCCATCGCCGTGGCTGCTGCCGCAGCCGCCAGCGCGTTGCGCACGTTATGCACGCCGGGGGCAGGCAAGCGCACGACTGCCTCGCCTTGCGGAGTTTTCAAAGTGAGTTCGCAGCTATCGGAATGGAGGCGGTAGTCGGCGCTCACATCGGCCACATGATCCAGCCCGAAAGTCAGCACCCTGCGCGGGGCCGCCAGTTGCTTCCACAAGGGCGCGAACTGGTCGTCGATGTTGATGATGGCCGTGCCGTCAACCGCCAGCCCTTCGAAAATCTCGCCCTTGGCATGCGCCACGGCCTCTACGCTGCCCAAGCCTTCCAGATGGGCCGGCAAGGCGTTGTTGATCAGCGCCACGCCGGGTTTCGCCAGGCGCGTCAGGTACGAAATTTCGCCCGGATGATTCATACCCATTTCAATGACGGCATAGCGATGCGCGGCGCGCAGTTTGAGCAGCGTGAGCGGAAGCCCGATGTCGTTGTTGAGATTGCCTTGTGTCGCCAGCACCGCATCGTCCGCGCTGTTGACACGCAGGATGGAAGCCAGCATTTCCTTGACGGTAGTCTTGCCGTTGCTACCGGTTACGGCTGCCATCGGCAGGGTAAATTTGCCGCGCCAGTACGCAGCCAGGATGCCCAGCGCCAGACGGGTATCCTCAACCACCAGCAACGGCCCAGTCTGACCAGTTTGCCAGCGTTCATCGACCATCGCCGCCGCTGCACCGCGCTGCAGGCAGTCGTCAACAAAATCGTGGCCATCGAATCGCTCGCCGCGCAGCGCGACAAACAAATTACCCGCCTGAATCGCGCGGCTATCGGTCGAGACGGCATCGAAAGCCGTATCCTCGCCCACGATCCGCCCCCCGGTCGCCAACGCCGCTTCGGAAAGTCGCAGCATCATGGCCGGCACTCCAACATGCGACGCGCGACTTCGCGGTCGTCGAACGGAAGCTTGATGCCGCCGATGTCCTGATAATCCTCGTGCCCCTTGCCGGCGATCAATACGACATCGCCCGGACGTGCATCGCCGATGGCGCGGTCGATAGCGGCGGCGCGGTCGGCCTCGACGTGATAATCGCCGCTCATGCCGGCGATGACTTCATTGATGATTGAAGCCGGATCTTCGTGGCGCGGATTGTCGGAAGTGACTATCACCTTGTCCGCCAGCCTGGATGCCGCTTCGCCCATGAGTGGGCGCTTGCCCTTGTCGCGATTTCCACCGCAACCGAATACGCAGATCAGGCGACCGGCCGTCTGCTCGCGTAGAGCAACCAGAACTTTTTCCAGCGCATCTGGCGTATGCGCATAATCGATCACCACCAATGGCTTTTCGCCGCCGCCCAGCGTCTGCATGCGGCCGGCAACCGGCTTTACATCCTTCAATGCGGCGACGGCTTCATGCAATGGCACATCGCTCGCCAGCAGCACAGCCAGCACGGCCAGCAGGTTATAGGCATTGAAACGACCCATCAGTCGGACTTCCAGACGAGCATTGCCGGATGGCGTAACCACATCCATCGCCAAACCGTCGCCATGCAACTCCAGATTCTGTCCGCGCACATCCCCGGTTTGCAGGCCGTAGGTCAGCACGCGCAAATCGCGCCCTTCGGCATCGTCCGCGAATTCCGCGCCAAAATCGTCATCGGTGTTGAGCACCATGCAGCCGAGATCGGGCCAATAGAACAGTTTTTTCTTGGCTTCTGCGTAAGCAGCCATGTCGCCGTGATAGTCCAGATGGTCGCGCGACAGATTGGTCAGCACAGCCACATCGAAGTGCACGCCGTTGACGCGGCCTTGCGCCAGCCCATGCGAGGAAACTTCCATTGCCGCGCCAGCAGCGCCCTTAGTCACATACTCGGCCAGCATGCCATGCAGCAGAACAGGATCGGGCGTGGTATTGATCGCCTCGGACAACTCTCCAGGGAATCCATTACCCAAGGTACCGATGGCAGCAGTTTTACGGCCCAGGCGGGTCAGCGCTTCGGCCAGCCAGTGGCTGCATGATGTTTTGCCGTTGGTGCCGGTAATGCCGATCATGCGCAGTTTGCGCGAAGGATGTCCGTGAAATTCGTCGGCGATCACGCCGGCCTGGGCTCGCAAATTTGCCACCGGCAGGTTGGGAATCGACCACTCCGACTCCCATTCAAAACCCTCATGCTCCCATAAAATACCGGCAGCGCCCCGGGCAACCGCCTGCGGGATGTATTTACGACCGTCCGCGCTTTCTCCCGGATAAGCCAGGAATATGCTGCCCGGCCCGGCTTTTCGGCTATCAGTGGTGAGTTGCGTGGCCTTTACACCCAATTGTGAAAGCAGGCTCGTCATACGACCTCCTTCACTTCCGGCGCATCTTCCGGCGGAATCACGATATTGTCGCTCGGCGCATCCTGAGGCACTGCCAGCTGGCGCAAGGCCCCGGCCATCACCGCGCTGAACACCGGCCCCGCGACCGTGCCGCCGTAGTACTTGCCGTCGCTCGGTTCATCGATCATCACGGCAATAATGAGACGCGGATTGGAGGCCGGCGCCATGCCGACAAATGACGACACATAGCGATCCGCGGCATAACCGCCCACATCTAGCTTGTGTGCTGTTCCCGTCTTGCCCGCCACGCGGTAACCCATGACCTGCGCATGCGGAGCCGTGCCGCCGGGCTGCACCACGGTTTCCAGCATGTCGCGCACGCTGCGTGCCGTTGCTGCGGAAAACACCTGCTGGCCAACGGGCGGTTCTTTCATCCTGACCAGCGATACCGGCTTGATCTCGCCATCGTTGGCGAACACTGTATAAGCTCTTGCCAGTTGCACCAGGCTTAGGCTGATGCCGTGCCCGTATGACATCGTCGCCTGCTCGATCGGGCGCCAGCTCTTGTAGGGACGCAATTTGCCGGTCGCCTCGCCGGGGAAGCCGATATTGACCGGGCTACCGAAACCCATCTGGTTGAACGTGCTCCACAGATATTGGGGTTGCAGGCTGAGCGCCATCTTGGCTGCACCAACATTCGAGGACTTCTGGATGATTTGCGACACGGTGAGCAAGCCTTGCGGGTGCGCGTCGTGGATGGTGGCGCTGCCGATCCGCATGTAGCCAGGCGCTGTTTCAATGCGCGATTCCGCCTCGAACGTTCCCGCCTCCAGCGCGGCGGCGGCAGTGAACGGCTTCAGCGTAGAACCAGGCTCGAAGATATCGACGATGGCGCGATTGCGCGATTTCCCGGCAATCTTGACCGGGTTGTTCGGGTTGTAAACCGGCTGATTGGCTATCGCCAGCACTTCGCCGGATTTCGCGTCCAATACCACGATGGCCCCGGCCTTGGCCTTGTGTTCTTCAACCGCTCTCGCCAACTCGCGATGCGCCAGATATTGAATATTGCGGTCGATGGAAAGCGCCAGATCATGGCCGTCCTGCGGCACCTTGACTGCCTCCAGATCTTCAACGATATGGCCGCGCCTGTCTTTCAGCACATGCCGGCTGCCCGACTTGCCGGAAAGCCATTTCTGGAATACCAACTCCATGCCTTCCTGGCCTTTGTCGTCGATGCCGGTAAAGCCGACGAGGTGCGCGGTCACTTCGGCGGCCGGATAGTAGCGGCGATATTCGCGCTGCATGAAAACACCGGGGATGCCGAGTTGCATCACTCGCGCAGCATCCGGCGGGGGCATGCGGCGTTTGAGATAAACGAAGCTACGACTCTTCGACAATTTTTTATGCAGATCGGCCTGCTTGATGCCCAGCAATTCGGCCAATTTCTTGAGCTGCGCCGGCTCGGCCTCGATATCGGGCGGGCTGGCCCAGATCGACTCGACCGGGGTACTGATTGCCAGGGGCTCGCCGTGGCGGTCGGTGATCATGCCGCGATGCGCGGAAAGGGTCATGACGCGGCTGTAGCGCGCATCGCCTTTTTGCTGCAGGAAATCGGTATGCATCGCCTGGAGAAAAACCGAGCGCCCGAGTAGCACCGCAAAGCCGCTCAGCACCGCCAGCAGCAATACCCGGCGGCGCCAGGAGGGAAACTTGATCGGAAGATGGTTTGCGCGGTTCATGTTACGGCGCCACGATCTGGATGCGAGTGGGGTCGGGCACCTGCATGCGCAAGTGGTTGACCGCGATCTGCTCGATACGCGAATGCATGGCCCAGGTGCTTTGCTCCAGCTGCAACTGGCCCCATTCGATGTCGTACTGCTTCGCCAGATCCTGTTGCTGCTGCAGCTCGACGTAAAGCTTGCGCGCCTTGTGCTGGGACGTGACCGTACCCAGCGCACTCGCCAGCAACACCGCAAACAGGATCAGATTGAGCTTGGTCATGGCGCAGATGTACGCTCTGCCACGCGCAGCACCGCGCTGCGCGATCTTGGGTTAGCTTTCACTTCCGCTTCAGACGGACGAATCGCCTTGCCGACCGCGACCATGCGCGAAGGCGGCAGCTCGCTGGCACGTACCGGGAAACGGGAAGGAAGATTGTCCCTATCCTGCTGCGCGCGAATGAAGCGCTTGACGATACGGTCTTCCAGCGAATGGAAGGCGATCACCGCCAGGCGTCCGCCCGGGGCGAGCACATCGGCGCATTGCGGAAGCGTCAACGACAACTCCTCAAGCTCCTGATTGACAAAAATCCGTAAAGCTTGAAAGGTGCGCGTCGCCGGATCCTGACCTGGCTCGGTTTTATACACCGCGCCTGCCACGATCTGGGCAAGCTGCCGGGTAGTGGCGATGGCATCCCCCCCAGTGCGTGCCGCAACAATCGCCCTTGCAATCTGTTTAGCAAACCGTTCTTCACCATATTCTTTTATGACCTCCCTGATTTGTTGCTCGGACGCGGTAGCCAGGAACTCCGCCGCGGTCTGCCCTTTACTCTGATCCATGCGCATATCCAGCGGCCCTTCGAAACGGAAACTGAAACCGCGTTCCGCCTCGTCGATCTGCGGCGACGAAATGCCGATATCCAGCAGCACGCCATCCACTTTCGCGATCCCCAAATCCGCCAGCACCTCCTGCATGCGCGAAAACCCGCTATGCACCAGCGTGAACCGCTTGTCATCGACCGCCTTGGCGGCCTCGACCGCCGCGAGATCGCGGTCCAGCGCGATCAGCCGGCCTTGTTCTCCCAGCTTTGCCAGGATGGCGCGGCTATGCCCGCCACGCCCGAAAGTGCCGTCCACGTATATGCCGTCGGGCCGCACATTCAGTGCCTCGACAGCCTCTTGCAGCAGTACGGGGAGATGCTTGAATTCGGCGTTTGCGGGCGCATGGCTGAGGCCATCGCTCACAACGAAAAACCTTCCAGTTCGGACGGTAGCGCCATTTCCTCGTCCGCCATCACCTGCTCCAGTTGCTTGCGCCAGTTTTCCATACTCCACAGCTCGAAATGACTACCCTGCCCGACCAGCATGACCTGCTTTTCCAAAGCTGCGAACTCGCGCAGCACGGAAGACACCAGCATGCGGCCCGCACCGTCGAGCTCCACGTCTTCCGCATAACCCACCAGCAGACGTTGCATCTTGCTGGATTGCGGATCGAAGCTGGATAGCGACATGATCTTGGACTGGATAGGCTCCCATGCGGGCTGGGGATAAAGCAGGAGGCAGCGGTGCGGATGCGCGGTGAGCACCAGGTGCCCGGCGCACTGGGACAAAAGGGCGTCGCGATGCTTGCTTGGCACGCCAAGCCTGCCCTTTGCATCCAGATTCAAAGACGTCGCACCGCGAAACATGAAGTCCTCTTTATAAAAAACAAGGAGGGGGAATTGCCGATCGCCCTTAGTTTCAACCGGCAATCCCCACAAAAACCCACATTCCTCCACTGCCGCCCACTATAGATAAAAAAAATGACCCATGCAAGGCCTTTTTTGTGATTTTTCCTTTTCGCTTCAAAGAGTTACGTCATTTTGATTGAGAAATTTTTATCCTTTAAAACCAATAAGATAGAAAATCATCTGAAAGTAAGTTGTAAGAACTGAAGCGCATCCCATTCAATTAGCACAACCCCATCCAAATGAGCTATTTCCACATTTCAAAATTGCGTCTTGTCACATCGAGACTTCGAGGGTTTAATCGTCACCTTCTGTCGCGCTTCAGGATTTGCAAAAATGACGAACAATTCTCGCCTCCGCTGGGGCATACTCGGCGCCGCCCGGGTCAACGAAAGACTACTTCCCGCCATTGTCGAAGCCAACAATTCCGAGCTCGTCGCCATCGCCAGCCGACGTCCCGGTGCCGCGGCCGAAACGCTGGCGAAATACGCACCGCAACTCACGGGCGTTACCACTCATGAAACTCTGGAAGACTTGCTGACCGATACTCGCGTTGAAGCCGTGTATCTGCCGATGGCAAATAACGAGCACGCCGAATGGGCGCTGCGCGCCATCCGTCACGGCAAGCACGTTCTGATCGAAAAGCCGATGGCACTTACCGTGGCAGACATCGACGCCATCGAGGCCGCCGCCAGAGAGCATGGCGTGATCGCCATGGAAGGCTTCATGTATCGCTTCCATCCGCAACACGCACGCATCCAGGAAATCATCGCCTCCGGCCTGATCGGTGAAGTGCGCACCGTGCACGCCCACTATTCCTTCATGATGCGCCCGGCGCGCATGTACCGCCTGGCACAGGATGTTTCACTGGGCGGCGGCGCGATGTGGGATATCGGCCCTTACGCCATCCACTCGGCCCGGCTCTGGTTCGACACCCCGCCGCGCGCCGTGACCGCCATCGCCAAATATGCCGAAAGCGGCGCGGATATCACCACCAGCGGCATCATCGACTTCGGCGACGGCAAGCATGCCCGCTTCGACGTCAGCTTCGAATGCTCGCGCCAGTCCGAATACACCATCATCGGCACCAAGGGCGGCGTCAAATGTCACGCCGCCTGGCAACTGCCGGGCGATGTGCCTTTTGTTTCGTGGTGGACGGACGATGGCCAGGCCTGCACCGAAAAGCTGCCCGTCGCCAATCACTTCAACCTGGAGATCGAGCACTTCAGCGATTGCGTGCTCAACGGGAAACCGCCGCTATTGACCTTGGCCGACGCACGCGAGAACTGCCGAACCATCAATGCAGCCCTGGAGTCGGCAGCAGCAGGACAAACCGTACTTTTGCGTCAATAATTCTTTGAATTAGCAAATAAGCATAAACTGCCTACGGTATGGACCTGACCTCAAAACTTGATAGCAAAACCGGCAAGGGTACGCGCGCGCTTTCCACCAAGCCCAAGGGATTACCGACCGGGGCGCTGAAAGTGCTTCCGCTGATCGACGACAAAACCACTGCCGCCGCCATTCTTGCAAAGCTGGATAAATTCTCCGAAACGGATTTGCTGCTTATTCTTGCGCGTCTCGAAAGAGACGGATACATCCGCGCAATCCAGGAGGAAAACTGGGATCTGGACGAACAGAACACCGGTTACCAGACGGCGATGGTCGTAGAAGAGGTCAGCGCCGCAGATTTTTTCCAAACAGACGAACAACATATCGCCGACATTGACGCAACAGCAGACCTGGCGCGCGAGGAAGCAGAGCGGAAAGCCCAAGAGGAGGAACAGGCGCACCGCAAGGCCGAAGCCGACAGGACGGCAAGACTCGAAGCCGAAAGAATAACCCGCGATAACGCCGAGCGCGAAGCTCGGGCAAAGGCAGAGGCACATCGCAAAGCGGAAGAATCCGCCAGACTGGAGGCCGAGCGACTGGCTCGTGCAGAGTTGGAACGTCAGGCAGAGGAGGCACGCCGCCGGGCAGAAGCCGAAATGGCTGCCCGCCTGAAAGCGGAGCGCATGGCTCGCGAGGCAGCAGAAAAACAGGCGCGAGAAGCCGAACAAGCCAGGCTCAAGACCGAAGCGGAAGCTCGCGCGCTTGCGGAAAAAACCGCCTTGATGGAAGCGGAACGGCTGATTAGCAAAGCAGCAGAGCGCAAGGCACACGAGGAAGCCGAGGCCCTGCGCAAGGCTGAAGCGGAAAAAACCGCGCGCCTGGAGGCCGAGCGCATCGCCCGCGAGGCCGCCGAACGCGAGGCGCGCGCAGCAGAAGAACTCCGGCTCAAGGCCGAAGCAGAAGCGCGCGCAGCGGCAGAACAAGCGGCCCACCTTGAAGCTGAACGGCAGGCGCGCGAGGAAGCCGAACGGCAGGCGCGGGTCGCGGAACAGGCAAGGCTGAAAGCCGAAGCGGATGCCCGGGCAGAAGCGGAAAAAACCGCACAGCTGGAGGCCGAGCGCATCGCCCGTGAAACTGCCGAGCGCCAGGCACGCGAGGCGGAAGAAGCGCGACATAAAGCCGAAGCGGAGACGCGGGCACTGGCAGAGAAGGCGGCCCGTCTGGAAGCGGAACAACTGGCCCGGGAGAAAGAAGAGGCTCGCCGCGAGGCCGAAGCCGAACGCGCGGCACGCGAAGAAGCCGAACGGCAAGCGCAGGCTGCGGAAGAGGCAAGGCTGAAAGCCGAAGCGGACATCCGGGCCGAAGCGGAAAAAACCGCACAGCTGGAGGCCGAGCGCACTGCCCGGGAAGCGGCCGAACGTCAGGCGCGCGAAGCGGAAGAGGCACGGATCAAAGCCGAGGCTCGCGCCCATGAGGAAAGAGCCGCACGACTCGAAGCGGAACGTATTTCGCGCGAGGCCGCAGAACGCGAAACCAGGGAAGAAAAAGAAGCGAGACGCAAGGCCGAAGTCGAACGCAAGGAGCGAGAGGAAGCAGAGCGTCAGGCGAGAAAGGCAGAAGAAGCTCGTCGCAAGGCCGAGGTTGATGCATTACGCCGCCAGGAAAAGGAGCAGGCACGCGCCCTGTCCGCAGAAAAGGCAAGGCAGAAAACGGAGCGCAAGGCGCAAGAGCTGGCCGATATTCGTGCCCGCAAGCGGGCTGCGGCAATCGCCAAAAAACGCAACGCTCCGGATTCCGGCAAACGGTTCGCAACCGTTGTCAAAACGGTCAGCGTCTACCTGCCACTGGCACTTGTCCTGATTGTAGTCGCCCTGCACTTCGTCAACCTCGCCCCGTTTGGAAGTTCCATCCAGAACATTGCCTCGGAAAGTCTGGGCGAACCCGTCAAATTCAACGATATGCGCGCATCGCTTTTCCCGAAACCGCAGCTGGTTCTATCCGGCGTAACCATTGGGACGGATGCGGAAATGAAAATCGCTTCCGTCCGAGTAGTGCTGGCGCTCGCGACCCTGTTCGACGATCGAAAATCGGTGGATAGCCTGGAAATCGCCGATACCTCACTCGCCATGCCAGAACTCATCCGCGCGCAACAGTGGTTCCGGACTTCCGCACAAACGGACAGATTGCGCATTGCTCGGGTGTCGCTCAAGAATATCGGTTATACGGCCCCGGGACTTGCGCCAGTCTCCTTCGACGGACGTGTCGATCTGTTGCCTACAGGCGAATTCGGTGCTGCCGACCTCACCACCAGCGACCGCAGCCTGACCTTGCAGCTCCAGCCGGAAAATGACGCATGGAAAATCACACTGGACGGTAGCAACTGGCAGCCTCCGCTGCACACCATCCTCAAATTCGACGACGTCCATGCCGAAGGCAGTATTGAAGGAAGCAAGGCGCGCTTCGACACAATCGAAGGTCGAATCTATGGCGGAACGTTCACGGCAAAAGGCATGATCGACTGGGCCGGGCGCCCAACAGCTTCGGGTAGTTTCAAAACGGAAAATATCGGACTGCCGCAGGCGCTGACTGCCGCAGCCAGCGCCGCCAACCTCGAGGGCACACTCGATGCCGCCGCATCGTTCGCGAGCGTTTCGGGCGATCCGGGCAAGCTGGTTGAAGTCGCGGAAATCAGTGCCAGATTTACCGTAAAGGACGGGAAGATCGGAGGAGTGGACCTCACCAGCGCAATGCTGCCCGCCAATCGAGAAAAAAACACCCGCTTCGACACATTAACCGGCAACCTGCAATCGAGCAACGGCAACTACCGCTACCGCAACTTGGTGCTGGAGAGCCAGCAATCGCGCGCGCAGGGCAATCTCGATATCCGGGATGACCAGCGCATTTCCGGCAACGTCAGCGTCCAACTGACCATTCCTTCACGCCGCATGCAGGCCAATATCGGCCTGGGCGGAACAGTCGGGGATGTGAGAATACGCTAAGAAAAGAAGCTGGCCGATAAGCCGGGTTCTGTCGTGGACAGTCATTCCTCTAGGCCTGCGATTGCTCGCAGGCTCAAGCAACCTACCCGGGAACAGCGCGAGCCACGCCATTGTTCCCCTATTTGGTCTTGCTCCGGATGGAGGTTACCGCGTTTCACGTCCACCGCGCCGAAGCGCGGCTTACTCGTCTCTGTGGCCCTATTCCTCGCCTCGCGGCGTACGGCCGTTAGCCGTCATCCTGCTCTGCGGAGCCCGGACTTTCCTCCCCCTGTTTGCACAGGCGGCGACTGTCTGGCCAGCTTCGCCGACTATTCTACCAGCTTAGGCTCCAGCCTCCTCGGCCAATAAGCGTTCGGCGGCTTGCACCGCAGCGCCCGCATCGACTTTCCGGCCTTGCGCCGCCAGCACCGACTCCAACGCCGTCAGGCAAATCTTCACATTCTCTGGCGTGGAGCTATTACCCATCAGGCCGATACGGAAGATCTTGCCGGCAAGATCGCCCAGGCCTGTACCGATTTCAATCCCGTGCAGATTGAGCATGTCCGCACGCACCTGCGGTTCGCTGATGCCTTGCGGCACCACCACGGCATTGAGTTGCGGCAGGCGGGATTTTTCTTCGACCAGCAGTTCCAGGCCCAGTGCTTCCAGACCGGCCAGCAAGGCGAGATGGTTGCGGCGATGGCGCGCCCAGGAGGATTCAAGCCCTTCTTCCGCCAGCATCACCAGCGATTCGTGCAGGCCATAAAGCGCATTGATCGGCGCGGTATGGTGATAGGTACGCTTGGCTTCAGACCAGTAGCCCAGCACCAGATTGAGATCCATGAACCAGCTTTGCACCGGCGTGGCGCGCTGCTTGAGCTTGGCAATCGCACGCTCGCCGAAACTGACCGGCGAAAGACCGGGCGTGCAGGACAAGCCCTTCTGGCTGCCTGAATAGATAGCGTCGATGCCCCATGCGTCTACCATCAGCGGGATACAGCCCAGCGACGTCACGGCGTCGCAAATCACCAATGCACCGTAGCGATGAGCGATTTCGGTCAGCAACTTGGCATCGGACTCGACACCGGTAGAGGTTTCGGCGTGCACGAAGGCGACGATTTTCGTATCGGGATTGGCCTTGAGCGCGTCCTCCAGCTTTTGCGGATCGACGGCCTTGCCCCAGGCGTCTTCGACCAGCACCAGTTCGCCGCGCGTGCGTTTCACGTTTTCAGCCATGCGGCGGCCGAACACGCCATTGGAGCATACGATGACCTTGTCCCCCGGCTCCACCAGATTGACGAAGCAGCTCTCCATGCCCACCGAGCCGGGCGCGGAAACCGGGAAGGTCAGCGCGTTCTCGGTCTGGTACGCGTAGCGCAACAGTGTCTTCATCTCTTCCATCATTTCACCGAAACTCGGGTCGAGGTGCCCGACGGTAGTCCGGGCCATCGCATCGAGCACGCGCTGATGGACATCGGAAGGGCCTGGGCCCAGCAGGATGCGCGTGGGCGGCTGAAAAGACTGGATGCGCGGTGCGCTCATGGAAAAACTCCCTGTAGAAATACGCGAAAGGGAACGATTTTACCGCTTAATTTTGGTGAATCAACTTAAAAATTAAGGAGTTATCCCGCATCGTAAAAACGGGCATTCTAGCCTTGCAGTTTCCAGGCAATAGCCTGACCGGCATGCAACGGCACCAGGACATCCTCGCCGAATGGCAACGACTCCGGCACCGTCCAGCTTTCGCGCACCAGCGTGATGCGATCGGCATTGCGCGGCAAACCATAGAAATCCGCGCCGTTAAAGCTGGCAAAAGCTTCGAGCCTGTCCAGCGCGCCAGCCAGTTCGAAAGCTTCGGCATACAACTCGATAGCTGCATGCGCGGTGTACATACCGGCGCAGCCGCAAGCAGTCTCTTTGGCGGATTTCGCGTGCGGCGCGCTGTCGGTGCCCAGGAAAAATTTAGGGCTACCGGAAATCGCGGCCGCGACCAGCGCCTGGCGGTGCTCTTCGCGTTTCAGGATGGGGAGGCAATAATGATGCGGCCGGATGCCTCCGCTGAACATGGCATTGCGGTTCATCAGCAGATGATGCGCGGTGATGGTCGCGCCCACATTGGCCGGCGCAGTAGCGACGAACTCCGCGGCATCGCGCGTGGTGATGTGCTCGAACACTACTTTCAGACCGGGGAAATCGCGTGTCAGCGGGATCATGTGCCGCTCGATGAAGACCTTTTCACGGTCGAATACATCCACGTCGGCGTCGGTCACCTCCGCATGCACCAGCAGGGGCACACCATGTTTTTCCATCGCGGCCAGCGCCGTACGGCATTTTGCGAGATCGGTCACGCCGGAATCGGAGTTGGTCGTCGCGCCCGCGGGATAGAGTTTGATGCCATGCACGATGCCGCTGGCCTTGGCGGCGGCGACTTCTTCTGCACTGGTATTATCAGTCAGGTACAGCGTCATCAGCGGCTCGAAATGCAGCCCATCCGGCAATGCTGCCAGGATGCGGGCGCGGTAATCCACAGCCATCGCGGTCGTCGTCACTGGAGGACGCAGATTGGGCATCACGATGGCGCGCGCAAACTGGCGCGCGGTATCCGGCAGCACATCGCGCATCGTCGCACCATCGCGTAAATGGAGATGCCAGTCGTCGGGGCGGGTAATGGTCAGGGTATTCATACGGATTTCAATTCCAGGGCCAGTTGGTAAAGCGCGTTCTTTTTTGCGCCGGTGAGGTCAGCCGCCAATTTTACCGCCTGTTTGAGCGGCAATTCATTCAGCAATAATTGCAGCACACGCTGCGCGTCTTCGCTCACTTCGGCTTGCGGAGCATCGGGCGCACCTTCAACCAGCAGCACGAACTCGCCGCGCTGCCGGTTGGGATCGTCCAGCAGCCACGCCGCTGCTTCTCCCAATGGGCAGCGATGCAGGGTTTCAAAGGTTTTGGTCAATTCGCGCGCGATCAGGATTTTCCGCGCTTCGCCAAGAGTCGCGGCCATGTCCGTCACGCTTTCGATCACCCGATGCGGAGCTTCATAGAACACCAAAGCAGCGGGTTGATCGCGCAGCGTTTCCAGTGACTTGCGGCGTTGGGCGCCGGAAGCCGGCAAAAAACCGTAAAAGAGAAAATGCGGCTGCTCAAATCCCGCGGCGGACAACGCAGTGACGGCAGCGCAGGCGCCGGGCAATGGAACCACATTCAACCCGGCTTCGCGTGCCATCCCGACCAGTATGGCGCCGGGGTCGCTGATGCCCGGCGTGCCGGCATCCGACACCAGTGCCACCGATTTTCCGGCACGCAATTCGTCGAGAATTTTTTCGCCGGCACGCCGCTCGTTATGCTCGTGCACCGCTACCAGCCTGGCCTTGATGCCCAGGTGCGTCAGCAGATGCGCGCTATGCCGCGTATCCTCGGCCGCCACGATATCCACCATCTTAAATACCTCGATAGCGCGCAGGGTAATGTCCTGCAAATTCCCAATTGGCGTGGCTACCACATATAATGTGCCGCTATGACTCAACGTTTTATTGCCTTCCTGATCCTTTGTTGCATGCTGGTGCCCGGCGCAAACGCCGCCGACACCGGCCCGGCAACCTCTTCCAAACTCCCGTCGGCCACCAAGGTATTCAAGTCGCCGGAGGAACGCTATATCGCAGGGCTGGAATGCCTGAAAAAAGCCGACACGCCATGCGCGCAAGTCGCGCTTGCCGGCATCAACCCGGCTTCGCCCTACGCCAAGATTCTTGAGGCGCAGATTGCCGCCGGCGGACAGGATTACGACACCGTTCTGCGCCTGCTGATCCCGCTTCAGGCAGAGGAAAACCTGCTGCCTGCGGCGCTTGCGAGTTTACACGCAACCCTGGCCCTAGCCTATGAAAACCAGGGGAATACGCTGCGCGCGGTGGAACAACGCTCGCAAGCCGATGCCTATCTGCAAACGCCCGAAACCCGCGCTGCCAATCAAAAACAACTGATTGATTCCTTGATTGCCCTGCCCAAAAACGCGCTACTGGAGATACGCGGCGAAAGCGCCGATACCGCCGTGCAAGGATGGATAGACTTGGCGCTGGCCATTGCCCACTCCGGACAGCAAAGCACCGCTCTTGCGCAATGGCGGCAAGCCTACCCCGATCATCAGGCCGACGAAGCCGCGCTGGGCGCGCAGTCAGCGCCGGCATCGACGAATGCCCTGGCACAAACGCTCACCGGCAAGGTGGCGCTGCTGCTGCCTATCGGCACCCCCGCCTTTGCGTTTGCCGCCGAAGCTGTGCGCAGCGGCTTCATCGCAGCACAGAAAGCGGCAAACAGCCCGGCGGAAGTCGCCATTTATACGACATACGGCCGCAAGGATGAAATCGCCGCAATTTATCGCCAGGCCGTCGCGGAAGGTGCGCAATATGCCGTTGGCCCATTGACGCGCGGAGAAGTCGCCGGACTGCTGGAGCCGGAACTCATCAGCGTTCCCACCATTGCACTGAATGTGCTCGACGAGCAAAGCGCAACCCCCGCCAAACTGGTTCAATTCGGGCTACCAGTGGAGGAAGAAGCCATGCAGCTGGCGAAAATCGCCCGCGCCCAAGGCATGCAAACAGCCGTGATTGCCGCGGCGAACACCCCGCTCGGCAAGCGCATGGCCCAGGCCTTCGCCTCGGAATGGACGGAGCAAGGCGGCCTGGTCGTGCTGCAAGTCGAATTCAACGAACAATCCAACCTGCTGGGCTTCAAAACCCAGCTCGCAAGCGAACGCGCCGACATGATTTTCCTGGCCGCGAATGCCGAACAGGCGCGCTGGATACGGCCGTACATGAATCAGGCGATTCCCACTTTCGCGCTTTCGCATATCTACGACGGCAATCCTGCAAATCCGGATAACAGCGTTTTGAACGCGATCCACTTCGTCGATATGCCTTGGCTGCTCAATCCTGACGATCCGAGTTATTCCGCTTATCGCGCATCCTCTTCCGAACTGCCGCCAAATGCGCAGCGCTGGTTCGCGGTAGGGGTCGATGCCTGGAACATACTTTCAGCGCTCGCCGTAAAGTCGGCCGAAAAAATGCAGTTGCGCGGACTTACCGGCACGATCATGCTGGACGGCAACCATATCCAGCGCGAATTGCCGCTGGCGCAGTTCCGCGGCGACGGAGTAGCGCTGGAGTAGGCCCCATGAGCACTGCCGGCAATGCCGCCGAGAAGTTAGCCGCCGCCTATCTGCAACAAAAAGGGCTAAAACTGCTCGAATCGAATTACCGCTGCCGCTTCGGTGAAATCGACCTCATCATGCGCGACGGCAAGGAAATCGTTTTTGTCGAAGTCAGGCTCCGCAGCAATGCTTTTTTCGGCGGCGCCGGAGCAAGCATCACTACTGCCAAACAACAAAAACTGACGCGTACGGCGGAGCATTACCTGATGCAGCACGGCGTAACTCCGTGCCGCTTTGATGCGGTTCTGCTGAACTCACTGTCGAATGACAACTTAACCTGGCTTAAAAACGCCTTCGAAGCGATCTGAACATCACCCATGAACCTGACACCCCGTATAGTCGGCCATTTCGAGGAAAGCGCACAGCTCAAGCTCGTCAGCGCGGACCTGCTCGCCCCGGTAATTGCCGAGGCCGCCGCGATGATTGTTGCGGCCCTTCTCAACGACAAGAAAGTACTCACCTGCGGTAATGGCGGATCGGCGGCACTTGCGCAGTACTTTGCAGCACGCATGCTGAATCGTTTCGACATGGAACGTCCCGGGCTGGCGACCATTTCTCTTTCCGCGGACAACTCGACATTGACGTCGATTGCCAACGACTCCAATTTCTCGCAGGTATTCTCGAAACAAATCATGGCATTGGGCCAGCCCGGTGATATTCTGCTGGCGATGAGTACCAGCGGCAATTCGCAAAACGTACTCGATGCCATAGTCGCCGCGCACGAGCGCGGCATGAACGTAGTCGCATTCAGCGGCGGCGACGGCGGCAGTCTGATGGAACTTTTAATCCCTCAGGATATTCATATCGGCGTTCCCCACGAAAATACTGCCCGCGTTCAGGAAATGTATCTTCTTGTACTGCACTGCCTGTGCGATTCCATCGATTGTCTTCTGCTAGGAGTTGAATAAATGACACGCTTATTAAAACTAATATTACTGGCTGTCTCGCTCACTACCGCCCTGAATGCTTGCGTTCCCGTTGTTGCCGGAGGCGCAGCAGCGGGAGGACTTGCCGCTGCTGACCGCCGCACCTCGGGCGCTTACGTGGATGATGAAGGCATCGAATGGAAAGCCCTCACGGAAATCGAAAAACAATTGCGCAACAAGATTCATGTCAACGTCACCAGCTTCAATCGCAACGTATTGCTGACCGGCGAAGCGCTGGATGAGGAGACCAAGAAGCAGGCCGAATCCATCGCCAAGGAAATCGCCAATGTCCGCAACGTCACCAATGAATTGCAGATCGGCCTCGCCAGCACAGTGCCCGACCGCAGCCGCGACGGCTACCTGACCTCGCTGGTCAAAGGCAAGATGTACAAGGAAAATCGCTTCCCGCCCAATTACGTAAAAGTGGTTACGGAAGCTTCAGTGGTTTATCTGATGGGCATGGTGACCCGCCAGGAAGCCGAAGATGCTGTTGATATCGCACGCAGTATCGATGGCGTGGAGAAAGTGGTCAAAGTCTTCGAATACGTCATCGTCGAGCCATAACAGACTGCTATAATTCGGTTATTCAGATTGAGTAACTTTTACGAACCATGAGTACCGAAATCATTATCGAAGGCCTGACGCGCGCAGGCAAACCTTTCCGCCCTAGCGACTGGGTGGACCGCATGTGCAGCACCTACGCCTCTTTCGGGCCGGATCGCAAACTGCGCTATTCGCCCTACCTGAAACCGCGCCTGCTGAATGGCGTACGCTGCCTGGCGGTGGATATGAAGCTGAAGGACGTAAACCCGGAGGGGTTTGCCCAACTGATGCATTTCGCAGAAGAAAACCAGCTGAACATGAAGGACGCCGAAGGAAACGATATCCCGGCTCCAGCAGTCTGAGTCATATAAGCTCAGCAGATCATTGACCTGCGGTCAACTGCTCCATTTGCTGACGGGTCATCAGGCCACGCTGCATTTTGACCAGTTGTCCTTGCGGATTGTAGATATAAGTGGTCGGCAGGATGTCTGCCGAGCCGAACTGACGGGCGACCTTGTCGTCGCCGAGTACGACAGGATAAGAAATCAGGTTGTCGTCGACAAAGTCGCTCACCTCCTTATCGGTCTCATACTCCATGGCAATGCCGATCACGATCAGATTCTTGCGTTTGTCGTGCAAGGCAATCAGGTCCGGGACTTCTTCCAGGCAAGGCGGACACCAGGTCGCCCAGAAATTTACCAGCACCCATTTGCCCTTGTAGTCCGCCAACGTATGGGTTTTTCCGCTCATGTCCTTCAGCGAGAAGCCATCCGCGGCCTGGGCCGGCCATGCACACGGCATTAGCAAGCCCAGTAGCAATGCCATGCGCAAGCAGGCATAAGCTGCCAATTTGCAGGTTTTCCGGAGTCGATTCATATCATGGCATCTGTTTAAAAATGGCGAGAAGAGTTTACCATTCAGGATTGCTTGAAGAGACTTCACTTAGGCAGGTTTTTTCGCTAGGATAGCGGGAATGCCTTTTTCGGCTGCTTCAATATTGGTTTCCCAAAACCGCTGAACGCCTTAACCACACAGAATCAAATCAACGAGGTTCAACATGAGCGAACATATTGTGCATATTAGCGATGACGCCTTCGAGCAGGAAGTCCTGCAATCCCAGGTGCCCGTGCTGGTCGACTACTGGGCGGAGTGGTGCGGCCCCTGCAAGATGATCGCCCCCATCCTTGACGAAGTCGCCAAGGAATATTCTGGCAAGCTGAAGGTCGCCAAGCTGAACATCGATGAAAATCAGCAAACCCCTCCCAAGTACGGTATTCGCGGCATTCCGACCCTGATGCTGTTCAAGAATGGCAACGTTGAGGCAACCAAGGTGGGCGCACTGTCCAAATCCCAATTGACAGCATTTATTGACAGCAATATTTAAAGCCGATACGCTGGCGTCTGATTCCTGTCCAAAACTGCCCTAAAGCAGTGGGAATCAGGCGCTTAACCCGCCTTACCTCTTTTCCCCGCTCTCCAAGATTTACCAGCGAGTCCTTGCATAATGCACCTATCCGACCTGAAACACCTACCTGTCACCGAACTCGTCGAAATGGCTATTGCCAACGAAGTCGAGGGCGCCAGCCGCATGCGCAAGCAGGACCTGATCTTCGCCCTGCTCAAAAACAAGGCCAAGAAGGGCGACAGCATTTTTGGCGACGGGACGCTGGAGGTATTGCAAGACGGATTCGGGTTCCTGCGCGCACCGGACAGCTCGTATCTGGCGGGGCCGGATGATATTTACGTTTCTCCTTCGCAGATTCGCCGCTTCAACCTGCATACCGGCGACACGATCACCGGCGAAATCCGCACCCCGAAGGAAGGCGAACGCTACTTCGCGTTGGTCAAGGTCGATACCGTCAACGGTGAACCGCCGGAGAACACCAAACACAAGATCCTGTTCGAAAACCTGACACCGCTCTTCCCGACCAAGCCGTTGACGCTGGAACGCGAAATTCGCGGCGAAGAAAACATTACCGGTCGTGTGATCGACATGATCGCTCCGATCGGCAAAGGCCAGCGCGCCCTGCTGGTCGCCAGTCCGAAATCCGGCAAGACGGTGATGATGCAGCACATCGCACATGCCATTACCTCTAACCACCCCGATGTTGTGCTGATTGTGCTGCTGATCGACGAACGCCCGGAAGAAGTGACGGAAATGACCCGCTCGGTAAAGGGCGAAGTGGTCGCCTCGACCTTCGACGAACCGGCCACCCGCCACGTACAGGTCGCGGAAATGGTGCTGGAAAAAGCCAAGCGCCTGGTCGAGCACAAGAAGGACGTGGTGATCCTGCTCGATTCCATCACCCGTCTCGCGCGCGCCTACAACACCGTGGTGCCATCCTCCGGCAAGGTGCTGACCGGCGGCGTCGACGCCAACGCGCTGCAGCGCCCGAAACGTTTCTTCGGTGCCGCGCGCAACATCGAGGAAGGCGGCTCGCTGACCATCATCGCCACGGCACTGGTCGATACCGGCTCGCGCATGGACGACGTGATCTATGAAGAATTCAAAGGCACCGGCAATATGGAAATTCATCTCGACCGCCGCATGGCCGAGAAACGCCAGTACCCCGCGATCAACGTCAACAAGTCCGGCACCCGCCGCGAAGAACTGCTGATCGAGAAGGACATCCTGCAAAAAATCTGGGTGCTGCGCAAGCTGCTGTACCCGATGGACGACCTCGAAGCGATGGAGTTTCTGCTCGACAAAATCAAGTCCACCAAGAACAATGCCGAGTTCTTCGACGCGATGCGTCGCGGATAGTTGAAAAATATTTGAATATGCTGGATAATCGCCAGCTTTCTTGCGACAGCACCAAGCTAAGGACATCAGAATGAAAGCCGACATTCATCCGGATTACAACGAAATTACCGTAACCTGCAGTTGCGGCAACAAGTTCCAGACCCGCTCCACCAACGGTAAGAACCTGAACATCGAAGTATGTTCGCAATGCCATCCGTTCTACACCGGCAAGCAAAAGATCATGGACACCGCCGGTCGCGTGGAAAAATTCCGTCAAAAGTACGGCATGTAATTATTGTTGGCTTGGGCCGACAAAACGAAAGGCAGCTTCGGCTGCCTTTTTGTTTGGCGCTTGCCGTAAAATATCCATCCTAATGACGGAATGACGGCCGAAACATGGCGTTTGAATTCGAACACGACTGGCAGGCGAGTCTTGCAACGCCCAAGCCCAGCATAGGCGAAAGCGCCAAAACCAATCTGCTGTTGCTGCTGTGCTTTATCTGGCTGGCCGTCGGCCTGATCGGGCACCATCCCTGGAAACCCGATGAAGGACAGACCCTCAGCGCGGTTAGACATCTACTTGAGGGCGGTGACTGGCTGGTACCTTTCATCGCGGGTCAGCCAAAACTCGAATACCCTCCGCTCTACTACTTGAGCGCCGCCTTCAGCGCCAGGATTTTCTCTTCGTGGTTGCCCTTGCATGATGGCGCACGTCTTATTACCGGCGTGTGGATGGCGCTCACCTTGCTGCTGATCGGCATGAGCGGACGCGAAATGTGGGGCAAAGGCGCCGGACGCCAGACGACATTCATCTTCCTTAGCTCGATCGGCCTGTTCTTTTCGGCACACCTGCTGTCGCCCGAGGTGGCCGGGCTGACCGGTTATGCGATGGCATTCTACGGGCTGGCGTTGACGCGGCGACGGCCTTGGCGCGCAGCTCCGCTGATCGGCAGCGGCATAGGCATCGCTTTTCTTTCCGTCGGATTGATCGCGGTTGCCATCATTCTGGGTACCGCCATCCTGCTTCCCCTCCTGTTCCGCAGTTGGCGCATTCGGCCCTATCTAGTCAGCTTGCCGACGGGTGTGGCCATTGCGCTGCCATGGATGGCTCTCTGGCTCGTCCCCATGCTGCAAAGTTCGCCCGATATGCTGCAGGACTGGCTGCTTTCCGAACGGCATGCGTTCGATAGCAACAATGTGCTTTATTTCGGCGAATTACTGCTCTGGTTTTCCTGGCCGGCACTGCCGCTGGCAGTCTGGTCATTGTGGCATTTCCGCAGCCACCTGCTGCAACGCCCGCAAATCCAGCTCACCCTGGTGTTTTTCACGATGGCGCTCATCCTGCTTGGCTTGAATTCGGAGAGCCGCGATGTGCTGGCCTTGCCGCTGCTATTGCCGCTGGCAATCATGGGCGGCGCGGCCATAGACAAGCTCTGGCGCGGCGCAGCCAGCGCGCTGGACTGGTTTGGCATCATGCTGTTCGGCATGTTCGGCTTCCTGATCTGGCTGGGCTGGTTCGCGATGATGAGCGGGATACCCGCACGGTTGGCGGCGCGCATGCACAAGCTTTCCGAAGCCTATGTGCCACATTTCGACTGGCTGGCGTTCATCGCCGCGGTTGTTATTACGGTGGTCTGGATGGTGACGGTATTCCACAACAAACGCTCCAATCGCGCGGCCGTCACCGACTGGGCAATCGGTATCACGATGGTTTGGGGGCTGCTGATGACGCTGTGGCTGCCCTGGCTGGATGCGGCCAAGAGCTATGACCGCGTGTATATCGAAATGCAAAAGGCACTTCCGGCTGAGTTTGCCTGCGTCACGAGTCGCAATGTCGGCGAATTCCAGTTATCGATGCTGCACTATTACACCGGAATTCAAGCTCAGCGTTTCGAGAACGTCCAGCGCCTCGATTGCGATCTTTACCTGATCCAGGATGAACGCCGCCGTGACAAGATCGAACCCGGACCGGACTGGGAACTCATCTGGCAAGGTAAACGCCCGAGCGACCGTCGCGAGAGTTTTCGCCTGTATCAGTTCAAGGCTTCCATCCGCTGATTTACAGCGGTTGCAACTCCGAATTTGCCAGCGTATATCGGGCCGACCATGACTGGTCGATCAGCTCTCGGTCATGCGTTGCCACCAGCACGCAATTATCTTCATCGCCCATATGGGCGATCAGCTCGACAACCTGGCGCCGGGCCGACAAATCCAGATTGGCCGTCGGCTCGTCCAGAAGCAAAAGCCGCGGCTTGAGCACGCGCGCCCGAGCCAGCGCCACACGTTGTTTCTCGCCTCCGGAAAGCCGCGACGGTGGCACTTTTGCCACTGTCTCCAGTCCGGCCCATGCCATTTCCGCTTCTATGCGCCGCACAATTTCAGCCTTGGACAAACCCTGGCCTTTCAGCCCGTAGGCGATATTGGCGGCGACGCTGCTATGGAACAAATAAGGGTGTTGATGCATGTAAATAATCGCAGGTGCCAGCGTGACGATTTCCGGCGGCCCGAGTTTCCGGCCATCGAACACATAACTCGACATATCGGCTTGCTCCAGGCCGGCAAGGATACGAAGCAGTGTCGTCTTGCCAGCGCCATTTGAACCCGTGACGATATAGCTTTTGCCGCGATCAAGCATCAACTGCGGGATATCGAACAACAGTCGTTCGCCGAAAGACTTGCGCAACCCCTGCACATTCAGCAGATTCATTTCAATCCACCCTTGCCTTGCAGCAGCGCCATACCGGCATTGGTGACCAAGGCAATCACGACCAGCACGATACCGAGCGCGATCCCCTGCGCGAATTCACCCTTGCTGGTTTCCAGCGCAATGGCAGTAGTGATGTTGCGCGTCACGCCGGCAATATTGCCGCCCACCATCATCGCGCAGCCGACTTCGGAAATGACGCGTCCAAAACCGGTAACCACAGCCGCCATCACCGCAAACCTGACTTCCAGCATCTGCGTCCAGGCGACTCGCACCCGCCCTGCTCCCAGCGTTCTCGCCGTCTCAGCGACTCGCGCATCTGCACCTTGCACCGCAGAAAGCGTCATTGCCGCAAGTATGGGGAAAGCGAGCACGGCCTGGCCGAGGATCATGCCCCCTTGAGTGAATAACAACTCATGCTCACCCAGCGGGCCATTCCGGGTCAGCATGAAATACATGACAAGCCCGACGACTACCGTCGGCAATGCCAGCAATGTCTGCACCAGCACGATCAGTACACGGCGGCCCGGGAAGGAAAAATTGGCGAGAAGAAATGCCAACGCCACCGCCGGCGGGGTCGCCAGCAGCAGCGAGAAAAAGCAGACACGCAATGAAACAAAAACGATGCCCCACAAGGTGGCATCGCCCTCCCAAAGCATGCGTAATGCCTGGAGCGCGGCTTCGGAAAGGCTCATGGTTTCATCTGGTTAAGGGGTTAATTGGCCGAAGGGATGAACAACTGCTCGCCGCCAACCTTGAAATCGCCGATCAGCTTCTGGCCTTCCGGTGAGGTAATCCAGTTGATCAGCTCTGTCGCACCCTGATAGTTGGTTTTCGGGTATTTCTTGGGATTGACCGCAATGATACCGTAAGGGTTGAACATGCGGGCGTCGCCTTGCATCAGCACCGGCAGGCCGACCTTGTCCTGGAAGCTGATATAAGTGCCGCGGTCGGTCAGCGTGTACGCACGCATCTCGCCTGCCATCATCAGTACCTCGCCCATGCCCTGACCGGCGGAAAAGTACCAGCGCTGGCCAGCCGGCTTGATATCCAGCGCCTTCCAATACCCCTTTTCCATCTGGTCGGTGCCGGAATCGTCGCCGCGCGAAACGAACTTCCATTTCGCATCGGCAATTTTCCTCATCGCAACCAGCACGTCTTTTTCGCCCTTGATTTTCGCCGGATCGTTGTTGGGGCCGATCAATACAAAGTCGTTGTACATCACGTCGCGACGGTCAATGCCATGCCCTGCCGCGACAAAGGCATCTTCGGAGGGGCGTGCATGCACCAGTACCGCATCGACGTTGCCATCTTCGCCCAGTTTGAGCGCCTTGCCGGTGCCTACGGCGATCACATGCACCTTGCAACTGCACTTGGTTTCTAACTTGGGCAGGATTGCGTCCAGCAGACCGGAAGAGGCAGTGCTGGTCGTGGTGGCGAGACGAATGACCTGCTTATCGGCCGCCTGTCCGCTTACAATTGTGAAGGCAAGCGTCAGGGCCAGCAGAATTTTATAGAGCCGATTCATGTTGCCTCCCATTAGAAGTCGTATTGCGCACGCAGCAGGATGGTCTTCTCGCGATCGTCAGTCTTGCCGTTGATCGTGAGTTCGGCCGGCTCATCAAACTCGGTTTGGATATAGTTCAGCACCAAGCGCGCGTTCGGATTGAGTATCCACTTGGCACCCAAAGTCCAGGCTTCCGCTTCGCTGGCAGTAGAGCCAGCAGGGGTTGCGAGCAGGCTACGGAACTCGGAACCGTCGAAGTTGCTGTAACGCAGACCAAGCTCAAAAGCGCCCCAGCCGCTCTTGTTGTCAAAATTCTGTTTCGGCTTGACGCGTCCGAACACCCCGCTCTTGTAAGCATCGGCCCATGATTCGCCGGTAACCAGCCAATTGATGTCGGCATACCACGCGGTGATGTCACGATCGAATGCAGTCCCGCTCTTCACGCCCTCGAAATTGGCATCGATGTATTCCGCCTGCAGTTTGACAGGGCCATAGGCCAGAGCACTTTCCACACCCCAGCGGTCACGGTCGGCACGCTCGTCAAGACCAGTCACATTGAAGAATTGGGTACCGTTGCCTTCCGTCGATTGAGTCAACGAGGTCTTGCCGATATCCCCTTTGCTGGCGGAAGCACCGACATGAATGACCGCCTTCTTGATTTCGGCCAGCGATGCAAAGTTGGCATTGACGCGCATCCCAACATCCTTGCCATCGTTCTTGTCATCGTTGTTCTGGCCCGTGCCATTCACGACATAGGCGTTGTAGTTGAGCCAGGGCAGTGGATCGCCATGCACCATGACGCCGCGATCATAGGTCGAGGTGAAAATGCTGCCATTGTTGGTCGCAAGCGACAATTCGGCAAAATCGATAAAGTTGGTGCTATAGGCGCGCTCCAGGCCAAAGAATGGCTTGAATTGGCCAGCACGAATCTTGGCGCCTTTCCAGCGGTTGTAGTCAAGATAAGCGTATGTCAGCGCCGTCGTCGATTTCGCCCCCGTATTATCGTTGGCATATTCACCCTCTACGCGCACCGCGAAATCCTTGAGGAAGCTGAACGTACCGCCAAAACGCGCGCGGCGGATGGAAAAGACGTCGTCCTTCCATTCGCTGGGGTCAAATGTCCGATAATCCGCCTGCACACGGCCATTGATCTGCAATTTCCAGTTACCGCTGCCGTCCTCGAATGTCAGGCCGTCCTTGAATGCGGCATACACCGGACTGCCCTCGCTCTTGCCCTTTTCCTTGACGCGCTCTTCCTTGCCTTGCGCCATCTGTTGCTGCATGGCCTTGAGTTCTTCGGCCATCACCTGCATCTGCTTGTCCTGTTCGGCGCGCTGCTGCTGCATTTGCTGCATCATGGCTTCAAGCTGCTTGATGCGATCAGGCGACGCGTCGTCCGCATAGGCGCCAGGCGCCATGGCGGCCAGCACAAGCACAGCCAGGCGGCGCTTGTTAGTTGTGAATGATTTATGCATGACTTCTCCCTTGAGACTTTCGAAATGAATTCGGAATTGCGAGATATACAACTGGAAATAGCGGATCGCTACATTTAATGAAATATAACGAAGAATGTCAATGAACGTGCTGAGTTTAAAAGCCTAATCCTCGCCGAATGGCGACAGCAGGCTTATCAGCTCATGCAGTTCGGCGGAAACGCAATCATTCGCCTTGCATTCCATTGCGCGGTAACGGCGCAATACGTCATGACCGAACTCGGTGACATGCGCACCACCGCCATGGCTGCCGCCGGTAGCGGTGGCAACAAGCGGCTGCTTGAAACAGCGATTCATGGTGTCGACCAGATCCCAGGCACGCTTGTAGGACATGCCCATTTCGCGTGCACCAGCGGAAATCGAACCCACGCGGTCGATGGCTTCCAGCAGATCGGCCTTGCCCGGCCCCATGGCTGATTCCTTGCCGTAAGGAATGCGAATTTTCAATAATCGTGAGCTCACGCCGGTATTGTACCTATTTTGCCCGGGCGCTTTTCCGAGTATTATTGTCAGGTATTGATCTCATTCGGTTTTGTCGTTGTCCGGCAGAATGGAAACTCCTAAAATGCAGGGTTCACCTTCCACAGTCATCGCAGGAAACATGGCGCCTCAAGACTCCTCACCCGCAGAGCTGATCGACCAGTTCGGTCGGCGCGTGGACTACATCCGGCTGTCGATTACCGACCGCTGCGACTTCCGTTGCGTCTACTGCATGGGCGAAGACATGACTTTTCTCCCGCGTGAGGAAGTGCTCACCCTTGAAGAATGCGAGCGCCTGGTGCGCGTATTTGTCGGCCTGGGCGTACAAAAGGTGCGCATTACCGGCGGCGAACCGCTGGTGCGCAAGAATGCACTGTGGCTGTTCGAGCAAGTCGGCAAGCTGCCGGGGTTGCGCGAACTGGTACTCACCACCAACGGCTCGCAACTCGATCATCAGGCGCTGCCGCTGAAAGAGGCAGGCGTCAGCCGCATCAACATCAGCCTGGACAGCCTCGATGCCGAACGCTTCCGCAAGATCACGCGCGTCGGCGATATCAACAAAGTACTGCGCGGCATCGATGCCGCCAAGGCAGCCGGGATAGCACGCATCCGCCTCAACAGCGTGTTGATGCGCGGCTTCAATGACGATGAAGCCGTCGCGCTGACGCAATTTGCCGTCGATAAGGGCATCGATATCGCGTTTATCGAAGAAATGCCATTGGGCCAGGTCGACCATAACCGCGAATCGAGCTGCGTTACCAGCGACGAAACGCTGGGCGTATTACAGCAGCATTTCCGACTCGTCAGCAGCGCCGAAACCACCGGAGGCCCTGCCCGCTACTGGCGCATACCCGACACGGAAACGCGCGTCGGCTTTATTTCGCCGCACAGCCATAACTTCTGCGAATCCTGCAACCGCGTGCGCATCACCTGCAAGGGCGAGCTTTTCTTGTGTCTGGGGCAAGAGGACGTCGTCGACTTGATGCCTTTGCTGCGCGAATACCCGAACGACGACGCACCGATCAGAGAGGCGATCGTCAACGCGATGAAGATCAAACCCAAGGGTCATGATTTCGATCTGCGCCGCGCGGAACCCGCAGTAGTACGCTTCATGTCCGTTACCGGCGGTTGATCGTGTCCCGGCTTCGTCCTGAAATCACCCACGCCAGCCGGCCGCTCACCTTCATGGTGCCGGCCGTCAACGAGCACGGCGAAACGCTTGAAACCGAAATCGCCGGCGAAGGCCCGCTGACGCTCTATCTCGACAAGCGCGAAATCGTGACCCTGATGACACTGGGCGCCGCACCGGAAGCCCTTGCCATTGGCTATCTGCGCAACCAGCGGCTGCTGCCGGATATCGAGTCCATCGCCAGCGTGCAAGTCGACTGGGAAACCGAGGCAGTCGCGGTCACCACCCGCCACGGCATCAAGAACATTGAAAAACGCCTGAGCAAGCGCACCGTCACGACGGGTTGCGGGCAAGGCACGGTATTCGGCGATTTGATGGAGGAGATCGACCATATCAAGCTGCCGCCTGACGCCGAACTGACCGAGGAAACGCTGCAAGCCCTGCTGGAAAACGTGCGTCATTACGACAGCCTGTACAAGAAAGCCGGCGCCTTGCACGGTTGCGCGCTCGCCAAGGGGCCGGAAATCCTCTATTACGTCGAGGACGTGGGCCGCCATAACGCCGTGGATGCGATTGCCGGCATGATGTGGCTGGACGGAATCGACGGTCACGACAAGATTTTCTACACCACCGGACGGCTCACCAGCGAAATGGTGATCAAGGCCGCGCAGATGGGCGTACCTTTCCTGGTGTCGCGTTCCGGCCTCACCCGCATGGGCTGGGAAATCGCGCAGAAGGTGGGCATCACCATGCTGGGCCGCGCGCAGGGCCGGCATTTTCTGTTGTTCACCGGAGCAGAGCGCTTCCGCCACGCGGAAATCGAGACAACAGCATGAAAGTGACAGGCATCGTACTTGCCGGCGGCATGGGCCGGCGCATGGGCGGCGTGGATAAAGGCCTGGTACCTTTCCAGGGCAAGCCGCTCGTGGCGCATGTGCTGGAGCGCCTGCGCCCGCAGGTCGATGAAATCCTGGTCAACGCCAATCGCGAAACCGACACCTACGCCAAATTCGGCTATCCCGTCGTATCCGACGCCATCGGTGGTTTCGCCGGACCGCTGGCCGGATTGCACTGCGGCATGACCGCGGCTACCACCGAGCTGGTCGCAACAGTTCCCTGCGACTCCCCTTTCCTTCCCGCCGACCTGATAGCACGTCTGCTACAAGCCCTGCAGCAGAATGACGCCGATCTCGCCGTCGCAAAAACCGGCAACCAGCCGCATCCGGTATTCTGCCTGTGCCGCAAGGCGCTGCTGCCCAACCTGACACAATTCCTGGAAAGCGGCGGGCGCAAGATCGACTTCTGGTATGCCGGCGTGCGCACCGTCGAAGTGGCATTCGACGATGAAGAACAGGCTTTCGCCAACATCAACACGCCCGAGGAATTGTCTTGTCTGCAATGATTACCTGCGATGTGCCGCTGCTCGGCTTTTGCGCTTACGGCAGCGGCATCGGCAAGACCACACTGCTGACGAGCCTGATTCCGGTACTGACCGCGCGCGGGTTGAATCTTTCCGTGATCAAACACGCGCACCACACTTTCGACATCGACCACCCGGGCAAGGACAGTTACCGCATCCGCGAAGCCGGTGCGGTGCAGACCATGCTGGGATCGCGTCGCCGCTGGGCGCTGATGACCGAGATGTCGCGCATCAGCGACCGCGAGGACGACCTGCGGCTGGCCGAATTGCTGCCGCATATGGACACCGCGCTGGTTGACCTGATCCTGGTCGAAGGTTTCAAGCAGGAACCTATCCCCAAGATCGAGATATTCCGTCCTGCGTTGCACAAACCCTTGCTGGCGACGACCGACCCGCATGTGATCGCCGTTGCCACCGACGGCCCTGCACCGACAACACTACCGCAACTTGACCTGAACGACCCACACGCCATCGCCGATTTCGTGCAGGCGTGGCTGGCACAGCAACAGAATTCCCTGAAAATCGTTTCCACACAGCGACCCTGAACATGACCCAAGACCTCATCCGCGCCATCAGCTGCGCCGACGATTACGATCCCAACTCGATGTCCGTGGACAAAGCCCGTCGCTTTATCCGCGATTTTCTCCAGCCCGTGCAGACAAAGGAAAGCCTCGCGTTGCGCAGCTCGCTGGGCCGCGTACTGGCAGAAGATATCCTCTCGCCCTATAACGTACCCAACCACAACAATTCTGCGATGGACGGCTACGCACTGAATGCCGACGATGTGGCAGCCAGTGGCAATACCACGCTGCGCATCGCAGGCACTGCCTTCGCCGGCAAGGCGTTTGAAGGCACGGTCGGCAAGGGAGAATGCGTACGCATCATGACCGGCGCGGTCATGCCGCCGGAATGCGACACCGTGGTGATCCAAGAGCATGTACAAGCGGAGGATGGCCGTATCACCTTCGGCGAGGGCGTCAGGCGCGGACAGAACCTGCGCTATGCCGGTGAGGATTTGAAGCAAGGCCAGGTGGTATTCGCCGCCGGGCACATGATGCGCCCGGCCGACCTCGGGCTGATCGCGTCGCTTGGTCTGGGCGAGGTCAAGGTCTACCGCAAATTGCGTGTCGCATTCTTCTCCACCGGAGACGAACTCGCCAGCATTGGCCAACCGCTCGAAGCCGGCCAGGTTTACGACAGCAATCGCTACACGCTCTATGGCATGCTGACGCGCCTGGGCGTGGAGGTGATCGACATGGGTGTGGTGCGCGACGACCCTGCACTGCTCGAACAAGCATTGCAGGATGCGGCGGCCTGCGCCGACGTCATCCTCACCAGTGGTGGCGTCTCGGTCGGCGAAGCGGACTACATGAAGCAACTGCTTACCGAGCTCGGCCAGGTCGTGTTCTGGAAAATCGCGATGAAGCCCGGCCGCCCGCTCGCCTACGGCAAGATCGGCGATGCCCATTACTTCGGCTTGCCCGGCAATCCGGTCTCGGTCATGGTCACCTTTTACCAGTTCGTGCGCGATGCGATGCTGGTGCTGATGGGTCAGCCCAACCCTGTGCCGGTGCCGCAACTGTCCGTGATTTCTGCCGGCAATCTGAAGAAGGCGCCGGGTCGCACCGAGTTCCAGCGCGGCGTGCTATTCGCCGACGGCGACGGGCAATGGAAAGTGCAATCCATCGGCAATCAAGGCTCCGGCGTGTTGCGCTCGATGTCCGAAGCCAATTGCTTTATCGTCATGGACGAGAGCTGCGGCAATATTCAGGCTGGCGAAACTGTAAAAGTACAAATACTGGATGGTTTTGTCTGAAATTAATGAATTTCATGATGTTCAACGGCCGAGCTTGTGAGTACATTGCATCCATATATATTTGCCAAAAAAAGTAAGGATGCACCATGTTTCAGCCCACCCCTCTCACTCTTGCCATAGCGGCTAGCCTTGCGGCATTTCCAGCCTGGGCAGAAGAAACTTCCGCCGACAGCGCCGTCATCACCGCACCCGTCGTCGTAACCGCCACGCGCGTCGAGCAGAACAGCTTCGATTTGCCGGTTTCCATCGACGTTGTCGACGGCGAAACGATACGAGAGGGTCAACCGCGCATCAACTTATCCGAAACAGCGGTGCGTATTCCCGGTGTTGTCGTTAGTAACCGCAACAACCCGGCGCAGGACATCGCGATCTCGACTCGCGGCTTCGGCGCACGCTCGGCATTCGGCGTACGCGGCGTACGGCTATATGCGGACGGCATCCCGATGTCGATGCCGGACGGCGCGGGCCAAACCGGCACCTTCAATCTGGATACCGCAAAAAGCATTGAATTCATGCGCGGGCCGTTTTCTGCTCTGTATGGCAACTCATCGGGCGGTGTCGTGCAACTCCTTACCGCCGACGGCGAGGAAATGCCGACCGTATCTGGCGGCATCACTTTCGGAAGCTATGATTCCCAGCGCGAAAGCCTGACATTCAGCGGCCAGGAAGGCGCCTTCAACTACATCGTCAATGCCGCCCACCAGCAAAGCGACGGCTACCGCGACCATAGCGAATCGACCCGCGACACCTTGCACGGGAAATTCAGCTATCAGGCCAGTGAAGATACCAAAATTACCCTGCTGGCAACGGCGCTCGACCAGCCGGAATCGCAGGACCCCCTGGGCCTTACCAAAGCCCAGATGCACGCAGACCCCAGATCCATCTATCCCGACACCGGCGGCGGCAACGCGGAATCGCGCAACACTCACGTCGACCGGAACCACGTCCAGGCCGGCGTGGTTCTCGACCACAATTTTTCCGAAGAGCACAGCATTCGCCTGATGACTTACTACGGTCAACGCGAAAATCGCCAATATCTGGTGACCAACACTGTGTCCACCATTGATCGCGATTTCGGCGGAGCGGATGCACGATGGACCTACAAATCGACTCTCGCCGATAAGCCATTCACGGTAACCGCCGGCCTCAACTACGACACGATGACGGATGACCGCCGAGCCTATAACGCACTCAACGGTGTGCTGATTCCGGGAGAAACGCGCAGGGAAGACCAGAACGTTCATAACTTCGATCAGTATGTTCAAGCCACCTGGGAGCCCTCCGAGCGCTGGTTGCTGACTGGCGGCCTGCGGCACACCAAGATCGATTTCGATATCGACGACCAATTCCTGAGCAATGGCGACAATAGCGGCTCCATGAGTTTCAGCAATACCAGTCCGGTCGCCGGCGTTACGTTCAAGCTCACTCCTACGGTCAACCTCTATGCCAATGCAGGCAAGGGATTCGAAACACCCACGTTTATCGAACTCAATTACGACCGTACTTTCTCCACGATCAACAACACCATCAAGCCGAGCGAAAGCAAGAATTACGAAGTGGGGGTAAAAGCCTTCATTTCCGACATGACGCGCGTCAATCTTGCCTTGTTCAAGGTCGATACCGAAAAGGAAATCGTCGTTGATACTTCGGTCGGTGGGCAAACCGCCTATAAAAATGCCGGCGATACCGAACGCAAAGGCCTCGAACTCTCCATTGACAGCATTCTTCCCAATAACTTCAAGTTTTATGCGGCATATACCTTGATGAGCGCGGAATACAAGGATGCCTTCCAATGCTTTGGAAGCGGCACGGTTAACTTGTGGTGTACCGGAGATAAAACCGTCGATGCCGGCAACAAGATCCCCGGCACCTATTCTTCAACCACCTATGCGGAATTATCCTGGAAGCACGCTCCGACCGGATTTTCGACGGCCATTGAAGGCATCCATTTCAGCAAGACCTATGTCAATGACCTCAATACCGAATCCGCTAATCCTTATACCACCTTTAACTGGCGCGGCGGGTTCACCCAGAAAATGACCGCATGGGAATTCAACGAATTTATCAGGGTGGATAACATTACCGATAAAAACTATTCGGCTTCGGTGAAAGTGAACGAAACGAGAATGCGTTATTACGAGCCTTCCTCATCGCGCAACTGGCTCTTCGGCGTAAGTGCCAGCTACCGGTTCTGATCGAACAATCCATCTTCATGGTTAACCCGCCTCCGGCGGGTTTTCTTTTTGCAGTAAAATCCTGCCACCATGGCAGAAGACAGCGATCTCGAAAAAACAGAACCAGCGTCACCAAGGCGCTTGGATGAGGCGCGCAAAAAAGGCAACATCCCTCGCTCGCGGGAGTTGAACACCTTCGCCATCCTGATCGTGGCCGGCGCCACCCTGCTGATGATGGGAGCCCAACTCACAGCCGGCATGACTGACCTCATACGACGCGGCTTGACCTTCGATCGCGCGGCGCTCAATTCACCCGACTTCATGTGGAACAGCCTGATCCATGCCACGCTGGATATGTTGCAGCTGTTTCTTCCTTTCCTGCTGGTATTGGTAATCGCCGCGTTGGCCGCACCCATCCTGCTTGGCGGATGGATGATGAGTGCAGAGGCCGTTCAGCCCGATTTCGGCCGGCTGAACCCGATGAAAGGGATCGCACGCCTGTTTTCCGTCACCAGTCTGGGAGAGTTGGGAAAAGCCATCGCCAAATCACTCGTGGTGGGCGGCGTCGGGTTCGCTGTGATCTGGAACTACCAGGAAGAAGCGTTCTCACTCGCCTCCGAATCGGTTGATTCCGGGATATATCATCTGGGTAGCCTGCTGGGCTGGCTGTTTATCCTGATCACATCGGCGATGATCCTGATCGTCGCCATCGACGTGCCGTTCCAGCTATGGGAGTACTACCGCAAACTTCGCATGACCAAGGAAGAAGTGCGGCAGGAAATGAAGGAAAGCGAAGGGGATCCACAGATCAAGGGCCGCATCCGCGCGATGCAGCGCGAAATGGCGCGCCGCCGCATGATGGCAGAAGTGCCCAAGGCCGACGTCATCGTCACCAACCCGACGCACTACGCGGTAGCCCTGCGCTACAACGAAAAGGAAATGCGCGCGCCGCGCGTCATCGCCAAAGGCTCCTATCTGCTCGCGGAGCGCATCCGCGAGCTGGGGGTGGAGCATCACGTGCCCATCCTGAGCGCGCCCCCCTTGGCGCGAGCCTTATACAAGCACGCCGAGCTCGAACAGGAAATCCCTGCCTCGCTTTTCTCCGCCGTGGCCGAAGTGCTCGCTTACGTTTACCAGCTTCGCAGTTATAATAAGCAAGGCGGCGCCATGCCGCAGCAACCGGAGAATATTCCGGTGCCCGAGGGAATGGATATTTTGGATACGACTGAATAATGGCAGTGATGGCTGCACCCCGGCTGGATCTGCGCGCGCTAGCCGCGCCGCTGCTCATCATCATGATCCTCGCCATGATGGTGCTGCCGCTTCCCACCTTTCTGCTCGACCTGCTGTTCACCTTCAATATCGCGCTGTCCATGATCGTCATCATGGTCAGCATGTACACGCTGAAACCGCTGGACTTCGCCGCCTTCCCCACCGTGCTGCTAATGACCACGCTGTTGCGGCTGTCGCTGAATGTCGCCTCCAGCCGGATTGTTTTGCTCGAAGGGCATACCGGCGCCGATGCGGCGGGCAAGGTGATCGAGGCTTTCGGCCACTTCCTGGTCGGCGGCAATTACGCGGTCGGTATTGTGGTGTTCATTATCCTGGTGATCATCAACTTCGTGGTTATCACCAAAGGCGCGGGGCGCATTGCTGAAGTTAGCGCTCGCTTTACATTGGACGCCATGCCCGGCAAGCAGATGGCCATCGACGCCGACCTCAACGCCGGCCTGATCGGCGAAGACGAAGCTCGCCGTCGCCGTACGGAAATCGCAGAGGAAGCCGAGTTCTACGGCTCCATGGACGGTGCCAGCAAATTCGTGCGTGGCGACGCCGTCGCCGGCATCCTGATCATGCTGATCAACATCATCGGCGGACTCGCGGTCGGCATCTTCCAGCACGACCTCGACCTCGCCACCGCCGTCAACAACTACACCCTGCTGACCATCGGCGATGGCCTGGTCGCGCAAATTCCGGCGCTCATCATCTCCACTGCGGCCGGTATCGTGGTGACCCGCGTGGGCAAGGACGAAGACATTGGCCAGCAGATGCTGGGCCAGATGTTCAACAACTCCAAGGTGCTTTATCTGACTGGCGGCGTGCTCGGCATACTCGGCCTGATTCCCGGCATGCCGCATCTCGCATTTCTCATCCTGGCGGCCATCCTGATTGGGACCGGTTACACGATGGAATCCCGCGCCCAGGCGGCAGTCGCTCAGGAGACCGTAGCCGAGACAGTAGCCCCGTCTACCGAAATTCCGGAAGTCGGCTGGGACGATGTCGCGCCGGTCGACGTGCTGGGGCTGGAAGTCGGCTATCGCCTGATCCCGCTGGTCGACCGCGGCCAGGATGGCGAACTGCTCCGCCGTATTCGCGGCATCCGCAAGAAATTCGCGCAAGACATGGGCTTCCTCGTGCCGGCGGTGCATATCCGGGACAATCTCGAACTGCGCCCGAACGCCTACCGCATCGCGCTCAAGGGAGTGGAAATCGGTCAGGGCGAAGCCTTTGCCGGGCAGTTCCTTGCCATCAATCCGGGACGGGTTCTGGGAGAACTTTCCGGCACGCCGACACACGACCCCACATTCGGCCTGCCGGCCGTGTGGGTAGGCGCCGAAATGCGAGAGCAGGCACAAAGCTTCGGTTACACCGTGGTCGATGCCTCGACCGTGGTGGCGACGCATTTGTCCAACATCATCCAGAGCCATGCCGCTGAATTGCTGGGCCGCGAGGAAACGCAACAACTGGTCGACCGCATCGGCAAGGAATCGCCCAAGCTGGTGGAAGATCTGATTCCCAAGACCCTCCAGCTCGGTACCCTGCAGAAAGTATTGCAGAATTTGTTGCAGGAGGGCGTGCATATCCGCGACATGCGCACCATCCTCGAAGTATTGGCCGACAACGCCTCTCGCACGCAGGATGCGGAGCAACTCTCGGCCATGGTTCGTACCGCACTTGGCCGCGCGATCACCCAATCGCTCTTCCCCGGCAACAGCGAGCTGCAAGTCATCGCGCTGGCACCGCAGCTGGAAAACATCCTGATGCAGGCCACGCAAACACCAGGCGCGGAAGGTCCGGGACTGGAACCTGGTCTTGCGGATCAGCTTCTGCGCGGCGTCAGTCGGGCGGCGGAAAGCCAGGAACAGATGGGCATGCCTGCCGTGCTACTGGTCCCTGCTCCCATGCGTTCGCTGATGGCGCGTTTCCTACGCCGCTCGGTTTCGCAACTGCACGTGCTGTCGCATTCCGAAGTTCCTGACGGACGCATGATCCGCGTCGTTGCCACGGTAGGCAGCTGATGCAGATCCGCAAGTTTTTCGGAGCCAATACCCGCGAGGTATTGCGTCAGGTCAGGGATGCACTGGGAACAAATGCGTTGATTCTTTCCAACCGCCAGGTAGCCGACGGCATCGAAATCATGGCGGTGGCCGAAGACGAAGCGCAAGCGCTCGCCCACGTCCATCCAGCCCCCATCGCCCGCGCTCCGCAACCGCAGCCAGTCTTCAAGTCGATCACTCCTATACCTGCCATTCCGACGCCCGCGCCGCCTGAAATCAGGCATCCTGAAACCGCGCCGCCGCAGGAACCGTCGGTCAAAGCTGCTGCAGCAAGCGCACAGTACACCGAAATGTCCCAGGAACTGAAGCGCATGCGCAGCCTGCTGGAATCGCAGCTGTCGGGCTTCGCCTGGGGCGAACTGGCACGGCGCGACCCGGTCAAGGCCGAACTGATGCGCACGCTGCTGGGCGC
>NZ_LXTQ01000031.1 GCF_001645185.1 Methylobacillus sp. MM3
GTTGAAGAATATCATGGACGAAAGATTAATTGGAAAAGCTTATATGAAAAAGCATTAAATCATGATTTCGCTGAAGTGTTTACTGGTGATATAAAAACACCTGTTAAATATGCGAGTAGTGAATTAAAAAAATTATTTTCGCAAGTTGAAGAAGAAATGGTAGAGACCTTTATTGAAGAAGAAATTCCATTACAATATAGAGATGTTTATAAGCAACGACTGCAAGAAGGTAAAGATGATTCAGTAGAAGGCCAAATACTTTCAGTTGCTGATAAAATTGATTTGCTTTATGAAACATTTGGAGAAATACAAAAACGTAATCCCGAAGAATTATTTTTCGAAATTTATGAAATGAGTCTAGAAACAATTATTCAATTTGACCATTTAGCATCTGTACAAG
>NZ_LXTQ01000032.1 GCF_001645185.1 Methylobacillus sp. MM3
GCAGGATGCGGCCGACGTGGGTGACGTTGGAATCCTGGCTGACAACTTGAGCCCGATTGGCCGGGGCCGGGTCATTGTCCATCAGCAACGCTTCCTGGACGATCACCGGCTCCAGCTTGCGGCCTGCCACCACGCGCTTGCGCTGCCCTGGCTTCTGGCCGCTCAGGCAAGCGGTCAGCGCCAACAAGTTGACCCTGACCATCAGCCGCCCCCGGGACTCGAAGGCGTAGCCGACCGAGATCAGCCCGATGCGTTCCAAGGTGTCGCGCGCGTTGCGCAGCACCTTAGGCCCCAGGCGCAGGCGCTGCTGAAAGCTGTCCAGCTCGAAGAGGAAGAAGCCGCCGCTCGTGGCGGACATGCGCTGCAGCGCGTCTCGCATCCGGGTGAGCAGCCACGAC
>NZ_LXTQ01000033.1 GCF_001645185.1 Methylobacillus sp. MM3
GATAAAGATCGACCAGAAGTAGACGCGTTTTGAACCAAAACGGTCCAGCAACCAGCCACCAGGGATCTGCCCGATAACATAAGCCCATGAGAAAGCAGAGAACACATAGCCCATTCCCACGGGATCAAGGCCGATATCTTTGGCCATTTCCGAACCGGCGATAGAGAGCGTAGCGCGGTCGCCGTAGTTGAAGGATGTGACGATAAACAACATCACCACTATCCAGTAACGAGCATTTGTGCGTTTTTCCACACTGCTCGCAGCCTGACTTAAAGAACTCATTGTTGCACTCCTGAAAATTCGCGTTAGCCACGCTCACTCTGGACTGCGACATCGCCAGGAAATCAGAGGTGACGTAGGGTGTTTTTTGCCGTTTTTATAGGTCGTTCGCCGAATAC
>NZ_LXTQ01000034.1 GCF_001645185.1 Methylobacillus sp. MM3
CCGATGAACATGGGCGGGGCGGATCTGCGGCTTAAATTCTCGGGAGATTCGCTAGGGGATTTGTACGATTTGACCGGCGTACTGCTCCCGGATACGCCGCCGTTTGAAACCGACGGACGTCTGGTGGCGAAAATTGACCCGGAAAAATCCTCTGTTTTTGATTATCGCGTTTTCAATGGCCGTATTGGCGACAGCGATATTCACGGAACGCTGGCCTACACCACCGGTAAGCCGCGACCCATGCTGAAGGGTGATGTGGAATCACGCCAGCTGAGGCTGGCCGATTTGGGGCCGCTGATCGGGGTGGATTCAGGTAAAGGGGCGGAACGGGCAAAACAATCTGAACAGCGCAAAGGTGAGAAGAGCGTTCAGCCTGTGGACAAGGTCTTGCCGTATG
>NZ_LXTQ01000035.1 GCF_001645185.1 Methylobacillus sp. MM3
TTTATATTCTGGCTTGTTTCTGCTCACCGTAATTAAGACGCTCTCTCCGTTTGGAGGAGTGAAGTGAGTTCCAGAGATTTTCTCTGGCAAACATCCAGGAGCAAAGCTAATGGCTTTAAATCTTCAAGACAAACAAGCGATTGTTGCTGAAGTCAGCGAAGTAGCCAAAGGCGCGCTGTCTGCAGTAGTTGCGGATTCCCGTGGCGTAACTGTAGATAAAATGACTGAACTGCGTAAAGCAGGGCGCGAAGCTGGCGTATACATGCGTGTTGTTCGTAACACCCTGCTGCGCCGTGCTGTTGAAGGTACTCCGTTCGAGTGCCTGAAAGACGCGTTTGTTGGTCCGACCCTGATTGCATACTCTATGGAACACCCGGGCGCTGCTGCTCGTCTGTTC
>NZ_LXTQ01000036.1 GCF_001645185.1 Methylobacillus sp. MM3
CGCCAAGGCGATCGCCGAGATGATCCGCGTGGCCAAGCCGGGCAGCCTGTTGCTGATCGCCGACGAGACCGAGAAGCACGTGAAGGGCGTCTATGAGGCGGTTCCAGGAGAGCGCGGCTACTTCCGGGGGCGCTACGGCGACGTGGTCGCCCCGGTGGACCTCGTGCCCCCCGCCATGCCGGACATCCGGCTGGAGCTCTTGCGCGCCGACAGCTTCTACGTCCTGACCTTCCACAAGCCGGTCGCCCCCGCTTGAGCGTCGCTAAGCGCCGTCTCCCTCCAGCTTCAGCCGCAGGTCCACCAGCACGCGGTGGACGGTTTGCAGCTCCTCCACGGCGAGGCCTTCCGCCAGGCGCTCGACCCAGGGCGCCTGCAAGCGCATGGCCGCCTCAAAGGC
>NZ_LXTQ01000037.1 GCF_001645185.1 Methylobacillus sp. MM3
GCATTAGCAGCGTTAGTAGGTTACTTAATTATGAATGCAACAATGGGGAAAGTGTTGCACATTACAATTGATGACATTTTCTCATATGCCAAAGGGGCAAAAGAATTAAGTCAAGCAGCGAAAGAACCAGCACATGCCTTAGTATTAGGTATTCCAACGTTACAAACGGGTGTGTTTGGCGGTATTATCATGGGTGCATTAGCCGCATGGTGTTACAACAAATTTTATAATATTACACTACCACCATTTTTAGGATTCTTTGCAGGTAAACGATTTGTACCGATTGTGACATCGGTCGTAGCAATCGCAACAGGTGTGCTTTTAAGCTTTGCGTGGCCACCAATTCAAGATGGATTAAATAGTTTATCGAATTTCTTATTAAATAAAAATTTAAC
>NZ_LXTQ01000038.1 GCF_001645185.1 Methylobacillus sp. MM3
GCCATGCAGCGTGCACAACAGGCTGTAACAACCTCTACCGTTGGCGCATCTTCCAGCGTTTCGACAGCGGCAGAATCCTTAAAACGCCTGCAAACGCGTCAGGCCGAACGTCAGGCTCGCCTGGATGCTGCCGCACAGTTGGAGAAAGTCGCAGACGGTCGCGACCTTGACGAAAAGCTGGCGGAAGCCGGAATTGGCGGTAGCAATAAAAGTAGCGCCCAGGATGTATTAGCAAGACTGCAACGCCAACAGGGCGAGTAATTTTTTTGCCAGCCTCGCTAAAAGGCTGGCAACTATTTTAAGGATAAAATATGTCTGGTTTTTTCCAGCGTCTGTTTGGCAAGGATAATAAGCCAGCTATCGCTCGTGGTCCGCTGGGACTTCATCTCAATAG
>NZ_LXTQ01000039.1 GCF_001645185.1 Methylobacillus sp. MM3
GAAACACAGCGTCAGCACGCTGAACCAGGAGATGACGCAACTCAATCAAGAAACAGTCAAAATCACTCAGCAAAACAGGCTGAATGCAAAATCCAGCAGTGGGGTTTACCTTCTGCCTGGAGCGAAAACACCGGCAAGACTGGAAAGCCAGATCGGTACTTTACGTATGTCGCTGGTGAATATTACGCCTGATGCAGATGGCACCACCCTTACACTACGTATTCAGGGTGAGTCGAATGATCCCTTGCCCGCATTCAGCGGAACTGTTGAATATGGGCAAATTCAGGGAACAATAGACAACTTTCAGGAAATCAATGTGCAGAATCAATTGATTAATGCCCCTGCCAGCGTCCTCGCCCCCAGCGATGTTGATATTCCGTTACAGTTAAAGGG
>NZ_LXTQ01000040.1 GCF_001645185.1 Methylobacillus sp. MM3
TCCGCGCCGATGATAGTATGCTCTTCGCATGCGAAAGTAGGTCACCGCCAGGCTCCTTATCCTCACAAAAGCCCTCCTCGCGAGGGCTTTTGTGTTTATGCCCGTGCGTGTCCGTGCCTTGAAAATGACGGCGGAGCTGACTAATTCAGTTCTGCCGGAGCTTTTTGGGGCTAGATACCAATTCATTGAATTGGTTGATATAATATCGGTCTTATTGTAGATGGGCTTTCAGCCCATTTTTTGTTTGTGGAACCGGAACAATGCTGGATTTGCATACATTGCTGGAGAAATCGCTGGAGCAGATTGGCTATGAATTGGTCGATCTGGAGATATCCGGCAGAGGAAAGCTTATTCGACTTTTCATCGATAAGCCGGGCGGCGTGAATATTGACGATTGCGCGCTTGTGAGCGAGCAAGTTTCAAATTTACTGGCGGTGGAACATGACGTGGACTATGACCGTCTTGAGGTTTCCTCTCCAGGGCTGGATCGCATCTTGAAAAAGGAAAGCGATTTCACGCGTTTCGCAGGTAATAGAGTGCAATTAAAAGTGCGTGTGCCGGTTGATGGCAGGAAGAATTTCACAGGAATTTTGCGCGGCGTTGATAAGGATATGGTGCAACTCGAAACCGAAGCAGGGCTGCAGGGTTTCGCAATGAGCAATATCGATAAGGCCCGGTTGAGTCCTGAATTTTAGGTGGAGGTGGAAGATGAGTCGCGAAGTATTATTGCTGGTCGATGCGCTGGCGCATGAAAAGAATGTCGAGAAGGAAGTAATTTTTACTGCCCTTGAGTTGGCGCTGGCTTCCGCATCCAAGAAACGCTTTCTGGAAGATGCCGACGTGCGTGTCGCTATCGACCGCAATACTGGCGAGTACGAGTCTTTCCGGCGCTGGCAGGTGGTAGCTGATGACGCAATTGAGAATCCGGCTGCACAAATAAGTGCAACTGACGAGCGTGCTCAAGGGTTGAGCGAAGGCGATTACATCGAAGAGTCGCTCGAATCGATAGAATTCGGCCGCATTGGCGCGCAAGCAGCCAAGCAGGTCATTCTGCAAAAGGTGCGAGAAGCCGAGCGTGAGCAGATTCTGAACGATTTTCTGGCACGCAAAGAGCATCTTGTGACCGGCATGATCAAGCGCATGGAAAAAGGCAATGCGATTATTGAAGTGGGTCGCATTGAAGCCTTGCTGCCGCGCGAGCAGATGATTCCCAAGGAAAACCTGCGTGTCGGCGACCGTGTCCGCGCGTATTTGATGCGGATTGAGCGTGGTGGCCGTGGCCCTCAGCTGATTTTGTCCCGCATTGTGCCTGAGTTCCTGATCAAACTGTTTGAGCTGGAAGTGCCTGAGATCGAAGAAGGACTGCTTGAAATAAGATCCGCGGCACGCGACCCTGGCTTGCGCTCCAAGATTGCAGTGAAGTCCAACGATCAGCGCCTGGATCCGGTAGGTACCTGTGTCGGCATGCGCGGTTCTCGCGTGCAAGCAGTTACGGGTGAGTTGGCTGGAGAGCGTGTGGACATCGTGCTGTGGTCCATGGAGCCAGCACAGTTCGTCATCAATGCGATGGCCCCGGCCGAAGTATCGAGCATCGTGGTGGATGAAGATGCACACAGCATGGATGTAGTGGTGGATGAAGACCAGCTGGCGCAGGCCATCGGCAAGAGCGGCCAGAACGTGCGCTTGGCCTCCGAACTGACCGGCTGGACGCTGAATATCATGACGGAAGAGGAAGCCGCGCAGAAGAATGAAGCGGAATATTCCAAAACGCGCCAGCTGTTCATGGAAAAACTGGATGTCGATGAAGAAGTGGCCGATATTCTCGTGCAGGAAGGCTTCAGCTCGCTCGAAGAAATCGCCTATGTGCCATTGTCTGAAATGACCGAGATCGAAGCATTCGACGAAGATACCGTCAACGAATTGCGCAAGCGTGCCCGCGATGCAATCCTGACCGAAGCGATCGCCAAGGAAGAAAAAGTCGAAGAGGCCTCGGAAGGGCTGCTCACGATGGAAGGCATGGACGCGGACACGGCACACATGCTGGCCGCCAAGGGCATTTCGACGGTAGAAGATCTTGCCGATCTCGCCGTGGATGATCTGGTCGAACTGACCTCGATGGACGCCGAGCGCGCCAAACAATTAATCATGACGGCGCGCGCGCCCTGGTTTGCCTGATAGGGCGACCGCAAAAGTAGACTGGAGAGCAGTATGGGACAATCGAGCGTTGCACAATTTGCCAGTGAACTGGGTCTGCAGGCCGAGTTGCTGCTTGAGCAGCTGAAGGCGGCCGGGGTGGATAAAGCCAATACCGACGATAAATTGACCGAGCAGGATAAAACCGCGCTTCTGGAATATTTGCGCAAGGGCCACGGTGCCGAGGCCCCTAAAAACAAGATTACGCTTACACGCAAGCAAGTCACAGAAATCCGCAAGTCGGACAGCAGCGGCAAGGCCCGGACCATCCAGGTTGAAGTGCGCAAGAAGCGCGTTCTGGTGCGTCGCGATGCCGAGCCGGAGCAGGCGATGGAAGCTGAGCCGGTTGAGTTGGCACTTCAGGAGCAACAGCCAGAGCCGATTCCGCCGCTACCAATGCCGGAACCGGAGCCGCAGCCTGAGATTCAACCCGAGCCTGAGGTGGAACAAGCGCCCGCAGCGCCTGAAGTTGTTGAGGAAAAGCCTGCTGCTCCAGTGATGCCAGCTGTCCGCCCGCGCATCCTGGATGCAGAACAGATTGCCAAGCGTGAAGAAGAAGCTCGCCGCCAGGCAGAGCTGATTGCGCTCCAGAGCGAAGAAGTGCGCAAGAAGCAAGAATTGCAGCAACGGCGTGCAGAAGAAGCGCGCAAGGCGAGCGAGGCCGCTGCAGCCGCACCGGCGGCGCCTGCAAGTTTGAGCGAGGGTACGCTGCACAAGCCGGCTACCAAGGAAAAAGCAAAAACCGAAGAGAAGCCGGCGAAAAAGGGCAAGGGCGCAAGCGACTGGGACAGTGCAGCGAAAAAACGCGGCATCAAGACGCGCGGCGACGTCGGCGTCGGCCAAGGCTGGCGTGACCATAAGGGCAAGTCCAAATCGCACAAGGATAATGGCGACCAGCAGCATGCATTCTCGGCCCCGACGGAGCCGCTGGTGCGTGAAGTGCTGATTCCTGAAACCATTTCGGTCGCTGATCTGGCCCACAAGATGTCGGTCAAGGCCGCGGAAGTGATCAAGACGCTGATGAAGATGGGCATGATGGTGACCATCAATCAGGTGCTGGATCAGGAAACCGCGATTATCGTCGTGGAAGAAATGGGTCATACCGCCAAGGCGGCGGAAGCCAACGATCCTGAAGCCTTCCTCGAGACGGAACATGTCGAAGCTGTCAATGAAACCCGTCCTCCGGTCGTGACGGTGATGGGCCACGTCGACCACGGCAAGACCTCGTTGCTCGACCATATCCGTCGTACGCGCGTTGCTTCCGGAGAAGCGGGCGGTATTACCCAGCATATCGGCGCTTACCATGTGGAAACCCCGCGCGGACAGGTGACATTTCTGGATACCCCGGGCCACGAGGCATTTACGGCCATGCGCGCGCGCGGCGCCAAGGCGACCGACGTGGTCATTCTGGTTGTGGCCGCGGATGACGGCGTTATGCCTCAAACCATAGAAGCCGTTCACCACGCCAAGGCAGCAAAAGTACCGCTGGTCGTGGCGATCAACAAGATAGACAAGCCGGATGCCAATCCGGAGCGAGTCAAGCAGGAATTGGTTGCTCAGGAAGTCGTTCCCGAAGATTGGGGCGGCGAGACCATGTTCGTCGAGGTTTCGGCCAAGACCGGCCAGGGTATCGAAGATCTGCTGGAAGCCGTTTTGCTCCAGGCGGAAGTGCTGGAGCTTACGGCACCGAAGAATACACCGGCCAAGGGGCTGGTCATCGAAGGCCGTCTGGATAAGGGGCGTGGCCCCGTGGCAACCATTCTGGTGCAGTCCGGTACGTTGAAGCGCGGCGATATGCTGCTCGCGGGCAGTTCTTACGGCCGTGTTCGCGCCATGCTGGATGAGGCAGGACGCGAGGTCAAAGAAGCTGGCCCGTCGATTCCGGTGGAAATTCTCGGTTTGTCGGAAGTCCCGAACGCCGGCGAAGAAACCATCGTGCTGAACGATGAGCGCAAGGCGCGTGAAATCGCATTGTTCCGTCAGGGCAAGTTCCGCGACGTCAAGCTGGCCCGGCAACAGGCTGCCAAGTTGGAAAACATGTTCGAGCAGATGGGCGAGGGCGAAGTCAAATCGTTGCCGCTTATCATCAAGTCCGATGTGCAAGGTTCTTATGAAGCATTGGCGACATCGTTGCAGAAGCTGTCCACCGACGAGGTAAAGGTCAATATTCTTCATACCGGCGTAGGCGCGATTACCGAGTCGGACATCAATCTGGCGGCTGCTTCCAAGGCGGTCGTCATCGGCTTCAACGTACGTGCCGATGCGGGCGCGCGCAAGCTGATGGATTCTGCCGGCGTTGACGTGCGTTACTACAACATCATTTACGAAGCCGTGGATGAAGTTAAGGCGGCTCTGGGTGGCATGTTGTCTCCGGAAGAGAAGGAAAACATCATCGGCCTGGTGGAAATCCGCGAAGTGTTCCGCATTTCCAAGGTCGGCTCCGTGGCGGGTTGTTACGTGCTGGACGGCATGGTCAAGCGCGGTTCGAAGGTGCGCGTGCTTCGTTCCAACGTGGTCATTCACACCGGAGAACTGGAAGCGCTGAAGCGCTTCAAGGACGATGTGCGCGAAGTGAAGGCCGGTTTCGAGTGCGGTATTTCTCTCAAGAACTTCAACGACATCGAAGTGGGCGATCAACTCGAGGTGTTCGAAGTCGTGGAAGTGGCAAGAACGTTGTAATGGCTAAAGAATTCGCCAGAAGCCAGCGCGTCGCCGAGCAAATTCAGCGCGAGCTGGCTGATTTGCTGCAATTCGAGGTCAAGGATCCGCGCGTCTCCATGGTGACCATCACCGAGGTAGAGGTGACTGGTGATCTTGCGCACGCCAAGGTCTACTACAGCTCGACCGAAAACTCGCCGGAATTGCAAAAAGGCCTGGAAAAGGCAGCCGGTTTCCTGCGCAGCCAGCTGTCGCAGCGCATGCTGATGCGTACCGTGCCGCAATTGCACTTCGTCTACGATGCGTCCATCGAGCGCGGCATGCGTCTGTCACGCCTGATTGACGATGCCGTTGCGGAAGACAACAAGTCCGACTCCGAAGAAAACTGATTTCACGTGCAGTTCAAGCGTATCAAGCGGCCGGTAGATGGCGTTTTGCTGTTAGACAAGCCTGTTGGACTTTCTTCCAACCAAGCCTTGCAGCAAGCGAAACGCCTTTATATGGCAGCCAAAGCGGGCCATACCGGCAGTCTTGATCCCTTCGCGACGGGCCTGTTGCCGATATGCTTCGGCGAAGCTACCAAGTTCTCCCATTATTTGCTCGATGCGGATAAAACCTACTCCGCAACTTTGTGTCTGGGTGCCACAAGCACGACAGGCGACACCGAGGGCGAGATTGTTGCGACGGGTGAAGTCAACGTCACTCGCGAGCAATTCGAATGGGCACTGCAGGCTTTTGTCGGTGAAATCGACCAGGTTCCACCAATGTATTCTGCGCTCAAGCATCAAGGCAAGGCTTTATACGAATATGCGCGTGCCGGTGTGGACATCGAGCGGCCGGCCAGAACGATAACAATACATCGGGTCAGGCTTTTGGAGCTTGCCGTGCCATATGCCAGGATTGAGGTTTCATGCAGCAAAGGTACCTATATCCGGACCTTGGCCGAGGATATTGGCAAGGCGTTGGGTTGTGGCGCTTATTTGACTCAATTGCGGCGACTTGCAACGGGTAGTTTCGATTTGTCGAAAGCGGTGACACTCGAGCAACTGGAAGCGATGTCGCTCGATGCGCGTGATGCGAGCCTTCTCGCGGCGGATTGTTTGGTCGCGGATTTACCGCAGGTGGCGCTGGATGACGACAGCGCATTTTATCTTTGCCGAGGCCAGTCGGTCTGGCAGCCAGGAAAGCGGCCGCTGGGCGATGTACGTTTATACGGCAGAGATCAGCGCTTTCTTGGCTTGGGCGAAGTCATGCCGGATGGAAAGATCGCACCGCGGCGATTGCTCCAGACACAAGAAAAGCAGTAAAAACGATTAACACCTTGTTAATATATTCAATTTAGAGTTAGAATGCGCGGTTCAAGATTAGGAGAAAAGTATGTCCATTACGACTGCTGAAACAGCCAGGCTTATTGGCGAATTTAAACAAGGTGAAAATGACACCGGTTCCCCGGAAGTGCAAGTGGCTCTTCTGACCAGCCGTATCAGCACCTTGACCGAACACTTCAAGGCGCATGCCAAGGATCATCACTCCCGTCGCGGTTTGCTGGCCATGGTTAGCCAACGTCGCAAGCTGCTCGATTACCTCAAGCGCAAGAATGCCGATCGCTATCGCAGCCTGATCGCACGCCTCGGTCTGCGCAAGTAATCTCTGGAGTATTCACAAAAATAAGCCGAAAGCATGCGGAAACGCAGCGCTTGTCGGCTTATTTTCATTTAAAAAGGACGTAACGTCGTGAAAGCAATCAAAAAAACAATCCCTTACGGCCGTCATCAGCTGACACTGGAAACAGGCGAAATCGCCCGTCAAGCGGATGGCGCCGTACTGGTGAGCCTTGATGATACCGTGGTTCTGGTGACCGTGGTCGGCAAGACCGAAGTGAAGCCGGGCCAGGATTTCTTCCCGCTGACCGTGGATTACCAAGAGCGTACCTATGCCGCCGGCAAGATTCCAGGTGGCTTTTTCAAGCGCGAAGGCCGTCCTTCCGAAAAGGAAACGCTGACCTCCCGCCTGATTGACCGCCCGCTGCGCCCGCTGTTCCCGGAAGCCTTTTATAACGAAGTGCAAATCGTCGCTACCGTGATGTCATCCGACAGCGAAATCGATTCCGACATTCCGGCCATCATCGGCGCTTCCGCTGCGCTGGCAATTTCCGGTATTCCTTTCTACGGCCCCATCGGCGCCGCTCGCGTTGGTTATATCAATGGCGAATACGTGCTGAACCCGACCAAGTCCGAGCTGGAAGAAACCCAACTCGATCTGGTGGTTGCCGCTACTGACAGCGCAGTGCTGATGGTGGAGTCCGAAGCCAAGCAGCTGTCGGAAGATATAATGCTGGGTTCCGTGGTGTACGGGCACCAGCAGATGCAGGCTGTGATCAACATGATCAACGAACTCGCCGCGGAAGTCGGCAAGGAGCCGTGGAACTGGGTTCCGCCGGAAACCGATGCTGTCATGGTTGAGAAGCTCACAGCTTTGGCTGCCAACGACATTAACGCCGCCTATCAGATCAAGTCCAAGCAGGCGCGCTCCAGCAAGCTGGATGAGATTAAGTCGCGCGTGCTGGGTGAGATGATCACCGCCGACACCGACACCAACGCGGCCAACCAGATCAAGGACGCGCTGTTCAAGCTGGAAGCCGATGTGGTGCGCAGCCAGATCCTGAACGGCGAGCCGCGTATCGACGGTCGCGACACACGCACCGTGCGTCCGATCAGCATCCGTACTGGCGTTCTGCCGCGCACTCACGGCTCCGCGCTGTTCACCCGTGGTGAAACACAGGCGCTGGTCGTCGCCACACTGGGCACCGGCCGTGACGAACAAATTATCGATGCGCTGCAAGGCGAATATCACGACCGCTTCATGCTGCACTACAACATGCCTCCGTATGCCACTGGCGAAACCGGCCGTGTCGGTACGCCGAAGCGCCGCGAAATCGGTCACGGCCGTTTGGCAAAGCGCGCGCTGTTGGCCGCTCTGCCGAGCCAGGAAGAATTCGGTTACACCATTCGCGTGGTGTCCGAGATCACCGAGTCCAACGGCTCCAGCTCGATGGCTTCCGTCTGTGGTGGCTGTCTGGCGCTGATGGACGCCGGCGTTCCGGTCAAGGCGCACGTTGCGGGTATCGCGATGGGCCTGATCAAGGAAGGTAACCGTTTTGCAGTCCTGACCGACATTCTGGGTGACGAAGATCACCTGGGCGATATGGACTTCAAGGTGGCCGGCACGGACGAGGGTATTACTGCGCTGCAAATGGACATCAAGATCACCGGTATTACCGCCGAGATCATGAAGGTTGCGCTGGCTCAAGCCAAGGAAGGTCGCATGCACATCCTCGGCCTGATGAAGCAGTCGATGGATCATTCACGCGAAGAGCTTTCCGCTTTCGCTCCGCGCATCATCACCATGAAGATCAATCCGGAGAAAATCCGCGACGTGATCGGCAAGGGTGGCGCCGTGATTCGCGCGCTGACCGAAGAAACCGGCACAACCATCGATATCGACGATGATGGCACCATCAAGATCGGTTGCGTCAATGCCGAAGCCGGTGAAGAGGCCAAGAAGCGCATCGAACTGATCACTGCCGAAGTTGAAGTGGGCCAGGTCTACGAAGGTACCGTGCTGAAACTGCTGGATATCGGCGCTATCGTGTCGCTGTTGCCGGGCAAGGACGGTCTGGTTCACATTTCCCAGATTGCCCATCAGCGCGTAAACAACGTGGCCGACTTCCTGAAGGAAGGTCAGCAGGTTAAGGTCAAGGTGCTGGAAGTGGATGATCGCGGTCGTGTGCGTCTTTCCATGAAAGCACTGCTTGAGGCACCTGCTGCGGAACCGAAGGCACCCGTAGAGCACGAGTAATTACTTACAGCGTGCTTGCTATCAAGCCGGATAACTCAGGTTATCCGGCTTTTTTATGCCGGATTTCCAGCGAAATATAATTACAGGCGGTAGCGAAGACGGATGTTGGGGAATGAAAAAGGCCGCTTCAAGCGGCCTTTTTCATTATGGGTGCGAATGCAAAGTGCCTTACTTGGCGACTTGTTTCTCGCGAATTTCGTCGAGCGTCTTGCAATCGATGCAGAGTGTCGCGGTCGGCCGTGCTTCAAGGCGCTTCAGGCCGATTTCGACACCGCAGCTTTCGCAGTAGCCATAGTCTTGCTCGTTGATTTTGTTCAGCGTTTCGTCGATTTTTTTAATCAGCTTGCGTTCGCGGTCGCGATTGCGCAATTCCAGGGCCATATCGGACTCCTGGCTGGCGCGATCGTTCGGATCGGCAAACATGGTGACTTCGTCCTGCATTGTATGCACGGTACGGTCGATATCCAGGCTCAGCTCGGCCTTCCACGCATTCAGAATCTTGCGGAAATGATCCAGTTGCGTGGCGTTCATGTACTCTTCGTCGGCCTTGGCCTCGTACGGAGTAAAGTGCTTGATTACTTCTGTCATGTGAACTCGTAGATGTTAGCCATCTTTTCGATAGCAGAAAGTTGGAGCAGGCGCAAGTTTACTACGATTGAAAAATATGTCTAGCAGATAAAATCATGCCTGCTGCAATTTTTCGCGAGCCTCCAGGGCATCAAATGTGTTTTCCATCAGGGTGGCTACGGTCATCGGGCCGACTCCGCCGGGGACGGGTGTGATCCAGGCGGCGCGTTCACTTGCGCTGTCGAACTGGATATCGCCGCAGATCTTGCCGGACTCGAGGCGGTTGATGCCGACATCGATCACAATTGCACCCGGCTTGATCCATTCGCCGGGGATAAAGCCCGGTTTTCCAACGGCAACGACCAGCAGGTCGGCGTTGGCAACTATATCCGACAGGTTGCGCGTAAAGCGGTGACAGGTCGTGACGGTGCAGCCGGCAAGCAGCAGTTCGAGCGACATCGGCCGGCCTACAATATTGGAGGCGCCGACAATGACGGCATTGAGCCCTTTGAGATCGATGTCCAGGCTTTGCAGCATGGTCATGATGCCGCGCGGCGTACATGGCCGCAGCAATGGCATGCGCAGAGCCAGTCGGCCGACGTTGTAGGGATGGAAGCCGTCCACATCCTTGAGCGGATCGATGCGCTCGATCACGCGTTCCGCATTGATTTGCGGCGGAAGTGGCAGTTGCACAAGAATGCCGTCTACCGATGCGTCGGCATTGAGTTCGTCGACGAGGCTCAGGAGTTTGGTTTCGCTGGTATCGCCGGCGAGATTATATGAAAGCGAGCGCATGCCGGCTTGCTCGCAGGAGCGGCGCTTATTGGCGACATAGATGGTAGAGGCTGGACTGTCACCGACGAGGATCACCGCCAGGCAGGGCGCGCGTCGACCATTGGCGACGCGTTGCTCGATGCGCTGCTTGAGGTTGCCCAGCAATTTTTCAGAGAGTAGCTTGCCGTTGAGAATTTCTGCTGCCATATGAATTCTAGTTTTCCGGAATGTGCCTATTTTATCAGATTAAATTGACCGGACGATTCGGATTGCGTATAGTTGCTTCCCCTCGGGGTGTAGCGTAGCCTGGTAGCGCGCCTGCTTTGGGAGCAGGATGTCGGGAGTTCGAATCTCTCCACCCCGACCACTTTCTCAGTCTGATTCAATAGTGGTCGTAATCAGTAATTCATTAGCAAGAAGCTGGCATGCACATGCCTCCATTCGCCCGATGCGGCATTAGCTCAGCTGGATAGAGCAACGGCCTTCTAAGCCGTAGGTCACACGTTCGAGTCGTGTATGCCGCACTTTTCAGCCGACATTCACACGAATTGAATCGAAGATAATCCAGAGGGTGGAGCGGGTGACGGGAATCGAACCCGCGTATTTTGCTTGGGAAGCAAATGTTCTACCATTGAACTACACCCGCCTGAAACGATGCGGTGCGCTGCAAAGCGTTCGCGGCAATGAACCCGATACCGAAAATACCATCCAACCCGCTATAATATTCAACCTGAACTACATTCATCAGGCGGCGCACTGGAATTGCAGCGCCATCGATTTTACTAGATTTGATTGCAACCACACAATTGATCAATCTCACGATTAACGGCAATACCCGGACTTTTGAAGAAACGCACTTTACTGTTGCCCAGCTGGTCAGCCGCATGGGGCTGGAAGGCAAGCGGATTGCCATCGAGCGCAATGGAGAGATCGTGTCGCGCACCGCATTTGCGGGAACAGACCTTGTCTCGGGCGACAGGCTGGAAATTGTCGGTGCGGTAGGCGGGGGCTGAAGGACAACATGGACACATTGAATATCGCCGGCAAGTCGTACGATTCGCGACTGCTTGTCGGGACCGGCAAATACAAGGATTTCGAACAAACACGCGCAGCTATCGATGCCAGTGGCGCGCGCATTGTCACCGTGGCGATCCGGCGTACCAACATTGGCCAGAATGCCGGCGAACCGTCCTTGCTGGATTTCGTACCGCCCGAGCAGTTTACCTATTTGCCGAATACCGCTGGTTGCTACAGTGCCGAAGATGCGGTGCGTACCCTGCGGCTCGCACGCGAACTGCTGGACGGACACAAGCTGGTCAAGCTGGAAGTGCTGGGCGACCCGCACACGTTGTATCCCAATGTCGTCGAAACGATTGCTGCTGCCACAATTCTGGTCAAAGAGGGTTTCGATGTGATGGTTTATACCTCCGACGATCCCATTATTGCCAGGCAACTGGAAGAAATCGGCTGCTGTGCCGTGATGCCGCTTGCATCGCTGATCGGTTCGGGCATGGGTATTCTCAATCCGTGGAATCTCCAGATCATCATCGAGAATGCCAAGGTTCCCGTACTGGTGGATGCGGGGGTGGGTACGGCCTCCGATGCGGCGATTGCAATGGAACTGGGTTGCGATGGTATCCTGATGAACACCGCCATTGCGGCGGCCAAAGATCCGGTGCTGATGGCATCGGCCATGAAAAAAGCGGTCGAGGCCGGACGCGAGGCATATCTCGCCGGACGCATGCCGAAAAAGCTCTATTCGGCATCGCCAAGCTCACCGACAACCGGTTTGATCTCCTGAAAGGTTCGTGATCGATGTCCACGCATAAACAGTATCAATTTTCGGTCTCGGTCGAAACAGCGTTTGTGCCGGATCAGTCCGATGAAGACCAGGGGCGTTATGTATTTTCCTACACCATAACCATTACCAATACCGGCAGCGTAGCTGCACAGCTGATCAGCCGGCATTGGGTCATTACCGACGCCAATGAGCATGTGCAGGAGGTACGCGGATTGGGCGTGGTAGGGGTGCAGCCCTTGCTTCAACCGGGTGAGCATTTTCAATATACCAGCGGGACAGTATTGCCGACGCCCGTTGGCATGATGCATGGGAGTTACCAGATGACGGCAGAAGACGGTACCCAGTTCGAAACGCCGATCCCACCCTTTGCCCTTTCCATGCCGCGCGTGCTGCATTAACGCGATGGTGTTCCGATTTCTCGTTCTACTGCCGCTTGTCCTCCTGGGTTGTGCGGCGCCAGCCAGCAAACCTGTTGTCGAACAGCCCCCGCTTCCCGGCGTAGCCACTGCGAAACCATGCAAATGCGAGCCGCAGGAAACCCTGCCTCCGCTGCAGGTTCCAGATGCGGAGCGCTATGTACCGCCATCGGCCATCGTCAAGCCGGTCGAGCCACCCAAGGCGCCGGAATATGGCTTGTTGCGCCCCGCAGAATGGTCGGCTCTCAACGGTTTCGACGAGGATGATCTGGTCGCTGCCTGGCCAGCGCTATTGCGTAGCTGCGGAGCTCTCAAGAATCGTGATGCCTGGCAGAATGCCTGCTCGGCGGCTTTCCAGCTGGGAACGCCGGATAATCGGACAATCCGTAAATTCCTGATCGAGTATTTCAAGCCATATCAGGCAAGCAATTCCGACAACACCGACACCGGACTGATCACGGGCTATTACCAACCGGAACTGAAAGGCAGTCGAACGCGCACTGAACGCTATCGCTATCCTCTTTATTCCAGGCCGGATGACCTGGTCAGCGTCGAACTGGGCAGTGTATATCCCGAGCTTGCCGGGCGCAGGCTGCGCGGCAAGATTGGCGGCAGCAAGCTCATGCCCTATTACAGCCGCGGCGAGATCGACATTATCGAGTCGCCATTGATAGGCAAGGAATTGCTTTGGGTGGACGATGTGGTCGATCTGTTTTTCTTGCAAATCCAAGGATCCGGCATTATCGATCTGGAGAATGGCGAAAGGCTGCCGGTGGGTTACGCGGATCAGAACGGCCACCCATACCAGTCAATCGGGCGGGTTCTGATCGACCGGGGCGAGTTGACACCCGACAAGGCCTCGATGCAAGGCATCAAGGATTGGGGCCGCCGCAACCCGGACAAGTTGCGCGAATTGCTCAATACCAATCCCAGCTATGTTTTTTTCCGGGAATTGCCTGGAGGTTTGCCTGGGCCCCTCGGTGCCTTGGGCGTGCCCATTGCCGCGGAGCGCAGCATCGCGATCGACCCCAGATATATCCCGTTGGGAGCGCCGGTATTCCTGAGTACGACCTATCCTAATAGTAGTCAGCCCATGCGCAGGCTGGTCGTGGCTCAGGATACCGGCGGCGCCATCAAGGGGGCCGTGCGCGCGGACTTTTTCTGGGGCGCGGGGTTCGACGCGGGAAGGCAGGCCGGCGGCATGAAACAGCAGGGTAGGCTATGGGTTTTGTTGCCCAAGGAGTGGCAGGGAAAATAGTCATCTTTATACATCGCTATTCACTTGATCCCCTGCAGTCAGGCAGGATTAATCAACCAGGTTGATTAAGGTAATTCCGGCATTTAGAATAAACGCCGGATATGCAACATCGCTCCAAAAATGACTTGTGCAATGCATAGGTCGATGATTGATAGATCTTACCGATACACACAATAAAACGGGTACTGATCATTCCGAAGGTTAGGTACAACTTCATGAGGTCATGAACCATTGAAAGCGTGGTTAGCATGACCCAGATATCGATTGCCGCACAAAAAGCAAAATCTCGCGTATGCGAGAGCTTCGCCATTTGTGTGTTATTGGTATCCTTCCCAGCAGCGCAGGCCGCAGAGTCGCCCGCGCTCACAGCCGAGCAGCTGATTGATATTCCATTCGAGCAATTGGTCACCCTTGAGGTGTCGAGCGCATCCCGTTATCCGCAAAAAATAAGCGAAGCGCCATCCGCGGCAGTGGTGGTCGACTCCGACGAAATCCGTACTTACGGATATCGAACGCTGGCGGATGTGTTGCGCAGCATGCCGGGACTTTATATCAGCGACGATCATAGCTGGAGCTATATCGGCGTACGCGGTTTTTCTCGCCCCGGCGATTACAACACCCGTGTTCTGCTTTTGGTGGACGGCTATCGCGTAAACGACAACATTTTCAACCAGGCTTACATCGGCAACGAGTTTCTGGTTGATATCGACATGGTCGAGCGCGTGGAATTCATTCCCGGTCCGGGTGCCTCAGCCTATGGTGACAATGCCTTCTTCGGCGTGATCAATGTCATTACCAAATCGGCGTCCGCCATGTTGGGATCCACGATTACGGCGGAGGCCGGCAGCCATAACAGTTACAAGGGCGGATATCGCTACGGCAATCGTTTGGATAACGGTGCCGAGGTCGTCATGGGGATCACTCACTACGAGAGCGAGGGGCGGGACTGGTTCTCGCCGGAGCATGGCGCGGTAGCGCACGATCTTGATACCGAACGCTATACCAAGCTGTTTGCCAAGGTGTCCTATCAGGAATGGGCTTTTGAAGGCGGTTATATGAAGCGTCCCAAAAGCAACCCTTCCGCTCCCTATAGTACTGTTTTCGGCGATGAACGTTTTGAAACCGTCGATACCCATGCTTTTGCCAATGCCAGTTATAACAGCGCGCTTTCAGACAAACTGCACCTGTCCGGTAATCTGTATTACGGTGCATACGATTACGATGGCATCTATCCGTATGCAACCACATTGAATATCGACCGCAGCAAAGGCCGGCGAGCAGGTGGAGAGCTACGCTTGTTGAGCACGGCTTTTGCAGGTCACAAACTGCTGGGTGGCATCGAGTATCAAAAAGATTTGCGCCAGATGCAGCGGAATTACGATCTGACGCCGCGTACGGAATATTTCAAAAGCGACCAGGCACCCCATAAGCACGGGATTTTCGTTCAGGACGAATACACCATCCGGGATGACCTCCTGCTTAACGCAGGCCTGCGCTACGATCATTACAGCGCCTTCGGCGGCACTACCAACCCTCGCGTCGCGCTGATCTACCATCCTTCGCCCGGCAACGGACTGAAGCTGATCTACGGTTCGGCTTACCGAGCGCCGAATGCCTATGAAATGTTCTATGGCGATGCGGACACGCCGGATTACAAAGGCAATCCGGAATTGGATCCGGAAAGAATCAAGACATACGAGCTTGTACTGGAGAAAAGCTTCGGCGCTTCCTGGCACGGTACGCTTTCCGTCTTCCACTATGACGTGAAAAACCTGATCACCCAGATTGTCGATACGGATGACAGGCTATTGTTCGTCAATGGCGAGAAAGCACACACCTCCGGCATCGAGCTCAGCGCCGAGAAATATTGGCAAGGCGGCGCAAAGCTCAAAGGCAATATCAGCTACCAGGACGCTCGGGATAAAGCCGATAACCGGTGGCTGACCAATTCGCCGCGCATCTTGGGCAAGCTCGCACTGGCCTTGCCTATCGCGCATTTCTGGCAGGCCGGGGCAGAGCTGCAATACACCGGCAAGCGACGTACAAATGCCGGTGAAGTCGGCGGTTATGCATTGGCCAACCTGACACTGAACCGCAGAAGTCTGTTGAAAGGCCTCGATGCATCGCTGAGCGCGTATAACCTGTTCGACAAAGAGTATGAGGATCCCGCCGATACCGGCGCATTTGAGTTGCAGGATGTTTTGAAGCAGGATGGCCGGACGCTTCGGATCAAGCTGGATTACAGATTTTGAAGCGCATGAAGGCCGGCTTTTATTTGAAGCGCGTTATCTTGCTGGCTCTCGGTTGCGTAATGGGATTCGAGGCGTGGGCCATGTCCCCTGCAGCCGTCTCCGAGTATGAGTTGAAAGCGGCTTACTTGTACAATTTTGCGCTGTTCACTACCTGGCCGCAGGACAGAATGGAGGAGAAGGATGCTCCGCTGGTTTTCTGCGTCTTTGCCCAGGATGAGCAAGCGGCCTCGATTGCCGGCCTGCAGACCCGAAAAATACGCGACCGGGGCATTCTGGTCAGGCAGATCGAGATGCCAGAAGATGGGCGGGGATGCCATGTGTTATTTTTTGGAGCAAAGAGTACTGAGGCAATTCCGGGCATATTGGAAATCGTGCGCGATACCGGAACGCTGACGGTGACGGATGTGCCGGATCCGATTCGCAAGGAGGCAGTCATTAGCATGGCGATCGAAAACGGCAGGCTCGCGTTCGACGTCAATTTACTCAATGCGCGTCGCGCACGGCTGATACTGAGCTCAAAGCTGCTCAAGCTGGCCAGAATAGCCAATTGAACGGGAACGCCAATTGAAAATACACGCCGGGCTGCTGTGGCTGACACCGAAAGCGGGATCATCCAGTTTGTGGAGAATCGATATCGTTGTTACCGCTGCAGCATTATTGCTGGCGGGTATCGTATTGATTGCCGCCGAGTTTGTCATCCTGCGCTCTTCCTTGCTCGGTGAGCTCGATGTGCAAATGCGCATCATCGGCGATAACAGCGGTGCGGCGTTGATGTTCAAGGATAGAGCGGCTGCCGATGAAATTCTTGGCACCCTTCAAGCTTCCCCCAGCGTGGACGTTGCAATCCTTTATACCCCGGAAGGCGAGATGTTCGCCCAATACCGCCGCCATGACATCGATCCTTCGCTCGCCTCTCTCCGGCCGACGCAGCCTCAGCGTGCCACCCTGACCTATGTCGAATACCTGCGTAATGTCGACGTGGCAGGAAACCCGGTTGGTGCGCTTTATATCCGTGCCAACATGCGACAGCTTTATATCCAGCTGCTGTGGTACGTCGGTACGACGGTACTGGTGGTATTGACCATCACTGTGGCTGCTGCCCTGTTGCTGCGGCGCATGCGGCGCGCCGTGCGGCATGCAGAGGAGCGGGTGGGATATCTGGCTTATTACGATACCGTGACGCATTTGCCGAATCGGCATGCGTTCAATGAGTGCTTTGAGGCGAGGTTGGGCGAGTCGCGGGAGCAAGATCAGAAATTGACCTTGCTATTCCTCGACCTGGACGACTTCAAGGTAGTGAACGATACGCTGGGACACCATGTCGGCGACGTGCTGCTTAAAGTCGTGGCAGAAAAGCTCTCCACTTGCATTCGCCAGGGCGACACCGTATATCGTGTGGGTGGCGATGAGTTTGCGATGATCCTGCCGAATATTGATCGAGAAAATGCGGTCATCGTGGCCGAGAAGTTTATCCGCACCTTGAGTCAGCCACTCAATATTGAAGGCCATACGCTTTACGTCAGCACGAGTATCGGCATCAGCATGTTCCCGCACGATGGCGCGGATACGGCCACGCTATTGCGCAACGCGGACGCGGCGATGTACTCCGCAAAAGAGCGGGGGAAAAACACTTTCCAGTACTTCTCCGAAGAAATGCATGAAAAAAGCTCGCTGCGCCTGGCGCTGGAGGGCGATCTGCGCCTGGCGCTCGAGCGCCGTGAATTCGAAGTGCATTACCAGCCTATCGTCGCGCTCGAAACGGGAGAAGTGGTCGCCGTTGAGGCACTGCTGCGCTGGCAACATCCGGCAAAAGGCATGATCGGTCCGAATATCTTCATTCCTTTGGCTGAAACTACGGGATTGATCGTGCCGATCGGGGAGTGGGTGTTGCGTCAGGCTTGTACCGATGCGCACGCATGGCATGCCCAAGGACACAATGTGCAGGTCAGCGTGAATCTGTCAGGGCGGCAATTCCGCGAAGAGCCGTTGATCGACACGATTTTGTCTATTCTTCTGGACACCGGCCTCGATCCCTCGATGCTGATGCTGGAAATTACCGAAAGCGTGCTGATGGAGCACGCCGAAGCGACCGTGGCGCGACTGTACCGGCTGAAGGACAAGGGTATTTATCTATCCATAGACGATTTCGGTACCGGTTATTCTTCGATGACCTATCTCAAACGCTTTCCCGTGGCCAAGCTCAAGATCGACCAGAGCTTTATCCGCGATATTCCGGAAGACAGCGAAGATGTTGCAATTACCACGGCCACCATCCAGATGGCGCATGGCCTGAAGCTGAGAGTTGTCGCCGAGGGGATAGAAACCAAAGCACAGGCCGATTTCCTGCGCCAGCGGGGGTGCGATATGGGGCAGGGATATCTGTTCAGCCGGCCGGTGAGCTTTGATGCGCTGATGGAGTATCTGGAGGCGAATACAACGCGAATCAGCGAAATCCGTAAATGAAAACGGGGGCCGAGGCCCCCGTTTTCATTTATTGCTGCGAATTAGCGATTGCAAACGTACATCGTCACTTCAAAGCCAAAACGCATTTCAGTTGCTTGAGGTTTGGTCCACATGATGAAGTCCTCCTAAAATATTCCTACTGGGCTGTTTCCACTATAGAGCGCTTCATGGAGTAAGCGGTCTGTAAGTTGGAGTTCATTGTGCGCCCGGCATTCAATGGAAACCCTGCCTAAAGTCATGAAATCACGCTCATGATTTCCATGAATCATTCGGTGCAGGCGAGACCATGCGTATGGAACGGATAGGATACGAACATGAATTATTGGAAAGATATGCGCATGTACGAAAGATACAAAAGCCTTGTTGCCGTGCTTGCCCTGTTGCTGGCTATGCCGGCCTTCGCGGAGCTGACGCCCGACGAATTGCAAGCGGGTTTCAACCGCAAGTATCAGCAATACCTTGGCGCCGACAGCCAGATGCTATTGCCGTTTGCGTTGATTGAAGCGCATGAATGGAAACATATCCAGGAAAGCCGACCGTTGCTAAAGATATACAGCGAGCCGGGCAAGTACTACAACCAGAAGGTTTATGCCTTTACCCTGTATCGAGCGGGTGACAGCGGAGAGTATTACCTGAATGCCAAGGGCGGCTTCTGGGGAATGGACGAATTGACTTACGGGCCGCTTACGGAAAAAACATTTGAGTAAGCGGACGGTCGTATTACCGTCCGCTTATCGCCGCGCAAGCGTTAAACGCAATCGCAGTAATCGTCGATATGGCTAACGAAATACTGGCGCTGCGATGCCGATTCAACCTTGGGGTTTTCCTGATTTTGCGGTTCGGTCCAAGGGCGAAGGTGGCTGCTTGCAAAGAGCTTGGCAAAAGACTGGTACAACGACTGTAGAACGGTTGCTGCTTTCATGATTCATTTTCCTTTTGGGAAGTTTTCAACTGGCCGGGATTGTGTCCTGGCTGTACTTTGGAGCGCGTTCTGCGCAAATGATTCCGCGCAAAACGGAGCCATCATAGTAGAAAAACTATCAGGAGTGTTGTTTTTACAAGAAAAATGTAAAATTTTTTCCATGCCGGCGCCTGCTAGGCAATGCGCGGATAAATCGTTAAAGTACATGAGATGTGGATTGGCCAACCGTCATTCTACGGATCAGTTTTTTGTTGTTTTATCCGGAAGTACAGTGGCGTATCAAGGAATAGCAAATGAAAAATCGGTTTCAACAAGCGCGCGAGCCCAGCCAGGGTGAAATCCAGGGCCTGCTCAATCTCTACAATGCCGGGCAGTTGCCACAGGCGGAGATCACCGCCAAGTCGCTGATCAAATCCTATCCCGGCGCATTGATCGCCTATAACGTGTTGGGCGTTGCGCTCGAAGGGCAACGCAAGTTCGAAGAGGCGGCCGTCTGGTATCGCAAGGCCTTATCCCTGAACCCCGGTCTTGCCGAACTGCATTTCAATCTGGGCGTCGTGCTGAGCAATCTCGGCAAGCTGGACGATGCCATTACCAGCTACAAGCGTGCTGCCGCGCTTAAGCCGAATCTCGCTGTCGTGCACTTCAATCTCGGCACCGCGTTGCAGGAGCGCGGCAGGCTGGAGGAAGCGGCAGCCAGTTTCGGCAAGGCTTTGGCGGTCGAGCCCAATTTTTTCGAGGCACACGGCAATCTCGGCACGGTGCTGCAAAAGCAGGGCAAGCTGGAAGAGGCCGTGGCGAGTTACCGTCGCGCCCTGGCGATCCATGCCGATGCGCGCGGGCATTTCAATCTGGGTACCGCGCTGCGCGACCAGGGCAAGCTGGACGAGGCGATTGCCAGTTACCGGCAGGCGCTGGCGCTCAAGCCGGATTACGTCGAAGCCCATAACAACATGGGCGAAGCGTTGCGCGACCAAGGGCGGATGGAAGAGGCCGTGGCCTGCTTCCGTACGGCGCTGACGATCAATCCCGAAAACGGGCTTGCCAACTTCAACTGGGCGCAATTCCTGTTCGATGCCGGCAAACTGGATGAAGCGATTCCGTTTTTCGAGAAGTCACAGTTGCATGACTGGCGCGAACGTACGCTGTATTGCCTGTACAAGACCGAAAAGTTCGATGCATTCCGCGATCAGCTGCAGCACATGCTGAAAGGCAAGAATAACTCGCCTTTCCTCGCCACGCTTTCCACACATTACGCCACTAATTTCGGCATATCCGACCCGTACAACTTTTGCCCCGACGGCATGGAGTTTGTCTACCAGAACAGCATTCCGGAATTGGCCCAGGAAAACAGTGCGCTGTTGCAGGAGATTCTGAATGACATCAATCATGCCGAGATTGCCGAACGCAAGCAGGGACGTCTGCATAACGGCATCCAGTCGGCGGGAAACCTGTTCAAGCGGCCGGAAGAGTCATTCCGCAAGCTGGCGCAACTGGTCAGAAACGAGGCTGCCAAGTACCGGCAGAAGTTCAACGGCTCGCAATGCGAACTCATCAAGTCGTTCCCCCAGGACGTGCAATTCAGCAGCTCGTGGTATGTGAAGATGCGCCAGGGCGGTCATCTGACTTCGCATATCCATGAAGAAGGCTGGATTAGCGGCGCGGTTTACCTGCAAATGCCCAAGGAGACCGACGGCGTCGCGGGAAGCTTCGCGTTCGGCACCGACGGCGATGCGTATCCGCGCAAGCACGATAACTTTCCCGAACGCTCCATCCTGCCCAAGGTGGGCGATATTGTGATGTTCCCATCCTCGCTGTTTCATCGCACGATTCCATTCAAGTCGGATGATGAGCGCATCTGCGTCGCATTCGACATCAAGCCCAAGGAAGATTCGCCGAAGATGCATCTGGGGCTCAAGCTACTGATTCTGGGGTGGCTGGAAATCGCCTGCCTGGAATTGGCCGAAATGGCCCTGGTGCCGATGACGCTAATGGCCTAGCGATAGCCGTACAACAATTCTTTCGACGTATCTCCGAATCCCGCCTGGGTCAGCAGCGCCTGCTCGATATAGCGGCTGATCCGGGCACGCAGCATCGGTACCGTGTCGCCTTCAACAAATATCTCGGGAAACTTGAAAGAGAGCCAGGCGTACAGGCTCAAATCCTTGCTCAGGTTTTCCGCATCTTCCAGATGTTTGGGGCTCGTCGAATCCAGCCAGTCCGGCATGGCCGGCAACGCCCTCGGCTTTTGGTTCGCCACGCTGTTCAGGCAGGCGAGGAAGTAATCGCGCTCATGCGCCTTGTCGAGTGAAACCGGAGCGCATGAAAAAATGTATTTCTGTGCCAACGGGAGGCTCGGGGCATGCATGTCGATCAGATGCCCTTGTTCGACATGCACGCTCAACGCCGCCGTTTCGAAAACGGGGCTGTCGATGCCGACGCGCTCGGTAAAGTATGCCAGCAATTCGCCTATGCGGCCGCAATGCCGCACTTCGGAAAGTACTTGCATGTGAAAGAGATTCGGCGTGATCGGCAGCCGGTCTATTTCCGCGGTGTCTGAAGTCGTGAGCATGTGCTCCAGATGCCGCAGTTCATCGTTTTCGAACGCGTTCACATAGCCGGTGGGGTAGATGCCGTAACGTCCGGCGCGCCCGGCGATTTGCCGGACTTCGGTGGCGTTGAGATCGCGTGTCGCGACGCCGTCGAATTTATGCGTGGTGGAAAACACCACGCGCCGGATCGGCAGGTTGAGCCCCATGCCGACAGCGTCGGTCGCGACCAGGATATCCGCTTCGCCACTATTGAAGCGCCGCGCTTCCGTGCGGCGTACTTCGGGCGACAGCGCGCCGTAAATGCTCGCGACGCCGAATCCCCATTGGCGAAATCGCGCGCTGAGCGTGAGTACATCCTTGCGCGTGAAGGCGATGACCGCATCGCCTTTTTGCAGGTGTTTCTTCAATTTCCAGCGGCTGTAGCGGTTGCCGCTCAAGGCCTCGGTTTCCAGAATGAGTGGCGTCAGGCGCTGCAGGCGCACGATTTCATAAGGTTCGTGCATCGCTTCGACGGCCCGGACACAGGGTTGGGTGACGGCTTCCGAGCCGCACACATAGACATCCCTCGCGGGCACGCCGACCAGCGCCGCCGTCCAGGCATAGCCGCGCGATTCGTCTTGCAGCATCTGGATTTCGTCGATGACTGCTACCGCGACTTCGCGCGTGGGATGCATCATTTCCACGGTGCTGGCGGTATGCCGCGCGCCGGGAACCAGCACCCGCTCTTCGCCGGTTACCAGATTGCACGGAATGCCGGCATCCGTCAGCCGGTCGCGGATTTCCATCGCGAGCAAGCGCAGCGGCGCCAGGTAAATCCCGGACTCGGCATTCTGCAACGCGATCAAGGCATCGTGCGTCTTGCCGGAATTGGTCGGGCCCAGCCGAAAATGGATGCGCCGCCGAAGCGCGCGGGCTACGGGAAACGTGGCGGGGTAGTCGTGCAGGTTGAGCGTCTCCGTCAGGGCGGATGGACGCTTGGCAGCGGATGATGAGGCTGGAAGTCTACGCATTGGGCCGGATGTATAGGTGTTAGTGCGCCTAATCTATATCGGCAGAGTCACACTAGGTCAATGACGGCTCATCGGCCCGGCATGCCGGGCTTACTGCCTTATTCGCTGCACTAACCCCGCCATTCTACAGGGCATTGACGGGGATTGCCGGATACCGGAATCGACATCGCTACCGCTGCGAGCGGGCAATCAGGCAGAATGGCTCCAATTCTAAAGATGGGAGCAACCATGAATCCATCCGGTTTTCTGGTGGAAGCCGCAATTTATCTTTCTGCCGCTGTGCTTGCCGTGCCCTTGTTCAAACGCCTCGGCCTCGGCTCCGTGCTGGGATATCTGCTGGCGGGCGTCCTGATCGGGCCGTATGCGTTCAAGTTGATCGGCGATGCAGAACAGGTACTGCATTTCGCCGAGTTTGGCGTGGTGCTGCTGCTTTTCCTGGTTGGGCTGGAACTGGAGCCGGATAAGGTATGGGAACTGCGCAAGCGCTTGTTCGGGCTGGGCGGCTTGCAGGTTGGCGGCACTATTGCGCTGGTCGCCGGCATCGCGCTGATGACTGGCTTGTCGTGGCCGGTGGCGCTGGTGGCGGGCATCGGGATTGCGATGTCCTCCACAGCGATCGGTTTGGCTTCGCTTGAAGAAAGAAAGCTGCTGCGCACGTCCGGCGGTCAAGCTTCGTTTGCGGTGCTGCTCTTTCAGGATTTGTCGGTCGTCCCCTTGTTCATGCTGCTGGCCTTGTTGGCTCCGGGCGGTGCGGGCGCTGTCGATCCGTGGGCCGTGGTCAAGGCGCTTGCTGTGGTCGTCGCGATAATCCTGGCCAGCCGCACTGTCTTGCGGCCGGTGATGCGCGTGATCGCCGAAACGGGCATGCGCGAGATCTTCGTCGCCTTTTCGCTGCTGCTGGTGATTGGCGTATCGATTGCGGTGCAATCGGTCGGGCTTTCCATGGCACTGGGGACTTTTCTCGCGGGCGTGCTGCTGGCCGATTCCGAATACCGTTATGAGCTGCGCCTCGACATCGAACCGGTCAAAGGCCTGTTGCTTGGGCTGTTTTTCATCGCGGTGGGCATGTCGGTGGATATGTCACTCATCGTCAAAGCACCCGTGCTGATCCTCGGTCTTGCCTTGCTGCTGGTGCTGGTGAAGGCCGCCATCCTGTATGGGCTGGGCCGCCTGTTTCACCTGGCGTCGCGCGATGCGCTGCTGTTCGCGGTCGGGTTGTCGCAGGTGGGTGAATTCGCGTTTGTCATTTTTGGTATCGGCCTGTCGCAAGGGTCGCTGGATCGCGAGACCTACAATGTGCTGAATGCCGTCGTCGCGGTTTCCATGCTCACCACACCGCTGTTGCTGGTGCTGTACGACCGTTTTGCCGGGCTGCAAGCCGCGCCGCCCGACGATGATGCGATTGAAGAAGAAAATCCGGTGATCGTCGCTGGTTTCGGCCGTTTCGGCCAGATCGTCGGCCGTGTGCTGCTGGCCCATGGGATTCCGGCGACGCTGATCGACAAGGATCCCAATCAGGTCGAGCTGATGCGCAGCTTTGGCTGGCGCTGTTATTACGGCGATGCGTCGCGGCTGGATTTGCTGCAGCAAGCCGGAATCGCCAAGGCGAGCCTGTTCGTCATTGCGCTGGATGATCCGCATGCGGCCCTGGAAACGGCCAGGCTGGTGAAGGAGCGTTGGCCTGAGGTGCCCATTGTCGCCCGCGCCCGCAGCCGGACCGATGCTTTCGACTTTCATGAACTGGGGATCGAGCCGATACGCGAGACTTTCCATTCGGCATTGGAAGCTGCGCGCCAGGCGCTGGTGGCGTTAAAGGTATCTGCCAGCGGCGCGGCCAGAATCGTTCGCCAATTCGATCGGCACGATCAGGAGTTGATGGAACGCGCGCTCAAGGTGAGGCACGACCGCGAAGCCTTGATCGATCTGACCGAACAGGGGAGACAGGATCTAAAAGTTCTCCTGGCCGCCGAAAGCGGCGACCTGGAAGAGGACGAACTCATTATCCGCTAGGGTTCAGCGAACTGCCTGGACATGCGGCGGTTTCTTGTCCATTGCAACCACCTTATCCTGGCCGGACTTACCCGGATCGGAAGGCGGGGGTTCGGTGGTGTGCTCCAGCAGGGTTTCGATATCCGGATAACGGGCGCAGACGATGCCCTTGGTTTTCAAGCTTTCCAGAATTGCATCGAAGCCCGGGTCATTGGAAAGAATGGAAAATTTCGAATCCGGATGCTGGATCGCGAGTTCGCCCAACTGGAAAGCGATGTTGAAATCGATGGCATTGCGCCGGCTGCTTTCGAGCTGGATATATTCGGCGCGCTCGCCGAGGCCGTGCATTGCACGAGCCAGAGAGAGCGGAATCATGTTCTGATGGCGGCCCAGGTAAATCTTGATCTGAATGTTCTGCTGACGTTCGCTGATCAGGCCAATGTTACCGGGCTGGGTATTTTCGTAGTCGACAAAAACATAATGCGTGTGCATGGTCTGCCTCCTGTCTCTCGCCATTGCTCTTGCTTATAAGCCTTTTCTCTCCATCAAGATATTCCAAGCATACGGTATTTTGCAATATGCACTACATAATTGTTATTGATTTGAAAACCGGAAAACGGTTCCAAAATTTTCCTGCAATGCCGGTGCGGCGGGGCAAGCGGCCCTGTCCCCGGTAAAGCAGGAGGGGCGGGCCGAAGGAGCTCAGAACGGCAGCATGGCGCGCAGTCGGCGGCCGATTTGCGCCAGCTTGGAGCCATCCAGCTGGTAATGCTTGTGCAACGGCTGTTTCACTTCCCATGTGCATTTCATGCCGGCGGGAAACGTGACCAGATCGCCCTTGCCGAATGTCACCGGCGCGCCGTCGGTGGGGGTGATGACGCATTCGCCCTCAAGAATGTAAGCAATTTCCTGTTCGAGGAAATGCCATTGGAATACCGAAACCTCCTTCGACCACGTCGGCCACTTCGAAACGCCCAGCGTTTCGAGGCGGGAAGCTTGCGGATTACGTTCGACGACGATGTTATTCATGACTGCCCTTCGTGCTAGCGAAAAGGCGGCATGGTATCAGCAATGATGCGATCCCGGATACCGGGAATTCAATCGGCCATTCCTACACGGTAATCAGTCGAGTCTTATATTGCCGAAGCTCCTTGAGCGCTAATCTGTAAATACTCTTCTGCATCCTGTGTGGCGGAGTTAGCCCATTGGTTTCACCAAAGGGCTTTGCTTTTTATCTGTCTTAAGAAAAGAGGAGAAAGATATGGCTCAAACTCAAGGTAGCAGCAACCGCGGTTTTGCCGCAATGGACGAAGACAAGCAACGCGAAATTGCCAGCAAGGGCGGCAGGGCGGCCCACGAAAAAGGTACGGCACACGAATTTACGCCCCAGCAAGCTGCCGAAGCGGGAAGCAAGGGCGGAAAGGCGGCGCATGCTCGTGGCACCGCTCACGAATTCACATCCAGAGAGGCTGCAGAAGCTGGCCGTAAAGGCGGGATGAGCAGCCATAGCGGCAGAAGCTAAACTGTCGCACCTGAAAAAAGCGGGGGATATTTCCCCCGCTTTTTTATTGGCCAGGTGCTTACCAGTTCACTGTCGGTTTGTTCAGCCGGCTCAATGCCGCATTGGCGTGGCTGAAAGGTTTGCTGCCGAAGAATCCCTGATGCGCCGACAGCGGCGACGGATGTGCCGACGCAATGACGATATGATGCGGTGCGATGTCTTTTTTGTGTTTGTGCGCGTGATTGCCCCACAAGATAAACACCAGCGGATCGGGGCGGCGGCCGAGATAATCGATCAGCGTCTGGGTGAAGCGATGCCATTGTTTTGCATGCACGCCGGCTTTTCCACCGCGCGTTGTCAGCGATGCATTCAGAAGCAGCACGCCTTGCTCGGCCCATGAGGTGAGGTTGCCGCCGGAAACGCTGGAAGGCCGGCCCAGGTCGCTTTGCATTTCCTTGAGGATATTGCGCAAGGAGGGCGGCGGCCGCACGCCGTCGGGAACGGAAAATGCCAGCCCGTGTGCCTGCTGAATGCCGCGGTCTTCGCCATGGTAAGGATCCTGGCCGAGGATCACGACACGAACCTGGTCGGGCGGCACCTTGCGCAAGGCTTCATACCACAAGCCGCGGCGAGGCCTGACATCGGCCTCGTCCTGGAGGGTTTCCACCATCTTGCGATGCTGGTCGGCAAGCCCGGGGACGGCTTTGGCCCAGGCGGGCGGGATACTTTCTTCGGTTGGGTTGCTCATTATCAAAAGATGTCTGGATCAATTTTCAGTGAAAAGGCTGGCCAAACCTGCTGATACAAAGCGGGTTGGATGTTCCATTCAGGAACCATACCAGCACTTTGCCATCGGCGGCAATGTTGACGATTGTACGAACGTACAGTATCTTGACGCGTATGGGAAACGATCACGATTATCTCGCTGCGTTGCAGGACTACTACGCCGAACACAAGACCTTGCCGTCGTTTGCGATGATTGCGACATTGCTTGGATTCAAGTCCAAGAATGCCGTGACCGCGCTGGTGGCTCGGCTCAAGCTGCAGAACTATCTGGAATCTGCGCCAGACAAGCGGCTCAAACCCGGGGCACGCTTCTTCGAGCGCATTCTCGCGGAGAGCGTGGTGCAAGCCGGCATGCCTTCGGCAGCCACCGGCGATCGGCACGATACGCTTTCCATCGATGATTATCTGGTCGAACGCCCATCGCAAACCGTGTTGATCACCGTGCGCGGCGATTCCATGATCGATGCCGGCATCATGCCGGACGATGTGGTGGTGGTCGAAAAGCGCCAGATGGCAAATGTCGGCGACATGGTGGTTGCCATCGTTGATAACGAATTCACCCTCAAAACGCTGGGGCGCGAAAAAAACGCGTTTGTTCTTTATCCCGCAAACAAGGCCTATCCCACGATACGCCCGCAGGGCCGGCTCGAAATTTTCGGTGTGGTGGTCGGGCAATTCCGCAAGTACAAATAAATTTTTTCGCTTGAGGTTTTTGTTTCCGACTGACGGCCCGGGCCCAAGCGCAGAGCCGAGTTTCAGCAAAAAATCATTGCAAGACATCCTCGGTTATGCACACCTCTTCATGTAGTTCCTTAAGAATTCCCCTAACTCCATAATAAATAATGGAAAGAAAATAAGTTATTGATTTTAAATGGGATGCTAAAAAGTTCAATTTTTAATCGAAGGAAAAAAGTCTTTATGCAGGCGTAAGTTACGCTTTTAAGTCACAGATGTTCACAGAGTTATCCACAGATTTTGTGGATTGCGCGGATGAGATTAAGAACTAGGGGCTGGACACTCGAATAGCGTCCTGAAACTGCCCGATATCGCTACTAAAACATCCGGGCTGGGCAGCAAAACATCCGGAGTGAATATCGCGGCAATGGGAATGGTGCGTGACGCTGCAATTCGATTTTAGGATTTGGACTTGGGGAGGGTTGTTTTCGGCATGGGGATAAAGGTTCCTATGGGCGCGGTGGTCTGCTTGTCCTTTTTGGGTTTCTTTACTTCCTTGTTGCTGCGTTGTTGACCCTTGGCCATGATGTTTCTCCTTAGCGATGCCCCGTGCAGAGAGCCCGGGCGGCAGTGATTGAGTGGCAGGTGCTTGCCTGCACCAAGCCAGGCAACATACATTCATCATAGGCCCGTGGGACAGGATGTGTGGATTATTTGCACCAGCCCGGCGTCATGAAGCGGCTTCCTGAACAAAAACGACCAGTTCGATTGCTGGCCGTTTTTGTTGCAATTCGCTTTCGCGTCGTCAGTGTTTGCTTATTGCCGGTATTGAGTGCGACATCAGCCGGTCGATGGCCGCGATGCCTACCGCCGAAAGCACAAAGGACATGTGGATCACGACTTGCCACAACAATGTTTTTTCATCGAGATTCGGCGCGTTGATGAAGGTTTTCAGCAGATGGATCGAAGAAATCCCGATGATCGCAGTGGCCAGTTTCACCTTCAGCACATTCGCATTTACATGCGATAGCCAATCCGGTTCGTCCGGGTGGCCTGCGAGGCCGAGCCGGGAAACGAAAGTTTCATAGCCGCCGACGATGACCATGATCAACAGGTTTGAGATCATCACGACATCAATCAGCCCCAGCACGATCAACATGATTTTTTCTTCGGTGAGATGCGGGGTTTCTTGTACCAGATGAGTGAGTTCTACCCAGAACAGATAGACATACACTGCCTGGGCAACGATCAGCCCAAGATAAAGCGGCATTTGCAGCCAGCGGCTGCCGAACAGAATGGCGGATAAGGGCTTGAGTTTGAGCGGAGTTTCTTCGCGCATGCAGGGAACCTCGGATATGTTGCGATAGTAAAGTCGGCAGATTATAACGGCGGATGCGCTATTGGGAATGACGATGTTGCCGGGAAATATTGCCGATAAGGCTGGGGAGTTGGCGGAGTGGACGGGACTCGAACCCGCGACCCCCGGCGTGACAGGCCGGTATTCTAACCAACTGAACTACCACTCCGCTCTTTCGTTCGCACAAGTGCTGACGAAGGCCGGCATCATACATTAAATCCGATCAATGTTTCCAGTGGCTGATAAAAAAATTGCGCCAGGAACGAGCAATCATGCCGCAGACGGCGTTGTGCCGGCCTTTTGCTCGATGTCTGGATTTCCTTGCTCAAGGGGGCGGCTGCAATGCCGGCCACGAATGCGGTATAAAATTCTCACCATAAAAACCAACCGCAAAGGTATAACGGATGCCCATGAAACGAACTATCGCGCTCCTGCTGGGCCTGCTTGCCGTTCAGGCGGTCATGGCGAAAGACGCCGCGACGGAGCAATACAACGTTTCCGTCGCTCGCGAGCAGTACAACGATGCGCGATCCGAGTACGAATCCGTCACGGATCTGGCCGAGGCGCAAGCCGGGCGTGTCGCGCAGGAACAGGCGCGACTCGATGAACTCAGAAAGCGGCAGAAGGCCGCCAGGGCGAGCCTGGATATCGCAAAAGGGAAACTGAAGCAGCGGGAACAGGCGCTGGATAAGGCTTGGGGAAATTGATTCCATTACCATGCATGAACATGCAATGTCTGGCGAACTGAGGCGGGCCGCGCTCCACTGGCTGGCCGAGCCTGTTCCGGTCGGCAAGGCAGCGGGCGTGTCCGAAATGGCTCGCCGCTGGGCGGCAGGAAGCATGACGCTGGATACCGAAGCTGTTCTTTCGGCCGAAAATGCGGTTCCCGGCCGTCCGGCAAGGCCGGAACTGGTGCCGCCTGCATCCCTCAATAAACGCAGCATGGCGACGGTGGAAGGGCGGGCCGTGATGATACATGCGTTGGCGCATATCGAATTCAACGCCATAAACCTGGCGCTGGATGCAGTCTGGCGTTTTCCGGACATGCCAACGCAGTTTTACACCGACTGGTTGCAGGTGGCCGCGGAAGAGGCGTACCACTACACCTTGCTGGTCGGCCATTTGCAGTCGCTCGGATATGCGTATGGCGATTTCCCGGCGCATAACGGCTTGTGGGAAATCGCGGATCGCACCAGGGGCGATGTGCTTGCCCGTATTGCACTGATCCCGCGCACGATGGAAGCGCGCGGCCTGGATGTTTCGCCCGGTTTGCGCGACAAGCTGGCGCAGGCGGGGGATCGCGCCGCCGCAGCCATTCTGGAGATCATCCTGCGCGACGAGATCGGGCACGTACGCATCGGCAACCATTGGTATGGCTGGCTATGCGAACAGCGGAACCTGAATCCGCTGGATACCTACGAGCAATTGGCGCTTGCCTATAAAGCTCCGGCCCTGCGCGGGCCGTTCAACATCGAAGCCAGACTGGCCGCCGGGTTTACCGAGGCGGAACTGGATGCGCTGACGCTCAATCCGCCTCGTGCAACCGGGTATGATCAATGACTATGGCGATTCTTTCGCCATAGAGTCGCACTATTTTCACGTTATACGCCTCGTGCCGGCCGGGCTTTTGCATCCCGCCGTTGCAACCAGAAGGCGCGCCCCACGTAAGAGTCATCTCACACACGATTCAGCTTCCGCTTCTTACCGTCGAACCTGCTATTTCCCTAGTATCGGAATCAATGTGTGAAGGAAGAAGAAATGAAAATCTTATTGTGGATAGTCGGCATTATTTTTCTGGTCGGATTGCTGGTAGTCACCGGCGTTATCAAACTGATTTTTTGAACGGATCCTTGAAGAAGCCTGCCTGGCGGCGGGCTTTATTCAAGGTAGGCTGCTTCTGCCGCGGACGCCGGAGGATACCGATAATGAATCCAGTTTGCGCATCATCGCGGTTATCCCTTCCGCTATTTCAGTAAAGGCAGCATGCGCCGCAAGGTGTTGTCGCGTACCAGATAATGATGAAACAGCGCGGCGGCGGTATGCAGGCCGATCAGGTAATAGCCGATAGTCCCGCCGGTCTCGTGGATTTCCTTGATGGTTTTGGCCAGTTCCTTGTTTTCGCCGATGAGTGGCGGCAATTCGAGACCGAAAAAGGGAATCGGTTTTCCGGCTGCGCTCAGGATTAGCCATCCTGCCAGCGGCAACCCCAGCAGCAACAGATAAAGCAGGCCATGTACTGCGCCGGCGCTGATTTTCTGCCAGACAGGAGGGGTAGGAACAATGGCCGGCCTGGTAGCGCGAATATTCACGAAAAGGCGCAGCCACGCGAGAATGAATATTGACAAGCCCAGCATGAAGTGCCAGGTTTTCATCGCTTCGCGCGGGTCGCTGCCCTTGGGGTAGAGTTCGCGCAATTCGATCAGGAGATAAACGGCAACAATCAGGATGGCAATCAGCCAATGCAGGCCGATGGTCAGGTTTCCATAGCGGGAGGAAGTGGCGGCAGAAGTCATGGTACAAATCCTTGATCACGGTATGATTATTATTGTAGACGCTTGCGCTTAACGGAAGCTTAATTGAATGGCGAGATTCCGGTGAGCGCCCAAGCCCGCAAATGCGGGCTTTTTTCGTATGGTGTTTCCGTTTCGATGCATTCTTCCGATCAAGATCAATTACAATCACGTCCCCATCACCGTCAGGTAAATCGGCAACAGAATCAGCATCATGCCCATTAAACGTTACGCAAGATTTTTCATGCGGCTCGCCGTCGCGCTGAGCATTGCGACTTTTGTTGCGCTTGCCCAATATGCCGTCTGGGCATGGGTCAATCGCGGCGTGGAAATGACCGATGCGGAACAGCGCATCGCAGGCTTTGCCTACAGCGGCTACGGACGCGACCAGAGCCCGTTGACGCGGGAATACCCCAAGGAAACCGAACTGGCGCGCGACATCGACCTGCTCGCCAAATTCACCAAGCGCGTTCGCACCTATAGCTCAATCGACAACGCCGCCGTGGTGCCCCTCACCGCGAAAAAGGGACTCAAGCTGACCAACGGCATCTGGCTCGACCAGAGCGTGGAGCATAACCAGCGCGAGATCGAAGAGGGCATCCGGCTCGCCAACAAGTACAAGCATATCGACCGGCTGATCGTCGGCAACGAAGCGGTACTGCGCGAAGACATGACGCCGGACACGCTGATTTTCTACCTGAAGACCGTCAAGGCCGGAACCCGGAAGCCGGTTTCCACCGCCGAGCCGTGGCATATCTGGCTCAAGTATCCCGAACTCGCGGACAGCGTCGATTTCATCACCGCGCACCTGCTTCCCTACCATGAAGGCGTGCCCGCCGAGGCGGCCGTCGCATATGCGATGCAGCGCTACGATGAGCTGGCCAAGGCTTACCCGAAGAAAAAGATCGTGATCGGCGAAATCGGCTGGCCGAGTCGCGGCCCTGCGGTCGAGGCGGCAATCCCTTCGCGCGCCAACGAAGCCCTGTTCCTGCGCACCTTCCTGTCGCAGGAGCGCACCCGCGCTCTGGATTATTACGTGATGGAAGCTTTCGACCAGCCCTGGAAAGTGGCGCTTGAAGGCTGGGCGGGCGCCTATTGGGGGGTATTCAGTGCCGACCGTGAACCGAAGTTCGCGCTGACCGGCGACGTGCCGCGCGATATCCGTTGGCAAAGCAAAGCGTATGAAGCTGCGGCTTACGCCTTCATTCCCATGGTGCTGATCGCCTACCTGCTGGCCGGCTGGAGCCTGTGGGGCCGGGTATGGCTGACAATGCTGGTGCAGGCGTCGGTGGCGACGTTGATCGTCGGCATCAACGTGCCGGCGGATTATTACCTGACGCCGAAAGACCTCGCGGGCCTCTCCGTGCTGATCGCCGCCACGCTGATCACCATCTCGGTACTGCTGACCCACGGTTACGAGTTCGGCGAGGTGCTGTTCAAGCGCATCTGGAAGCGCCGTTTTGCGCCTTTGCCCGCGCTGCCGCCGGAAGAGGAGCCTTTCGTTTCCATCCATCTTGCGTGCTACAACGAGCCGCCGGAAATGGTTATCGAGACCATCGACAGCCTGGCGCGGATGAATTATCGCAATTTCGAAGTGCTGGTGATCGACAACAATACGGCGTATGAAGCGCTGTGGAAGCCGGTCGAGGCACACATGGCGAAACTGGGGCCGAATTTCCGTTTCTTCCACCTGCGCCCGTGGCCGGGTTTCAAGGCCGGCGCGCTCAATTTCGCGCTCAAGGAAACCGATCCCCGCGCGCAGGTCATCGGTGTGGTCGATGCCGATTACGTGGTCGATCCGGACTGGATCGCCACGCTGGTGCCGCATTTTGTCGATGCGCCCGACGTGGCCGTGGTACAGGCGCCGCAAGCCCATCGCAACTGGGAAACACAGCCCTTCCGTCGTATGTGCAACTGGGAATTCGACGGCTTCTTCCGCATCGGCATGCACCACCGCAACGAACGCAACGCGCTGATCCAGCACGGCACGATGACGCTGGTACGGCGCAAATTTCTGGACGAAGTCGGCGCCTGGTCGGAGTGGTGTATCTGCGAAGACTCCGAACTCGGGCTCCGTCTGTTGCGCAAAGGCTACGACACCCGCTACGTGGATCGCGTGCTGGGCAAGGGCCTGACCCCGGCCAACTTCTCTGCGATCAAGAGCCAGCGCTTCCGCTGGGCGTTCGGCGCGATGCAGATTCTGAAGGCGCACCTGCCGGCGCTGCTCGGTCGCAGCCGGCTTAATCTGGCGCAGCGCTATCACTTCCTTACCGGCTGGTTCACCTGGTTCGGCGATGCGCTGCAACTGGTGTTTACCTTCGCCGCGCTGCTGTGGAGCATCCTGATGATCGTTGCGCCGGAATCTTTCGGTCTGCCGATGACGGTGCTGGTCGCGCCGATGCTAGGGTTCATGGCGTTCAAGACCGCGATGGGCCCCATCCTCTACCGGCGCACGATGAATTGCCCGTGGGTGGATATCGCCGGCGCCTCGCTGCTTTCGGCGGGCATTTCGCACGCCGTGGCGCGCGGCATTTTCGCCGGCATCTTCAAGAAAAAGGGCGAGTTCGTTGTCACCCCCAAGGGCTGGAAGGCCAAGCGTGCACTGGCGTTCTTCGGGCCGATACGTGAGGAGCTAGGGCTCTTGCTGGCGCTGCTGGTAAGCGTAGTCAGCATATCGCTCACCCTGGGAGTGCAGGACCCCGCGGCCAAGGCGTGGGTTGCCGTGCTGCTGTTCGCCACGATTCCATACTGGGCGGCGCTGGGTTGCCAGATTGCCTCGTACTGGCCGGAAAAAGCCCCGCAAGACAATCCCGCAAGTGCTTCATGAGGTCAGGATGAGCCGCATGCGTGCACAGGTTTTGAAACTGTTGTTGAGCGGATTGGCTGCGCTAGGCATGGCGCTGTGGGTGCGCTACGCGCTGGTGGAGCAAGAGGGAATGGCCTTGCTCTGCACGCAGGTGGCCGACATGGGCTGCGCGGTGCGCGAAACCGCCATCGTCATCTTCACCCAGCAGCGGCTCGGTTACTTCAGCCTGGCGGCCGCTTTGCTCGCGCTGATCCCGCGATTGCGGCTGCTCGCCTGGGCAGGCTGGATCGCCGGCATCGCCGGGCTGGTGCTTTATTGCTACGAACCGTCGGCGCCGGCAGTCGTACTGGCCTTGCTGGTGCTGGCGAGGCAGGCCGCGGCCAGCAACAAACAAAGCGCCAGCCATGCCTGAGCCTGCGGGTTCATCGGTTCCATCGCCCAGCGCGCAATGCCGCCCAGCGCGATAATGCCGGCACAGAGTTTCTCCTCCCGCCCTGTGCGCGACAATCGGTTCAGCGTCAGCAGGCTGAGCGAGGGAATGGCGTACAGCCATATCGGAAAATCCCGATAGCGCGGGTCGGCCAGCAACAGCAGGGCCGCCGTTGCCGCCGCGAACAGGACGGCCATGCGCAAGGCCGGAAGCCAGCGGTTTTGCCGTTGCTGCATGGCCTCGATGAATCCCGGCAGCATGTTTTGATTACGACGTCCCGCAATGCCAAGCACCAGCCCAATGCCTGCGAGCGCGATCATGCCCAGCACCGCCCATTCCCATGCGTTGCGGTAGGCCACTTGCCCATGCTCCCATGCCAGCCACATTACGCCGCCCGTCCACGCGCCCGCAGCAATGTGTGTGAGCAAGCGCCAACTACGCGCGCGGCCGGGCAGGCAGGCCAATCCCAGGCAAAGCATGCTGCCTGCCAGTGCCGCAAGCAGATAGGGCTGCACGGAAGTACGCGCCCGTACCGGCCCCGCCAAAGGGAATTTGGGCTGCAAATCCTGATCCAGAATTCCCCAGTATCCGCCTACCGTGCCTTCGAGTTGGCGTTTCCACGGCTGGTCGATGGCTTCGATGACGTTGTAATCCCAGCCTTTGTCGTGCGCCTCGCGGATGAAGCTGCGCACATATAGCGCCTGCTCCACCAAGCCCGGCCGCGCGCCTTCGCGCTGCCTGCCAGCGCTGGGCCAGCCGGTTTCGCCGATCAGCACCGGCTTTTTGTAATGCTCCTGCATGCGCTGACGCACTTGCGCCACATGCTCCAGCGCATGGTCCACCGCCACCGGCTCGTCTTCCCAATACGGCAAAATATGTATCGTCAGGAAATCCACGCCTTCCGCCAGAGTGGGATGGCGCAGCCAGAACTCCCATACATCGGCATAGGTGACGGGTACGCTCACCCGCCCGCGTACTTCGTCCAGCATCGCGCGCATTGCTGCCTCGGGTTGCTCTTGCCGCAGCAGAACTTCGTTACCGACGATCACGGCGCGCACCGCGTCCGGGTATAGGTTGGTGAGCCGGATGGCGGTTTCCAGCTGCGAGCGATTCGCCACCGGATCGCGCCCTATCCAGGCGCCGAGCAGGACTTTCAAGCCGAGTTTCTGCGCCAGTTCGGGCACGTATTCCAGGCCTTGATCGACGGCATAAATCCGCACGCAATGGGTGATAGGCGCCAAGGCTGCCAGATCCGCCGCGATCTGTTCCTTGGGGATACGCATCGCCGGATTGAGCGGCGTCTGCCCCGGCAAATGGTAAGGCGCATAAGACACGCAATCCAGCCGCTCGCCCTCTGCCAGATGCAGATCGGGAAGCGCAACTGGGCGCGTCTGCGCGGCAACCCAGAAGGTGAGGAGCAGAAAGGCAATGAAATGCAGGAAAAAGTGCTTACGCCAGAAGGCGGAGGAAGAAATATGGCCGGAGGTCATGGAGTTGCACGATTACAGAATTGGATAGGCGCATATTGTATGCGCTGTTACCGCTTCTTCTGCCGGCGACCGGTTTTTTCTGTCATTGGCCGATGCCGGAGCTTGGTCTGCCAAGACCTGGAACTCAATTTCTCAATGCACAAGCCGGGCCGAAACCGAACACGGCCAGGGCTTTATGTTTTGACAGGTAAGGCTCGAATTTTTGTACCAGGCAATCTGCTTGCGGGCTGCCTTTCTGCACTTCCCATGTCAGTACTCATTCACGCAAGGCTAGCCTTGCGCAACGGTATCGAGCGTTTAAAACAATATCATTAAAAACAAACGGTTATTGATTTGTCCGGCCAGACGTCCGCATCCGGGGCGGCGCCGCTGGATGCGCAGCGCATTCGAAATGACTCACGCAAAATATTCGTGCAAATTTTGCGTATCAAAACACCTTTGCGTGATTGAATTGAATCCTGACCAGCAGGCCGCCACCGGTGGCATTGCTTAGTTCCAGCGTGCCGGCGTGCTTGTGCAGCGCGCGTTGAGCGATGGCGAGGCCCAAGCCATAGCCCGATGCCTGGGTTTTATCCTTTTCGGGCGGCAAACGATAGAAGGGTTGAAAGACCTTGGTCAACTCTTCCTCCGGAATGCCGGGGCCGTGGTCGCGGATCAGCACGGTGGGCTTATGCGATTCGTCGGTGAGGCGGATTTCCACGGCGCTGGCGTCGGCCGTGTACTTGATGGCGTTGCGAATGACGTTCTCGAAGGCGCGCCGCAGCAGTTCGCGCTGGCCTTCGACCTCGGCCTTGATGTCGGCGCGATATTCGATCGTGCGCCCGTTGGCCTGAGCTTCGAAGCTGACATCCTGAATGATTTCCTCCAGCAGTTCGTCAATGCTGACTTTTTCCTTTCCGTCGTTGCCGAGGTTGGATTCGAGCCGCGCCAAGGTGAGTATCTGGCCGAGCAGTTCGTCCAGGCGCTCGGCTTCGCGTTCGATACGGCCGAGCGCCATCGCCACCTTGTCGGGCTGCTGCTGGGCGATGCCCACAGCCAGGCGCATGCGCGCGACCGGCGAGCGCAACTCGTGCGAAACGTCGTGCAGCAGCTGCCGTTGCGAATTCAGCAAGGTTTGCAGGTGCGTCGCCATGAAGTCGAAATCCTTGCCGAGATCGGAGAGCTCGTCGTTGCGGCTGCCGATCAACGGACTGACGCGGGCGTTGAGGTCGCCTTCGGCGAGGCGGTTGCTGACTTTGCGCAGATGGCGGATCGGGCGACTGAGATAGGTCGCGAATATCGCGCTGAATAGCAGGCTGGCGAACAGGGCGATGACAATCTGGATGCCCGGCGGCGGCATGCGCGGCGGGCCGGCATCCGCGCTGGCGGCGGGCAGGAAAAGTACATATTCTTCGCCGCTGGGCGCACTGACGCGCTTCACGCTGTGTTTCAGCCTGCCGTGCTGCAATGCCGCCCGTGCTTTTTTCAGCGCGGCAGGCGGCACGGTGCGTCCCAGCGCATCGCGGCCTTCTACATCGACGATCAGTACGCGCGGCGACCTGTTCTTGCCCGGCCATTCATCGAGCAGCGCCCGCGCACCGGCCACTCCGGAATATTGCACCGCATTCGCGACGACGCCGACGACGAATTCGGCGCGCCGGTCGCGCGAGATGCCTTCTTCGTTCTGCAAGCGCTGATCGTGCAGATAGACCGCCCCGCCGATGCCGGCGCCGATCAGCACCAGCGTGACGGACAGGCCGAAGAACAGTTTCCAGAACAGGCGTCCCATCTTTCTTTCCTTAACCCGGAATGAACTGGTAGCCGACGTTGCGCACCGTCTGGATGGGGGAGCGCCCATCGTCCAGCGTGCCCAGCTTTTGCCGCAGGTTGCTGACGTGCACATCGATGCTGCGGTCGTATTTGGTTTCCGGCCGGCCCAGCGCCTGCACAAACAGGTCGGCCTTGGTGACGACGTGGCCGGCGTGCTTGATCAGCACTTCCAGCAGCGCATATTCGCTGGTGGTGAGCGATAGCGGCTGCCCGTTCCATTCAATGATGCGTTCGGCGGCATGCAGCGCGGCCCGGCCCACGCGCAGCACGCCGTCGCGCTGTGTTGCGGCATCACGCACCACCACCCGGCGTTGGATGGCGTGCAGGCGGGCGACCAGCTCGCGCGGATTGAAAGGCTTGGTGAGGTAATCGTCGGCACCGAGTTCGAGCCCGACGATGCGGTCGATGTCGTCGCCCTTGGCGGTGAGCATGATGACGGGAATCTGGCTGGTGTTGCGGATCAGGCGCAGCGTATCGAAGCCGTTCATGCCCGGCATCATCACATCCAGCACCACGAGGTCGTATTTGCCGGACAGCGCCATGCGCGCGCCCTCCTGCCCGTCATGGGCGAATTCCAGCGCGAAATCCTCGGCTTCCAGATATTCTTCCATCATCTGGCAAAGCTCGATGTCGTCGTCGATCAGCAGGACTTGCAGCACGCGTTATCGTTTCCGAATTAAGAGGTTGGATGTGATTCTGCCAAAGTTTGGCGGGCGGATGGTGCGCTCCTTACATACTTTTACGTAGTATTACGCGCCCTGAACGCAAGCCTACACGCAAATCCGGAAAATGATCGTCACATTCATTGTTCACAGACCATCGGAGGTCCATCATGGGTAAGTCTCATAAATATCTGGTTTCCGCCGCGCTGATCACCGCATCGCTGTTTGCTGCCGGTACGGCCATGTCCGGCGAGGGCGAGCGCTGCGACAGCAGGCATCACGGCAAGATAGGGGCGCATGGCGACATGCATCACGGTTTCCATCAGAAGCTGAAGGAACTCAACCTGACCAGCGAGCAGCAGGCGCGGGTGAAAGAGATCATGGACAAGCAGAAGCCCCAGCGCGAAGCCCACATGAAGGCCATGCAGGAGTCGCGCCAGGCATTGCGCGAAGCGACGCGCAGCGATGCCTACGATAGTGCCAAGGTGCGCGAAATCGCCAACAAGCAGGCCGCGCTGCACGCCGACATGACCGTGCTGCGCACCGAGACCATGCATCAGATTTACAGCCTGCTGACTCCCGAGCAGAAGCAGAAGTGGGATGCGAAACGCGCGCGTCACGATGACGTCGAAAAGAGCTGATAATCTCTCCCTTTTGAATTGATTTACTCCCTTCTCCGGGTAACGCGAAAGCGCGGCCCGGAGTTTTTTAGTTTTTCCGTGATGCCATGAAAATCAACTACACACCATCTCTGCTGACTTTGCTTCCCGTGCTCCTGCTGTTGACGGCCTGCAATCCCTCGTCGGGCGAAAACAAGGCGCCTCCGCCCAAAACGGCCGAGGTCGGCGTGGTAGAAATTGCGTCCAGCGCCCAGCCCATCGTGACCGAACTGCCGGGCCGCACCAACGCGCGCATGATCGCCGAGATCCGCCCGCAGATCGGCGGCATCATCCAGGAACGCACATTCGTCGAAGGCGCGATGGTCAGGGCCGGACAGACGCTGTACCGCATTGACCCCGCGATGTACGAAGCTGCCTACGCCAGCGCCCAGGCCGCGCTGCAGAAAGCCGAAGCCACGTATAAATCCAGCAAGGTGAAGGCCGAGCGCTATACCGAGCTGGTCGCGATCAATGCCGTCAGCAAGCAGGATTACGACGACATGCAGGCAACGCTGAAGCAATCCGAAGCGGATGTTGCCTTGGCCAAGGCGGCACTGGAAACCGCGCGCATCAACCTTGCCTATACCCGCATTACCGCGCCGATTTCCGGCCGCGTCGAAACTTCGGTGGTTACGCCCGGCGCGCTGGTGACGGCCAACCAGGCGGCCGCGCTTACCACGGTGCAGCAGCTCGATCCCATTTATGTCGATGTGACGCAATCCAGCAGCGATCTGCTGCGGCTCAAGCGCGAGCTTGCCAAGGGCAACCTCAAGCGCATCAGCGCCGACGAGGCGCGCATCAAGGTGCTACTGGAAGACGGCAGCGTGTATCCGCACGCCGGCCGTCTGAGTTTCAGCGGCGTCACCGTCAATCCGACCTCCGGTGCGGTCACGTTGCGCGCCATCGTGCCCAATCCGGAAGGCCTGCTGATGCCCGGCATGTACGTGCGCGCCCAACTGGAAGAAGCCGTGGACGAGGCGGCCATCCTGGTGCCGCAGCAAAGCGTCACGCGCACCGCCAAGGGCGACGCGCTGGTGCTGGTGGTCAATGCCGAAAACAAGGTGGAACAGCGGCGGGTGGAAGTCGGGCGCGCCATTGGCACCCAGTGGCTGGTCAACGCCGGGCTCGCTGCCGGCGATCGCGTGATCGTCGAAGGTGTGCAGCAGATACGTGTCGGCGATGCGGTGAAAGCCCGTGTCATGTCTGCCGAAGCGGTCGACAAATCCGCCGAAGCCAGCGGAAAGTAAGGCACGATCATGGCCCGTTTCTTCATCGACCGTCCCATTTTTGCCTGGGTCATCGCCATCGTCATCATGCTGGCCGGCCTGGCCTCCATTTTTGCGCTGCCGCTGGAGCAATATCCCGACATCGCGCCGCCGCGCGTCAATATCAGCGCCACTTATACCGGCGCTTCGGCCAAGACCATCGAAGACTCGGTGACGCAGGTGATCGAGCAGGCGATGAAGGGCATCGACAATCTCACCTACATGACCTCGTCGAGCAACTCCTCCGGCAGCGCCAGCGTTGCGCTGACTTTCACCGCCGGCACTGACCCGGACGTGGCGCAGATGCAGGTGCAGAACAAGCTGCAGCAGGCCATGCCGCGCCTGCCGCAAGTGGTGCAAAACCAGGGTGTGCGGGTCAACAAGTCCGGCATCGACTTCCTGATGGTGGTCTCGCTGATTTCCGATGACCCCAATGTTTCGCCCATCGATATCGGCGACTATATCAACAGCACGCTGCTTGACCAGGTCAGCCGCATCGACGGCGTGGGCGAAGCGCAGGCCATCGGCGGCGGCTACGCGATGCGCATCTGGATGGATCCGGCCAGGCTGGTGAAATACAACCTGATGCCGTCCGACATCAGCGCCGCGATCCAGGCGCAGAACACCGAAGTCTCCGCCGGCCAGCTGGGCGGGCTGCCCGCCGCATCCGGCCAGCAGCTCAACGCCACCATCAGCGCGCGCAGCAAGCTGCAAAGCGTGGAGGAATTCCGCAACATCGTGCTGAAATCCACCACCGACGGCGCCAGCGTGCGTCTCGGCGACGTGGCGCGGCTGGAACTCGGCGCCGACAGCTACACGCCGCGCACCGAATTCAATGGCAAGATTTCCGCGGCGATGATCGTCCGCCTCGCGGCCGGCGCGAATGCGCTGGACACGGCCGAAGCCGTGAAGGCCAAGATGAAGGAGTTGGAGCCATATTTCCCGCCCGAACTCAAGCTGCGCACCGAGATCGGCTACGACACCACGCCTTTCGTGAAGATTTCCATCGAGGAGGTGGTCAAGTCGCTGGCCGAGGCCATCTTGCTGGTGGTGCTGATCATGTACCTCTTCTTGCAGAACTGGCGCGCCACGTTGATTCCGGCGATTGCGGTGCCGGTCGTGTTGTTGGGCACCTTCGGCGTGCTGGCGGCGTTCGGCTTCACGATCAATACTCTCACCATGTTCGCTCTGGTGCTCGCCATCGGTTTGCTGGTGGACGATGCCATCGTCGTCGTCGAAAACGTCGAGCGCGTGATGAGCGAGGAAGGCCTGCCGCCCAAGGAGGCCACGCGCAAATCTATGAGCGAGATCACCGGGGCACTGGTTGGCATCGCGCTGGTGCTGTCGGCGGTATTCGTGCCCATGGCCTTCTTCGGCGGTTCCACCGGCGTGATCTATCGCCAGTTCTCTATCACCATCGTGTCGGCGATGCTGTTGTCGGTGCTGGTGGCGCTGGTGCTGACGCCGGCGCTGTGCGCCACGCTGCTGAAGCCGGTCGACCGCGCGCATCCGCATCGCGAACGCGGCTTCTTCGGCTGGTTCAACCGCAATTTCGACCGTTCCTCGCGCAAGTACCAATCCACGGTGCAGGGTGTGTTGCGCCACAAGTTCATCGCGCTTTTGGTGTACGGCGGCATCGCCGCCTTGCTGGCGGTGCTGTTCCTGCGCCTGCCGACTTCCTTCCTGCCCGACGAAGACCAGGGCATCCTGATGGCGCAGGTGCAGCTACCGGTGGGCGCGACGGACTATCGCACGCTGAAGGTGATGGACGAGATCGAGCAGTACTTCGTCAAGAAGACCGATGTCATCGACTCCATCGTCACCATTACCGGCATGGGGCAGGGCGGAGGCGGCAGCCAGAATTCGGGGCGCGCCTTCATCAAGCTGCGCGACTGGTCCGAACGCACCGAGCAATCGCAAAGCGCCGCCGCGATTGCGCAGCAGGCGACCCGCGATCTATCGAAAATCCGCGACGCAAAGATCTTCGTCATGCAGCCTCCCAGCGTGCGCGGCCTCGGCCAGAGCTCTGGCTTCACCATGCAATTGCGCGATCTCGCGGGCAAGGGGCACGAGGCGCTGGTCGCAGCGCGCGACCGGCTGCTGGAGCTTGCCGAGAAGGAACCGCGCCTTAACCGGGTGCGCAGTACCGGCTTAGACGATACGCCGGAATTCCGCGTCGATATCGACGACGAAAAGGCCGGTGCCTTCGATATTTCCACCTCGGCGATCAACAGCACGCTGTCGACGGCGATGGGCGGCGACTACGTCAACGACTTCATCCACAACGGCCGTGTGAAGAAGGTGTACGTGCAGGCCGATGCGCCGTACCGCATGCAGCCGGAAAACATCGGCGAGTGGTATGTGCGCAACAACAACGGCGAAATGGTGCCGTTCTCCGCATTCTCCAGCAGCCGCTGGACGTACGGTTCGCCGTTGCTGGAGCGCTACAACGGCATTTCCTCGCTGGAAGTCGTCGGCGAGGCGGCTCACGAAGTCAGCTCGGGCGATGCGATGCTCATCGTCGAAGACCTGGTGCGGCAACTGCCCGAAGGCTTCGGCCTGGACTGGACCGGCGCGTCCTACCAGGAGCGCTTGTCCGGCTCGCAGGCGCCGCTGCTGTATGCGATTTCCATCCTGTTTGTTTTCCTGTGCCTCGCGGCGCTGTACGAAAGCTGGGCGGTGCCGTTCTCGGTGATCCTGATCGTGCCTATCGGCATCGTCGGCGCGGTGCTCGCCACTACGCTGCGCGGCATGTCGGGCGACGTGTATTTCCAGGTCGGCCTGCTGACCACTGTCGGCCTCGCAGCGAAAAACGCGATCCTGATCGTCGAATTCGCCAAGCAATTGCAGGAGCAGGGCAAGTCGCTGGTCGACGCCACCATGCAGGCGGTGAAGCAGCGGCTGCGCCCTATCCTGATGACCTCGCTGGCCTTTATCTTCGGCGTGCTGCCGCTGGCGCTGAGTACCGGTGCCGGTGCGGCCAGCCGCCAGGCCATCGGCACCGGCGTGCTGGGCGGCATGCTGACGGCGACCTTGCTGGGCATTTTCTTCGTGCCGCTGTTCTATGTGCTGATCCGCACGGTGTTTCCTTATCGGCCGGTGGAAACGTATGCCCCGGCGGCTGCAACGAGTTGATGAATATGGATATGAACAAAACGCTGATTTCCCTGACGATGGCCGCGCTGTTGACCGGCTGTGCCTCGATGGCGCCCGAGTATCAGCGGCCCGAAGCGCCCGTGGCAGCGGAATGGGGCAGCGCAGCCGGCAAGGGCGATGTGCGCGTATCGGACATCGGCTGGCGCGAGTTTTTCGTCGATGAAAAACTGCGCCGGCTGATCGACATCGCGCTCGCCAACAATCGCGACCTGCGCGTGGCCGCTCTCAACATCGAAAGGGCACGGGCGGAATACCGCATCGAGCGCGCGGATCTGTTCCCGACCATCGATGGCGGCGCCAGCGCGACTATCCAGCACAACGGTTCCGCCAATTCCGGTTCAGGGACAACGAATTCAGGCAGCTCGGATACCTCGCGCAGCTACCGCGCCACCGTCGGCTTCAGCAGTTACGAGCTGGATTTCTTCGGACGCATCCGCAGCCTGAACGACCAGGCCTTGCAGTCCTATCTGGCCACGGAAGAAGCGCGGCGCGCCACGCAGATTTCGCTGGTGGCGGAAGTCGCCAACGCCTGGCTCACGCTGGCGGCGGATCGGGAGCGCCTGCAACTCGCGCAGGACACTTTCGCCAGCCAGAAGGAATCGTACAACCTCACCAGGCGCCGCTTCGAACTCGGCGTGGCGTCGGAACTCGACCTGCGCCAGGCGCAGACGACGATGGACACGGCGCAGGTTGATGTAGCCCGCTACACCGCGCTGGTGCGGCAGGACGAAAACGCGCTGACGCTGCTGCTGGGCGCGCCATTGCCCGCCGATGCTCGGCCCGAAGGAGGCATGGTCGAAGTTACCGCGCTCTCGGAAATCCCTGCCGGCGTCCCTTCCGATGTCCTGCAGCGCCGCCCGGATGTGCTGCAGGCCGAGCATCAGTTGCAGGCTGCCAACGCCAACATCGGCGCGGCCCGCGCGGCGTTCTTCCCGACCATTTCGCTGACGGCTTCGGTGGGTACGGCGAGCAGCCAGCTCTCGGGCCTGTTCGGCGCCGGTTCGGGCTTCTGGACCTTCATTCCGCAGATTACCGTGCCGATCTTCAATGCCGGCCGCAACCGGGCCAGTCTGGACGTGGCCGAGGTGCAGAAGGACATCAATATCGCGCAATACGAAAAAGCCATCCAGATCGCTTTCCGCGAAGTTGCCGACGCGCTCGCGGTCAAGGCCACGCTGGACGAGCAACTCGCCGCGCAGAAATCGCTAGTGGACGCCACCGACGTCAGTTATCGCCTGTCCGAGGCCCGCTTCAAGAGCGGCATCGACAGCTATCTGAGCGTGCTCGATTCGCAACGCGCGATGTACGCCTCGCAGCAGAACCTGATCACGCTCAGGCTGACGATGCTGAGCAACCAGGTAACGCTCTACAAGGTGCTGGGCGGCGGGTGGCATGCCGATACGCAGGATGCGGCGGATAAGCAGGCATTGCGTTGAGTCCGACCCGGCATCGGTTCGGCATGACGCGTTCAGTCTGAATTAAGGAAGCTGCGTTAGACTGCGCCTTATCGCATGTCCTGCCCGGGAGGAGTCGTAATGTCGCGACAAACGCTGATCCATCTGGCCGCGGCGATGGCGCTGCTGGCCGTTATCGCCGCAGCCCATCCATCTGTTGCCGTGGCCGATGAAGGCCCGGTGGCCGCGCGCAAGCTGAGCGATGCAGGCGTTATCCTGCCGCTGGAAAAAATCGTGGCCGCCGCCAAGGCGGTCAAGCCCGGCGAAATCCTCGAAACCGAACTCGAGCGCAAGCACGGCCGCTATGTATACGAGGTCGAAATCCTCGACGCGCGCGGGCAGGTGTGGGAAGTGAAGCTCGATGCCAGGTCCGGCAAGCTCATCGCCGTGGAAAGCGAGGATTGAGATGCGTCTGCTGCTGGTGGAAGACGATCCGCAACTCGGTCCGCAACTGAAAACCGCATTGCAGCAGGCGGGCTATGCGGTCGATCTGGCGACGGATGGCATCGATGCGGAAGCGCTGGGCGACATCGAGCCGTATGACCTGGCGGTGCTCGATCTCGGCCTGCCCGGTCGGTCGGGCCTGGCCGTGCTGGAGCATTGGCGCGCCGGAGGCAATCGCCTGCCGGTGGTCATCCTGACGGCGCGCGGCAGCTGGCAGGAAAAGGTCGAGGGTTTCAAGGTCGGGGCCGACGATTACATCGGCAAACCCTTTCATACCGAAGAACTGCTGGTCCGCATCAGTGCGGTGCTGAAGCGCAGCCAGGGCGCGGCACTCGGCAAGCTGCAGGTGGGCGGCATTACGCTGGACGAGGGACGCCAGTGCGTCATTCTCCCCGACGGCAGCGAGTCTGGCCTGACCGGCACCGAGTTTCGCCTGTTGCGCTACTTCATGCTGCATCCCGGACAGGTATTGTCCAAATCCCGATTGACCGAGCACGTCTATGAATACGATGAAGACCGGGACAGCAACGTGCTCGAGGTGTACATCAATCGCCTGCGGCAGAAAATCGGCTTGGGCAGGATAGAAACGCGGCGCGGCCAAGGATACGTGTTCATGGACGCCGCGGCATGACGTCGCTGCGCGGCCGTCTTACCTGGGGGCTGATGCTGAGCCTGGTGCTGCTGCTCGGCTTGCAATGGCTGGTGGTGACCTATGCCATTCAGCGATTGACCGAAGATCAGCTTGCGACGCGCCTCCAGCTCGAAAGCGAAAGCCTGCTGGCCGGTATCCGGTTCGATGCGCAAGGCGCTATCCAACTGGACGAGAGGCACGTCAGCGCGATCTTCCAGCGTCCATTCTCGGGGCACTATTACGCCATCGTGACGCCGCGGCAGCGACTGCTGTCGCGCTCGCTGTGGGATGCCGATCTGGCCTTCCAGGCCGTCGGCCCCGGCGAGCAGCGCATGCTGCGCCTGGCCGGACCGGAGCGGCAGCCCTTGCTGGCCATCGTTCACGGTTATGCGAAGCGGAATCTGCCGATCACGATTCTCGTGGCTTCGGATCTGACGGCAATGCAGGCCGGCCTGATGCGTTTCCAGATGATGTACGCGGCTGTCTCCGTCGTTGGTCTGGTGCTGCTGCTCCTGCTGCAGCGCATGATCGTACTGAACGCGCTTAGCCCCTTGCAGAAGCTGCGCCAGAACCTGATCCGGCTCGGGCGCGGCGAAGCCGACCATATCGAAGCGCACGGCCCAAGCGAGATCATGCCGCTGATTGACGAGCTCAACCGCCTGCTCGGCGGCATGGTGCGCCGGACACGGCGGTCGCGCGAAGCGCTCGGCAATCTCGCGCATGCGCTCAAAACCCGGCTCACGCTGCTCAATCAGGCGGCCGAGCGTCCCGAAATCGACGCGGCGCCGGAAGTGCGAAACCAGATTCATGCCTCCACGGCCGCTATCGGCCAGATCGTGGAACGCGAACTCAAGCGCGCCCGGTTATTGGGCAACAGCAGCCCGGGCCGCCGTATCGATCTCGAGCTCGAGATTGCCCAGCTGATGAAAACGATGCGGCTGCTGTATGCGGAAAAGGCCGTGGAGTTCGACTGGTCCATCGCCCCCGGAGCCAGTTTCATCGGCGATCGTGAAGACCTGTTGGAGCTTCTGGGCAACCTGCTCGACAACGCGGGAAAATGGTGCGCGCGCCGTGTGGCCCTGACCGTGAGCGGCAATGGGGCGGTGCGGTTCACCGTCGAGGACGATGGGCCTGGATATCAGGGCGACCATATGGAAGCCCTGGTCCAGCGCGGTTTCCGCGCCGACGAATCCAAGCCCGGTAGCGGACTCGGCTTGGCGATCGTGCAGGATATCGTGGAGAGCTACGGCGGAACCCTGGAGCTCGGAAAATCCGCAAGCCTGGGTGGATTGCGTGTCGAGGTGCGTTTTACTTCCAATCTGCCGCAAGCCTGACGGGCCGCCATCGATTCCGATGTGCGGCTCGTCAGGCAGCGAGTTAAACGCTTAAAACCATTCCCGGCTGACCTTGCGTACTTTGCCAGTCTTGGCGTCGACATACACTTCCCATTCGTGACCGTCGGCATCCGCGATCTCGAACTCGTAATCCCAACCTTTGCCGAAATCGCGGTCATCCAGATCGGCATCGGTAATCACGCCGGGTTTTGCCGCCAATGCCTTGGTACTGGCTTGTTCCAGGGTGATGAAGCCGAACTGCTTCACCAGGGCTTCCATTTCGCGGGCATCGTCGTCGGCATGCGCCGGAAGCGCGAATACGGCGCCGGCGGTGAGCCCGGCCAGCAGGAAAGAGATAGCAATATGTTTCATGACAAGACTCCTTTTATCGGTTCAGGGAGTCTTTACTCTATAGAGCCAAGCTGAATACAAGCTGAACAAGGAGAAGAAACAATAAAGTCGAGTCAAGATTTTGAACGACAAATGACTCCGGCCTCATGTATCTAATAAGGATAAATCCAGGCATCACCGCAGTTGTTTCATGGCTGTGATGCCTGCGTCCGGGACTAGTATTGGGTCTGAAAATCAGCGGCGATAGTGATGATAGCCTCGCCCATCATGGTGATACTGATAATAACCGCCCGGATAACCATAATAATAAGGGTCATGATGATGGTAAGGCACAACGACACAGCCCGACATGAGACATACCATGGCTGCCAATAGCACACTCAAATGTTTCATCTGGACCTTGAACTACTATCTGGTGTTTTGACGGAAGATATGGCTCACCAGCAATAACACTCCATATCAGCACTGCTATTTCCTATAACGGACAGGGTGGGGTATGGGATGACTTGGCGGCGGGTGGAATTGTCCGACCGTGCAAATAAAAAAGCCGGCTTGCGCCGGCTTTTTCATGTTTTGCCTGTATCAGGAAACTTGCTGGATTCCCGCCAGCAGCCACGAAGACTTCGCGTCGCGGAGATCCTTCTGCACATGCCAGACTTCATCGAAACGTTCCGCCTGGCCGTCGTTTTCGCGGATCTGGCCGGTGAAGCGCACGCTCGCAATCGAGTAGTCGCCTTCATTGGCGACTTCCAGCAGTTCGGCATCGATGAAATCCACATCGGTCTTCTGCGCCGCATCGCCGCGCTCATGCAATTGCATGGAAATTTCAGCGAACATTTCCGGTGTGGTGTACTCGCGGATATCGTTCAGGTCCTTGCGGTCGTTGGCCGCTTGCAGGCGGATGAACGAGCGCTTGCCGTTGCGCAGGAATTCTTCGACCGGGAAATCGGCGGGGATCATCGCCGATGTAGCGGGGGCCATCGCAGGAGCAGCACCGCCGCCGATGAGCGGTTCGCGTACCGGCGCGGGCTCATGATACGGCGCACCTTGTCCTGCGTACTGCATGGCCGGGCTCCGCGCCTTGACGAAACGCGAGACGAGGAAAAGCACCAGGCCGCCAGCCAGCAAGGCCATCAGGATGCCGCCCATCGCGCCGCCCAGGCCCATATTGGCCAGCAGCGCGCCGAGACCGGCGCCGATGGCGAGACCTGCCAGCGGGCCCAGCCATTTGCTGGCACCGGAAGGCTGTTGGGCTTGCTGGGTTGGCTGTTGTTGCGCTTGCTTCTGTTGTGTCGTGGTCTGGTCGGCGGATTTCTGCGGCGCCTGCTGTACCGTGCGCTGTTTACCGAAGCTGCTGCCACCACCGAAGCGTTTGCCAGCCTCAGCCGCCGGGGGCGCGAACAAGGCGATGCAGGTGAAAGCCACCATCAGGGTCGAAAAAAAGCGTTTCATGGTTTTCCTCTAAATAAATATTCGGGAGCCGTTCCGGCGAACTTCGAGAATACCAGCATAAGCGTCGTTGCAAGTTCGATAAAAACTTACTATTTGTTCGTTTCTATCGATACGCCGACGAGCCAGGCGCCGATACTGTGAGGTGGCCGACGAGGAGTAAGGAAGTACTGGCATTTGTAGCGGCCGGAAAGCCAAGCGGGAAGCATACAGAAATACTTTTTCGGAACCCGGAGCGCTTTTCGCCATCACAATGCAATATCCCTGCTATTACAGGAGCGCACGATGAAAAAAAAAGACACCCCTCCACGCTTCCGCAAGCTGTTGTTCTTCCCTATCCTGCTGTTTGGGTCGATTGCCGGAGCTTATGCCGAGACCGATTGCAAGCCCTTGAAAACCGGCGAGAAAGAAGCTCCCTTCTTCAAGCCGGCTTTCCAGGGCCAGACGCGCACGTGCGGCGTTTCAACCAAAGCAAGTATCGACGTGGCTGTTGTGGCCAAGGGTTTACGTAAGCCCTGGGCGATAGAGCCGCTTCCAGACGGCCGATGGCTGGTTAACGAAAAGCGCGGCCAGATGCGGCTGGTGTCGGCCGACGGCAAGGTCGGCCCTGCCATCAAGGGCGTCCCCGAAGTGGATGACGGCGGGCAGGGCGGCTTGCTGGATCTTGTGCTGAGTCCCGATTTCAAGAACGACCGCACGGTCTACTGGAGCTTCACCGAGCCCCGCGACAACGGCAACGGCACCAGCGTTGCGCGCGGCGTGCTGTCGTCGGACGGCACGCAGCTCGACCAGGTGAAAGTCATCCTGCATACGCGCCCCACCTACGACAACAACATGCACTTCGGATCGCGCCTCGCATTCGGTCCGGACGGCATGCTCTATGTCACCATGGGCGAACGTTCCGACCTCGAAACGCGCCCGCAAGCCCAGTACCTCAACAGTCATTTTGGCAAGGTGCTGCGCATCAAGCCCGACGGTACGCCGCCGCCGGACAATCCTTTCGTCAAGCAAGCCGATGCCCTGCCGGAAATCTTTACCTACGGTCACCGCAACGTGCAGGCCTCCGCATTCGACGGTCAGGGCCGCTTATGGCTCGTGGAGCACGGGCCGCGCGGCGGCGATGAGGTCAACCTGCTGGAGGCCGGCAAAAACTACGGCTGGCCGATGCAGGTTTACGGCATCGAATATTCCGGTGACAGGATCAAGACCGCCGCCGGCCAGCGCCCGAACATGCAACAGCCCGTTTATTACTGGGATCCGGTCATCGCGCCATCCGGCGCTCAGTTCTACAGCGGCGATGCCGTGCCGGAGTGGAAGGGCAACCTGTTCGTCGGCGCCCTGCGCCAGGCGCGACTGGTCAGGCTGGTAATCGACAACAATCGCGTCACCGGCGAAGAACACCTGCTGGTCGACCGGGGACAGCGCATCCGCGATGTTCGCCAAGGCAATGACGGAGCCATTTATGTGGTGAACGACGATGGCGAATTGTTGCGCGTCGGGCCGAAGAAGCGCTGAGTCAATCAGATCATGGAGTAATAGCTCAGGCTGAATGACCTGGATGCTTGGGGGTGCCCCTGCTGCATCAGTATCAGCTTGAATTTCTCCGTGGCCCGCGCGGTTTTCTCCGGCAAAACGACGTTGAACGTCTGGGTGTAGGTTTTGCCCGCCGGGATCGCAAGCCGGGTTGACCCGCTGAGCGACTCTGCCGGCAAGCCCTCCACGCGCAGGATGTATTGCGCCCTGGCCGTGGTTTTGTTGGTAATGCGCACGATGTATCGGTTCTTGAGGTCGCCGTTCGACAGGCGCGTGACCAGCGGTTGCGCATGGTGCTGCACGGTCGCATCGAAGGGCGTCAGGGTGCTGGCCGTGTAAATCACGAATCCCAGCATGCCTGCCAGGATGGCCGAGTAGCCCGCAGTTTTGGCATTGAAGCGACGGCGGCTGCCTGCTGCGGTTTGTCCCCGATCGAAACGGATGAGGCCGCGCGGCATGTTCACGCTGTCCATGATCGTATCGCAGGCGTCCACGCACAAACCGCAGGCAATGCAATCGATCTGGAAGCCCTTGCGGATATCCACTCCGGTCGGGCAGACATTCACGCAGTAATTGCAATCAATGCAATCGCCGACTCCCTTTTCCGCCCGAACGGCGGCCTGTTTCAGTTCTGCGCGCGGCGCGGCGCGGCCAAGGGTGCGCTCACCGCGCGGCTGGTCGTACATCACGGTCAGCGTTCCTGCATCCTGCATGGCGGTCTGGAACTTGCCGTAAGGGCAGGCTACCAGGCAGATTTGCTCGCGCGCCAGCCCGGCGGCGACATAGGTGGTCGCCGTCAGGGTGACGACGGCAATATAGGCTGCGGCCGGCGCTGTGCCGTTGAAAATCTTTGCGAACAGCACCGGCGCTTCGAGAAAATAGAGCGCAAAGGTCAGCGCAGTCGCAAACGAAAGCAGCAGCCACAGCGCATGGGTAATGCCCAGTTTCGCGACCTTTTCCGCCGTCCATGGCTGCTTGCGCAAACGAAGCCGGGCTTGCGCCTCGCCCTGCACCATGCGTTCGATAAAGCGGAACGCATCGGTCCATAGCGTCTGAAAGCAGAAGAACCCGCAGAACATGCGCCCGTAAAGCGACGCGGCCATGAACAGCAGCACGACGCCCAGGATCAGCATGCCGACCAGCAGAATGAGATCGTGCGGAAAAATCACCAGGTCGAAGAAATTGACCCGCAGCGTGGCGAGGTCGATCAGCAGCGGCTGCCCGGTGCGCTGGTCGCCATGCCAGGTGAGCCACGGCAGCGAGAAATACACAGCATAGGCGACGACCAGGATCAGGCTTTTGATGTTGCGGTAACGCCCTTTTACGTTGTAAGGCGTGATCGGGATGACCTTCTTCGCGAACAAAGGCTGTTTTGCTTCGGCGGCTTGCATGTAAGGCTCCAAACGGAACAACGAGAGCCTGCATAGTAGGAATTTGGCGAAAAGGATTACAGATTCAGTTTCAACTAAAAAAACCGTATCAGATGGTGCCGAACGGTTTCATAATAGTGTTGAAATGAAACGCTACGAAGAACTGGCCGACACGATTGCGCAGTCCATACGCGAAGGCGTGCTGCGCCCCGGCGACCGCCTGCCTTCCGTGCGCCAGACCAGCTCCAGCCGCGGCGTCAGCCCTTCCACGGTGTTCGAGGCGTATTACCTGCTGGAAGCGCGCGGCATGATTACGGCCAGGGCGCGCTCCGGCTATTTCGTTTCGTCCGGCTCCTTGCGTTTGCAGCCGCTGCCGGAACCCGCATCAGGCATGACGGATATCCCCGCCGAGCTGGATGTGAGCGAGCTGGTGTTCGAGGTGCTCGAAGCGACGCGGGCGCGCAAGGGCGTGCCGCTCGGCTCGGCTTTTCCCAGCCCGCTGCTGTTCCCGATGGCGCGGCTGGGGCGCAGCATGGCGAGCACCGTGCAGAAGATGGACCCCTGGCGCACGGTGGAAGACCTCGGGCCGGGCGATATCGAATTGCGGCGGCAGATCGCCTTGCGCTACATGATCGACGGCGTGCAGGTGCCGATTGAAGGCATCGTGATTACCACCGGTGCGCTGGAAGCGCTCAACCTCTGCCTCGCCGCTGTCACCCGGCCCGGCGATACGGTGCTGATCGAGTGTCCGACTTTCTACGCGGCGCTGCAATCCATCGAGCGCAATGGCCTCAAGGCGGTGGAGGTGCCCAGCCACCCGGTCACCGGCATCGATCTGGACGCGATGGAACGGGCGATGCAGGCGTATCGTCCCACAGCCGTATGGCTGATGACCAATTTCCAGAACCCTCAAGGCAGCCTGATGCCGGATGCGCACAAGAAACGGCTGGTCGAACTGGTCACGCGCTACCGGATTCCGCTGATCGAGGACGACGTTTACGGCGAGCTCTACTTCGGCGAAAAGCGGCCCACGCCGGCCAAGGCCTTCGATACCGAAGGCTGGGTGATGCATTGCGCGTCGTTCTCCAAATGCCTGGCGCCAGGCTATCGTGTCGGCTGGGCGGCGCCAGGGCGCTATGCGAAACAGATCGAACGGCTCAAGTTGACCACTTCGCTGGCGACTTCCATCCCTGCGCAGCAAGCCGTCGCCGCTTATCTCGCCAAGGGTGGCTACGACCGCCACCTGCGCCAGCTGCGTCACACCCTGATGCTGCAGCAGATTCAGTATCTCGAAGCCATCGAGCGGCATTTCCCCGAAGGCACGCGCGTCAGCCGTCCGCAGGGCGGCTATTTTTTCTGGGTGCAACTGCCGGAAGGCGCCAATGCGCTGGAACTGCACCGCGCGGCGCTGGGCAACGGCATCAGCCTCGCGCCGGGGCCGATCTTCTCGGCGCAGCGCAGCTATAACGATTACATCCGCCTCAATTACGGTCATCCCTGGGATGACCGGGTCGCGTCCGCGATGATGACATTGGGGCGATTGATCACACAGCGATAGCGCGTATCTGATACGGTATTTATTCACAAAACTGAGCCTGTTATTCCCTTTGCATCGGATTTAAGCTCCGCCCATTGAATAAAGGTGGAGTGCCATGTATCACTACGACGAACTCGATCAGGGTCTGATCGAGCAGCGCGTTGCCCAGTTTCGCGGTCAGACGCGACGCTTTCTCGACGGCAGGCTGAGCGAAGACGATTTCCGCACCCTGCGTCTGCAGAACGGCCTTTATATCCAGCGGCATTCACCTATGCTGCGTGTCGCCATCCCCTACGGCATGCTGGCGTCGTATCAGTTGCGCAAGCTGGCGGAAATTTCACGGCGCTGGGATAAGGGGTATGGGCATTTCACCACCCGTCAGAATATCCAGTTCAACTGGCCGAAACTGGAGGATGTGCCGGATATTCTGGCGGAACTTGCCACCGTGCAGATGCACGCCATCCAGACCAGCGGCAATTGCATCCGCAACACGACGACCGATCATCTGGCTGGCGTCGCGGCCGACGAAGTCATCAACCCGCTGATCTGGTGCGAAATCATCCGGCAATGGTCGGTGCTGCATCCCGAATTCGCTTTTTTGCCGCGAAAATTCAAGATCGCGGTGAGCGGTGCGGCAACAGACCGTGCCGCCGTCGGCGTCCACGATATCGGCCTGCAGGCCATGGAGCAGGAGGGCGAGGTTGGATTTCGCGTCTGGGTCGGCGGCGGTCTGGGCCGCACGCCACTGGTGGGGCATTCCATCAAGCCCTTCGTGCGCTGGCAGGATCTGCTTACGTATTTGCAGGCCGTTCTGCGCATCTACAACCTGCATGGCCGCCGCGACAACAAGTACAAGGCGCGCATCAAGATCCTGGTGAAGGATCTTACGCCGGCGGTTTTCGCACAGGAAGTCGAGACACTCTGGCAACGCATCAAGGACGGTCCGGATACGATCACCCAAGCGCAACTACAACGCATCGCGCATCTTTTTACATGGCCGGAGTACGAGGCGCTGGAAGATGAGCACGCCGGAGTTCCTGCAACAAGCAACCGCGCGTTTGCCCGCTGGCTGCGCAGCAACGTGCACAAGCACAAGCAGCCGGGCTATGCCGCGGTCAGCGTGTCGCTCAAGGCCACTGGTCCGGCGCCGGGCGATATTACGGCGGAACAGATGGAATGCGTGGCGGAGCTTGCCGACCGCTACAGCTTTGGCGAGCTGCGCGTTTCGCATGAGCAGAATCTGGTGCTGGCCGATGTGCGCCAGCGGGATTTGTTCGCGTTATGGCAAGCATTGGATGGGTCAGGGCTCGCGACTCCCAACATCGGCCTGCTGACCAATATCGTCTCGTGCCCCGGTGGCGATTACTGCAGCCTGGCGAATGCGGCTTCCATTCCGGTAGCACGGGCTATTCAGCAGCAGTTCGACGATCTCGATTACCTGCATGACATCGGCCCGCTCGACCTCAATATCTCCGGTTGCATGAACGCGTGCAGTCATCATCATATCGGCCATATCGGCATTCTCGGCGTCGATAAAAACGGCCAGGAGTGGTATCAGGTGACACTGGGCGGCCGGCAGAACGGCGCGAATCAAGGCCGGGTAGGGCGCGTTGGCGCGGGCGGGGCCCTGCTGGGACGGGTCATCGGCCCGGCATTCGCGCGAGCGCAAATCCCGGAAGTGGTTCAAAAACTCGTTACGACCTACCTGCAATTGCGGGACAGCGAAAATGAGCATTTCATCGACGTGGTTGAGCGCCTGGGCATCGAGTCCTTCAAGCAGGCTGTCTATGCGAAACACGCCGAGCCCGATGACCAAAAAGCGAAGGAAATGGCCCATGCCTGAGTCTGCTGCCAGCAAGCTCATTCGCAACGGACAGCTGGAAGATAACCCATGGCGACTTTACCAGCCTGATCCGGCCGCAGGATGCGCTCTTCCCCCCGACACCCCCGGATGGATGATCGAGCTGTCGTCATGGAAAGAGTTGCTCCATGCCCAACCCGGGAGAAAGTGCCCGGTCGGCATCGTGATGCCTTCCGATGGCGATTGCAGCGATCTCATGCTGGATGCCGAAGCATTGCATGCTCGCAAGGATGTGGCGTTCATCGCCATTCAATTTTTGCAGTATGGCGATGGCCGCGGTTACTCGCTGGCATGGATGCTGCGCCAGGAATACGGGTGGAGCGGCGAGTTGAGAGCCGTTGGAGATGTGCTCATCGATACCGTGCACTATCTCGCCCGCTGCGGATTCACCAGTTTCGTTATGAAACCGGGCCATGATCCGGCGCTTGCCCTTGAATCGTTGCGCGCGTTTTCGGGCCATTACCAGCCGGGATATGCCAATTCGGTTGCGTGAAATCCCGGTGCATTTTGCAAGGACCTGCAAGCGGTAACCTCTGTAAAATGCAGCGATGGATGCAATCAAAAAGCCGGAAAACCGCCCCAGCCTGGAAGGCGTCACGCTTGAAATGATCGTCACGCACCTGTCTGAAAGCATGGGGTGGGAGGCCATGGCAGCCGCTGTTCCGGTGCGCTGTTTTACGCATGATCCCAGCATCAAATCCAGCTTGAAGTTCTTGCGCCGGACGCCCTGGGCAAGAGCGAAGGTGGAGCAGTTGTATTTGTGGCAGGTGCGCAAGTGATGGGGGCGCCGTAATCCGACAAAACAATGGCCGCAGGAGCGGCCATTGTTTTTATTACTTTTCAGTGTTGAAGCGCCCGCGGCTTTAATTCTTCGCCAGACTCAGCTTGCCACTGCCGTGTACGACCACGAACAGCAAGCCGCCCATGATGGAAATGTTCTTCATGAACATGATCATCTGGATTTGCGCCTGATCTGCCGGTACGGACCAGAAATTGTGGAACAGCAGCGCGGCTAGCGCGGTGAACACAAGTAGCGCGACAGCGCCCCAGCGTGCGCGCCAGCCCAGTACCAGCATCAGGCCACCGCCGATTTCCACAATGATCGCGACGATTGCCAACAGTTGTGGTGTTGGCAAGCCCTGGCTGGCGATATAGCCAACGGTGCCGTCAAAGCCGGCTATCTTGCTGAAGCCCGAGAGTATGAAGATCAGTGCAATCAGAATCCGGCCAGTAAGCGAGCCGTAGCGGTTCAGTACATTCATGTGGTTTCCCCTTTGTTGACGTTAAAAAAGTGTGTTGTTGCGCATCAAGCGGCCAGGCGGCCTTCGCGAAAATCGTTGATGGCCTGAAAAATCTCGTCCTGCGTGTTCATTACGAACGGGCCGTATTGCACGATAGGTTCGCGCAGCGGGCGTCCGGCAATCAGCAACACGCGTGACGGCGCGTCGGCATGGATAATCACGCCGTCGCTTTCGGCATCGTTGGCCAGGATAGCCATCTGCTGCTGCGGCGCCTGCCTGTCGCCAATACGGATTTCGCCGCGATACACATACACGAAGGCATTGAACTCGGGGGCCAGCGATTGCGCGAAGCGGGTGCCGGCTGGCAGATGCAGGTCGAGGTAGAGCGGTTCCGTGGTTTCGCGCTGCACGGCGCCGTCCACGTCGCAGCTGGCACCGGCAATCACGCGCACCGTCACGCCCTCGGGCGTGAGGAACTGCGGGATTTCCGAACGCTGGATGTCGCGGTACCACGGCGCGGTCATCTTGTCCCTGGCCGACAGGTTCAGCCACAACTGAAAGCCTTCCATGCGCCCTTCCTGTTGCTCCGGCAACTCGGAGTGGATGACTCCACGGCCCGCCGTCATCCATTGCACGCCGCCATTTTCGAGCAGCCCTTCGTTTCCGGCGCTGTCGCGGTGGCGCATGCGGCCATCGAGCATGTAAGTGACGGTTTCGAAGCCGCGGTGCGGATGGTCGGGAAAGCCGCCGATGTAGTCGTCCGGATTGTCGGCTCCAAAGGCGTCGAGCATCAGGAAAGGGTCGAGACGGCGTTGCAGCGGCTGCGTCAGTACGCGCGTCAGCTTGACCCCGGCCCCGTCCGAGGTGGGCCGGCCGATGACAAGCTGCTCGATGGTGCGGGACCGTGCGACGATGTCCGTCCTGATGTCGGTGGTAATGTCATGGGTGGACATGATGTTCTCCCTTTTTAAGCCAATACGGCTTGCTCGATCTGGGCATAAGCCTGCTCCAGGCTATCCCTCTCTGCATCGGGGCCCATCGACAAGCCTTCCGCGTATACGAACTGCACGTCGGTTATGCCGACAAACCCAAGGAAAGTCTGCAGATACGGCGTCAGTGAATCGGTGGGCGAATTGCGATGTATCCCGCCGCGCGTCTGGACGACGACAGCCTTCTTGCCCTTGAGCAATCCCTCGGGGCCTTGCTCGGTGTAGCGGAAGGTCACGCCGGCGCGCGAGATGGCGTCGATCCAGTTCTTGAGCTGGGCGGGCACGCTGAAGTTGTACATCGGCACGCCGAGCACCAGCACGTCCGCCGCCTGGATTTCCGCGATCAGCGCATCGTCCAGCGCAACGCGCGCCTGCTGCTCCGGCGTGCGCGCTTCGGCGGGGGTGAATAGCGCATTCAATGCCGTTTCGTCCAGCATGGGGTGCGGCGTGCGGCCGAGGTCGCGCACGGTGACAGCGGCAGCCGGTTGATGGGCGCGCAGTTGTTCGACGGTAGCATCAGCAAGGCGTGTGGAATAGGAATTACCGGCGCGGGCGCTGGAATTGATTTGCAGAATGTTCATGATGGCTCTCCTTTTGATGGATGAATGACGGTGATGCGATGGGAGACACTTTAACTATTCCACAATCGTTTATTAAGCCGGTATAGTGAACAATACTGTTCCATAAATGGAAATATCATTATGCACATCGATCCCAACGATCTTCTTCTTTTTGCACGCGTCGTGGATGAGGGCAGCTTCAGTCGCGCCGCCGAGCGGCTGGACGTGCCGAAATCGACGCTGTCGCGCAGGCTGTCGATGCTGGAAGCGCAGTTGGGCGAGCGCTTGCTGCTGCGTACGACGCGCAAGCTCACCGTCACGGATTTCGGCCAGGCTGTGCTGACACATGCCCATCAAGTCACGGCGGAGGTGGAGTCCGCCATGGCGCTCACCCAGCATCGCCAGGCGCAGCCCAGCGGACGCTTGCGGATTTCGATGCCCGGTGATCTTGCCGATGATGTGATCGGGACAATGCTGGCCGAGTTTGTGGCCAGATACCCGGCCATTGCGCTCGATGTCGATATTTCGCCGCGGCGCGTGGATCTGATCGGTGAAAACTTCGACCTGGCGATCCGCATGGGCGACTTGCCGGATGATGCCTCGCTCGCTGCACGCCGCATCGCCACTTTCACCATCGGTTTGTATGCCTCGCCGGATTACATCAAGCGTCGCGGCATGCCCTCCGAGCCCGAGGCGTTGATGGAGCACGATGCCTTGCACCTGATGGCGCGTAACGGCGAACCTATCCCGTGGCGGCTCAGCCGGGACAAGATGCAGTGGGATGGCAATCCCCCCGGCCGCGCCGCCGCCAACTCGCCGGGCCTGCTGTTGCGGCTGGCGCTTTCCGGTACCGGCATCGCCATTCTTTCGGATCACTACGCGGAACCGCACATGAGAGCCAGCAAGCTGGTTCCGGTGCTTGAAGACTGGAAACTGCCCAGCGTGACATGCTGGGCAGTTTTTCCAGGCCGCCGCCTGATGCCGGCCCGCACGCGGGTGTTCCTGGATGCGCTGCAGGAAGATTTTGAGAAACGCTGCCCGGCGGCCAGGGCGCAAATCGAACAAACCAGGCAGGCGCTCAGCAGTAGAGTCGGGAACGAATGAATCAGCATTCAAGTTGTCTATTGTTATATAGACGACGACAATGACTTGTCATGAGAACGCTATTTGTCATTTTGATGTTGCTGATCCCGCTGCCAGGACTGGCCGATATCTATAAATGCAAAGATTCCCGGCAGATGATGGTCTATCAGGACACGCCCTGTGCCACCCGGACGATAGGCACGTTAAAACCTGTGCCCGCTCCATCGGACAAGGATGTCACGGAAGCGCGGCGCAATCTTGAGCGCACGCTGCAGGAAAATCGCTACTACGAGCAGTTGCGGCGGCAGGAGCTGGCGAAGAAGCAGGAAGAGCAACGCCTCCTCGAAGCCCAGGAGCTGCGTGAGCGGGAGCTGATGGCCGCTGAGGCGTATCAGGATGAAAATACACGCTACTATCCGCTCTATGCTCCCGGTTTCGGGCATGAACCGTTTGCCCGAAGACATCGCCATCCCCATGGCAACCTCGATCCGATCAAGCCGATACCAAGAAGGCCTTGCGTAATCGGTTTCGTCGGAGACACAAGCTGCCGCTAATCGGATATTGAAACATTGAAGTAAAAATGCCCGCATTTGCGGGCTTTTTGTTTTTGAAACTGAATGGGCTTTCCGGCCGGCGACGCATGGCGGCATGAAGATTGCTCAATTTTTCATTGAGCACAATTTCCTTAACACACAGCGCGTAGGCTGGCGTCGTTGATCATCGTGTGAATCAGGAGGTAACCATGAAAAAACAGATCAAAGTCTGGTCGCCCTGGGTAAGGCTGATGCACTGGGGGCTGGCCGTTTCGTTCAGCATCGCCTATTACACCCGCGATTCGGAACTGGACCGCGACATCCATATTTATGCCGGTTATGTCGTTGGCAGCATCGTTCTCGCTCGACTGCTTTTCGGCTTTTTTGCGCGCGATCACGCCTCATTTTGGAACTTCCCGCCCAATCTTGTGGCGGCATTCGGCTATGTGAAAAGCCTCGTTTACGGAAAAGCCCGGCGCTATGTCGGCCATAATCCGGCGGGAGCGATGGCGATTTATGCGCTGCTGGCTGTCAGCCTGGCGACTGTCCTTACCGGATACATGAGCCTCAATTCCATCCTGCTGCCTTTTGGCATCGGTGGCGACGAAACGGCCGGCCAGTGGCATGGCGTGTTGTCCACGCTGCTGGTCATGCTGGTCGGTATGCATCTGACCGGGGTCATCGTCGGCAGCCTGGTTCATCGGGAAAACCTGATCCGGTCGATGCTCACCGGGCTCAAGCCGGTGCGTACGCAAAGTCATAGCGATTGGGATGTCGGGGATATCCTGGTGAAGGTCGCGATGAGTACTTTCTTCGTGATCCTGCGGGTTATCGATTTCTTTATACGCATTCTGGGCGGCAAGGGTGTCATTTTCGGTCCACGGCAATCGCACTGGCACTGGCGGCCGCATGCGTAGCTGGTTCTGCCATGAAAAAATGCGGCCTTCGTCGAAAACCGCGACATTTCCTGACAGAACAGGTGTTTAGCTACCACCTTGGCCTGATACGGCCAAGGGTAGTGCCCCGTCAAAAACCTTCTAGTACGATCTTGCCGCGCGATCTGCCTGATTCCAGCAAGGCGTGAGCGCGCTTCAGGTTCTCTGCATTGATGGTGCCGAAATGTTCGTCGACAGTGCTACGGATCAAACCTGCATCTACCAGAGCGGCCATTTCGGTCAGGATGTGATGCTGCGCCTGCATGTCTTCGGTACTAAACAGAGAGCGGGTGAACATCAGCTCCCAGTGTAGCGACACACTTTTGCGTTTCAGCAGCCGCACGTCGATTTGCTCTGGATCGTCGATCAGGCCGAACTTGCCCTGTGGGGCGATGGCCTCGACGATTTGAGGGAAATGCTGGTCAGTATGAGTCAGGCTGACGATGTATTTCGGCTGCGTGACACCGATGCGCTTGAGTTCGTCGACGATATCCTTGCTGTGATCGATCACATGGTGGGCGCCGAGCTGTTGCACCCACGCCTGCGTTTCTGGACGGGAAGCCGTGCCGATGACCGTCAGGCTGGTCAAGCGGCGGGCAAGCTGCACCATGATCGATCCAACGCCTCCGGCAGCGCCGATGATCAGCAGCGATTCGCCAACGGCTTTCATGCCGGGCTGGATTTCCAGGCGGTCGAACAGCATCTCCCAAGCCGTAAGACTGGTCAGCGGCAACGCGGCGGCCGCGGCAAAATCCAGCGAGATCGGTATTTTCCCGACGATGCGCTCGTCCACGAGTTGCAATTCGCTATTGCTGCCGGCACGAGCAATCGAGCCGGCATACCAGACGTGATCACCCGGCCTGAACAGCGTCACCTCTGGGCCGACCGCCCTGACGATTCCGCTGGCATCCCAGCCCAGGACTTTCCACTCGCCCTTTGCCGGGGATGATCCTGCGCGCACTTTGACGTCCGCTGGATTGACAGAAACGGCTTTGACTTCCACGAGAAGATCGCGCCCTTCTGCCACGGGATCGGGCAGCAGGATATCGATTAGCGATTCCGGATGGTGAGTTGGATGGGGCTTCTGGTAGGCAACGGCTTTCATGATGACTCCTTTGGTCTGTTTATGGACCTCATTGTTATTTAATCCATTGCATTGATAAACTACGTAATTAAATAATTACCTTCAATAATATTTTGAAAATAAAGAGTCTTCAGGATCTGGAAGTATTCGTGCGTACCGCCGATTGCGGTAGCCTGTCCGCGGCGGCACGCCTACTTGGTATCTCGCCCGCAGTTGCGAGTGTTGCCCTCAAGCGATTGGAAAGCGACCTCGACCTCATATTGTTCGTCCGCACTACCCGCAGCATGCGGCTGACGCCCGAAGGCGAAACTTTGCTTGCGCGCTGCAGGCCTCTTCTGGAGGGATTCCGCGAGGCAGAAGAGGAACTTGGCGCCGGACATGCGTTGATTGGAAGCCTGCAAATTTCCATGCCTTCCGATCTGGGCCGTAATCTCATTCTCCCTTGGTTGGATGAATTTCAAACCCGATATCCAAGGGTGCATTTGCGCATACAGGTCTCGGATCGCCTGGCGGATATCTATCGCCAGCCGGTCGATATTGCCATCCGCTATGGCACACCTCCGAGTTCGGGCCTGGTTGCGCTGCCTTTGGTGCAGGAGAACCGCCGTGTTTTATGCGCGGCACCAGCTTACCTCAGGCAATATGGCACGCCAGCGTCTCCACATGAGCTTACCGCCCATAACTGCTTGTGCTTCATGCTCAACGACACCGTGTACGACAGCTGGCGCTTCTGGAAAGGCGATAAAGAGTCGCTCGTAAATGTGCGCGGCAATCGATTGTCCGATGATTCGGATGCCGTGCGCCGCTGGGCGGTTGCAGGCTATGGCGTTGTTTACCGCTCGCGCATCGATGTCGTCGGCGATCTCGTAGCGGGACGTTTGCAACTCTTATGCCCGGACTGGCTGGGAGAATCTGTGCCATTGCATCTGGTATGTGCCGATCGCAGGCAGTTGTCGCCCACGGTACGCCTGCTCAGGGAGTTTCTCGAAATTCGCTTTAACGGTCTGGTTGGCACTGCCGGCCGCACATGATAAATTAAATCGCTTGCAAACTAATTTTGTACGATTTAATATGCTGCCATGAATACGAAAGCGGACTCCACTCCTTTGCTCGATGAACAACTTTGCTTTGCGATCTATTCGACTTCGCTCGCAATGTCCAAGGTCTATCGGCCCTTGCTGACCGGGCTGGGAGTCACCTATCCGCAATATCTGGTGCTGATGGCGCTATGGAATCGGGATCAGGTGACGGTGTCGGAGATCGGTAGCCAGGTATTTCTGGATTCGGCAACCCTGACGCCGCTGCTGAAGCGCATGGAAACGGCCGGACTGGTTGAACGGGCGCGCTCTGCGCGTGACGAGCGCCAGGTGATCGTCAGCCTGACGCCGGCTGGCCGGGAAATGCAGAAAGAGGCGGGCAGGATCATGTCTTCCGTCCTCTGCGCGGCACAGTGTTCGGAGGAGGAAGCGCTGGCATTGAAAGACCAATTGGTCGCGCTGCGTAACAATCTTGAAAAAAGCATTCAATGATCGAGTAATACAATCACTGCTAAAAACAGCATAAACATCGTACACGATTTAATCGTAATAAATTTAAGTGGGCGGCAATTCTTAAACGGTGCATTCTTAATCGATAGGAGAGGCAAATGAAACAACAGCAGATCAAAAACATCACCAGACTGATAGCTACGGCATTACTGTTAGGCAGCGTCGGAGTCACCGCGGCAGACGAGGCAACCACAGCGAAGCCCGTGACGGAGCAGTTGGTCGATACCATGACCAAACTTGCGAATGGACCGTACAAGGGGTTCCGCGCCAACCATGCCAAAGGCATCATGGCCGAAGGAACGTTTACGCCGTCTGCCGAAGCGGCGGGGATAAGCAAGGCGCCGCATTTGCAAGGGGTGGCAACTCCCGTGCTGGTGCGGTTCTCCAATGCCACGGGCGTGCCGACCATCGCCGATGCCAATGGCAATGCGATGCCCAAGGGCATGGCCATCCGCTTCACCTTGCCCGATGGCAGCAGCACCGACATCGTGGCGATTTCCGTGAATGGATTCCCGGCCGCCACGCCTGAGGATTTTCTGGGGCTGCTGAACGCAGTCGCGGCGAGTGGCCCGGACGTCGCATCGCCCAAGCCGGTCGAGCAGTTCCTGGCATCGCATCCGGCGGCGATGAAGTTCGTCAGCACGCCTAAACCGGCGCCGGTGAGCTTTGCTACCCAGCCCTTTTTCGGCGTCAATGCGTTTCAGTTTACCAATGCAAAAGGCGAAACACAGTATGGGCGCTATCGCATCGTTCCGATTGCAGGCGCGCAATTCCTGACTGACGCAGAAGCTGCCAAGCAGGCCCCCAACTACCTGATGGATGAACTGCCGGTCCGGCTTGGGAAACAGGAAGCTCAATACCGCATCGTGCTGCAACTCGCCGAAGCGGGCGATTCCGTGGACGACCCAACTGCAATATGGCCGGATGACCGCAAGCAGGTCGAACTGGGAGTGCTGACGATCAAGTCGGCCGTGGCGAATAGCCAGGAAGCGGAACGAAGCCTGATGTTCAACCCGCTGGTGCTGCCGGACGGGATCGCGCCGTCCAACGACCCGGTGCTGCTGGCGCGGCCGGGCGCATATGCAGTGAGTTACGGCAGGCGTCTCGCCAATTGATCCATTGCAACCCGGCCCGTACCGCACGGGCCGGGTTGTTCATAATTCCGGGGATTCGCTGGCGTCATGCAATCGCATGACGAGGAACTCCGCCAACTCGGCTTGCCGCACTGTCGCGAGCCGCCAAAGTTCGTCCGCGGCAGTTTGCATGCCGAGCGGCGGCGCCTCCTGTTTGCCATGCAGATACTGCTGCATGAAGAGGACGCTGTCATGCTGGGCTTGAATGGCAGCCTCGGCCGCGTCCTGCCACGCGCGATACAACGCATTGATGTGTTCGAGATCGTTCATCGCCTGACCTCCTCGTTAGGAGCCTGGTGCTACCCAAATTGGTCAACGGGAAAAGAGGGTGGTTCACTTTCCGCCGATCACCCACCAGCGTGGCAGCAACTCCCTGATTTCCGGTTGCGAATAGCGCTCGTCGATCAGATGAATCACGCCGCGGTCGTCCCTGGTGCGAATGACGCGTCCCGCTGCCTGCACCACCTTCTGCATGCCGGGGTAGAGGTAGGTGTATTCGTAGCCGAGGCCGAAGATATTCTCCATGCGCACGCGCATCTGCTCGTTGATTTCGTTGATCTGCGGTAATCCTATCGTGGCGATGAAAGCGCCAACCAGGCGGTCGCCAGGCAAATCGATACCTTCGCCAAAAGAGCCGCCCAGCACCGCAAAGGCGATGCCTTCCGAGGTTGGGGTGAAACGGTTGATGAATTCCTCGCGCTCCGCTTCATTCATCATCCGCGATTGCTGGCGGATGGGAATCTCCGGAAAGCGCTCGCTGAACGCTTCGTATACCTGCTCCAGATAATCGAAACTGCTGACAAACAGTAGATAGTTCCCGGGCTGTGCGCGGTATTGCTTCGCCATCAGTTGAGCTATGGGCATGATGGAATAGCGGCGGCGGAGGTAGCGGGTCGAGATATGGTCTACGACGTTCACCTTCAGTTGTTCCGGTGTAAAAGGCGATTGCACGTCGATGAACGGTGTTTTCTCAGGCAATCCCAGCATGTCGCTGTAAAAGTGCGAAGGGCTGAGCGTCGCGGAAAACAGCGTCGCCGATTGCGCGGCCTCGAAGCGGCCTTTCAGGAAAGGCGCAGGCACGACGTTGCGGATGCACAGCGTGGTGTTGTCGTGCAGCAGGCTGGTGCGCTGCTCGGTGCGCGTGATGTCGAACATCGAATGCGGCCCGAACGAATCAGCCAGCGTGACGAATTGCAGCGCGTCGAAGTAGAAATTCAACAGCCCGGCGTCGTTGGTCGTCGGGTGCTCCGCCAGGTAATCGGTGATGCGCGTCACCACGCGCTGCAGCGCAAAGTGCAACTCTTCATCGATGACCGGGTAGACTTCGTAGGTCGCTTCCTGCGCCTGCACCAGCCTGATCCAGGCCAGGCTCAGCTTATCCAGCGCGGATTTCAACGCCTTGGGCGCGCCTTGACGCATGTGCTCGAACGCAAACTGGCTCAGTTCCACGCTGTACATCTTGCGTCCGCGCTCAATCATGTTGTGCGCTTCGTCCACCAGCACGCTGACGCGCCACTCGTTCATCACCGTCCCGGCGTATAGCACGGCATAGAGATCGAAGTAGTAGTTGTAATCGCCCACCACCACATCGCTCCAGCTCACCAGATCCTGCCCCAGGTAATACGGGCAGACCTGATGCTTGCGCGCCACGTCGCGCAGGGTGTCGCGGTCCATCATGCCGCGTTCCAGCGCCTCGATGCGCGCCTCGGGCAGGCGGTCATAAAAGCCCTTGGCGAGCGGGCAGGATTCGCCGTGGCAGGATTTGTCCGGGTGTTCGCACGATTTCTCGCGGGCGACCAGCTCCAGCGTGCGCAGCTTCAGCTCCGGGTTGGATTCGTGGATAACATTCAACGCATCCAGCGCCAGCTTGCGCCCGGAAGTCTTGGCGGTGAGGAAGAAAATCTTGTCGAGCTTCTTTTCCGGCATGGCCTTGAGCAACGGAAACAAGGTCCCCAGCGTTTTGCCGATACCGGTCGTGGCCTGTGCCATCAGGCACTTGCCGAGGCTGGCCGTTTTATAAACCGATTCGGATAAATGCCGTTGACCAGTGCGGAAACTGGGGTGGGGAAAGTTCAGCTCCGTCAGTTGCCGATCGCGCGCCATGCGATGCGCCACTTCGCGATCCGCCCACGCCTGCAGCTTTTCGCATTGCCCGGCGAAATACGCCTCCAGATCGGCAGCGCTATACAGCTCGCTGATGGGGATTTCATCCTTGCTGGAGACGTTGTAATACACCAGCGCCGCGTTGATTTCCGCGAGGCTGCGCTCGTCGGCCAGCAGCCACGCATAAATCCTGGCTTGCGCCCAATGAAGGTGCCGGTGATTTTCCGGCATGCGTTCCAGCAAGCCTTTGTAGGTTTTGATTTCTTCCAGCTGGTTGATGTCCGGGTCGTAGCCATCGGCACGCCCGCGCACGAAGATATTCTTGTACTCGCCGGTGAGGGTTATTTCGGTCTGGTAGCCGGGCGGGCGACGCGAGGTCACCGTGTTGTGGCCCATCATGCCCTCCAGCGCGGTGGGCGAGGGCGTGAAGCGCTGGTCGAGGTCGCCGATGCGTGCGACCAGGTCGCATAATGCCCGGACGGAGATGACATACCTGAACGGATCGGACGGATTTTCCGAAACGGTCAGGCTTTGAGCGAGCTTGATAATGAAAAGACCTTCTAGGCAGGAGCTGGTGAAAGTATAGCAATTCGACCTCTCTCGAGACAGCCGCGTTCGTAAGATGTGTGTGCGGCCGAACTGATGATTTCCACCGAAACTTTTATTGTTGTAAGAGAGTCCAGCTTTAAGATGAACAACACTTCTCATACTTCCTTATCTGGCAACACCAGCAAGACAATCTTATTTGCGTTGCTTCTCAGTCTGTCCATCAGCGCACAAGCGGAATATGAGGTAAAAATCGATGCGCCCAAACCGCTGCGCGACTTTCTGGTGCAGTTTCTCGACCTTTCTCGCTACAAAAACCGGAAGGATCTGAGCGAGGATCAATTCAACTTCATGTTAGCCACGGTGGAAGAGCAAGTGGCCAAGCTGGTAGCCACCGAAGGCTATTTTTCACCCAAGACGGTCGTCAAGGTGGCGCAGGTTAATGGCAAGCAGAGCATCCATGTAGACGTCAACCCTGGGCCGCGCAGCTATATATCGCTGGTTGATCTGACAGTGCAAGGCCCGGCGGGGCAGGACTCTCCCAGCCAGATTGATCGATTGATCAAACAATGGCCACTGATTAAAGGGGCACCCTTCCGCCAGGAGGATTGGGATAACGCCAAGCGCCAAAGCCTGCAACAGTTGCGCAATTATTTGTATGCAGCCGCGCAGATAACCTCTTCCGAAGCCCGCATAATGGCCGACCAGCAGCAGGCTGAGCTTTCCGTGACTTACGAAAGCGGCCCGCCGTTTACGCTCGGTCCTTTGCAGGTAAAAGGCGCTCAACGTTATCCGGAATGGATCGTGCAGAACGTCAGCCCGCTGAACGAGGGCGAGCCTTATGACGCCGAACGCTTGCTTGCCTTGCAGCGCCAAATCATGCGCACGCCGTACTACAGCAATGCCGTGATCGATATCGATCGCGACCCGGCACATGCCGATCGCACACCGGTGACCGTTGCGGTAACGGAATTCCCCACACAACGCATAAGCGGCGGGGTGGGCTATTCGACCGATACCGGCGCCAGCATCGAAGGCCACTATGGGCATAACAACGTTTTCGGCAAGGCCTGGGTGCTCGATACCCAGGCCAAGTTCGAGCAGGAGCAGCAGACGGCCAGCCTGAATCTGGCTTTGCCGCCCGACAGGAGCAATTTCGTCAACAGTGCAGACCTTTCCTACACGCGCATGACCCTGGAAGGGATCGACCTGCGTAGCATACGCTACGGTCTGTGGCGGTCCCGGGCCACCGATAAGCTGGATCTGGCCTTCAAGCTTCAGTATTACCAGGACAGCCTGAAACAACTCAATGGCGCTGATATTCCATCGGACATCATCGTGCGGCCGGGAGATCATCAAGCCTTGATGGCGAGCGTGGAATGGACAGTCCGCAAAGTGGATGACCTGGTGTTTCCGCGTCGCGGCTATATTGTTTCCAACATGCTGGGCGTTGCGTTGAAGAGCGCGCTCAGCGACGAGAACTTTCTCCGTGCGCAAACCCGGCTGCGGCATTTCTTTCCCGTGGGGCAGCGTGACTTGGTCATGTTGAGTGCTAACCTGGGCGCCGTCATTGCCAGGCACGGCGACGACATCTCCATCCCGGCGTCGTTACTGTTCCGCGCCGGCGGCACTGAAACCATACGCGGCTACGATTATCTCTCCATCGGGAATTCGGTCGGCGGAACGGTGTATCCCACGCGCTACATGGCTGCCGGCAGCATTGAATACCAGCATTGGTTTCTGCCGAAATGGGGCGCGGCTGTGTTTTATGACATCGGTACGGCGACCGACAACTGGCCCGACAAGGAAATTTTTCAGGGCGTAGGAGTGGGCGCTCGCTGGCGCAGCCCGGTGGGGCCGGTAAACGCCGATCTGGCATATGGGATAGAGCGCGGCGAAATACATCCGCATTTTTCCCTGAGCGTTGCTTTTTGAGATGGCTCAAACGTATCCCAAGGATCAGCTGCATTCCAGAAAATGGCTGGGAATCGTGCTGCTGCTATGCGTGTCGGGAATGCTGGCGGCTGCTTGGGTCACGGCCATCAATACCGAGTTCGGGGCACGCATGGTCTGGCGCATCGCCACCACGATGGTGCCCGAGCTGACGGGTGAGTATGAGAGCGGTACGCTCAGCCATGGTCTGCAACTGCGGGAGGTGCAGTACCAGGATGCGGAACGAAAAGTCGCGATAGACCGCTTACGCTCTGATTGGCAATTCCAATGGTCGCCATTAAAGCTGACGGTAACCGAACTCGCGCTTGATGAGGTCGAAGTCACGCTGCTGCCTTCGCCACCTGAACCACGCACATTACCGGATAGCCTGCGCTTCCCGCTCGCGCTTGATCTCAGGCGGGCCACAGTGCAGAAACTGACGCTGAAAACCACGGATGCAAGCTTTGCGTTTTCCGGGATTAAGCTTCATGCCAGCACCGATAAGGTTCACCATGCACTGGTGTTGGAGCAGGCGGATACGCCCGTGGGCAAGGCGAACTTGCAGTTGAGCCTGAATGGCGACAAGCCCTTTGCCCTGAATGGTCAGGCCAGCCTTGGCGGCCGCACCGCGCAGGACGCCAAGCTTCAGGAAACATACACGGTCCAGGCGCAGATTTTCGGTGCGCTAGCCAATATAGATGTCATTGCCGACATCACCGGCAGCCGGGCACAGGGGCGGCTGGATATCGCCCTCACGCCATTTGCGGACATTCCCTTTACCCGTGCCCTTGTCGATATCCGCCAGGTAAATTTGGCAACATTCCGTTCCGGCCTGCCGAAGACACGGATAGATATTCATGCCGACCTCAAGCCAGCTGAAACGCAGCCGCTGGTGGATATCTCGGCGCTGCAAGTGGTTGGGCCGATCTCGATTACCAATGCCGTTCCGGGCAAGATCGATCAAGGGTTGCTGCCGGTGGTCTCCTTGACCGGCAACGCCCGGCTCGATAAAGATGCGCAAGCGATATCTGCCCTGACCGTCAAGCTTTCCGGCGGTGCGCAGTTGATCGGCAGTGCCCATCGCCGCAGCCCGATCAAAGGCGGACTGGATTTGCAGGCGCAGGGCTTGAACCTGGCTGCGCTGCATGGCGCGCTGCGGCCCACGTCGCTGGCGGGCCCGCTGACGCTGGTGCTCGAGGAATCCAGGCAGCGCATCCATATCGATCTGGCGGACAAGGCCTATTCCATCGCGGCGGATGGCACGATCGATCCTTTCAAATTCGTGCTCGATCATGCCGGATTAAAATCCGGCCCCGCCCAGCTTGTCTTGCAGGGCAGTTTGACCAGAGACACGCAGGCGGCCTATACGGTGAAGGGAACGCTGAGCCAGTTCAACCCCGGCCTATTCTTCAACACTATGCACATCCGGGCGCCGGAGCCGAGCAGGCAATTCCCTTTCAAGGTCTATCAGGCAAACATCAACAGTACGTTCGAGGTGAACGGCAGACTTAATCCGTCTTTGGTCGCCCAGGCCCGCTTCAACATCCATGACAGTACCTACAACAACCTGCCCATGCGCGGCGGCGGCACTGTGCAAGTCGCAAATGAAACGGTGCGGGAGAGTGATGCAACGCTCGACATCGCAGGCAACAACCTCAACGTCAAAGGTGCATTCGGTAGACCGAACGATACGCTATTGGTAGCTGTCGATGCGCCAGCGCTGGATAAGCTGGGCTTCGGCCTATCGGGTTTGCTCAAATTGCAGGGCAGTTTTGCCGGCACGCTCAAAAAGCCCAAGGTGATGGCCAACTTCACCGCGAAAGGGCTGCGGTTTGGGAAGCATAGTCTGGCGAGTGCAGCTGGCAATATTCAGGCGCTTGGGCTGCCGGCAGATGGTTCGGACGCCACGCTTAAGCTCGATATCAATGCAAATGGTTACTACCTCGGAGAAGTCCATTTGGAGCGCTTCAACGCGAATGTTTCCGGGAGCTATGGCTATCATCAAATCCACCTGGCCACCACGGGGCAGTTGCAGGGCCAGAAGGTTGATCTCCTGCTGGCTGCCGACGGGCGCTTGAAGCAAGCCCGGAACGGCATGGCGTGGTCGGGCATCGTAAGCAGGTTCGATAACCGTGTCTTTCCCCGCGTGCATCTGGCAAAACCTGTCACCCTCGATGCGGCATCGCAACAGCTCAGGCTGGGCAAGACTGCCATCACGATAGAAAAAACCAATCTCGCACTGGAGCGCTTTGCCTACGAGAATGGCGCGATAAGCTCTGCCGGCCAGGCCGATGCTGTGCAGGTCGCGAACCTGCTGGCATTAAGGAAGGAGCTCACGGGGGGCGAATCGCTGCCGATGCAAACCGATCTGGTGCTGGATGCGCGCTGGGATTTCAAGCTCGCCCGGCAAGCAGAAGGATTTGTGCAAATCGAGCGCCGCAGCGGCGATATAAGCGGCAAGGGAAAAGCGGGCGATATTTTGCTCGGCTTAGGCAAACTTAAATTCAGGGCCGATCTCAGCGGTAAACAGGTCGCCTTCAATATAGAGGCCGATGCCAGTCGCGTCGGTCAGCTGCAAGGCAACGGCCATGTAGGTTTGATGCCGTCCGGCGACGTGCTGACCATTACCTCGCAATCTCCGGTGAACGGGCAGGTAACAATGGACATGGCGTTGCAAAAAGCCGGCATCCTTGCCGGACCGCGTGTCTCCCTCAATGGCAGGGTGAGCGCTGATCTCAAAATGCAGGGCACGGTGGGCGGAATCGCGTTGTCCGGGCTGATCAACGGCGATGACATGGCGCTGACCCTGTATGACCAGGGCGTGAAACTGCACGATGGCACGGCCCGCCTCGTGCTGCACGATCAGGTGCTGGAAATCAGGCAGGCAGTATTTCATGGCGGCAAAGGCCAGCTCCGCATCACCGGCAGCATTCCTCTGGACCAGCAGCATCCCGATCTGACTGCCACCATGGTGGCCGATAAATTGCAGCTATTGGCCAAACCGGGATCGCAGCTCACGCTTTCCGGCAATGCCAGGATCACCAATAGCGCCGGCCAGCTCGCTGTGGATGGCAAGTTCGTGGTGGATAATGCCTTGTTCAACCTGCCTGAAACGCCTGCCCCCGAGCTGGGCGACGATGTGGTGGTCGTGCGTAGTAACGAGGCTGGATCCAGTCGGGCCAATGACCGGCAAGCGCCAGCGAGCCCTTTCTCGCCGCTAATCAAGCTTGCCATCGATCTGGGCAACGATTTCCGTTTCCGCGGACAAGGTGCCGACCTGCGGATGACCGGCCTCGTCACGATTATCCAACAGCCGCGGCAAGAACCTGATGCTCAAGGCACAATCAACGTGGCGGAAGGGACATTCGAGGCATTCGGCACCAAGCTTGCCATCGAGCGCGGCATCCTCAACTTTCAGGGGGTGATGGATAACCCCAATATCAACATCAAGGCCATGCGCCGCAATCAGGAAGTGGCGGCCGGCGTAAATGTCACCGGCACGGCAAAAACGCCTAGGGTTACGTTGGTTTCCGAGCCGGACGTGCCGGAAGAGCAGAAGCTGTCCTGGCTGGTATACGGCCATGCCGGTGGGGGCGGTGGTGAAAACGGTGCTCGGTCGGCGGCACAAAATGCTGCTCTGGGACTTGTTAACAGTATCGTGGGTGGTAAAAAGTTGGCAAAAAATCTTGGACTGGATGAAATCTCGCTCACAACGGGAGCATCTGGCGAACAGCTGGTGACGCTGGGCAAATCCATCACCGATAAACTCACCTTGGGCTACAAGCAGGGGCTGAGCAGTGCCGAAAGCGCGTTCGAGCTCACATATCTGCTTTCGCAGCACTGGTCGGTTGTCACACGCGGCGGCCAGATACTGGGCATCAGCATACGCTACTCAAATCGGTTCGATTAGGCGCATGCCGCTGGTTTTCCGGCATGCGCTTCAATGGCCTATGTCCCGCAGAAGGTCTGGTAAGGCCATCGCGAAGGCGGCGCCGGGGCGCGGTAGTCCACATTCTCCGGGGTCTCCTCGAAGGGCGAAGCCAACACCGCCAGCAACTTTTCAAACGGCGCGAGATCATTGTCTTCCACTGCCGCCGTGAGTGCCGCTTCCACCAGATGATTGCGCGGGATCACCGCCGGGTTGGCGGACCGCATCGCCGCAATCGCCGCCTCGCGTGAGGCGGATTGGCTATTCAATCGACTCTGCCAACGTGCCAGCCATGCCTGCATATCCGATTCGTCGGAGTGGATCGGATGCTCCGTAGCCAGTTCGCGGAAGGTGTTGGTGTAATCCATCCCGTGTTTCAGCATGCAAGCCAGGAGCTCGTTGACCAGCCCAACATCCTCTGCCGCTTCATCCAGCAGCCCCAGCTTGGCGCGCATGCCGGTCAGCCAGTAATGCTCATATTTCTGTGGGTATGACTGGATGGCATCTTCCGCCAGCGCAAGGGACTGATCGATGTCCGCATGCAGCAAGGGCAGCAGCGTTTCCGCAAGGCGCGCCAGATTCCACTGCGCAATCGGCGGCTGGTTGCCGAAGGCATAACGGCCTTGCTGGTCGATGGAGCTGAACACCGTCGCCGGATCGTAAGCGTCCATGAACGCGCACGGGCCGTAATCGATGGTCTCGCCGCTGATCGCCATGTTGTCGGTATTCATCACCCCATGGATAAAGCCGATCTGCATCCACTTGGCTACCAGCGCTGCCTGCCTGTCGATCACCGCGTTCAGGAAGGCGAGATAAGGGTTTTCTGCGACCGCCAGAGCCGGGTAATGCCGGTGGATCGTGTAATCCGCCAGGGCTTTCAGGGCCGCGGCGTCGTCAATGGCATAAGCGAACTGGAAAGTCCCCACCCGGATGTGGCTGGACGCCACGCGCGTCAATACCGCCCCGGGCAACACCGCATCCCGCATCACCGGCTCGCCCGTCGTTACCACTGCGAGACTGCGCGTGGTGGGGATGCCCAGCGCGTGCATCGCCTCGCTGATGAGATATTCCCGCAACATCGGGCCCAGCGCGGCGCGCCCGTCGCCGCGCCGCGAGTAAGGCGTCTGGCCCGAGCCTTTGAGCTGGATATCGAAACGCGCGCCATCCGGCGCAATATGTTCGCCTAACAGCAAGGCGCGCCCGTCGCCCAGCATCGTGAAATTGCCGAACTGATGGCCCGCATAAGCCTGCGCCAGAGGTTCCGAGCCTATGGGCGCGTCGTTGCCGGAAAAAATGAATTTTCCGTTATCTTCGGCCAGGCGCTTGGCGTCCAAGCCGAGAGATTCCGCCAGCGCATGGTTGAACACGGCCATGCGCGGCTCGCGCACTAACGCAGCATTTTGACTTCTGTAAAACGCAGAAGGTAGCTGGGCGTAGGTGTTGTCGAAGTGCCAGCCGGTTGTAGATACGCCGATGCTATCCATGTCTTTCAAATCCGAATTCATAAAATTTCCCGACGCTTACTTTAGCGCATGCGCTTGCATAATTGCCTTTAGATTAAAGACTGGCCTGTTTCAAATGCGTTCGGCCAGGTGGAACCTTGTCCGTGCGGCTCCGTCACATCAACAGGAGGAAACATCATGGTGATGAATGGAGAGATAGAGTGGCTCCAGCTTTCCAAAGGCTGGCAACAGAAACAATCCGACTACTTCTCGGCACAAAAGGCGTTGGACGATACGATGTCGTCGTATCTGGGTGCGAAAGGGACGCCACCCAGCCGCCAGGTGATGGATAAGGTAAGCGATTTACGGCTCCAGATGTTCGAGGCAAGAGCCGCGATGGATGCGTTTATTGCCGCTCACGCATCAGGCCAACAGGAAAAACATAATCTGCCGCGGCATCAGTGACGATGCCTGATGGAGAGCGATGCGCTATCGTCGCAACTTTTCCACCAAAAAGTCAACGAAGGACGTCAGCTTGGGCACTGACTGGCGAGCTTTGTCTTTACAGTGATTTGCTGTAGAACTGAGTCAGTTTTTCCATGGCTTGATTCACATACTGCGGCTTCCAATAGGTTTCAATGTGGGTCGCACCGTCAATCAAGAATAATTCCTTATTTTTTGCGTTGACTGCTTTCTTGAAAGCGCTTTGGGTCATATACAAGGAGTCGGCCTTGCTTCCGGCCATCATCAGCAATGGTTGATTGATCAAATCCATATTGCTGGCTGCATCGAAATTCATTAAATCAAGCAGGCTGCTCATTGTGTATTTGAAGGTGGAATTGGGGTGGGCGTGAGTCTTGCCATAGTAATCAAAGCCCTCGCGATACAAATCAAAAGGCAATCTGGCGATTTGCTCGTCCGTCATCACAGTATCGCCCACGTAGATAATCTTGCCTCCGGCAGCTTCTTGCGCGCGGGCGTTTGACGCTTGCTTCAAGCGCTCCTGTATGGTGGATAGCTGAGAATCCAGATAGCCATTGCGTCTGACCAAACCTGAATTAAACATGCTCAACGTGGCAATGGATTTGAAGCGCTTATCGGTTTGTGCCGCTTTTAATGAATAGCCACCGCCGCCACAGATGCCCAGCAGTCCTAGACGATCAGCATCAACGCCAGCATATTGGGTGATGTAGTCCGCCATGCCATGAATGTCTTCAATACGGTAAGCAGGCTTGTCCACATTGCGAGGCATGCCACCGCTTGCACCCTGATATGCCGCATCGGCAGCAATGGTGATGTATCCCTGTTCAGCCAGACGCTGAGCATACAAGCCCGCGACTTGCTCTTTTACACCGCCATTGGGGTGGGCCACCACAACTGCCGGGTATTTTTGTCTTTGGTCATAGTTCGCGGGGGTATAAACATTGGCAGAGATCTCAATGCCATTGAGTTTGTAGGTAACCGGGTGAATGTTGACCTTTCCTTTCACGTTTTCGGTAATCGCGCCGTCATAGGTCAGCGTGAACGGATTTTGTTTGTAGTCTGCTGCCACAGAAACTCCGGATAAGACGCTAATAGTTATGGCGACTACAGCTCTATTAAAAAATTTCACGTTGATAACTCCTAATTGAAATTTTGGTTTCAAATCAGTCCAGATGCTTTTCGGCAAGGAATCGCGACATCAGATCAGCGATCTGGACATTGTTGAGGTCGGAAAACGGGAAGTGCGTGTTGCCGTGAATGCCGATCTCCGGCAGGTGGACAACCTTTGCATCGCCGCCATGGCGATTGATTGCCTCAGCCCACTGCTTGGCCATGGCCAGGCGTACTCGCCAGCCATCCTGGCCAGGATTGGTTACGGGATCCCTGGGAATGAAATCGCCGTAGTAGATGACGATGGGGATGCGGGTGAGCTTCATGAACTCGGCCAGGGGCATCCCGATGCCTTCCAATTTGCCGGCGGCACTGGACATCGCTGGTGGCACCTCGCCCTCCGGAAAGACGAAGCCGCTTCCCGGCTCGTAGGAGACGATGGCCCGGATGCGCGGATTTTTCATGGCGGCCAGCCAACCCATGCCGCCACTGTGCGAATGAGTCACGAGGATGCCGGCGCCAATCTTGTCGAACAAGGCAGAGACGGCATCGCTGGTCACGTTCGTATCGATGGGGCCGGTGTCTGGCGTCATTGCCCGGAAGTACTGATCCAGCGTCTCCGGCGAGCGGGAGAACTGCACGCCGGGGAAGTAGTTCGGCCAGATGCCGACACGGAAGGTATCGAACCATCGCTGCTCATCCGGCGTAGCGCTGATCGTCCCGGCCACGCTGCCTCGGCCGGCCGAACCGCGACGTGGCTGATCGAGCACATAGGTCGCAAAACCCCGACGCAGAAAGATGTTCTGGTAGCCTTCGCGGCCATCCGGTGTGGATTCCCATGTTTTCGAGAACTGTCCGAATCCATGCCACATCACGAGTGGCAATTTGCGGGCCTGGGCCGGAATTTGGTAAAACACACGGGCATGGTCGCCATGGAGCGTCTGACCGCCGGAGGTTGGGTTGAGTGGGTCGTAGTTTCCCGGACTTTGAACAACCGTTCCGCCAACGGCAAAGCTGCCTTGTTCCTGAATCACCAACGGTGCTTCAGGATTCTGCGGTGCGGCCGCAGAAAGTCCTGCCGTAAACAGCGTGCAAGCCACCCAGGTGAGCACGCACTTTCGCAAGTTAGAAGTCATGATCGAAAATTCCTTTGGCTGAATGGGCTACTTGGCCGGTAGCACTTCCTTGGCGACAGAAATGGCCGAGACAGCACTTGGCCAGCCGGCATAGAAGGCCAAATGGGTTATCACCTCGGCAAGTTCCTCTCGCGTCATGCCGTTCTGGACAGCCAGGGCCAGGTGCGAACGAAGTTGGTCGGGGCGATTCAGCGCAATCAGCGCGCTGACCGTTGCCAGGCTTCTGTCCCGCTTCGATAGTCCAGGACGCTCCCAGATGTCGCCATACAGCACGTTGTCGGTCAGGTCGGCCAGTTTCGGGGCAACATCGCCCATCAACTGCTGGGCACGAGATGGCTGCATGGAGGGTGTGGCGCTTTCCTTGGCAGAAGGCTCATTGGGGTATTGGGCATCCGAGACCTTCTCCAGCCAGTCCACCGATTTGCCATCGAGTTGCTCCTGGATGGCAAGGTGCGTCATGGTCTCTGTGGCCGACGCACCATGCCAATGCTTTTGGCCGGGAGGGATCGATATCACATCTCCACGCTCAATGCGTTGGATGGGGCCACCCCAGAACTGGATCAGTCCATTACCTTCGGTCACGACCAGCGTCTGCCCCAACGGATGGGTATGCCAATCGGTGCGCGCGCCGGGCGCGAAGGTGACGTAGGCTGCCGATGTCCTGGCCGGCGCATTCGGGGAAAAGAGCGGTGCCACGCGAGCCTTGCCGGTGAAATGCTCGGAGGGTGCTTCATATGGGGTTCGCGAAGCGCTACGCGAAATATGTGCCGAATTGCTGCCGGAAATATTCGCCTTAATATCCGTTGTTTCGGCATATGAGGACGAGAAAACCGGCATCAATAGCAGCAGTAAGAGTGTATTTTTCATGATGGATACTTTATTCCGGTTCGTTTGCTCGGTGTCGTGATGGGACGTTACTTGATCCCCGGCGAGGGGAGGTGTGCAATGGCAGTGATCACAGCCCGGTCATTTTCAGCGCGTACTCAGGCAAACGCGCACCTTCCAGATGCAGCTTCGAGGCCGCTGATGCGATTCGCTGCAAATCGTCGGCAGTCAATTCGATGGCTACGGCCCCCAGATTCTCTTCAAGACGATGCAGTTTCGTGGTGCCGGGAATCGGAACGATCCAAGGCTTCTGCGCCAGCAGCCAGGAGAGCGCAATCTGGGCAGGTGTTGCGCCCTTGGTCTCGGCGACTTCCCGAATCAGGGCAACCAGCGCAACGTTGGCTTTCAGGGCATCCGGAGAGAAGCGCGGAACCTGTGAACGGAAGTCGGAGCTATCGAAACGGGTGTTCTCATCCATCTTGCCGGTCAGGAAACCGGCACCGAGCGGGCTGAACGGGACAAAGCCGATACCCAATTCTTCCAGCGTCGGCAGCAGTTCGGTTTCCGGGCCTCGCCACCACAGGGAATATTCGCTTTGCACGGCGGTCACCGGCTGAACTGCATGGGCACGGCGAACCGTTTCAATGCCCGGCTCGGACAAGCCAAAATGCTTCACTTTCCCTTCGGCGATCAATTCCTTCACCGCACCTGCCACGTCCTCGATGGGAACGCCGGGATCGACGCGATGCTGGTACAACAGGTCGATGGCATCAACCTTGAGGCGCTTCAGCGATGCTTCGGCTACTGCCTTGATATGTTCTGGGCGGCTGTTAACGCCACCGGTACGCTGTGCTGTGGCCGGGTCGAGATCGAAGCCGAACTTTGTGGCGATGACCACTTGCCCTTTGAAGGGTACCAGTGCCTCACCCAGCAATTCCTCGTTGACGAATGGACCGTAAACTTCGGCAGTGTCGAATAAAGTAACGCCCAAATCGACCGCCCTGCGGATCAGCGCGATCATTTCCGTTTTGTCGCCTGCCGGGCCGTAGGCCGAACTCATGGACATGCAGCCGAGGCCGAGTGCGGATACCTCCAGGCCGCTGTTTCCAAGCGTGCGATTTTTCATGACGAATCTCCGTTGAATATTGAGAAGCACGCCTGTGGGTTGAAGCAAGCGAGTTCCGTGGCTGATGTTTCTTAATGTAGTTGCTGTCGATTAATTTGTTAATACGCTAAAATCAGCATGGGTTTATGCGTGGGATTAATAAATGGCTGCCGGCGACTTTAGCGATCTTGTTGCGTTTATTGCAGTAGCGCGTGAAAGAAGTTTCACCCGCGCTGCCGCTCAATTAGGGATGTCGCAATCGGCGCTGAGTCACACGATTCGTAGCCTGGAAACCCGGCTCGGGGTTCGCTTGCTGGCGCGCACTACGCGGAGTGTGTCGCCAACCGAGGCAGGGGCCAAGTTGCTGGAAACCGTGGCCCCGCGCCTGGAGGAAATCGATAACGAACTGGCGACGTTAAGCGAGCAAAAAAACAAGCCAAGTGGCCTGATACGCATCACGACCGCAGAACATGCAGCCAATACCGTGCTTTGGCCTCGCCTACAGGGACTTTTACAGGATTACCCCGAAATCAGGGTCGAGATAAACGTCAATTACGGGATGACCGATATCGTTGCGCAGCGCTTTCATGCCGGTGTGCGCCTTGGCGATCAAGTCGAGAAGGATATGGTAGCGGTACGGATCGGGCCCGATCTAAGGGTAGCCGTTGTTGGCTCGCCGGACTATTTCTCTCATCATCCACAGCCACAATCCCCTCAGGATCTTTCCAGACACAAGTGCATCAATCTCCGACTGCCCACTCACGATAGCTACATGGTTTGGGAATTCGAGAAAGGGGGAAACCCGTTGAAAGCTCATGTCGAGGGGCAATGGACATTCAATTTGGGGTCTCACATTCTTCGGGCAGCGGTGGCTGGTTGTGGTTTGGCTTATCTGCCGGCCGACATGGCAAAAGAAGAAATCGCCAGCGGGAAACTAATTTCGGTACTGGAGGATTGGTGCCAGCCCTATCCCGGATATCACCTTTACTACCCGAGCAGCCGGCAGTCTTCTCCGGCATTTAGTCTCTTGGTGGATTGTCTGCGATATCGGCCCTGAGTCGAATTGGCTGCTGACTGCATTCAGACCGCCGAAATTTCCGCTCGATCAGGCTGACTCTGCAAATGCCTTGAGCTTCGTCAACGCCACGTCCCATTGTCTGCCGATCATCTCCAGCGTCCGTTTCGCTTCCTCGATCTGGCCGGGTTCTAGCTGCCAGAGCCGTTCCCGGCCCAGCTTCACGTCGCGCACCACGCCTGCGTCCGCCAGTACCTGCAGGTGCTTGGTTACGCCCTGCCGGCTGATTTCGGTATTCGCCGTCAACTGCGCAATCGAGAAAGCGCCGCCGGCGCAGAGTACGGCGATCAGCTTCAGACGGGTAGGGTCGCCCAGCGCGGCAAAGACGTTCGCAAGAGTTTCACTCGTTTGAACGATCGCGTGCAGGTCGTTTTCATTCTGATTTGCATGCATTGTGCTGTCGTTATGCCCTGACATGGTTTGCGATGTTGTCGAGTTGATATGCCCAGCCGCGATCGTTCATGCGGAATGCTTCCAGGCGGCGGGCCGGGGGAATGTTGTCGAAGCCGGATTCCACCACTGTCAGCAGCGTGCCGTTGCCCGGGGCGTCTTTCAGGGTAAAGGTTACCAGCGTCGGCTGCTCCTGCGTATAGTTCGCTGCGGGGTCGATGGCGTAAGGATGCCAGCGAAACGAGAGCAGATTCTGCGGCTCGATGCGCTCGATAACCACGTCAAAATAGCAGTCATCATGCCCACACATTGCAGTGTCGATTATTCCACGTGTGCGTTGCCCGGGCGCGAAAGTCAGGCCTTTCAGGTTTGCGCCGAACCAGGTGCCGAACTCTTCGGCATCCGAGATGGCTTGCCACACGCGATCGCGGGGTGCGTTGATGACGATGCTGCGTTCGATCTGGTCGGTTTCAGAAGTAATGGTCATGATTTGCTCCTTGCTATGGGAACTCATTTTGCAACCGAATGGTTGCGTGAAGGGAGTATGGAGCAAATAGCCGATTAATGCAACTTTTTGGTTGCATTTAATTGCGGCTTTTTATGCCCAGCTGTCGCCTTGCGGCAACAGATCGCTGTGAGACCGAGTCCGATCATCCTAATCGCATCAACTTATTGGCTGAGAATGCGGTCGCAATTTATAGAATACGCATCATGGAGATTTTCATGGTTCACTACCCAGCAACAAATGAAGACTCGAACTCGGGTATTCACGTGCCGCACAGGTTGGCCAAATTGGTTTTGGCCATTGCCGCCGGCGTTGCCTTGCTCGCCCTGCCATTTGCGGCTGCCAATGACGCTGCGGCACAAGAAGCGCCCGCGTCTCAACCTGCCAAAGCCAAGCCCAGGCTCGACCGCTCCGGCGACACGCGAGTCGGGAAAGCCTCCATCTATTCGCATAAGTTCACCAATCAGAAAATGGCGGACGGCAACAAAATGGATCCACTCGACGACAATGCCGCCAGCAAAACGCTGCCGCTCGGCACACGGGCGAAGGTGACCAACCTGGAAACCGGCCAGAGCACGGAAGTCACCATTCAGGACCGTGGACCCTATGTGCCGGGCCGCATTGTGGACCTCCCGCGCGCCAAGGCGGAGGAGATTGGCATTACCCTCAAGGAAGGCGTGGCGAAGGTGGAAGTGGCGCCTATCGAAGTGCCGATGCCGGACGGGAGCGTGAAACGGGGGGATGGGGCGGAGCAGGCAGAATTAGCCGGCGCTGGCCCGATCCGGGATTAAGGTTGTGTTCTGCCGGCCAGGCTTGTCAGTTGAGCAGTTCGGTGATGCGTGCGGTCACGGACTGCCCTTCGACAAGCAATTCTGCTGCGGCAACGGGAAGGCGAAACCTTCTTGGGCCGGCGCTCCCGGGGTTCACGAAAAGGATACCGTTTCGTTCTTCAATGTGCGGCTTGTGCGAGTGTCCTGAAACAACGACCCGGATTCCGGCCGACGATAGATCGATGTCGAGGTCGGCAAGGTCATGGACAACATGGATTGTGACTTCACCGACCCGAAGGGACTCCGCGCAACGTAGTTCTTCTGCCCATGGACCGCGATCGTTGTTCCCCCTGACGGCAGTGACCGGTGCAAGCGCGTCAAGCCCGGAGAGGATTCTCGGTTCGCAGATGTCGCCGGCATGTACGATGAAATGGCTTCCGCGCAGGAACTCCATGGCTTCCGGTCGCAGTAGCCCGTGTGTATCGGAGATCAGTCCTACTCTTAGAATCAAGGGTCTTCCTCAACGCGGATGGGAGACTTGGCGCGGCTTAAGGCTGCCAGACCACCTTGAAAAATATCGCTTGGGGGATTTCACTACGGAACTGACGTGCGCCATATTCCGCATGCTCGGTGCCCAGCAAATTCTGGCCAATAATAGAAAGCTCAATATCCTTGCGCACACGCCAGCCAAAACGCGCATCAACGGCCGTATATTCGGGTACTTTTTCCGGGCTCGATAACTCACCTGCATGGCGCACGGATAAATCAAATTCCTTGTCATGCGATATATTGAATGCGGAGCGTATTTGCCAGGTATGGGAAGGATCCCTGCCTGCCGCGTCGGGGGCTGCAAGATCGAAACTACCGGGCTTGAGCTCCAGTTTTTCATTCAGGAAGGTTGCTCCGGCGCTTATGCGCCATTGCGGTAACACTTGATAAGTGCCCCACATTTCAATCCCATGGGAAGACCCTTCCATTTCATTGGCAAATACAAGAAACGGACCGCTGAAATCGATCTCCGTCGTTCTTAAATGATCATATTCATTGCGAAAAGCGGTGATCTCGAAATTGAGCTTGGAACTGATTTGCCCGCGATAGCCAAGCTGATATACGGTCGCAATCTCGGACCGAATATCAGGGCCGCCGTTGAGCAGAAATGGCGGATCTCTCGGTATGAATGCGTCGGCATCGAGTCGAGAGGGCGCTCGTACGGCGCGCGACACTGCCGTCCACAAAAGATGGTGCGGAGTGACCTTCCAGGCCAGTCTCGCATCGGGTAAAAATTCATAGCCTGTATAGTCGTTCCGCTCCAGCCTCGCACCCAGCGTGAGATTCAGATTTGTTGTCAGGGATATTTCGTCCTGGCCATATAGACTTAGCCAGCTTTGATTCACATCTTCAGGCAGGATGCCGATGCTCGGGTGGTCGCTTTTGAATTCATCCTGGCTATAGCGGTAATTGGCGCCCCAGGTCAGGGCATGCCTTCCGATGGGCTTCAGCGAGTGCTGGAATTCCACATCGAAAATATTGTTTGCGTCCCTGAAAGTAGGCGGGACTTTACGTAAAGTCCGGTCGTAATAAGCCTGAAAGCGAATCTTTGAGCCGTTATCCAGCAGATGCTGCCAGTTGGCGGTTAAATTGACCCCCGATATCGATACGGTATCAAGCGCTAGAGTCGTGCCGGTAACTGAAAGAGACCCGGGCCGGGGTTGGCCGATATCGCCTTCGTAGACGTTACCGGTTACGCTAAGTTGATTTTCTGCATGGTCCCAATCCATGCGAAAGCCGGCCTGGTTTTTATTCCATCCGTCGGAAATGTCCGTGCCATCCTCCAGCGAACTATCCTCGCGGTGGGATGATTTTGCATACACCCGAAAATGGCCGTCGCCTCCTACGGTTACGCCATAACGGAATGCAGTATCGCTGCCGATATTGCCGCTTCTTGCCGATGCCAGGGCGCCCTGGGTATCTTTTGCGGAACGGGTGATGATATTGACCACGCCATTGACGGCGTTGGTGCCCCAAAGCGTGCTGCCGGGGCCGCTGATGACCTCGATACGCTCAACATCCTCAAGCATGACATCCTGCGCATCCCAGAATATGCCTGAAAAAAGCGGCGAATAGACGGAGCGGCCGTCGATGAGGACCAGTAGTTTATTCGGGGCACTACCGGTGCCGTTAAGGCCGCGCGCGCTGATGGCATGGCCGCTGGCACTAACTTGCGCAACCTGAAGATTCGGTGCCAGCCGCAAGGCGTCCGGCAAGGTTGCGGCGCCTGAACGGCGGATATCCTCATTGGTGATAATGAATACCGAAGCGGCGGCATCCGACAGGCTTTGCGGTTTTTTGGAAACCGAGGTGATCTCTATATTGCCGAGCTCCTCAATGGACATGTCCGCAAATGAATCGATAGCCAGGGGATCTGCAGAGGCCGAAAAGGAGGCAAACGGAATGCACAAGCTTATCAGAAACCTGATATGGCCTTTTTGCATTCTCGGTAATTGCAAGGGCATGTGGATTCCGTTCAACTAGGTGGGCGGTGGATTGCCTTCTTGGCCTGCCGAATTCAGAGCTGTCATGCTTGCAGAGGGATATTGCCATGTCAACCATTAACTTGCCGCATGTGTCGCATTTACTCCACAACACATGGCTTGGGAGACGCCTATGGAAAGTCGGCTATTTCACGGCATCATCCTGGGAGTAGTCCGGGATTCCCTGATCGGTCATTCGATGACCTCCCGCAGAAAAACAAGCCCGATTCTTCCCCTGATGCTTTGCCTGATACATCGCTACATCCGCAGCGGTTAATAAATCGTCGATGGATTGCCCGTTCTGGGGGTAAGAGGCGATGCCAATACTGACACCCAGTTTCACCTCTCCTCCAGGCAGCTTGATGGGCTGCTCCAGGGATTCGATGAGGCGATGAGCGAGCATGGATAATTGCTCCCGGTCTGCGGCATTGTGAGCTACAAGCGCAAATTCATCGCCCCCAAGCCGTGCAATCATGTCGGAATCCCTTATTGTGGACTTGAACCGATCAATGGCTGTTATCAGTGTCTGATCGCCCGCATCATGCCCATGCTGGTCATTGATGGCCTTGAATCCATCCAGATCGAGATAAAAGATGGAAAAAGGCATGCCGGTCCGCTGCGCCAAAGCAAAGTGATTTTGAACGCACTCTTCAAATCCTCGCCGGTTTGGAATTTTGGTCAGAGAATCTATCGTAACCTGCTGTTGCAAATTATTTGCGCGCGTTTGCATTTGAGCGGCACGCTCAAATAAATAAACGATATGGCGATATCCAAAGAACAGAATCAACGAAATGGCTGCAACTGTAAAACTTGCCCCCACAATGACCTGCATCAGATCCTGATGAATGCTGCGTTCGATGGATCGCTTTTGCTCCAGCAACTGACGATCCGCATTCGAGGCAAGCTTTCGGATTTCGAGCATGATGCCTTCCCCGGGGTCTTTGGAAAGATGGAGATGTGGCGCGTACGAGCCGGCATTGAGCTGGATCTTGAACGAGGATTCAATGGACTGAAACTTGCGATCAACCAGTGATTGCAATTGGGGCTCAAGAGATGTGAACTCCGGATAAAAGCTCGAAAGGGCGCGCATGGCGCGGAGATCGGCTATCGCTTGTTCATAAGCTCCATTATATGGATCCAGAAAAGATGGATGACCCGTAAGTAAATAGCCACGTTGCCCGGTTTCCGCATCAACGACGGCACGCGTAAACTTTTCTATCACCAGGCGAGCTTCGTCGACCTGTATTCGGTCCTGGTTAATCTGGATCAGGTGATAGGAAATCGCGAACAACCATATTACCGATACAAGCAATATGCTCGCAGCGAGAAGCAAGGGCCGCAGTATCTGGGTACGGTAATTGTTTTCAGGTTCAGAAGTAGCCATTGAAAATAGGATAGCGATTCATATATCCACTCTCTTTTTTCATTACTACATAACCGGATAAACCCCAGAAAGTGGTGCATTGTTGGCCGAGGCCGCAGCCTTTGTCTCCGTTCAAGGCATTCTTCTAATGGTCACGGAACGGATAATTTTGATATGCGATAGACACTTGCAAGTACATAATTAGTTCAAAATCGCTTGCATGTGCCCCTGGAAAGCTGATGTGCGGTCAGCCTGCGTTGCGGCCGCATCATGATGAAAAACAGGATTCTGACCATGCTTGAATTCTATCCTCAGATCAAACAGGCGCATGTGATGCTGGCGCTGCTTAGCGGGACAGTTTTTTCCGTCAGAGGCATCGCTGCGCTGATGAATGGCGAATGGCAGCAGCGCCGGCCGGTAAAACTGCTCAGCTATGCCATCGACATCGCATTGCTGACAGCCGCGCTAATCCTGCTGACCCTATTGCCGTGGACCATGTTCGGCAATGGCTGGCTGGTAATGAAACTGATTCTGCTGGTCGTCTATGTGACGCTGGGGGTTTACACGCTGCGGCTGGCCCGGAATCCCCGGTTGAGGGCCATTTGCTACGTGCTGGCCCTGCTGGTATTCGGATGGATGGTGACGATTGCCCGCGCGCATCATCCTCTTGGATTGTTTCGCGCGTTTATGTCCTGACGCAAGGCGCTGGGTCGGAATTCCTGGTTTTCCAATGCTTGCCACGCCCTGTGGAGCTGTCTGTTCATTTTGAAGGCATAAAGGTTGACAGACGGCATCTCTGCTTGCCATCATGGTAATGATTCTCATTTGTAAGGGTGGATGGCAAGGCTATCTCGCCCAAGACCAAACGCGAGAGTATTCGCCGGCATCGGCCATCCAGCATTCATGAATCAGGAAGGATTCGAAATGCTCCAGACTTTCATCATTACACTGCGCGAAGGCATAGAGGCCTTCCTGATTGTCGCCATCATGCTTGCCTATCTGAACAAGACGGGGCGCGCCCATCTGGCGCATGCCGTCTATTGGGGGATAGGCGTGGCGTTGGTCGCTAGCGCGGGAGCAGGCCTGCTGTTTGCTGAAGCGCAGAACAAGCCATTGTGGGAAGGGCTGCTCGCTTTTGTGGCTGCGCTGCTGGTGCTCTCCCTGATTATCTTCATGTGGCGCAAGGCTCCGCAGCTTCGCGCGGAGATTGGCAACCGGCTGGAAAACGAGGCGCGCAAGCAGGGCCCTGCCGCCGCGTGGGGAGTGTTTGCCTTTACGCTGCTGATGATTACCCGCGAAGGGATGGAAACGGCGCTGCTGCTCAACAATGTCCTTTTCAATGCCGATATGCGTGACATGGCGCTGGGCGCAATGCTAGGCGTGGCGGCCGCGGCGGTGCTCGCGTGGGGCTGGGCGCGCTATGGCAGGCGCGTCAACCTGGCGCTGCTGCTGCAGGTCACCGCGATTTTCCTGGCCTTGTTCGTGGTGCAACTCTTCGTCTACGCCTTCCATGAACTCACCGAGGCTGGCGTGCTGCCGCTCGACAACGAGTTCTGGCACATCGCCACCGAACCATACGGTCCCGAAGGCAGTTATGGACAATGGTTGACCTATGCCATGGTGCTGCTGCCGGCAGGGTGGCTGATGGCTATGTGTCTGCGCGACAAGTGGGCAAGCCCGCGCAGGGCTTGAGCGTGTGCTCGCTTAGGGTTCACGCAACTCAATAGTAAAGCCCGCATGCGGACTTTACTATTTGCGTCACATGGTTTTACGCACAAGGGTATCGAAGTCAACGGCTGCGATTAGGTGTTGTTGTTCCTATTAAAACAAAATTTGTGTTAATAGGAACAAAGATCTAAACTTCATGTCATGAGTAATGAGATGAATTCAGGAGCATCGTCATGACTGTCGCAATGGATCGTCATTCCACCCCATCTCAGGACCGTGGTGCCCTGGCCAGGATGGTGATGACATTACTCGACCACTGGAGCCTGACGACTGAGGATCAGGCGGCCCTGCTTGGAATAGCACCAAGCAATAGAGCAGCGCTGACCCGGTATCGCAAAGGGGAACCGATCGGTACCAGTCGTGACCAATACGAACGTGTTGGGCATCTCCTCGGCATCCACAAAAATCTGCGCTTGTTGTTTCCCCAGAATCGAGAGCTGGCCTACCGCTGGATGTCGACGCGCAACAAGGCCTTTGATAATTTGAGTCCAGTTGAAGTCATTAAAGAGTGGGGGTTCGCCGGCCTGCTGATGGTACGTGCTTATCTGGATCGTGCTCGCGGCGTTTGATGCTTCAGTTTTTCTCGCAACTGACCCTTGCCGATGTCCATCAGGATGTCATTCGTAACATCGTCTCGCTCAGGGAATCGCAAGATCTGTTCGATGATCTGACCGATAACCCCGAAGAGTGGGGACTGGCGCAGCAAGTCGAAGACGAGGTCAAGCCGCCTCCATACAGGTCAGTAACGCCAGTTATTCATCGTCCATTTGAAGATGCGGAGTGGTTCTCCGTTATCGCCTGGCCATTCAACAACTGGCAGAAAAGTCGCTTTTCGGATGGGTCGTTTGGCGTTTGGTATGGATCAGACAGTGTTATTACCACGGTCTACGAGTCTGCATACCATTGGTATCACGGGTTACTACGAGATGCCGGTTTTGAAACAGAGCGCGTGGTGGGTGAGCGCAAAGTCTATTCTGTCGGCTGTCATGCCGCGATGCTGAATATGAAGGGGGCTGTTCAACACTATCCCGAGCTCCTGCATAAAACGGATTACACCTTTGCCCAATCGATAGGCGCGAGAATCCATAGAGAAGGGCACCCGGGCCTGGTCGTACCTTCCGTGCGCCATAACCCAGGCGAAAATTATGTCGTGTTCAATCCTGCGGTTTTATCGAATCCTCGCATGAAATGTCAGCTAACGTATCGGCTGGACGGGTCGAAGATTGTGATAGAAAAGTCACCGGGTAAAACCTGGCTGCAAATAGCCATCGAAGAATTTTAGTCCTGCCAGCACCTGAATCAGATACAGCCGATACAGAGACGCTTGTTGAGTTTTCGGAATCCGCAATCAGAAGCAGACGAGGGGCTGCAACCCAGAAGGCCGTGTAATTACTGCGGTCTGGGGCCGCACTCCGCGGTGGAGGATCGCAGCTGGTGATCGATGGCCGGCATGATCAGATTGTGGCTCGCCTGGTTTTCCATGTTCTTCCAGTAGAGGATCTTGCCCTTCCATTTGGGCCGTGCCTGGAGAACTTTTTCATATGCTGTTTTCGCGATGCCTGCCTCTCCCGCGTGGCGGCAGAAACATTCGGGAGGGCTCCCGGCGCCGGAGTCGATGCATCGCGTCATGCGGTCGTTAAATGCATGGATGGCGGTATCCAGTTCCTGTGCAAGCAGGATGTCGCCATATTCAGTGAGCGGCCTGGGGCGCATGAATTCCGTGGCGGATGCGGGAAGACAGGCGAGGAAAGACAACAGCACCATGGCAACCAGTCGCATGGGTGAGACAGTCGTGATTAGCATGCCCTGTGTTCCCTATTCGATCAAAATCTCAAGGTAACAGCAGTCATCCTGAAAACAGACGGAAAATTTCTGAAATGAAGCGGGAAAATTTCCCGACTTAATGACGGTCCGATTGACGGCCTTGTTATAAGTGGTGCGACTGTGCCAATGCAATCGCAGCCTGGATAGCCGCGCGAGCTTGTGGGCTGTTTTTCCAGCAAGTGGAGCCGACGATAGCCGAGGCTTGAGAGACGATGTCCAGCGTATTGGCTTTGCTCAGGTGTGCCAGCGATTCAAACCCCATTTGTTCAAGACGGGCCACCACGGCGGGGCCCACGCCTTTCACGTTCAGCAATGCCTCGCGTTCTTCTGGTGGAAATGGCATGGGAATCCTCTATTGATATTAACTGCCGTCTCAACTGTGCAGCCAGCGATGCACCAGCCTGGTATAGCGCGGCATCACGACATACACCATCAGCCACACCACAACACCGGTGATGAGCAGCAACTGCAGGTAATGGTGATCGGCAATGCCCAGGTGGCGCCGCAAGAATTCCACAAGGAGCGATATGCCCAACACCAGGGGATAAATTGCCGACCATGTCAGCACGCTCTGTTTCCAGCGCTTAGGAAATTTCGGCTTGATGCCTTCCGGCGTAAACCAGAAATCGAGCCCGCTCTGCACCAGGTAGCGATCCTCCTCCATGAGCAAAGGCTGTACCTTCTCGATCAGCCGGTTGCGATCGGCTGAGCCCATCCAGGCTAGCAGGTGGTCGCGCGTATCGAAGCGGATGACGATGGTGTAAGCGGATGTGGCACCGGGGATCGGGCGAATGATCATCACCCCCAAATGGCCTGGATACGACCTGGCGATGGAACCGATTTCCTTCAGCCAGTTTTCGTAATCGTCATGGTGAATGTCCAGCACATGATGGGTAATGACGACGGTTGCGCTTTGATCGGACTCCAGCGAGTCGATCATGACAGGATTCCTTTTCAGCATGAAGTGATTACGGCAGAAGCCGCGCCACAAGTTTGCACCAGTACTCCGTACCCAAGGGCAGCACCTCGTCATTGAAGTCGTAATGCGGGTTATGCAACATGCAGCCGCCTTCACCCAGCCCGTTGCCGAGCCAGATATAGCATCCGGGTTTCTTCTTGAGCATGAAGGAGAAATCCTCGGCGCCCATCGAAGGCTGCAGATCGGTCCTGACGTTGTCGTCGCCGACCAGTTCTGCGGCCACGCTGCGGCAGAGTTCGGCTTCCGCAGCCGTGTTGACCGTGGCCGGATAACCGTAATGCATGTCGAACGCCACGAGAACGCCGAAACTATCGCCCACGCCTTTGCAAATGCGGCGAATTTCACCTTCGACCTGATCCCGTACACGGTCGTTGAAGGCGCGTATCGTTCCGGCAAGGTGCGCTTTCTCAGGCAGAATGTTGTACGCGTCGCCTGCGTGAAAACGCGTGATGCTCAGCACCGCCTGGTCCAGCGGGTCCAGCTTGCGGCTCACCACGCTTTGCAGGGCTTGAATGAGCACACTGCCAGCCAGGATCACGTCATTGCCCTGATGCGGCATGGCAGCATGGGCGCCCCGCCCCGTGAGGGTAATGTCGAATCGGTCGGCCGATGCCATCACCGGCCCCGCATGCACCGCGAATTGCCCGGCCGGCAGTCCTGGCCAGTTGTGCAGGCCGAACACCGCATCCATGGCGAATTGATCGAACAGCCCTTGCTCCACCATCACGCGGCCGCCGCCCTCTGTTTCTTCTGCCGGCTGAAAGATGAAATACACCGTGCCATTGAAATTGCGAATTTTCGACAGCGCATCTGCTGCCGCCAGCAACATCGCCGTATGCCCGTCGTGGCCGCAGGCGTGCATGCGGCCATCGTGCCGGGACCGGTGCGTAAAGTCGTTCTTCTCCTGTATCGGCAGCGCATCCATATCGGCTCGCAAACCGATGGCACGCGAGGAATCGCCGCAGCGAAGCTTGCCAATCACTCCTGTGCCGGCCAAGCCGCGATGCACCTCGATGCCGAGAGATTCCAGCGTGGAAGCCACGAGACCGCTGGTTCGATGCTCGTTAAAAGCCAGTTCCGGATGCGCATGCAGCTCGCGCCGGAGGGCGACGTATTTCGAATTCACGCTGGACGGTGCAGGTTTGCCGGAGGAGTTATCCATAAATCGCAATCATCGGAATGTGGTGATCATCTATCTTAGTGCTGAAATAGGCTCTTGGGTGTCATCGCCGAACCATAGTTGCAATTCCGCCTGCGCGAGATCGATAAAGGCGCGCAGCTTGGGTGGCATGAAGCGCTGCCGCGGGTAGATCAGGTGCACCGGATCGGCCCGGCCTTGCCATTCCGGCAGTACGCGTACCAGATCGCCCGTCGCCAGCCCCGGCTTGCAGATGAAGGTCGGCAGCAGTGCTACCCCTTGCCCGTTCGCCACCATGGATCGCACCACGCCTATGCTGTTGGCCATGGCGCGGCCGGAAAGGGGGATGGTGATGCTGTTGCGACCATTGCTCAAATCCCAGCCATCGCGTCCCATCGGAGTGAATTGCAGACAATGATGGGCATGCAGATGCTGCGGCTCTTCCAGTGGGGCGGCCTGCTGCAAATAATCGCGGCTCGCGAATATCGCCCAGCGCACCGTGCCGAGTGACTTTGCCACCAGGCTGGAGTCGCGCAGCTCGCCGGTGCGGATCGCGACATCGACGCCTTCGGCTACCAGATCGAGATAGCGGTCGGTCAATAGCAGTTCTACTTCCAGCGCGGGGAATTCGCGCTGCGTGCGCTCGATCAAACCTGCGAGCAGGCTGTCGCCGAGGTCGGCGGGGGCTGTCACCTTCAATCTGCCTTGCGGTTGATGGCGCGCTTCATCCACGGCGGCTTCCGCTTCCAGCATGTAGCCCAGGCCCAGCGACGCATGGTGATAATAAGCCGTGCCGGCTTCGGTGAGATGGAGTTTCCGGGTGGTGCGTTGCAGCAAGGTGATGCCCAGGCGCCGCTCCAGCCGGGAGATCCGGGTGCTGACGGTCGAAGTCGGCAAACCCAGTTGCCGCGCTGCGGCGCTGAAACTGCCTGCCTGCACTACCTTGACGAATACCGCCGCTTCGTTGAAATCCATGATTGTTCAATTAAATGAAAAGTAATTTCGCATTTAACCATCTAGTACCCTCAATGTCATGTGCCTATAGTGGGAACCATTGCAACGCACTACCGAGAAATCAGAAAGGAACGCATCATGAAAAAACTGGCATTCATCAAACTCAGCAACGGCAATCACTGGGTGGGTGATGGTTTTCCCGTGCAGAGCATTTTTTCCTATCGTGACATTGCGGAAGAAATCTCGCCTTTCCTGCTGATGGACTACGCCGGCCCGACCCGTTTCGAGCCGACCGAACAGCGACGCGGCGTCGGCCAGCACCCGCACCGCGGTTTCGAGACCGTCACCATTGTCTATGACGGCCAAGTGTCACATCGCGATTCCACCAATGCGGGCGGCACCATCGGCCCCGGCGACGTGCAATGGATGACGGCCGGCTCCGGCATCATCCACGAGGAATATCATGGTGACGAATACGCCCATACCGGCGGGCCGTTCGAGATGATACAACTGTGGGTCAACCTGCCCGCCAGGGACAAGATGACGAAGCCCGGCTACCAAGGCATCACCCGCGCGCAGATTCCTGAAATACAACTCGCCGATGATGCAGGCAAGGTGCGCGTGATTGCCGGCGAATACGCAGGCCGGCAAGGCCCGGCGCATACCTTCACCCCGATGAACGTCTGGGATGTGCGGCTGAATGCCGGCAGCACGACGACCTTCACCTTGCCGGAAGGGCATACCACTGCCGTATTCGTGCTGCATGGCGCGGTCGGCCTGGGCGGTGCGCACACCATCCGCCCAGCCGAACTGGGGGTGATGCAGCGCGCGGGTAGCGAATTGGTGCTGGAGGCGCAGCAAGACACTGTTTTGTTGTTGTTGAACGGGGAGCCGCTGAATGAACCAGTGGTCGGCCATGGCCCCTTTGTCATGAATAGCGAGGAAGAAATCCACCAGGCGATTGATGACTACAACCAAGGCCGTTTTGTACAGGCAGCGGCATAACGCCAAGCCATCTTCAATTATTTGGACTTCATTTATCTGAAAAGGAAAAAATCATGAACAAGCCCTACGTACGTCTCGATCGCGATAACGCCGCCGTGCTGCTGGTGGATCACCAGGCTGGCCTTCTTTCCCTGGTGCGCGATATCGACCCCGACAAGTTCAAGAACAACGTGCTGGCCCTCGCCGACGCCGCCAAGTTCTTCAACCTGCCGACCATCCTTACCACCAGTTTTGAAAACGGCCCCAACGGCCCGCTGATGCCGGAGTTGAAGGAGATGTTCCCGGACGCACCGTACATCGCCCGTCCCGGCCAGATCAACGCCTGGGACAATGAAGATTTCGTCAAGGCGATCAAGGCCACCGGCAAGAAGCAACTGATCATCGCCGGCGTGGTGACGGAAGTGTGCGTGGGATTCGTGGCGCTGTCGGCCATCGAAGCCGGGTTTGAAGTGTTCGTCGTGGCCGACGCCTCCGGCACCTTCAACGAGATGACGCGTGACGCTGCCTGGCGCCGCATGGAAGCCGCCGGCGCGCAGCTCATGACCTGGTTCGGCGTGGCGTGCGAACTGCACCGCGACTGGCGCAATGACATCGAGGGCCTGGCCGCGCTGTGCTCCAACCACATTCCGGACTACCGCAACCTCATCACTTCGTACACGGCGCTGACTGCGAATAAGTAACTCATGCAAACCGGCTGCCGCCGTTTAAGGAATCATTTCCGGCGGCAGCCTGTGTCTCATGACATGTATATTTTCTTTTCAGGCGAGTGAATGAGAGTGACGAGGAAACTCATCAATGGGTACTGGTTTTGAGAATAGAAATCCTTGCCCGTAATCACAACCGGCATTAAGCAGGATATCTCGTTGTTCTGCCGTTTCTATACCTTCCGCAATGACCTTCATGCCTAACCTGTGCGCCATGACTATCATGGCTTCGCATATGGCTAAATCGTCAGAACCTTCGGTTAAGTTGGATACAAATGATCTGTCAATCTTGAGATAGTCGACATCGAATTTTTTAAGGTAAGACAGGGATGAGTAGCCGGTACCGAAATCATCAAGGGACAGCTCCAATCCGGCGGTGCGGAAATCGAGCAGTTGTTTGTATATGGATGCGCTCGAATCCATTAGCAAACCCTCTGTAATTTCTATGACTAAGCTTTCTCCGGGCAGGCCAAGTTCATTCAGGTATTCAAACCAATCTTCATGGTAGTCGTTCGCATTGTAGAAATGCACGGGCGAGACGTTCACGCTGGTTTGAAATCTCGGATCATGCGTTGCTCTCAATTTTGCTGTTTGCCTGGCTGCTTCGCGGAATACCCAATCGCCAATTTCAACAATGAGCCCGGTATCTTCAGCGATAGGAATAAATTCCGCTGGGCTGATATTTCCACGGGAAGGATGCTGCCATCGAATCAAAGCCTCTGCCTTATGTATGGCACCGGTCTTCAATTCAATAATTGGCTGGTAATGAACGCTAAATTGATTTTCGGCCAAGGCCGTATGTAAATCGTTCGCAATCGACATGCGTGCATCGGCGAGTGTTTGCATGGACTGCGTAAAGTACCGTGAGCGATTGCCGCCTTGATTTTTAGCGGTATACATGGCCTGGTCCGCACTTTTCATCAACTGAGTGGCATCCGCGGCATCTTCGGGGAAAAAGGCGATGCCAATGCTCGCTGTTATATAAGCTGTCTGATCCTTTAACTGGAATGGCTGAGACATCTTGTACAGCAATGCCTGTACTACATGCTCCACACTCTCGGTGTCGTGTAAATCGGGAAGAATTACTGTAAATTCATCGCCACCTTGCCTGGCAACAGTATCGCTCGCCCGCAAGCATCCACCTAAACGGAACGCAGCCTCCTTTAGCAAAATATCGCCCATATCATGCCCAAGCGTATCGTTAATTTCCTTGAAATGGTCCAGGTCGATGAAGAGAAGAGCAAGGTTCAGGCTTGACCGTCCCGCCCGGGTTAGTTCCTGCTCCAGACGATCATGGAACAAGCGCCGATTGGGCAACTGGGTGAGCGGATCGTGGAAGGCAAGTAGAAGAATGTTTTCCTGAGCTTCTTTGAACTCTCGGATATCGGAAAATGCTGCGACATAATTCGTGGTCCTGCCATCAGGATTGGAAACTATCGTTATTGTGAGGCGATAGGGGTTGATTACTTCATCCTTGTGCCTGATCCAGACCTCACCCAGCCAGTATTTCTCATTCTGCAGTGCTTGCAGCATACCCTCATAAAATTGTTCATCATGACGCTCGGAGATAAGAAATTCAGCGGTCTTGCCGACGACCTCTTCCGCGCTATAGCCGATTAACTTACTGAAGGATTGGTTGACACGCAAAATGGTGTTGTTGGCATCAGTAATCATCACGCCTTCCTGGACTTCAAAGGCGCTAGCTGAGATCTGTAATTCCTTCTGGCTTGATTCCAACTGGTCATGGGCCAGTCGCAACTTGTCCAGTGCCATATGGCGGTCCAGGGAATTGGCGAACCCGCCTATGCTGAAAAGACCCAGGCAACCCAGCGTGACCATCAAAGCCAGCAAATTGGGATCCATTTCCAACCCGCCGACCAGGCAGACACTGTTGGGTGCGAAATTGGCCGCCGCCATCGCTGTGTAATGCATGCCCGCGATCGCAAAACCCATAATCACTGCGCCTAACAAATGCTGGATTAATGGGTGCAACCCGGTTTTCTCGCCGGCATAAACAATTAACAGCGCGCCTATAGCGGCTGTGATGGCAATGACAACGGAAAGAGCCAATATAGTGGGGTGATAACTGATGGCGGGCTGCATTTTGAGCGCGGCCATCCCTGTGTAATGCATGGCCGTGATCCCTAACCCCATAAAGAAACCACCAATTAGAACTTTGCCCAACTGCAATTTAGGACTGCGGAGCAAATGAAAGCCAAGTAACGCCGCGGCGATGGCGGGTAAGGCAGAGATAAAGGTCAGGAGGGTGTCATAAGCGATCGGGATGGGTAAATGAAAGGCCAGCATGCCGATAAAATGCATCGACCAGACGGCCATGCCCAAGGTCACGCCTCCAGCCAGCATCCACGCTTTTGCCTGGCGGCCTGTGCTTTCACGCATGCGCTCTGCGTGCGACAACGCTGTGAAGGAGCCCAACATGGCTATCAACACAGATAAAACTATAAGGCTACCGTTCCAGCTTATCGGCAAGCTTTGGTCTCCCGCGACTCAAATTCTTTTTGATGTTGTGATATTTTTTGAATTACATCAGGAAGTTACCTCGTCGATATCGTACCACCTCCAGCTTGCGTAGGAATAAGGGGGTTCACTGAGTCGGAATTTCTGACAGCCTCAGGCGGAATTCTCGACGACGATGCGGTAGCAAGGCTCGTATTTCCCCATCAGTTTCATCCGGTTCTGCTCGACGAAAGCGGTCAGCAGGGCGTCCATCCGTTTCATGATGGCCGCCTCGCCGTGAATCTCGAATTTCCCGTGCTTCTCGATCGCGCGTATCCCCGCATCCTTGATATTGCCGGCCACGATGCCCGAAAAGGCGCGCCGCAGGTTGGCGACCAGCGTGTGCTTGGGCTGTTGCCCGTTCAGCTTCAGCTTGCGCATGTTCTCGTGCGTGGGGTGAAACGGCCGCTGCAGCTCGTGCTCGATCTTGAGCTGCGAGTCGAAATAATAGGCGTCGCGGTGTTGCCTGCGGAAAGTGCGCACCGTCTTGATGCCGGCCTGAATCTCAAGGGCCACCTGCACCGGGTCGTCAATGATGATTTTGTAGCGGCGCTGTGCTTCCTCACCCAGCACGTCGCCGATGAACGAATCGATCTGGCGGAAATAATCCTCTGCGCTTTTCGGCCCGGTAAAAATGAGCGGAAAAGGCAGCTCCGCATTATCCGGGTGCAACAGCACGCCGAGGACGTAGAGGATTTCCTCCGCTGTGCCGGCGCCGCCGGGGAAAACGACAAAACCGTGGCCGAAACGGAGAAAGGCCTCCAGCCGCTTTTCCACGTCCGGCAAGATCACCAGTTCGTGCACGATGGGGTTGGGCGGCTCGCCCGCAATAATCCCGGGCTCGGTGAAGCCGATATAGCGCCCCTTGCCGACACGCTGCTTGGCGTGCCCGATGGCGGCGCCTTTCATCGGCCCTTTCATCGCGCCGGGGCCGCAACCGGTGCAGATGTCGAAACCGCGCAGGCCCAACTGGTAACCGACCAGCTTGGTGTATTCGTATTCCTCGCGGCTGATGGAATGCCCGCCCCAGCACACCACCACATTCGGATCGGTGCGCGGCTTGAGGACCGACGCGTTGCGCAGGATATGAAAAATGGCCTCGGTAATGCCTTCCGAGCTTTGCAGGTCGAAACGCTGATTCGCGGAAATTTCTTCGTGCGCAAAGATCACATCGCGCAACACGGAGAACAGGTGCTCCTGGATGCCGACGATCATCTTGCCGTCCACAAACGCGGTGCCCGGCGCATTGATGATGTCGAGCTTGATGCCGCGCGGGCGCTGGATGATATGGATATCGAAAGTACTGTAGCGCTCCAGCAGCTCCTTGGCGTTGTCGATTTCGTTCCCGGTATTGAGGACAGCCAGGGAACAGTCGCGATAGAGCTGATGCAGGCTGCCGTGCCCGCGATTGAGGAGTTTGGTTGCTTCGTTTTTGGAGAGGACTTCCAGCCTGCCCATCGGGGCGATCTGGGTATCGGTGACTTTATATTCCATCGTGTTTTGGTCCCTTGTTTTAGTTATTGTTCAAAGGTAGCGAGCCGATTGGGTCGCGTTTCAGACAACGCAACCGGCTCTGTTTTGGCGCTTTCGTAGTAAGAAGAAGTTTGCCTGACCGGTTTCCTGAAGTTGGTCATGAACAGTTCTTTTGCCATGGTGAAATGAAATTTCGCTCTTTCCGGCCTGAGGCGCAAAAATGCCAGCATTGCTCTTGCCAGTCGTGGAACGATATATTTCGGTCTCCGCAATTCGGGATGCGTGAAGTAGGCCATGGAGATGAATTCATTCATCGTTTTCAACTCATTCACATGGGGGTTCAGATACTTTACATACACCGAGTGAAAACTGAAAAAACAGGCGTCATGATTGCGCAAATAGTAGGCCGCCCACTCCTGATCCTCTGCCGAGAATACATCTTCCCTGAAAGGCCGGTCGACGATGTACTGCTTTTTCAGGAAGGCGCAGGAATTGGACAAGCCCAGCAGTAGCGAAAAATTTCCCTTGTCCACCCGGGTAACCCCATAGGTTTTTTCATAATCGCCCCCTTGATTGAAGCAGCACCCCAAACAACGATCCCCGCCCTCCGAAATATGGTTGATGCCGTATGAAATGAGGTGCGGATCGGTCAGCAAAACGTGTGAGCTGATGATCAGCACATACTCGGTTTCGCAGGCCTCTATCCCGATATTGATGGCCTTCGAGTAATTGAATGGCTCGCTGGGGTAATCGATGACCTGGTCGCAAATCGCATTGAGCGCTAATCTTTGCTCCACGCAGGAGTTGGAGTCCACCGCGATGATTTTTTCCGGCGGCACCGCTTGCGCACGCAAGGCGGAAATAACCTCCGCCACCAGCGGGAAACTGTTGTAAGTTCGAATTAACGCAGTATATTTCATATATTTGAAACCACTTTTATGCGAATTGCATACTGTTATCGATAATATATTTGTATTGTTTTTTAGGTGATATGGAAAATTTCTTGAATATCAGCCCTCAGCGGGGCATATGGTCTCGGGCAAGATCGGCTTTGCTCGCTTTTAGAAAAAAGACGCGCTGCATTTCCATTTTCCCAAATGTGAGCGTTTTCGCCGCCCCGTCTTCAACGCTTTCGGGTGACGGCAAGCTTGAGTTGGGGTGCAAGTGGGAAGGGTTGAGATATTTTCCTTCAGAGTTCAAGCTGGCCGAGAATGCGAAAATTGCGGTGGAAGGTCATTTTTACTTGATGACGGGCTGCCATCTGGCAGTTAATGAGGGTGCAACGCTCACCCTGGGCAGCGGCTACATCAACAACAATGCCACCATCGACTGCTTTTCCTCCATCACTATCGGGCATGGCGTCGCCATCTCCAGCGGGGTCACCATCCGCGATAGCGATAATCACGCGATCAATGGCAATACCATGATTTCGGCGCCTATCGTGATCGAAGATCATGTATGGATCGGCTTGAACGCCACCATTCTCAAAGGCGTACGCATTGGCAGCGGCGCGGTCATCGCCGCCGGCGCGGTCGTCACCGCCGACGTTTCCAAAAATTCGCTGGTGGGTGGCGTGCCTGCCAAGGTCATCAAACACGATATCGTATGGGAATGACATCCGGCTTTCCTCGTAAAAATCGTCCTTAACTCGCATGGCTGGATGACATGGCCTTGAATTGTGCATTTCTTGCCATCAAGGCCTCATAAGTCCCCTGATCGATAACTCTCCCTTTGTCGATGAAATAAATCATGTCGCACTGCTGAATAGTGGTGAAGCGATGCGCGATCAGGAGAATGGTCTTCTTGCCCGAGAAATCGCTAATGGCTTCCATGATGGATTTCTCCGTAATGCCATCCAGGGCACTGGTTGCCTCATCAAACACCAGGATTTCCGGATTATGGTAAAGCGACCTCGCGATTCCCACCCGCTGGCGCTGCCCGCCCGAAAGCTGCACCCCGCGCTCGCCCACCCGCGTTTCAATTCCATCCGGCAGTTCGGCAATCAATTCATCCAGATGCGCCAGCGCAAGTACTTCGAGCACGCGGCGGGTATCGATATTTTCCAAGGGAATGCCGAAGGCAACATTTTCCCTGATGCTCGCATCAGAAAGAAAAATGCTCTGCGAGACCAGGCCTATCCTGTTTTGCCAGGCGCGCACATTGCGGGGCGTCAACGGCACGCCATCGATCAGTATTTCTCCCGCATCGGGCGAGAGCAGACCAATCACCAGGTCAACCAGCGTGGATTTGCCGGAACCGGTCGCCCCCACGAAACCCACGGATTTATTCGCCGGAATCTCCAGGCTCAGGGATTGCAGCGCCGGCTGAACCTTGCCGGGATAGGTAAAGGTAACGTCGCGCAACTCGATGCTTTGCGTCAACGCATGGATAGTCTCTGCCGTATTCGCGCTTTTTCCTGATTCATCCATCTCGCTCTCAAAGGCAAGGCTGTTTTTCAGGTCTTCCTTGATTGCATCGAATGCAGGCGAAGAGCCTTTGATCGTCGCCACCGCGTGATAGATCTGCTGCAACGCAGGCAGCACCTTGAACCCCGCCAGCGCGTACAAGGCCAGCATCGGCAAAATGGAGGCCAGATCCCCTTCGTAGCTTTTTGTCAGATACAGAAACAGCAATATCACCGAGCTGAAAGCCACCATATCCATGAAATACTTGGGCGCCATCGCCAGCGCGTCATTCGTGCTCAAACTCATGGAAAGCGTATCGCCGCTGGTTTGAAACCGATTTACGAAAACGGCCTGCCGGCCTAATAACAGCACATCCTTGATGCCGCCGAAACCTTCAGACATGAGTTTGTATCGCCGGGTAGCGATTTCAGAAATCTTTTTGCCGTTCAGCATCAATCGCTGTCGAACCATCCTGTACAAAACGGCATAGCCGCAGCCAAAAATGACAAGCGCGATCAGAATCACCCATGGATTGAGGATGATCAGCCCCAGAATCATGAAAAAAGTCAGGATGACCTTGGTATTGATCTGCATCAGCGGATAAACGACCTGGGAAGACACTACATAGGCGTCGGAAGCAATCCGCTTGGTCAATTCCGCACTGCTGCCCCAAGAGTGAAACAACCAGGGCTGGTGCATGTAATAGCGATAAAGCCTATCGGCCATTTCCTGCCCGACCCGCGCGGAAAATAAAGCCGCACGCCAGACAGTCAACATCGAAATCATCGCAGTCACCACCAGCACGACCACCGCCACAACGCCCACCAGATAAATAAACTCGCCGGGATCGCCCACGCCGCTGAACTGATAGAGTTTCCCGATAAGATTGGTGCGATCCAGAATGTTCGGATCGGCGACCACCGCCATGAAAACACCGATGGCAGACACCCCGCCGATCTCCGCAAAGGCCATCAGCACCATCAGCGCTTGCAGCATCAAAAGACGCCTGCGCTGGCTCCGCGTAAAGATGCTGAATAGATCCTGAACCAATAAAAACATCGAGTTTCCTGTCGTGGCTGATGGAAGAAGTCACTGACAGGACTTCTCTATTTAAACAAGATAGTAGACTCGTTATCGGCGGCTTCCTATGGTATGAATGGATCAATAAAACAGGAGTGTTTGGTCTTGCTTGTCGTCAAATAAAAGGGCCTTTGATCAGCCATGGTTGATCGGAGCAAAGCCAGCAAAAGCCGGCTTTTTGCTTCCAGTATCCGTTCGGCCCGATTGTCCTTGAGCATGCTGATTTCCCGATGATGCAGGAGCACTTCGGGAGCGTTCTGAGAGTCTATTTTTCCGGGATTTGAAGCATGACAGGAGGCCGATCATGGACATGCGATCACTTTCTGCTGGCACAGCCTTGTTGCTAGGGCTTGCGTTACCTCCGCTGGCCGACAGCCAGGTCACCGTGCACTGGGCGCTGGCTGCTATGAGATATGCGCAAAGAGAATCCCGTCAAAGGATTTCATTCAGCAAATAGAAAGCATTGTCTTTCAGCTTGTGCCACGCCCCGCGCTTGCGCCATTTCTCAAGCTCAATTTCCCTGCAAAGCGGTGCGTACTTCTCAAAGACGGCGTCGAGCCGCTGTGCCGTTGCCGAGTCCAGAATCCCGAGCGTGATCTCGTCATTGGTCTCGAAAGAACGGTCATCGAAGTTGCTTGAACCGATTGCGGTCCACACGCCATCGACGGTCATTACTTTCTGGTGCAGTAGCGTGTGGGGATACTCGAACAGCCGCACGCCGCAACGCAAAAGCTTTTCAAAGTTGCGATGCCCGGCGTGTTGCACCATGGGATTATCGGAACCCGAAGTCGAAGGCATCATCACGCGTACATCGACACCGCGTGCAACGGCTTCTCCGAAGGCGTCGATCGCATCCGGCTCGGGTATGAAATAGGGGTTCTGAATCCAGATGCGCTTGCGGGCGAGGCAGATGGCCGTATGGTGAAGTATTTTCACGGCAGGCGCCGAGCCTTCGGGCTTCGCATAGGCCGCGTGGATCACCACATCGCCGGCTGGCGCCAGGGCCGGAAATACATCGTCGCCGACGAACAGTTCCCCTGTTTCACCCGCCCAGTTTTCACTGAACGCGGATTGCACACTGTGGACGATGGGGCCTTGCAGCCTGAGGCTGATATCGGCGAAGTGCTCATTGTCCTGCGCGTCCCCCAGCCAACTATCCACGATGCAATGGCCGCCCACGAAAGCTTCGCGGCCGTCGATGACGACCAGTTTGCGATGATCGCGGTCGTTCAGCACGCCGAGGTTACGGAGCCGCGTTTCATGGAAAAACACGACGCGGCATCCGGCTTCCTCCATCTGGCGCGTAGCTTCCTTGCCTATTCTTCTCGAACCCGTTGCATCAAGCAGCACACGCACCTGTTTGCCCGCCCGCGCCCGCTCGGTCAGCGCATCTGCCATGCGCTGACCGAGAATTCCTTCCTTCCACAAAAACGTTTCGAAATGGACAGACTTTTCAGCAGATCGAATGCGCTGCAGCAGAACTTCGAAGAAAGCGCCGTTCTCCAGGACTTCCACTGAATTGCCGGCAACGGCAGTGCTGAGTGTGAGACCGGCGATGGAAGGAACCAGCACATCGATCGACGAATCGCTTTCAATGTGCAGTTTGGGATCGCGATGACGCCGGATTGACCAAATGACGATCGATAGCAGCAGTATCACGCAAAATAACACCGCTGCCGTCATAATGAACACTTCGTACCAATTTGATTGATTCATCGTATCCGTGTTCTATGAAGTCGAATGCAGCAAATATCTGCACGCGACTGGTTGGCTCGCACAATCCGTTTACGGCATGGTTGTTTCTTGAAAGTCTTGAATGTGGCTTGTTTGATTAGAGACAGCGGATTTCAAATAATTCGATAAAGCGATTAAAAGCACATAATCCAGTAGATTTAGCGCGGTTTCATTTTTCGCAACCAGATGGCGATACCTGTCAGCACCAGAGCGACAATAACGATACCCGAAAGCCCGATCAGCACACGTCCGGGCAACCCGAGCATTTGCCCGGTATGCAGGGAAAATTGCATGCCGAGGAATTGGTCCGCGGCCGTACCGTTCAAATAACTCACATGCGAAATCAAATGGCCAGTGCTGCTGTCGATATAGAGTCTTTCCAGGCCGACATTGAAAGCTTCTTCACGAAAGCCCGGATAAGCAAAAAACACCGCGTATGTACGTTGGGCTGGTAAATGACGCACTGACACCGGACGCATCCCGCGCATCTGGGCGGGCAATACGGCTGTCGCCAGCGATATTGCACGGTCATAGGTAATTTGCGGCAGCGCTTCCGGATCGGTGCGCACCTCTAGTCGATCCTGGGTGATATTGCCGAACCACCCTACAACCGGCCGGAAAACCTCATTGCCCAATGTGAGTGCAACACCGCTCATCGCCACGATCAGCATCACCCCCGACAGCCACAACCCTCCGGCACGATGCAGATCAAAGTTAAGACGCGTAGCGCTTGCGCCCGACTTGATCTTCCAGGCCGGCCGCCATCGCCCCAACCAGGAGCGGCGGGGTTTTTGCAAGGATGTTGCGCCACTTTGCTTGCCGTGACGCCCGGCAGGTAGCGTAAGGTAGAAGCCAATCAGCGTTCCCGTCATCCAGAGCATTGCGGCAATCCCGAACAGCCATTCTCCCCAGCGTCCCGGAAGATGCAGGGAATAATGCAGTTTGTAGATGAAGGGCATGATATGCAGGCGGTCGAATTTGAAGGCATCCCGATTACGCTCGCCGAGAATCTCGCCGGTATGGGGGTTGAGATATATATCACTTACTTTCTGCGGATATGGCTTGCCGGTTGCAGGGTCGATTCTTGGCGTCAACGACACGCGCAAGCTCTGATCGAAGTCACGTTTCAGGCTGACGACGCGAATGCGCGATTCCGGATAAGACCGTGTGACGATAGAGACAACTTCCTGCAGTTGCAGCGACGGTGCGGTACTCGGCAGTATCTTGAACAAGCGAGGATTCAGCGCTTGATCGATCTCATAGTAGAACGCGAGCAGCGCGCCGGTTGCACCGGCAACGAGCAGGAACAAGGCGATCGTCAGGCCGAGGTAGCGGTGTGCAATGAGAAGAAGGGGGCGCATGCGCAAGCTGCGCCCTGTGGCATGCGGCATCAGAAGTCTATCGTGGCGGAAACGATAGCGGTGCGAGGCGCGCCGAAGGACATGCCGAATTCCGTGGCGCTCTCCCAGTATCGCTTGTCAAACAGATTGTCGACATTGGCGCGCAGGGTGACGGTCTTGTCTCCTTGTGTGAACACGTAGCGCGCCCCGATATCCACACGCGTCCAGTCGGGTATCTCCTGAGTGTTGGCCTGGTCCAGATACTGGTCGCTGGTATAGATCACCCGGGCGGTCAGGGTCAATCCGGGCAGGAATGGCGTATCCCACTCGCCGCCGAGATTCGCGTTCAGGCGCGCCACGCCTATGGCCGTATTGCCATCAAAGGCGCCATCCCTGGTTTTGGTCAATTCGCCATCCAGCCACATGAGGCCGCCCAGCACGCGCGTATTCGCCGTGGGCGCTCCAAACACATTCCACTCCATGCCGGTATTTCGTTGTTCGCCGTCGACGCCAAATACGTTAGTGGCTGCATTCGTGAAACCACTCGGCTCCTCGATCCTGAAAATGCTCAGTGTGGAGGCGATCCTGCCCCCATCGAACTTGATTCCGGCTTCCACTTGCCGTGTCTTGCTGGGTGCAAACACCTGACCTTCGTTTTCCGCGCCAAGCGGCGCAGTGGGGCCTTGGGAAAGTGCTTCAATATAGTTGCCGTACAGCGATACGCGGTCGTTTGCCTTGACCAGCAACGCAACGGCCGGCGTCAAGGCGTTCTTGTCGTATTCCGAAGTTTTCGTGCCGTTCTCGGCATAGGACTTCACCACAGCGCGCTGCTGTCGAGCACCCAGCGTCAGCTGAAAACGATCGTCCAGCCAGGAGAGGGTGTCGGTCAGTGCCACGCTGGTGAGTTCGGTTTCGCCGGTTCGCGGCACCGAGTCCGACAGCGTAATGACGGGTTCCGGGCGATCAACAGGATTGTAGATATTGGAAGAGATAGTCGCGCCCCGCAATCTGGCATTACCGAACTCGAACTTGAGCATATTAACTCCCAGATTCAGCTGATGCCGAATCGGGCCGGTCGTGAAATTGGCAGCACGAATGCCGGCTTCGCCAGACACGGCATTTTCCTCCCGGAGGAACTTGTCTGCCCTGGCGGAGAAATTGCCGGCGGAGTTCACTTCCACAGGATTGATCCGCATGAAATCGTATTGCCCGCGCCGCGCGCCAAAGGCGGCATAAGTGGTGATGTTTTCGGTCAGGTCGAATTCGCCCCGCGCGCTGGCCATGGTGTCCCGGGAATTGGCATAGGTCCAGTCTTGCGCGAAATTGCTGTCGATTTTGTCGGCATCAGGTATCGCTGCCCCCGGCAGTATTCGCACGCGCTCCATCGGTGCCGTTCCTCTGCGCTCCTGATGCTGGAGGTCGCCGCTGAGGCGCAGGCGCTCGCCGCGGAAGTCCAGTCCCAGGGTCGCCAGGCTGCGTTCCAGCGTTTGGTCCGAAAACGAGGTATCGCCATCCTGGTGTACCAGATTCACGCGTGCCCCGAACTGATGGTCGGCACCGAATCGGCGCCCCACGTCCAGATGCACGCCTCCTTGCGCTTCATTGCCGTAGGATGCGGTCAGTTGAGTCACCGGCTCGTCCGTCGCGCGTTTGGTAACCATGTTGACCGTACCTCCCACCGCGCCGCTCGGAGCCATGCCATTGAGCAAGGCATTCGGCCCCTTGAGAATCTCGACGCGCTCGGCACCTTCAACCGGCGTACTGTAGGTGGGCACCAGGCCGAAGAGGCCATTCATCGCCACTTCGCTATTGACCAGCCGGAAACCGCGAATGCTGAACTGGTCGAAGCGGCCGCCTCTGGGATTGGTGGAGCGCATGGAAGGTTCGTTGGCGATCACGTCCGCCAGGGTGCTCGCCTGCTGATCCTGTATGAGCTGCTGCGTGTAAGCCGTGATACTGAACGGCGTGTCCATCGCGTCCTTGTCGCCGAGCACGCCCACGCGCCCTCCGCGCGCCACTTGGCCGCCGGCGTAGGCTTTAGGGCGATCGCCCGGTAGTTCCGCGCTGGCCGCCACTTCGACTTCTGCCAATGTGGTGGCTGCTTCCGTTTGTTGGCTGGTCACGGGTGCAGGTGCCGCTTTTCTCAAGGTATAGCTACCGTCGGTCTTGGCCACCAGTTCGAGTTCACTCTCGGTCAGCAGCCTGTGCAGGGCCTCGCGAACCGTATAGTTACCCGTCAGGGCTGGATTTGAGCGTCCTTCGGTCAAGGCTGGATCGAAGGAAAGCGCGATCCCTGCGCCGGCCGCTACATTGACAAGGCTCCGGCCAAGCGGGCCGGCTGGAATCTGATAAGAGCGGGTGGCGGGACTGTTTAAGGCACTTTCAGCCGCAGAAGCATCAGTAATGAAAGTGGCCGTTAAAGTCAGACTGAGCAGGGCCGCTTGAATAGCGCGAGAAAGCTTGCGCGGAGTGGCGTGGCGTTGCATCCAAAATCCTTTCGGTTGTATATGAGGCTCCTAACTCATATGCCAATCGAAAATAAAAAAAGTATCACTGGCGAGGAACGAGAGTAATCACGTAGCCCAACATGGCGGCCTTTGCCTCCACGGGATAGGTTGAAGAGAGCATTGTCATCACGTGCTCCGGTTTATCCAGCGGATACGCCCCGGAAATTTTAAGGTCAGCCACTGCAGGGTCCACGCGTAGCAGCCCTTTACGATAACGCGTCATCTCTTGCGCAAAATCGCGAAGGCGCATTCCATCTGCCACAAGCATGCCTTGTGTCCAGGCGGCCGCCGCCAGGTCGGCAGTTTTGCGGTCGATGACGCCCGTTGGCGTCATGATGCATTGCTCGCCGGCGTCCAATGTGACAGCTTCGCCTGAATTCGGAGTCACACGAACCGCGCCTTCGAATACCGCGATCAGCGTCCTGCCTTCATTATCCCGTCTGACATCGAAACGTGTGCCCAGGGCCTGCAAGCGTCCTTCATCCGTTTCGATCATGAAAGCCCTGGCGGGTGTATAGGCGTCCTTGGCTGTCTCAATCAGGATTTCCCCGCGACGGAGCACAATAAGCCGCCGCTGCTCATCGAAATAGGTATCGACTGCGGTATCCGTATTGAGTGTGATGTGACTGCCGTCGGTCAGACGAAACTCTCGCCATTCGCCCTTGGCCGTGCGGAAATCCGCGACCCAGCCCTGTTTTTCGGAAATCTCGAAAGCTGCCCATCCCAATGGCACGCTGCCCAGTACAACCAGAAGATGTTTAAGTGCGGCACGTCGCTTGGGATCCGATGGCCGGTTCAGCACCGGCATGGAAATCTGCGGTGGGAGGCCATCGAGTTTATGCAATAACCGCTCGGCTCTCTGCCATGCTTGAGCATGCGCGGCGCTGCGGTTTCGCCAGCGATTCAGCTCATCGCGTTCTCCCTCACTCAAGCCGGCATTGAGTCGCATGAGCCAGTCTGCGGCTTCATCCAGGATATCCGGGCTGATGTGCGTATCCATGGCGCCTCTCATTGCCAGCCGTTTATTTCCAGGCAAAGACGGAAAGCCTGTTTCATATAGCGTTTGACCGTGATCTCGGAGACTTCCAGTAGTCGTGCGATCTCGGAGTATCGGCGTCCTTCGATTTGCGACAACAGAAAGGCATGCTTGGCCTTGGCGGGCAAGCTATCCAGTGCGGCATCGATTTCGTACAGGGTTTCGAGGAGCGCCAGACGCTGCTCCGGGGCGGGGGTTTCCGGCTCCGGAAGCTGCGCAAGCGCTTCAAGGTAGGCGCGCTCGAGCGTTTGCCGGCGATACCAGTTGACCAGAATGCCATTGGCAACGGTAGCAAGAAAGGCGCGAGGTTCACGCAATGCTTCCAGCTCGGGCTTGAGCATTATGCGCACAAACGTATCCTGGGTGAGATCGGCTGCATGTGCGACGCACCCTGTCTTCCGGCTGAGCAAATTCAGCAACCACCCGTGATGAGCGCTGTATAGGGTATGCACTGCCTGATGCAATGTGGTTTCACCCACCGCCATGTATCGTCGTCTCCCCAGCAGGCATGTTGGCGCCCAGGTGATTTAATCAAGAATGATTCTCATTCTACAGCGACCTGGGTCAGTTGGGCAAGATTGGCGATACCCTACAAAATGGGAGCCACAAGACTACCCAATCCACGCCGTTACTGACTTTTCACTTCTGCTCGCTGGCACGATTGGTTACCATGCTTTAATTTGGCGCGCCGGATAACCCATTGAACGAACCCGTCACTCTGCTGCGAATTTTCTCCATCGTATTTCCGATACTGGCCATCGCGCTCGTCGGCTGGGCCTATGGCAAACGGCGCGGTGTGGAGATGGGCGGGGCCAACCAGCTCAACATGGCGATCTTCATCCCGGCGCTGGTATTCTCCGCGCTGGCGGATAAATCCTTCACGCTCGCGGGCCACTGGAACCTGGCGCTGGGCGCTTTCCTGATGGCCGTTGGCTCGGGGATTATCGGCCATATGCTTGCCCCGCGTCTGGGCATTGCGCCCAAGGTGCTGGTGATCACCATGATGTTCAACAACTGCGGCAATCTGGGCCTGCCGCTCGCGCTGCTGGCGTTTGGGCCGGAGGGCCTGCCGGGGGCGGTGGTGATGTTTCTCGTTATCAACTTTCTGCAATTCTCGTTCGGCATCTGGCTGCTCGATCACCATGCCCGGTGGTGGAGTTTCTGGCGCTCGCCGGTCATTCTCGCCGCTGTGGCCGGGCTGGCCGTGAGCATTTTCGGTTTTTCGCTGTGGCCGCCGCTGCAACTGGCGATCAAGATGCTGGGTGATGTCTCGATTCCGCTGGCGCTGTTCGCGCTGGGTGTTCGTATCGCCCAATCGCACGTTAACCACGACCTGCGGGTTGGCATCATCGGCGCGCTTGCCCGACCGGCGGCGGGCATTCTGCTCAGTTGGCTGCTTGCGCTGCTGCTCGGACTGCAAGGGCAGGAGAAAGCCATGCTGATCATCTTCGGCGCCCTGCCGCCGGCAGTGATCAACTACATATTCGCTGAGCGCTATCAGCAGGCTCCGCATGAAGTGGCGGCCATCGTGCTGGTGGGCAACATCGCCGCGATTCTGGTGGTGCCCCTGGTGCTGGCGGTAGTGCTGTAAAGATGATGGGTGGGCTGATCGGGTCGGCCCACCCATGCGGTTTGACCCCATGAATGTGGTAACTCAAGGATGGCAATCGTTATGGAAATGATCAAGGTCAGCGCCGGAAAACTCCGCGGCATCGGATACGATGCAAAAACCCGCACCCTGCGTGTGCAGATGGATGACGGCAGCGCCCTGGAATACAGCGGTATCGCCGAAGCCCTGTGGCACCGGTTTCAAAACTCCGGCTCGCAGTGGAGCTTTTACCGCGACAATATCGAAGAAGAATTCACCGCCAGGCGCGTTTCAGCCAGCGCCCCAGGCGGCAAGAACCCGCTCGACGATCTGTTCAAGCCCTAACAGGCCGTCAAGCCGGAGCTGTTTCCGGTTGGATATTGCGAAGTTGCCCTTTTTGCCACTTTGTCTTGGGGTGCTGCCGGGTGTTAAAGTGGATGGGACAGACATCGTGGCTCTGAGACAGTGGGGGTGGCCCATGGACATCGATAGCTTGCGCGATCAGACTGTTGCCTATCTGGCGCTACGCTGGCCCGAATTGCAGGAAGGCGCTCCGCGGCTGGTCGATGAGTGTTTCGCCAGCGCCAGAAAATCATTTCGTAACGAATTCATCTGTCAGCTCAGCCCACAAGCCTGGGCCAGGATCACGCTGATCTACTTCAAGCATTTCCTCGATACCGGCTGCGATGTGTCAGTTGGCGAAATGTTCGCCGCCGTGATCCGCGATTCGATCAATTTGAACCGCCTGGATGTGCTGACCCTGGATCTCGCCCAACAAAAGCAGGAGCCGGCCGGGCACCAGAAAAAAACGCCGCTCAAGGTCGTCAAGAAGGATGAGACTTGAGGCACTCTTAAAGTAGCGAGTTCTGAAGGTTCTGCAATTACCCGGCTTATTTGACCGTAACCGTCACAATACTTTGAATCCCAGTCAAGGCATGGCTCGAAGTCGCCTCTTTAACAGCGATGGTATGCTTGCCTGGGGTCAAATCAGGTAAATCCACACTGCAAGGACAGCGGCCAACATCCTGGTAAACGATGGGTTTCTGGTTGTCCACATAGATATGGACGTGATTATCTTTTGCGCTCAAATGCACATCAAAATCCACTTTGTTTCCCATAGCGCTTTTCAGCACAACGCCATCGGCAGGGGAGGTGATCGTGATCGACCCGTCAGCCGCAGCATCGGCGGCTAGAGCAGAACTTGTAGGTATCGCGAGCGAAAAACAGATAAGCAGATGTTTTAACAGTTTCATGATGGTCTCCTTGGGGCCTGTATCAAAAATACTGCCTGAGTCGGCGAAGACGGTGTAGCTATGGTGTGACTAATGGCGCGCTTGATGGAAAGGATAGGCCGCAATCTCATGGGTGCGTTTCCCGCCAAACCATAACCGCAAGCCCTGCCGCTACCAGGCATGCGACCGCGCTTGCCCACAGAGGAATATTGACGCCGTTGATAACGACTGACCACCCCAAGGCCAGGCGTAGCAACTGCATCAGCGCGATCAGCCCGAACACCACGGCTGCGAAGGAACTGAACGGTTTCATGTGGGCCTCCTGTACGCTGCCCTTGCCCGAAATCTTTGTTGTGTGGTGAAGGGCCGTGCCATGCATATCTCTGTCATGGAGTCTTGAATCGCGGGCAACTTGGTAAGCATGTCCGGGTTATTCGGGCGGTGTCGAGCACAGCTTCCCCCGACTTTCTATCTCAATAATTTACTTTGAAATCAGATTAATAGGTAAGTTTCACCGTTTGCGCCGGTTTCCGCACAAGCAGAATTGGAAATCTTGCCAATGCTCTTCGTGGCAGGAACAGTTTATTGAGATAACACGGATAAATAGGGCCTGACCCCATTTATCCGTGTTATCTGGGTGGCTGTCTGAAGATATCGAAATCAATGGCTGTAGTTGCCTTGAGTACAGACTGTAGAACACCGGGATACTTCCGCTCGATTTCCTCGATCCTCAAGGAATTCATGTGCTCAGTACCGTCAATCACAGTCTCAACAAGCCCCGCGCTTCGCAGTATCTTGAAGTGATGTGACATGCTTGATTTCGGACGATTCAGATCGAATTCCCCACATGTCATTTTTCTTCCTGCCTTGGCAAGGCGCGCAACAATTTCCAGACGCGTAGGGTCCGCAAGGGCATACATGATGTCCGTCAGTTCTACCTGCTCGATGGTCGGGTGTTTGATTTGTCGCATGTGCAAAATTTATCACAAGGCTTGATATCATCCTATAGTTCGATTATATTCGAACAACAGAATTAAGCGGCTTACTTTATTGGCAAGCTATCCCTGAACATTGATCAAGAGGTTCACCATGGCAGATCTATTTTCTTCCTTTCAATTAAAGGATGTCACATTAAAAAACCGAATTGCGATCCCTCCGATGTGCCAGTACATGGCCGACGATGGCCTCGTGAATGACTGGCACAGAGCGCATTATGCGAATCTGGCGCGTGGTGGAAGTGGCCTGGTAATCGTGGAGGCGACAGCAGTGGCACCGGACGGACGCATCACGCCGCACTGTCTGGGCATATGGAATGATGCTCAGGCTGAACGGCTGCGTGAAATAGCAGCCGCAATCAAGGCTGCCGGTGCCGTACCAGGCATCCAGATCGCGCACGCTGGACGTAAGGCGAGTGCCAATGTGCCATGGGAAGGCGACGACCATATCTCTGCGGATGATGCACGTGCATGGCAACCAATTGGACCGTCAGCCATCGCATTTGGTGGCGGCCTTCCTCGTGTACCGACTGAGATGACGATTGATGACATCAAACGAGTGAAAAGTGAGTTTGTTGCAGCGACACGCCGTGCCCGCGAGGCCGGGTTTGAATGGCTGGAACTGCACTTTGCACATGGATATTTGGCTCAGAGCTTTACTTCGCCTCACGCTAACCTTCGCACGGATGAATACGGCGGCAGCTATGAGAACAGAGCCCGATTCACACATGAGACGCTTTCGGCAGTCAGGGATGTTTGGCCGGAGAGTCTGCCGTTAACCGCTCGATTCGGCGTTGTGGAATTCGATGGCAAAGACGAGGATACACTGAGCGAATCCATTCAATTGGTTAAAGAGTGGCGCAAGCTCGGGCTAGACATGCTAAGTGTCAGCGTTGGATTCACCATCCCAGACACCAATATCCCATGGGGGCCAGCATTCATGGCACCTATCGCCCAGCGAGTCCGGAATGAGGTTCAGATGCCAGTGTCTTCTGCATGGGGCTTTGGCGCGCCAAAGCTTGCCGATCAAGCCATACGCAACGAACAGCTGGATTTGGCGATGATCGGACGAGCCCATCTGGAGAATCCCAATTGGCCATATCAAGCTGCAAAGGAACTAGGTAAAAAGAGCCCGGCCTGGGTACTGCCCCCACCGTATGCTCATTGGTTATCCAGATATAAAAGTCCTACAGCAGGCTAATTGACGATAACTCTTTTGGTTGAGGGCGCCTATTTGCAGCCGCGTACCTGGCATCTTGGGTACGCGGGCCTTTGAAACCACAACTAAATATCGAATAAATGGGGGCTGACCCCATTTATTGTTATTTTCCATGCACTGGACAATTGGCTGACTGGCATCCGTCATTCCATGCAGAACCCAGAATCAAGCTGCAAAAGTTTATTCTTTTGTAATTGGGCGCCTTCAAAGCCAATACATCCGCTTTTACATTGCCGAATGTGGTTTCAGGTTTATGCATGGTCCCTTTCGCGAAGGCATCGATGATGCCTTCCTTGAAATTGGCTTCTCTAGGATGGGCCTGTACTACAGCCTCTCGATCCTCAGCGTTGAACAACTCATAAGCCATTCCAAGTACATCCATTTCTACCCCGGCAGTGACCAGGGAAACGACAGGTTTTTTATGCTGGGGGATACCCGGCGTGGTATGCAATGCGATGGAATCCCATACCTGCTCGATATCCTGCTCTGGGATGCTGTAGCTTTTCAAGAAAGCCTTCGCCGCATTGGCACCATCCACCTCAAACCGATCCTCCTTGCTGCTATAGGAAGCGACCAAACCCATGTCATGGAACATCGCGCCGATATAAAGCAACTCAGGATCGAAATCCAATTTCTTGCGTTTACCCGTCAAGGCGCCAAACAAAAATACACGTGATGAATGGTTAAACAACAGTTCTGTCTCCGTGTCCCTTACCAATTCAGTGGCGGCTTTCGCCATGGGACTATCTGGAATCTGGATGCCGGCAATAGTAATGCTCATATAATCTCCGAATGCTTGATGAACGAATCCTGCAAGGCTTCAGAACCTTGAGGTGACGGAAATCACTTTAGGAGCGCTTACTATTCGGAACAACTCGATTCATCCCACCTTCTCTGCCATCCATACCATCAATGCTGCCAAGCCTCTCTTGAGACGATATGAGAACAATCGCGATTGCCATTTTTCCTGACGTTCAAGCCCTGGATGTTGCTGGCCCACAAGATGTTTTTGCTGAAGCGAATCAGTTTCTTGCGGCTGAAGATCGCTATCAGTTACTGCTGGTTGCTGAAGGCCTGGAACCGGTAAGAGCTTCAAACGGAATGCAGTTGATCGCGGATCAATGTTTTAAAGATTCAGTCAAGGCATTCGATACCGCACTGGTCCCCGGCGGGCCACAACTGCCTTTTACAGATCCGCTTCACAGCCTTGTCGGCTGGATCACTTCAACAGCGCCGCTTTGCAAGCGATATGGTTCAATCTGCACGGGTGCCTTTGTACTGGGCCATGCGGGATTGATCAGAGGTAAACGGGTCACCACCCATTGGCAGAATGCCTCACTGCTGGCTCAACGATTCATCGACAGCAAGGTGGAACTCGACAGCATTTACATTCGCGATGGACATTTGCTGACTTCCGCTGGCGTTACAGCGGGCATTGATGCGGCGCTGGCGCTCGTCGCAGAGGACCACGGATCACAAGTGGCACTGGCGGTCGCCAAGAGACTGGTTGTCTTTGTGCAACGACGAGGCGGGCAATCGCAGTTCAGCCCTTATCTGACGTTGACAGGTGATGAGAACTCACCCCTTTCCGAAGTCCAGAATTTTGTACTAAACAACATCCAGGAACAGTTTACGGTTGACCGACTGGCAAAAGTCGCCGGCATGAGCCCTCGCAACTTTGCCCGTATGTTTGTTCAGGCCACGCAACTGACACCGCACGAATTTATCGAAAGGGCGAGAATCGATACCGCCAGGCGATTATTGGAAAGCTCTTCTTTGCCGTTTAAAACGGTAGCCTTTGAAAGTGGCTTCACCAGTGCGGAACGAATGCGTATAACTTTTATAAAACGAATTGGTGTGTCCCCACGGGACTATAGAGACGGCTTTCGGCGAAATTGACGAATAAATGGGGTCTGACCCCATTTATTTGAAAAGAGTCCGGCCTGGGTACTGCCACCACCATATGCTCATTGGTTATCCAGATATAAAAGTCCTACAGCAGGCTAATCGACGATAACCCTTTTGGTTGAGGGGCTCTTTGTAGCACTTCCGCGTACTAGCATCTTTGTACGCGGTTCGTGAAATCTCTACTGAACATCGAATAAATGGGATATGACCCCATTTGAAGTGGCCGCCATCGTGCTGGTGAGCACATTGCCACCAATATCGAAGAAAAATTCACAGCGAGGCGCGTTCAGCCAACGCTCCGGGGCGGTAAAAACCCCCTCGACGATCTTTCAAGTCGTAATAGTGGGTGGCAGTTCGCATGGAATCATGCTGGTACTATGTTGCGGGCGGAGGGGCTACGCCCCCAGACTGACTATCGGGGGCGATCGAGACAACGCTATAGCCGGCCTTCACACACATGTAGGTAACTATTCTCCATGCAGCCGGTGCCCGCATAGTGGGTACTTAATAAATTACTTTTGTTTTGTTCTAAGCACACCTATTTTCTTGCACCATGCTGCGATCGGGCAAATGTCGCATTTAGGCTTTCTCGCATTGCAAATCTCTCTACCTAGGGAGACAAAATTTACATGTAACGAGAAGCGGAGTTCGGCAGGGATCTTGGATTGGAGGCGGTCCATATCTCGAGGTGAGCAATGACCGCCTTTCTGCGTTGGTCGAATCCACCCGAGCCTCCGTGCGATACGCCAACAGTGGGTGTCTACTGGAAAGACATTACGGCCCAGACTGTACATCATTACGCAGCGGGCGACTTTTCTGCCAACGGTGGGCAACGTGGTGAGGAATCTCTCGATTTCAGCGTCTGACATTTGATGTAAAACTTCTAAAGTCGGGGCCCCGAACCGGGTAGCAACAATGCTCAATATCGCTTTTATCGCCTTGGCTTTCGTATTGGATAGCCCTCCGCTAGCGATGGTCGCCGCAATTTCTGGCTCAGTCGCATCGAGTAGACATTGCCCACTGGGGAACACGGATTTCAATGCTTGGTAAGAAGCTAGATAGCTCGGTTCTGTGGTTTTCGTGCTACAAACGATGAACATGAGTTCGTCGAGAGGGTCGTCGAGGTTGTAGTGATCGAAATCGTGATAGCGAGACTTGAGCGCGGCGGCGACCTCGAACACGCTGCGCGGAGCTTTCGTTTTTGGCGGTGAAGATTTCTTTACTGAAGTCATGGGCAGGCAAACGTGATGTTTACGCCAGCGTTAATTACAGCTGCAGCCCATGGAGCCTTTTAGGCCACGGCTGTGCTGGGTCATATATAAGGGCTTGTATACCTAGTTTCGTGAGCACCTCGATGGCGTAACTTTGAATCTCGCGGCACCCTGTTTCGTGAAGAACTAAACGAGCTTCTAAGTTCCCATAGTCTTTGATGAGTTCGTTTAGATAACAGGCTAATTGAAAAGCCCCCTTCGCAGCCTGAGCCAGTAAGTTGCCAGCGTTGGAGCTTTTGATTTCGAACACGTTCAGTTTGCTGCCGGACCTGAACATCAGATCGATAGAGCCGCTTTCATAAGGAACGACACCCTTGGTTAGAAGATAGCTAGAGATGTCCTTCAACATCGCCTGGTGAACCTTCTCCGCATGTTCCGTTTTGTTGAGCGTTTCTTCCAGGTCACGGAATTTGCTGTCTACGGAGATAAATTTCCTCGCATAAATTTTATCTGGGTCGATTTCAGTGAACTCAACGTCTACAGACGGCGCTCTCGAGGGTGCTGCGTGCGCATCTGTTTCGTGGTCTAACGCCATTTCAGCGAGCATCAAAGAAAGGGGATCTGAAGCTTTTAAGGCCTCGATGGTGTCGGGGCTGAGAGGTGATCCGATTCGCTCGAGGAGTAGAGCGTAAGCGTAATTCGAATAAGCGCCCAATTTCTCGCCGTTACCTTTCGCCCAAACCTGATTTAAAGTTAGGCCAGATATGACGGCTCGCAGAGCGCTCTGAGCCATACGAAGTCTGTTGTGAGGTAGCAGCTGGAGATTGATTTGTGAAAGCGATCTATTGTCTGGCGGGAGTAATTTAGTTTGCACGGAGTTTCTGACGAGTGCCCTGAGTGAATCAAATGCGGCAACGTCTAGCTCAGATACGCCTAACGACAGCTGGCGTGTCTGGGGCGCTCTGTATTTCGCTGCGCCTGAATAGTCTGTCGCGAGTCTTAGCGATGCTGTGATCTCTGGCGTAAGCAAATAGTCGCCGGAGTGATAGCCTTCGATTATCTGCTCGATCTTCTTTATTCTTACGACTAGAAAGAGCCTGTTTTCGGGACCTCGCAGCACGACCCAAAGCCGCCTACCAGCTAGGCTCTTCGGCTCTAAGGTAATTTCATTATTGGGGAGAATGTAGCTGGCAGAAACTCCTGCGTTCCCGAAGAAAGCGCCTTTATCGCTATTGATAACCCAGGCTAGGTCAAGCATGAGGGGCTAGTTCTGCTAACGCGTCATCGAGAGACGTTGGCCAAGGGATATGGTCGCCCAGCAAATCGTGTTGGCGAACTTCTTTCCCTCTTAACCTAACCACCTCAGTTTCTTCCACTGTGTCTTTGCAGATTAAAAGGTAATAGTTGACCTCTGCCGCAACCTGCCCTCGTCTATGAATCCTATCTAACGACTGTAGGTAGTGCGCTGCTTGGTTAGAATAGGACAAATACACGGCATCGTAAGAGGCGTGCAATGTTATACCGGCGCCGGCGGCTGCAGGATTGCCGATAAACAGCATTGTTCCAGGGTTTTCTTGGAAAGATAGAACTGCTTCTCGTCTGTCCGACGAGAGGACGGACCCATCAACTCTGACCGGGTTAAAGCGCGTGTATCGATTCGCGATTTCGTCCAAACTTTTTTTATAAAAAGACCAGACGATGACTTTCCTTCCTTGAGAAATCAAGTCCCCAAGGAGTTTGTCGAGTACAGCATATTTCGCTGGAGTGTCTGAGAAAGTCGGGTCAATAGCGCTAGGACAAGCACATATCTGCATCAGCGCAGCTCTCCGCTGAAAATACGTCGCCAGACTTTTCTTAAAAGTCTCGTTGTTCAGATGTTTAAGTTCTAATTCCAATTCGGTGCGCGCCTTGTCGTACATCAAGGCTTGTTTACCACTCAGCTCGATCCTGAGAACGTGGAAGTTTTTCTCGGGTACATGCTGCAGAATTTCTGGTTTAAGCCGGCGAATGAAAACGCCTTTCGTGTCCACTAAAGACGCAATTTTGTCCCAATCGTCCGCCGGGTCCTTAGATTTTTTAAATCCACCAAAGGTGAACCCGAGGTCCGCCAAATCGAACTGGTTGACAAGGTCGTGCGCGGAGTTCGGCGCAGGAGTACCACATAGGACGAAGCACCGTTGGCATTTCGCTCTTAATTTTCCAACAGTTTCAGAGCGAAATGATTCGCCATTCTTTAAGTAGTACGATTCGTCGACGACAAGTAGGTAGCGGCTAGAAGATGCACTCCCTACCAGAGAGCTTAACATCGTCTCAACGCTTTCGTAGTTCGACACGAGAACATCGAAGTCACGTAGCGCAGCTTCGTACTTCTGCCGACGGTTGCCTTCTGCCGTTGCGACTCTGCACTCAGACCCGAGGAACCGAGCGATGTCTTTCGGCCATTCGCTAACCATACTTTTAGGACACACAACGATCATCGCATCGATTTCGGAGAGCTTTCTGAGCTCGTCGAACGCGGCGATGGTCATCACGGTTTTGCCACTACCCTGCTCGTCGAACAAGCAAAGTCCCAAGAGCCCGGGAAGCTTCATCGCTGCGACAGCAGAGGCCTGCGCAGGCTCTAGAATGTTATTCCAGTCGCCAGATAAAGAGGAGTGCTCGTTGCTCTCGATGATGTTTAGCGCTTTTGCTCTAGCTGCCTCATGTCCGTTGAATTTAGCCAGAGTGTCCGCAGTTAGTTCATCGAGCTCGCCTTGCCCAAGAAGGTCTGAAACAGCGGAAAGAGAAGGTAAAGGGAAAGAGACGAAATCTTTTCCTGATTTAACACGAGAACCGATACGTTGAGAGAGCTGGGCCTTAAGCTTTAGAAGCTGGATCCCCGAACACTCGACATAGACGCTCTCATCTGCGACCCTAACTTTCATAATCGTCACTCTGACGCAGCTTTGCTCAATCTAATGACAAGTTCCAGCGCTGACTCAAGGTTATTACGAGAGTTGACGGGAATCTGTTTGATATCTGCGGCAGTCATTCCGTGTAGAAATTTCACGAACGTGTCGATTCTACCCACCGCTTCGTCCGCACTTTTCACAACTCTAGCGTTATAGTCGAGAATGGCTTTGGCAGACTTCGCGGCCGCAGGGTCGATTTGTAACAGCGCGGCTTTGGCTTCGGGATGTTGCCACGCCTTGTATGCGACTCTGACTTCCGGAAAGCTCGAAAACTTTGATTCGTATATCCATCTAAAGAATTGAATTTTGAAGTCGATATCTGTCTTGAGCGGCTCGAAGAACGATTTTTGGGCTTCGTTGAAGTACTGATAATTTTTCGCCGCTATCGTTTCTGCTTCTTGTTCCGATAAACCTAGACCACCGCCAAATTCATCACTCATGTCACGCGGGGTTGACGCGAACATTATGAACTCGGTGATTATTTCGTGGATCCTTAAGGTTTCCTTAATTTTCGATCTGGCCCAACTGAACTTTTTGGAAATCTCTTCGGGCTTGAAGCCGTCTTCATGAGCTTCAACCACTTTCACGGCTTTCACGTAATCGGGCCACTCGATCTTAAGCGAAGCGGAGAAGTTTTCTTCTACGAGAACGTTCTGTTCATCTTCAGCGGTAGCTACTTCTGACAATACGTGAACATCGATGGATTCGAGGTCCTGACGGTTAGGGTCAGTCGATGGCATGTTCTCCAGCGCGTACTTTACGGCGAAGAATCTACGGTTCCCGTCTAAGAGCTTACCTTTGAACGACAAAGTCAGTGGTTCACGCAAGCCGTTTTTTAAAATGTCATCGCGAAGTTCTTTTAATTTGACCTCCGGGTCGTTTTTCATTAAATCGAATATTTCGTCTTGAGTGAGCTCTCTGTCGCCGACTTTGGATAGAAATTTCTTTTTCTCAAGTTCGATTCTGGGGTTATCTACCCAGCCTTGAATCGATGAAACTTTAATTTTCCCTTCCCAAACAATGATCTTTCTCCCGTTGTAAAGCCTTTGTTTGACTTGAGGTTTGGGGGTGTTTAACAGAAACGGTGGCTGGGTTGTCATTGTTAATTAGTTCCAATCTTATTTAACGGTCGCCTCTAGTGCATTCAACTTACATTCTAGATAGAGAATACGCTTGATGAGGTCTGCTTTCTTCATTTGATCGTAGCATTTAGCGGGCGCCGGTTTTTCCTTGTAACAACTTGCGAAAGGAGAATGATTGTCGACGAACGGTGTATTTATATGTCGGGCCAAAAGTTTTTCTTTCTCTATTCTCGACACCCAGAAGTTCGCCATGTCCGCGGTGAAGCGTTTGTACAATTGCTTGCTTAGGGCCGGAATTAGCCCTCCAGCGGTCTCTTCAAAAGAACAGTCTCGGCATATAAAAACGGCTAAGTCCAAAGCGGCAGTCGAGCTCTTCGTCTCCGCGAGGAGTACAAGGAAATTCGACATCCAGTCCTCGTGGTAGCTAATACCCCATTTCATTCCGGTTGCTGTTGGTCCCATTTTAAGCACGGGTGCAGCGGGTCTACGGGGATAAAAGTAGCTCTCGATCTGGCCTGATGCTTTTTTTAATGGCACCGTTAGGAAATTGGAGGAAATTCTTTTCTCTGGATTCTTTTCTCCGCCAGTGATTTTACCTAGCTCGATAACCTGTTTGAGGCCTTCTGGGGTATTCGCAACTAAAACTAGCCGGGTGAATTCAAGCTCGATTTGCTTTCGAAAATTTTTACCATTGAAAGTATCTGGGTTGAGATCCAAGCTACTAACGGTGAAGTGCTTGCACGCGGCATCGAATGATAAGAAATACATTAATACCGATGTCCGTTCCAAGTGAGTTTTCCCCGTCTGGTTCCGGGAAGAAAGCCTTTCGAAGCAGTCACAGACAAACTCGGGACGAAGGTAATTCGACATTGTTTTACTCTCGCTTTTTCTTAGTTCTTGAAATCGATTTCTCATCAGAAAAGATAATGTCTCTGTCACGAGCGCGTAGTGGCTTTCCAGAGCTTACGAACTGCTCGAAAGACATGTATTCGGATTCACCCCTCAAGTTGTGACCCGTTAGTACGGCCTTGATCTGTGTGGCGATTTCATAAGCTAGGCGCGGCGGTACCGCGTTGCCGATTTGTTGGTATTTCGTTTTTACAGTTTTTCCTTCAAAAACGAACCAGTCAGGAAACGTTTGGATACGAGCAACTTCTCTCACCGAGAATATACGCTTCTCTGTAGGGTGCCAGACACCTGCGTTCTCTGGTTTAAAAGCTGCGGTGATCGTGCCCGCGATTTCGTCGCGGTGGAATCTTCGATAAAAATTTGGCCATCGATAGCGCTCTATGTTGTCCCACACTCTCTTGAGGCGCTCAGGAAGTTTCTCATACGGAATATCCTTCCACGAGCCGCCTTCAGGGACCATGCTACCAATATGTAGGGCCTGGGGGTTCAACTGCATGAGCTCATTTTGGTTTGGAACGCTAGTGCTCAGGTCCAAAACAGTATGCTTGAGACTAAGATCCTGTCTATCTATCGGATGCGGGAACGAAAAAGTCCCAGAAGTTTGAGACCTATCGACGCCAACGATTAGAACTCGCAACCTTTTTTGAGGTACATGGTGACGAGATGCATCAATTAGGCTGAAGACAACGTTGTAACCTAAAGCGTTAAGCTCTTCGCATATCTCCTGGATCAATAGCTTCTCGCCGTTCTTGAACGAGAGTAACCCACGGACGTTTTCGAAAACCACACACTTTGGCTTCAGATCGCGAACGAAAGCTAAGGCAGTTTGATATAGGGTTCCTCTGCCATCCTCAAGCCCACGCCTAGAGCCGGCGTTCGAGAAAGGTTGGCAAGGAAACCCCGCGGTTAGAACGTCTGGACGATCGCCTAACTTAGGCGGGGGGATTTCTCTAATGTCTTGATCGTAAATCTCACCGATGTTTCGACGATACGTCATGCACGCATCTGCGTTGATGTCGTTTGCAAATACTGTTTTGAAGCCTGCTTGGTGAAAGCCTAAATCAAACCCACCGCAACCCGAAAAAAGGCTGACGTGAGTTAACTTACCACCGGCGTTAACCGATGATGGCCGAGTGAAAATTTCCCACGGGCGCACTGCGGCCACTTCAGAGGCCGGTGATTGAACGATCGCGTTCAGGGCTGAAGAAAGCAAATCTTGTATTGTCGTTTGTTTTTCACCGGCGAGCTGTTTGATTTTGCCGTGCGTTTCTTTATTAACCTCGACGGTGATTGTTTTGATTTCTAAGCGCTTTCTTCTGGCAGCTTGAGAGGCTCTTATTTTTTCGGTACGGCTCGGCGCACCAACCGTTTTTTTTTCTGATGCTACTTTCATCGAGATTCTCACGCCTAGTTTGAGGCGTAAATTAACGTTTTTCTGTTTACATGTAAACAGAAAAACTATCAAAAAAGACCAGGTATTTTCTCCGATCAATTAAAGCGTATGAATTTACTGCAGATATTAATTGAAAGCGTCATAGCATATTGCTTCGTGGAGAAGGATCTGAGAATGAAGCTATGTAGCTGTTGCAGTAGAAGGTCGGTTAGAATTTTCAAGAAGAAAAATATCGCCCTGATCTCTTGGCGCTGAAAATCATAAATAAAAAAGCCATCATGATGATAATGGCTAAATTATTATGCAATTAACCTACCTCAACCGCACTTACTTTCCCCGCAGTTCAAGCAAGTCAAACACCCAACCATGATGATCGCAGCCTTGGTTCTGCATTTGGCGCATAGCTGGGGCGCCGGGCGGGAAGCGCGATACTCAGCATTCGATGCGACTTAACCCTATGGCGCCAGTTGCGCCTGCGACAAATACTTTCATGAATTTCTCCTGTCAATTCGCCAATGCGGCCTGGGGTGTATTCCGGAAGCTGATGGCCATGCGGTTATATGCGTTCATGAGGCCGATGGCGATCGTCATATCGACGATTTCGCGCTCCTCAAAAACCGTACGCACGGCCTGATAGGCATCGTCAGGTACGCCCGTTTCGGCGACGCGTGTCACCGTTTCGGCCCATGCTAGGGCAGCTCTTTCGCGGGCATCGAACAAATTTCCCGCTTCAGGCCAAGCTTGAAGCAGCGCGAGCTTCTCGATGGGCTGGCCCTTTTTCAATAGGTCACGCGTATGCATGTCCAGGCAAAAGGCGCAGTTATTGATCTGCGAAACGCGCAAAAAGACCAGATCGATAAGAGCGGCAGGAAGGCCGCTTTGCATCACGTAGCCATAGACTGCGCCAAGAGCCTGCACTCCTGCTGGCGCAATCCGGTTGTAGTCGAGACGTTTACTCATTCGATTTCCTTGACTTGAATGGCAAATGGTTTATTTAACGGGGGTCACAAGTTGCTTGTCGTCCGTATCCACGACAAACACGGCGAGAAGTTTTGCCGGCTTGGTTTTGCTTGCATTTCGACTCACGGCATGGGTTGAACCGGGCGTCTCGTGAAAACTTTCGCCTGCGTGATATATCCGTTTGGGGCCGTCGTTGACCTGCGATTCAATCGCACCGGACACCACATAGGCATAGATGAATGCAGATTTGGCATGCGTGTGGGATGGGGAGGCTGCGCCTGGCGCGTAATTAACCTCAACCGCAATCAGCGATTTGCCGGGGATATTAGGGATTGCTTGATTGAATTTTGGCGTGGCCTTTTCGCCAGCTTCATGTGCGGCCGCTGGCAGTACGGTATTGATCGTGATTGCAGCCAGGATTGCAGTGAATAGTGAACGTAATTGCATGATAGCTCTCCTTAAATATAGGGATTGGGATATGCATTTTTAGCCCAAAATGGTACAAATTAAAGAACCAAGAATTGACTATTTTTATGTACCACTACCATCTATGACCAAACCGCTAAATATAGAACTGGACCGATCTGCCAAGACGTCGCTAGCAGAGCAAATTCGAAAGGGAATCACTTCCGCAATTGAGGGCGGAGTGCTCTTGCCTGGCGCTCGACTACCATCCTGGTTGGATTTGGCGGCGCAACTAGGTGTCGCTCGAGGAACGGTGAGATTGGCTTATGAAAGGCTGATGGATGCACAACTCATTACAGCATCGCGTGCAACAGGTACCCGCGTCGCTGACCGGCCACGTATTCTTGGCGGGCGAGATGAACCGCCTGATCACGGACCCTTTATGGATATGTATCAGGAACTCATGGCGGGACCGGCGATATTCCAAATGGGCGTCCCTGCACAGGAGACCCTGCCTGCGAAACTCTTCACACGAATCCATTCCTACGCCATTCGCGCAGAACTCAGTAAGGCTGCTCTTTACCCCGATCCTCGCGGTGAGCCTGAACTGCGCCGCGAAATTGCTGCATATCTGACTATTGCCCGCGGTCTGGAATGTTCCCCTTCACAAATCTTCATTACAGGAGGATTTAGTAGCGGGCTTGGATTGACGATGCGTGTGCTCGGGCTGCAAGGACAGAAGGCTTGGGTAGAAGATCCCAGTTTTCCTATTACAAAGCATGGACTAGGTTTGGCTGGTTTGTCGCTGGCGCCCATACCGGTAGACGAGGAGGGCATCGATATCGACTATGGGATGCGTACCGCAGCGGATGCGGCCCTTTGTGTCGTTACTCCTGGCCAACAGGCACCGCTGGGTATGACCATGTCACTGGCAAGACGATTGCAATTATTGGATTGGGCCGCGCAAAAAGAGCAGTGGGTGATTGAAGACGATTATTTGAGTGAATTGCAACTGAGCGCCCGGGCCGCACCTGCGCTTGCTTCACTCGATCGCGCAGGACGCGTCATCCATATTGGCTCGTTCAGTAAAACCATCACGCCCACATTGCGTTTGGGATTCATCGTGTCGCCTCCATCCATTGCATCACGATTCGCAGAAGTTGCAGCATGTCTTGCGCCTGCACCTATCCCGGCCGTGCAGTTGGCAACTGCAGAATTCATGCGAGATGGTCATTACATTCGACATCTTCGACGTACTAAACGGCTTTATTCAGCACAACAAGATGCCTTGCAGAATTATCTGGAACCGCGGGTCAACGGTATCGATGTTGCAACCGCAGGGCTAGCCGCACTATTGTATTTGCCAGACGGAACCGACGATATTTCTCTGGTACGGGAAACATTGGCATATGGCCTGGCTCCTGCACCGCTGTCGGCATGGTATGCCTCCCCGGCGTCAGCACGGTCAGGATTGCTGCTTGGTATCTCTACCGCACCCCAACAGCACATTGGAAGAGCCTGTGACCGCCTATTGGAGATTTTAGAGCGCTATAAAAAGCACTAGCTGCCAGCTGAGTTTATTGCCTTGGAGTGTCAATTAGTTCTATCTCGAACGACTGCATTGCATGGCAGCAATCTATCTGCCTCGAAAATGTGGGATGAAGCAAAAGATGCGATGTAATGCAGAGGCCTAGCTTGTTTATTGGTCTGGCCGATAACGACGAACACTGTACTAGGTTAAGCGCGTAAGAAAAGGGGTATGTAGCTTACAAAGCGAAGGTTCGGCTTACTGCCAACGCCTACTTGCACCATGTCGGGTGAAGTCAAACGCTGAGTGAACGTGTGGCCAGATAGTTCTGGCGATACGTCTCGAAGGGAACCTGGTCGGCCGCTTCGATAGCTTTTTGCTCGGCGATCGACTGGAGGGTCATGGCGAGAAAATGAGTGTTCTGCTCCGAACTCAAGGGCCGACTGAGCAGAGAACTTTTGGCCGCCAGCGACTGAGCCATGATGAAGCGCACGTGCGAGCTTTCATGACTTTCGGTCATTGCATCGAGCACCCGAGCTGAAGGCGCACAGGCCGGTGTGTGTAGAGTTGCGCGCGCCATGTTCAGGGTGCGGACATAGTCGCCATCACCGTGGGTACGATCCAGAGCCTGGGCAATCGGTTCCATTTCGGCGAGCACAGCATCACCCCAGTTGGGCACTGAAATCTCCATGCCACCACGCTCCAGTTTCAGTCCCGGATCACGGCCGTGACTGGCTACATGGTGTTGGTTACGCCCCAATGCGGCAATTTCCTCGAGCGTGTCGGGTGGGCTTTCGTGCAGCAGGCAATGCAGCAACAGCATGTCGATAAAACGCATGGTGGCGCCATCAATACCGACGGGCAAGAAGGGGTTCAGGTCCATGCAGCGCACTTCAACGTATTCAACGCCTCGCTCGCGCAGCGCGTGTAACGGCCGTTCTCCGGGACGGATCACCCGCTTAGGGCGAATAGTGCCGTAGAACTCATTCTCGATCTGGAGCAGGCTGGTGGCGAGCTGGTTGTAGTCACCACCGGGATTGCGTATGCCGACCGCAACGTAGGGCGCGTAAGGTTCGGTCATTGCCGCTTGGAGCGATGCCGCATAGATTTCCAGGCTGTTGTAGCTGACCGCAATCGAGGACTGGGCATCGCTCTGGTAGCCCAAGCGACCCATGCGCAACGAGGTGCCGTAGGGCATGTACAGGCTTTTACCTCCGAGTGAGCGCAATTCATGCTGGCGTCCCTCGACAAAGCTGCTGCAAACGGCCGGCGAAGCGCCGAACAAATAGAGCAACAGAAATGAGTGACGGCGAAAATTGCGTATCAGTGAGAAATAGTCGTCGGTTCTCAGGCCTGGCATCGACCAGTTGTAGTGGATACCAGAAATCATTTGCATGCGTCGGCCGTAGCGATGGCCCAGGCCCATGCGATAGACGCTCTTGGCACGGCCGACGTTGGATGAGCCATACATACCGATCGGGATGGTTTCGTCGGTCGGCAGGCAGCAGGGCATGCTGCCGGTCCAAAGTATTTCTTCGCCTATGGCTCGATAGACGAACTGATGAATCTCGGTCAGTTCTTTTAGGCAGGCGTCAATGTCGCCATGAACCCCAGTAACCAGTTCCAATTGTGCTTCGCTGAAGTCCGTAGTGACACGCGGATGTGTCAGCGCTGATCCGAGTGCGCTTGGATGAGGGGTTAGTGCCAAATTTCCGTCAAATTGCGCTCGCAAACTTTCCTTTTCGATGCCACGACGCATGCCGGTTAGCTGCTCGGCCGATACCTCACTTAATCGCTTTATGACACTAGCCATACGGATAGCTTCTTGTATGAACAAGTCATGTTCTGAGCTTATACCCTGTCTTGAAAGCCCACCAAACAAAAGTCAGACAGGCGACTAGAAAACCTAAGGTCATGCCGATGCTCACCGCAATATTTACGTCGGCAATGCCATAAAAGCTCCAACGAAAGCCGCTAATCAAGTACACCACCGGGTTGAACAAAGTGACTTTCTGCCACAGCGGTGGAAGCATATTGATTGAATAGAATGCGCCACCAAGGAAAGTTAGCGGAGTGACAATCAACATTGGGATCACCTGTAGTTTCTGAAAGTTGTCTGCCCACAATCCAATGATGAAACCAAATAGACTGAAGGTCACAGCCGTGAGCAAAAGGAAGGCAAACATCCAAAAAGGATGGGCGACTTCGTATGGCACGAACATGCGCGCAGTAGCCAGAATCAACAGGCCCAGCATGACTGATTTTGTCGCCGCCGCACCTACATAGCCGATCACTGCTTCGCCCCATGAAATAGGCGCCGATAGAAGTTCGTAAATGGTGCCAGCCCACTTGGGCATGAAAATACCAAATGAGGCGTTCGAGATACTTTCATTGAGCAGGGACAACATGACCAATCCCGGAATGATGAAGGCGCCGTAACTGACACCATTGATATCGCCCATGCGTGAGCCGATGGCCTTGCCAAACACGATAAAGTATAGGGAAGTTGTCAGCACAGGCGCGGCAACGCTCTGCGCAACGGTGCGGAAAGTCCGCGCCATCTCGAAACGGTAGATGGCGAGAATGCCATGAATATTCATGAGTTCACAGTGTTTGACTGATGGATCAAACTCACAAAGATGTCCTCTAGCGAGCTTTCGCTGGAGCGCAAATCCTTGAATTCAATGCCGTGCTTACTCATCAGGCGAAGCAGGTCGGCGATCCCTGTTTCCTCTTTCTGTGAGTCAAATGTATAGACGAGGGTCTGTCCATCCTCCGAAAGCTCCAATGACTTCTCACTCAACTCGGCCGGAATGTTGGTCATGGGGTGCCTCAATGTCAGGGAAAGTTGCTTCTTGCCGAGTTTACGCATCAGTGCATCTTTGTCTTCCACGACAATTAACTCACCCTTGCTGATTACCCCGATGCGATCTGCCATGTCTTCCGCTTCCTCGATGTAGTGCGTGGTCAGAATGATGGTCGTGCCCTGTACGCGAAGTTCGCGCACCATCCGCCACATGTCATGACGCAACTCCACATCCACACCCGCGCTGGGTTCGTCCAGAAACAATATCTTTGGCTCATGGGCCAATGCCTTGGCGATTAGTACCCGACGCTTCATGCCGCCTGACAGTGTCATGATTTTTGCGTTGCGCTTGTCCCAGAGCGACAGATCGCGCAGTACTTTTTCCAGATATGCCGCATCAGGCGCCTTGCCGAACAAGCCTCGGCTAAATTTAATCGTAGTCCAGACCGATTCAAAAGCATCGGTGTGCAGTTCCTGCGGTACCAGTCCTATTGTCGCCCGCGCTGCACGATAGTCACGCACGGTATCGTGTCCATCAGCACTAACTGTCCCCGACGATGCATTGGTGATGCCGCAGATGATATTGATTAAAGTCGTCTTGCCCGCGCCATTAGGCCCCAGTAAAGCGAAGATTTCACCACGATTGATGTCAAGGTTGACGTTCTTGAGCGCCAGAAAACCGCTTGCATAAGTCTTGTCAATGCCACGCAGGCAGACGATCGGATTGGGCGTAGCAAGAGTCATGGATAGGGACACTACGTGACTTTAGCTCGCCGTCCGTTCTAGCCAGGCTTTCACGCCAGAGTGTTCGCTGACCTCTTGGTGCACGCGCATTAACTTCGGGCAGTGATCAAACACGGTCTTTGGTACATGGTCTACCGTTCCCGATGCGAACCAGCGCACGACCATGTACAACTTGAGATCGACAACATGCAATTTGTCGCCCCCGACGAAGGGGTGGTTGGTAAGTTGGTTTTCGACATTCGTTCCCCATATCGGCAAATACGCGTGCGCAAGTTCCTCACGCGCGGCGCGTTTTTGCGTTTCGTCGGAAATGCGCAGTGTCGGGCTCACGGTGTGGCGCAGATCTTCAACGTAATCCATTAGTGCTTCGTGCTGAGCAGCTTCGAAATCATTCTTGGGGTGCAACCCGTGCTGTCGTCCTATATAGACGAGAATTGCGTTCGACTGCGCAAGGGGGCTTTTGCCAGGTAGTTCCAGGACAGGCAAGGACCCAAATGGAGTCTGGGGCTTTAGCAGTGGCCACTCAGAAGTCGGCACTCGCATGTCGTCGAAATCGACGCCTGCGAGATGCAGAGCGATGCGGCATTCTTCACCACGACTGCCAGCGAAGTCAAAATAAATCAGGCGGGGCTTTGACATATAGATAAATCCTTCGTTGAATGGTAACCACCGAGTAAAAATGGGAGGGAACCTACAAACAAAAAAAGGGCCGAGGCCCCTTTTTTGTTAACCGCACTTACTTTCCCCGCAGTTCAAACAAGTCAAACACCCATCCATGATAATCGCGGCCTTGGTGCTGCACTTGCCGCATAGCTGGGCGCCGGGCGGGAAGCCTTCGGCGTTGGTTTCGCCGCCGGCTTGGGTGTGTTTTTCCATGTATTCGGCGCGTTTTTCGGCGATCAGTTTTTTCTGGTGCTGGTCGGGTTCCGGCTTTTTCAGCATGCCGATTTCCTGCAGGTGCTGTTCTACCACTTCGCCGATTTCGGCGACCAGGCTGGGGATGTATTTACCGCCCTTTTTGAAGTAGCCGCCATTGGGGTCGAACACGCTGTGGAGTTCTTCGACCAGGAAGGTGACGTCGCCGCCCTTGCGGAAAACGGCGGACATGACGCGGGTGAGGGCGACGATCCACTGGAAGTGTTCCATGTTCTTCGAGTTGATGAAGATTTCGAAGGGGCGGCGGTGTTCTTGCGGAGTGCCCTCACCGACGACGATGTCATTGATGGTGATGTAGAGGGCGTGTTCGGTGACCGGGGTCTTGACCTTGTAGGTGTTGCCGACCAGTTTTTCGGGGCGGCTCAGCGGTTCGCCCATCTGCACGATGTCGGCGACTTTTGCAGATTCGGCAGACACGGCGGCAGCGGCTTGCTCGGCCTTTTTATCTTCTTCCGACTGCACGTTGTAACCGGTGATTTTCTTTTCGATCTTGATGGCCATGGTGGTTCCCTCCGTGGAATTAGACGTCATCATAACCCACATAATATTGAATTTCCAGTCTTGCAATACACATTATGTTGTGTCTTTTGCAATCGGCGAGCGGACGCCGCCGGGCGCGCCAGAAACCTAATGCTAATCAATGGGTCTAGTTGTTTTTACACGTAAATTCTATCGAATCGGGGGTAAGAAACATGCCACGAGCGATATGGAAAGGCGCGATCAGTTTCGGCCTGGTGCACATCCCGGTGGAGCTGTATCCGGCGGAGAGCCGAAAAGGGCTGGACCTGGACATGCTGGACAAGCGCGATTTCGCGCCGGTGGGTTATAAGCGCTACAACAAGTCAACGGGCAAGGACATCGACTGGAACGACATCGTCAAAGGCTACGAGTACGAGAAAGGCAAATACGTGGTGCTGACGGACGAAGACCTGAAGCGCGCCAACGTCGAGGCGACGCAGACCATCGATATCCTGTCTTTTGTCGATTCCGAGGAGATCCCGGAGATTTATTTCGAGCAGCCGTATTACCTCAAGCCGGCGCGAGGCGGTGCCAAGGTGTACGTGCTGTTGCGCGAAACATTGAAGCGCGCCGGCAAGGTGGGTATTGCGCAGGTGGTGATCCGCACCAAGCAGCACGTGGCGGCGCTGCTGCCGATGGACAAGGCCATTGTGCTCAATCTGCTGCGCTATCACGATGAATTGCGTTCTACGGACGATCTCGAATTGCCGGACACCAAGGACAAGAAAGCGGCCGTGACGGACAAGGAAGTGCAGATGGCGCTCTCGCTGCTGGAAGACATGACCGAAGCCTGGCATCCCGAGCAATACCACGATACCTACCGCGACGATGTGATGGCGCTGGTCGACAAAAAGATCGAGGGCAAGCAGACGCATGCGCTAACCGAGCCGGAAGCGGGCGAGGAACACGCGCCTTCATCGGCGAAGGTGATCGATCTGATGGAGCTGTTGAAGAAGAGTATCGGCAGCAAGGGCCAAAAGGGTGCGACCCAGCCAGCGGTGGAAAACGAGGGCGTGGAAGAAACGCCCAAGGCAGCATCGCATCGGCGCAAGACGGGAATTGCCGCTGCGCCGGGCCGGGCAAGCGCCACCGCCAAATCAAAAACAAGCAGCCCGGGCAGCCGCTCTACGGCGCGCAAGGCGGCTTAACGGAGAAGCAGCCGGTAGCGCAGACGTTCTCGGAAAATTGGGTTGCAGGCGAGACGCCTGCGCTACATAGGCAGCCCTCACCCCAGCCCTCTCCCGCAAGGGGAGAGGGAGCGATTGCTCTGTTGAGAGAAGGGTAGAACCCTAAGATCGTATTCCCTCTCCCCTTGCGGGAGAGGGTTAGGGTGAGGGTGAAATTACCGAAAAACGGAGTGCGACAAATCGAGGAGACTTGCCATGAGCCTGGAGAAATACTGGCAAAAACGCGACTTCACCAAAACCCCCGAGCCGCGCGGCAAGGTGGTGCGGCCGGGCAGGCAGCTCAACTATTACATACAGGAACACCACGCCAGCCGGCTGCATTACGACTTTCGGCTGGAACTGGAGGGCACGCTCAAGAGTTGGGCGGTGCCCAAGGGGCCTAGCCTCGACCCGGCCGATAAGCGGCTGGCAGTGCATGTCGAGGATCACCCGCTGAGTTATGGCACTTTCGAAGGCGACATTCCCGAAAATCAATACGGCGCGGGCCATGTGAAACTGTGGGATCGTGGCGTGTGGGAGCCGGAAGGCGACGCGGCCAAGGCCTATCGCGCGGGCCGGCTCAAATTTCATCTCGACGGGCGCAAACTGCACGGCGGCTGGACCCTGGTGCGCATGGGGCGGCAGGAAGGCAAGCAGGATAACTGGCTGCTGATCAAGGAAAACGACGACGAAGCCCGCCAAGGCGACGAGGCGCAAATCACGGAGCTGCGGCCGGAAAGCGTGGCCGATAAGCCGCAGGGCAGGCAAAAGAAAACAGCCGAAACACGATCCGGCACATCAAAAAAACCCACCAAGCGGGCGACGCGCAGCGTCTCTGCGAAAGAAATCGGCGGTGCGGTTGTTTCGGACATGCCGGAAATGTTCAATCCGCAACTCGCCACCTTGGTTGAGCATGCGCCCAAGGGCGACGAGTGGTTGTCGGAGGTGAAATTCGACGGCTATCGCGCTGTGTGCCGCATTGAGGATGGCGCAGCAAAAATCTATACCCGCGCGGGCAACGACTGGACGAGCAAATGGAAAACCATTGCCGGGGCGCTGGGCGAACTGCCGGTAGAAAACGCCTGGGTGGACGGCGAAGTGGTCGCGGTCGAGCACGACGGCAAGGTCAGTTTTCAGGCCTTGCAGAACATGATGCGCGAGGGCAAGGCAGCGCAACTGGCGTATTACATTTTCGATTTGATGTATCTCAACGGCCATGACCTGACTGCTGTTCCGCTGATCGAACGCAAGCGCCTGTTGCAGGCGCTCTTGGCAAACGTGCCGGAAGGCGGGCCGCTGATTTATAGCGACCACATCGTCGGCGGCGCACCGGAGGTGTTCGAACACGCCTGCATGCACGGGATGGAAGGCATCGTTGTCAAGCGTGCCGACGGCGCATACCTGCAAACGCGCGGCCGCTCGTGGCTGAAGGTGAAATGTATGCAGCGGCAAGAATTCGTGGTCGCCGGGTATACCGATCCGGCCGGGTCGCGCGAAGAATTCGGTGCGTTGCTGCTGGGTGTTTACGAGGACGGCAAGCTGCGCTATTGCGGCAAGGTAGGCACTGGCTTCGGTGGCGGATTGCTGCGCGATGTTGCAAAAAAATTCAAGGCGTTGGAGCTGGAAAAGCCCGCGTTCGACAATCCTCCGACCGGCAGCGAAGTGCGCGGCGTGCACTGGCTGAAGCCGGAGCTGGTGGCCGAAGTGGATTTCGCGCAATGGACCAATGGCGGAAATATCCGCCACGCTTCTTTTGTCGGCCTGCGTGCCGACAAGCCCGCGAAAGAGATCGTGCGCGAACGCGCGCTCAGTGACAAGGAGCTGGAGAAAACTGAACGCGAAGCCAAGCCCAAGGCACGAGCCAAAGAAGGGAGCGCCAATATCGCCGGCATCGAAATCTCGCATCCCGACAAGATACTGTTTCCGCGCATTGGTCTGACCAAGCTCGCGCTGGCGGAATATTACGAAGCGATCGGCGATTGGATACTGCCACATTTGCAGGATAGGCCACTGACGCTGGTGCGCTGTCCGCAGGGAGATGCGCACGATTGTTTTTTCCAGAAGCACGTCAATGAAACGATAGCGGAGGCCATCGATCGCGTTGATGTGCCGGAAGAAAAAGGCCGCAGTGTCTACATGATGGCCAACAGCCTGGAAGCTGTAATCGGGCTGGTGCAGATGGGCGTGCTGGAGCTGCACACCTGGGGTTCGCGCGCCGACAAGCTGGAATTCCCGGACCGCATGATTTTCGACCTCGACCCGGCGGAAGGACTGGGTTGGGAAACCGTGGTCGAAGGAGCGCAACTCATGCACGGTCTGCTGGATGAAATCGGCCTGCGCAGCTTTCTCAAGACCACGGGCGGCAAAGGCTTGCATATCGTCGTGCCGCTAAAGCCGGAACGACCGTGGGACGAGGTGAAAGCGTTTTCCAAAACCATCGCCGGACATCTGGCGTACGCGCTGCCCGACCGTTTTACCTCCAACATGGCCATGAACAGGCGCGGCGGAAAGATATTTATCGATTATCTGCGCAACGGCCGGGGAGCTACTGCCGTGGCGGCTTTTTCCACGCGCGCCAAGCCGGAAGCGACGGTATCCATGCCGATTTTCTGGGAGGAGTTGGACAAGGGCGTGCGTGCCGATGCCTTCAATGTACGCAATGTGCGGGAGCGCCTGAACGGATTGAAAAATGATCCATGGAAAGACTATTGGAATCTGAAGCAGGAAATCACCGACGAAATGCTGAAATTGTTCGATAAAAGGTGATGCAATCCGGAAGCAAAGGAGTATCTTTATTCAGGAATAGTGAAAAAAGCGCCATTTGGCGTTCCGAAAGCCTGTTTTATGCGGAATGACTATCTGTCGCTTATTCGATTCAATTTTGCAGCCAACAGAGGCTAGGTCTTGCTCGTGGCTGCTTTTTTTGGGGCCAGAAGAAGGTTAAAAAATGCCGCTCGCTTCGAATCAACCTGCTGCAAAATCGTTCAAGTTCGACCCTCACGCGCTCGCGAATGAGGAATTGCTGTATGTCTATCGCGGCCGAACGAATGCGCTGCTCGTGACCGTGCTGAGCGGGGCGGTAATGGCCGGCATGCTGGCGTGGGGGCTCAAGACCTTCGCGGCGCTGGCGTGGTTTCCCTGGATGTTGCTGGCGTACGGCTGGCATTGGGCCATCGGCCGAACAGACAAGGCCACAGGCGGCATCGCCACGCCGCTTTCCGAAATCCGGCTGCATATTGCCGCGGCGGGGCTGGCCGGAGCAGGCTGGGGCAGTGCTGCCATTGCGCTGCCATGGCTGAATGCTTCCTCGCAGGCGGCAGTAATGGTATTGCTGGTGATTGCGGTGATTACATCGCTGCCGCGACTGGTCGTTTTTCTGCCGGTGTTTTATGCCTATACCGCCGGCGTACTGTTGCCGCTAGTGGCGGTGCTGCCTTTCCTGACAGCCGATACGCGGGTGCTGGGCGGTATCGTGCTGCTCGTCACCGGGCTCACGCTGGCACTTTCAGCGCGCGAAATCCGCGAACTGCTGGTGCAGATACTGCTCAAGCAGATCACGTTCGAGCAGGTGTCGTGGGAAGACCGCCTCACCGGGCTCGGTAACCGCCGCCATTTCGACGACAAGCTCGATGGCGGCTGGCGCCAGGCGGCGCGGCAGGGCGTGCCGCTATCGCTCATCATCCTCGATGTGGACATGTTCAAGAAGTTCAACGACAAATACGGCCATCCGGCGGGCGACGAGTGCCTGCGCCAGGTGGCCGCCGCGCTGGCTGGCTGCGTGAAGCGGGCAGGCGATTCGGTGGCGCGCTATGGCGGCGAGGAGTTCGGCGTGGTAATGGTGCATATGCCGATGGCGGATGCCAGGAGCATGGGCGAGCGTATGCGCCTAGCCGTAATGAATATCGGGTTGGAGCACGAGCCGTCGTCCTTCGGCGTAGTGACGATTTCGATAGGCGGCGCGACGATTATTCCTTCCATGAATTCTACGCCGCAGGAGTTGGTCAAGCAGGCGGATGAGGCGCTTTACCGGGCCAAGGAAAGCGGCCGGAATCGTGTCGAGTGGAACATGATCACCTGAAGGCCAAAGCGCCGAATAGACTACAACTAACCCATATGGGTTAGCTCTTGTGCAAATTAAAGAATTCATGTTGTTGAACGTTATTGGATTGGGTATATTGAATTCGCATTCAGTGCTGAATGCCGCAGGAAATAACAACTTCAAGAACCTGTGAGCGTAATTTGAAGCCTTGATTTCAAGACTTTTTAGAGAGGGTGGCATGGAAAATTTCTCAAAGACACGTTTCATTCAATTTATTCGCGATGAAGAAGGGGCAAGCGCCATCGAGTATGCGCTGATTGCGGCAATGGTCGCTATTGCCCTGGTAACCTTCGTGGATCCAATCAATGCTGCCGTCAAGGTAATATTCACCAGCATCCAGACTGCACTGACTTAAACCGTCGCCTCGCGGTAGCACATGTGGGCGGCGGAATGGCTGGTCGTGGCTTGGAGTCTGGCGGTGCTGGCGTCGGATCTCGCGGTTCGCCGCATACCCAATCTGTACAGCATGGCGGCAGCCGTGCTCGCCTTGGCTTATCTCATCTACACCGGCGAGTCGGTGCTGGGCGCGCGTTGGCCATCGGTACTGATGGGTGTCGTGCTCGCACTTGCCTTGACGCTGCCGGGCTACTTTGCTCGTTGGCTCGCCGCTGGCGATGTCAAACTCTTCGTTGCGATAGCGTTGCTGGGCGGCTGGGAGGTTACCCTCATCAGCTTTGCCGTTGCCGGATTTCTGGGGGCGATGGTTGCACTCACGATGCTGGCGGTAACGCGATATGCGGGAAACACGATAAGCACCCGTCGATGGGTGCCGTTCGGCGCCGCCCTTGCCGTAGGGTTTCTGCTCGCCATCTGGGCCAGGACGTAAACGATGACACGGGCTGTTGCGCAACGGCGTAAGCAGAAGGGTGCGGCGGCGATTGAGTTCGCGTTGCTTTTCATTCTGTTTTTCGCGGTGTTCTATGCGCTGGTGAGTTATGCGATTGCAATGCTGCTGCAGGAATCCTTTCAGCATGCCGCCGAAGAGGGCGCCCGCTCTGCGATTGCGGTGGATAACCTGGCATTTGCCAGTAACTCGGCATATCGCTCCGGTGTAGAGCCGCGGGTGCGCACCACGGTAGGTAATAGTCTTACCTGGTTGCCGACCGGAGTGAAAAGCCAAGTGCTGGGTGCTTCGAATGGAAATGTGCAATTGGGATGGAGCGGCACTAACACGTTGACGGTAACGGTGATTTATACCGGATACACAAGTAATCCCTTGATACCTATCCTGACGTTGCCAGCGATAGGCCAGGTGCCGAAACTGCCCGCCAATCTCGCCGGGCGCGCGGTAATCGAGTTGTGACAATAAATGCCTGCCGGAGCAGGCTCTAATAACCATAAGGTGGATCGTTCATGAACAGTACATTGTTGCGATTCCTGGCTGTCGTTCTGGCATTGGGCGCCATCGCCACCGCCGCTATCGGTTATCGACTCAGCACGAAACAGACTCCCGTTGCCGTGCAGCCTCCACCCCCCAGTTATCCGCAAGTCGTTGCCGCCCGCGACATACCCGTCGGTCATCTGATCACCATCCAGGATGTTCGGCTGGATTCCCTCCCCCAACGCGACGTGAACGGCTATGAAACGGTCGGCAAGGTGGTCGGTAAATTGACCCTGGAGCCGATAGCCACCGGTACGCCTGTTCTTGCCAACCATTTTCCCCGGTTAGGCGAAGTGGCGCAGGCGCTGCGGCCGGGCGAGCGCGGCGTGGCGATCAAGGTCACGGAAGTGATCGGTGTCGGTGGCTTCGTTAGCCCGGGCGATCATGTCGACGTGTTGTATTACCAACGTGCCGTCAAGGAAACCGGTGAGATCTCCTCGTCGCAGGTGGTCTTGCGCAATGTACGCGTACTGGCCTTCGGCGATGAAACCGGCGAAACGGATGCGCAGCCTTCGGCCTTCAAGAAAATCACTTCCTCCGAAAACAAAACGGCCGACAAGGCGGAACCCAGAAAGCAGGAAGTGGAAAAAGGAAAATCCAGCCGCTCGGCCATACTTGCTGTTCCTGAGAAAGATGCAGCGCGTCTGATGCTGGCCGACAGCAGCGGACTGGTACGGCTTGCATTGCGCGGTGCCGAGCCGCCACAGATGGTTTCCGGGGAAGAAGATGCCTCGCACTACCTGCGCCTCGCCGAACTGGCAACAGGCAATGCTGCGCGTCCGGTTGCGGTAGCGGCCCAGCCGAAAACTGCCGCAAGAAAAACCAGGACCACGGCCGCAAAAGCCAAGAAGCCACAAGAAAACTCGTCGCGCGTGATCGTGCATCGAGGGGATCAGGTAGACGTTGTCACCGTCAAAAATTGATGGTTCGTAATCGGACCAAACGGCCGGGGGGAGTATGACGTTCGTAAAGCAGGGGTTATTCAGGGTCAAATGCGGGGAGTGGACGTCACCGGCCTGGGCGTTTGGCATTGCGATGCTGCTGGTCATAATGCCAGCAACCTCGGGGGCTGCCGAAGCGCTCGTGTTGGAAACAGGGGGACAGGAAGTCTATACCCATCCCCAACCGATCAAGCGTGTGGCCGTGAGTGACCCCGCGGTGGTCGGCATCAATGTGCTGACCACGCGCAATCTGCTGCTCACCGGCAAGAAGACAGGGACTGCCGAGGTGTCGGTGTGGGAAGGTGAGCAGGATACGCGCCCGGCCCGTGTGGTCAAAGTAACGGTCAATAGCGCAACGGATGCCGAACGGCAGAAGCTGGAGGTCTCCGGTGCTGCGCCACTGAAAGTCGAAGCTGCCGGTACCGATATGGTGCTGACCGGCACAGCAGGCTCACTCGAAAAGCACGCACTTGCGCAGCAGGCGCTGGATGCCGAGGCCAAAGGGCCGCTCGATGCCAGCGTGGCTGCGTTCGACAGCCAAGTGCAAATCGACATCAAGATCGTCGAGGTTAGCCGGCAGAGCCTGATGCGGGCCGGGTTTTTCATCGGCAAGAACCAAGGCAACACTACGCTTGCCATCGGAGCACCGGGTACGCTGAGCGGCATCAGCAACGACGGCAGCGGATTCACCCTCGAAAGCAATTCCGGCTTTTTGCCTCTCCTGAATGCATTCAACCTGATTTTCGGTAACTCTGGCTCGGGCCTGCTGGGTTCCTTGAGCGTGCTGGAGGCCAACGGTTTTGCCTACACCTTGGCCGAACCTAGCCTGACCGCGATTTCCGGGCAGAGCGCGACCTTTCTCGCCGGCGGTGAATTCCCCATTCCCGTTCGCAGTGGTTCCGGCGGCGACAGTACGGTCACCGTGACTTACAAGGAATACGGGGTGCGGCTGATGTTGTCGCCCACTGTGCTCGACGGCAATCGCATCTTCCTCAAGGTATCGCCCGAAGTCAGCGAACTCGACTTTGCCAACGCAGTGCAAAGCGGCGGCGTATCGGTGCCCGGGCTGCGCGTGCGCCGCACCGATACCAGTGTGTCGCTGGGCAACGGCGAGAGCTTCGTGATCAGCGGCCTCGTCAGCCGCAACACGCTCAGCAATGTCGATAAATTCCCTTGGCTGGGCGATTTGCCGGTCATCGGCGCATTCTTCCGCTCGACCCGTTTCGACCGCGAGGACAAGGAGCTGCTGATGGTCGTCACGCCCCATCTGGTGCGGCCGATTGCGCGCAACGCAACGCTGCCGGAACTGCCGGGCAGCGACGTGCGCGACTACAAGCCCAGCTATAGCGAAATGTTCTTCCAGACCAATCCTGCGCCCGGTACCGGGACGGGCATGTCGCGATAAGAGGCCGTCATGAGCGAACGCAACAGTTACATAGCCCTCACCCAGTCCTCCGATTGCCAGCAATGGCTGACGCATGCGCTGGCCGAAGCCGGCGAGCTGATTCCGGCGGATCAGCCGTCCATCGAACGGATACTGCAGCTTTCGGATGCCATCGGCGCCTCGGCGATTTTTGTGCAGCTGACGCCGTCCAATTATCGGCAGGAAACGCTGCTGATCGAAGGCCTGATGGCCGCCAAACCTTTTCTGCCGGTGCTGGTGGTTTCCGAAACGGTGGATCAGGATTTGCTGTTGGCGGCGATGCGGGTCGGCGCGCGCGATTTCATCAAGATAGGGACGCGCGCCAACGATGTAGTGGCGACAGTGAAGCGGCTTGCGCCCAAGGATGCCAGCGCGTATGCCGCCCAGGCGGAAACCGGCGGACGCATCACGACCATCGTCAGCGCTCGCCCAGGTAGCGATGCACCGATGTTTGCCTTGCATCTGGCGCTGGCGATCCAGGAGTCGGAGCCGACGCTGCTGCTCGATCTCGGCGCGCCGCACGGCGATGCGATGCTGTATCTCGGCCTCACGGCTTCCTATAGTTTCATCGATGCGGTGCGCAGTTTGCGGCGTATCGATGCGACGTTGATACAAACCGGCTTCGGCCAGCACAAGAGCGGCCTTACCGTCCTGTCGATGCCGGAAGAGCCGTGGACCGGCGCGCAATTCACCTCCGCCGACGTGTACGTGCTGCTGCGTACGCTGCGGCGCTATTTTTCGCATATCGTCATCAATCTGGGCGGTGTCGCGCGTTCGGATTTTCTGATGCTGCTGCTGACCAATGCCGACCGCCAGATCATGCTGATCGAACAAAGCGTGCCGAGCTGCCGCCAGAACCTGCAATTGCTGAAACACATGCGCGAGGAAAAGATCAATCTGGAAAACGCCGGGCTGGTGGTGGATCGCTACCTCTCGCGCATGCCGCCCGACGCCGAAAGCATCGCGCAATCCTTCGGCCTGCCACTGCTGGGTACGCTGGCGCCTTCGGGCATGGCGCGGCTGGCGACGATGAATTCCGGCGAAAGCATGTTCACGCTCTCGCCCAACGACCCGTATGTGATCAGCGTGCGCAAGCTGGCGCAGCAGGTCATGGGCGCGTCATCGGGCCATGCCCACGGGCAGCAGCCGGGCCTGATGAGGCGCCTGATGTCCGCCGTGTCGCCGGGCAAGGCAACAGGCAAGGCTACGGCCTAGGGAGAACACCATGGACCTGCGCCTCTATGGATACGATTTCGGCCTGAAGCAGGCCGAAGACTATCAGGAGCTCAAATTCCTGCTGCACCGTTTCCTGATCGGCGAGATCGAGCGCGACCGCATCGCGCTGTTCGAAGTGCCGCGGCAGGAAGTCGCGGATTATGTGCGCGGCAAGGTGACACAGTACATCGCCGAGAAGCACCTGCCGGTGAGCGGCTACGATCTCGAAAACCTGAGCGAAGACATGGTCGACGAGCTGGCGGGTTACGGGCCGCTGGAAACGCTGATCAAGGATGAGCGTGTCAACGATATCCTGGTCAACGGCGCGAAACAGATTTTTGTGGAGCGCGAAGGCCGTCTTGAAGCCACATCGCTGCGTTTTATCGACGACGAACACGTGCTGCGCGTGATCCGCCGCATCCTCGCGCACCTCGGGCGTCGCATCGACGAATCCAGCCCGATGGTCGATGCCCGCTTGCCGGACGGCAGCCGGGTCAATGCGATCATTCCGCCGCTGGCACTGAATGGGCCGTGCCTGTCGATCCGCAAATTCCGCAAGGATCCATTGCTGGCGCAGGATTTGATCCAGCTCGGCACTTTCGACCGGGGCATGCTGGAATTCCTGACGGCGGCGGTCGAAAAGCGCTGCAACATCATCGTCAGCGGCGGCACCGGCGCCGGCAAGACCACGCTGCTCAATGTGCTGAGCCGTTCCATCCCGCCGACCGAGCGCATCGTCACGATTGAAGACGCCGCCGAACTGCAGCTCGACCACGAGCACGTCGTGCGCCTCGAAACGCGTCCGCCCAATATCGACGGCGCGGGCGAAGTGACGGCGCGCGACCTCGTGCGCAACTCGCTGCGCATGCGGCCGGACCGCATCATCCTGGGCGAAGTGCGTGGCAAGGAAGTAATGGACGTACTGCAGGCGATGAACACCGGCCACGACGGTTGCATGAGTACCGTGCATGCCAACAATCCCTCTGACGCCATGCTGCGACTGGAAATGCTGGCCGGGCTGGCGGGCTTCCAGGGTTCCGAAGGCACGCTCAGGCAAATGATCGCGGCGGCGGTCGAGCTGGTAATCCAGATCAGCCGCATGCCCAACGGCCAGCGCCGCGTGGTGTCGGTGACCGAAGTCACCGGCGTGCGCGACAATCAGTTCGTACTCAATGAACTCTACTCATTCGATCTCGACGCCGGCCGTTTCGTCTCCGTCAACGTGACGCCCTGCAACCCCAAATTGCGCGAGCTGATGGCAAATTCAAAATGGCTTTGAGCGGAATGGTCGGCTGGCTGTTGATTGGCGGCGCGCTATTGATGCTGGGGCTGGCCGCGTGGGTTTACGGGTCGGGCAAGAATGCCAGGTTTCGCGAGCAGGTCACGGTTCATTTCAACCAGGTACTGCCGCGCGGCAGTACCATTTCCGGCATTCCGCCGGGCAAGCAGGAGACAACCTGGCATCGGCTGCGCGTGCGCGGTTCGATTTATGCCGGCTTCGAGCTGGAAGACTGGCATTTCGTCGTGATTCCGTTGGTATTCCTGTTGTTCGGCCTGGTGGGCTGGGTGTGGCTGCGCTGGGCCGGCGCGATCCTGCTGTTTGGCAGCGCGGTGCTGCTCATCGGCTTTCTGTTGCCGTATCTCCGGTTGCGCCGCCGTCAGGCACAGATCACCGCGCAGGTGCCGATGTTCATCGATCAGGTGCTGCGCAGCCTGGGCAGCGGCCGCAGCGTGGAAGGCGCCATCCGTCTGGCGACCGGGGAATCCAAACCGCCTCTGCGCAATATACTCGATCGTGTAGTACGCGCCACCGACCTTGGCGCCGATATGCCGGAAACCCTGAGCGATGCCGCAAAGCTGCATGGCCTGCGCGAACTTAGTCTGATCGCGCTGGCCATGCGCATCAGCAACAGCTACGGCAGCAGCCCCAAGGAAATGCTGCAAAGCGTGGTGCAGATGATCCGCCAGCGCGAACTGGCCCAGCGTGAACTGGCCGCGATGACCGGCGAGACGCGTATCTCGGCCTGGGTGCTGTCGCTGACGCCCATTTCGCTGGCCGGATACATGGTCGTCATGAACCCCAGCTATCTCGACCTGATGCTGCAAAGCCCTTCCGGCAAAACCTTGCTGATGACCGCACTCGGGTTCCAGATCGCGGGCGTCCTCATTCTCTGGCGGATGTTGAAGAGCGTATGAACCTCTGGCTCTGGGTTGCCGTACTGTTGATGGTAAGCACCGCCGCGCTGCTGTTCGCCACCACCCGGCGCGACCGTCCGCCGCCCGGGGTGCACCGCCGTTTCGCGGAAGCCCTGCGCGGCGATGGCGCCAATATTTCGCATTTCTTCCGCTTTGAAAAGCCGGACGCCAACACACGGCTGATGCATTTGCTGGAGCGTTTTTCCAGCAGCGAAATCGAGGAAATGCAGCGCTTGCTGGTGCAGGCGGGCTGGGGCAATCCACAAACGCGATTTTATTTTCTCGCCGCCGGATGGCTGCTGCCTTTCGTGCTGGCTGGCGCCACCGGGCTTTACTCGCTGGCCGAAGGCGCGTCCCTGGGTAATATCCTGCTGCATGTCATTTTCATGTTCGCCTTCGCTTTCATCCTCATGCGTCGCTTGTTGCGCTGGCGTGCCTCGCAACGGCGGCAGGTGATCCGCAAGGAAGTCACCGCCTTTTTGCATCTGCTGCGCATGTTGTTCGATGCGGGCTTGTCGTTCGAGCACACCTTGCAGGTGATCGAACAGCAGGGCAGCAGCCTGATTCCTCATCTTTCCAAGGAACTGGGCGTGGTGCTGAAACGCATCCAGGCCGGGCAGGAGCGCGGCGAAGCGCTGGCCGAAATGGCTGAGCCGCTGGAAATTCCCGAGTTGAACGACACCATCGGCATGCTGAAACAAGTCACGCGCTATGGCGGCAACATTCGCGATTCGCTGATCGAATACACCAAGCTGGTCGAAGAACGCCAGATTTCCGAACTGCGCGAATACGTCAGCAAGCTCTCGGCGAAGATGACGGTGGTGATGGTGTTGTTTCTGTTCCCTGCGCTGATGATATTCTTGGCGGGGCCCGGCTTTGTCGGGCTGGCTCGCGCGCTGAAAGGAATGTGATGATGAAACGTTATTTATGCCTTGCAATCACGCTGGCTTGCAGTCTCGGCCAATCCTGGGCAGCGACGCCGGCTGCCGATGCCGCGGATGGCAAGAACTTGTGGGGCAACGAAAAGAACAGTTGCAAGGAATTGCCGCCCGCATCCTCGACGCGACTCGGACTCATCCGCCAGATGTTGACTGCCGGCAAGCCGCACGCGGCGATTGCCTATCTCGATGCGGCGCGCCTCGATGTGCCGCAGGCCGAATTGCTGCGCGCGGACGGCTTGCGTCAGACCGGCCGCGAGGAAGAAGCCGACCGCATTTATCGCAAATTGCTGAAGAGTTGCGTGAGCGGCTACGCGTATCAGGGCCTGGGCCTCAGCGCCAGCAATGCGGGCAAGTGGCGCGATGCGGCCGGCCATCTCAAAGCCGCCGGTGCCGCGCTGCCGGTGGATGCTTCGGTGCGTAACGATTACGGCTACGCACTGATGCTGACGGGCGACCATCAAGCCGCGTTGCACGAATTCCTGACCGCCATCGAGCTGGCGCCCAACCAGCGCCGGGCGGCGCACAACCTCCTGCTGCTGCTGTCGCGCACCGGCGAGGACGACAAGGCCGCGGCCTTCGCGGAAAAAGTCGGTATTTCCGCCGAGGAACTGGCGGATATCCGGCAGATGGCGGCCAGGCAATTGTCGGCGACGCCGCAAGCGGATAGCCCGGCCACCGGGATGATAGGCCCTGTGCCGGATAGCGATGCAGCGCAGGATGAAACGAACAATCGCAATGAAACGGGAGCGAACGATGAAATGGAAAACAGGCTGGCTGGCGGTGTCGTTGCTGCTGATCGCCACGACGGCGCACGCTGAGGAAGCGGCCAAAAACGAGCCGCCGCAAGCCGAGCCGGCGACGCGTATCTGGCTGGAATTGCAACGCTCGGGCGATGCCGCATCCATGCAGCCGCAGCCCTTGTCCGGCCCGGCGATGGAGCGGGTGCACAAACGCTACCTGAAAGGTTTCGAACATCCGCAGCCCTTGTATTACAAGCATGACGAAAGCATCTCCAGCAAATAGCCGTCAGCGCCAGCGCGGCGCCATCGGCCTGCTGGGCGTCGTCACCTTGATGCTGGCAGTGCTGTTTGCCGCGCTGGTGGTGGACAGCGGGCGGCTATGGATGCAGAAGCGGCATTTGCAAACCGTTGCGGATATCGCCTCGATCCAGGCGGCGCGGCAACTCGGCTGCGGGGTCGTGCTCGCCAATGTCGTGCAGGCGGCGCAGAGTGCCGCCGTCGCCAACGGCTACACCGGCAATCTGGCGAACAGCCCGAATATTGTCGATATCGTGAACGTCACCACGGTCGGCGGTATCCGGCAGTTCAGCACCGGCGGCAGCGAAGCCGTGCGCGTCTACGCCACCCGCGAAGTGCCGTCCAGCCTCGTCGCCGGCGGTCTCTTCGACGGCACGGTGGTGTTGCATGCCCAGGCCGTTTCCCGCGCCGACCCGGTCATCGCCGCATTCAGCGCGGGCAGTTTCGCGGCCAGTATCGACACCAAGGACTCGGTGCTGCTGGACGGCATTTTCAGCGATATCCTCGGCAGCTCGGTCGATCTCGATCTGGTGTCATATCAAGGCATCGCCGCGACCAACATTACCCTGAACGAACTGCTGGAGGCCAGCGGGCAGGTGGGCGGGCTGGAGAGCCTGCTGTCGACTTCAATGACGCTGAGCGAGCTCGCCAGCCTGATGGCCGATGCCGTGAACAATTCCGGCACTGCAAGCGCGGATGCCAAATTGGGTATGCAGCAACTTGCTACCGCAACGGTCGACAATACCAGCATTACCCTGGGCGACGTGCTCAATGTGACGACTCCCGACGAAGAGGCGGCAGGCAAGGTGGGCGTCAATGCGCTTTCGCTGATTACCACCTCCGCGTTGATCGCCAACGGCAGTCACGCGCTGTCGGTGCCGCTCAGCATCAGCGTGCCGGGCATTACCAGCATTACCGGGCAGATCAACGTTATCGAGCCGCCGCAATTGGCCATAGGCCCGGCCGGAAGCGGCGGGGCGATATGTACGACGCTACGCACGGCACAGGTGGAGGCTGCGGTGGATGTCAATGTTTCGATCCTCGGCCTGGCGGAAATCGACTTGTCGCTGAACGCCGAAGTAGCGCAGGGCACCGCCGGGCTGGGTTCTGTGGTGAACTCCGGCGGACAGACGGACGTCACGATCAATGCCACCCCAGGTATCGCGAGCCTGAGCCTGCAAAATACCGCAGGCACCGGACCGGCCGCGATTACCACGCTGGGCGGATTGCATGTGGCGGATTTGACGCTGGATTTACCCATGCAGCCAGCGGCTGCTCAGGCGTTGGTGTTCAATGTGGATCATCCCATTGCAGATAATCTGCCGCAAACCAGGACGGTATCCAGCCCGGTGGGCGACAGCCTTGCAAATGCGCTGGGTCAATCCGGAGTAATTGAGGTTGATCCTCTGGGGCTGGGCGGTATCCTGAATGCCGTGCTGATCAATACCGTGGTTTCGACCGTGGTTGCGCCAGTATTAGTACAGATAGGCGAAGTATTTCTCGATCCGCTGCTGGAAATGCTCGGTATCCAGGTGGGCGGCATGGATGTGACACTGGAAGGCATACAGATACGGCAAACTGAGCCGCTGATCATCTAGTATCCAGCATCCGCTCAGGCTATGACAGCCTCATGCAGCGCGATAATGAAGCTGGAGCAATAAAAAAGCCGGGAATCACTTCCCGGCTTTTTTGCGCCTATCGGCTGATCAGAACTTGCCGTAGTAGCCTTCTTTCAATGCATCGTACAGGTTGGCGGCGGTGTGGATTTCGCCGTCGTACTCGATTTCCTCGTTGCCCTTGGCTTCAACCACTGTGCCGTCTTCCAGCGTGAACTTGTAGGTGGTATTTTCGAGATCCTTCTCGGTCACCAGTACGCCCTGGAACGCTTCCGGATTGAAGCGGAAGGTGGTGCAGCCCTTGAGGCCTTTCTCGTAGGCATAGAAGTAGATGTCCTTGAAGTCCTCGTACGGATAGTCGGTCGGTACGTTGATGGTCTTGGAGATCGAACTGTCGATCCACTTCTGCGCGGCGGCCTGGATATCGACGTGCGCCTTGGCGGGGATGGACGAGGAATCGACGAAATATTCCGGCAGCTTTTCGTCAGCCTTGTCGGAGAACGGCATCGCATGCGGGTTTACCAGTTCGCGGTAGGCCAGCAGTTCATACGACCAGACGTCGACCTTTTCCTTGGACTTCTTGCCTTCGCGGATCACGTTGCGGCTGTAGTGGTGGGCGAAGGAAGGCTCGATGCCGTTGGATGCATTGTTGCCCAGCGACAGGGAAATCGTGCCGGTCGGAGCGATGGAGCTGTGATGCGTGAAGCGCACACCCTTGTCGACGATCTGATTACGCAGCGATTCCGGGAACTGCTGCATGTAGCGGCTGTACTTGCCCAGCAGCACGCGGCCCTTGATCTTCTGGCCGAGCTTGATGCCGTCCTTGGCCATTTCCGGGCGCTTTGCCAGCATATCGGCGGTGACTTCGAAGTCTTCATCCATGATGGGTGCCGGGCCTTTTTCTTCGGCCAGCGTGACGCCTACTTCCCAGCCCACTTCCGCCATGGTGCGGGTGACTTCTTCGGTGAATTTCAGCGAATCCTCGGAGCCGTAAGGCATCTTCAGCATGGTCAGCGTGGAGCCGAGGCCGAGATAGCCCATGCCGTGGCGGCGCTTGCGGATGATTTCGGCTTGCTGCTGCGGCAGCGGCAGGCCGTTCACTTCGACCACGTTGTCCAGCATGCGGGTGAAGGTGGCGACCACTTCGCGGTACTCGTCCCAGTCGAAGTGCGCGTTGTCGGTAAAAGGATCGCGCACAAACTTGGTCAGGTTGACCGAGCCCAGCAGGCAGGCGCCGTATGGCGGCAGCGGCTGTTCGCCACAGGGGTTGGTGGCGCGGATGTTTTCGCAGAACCAGTTGTTGTTCATCTCGTTGACCTTGTCGATCAGGATGAAGCCCGGCTCGGCGAAGTCATAGGTAGAAGACATGATCACGTCCCACAGGCGCTGCGCCTTGATCGTCTTGTACACGCGGCAGGCGACCTTGCCATCGCTTTTGCGGGTCAGGTACTTGTTCTTCACCGGCCATTCGCGCCAAACCACTTGCGTGACATCGTCCAGTTTGAGGCCGTCGGCCTTGGCTTCCTTCTCGGTGACGGGGAAAGCCAGCTTCCATTCGGCGTCGGCCTTCACCGCTTCCATGAATTCGGCAGTGATCAGTGTGGAAAGATTGAACTGGCGCAAACGGCCCGCTTCGCGCTTGGCCTTGATGAAGTCGGCCACGTCGGGGTGCGAGATGTCGAACGTTGCCATCTGCGCACCGCGGCGCCCGCCAGCGGAGGAGACGGTGAAGCACATCTTGTCGTAGATATCCATGAAGGACAGCGGGCCGGAGGTATAGGCGCCCGCGCCTGCGACGAATGCGCCCTTGGGACGCAGCGTGGAGAATTCGTAACCGATGCCGCAACCGGCCTTCAGCGTCAGGCCGGCTTCATGGACTTTTTCCAGGATGCCGTCCATCGAGTCCTCGATGATGCCGGACACGGTGCAGTTGATGGTGCTGGTGGCAGGCTTGTGCTCCTGCGCACCGGCATTGGAGGTGATGCGGCCGGCGGGAATTGCGCCGCGGCGCAGCGCCCACAGGAACTTGTCGAACCACAACGCTTTCTTCTCTTCGGTAGACTCGGCATCGGACAGCGCGCGCGCCACACGGCGGTAGGTGTCGTCCATGGTTTCATCCAGGATTTCGCCCTGTTTGGTCTTGAGACGATATTTCTTGTCCCAGATGTCCAGCGATACCGGTTGCATGGGAACCTCGCGTTCGGCTTCCTGAGCCGTTTTCACTACCTTGAGCATGGTTGGAATACCTCCTGATTATTTTTGTGCCTATAACCTTTGAAAAGTTGCAGAGGAAAATGACCGAAGGAACCGCCGAAGGCGTTGTTATGCGCCGGCCCCGGGTTCCCAGGATTTTTCCATAAGCAACTTCTAACACTACATATTGTGTTTCGGATTGAAGTTTCCCCCCTTTGCTAGTGTCCGTCAAGAAGCCTCAACAAAATTTTTTGGTTGACTTTCAGTCTCCTCGATTGGCACTGGGAAGAGGCGGGCGTAAGGCCTTGCCAAACCTGAATCCAGCCGAAAAAGCACCAAAACAGTGCCCGTGAATGCTGTCGAATCGGGAAATTTTCCGGCTCTGCGCAGAGGCTTTTGGCGCGGTTAAGTTAAAACTCAGCCTTTCCGTGCGAAAATCGCCGTCATGCCGCGTTGGACTTATACCCTGCTACTTTGTCTGCTGCTCCCGCTCGCCCTGCTGAAGCTGGTGTGGCGCGCTTTTCGCCAGCCGGAATACTTGCGCCATGTGCCCGAGCGTTTCGGTTTTTATCGCGTCCCGCGGCCCACGCAGCCCGTCATCTGGCTGCATGCCGTCTCGGTCGGCGAGACGCGCGCGACGGCGCCGCTGGTGGCCTTGCTGCGGGAGTGTTATCCACAGCACCGAATTCTTATGACGCACACCACGCCGACCGGGCGCGCGGCGGGGGAGCAGCTTTTTGGCGACAATGTGCTGCGCTGCTATCTGCCTTACGACCTGCCCGGCGCGATGGCGCGTTTTCTGGATCATTTTCAGCCCAAGGCCGGGCTGCTGATGGAAACCGAGTTGTGGTTCAACCTGATTGCGGCCTGCGAGCAGCGCGGCATGCCCTTGATGCTGGTGAATGCGCGGCTTTCGGCAAGGTCGGCGCGCGGTTATGCGCGGCTGGGCGAGCTGGTCACGGACGGCCTGCGTAAATTGACCCGAATTGCGGCACAGACCGAAGCCGATGTGCAGCGCCTGCGCGAGTTGGGCGCACAGAATGTCGTCGTGACCGGCAATCTCAAGTTCGACGTGACACCGCCGCTGGAGGCTCGGGGGAAGGGTGCGGCATTGCGGCTACTGTTCGGGGAGAAACGGCCGGTATTTCTCGCGGCGAGCACGCGCGACGGTGAAGAGCCGCTGGTGCTGGATGCGGTGGCTGCGGCGAATGTGCCCGGCCTGCTCACGGTGATCGTGCCGCGGCATCCGCAGCGATTCAATGAGGTAGCGAGCTTGCTGGATAAGCGCGGGATTGCTTATGTGCGACGTTCCTCACTGGTAGAGACCTTCTCTTCACCCCAGCCTGCTCTCGCGGAGGGAGAGCAGGCTGTCGGGCTGGATATTCAGATAGTGCTGGGCGACAGCATGGGCGAGATGTTCGCCTATTACGCCGCGTGCGACGTGGCATTTATTGGCGGCAGCCTGTTGCCGCTGGGCGGGCAGAACCTGATCGAGGCCTGCGCCATGGGCAAGCCGGTGCTGATCGGGCCGCACACCTGGAATTTCGAAGCGGTGGCGGCGAGCGCGCTGGAAGCAGGGGCGGCGTTGCGGGTTGATGATCCGGCGGCGCTGGGAGCGAAATTGCGCGAGTTGTTCGCTGACGGTGAATTGCGCGAACGCATGTCCCGGCAGGCGCTTGCGTTCAGCGGCAGCCATAGCGGCGCGTCGCAACGGGTCATGGCCATGATAGCGCAGGTCGTAATCTGACCGTCATTCCGGCGAAAGCCTGTCTTCGGGCGGGTGTTAACTGACCGTCCCGATCTCCACCGATTCCACCCATAACAATTCACACGCGCCGTTTCCTGTATCTGTGCGACTCAATGAGCTGCGCCATTGCCAGCCGTCGTCCGCGCTGATCGCAACCAGATAGCCGCGCAAGCGGACGATCTGCCCCGGTCGAACTTCGTTCAGTCGCCGCGCTACGGCAGAATCGGCGGGAATCATGTGCGTATTGGCGCTGTGACTTTCGATTTCCTCGCGTGGAATCGGAAACTCATCGACGCGCCAGAAATAAAAACGTCCGCTCTGGCGGATGTCGATTTTTTTCAGCACGGCCGTATCCGACATCGCGCCCCAGCCCAGCGCGAAATCCACCGGCGAAATATCGGCTTCACGGCCGAGGCGATAGCGTTCGGTGCCGAGTACGCGCGCCTCGATGATGTATTTCGCCAGCGGTTCGACGCGGTAGTTTTCCAGTGTCAGGCGAGGCGGCGAATGGATCGGTATCTGGTGCGGTTCATCCGCGATGAGTATGCCGGTGCGGGAGATTTCAACCGGACTGGTGTGGCTGAACTGGTACGCGCCGAATCCGACCAGCGCGATGAAAGCCAACGTCTGCCAGCGCATGCGTTTTAGCGGACGAGCTTGCTGATCTGTTTGAAAGCGTCGCCCTCGGCGACCTTGAGCCACTCGAACACCACGGATTCGGTGTTGGTGACGATGACTCCGGCCTGGCGCAGGCGCGTCAGCGCATTCTGCTTGTTGGCGTCGCGACGCGACAGCACGGCATCTTCGACGACGAATACCTGATGTCCGGATTCCTGCAGTTGCAGCGCGGTTTGCAGGATGCAGATATGCGCTTCCATGCCGGCGAGGATGATCTGCGGGCGGTCGCGGTGCAGCTGCGCGCGGAAAGCGCTTTCATCGCAGCAGGAGAAACAGGTTTTTACGACGGCCGCCTCGGGTTTCAGCCATGTGCCGAGCGCAGAGAGCGTTGGGCCCAGGCCTTTGGGATATTGCTCGGTATGTACGACGGGAATTTCCAGCAATTGCGCGGCTTGCAGCAGGATGCTGCAGTTCTTCACCAGATCTTGCAAGGCCTGCGGATCCATTACTCCGCACAGTTTTTCTTGCACGTCGACGACCGCGAGCTGGCTTGAGCCGCGAATACAAAGCGAAGAGGCGTTCATGAACCTTCGAGCAGTTTGTTGGTGGCGGCGAGGTCATCCTCGGTCAGCACGCCGGCGGCGGCCTTGAGCTGCAGCACGGAGAGCAGCCAGGAGTAGCGTGCCTGCAACAGATCGCGCTTGGCACTGTAGAGCTGCTGCTGCGCGTTGAGCACGTCCACGCTGGTACGCACGCCGACTTCATAGCCGAGGGAAGTCGAATCCAGCTGGCTCTGGCTGGACACCAGCGCCTGTTCGTAGGCGGTGACCTGCGCGACCGAACTGGTCACATTCAGATAGGCCTGACGCGTTTGCAGTTCGGCCTGGCGGCGCGCGGCTTCAACGTCGTCCTGCGATTTCTGCTGGTTGGCGATGGCCTCGCGCACCTTGGAACTGATAGCGCCGCCCTGATACAGGGGGATTTCAAACTGCAAGCCCACGACGGCGGTTTTGACGGCCTTGTTGTAGCCGACGAGATCGCTGCTCACGCCGCCGTTGGCGCGGTTATCGGAGTAGGTGCCGACGACGTCCAGCGTCGGTAGATGGCCCGCCCGCGTGCGCTCCACTTCCTGATTGGCGAGTTGCAGCGACTGGAGCTGGATCTTGAGCGCCAGATTGTTCTCCGATGCGACCTCGACCCATTTTTCCATTTCATAAGGCTCGGGGATTGCCGCCTGCAAGTCGCTCTTCGCTGTGGCGAGGCGTTGCGGCATCTGGCCGGTGACGGCCTGGATGGCATGTTTTTTCGCTTCCAGCTCATTTACCGCGGCGATTTCCTGCGCGACCGTCAGGTCGTAACGCGCCTGCGCTTCATGCACATCGGTGATGGTCGCGCTGCCGACCTCGAAATTGGCCTTGGCCTGTTCGAGCTGACGGCTGATCGCGGCCTTCTGCGCCTGGATGAGATCGATCTTGTCTTGCGCCAGCAGGACGTCGAAATAGGCTTGCGACACGCGCAGCATCAGGTCCTGGTGCGAGGTGTTGAGCTGCTCGTCAGCCTGCGCGACCTGGGTCTTGGATTGTGCGTACTGGATGCTGTTTTGTCTGCGGTATAGCGGCTGGTTGATGTTGAGGTTGTAGCCGTAGGTTTCGAAATCGTCGTGGCCGCTACGCCCGATATTGGTGATGCCGCCGGTGCGGTCGAGATTGGACTGGGTATGCCCGGCGCTGGCGCCCAGCTTGGCTGTGGGCAGCAGCAGCGCCTTGCCTTGCACCAGTTTTTCCTGCGCTGCGATATTCGCGTTCTGTGCTGCCGCCCATGTCGGATCGTTAGCCTGGGCTTGCTGATAGGTCGAGAGCAAATCCTGCACCGGCATTTCCGCGTGGGAGGCCAGGGGCAAGGTCGCGATAATCAAAGCAAGTAATGTCTTGTTCATTAGAGTATCTAATACGCCTGGACAGAAAGGCCAACGAAGTTAGCCGCCCCTACCTTACTGCGGGCCGACAGCCTGGTCAATCGACCGGCCCGACATGCTTGGCGGTACAACACGACGTCCGCTCGCGATGAGCTTGTCGATGCATGCGCGCAAGCGGTGTGCTCCGCTCGAATATCAGAAGCTGAAGCGTTCCGGCTGCGGCGCACCGGTCAATTCCGGCACACAGGTTTCAAAGAGTACATCGGAGCGGAATACCTGTTCCGCAACGCGGCGAATCAGCGTGGCTTCCATGACGGGCGCTTCGCCGATGACCGCGAACAGCCGGCCGCCGATCGTCAATTGCTGCTGCAAGCCTGACGGCAACACGGGAACCGAGCCGGTGAGCACGATGACGTCGTACGGGGCGTTTGCGCTCCAGCCAAGAGCGCCGTTGCCGGTTGCCAGCGTGACGTTGGCAATGTCGTGGCGTTCCAGATTCTTGCGTGCGGTGGCGGTGAGTTCGGGAACGCATTCGACGCTGACGACCTGCTGCGCAAGCTTCGCCAGCAGCGCCGTCATGTAGCCGCTGCCGGTGCCGATTTCCAGCACCTTGTCGGTTTTCTTGAGGCCGAGCGACTGCACGATGCGCGCTTCCATCTTGGGCGACAGCATGCTCTGCCCATAGCCGATGGGAATCTCCAGATCGGCGAAGGCCAGCCCCAGATATTGCGGCGGCACGAAATCCTCGCGCGGCACGTCTTTCAGCAATGCCAGCACAACCGGGTCCAATACCTCCCAGGTACGGATCTGTTGTTCGATCATGTTGAAGCGGGACTGTTCGAGATCGGTATTCATCATGGTTCGCTCAAGTCAAGTTAGCGGATTATAGCCCAAGCAATGCGGTAAGCGGCGACATCAAATCTGTAACTGTTTGAGTGGCGAGTACCGCGTTATCAACGATGCGCACGCGCGGACGCCGATCAAGGGTTTCCGAGATTGTAGCGGGTCAACTTGTACCAGAGTGAGCGCTCGCTGATATCCAGCAGGCGAGCTGCTTTGCTCTTGTTGCCGCCGGTCTGGCGCAGCGCTTCGGCGATCAGTTGTTTTTCGAGCGCTTCGGAGGCGAGCGGAATCGAGAGCGTTTCCGGGGCGAGCGAGGCGGCGGTCGCCGACGGCGCCGTCGCAGGCGCAATATCGGCCGGCAGGTGCGCGGCATCGATGGTGTCGCCGCCGCAGACGATGGCCGCGCGCTCCAGCACGTTTTCCAGCTCGCGCACGTTGCCCGGCCAGTGGTAGGCCGCCAGCCGCGCCAGTGCCGCGGACGTGATTTCCATGCCGCGACGCAGGGTGAAGTGTTGTACCAGGAGAGGAATATCGTCGATGCGTGCGCGCAGCGGCGGCAGGTCGAGGCGGAATACATTGAGCCGGTAATACAGGTCTTCGCGCAGCAGGCCGTCGCGCACTGCCTGCTGTGGGTCGCGGTTGGTGGCGGCGACAATGCGGATATCGACGCTGATCGGGCGATGCCCGCCCAGGCGCTCGATCACGCCTTCCTGCAGGGCTCGCAGCAGTTTGGCTTGCAAGGCAAGCGGCATTTCCGTGATTTCATCCAGAAACAGCGTGCCACCGTCCGCCAGCTCGAACTTGCCGATGCGTTCCTTGACTGCGCCGGTGAAGGCGCCGCGCTCGTGGCCGAAGAGTTCGGACTCCATCATTTCGGCGGGAATCGCGGCGCAGTTGACCGCGACGAACAGGGATTCGCTGCGCGGAGACAAGCGATGGATGGCGTGCGCCGCCAGTTCCTTGCCGGTGCCGGTTTCGCCGACGATGAGCACTGTCGCCTTTTCCGGTGCAACCTGGCGGATGGCGTCGTAGACTTTGTGCATGGCCGGTGTGTTGCCGACCATGTTGTTCACGCCGCGCTCGGCTTCGTCGCGCAGGAAGCGGTTTTCAATCTTGAGGCGGGTCACGGAAAGCGCGCGGACGATGGCGATTTCCAGCGTTTCCAAGTCGAACGGCCGCACGATGTAATCCGCCGCGCCCAGCTTCATCGCCGCAACGGCGGTTTCCACTTCGGCCTGCGCCGTGACGATGATGGCGGGAATGCTCATGCCCGCTTCACGCATCGCAGTCAGCAGGCCGAGGCCGTCCATGCCGGGCATGTGCAAATCGCTGACGACGAGATCAGCGCCTTCGCGGCCCAGCAACTCCATTGCTTCCCGGCCGTCCGCCGCCAGCAAGGGCTGGTAGCCGGCCTGGTTCAGCATGATTTGCAGCAGGCGCCGCATGTTGGGCTCGTCATCGACGGCGAGGATGCGTTTTTTCTCGTTCATTTCATTTGGCTTTCAGTCGGCAGGCGCAGGCGGAACAAGGCACCGCCGAGATGGCTTTTCCCGGCAACGATTTCGCCGCGATGTGCGGCAACGATTTGGCGAACCACCGTGAGACCGAGACCGATGCCGCCGCTGCGTTGCGTGTAAAACGGGTCGAAGACGCGATCATACAACTCCGGTGCAATGCCGGGGCCGTCGTCGGCGATTTCGAGCAGGACGGCATCGGTCCGGTGCTTGACCGTTGCCTCGATATGCCCGCCCTCGGGAAGAATCTGCAAGGCATTCAGCAGCAGATTGAGCAGTACCTGTGTCATCTGCTCCGGATCGCACAGCGCGGTTGCGTCGGTGCCGGTATCCATGAAATCCAGCGCGATATTCTTCTTGGCGGCCTGCGGCTTGAGCATTGCTATGGCTTGCCGGGTGAGTTCGGCCAGATTGACCGGCTGCAACTCAGGCGGACGTGCCCGGGCGCAGTCGAGCAAGGTGGAGATGAGTTTGTTCATGCGCTCGGTTTCGCTGAGGATGAAACCGCATACCTCGCGGCCTTCATCGCTCAGTCCTGGTTCGCGCAGCAGCAGTTGCGCCGACGAGCGCAGAATGCCGAGCGGCGTACGCACCTCGTGCGACATTGCGGCGGCCATTTCGCCGACCACGGCAAGCTTGGCGGCGCGAGTGAGGTTTTCTTTCAGGCGGTCGAGATCGCGGATCATCTGACCGAACGCGGTAGCCAGTTCGCGTACTTCGGCGGGCCCGCCGGTCGGGGGCGGAGCCATGCGCTGCTCGCGGATGAAGTTGCGCGTGAAATAGGTAAGTTTCCCCAGGGGGCGGGCCATGCTGGCGGCAACCGGTATGGCGGCCAGTGCGGCGATGGCGACGATGAAGAGCAGCAGCAGGCTGAAGGTATGCGCCATTTGGCGTACCGGCGCGAGGGCGACGGCTTTGGATTGGGCAACGATGACTTTCCAGCCGAAACCCGGAAAATCCTCGAACCCTTTGGCGACGGCGGTGGCTGAGATTTCCTGCGTGAGATCGCGTGAATGCCAGCCTTCGGTGGCAGCGAGCAATTTGCCCTGGCGGTCCAGCAGGGCGGCTGCACTGCCGTTGGCGGAAGTGGCAGCCAATATCTGCCTGACTTGCTCCCAGTCGAATACGGCATAGAGCGTGCCTGCATCGCCGCCTTCGATGGCGTCGGGAATCCTGGAAGAAAGCGGCAACCGGCCGGCGACGAGCCGCGCGGCATGAACATCCCCCTGTGCCAGCAGTATCCCCTGTCCACCATTGGCTGGAACGAAATGCTGCCCGATGCGGCCAGGTTCGCTGGAAGCGACGACAATATCGTGCGTGTCTGCCGCGTTCAATTCGACGTAAACGCCGCCGTAGCTGGCTTTCGACTCGCTGAGAAAGCGCGACAGACGCTTGTCTACGTCGCCCACGCGGAGCTCCTGCATGATTTCCAGCCGACTCCAGGAGGCCACGTTCTGCAAGCGTTCGAACATCATGCGGTCGATCTCGGCGGCAGTAGCTGATGCGCGCACCTGCATATCCCGTGCGATTTCGGTTTCCAGCGTGTCGCGCGCGGTTGAAAATGCCATCCACGTGATAGCTGCCGCAGGCAGCAACCCGGCGAGCAGAAATGCAGCCAGCAGGATATGACTGATGGAATAGGCTTTTCGCAACATGGGTTTCGGTGGGAGAATGGCCGGGGATTTATTAAGCCTACTATGAATAGGCTTTCAACGGAGCATTCATGCGCAACTCCTCATTTTTGGTCGCCACAAGTGTAGTCGCCGCTTTTCTGGCCTGCAACCCGGCGGCGGCAGACGACAGCGCGCCGCTTTCGGCAGAGTATCTGCACGTCGGCGGTTACGCCAGCGGTGGATTTCGAATACATCCGGGCGGGAAGGCGGCGGCCGATCTCCACGAGCTTAGCCTGATCCTGAACTGGGATGGCGGCGGCAAGCTGCACCTCTTTTCCGAATTGGAGGTGGAAACTCCGCTGACTTGGGAAGAGGGTGGATCGATCAGCAGCAATGACGCGGACTTCGACATCGAGCGCCTGTATGCCGACTACAGCCTGACAGGCGCCCTCACCGTGCGCGGCGGGCGCTTGCTGACGCCTATCGGTCGTTGGAACGTCACGCATGCCGCACCGCTGGTGTGGACAACGAACCGTCCGGCCGCGACCGAGAAGCTGTTTCCCGAGGCGATCAATGGCGTGATGCTCTACGGCACGCTACCGCTGAATGAAGGCGCCTTGGACTATGCGCTGTTCGGTGAGGCGCTGCGCGACCAGACGAAGGACAAGGATGAGCCCTTCTTCGAGAAAACGCGCGGCGTGCGGCTCGCTTATATCGGAATCGCAGAGGTCGGCATGACGCTTTCCGAATTCGAGGAGGACGCCATCGGCCAGCCGCGTTATCGCATGCTGGGGCTGGACTTCTTCAAGGCGCTAAATGGCTGGGAATTCAGCGGAGAACTCTACCGCCGCTTTGCGCGCGGCAATGACGACGACCGCAGCGGCGGCGGATATGCGCAGGTGGTGGCGCCGCTGGGGAACCGGTGGTTTGCGATCGGCCGACTGGAAAACCTCCGCCTGCCGGACGAGGGCACGACCGGCCGCTGGCTGGTGGGTACGGCCTGGCGCTGGAAAAACAATCAGATATTCAAGCTGGAGTATGTCGGCGGCCGCGACGAGCATCCCGACATGCCGCGCGGTTTTGCCGCCTCTTACGCGATTCTTTTTTGATGCGATTCGCGATACTCATCCTTCTTGCAGCAGCCGGCCTGCTGCCGGTTCCGGCAGTGGCGGCCGATGAGCCGCTTGCCGTCATCGTGCCGCGCCATTTCAGCGGGCGCGAGCCCAACGTGCAGGAACTCGCGCTGATCTTCAAACGCAAAAAACTGGCCTGGGACGACGGCATGCGCATTCAGGCTGTCAACCTGCCATCGGATCATCCCGCGCGGCGCCTGTTCTCGCAACGCATCCTCAAGAGCGCGCCGGAAGCGCAGACGCAATACTGGAACGCGATGTACTTCCAGGGCGTCTTTCCGCCGCATGTGGTCGCCTCGCCGGAGGCCATGCTGCGCTACATAGCCGAGACCTCGGGCGCTATCGGTTACGTGCCCGGCTGCAAGCTCGATGCGCGGGTAAAGGCGATTTTGTGGATCGATGCCTCGGGCGCCATTTCGGAAAGCTCGCCGCCCCTGGAATGCCCGCAGGATTGATACACAAGCCCTGCAAATAATGCAGAACCGTTTTGCGCCTAGCCTGCATTTTTTGCGTGATCGTAATAGAACATTCTATTTATCTCCCCCTTGGCCTTGGCCTTGGTTATTAATCCATCTTATTGAAATGTAATAGATATAACGCCATCTCAAGGGCGTTTAAGCAGAATTTTCCCTGATTGGCACAGCGGTTGCTGAACTAACTGCAGATTAATTTGCAGGAGCTCTCATGCTTTGCGCCAACCTGATTGTTAAACCGCTTTCCGACATTCATGCCGCACCGGCGCCGGACATTATCCGGCAGGAAGCGGACATTCACGTCCACGGCTCGCCGCACTACACCACCCGGTTGTGCGGGCCCGACGCGCCGGAGCGGGCGGAGCTGGAGCAATTCATCCGCCTCGTTTTCCAGCGCGCTTACGGCGCCAGCATCAGGCATTTCATGCCGCAGCTGATGAGCCTGCGCGACGCCGGGGGCAGCTTGCTGGCCGTGTGTGGCCTGCGCAATGCCGATCACGGGACGTTGTTCCTGGAAACCTATCTCGATGCGCCGGTGGAGCACGTCATCGCCAACCGCACGCAACGCGGCGTGGAGCGTAGCGACATTGTCGAAATCGGCAATCTGGCCGTGGCCGCGCCGGGTATTGCGCCGCACCTGCTGGCAAGCGTCAGCCATTATCTGCACGGTACGGGCACGCAATGGGCCGTGTTCACCGCGATCCCGGTGCTGCGCAATTCGCTCGCACGTTTGAACATGCAGCTCGAAGTGCTGGCCGATGCCAGCCTGCAACGCATCGTGCCGGAAGAGCGGCCGGAGTGGGGCACGTATTACGACAAGAATCCGCAGGTGATGGCCGTGTGTCGCGCTTCCCGTCCGGATTTCACGGCGGCCTGAAGATGCGTTCCGTGCTCGATGCGGTCGCAACCGCAAATTCTCAAGCCATTGCGCTGCGCGGGGTCACAGGTGTAGTCACCTATGGCGATCTGCAGGCGTCGGTCGCGCATGCAGCAGGACATTTGCGCGATTCCTCACCGCGCGTGGTTGGCCTCGCGCTGGACAACGGCCCGGCCTGGGCGGCTATTGACCTCGCGGCCATGCAAGCCAAGGTTCCGCTCGTACCGCTGCCTTTCTTCTTCTCCGCCGGGCAGCTTGCCCATGCCATCAAGGATGCCGGTATCGACTGCATTCATACCGATCAGCCGGAACAGTTCGAGAAACTCTTCGCGCAGATAAATATTGCAGTCCGCGAGCGCAACGAATGCCGCATCCATGGCCAGGCCGTCACCGAGTTCCGGCTGGAAGGCGTGCCCGCAGTCGCATTGCCGCCCGGCACGGCCAAGATCACCTATACCTCGGGCACCACCGGCAGTCCCAAGGGCGTATGCCTGGGAATGCGAGCGATGGATCTGGTCGCGCATTCGCTGCTGGAGGCGACCGATGCGCGTTCATCCGATCGTCATGCCAGTCTGATGCCGCTGTCGACTTTGCTGGAAAACATCGCCGGACTGTATGTTCCGCTGCTCGCCAGTGCAACCGCGGTGCTGCTGCCCTTTGCCGAGATCGGCCTGCGCGGCGCCAGCGGGCTGGACGTGCAGAAAATGGCGGCGTCGCTGCTTGCATGCGATGCGACTACCACCATCCTGACCCCCGAAATGCTGCGCGGACTGGTAGCGATCGCGGCCGCCGGGCACCCGTTGCCGCAAAGTCTGCGTTTCGTCGCCGTGGGCGGCGCGCCGGTGGCGGAGCGCTTGCTCCAGCATGCCTACGCATTGGGCATGCCCGTGTTCGAAGGTTATGGCCTCTCGGAGTGCGCATCCGTCGTATCGCTGAATACCGCCTCCGCGAATGCCTTGGGCACGGCCGGGCGGCCCTTGCCGCACGTGCGTCTTGCGTTTTCGCAGGAGGGTGAAATCCTCGTCGCCGGCGCCATCATGCTGGGCTATACCGGCAATGCCGAGTGCAACATGCAGGAGGGCTACTGGCCGACCGGCGACCTCGGGTTTCTCGATGCGCAAGGTTTTTTGCATATTACCGGCCGCAAGAAAAATATTTTCATCACCTCGTTCGGCCGCAACGTCGCGCCGGAATGGGTGGAGCGCGAACTCACCTTGTCCCCGGACATCGCACAGGCCGCCGTATTCGGAGAGGGCCGGCCGTGGAATGTCGCGGTGATTGTGCCGCGCGGCACGATGCCGGAAGCCGCTGCACGTATCGAGCAAGCAATCGCGGATGCGAACGCGCACTTGCCGGATTACGCCTGCATTCGCAACTGGCTGCCGGCGCAGGCGCCATTTACCCCCGCCAGCGGACAGATGACGCCCAACGGGCGCCTTCGGCGCGACGCCATCCACTCGGTGTATCAGGAACAGATCGATCTTTTGTATGAGGAAAATCTCAATGTTTTATGACGAACTGCTCGCCGCGACCGAACGCGAGCGCAACGAGCTGCTGAATCTGCCGTTGATCCGCGCCGGCGCGGCGGGGCAGGTGAACCGCGATATGTACATCGCATTCCTGGCCGAAGCCTATCACCACGTCAAGCACACCGTACCGATGCTGATGAGTTGCGGCGCGCGCCTGCCCGAGCGTTACGAATGGCTGCGCGAAGCGGTGGCGGAATACGTCGTAGAGGAAATCGGCCATCAGGAATGGATACTCAACGACATCAAGGCCTGTGGCGCGGATGCCGAAGCCGTGCGCAACGGCAGCCCCGGAATGGCGACAGAGATCATGGTGGCCTACGCCTACGACGCGATTGCGCGGGTGAACCCCATCGCATTTTTCGGCATGGTGCTGGTGCTGGAAGGCACCAGCGTCGAGGTGGCCACGCGCGCCGGCGAGGCCATCAGGAACAGCCTCGGGCTTGGCAGCGAAGCCTTCACCTATCTCACATCGCATGGCTCGCTGGATGTCGGCCACACGGATTTCTACGCCAGGCTGATCAATCGCATCGACGATCCTGCCGACCGCGAGGTGCTGATACACGCGGCCCGCGTCTTCTACAAACTTTACGGCGACATCTTCCGCGAACTTGCAGCGCGCTTCTTCCCGGCCATCGCCGAAAAGGCCGCCGCATGAGCCTCAAGGGAAAACGCATCCTGCTAACCGGGGCAACCGGCGGCATCGGTTATCCGCTGGCGCTGGCGCTGGCCGCCAAGGGCGCGCGTCTCGCGCTGGTGGATCGCAACGGCGAACGGCAGGAGGAAATCCGCGAGGAAATCGTGCGCAGCGGAGGCGATGCGGTGAGTATCGTCATCGACTTGCTGCAAAACCAGGCGCCAGCCAGTGCCGTGAGAATCGCCATGCAGTCGCTGGGCGGGTTGGACATGCTGATCAACAACGCCGGCATGATCGATTTCACGCTGTTCCAGCAACAGGATCCGGCGCGTATCGCGCAGGTCATGAGCATCAACGCCGTCGTGCCGATGCAGCTCGCACACGCGGTGCTGCCGCAATTTCTCGCGCAAGGCAGCGGGCGCATCGTGAATATCGGCTCGACTTTCGGTTCGATAGGTTTTCCGCATCACGCCGTCTACAGCGCCAGCAAGTTCGCGGTGCGCGGTTTCTCGGAAGCACTGCGCCGCGAGCTGGAAGACAGCGGCGTGGAAGTCACCTACATCGCGCCGCGCGCGACGCGTACCGCGCTCAACGATGCGGCGGCCGTGCGCATGATGGAGACCAATCGTATCGCCATGGATGATCCGGAAGTCGTTGCGCAAATCATCGTCCGCGCCATCGAACAAGGCCGCAAGGAATGTTACATCGGCGGGCCGGAATCGATCTTTGCCCGCCTCAACGGCGTCCTGCCGCGCCTGGTGGATGCAGGCCTCAAGAAAAAAACCCGCGTCGCGCATGCGTTTGCCGATCGCGGCGTTTCAATAAACCCTGAATGAAGGAGTAATTCCATGAAGAAATTGATAGCAATCATGGCCCTGGCGCTGCTTGCCGTCACCGCCGCCCATGCCGGCAATGAGCTGGATGGCGCCATCGTGCGATTGCAGCACGACTGGGCGAAGGCCAATTACCACACCGCCAAGGACGAGCAGGAGGCGGCATTCAAGACGCTGGCCGACCGCGCACATCAGATTTCGGCCACCAGACCGGACAAGGCGGAAGCGATGATCTGGGAGGCCATCGTGCAAAGCGGCTACGCCAAAGCCAAGGGCGGCATCGGTGCGCTGAAGCATGCCGAACAGGCGCGCGATCTGCTGCGCGCCTCGCTCAAGCTCAATCCGCAGGCATTGCAAGGCTCGGCCTACACCTCGCTGGGTTCGCTGTACTACAAGGTGCCGCGCTGGCCGCTCGGTTTCGGCGACAAGAAAAAAGCGCGCGAGTATCTGGAAAAGGCGTTGCAAGTAAACCCGGACGGTATCGATCCCAACTATTTCTATGCCGATTTTCTGCTGGAGCAGGGCGAGACAGCCAAGGCCATCGAGTATTTCAACAAGGCGCTGAACGCCCCGGCGCGTCCCGGCCGCGAGGATGCCGATGCGGGTCGCAGGGCTGATATCGAGGAAGGCCTGCAGAAGGCAAAGCAACGCTCATGATGACTTCCCCGCAACAGGCTTCATCGGCACGCACGACACTCGTCTGGTATTTTGCGTTTACGTATCTGGCCCTGTGCTGGATCAACTACGCCAATCTCGATATCGCCTCGGCGCGAGCCATCGGAGCGGGAGCCGTGTTTTTCCTGCTGAATGCCTACGCCAGTTATAACGCGATGTATTTGTTCCCGGCCCTGCTGCTGACCTGGCTCGCTGGGCGTCCCGGAATATGGAAAGCCTTGCGGGCTCCCACATTTATCGGCGCTGCCGCGCAAACCGCCGCCGTCGCCAGCGGTGCGCTCACCACGCTGTTCTTTTACGCCAACAATCAGCTGCACGCGCTGTATGGCATGTTCGTCAACGGTTTCGTCGTCAATCTGGTCGTGACGCCGGGCGGACTTGAATCCCTCGGCGGCAGCGCGGCATCCAGCCTCGGCTTCGTGGTGGTCGGCGCTGCATTTCTCGTCGGCCATGCGGCGCTTTTATTCATGCTCAACTGGATATCGAGACATCCTGCGGCGATGCGGCTCAATATCCGCAGGCTGGCGTGGCCGTTGGCGGGCGTGTTCTTCCTGTCGACTCTGGGCGATCGTGCGGCCTACGCCTATACCAACGCATTGAGCCAGGACACCGACATGCTGGTGCTGACACAAGGCGTGCCGTATTACGTGAGCCTCACCGCGCGTCATTTTTTTACGCGGCTCGGGTTCAAGGTGGCGCCGGAGGAAAAGGTCGCCAGCATCCACGGTCAATTGCGCTATCCGGCCCAGCCCATTACGTTCGACAAGCCTGCCAAGCCGTATAACATCGTCTGGCTGGTATCCGAATCCTGGCGCGCGGATACGCTGAATCCCGACATCATGCCGAACACGGCGGCCTTCGCCGGCCAGGCGCAAACCTTCAGGCTGCATTACAGCGGTGGCAACGGCACGCGCGTCGGCGTATTCACGATGATGACCGGCGTGCCGGGCAGCTACTGGCCGGCGTTTTACGAAAGTCATCGCAGCGCGCCGCTGATCGATGCGCTGCGCCAGCAGGGTTACCAGATGTCGCTGTACACCAGCGCCAAGTTTTCCTATCCCGAATTCGATCAGACCATATTCAGCAGCGTGCCCAAAGAGGATTTGCACTGGGTCGAAACCGGCGAAGGGTGGCAGAGGGATCGCAAGAACGTCGGCGATATGCTGGATTTCATCGACAAGCGCGATCCGGCCAAGCCATTCTTTACCTTCATGTTCTTCGAGTCGCCGCATGCCCGCTATTACTTCCCGCCGGAAAGCGTGATCCGCCGTCCGTACCGCGACGATATCAATTACGCGACGCTGGATCGCAGCGAGTTGCGCAAGGATATGGGCCTGATCAAGAACCGTTACCTGAACGCGGTGCATCATCTGGATAGTCAGTTCGCGCGGGTGTTCGATTACCTGGAAGCACATAATCTGCTGGAAAACACCATCGTGGTGGCGCTCGGCGATCACGGCGAGGAATTTCTGGAGCAAGGATACTGGGGACATAACTCGACGTTCTCGGATCCACAGACCCGCACGCCGTTGATCGTATGGATACCGGGAATGAAGCCTGCGGTGCACGACAAGCTCACCAGCCATCTCGATTTGCCACCGACCATCATGCCGTTGCTGGGCGTGAAGAACCCCGCGTCGGATTATTCAACCGGCATCGATCTAATGTCGACCGAGCAGCACGAGTACATCACGCTCAGCGACTGGTCGCATATCGGCTACAAGGATAATGTGGTGAAGATTACGTTGCCGATGAATGCGCAGGGCGTGGTGGGCAAGAAAGTCGTGGGCCCGCATGACGAAGTGCTGACCGCGCGGCAGGCAAAAACGTTGTTCAAGGAAGAGCAGTCGCACTTGGTGAAGCTGATGCAGGAAATCGGTCGGTTTACCCGTCCGGCAAGAAACTGAAATGGGTTGCTCTAGCGCTCGAGTTCACGCGGCTTCCAGCGTGCTGATGGGTTGTCGTTAGCCCTTCCGGGCTAGCGGTTATATCGTTGTTTCCTTGCTATTATTGGCGTTTTCGAGTACTTTCTCGGCATTGCTAGGGGTCTGCCGCGAGGCAGTGAGAAACACCCTTCGAACCTGATGCGGGTCATGCCGCCGTAGGGAAGCATGATTCGATGCTTCCCTACCTTAATACAACGAAGGAAGCATAGCCAGGTGCTCCTTCGTTTCTTAAAGCTAGGAGTACCGAATGAACGCCAATCCCAAATTCCTCAACGTTTCCGCCGAGCTCGACGCGGATGCGACCAAATCGTTTCCTAAATCGCGTAAGGTCTATGTCACCGGCAGCCGTCCGGACATTCGCGTGCCTTTCCGCGAGATCAGCCTGTCCGACACGCCCTCGGCTTTCGGCGCGGAACAGAACCCGCCGGTGGTGGTGTACGACACCTCCGGCCCTTACACTGATCCTGACGTCAACATCGACATCCGCAACGGCCTGCCGGCCTTGCGCGCCAAGTGGATCGAAGAGCGCGGCGATACTGAAGTGCTGGCTGGCCCGACTTCCAAGTACGGCCATGAACGCAAGACCGATCCGGCTCTCGCCGAAATGCGTTTCAACCTGACCCGCCCGCCGCGCCGTGCCAAGGCCGGCCGTAACGTGTCGCAGATGCACTATGCGCGCCAAGGCATCATCACCCCGGAAATGGAATACATCGCGATCCGCGAAAACCAGCGCCGCGAGAACATGAGCGAGCTGATCCTGAAGCAGCACCCCGGCAACAACTACGGCGCCGCAACGCCCAAGCTGATCACGCCAGAGTTCGTGCGCGACGAAGTCGCCCGCGGCCGCGCGATCATTCCCCTCAACATCAACCACCCGGAAATCGAGCCGATGATCATCGGCCGCAACTTCCTGGTGAAGATCAACGCCAACATCGGCAACTCCGCGCTGGGTTCCTCCATCTCCGAAGAAGTCGAAAAGATGGTGTGGGGCACGCGCTGGGGCGGCGACACGGTGATGGATCTGTCCACCGGCAAGAACATCCACGAAACGCGCGAGTGGATCATCCGCAACAGCCCGGTGCCTATCGGCACAGTGCCTATCTACCAGGCGCTGGAAAAAGTCGACGGCAAGGCCGAAGACCTGACCTGGGAAATCTTCCGCGACACGCTGATCGAGCAAGCCGAGCAGGGCGTGGATTACTTTACTATCCACGCCGGCGTGCGTCTCGCCTACATCCCGATGACTGCCAAGCGCATGACCGGCATCGTCTCGCGCGGCGGCTCCATCATGGCCAAGTGGTGCCTGGCGCATCACAAGGAATCCTTCCTCTACGAGCATTTCGAAGATATCTGCGAAATCATGAAGGCCTACGACGTCAGCTTCTCGCTGGGCGATGGTCTGCGTCCGGGTTCTATTTATGACGCCAACGACGAGGCGCAATTCGCCGAACTGAAGACACTGGGTGAACTGACGCAGATCGCGTGGAAGCACGACGTACAGTGCATGATCGAAGGCCCCGGTCATGTGCCGATGCACCTGATCAAGGAGAACATGGACCTGCAGTTGGAACACTGCGGCGAAGCTCCGTTCTACACCCTGGGCCCGCTGACCACCGACATCGCTCCCGGCTACGACCACATCACTTCCGGCATCGGCGCCGCGATGATCGGCTGGTACGGCTGCGCGATGCTGTGCTACGTGACACCGAAGGAGCATTTGGGCCTGCCGGACAAGGAAGACGTGCGCGTCGGCATCATTACCTACAAGATCGCCGCGCACGCTGCCGACCTCGCCAAGGGCCACCCCGGCGCGCAAATCCGCGACAACGCGCTGTCCAAGGCACGCTTCGAATTTAGATGGGAAGACCAATTCAATCTCGGCCTCGACCCGGAAAAAGCCAAGGAATTCCACGACGAAACCCTGCCGCAGGAAGGCGCCAAGCAGGCACACTTCTGTTCCATGTGCGGCCCGCATTTCTGCTCGATGAAGATCACGCAGGACGTGCGCGACTATGCTGCCACGCAGGGTGTGAGCGAAGAAGAAGCGCTCGCCAAGGGCATGCAGGAAAAGGCGATCGAGTTTGTTAAGAAGGGCTCCGAGGTCTATCAAAAGGTCTGATTTCAGTTTCGTTCGAGCGTACACCGCGAGGCCGCCGCTTGCCGCTCTGGGCGCGCCTTCGCCCTGTCTTCGCTCGAATGCTCGCTGAAATGAAAGCCGTTGTTTGCCGGGAGGGCTGCGGTGCCTGTTGCATCGCGCCTTCCATCCATTCGCCCCTGCCGGGCATGCCGCACGGCAAACCGGCAGGCGTGCGATGCGTACAGCTTACCGAAGATAATCGCTGCGCCGTGTTCGGCCAGCCCGAGCGGCCGGCTTTTTGCGGCGGTTTGCGACCGTCGGAGGAAATGTGCGGCGAAACCCGCACGCACGCCCTGCAGTGGCTGGAGCGTCTGGAACGCGCCACCACTCCCAATTCGCCCGCATGATTGACGCGGCCTTGTAACCTTTACCCCGGATAATAGAACCTCTGTATGGATATTCTCATTCTCATCAAGGCTTTCATCCTCGGCGTCGTCGAAGGCGCTACCGAATTTCTCCCCATTTCCAGCACCGGTCACCTCATCATCGTCGGCGATCTCCTGCAATTCAATTCCGAGCGCGACAAGGTCTTCAAGATCGTCATCCAGCTTGGCGCGATTCTGGCGATCTGCTGGGAATACCGGGCGCGGCTGGGGCATGTGGTTGCAAATGTGGGGGAGCCTGCATCGAAGCGGCTGTTCGTCAATATTGCGCTGGCCTTCCTGCCGGCGGCAATTCTGGGCGTGCTGTTTCACGACATCATCAAGACCTATCTCTTCACGCCGCTGACTGTGTCGATGGCGCTGATACTGGGCGGTTTCGCCATTCTGCTCATCGAGAAATACAAGCCCGAATTCGATACCGCGACGGTGGATGACATGGACTGGAAGCACGCGCTCAAGATCGGCCTCGCGCAATCCATGGCGCTCTTCCCCGGTGTGTCGCGTGCCGGCGCCACCATCCTCGGCGGCGTGGTGTTCGGGTTGTCGCGCAAGGCAGCGGCGGAGTTTTCATTTTTTCTGGCGATTCCCATCATGTTCGCCGCCACCGGTTACGATCTTTTCAAGAATTGGGAGTTGTTGCATGCGAACGACATTCCGGTTTTTGCTGTCGGATTCATAACCGCATTCTTCAGCGCATTGCTCATGGTGCGCGGCCTGCTCAAATATGTATCCAACCATGACTTCCGCATTTTTGCCTGGTATCGCATCGTGTTCGGCCTGATCGTGCTGGCGTATTTTTCGAGTAAATAACCGAGTAACCATTCCTTGTGCGACTACGACACCCTTGTTAAAACGCTGCACCGCTTTGCGGATCAATCCAAAGAGCGTCCGCTGACGTTGGGCGAGGCTTTGGACTCACTGGATGAAGCAGCTTATGCTTTCATCGCAATTATCCTGGTGCTGCCTTTCGTGCAGCCAGTACCGCTGGGGCCGATTACGGTTCTTGGTGGGTTGGCATTCGCCACGCTGGGGTGGCAGCTGATGCGCGGTCACGAATCGCCGATGCTGCCGCAGAAGATGCAGTCGATCGAGTTTAGCGAGAAAAGCTGGCGCATCCTGGTCAATGTCTGCCTCAAGATACTTGGGTTCTGCCGCAAATTCACGCGGCCGCGGCATACCGGGCTGGTGACCGGGCGCAAGGGGCAAAAAATCGGCGGATTCATCCTGCTGTCGGGCGGTGTGCTGATGGCAATTCCGTTCGGCGTGCTGCCGTTCAACAACGTGCTGCCGGCATTGGCGATTCTGTTCTATGGCATCGGTGAGCTGGAAGAGGACGGCCTGATGGTATTCATCGCCTTTTTCTGGCTGGCGTTCACGGTACTGTATTTCGGCGCGTTTTTCGTTGCGCTGTGGTTTTTTGGTCAGGAAGCGCTCGCCTATTTCAAGTGGTAAGCCGGTGCTAAACTGAATAAATTACGCTCGATTGAGGAAGATCAGAATGAATAAAGCCCTCAAATATTCGCTTTATGGTGTCGGTGGCATCGTCGGACTGGCGCTGGTGGGTGCCGGCATACTGGCGGCGACTTTCGATCCTAACGATTACAAGCCCTTGATCGTCAACCTCGTCAAGGAAAAGAAACAGCGCACGCTCAATATCGAAGGCGACATCAAGCTCGCCTTCTGGCCCAAGCTGGGCGCCGATCTCGGCAAGGTATCCCTGTCCGAACACAACGGCGACAAGGAATTCGCCTCCATCAACAGCGCCAAGGTGTTCGTCGCGGTGCTGCCGCTGCTCAAGAAAGAGCTGGTGATCGACACTATCCACGTCGATGGCGTACGTGCCAACATTGTGCGCTACAAGGACGGCACGACGAACTTCGACGACCTGATTTCCAAGGAAGAAGAAGAGCCGCAAGAGCTCAAGTTCGACATCGATGGCATCAAGGTCTCCGATGCGTCGGTGAGCTTGACCGACGAGATGGGCAATCGCAATTTCAAGCTGAGCGACATGCAGCTGGAAACCGGGCACGTGGCCAAGAACGAGCCTGTCGATGTCGATACCAAGTTCCATATTGCCGGCGATAACCCGGTGCTTGATGCGAAAATGCAATTCAAGGGCACTCTGCTGGCCGATACCGAGAAGAAGCAGTACGGTGTGAAGGGCATGGCGCTGGCGTTGCAGGGCACGGTGACTTCGCTGCGCGATGTCGATCTGACCTTGGCGGGCGACGTGGACGCCAAGCCGGAAACGAATGAATATGTCGTGGACGGCCTCAAGCTGGCCGTAAAGGCGACACAGGATGCGCAAAAGCTTGATGTGAAGCTGGACGCGCCCAAACTGCTGGCGCAGAAAGATGAAGTGAGCGGTGATGACGTGAAGCTCGACGTCACGCGCAGCCAGGGCGACGACACGATGAGCGCCAAGCTGGTGATCGCCGACATGAAGGGTTCGCCCAAAGCATTCGAGAGCTCCGGCATTTCCGGCGACATTTCCGGCAGGCAGGGCAAGCGCAGCCTGTCAGGCAAGTTCAGCTCGCCGTTCAAGGGCAATCTAGAAACACTGGTGTTCGATCTGCCCAAGCTCGCTGGCAACGTGGACGTCAAGGATCCGTCGCTGCCTAATGGCGCCGCCAAGATCGGCTTCAACCTCAACACCCACCTGGATGTGAAGCAGGAAAAAGCCGCGGTCGGCCTCGCCATGAACATCGACGGCAGCAACCTCAAAGGCGATATCGGCGTGGCCGGCTTCAAGCAATCCAACGTGAAATTCAACCTGACGGCCGACCAGCTCGACCTCAACAAGCTGCTGGGTGCCAATCAGAAGAAAGAGGAAAAGCCCAAGGCTGCCGCCGACAACAACAAGCCTGCCGACCTGTCCTTCCTCAAGACGGTGTTCGCCGACGGCTCGATCAACATCGGCGCGCTGCTGTACGACAAATACCGCGTCAGCAATCTGACCGCGAAGATCAAGGCTGATGGCAAGACGCTGGTGGTAAGCCCGCTCTCGTTGAAGCTCGATGACAGCACCATCAAGGGCCGCGTCGGCGTCAGCCAGTTCGAGCGCGCACTGTATACCTTCGATCTCGATATCGACCGTATCGACGCCGACCGCTATGCCGCCCAGGATCCTGGCGCCAAAACGGCGGACAAGCCCAAGGACGACAAACCGCTCGATCTGACCGCGCTGAAGGCTTTGAATGCCGATGGCAGCTTGCGTATCGGCAGCCTCAAGTACGGCAAGATCAATTCGTCCAACATCCGCATCGACCTCAAATCCGATGGGCGCAAGCTGGACATAGCGCCCTTTTCCGCGAAAGTGGACGATAGCCAAGTCAACGCCAATTTCGGCATTACACGCTTTGAGAAGCCTGTTTTCAGTTTTAACGTGAACATCGACAAGCTGGATGCCGACCGCTACATCACCAAGAGCGAAGCCAAATCGAGCGGCAGCACGGAAGACAAGCCGCTCGATCTGACTGCGCTCAAAAACCTGAATGCGAGCGGCAGTGCCAAGCTGGGCTGGCTCAAGCTGGCCAATGTGAAAACCAGCAATGTGAATATCGGCCTCAAGGCCAATGACGGCCTGGTGAATCTGGCACCGTTTTCCGCCAATCTCTACGACGGCAGCATGGATGGCACGCTGAGCGTGGATGCCCGGTCAACGCCGGCCATCGCTTTCAAGCAGGACATGAAAGGTATCAGCATCGGCCCGCTGCTGGTCGACGCCATCCAGAACGACATGCTGGAAGGCAAGGGTACGCTGGCGGTGGACGTGAAAACCAGCGGCAACACCGTATTGGCATTGAAGAAGGCGCTCGGGGGTACGGCAGCGATTCGGCTCGCGGACGGCGCGGTCAAGGGGGTGGACATCGCCGGGACGATTCGCGACATCAAGAATAAACTCAATTTCAGCGGCAACACACTGGGTGCCGACCAGAGAAAGAAAACCGATTTCAGCGAAATGACCGCCAGTTTCAAGATCGCCAAGGGCGTGGCGCACAACGAGGATCTCAGCATGAAATCTCCGTTGCTGCGCGTGACCGGCAGCGGCGATATCGACATCGGCAATTCGATGCTGAATTACACCGCGCGCCCCACAGTGGTGAATACCACAAAAGGCCAGGGCGGTGCCGAGATGGATGCACTTAACGGGCTGACTTTCCCGGTGAAAGTCACAGGGCCTTTCTCCGCGCCCAAATACGGTTTCGATTTTGCCGCGATAGGTACCGAAATCGCCAAGAAGAATCTGCTCAAAGGCACCAAGGCCGAGCCATTGCAGCAATTGCTGGAAGGCAACAAGGAGGAGGCGCTGAAGGGCTTGCTGGATCGCAAGAAGAAACCTGCCGAGCAACCGGCACCTGCTCCTGCCCAGCAGGAGGGCTCGACTACACCTCCTGCCGAACAGCAGGCCGCTCCGGCGCCAGCCCCAGCAGAAAAGCCCAAGCTCACGCCCGAAGAAAAGGCGAAGAAAAAGCTGAACGAACTGTTGGGACTCTAGCTAATATTGGCTTTCATGGCCTGGCACCGGGCCTGGGCCGGGCTCCGAGGCGCAGCCCGAGAGAACACACGCGAGCGTCAGCAATAGGATAGGCAGTATTTTCATGACGAGCTCCAGTATGATGACCGGAAAACCAATTTACTCCTGCGCATGACCGATTTCCATCATCCCATGAATGATTTCGCCCAGCACCTGATCGCCTGGCAAAAGACGCACGGCCGTCACGATTTGCCTTGGCAGAACACGCGCGACCCGTATGCGATCTGGGTGTCTGAAATCATGTTGCAGCAGACCCAGGTCTCCGCCGTCATCCCCTATTACCAGCGTTTCATGGCGCGTTTTCCGGATATCGCCGCGCTTGCCGGGGCAAGCGAAGATCATGTGCTGGAACACTGGAGCGGCCTCGGTTATTACTCCCGCGCCCGTAATCTGCACGCTGCGGCGAAGCAGATCATGAGCCAGCATGAGGGCCGCTTTCCGCAGCAGGTCGAACTTATCGAAGCATTGCCCGGCATCGGACGTTCCACTGCCGCCGCGATTGCCTCGTTTGCTTTCGGCCAGCGCCACGCCATCCTCGACGGCAACGTGAAGCGCGTGCTCGCGCGCTGTTTCGGCATCGATGGCTGGCCCGGCCAGCCGAGTGTGGAAAAGCGCATGTGGACGTTGGCCGAGACCCTGCTGCCGGAAGAAGGCATGGAGGCCTATACGCAAGGCATCATGGATCTGGGCGCGACGCTGTGCTCACGCAGCAAACCAGCCTGTCCGGCGTGCCCTTATGTCGATGCCTGTGTTGCGCATGCCGAAGGCCGCGTGGCAGAACTGCCGACTCCAAAGCCCCGCAAAACGATTCCGGAAAAAAAGACGGTCATGTTGCTGCTGCTTTCGGGAAACGAAATTCTGCTGGAAAAGCGGCCGCCCACCGGTATCTGGGGCGGGCTTTGGAGCCTGCCAGAAATCGACGCGGAAGCCGATGCGCTGAAAGCCGTGCGTGAACGTTTCGGTTTGGAAGCTCCAGCCCTGCTTGCTCCCATGACGCCGTTTTTGCATACCTTCAGCCATTTCCGGCTGGAAATCATTCCGCAGCCGGTGCATGTGAGCAAGTCCTTGCACGCCGAAGAAAACGGCCGGCTCTGGCTGGACAGGGAGGAGGCGCTGGGTGCTGCGCTGCCTGCACCGGTACGCAAATTGCTGGAAAAACTCGCATGATAAAAACCACTTAATTTTGTCGAGAAATCGGTGTAGAGTTGTCTCATCGTCGAACGTATTTAACGATGGAGTTTTGCCATGGACAACAAATACGGTTTAGGCAGTGCCAAGGTCGCGCATGTGCATCACGATGCCAAGCATGGCACTTCGACGGCTCCTGCTATGGCCTGTCATAATTGCGGCAGCGACCGCTTGATCCTGTGCCCGACGCTGAACGATCATTTCTGCAAGGACTGCGGCCAGTATCAGGGCGACGTGCCGGCCGGTTATTCAACGGGTCGCAGCGCAGATTACTAGTTTGATTTTCGTACAATAAAAAGGGCAGCCCTGGCTGCCCTTTTGCATTTCCGGAGACCGATTACTTCTGGTCCCAGCTGTCTTCCCACATGCAGTGCTTGATGGTGTGACGGTTCTTGATCAGCTCTTCAATGGAGGGTTCATCGTTCAGCGCGCGCTTGATCGCCAGCTTGGTGGCTTCGTAGTTGTTCTTGTACATGTCGGCCTTGTCCAGCTTGCCTTCCTTCGCCAGCGCAGCGCAGCCCGGATCGATCCAGACCAGGCTGACAATGCACAGGTCGTTGACCTGGTCGCGCGGGATGATGCCTTCGATCACGCAATCCAGAATGGCATCCGCGGTTGCTGCCTGAACCACGCCGCCGAACAGTTCGATATTGATGGAGTCCTTCAGCGTGACTTTCGGCACCATCATGGTCGCGGGGCGCACCAGCTGGTTGATGTCGCGCACGGCGAACATCGCGGTGTGGCCCTTGCTCTGCGCCATCATGTTGGCGAATGCGGTACCGACCGGGCCGTCGACGGCGCCGATGAGGATTTCCGGCATGGCGGCGGTGACGTCCTTGCCTTCGCTGAAAATGGTGGCTTCGCCAGCCTTGAAGATGATCTTGTTGGACATGATTGTTCCTTGGGAAGGGTTTCGAAAATGGCGTATTTTATAGAAACGCACCTTGCCCGGCAAATCAAGCGCTTAGCGCCAACACCATATCGCGGTGCGGAATGCCGGCATCGTCATATATCTCGCTGCAGACCCGAAAACCGGCTTGTTCGTAGAAGGGGATCGCATGGGTCTGGGCGGAAAGGCTGACTTCGGGTAGCCCTTGTGCGCGGGCCAAGGCAACCAGCGTTTCCAGCATGGTCCGGCCTACGCCGCTGCCGCGCCATTCCGGCAACACCGCCATGCGGCCGATCTTGCCTTGCGGCAGCAAACGCGCGCAGCCTATCGGCCGGTTTGCGTCATCGCTGGCTAATACATGAACGGCATTTTCATCCAGCCCGTCCCATTCCAATGCTTCGGGCACGGACTGTTCCTCGATGAACACGCGGCGGCGTATTTCCGCCAGCGCCGCGCCGGCACTGAGCCAATCGACGGCAATAACGGAAAAACTCACTCGCTTTGCTTGCTGCTGTCTTGGGTTTGCCGATCGATGTCCTGCAACTGCTGGTCGGCCTGCCGTTGCAAGGTGTTTTCGACACCCTTGGCCTTGTCCATCGCATTGCGCTGGCTTTCGAACAGCTTGGGCGGAGGCGGTTGTTCTTCCCTGTCGCAGGCGGACAGCAGCAAACCGCAGAGCGCCGCCAGAAGTAGTGTAAGTCGCATTTCAGTCTCCTTTTCGGCTATTGCAGGGGCCGGGTTAAGCGTGCATTATGTCCCGTCTTTTTGTTTTACGAGGAACGATGCATGGACAAGTATATTCCCGTTGCGGCGCGCCTGCTGCTGGCGCAGCTGTTTGTCGTGGCGACCGTCATCCAGTTGATGGTGTTTATGAATAATCCGGGCGGCTACGAACAATTCCGCGTGCAACTGGGCATGCTGGGGTTACCGGGCATTTTTGCCCCGTTGATGATACTGGTTCAACTGGTCGGCGGCGTGGCGTTGCTGCTGGGTTTCAAGACGCGCCTTTTTGCTTTCGTGATGGCGGCTTATTCGGTTTTCATGGCGTTCGCGCTTGGCATGAGCGTCATGCAATGGCTGGCCGTGGCTGGCGGTCTGCTGGCACTGGCTGCGTTGTCTCCAACCGCATGCAGCCTGGATAACCTGCTAAAGAAGAAATAATCTTGTAGCGCAGGCATCCTCGCCTGCAATAAACCGATCAGACTGAGGAGATGCAGGCGAGGACGCTTGCGCTACGAGTAGGGAATCAGAGATTGGGCAGCGCAATGCTGCCCCATTTCTCGACCAGTTGGTGCTCTACGCCCAACTGGTCGAGGATTTTGGCCACGATGAAATCCACGATGTCTTCCACGCTCTTGGGCATGTGATAAAAACCGGGGTTGGGCACCAGCATGACCGCACCCATGCGCGACAACTTGAGCATGTTTTCCAGGTGAATCGCGGAGAATGGCGTTTCGCGCGGCACCAGGATCAGCTTGCGGCCTTCCTTCAACATCACATCCGCCGCACGTTCGATCAGGTTATCGCTGAGTCCGGTGGCAATCGCCGCCAATGCGCCCATGGTGCATGGACACACCACCATCGCATCCGCCGCGCCGGTGCCGGACGCGATCGGCGCGTTCCAGTCTTCGCGTGCGAAGACCAGCAGTTGTTCCGGGCGGCAGCGGTAACGCTCGACCAGCATGCGGTGCGCTTCCGAAGTTTTGGCCGGAAGGTTCAGTCCCATTTCCTGCGCGGCGACGAACTGCGCTGCCTGGGAGTAAACGAGATAAACGGTATGTCCCGCGCTGAGCAGCGACTCGAGCAGCCGCATCGCATACGGCATGCCGGAAGCGCCGGTCAGCGCGAGGGTGATGGTTTTGCTCATCCGTGGGAGGTCAGGTTTTTGGGCAGCGGGAAGACGACGCTTTCGACAATGCCGTTGAGTTCGTTCACTTCTTCAGCGCCCAGAGACTTCAGCTTGGCAATGACTTCCTTCACCAGCACTTCCGGCGCGGATGCGCCCGCGGTGACGCCGACGCGTCTCTTGCCGACGAGCCACTCCTGCTGCAGATGACTGGCGTTATCCACCATGTAGGCCTCGACGCCGTTGTTTTGTGCCACTTCGCGCAGGCGATTGGAATTCGAACTGTTGGGCGAGCCGACGACGATGACCAGATCGCATTCCTTGGCCATCATCTTCACCGCATCCTGCCGGTTTTGCGTGGCGTAGCAGATATCGTCGCTCTTGGGCGCGACGATATCGGGAAAGCGCTGCTTGAGTGCGGCAATGACGCGGGCAGCATCGTCCAGCGATAGCGTCGTCTGCGTGACAAAGGCCAGCTTGTGCGGATCCTTGACCACCAGGCTTTCCACGTCTTCCGGCGTTTCGACGAGATACATGCCTTCCTTGGACTGCCCCATGGTGCCTTCCACTTCGGGGTGGCCGCGATGGCCGATCATCACGATTTCGCGATCCTTTTCGCGCAGCTTGCTGACCTCGACGTGCACCTTGGTGACCAGCGGGCAGGTTGCATCGAACACGCGCAGCCCGCGTGCCTCGGCCTCGGCACGCACATCCTTGGAAACGCCGTGCGCGCTGAAGATCACAGTGTTGCCGGCAGGAATTTCGTCCAGCTCTTCAACGAATACCGCCCCCTTGCGCTTGAGTTCGTCGACTACAAACTTGTTGTGCACGACTTCGTGACGTACATAGATGGGTGCGCCGAAGCGCTCCAGCGCCTGTTCGACGATGATGATGGCGCGGTCTACGCCGGCACAGAAACCGCGCGGATTTGCGAGTACGACTTTCATAAATATAAGTTCTGTATCAATTCCCCAACCAGTGGGCAAAGGTAAGTAAAAGCAAAAGTCCCATCATGACGACGAGTACGCGCCAGACGAGGCCGGTCGCGCTTTGCAGGTAGTCGGCATCGGCATCGTCGCCCATGCCCAGTTCGGGGCGGTATTCGAGCACGCCCTGGGCCGGCAGTGTTTCGCCCAGCCGTACGCCGAGCGCTCCCGCGCCGCTGGCAAGGATAATGCCTTGCGCCTCGTTGGGCCAGGCAGCCGCCTGCGTGCGCCAGCAATATACGGCATCCTCGAAATCGCCGACGACGGCAAAGCTCGCGGCGGTGAAGCGCGCCGGCAGCCAGTCCAGCCAGTCGAAGGCCTGCAATGGAAAATCGCCGAAGCCGTCATGTTTGTCAGCCCATTCCACTTTCACCAGATAGGCCAAACGGTAAAGTAGCGCACCGGCCGGACCGAGCAGGAAAAACCAGAAGATCGGCGCGAACAGGTCGTAGTGCGCATGCCTGAGCGTGGACTCGATGCCGACCTTGGCTATATGCGCCGCATCGTAGGTATGTGCATCGCCGCCTTGCCACTCCTCCAGCAGCGTGCGTGCTTCATCCAGCTTGTTTTCGCGCAGCTTGCTGGATATCCGTTCCGGCATGTGGCCAAACCGTCCGACACGCAACACGAAATAAAGAATCGCCACCGAAAGTAGCGCGCCAAGTACGGTATTGGCTCGATAAAGCGCGATGTAAGCGACGCCGACGATAATTACCGGCAATAGTACTGCGACAATCCACGCCAGCATGCCGTGCTGCTTGCGGCCGTCGTTGAAGTTCTGCTCGAGCCATGCCGCATACGGCCGGTAAATATTGCGCAACCAGTCCGGTTGAGACTCCGGCCTGTAATAACCCAGTACGAGTGCGGCGAGCAGCGAGAGGAAACTCATGGATTGGTCTCCAGGGGCATTTCCACGATAAGTACACTGGCATCGTAAAGCTCAACCGTAGGCAAGTGCAAGGTCATGTTGTGCTGCCCGGTGTAATCCAGCAACGCGCTGTAAGCCTTGCCGTAGGCAAACACCGGATGCGCCGTAATGCGGGCGGATACAACCTTGCGCTTGGGCAGGATGGCGGTTTTCAGCGGTTCCTTTGGCGTGACGTCTTCGCCGATGATGAAGCCGGTACGTGCGCGGAGTTTGTCGCGCTCCGTTGCTCTCGGGTCATCGAATATGATCGCAATTGCGCTGCCGGGTTCCACGCCTTGCTCGCGCAGCTGCTTGTCGACCTCGCCGCGTTTCGAGGCCAGCTTGGAATATGGCCCTTCTGCCTCCAGATAGGCATAGCGATAAGGCCCGCGTTCGATAACGTCGATCTTTGCCGATGAAAACATGCCCCACCACGCCAGAACCCCCAGTAAAGGGAGTGCGAAGGCTATCAAAAAGCTTAACCAGGATTTCTTCAAGTGTCTGTACAAATTCGGGAATCAGGCCGGAAAAGATACCACAATCCGCCCAGCACAGGACACGAAATCGGTATAATTGCCCGCTTTCGCAGCAGTGCCAGAGAATGATGAAACATACCGCCACGCTACTGATCAATTGTCCGGATCGCAAAGGTCTGGTCGCCGCAATTGCCGACTTCCTGTATCGGCACGACGCCAATATCCTTCACGCCGACCAGCACCAGGATAGCGAACTCAACCTGTTCCTAATGCGCGTAGAGTGGGATCTCAACGGTTTCGGCCTGCCGGTTGAGGACTTCGAAAAACATTTCGCGCCGATCGCCGAGCGTTTCCAGATGCAATGGCAGCTCAAGCTGGCAACGCAGAAGCCAAAGATGGCGATTTTCGTGTCGCAGTATGACCATTGCCTCGCCGATCTGCTCTATCGCCATCAAAGCGGCGAGTTGGCCTGCGACATCCCGCTGATCATCAGCAACCACCCGGATACCGCGCGTCTGGCCGAGTTCTACCAGATTCCGTTCCATGTCATTCCGGTGACCAAGGACACCAAGGGGCAGGCCGAAGCACAGCAGTTCGAGCTGCTGGACAAGCACAATATCGATCTCATCGTGTTGGCGCGCTACATGCAGGTGCTGTCACCCGATTTCGTTGCACGTTACCCAAAGCGCGTTATCAATATCCATCACTCGTTCCTGCCGGCATTCGTGGGCGCCAAGCCGTATCACCGTGCGTATGAGCGCGGCGTGAAGCTGATCGGCGCGACCAGCCATTACGTGACGGAAGTATTGGACGAAGGTCCGATCATCGAGCAGGACATTGCTCGCGTGTCGCATCGTGACCAACTGGAAGATCTGATCCAGAAGGGGCGGGACCTGGAAAAGGTGGTGCTGTCGCGTGCCGTGCGCTGGCACATCGAAAACCGGATTCTGCTGTATGCGAACAAGACGGTTATTTTCGATTGATGATGCCTGGCTTCGCCATTCGCGAGCATAAAAAAAGCGGAAGCAGCAGCTTCCGCTTTTTTTATGCAATTACCGAGCTGTCGATCAGCTTGCTTCGCCAGCGTCGGAAGCCGGGTCAGTCATCGGGGGAAGCTCTACCGAACTGTCGTCTGCCGGAATCTCAGGCAGATCTTCAGCGTAAACCAGGGATGCGGCGGTCAATGCAAATAAAGCGAGCCAGGCAAGCAATACTTTCTTCATTTCTTCCTCCCGTATGATGGTTTTGATTATCCGCGGGCTTTCCGCGAACCGCTAATCTACCCCTAACCAGCAAGCTCTACAATCCCCCTCAATTTTATGCGGGTAAAGAAGAAGCGAAGCCGAAAATCAACTCGGCAGCACCTTTTCCGTCGCAAACAATTGCTGCACGATTTCGCGCTCGCGCACGAGATGCACCTTGCCGCCGTCCACCATTACTTCGGCCACACGCGGACGCGTGTTGTAGTTGGAGCTCATGCTCATGCCGTACGCGCCTGCCGACAGGATCGCGAGGAGGTCGCCCTGCCGGAGGGCGAGCGAACGGTCGTGACCGAGAAAATCTCCGCTTTCGCACACCGGGCCGACAACTTCATACACCTGCGCGGATTCTTCTCGTGTTTTCACCGGCAGAATGTCGTGCCAGGCGTCATAAAGCGCGGGGCGCATCAGGTCGTTCATCGCCGCATCGACGATGGCGAAGTTCCTGGTTTCGCCGTGCTTGAGGTATTCCACCGTGGTCAGCAGCAGGCCGGCATTGCCGACCAGCGCGCGGCCGGGTTCCATCACCAGCTTGAACTTGCGGCCGGTGAGCTTGGCGCGAATGGCTTGCGCGTAAGCGGAAAACTCGGGAGGTGTTTCGTCCGTGTAGCGGATGCCGATGCCGCCGCCGATATCGAGATGGTGAATTTTGATCCCGGCTGATTCGATCTGGTCCATCAGCGCCAACACGCGATCCAGCGCGTCGAGGAAGGGCGACAATTCGGTTAGTTGCGAGCCGATATGGCAGTCGATGCCATGCACGGAAATATTCGGCATGGTGGCGGCGCGCTTGTACAGCGTCAGCGCCTCTTCATAGGCCACGCCGAACTTGTTGTTCTTGAGGCCGGTGGAAATGTAAGGATGGGTCTTGGCATCCACGTTGGGATTCACGCGCAACGACACCGGCGCCTTTTTGCCCATCTCGCCCGCAACGATGTTGAGGCGTTCCAATTCGGCTTCGGATTCCACATTGAAGCAGAAAATGCCGGCCTCCAGTGCCTGGCGCATTTCCGCCGCCGTCTTGCCCACGCCCGAGAACACCACTTTGCCTGGATCGCCGCCTGCCGCCAGCACGCGCGCCAGCTCGCCGCCGGACACGATGTCGAAACCGGCGCCCAGCTTCGCGAAAAGATTCAGGATCGCCAGGTTAGGGTTGGCCTTGACCGCATAGCACACCAAGTGGTCGTGTCCGGCAAAGCCGGCGGCAAAATTGCGGAAGGCCTCGGTCAGCGCCGCGCGCGAATAGACATAGCAGGGCGTGCCGAATTCCGCTGCGATTTCCGACAAAGGCACATCTTCGGCGCAGAGCTCGCCGTTTTTAGTTTCAAAAGGGGTCACGGGTTACCTTGGGGATACTGTTGTTCGGGGATGTAAAGCGGGCCTTTGGAACCGCAGGCGGTCAGCGTCAGGCTCAGCACGATACACAGCAGGATTGCGCGCATGGCATTCAGTCCAAAGCGATTATTTTAACACGGCTATTTGTCTGGCTTGCCTGCATGAGCTTCGGTGATTGCTTGTGTCATGGCATGGCTCAGCGGCGTGAATTCATAGCTGAAAACGATGCTTGTATGTTGTGCAAAGTCTTCGAGTACGTCTATCGGTTCCGAGCTGACGGGTTTTTCTCTCTCACGTGCGGCTCTGAGAGCGGCAAAGCGCTCGGATTCAAGAAAAGTCTTGGCGTCTTCGCCGGTGACCTGAACATCCAGGTTGTGAGCGAGTCGGTTGCGTATTCTGTTTAACTGCCTTATCCCTGGGAGGATGTCAGTCATGTCGGGGTTGGTAGCGTCGAGCAGGGCGGTTTTCTGCACGAATGAAAGTCGTGCCTGATTCAAATCACCCAGTCTTGAATTGGTGTTGGTGATGTACTCCGTCATGTAGTGTTCTACGAACAAGTGTGCACGCAGAATGCGACCGATCAGGTCGATGTTCTGGTTCCATTTTCTCTGGATTTCGTCGAGTTCCTTGTCTGCGGCAGTGTAAAAAGCTTCGGCGCCTCCCATCAGTTCGATGGCTCGCGAGGTTATTTGCGTTTGATCGATCTCGGACAATTCCATGGGTTACCTCGTATGAATGCGAGAAGGAGAGCTCTAAAGGCGAGCGGTCATCATTAATACAATTGCTCTATGATTTGCGGCATCGGCAAAGGTTGCCTTGGCACTGGCGCCGCGTTGGGATCCGGCGGCGTTTTTCCCGGCTGGGCCGCGGTATTCGGAGAGGTCGTGATCGGTGCGGTATTCGGATCGGGAGGCGTCTTGCCCGGTACAGGCACGGTGCTCTGTGCCGGGCTGGCCGGAATTGTCGCGCTGCCGGAAGGCGAAGTCGGTGGCACGGCTGCAGGGCTTGCGCCTGTGCCGGAAACGGCCGGTTTTTCCTGAACGGTTGGTGTTCTCCTCGCTGCCGAAAGCTCTGCTTCCGCGGCTCTTTGTTCCGTCTTGATACGCGCTTCTTCCTGCTTGCGCCAGACCATCGGGCACAGCTTCTGCTCAAAGGCATCCCCCACCGTGTCGGGGATGATGGGTGCGGCTTCGGATTCGTCCTTGGCGATATATTCGACGGTATCTCCAGACGTGGCGTAATACAGATAGCTGATCAGCTTGGCAGTGTGCTCGGCGCAGTCGATGCGTTCGCGCAGTAGGCCGGAAGCGACTTCCTTGCCGTTGATCACTTGCGGGGCGGCGAACACGACCTTTTTCCAGTAGGTGATCTGGTCTTCCTTGATCGTCAGTTTGCTGCGGTCATAAAAGTATTGATCGACCGCGCCGACCTTGCCGAGAGGCGCCCAGTCTGCTGCTAATGCCTGAGTGCTGACCGGCAGTACTGCAAGGCCTAGAAGAAAAGTGATCGCTAGCTTCATGTCTGTTTTTCCGATGAGGGAATCTTGGCATTATCGCGCAGTAAACGCGCGGCGATAAGTCCGTTGATGGCGCCGAAAATCAAGGCAGCGGCGGCGAAGATCGGGATCAGGTAAGCGACGCCGGCATGCGGAATCAGCCACAGCCGCACTACCAGCAGCTGCCCGGCAATGTGCGCGAACGCGGCCAGTATGCTGAGGCCGACAGGTCCGAACCACTGTCGCGGCAGGAGCATGCCAACGCGTAGGATCAGCAGGCTGCATAGCGCGCCCGAGAGGCTGAGCGCAAAAGCCGGGGAAAGAAAGTTGCCGAGCAGCAGGCTGCCGGCGACGACGCGCAGCAGCGAAACCCAGGCGGCGGTGGCGAAATCGAAGCGGTAGAGCACGTAGAGCGTGACGATATTGGCGATGCCGGGTTTGACGCCGGGCAAAGGCGAAGGAATCACCGCCTCGATCAGGTGCAGCGTGATCGCCAGTGCCGCCAGGCGCGCGATGCGATGATCGTCGGGGGTGGTGGTAATTTCAATAGTTGAGCGAGTCATAGGCTTTCTCACCGCCCAGCAGTTCCAGGCTGACCTGGTTGGGCAGGCACATCGCGACTTGCCCGGCGCGCGTCAGCCAGCCCTGTTTCACGCAATATTGGTGGCGGCCGGGGTCGGCTGCGACGCGCGCGCGGCCATTGTCGATTTCGATGCGGCTGATGCCCAGCGGGCCGGGCACTTCCAGCGTGCGTTTCTGTGTCAGGCTGAGCGTGGCGAAGACCTGATCTCCGGCACGAATGCGCAGTTTGCCGGCCGGCTCACTCTGCCATAACGTGACAAACAGCATGGCTACCGCGGCGCACCCGATGGCGAGTATCAGCCAGTCGCCCGGCAGCGGGCTAGGGAAGGACTTCCAGCGCGACATTTTTATCGGTGAATTTCAGGCGCTGCCGCATCGCGGCGGTGAGATGAATCTTGCCTTGCGCGTCGATCAGCATGGCGTGCTCGACGCCCATGCGTTGCGCGGCTGCGCGCCAACCGTCGCCGGACAGGAAAATGGGCTTGGATGCCACGTCGGAGAGCGTCCCGGCACGTGTGCCCGGCGGCACGAGTATGCTGACTTCCCGCACACCTTGCGCCGGATGACCGGTGCGCGGATCGAGGATATGGCAATAACGTTGGCCGTCCAGCTCGAAGTAGCGCTGGTAATCGCCGGAAGTGCCGATGGCCCAACCGTCCGGCAATTCAAGTGTCGCGATGGGGCCGGGTTGGCGTGGATGCTGGATACCAACGCGCCAGGGGCGGTTGCCGTGGCTGCCGATGGCTATAATATTGCCGCCGATATTGACGAGCGCGCCTTTCACACCTTGTTTGCGCAGATAATCTGCCGCCAGGTCGAGTGACCAGCCTTTTGCATAGCCGCCGAGGTCGAGTCGTACCGCCGGGTTGCGACTGCTGGCCATGCCTTTTTCAAGGGCGATATCGGTCATTTGGGGGTTGGCTGCGACCCAATTGCGGATTTCTGCCGGATCGGGGTACACGGGCTTGAACTCTTCGCCCTGAAATCCCCAGGTCTGGATGAGATGCCCGATGGCGGGGTTGAACAGCCCGCCGGACTGCTGCGCCAGCCGCGTTGCATCGCTCAGGATGCCGGCAAGCTCAGGGGAAATCGAAACTGATTGGCCCGCTGCGAATGCGGTATTCAGCCGATCGAGTTCGCTGCCCGATTTCCAGGCGTGCAACTGGTCGTGGAGGCGCTGGAATTCCTGCAGAACGTGATTAGAAAGTACGCGCGCACGGTCATCGGACTCACCGTAAATGGTGATGTCCACCAGCGTACCAAAGACATAGGACTGGGATTGATGCATGGCCTCGCGGCCGCAGCCTGCGAGCATGAGCGCCCAGATCAGCATGAAAATCTTGAACCACGGAGCGCACGGAGAACACAGGGATTTCATATCACGCATGTCGTGCCTTGATTCTCTCCGTGGCCTCGGTGTGCTCCGTGGTTAAACGCTTTTTTCAAGCGCGTCCACGAAGACCACCGCCGGATTGCAATCGGTCTGCGCGGCGATTTCGACCATGCCGGTGGGGCTGGTGACGTTGATCTCGGTGAGATGGTCGCCGATGACATCCAGACCAACCAGGAACAGGCCTTCCTTCTTCAGTTCGACGCCCACGGCGATCGCGATTTCGCGGTCGTGTGCGGAAAGCGGTTGCGCCACGCCCTTACCGCCGGCTGCCAGGTTGCCCCGTGTTTCGCCGGCTTTGGGGATGCGTGCCAGTGCGTAGGGCAGCGGTTCGCCATCGATGATGAGGATGCGCTTGTCGCCGGCCTTGATTTCCGGCAGGTAGCGTTGCGCCATCACGGTGCGCCGTTCGTAATGCGTGATGGTTTCGAGGATGACGCCGATATTGTGGTCCTGGCGATGCAGGCGGAACACGCCGCTGCCGCCCATGCCGTCCAGCGGCTTGACTACGATGTCGCCTTCGTCTTCCAGAAACTGGCGGATTGCGGCAATGTGCCGGGTGACGAGGAAGGGCGGAGCAAATTGCGGGAAGCGCGCCACCGAGAGCTTTTCGTTCCAGTCGCGGATGGAGCGCGGACGATTGAGCACGCGTGCGCCCTGGTTTTCTGCCAGCTCCAGCAGGTAGGTGCTGTAGATGTATTCGGTATCGAAAGGAGGATCCTTGCGCATCAGCAGTGCGTCGAAATCCGTCGGCGAATGGAGCGTTTTTTCGCCCAGCGAGAACCATTCCTGTCCGTCGCTGAAACGGAATTCGGCGGCCTGAATCAGCGCGGTTCCGTTCCGCAAAACCAGGTCATCCTGCTCCGCGACGAACAACGCATGTCCACGCGCAGCCGCCTCGCGCATGATCGCCAGGCTGGTGTCCTTGGCAGTCTTCAGGCTATCGAGCGGGTCGAGTATGAATGCGAATTTCATCGGTGAATCAGGCAGCGAGTTCGAGCGGAGCCGTTTCTTCCAGTTCGATGGCGGCGGCCAGCAAGGCCAGTCGCGCAATCACGCCATAGGCATAGAAACGGTTGGGCGCCGCATCCGGCTTGCCGGCGCAATCGGGCAGCGAGCAGGCGGTGTCGAACGCCAGCGGCACGAAATGCATGCCAGGCGCATTGAGGTTTTCGTCGATGCCGCGGCCGGTATGTACGCGATAGAAACCGCCCAGCACATAGTGATCCATCATGTAGACCACTGGCTCGGCGACGGCTTCGTTGATGCTCTCGAAGGTATACACGCCTTCCTGGATGATGACCTCCTGCACCTGCAGGCCTTCTTTTACTACCGACATCTTGTTGCGCTGCTTGCGGTTGAGGCCGCGCACGTCATCCGGGCTTTTCACGGTCATGATGCCCATGCCATAAGTACCGGCGTCGGCCTTCACGATGACGAAAGGATCCTGCTCGACGCCGTATTCGCGATATTTTGCGCCCATGCGCGACAGCAGATCGGAAACCTGCGATGCCAGGCAATCCTCGCCAATGCGCTCATGAAAATTGATCATGCCGCAGCTGGCGAACATCGGGTCAACCAGCCAGGGGTCGATGCCGATCAGTTCGGCAAAATCGCGTGCGACGCGTGCATACGCCGCGAAATGGCGCGATTTGCGGCGTACTGCCCAGCCTGCATGCAGCGGCGGGATCAGTGACTGTTCGAGCCCCTGCAGAATGTCCGGGATGCCGGCGGAAAGGTCGTTATTCAGCAGGATTGCGCACGGATCGAAGCCATCCAGCACCAGGCGGTTGCCGACGCGTTTGACAGGCTCCAGCACCAGTTCGCCGCCATGTGGCAGTGGCAGGCGAGTGACCTCGGTGATTTCCGGCGAAATGCTGCCGATACGTACCGTCAGCCCTGCCTGACGCAGGATATTGGTGAGTGCCGCGACGTTTTGCAGATAGAAGGTGTTGCGCGTGTGGTTCTCCGGTACCAGCATGAAGCGCTGGGCTTCCGGGCACACCTTTTCCACCGCCGACATCGCCGCTTGCACGCTGAGCGGCAGGAAATCTGGACTCAGATTGTTGAAGCCGCCGGGGAACAGGTTGGTATCGACCGGCGCCAGCTTGAAGCCGGCGTTGCGCAAATCGACCGACGCATAAAACGGCGTGCCATGTTCCAGCCACTGCGTGCGCAGCCAGTATTCGATGCGCGGCATCGCGTCCAGGATGCGTTGTTCAAGTTCAAGAAGGGGGCCGTTGAGAGCGGTAGTGAGATGAGGGACCATAGTCTTGCGATTGTAGCGCAAAAAAAATGCGGGCCGAGGCCCGCAGAGGGAGGAGAAGGAGAAATAAAAACCGAACATGGAAGATGCAGCAGTTTTCAGTTTTTATTTAGCATGTAGCATGCCAGATATGAATTTTGATATTTATCAGTGTGTTATGAGGAGGCAGTCTTGTGCGGGGAAATGTTTTGCACGAGTTTGATGCGTTGCGCACCAAAAAAGTATGAGGATTGCGGTACCTGAGCATGTTTTTAACTGTTTTCTTCTATGAAACAATGCGGCCATGAGCGAAAAATACATCGAAAAACAAACAGACATCACATTGCGGGCGGCGGTCACGGAAGACGTGCCGCAACTTGTCGAGTTGCTTGAAGTGTTATTCGGTATCGAGCAGGATTTTCATGCCGATCCGGAAAAGCAGTCGCAGGGATTGCAACACTTGATTTCGGAGTCCGAACGCGGTGTTGTCATGACGGCGCGCGACGGCTCGGGAAAAATCATCGGCATGGTCAGTGCGCAGCTGGTTGTTTCGACCGCCGAGGGCGCGTATTCCGCATGGGTCGAAGATATGGTGATAGACGAAGCGTGGCGCGCCAGGGGCGTTGGCAGAAAGCTGCTGGAATCGGCGCTGGCCTGGGCCAGGTCGCGCGGAGCGACACGTGCGCAGTTGCTGGTCGATCTGGATAATGCGCCGGCGCTTGGATATTACGATCATCTAGGATGGCAGGCGACTCGTTTGGGCGCGCGTCGGCTACTCTTGAAAGGCGACGCTTAACGGAGTCGAGGCTGATCACTCGATACGCATCAGCCTCCTTTTCGCATTCCGCAAGCCAATAAAAAAGCGGGCACTTTCGTGCCCGCTTTTTTTGTTGCTTTTACTGCGTCAATGCTTAGTAGTTGTAAGCACGTTCGCCGTGGTCGGTCGTGTCCAGACCTTCGCGTTCCGCTTCTTCGGTGACGCGCAGGCCGATCACGATGTCGACGATCTTGAAGGCGATGAAAGCCACGACAGCGGACCAGACGATGGAGGTGCCGACAGCCCAGCCTTGGGCGATCAGTTGCGCGCCCATGTCGAACTCGGCAGGGGCGTTGGCAACGTAGTCGTACCAGCTGGTACCGCCCAGCGCGGGGCTGGCAAACACGCCGGTTGCCATCGCGCCGAAGATACCGCCGATCGCATGCACGCCGAACACGTCGAGTGCATCGTCATAGCCCAGCATGTATTTCACCTTGGCTACGAAGTAGTAGCACAGCGGGGACACCAGCAGACCGATCACGATCGCGCCCATCGGGCCGACGAAACCGCAGGCCGGGGTGATTGCCACCAGGCCGGCAACGGCACCGGAAGCGGCACCCAGCATGGAAGGCTTGCTCTTGCCGAACCATTCGACCAGAACCCAGGACATCGTTGCAGCACCGGTAGCCAGCATGGTGTTCAGGAACACCATTGCGGTCAGGCCGTTGGCTTCCAGGTTGGAACCGGCATTGAAGCCGAACCAGCCCACCCACAGCATGGCAGCGCCGACCATGGTCAGGGTCATGCTGTGCGGATGCAGCGCTTCCTTGCCGTAGCCGAGGCGTTTGCCCAGCATCAGCGCGCCCACCAGGCCGGCGATACCGGCATTGATGTGCACCACGGTACCGCCTGCAAAGTCGAGCGCACCCTTCTGGAACAGCCAGCCGGCGGTAGCACCGGCAGCAGCACCGGCATCGGCAGAGGTGTAGGCGTCAGGACCTGCCCAGTACCAGACCATGTGTGCCAGCGGCAGATAGGAGAACGTGAACCACAGGATCATGAACAGCAGCACGGCGGAGAACTTGATGCGCTCGGCGAATGCGCCGATGATCAGCGCCGGGGTGATGGCAGCGAAGGTCAGCTGGAACACGACGTACACGTATTCCGGAATCACGACGCCCTTGCTCCAGGTGGCTGCCACGGATTCGGGTGTGATGCCGGACAGGAAGGCCTTGGAGAGACCGCCGAAGAAGGCGTTGCCCTCGGTGAAGGCGACACTGTAGCCATACAGCGCCCAGAGCACGCCCAGCAGCGAGAAGATCACGAAGACCTGCATCAGTACGGAAAGCATGTTCTTGGAACGCACCATGCCGCCGTAGAACAGTGCCAGGCCGGGGATGGTCATCAGCGTGACCAGTGCGGTGGCAATCAGCATCCAGGCGGTGTCGCCCTTATCGGGCGTCGGTGTGGCTGCGGCTTCGGCCGGTGCCGCTTCAGCAGGAGCAGCAGCCTCGGCAGGAGCAGCAACTTCAGCAGCGGGTGCGGCTTCAGCGGTCGCAGCGGGAGCTGCTTCCGGCATGGCTTCTTCGGCATGACCCAGGCCGGCAAAGCCGAGGGCGCCGAAGCTCAGTGCGCCAACCAAGGCGAACATCGAAAAAATACGCTTCATGGTGTTCTCCCCTTACAGCGCATCCGGACCGGTTTCGCCGGTGCGGATACGATAAACTTGTTCGAGATCGAAGATGAAAATCTTGCCGTCGCCGATTTTGCCGGTGCTGGCGGATTTTTCGATCGCTTCAATCACCTGGTCGAGCATATCGTCCTTGATGGCGGCTTCAAGCTTGACCTTGGGGAGGAAATCCACGACATATTCGGCACCGCGATACAGCTCGGTGTGCCCCTTTTGCCGACCAAAGCCCTTGACCTCGGTGACGGTGATGCCCTGAACGCCAATGGCGGAGAGGGCTTCACGCACTTCGTCAAGCTTGAAAGGCTTGATGATAGCGGTGACAAATTTCATTTAAGTCTCCTGTTATAGAGTAGTAATAAGGCGCGGACCGGGTTGCGCTTCCAGCCCGCTGCCGGGGTCCTGCTAAATTAGAACAGCTTCTGGACGAAGACGGTGAACTGCTCTTCGGTTTGTTCCTTGAGGGTCCAGGGGCCAAAGTCGGCGTCGTTATCGGTGTAGTAGCCGCCGACCTTGACACCGTTAGCCCAGGCCTTGGTCAGGCCGACCTTCCAGTCGTCGTAATCGTACTGGTCGTTGTCAACGCCACCGACGTCGCCGTCAAACTTGAATACGCCGTAATGAAGATTGACAGTGAGACCGGTTTCGCCGACCGGGATGTCGGCGTTGGCTTCGACGTAATAGGTGCCTTCGGCGTCATCGACGCCCCAGGCTTCATCGGAAACAACGTAAGACAGCTTGGTGTTGAACCACTTGTAGCTCAGGCCGCCATAAACTTCGGTGGCGTTGGTCTCGATGGCGCCATCTACATCGCTACCCGGATACAGGTATTGCAGAACACCGACGTTATAGCCGATGCCGGTTTCACCGATGGTGTTGGCATAGCCGCCGTACAGGTCCAGTTCCAGGCTGTTGGATTCTTGATAACCGCCATCTTCTGTCCAGTTGACATTGGATGCCCATGCGCCAGCATAGAAACCGCTGGCATGTGCGTAATCGATGCCGCCCTGCAGGGCCAGCTCTTCATCGGTTTGGGTCATGCCGCGCCAGATATACTGGCTGAACAGGCCGACGTTATAGGTCACGGTATGAGGAGATGCCGGCTCGGCTGCGGCAGGAGCTGCGGCTGCTTCTTCGGCAAGCGCCATGCCCGGAGTAACGAAACCTGCTCCCAGCAAGGCGACTAGTAGAATTGATTTACGCATGGTGCACCCTTTCAATGGAACGAATAAAAAGAAAACAAGCATGCGAATCGAAGCAACACTCGTGCCAGAAAATACACCCGACAACTCAGGCAGAACTGTCGCCTTGCGGTAACAGTGATTTTAATGAAAACTGAAAAACCTTTATATTTCAGTCCAGTATGGCGCACTGGAGTGGTGCGTTCGCGGCCATGGCCTACCCGAGGTTCTGGTAGACTAACCATGAAAACAGGAGAAAACAGCATGCTAAACAACAAAATAATCGATGAAATCGCCAGTAAAATCAGTCAGATGCTGGCCAGCTCGCCAGCAGCGGACATAGAGAAGAACCTGAATGCACTATTACGGGGCATATTCACCAAATTGGAGCTTGTGACCCGCGAGGAATTCGATATTCAGACCCAGGTACTCCAGCGCACTCGCGAGCAGCTCGATGCCCTGGAGAAAAGATTGGCCGAGATCGAGGCACAACAAAAACAATAATCGGGAATAGTTATGGGACTTGCCGTTTTATACAGCCGTGCCTTGTCCGGCATGGATGCGCCACTGGTGACGGTGGAAGTGCATCTGGCCAATGGATTACCCAGCTTTCAGATCGTAGGCCTGCCTGAGGCGGAAGTGAAGGAGAGCAAGGATCGCGTACGGGCGGCATTGCAAACCTCCCGGTTCGAATTTCCCGCGCGGCGCATTACGGTCAATCTTGCCCCGGCCGACCTGCCCAAGGAAAGCGGGCGTTTCGACTTGCCCATTGCTCTGGGAATCCTGGCAGCCTCGGGGCAGATCCCCGCCCAGCGCCTGGCCGAGTACGAGTTTGCGGGAGAGCTCGCATTGACCGGCGAGCTGCGACCGGTTCGTGGCGCATTGGCGATGACATACAAAGCCAGCCGGGACGGCCGCGCATTTGTCCTGCCCCAAAATAGTGCGCAGGAAGCGTTTTTGGTGAAGACGGCGACAGTGTATCCCGCGAAAAGCTTGCTGGAAGTCTGCGCGCACTTGGCCGGGCAAGGCGAGTTGATCCCATTTGCCGAGCTTCAGGCGACTGAGCAAGCGTCATATCCCGATCTGGCGGAAGTCAAAGGGCAATCGCAGCCCAAGCGCGTGCTCGAAATCGCTGCAGCTGGAAACCATTCGTTGTTGATGGCAGGGCCGCCCGGAACCGGCAAGTCGATGCTGGCCGCGCGTTTCCCCGGCATCCTGCCGGAAATGACGGAAGACGAGGCGCTGGAATCCGCGGCGATCCAGTCGCTAGGCGGAGGATTCAGGACGGAAAACTGGAAGCGCAGGCCTTTCCGCTCGCCGCATCACACGGCATCGGGCGTGGCTCTGGTGGGCGGCGGCGGGCACCCGCGTCCGGGCGAGATTTCGCTGGCGCATCATGGCGTGCTGTTTCTTGACGAGTTGCCCGAATTTTCACGCGCGGTGCTCGAAGTGCTGCGCGAGCCGCTGGAATCCGGGCATATCACGATCTCGCGCGCCGCGCGGCAGGCTGATTTTCCGGCCAAGTTCCAGTTGATTGCGGCGATGAATCCCTGTCCGTGCGGTTATCTCGGCCATCACAACAACAAGTGCCGTTGCACGCCGGACCAGATTGCACGCTATCGCGCCCGGATTTCCGGCCCGTTGCTGGACCGCATCGATTTGCACATCGAAGTACCGGCCTTGCGCGAGGACGAACTGATTTCTGCAGCATCCGGAGAAACCAGCGCGATGGTGCGGGGCCGGGTCCAGAAGGCGCGCGACATCCAGATGCAGCGTCAGGGAAAATCGAATGCACAGTTGGGCAGCCGGGAGGTGGATACCTTTTGTACACCTGACGATGCCGGTGCGGCCTTGTTGAAGCATGCGATCAGCCGCCTCAATCTCTCGGCGCGGGCTTACCATCGCATCCTCAAGGTTGCGCGCACGATTGCCGACCTGGCGGGCGGCGAGGCCATCAAGACCAGCCATATCGCCGAGGCGATCCAATACCGGCGGAACGAGGCCGGCTAAGGTGGTGCATGAACTGAAAAGCTGGAAAGAAGAAAAGCGCTCGGCTTATCTGTATCGCATTATTTCGGACCAGGAGAGTGGTACGCCGCGCCAGTTGCTGTTTCTTGAGCTCGCGAAAGAGGCGGATAGCCAATCCGGGCTGTGGGCCGTGGAGTTGCGCAAGGCAGGGCACCCGGTTCCGGAAAAGTACGCCCCCGATTTGCGCGTGCGCGTCGTTGCCTGGCTGACGCGCAGGCTGGGGCCGCGCAAGATCCGCCCGATTCTGGCGGCGATCAAGATACGTGGGTTGTCCGTTTACTCCTCGCGCCGTCTCGGCCATCCTGTGCCCCAAACCATCGAGGAGGTAGGCGCCAGCCATCAGGGCGGCGGTACTTCCGGCGGGCTGCGCGCGGCGGTGTTCGGCGTCAACGACGGGCTGGTGTCGATTGCCTGTCTGGTGATGGGGGTGGCGGGCGCATCCAGCGAGCACGGCGTGATTCTTCTGACCGGCGTCGCCGGCCTGCTGGCGGGAGCATTCTCGATGGCGGCGGGAGAATATGTATCCATGCGCTCCCAGCGTGAAATGTTCGAATACCAGATCGGGCTGGAGCGTGACGAGCTGGCGCAATATCCCAGCCAGGAAGCAGCCGAGCTGGCGCTGATTTATCGGGCGCGCGGCATGCATGCAGACGAAGCGAAGGTGCTGGCGGAACGCATGATTGCCGATCCGGAAATGGGGCTGGATACCTTGGCGCGCGAAGAACTGGGCCTGAATCCCGACGAACTGGGTTCGCCCTGGGTGGCGGCATTTTCATCGTTTTTCTCGTTTGTCGCAGGCGGCACGATTCCGCTGCTGCCCTATCTGCTGGATATTCAGCGCCACCCTCTGCTGGTGGCGGTGGTGCTGACTGGCGGAGCGCTATTCATTGTAGGCGCCGTGCTGTCGCTGTTTACCGGTCGCGGTGCGCTTTGGGGCGGACTGCGCATGCTGGCCATCGGCGGTTCCGCCGGCCTCGTCACCTACCTGATCGGCGACTGGATGGGTGCCGTCCTGACATAACCCGAACCGTGTTCTTGTGGACGGCAAGAGTGCCTCAATACCGCAAGTATTCTATAATTAAACAGTTAAGCCCGAGCCGGCTCGCTTTGCCAACGAAGCCGGTTGTTTTCTTTTCAAGAATCCAATGAAACAGGACGCCATTTTGCCCCACGCCATTTCCCCGACCGAAGCCCGTTTGCGCGAGATATTGTCTCGCCGCATCATGATCCTGGATGGCGCGATGGGGACGATGATCCAGCAATACAAATTGACAGAACAGGATTATCGCGGCGAACGTTTCAAGGACTTCGCGGCACCCGCCGGCGAGCGCGAACTGTTCGTCAAGGGCAACAACGAGCTGCTGACGCTGACGCAACCGCATGTTATCCAGGAAATCCACGAACAATACCTGGTCGCTGGTGCGGATATCGTCGAGACCAATACTTTCGGTGCGACCAAGGTGGCGCAGGACGATTACCACATGGCGCATCTCGTCTACGAGATGAACGTCGAGGCCGCCAGGCTGGCGCGTTCGGCGTGCGACAAATATTCGACGCCGGACAAGCCGCGCTTCGTCGCCGGCGCATTGGGGCCGACGCCCAAGACCGCGTCGATTTCGCCTGACGTCAACGATCCGGCGGCGCGTAATGTGACGTTCGATCAGCTGGTTGCGGCCTATCTGGAGCAAACGCGCGGGCTGGTGGAAGGCGGCGCCGATATCCTGATGGTCGAGACCATTTTCGATACGCTCAACTGCAAGGCGGCCTTGTTCGCTATCGACAGTTTCTTCGAGGAAACCGGCACGCGCCTGCCCATCATGATTTCCGGTACGGTGACCGATGCGTCGGGCCGTATCCTCTCGGGGCAGACGGTGTCTGCGTTCTGGAATTCCGTGCGTCACGCGCGGCCTCTGACCATCGGCCTCAACTGCGCGCTGGGCGCGACGCTGATGCGTCCGTACGCGGAAGAGCTGGCCAGGATCGCCGATACCTATGTCTGCATCTACCCGAATGCCGGTCTGCCTAACCCGATGTCCGACACCGGTTTCGACGAAAAGCCCCAGGATACGTCCTCGCTGCTGAGGGAGTTTGCCGAGAGCGGTTTCGTGAATATCGCCGGCGGCTGTTGCGGCACCACGCCGCCGCATATCCAGGCGATTGCCGAGGAAGTGCAGGGCATTGCGCCGCGCAGGATTCCGGATGTGCCGGTTGCCACGCGGCTTTCCGGACTGGAGCCTTTCGTCATCGACGACAGCTCGCTGTTCGTGAACGTCGGCGAACGCACCAACGTCACCGGCTCCAAGGCTTTCGCGCGCATGATACTCAACGGGCAGTACGAGGAAGCGCTCAGCGTCGCGCGGCAGCAGGTTGAGAACGGCGCGCAGGTGATCGATATCAACATGGACGAGGGCATGCTGGACGCGGTCGCCGCGATGACGCATTTCCTCAATCTCATCGCCTCCGAGCCGGACATCGCCCGCGTGCCGGTGATGATCGACTCTTCCAAGTGGACGGTGATCGAGGCCGGCCTCAAGTGCGTGCAAGGCAAATCCATCGTCAACTCGATCTCGATGAAGGAAGGCGAGGAGGAGTTCCTGCGTCAGGCCAAACTTTGCCGCCGCTACGGCGCCGCGGTGATCGTGATGGCTTTCGATGAAAAGGGCCAGGCCGATACCTTCGAACGCAAGACCGAAATCTGCAAGCGCGCCTATGACCTGCTGGTGGAGAAAGTCGATTTCCCTCCCGAGGACATCATCTTCGACCCCAATATTTTTGCGATTGCGACGGGCATCGAAGAACACAACAACTACGCGGTCGATTTCATCAATGCGACGCGCTGGATCAAGCAGAACCTGCCGTATGCGAAGATTTCCGGCGGCGTGTCCAATGTGAGTTTCAGCTTCCGCGGCAATGATCCTGCGCGCGAAGCCATCCACACCGTATTCCTCTATCACGCGATCCAGGCCGGCATGACCATGGGCATCGTCAACGCCGGCATGATGGGCGTTTATGATGACCTCGACTCCGAGTTGCGCGAGCGCGTCGAGGATGTGGTGCTGAACCGCCGCCCTGAGGCGACCGAACGCATGATCGAAATTGCCGGGACGCTCAAGGCAGGCGGCAAGAAAGAAGCTTCCATCCGGGAATGGCGCGGTACACCGGAAAACCCGGTGCCGGTCAACAAGCGTCTCGAGCACGCGATGGTGCACGGCATCACCGACTTTATCGTCGAGGACACCGAAGAGGCGCGTCAGCAGATCATGCAAGGCGGCGGCCGGCCGATCAACGTGATCGAAGGCCCGCTGATGGACGGCATGAATGTCGTCGGCGATTTGTTCGGTCAGGGCAAGATGTTCCTGCCGCAGGTAGTCAAGTCGGCGCGCGTGATGAAGCAGGCCGTGGCGCACCTGATCCCGTTCATCGAGGAAGAAAAACGCCTGGAGCAGGAGCGTACCGGCATCGTCGCCAAGCCCAAGGGCAAGGTCGTCATTGCGACGGTCAAGGGCGACGTGCATGACATCGGCAAGAACATCGTCTCGGTGGTGCTGCAGTGCAACAACTTCGAGGTGGTGAACATGGGCGTGATGGTGCCGGCGTCGGAAATCCTGGCGATGGCCAAAGCGGAGAACGCCGACATCATCGGTCTTTCCGGCCTGATCACGCCGTCGCTGGAAGAAATGGCGCACGTTGCCCGCGAAATGCAACGCGACCCGTATTTCAGCGGCGTGAAAATGCCCTTGCTGATTGGCGGCGCGACAACGTCGCGCGCGCATACTGCCGTCAAGATCGCGCCGCATTACGAAGGTCCGGTAATTTACGTGCCGGACGCTTCGCGCTCGGTATCGGTAATGCAGTCCCTGCTCACTCCTGAGCAGCGCGACGCCTACATTGCCGAAGTGGCAAACGATTACGACCGCGTGCGCACGCAGCATGCCGGCAAGAAAGGCATCCCGCTGCTGACATTGGCCGATGCGCGTGCCAACAAGATGAAAGTGGAATTTACCGGCCCGAGCGCGCCGGTAAAGCCAAAATTCATTGGTCGCCGGGTAATAGATAATTTCGATCTGGCGATGTTGGCCGAGTACATTGACTGGGGCCCGTTCTTCCAGACCTGGGATCTGGCGGGCGCCTATCCGGCCATCCTCGAAGACAAGATCGTCGGCGAAGCAGCGACCAAGCTATTGCAGGAAGGCCGCGCAATGCTGAAGAAGATCATCGACGGCCGTTGGCTGACTGCCAGCGGGGTGATCGCGCTCCTGCCGGCGAACAGCGTCAACGATGACGATATCGAGATTTATACCGACGAAACGCGCAGCGAAGTGGCCTTTACCTGGTACGGCATGCGCCAGCAGACGGTGAAACCGGTGATCGACGGCGTGCCGCGCCCGAACCAGTGCCTGGCCGATTTCATCGCGCCCAAAGCGTCGGGCGTCGGGGATTATATCGGCCTGTTCGCGGTGACCGCCGGGCTGGGCGTGGAGAAATACGAAAAGCGTTTCCTTGACGCGCACGACGATTACAACAGCATCCTGCTGAAATCGCTGGCCGATCGTCTCGCCGAGGCGTTTGCCGAGTATCTGCACGAACGGGTGCGCGTCGACCTGTGGGGCTATGCGCATGACGAAAAACTCAGCAACGTCGAGCTCATCAAGGAACAATATCACGGCATTCGCCCCGCGCCAGGTTACCCGGCTTGCCCGGACCATACGGTCAAGCCGGATATATTCAAGCTTTTGCGTCCCGAGGAGATCGGCATGAGCCTTACCGAATCGTTTGCGATGACGCCGGCCGCAGCGGTGTCGGGTTTTTATCTGGCGCATCCTGAATCCAGATACTTCAGCGTCGACAAGATCGGCGAAGACCAGTTGAACGATATGGCCGCGCGGCGCGGCTTGCCCAGGGAATATCTGGAACGCTGGCTGGCGCCCAACCTGTCTTGATGCGGTTTTGATGGCTGGCCGCTGGTAATCACAATAAGGATAAACAGTGAATTTTTTGCGCGTGGGGTTTGTGGTGTCGCTACTTGCGGCGGCCTTTTCGGTGTCTGCCAGCGAAGAAGGGCAAGGCGATGAGGCCGGGCAATTGCGGGGGATTATTCGCAACCTGATGGACGACAACTCGGCGTTCGCGAAAACGCACAAAGCCGATTATTACAAGCCGTTTACCGACGGGCAGCACCCGCGCGCGACGGTGGTGACCTGTTCCGACTCGCGCGTACATACCCACGCGTTTGATCAAACGCCCGACGGCGATCTGTTCATGGTGCGCAACATCGGCAACCAGATTTCCACGGCCGAAGGTTCGGTGGAATACGGCGTGCATCATCTGCATACGCCTTTGCTGATCATCGTCGGCCATTCCGCCTGCGGCGCGATCAAGGCTGCGCGGGGCGATTTTTCAAAAGAATCGCCCGCCATCAAGCGCGAACTCGTCACCATCAAGTTGCCGGCCAGGAACCCCAAAAACGATGACGCAGCGGAAATCCTGCGCGGCATCGATGGCAACGTAAACAATCAGGTCGCCTATGCGTTGAAGAAGTTCTCGCATGAGGTGGCAGAGGGCAAGCTCACCGTGATCGGAGCAATCTACGATTTCCGCAACGACATGCAACAAGGGCAGGGCAGGCTGGTCATTACCAACGTCAACGGTAGCACCGACTCCGGTAACATTCTCGCGAGCCTGATGAAGATCAACGGCAACGGGATGAAGATGGACCGGAAATCCTCCGACAAACAAACAGCGAAACATTGATGCATATTCATATTCTCGGAATTTGCGGCACCTTCATGGGCGGCATCGCCGTCCTGGCGAAAGCTGCCGGCCATCGCGTCACGGGTTGCGACGCCAATGTCTATCCGCCGATGAGCACGCAGCTCGAGGCACAGGGCATCGAGCTCATCGAAGGTTTCGGCAGCGAACAGCTGGCATTGAAGCCGGATATTTTCGTCATCGGCAACGTCGTGTCGCGCGGCAATCCGCTGATGGAGGAAATCCTCAATCGCGGCCTGCCGTATATTTCCGGCCCGCAATGGCTGGCGGAGAATGTGTTGCAGGACAAGTGGGTACTCGCTGTCGCGGGTACGCACGGCAAGACGACAACCAGTTCCATGCTGGCCTGGGTGCTGGAATATGCCGGGCTGGCGCCTGGTTTTTTGATCGGCGGAGTACCCGAGAATTTCGGCGTTTCCGCGCGACTGCCCGGTGCGCCGCGCCAGGAACCGAACGGCCGTTCGCCGTTTTTCGTGATCGAAGCGGACGAATACGACACCGCATTTTTCGACAAGCGTTCCAAGTTCGTGCACTACCGCCCGCGCACCGCAGTGCTCAACAACCTCGAATTCGACCATGCGGACATCTTTGCCGATCTCGCCGCCATTGAGACCCAGTTTCATCATCTGGTGCGCACCGTGCCCGGCCAGGGGCTGGTGGTCGCCAACGGCCGGGAGGAAAGCCTCGATCGCGTGCTGCAACGCGGCTGCTGGACGCCGGTGGAACGCTTCGGGATTGAAGACGGATGGGCTGCGGGCGAAGCTGAGAGCGATGGCAGTTTCGAAGTGCTGCTCAACGGCAAAGCGCAAGGCCGCGTGCAATGGGAGTTGCTGGGCGAGCATAACCGGATGAATGCGCTGGCCGTGCTGGCCGCGGCGCGCCACGTGGGTGTGCCGGTGGGCGTAGGCATTGACGGTTTAAGCGCGTTTCGCAACGTGAAGCGCCGCATGGAAGTGCGCGGTACGGTCAACGACATTACGGTCTATGACGATTTCGCGCATCATCCCACCGCCATCGAAACGACGGTGGCCGGCCTTCGCGCCAAGGTCGGCAATGCGCGTATCCTAGCGGTGCTCGAGCCGCGCTCGAATACCATGAAGCTGGGCGTGATGAAGGCAGCACTGCCAGGCAGCCTGAAAGATGCCGATCGCGTATTTTGCTACGCCGCCAATCTTGGGTGGGATGCCGCTGCTGCTCTGGAGCCGCTGGGCACGACAGCCTCGGCGAGCGACGATCTCGGGCAGTTGATCGAGGCCATTGCGAGTGAAGCCCGCCCCGGCGATCATATCCTGGTGATGAGCAACGGCGGTTTCGGCGGTATTCACCAGAAATTGTTGGAGAGGTTGGAAATTTGAACGGTATCGTTGACTGGATCAAAAGCACGCTGGGTGTCGCCCTCGTGTTTTCAGTCGTCGCGCATGCCGTGCTGATAGTGGGTCTCGGCTTCGTCAAGCCGGAAGAAAAGAAACTGCAAGACAAGGCGAAAGCGCTTGAAGTGGTGCTGGTCAACGCCAAGACCAAGGAGGCCCCGAAGAAGGCCGAGGCGTTGGCGCAATCCAATCTCGACCGCGGCGGCAATACCGATGCCGACCGGCAGATGAAATCGCCCCTGCCGGTACCCAAGACTCCGCCCGACGAGTCCGCTACCAAGCTTGCTGCTGAAACGAAGCAGGCCAAGGTCAAGGCAGCTGCGAAGCAATCTGAAGCTCCGCGCAAGCAGCAGCATATCGCCGAGCAGGAAAAGCCGGCGCAGGAGGTAATGACCAAGCCGCAGTCGCCGCAAAAGATAGAGAGCGCGCCGACGCAACAGGCCGAAGCCGTGGAGCCGGACCAGGGCAAGCACGAGGAAAAGCCTACGGTCATCAATACCGCCGATCTCGTGGCGCGCAGTCTCGACGCCGCTCGCCTTGAGGCGCAACTTTCCAAGAACATGGATGCCTATCAGAAGCGCCCGAAACGCAAATTCATCGGCGCGCGCGTCCGTGAATATCGCTTTGCCAGCTATGTCGAGGCATGGCGGCAGAAGGTTGAAAAAGTGGGTAATCTCAACTATCCGGCCGCAGCCAAGGAGCATAAGCTCTATGGCCGGTTACAACTGACGGTATCCATACGCGCCGACGGCAGCATCGAAAAAATCGAACTCAATCGGAGTTCGGGGCATCCCATATTGGATGAAGCGGCGCAACGCATCGTCGAGCTCGCCGCCCCTTATGCGGCATTTCCCGAAGAGGTGCGCCAGGATACGGATATCATCGAAATTACCCGCACCTGGACCTTTACCCGCGAAGACACGCTTTATTCTGGAGATTAGTTGTGAGCATGCCTGCAAGGCCATCCTATTACGAGCGCCACGTTTTTTTCTGCCTTAACCGCCGCGATGACGGCGCCGCCTGCTGCTGCGATCATGATGCGGAAGGCATGTTCGAGTACGCCAAGAAACAGGTCAAGAAGCTCGGCATGAACGGCAAGGGCAAGGTGCGTGTCAACCGCGCCGGCTGCTTCGATCGTTGCGACGAAGGGCCCTTGCTGGTGGTGTACCCGGAAGCGATCTGGTATACGTTTGTCGATAAGGAAGACATCGACGAAATCATCGAAAGCCACCTCAAGCAGGGCAAGGTGGTGGAGCGGTTGCAGGTCTAGCGTTCTACAGGATTACGCTACGCCAGGGTTTTATCGACCAGTACCTTATGCAGTGCCAGGCGCAGCTTGCCGGCAAGCTCGGGCATGGGCGGCAGCAATGGGATTTCTCGTTTTGCCTCTCCCCAGATCGGGTTCGGAAAGTGCCGGTCGTCGGCAAAGCGCGGGATGATATGCCAATGCAGGTGCGGTACCACATTGCCCAAGCTTGCGAGATTGATCTTGTCGGGCTTTATCACCTCGCGTACCGCGAATTCCACGGCAAAGACGGCGTGCATCAATTGCGCCCGCTCCGATTCGCCCAGGTCGGTCATTTCCTTGACGTGACGGTTGAGGATGACGCGGCAGAAGCCGGGATAGTGCGCATCGTTGACCCATATCGCGCGGCAAAGGTCGTTTTGCCACAGGATCTCGCCGCCAGGCTGGTCGCATAATTCACAGGACATTCGTTCTCTCGTTTTTGAGCGATAAAAAACGCCGTTGAGACTGGGCTCAACGGCGTATTCATTTTGCCAGCAAAGAACTGCTTAGGCGAAATTGGTTTCGGCGAAATCCCAGTTGGCGAGGCTGTTCAGGAAGTTTTCCACGAACTTCGCGCGCAGGTTGCGATAGTCGATATAGTAAGCGTGCTCCCATACGTCGATGGTCAGCAGCGCCTTGTCGCCGGTGGTCAGCGGAGTGCCGGCCGCGCCCATGTTGACGATATCCACCGAACCGTCAGCCTTCTTCACCAGCCAGGTCCAGCCGGAACCGAAGTTACCCACGGCAGAAGCCTGGAATGCCTTCTTGAATTCATCGAAGCTGCCCCATTTCTTGTCAATGGCTTCGGCCAGTGCGCCCTTGGGAGCGCTGCCGCCGTTCGGCTTCATGCTGTTCCAGAAAAAGGTGTGGTTCCACACTTGCGCGGAATTGTTGTAGAGGCCGCCGGAAGACTTCTTGATGATGTCTTCCAGAGCGGCATTCTCGAATTCCGTGCCCTTGATCAGGTTGTTCAGATTGGTCACGTAGGTCTGATGATGCTTGCCGTAATGGTATTCCATGGTTTCGGCGGAGATATGCGGTGCCAGAGCATCCTTGGCGTAAGGCAGCGCGGGGAGTTGATGTTCCATTTGGAGTCCTTTCTTGCGGGGATTAAAAAATTCGAGTGGTGTATTTTGCCACAAAAAGCCGAGCTGGCTTGTCAGGTATTCGTGACAAGACTATTCATGACAGTCGATTTCAGGGTTTGTTCTTTTTGGCTCGAGGATGTGCCTGATCGTACACTTTTGCCAGGTGCTGAAAATCCAGATGCGTATAGACCTGCGTCGTGCTGATATTGGCGTGCCCCAGCATTTCCTGCACGGCGCGCAAGTCGCCGCTGGATTGCAGAACATGCGTTGCAAAACTGTGGCGCAGCATGTGCGGGTGCACATTCCCGGCGATGCCTTGTTTGATCGCCCAGGTTTTCAGACGATATTGCACGGCGCGCGGGGTCAGTCGCTTGCCGTTGCGGCTGACAAATAGCGCATTTTCATCCTCCGCTTTCAGCAAGGCGCGCTGCGGCAGCCAAGTCTTGATGGCGGCAATGGCATATTGCCCGACGGGAACGATGCGCGTCTTGTTGCCCTTGCCGGTGACGGTGACGGTGCCCTCGGCCAGATCCAGCCCGCCGAGGTCGAGGCCGACCAGTTCCGCGAGGCGCAGACCGGAGGAGTAGAACAACTCCAGTATCGCGTGATCGCGGGCGGCAAGGGTGTCATCGTCTTTCACGTCCACCAGCTTTGTGGCCTGCTCCGGTGAAAGGGCCTGGGGAAGGGTTTTCGCCGACTTCGGCGGACGCATGCCGATGCAGGGGTTGTTATCGATGCCGTGGCGGCGCGCCAGGTAAGCGAAGAACCCGCGCCAGGCGGACAGCATGCGAGCGATGCTTTTGCCCCCGATGCCGCGCCCATGCAGGGCCGCGACGAAACGGCGGATATGCGCCGCTTTCAATTCCTGGAAGGAGGTGTCGCCCGCAAGTTCCTTCAGAGTGCGGATGTCGCGGGCGTAGTTCTCGCAAGTGAGTGGGCTCAGGCCCCGCTCGTGAGCCAGATGGTCGAGGTAGGCCGCCAGAAAGTCCAAGTTGCCGTTGAATCGCGCTAGAGGATATAGCGCAGCAGCGCGACGCTCAGCAACTCGCCGATGCGCTTCAGGTACAGCGTGCCCATTTCCGGATAGAAGCGCTTCGGGTCTTCGCTGGCCATGGCCAGCAGTCCGAATACATTTTCGCCGCGCAGCGGGATCAGGGCAAAGGATTTGAGCGGGGCGTTCGTTTCACCGAACCAGCCATCCAGATTGAGCGAAGGGTTATGGCCGCAGTAAGGGGCATTCAAGCCTTGCGCCCAGTTGCGCAGGGTCTCGTCGACCGGATTGAATTCGTCGCCGGTATCTGCTTCGCTTTGCGGCTGGGCCCACAGACGTATCGCGACGTGCGGCACCTGGAAGTCTTCACGCAGGTTGTGCATCACCATTTGCACCAGCGCATCGAAGCTGCGCGCGGCGAGAATGCCAAGTGTCAGGCGGTGCACCTTGTCGCTGATGACGTCGTTTTCTTCGCCAAACTGAATCAGCTCGGATAGCTTGGCTTCCAGGATGCGGATCTTGTCGCGTTGTGCCAGTTGCTGACGCTCGGCCAGCGAAATCGTGCCGCTGCCATGCGGGCTGGGCAGGTAGATTTCCGTTAAAAGATGCGCGTTACGTTCAAAGAATCCGGGGTTCGCGCGCAGATATTCTGTCAGTTGGTCGTCGGTCGTTTGCATGGTGTGCCTTCTGCTAATTTTTCTAGAGTGTAATTTCGCCTTCGAATACTGTCACGGCAGGGCCGGTCATCAACACCGGATTGCTGCCGCCGTCCCAGCGTATGGTCAGTTCGCCGCCGCGCATCACAACGGTGACGGGCGATACGAGCTTGTTCAGCCGGATGCCGGTCACGACCGCCGCGCAGGCGCCTGTGCCGCAGGCCAGCGTTTCGCCCGAGCCCCGTTCGAAAACGCGCAGCCGGATATGGTGATCGTCGACGAGCTGCATGAATCCTGCGTTGACGCGCTGCGGGAAGCGCGCGTGATGCTCGATCAGCGGGCCTTGTTCGGTGACGGGTGCGGTATCCACATTGTCGACAAGCTGTACGGCATGGGGGTTGCCCATCGAGACTGCGCCAATGTCGACTGACGTGCCATCGACATTCAATGCATAGGTGAGCGCTTGCTCCGCTGCAGCAAAAGGAATGTCGGAAGGAATGAAGCGCGGCGCACCCATGTCCACCGTGACCTGTCCGTTATCTTCCAAGCGCGGCAGGATGATGCCGCGTGCAGTTTCGACGCGGATTTCGTGCTTGGTCGTGAGCTGCTGGTCGTGCACGAATCGCACGAAGCAACGCGCGCCATTGCCGCACTGCTCGACCTCGCCGCCATCGGCATTGAAAATGCGATAACGGAAATCCGCATCGGCAACGGACGGCTTTTCCACCAACAGCAACTGATCGCAGCCGACTCCGAAATGGCGGTCCGCCAGGAAACGGATTTGCTCCGGTGTGAGCGAGACATTCTGGCGGATGGCGTCGATGACGACGAAATCGTTGCCCACACCCTGCATTTTTGTAAATTTGAGTTTCATTGTGCTTATTCTAAGTCATGCGTTCCGGCGGGAACAGCAACGGGTGGCAACTCGACGCCTTTGGGTCGGCGATGCCGCGGATAACTCCACAGGTATTGCTCCGGTTTTCGCCGGACCAATTGTTCGATGGCCTTGTTGATGGCTGCTGGCGTCGGGTCTGCGTCCAAAGGTTCAATATGCATTGCATAGCCGCGCCCCCACGACAACCTTTCGCCGAAGGCCATCAGTACCCTGGCTCCGGTCGATTGCGCCAGGCGGTGTGCCAGCGTCATGGTATAGGCCGGGCGTCCGAAAAAATCCGCCCATTCGCCTTCGTTTCTACCGGGATTCTGGTCCGGAAGGATGCCGATGGCGCCACCTTTTTTCAAGGTTTTTACCAGTTCGCGCACGCCCATGAGCGTAGTTGGCGCAAGCCTGATGCCGCCGCGTGCCCGGCCGGACTGAATCAATGGTTCGAGCCATGCCTGACGGGGCGGACGATAAAGTACGCTGATCGGTCGATGGGCGGCGTAATACTGAGCGGTGATTTCAAAGCAACCAAGATGCGGCGTGAGGAAAATAATGCCGCGATTGTCACGCCACGCTTCTTCTACATGCTCCCAGCCGTCGCAGGCGCGCATCCACTTGAGGATTTTTTTCTGCGGGAGTAGCCAGATGGCGATGATTTCCAGCGCCCCTTTGCCGGATTCGGCCATGCTGCGGCGGATGATGGTTTTTAGTTCGGCTTCGTCGCGTGCGACGCCGCTGGCGGCAACATTGATACGCGTGCGCCGGGCCATTCTTCCTGTGCCGAAGTACAACCAACCGACGATAGTGCCGATGGCGTGTATCAGAGGCAAGGGCAGGCGTGCGACGATACGCAGCAACCGGGTGAGCATGAATTCTTTTTTCAGTCAGAGTGTAATTTGTTATTCTAGCAACCTTTTACCGCACAATAATATTGTATGAGCGATTACCTCTTTACCTCCGAATCCGTGTCCGAAGGGCATCCCGACAAGGTTGCGGATCAGATTTCCGACTCCATCCTCGATGCGATCCTGGCGCAGGATCCGACTGCGCGCGTGGCTGCAGAGACACTGACCAATACCGGCCTGGTCGTGCTGGCAGGTGAAATTACGACTACCGCCAATGTCGATTACATCAAGGTGGCGCGCGACACCATCAAGCGCATCGGTTACGACAATACCGAGTACGGCATCGACTACAAGGGCTGTGCAGTGCTGGTGGCCTATGACAAGCAATCGCCGGATATCGCCCAGGGCGTGGACGGCGCGCATGACGATCCGCTCGACCAGGGTGCCGGCGACCAGGGCCTGATGTTCGGCTATGCCTGTGACGAAACCCCGCAACTGATGCCGCTGCCGATCTGGCTGGCGCACCGCCTGGTAGAGCGCCAGTCGCATTTGCGCAAGGATGGCCGCCTGCCCTGGCTGCGCCCGGACGCCAAATCGCAAGTGACCGTGCGTTACGTGGACGGCAAGCCGGATTCTATCGATACCGTGGTGCTATCCACGCAGCACGCGCCGGAAATGCACCTCGACGCGATCCGCGAAGCGGTGATCGAAGACATCATCAAGCCGGTGCTGCCCAAGGAGCTGATCAAGGGTGAAATCAAGTATCTGGTCAACCCGACCGGCCGCTTCGTGATCGGCGGCCCGCAAGGCGATTGCGGCCTTACCGGGCGCAAGATCATTGTCGACACCTATGGCGGCTCCAGTCCGCACGGCGGCGGCGCCTTTTCCGGCAAGGATCCTTCCAAGGTGGACCGTTCCGCAGCTTATGCCGGTCGCTATGTCGCCAAGAACATCGTCGCTGCCGGGCTGGCTTCCCGCTGCTCGGTGCAGATATCGTATGCCATCGGCGTTGCGCGTCCGACCAGCGTCATGGTGGAAACCTACGGTACAGGCAAGGTCAGCAACGAAAAATTGACGGAGCTGGTGCTGCGTCATTTCGACCTGCGCCCCAAGGGTATCGTCAAGATGCTGGATTTGTTGCGGCCGATTTATGCCAAGACGGCTGCTTACGGACATTTCGGCCGCGACGAGCCGGAGTTTACATGGGAAGCCATCGACAAGGCACAAGCCTTGCGGGCTGACGCCGGTCTGTAAACCGCCATCCATTATGGCTGCCAGGACGGCGATGCATTTCGGTGCATCGCCGTTTTTCATTTTGGACGCACATTGCAAAAAGCCGAATCGGCTTTATAATTGCCGACTTACCGAGAAGCGCTGCGACGGAGTTCTCCGCCAGGCTCGGTTTCGATGAACTGCGCTTGCCTCTAACCGTGCCGGGCACGGGAAACGGGTGAGCAGTCTCCCCCTTCCCTCCGGCCACATTTTCAGGATGAATGACATGAATACTGTGGCTGACTTCAAAGACTACGTTGTTGCCGATATGAGCCTTGCCGCCTGGGGCCGCAAGGAAATCGCCATTGCCGAGACCGAAATGCCCGGTTTGATGGCGATCCGCGAGGAATACGCGCAAGCCCAGCCGCTCAAAGGTGCGCGCATCACCGGTTCGCTGCATATGACGATCCAGACCGCGGTGCTGATCGAAACGCTGAAGGACCTGGGTGCCGAAGTGCGCTGGGCCTCTTGCAATATCTATTCAACGCAAGACCACGCCGCCGCCGCGATCGCCGCGGGCGGCACGCCGGTGTTCGCGGTCAAGGGCGAAACGCTGGACGAATATTGGGACTACACCCATCGCATTTTCGAATGGGCGGACGGCGGTTATTCCAACATGATTCTGGACGACGGTGGCGATGCGACGCTGCTGCTTCATCTGGGCGCGCGCGCCGAACAGGATATTTCCATCCTGAACAATCCGGGCAGCGAAGAAGAAATCTGCCTGTTCAACGCGATCAAGGCCAAGCTGTCGACCGATAAAACCTGGTATTCCACCCGTTTGGCCCAGATCAAGGGCGTGACCGAAGAAACCACCACTGGCGTGCATCGCCTGTACCAGATGCATGAGCGCGGCGAGCTCAAGTTCCCCGGCATCAATGTCAACGACTCCGTCACCAAGTCCAAGTTCGACAACCTCTACGGCTGCCGCGAATCGCTGGTGGATGGCATCAAGCGCGCGACTGACGTGATGGTCGCTGGCAAGATTGCTGTCGTCGCCGGCTATGGCGACGTGGGCAAGGGCTCGGCGCAGGCATTGCGCGCATTGTCGGCGCAGGTGTGGGTGACCGAGATCGACCCGATCTGCGCGCTGCAGGCGGCGATGGAAGGCTACCGCGTGGTGACCATGGATTATGCCTGCGAGCACGGCGACATTTTCGTCACCGCAACTGGCAACTACCATGTGATCACGCACGAGCACATGAAGAAGATGAAGGACCAGGCCATCGTTTGCAACATCGGCCATTTCGACAACGAAATCGACGTCGCTTCGCTGGCTGACTATGGCTGGGACGAGATCAAGCCGCAGGTCGATCACGTGATCTTCCCGGACGGCAAGCGCATCATCCTGCTGGCCAAGGGGCGCCTGGTGAATCTGGGCTGCGGCACAGGCCATCCGAGCTATGTGATGAGTTCGTCCTTCGCCAACCAGACCATCGCGCAGATCGAGTTGTACACCAACACCGCGCATTACCCGGTGGGCGTGTACACGTTGCCCAAGCACCTGGACGAGAAGGTGGCGCGCCTGCAGCTAAGGAAGCTCAATGCGCAGCTGACGACCCTGTCCGACGAGCAGGCTGCCTACATCGGTGTGTCCAAGGCCGGCCCCTACAAGCCTGAGCACTACCGCTATTAATCGGACTTTAATCGCATCAACAGCCCGGCAGGCCGGGTAAGTAAGCTACTGGAGGAGAAGCAATGAAACTGATCGTTGTCTGGCTACTCAATGCGCTGGCGCTGCTGGCTGTTGCCTATCTGATGCCGTCCATCCATGTATCGGGCTTTGCCGGCGCCTTGATTGCGGCAGCAGTCATCGGGCTGGTCAATATGCTGATCCGCCCCATACTGGTACTGCTGACCTTGCCGGTTACCTTGCTGACGCTGGGGCTGTTTATCCTCGTCATCAACGGACTGCTGTTCTTTTTTGTCGGCAGCATTCTTCAAGGTTTCCAGGTGGCCAGTATTTGGTCGGGGATACTGGGCGCACTGCTCTACAGCCTGATTTCGTGGGTGCTGTCGACGCTCGTGCTGGGTGGCAAAGATTAATAATTCAAAATGAATAATACGCCTGTGATCAGTTTCGAGTTTTTTCCGCCCAAGACGGCGGAGGGTATGACCAAGCTGCATGCCGCGCGCGAGCAGCTTGCGCAATTGCGCCCCAAGTTTTTCTCCGTGACCTTCGGTGCTGGTGGTTCCACCCGCGACCGTACGTTGGAAACGGTGCTTGAAATCAAGGCGCGCGGGACCGAGGCGGCACCCCACCTGTCTTGTATTTCCTCTACCCGCGACGAGATACTGGCCATTCTGACGCAATATCGCGAGCAGGGTATCCGGCATCTGGTGGCATTGCGCGGGGATCATCCTTCCGGCGAAGTGGCCGCCAGCGATTTTCACTATGCAAACGAGCTGGTGGAATTCATCCGGAAAGAAACCGGCGACTGGTTCGAGATCGAAGTGGCGGCTTATCCGGAGTTTCATCCGGAATCCCCTTCGGCGCGGGCCGATCTGGAAGCATTCAAGCGCAAGGCGAATGCCGGCGCCAATGCTGCAATTACGCAATATTTCTATAACGCCGACGCTTATTTTCGCTTCATGGACGAGTGCACAGCAATGGGGATTTCGATTCCTGTCGTACCCGGCGTGATGCCGATTTACAACTTTGCGCAACTTTCACGCTTCTCTGCCGTGTGCGGAGCTGAAATTCCGCGTTGGCTGCGCCTGCGTCTGCAGGATTACGGCGAAGACCTGCCTTCGTTGCGTTCTTTCGGACTGGATGTAGTAACGGAATTATGCGACCGGCTACTGCAAGGCGGAGCGCCAGGCTTGCATTTCTATACGCTCAACCAGGCCGGTACAATTTCAACGATTTGCCAGCGTCTTGGGCTGTAAGCTCGACGCCGGCGGCATGTGCTACCGCGGAAGAGGCTGCGGCCGCAGACTCATGCAGGAGCTTCTGTAGTCTTGGGCGCTTGGCCTCTTGCATGCCAAGGCGCTGTAATTTGACTTGGATGCGTTGTCTTAATGCAACGTGGGGCGAGTGTCGCTAAAGAGCGCGTCCTCGACAAAAAGATAATCTCCGGCCTTGCCCTGATTCCAGAGCGCCATCAGCACAATCCACTTTGTTTCTTCAAGCGAAATCGCCTCCGGCAGCGCCATGGCGCGGTCGATGACCAATTCGCGCTGCGCAGGGTTCAGCACGCCGGCTTGTTCCAGGAACAGCAGGAAACCCAAGCTTTCGCTGCTGATTTTCTTGGTTTCAATCTCGCTGTAAATACGCAGGATTCCCGGACTGGCGATAGTCGCCTGCGTTTCCTGCTGCGACATGGCTTCAAGTGCATCGAACCAATCAAAAGCGCCATTGATGTCGGCATCTTCAAATCCGGCAGCGGATAATTCTTTTGCGAGTGTATGTTGATCGGGATGGATATTGGCTTCGAAATAATTTTCGAACAGGTAGACGAGGACTTCAAACATTCAGGCTCCTCATTCAGGTAAGCATTAAGCGAGGCGCTGGTAACGTCCTCCCGGAAGGGTTGCAACTTTGCCTTCCAGTTCCAGCATTAGTAGCATGCTGGAAAGGGATTCGCTCGTCAAGCCGCTGCGCTCGATTAATCCGTCGATGGTAATTGGATCGTAACCCATCTTTTCCAGCAGAGGATTATCAGTGTGCGCTGCTGTGTCCTTGGCTGTTTCCGGGAGAGGTGGGCCGCCGCCCAGTTCCTCCAGAATGTCATGGATGCTGTCGACCAGCTTGGCTCCCTGCTTGATCAACTGATGGCAGCCCTTGGCTACGGGCGAGTGTATGGAGCCCGGAATGGCGAAGACTTCGCGGCCTTGTTCGGCAGCCAGCCTGGCAGTGATCAGCGATCCGCTCTGCAGGTTGGCTTCCACCACCAGGCAGCCGCGCGCAAGGCCGCTGATGATGCGATTGCGGCGCGGAAAGTTTTGCGCCATTGATGGAGTGCCGAGCGGAAATTCGGAGACGATAAGCCCTTTTTCTGCAATTTCGTGCGCCAACTGGCGGTGCTTTGCCGGATAAACGATATCGAGCCCGGTGCCGACAGCAGCAATCGTGCTGCCGCGCCCTTGCAGTGCGCCGCGATGGGCTGCGCCATCGATGCCGAGTGCCATGCCGCTGACGATGCAGTAACCGTTTTCGCTGAGCGCCTGCGAAAATGCTTCGGCGGTCTTTTCGCCCTGAGGCGTCGAATTGCGGCTGCCGACGACGGCGATGGAAGATGCGTTGAGAAGCTCGATCCTGCCTTTGCAATAAAGCAGGGGAGGAGGATCGGAGATTTCGAGCAACGCTCGCGGATAATGCGCATCGGCGAGCGTCACCAGACGATTCCCAGGATGATTCAGCCATGCCAGGGCCGGCGCGATGAATTCGGCGTTCGGCCCCTCGGATATGCGTTGTGCGACAACTTCCGAGACTACTTGGCGCAACTCGCTGCGCGGCGCGGCATAGATGTTTTCCGGCGTGCCGAAATGGCTGAGCAAGCCACGATAGGACTGAGCCCCCAAGCCGTCAATCAGGCTCAGGCCTATCCACAGCGTCGCCTCTTCGGGCGTTGAGCTGCCAGTGTTTTCCAAAGATCAGGGTGTTACGACGATATCGGAGGTGCGTATCGAACGTTCGGATTGCATGACCAGACCGTAAGAAACGCGATCGAATGTGCGGAAGATCATCACCAGGCCGACGCGCTCGTCCGGCAGCTTGATCTCGCTCGGTTCGGGTTCGAACGCGCCGTCGGTTCTTCTCGTGCCGAAACGCGTCTGCACGCGGCCTTCTTCATCACGCTCCAGCGTGCCATCTTCGTTGCGCTCCAGGTTGAAATAACCTTCGCGCTCACCAGCCTTGCCTTTTTCCGGAGGGAGTTTTTTGCCTTCATAGTAAATGGCAAGTACGTGACCTTCCTCAAGGCCGTCGGCACTGCCGCGATTGATGGCAATGATGGAGTGTTTGCCAACGTCCTTGGGGCCTTGATAGGTAGATATGACACGACCCTGGATTTGCGTGTCGGGCGCATGTGGCACAAAAGAGTTGACGACGCGTTCGGCAGGCCTGATCAGTCTGTCATCCGTGGTGACATCCTGTTTGATGCGGCCGATCTGAACGGTAGCCGGTTCGCCGTATTTTTTTGCGCGTGCTTCGCCAAGATAAACCGTTTCCGTTCCCAGGACTTCCTTGGTGTCGGGGTCGACCAGGTCTACACCGGGGCGGAAGATCTGCCAGTCGAGGCCATCGCCATCATTGATTTTGGTGACATAAACATGCATGTTGTTGGCGAGCAACAATCTGCCATCCTCGGCGCCGACAATCTTGGGGGCATCTTCGAGTTCATCCTTGCTGATGACCAGCGGCTGGCTCAGGAAAGGGGCGATGACGCTGGGGGCGATAGTTGGCACAGCGAGTTTTTCAAGCTGTTCGATGCGGACGCCTGGTTCCAGCTTGACTGTTCCGCGCATCAGCCGCAGTTGCGGAGTGGCTCCGCTGAGGTCGAGCACCACGACGTCGCCGGGGTAAATCAGGTGGGGGTTGCGGATCTGCTCGCGATTCATTTTCCACACTTGCGGCCACAGCCAGGGGTCCTTCAGGAAACGCGCTGAGATATCCCACAAGGTATCGCCCTTGACCACGACATAGCGATCCGGATGATTCTCCCTGAGTTGTATGACGTCCGCCCATGCCGTTGAAGCAAGGCACCAAAGCAAGAGCGGCGTTATAATGTATTTTTTCATGTTGACCCCGGCCAATGAAGAGCGAAATGCAATTCTTGAAGTTGGTTTAAATTCTGCATGTAATTCATTAGACAATCAAGCTTTTATGGCAATTTTGAACATCTTGCATTATCCCGATGAACGCCTGCATACGGTAGCCCGGCCGGTTGTGGAAGTCGACAACAGGATACGTCGGCTGATCGACGATATGGCCGACACCATGTATGCCGCGCCGGGTATCGGCTTGGCCGCGACTCAGGTCGACGTGCATGAGCAGGTGATCGTGATCGATATTTCCGAGGATAGAAAAGAATTGCGGGCCTTTATCAATCCTCGCATTGTGACCAGTTGCGGAACCCAGGATTACGAAGAGGGCTGCTTGTCCGTGCCCGGCATCTACGAGACTGTGCGCCGTGCCGAAAAGGTGACAGTCGAAGCGCTGGATCGTAATGGCCAGAAATTCACGCTGGAGGCGGACGGCTTGCTGGCCGTGTGTATTCAGCATGAAATAGATCACCTCAAAGGCAAGGTATTCGTTGAATACCTGTCGCAGCTCAAGCAGGGCCGCATCAAGAACAAACTTAAAAAGCGCTTGCGCGAAACCATGTAGCCGCAGTTTTGCATTCGCCGAATACGGCGTTGCCATGCTGATCGTATTGAATTACTGTCTGTGTTCCTCCGCCTTCTCTTCGGGCGAATGCAAGACCGCAATCGCTTCGGAGAAAAAATGAAAATCATCTTTGCCGGAACGCCTGAGTTTGCGGTGCCCGCATTGGCGGCGTTGATCGCGGCCGGACACGAAATCGTACTGGTGCTGACACAGCCGGACCGGCCGGCCGGCCGGGGAATGAAATTGAAAGCCAGCCCCGTCAAGGCACTTGCTCAACAGCACGGCCTTGCGGTCTATCAGCCCGAAACGCTCAAAACCCCTGAAAGCCAGGCGCCCGTCGCCGCCGCCGAAGCGGATGTGATGATCGTTGCCGCATACGGGCTGATCCTGCCGCAAGCGGTGCTCGACATGCCGCGTCAAGGCTGCCTCAATATCCATGCGTCGCTGTTGCCTCGCTGGCGCGGTGCGGCACCTATCCAGCGCGCGATTCTTGCCGGCGATGCGGAAACCGGCGTGACCATCATGGAGGTCGTGCTGGCGCTGGATGCCGGTGCGATGCTGAAAAAAGGTGTGGTGCCGATCACCGAGCATGACACTGCACAAAGCTTGCACGATGCGCTCGCGGACATGGGCGGGCGGTTGATGGTCGAAACCCTGGCGGAGCTGGATACGATACAGGCCCAACCGCAGGATGAAGCGCTGGTGACGTACGCCGAAAAACTGCGCAAGGATGAGGCGCCGCTGGATTGGCACGGCAATGCGGACGATCTGGCGCGGCAGGTGCGTGCGTTCAACCCCTTTCCGGTAGCGCAGGCGACGTTCCAGGGAGAAGCCTGGCGCATCTGGATGGCTTATGCCGTGCCTGATGTGTCAGGAACTCCCGGAAAAGTTCTCGACACCTCAAACGGCCTGCTGGTTGCCTGCGCCAAAGGGGCGTTGCGCATCACCGAGGTGCAGAAGCCTGGCGGAAAACGTCTGTCGGCACGGGATTTTCTTGCGGGCAGTCAACTCAAGCCCGGCGACCGGTTCGCCGCTTGAATTTTTGGCGATGGCCGCCATCTAATCGGCGTCGATATTGAAGAGGTAAGAAACATTATGTTGGGCAACTGGTTGAAAACCTCGATCCTGATGGCGGGTATTGTGGTGCTGTTCGGCATGGTCGGCGCCGCGCTGGGCGGTGCGGGCGGCATGCTGATCGCACTGGCGATCGCCGGGGCGATGAATGTGTACGCCTACTGGTTTTCCGACAAGGCGGTGCTGCGCATGTACAACGCGCGCGAAGTCGATGCGCAAAGCGCGCCCAAATACTACGGCATGATCAAGGAGCTGGCAGCCAATGCCGGCTTGCCGATGCCGCGCGTTTACATCATCGACGAAGCGCAGCCGAATGCGTTCGCCACCGGCCGCAATCCCGAGAATGCCGCGGTTGCGGCGACTACCGGCATCATGCAGATTCTTTCCGAGCGCGAACTGCGCGGCGTGATGGCGCATGAACTGGCGCATGTGAAGCATCGCGACACCTTGATTTCGACGATATCTGCGACCATCGCCGGCGCGATTTCCTCGATTGCCCAATTCGGCATGCTTTTTTCAGGCGGGCATAACGATCGCGAAGGCGGCGTGCATCCTGCCGTGGCGATTCTCGTCATGATCCTGGCGCCGATTGCTGCGATGTTGATCCAGATGGCGATTTCGCGCTCGCGTGAATTCGAGGCCGATCGCGGCGGTGCGGAAATCAGCGGCGATCCCGGCGCGTTGGCTTCCGCCTTGCAAAAAATCCATAACTACGCGCATCGCGTCCCGCTGGAAACTGCCGAACAACACCCGGAGACGGCACAGATGATGATCATCAATCCATTATCCGCCGAAGGCATCAAAGGCCTCTTCAGCACCCATCCGCAAACCGAGGAACGGGTTGCGCGACTGATGGCCATGGCCGTCTGACGCCGGCAGCCGCTTTTGGATACAAGTCAGCAACTCGCAGCTCAGGCCATCGGCCAGGTTCTGGGCGGGCGCAACCTCACGCAGGCGCTGGAAAATCTCTGGCGCCTCCATCCGCAACTGACGCCTCAGCAGCGTGCCATCACGCAAGACTTGAGCTATGGCGTTTTGCGGCATTACGGCCAGCTTCAGGCGGTGCTCGAACAATTGCTGGAACGCCGCCTGGAAGACGAGTCAGTGCGCTGCCTTCTGCTGGCGGCCTTGTATCAGTTGGAGCACGGCAAGGCTTCCGAGTATGCGGTGGTCGATCACGCGGTCAAGGCTGCGGTGAAAATGAAAAAAGCCTGGGCAAAAGGGCTGGTGAATGCCGTACTGCGCAATTTCCTGCGCCGCCGCGAAGCGCTGCTTGTGGCCATTACCGACAATGAGGTTGCCCGCTATTCCTACCCGCAATGGTGGATAGAGAAACTGAAGCAGGACTATCCCGCCGAATGGACGGCCATTCTTGAAGCGGGCAATCGTCATCCTCCGCTTACCTTGCGCGTCAATCGTCGCCGCGTTTCCGGCGCGGAATATCTGCATAAGCTGGAAGACCTGGCGATAGGTGCGCACCCTTTGGGGGCGAGCGCCATCATGCTCGACCAGCCGGTGCCGGTGGAAAAATTGCCCGGCTTCCTGGAGGGCGACGTGTCGGTCCAGGATTACGGTGCCCAGTTTGCGGCCTCATTGCTGGATGTGCATGACGGCATGCGCGTGCTGGATGCCTGTTGCGCGCCGGGCGGCAAGACCGGCCACGTACTGGAAACGGCCGCTGTCGCGATGACCGCGGTGGACAGCGACGAAATTCGACTGGCCCGCACCCGCAGCAATCTCGACCGGCTCGGATTATCTGCAAAACTGGTAAAAGGCGATTCCGGCAACCCCGGCACTTGGTGGGACGGCCAGCCATTCGACCGTATCCTGGCCGATGTACCTTGCAGTGCGTCCGGCATTGTCCGGCGGCATGTGGATATCAAATGGCTGCGCCGCGAAGCAGATCTGAACAGCTTTACGGCCCAGCAGGCGCAGATATTGCGCGGTTTGTGGCATACCCTGGCAAACGGTGGTAAATTGCTGTACGTGACCTGCTCAATATTTATCGAAGAAAATCAACGACAAATCGATGCGTTCCTGGCCGAGCAGGCGGACGCTCGACAACTCCCGCTTGCCGGGTTGAGGGACGGCCAATTGCTGCCTAGTGCTGACCATGACGGATTCTTTTACGCGCTTCTTCAAAAAATTTAGCCGGTTCGGGCTCGGGTTGATTTGCTGCCTCGTTTTCAATGCGGCGGCCGAAGGCATACAGGTCAAAAACGCGGAGCTGGTGCCGGTTGATACTGCCTATCAACTCGATGCCGATTTCGATATCGACTTTTCCCCGGAGGTGGAGGCCGCGCTTAACAAAGGCGTCCCGCTGACTTTCCTGATCGAATTCCAACTGGTTTCGCCACGGCAATACTGGTTCGACGACGAAATCACTACCAAAAGCCAAGTTATCCTGCTCAGCTATCACGCACTCTCCCGTCAGTACTTGATCAATATAGACCAGCACCAGAAATCCTTTACCACCTTGCAGGAAGTCCGGGACGAGCTTTCGCGGTTGCGCGACTGGACGGTGCTGGACAAGTCGGAAATCGTCAAGGGCGAGAGCTACCAGGCCGTGCTGCGCTTCCGGCTGGATCATTCCCGCCTGCCGAAAGCCTTGCAAGTCGAGGCGCTCAGTTCGGAGAAATGGACATTGGTGTCGGAGCGCTATCGCTGGATCCCAAATTTTCAACATCCATGATCGATAGCGGTTTAGTCGGGTTGCCATGAAGTACATCGTCTTCATTTCCGCGGTGCTGGGCGCAGTGCTGCTTTATCTGCTCTCCCACGCCAGCGCGAACACGGCCTTGTCCGGGCAGAACTACACGCTGCTGCTGGTGCTTAACATCGCTCTCGCGGTGTTTTTCATCATCCTGATCGGCTTGCAGTTGTGGAAGCTGTATCGGCAGATGCGCAGCCAGGTGATCGGCAGCCGGCTTACGCTGCGATTGCTGGGCATGTTTGCCTTGATGGCCTTGATTCCCGGGATGATCGTTTATGCCGTTTCGGTCAATTTCCTGACCCGTTCCATCGAGTCGTGGTTCAACGTCAAGGTCGAGGCGGCCCTGGATGGCGGTTTGCGCCTGGGGCAGAGCGCGCTCGACATCCTGCTGGCAGATCTGGAGGAGAAGGGCGAGAACATGGCGATATCGCTGGCCTTCCAGCCCAATACTTCGCATCTTTCGATGCTGAACGATCTGCGCGAGCGCAGCGGCGTGCAGGATGCGGTACTGTTGACGTTGCAAGGCCGCATTCTTGCTTTCTCCAGCGCCGACGCCTCAAGTTTCCTGCCCGATCTGCCCACCATCCCCCAGCTGCGACAAGCTCGCCAGCGTATCTATGGCAGGATCGAGCCGATTCCGGACAAGGGGTTGTATCTGCGCGTGCTGGCTCCGGTCAATACGGCAGATATCCACGGTGAAACCCGGATACTGCAATTGCTCCAGCCGGTTCCGAAGTCGCTGTCACAGACGGCCGAGTCGGTGCAGGCGGTCTATCAGGACTACCAGGAGCTATCCTATACGCGCACGGCCCTCAAGGAGGTGTTTGCGCTCACTCTCACGCTGGTCCTCATGCTGGCGATGTTATCTGCGCTGGCGTTTGCATTCGTGCTGAGCCGTCGCCTGTCGGCTCCGTTAGGCGTGCTGGCAGAAGGAACCCGCGCGATTGCCAGCGGCGATTACGGGAAAATGCTGCCGGCGCATGGCAAAGACGAACTGGGGGTTCTGGTTCAATCCTTCAACAGTATGACGCGGCAACTCTCCGAAGCCACGCAGGCGGCGGAGCGCAACCGGGCACGCGTCGAGGCGGCGCGCGGCCATCTGGAAACCATCCTGTCGCATCTTTCCTCCGGCGTCATTGCATTCGACGACCGGTTTCGTATGCGGACTTTCAACCCCTCGGCAAATCACATCCTCGGCGTCGATCTCGGGCCGATCGCGGGTCAGTCGCTTGAGCTGCTGGCACAGTCGTCCACCATGGCTACGTTGGTCCGGACGATTTTGACGCATTTCACCGACGAAAAAACCGGCGAGTGGCAGCAACAGATCGAGTTTGAAGGCGCAAAAGGCAAACAGGTGCTGCTGGTGCGCGGGACGCGGCTTCCCAAAGGCTCCGAAAGCGGTTACGTCGTCGTGTTCGACGATGTCACGACCTTATTGCAGGCGCAGCGCGATGCGGCGTGGGGGGAAGTAGCGCGCCGCCTGGCGCATGAAATCAAGAACCCTCTGACGCCGATCATGCTGTCGGCGGAACGGCTGGAGCACAAGCTCAGCGACAAGCTGGAAGGCGCCGATGCCGAAATGCTGCGGCGCGCGACGCAAACCATTGTCGGCCAGGTATCCGCAATGAAAAGCATGGTGGATGAGTTCAGCGAATATGCGCGTTCACCGGCACTCAATCTGTCATTGCTGGACTTCAACGCGCTTGTGCGCGACGTTCTGGCATTGTATGAATCGCATGGCATCCAGATTCATCTCGAGCTCGACGAGAAAATATCGCCCATCTATGGCGATGCGACCATGCTGCGGCAGGTACTGCACAACTTGCTGAAAAATGCGCAGGATGTGCTGGAAGGGAGGCCGAAGCCTCTGATCCATGTGAAAATAAAGCCTGAAAATGGTATGGTAAGGCTTGAAATTTCCGATAACGGCCCCGGCTTTCCGCCGGATTGGATCGCACGCGCTTTCGAACCCTACGTTACCACCAAGCGCCAAGGCACCGGCCTGGGCTTGGCCATTGTGAAAAAAATCGTGGAAGAGCATAAGGGAGTCATCAAGATCGAAAATCAACCGCAGGGCGGAGCCAGCGTTTCGTTGCTCCTGCCGATGAAGGAGGCAGCATGACTGCGCGCCAGGTTCTGGTTGTGGACGACGAAGTCGGCATCCGCGAGCTGTTGAGCGAAATCCTCAGCGACGAAGGCTATCACGTCAAACTTGCGGAAAACGCCGCGCAGGCACGCGACTCCCGCCAGCAGGAGCGGCCCGATCTGGTATTGCTCGATATCTGGATGCCGGATTGTGACGGCATCAGCCTGCTCAAGGAGTGGGGAAACGGCGGATTGCTGACGATGCCGGTGGTGATGATGTCCGGTCACGGTACGATCGATACTGCCGTCGAGGCAACGCGCATCGGCGCTTTCGATTTCCTTGAAAAACCCATCGCTTTGCAAAAGTTGCTCAAGACGGTGAACGCGGCCCTGAAACATGCGGAGCATCAGCCGCGCAGCGGCATGAACCTGCTGAGCCTGGGCAAGAGTCCGGCAATCGTCGATCTGCGGACGCGCCTGGAACAACTGGATGGACTTAAGGTACCGCTGCTGCTGATCGGCGCGCGCGGTTGCGGCGCCGAATTGTGCGCAAGATTCCTGCATCGGTCCGAAACGCCATGGCTGGAACTGACGCAAGCGGAAAAGCTGGCCAGTGCGCCGCTTGAACTGCTGGAGCAGACACGCGAAGGCTTGATTTACATCCCGGAAGTGGCCGATCTCGGCAAGACCGAGCAAAAGGGATTGCTGTTGCTGCTCGGCCGCGCGGACAAGTACGGTGTGCGTGTCGTGTGCGCCACCACCCGGGTGCTACCGCAGCTGGTGCAGGCCGGGCAGTTCGATGAGTCTCTGCTGCACGCACTTTCTTCCGCCAGCCTGAATATCCCGACGCTGGCCGAACATCGCGAGGACATTCCGGATCTCGTCAAGGCGATGACGACTTTTCTGGCTGAAAATGGCGAAGTCCAGTATCGCGAGTTCGATGTGGCTGCACTGAATGCCATGCGCAACGCCGAATGGCCGGGAAACCTCGCTCAATTGAAAGTCGCTGTGAAAAACCTGATGCTGACCAGCATCGGGGAGAAAATCACGCTCGAAGACGCTGTCCGCGTGCTGGAGCAGTTTGCCGTGCCCGAACCCGCCGTCTCCGCCGCTACCCAGTTACCGCTGGACTTGAACATGTCCCTGCGCGACGCGCGCGATGCATTCGAGCGCATTTATTTCGAGCATCACATCGCCAAGGCCGGTGGCAACATGAGTCGCGTGGCGGAAGCGGTTGAGCTGGAGCGGACCCACCTCTACCGCAAGCTGAAACAGTTGAATATCCGCACGAAGCAATAATCGATTTTGCAGATTATCCGGCTTGTCATGATTTGAAAGCCGTTACGAAGGGTTCATTGCCATCCCCCGCCGCTCCGGCCAAGAAATAAAGCTGTAACGAGCCCGGCGTTTGTATCAAGCCGGTTGGAGGCGAGGAAACTCGCCTCTTTTTCGTCTGCGGATCAGGCGGCTGCCGGGACGGCAAGCTCGGTAATGACGGGCGCGTGATCGGAAGGCCGCTCCAGTTTGCGCGGCCCTTTGTCGATCCAGCAAGCAGTGCAGTTGCCGACCAGCGCCGGCGATAGCAGAATATGATCGATGCGTAATCCGAGATTGCGGCGGAATGCTGCCATGCGGTAATCCCACCACGAGTAGATGCATTCCTGCTCTTCAAAGAGGCAGAATGCATCGGTCAGTCCCAGGCTGATCAACTCCTTGAAGGCGGCTCTCTCGGCCGGGCTGACCAGTACTTGCCCTACCCATGCAGCTGGGTCGTGCACGTCGCGATCTTCCGGCGCGATGTTGTAGTCGCCGAGCAAGGCCAGTTTCGGATGACGCTGCATTTCCTCACGCAACCAGCTAGTCAAAGCCACCAGCCAACCCAGTTTGTACTGGTATTTGTCCGATTCCAGGCTTTGTCCGTTGGGCATATAGGCGCACACGATGCGGATATCGTTAACGGTCGCGGCAATCAACCGCTTTTGCTCGTCGGCGAAAGCGGGGATATTGATGGTGACATCGCTTAAGGGGTGTTTGCTGAGGATGGCGACCCCGTTATAGGTCTTCTGCCCCGCGTGGGCGGCGTGATAACCCACCGCGGTAAATGCATCGAACGGAAACTTGGCATCTTCAAGCTTGGTTTCCTGCAGGCACAGCACATCCGGCTGATTGGCGGCAAGCCAGTCCAGCACATGCTGCAGACGCACGTTAAGTGAGTTGACGTTCCAGGTAGCTATCTTCATTACGCCGTTTCAGTCATGCCATTGTGGCGCAGCAATGCATCGATGGTCGGTTCTCTGCCGCGGAAAGCGATAAAGGACTCCAGCGCCGGACGCACACCGCCTTGGGCAAGGATTTCGCTCCAGAATCGGTGACCGGTTTCTTCGCTCAATACCCCGTTTTCCTCGAACAGACTGTAGGCGTCAGCGGAAAGCACTTCCGCCCATTTGTAGCTGTAATAACCCGCTGCGTAACCGCCGGCGAAGATATGCGAGAAGTTGTTGGGGAAGCGGTTCCATTGCGGCGGGCGCACCACGGCGACTTCGTCACGGACTTCTTCCAGCAATTGCAGCGGCGTTTTGTCGCCCTTGGGGTCGAAGTCGCTGTGCAGCAGCATGTCGAACAATGAAAACTCGATCTGGCGCACCGTCTGCATGCCAGCCTGGAAATTCTTTGCCGCGACCATCTTGTCGAACAGCGCTTTCGGCAAGTGCGCGCCGGTATCGACATGCCTGGTCATGTGGCGCAGTACGTCCCACTCCCAGCAGAAGTTTTCCATGAACTGGCTGGGCAACTCCACCGCGTCCCACTCCACGCCCTTGATGCCGGAGACGCCGTATTCCTCGACCTTGGTCAGCAGATGATGCAGGCCATGGCCGAACTCGTGGAACATCGTGATAACTTCGTCGTGCGTGAACAATGCCGGTTTATTGCCGACAGGCGCGGAGAAATTGCAGGTGAGGAAGGCCACTGGCGTTTCGATGCCTTGGGCCTTGCGGCGGCGCGTGATCGCTTCATCCATCCAGGCGCCGCCGCGCTTGCCGTTGCGCGCGTAGAGGTCGAGATAGAACTGCCCGATCAGATGGCCGTCGTGGTCGTTAATGTCATAGAAGCTGACGTCCTTGTGCCAAACCGGTGCTTCCGATTGGCGCACATGTACGCCGTAGATGGTCTCGACGACCTTGAACAACCCATGCAGCACCTGCGGTTCCGGGAAGTATTGTTTCACTTCCTGATCCGAGAACGCGTATTTTTCTTCACGCAATTTTTCCGAGACATAGGCCACATCCCAGGCTTCCAGCTGCGGCAGGCCGACTTTTTCGGCGGCATAAGCTTGCAATTCCTGCATGTCTTTTTCCGCAAAAGGCCGTGCGCGTACGGCCAGGGTACGCAGGAAATCCAGCACCTGCGGCGCGGTTTGCGCCATTTTTGTCGTCAGGGACACTTCGGCGTAATTGGCGTAGCCCAGCAAGTGCGCGGACTCGGCACGCAACTCGAGGATTTCCTTGATCAAGGCCGTGTTGTCCCATTCCGCCTTGCCGAATTCGGAAGCGCGCGTGGCATAGGCGAAATACAGCTTTTCGCGTAATGCGCGCTTGTCTGCGTACTGCAGAACCGGCATGTAAGAGGGGAAATGCAGCGTGAATTTCCAGCCTGACTTGCCGTCGGCTTCGGCGGCCTCGCGTGCAGCTTGCAGCGCATCCTCCGGGATGCCGGCGAGATCGCTTTCGTGTTCGACGAAATGCGCAAAATCGTTGGTTGTGTCGAGCAGGTTTTCCTCGAAGCGGGCCGATAACGAGGACAGCGCTTCCTGGATTTCCTTGAAACGCGCCTTCTTGTCTTCAGGCAGTTCCGCACCGCCAAGCCGGAAGTCGCGCAATTCGTTGTCGATAATCTTGCGTTGCGCGGCGCTCAGGGTGTCGAAAGAAGGATTTGCGCGAAGTGCGCGAAACTTTGCGTATAGCGCTTCGTTTTGCGAAATATCTGCGTAAAAAGCGGTTAATACCGGCAGGTTTTCATTGTAGGCTTCGCGCAACTCGGGAGTGTTGACCACGGAATTCATATGCGACACCTGCGACCAGGCGCGCGAGATGCGTTCTTCCATATCCTCCAGCGGGCGGGCGAAATTGTCCCATCCCGGTTTTTCCGTACTTTGGCCCAGGGCGTCGATCAACGTGCGGGCTTCGTCCAGCAATTGCGTGATGGCGGGGGTAACGTGCTCGGGGCGTACCTGGTCGAATTGCGGCAGGCCGGAAAACTGGAGTAACGGGTTTTGCATCGGGAACAGGATCCTTAGTTGATTAACCGCAGGGTAAACGGGTAGCGGTATTCTTCACCCTTGCTGGCTTTGCTGGCGGCGATGATGCAGAGAATGATGTTGCCCAACCAGACTGCCGCCATCAGCACGAAACCGATCAGTATAAACACCAGCACGTAGCAGACCATGTAGGCGATGAGTAAGCTGATCTGGAAATTCAGTGCTTCGCGCGCCTGTTCGCCGAGGTAGGCGTTTTCATCTTTTTTCAGTAGCCAGACGATCAATCCCGGCACAAAACTGAAAAATATCCCGCCGATATGGGTCAATACGGCAATGTTCCTGTCGTTGGCGGATATTGCGGTGTTCTCGTCGTTCATGGCATTCCCCTTATTGATTGAGCTTGTCCAGCAAAGGTTCAATACGGTCGATTTCGGCGCTGGCGAGAATCTTGCGCACGCTGCTCGTCAGCCTTGGCAGGCTGGATTGCAGCACTTGGCGCTTCACCGCCAGCACGTGCGCCGGATGCATCGAGAACTGGCGCAGGCCGAATCCCAGCAGCAATCGGGTCAATTTGGGATCGCCTGCCATTTCGCCGCACACCGATATCGGTTTGCCTGCCTTGTCGGCGGCGCGGATAGACATCTCGATCAGTTGCAGCACGGCAGGATGCAACGGATTGTAGAGGTGCGCTACCGAGTCGTCGGTGCGGTCGATGGCCAGCGTGTACTGGATCAGGTCGTTGGTGCCGATGGAAAGAAAATCCAGCTCGCGCGCAAAAGCATCCGCCTTGAGCGCGGCTGCCGGAACCTCGATCATGCCGCCGATCGGCATCATTTCGTCGAACGGAATGTTCTGGTCGCGCAGGCTGCGCTTGGCGCGGTCGATCAGATGCAGGGCCTGGCGCAATTCCGACAGGGTAGAAATCATCGGAATCAGCAGTTTGACATTGCCGTAATGCGAGGCACGCAAAATCGCCCGGATTTGCGAGTGGAAGATATGCGGTTCGGACAGGCAAAGCCGGATAGCGCGCAGACCCAGTGCCGGGTTGGTGCAGGTGCGTGCCTCATCCGGGTTGGCGGGTTTGTCCGCACCCAGGTCGAGTGTGCGTATGGTCACCGGCATGCCCTTCATGGCTTCCGTGACCCTGCGATAGGCCTCGAACTGTTCGTCTTCCGTCGGCCATTCACGACGGTTCATGAACAGGAACTCGGTGCGGTATAGGCCAATGCCGGTCGCGCCGGCGGCCTTGGACTGGGCAACGTCTTCGGGAATTTCGATATTGGCGTGCAGTTCGATCGTTGTGCCGTCCAGCGTCACGGCTTTCGTCAGCTTGAGGCGCTTGAGCTTTTGCTGCTCAATGTCCCATTGTTCCTGGCGCAGGCGGTATTCGGTCAGCGTGTTCTTGTCCGGGCTGACGATGACCACGCCCAGATTGCCGTCGACGATGATCATCTCGCCATCGCGGATCAGGTCGCGCGCACGATGCAGCGCGACGATGGATGGGATGTTCAGGCTACGTGCGAGGATGGCGGTATGCGAAGTCGCGCCGCCGACATCGGTAATGAATGCAGCGAACTGGTGCTGCTTGAACTGGATTGCGTCGGCCGGGGAGAGGTCGTGCGCGACCAGGATCATGCCGCTTTCCTGCTTTTCCAGCACGACCTGGCTGGGATGGCCGAGCAGCACCTTGATGACGCGCTCCACGACCTGAACCACATCGAACTTGCGTTCGCGCAGGTATTCGTCCTCGATTTCCTCGAACTGCGCGACCAGGTCATCCATCTCCTGCTTGAGCGCCCATTCCGCGTTGCATTGTTCATCGCGGATAATTTGAATAGGTGCTTCCGACAGCGACTTGTCGGCCAATATCATCAGGTGCGTGCCGACGAAGGATTCAAGTTCGGCGGGCGCGTTTGCGGGCAGCTGCCGGCGGACAGCTTCGAGGTCGGCGCGCACGGTCTCTATGGCTTGCGTGAAGCGGTGAACCTCGTCTTCGACGAGATGCGCCGGAACCACGTAGTGCGCAACCTCGAGCAGCGCGTGGGAAACCAGATGGGCATGGCCGATGGCAATGCCATTGGAAACACCAACCCCGTGCATGGTGAAGCTCATCTGGGCTCACTCACATGAAATGCAACATTCATGAAAAACCTTCCCCCTTGAACGGCGATTATTCAGCCTCGCCGAAGCGGTTATTAATCAATACAAGCAGCGATTCCAGGGCTTCCGCTTCATCCGCGCCGCTAGCCTCAACGATTATTTTGCTGCCTTTGCTCGCCGCCAGCATCATCACACCCATAATGCTTTTGGCATTGACGCGGCGATTGTTGCGCTCGAGCCATACTTCGGACTTGTATTGGCTGGCGGTTTGCGTCAGCTTGGTCGATGCGCGCGCATGCAGTCCCAGTTTGTTGATGATTTCGATTTCTTGTTTAATCATGGTGTATGCATGCTTCGTGTGTGAAATGAATGACGCCGCCGCAACCGCCCGCCACGGCTTTTTCGACCAGGACTTCCAGCGGCTCGTTGCGGTAGGCCAGCGCGCGCACCAGCATTGGCAGGTTGACGCCGGCGATGCCTTCGACGCGCCCCGGCTTCAACAGCTTGCCGACCAGATTGCAGGGCGTGGCGCCATAAATATCGGATAACACCAGGACGCCGTCGCCTCGATCCAGCTCGCGAACCAGCTCCTGCGCCTGAGGTAACAAATGAGCGGGATCGTCATGCACGCTGACGCCGATCTGCCGCAATTGCGGCGGCCTCTCGCCCATCACATGGCTGGCGCAGTGGATCAGGCTCTCGCCCAATGTACCGTGAGCGATGATCAATATACCTATCACGATTCTTCCTTATTCCAGCAAGTATGTCATTCCAGTTCGCGATGGCGAACCAGAACCTTGTGCTGCAAATTACGAAAATGGCTGGTCAGGCGTTCGGTGAAATAAACCGAGCGATGCTGCCCGCCTGTACAACCGATAGCGATGGTCAGGTAACTGCGGTTGTCCTGCATGAAACAGGGCAGCCATTTCTCGACGAACTGGCGGATATCCTCGTACATGGCCTGTGCCAGCGGCTGGTTCTCCAGGAACTCGACCACCGGCTGGTCGCGTCCGGTCAAAGGCTTAAGCATCGGTTCGTAATTCGGGTTGGGCAGGCAGCGCACGTCAAAGACGTAATCCGCATCCAGCGGAATGCCATGCTTGAAGCCAAACGAGGTGAACAGCACCGTCAGGCCCTCCGGGTCCAGCGCAATGAAATCCTTGACCCAGGACCGCAATGCGTTGGGGCTGAGGTCACTGGTATCCATGCGATGCCCGAGATCGCCCAGCTGTGCAAGCATTTCCCTTTCCAACCGTATGCTCTCTGCGAGGGTGATGCCGCCGCCGCTTAGCGGATGGCGACGGCGCGTCTCGCTGAAACGTTTGACCAGGGTTTCGGTGCTGGATTCGAGAAATAGCACCCGCACATCCCCGTTGTTTTCGCGCAGGTTGCGGATAATGCCCGGCAGGGCTTCGAGCGTGCTGCTGCGCGTGTCTATGCTGACAGCGATGCGCGTCTCGCCGGCGTTGCCGAGATGTTCCGCGGTATCCGGCAGCAGTGTGGCCGGAAGATTGTCCACGCAGTAATAACCGCTATCTTCCAGCGCCTTGAGAGCGATACTCTTGCCGGAGCCCGAAAGGCCGGTCACGATGATGAGTTGCATCACGCGCGCCCTTTTTCGGCCTTTTCCGCATTGCGTTTGAGCTCGCGGGTTTGTCGCTGCATGAATTGGCGCGTGCTGTCGATGCCGCGCATTTGCAGGATCTGGTTGCGTACCGCCACTTCAACCAGTACCGCGATATTGCGCCCGGCTGCCACCGGGATGACGACCTTGGGAATCTTGACGCCAAGTATCTTCTCGCTCTGAGCCTTGATCTTGAGCCTGTCCAGCATTTGCGGGATCAGTGTTTCGGCTTTTGCCAGCTGGACGATGAAATCCAGCGGCTTGGTCGGCTTCACCGCGTTGTCGCCGAACAGGGCGCGCACATTGAGGATGCCGAGGCCGCGCACTTCCAGAAAGTCCTGCAGCAGCGGCGGGCAACGGCCTTCCAGACGATCCGGCGCAACCAGGTAAAAGTCCGCCATGTCATCGGCGACCAGCCGGTGTCCACGGGTGATCAATTCCAGCGCCAGTTCGCTTTTACCGATGGCCGCCTCGCCCTTGAGCAGCACGCCGAAGCCTTGTACCTCCATGAAAACGCCATGAAAGCTGACTGATTCAGCGACGGCCTGCGCCAGGTAATGGCTAAGTACCTCCATCAGGCGCGGGCTTTTTTCCGGCGAGGTGAAGAGCGGGGTGTTGCCCGTGTCGGCAGCCTGCAACAATGCTTCGGGCACCGATTCGCCGTTGGCGACAACCACCGCCGCAAGGTCGGTGGAAAACAGGTTGTCGATGGCGTGCTGGGCAGCGGATTTGCTCAGGTTGCGCAGATAATCCATTTCCGCGCAGCCGAGCACTTGCACCCGGTTCGGGTGCACGAAATTGAGGTGTCCGATCAGCGCCAGCGAAGGCTTGGTGACGGTGTCGCTGGTCAGCGGATGATCGCCGCCGTCATGTCCTGCTACCCAGGCAAGTTTCAGCTTGCGGCGGGTGTCCTTGTAAAGCTGGGCGACGCTGATCTCGGACATGATGCTTGGGCTTACTCGGTAACCTGATGCTTCACGGCGCCGTTGGAGCGGTGGTGGTCGCCCTGTTTTTCCTTGTGCTTCAATACCTGGCGATCCAGCTTGTCCGCTACCAGGTCGATGGCGCTGTACATGTTTTCATCGGAGCTTTCCGCATGCAGATCGTTGCCGGGCACATGCAGGGTGACCTCTACATTTTGCTTGAGCTTTTCGACCGACAACGTCACCTTGACGTCGATGACCTGGTCGAAATGCCCGGTGACGCGCTCCAGCTTGGACGTAACGTAATCGCGCAAAGCTGGGGTAACTTCCATATGGTGGCCGGTCAGGTTCAGGTTCATGATTTGCTCCTTGTGGTAAAAACGTTTACAACGCCTTGCGTTGGCTCGCCGGCGGGATCTGCAGCGATTCGCGGTATTTCGCGATGGTACGGCGTGCGACGACTATGCCTTGCTTGCCGAGAATTTCGGTGATCTGGCTGTCCGAAAGCGGTTTTTTCGTGTTTTCCTCGCTCACGAGCTGCTTGATCAGCGCGCGGATCGCGGTGGCCGAACAGGCGCCGCCGGTATCGGTGGCAACATGGCTGCCGAAGAAATACTTAAGCTCATATACGCCACGCGGCGTCAGCATGTATTTGCGCGTGGTAACGCGGGAAATGGTCGATTCGTGCAGCCCCACCTCATCGGCGATTTCGCGCAACACCAGGGGGCGCATCGCAATCTCGCCATGCTCGAAGAAGTTGCGCTGGCGGTCGACCACGGCCTGCGATACGCGCAATATGGTAGAAAAGCGCTGCTGGATATTCTTGATCATCCACTTCGCTTCCTGCATCTGGCTCATCAGGTATTGGCTTGAGTTGTCGCGGTTGCGCTTGAGGATGTCGGCGTAAAGCTGGTTGATGCGCAGCTTGGGCATGACTTCCTGATTCAATGTAGCGAGCCACACACCCTTGACCTTTTTCACCACGATCTCATGCTGGATGTACTGATCCGAGCCGATGTGGGAGAAACTGGCCCCCGGACGCGGGTTGAGCTGCGTGATCAGGTGCTGTACTTCGCGCAGGGTATCCTCGCCGCAATGCAGCGCCTTGCGCAGCCGTGCGTAGTCGCGGGTCGCGAGTTCGGGGAGATGGTTTTCGACGAGACTGATCGCGATTTCACGATGCGGCATGGTTTCCGGCATCGCGCGCAATTGCAGACTCAGGCATTCGGCAAGATTGCGTGCGCCTATGCCGGGCGGATCCAGATGCTGGATCAGCTTGAGCGCGGTTTGCAACTCCATCGGATCGACTTCCTGCTCTTCCGGCAGCATTTCAGCCAGTTCTTCGAGTGACTGATCCAGGTAGCCGTCTTCGGTGATGGCATCCACCAAGACCGAAGCCAGGGTCTGGTCGCGCTCCGAGAGCGGCATCAAGTGCAGTTGCTCAAGCAGGTGCTGGCGCAGGGTAGGAGAGTCGGCCTCCTGGAAAACGTAGTCGTTATCGTCGTCGTCGCTGCCGGAGCCGCCTTCTTCCCAGCGATTGCTGCCGGCGAAGTCGCCATAACTCTCACCGAAGGAATCGCCGCCGAAGTCGTCCTGGCGAGGCCCCTCCTCGACCGGCACAGTCGTTTCCTGCGCGGTACTCGGGACATGCTCCTCGTGGCCGCCGTCACTGTGTTCGACGCGCTCCAGTAAAGGATTGGCCTGCAATATCGTTTCCAGCTCCTGATTGAGTTCCACGGTGGAAAGCTGGAGCAGACGAATGGATTGCTGCAACTGCGGCGTAAGCGCGAGATGCTGAGAAAGTCGAAGTTGAAGGCTTTGTTTCATGGTGTTCTCGGACCGCTTTAGAGGCGGAAATCCCTGCCGAGATAAACTTCCCTGACACTGTCATTATGAATGATTTCATCCGGATGACCAGAGGCAAATACCTTGCCCTCGTTCACGATATAAGCATGATCGCAGATGCCCAGCGTCTCGCGTACGTTGTGATCGGTGATCAGCACGCCGATGTCGCGCTCCGTCAGGAAGCGGATGATTTTCTGGATATCCAGCACGGCAATCGGATCGATGCCGGCGAACGGCTCATCCAGCAGGATGAAGCGCGGGTTGGTCGCCAGGCAGCGGGCGATTTCCACGCGCCGGCGTTCGCCGCCGGAAAGGCTGACTGCCGCGCTGTTCCGCAAATGGGTGATATGCAGTTCATGCAGCAATTCTTCGAGTTTTTCCTTTTGCTGTTCCGGCGTCAGTTTTTGCAATTCGAGTATCGCCAGGATATTGTCCTCGACATTCATCTTGCGGAAGATTGAAGGCTCCTGCGGAAGGTAGGCCAACCCCATGCGCGCGCGGCGGTGTATCGGCAGGCGGCCCAGATCCTTGCCGTCCAGCAGTATCCGTCCGCCATCCAGCGGGACCAGTCCGACCATCATGTAAAAGCTGGTAGTCTTGCCCGCGCCGTTCGGCCCCAGCAGGCCGACGACTTCGCCGCTCTTGATGGACAGCGAGATATCCTGCACTACCGTGCGCGCCTTGTAGCGCTTGCGCAGATTTTCGACTTTTAATTCACTCACGTTTGTCGCCGTTAGTTGCCGGTGGCAGTCGAGCCGCTTGCCGGCGGTGTCTTTTTCTTGGGCTGGATCACTGCACGTACACGGCCCTTGGGTGCCGAAGACGCGGTCGAGCCGCCGATCACTTCGGCATACTCGGCACCGGCGTCGTACATGATGTATTCGCCATTCACGATATCCTCGCCGCGCTTGACCCAGGCTTTGGTGTAAAGCTGAACCTTGTCCATGCGTCCGTCGTATTCGATGCGCTGCGCGCTGCCTTGCATGTATTCGTCCTTGCCTTCCATTTTTTGCCGGAAGGTGGTCGGATTGCCATAGGAAGTACTGTGCTGAAAGCCTTCGGCATCTTCCCGAACGACCAGTTTGTCTGCGTGGATGATCAGCGTTCCCTGGGTCAGAATCACATTGCCGGTGTAGGTGCTGGTTTTCTTGGCGTCATTGACGACGACATTGTCGGCTTCGAGGTCGATAGGCTTGTCCCGGTCGGCACTTTCGGCAAATGCGGCGCAGGAAAATAACAGCGTCGTGGCAGCGAGCAAGAGTTTATGGCCGCGATGCAGGGTTGTCATTGTGGTCTCCGGGTGCGGGTTTTCGAGTTGCCGTTATTGGCTTTTTTGGTGGAAGCTGTTTTAGGTGCGGCCGCTTTCCTGGGCGCTTGCGCCTTTTTAGGCGCGGCACTACGCGGAACCGATTTTGCGGCGGGCTTTTCATAATGCGCCCGAACGCGTTTCGAAAGCTTCAGCAAGCCGTTTTTCTTGTCGTATTCCATGCCGATTGCATGCACCACGGTTTTGGGTGCCTGCAGGATGGTCACGGGCCGGTCTGTGCGTGCGATCTCGTCATCGGGAATGATATGCAGAAAATCGGTCAATACCGTCATCTCCCCTTTTTGCGCGGTTGCGGCGCGCACGACCTTTACCTTGTCCATCACATACACCTGTTCGCCATCGCTCGTGACCAGCCCGCGCTGACCTTCGATCTGGGTGTAGGGCTTGTTTTCAGCATACTGCGTAAAATGCGGCCGCATCAGATGCGTGGAGTCATCGTCAGGATAATGCACCATTTCCGTGGCGGCCAGCACATAGCGCGGATTACCGTTTAGATCGGTTTTCAGCGTGTTGAAATTGTTCAATTTGTAATCCGGGTCATGGCGGTCACTGCCATCATTCTTGGGCCCTGCTGGCTGCACGGCGACATCCGCCCACATGGTAAGCGCAGCGAGCAGTGCCAGCAGCAATAGTAAAAACCATGTAGCGGGACGGCCATGCATCTTATTTCAGATACTGCGCCATCTGGGCATCAAGTGTTCCTTGCGCCTGCATGATGAATTCGCAGATCTCGCGCACTGCGCCGCGTCCGCCCTCGCGTTCGGTAACAACGTGTGCATGTTTCTTCACGAGTGCCGGCGCGGCAGGGACCGTAATGGCCAGGCCGCTGCGCAGCATCGGTGGCAAGTCCACCACATCGTCACCCATGAAAGCGCATTCGGAGTGATCCAGCCCCAATTCCCGTGAAAGCTGCATGAATGCCTCCAGCTTATCCTCGACGCCCTGGAAGAAATGGGCGACGCCGGTATTCTCCGCGCGCTTGACGACGACTTTCGAGGTACGGCCGGTAATGATCGCCATGTCCACGCCGCTGGCTTTCAGCAGCTTCATGCCCAGGCCATCCTGCGAATTGAACGCCTTGTACTCCTGTCCGTCGTCGCATAGATAGAGGCTGCCGTCGGTCATGACGCCGTCTACGTCAAACACGATCAGCTTGACGCGTTTTGCGCGCTCCAGAACTTCTTGATTCATACTACTTTCGCTTTCAGCAGGTCGTGCATGTTGAGCGCGCCGACCAACGATCCAGTCTCGTCGGTGACCAGCAGGCCATTGATTTTATGAGTTTCCATCAGCTCCACTGCTTCCGCAGCCAGGCGGTTGGGAGCGATAGTGCGTGGATTTGCGTGCATGACTTGCATAATGTCGGTAGCAGCGACATCCACGCCGTTTTCGAAGGCACGCCGCAGGTCGCCGTCGGTAAAGATGCCGACGGGTTTGCCTTGCGTATCGACGATGGCCGTCATGCCCAAGCCCTTGCGGGACATTTCGAGCAAGGCGGCCGACAGGAAAGCATTTTGCGGAACTTTGGGTATGCCGTCTCCGGTTCGCATCACATCGCTCACATGCAGTAGCAGCTGTCTGCCGAGCGCGCCTCCAGGGTGCGCGCGCGCAAAGTCTTCCTGCGAGAATCCGCGGGCGTCCAGCAGTACCAGCGCCAGAGCGTCACCCAACGCCAGTGCGGCCGTGGTGCTGGCGGTCGGCGCCAGTCCCAGCGGGCAGGCTTCGCGCGATACGGACGCATCCAGATGCACGTCGGCTTCTTTAGCCAGTGTGGATTTCGGGTTGCCGGTCATGCTGATCAGTTTGGCACCCATGCGCTTGAGCATGGGCACAATGGTAAGCAGTTCATCGCTTTCGCCGGAATTCGACAGGACAAGGACGACATCGTGTCCGGTAATCATGCCCAGATCGCCATGGCTGGCCTCGGCCGGGTGCATGAAAAAAGCCGGCGTGCCGGTGCTGGCAAGCGTGGATGCAATCTTGCGGCCGATATGGCCTGATTTGCCCATGCCGCTCACCACAACGCGACCTCGGCACTGTAAAATGAGTTCCACAGCCTGGGGGAAGCTGTTGTCGAGACGTTGCGCCAGCGCTTCAACCGCGCGCGCTTCGGTCAGCAATACTTCTCGGGCAAGGTCGATCGGGTTTGCAGGATTGCTTTGCTGCTGATTTAATTTTGATACCACCATAATCATCAAGTATAAAAGGGTTCGCCCTCTGAATAAAGGATATAAACGCAAATAGCGCCCGATCCGGCACAAAATTTGCGTAAAGATTTCCACCCATGCCCGGCACCCTTGAAACAATCCTGATTCTCCTTACCGGTGCCGTCCTGGCGGTCGCATTATTTCGCGTGTTGCGCCTGCCGACGATGCTCGCTTATTTTCTGATTGGCATATTGCTCGGCCCGCATACCTTTGGTCTTTTGCCTGACAGCGAAGCGAATCGCGAACTGGCCGAATTCGGTGTTGTTTTCCTGATGTTCAGTATCGGTCTGGAATTCAGCCTTTCGCAATTGTATGCAATGCGAACGACCGTATTCGGGTTGGGCGGTGCGCAGGTGGCGATGACCACGCTGATCGTCATGCCAAGCGCGATGGCGCTCGGTATCGACTGGAGCGCGGCGCTGGTGCTTGCCGGTGCGATGGCGATGTCCTCCACTGCCATTGTTTCAAAAATGCTGGTGGAAAAAGTCGAACTCAGTTCGCGACATGGTCGCCTGGCGGTCGGTGTGCTGCTATTCCAGGATCTTGCCGTCGTACCGCTCCTGATCATGATTCCCGCATTTGCCGCGCCTGCAGAAGTAATGGCGATGACGCTGGTTTTGTCGTTGCTTAAGGCTGCGATTACGCTGTCCATCCTGCTGGTATTCGGCAAGCGGTTGATTAACCCCTGGTTTGAATTGGTGGCCCGCCAGCAGTCGCGCGAACTGTTCGTGATGAACGTTCTGATGGTCACCTTGTTGTTGGCCTTCATCACCAATCTGGCCGGGCTGTCTTATGCGCTGGGTGCCTTTATTGCGGGGATGTTGATCTCGGAAACCCGCTATCGATATCAGGTGGAAGCCGATATCGCACCTTTCCGCGATATTCTGCTGGGGTTGTTCTTCATTACCGTCGGCATGATGCTGGACATCCGTGCGCTCGTCGCCAATGTCGAATGGGTTCTGTTGCTGCTGGCTCTGATCGTGTTTTTGAAAGCGCTAATCATTACCCAGCTGGCACGGCTTTTTCGCCATGAGACGGGAGTGGCTATCCGGACCGGCATTATGCTTGCCCAGGCCGGTGAATTCAGTTTCGTTATCATGGCCCACGGTGTGGGGCATGGCGTACTCGGCGGTCCTTTATTCCAGATAGTCCTGGCGGCTTCGCTGCTGTCGATGGTCGTCGCGCCTTTCATCATCCAGTACAACGGCTGGTTCGCTTCCCGCTTGTCGCGCAGTTACGAAAGTAATCGTGATCGCAAGATCAACGAAATCGAGAGCATAGGCCAGCAACTCAGCGATCACGTCATCATTTGCGGTTTCGGACGCAGCGGGCAATATCTTTCGCGCTTTCTGAATGAAGAGGGGATACCGTTCATCGCGCTGGACATCGACCCATCCCGAGTACGCGAGGCGGCCAATGCCGGAGAAACCGTCGTCTATGGCGATGCCGGTCGACGTGTGGTATTGAAAGCGGCCGGCGCCGAACGCGCCAAGGCCGTGGTCATCAGCTATGCCGACCAGCACGCCTCAATGAAGGTATTGCATGTGGTGCAGGAAAATTACCCCCAATTGCCGGTGATCGTACGTACCGTGGATGACAGCAATATGGAAAAATTCATCGATGCGGGTGCGGCCGAGGTGGTCCCGGAAGTGCTCGAAGGTAGCCTGATGCTGGCTTCGCATGCACTGGTAATGATGGGTGTGCCGCTCTCGCGCGTGGTCAAGCGCATCCGTCATTTCCGGGAAGAGCGCTACCAGATGTTCCGCGGATTTTTTCATGGTCTTTCCGATTACGACCTGGATGCGCGCGACGAAGACCAGTTGCGCCTGCAATCCGTCGCGTTGCCTGCTGGCGCTTATGCATGCCGTATGCGCCTGAAGGATTTGGACATGACCCAGCATAAAGTGCAGGTCAAATCCATCCGGCGCCCGAATACCAAAGGACTGAGCCCTGCCCCCGAAGTCATTCTAGTGGAGGGCGACATGGTCGTTTTGCAAGGCACGCCCGATAATCTGAGCAGTGCTGCCACATTTCTTCTGACCGGAAAATGAAACCATCCATTACTATCGTAGGCGCCGGCGCTGTCGGCTGCCTGACTGCACTGGCATTCGCAAAAAAAGACTGGCAGGTGACGCTGGTAGATCAGGGCGTGCTTGGCGGCGAGGCCTCATGGGCAGGCGGCGGCATTCTGTTTCCTTTGCTGCCGTGGAATTACAAGGAGCCAGTGAATCAACTCGCGTTGGCTGGCGCTGCCCGCTATCGCGAGCTATGCGAGGAGTTGTTCGAAGCCACGGGCATCGATCCGCAATACCAGGCATGCGGGATGCGGGTGTTGCCGGAATTTGACGGCGAGGCCGCCCTGACATGGTGCAAGACGCATGGCCTCACTGCCGAAATTCAAGGGGAGTCATTATGGCTGCCAGAGGTAGCTCAGGTACGCAATCCGCGATTAATGATAGCCCTGGGTGCACGATTGAAAGCCCTGGGCGTGACCATACATGAGCATACCGAATTGCTGCAATTGCAATCTGCGACGGCAAAGGTGCAGTCCTGGCAGAGCAGCAAGGGTATCCGTTTCGAATCGGATGTTTACGTAGTGACTGCGGGCGCTTGGAGCCATAACCTCCTGGGCGAACATGCGCAGCCGGTGCCGGTAAAGCCCATGCGTGGACAAATGCTGCTTTATCAACTTGAAATGGGCGCGTTGTCGACCATACTCTATCGCAATGACTTTTACCTGATCCCCCGGCGCGACGGCCACATTCTCGCCGGCAGTACGGTGGAAGATGTCGGTTTCGATAAATCCACGACCGAAAGTGCCGCCCGGGATCTATCCCGAAAAGCCCGCGATCTATTGCCGCAGCTTGCCGATGCGCCCGTGATCCGGCACTGGAGTGGCCTGCGTCCGGGATCTCCGGACAATATCCCGACGATCGGCCGTCATCCGGATTTCGACAATCTTTATCTGAATACCGGACATTTCCGTTACGGCGTAACCATGGCACCGGCTTCTGCTGAAGTTTTGTCAAAGGTGGTCTGTGGTAGTTTCGTCTAAATGCTTTTCCATGATGATATTGCATCTGGCGTATACAGGATGCTGTCCTTTAAAAACTGTAACAAAACCATATTTTTTATATAGTCCTATTGCTGGTGCTAATGTGGTGTTTGAAAGAAGGTAAACGCGAGTTGCCTTTATTTCTTGCAGTTTACTAATTGCTGCTTCGATCAATAAATTTCCAAAACCACTTCCTTGATGTTGTTTGTCAACAGCCATTCTCGCCAGTTGATACTCGTGCTCATGCTCTTTGAATAAAGCGCAGACTCCTATAGCTTCTGAATTTTTCAGTAGAGTGAAAATAAATCCGCCATCATCAATAATTTTGGATGGTTTTCCAAATAGACTTCTGTCCGCCTCTTCGATTTGAAAATAATGAGCTATCCAAGCCTCGTTCAATCGAATGAAATCATTGATATATTTATATTCATTTATAACTACGACAATATTTTCGGGGCCTGGCATGTTCATTAGCAACCAATTGTTTTAATTTTAACCGCTACTTGTTTTGTGAAAATACTGAAACAAATATATTCATAAGACCAACCATATTTTTCTACAGCCTCTTGAAATGCCTTGAATTCATCCTCTCGCCAGTGTTCGTTGCCAATATACTCATCAAACACAATGACACTTCCCGGCACTATTCTGGGAGCCAAGAGATTCAGGACTGTTTTAGTCGAGCTATAAATATCGCAGTCAATATTTATGAAACGAACAAAATCCTTATGCTCATCAAGAAATTTGGGCAGAGTGTTTTCAAACCAACCTACATGCAACTCAACATTTTTTGGAACACAAGGTAATTCTCCCTTGGTTGTATAACTTCCCTTTGGTTCGTGATGCCATACTTCAGGCAAGCCTTCAAAGCTGTCAAAGCCATGAACCGGCTCATTGACCAAGGCCGAAATTTTTCGGATGGAGGTGCCGAACCGTACACCAAATTCCAGAACTAGACCTGAGTCGGGAGCGACATCCAAGGCAAGTTTGAAAGTTTGCAAACCACTTCCGGTAATCGGTGGCAGATTTTTGCAAGAGGACTTAAGGTAATGCCATGCATCAAGACGAGCTTTATCAAGTCGACTTCCTTTTTCGAGCACCGCAAAGTGCTCATCCGCTCTCTTTATATCGTCTTCGTAATCGCATAGCACGCCTAAAACATAACGCGTCTCATTGTCTGAAGGACATATATTCAGGGTCTTTTGCAATTGTCTAATTGCAGGTTTCATATCCGTTGGATTGATTAACAATGCATGTAGATTGAATGAGGCATTAGCATAATCTGGAGCTAATTCCAGTGCGCGGCGATAATGATTAGCGGCTGATTCGAGGTCTCCATTTTCATGGAAGGCCAAACCGAGGTTGTTATGAAATTCCGGATTGGAAGGGTTTGCCTTGATTGCACGTTGAAGAAGGGTTGTTGCAACTTCTAGATTGCCTTGCTGAAGAGCAATTGAACCCAATAAGTGAAGCGCATCTTGCTGGTTTGGTGATAACTGTAAGATCTTTTGACAAATGCCTTCAGCCTGAGTCAGGTTGCCCTGTTGTCTATGCAACCAGGCTGCCTGAAGTGCTCGGCGATTTTCTGTTTCGCGGACCAAGGAATGGTTAATCCGGCCTGATATGTTATTCAAGCAACATTGCTTATATTTTTTGCCACTGCCGCAAGGGCAAGTATCATTACGCCCGGGTTTTTGGGTCATATTTAATTAGCTAAGAAAATGATTAGTGAAGAGAATCAGAATTTAAACGCTTAGAGTAGATATTCTCTCAAGTTTTTGACTAAACAGTAAGCGAAAGCGTAACCGCGATTCATTCTTTATACGGAAATGAAAATCAACGCCATGAATAAAGTTGGACGCAATGAGCCGTGCCCATGTGGCAGCGGCAAAAAATATAAGCAATGTTGCATGAGTCAAACTGACTCGGCTTCAGGGGCAAGCAAGAGCGTGGAGAGGCCATCACAAGCGCAGATTTCCAGCGCCTTGGCTGCTGCCGGGAAACAAGCAGAAATAGGAAATTTGAAAGAAGCTGCAGCCTTATGCAGGAAAGTGCTGCAGCATGCCCCAAATAATGCTGTTGCATTGAACTTGCTTGGCATTCTGGCTTACCAGGCAGGAAACGATTCACTGGCGATAGAACTGCTAAAACGAGCGGTCAAAGCCCAGCCGAACTATGCAGATGCTCATAATAATCTTGGAGTTGTCCTTAGAGATATTGAACGTAGTCATGAGGCTATCGAGCACTTCAAAAAAGCGTTAGCGATCAATCCTAGCTATTTAGACGCTCTGATTAATTATGGAAATGCCTTACAGGATATTGGTCAGCTTCAGAATGCAGTCACGCTCTATCAGCGGTCACTTCAAATTGCTCCTAACCATCCGGGTGCGCTAAGTAATCTTGGAAATGCTCTGCAAGAACTAGGTCGCCATCAAGATGCGGTTGAAGTGTTTCGGAAGCTGCTTAACATTTACCCTGATTATGAATATGCGTTAGGCAGCATGGTCTTTTCAAAGCTTTATTGTTGTAACTGGGCATCATGGGATGAAGATGTTTCTGAGGTTTTACGCGAAATCGAGTCAGGTAAACGCGTATGCAAGCCTTTTGACCTTCTCGCAATTGCCGATTCGCCGGCTCATCAGCTTTTGTGCGCCAGAACTTTTGCTCAGCATAAGTTTCCTGCAATGGTGCCGATAGTCACGAAGCCTCATTACATGCATGACAAAATCCGCGTCGCTTATTTGTCTGCAGATTTCCGTCAGCATGCTGTTTCACAACTGATCGTCCAACTGATCGAGCAGCACGACCGATCACGCTTCGAGGTGATCGGTGTTTCGTATGGCGACGATGATCAGAGCCCATTAAGAAGAAGGATGGTTCAAGCATTTGATCAATTTATAGACGTACGGAGTTTGAGTGATCGCCAGGTAGCTGAACTTCTGCGAGAGATGCAGGTTGATATTGCTATCGATTTAATGGGGTTTACTACGGACTCCAGGCTCGGGATTCTGGCAGAGCGTGCAGCGCCAGTACAGGCTAGTTTTTTAGGATATGCCGGCACTACAGGCACCAATTACATAGATTACTTGATTGGGGATAAATTTATTGTGCCCGAAAGTGCGCGCGGCTTTTATTCTGAACAATTGGTGTATTTACCTGACTGTTTCCAGCCAAACGACACAAATAGGGAGATTGCCTCGGATATTCCTACAAGAGAAGAGTGCGGTCTTCCTGAGCACGGGGTCGTTTTCTGCGCGTTCAATACACACTACAAAATTGTGCCACCTGTATTCGATCTTTGGATGAGATTGTTGAGACGGGTCGACGATAGTGTGCTGTGGCTTGCGCGTTGCAATGACACAGTAAAAGACAGCCTGAGGCAGCAGGCCACCAATCAAGGGGTGCAGCCGGGACGAATTGTATTTGCTGAGCGAACTCCGTCATTGAAAGATCACTTGGCGCGGCACAGGCTGGCAGACCTCTTTTTGGATACATGGCCTTATAACGCCCATACCACAGCTAGTGATGCGCTATGGGCGGGCTTGCCTGTTTTAACTTATGCCGGAAAGAGCAATGCGTCTCGTGTTGCTGGCAGCCTTTTGCACGCAGTGGGTCTGCCTGAATTAATTACGGAGTCACTGGCAGATTACGAAGAGCTAGCAGTGAGGTTGGCTACCAACAAGTCTGGCTTGGAGAGCATTAAAACAAAGCTGAGGGAGAAAATGGTTACTGTGCCATTATTTAATATATATCAGTACAGATTATATTTCGAAGAGGCCTTGGGCGTTATGGCGCAGCGGGCACGTAATGGGCAATCACCAGCAAGTTTTTCTGTTGAGCGGTTGAGCTAATGTATTAATCATGCAAAAAAAACGGCACCCGAAGGTGCCGTTTTTTAGCTTTCTTGTTTTCTAAGAATCTTAGAAAAACAGGATTGCGCCGAGAGACACGGTCTTGGCTTCTGCATCGTTACCGACAACGCCACCGAAATCTTCGTATTGGTTGTCAGTGTACTCAGCAACCAAGTTCAGGCTCTTGGTAAGGGGGTGGTACGCGCCGATGATCCAAGCTTCGTTTTCGAACTCAACAGCGGTGCCGTCTTGTTCGGACGTGCTCTTACCATAAGACAGGCCGAGCTTGGTGCCGATGCCCGGGAGGACATAAGTACCTTGCACGTAGTAGCCGTCGTCTTCGGAGTCGTTGTTAGCCAGGAATGCCAGGCCGCTTGCAGCGCCGTAAGCGCCGGACAGGCCGTCACCATTGTAGTAGTTGGCAACCAAGCCGAAGCCGCCGAAGCTAATCTTACCGCCGATGTCGTAGCCACGGGAAGTGTAGCTGTCGACGGAACCGGTGTCGGTGTCATGCTTTTGGCTGATAGCACCCAACCAGACCTTGCCAGCAACATCGCCAGCCCATTCGTACGTTACCTTACCTTCATAACCCATATCGCTACGGATGTCGGTATTGGAGGAACCGTTGGACCAAGGCTCACGCACGCCAACAGCGAAGCTGAAACCGTTCCAGTTCGGGGAAGCGTAGGAGATTTGACCAACCCAGTCAGCATAAACATAACCGGTGCCGATACGGCCCAGAGTGGAAGTGCCACCAGCGCCGGCGCCGATACCAACGCCCAGCAGGGTCATGTCAGACAGAATGGCATCGGATTCGAAGATGCCAAGGTCGCGACCAGCCTTGATAGTACCCCAGCTCTTGTCGCCGAAGGTCAAGTAAGCTTGACGAATATTCAGGCTGTTGGAACCGCCAGCGGAGCCGGACCCAGAGTCAACGCCAGTGAAGAATGTGAACTGGAAAGCAATGTCCAGGTCATTCTGACGAGTCTTACCGCCGATGCCCAGTGCGGAAGGCAGCAGACCGGTTTGGATCACATTTGCGGTGTCTTCACCAGCGGTGTCCAGAGCATCATCAAACTTGGTGTGTGTGTAGAAAGCGTTGACGTTACCACCGATGTCGATGGTCCAGTCGCCTGCCGGGATGGTGATGCCGGCGTTTGCAGCGGAAGCGCCCATCGCCATAACGGCGCCGGCAACTGCCATGCTCAGTTTCTTGTTCATATATTTCTCCTTTAAGTTTGAAATATCTCGGTAGGTATTCTAGAAACCTTTGCGAGAGAGTTCGCGAACTCCCCTTGCGAGAAGTGAACTCAGTATGCCAAACCGAAATTGGCATCCGCAACAGTTTTGTGCGATTCATGCGACACCTTGTTACACTCTGTTGCATTTTTGCAACACTTGTTACGTCCCGAGTTTTGAAGAGAGTCTGGCGAGTCGGAAAGGGAGTGAGTGTTGCCGCATCGCCGATGCCCATGAATCGCTTGGTATAATCCGGAGGACTATTTGAACTTGCATGGGAGCTGGTATGAAAAGCTATCGAAAGGAACTCTGGTTTAAGGCGCCCACGCGGATGGCCTTTATCAATATTACTTCCGAGATTCAGGAGTGCCTGCGCGAGAGCGGCATCAAGGAAGGGTTGGTGCTGGTCAATGCGATGCACATTACCGCGAGCGTATTCATCAACGATGATGAACGCGGGCTGCATCACGACTATGGCGTATGGCTGGAGAAGCTGGCTCCGCATGAACCTGTGAGCGGGTATCGACACAACGATACGGGCGAAGACAATGCCGATGCGCACATGAAGCGTCAGGTGATGGGGCGCGAGGTGGTTGTGGCCGTGACGGAAGGACGGCTCGACTTCGGCCCGTGGGAGCAGATTTTCTACGGTGAATTCGATGGACGGCGTAACAAGCGGGTACTGGTGAAGATTATCGGGGAATAAAGTTGGGCTATCGCCTTTCGATAACCACGGGGTGAACGGAGTAAATGTTTTAATGAAAGCACCTGAATTACTCGCTCCAGCCGGTACGCTGGAAAAAATGCGCGCGGCGTACGATTTCGGTGCGGATGCCGTCTATGCCGGCCAGCCGCGCTACAGCCTGCGCGCGCGCAATAATGAGTTCAAGCTCGAGCAATTGGCGACCGGTATTGCCGAGGCGCGCCAGCGCGGCAAGAAGTTCTTCGTCGCCTCCAACCTGATGCCGCACAACGCCAAGGTGAAGAGTTATCTGGACGATATGGCGCCAGTGATCGCGATGAAGCCGGACGCGCTGATCATGGCCGATCCTGGGTTGATCATGATGGTGCGCGAAAAGTGGCCGGAGATGCCGATACATCTTTCCGTGCAGGCGAATACCGTTAATTACGCGGCGGTGAAGTTCTGGAAGGCGATAGGTCTTTCCCGCGTGATCCTGTCGCGCGAGTTGTCGCTGGACGAAGTGGCGGAGATCCGGCAGCAGTGCCCGGACATGGAGCTGGAGGTGTTTATTCACGGTGCGCTGTGCATTGCTTATTCCGGCCGTTGCCTGTTGTCCGGCTATTTCAATCATCGGGACCCGAATCAAGGGACGTGCACCAACTCCTGTCGTTGGGATTACAAGGTGCATGACGCCGAGGAAGATCCGGTGGGCGTGATTCGCTCCAAGGATTTCGATTTCCGTGCCGAGATGGAGAAATCCGCACTTTCGAGCTGCGGCAGCCTGCCGCGTCACCCCGAAGCGGACAAGGTTTACCTGATCGAGGAAAAAAACCGCCCCGGCGAGCTGATGCCCATCCTGGAAGACGAGCACGGCACCTACATCATGAATTCCAAGGATTTGCGGGCGGTCGAGCATGTCGAGCGATTAGCACAGATCGGCATTGATTCGCTCAAGATCGAAGGCCGCACCAAATCGCTTTATTACGTGGCGCGTACCTGTCAGGTATATCGTCGTGCCATTGACGATGCGGTGGTCGGCAAGCCATTCGACTACACCTTGCTGGCGGAGCTGGAAGGACTGGCCAACCGTGGTTATACCGATGGTTTCTACGAGCGCCATCACACGGCCGAGCATCAGAATTATCTCAAGGGCTATTCGGAATCCGGACGCAGCCAGTACGTCGGAGATGTGGTGGGATTCGATGCAGAGAGCGGAGTGGCGGAAATTGCGGTGAAGAACCGCTTTGCGGTAGGTGATCGTCTTGAGATCATTCACCCCTCGGGAAATCGTCAGATGGTGGTCGATACCTTATATAACGAAATGGGTGAATCGGTGGATGCGGCGCCGGGCAGTGGACATGTCGTCAGGATGCAGATGCCCGGCAGCGATGCAAGCAAGGCTTTGCTTGCCCGGTTTATCTAGGGAGATATCGGTAGCGCAGGCGTCCCGTCTGCATTCGCTCAAGTAAGCCGGGCCGGTGCAGGCGAGACGCCTGCGCTACCGAGAGTTAGCTGTGAATGTAGCTTTCCAGCTGCTTGATCAGGAACTGCTGATACTCAATGGTGGCCTTGACCAGGTCACCGATGGAGAGCACGCCAATGACTTTGCCTTCCTCCAGTACCGGCAAATGGCGAATGCGCTTGTCAGTGACCAGGTTCAGGCATTCCTCGACCGTCTGGCCCGGATTCACGGTAATCAGCAAGGTGCCCGGCGTCATGATTTCCTTGATCGGTGTGTCCTTCGATGACTTGCCCTTGAGCACGACATTGCGCGCATAGTCGCGTTCGGAAAAAATGCCGACCAGGCGATCTTCGTCCATGACGAGAAGTGCGCCGATATGTTTCTCGGCCATGATGACCAAAGCTTCGTACACCGTTGCATCGGATGAAACCGACAGAGTGGGGCCGCCTTTGGCGTCCAGCAGTTGCCGCACGGTTTTCATGATTTCTCCTCAGTGCTGTTATACGTTGTTGAGAAAGTATTACTCCTTTTAAGAGAAATGCAAACAGGCACGAGATGACTTTTCCGAAATATGCCGGCGGCATGAATATAATGTCGCTTCCGGCATCGCCATCACTTTAATTTTCAGCCAATCCAATGAAAATGTTCGCTTCCCAGCAAGTTCGCGCTTTCGCTGCGCTCATGGTGCTCGCCCTGGTCTGGGGTTATAACTGGGTAGTCATGAAAGTCGCGTTGGAATATTCGACGGCATCGCAATTTGCGGCGATGCGAACATTCGGCGGCGGATTGTTTTTGCTGATGCTTATGGCTGCGATGCGCAGGCCGCTAAAGCCGCGAGAAGTGCCTAGCACCATCGTGCTGGGTTTGTTGCAGACGACCGGATTTACGGGTTTTATCATCTGGGCGCTGGTGCAGGGCGCAGCGGGGAAAACATCGGTGCTGTCATTCACGATGCCTTTCTGGGTGTTGCTGCTCGCCTGGCCGGTGTTGGGCGAGCGCATCCGGGGCATGCAATGGCTCGCTGTGTTGTTGGCCCTGGCCGGCCTGGTTTTCATACTGCAACCCTGGCATTTGCACGGCAGCCTTGTAAGCATGGGATTGGCAGTGATGGCGGGGATCAGCTGGGCGCTTTCCGTGATTTTCCACAAAAAGCTGACCCAGCGCGTTCCCGATCTCGATCTGCTTTCGTTTACCGCTTGGCAAATGCTGTTTGGCTCCATTCCTATTGTACTTTTCGCATTGGGCGATATCGGCAAGCCCATTGACTGGAATCCCACTTATATCGGAGCGATCGTTTTCAGCGTGCTGCTGGCAAATGCGCTTGGCTGGATGGCCTGGCTCTATGCGTTGCAGCGTTTGCCGGCTGGGGTGGCGAGCATGACTTCGATGCTGATACCGGTGATTGCAGTGTTGTCAGCCTGGCTGCAATTGGGCGAACGCCCATCGCCGGTGGAGGCGCTTGGCATGGCGATGATCATCGGCGCGCTGCTGGTGATCTCCTGGATCAGTATCCGGCGCCATCTGCAAGTGGATGCGGCAATGGGCCAGGATTAGCGTGTGGTAGAATTCGGCTGATTTTCAGGTAATTATTGAGGATTTCGAAAAATGGCAGGGCATAGCAAATGGGCCAATATTCAGCATCGTAAAGGCCGTCAGGACGCCAAGCGTGGGAAGATATTCACACGCTTGATCAAGGAAATCACCGTGGCGGCCAAACTCGGCGGCGGCGATCCGGCGATCAATCCGCGTTTGCGCATGGCTATCGACAAGGCCAAGGCTGAATCCATGCCCAAGGATAATATCGAGAACGCGGTCAAGCGCGGCTCGGGCCAGCTCGAAGGCGTCAACTACGAAGAGCTCCGTTATGAAGGCTACGGCATCAACGGCGCCGCAGTCATGGTCGATTGCATGACCGACAACAAGACCCGTACGGTGGCCGATGTGCGCCACGCGTTCAGCAAATTCGGTGGCAACCTCGGCACCGACGGTTCGGTTGCTTTCATGTTCAGGCACTGCGGCACCCTGCTGTTTGCGCCCGGCGCGGACGAGGACAAAATCATGGAAGCCGCGCTGGAAGCCGGTGCGGACGATGTGATTACCAATGATGATGGCAGTATCGAGGTGATTACCGCACCAAACGATTTTGACGCGGTGAAAACGGCGCTGGAAGCCGCTGGCCTCAAGGCGGAAATGGCGGAAGTGACCATGAAGGCGGGCACGGAAACCGTGCTGACCGGCGACGAAGCGGTGCGAATGCAAAAGCTGCTGGACGCGCTGGACGATTTGGACGATGTGCAGGAAGTTTATACCTCTGCGGTAATCGAAGAATAAATGCCAGGCGCCGAGATATTGGCGCTGCGGTGCAGAAAGCAGGCCCGCTTGGGACGGAAAGGCAGGGATGCGCATTCTAGGGATAGACCCGGGCCTCCAGATCACGGGCTTCGGCGTGATCGAAAAAACGGGCGAAAAACTGGCCTACATTGCCAGCGGCACCGTCAAGACCGGTTCGGGTGGTGAATTGCCTGGTCGGCTCAAGGTCATACTGGACGGCCTTGCTGAAGTCATTGCTACCTATCAACCCGAGCAGGTCGCTATCGAAAAAGTGTTCGTCAATGTGAATCCGCAATCGACCTTGCTGCTGGGACAGGCGCGCGGCGCGGCGATTTCCGCTGCGGTGCTGCGCGATCTCCCGGTCGCGGAATATACGGCGTTGCAGGTGAAGCAATCCGTCGTCGGCAATGGACATGCAGCCAAGGAGCAGGTGCAGGAAATGGTCAAGCGGCTGCTGAAGCTGCCGGCGATTCCCAAGCCGGATTCGGCCGATGCGCTGGCCTGTGCGATTTGTCATGCGCATGGTGGGCAGGGGCTGGGCAAGCTGGCGACAGCGGGATTCAGAGTAAAAGGCGGGAGGCTGGTGTGATTGGACGTCTGACGGGCGTATTGCTGGAAAAAAATCCTCCCCAGGTGCTGGTGGATGTGAGTGGCGTCGGCTATGAGGTCGAAGTGCCGATGAGTACCTTTTACAACCTGCCGCAGACCGGCGAGCGCGTTACCTTGCACACGCAGTTTATCGTGCGCGAAGACGCGCAGCTGCTGTACGGTTTTGCCACCGATCGCGAGCGCGCGACCTTTCGCCAGTTGCTCAAGGTGAACGGCATCGGCGCCAAATCCGCGCTGGGCATACTCTCCGGCCTGTCGGTAGAGGATCTGGCCCAGGCTATCACCTTGCAGGAACCCAGCCTGCTGACACGCATTCCCGGCATCGGCAAGAAAACTGCCGAGCGTCTGTTGCTTGAGCTGAAAGACAAGCTTGGTTTTGAGGCGTCCCTGCCGTCCGCTGGCGGCGCTTCGGCTTCAAATGGCGGCCATGACACCTTGAATGCCTTGCTTGCCCTCGGCTACAACGAACGCGAAGCGCTGGCCGCGGTAAAGCAGCTTCCCGCCGATATTTCCGTGTCGGATGGCATTCGTCAGGCATTGAAAACCCTGTCCCGGGCCTGACTGAGTATATGATCAATACCGGCCAACTTGCCCGCATCACCCTGGTCACTTTCCTGATTGTTGGCGGGTTCCTTGTGCTGGAACCTTTCATGACCGCCATTCTGTTTGCAGCGGTTATCTGCGTTTCCACCTGGTCGTTCTACCAGGGCCTGTGGGTGCGATTGGGCCGCAGGGATATGCTCGCGGCTGCCGTGATGACCTTGCTGCTGCTGGTTGCATTGATAGTACCGATGGCTTATCTGGCGGCGAATCTGGCCGATTCGGCGACGGCCTTGTTTGAGCATTTGCGGCCGAAGTTCGAGCACCCCAACCCGTTTGCGCCGGAATGGCTGCGGAATCTGCCGTTGATCGGCGAATCGCTCGGCAGTTTCTGGCAGAGGATGGCAACCAGTCAGGGCGAATTTGTACGCTGGCTGAGCCAGTACAAGGATCCCGCGCGCGAGCTTGCCCTGCGTGGTGCGCAAGGGGTCGGTGCGGGCCTGATGCAGTTGATATTGGTGGTTGTGGTTGCATTCTTTTTCTATCGCGACGGCGCGAAGCTGTCGGAAAACCTGGTGATTGTTGCGCGCAAGTTGGGCGATGATCTGGGCATAAAAATGCTGGATTTGTCAGGCGGCACGGTCAAGGCGGTAATGCTGGGCATCTTCGGCACTGCCGTAGCGCAGTCCGTTGTTGCCTGGCTGGGCTTCATGATCGCCGGCGCGCCGGCGCCATTGCTGCTGGCGACGGCTACTTTTTTCCTGTCCATGATACCGGTCGGGCCTCCGCTGATATGGGGCGGTGCGGCGTTGTGGCTGTTTAATCAAGGTGAGATAGGCTGGGCAATTTTCCTGATTGTGTATGGCGTATTTGCCATCAGCAGCGTGGATAACATTGTCAAACCTATCCTGATCAGCCATTCGGCAAAGCTGCCATTGCTGCTCATCATTCTGGGGATTCTGGGTGGGGCCATTGCATTCGGCCTGATCGGTATCTTTCTTGGGCCGACACTGCTCGCATTGGGTTTGAAGCTGATCCAGCATTGGATAGCAGCGCAGCAGCAAAAAATAGTGGAAGCGCCATGATAGAAACTGACCGTCTAATCGCCGCCGAACCCATGGGGCGGGAAGAAGAGGCCCTGGAGCGTGCGCTGCGCCCCAAGGTGCTGGATGAATATATCGGTCAGGAGAAGGCGCGCGGCCAACTGGAAATTTTCATCAATGCCGCACGCGGACGCTCCGAAGCGCTTGATCATGTGCTGCTGTTCGGCCCGCCGGGACTGGGCAAGACCACGCTCGCACACATTGTTGCCCGCGAGATGGGCGTCAATATGCGCCAGACTTCCGGCCCGGTTCTCGAGCGCGCAGGCGACCTTGCCGCGTTGCTGACCAACCTGGAGCCGAACGATGTTCTATTTATCGACGAAATTCACCGCCTATCGCCAGTCGTTGAGGAAATCCTGTATCCGGCGATGGAGGATTACCGTCTCGATATCATGATAGGCGAAGGGCCGTCCGCCCGCTCGGTGCGGCTCGACCTGCCGCCGTTCACGCTGGTCGGGGCCACGACGCGCGCTGGCATGCTGACCAATCCACTGCGCGACCGCTTCGGCATTGTGGCGCGGCTGGAGTTTTATACGCCGGAAGAATTGGGACGTATCGTTCACCGTTCGGCGAATTTGCTCGACGTGGTGATGGAAGAAACGGGCGCGCTGGAAATCGCGCGACGGTCACGCGGCACGCCGCGTATCGCCAACCGCCTGCTGCGCCGCGTGCGCGATTATGCGCAGGTGAAGGGTAATGGCGTGGTTTCCGCGGATATTGCCGATGCGGCGCTCAAGATGCTCGATGTGGACAAGCTGGGTTTTGACGTCATGGATCGGAAGTTGCTGCTGGCGGTGCTGGAGAAATTCGGCGGCGGCCCAGTCGGCCTGGATAATCTTGCCGCCGCCATCGGCGAGGAACGCGACACCATCGAAGACGTGCTGGAGCCCTACATGATCCAGCAAGGCTACCTGATGCGCACGCCGCGCGGCCGGATTGCGACGCAACTCGCCTATCAGCATTTCGGGCTGGCGACCCCATCTCATCTGGGCGGTCAGCTGTTCGATGAATAAATTTGTCTGGCCGGTGCGTGTCTATTATGAGGACACCGATGGCGGCGGCGTGGTTTATCACGCCAACTACCTCAAATTCATGGAACGCGCCCGCACCGAATGGCTGCGCAGCCTGGGTTTCGAGCAGATCGCGCTGCGTAATGATCCGGGTGTCCTATTTGTCGTACGCGAAGTCCGTTTAAAATACAGGAAGCCCGCATGTTTCGACGATGCGTTGAGTGTCGTGACCGAACTGTCGAGTTCCGGGCGCAGCCTGCTGGAGTTCGGGCAGACGATACTGCGCGGCGAGGAAATCCTGACCGAAGCCAAGGTAGAGGTCGTTTGTGTGGATGCGGAGCGTTTCAAGCCGGTGGCGATTCCTCCTGTTATTCGAGAAAAACTAGTATGAACAAACCCAATATGGAGTTCCAATGAATCTATCCCATGATATGTCGCTGATCAGTCTGGTTACCGGAGCCACGGTTCCGGTGCAGATCGTGATGGCCTTGCTGCTGCTGGCTTCGCTGGTCTCATGGTGGTACATCTTTCTGAAAATGTTCACGATCAAGCGCGCCGCAGACGAGGCCGATACGTTCGAGCGCGCTTTCTGGAGCGGTGGTGATCTCAACAAGCTTTACGAAGGCGTTTCCACCGGCCGCCGTCGTGCGCGCGGCATGGCCAGCATTTTCGAGGCAGGCTTTAAGGAATACGCGCGCCACAAGCGTCAGGGCGGCATGGAGGTCAGCGACATCATGGAAGGCTCGCGTCGCGCGATGCGCGCTGCGTTCAATCGCGAGATGGATGACATGGATGCGCATTTGCCCTTTCTGGCCTCTGTCGGTTCGGTCACGCCTTACGTCGGCCTGCTCGGTACGGTGTGGGGCATCATGAATTCCTTCCGCGGCCTCGCCAATGTGGCGCAGGCCACGCTGGCGCACGTTGCGCCCGGCATTTCCGAGGCGCTGATCGCGACCGCGATGGGTCTCTTCGCAGCCATTCCCGCGGTGATCGCCTATAACCGGTTTGCCGCCAATGTCGACCGGCTGGCGGTGCGCTACGAAAGCTTTATCGAGGAATTTTCCAACATCCTGCAGAGGAAAGCCTGATGGCACGCGGAAGACGCTCCCGCCGCCTGATGAACCAGATCAACGTCGTGCCCTATATCGACGTGACGCTGGTGCTGCTGATCATTTTCATGATCACCGCGCCGATGACGAACCCCGGCGTGGTGGAGTTGCCCCAGGTCGGGCAGGCATTGAAGCAGACCGCCTCGCCGCTGGTGGTGACACTCAAGGCCAACAAGTCGCTGGAGCTCGATGGCAAGCCGATGGAGCGGGGCGAAATGCTGCTGGCCATTCGTCAGAAAACCGAAGGCAAGCCGGAACAGTCCGTGGTGATCGCGGCCGACAAAAGCGTGCGGTATGAGGATGTGGTCAGCGTCATGGATCTGTTGAAGCAAAACAAGGTGGAAAAGGTCGGGTTGCTGCTGAAGCCGGCCCCGGGCTGATCGACTGCAATGATACGCAAGCACGAAAATTCGCTGGCTTTAAAGGCCGGAGTTCTGGCTTTGGTGGTTCACCTGATGTTTTTCCTGATTCTGGTGATGAGCTTCGACTGGAAAAGCGAAACGCCATTGCAGGTGACGGAGGTAGAGCTATGGGACAGCCTGCCTGCACCCAAGGTCACGCCGCCACCGCCTACTCCCGAGCCGCCAAAGCCTGAGCCCGAAGTCGAGCCGACGCCTGAGCCTCCACCGCCTCCGCCTGAGCCCAAGGCCGAAATCGTGGTGAAGGAAAAACCGAAGCCCGAACCCGAGAAGAAAAAGGAAGAACCGCCCAAGCCCGATCCGGCGGAGCTCAAGAAAAAAGAGGAAGCGCTTAAAAAGAAGGCTGAAGAGAAACGTCAGAAGGAGATTCTGCGTAAATTGCAGCAAATGGATGACGAGCGTGCGGAAAATGCCTTGAGCGAAGATATGAAAAGCTTGGAGGCCGCGCGCAATGCAGAGCATGCACAAAAAGCCGCTGCGGCGTCTAGTGGGGTAGTGGCCGAATACCAAGCGCGAATTCGTAATAAGATTCATGGTTTGATGAACCGTCAGGCCTGCGGCGATGCGGTGTCGGAATACAAGATTTCCATCTTGCCGACCGGGCAGGTGGCAGGCACGCCCAAGCTTGAGAAAAGCAGCGGAATTCCAGCGTGCGACGATGCGGCCTTGCGCGCGATCATGCAGGCGCAACCACTGCCTTTGCCACCTGATCCCGAACTTTTCGCGAAATTTCGTGACTTAACAATACCTTTCAAGCCCGAGCAATGATCAGGGCGCCAATAACAACTTTTACTTTATAATTTGCCTATGTCACGCTATCTGTTCATTATTTTCTTCTGGTTGCTTGCGATGGTTCCTCCTGCCGCGCAAGCTGAACTTACCATTGAAATCGTCGGCGGAGCATCTCAACAAATCCCGATTGCGATTGTGCCGTTTTCACGGCCAGGTCAAACCGATGCGCTCACGCCCGTCATCGCTGCCGACCTGCAGCGAAGCGGGCTGTTTCGAACGCTCGAAACGCGCGGTGTGGCAAGTCAGCCGCATGATTTGGCCGAGGTGAAATACCCGGATTGGACCGCACTTCAGGCGCAGGCATTGGTGATCGGCAAGATCGAGCCGCTCGCCGGCGGCAAGCTCAAGGTTTCATTCCGCTTGCTGGATGTGCTCAAACAAACGCCGCTCGCCGGGCTGGAGTACGAGATTACGCCCGCGCAAATGCGCGGCACGGCGCACAAGATTGCCGATGTTATCTATGAAAAACTGACCGGCGAACGCGGCGTGTTTGCGACGCGCATCTCTTATGTAACCAAGAGCAAAGGCAACCGCTTTGTGTTGCAAGTGGCCGATTCGGACGGCGTCAATCCGCAGACCGTGCTTTCTTCGAAAGAGCCCATCATTTCGCCCACCTGGTCGCCGGACGGCACCAAGCTGGCCTATGTCTCCTTCGAGAAGAAGAAACCCATTATTTATGTGCAGTCGCTGACCTCCGGCCAGCGCTCGGTGTTAGCCAACTACAAGGGTAACAACAGTGCACCGGCATGGTCGCCGGATGGTAACCGGCTGGCAATCGTGCTGACTTATGGCGCGAATTCGCAGATTTATCTGATCAATGCGGATGGCACCGGCCTGAAGCAGTTGTCGCGCAGTCGAGGCATCGATACCGAGCCGGTCTGGTCGCCGGACGGCAAGTGGATTTATTTCACCTCTGATCGCGGTGGCAGCCCGCAAGTCTACAAAATGTCGACTTTAGGCGGTGAAGCGCAGCGCGTTACTTTCGAAGGCAGTTATAATGTCAGCCCTTACCTTTCCCCGGATGGGAAGCTGCTCACGTATGTGCGGCGCGAGAGTGGAAAGTTTCGCATAACGCAGCAGGATCTCACCAATGGACAGGTGCAGATTCTGAGCGATACCGCACAAGACGAATCACCAAGTTATGCTCCGAATGGGCGCCAGATTCTTTACGCTACCAATATGGGTGGCAAGGGAGTGCTTTCGGTTGTTTCTTCGGATGGCCGTACCAAGCAGCGTCTGAGCGAGGCGGGTGGCGATGTACGTGAACCTTCCTGGGGGCCGTGGGTAAACTAATTTTTTTAAACTAAAGGAGAAAAACCATGAATAAGAGTCTGATTGGCGTCATTGCGCTGGCGGTATTTTTGACTGCCTGTGCGGGCAAGAAGGTGAAGGAAGAACCGGCTGCTGCCGTGGAAGAGAAGAGCCCTGCAGCACAAGTGCAAGCTCCCGCGCCGGCCACTGGCATGGATGAATCTGCCAGCACTGCTTCGGCGGGCGCATCCGATGCTTCCGGCAATCCGCTGACCGACCCCAACAACATCCTGTCCAAGCGCAGCATTTACTTCGACTACGACAAGGATGAAGTCAAGGCCGAGTTCCGCCCGCTGGTCGAGGCACACGCCAAGTATCTGCAGCAGAATTCCAATGCCCGTTTGATGATTCAAGGCAACGCCGATGAGCGCGGCAGCCGTGAATACAATCTGTCGCTGGGTCAACGCCGTGCCGCTGCGGTCAAGAACGCGATGAACGTCTATGGTGCTTCCGACAACCAGATCGAAACGGTCAGCTATGGCGAAGAAAAGCAGCGTTGCGCTGAAGCCACCGAGGCTTGCTACGCTGAAAATCGTCGCGCCGACATCGTCTATTCCGGCGAGTAATCCATGCGTCTGCTGATTCCGTTTTTGCTGCTTTTTTTTAGTGTCGCGTCACACGCGGCACTGTTTGCCGACAACGATGCGCGCGACGAAATCGTCAAGTTGCGCAAATACGTCAAGGAAGAACAGGACAAGCGCATTACGGAATTGCAGGCCAAGCTGGATGCCTCCGAAAAATCACGCCAGGCGCTGGAAAAGCGTCTGGCGGATATGGAGTCCGGACAGAAATCGCAAATGATGGACTGGATGGGGCAGATCGACCGCCTTAACCTCGAAATCAGCCGGTTGCGCGGACAGCTTGAAGTCAATACGCATGAACTCGAGCAATCGCAACAACGTCAGCAACAGTTTTATACCGACCTGGATGCCCGCTTGCGCAAATTGGAGAGCGGCGTTACCGGGAATGTCGGGCCGACGCCCAATGCGATGCCTTCTGCAGCTGCGGTCGACTCCGTGGCCGAACTCAAGAATTATGAAGCGGCGCATGAGCTTTTCAAGGCGGGAAAATACAAGGAATCCGCCGAGGCATTCGATAAATTCGTTCAAGCCTACCCAAACAGCAAATACGCGCCCAGTGCGCAATACTGGATAGGCTATGCCAATTTTTCGCAAAAGAATTACAAGGCTGCCATTGCCAGCCAACAGGTGTTGATCCAGCGCTACCCCGACAATCAGAAAGTGCCGGATGCGATGTTCAACATCGCCAATAGCCAGATTCAACTGGCCGACCTCGATGCCGCAAAGCAGACGCTGCGCGCATTGCTGGACAAATACCCCAATAGCGACGCGGCTCCGCTTGCAAAAAAACGTTTGACCGTTCTCGAATCGGTCAAATCCAAGAATTAGCGTGAACACGCTCTAGCCGTGCTCAAGATCCACGAAATTTTCCACTCCCTTCAAGGGGAGTCGACGCGTGTCGGCTTGCCCACGGTTTTCGTTCGCCTGACGGGCTGCCCATTGCGTTGCGGTTATTGCGATACTGCCTATGCATTCCAGGGCGGCGAAAACATGACTCTGCAGCAGATACTGGAGCGCGTGGCTTCCTATGGTGCCCGTTATGTTACGGTGACCGGTGGAGAACCGCTGGCGCAAAAGCAATGCATTTCATTATTGAAGATGCTGTGTGATGCCGGCTACGATGTTTCCCTGGAGACGGGCGGCAGTCTCGATACCAGCCATGTCGATCCGCGCGTGTCGGTTATTCTGGACATCAAAACTCCAGGCTCCGGCGAGGTGCAGAAAAATCTCTGGACTAACCTGCAGCACCTGAAACCCACGGACGAAGTGAAGTTTGTGCTGTGTGGTCGCGAGGATTATGAATGGGCCAAGCGGGTGCTTGCCGACCAAGGCATTGCCGCTAAATGCACGGTGCTGTTTTCCCCGGTATACAGTCAACTGAATCCCACCGAGCTTGCCGAGTGGGTGCTGCAGGATCGCCTGCCGGTGCGTATGCAGGTGCAATTGCACAAAATCCTGTGGGGCGAGACTCCGGGCAAATGATTAGAGCCCGTACTTGGGGAAAACGAAAGATGCGTTGCGGTCATGCTTTACACACATGGCGTTGTTGCTCGCTGCTTATTTGGAATCACCAAACTGCGCGGTTCGCGCCGAGCCCTGTGTGTAAAGCATGACCGTCGCACATTCGTTTTCCCCAAGTACGGGCTCTAAAGCCGTCGTCCTGCTTTCCGGTGGGCTGGATTCCGCCACGGTGCTCGCCATTGCGCGCAGTGAAGGCTACGTCTGCTATTGCCTAAGCCTTGATTATCATCAGCGTCATATCGCGGAGCTGGGTGCAGCAAAACGTGTTGCGCAGGCGCTTGGAGCGGCGGAGCATCGCGTCGTGCAGTTCGATCTGTCGAATTTCGGCGGCTCCGCGCTGACCGATGACAAGATTGCCGTGCCCGAGTCGCCGAGCGAGGGTATTCCGGTCACTTACGTCCCCGCACGCAATACCATCATGCTTTCGCTTTCGCTGGCATGGGCGGAAGTATTGGGCGCGCAGGATATCTTCATTGGCGTCAATGCGCTGGATTACTCCGGCTACCCGGATTGCCGCAAGGAGTATGTCGACGCTTTCGAGCGCATGGCCAACCTTGCGACCAAGGCGGCGGTCGAAGGACATCGTTTAAAAGTACATGCGCCGCTCATCGACTTGAACAAGGCCGAGATCATTCAACGCGGACATGCGCTGGGTGTGGACTATGGAATTACGGTCTCCTGCTATCAGGCGGATAGTCAGGGAAATGCATGCGGTGTTTGCGATTCCTGCAGGTTCCGGCAAGCCGGATTTCGTGCTGCGGGCTTGCCTGATCCTACGCATTATCAGTCCGCAAAGTGATGGCCGGACATTGTCCTTGCCAACACTATAAAAAATAACGTAAAATCGCGCCCTTTCTGTTAATTTATCAAGAGACCAAATTATGGTGATCATTCGTCTCGCCCGTGGTGGCGCGAAGAAATCCCCCTTCTACAGCGTAGTCGTGGCCGATTCTCGCAACCGTCGCGATGGCCGTTTTATCGAGCGCGTAGGTTTTTACAATCCCATCGCCGGCGAAGGCCGCGAAGCATTGCGCTTGAATAGCGAGCGTATTGCTTACTGGCGCAGCAATGGCGCCCAGTTGTCCGACCGCGTCGCGCTGCTCGTCAAGCAAGCCGCCAAGGCTGCTTAAGCAAGTTGTCGCAATCGCCGCCTGAAGACCTGGTGGTGATGGGACGGGTGACCGTTCCGTACGGTGTCCGTGGCTGGGTCAACGTTCAACCCGATACCGAAATGCTGGACGGTCTGTTCGACTACCCGGTGTGGTGGATACAGGCCGATGGCGTCTGGCGCGAGTTTTCTGTCGAGGAAGTCAAAGTGCACGGCGATCATCTGGTTGCCAAGCTCGAAGGCGTTCTTGATCGCGATCAGGCGTTTCGGCTCAAGGGCAAGCCGATTGCGGTTCCGCGCGAGCAATTGCCGGAGCCCGACGAAGATGAATATTACTGGTCCGACCTGATCGGGCTGGAAGTAGAGAATCTGCAACAGCTTAACCTGGGCCGGATTACCGATGTGTTCGCAACAGGTGCAAACGATGTGATAGTGGTCAATGGCGAGCGTGAACGCCTGATCCCCTATACCGCGCAGGTTGTGCAGCAGGTTGATCTTGCCGCGAAGCGCATGGTCGTGGACTGGGATGCGGATTTTTGAGTCAGCCTTTGCAGTTTGACGTTATCACGTTGTTCCCGCCGATGTTCGAGGCGATTTCAGCACAGGGAGTCACTTCCCGCGCGCTGGAGAAAAAGATTTATCAATTGGCGTTGTGGAATCCCCGCGATTTCACGACCGACAATTACAAAACGGTGGATGATCGTCCCTACGGCGGAGGTCCCGGCATGGTCATGCTGGTGGAACCGCTAGAAAAAGCGATCAATGCCGCGAAGCAGCGGCAGCGCGAGACAGGAGTTGATAACCCGCGCGTGATTCACTTGTCGCCGCAAGGCCAGCCGCTGACTCACGAAAAGGTGATCAGTCTGGCGGCCGAGCCAGGACTGATACTGCTGGCAAGCCGCTACGAAGGCGTGGATGAACGATTGTTGCGCCGAGCGGTGGATGAAGAGATTTCAATAGGCGATTATGTACTGTCCGGCGGCGAACTACCGGCGATGGTGCTGATCGATGCGATAGTGCGGCAACTACCCGGTACGCTGGGCGATGCCGATTCGGCGGCCGAGGATTCCTTTGTGGATGGCCTGCTGGATTGCCCGCATTACACGCGACCTGAAGTATATGATGGCGAGCGGGTGCCGGACGTGTTGATGTCCGGCAACCACGCGCATATCAAGCGCTGGCGATTGAAACAATCGCTGGGGCGAACCCGGGACAAGCGCCCGGATTTACTGGCCGCAAGGCCGTTGACGAAAGAGGAATCTCGGCTGCTCGCAGAGTACGAGCAGGAACAAGATCTTCACAATTAAAAGGAACTGTGAAATGGCTAATATCATTCAAATGCTGGAGCAGGAAGAAATCGCCCGCCTCGGCAAGAACATTCCCGACTTCGCACCGGGCGATACTGTCATCGTCGGCGTGAATGTCGTGGAAGGCACCCGCAAGCGCGTTCAGGCATATGAAGGCGTTGTGATCGCCAAGCGTAACCGCGGCCTCAATTCTTCTTTCATCGTGCGCAAGATCTCCTCCGGCGAAGGTGTGGAACGTACTTTCCAGACCTACTCGCCGCTGATCGCCAGCATCGAAGTGAAGCGCCGCGGCGATGTGCGTCGCGCCAAGCTGTACTACCTCCGCGAGCGTTCCGGCAAGTCCGCACGCATCAAGGAAAAGCTGAAAACACGCGAAAAGGAAATCATCGCAGAGTAATCTCGATCCTCCTCGCGAAAACCCCACGCTCTACGGACGTGGGGTTTTTTTTATTGGTTGGTGCCAGCTTTTACGCTTATATCATGGCGTCCTGCATCGACGATGCTGCGACTAATTTTCTGACTCTGTAATTGCCTGGATCAAATGATTTGCCGTCCGGCTCAGGGTGACGCTATCCAGTTGCGACAATTGCACTGTTACGGCCAGTCCAAAATGGACGAAATGAGAGTGGGTTGATCGCTTGTAAGCCGGGTCATAGTGCAATTCCAGTAACTCGGTGACCAGCTGGCGCCATTCTTTCTGTTCCGTCAGTTGCCGCCAATGTTCCAATGTTTGCCTGCTATGCAGCGAGGCAAGCTGATCCAGTTTTTCGAGTAATACTCCCGGATGTTGCAGGAAGTGGTCGTAATCTTCCAGAAGTAATGTTGCGCGTGCGCTCAGCCCGGCATCCAGTTGTATGCAATCCGCATGTCGGATGCTGTGCAGCAAGCTATCGGGGAGCGAAAGTACGCCAATCTTGCGGCTTTCCGCTTCAGTGAAAACCGGATGTGCCGGGTCGAAATTACGCAACGTATTCCATAATCGGGTTTCAAATCCCTTTTGCGAAGGCTGAGGGGAGTCGGGCAGTCCACCTAATAGCGAACCGCGATGATTTGCGAGGTTTTCGAGATCGAGCACTTGCGCACCATATCCCGCCAGCGCTTGCAGCAAGCGACTTTTTCCGGAGCCCGTGGGGCCGCAGACGACGCGGAAGCGGAAGCGGGTCGGTAGGATCTGCAATTCGGCTCTGACGCGCTGCCGGTAAGCTTTGTAACCGCCTTCCAGTTGGCCGACCGACCAGCCGACCTGGCTCAGGATATGCGCCATGGCACCGCTGCGTTGCCCGCCGCGCCAGCAATAGACCAGCGGTCGCCAGCTCCTGGGTTTATCCATAAAGTGCTGTTCGATATGGGTCGCGATGTTGTGTGCGATCAGTGCAGCCCCGACTTTTCTGGCTTCGAACGGCGAAACCTGTGTGTATAGAGTGCCCACCTGCGCGCGCTGGGCGTTGTCCAGCACCGGCACATTGATGGCGCCGGGAATATGGTCTTCGGCAAACTCGGCAGGGGAACGGACATCCAGCAATTCATCGAATTCAAAGCATTGCGCGGCGTTGACGAGCTGGATTCTTGCCATGGAGGTTGAGCTGTTCGCTGAAGATGGGATGGAAGCGCTTATGTTAACATCGCCCCCGCAATGCAGGCAGGGCGGGTCGTCCGCATAAAAGGAAAGTATTGTATGAACACACCCATCAAATTGACGCAGTTTTCCCACGGCGGCGGTTGCGGTTGCAAGATCGCCCCGAACCTGCTGCAGGATATGCTGGCGAGTCTTCCCGTGCAGCCCTTGTATCCCAACCTGATGGTCGGCACGGAGTCCAGCGACGATGCGGCGGTATATCGGCTTAACGATAGCCAGGCAATCGTCGTTACGACCGATTTCTTCATGCCGATTGTGGACGATCCGATCGATTTCGGCCGTATCGCCGCGACCAATGCGCTGTCCGATATTTATGCGATGGGCGCATCCCCGATTCTGGCGCTGGCCATGGTCGGCATGCCGATGGACAAGCTGCCGCTGAAGGTTGTACAAGGCATACTTGAAGGTGGCGCGTCCGTTTGCGCGACAGCGGGCATTCCGATTGCAGGCGGACATTCGATTGACGCACCGGAGCCGATCTATGGATTGGTCGTGGTCGGCGTGGCGCATCCGGATCATATCAAGCGTAACGTTGGCGCCCGCGAAGGCGACGTGCTGATCCTGGGCAAGCCGCTGGGGATCGGGGTGCTCAGCGCCGCGATGAAGAAGGGGGCGCTCGATAGTGAAGGCTATCGCCAGATGGTGGAAACCGCCACGCAACTGAATGCCGTCGGCGAAGTATTGGGCAAGCGCGACGATGTGCATGCCCTGACTGACGTCACCGGCTTTGCCCTGCTGGGGCATTTGCTGGAAATCTGCCGCGGTTCCGGGCTTGCGGCAGAACTGCGCTTTGCCGATGTTCCCGTGCTGCCGGCGGCAGCAACGTTGGCGCAGGCGGGCTTTGCCACGGGCGCGGCGGCCCGCAACTGGGCGAGCTATGGGAATGAAGTGACGTTGCCCGCAGGGATGCCGGAATGGCAACAAAAACTATTGTGCGATCCGCAGACGAGCGGTGGATTGCTGGCAGCTTGCGCGCCGCAGAGTGCGCATGAAGTGCTGCAATTGTTCCGGAATGCGGGGTTCCAGCAAGCGGCGATCATCGGCACCATGCAGGCAGATAGTCCGAGTGTGCGTGTCATTTAGCCGACAGAAATATCGAATGGAGTAGAAATTGAAACGTCGCGAATTCATCAAGCTGGCCGGAAGTGCCTGCCTGCTATCGCAGGCGCCGCTAGCGCTGGCAAGGGAAACGCCGCAGGCCGAACGCTGGCGAAAATTCAGGCTGACCTATAGCGTCAAGCTGTTGCAGCAAGGCGACGATGCCCGCCTGTGGCTGCCTGTGCCGGAAAATGTCGGGGATTACCAACAGGTGTCTGCACCGCGCTGGACTAGCATTGCGGATGAGGCGGGATTCACCCGGATATCGAATGTTCCAGCGTTTGCTGCATACTGGAAGAATGCCGCTACGCGTGCGGTTACCGTGAGTTTTGATGTGGAGACGCGTGAACGCAAGCCGGATTTGCAGGGTAATCACTCGTCCATGGAAGAGGCCGATGATGCCCAGCGCAATTATTTGCAGCCGACCGCTACCATGTCGCTGGATGGGATCGTGCGCAATACTGCGCTGGCCGCGACCCGGGATGCCGGATCGCCATTGCAGAAGGCGCGCGCAATTTACGACTGGGTGGTGGACAACACATTCCGCGAGCCCACGATAAAAGGTTGCGGACGCGGCGATATAAAAAGCATGCTCGAAACCGGCAACCTGGGCGGAAAGTGCGCCGACATCAATTCACTGTTTGTCGGCCTGTGCCGTGCAGCCGGCATCCCGGCGCGCGAGGCGTATGGCATCCGCGTGGCGGAATCGCGTCAATTCAAATCCCTGGGCCGCACCGGCGACATCAGCAAGGCGCAGCATTGCCGCGCGGAATTTTATCTGGCCGGGGCCGGCTGGATTCCGGTCGATGCGGCGGACGTGCGCAAAGCCGTGCTGGAAGAAAAGCTGTCGCTAGACGATCCCCGAATCATCGCGCTGCGCGAACGCCTGTTCGGGAGCTGGGAAATGAACTGGATCGCCTTCAATCACGAGCGCGATATTCAACTGAGCCCGCATCACAAAGCGAGTTTCTTCATGTACCCCTGCGCGGAAGTCGCAAATCAGGCAAGCGACAGTCTGGTCCCCGAGAGTTTTGCATACAGGGTAGAGGCCAGCGAGGTAACATAGCCGCATGCATACGGACTATCAGGCAATCGTGGCGGCACCTTTCGGAGCGCTGGGCGTGCGCATGAGGAGTGGCGTGCTGACCGGAATCGACTTTCTGCCCGTTGTTTCTGAGACACGCGTGGCGAATGATATGGAAACGCAAACAATCTGCGCGCAATTAACCGAATATCTGAAAAATCCGCATCATCCGCTGGATTGCCCCATGCTCCTGAACGGAACACCGTTTCAGTTGCGCGTATGGCACGCGTTGCAAGCGATTCCCGTGGGCGAAACACTGACCTATGCAGCATTGGCACGGCAAGTCTCCTCAGGGCCGCGCGCAGTGGCCAATGCCTGTGGCGCCAATCCTGTTCCCATCATCGTTCCCTGCCATCGGGTCGTGGCAAAAAGTGGATTGGGCGGCTTTATGCAAGGACGCGAAGCCGACTCCTTATCCATCAAGCAATGGTTGCTCGCGCATGAACGAAGCGAACCTCGCACTGCTGGATGAGTTTACCGACCGGCTTTGGCTGGAGGAGGGTTTGTCCAGAAACACGCTGGAAAGTTATCGGCGCGATCTTGCTCAGTTTGCCGTGTGGCTGGAAAAAAACGTTGCAAAGTTGCTGTTGAATGCGGAGAGTACGGATATTGAGCGCTATCTGGGCGTACGCGCTCCGGTCTGCAAGGCGCGCAGCGTAAGCCGGTTGGTTGCGAGCCTGCGTCGCTTGTATCGGTTTGCATTGCGAGAAGGCCGCATAAATATCGATCCGACGCAGCAACTCGGCTCACCCAAAATACCGCGTAGCCTGCCCAAAAGCTTGAGCGAAGATGAGGTCGAAAAACTGCTGCATGCGCCTGACACCGAGCAATTGCTCGGTTTGCGCGACCGGGCCATGCTGGAAACGCTTTACGCCACCGGCTTGCGAGTATCCGAGCTTGTCGCATTGAAGGTTAGCGAAGTAAGCCTCGATATGGGCGTTGTGCGGGTTACCGGCAAGGGCGATAAAACGCGTTTGGTGCCGCTGGGCGAGGAAGCGCTGGATTGGATTACACGCTATCTGCGCGAGGCGCGGCCTTCGATCCTTAATGGGCAGCTTTCCGATGCCATGTTCGCAACACAACGCGGGGATGCGATGACGCGGCAGGCATTCTGGTATCTGATCAAACGTTATGCGCGATTGGCGGGAATCACCAAGCATATGTCGCCACATGTGCTGAGGCATGCGTTTGCGACGCATTTGCTAAATCATGGAGCGGATTTGCGGGTTGTTCAGATGTTGCTGGGACATGCCGATATATCGACGACGCAGATTTATACCCATGTGGCGCGGGAGCGTCTCCAGCAGCTGCACGCTGCTCATCACCCGCGAGGCTAACCGGCGGAAGCCAGGCCGGCAAAATAGGTGTCGATATATTTTTGAGCCTGCTTTTCCATTGAGAACAGGCTGGGATTCATGAGCCAATGGAAACACAAGCCATCGATGATCGAGAAAAGCCCCACGGCGGCAAACTGGGGATCAACACTATCTGTCAGCTGTCCCAGTTCAATGGCCTGTTTGAAGTCGCCGGTGATTTCGGTGAGGCATTCGGCACGCTTGGTCAAATAGCCTTCCCGCCAGCCGCCGGCTTCTTCGACGTATTCACATTTAAGCAAAACAATGCTCATAAAATTACGGGTTCGATCGTTGTGGACGACTTCGTTCAATACGGTAATGGCTTTGGCCCGGAGTCGGCCCAGCGGGTCATTGGGCATTGTTTGCAACAACTCCTCGAAAGAAGCTTCGAGAGGTAATACCGCTTGATCCCATAAGGCATGAATCAAGTCGGTTTTGTTCTGAAAATGCCAGTAAACGGCACCACGCGTCACGCCGGCCGCTGAAGCAATATCATTCAAGGTCGTTCGTGCAACGCCGCGTTCACTGAACAGGCGTTCTGCAGCATCCAGCAATAATGACCGGGTGAGCTGAGCTTCTTCTTTGGTTTTACGTGCCATGGGTTATAAATCATTCCGCATAAGGAAAGCTAATTCTAAAGGATGTATTGACATACATACAAGCATGTAGGTAAAGTAAATGTGCATTTGTGAATGTAAACACCAAAAATTAGGGATATCACATGTATAACCGCCGTCTGGCCATCACGCTTTTACCATTTATTCTTCTGGCTGCCTGCTCGAAATCGCAAGAAGGCAATCCGATGGCGAACATGCCGCCGCCCGAGGTCACTGTTGTTGATCTCCAGCCAAAATCCGTCCCGGTGAATTTCGAATATATCGGCCAGACGATAGGTTCGCGTGAGGTGGAAGTGCGGGCACGGGTAACCGGCCACGTGGAAAAGCGCCTCTACGAAGAAGGTGCGCTGGTGAAGGCGGGGCAACCGCTGTTCCAGTTGGATGCACGGCCGCTCGCCATGGCGGTTGCCGCGGCGAAGGCGGCAGTAGCGACTGCGGAAGCCGATATCGCACGTGCTGAAGCCACGGTGGCGCAGGCCCGCCGCGAGCGGGATCGTTTGGCGCCACTTGCCGAAGCACATGCCATCAGCCGCAAGGAATCGGACGATGCGATTTCGCTCGAACAGGTATCCCAAGCCGAAGTGAAGGCTGCACAAGCCAGGCTGGAGCAGGCCGAGGCGCAGTTGCGCGAAGCCCAACTGGATATGGAATACGCCACCATTACTGCGCCGATTACGGGGATGGCTGGCCGGGCACTTCGCCAGGAAGGCTCGTTGGTCAGCCCGAGTGGGGACAGCCTGCTGACGACATTGGTACAGCTGGATCCATTGTATGTAAGCTTCAATGTCGCCGATGTCGAGCGTCAGAACATCGACAAGGAAGTTGCCGAGGGTACGCTGGTGCTGCCCAAGGGCGGCTTCAACGTCCGTCTGCTGCAGCGCGACGGAAGCCAGATAGGACAAGTGGGGAAGATTAACTTCATATCGTCTACCGTTAGCAATCAGACCGGCACGCTGGAAATGCGCGGGCAATTGGCAAATCCCGGGCACAAGCTCAAAAGCGGGTTGTTTGTTCGTGTGCTGCTTGAAGGCGCAACGCGCCCCAATGCATTGGCGGTGCCGCAGCGGGCGGTTCTGGAAGGCCCGAACAGCAAGATCGTGATGGTGGCTGTCAAGAACAAGGAAGGCGTACTGGTCGCTGAACCCCGGCCGATTGTCGTTGGCGAGTGGGTAGCGGGCTCTGGCGCGGAAAAAGCCTGGGTTGTACGCAGTGGATTGCAGGCGGGCGATCAGGTTATTGCCGATGGGCTGATGAAGCTGCGCCCCGGTGCGCCGATCAGCTTGGGCAAACCCGCGCAAGCCAATGCCGCAACTGCCGCCGCTCCGGCCGCACATTAATCGGGGCCGCAAATGAATTTCTCACGATTCTTTATTCACCGCCCGATTTTTGCGGCGGTCCTGTCCATTTTCATCGTATTGGCAGGCTTGGCAGCCATGGGCAGCCTGCCCATCGCGCAATATCCAGAAATCGCTCCGCCGGTCGTGACCGTGCGCGCCGTGTATCCCGGTGCGTCGGCCCAGGTGCTGGAGCAGACCGTGGCTGCGCCTATCGAGGCGCAGATCAATGGCGTCGAGGACATGATGTACATGAGCTCGACCTCGTCTTCCAGCGGCGTGCTTGAAGTGCAGGTGACGTTCAACATCGGTGCCGATGCCGACAAGGCCGCACTGAACGTCAACAACCGCATCAAGCAGGTCGAAGCGCGTTTGCCGGAAGAAGTGCGGCGCCAAGGCGTCACGGTAGAGAAGGGTTCTTCGTCCTTCCTGCAGGTGATCGCCTTCTATTCGCCCGATGGAACGTTCGACGATATCTATACCAGTAATTACGTCACGCTGAACGTTCTGGATCGGATCAAGCGGATCCCCGGCACGACCAACGTCCAGATCTTTGGCGCAAAAGATTACGCAATGCGCATCTGGCTAAAGCCGGATCGCATGACCCAGTTGGGTGTTTCGGTAAACGAAGTCGTGGGTGCGATCAATAGTCAGAACGCGCAATTCGCTCCGGGCAAGATCGGTCAGAACCCTAACGGCAATGACCAGGAATTGGTCTATACCATCACCACGCAAGGCCGATTGGCGGACCCGAAAGCATTCGAGGGCATCATCGTGCGCTCGCGTGCCGATGGGGCAGAAGTACGTTTGAAAGACATTGCTCGAATTGAATTGGGGTCCAAGGACTACGACTTCATCGGGCGGGTTAACGGTAAGCCGGCCACCTTGGTGGGTGTTTTCCTGCAGCCAGGCGCCAATGCTCTTGGGGTTGCGGAAGAAGTCAACAAAACCGTCGCGGAAATGGCAGCAAGTTTCCCCAAGGGGCTAGAGCAATCGGTTGTTTACGATACGACGCGTTTTGTCGAGGTTTCGATCCGCGAAGTAGTGAAAACCCTGATTGAAGCCATGGTGCTGGTGTTCCTGGTTGTGCTGCTTTTCCTGCAAAATCTGCGCGCCACGCTCATCCCGACATTGGCGGTGCCCGTGTCGCTGATAGGTACTTTTGCCGGGCTTTATATACTCGGGTATTCGATCAATACACTGACGCTATTCGGGATGGTACTTTCTATCGGTATCGTAGTTGACGATGCGATTGTGGTGCTGGAAAACGCCGAACGCCTGATTCATGAGCGCGATATGACGCCTGCGGAAGCAACCGCCGAAGCGATGCGTGAGGTGACCGGGCCGGTCATTGCCATCGTGCTGGTGCTGATCTCGGTATTTGTGCCAATCGCCTTTATCGGCGGTTTGGCCGGTGAGTTGTATCGCCAATTCGCCATTACCATCGCCATTGCGGTTTCCATTTCCGGCCTGGTCGCGCTAACGCTGACTCCTGCACTGTGCGCAACCATACTGCGTCCAGAGCACAAGCAGGTGAATGCCTTTTTCCGCAAGTTCAATCAGTTCTTCGAGTGGATGACGCGTCGATATACAGGTGGTGTGGCATGGATGCTGAAGCGCTCCATCGTTGGCATACTGCTGTTTCTCGGCATGGTTGCGGTGACGGCTCAACTTTGGCGCACTACACCCACTGCGCTGGTGCCGGATGAGGATCAGGGCTATTACATCGCAGCAGTATTCCTGCCGGACGGTGCCAGTCTCGGCCGTACCGACAAGGTAGTGCAGGAGGTAACACAGGCCATCAAGTCCAATCCGGCGAACGAATATTCCGTAGCCTTTACCGGTATGGACTTCCTCGGCGGCTCCTTCAAGAACAGCGCTGCGACGATTTTTGCGTCAATGAAGCCGTGGGATGACCGTGCGATGCCCTCGCAGGCTTTGGTGGGCGAATTCTTCGGCAAAACGGCGGGGATCAAGGAAGCGCTGGTGCTGGCATTTAACCCGCCCGCGATCTTCGGCCTGGGCAACGCAGGCGGCTTTGAAGTCTACATCCAGAATCGCGGTGAAGGGGGTCCTGACAAGATGAATGAAGTGGTGCAATCGTTCATCGCCAAGGCATCACAGGACAAGAGTTTTGCCTTCGTGCAAACGTTATGGCGTCCGCAAACACCGCAGATATTTATCGACGTAGACCGGGCGCGGGCGGCAGCGCTGGGCGTAAACCTGAACGAAGCCTTTACGACGCTTTCGGCTACGCTGGGAACGCTGTACATCAATGATTTCAACAAGTTCGGCCGTACCTGGCAGGTGTTGATGTCGGCGGATTCGGATTATCGCCACAAGCCGGAAGATATTTCGGCACTGCATGTGCGCGGGGCCAATAATCAGATGGTGCCGCTGTCGGCATTCACCACGGTGAAGTACAGCACGGGCCCGGATACGCTTGATCGATTCAACAACCTGCCAGCCGTGAAACTGATGGGGTCCGGAGCCCCGGGCGTCAGCTCCGGCGAAGCGCTGGCCAATGTCGACCGCATCATGAAGGAAGTGCTGCCGCCGGATTTCAGCTATGAGTGGACTGGCGCATCCTTCCAGGAAAAGCGTTCCAGCGGCGCCTCGAGCATGGCGCTGGGCATGGCTGCAATCATGGTGTTCCTGATCCTGTCGGCGCTGTATGAGCGCTGGACGCTGCCGTTCGCCGTGCTGCTGGCATTGCCGTTCGGCTTGTTCGGTGCGCTGGCAGCCGTGTGGTTGCGCAATCTGGTTTTCGGTGCGCTCGGCCTGCCGATTCCGCCGTTGGCGAACGACGTTTACTTCCAGATCGGGCTCGTGACACTGCTCGGCCTTGCTGCGAAAAATGCGATCCTGATTGTCGAATTCGCGATCATGAAGCAACACGAAGACGGCATGTCGGCCTGGGATGCGGTGCTGGAAGCGGCACGCCTGCGCTTCCGCCCGATTCTGATGACGTCGCTGGCATTCATCCTGGGCGTGTTGCCGTTGGCGATATCCAGCGGCGCGGGCGCGGGCGCTCGCCAGTCGGTCGGTACCGGCGTCATGGGCGGAATGATGGCCGCGACTTTCCTGGCGATTTTCTTTGTGCCGCTGTTCTACCGCCTGATTGCGCGCAACGATAAAAAGAAAGAGGTTCACGATGCGTAAAAAAATCGCTGCGATACTGCTGTTTGCCACGTTGCTGCCCGCTTGCAGCTTTTTGCAGACAAATCATGAAAAGCCGGCGCCCGAGTTGCCGGAACAATGGAAAACCACGAGCGAAGGCAAGCAGGCAAGCACCGCTGGCGATCGGTGGTGGACGCTGTTTGATGATCCGGTACTGGACAAGCTGGTCGATGAGGCGCTGCAGCACAATCATGATATTGAGGCCGCTGCTGCGCGCATTCTGGAAGCAGAGGCCGCATTGGGGGTGACGGAAGCCGATCGTTATCCGATCGTGACCGCCGGTGGAAACGGCAGTCGTACCGGCTCTTCGGAAGCCACCGCCGTCCAGCAGCCTGGAATCCCCCGCGTACAGAACAATGTGCGCGTGACGCTCAACGCCAGCTACGAGCTCGATGTATGGGGCAAATACCGTCGCGCCAGTGATGCGGCTCGCGCCCAATTGCTGGCTGCAGAATCCGCGCGCGACACGGTTCGCCTGACGCTGACAGCCGACGTCGCACAGCAGTATTTCAACTTGCTGGCAGCAGATGCGCAGGTTGAAGTGATACGCAATGTATTGAAGACGCGGGCCGATAGCCTTGGCTTGTTGAAGTTGCGCGGAGCATCCGGTCTGGTTTCCGAATATGAAATTCGTCAGGCGGAAGCGGAAGAGGCCGCTGCGCGTTCCCAGTTGGCGACTGCCCTGAAAGCACAGGAAAACTTGCAATCGGTGCTCGCGATCCTGCTCGGACGCTCGCCACGCGAAGTCATGGAAGGGCAGGTCGAACGCGGCAATGTCGCGACGAACCAGGCCGTATGGGTACCGGACGGCTTGCCATCCGACCTGCTGCTGCGCCGCCCGGATATTCGTGAAGCCGAGCAAAACCTGCTGGCGCAGGATGCGCGGATCGACGCTGCTCGCGCCGAGTATTTCCCTTCCATTTCGTTGTCGGCTTACCTTGGTTCGGAAAGCTCTACGCTGGCGAACCTGTTTTCAGGCCCGGCGGGCATTTTCCAATTCGCATTGGGATTAGCCCAGCCGATTTTCAATGCCGGGCGACTCAAGTTCTCGGTCAAGGCTGCCGAGGCGCGGCGCGAGCAAGCTGTTGCTGCTTACAAAAAAGCAGTAGCGAGTGCATTCGGCGATATACGTACGGCACTGAATAACCAGGTTGCGGCACGTTCTGTCTTGCAGGCGGAATCCGAGCGGATCGTCGCGCTCGTGGACGCGCAGCGCTTGGCCAATATGCGTTACGAGGGTGGCGTATCGAGCCGGCTGGAGTTGTTGGATGCCGATCGGCAGCTATTGCAAGCGCAACTGGCGCGCGTGGATGCCGAAAATGCGCAGCGGGCGGCGGTGGTGGGTTTGTTCAAGGCACTGGGTGGAGGATGGGCGGTAGAACCGAAAACTGCCACACCGTAACTCTTTCCACCTCACTCCTCGATGGCCGGAACCCGGCCCATCGAGGGCTGGGGTGAGAGTAAAAATCCAAAGAAAAAGCCGGCGTTTGCCGGCTTTTCTGTTTGTGAGAGATATTGTTGCCCGTCTGGTCTGAAACGAAAATAGATCAAACAGCTTTCTTGCCGCGCTCAATAATCACGCCCAACTGCTTCAAACCCGGCAATATTCCCGGTTTCCCCACCTTGACCTTCACCCACGGCGTGCCGAATTCCGTCAGGATCAACTGGCATACATGTTCTGCCAGCGCCTCGACCAGCTTGAAACTTTCTTCGGCCAGCGTTTCGCGAATGCGCGCGACGATGCAACCATAGTCGATGGTGTCTTCGATGGCATCGGTCTGACAGGAGCGACTGTGCGGCATTGCGAGTTCGATGTCGAGAACGATGGTTTGCGGGCGCATGCGCTCCCATTCGGGAACGCCGAGACGGGTTTCGACTTTGACTTCTTGCAGGAAAATAATATCCATATCGCTTAGAATCCACTTTTCAGGAATTTTAGAGCATCTGTAATGAACGAGTGGATTTTTGTAGTAGCGGCATACCTGCTGGGGTCGGTGGCGTTCGGAATTATAGTCAGCAAAATGTTTGGCTTGCCCGATCCGCGCACTGTGGGGTCCGGCAATCCAGGCGCGACGAATGTGATGCGCAGTGGCAAGAAGGCCGCAGCAGTATTGACCTTGTTAGGGGATGCCGGCAAGGGGTGGTTGATGGTGTGGCTGGCTCAGCACTATGGTTTGACACAGCCATGGGTGTGTGCGGTCGCGATTTCGGTATTCTTCGGTCACTTGTATCCGGTGTTTTACGGCTTCAAGGGCGGCAAGGGCGTGGCGACGGCAGCCGGTATTTTGCTCGCTATCTGGCCGTGGCTGGGAGTAAGCGTGATGGCGACTTGGGCCCTGGCATTTGCCATGTGGCGCGTATCCTCGTTGTCGGCGTTGATTGCGGCGGGTTTTGCGCCGATTTACGCGGCGGCATTCTTCGGTTTCAATATCGCGACGGCGACAGTGTTCGTGCTGTCCGCCATGCTGGTCTGGCGCCACAAAACCAATATTCGCAAATTGCTGGACGGTACCGAGGCCGGATTCGGCAAGCCAAAGGCAGGAGATCTGCCTCCGCAGTGATCTTGCGGCGCAGCACCTGCCATCAAGTTTAAGGCGCGGCCAGTTCGGCCAGGTCCCAGCGGGGCCTAACGGTAAAGCCGTGATTGCCGGGAGCGGCGTTTTTGAGCCGCATGGCGCCGGCAAAGGCAATCATCGCTCCGTTGTCGGTGCAGAATTCGAGGCGCGGATAAAAAACCGCGAAGCCGCGCTTTTTTGCAGCCAAATCCAGCGCTTCACGCAGGCGCTTATTGGCGCCGACCCCGCCGGAAACAATCAAGCGATCCAGCCCGTATTGTTCCAAAGCACTGACGCATTTTGCCGTTAGCACTTCCACTACCGCTTCCTGGAACGCATGAGCAATATCGGCTTTGGATACATCATCACGTGCGGAGTTGTTGGCCGCCGTCAGCACGGCAGTTTTGAGGCCGCTGAAACTGAAATTGAGATCGCCACTGTTCAGCATCGGGCGCGGCAATTTCAATGATTTTGGGCGTCCCATCTCTGCAAGTTTCGAAACCGCCGGGCCGCCGGGGTAAGGCAGCCCAAGCAGTTTGGCCGTTTTGTCGAACGCTTCGCCGGCAGCGTCGTCCAGCGTATCGCCAAGTAGTTCGTATTCGCCGATGCCCGATACACGCATCAACTGCGTATGCCCACCGGAAACGAGCAGCGCGACGAATGGAAATGGCGGCGGACTTTCCTCCAGCAATGGCGCGAGCAGATGACCTTCCAGATGGTGCACGCCGATGGCAGGAATGTTCAAGGTGAACGCCAACGATTCGGCAACGCTAGTACCAACCAGAAGGGCGCCGGCAAGGCCGGGGCCCTGGGTGTAGGCGATAGCGTCGATGTCGTGCAGCGTCAATCCGGCTTCGTGCAGCACGCTTTCGGTCAGCGGCAAAACGCGGCGGATATGGTCGCGCGAGGCGAGTTCCGGCACTACGCCGCCGTATTCGGCGTGCATCTTGATTTGCGAGTGCAGCGCGTGCGCCAGCAAGCCTTTTTCGGTGTGATAAAGCGCGATGCCGGTTTCGTCGCAGGAGGTTTCGATGCCGAGAACGATCATTGATTTGCGTATAGAATGATTGAAATGATTGATAAAATGTAATTCGCTGGCTAGAATAGCAAACTTTTTCGTTGTCTCTCAAGGAGAGAAGAATTCAATGACTACCGTACGTGTTAAAGAAAATGAACCGTTTGACGTTGCGCTGCGTCGTTTCAAGCGCATCATGGAAAAGACCGGCCTGCTGACTGAACTGCGCGCGCGCGAGTTCTACGAGAAGCCGACTTGGGAGCGCAAGCGCAAGGCTGCTGCTGCCGTCAAGCGTCACTATCGTCGCATCCGCAATCAGACTCTGCCGCCCAAGCTGTACTAAGCGTTGTCCGCAGTGTCGTTGAAATCCCGCATTACTGAAGACATGAAGGCCGCGATGCGCGCCAAGGACGCTCCGCGTCTGGGTGCGATCCGGCTGCTGCAGGCTGCGATCAAGCAGCGCGAAGTCGACGAGCGCATCGAGCTCGACGATACGCAGGTGATCGAGGCGATCGAAAAGATGCTCAAGCAGCGTCGCGATTCGATCAGCCAGTACGAAGCGGCAAACCGTCACGATCTGGCCGATGTGGAAAAGTTTGAAGTCGCGGTGTTGCAATCCTATCTGCCGCAGCCCCTGACCGAGGCCGAAATCGTTGAGTTGCTGGATAAGGCAATTGCCGATACCGGCGCCAGCGGCGTCAAGGACATGGGCAAGGTGGTGGCCGCCGTCAAACCGCAGGTGGTAGGGCGCGCCGACATGGGTAAAGTGTCCGGCTTGATCAAGGCGAGGCTAGGTGGCTAGCCGTTCGCAAAAGCTTGCCGGCCTCGACGAAAAGGAGCGTGAAGCTCCTTTTTTATTTTTCGGGCGCGCATAGATGGCTATTCCAGACTCCTTCATCCAAGAGTTGCTGAATCGCGTCGACGTGGTCGACGTGATCGACGCCAGCGTGCCGCTCAAGAAGGCCGGTGCAAATTATTCCGCCTGTTGCCCCTTTCATAACGAAAAAACACCCTCATTTACGGTGAGTCCAACCAAGCAGTTCTATCATTGCTTCGGTTGCGGTGCCCACGGGACGGCGCTCGGCTTCCTGATGGAGTATCAAGGGCTGGGTTTCGTGGATGCGGTCCATGAGTTGGCCAAGCGAGTCGGCATGACAGTGCCGCAGGAGACGCGGGTCATTGACAAGGTCGCGGAACAAGCCGCACTGGGCATGCAGGAGGCGCTGCATATGGCGCTTGGATATTACCGCGCGGAATTGAAAAAATCCGAACGTGCAATCAACTATCTAAAAGGTCGCGGCCTTAGTGGCGAAATCGCTGCGCGATTCCAGATCGGATATGCGCCGTCGGGTTGGCAAAACCTGGCAAGTGTCATCAAGGATTATCAGTCCGAATCTTTAGGCGTTGCCGGGTTGGTGATCACGAATGAGCAGGGGCGCCGGTATGATCGCTTCCGTGACCGGATTATGTTTCCGATCCACGACCAGAAGGGGCAGGTGATCGGTTTTGGCGGGCGGGTGCTTGGCGGCGAAGGCGATGATTCCGGGCCGAAGTATTTGAACTCTCCTGAAACTCCGCTGTTTCAAAAGGGCCACGAATTATATGGATTGTTCCTCGCTCGCCGTGCAATACGCGAGGCAGGCAAGGTATTGGTGGTGGAAGGCTACATGGATGTGGTGGCTTTGGCGCAGCACGGGGTTGGTTATGCCGTGGCGACCTTGGGCACCGCGACGACGCCTTACCATATCACCAAGCTGATGCGGCAGACGGACAACATCGTCTTTTGCTTCGATGGCGATGCCGCAGGACGCAAGGCGGCCTGGCGCGCGGCAATCAATAGCTTGCCAGCACTTACCGACGGGTTGCGCCTAAGTTTTCTGTTTTTGCCGCCGGAACATGATCCGGACAGCTATATTCGCGAGTTCGGTAAAGACGGTTTCGAGGCTGCATTAAAGGAAACGCAGCCGTTGTCGCAATATGTGGTACAGACACTCAGTAGCGCCAACGACATGCAATCGCATGAAGGTCGAGTCCGGTTTCTAAATGATGTTGAACCGATACTCAAGCAGATTCAGGCGCCGGCGTTGAGTTTGCTATTGCGCAAGCGGTGCGCCGAATTGGCGGGTGTGTCGCAGGCCGAACTGGAGTCGCTGATGAATCTCGCGCAGCCGGCTGTCAGGCGCAAATCGGCGCCGGCACGAAGTTCTCGCAAACCGCCGACACTGGTACGCAGGCTCATCCAAATGATATTGCTGCGACCGCATCTGGCTCTGCAGCTCGATGCAAGCATGGTTCCGGGCAATGGCGCCGAGGATGAGGTGTTCGGGCATTTGATACGACTGGCTTCGGAAAGCCCGAGTTTGGCTACATCCGCATTGCTGCAGTCATTGCGAGGCAATGTGCCGGAAAGCCTGATGGCAGAAATCAGTGCGGAAGTGATGGAAGTGGATGATGCCTTCGAAATCGAGGATGAATTTGAAGGGGCAATGAAGCAATTGCGCGATAGCCTAAAGCAGCGAGAGTTGGCGGTAGTGCTACGAATTGCGCAGGAACAGGGTTTGCAAGCGCTGACTCAGGAGCAGAAAATGCTTTTGCAACAGTTCCGTAGAGGTGCTGTCCAAGGAAGTGAACAAAATAAGGTATAATGTACGGTTTTCCCGTTAACCGGATTTGGGGTCGAAAATATGGCTAGCGAGCATCAAAACGAGAAGTCCGAAGTGCAAGCCGGAGGCAACAACGGCGAAGATCGCCGTACGCGGCTGAAATCGCTGATCGTCCTCGGCAAGGAGCGCGGCTACCTAACATACGCCGAAATCAACGATCACCTGCCCGACGACGTTCAGGACAGTGAACAGATCGATGGCATCATCGGCATGATCAACGACATGGGCATCCAGGTCTATGAAGAGGCGCCCGATGCCGAAGCATTGCTGATGTCCGACGTTACCCCGGCTGTGGCGGATGAAGATGCCGTGGAAGAGGCCGAGCAGGCGCTGTCCACGGTGGACTCTGAATTCGGTCGCACTACCGACCCGGTGCGCATGTACATGCGCGAAATGGGTACGGTAGACCTGCTGACGCGCGAAGGTGAAATCGAAATCGCCAAGCGTATTGAAGACGGTCTGAAGCACATGGTGCAAGCCATCGCCGCTTGCCCGACCACCATCGCCGAACTGCTTTCGATGATCGACAAGGTCGAAACCGATGAGTTGCGCGTTGACGATGTGGTAGATGGCCTCATCGATGCGGACGTCGGTCTGGACGAGGCGATGGCCGCGAGTGAAGAAGGCGAAGAAGAGGAAGAGCCCGAAGAGGAAGAAGAGGAAGAGGGCGATGATGATGGCGCCAAGGCGGCGGCCGTTTCTGCTGCTGCGCTCGCCCAACTCAAGGAAGAAGTGCTCAAGCGCTTTGCCATTATCCGCATTGCTTTCGAAAAGCAGCAGCAAGTGTTGCAAAAGCATGGTTCCCAGCACAAGAGCTACAAGGCTCATCAAGAAGAAATTCTTAATGAACTGATGGCGTTTCGTTTCTCCGCCAAGCAGGTGGAAGCATTGTGCGATCAAGTGCGTGCGATGGTGGAAGAAGTGCGTTCGCATGAGCGCAAGATCATGGATTTCTGCGTAGAGAAATCCGGCATGCCACGCCAGCATTTCATCAAGGTATTCCCCGGCAACGAAGGCAACCTCGAATGGTTCGAGAGCGAAGTCAATTCAGGTAAGGCCTATGGCCCCAAGCTTGAACGTCATCGCCATAACGTGCTGGATCGTCAGCAACGCCTGCTCGATTTGCAGGACCGCGTCGGACTGCCGATCAAGGAACTGAAGGAAATCAACAAGCAGATGTCCACCGGCGAAGCGCGCGCACGTCGTGCCAAGCGCGAGATGATCGAGGCCAATTTGCGCCTGGTGATTTCCATCGCCAAGAAATACACTAACCGCGGTCTGCAATTCCTCGACCTGATCCAGGAAGGCAACATCGGTCTGATGAAGGCGGTGGACAAGTTCGAATACCGTCGCGGATACAAGTTTTCGACCTACGCCACGTGGTGGATTCGTCAGGCGATCACGCGTTCGATCGCCGACCAGGCGCGTACTATCCGTATTCCGGTGCACATGATCGAAACCATCAACAAGATGAACCGCATTTCGCGTCAGATCCTGCAGGAAACCGGTCTTGAGCCGGATCCGGCAACGCTGGCCGAAAAGATGGAGATGCCGGAAGAAAAGATTCGCAAGATCCTGAAGATTTCCAAGGAACCGATTTCCATGGAAACACCTATCGGCGACGACGACGATTCTCACCTTGGCGACTTCATTGAAGACCAGTCCACGATGGCGCCAGTCGATGCGGCGGTGTATGCCAGCCTGCGCGACGCCACCAAAGAGGTTCTGGAATCGCTTACCCCGCGCGAGGCCAAGGTGTTGCGCATGCGCTTCGGTATCGAAATGAACACCGACCACACGTTGGAAGAGGTCGGCAAGCAATTCGACGTCACGCGCGAGCGTATCCGTCAGATAGAAGCCAAGGCCTTGCGCAAGCTGCGTCATCCGACGCGTTCCGAGCGCCTGCGCAGCTTCCTCGAAACCGGTAACGACTAATGAGGCAGTTTCTGGGCCTCTAGCTCATGCCTGGTTAGAGCAGCGGACTCATAATCCGTTGGTGCTCGGTTCGACTCCGAGGAGGCCCACCACTATCACGGCTTGTCGCGAAAGCGACGAGCCGTTTTTTATTGGCTGGGGGTGATGGAGGTATTGGCCTGCCGAAGGCGAAGTGCCATTTCACGCAGGAAACTCATCGCAATCCGCGGTTCCTCGATCAAAAGGGTTTCTATGTTTTCCGATGAAATGCGCAGGACTTCGGCGTGGTCGGTGCTGACGATTGCATCCATTGAGCGGGTTGCGTTGGTAAGCAGCGCCATTTCGCCGAAATATTCACCCGGGCTCAGGCGACGCACCATTTCTCCGTTCAGCAGGATGTCCACCATGCCTGACCTCAGGTAATACATTTCGTGCCCCTTGTCTCCTTCGTGGAACACATACTGCCCTTGCCTGTAATCCTTGCCAAAATGCTGCATGAGCTTATCCATGTAGGCTGTCTTGTGGCTAGATGCGCTGAATAAATCCTTGAGCAACAGGACGTCTTTTTTGCGTAAGGTGGCGATCAGCTCCGTTCCGAGGAGGAATGCAGCAAAGCTGTAATAAAGCCAGCCGATGGCAATGAACATGTTTTTCATGCCGCCAAAAATGGTGCCGTAGGATTGTTTGAAGAACAGGAATAATTCAAAGGCCGGTCTCATTGCGACCCATAACGCGGCAGTCAGCAGCGAGCCGATCAGGATATGCCGTAGCTGCACTTTGATCGGAAAAAAAATACGATAGAACGTCGCCAGCATTAGCGTGCTGAGCACGATGGAAGAAAGAGTATTTGTGAGGCGCGCAGAAACGAATTCCGGGCGCAGGAACGTCACAAGTTTTTCCAGCATGATGCCGCTGAAGGTAAATAAGAATAAAAGAATGAGAATACCGATGACGGATACGGAGTCGGTGGCCGCGCGCCGGATAAAGGAAGGAGCCTCGGCGATCGATGAAATGGTCTGAAAGGAAGCCCGCAGCGCTCCTGCCAGTGGGGTAACCGCCCAGAATAGGGCGAACAGGCCAAACGCACCCCACACAGCTTTATGGCGCGATATGTTGTAGACCTCAACCATGATGCGCTGACTGAATTCCGGTACCAGATTGCCGGTCAGGATCGCGAGCTGAACAATGGCGTAATTCGAGGAGATGACCAGGTGGCTGAGCAGAAAGAACATCAGCAACGCCATCGGGATGAGGGCAAACAGCGCATAGAATGCCAACGAAGCGGAAATGCTGAAGCCATGATGGCGCTGAAATGCGGTAAGCGTTTCGCTGATGATGAACGGCGACGTTTTGTAGCGCTGCCGCAGCAGGGTTTCGCGCGTGCGATTAACTACCTTTTTGATTGGCTGCGACATTGCCTAGTGTGCGGTAAGCGAAATCAGTGCTGGTGGCATCGAAAATGCTCGCGCTATCGTGGGTGAAAAGATTGCACCGCATTCATCAATGCCTTGATGATGCCCGGCTCCATGGCTGAATGTCCGGCATCCGGTACCATTGTGAACTCGGCTTCAGGCCATGCTTGATGCAACTCATAAGCGGTACATGGCGGGCAAACCATATCATAACGCCCTTGTATGATTTTGGTTGGAATGTGCCGGATCGCGTCAATACGAGCCAGGATGTCATCACCATTTATAAAGCCATTATTGGACAGGTAATGCAATTGCACGCGTGCGCGGCCGATGACGGCTGCTGCTTCCAATTCGGGGGAGGAGGCGTTAGGCGTGGCCGGGAGGAGGCTCATGATGTCGGCTTCAAAATTACTCCAGCGCGTCGCAGCAGCCAAGGCGAGTGAGGCGTCATTGGAAAAAATACGTTTCCAATAAGCGGGGAAAATATCGTTGCGCTCATCCCCAGGCAGAAACTCGGCAAATTTGTTCCATGCATCAGGGAAGAAATGCCGAACTTCATAAAAGAACCAATCAAGCTCATGAGGTCGGCAAAGGAAAATGCCTCGCAATACTAATTCACTTACCGCTTCAGGGTGAGTCTGGGCGTAAGCCAGTGCAAGCGTGCTTCCCCAGGACCCACCGAAAACCATCCAGCGTGAAATGCCTAAATGAATGCGAAGGGCTTCGATGTCACGAATGAGATGCTGGGTGGTATTTTCGTTTGTGCAGCCTAGAGGCACACTGCGTTTGCAGCCGCGTTGGTCAAAAAGAACAATCCGATAAATGGCGGGATCAAAAAACCTGCGCTGCATCGGCGTGCATCCGCTGCCTGGCCCTCCGTGTAACACCACAACGGGGACGCCGCTGGGATTGCCGCATTGTTCATAATAAATGCCATGAATCGGAGAAACCTTAAGTATGGCCTGCTGAAAAGGTTCCAGGGCTGGGTGAAGCGGGGTATCTGGATTGTGCATGAATGGGGTGCGCAACTGTTGTCTTGAGGTCGGTTTGTACCTATGATAGCACCGCTGTATGGTACGTATTTTAAGGGTTCAATAAATTTGCTGCCGTGGTATTGCAAATAGAATTGACCTGATCTACCATGCAGTCAGCACACATTTAGGTGTTGCGAAAAGCAAGGTTTAAAGGGGCGCGTATAACTCGGCACAAGGGAGCGCGCACTGGAGAGCTTTGCTTTATTAACCCTTAGTTGTAACTACTATGGAGATTGAACATGGAGATGAGCAAACTCAAGATCGCTCTGGGTCTTGCCGCTGGCATGACCATTGCAATGCCGATGGCAGCAATGGCAGCAGCAGATCAAGAAGCAGCAATGGCCGATGCCAACAACTGGGCACATCCGCGTGGCCAGTTCGACAATTCCGGCTACAGCAAATTGTCCCAAATCAACAAGGGCAACATCAAGAACCTGAAGGCTGCCTGGACATTCGCCACCGGTGTTAACCGTGGTCACGAAGGTTCTCCGGTTGTCGTCGGCAACATGATGTACGTTCACACCGCGTTCCCGAACAACGTGTATGCACTGGATCTGAACGACAATCAAAAGATCGTCTGGTCCTACTTCCCGAAACAGGATCCGTCCGTTCAAGCAGTTCTGTGCTGCGACAACGTGAGCCGTGGTCTGGGCTTCGGCGACGGCAAGATCTTCCTGCAACAGAACGACGGCATGCTGGTCGCTCTGGATGCGAAGACCGGTGCCAAGGTGTGGGATGTCAAGAACACCGATCCTAAGGTCGGCGCTACCAACACCAACGCTCCGCACGTGATCAAGGACAAGGTACTGACCGGTTGTTCCGGCGCTGAATTCGGCGTCCGTTGCTTCCTCGCTGCTTATAACATCAAGGACGGCTCCCTGGCATGGAAGGCATACAGCACCGGCCCGGATAGCGAAGTTCTGATCGGCAAGGATTTCAACAAGGATAATCCTCACTACAGCGCACTGTCCGTCTACCAGGACGTCAACGGTGGCAACAAGGAAGGCGGCTCCTTCAAGGCTCTGTCCAAGGATCAGATGAAGTTCCCGGAAACCGACCTGGGCGTGAAGACCTGGCTCAAGCCGCAAGCAGTCAAGGATGGCTGGCAACATGGTGGTGGTTCGACCTGGGGCTGGTGGCCGTATGATCCTAAGTCCAACCTTGTCTACTACGGTACCGGCAACCCGTCCGTATGGAACCCGGACGTGCGTCCTGGCGACAACAAGTGGTCCATGACCATTTTCGCTCGCGACGTAGACACCGGTATCGCCAAGTGGGGTTATCAAATGACTCCGCACGACGAGTGGGACTATGACGGCATCAATGAAGTGATCCTGTTCGACAAGGGTGGCAAGAAGTATGCATTCCACACCGATCGTAACGGCTTCAACTACACGTTTGATGCTGCCAACGGCTCCCTGGTGGTTGCTGAAAAGGCTCACCCCTTCATCAACTGGGCTACTCACGTTGATCTGAAGTCCGGCGTACCGCACAAGGACGGCAAGTACTCCACCCACCAGGATTACAATGCCAAGGGTATCTGCCCGGCAGCTCTGGGTGTGAAGGACCAACAACCGGCTTCCTACTCCCCGAAAACTGGCCTGATGTACATCCCGCTGAACCACGTTTGTATGACCTACGAACCGGTTGAGTCCAAGTACGTTGCCGGCCAACCGTGGGTTGGCGCTACCCTGACCATGTTTGCTGGTCCGGATGGCGTGATGGGCGGCTTCCAAGCTTGGGATCCGATCAAGGGCAAGTCCGTTTGGTACAACAAGGAGAAGTTCTCCGCTTGGGGTGGTTCTCTGGCTACTGCATCCGACATCGTGTTCTACGGCACCCTGGACCGTTGGTTCAAGGCTGTTGACGCGAAGAACGGTAAAGAGCTGTGGAAGTTCCAGGTGGGTTCCGGTGTGATCGGCAATGCCTTCACCTACGGCCACAAGGGTAAGCAATACGTTGGCGTGCTGTCCGGTATCGGCGGCTGGGCTGGCGTGGCGATGAACCTGGGCCTGACCACTGACACCGACGCACTCGGTGCCGCTGGCGGTTACAAGGAACTGACCAAGTACAACGCTGCTCCTGGCGGCGGTGCACTGAACGTGTTCGCTCTGTAATTGAAGTCGAAAGACCGATAGTTATAGAACTAACAGTTAGTTAGTGTGTCACACAAGCACCCCGCTTCGGCGGGGTGCTTTTTGTCTGCAACAGCAACATAACTAACTGACGACGAGGTGAAGTGTAATGTTGAAACAAATAAATAAGATTGCAGCAACAGCAGCGATTTGTATGTTTGCTGCGAATGTTTATGCTGGGGCTGGTCAAGAACTTGATGTAGATCCGGAAACTGGCCGTGGTGGAGAACCCACACGTGTTGAGGATCCGTCAGCTTTCCGTGTATGTGCGGACAGAGATAACCTTCCATGGTCGAATGACAAGCAGGAAGGTTTTGAGAATAAAATAGCGGAATTGATTGCGAAGGATCTCGGCAAGAGACTGGAGTATCAGTTCTGGGTAGATAGGTTTGGTTTTGTGCGTAATACGCTAAACGCTCACCGTTGTGATGTCATGATTGGCACGGTAGCAGGTAACGATATGATGCTTACATCGAAACCTTACTATCGATCCGGATACGCTTTTGTGTATCGTAAAGACAGCGGCAAAAAAATTACCGATTACGACTCACCTGACCTGAAAACATCCGTGATCGGACTTGTGGGTATGACACCTCCAACACGGCCGCTTGAAGACAAGGGCTTGTTAGGAAACGCCAAACCGTACCGGTTATGGCGAGATCTTAATCAGCCGCCAAGTCTTCTGATCGATGACGTGGTCAAGGGTGAAATTGACGTTGCAATCGTGTGGGGCCCAATCGCGGGTTACTATGCTAAAAAGTCACCTGTAGAGTTGGTAGTAGTTCCGACACCTGAGTATGCCGAAACCAATGTTCATGGTAAGTCTTACTGGAACATCTCCGTGGGTGTACGTAAACGGGATAAGGAGCGTCTGGCAATGATTCAGGGCGCGCTAGATCGTCGCCAGGCAGATATCATCCGGATACTGGATGAGTACGGGATTCCGCATGTACCCGTGATTCAAGAAAAGCGCGGAGAAACCGAAGAACGCGGTGATGCGATTCCGAAGTTCCATTAATTAGGTAGAAAAGCCGCCGGCATGTGTTGTCAACCATGTCGGCGTTATTTCGTTATTTACTTACAGCTTGAGTTTGTTGCAAACAGCATAGATTCAACAGGGTTTTGATTAATAAAACGAGGAGATGTTATGAAAGGCAAGATGGTAGTAGGTAAGATGACTTTGTTTGTTTCTATGCTCGCCATAGCAGGCATGATGCCACTTCAAGCGAGTGCGGAATGCAAGTTTGAATCCACCAAGGCGGGCAATGCACCTTTCACGGTCAAGCCTACGGAAAAAGATTCTCCCGAAGCCAAAACATTCCTGGAAACTTGCATCAATCCTTATACCAAAATGTATGTTGCCGACCCTGAAAAAGCAAAGGCCGGCAAGAAGCTGTTCGGTTACTATTCCTGTACTCAGTGCCATGGCGGCAACGCAGGAGGCCAAACGGGCCCCAGCATCATTGATGACACCTGGCAATATGCCAAGCACCAAACGGATAAGGGTATGTTCGAAACCATTGCCAATGGCAGTGATGCAGGCATGCCAGCATGGCACCAACAGCCAGCAGGCAATGCGGAGCTTCTCAGCACCGATGAAGTCCTGAAAATTATCGGCTGGTTACGCGCGAGCTTCAAGGGTAGCGACCCATCCAAGCCCTGGCTGAAGTAATCACTGAATTTCCCAAATACGGCCACATTAGTGGCCGTTTTGTTTATATGTCTGGCTGATGAGCTTCAGGTTAGAATGAAACGACTTTGTTCGGAAGGAGATACATATGCAAAAAATACAACTTACTTTCATTGCCGCTTTGCTTGCATTGGGACTTACGGCTTGCGGAAAAAATAACGGCACGGATAGCACAGCAGGTGACAGTGCTAAAGCTCAATCGGGGTCCGATGCAAAAATGGTGGAATTTGTAACAACGCAGGATGGCAAACCACTGGAAATAAATGCAGCACAATTTGATACTCCGGCTGCAAAAGAATTCATGACAACTGGCAAGAATCCCTATGTCGGTAATGAAGAAGCCAGCCAGAAAGGGAAGAAGCTTTTCCAGTTGTATTCTTGCACGCAATGCCATGGAGGGGATGCACAAGGCCAAACAGGTCCCAGTCTTCATGGGCCTGATTACAAGTACGCGAAGGATGCCACGAATAAGGGCATGTTCGAGACGATCTGGCACGGGACCAATGGGGGGATGGGAGCAAAAGGCAAGGGTTTGATGGACCCCACCGACCCCAACAATGGGTTGTCCGTGGACGAAGCGCTGAAGATTATTGCCTGGATTCGTACTCACGGAACGACCACCGGTAACGAATAAAAATATCAATGGAAGGTTATTTATGGCATTGAAATCCCAATCGCCAGTGACGCCGCACCATGTCGTCATCGTGGGCGGCGGGGCGGGTGGCCTGGAATTGGCTACCCGCTTGGGCGATAAATTAGGAAAAAGCGGGAAAGCCGCGATTACTCTGGTGGACAAGACTTCCACGCATTTATGGAAGCCATTGCTGCATGAAGTGGCGGCAGGCAGCATGGATATCGATCAGCACGAATTGGAGTATCTGGCGCAGGCTCGCTGGCACCACTTCAAATTTCGGCTTGGGGCGATGGAAGGCTTGAGTCGTACCATGAAGGAGATAACGCTGTCGCCGGTTTTCGATCTCGATGGCAAAGAGCTTATTCCGCGACGATCGCTTAAATACGATACGCTTATCATCGCAGTAGGCAGCGTATCCAACGATTTCGGTGTTCCGGGCGTCAAGGAGCATTGCATCGCATTGGATACACAAGCGGATGCGGTTGTCTTTCACCAAAAGCTGATCAATGCGTGCATCCGGGCGCAAACGCAGGAGTGGAGGTTGGGTCAGGGGCAGCTTGATGTAGCCATCATTGGAGGCGGTGCGACAGGCGTTGAGCTTTCGGCCGAGTTGCACAATACGACGCGTGAGCTGACAGCATACGGACTGGATCGTATCGATCCGGACCGCGATATACGCCTCAGTATCATTGAAGCCGCGCCTAGAGTGCTGCCAGCGCTTCCAGAGCATCTGTCGCTTGCGGTACAGCGGCAATTGGTGGATCTCAAAGTTGATCTTCACTTGGGAAAACGCGTGACGAAAGTCGATAACAACGGCGTTTATACCGGCGATGATCATTTTATTCCGGCAAAACTGGTTGTTTGGGCAGCCGGGATCAAGGCGCCGGACTTCCTGAAGAATATTGATGGTCTGGAGACTAATTGGTGCAATCAGTTGCTGGTCAAGCAGACGTTGCAGACCACGCGCGATGAAAGCATCTTTGCGTTCGGCGATTGTGCAGCCTGTCCATGGCCGGCACAAGGTGAAGGGCAATTGGTTCCTCCTCGCGCCCAAGCAGCACACCAGCAGGCATCAATGCTCGTCAAGAGTGTCGTCAATCGTATTAGTGGCAAGTCGCTACCGGAATATAAATACAGGGATTTCGGGTCGTTAGTGAATCTTGGCAAATACACGACGGTCGGCAACCTGATGGGTGGATTGACCAAGGGCGACTTGTTCATTCAGGGGGTTGTAGCTCGCATCATGTACCAATCACTCTACAAGATGCATCTTTATGCATTGCATGGAATGACGAAAGTGGTGCTGGATACGATTGCACGTATCATCACGCGACGTACGGAGCCGCACGTCAAGCTGCATTAAATTTGAGCGTGGTATGCAGATAAAAAGCCGCCTGTCTTGCAGGCGGCTTTTTTATGTTTATGGATGGTGGTGCAACGGGCGTTGATTGCGATAAATGCGATAGATGATGCCCATGGTCAGGCTTACGAAGGCACCAAAAAGAAAGACGATCGACATGATCGACATTTCAGCTTTTACCATCATGGTATAGGCGCCGATCATCAACAGAATACCCAGGTTTTCATTGAAATTTTGCACGGCGATGGAATGTCCTGCGCCGATCAGGATATGGCCGCGATGCTGCAGCAGCGCGTTAAGAGGCACTACAAAATAACCCGCCAATACGCCGATGACAAAGAGTATGACGGCGGCGATATGCCATTCGGTAATCAATACCATGCCGGCAACGAGAAAGCCCATCAGGATACCAGCTGGCAATACTTTGACCGATTCCTCGAGTTTCACGTATCTTGCGGCGAACACGGACCCAAACGCGATACCAAAAGCCACCATGGCGGTAAGCTGAGTGGATTTATCGAGGCCGAAGCTCAAAGCAATCGCAGCCCAGGCAATGACAACAAGACGCATGGTGGCTCCTGCGCCCCAGAACAAGGTGGTTACAGCTAGTGCTACTCGCCCTTGCGGGTCGCGCCAGAGTGCAATGAAGGCATGCCAGAAGTCGTGCAATAAATAAAACAGGCTTTTCTTGGGAATAGTGTGATCGATAGGTACATGCGGAATATACATATTGAAGCCGGCCGCTGCAAGGTAGAGCACGGTGATGATAATCATTGCCAGGCGAGGGTCGACGGAGGCCATGTGACCGCCGATGACGGCACCCAGAATGATGGCTGCAACCGTCGTGCCTTCCATCCAGCCGTTTGCTTTTACCAAGTAATCGGGAGGAAGATATTCGGTGAGAATGCCGTACTTTGCAGGCGAATAGGACGCTGCTCCGATCCCAACAATTGCGTAAGCATAAAGAGGCGGCATTCCAAGCAGCATCGCAAGCGAGCCTATGAACTTGATGGCATTGGAAATGAACATTACCCGTCCCTTGGGTAATGAGTCGGCAAATGAGCCGACGAAGGGTGCAAGAGCAATATACGAAATGACAAATACGCCTTGAAGCACAGGCGTATGCCAATCAGGCGCGCTCATTTCCACGAGCAATGCTATGGCGGCAAAAAGGAGCGCATTATCGGCGAGTGCCGACAGGAACTGCGCCGCGAGTATGATGTAAAAACCTGAATTCATGATGAAATCATGGCGCTGCTAAATTCGGACGCCATTGAAAGTCGCTAGAGCACCTCAGCAGCAAAGTCGGCCAGGCGAGAGCGCTCGCCGCGCATGAGCGTGACATGTCCATTGTGCTGCCATCCCTTGAAGCGATCGACAACATACGTCAAACCGGAGCTGCCTTCCGTCAGGTAGGGCGTATCGATCTGGGCGATATTGCCGAGACAGACAACCTTGGTACCGGGGCCCGCGCGCGTGATCAGGGTTTTCATCTGCTTGGGCGTGAGATTCTGCGCTTCGTCAATAATCAGGAATTTATGCAGGAAAGTACGTCCGCGCATAAAGTTGAGTGATTTGATCTTGATGCGCGTGCGGATCAGGTCCTGCGTAGCAGCACGCCCCCAATCGCCGGCTTCGTCATCAGTTTTGTTGAGTACATCGAGGTTATCTTCGAGTGCGCCCATCCATGGCGCCATTTTCTCCTCCTCGGTGCCGGGCAGGAAGCCGATATCCTCTCCTACAGGAACAGTGACGCGGGTCATGATGATTTCGCTGTAGATTTTCTTGTCCAGCGTTTGCGTCAGTGCGGAAGCCAGTGTCAGCAGTGTCTTGCCGGTGCCAGCCTGACCCAGTAGCGTGATGAAGTCGACATCGGGATCCATCAGCAAATTGAGCGCGAAATTCTGTTCGCGATTGCGTGCGGTGATGCCCCAGATGTTGTTTTTGGGCTGGGTGAAATCCTTGACCACCTCCAAAACGGCGGATTTTCCTTGCTGTTCGCGCACGATGGCGTGAAAGGGTTTTTCGAATTCGTAATAGACGAATTCGTTGACCATGAAGCTCTGACAAAGCGGGCCGGTGATGCGGTAAAACATCTTGCCGGACTCCTGCCAGGACTCCATCGCCTTGCTATGTTTTTCCCAGAAATCGGCCGGCAATTCCTTCATGCCGGAATACAGGAGTTCCGTATCTTCCAGGACTTTGTCATTGAAGTAATCTTCCGCAGCGATGCCCATGGCTCGGGCCTTGATGCGGATATTGATGTCCTTGCTGACGAGGGTGACCTGGCGCTCCGGATATTGCTTCTGCAAGTAAACGACAACGCCCAGGATCTGGTTGTCGGCCTTGCTTCCGGCCAGCATCGGCAATTCAACGCTGACGGCGTGCGTCTGGAGGAAGAGGCGGCCGGTACTGAAATTATTATTGTTGACGGTAAGAGGGCAACCTTCTTCAAGGTTGGCGAGGCGGTGGCCAATGATTTCTTCCAGGTTGCGGCTGGCCTGGCGGGCGTTGCGCGCGACTTCAGTCAGCCCCTTTTTGTTATTGTCCAGTTCTTCCAGTGTCACCATCGGCAGGTAGACGTCGTGTTCCTCAAAACGGAATAGACTGGATGGGTCATGCATCAATACATTGGTATCGAGAACGAACAGCTTGGTATTGGCGCCGCGTTTTTTTGTCATGCCAGTAACGCTTTCCTAGATTGATTGAATGAAATCGAGCAGCGCCTGGGCGTGATTGGGGACTTTTACGCCTCGCCATTCTTGCCGCAATAAGCCATTTTCGTCGATGACGAACGTGCTGCGTTCGATACCGCGAAACTGTTTGCCATACATGTTTTTCATTTTGATGACGCCGAAAAGCGAACAGGCCAGTTCTTCGGTATCTGCAAGCAGATCGAATGGAAAATTCTGTTTTGCCTTGAAATTCTCGTGCGATTTCAGGCTGTCACGAGAGATACCAAATATCTCTGCGCCGGCTTCCTTGAATTTCGGATAAAGGTCGCGAAACTGCTGGCCCTCGGTGGTGCAGCCGGGAGTCGAATCCTTGGGGTAGAAATAGAGGACGAGTTTTGTTCCGCCATATTGCGAAAGCTTGAATTGCCGGGTGCCGGTGGCGGGGAGTTCGAAGTCGGGTATGGCTTGATTCAACATGATGAGAGTCTAACGCTTAACGCTATCATTGTTGTTAAAAAATGTCGGTGAGGCAATAGATACGGATGAATATTCCAGCAAAGGATGATGGTGCCGGGAAGGCGCGAGTATTTTTTGCCTTATGGCCTGAACCAGCGCTGCGTCGTCAATTGCATGCATTGGCGCTGCATTATCAGGGGGCATGCGGCGGCAGCGTCATGCGTGCCGAAACTCTGCACCTTACGCTGTTGTTCCTGGGAGAAGTGTCGCAAGAGAATATCCGGAAATTACAGCAGCAAGTCGATGCGCTGGAAATGGCGCCGTTTTCCATTCATCTGGCGCATATCGCATGCTGGCGCCATAACCGGATCGCCTATGCTGCGCCGGAGGGGGAGACTGCACCGTTGCAGACGTTGTCGCAAGCATTACGCGTGCTCACGGATACCATTGGAGTCGAATTCGACCGCCGGGATTTTACGCCGCATGTGACGCTGCTGAGAAAAGTGACGCAGGCATTCGAGTCGCAGCCTATCGAGTTGCCCGAGTGGAAGGTCGAGACCTTTTCTTTGGTCAAGTCATCAACGCTCAATGGGAGAGCGAGTTATCGCACATTAAAAACCTGGAGATGCACGTGATGAATCGGGCTGTTCGATGCGGCGCGGAAGATCGAGAAGGACCAGGGTCCCGCCGCCTTCACGCGGATGAAATGCCAGGCTGCCGCCCAGAGCTTCACATGCCTTGAACGCAAAAGGAATTCCGAGTCCCGTACCGAATCGCTTGGTCGATGGGCCGGGACTGAGCGCACCTGGGTCGGGTTTGAACGGCATGCCTGCGCCGCGGTCTGCAATCTGAATTTCAATGCGTTCGTGTGATATCGCATGCGTAATCGAAATGGCGGAGTCGGCGGACGATGCGTCGATGGCATTCATGAGCAGATTGTAAAGTGCCTGTTCCAGCAGGTGCTCGTCCAGAATGGCGGTGTCTTTGTCATTCGCAGGCTGGAGTTCCACGGTGATGGATTTTTCCCTGAGTTTTTGCTGCAAAGGCATAAGCGCACCTTGAATCACGGATTGCAGGCTGCAGGATTTCGGCTGCGGTTTGAGCGGATGGAGGTAAGCGAGCATGGCGCCTGTCCAGCGTTCCAGTCTGTCTACCGCACTGATGATGTCCTTGAGCGCATCTCGTGTTTCGGCATCCAGTTCGGGGGTGTCTGCGACCTGCGCCGTTGCCCGGATGCTGGCAAGCGGATTGCGGATGTTGTGCGCCAGCATCGGCACCAATGCCCCCTGCGCCGCCTGTTTTTCGCTACGGACGAGGGCTTCCTGGCTGCGCGCGAGATCGTTCGCCATGCGGTTGATGGATCCGGCGAGCGTAGCCAGTTCCGCGGCGCCTTCGGTCGGTGCTTTGTGCTCCAGCCTGCCCGCGCTGATTTCCATCGTGGCGTGCAGGATGTCCGAAATCGGGCGAACGATGGCGCGTTTCAGGAACAGGCGGGAGAACATCAGCAGCAGAGTAGCCAGGCCTATCGGGATGATGAGCAGTGTAATCGCCGTGCGATTGGCGTCTTCCAGCCTTTTTTGCAATTCCTGCTGCTTTTGCGTCAATAATCGTTCGGCATGGGCGGAAATCGCCTCATAACGGCTGAAAATCCCGGATTCGAGATCGGTATTCAATGCCTTGCGCAATTCATCGCTGGGCATTTCGCTGTGACGGTGCAGGACATCGCCGGTTTCACGCAGGAAATCCCGATAACTTTGCTCGAGCCGGGCAACGGCATCGAGCTCTTCCGACCCTACCGCCATGCCGCGCAATTCACTGAAATGGTGTTCTACCGAACGCGTGTAACCGTCGTATTCTTCCCGTGCCAAGGGATCGTCGAGGAAATACGCGTCGAAAAGCTCTTTCATCTGGCGATAGAGATCACCGCGCGTCTGCTGGATTTCCTGAATGAGCCGGTTGATGCGCAGCGACTCGTGAGAAGCCTGCTGCCAAAAATGGATGCCGGCGGCCCCCGCGACGCCGGCCAGCACGATGAGCAAGACGAAGATCAACTCATGGGTAAGCAGCAATTGCTTCAGCGATTTTGGCTTGTGCTGCGCCATGGTCGAGATCGGGTTTATTCGAGCCGGAAGGAAATCGGGACGCGAACTGTGAAGCTGCGGCCGCGCAATGCTTCGGGAATGGGGGGCGGCTGTACCATGCGCTTCACCATTTCCTGGGCTTCCGTATTGAATACTTCGCGGTCGCTGGCTTCTTCGATCCTGACCGACACTACCTTGCCATTGGTATCGATTTCCAGCAGAAGGCTTACGGAGCCTTCCCAGCCGCGCATCTGGGCGATACGCGGGTAGCGCTTGTGCTTGCCGATTTCACGGCTGAGCGAGTTGCCGTAAGCCTGACGAGCAGATTCGAGATCCGCTTCGCTGGGGCCGACGGGTTTCGGCGGCTCGGGCGGCGGTGGAGGTGGCGCCGTAAAGGTGGGCGGATGTTCTTCAGCCTTCGGCGCGGCGGAAATAACAGGAGGGGCAGGCGGCGGATCCGAGTGGGGCGCCTCGGTAGGCGTGTCAGGTATTTGTACCGGAGCGGGTTGCTCGACGGGTTTGGGCGGAGTTGCCTGTTTCACCGGTTCGGGTTTGGGTTCCGGCTTAGGAGGCTCCGGTTTAGGAGGTTCTGGCGGTGCGACTTCCTCAACGGGCTGGGGCGGCTCGGGCTTTACCAACTCTACAGTCAGGACGGATTTCTGAACAGGATGATCAAACTGGATGGGCTGCATGAATCCGGCGAGTATTGCATGCAGGATTACCGATAACCCCAAGGCCCAAGCCAAGCTGTGCTGTTTGAGATGATTGACGAAATCGGCGCGGGCCATCTAGGGATTTTTTCTAACTGCTGCGTTGGGTTAAATGGGAAACGCCGCATTATAGCAGCAAGCGAATCCGCGGCTTACCTCGGGAAGTCTGCGGTAAAACAAGCAGATGAACAGAGGGTGGCCAATGATTTCATTCCCATTCAAGCTTGGGGTAAATGAGATTTACATTGCGGCGATTGACGCTATCGAACAATACCCAGTTTTCCTTTTCGGATGCGGCAGCGGTATCCATGGATTGTTCCATGGATTCGCCGTTCTGGATGCTGCTGCGTACGTCGGCCAGCAGTGTTTCCAGATAGCGCTGCTCATTGTTCAGCGCCTGATTCCAGTCGGTCACGACAGGCCCGTGCCCGGGAATGGCGCGTAGAGCGGAAACGGCGCGCAGCGTTTCTATCGCGCTCAGCCATCCCTTGACGTCGCCATCGATGGACGGCGTGCGCTCGACAAAAAGAAGATCGCCTGTCCAGAGTGTCGCGGTGGAATGGTCCAGAACGGTAAGGTCGGTATTGGTGTGAGCCGTGGGGTAAGCGGTCAGCAATAAGTTACGACCGCCGAGATCGAGTTCCAGCGTGGAAGTCACGGCCTGCGTCGGTTTGACGATATCGCTGCCGGTGGCGGCCTCTCCCAGCCACGTGGCGTTATTGCGAAGGTAAGCTTCCTTGCGCAATTCCATCGCATTTGCCAGATTGGCATGCCCGACGTAGATCGGCTTGTCGGCCAGAAAAGCGGCATTGCCGAATATGTGGTCGGGATGCACATGGGTATTGATGACGTAAAGTACGGGCAAGGGCGTGACCTTGCGCACCGATTCGCGCAACCGTTGTCCAATCGCCAGACTACCGCCGCTATCGATGATTGCGACGCCTTTTTCGCCGACGATGAAGCCGATATTGCTGATATCGCCGTGATATCCCTGATCGAGGTCCTCATGCGTGCCGTGATGCACATATACGCCGGGTGCGGCTTCATCCATGGGCAGGGGTTCGGCGCGGGCGGCCAGTGTGACGAAAGTAGCCAGCAGCAACATCAACCATTTATGCATATGAATATCGGCCTTCATCATGGGTTCGAGGGATAGAGACTAGGGTTGGGGAAGAGCTATTATGCCATTTTTGCTTGGACTTCCGGCTTGTCTGGGCGGTTCAGCCAGGCTCCATCGATGTTGGCTCAAGAAAAAAAGTGTATATTTCGGCTGGGCCCGGATGAGATTGCCGGGGGAATATTTAATCCATTGACAGGCTGGATCTAATGAACGACACCGTAGAACGCTATACGAAAACAGCGATTATCCTGCATTGGCTGGTCGCTCTCATGATTATTGTCATGCTGGCGCTGGGTTTATGGATGCATGAACTGCCCAAGGACGCTCCTAAAACTGCTGTTTTCGATTTATTCAACTGGGGTATCTATACGGTAACGCTGCCGGAGCCGGTGTCGGTGCGAACGTTTTATTTCAATCTGCATAAATCGATAGGCATGACCGTTCTGGTAATTATTCTGATCCGTGTTATCTGGCGCTTGACACATGCTGCCCCGGCATTCCCCGCCACCATGAAGGCGTGGGAGATGAAACTTGCCGATTGGGGACATAAAGGGCTGTATGTATTGATGTTGGTGTTGCCGCTCAGTGGTTTCATCATGTCGATTTACAGCAAATGGGGAATCATGTGGTTCGGCATTCCGGTAGTGAAGGGGCTGGATAATCCCCAGTTGCGCGATTTTTTCAAGGAAGTGCACGAAATCTCGGCATGGCTGATAATCCTGCTAATTGTTTTGCATGTGATCGCCGCGGTTAAGCACAAGGTGGTGGACAAGGACGATGTCATGAAGCGCATGTCCTTGCATGGCTGAGTGAAGTAAAAAAACAAAGGGGCGCCAGGGCGCCCTTTTTTATTGCCTGCTATCCGTCAACCTTTGAATTCGATCGTCTGCGTGAAAGACTTGCCTTCATTGTCTTCTGCCTTCACATCCAGGCTGCCCGGGCCATCAGGCAGATAGCTGAAGCGCAGATACGGGTCTTCGGAAACGCCTACCGCAAAATCTGCATGCATGACCGGCTTGCCGTTATGGGTGAATGCGACCTTCTGAATGTAAAAAGCCGGTTTGTAGCCGCCGGAGGCCAGATCACGCTGCAAGCCCGTGAACATCGGATGTTTGATATGGAAAGTCGCGAATGCGGCTTCACCGGTTTTTGCCGGGGCTTCGACATTCATCTTGATCTTGCCGGCTGCCGCGCGAATTGCGGTATCGTCGCCATCGACCAGCCCGCCACAACCGCCGGCAGCGCGGATGACAATTGCCGCCATGTACAGCTTCCCGTCCGCCGTTTCGCCGATGGCGTGGATGTAAGAATCGGTTTCCATGCGAATGCGGGTGGAAAGCTGCGGCTTGCCGCTCAGTTCGGTGAAATGATAGATCGCAGCCAACGGAATCGGGTTTGCGTCCACGATTACGTAGACTTTCTTGATGGCATCCTGCTCGCCCAGGCTTTTGTCTATCGTCAGCGTAATTGGCACTTGCGCGCCGCTTTCTGCGCGCTTGGGGCCCTCAAGCTTGATGAAGGGGGCCGGTTCTATGGTTTTGCCGGCAAAGAAACTTTCCTTGAGTGCCGGCCATAACTGGTCCGATGCTTCGGCCAGCGCGTTTCCGCTATATGCCAGGCCCAGGCCGATGAGTGCGATGAACTGTCTGTAACCCCGTGTAATGCGCATGATGACGTTCTCCTGATTCCTGTTCTTGTATATTAGCAAAATTGCACATACTGGGCTGCGGTTTCAAAAGAAAAGTTCAATCAAGGGTCATCATCTGCTCGAACGGCGTCTGCAGAGAGGCCGCATTATCCTGCCCCTTGAACGCCCGGTCGACGAGATAGAGCGCATTGGCGAGGTGCAGGTCCTCCGGCACCTTCTGGCCGTTGGTGACGTAGTGCAGGTCCAGCCCATGGCGGATCAGGCAGTCAATGGCCGGAGCAATCGACACCGACTCGTCGATCTTGGACAGGATCACCCCGTCCATGCCGGAGC
>NZ_LXTQ01000041.1 GCF_001645185.1 Methylobacillus sp. MM3
GACAAATCGTGAGTCAAGTAGTGGATTAAAGACAATGTTTAAAAACTTCAAAATATTATTGAAGACGCCACGTTTTGTATTACCAATGCTCATTCAAGGTATGACATTTGTAATATTATTTACTTATATTTCTGCGTCTCCGTTTATTATTCAAAAAATTTATGGCATGACTGCAATACAATTTAGTTGGATGTTTGCAGGAATTGGTATTACGCTCATTATATCAAGTCAACTTACTGGGTACCTTGTTGATTTTATAGACTCACAAAAATTGATGAGAGGCATGACGATGATTCAGATTATCGGTGTAATTTTAGTGACGATTGTATTGCTTAATCATTGGAACTTTTGGATTTTAGCGATAGGATTTATCATTTTAATAGCACCAGTGA
>NZ_LXTQ01000042.1 GCF_001645185.1 Methylobacillus sp. MM3
CATCAACCATGTCGCATTTGTTCAGGAACACGATGATGTACGGAACGCCTACCTGACGACCCAGCAGGATGTGCTCACGAGTCTGCGGCATCGGGCCGTCAGTCGCAGCAACTACCAGGATCGCGCCGTCCATCTGCGCAGCACCGGTGATCATGTTTTTAACATAGTCGGCGTGCCCCGGGCAGTCTACGGGTGCGTAGTGACGGGTCGGGGTGTCGTATTCAACGTGAGAAGTGTTGATGGTGATACCACGAGCTTTTTCTTCCGGCGCGTTATCGATCTGGTCGAATGCGCGAGCAGCACCGCCGTAGGTTTTAGCCAGTACGGTAGTGATTGCAGCGGTCAGCGTTGTTTTACCATGGTCAACGTGGCCGATAGTACCGACGTTAACG
>NZ_LXTQ01000043.1 GCF_001645185.1 Methylobacillus sp. MM3
CCCTAGCCTCCGCTCTTAGGACGGGGATCAAGAGAGGTCAAACCCAAAAGAGATCGCGTGGAAGCCCTGCCTGGGGTTGAAGCGTTAAAACTTAATCAGGCTAGTTTGTTAGTGGCGTGTCCGTCCGCAGCTGGCAAGCGAATGTAAAGACTGACTAAGCATGTAGTACCGAGGATGTAGGAATTTCGGACGCGGGTTCAACTCCCGCCAGCTCCACCAAAATTCTCCATCGGTGATTACCAGAGTCATCCGATGAAGTCCTAAGAGCCCGCACGGCGCAAGCCCTGCGGGCTTTTTTGTGCCCTCAATTTGTCCCGCGAAGTCCGAAGAGAACTAATTAAATCCGAACCTTTTAGGCCCATTGATAGGCCCAACGAAAAGCTCTATTG
>NZ_LXTQ01000044.1 GCF_001645185.1 Methylobacillus sp. MM3
ATGCCGTTGTTACGGTCAGTAGTTTCAAAACAGGTCATCGCGCGCAGGCCAACTTTTAAAAATGCGTCGCGCAATGTGGAGAGCGACCCGCCGATATACGCCGGAGAGGCATGGTGATCGATAACCGATGTACATCCGCTCTTAATCGCTTCCAGGGAACAAATCAGTCCGCTGTAATAGAGCGACTCTTCATCAAGGGCGCGATCGAGCCGCCACCAGAGATTTTTCAGCGTTGAGATGAAATCCGGGCAAGGGGCGATGTTTGCCATAATTCCGCGGGAAAGCCCCGAGTAAAAATGGTTGTGCGAGCAGACAATCCCTGGCATCACAATCCGGCCATGCATCTCTTTGAAGCTGGCGTCGGGGTAGCGTTGCGTCAGGGCATCGC
>NZ_LXTQ01000045.1 GCF_001645185.1 Methylobacillus sp. MM3
GGATAAAGTGATTGCTAACCGTGTTGAAACCGGCTCCGGCATTGGTTTTGGCGCAACGGTAAAAGCGCAGTCTGATAAAGCCAGCGAAGGTGAACTGCTGTCGCAGGTCGAACCGGAAGATCTGATCAAATTTGGTCTGATCCCTGAGTTCATCGGTCGTCTGCCGGTGGTGGCGACGCTGAGCGAGCTGAGCGAAGAAGCGTTGATCCAGATCCTCAAAGAGCCGAAAAACGCCCTGACCAAGCAGTACCAGGCGCTGTTCAATCTTGAAGGTGTCGATCTGGAATTCCGTGAGGAAGCGCTGGATGCGATCGCTAAGAAAGCGATGGCGCGTAAAACCGGTGCTCGTGGTCTGCGTTCTATCGTCGAAGCCGCGCTGCTCGACAC
>NZ_LXTQ01000046.1 GCF_001645185.1 Methylobacillus sp. MM3
GTTTACCCACGCACACACCAGCGGTTTTCGTTTCCAGACATTCCTCGGGGCATGGAAGTTTTACACCAGCTATACGTTGAAGACATTCGACGGTAAACGTTATCTGGAAGATTTTGCCGATCGAGTAACGATGGTGGCGCTGACGCTGGCACAAGGCGATGAGACGCTGGCGTTGCAACTGACCGATGAAATGCTGTCAGGACGCTTTCAGCCAGCCACGCCAACATTCCTCAACTGCGGTAAGCAGCAGCGCGGCGAACTGGTTTCCTGTTTTTTGCTGCGTATTGAAGACAATATGGAGTCGATTGGTCGGGCGGTAAATTCCGCACTGCAGCTGTCGAAACGCGGCGGCGGCGTAGCATTTTTGCTGTCGAATCTGCGAGAAG
>NZ_LXTQ01000047.1 GCF_001645185.1 Methylobacillus sp. MM3
ATATAGCACTCATTCCTGGCCAAAATTCAACTTCATTTGGAAATGAACTTTATAAATTACTTGGGTCAGAAGTCTATATCCTTGGTTTTACATCACATCAAGGAACGGCAGGCAGAATTTCTGTTCTGGATAAGTTTGAAATAGAAAAACCAAAACTTCAAAGTTTTGAGAGTTGGGTAAATAAACTTAACTATAATTTCGGGTTTATAAATTTTAGAACAATACGGACAGATGAATTGTTTTATATGAAAGGCCTTTTTCATAAATCAGAAAAAGGGAGTTGGACAAATGTTTTTGATGGAATGTTCTATATTAAGAACATGTATCCATGTGATAAAGTTGATTAGTCTTTAATCAAAAGCAACAACAAACCCAATTTCAATATC
>NZ_LXTQ01000048.1 GCF_001645185.1 Methylobacillus sp. MM3
GTATTATACTCGATATTGATTGTATAGTCATCGCGATCTTCTTCAATGATGAAAGATAAATCAAATTTCGCCGTCACTGATTTGGGTTGAATGTGTGTTAATTTACTATGCCCAAAATGAGCATGATTCGTTTCATTGTTTTGTAGTACTAACATGACATCAAATAATGGATTCCGTGAGGCATCATGTGATTGATCTAAGTCATTTACTAAACATTCGAATGGGTATTCTTGATGCTCGTATGCCTCCAAACTCATTTCCTTAACCTCTTGTAAAAACTGTGTCCACATTTTATCAGGTGACGGTTGCCCTCTATATACCAACGTATTAGCAATCATGCCTAGCATTTGCTCCGTGCCTTTATGCATACGCGCACTCATCACAC
>NZ_LXTQ01000049.1 GCF_001645185.1 Methylobacillus sp. MM3
GTGGCGAAGATCTGAACTATGCCCGTCGCCTGGCACGCGATGCAGGATGTGATGCGAAAATTGTTGCCAAGGTTGAACGTGCGGAAGCCGTTTGCAGCCAGGATGCAATGGATGACATCATCCTCGCCTCTGACGTGGTAATGGTTGCACGTGGCGACCTCGGTGTGGAAATTGGCGACCCGGAACTGGTCGGCATTCAGAAAGCGTTGATCCGTCGTGCGCGTCAGCTAAACCGAGCGGTAATCACGGCGACCCAGATGATGGAGTCAATGATTACTAACCCGATGCCGACGCGTGCAGAAGTCATGGACGTAGCAAACGCTGTTCTGGATGGTACTGACGCTGTGATGCTGTCTGCAGAAACTGCCGCTGGGCAGTATCCGTC
>NZ_LXTQ01000050.1 GCF_001645185.1 Methylobacillus sp. MM3
TCCTGAAACACTGGTTTTTTCCGCCCTGGCTGGTTAAGCGTAATTTTCCATCCAGCGCCATGTCGGCCATCGCCAAAGCCATTAGCGATAGCGAGCGCTCGCATACGGGCGAAGTGCGCTTTGCCATTGAAGGTGCGCTGCCCTGGCATGACGTGCTGGACGGCATGCCGGCGCGCAAGCGGGCGCTGCAAATCTTCTCGCAACTGCGGATCTGGGATACCGAACACAACAACGGCGTGCTGATCTATCTGCTGCTGGCAGACCATGATGTCGAAATCGTCGCCGACCGCGGCGTGCATGCGCGGGTTGGCGCGGCCAACTGGGAAGCGATTTGCCACGCAATGGAAACCGAATTCCGCGCAGGCCGTTTTGAAGCGGGCGTGCTGCTGGGCATCGCGCGCATTACCGCCATCCTGCAAGAACACTTCCCCGCGCATGGCCGTGACAACCCCAACGAATTGCCCGATGTCCCGGTGGTGGTCTGATCGTCATGTTTTGAAAGCGGCGGTGGTGGCCGCTGTTTTATCTTTTCCCATCGCGGCAACAGCCGATGCCGAAGCGATGACGCACGTTCTACATGAAACTCCGACACCGCAGCGCTTCAGCTTCTGCTGGGGCGGCACCTGCGCCGCCATCGAGCAGGTCGGACTGACTTCAGAGGAATGGTCGCGGGTGCGCGCGATGTTTGACCCCCTGCCGCGCGATGCGGAATCCGAGCTCGAAACCATACGCAACGCTATCGGCCTGCTGGAAAGCATCGTCGGCCCCAAGACCGGCACTTCAGGCGACCGCGCCGGGACTTTCGGCAACTCGGCCTGGCCGGGCCAGCTCGATTGCAACGATGAAGCCACCAACAGCACGAATTACATGCGCATGATGCGCGCCGACGGGCTGATACACTTCCATGAAATCCTCGATACCAAGACTCGCGGCGGATTTTTGATCTTCGGACGCCACTCCACCGCCGTCATCGCCGAAATCGGCAGCATGAAGAAATTCGCCGTCGATTCGTGGTTTTACGATAACGGAAAACCAGCAATTATTCTTCCTCTCGATATCTGGCAGGCTGGCTGGAAGCCTGACAATAGCGCGGCGCATTAAGTCATCGCTGACTTAACACGGTAATTCCTATAAAATTCCGTGCCTTAACGGTTCAATTCAGAAAGCTTTCCCGATGCGCGTTTCACAATTCTTCCTGTCCACCCTTAAAGAAGCTCCGGCCGAAGCCGAACTGGCGTCGCATCGCCTGATGCTGCGCGCCGGGCTGATCAAGCGTTTGGGCTCCGGGCTCTATAGCTGGATGCCGCTGGGCCTGCGCGTGCTGCGCAAGGTAGAAGCCGTCGTGCGCGAAGAAATGGACAAGGCCGGCGCGCTGGAGCTGCTGATGCCCGCCGTCACCCCAGCCGAACTGTGGCAGGAAACCGGCCGCTGGGAAGTCTTCGGCCCGCAGATGCTGAAAATCAAGGACAGACACAGTCGCGATTTCTGCTTCGGCCCGACGCACGAAGAAGTGATCACTGACATCGCGCGCCGCGAAATCAAGAGCTACAAGCAACTGCCGCTCAATTTCTACCAGATCCAGACCAAGTTCCGCGACGAGATTCGCCCCCGTTTCGGCGTGATGCGCGCGCGCGAATTCGTGATGAAGGATGCATACTCCTTCCACACCGACAAGGGGAGCCTGGAAGAGACCTACGCGGTGATGCACCGTACCTATTCCAACATTTTCACCCGCCTCGGCCTGAAATTCCGTGCCGTGGCCGCTGACACCGGCGCCATAGGCGGCACCGGCTCGCATGAGTTTCACGTGCTGGCCGATTCAGGCGAGGATGCAATCGCTTTCAACCCGTCCTCGGATTACGCCGCCAACGTGGAAATGGCGGAAGCACTCGCCCCCGCCGAACCGCGCGCGACAGCAGCCGAAACCATGCGCGATGTGGAAACGCCCAAGCAGACTACGTGCGAGGACGTCGCCGCGCTGCTCGGCATTCCGCTGCAACGCACGGTGAAGCTGATCGCCGTGATCGCCAACGAAAAGCTGCACATATTGCTGATTCGCGGCGACCATAGCCTGAACGAAGTAAAGGCCGCCAAGATCGAGGGGCTGGCCGATTTCCGCTTCGCCTCCGAAGCCGAAATCCGCGAAATCTTCAATTGCCCGCCCGGATTCCTCGGCCCGGTTGGCATCGACCGCAGCAACATCCGCGTAATCGCCGACCGTACCGTGGCCGCAATGAGCGATTTCGTTTGCGGCGCCAACAAGCCGAAATATCACACCGCCGGCGTCAACTGGGGCCGTGATTTGCCAGAACCCGACCTGGTCGCAGACATCCGCAACGTGGTCGCGGGCGATCCATGTTCCGACGGCAAGGGCGCGCTGGATATCTGCCGCGGCATCGAAGTCGGTCACATCTTCCAGCTGGGCAACAAATATTCGCAAGCGATGGAAGCCACTTACCTGGACGAAAACGGCAAAGCGCAAGTAATGGAGATGGGCTGCTACGGCATCGGCGTTTCGCGCATTGTGGGTGCTGCCATCGAACAGGGCAACGACGAGCGCGGCATCATCTTCCCCACGGCGATTGCGCCGTTCACCGTGGCCATCGCGCCCATCGGTTTCGACCGCAACGAAGAAGTACGTGCCGCCGCCCTCAAGCTGCACGATGAACTTGCCGCTAACGGGATAGACGTGTTGCTGGACGACCGCGGCGAACGGCCCGGCGTGATGTTCGCCGACCTGGAACTGATCGGCATTCCGCACCGTATCACCATCGGCGACCGCGGCCTCAAGGAAGGCCAGGTGGAATACCAGGCCCGCACCGACAAGGAATCGCGCAACATGCCATTGAACGATATCGTTAATTTCGTAAAATCGTTATAGGTCTCGATCGGAAACCCTATGCGCGCAATGCTATTCATTCTGCTGGCGGCCCTTTCGCTGCCCTGCCTCGCCGGCAGGCAGAAGGAAGAGCCGTTATCCAACAGCGTGCGTGCCATGCTGCACAAGTCGATCAGCGATTCCGCCTCGCCCAAGCTGATGTTTGCAAGCGAGCAGGAAGCGACGGCCTGGCTTGAGGATATGTCGCGCCGTCTGGCCAAGCGGATTCCCGACGAAAATTACCGGATGGATTTCCTGCGCACGGTGCATTACGAAGCGACACGCGCCGGCCTTGATCCGCAGCTGGTGCTGGGGTTGATCCAGGTCGAAAGCGGCTTCAAGAAATACGCCGTCTCTTCCGTAGGCGCACGCGGCTTCATGCAGGTGATGCCGTTCTGGGTGCGCTCCATCGGCACCACCGACCAGAATTTATTCCACCTGCGCATCAACCTGCGCTACGGCTGCACCATCCTGCGCTATTACCTGGACATCGAAAACGGCGATCTCTATCGCGCGCTCGGCCGCTACAACGGCAGCCTGGGCCGGCCGGAATATCCCAACCTCGTTCTGGGCGCCTGGAAACGCCACTGGGCCTACCCTGTCACCAACCCCTGACCGGCCAAAAACCGGCAATACATCTGACTAGACAAGCGCTTAGCGCCACATTTCCGGTGCAAATTCATTGCACCAGCAGGTGTTCGGGGCTACCATCCTCTGCGGCGGGCCTTCCAGGGCGATCCCAAGAACGGAAAAATCCGTCGCGCCAATACGAACGTCCGCAGTTGTTCCATTCACTTTCCGAGGAGAAAAGCAATGGATTTACTTGTAGCGTTAGGTATCAGCATCGGTGTTTTAATTGCGGTGTGGGTGTATGTGGCGGTCGGCATGCCCGATCTGGGATTGATCGTCTGGGCCGGAATCGTCGCGTGGGCTACGTTCTATGCAGCCGGCGGCGGCATGGAAGGCCTGAAAAAAGCCATCGCCTCCAATCTTGCCGGTAATTTCTGGGCGGCAGTCGCCTTGTTCATCTTCGGCATGGTCGGTGATAGCAATGTACTTGTACTGGCTGGTCTGTTCGGTGTTGTCGCCTTTATCTTCTGCGTACAGGCAAAAATTCCATTGCTGAGCTTCATCCCGGGCGCCTTCCTGGGCGCCGCCACCTGGGTCGGGGTTGACGTGGCGGGCGCTGGCGCCGACGGCGGGGTTGTCGATGCCGCAGACATCATGATTCCCGTGTCCATGGTGATCGGCGCCGTGCTTGGCTATATCTCCGAAATCGCCGGCAAGAAACTGGCGGGCAAGGGTTAGGATTTAATCGTAGGAATTGACGGCGGACGGGTGACCTTCCGCCGTTTTTTACGCTATCGCGCCTTATCCGAGATGCGAAAACCGTGATAGGTGCCGAACTCGCCTTCCGGCTCGTGATACACGAAGAACAGGTTGTTGGCGTAGCCCAGTCCGTTGTAATGATTATTGGCACGCAGCTTCATTCCGGCAGGCAACGCGCTCTTGCCAACGAATTTACCCTTGATATCGAACACCACGACCGCCTTGTGATCCACATCCAGCAGCGCCAATTCCTCGCCGGGGATATCGGTATAAGCCACGAAGTGTTCGCTGAGATCGTCGGGCAGCACCCCGGCAGCCGCGAAATCGAGCGCGATTTCGCCGACGGGAGTACGGCTGTCGAGTTTGACGACGAGCACCTTGTTGCTTCTTTCCTGCTTGGCGTAATAACTGTTGGTCGCGGCGTCGTAGGTCGGCATGGTGGCAGCGCCGCCGAATGCGGGATTGTGCCCCTGTATCTCGTCCGTCTGCTCGGACAGCTTGCCGCCTTCGTCCAGTTTGAGGCCGAAAACACCGGTATTGGGTGTAAAGCCGGCACCGCTGGAGATGTTGTAGGTGATGCTTTCCAGCCGGTCGGTGTTGCGGTTGAAATAGATCGAGCGATTGTCGAGGCCGGGCTTGGCCGATTGCAGGTACTCGCCCTTTTCACTGTATACATGAACTTCGGAACGCGACATGGGAATACCGAAGCCGTCCGGCATCGGAGCAAGACCGCCATCCGCGATGAAGTAACGGCTATAATCCGGCACATAGGCAACGGTCATGGGCCGCGACGTGGGCTTGGCAACCAGCGGAATTCGCAATTCGGAAACCGCTTCCGGCAGAACCTGCGCATTTGCGGAAAAACTGCCGGCCGACAGCAGGGCTGCCGCCCAGATAACAAAAATTCGTCGATTGCTATTCATACGGGTTCCTTGCCATGAGAAACGGATTCTAACCTGCACAGCCTATGGACACGCAACCGCATTTATTAGTTTGCATCTCCGGACATGGTTTCGGCCACGTCGCACAGACGGCACCAGTGCTCAACGCCTTGCACGAGCGCATGCCCGATTTACAGATCACCGTACGTACAACGGCGCCAATTTCTCATCTGCGCAGCAGGATACATTGCCCGTTCAATTACATGCGCGAAAGCGGCGGCGATGTCGGTATCCTGATGCACTCTGCCCTCGACGCACAGGTCAACGAAACCGCCGCCGCTTACCAGCAATTACACCGCGACTGGGGACTCACCGTATCCAATGAATCGCGCGCACTACGCGAGATTGCTCCCGACTTCGTGCTTTCGAATGTCGGCTATCTTGCATTGGCAGGCGCTTATCGCGCCGGCATTCCATGCGCCGGAATGAGCTCGCTTAACTGGGCGGACGTCTTCGATCACTACTGCGGTGCAATTTCGGGCACGCACCAGATTGTCGAACAGATCAACCTCAGTTATGCCAACGCCGGTGCTTTCCTGCAATTGACACCTCACATGCCGATGATGCATCTGGAAAATCGTTTGCAGATTGGTCCGATTGCACATGTAGGCCGCAATCGGCGCAAAGAGATCGATGAGTTCTTCGGCCTGGGCGATGGCGAAAAACTTGTACTCGTCAGCCTGGGCGGTTTCGACAGTCGCCTGTCCACCGAGCAATGGCCGCGCATCCCCGGCGTCCGCTGGCTGATCCCGGCCAGCTGGCGCAGCGCGCACCCGGATGCGTTGATACTGGAAGCGCTGGAGATGAACTTCAGCGACGTACTTGCCAGTTGCGATACGCTGGTCTGCAAACTCGGCTATGGCAGCTTCGTAGAAGCCGCATGCAGCGGGGTCCCGGTGCTCTACATTCATCGTGAAGACTGGCCAGAGACGCCCTTTCTGGCGAAATGGCTGGATGAAAACGGCACATGCAAGGGCGTGTCGCGGCCCAGGCTTGAAAGTGGAGACTTCTTCGACGAACTGTACGACATTCTCGACATGCCAACCGAGCCGATTGCTGCCGCGGGCGTGGCGCAAGCCGCCGAATGGCTGGAACAACGTCTTGCTCGTTAGGTCTCCGGGCTTGATCGTGGCGTTTGCGTTATAATTCTGCGGGTTAGCCCACCATTCATGGCTCCATGATCAAAAAACTGATTCAACGCGTCTTCAACGGCAAAAAGAAGACGGTAAATTCCAAATCCCACCATAGCGTCCACCGCTATCCCCGCCGCGACCATGGCATCGACCGCAAGCAGCTCAGCTCTGCCGCCTTGCGCACGACCCAGGAACTGCAAAAGGCCGGATTTGCCGCCTTTGTGGTCGGCGGTGCTGTGCGCGACCTGCTGCTGAAACGCATACCGAAGGATTTCGACATCGCCACCAATGCGACGCCGGAGCAAGTGCACAAGATTTTCCGTCGCTCGCGCATCATCGGTCGTCGATTCCAGATCGTGCATGTGATGTTCGGCTCGGAAACCATCGAGGTTTCCACGTTCCGCGGCAGTCATCTTGCTGACGATGTCGGCGCGCAAATCGCCGACACCGGCCGGATTCTGCGCGACAACGTCTTCGGCTCGCACGAAGAAGACGCCGTGCGCCGTGACTTCACGGCGAACGCGCTGTATTACGATCCGCACACCGAGGAAATCTTCGATTTCCATAACGGCCTGCCCGACCTCAAGGCCGGCGTGCTGCGCATCATCGGCAATCCGCAAACGCGCTACCGCGAAGACCCGGTGCGCATGCTGCGCGCCGTGCGGCTTTCCGCCAAGCTCGGGCTCAAACTCGATCCGGCCACGGAAACACCGATTCCGAAACTCGCCGATTTGCTGCACGACGTGCCACCCGCGCGTCTGTTCGACGAAATGCTCAAGCTGTTCCTTTCCGGCCATGCGATGGAAAGCGCCCGAGCATTGCGCGAGCATGGACTGCACCACGGCCTGCTGCCGATGCTGGATGTGGTGCTGGAACAACCGATGGGCGAGCGCTTCGTCACGCTGGCGCTGCAGAACACCGACGAACGCGTATTGGCCGACAAACCGGTATCGCCTGCCTTTCTGTTTGCAACACTGCTATGGCACGAGGTACTGGCCGCCTGGCAGAAGATGCAGGCCAAGGGCGAGCGCTCGATTCCGGCACTCATGCAGGCGATGCACGACGTCTCCGACATCCAGGCGGAAAAACTCGCGATCACCAAGCGCTTCAGCGTGACGATGAAGGAAATCTGGGCCATCCAGCCGCGTTTCGAGCAGCGCTCCGGACAGCGTCCTTACCGTTTGCTGGAAAACCCGCGCTTCCGCGCCGGTTACGACTTTCTGCTGCTGCGCTGCCAATCCGGCGAGTTGCCGATGGAACTGGCAGAATGGTGGGATACCTTCGCTCAAGCCGATGCCGAGCAGCGCGCCGCAATGCTGCTACCCGACACCGGCCCCAAGAAACGCCGTCGCCGCCGCCCGCGCCGCGCCGCGAGCGACACAACCCCGCCCGTCGAAGCATGAGCCATCGTGCTTTTGTTGCCCTGGGCAGCAATCTGGAAGATCCGCAGCAACAGGTGCTGCGCGCCTTGGCAGAACTGGATGGATTGCCCGGAACTCGCGTCACGGCCAAGTCCGCGCTTTATCGCACTGCTCCCGTGGGCTATGACAACCAGCCGGACTTCATCAACGCCGCCGCCGAAGTGAGCACGACACTGGAGCCGCTTGCGCTGTTGCGCGCTCTTCTTGCGCTGGAGACGGCACACGGCCGCGAGCGCCCATTTCCCAATGCGCCCAGAGTGCTGGACCTCGATCTTCTGCTCTACGACGATCTGGAACTGCACGACCCCGAATTGACCTTGCCCCATCCACGCCTGCATGAGCGCGGATTCGTGCTGTTCCCGCTGGCGGATATCGCGCCCGAATTGCACGTCCCTGGCAAGGCCAAGGTACGCGATCTGCTGCTCGTCTTGCCGGACCAGGGAGTGGAAAGGATGGCGGCATGACGCTGACGGAAAAATTCCCTTACATCGTCATCGAAGGCCCCATCGGCAGTGGCAAGACGACTCTTGCGCGTCGCTTGTCGGATCGTTTCTCGGTCGATCTGCTGCTGGAAAATGCCGGTGCCAACCCTTTCCTGCCACGCTTCTATCAGGATCCGCAGCGTTATGCGCTGCAAGCGCAATTGTTCTTTCTCTTCCAGCGCGCCGAGCAGGTGCGCGAACTAGGTCAACGCGACCTGTTTGCCAAGGCCACTATCGCGGATTTCTTTCTTGAAAAAGACCCTTTGTTCGCGCGCCTCAACCTCAGCGACGAAGAATATGCGCTTTATCGCCAGATCTACGAGCATCTGCAATTGCAGACGACCACGCCCGACCTGGTGATCTATCTGCAAACGCCGGTAGACGCGCTATCGAAACGCATCGAGCAGCGCGATATTCCCTACGAGCAGGACATTCCGCGCGATTACCTGGTGCGCCTGGCGGAAGCCTATAGCGACTTTTTCCATCATTACGACGCGTCGCCGCTCTTGATCGTGAACAACGAAAACCTCAACGTCACCAATAACGAAGCCGCGCTCGAACTGCTGCTGGAACGCATCCAGTCCATGCGCGGCCGACGCGAATATTTCCACCCGAGGCTGGAAGGATGAATCTGACTGCACTTCAGCAGATGGCCGCTCGTGGCGAGAAGATAGCCGTCTTGACCTGCTACGACGCGAGCTTTGCCGCACTGTGCGAAGCCGCGGGCGTGGATGTGCTGCTGGTCGGCGACTCGCTTGGCATGGTGTTGCAGGGCGGTAGCGATACGCTCGGCGTCACGATGCGAGACATGGAATATCACACCCGCACCACTGCAACTGGCGCAAAAAACAGTTATATCGTGGCCGACCTGCCCTACGGCAGCGATACCACGCCGGAAACTGCCCTGGAAAATGCCCGCGTGCTGATAGCAGCCGGGGCGCACATGGTGAAGCTCGAGGGCGACAAGGTCGCCGTTGTGCAGCTGTTGGTGAAAAACGGCATTCCGGTATGTGCCCATCTCGGATTCACGCCGCAATACGTACATGAACTGGGCGGCTACAAGGTGCAGGGCCGCGATGAAGCTGGCGCCCGGAAGATCATGGAAGACGCCGTTGCTCTCGACCAGGCGGGTGCGGCGATGGTGGTGCTGGAAATGATGCCGGCTGCGCTGGCGAAGCAGATCACCGAGAAGGTGGGCATGATGACCATCGGCATCGGCGCCGGCCCCGACTGCGACGGACAGGTCCTGGTGCTGCACGACATGCTGGGCATCTACCTCGGCAAATCACCGCGCTTCGTGCGCAACTTCATGGAAGGCGCTTCCAGCATTCAGGAAGCCGTCCAACACTATGTAGCCGCCGTCAAAAGCGACGCATTTCCGACGACGGAACACAGTTTCTGATGGAAGTGATCGGTACTATCGAAGCGCTGCGCCAGCGCCTGGCGCGCGAACGCGCAATCGCCTTCGTGCCCACCATGGGCAACCTGCACGCCGGCCATTTGCAGCTGGTTGAAATCGCGCGCCAGCGTGCAAGCTGCGTGGTGGTCAGCATTTTCGTAAACCCGCTGCAATTCGGCGCGAACGAGGATCTGGCAAGCTACCCGCGTACGCTGGAACAGGACTGCGTGAATCTTGAAGCCGCCGGCGCGGATATCGTATTTACCCCCAGCGTCAGCGAAATGTACCCGGTACCGCAACATGTGCTGGTTGAGCCGTCGCCCATCGCCAACGCGTTGTGCGGAGCGGCCCGCCCCGGACATTTTCGCGGCGTGGCGACTGTTGTGCTGAAACTGTTCAACATGGTTCAGCCCCAAGTGGCGATATTCGGCAAAAAAGACTTCCAGCAGCTTTTTATCCTGCGCGACATGGTGCAGCAGCTCAATTTGCCCATCGCAATCCTGGCGGGTGAAACGGTACGCGAAACCGATGGCCTGGCAATGAGTTCGCGCAACAGCTACCTGAAACCGGCCGAGCGCATGGAAGCGCCGCGTCTCTATCGCGCGTTATTGCAAGTGGTGCAGGCCGCAAAAGGCGGCCGCCGCGATTTCGACGCCATCGAAGCCCAGACCGCGCAATACCTCACACAACTCGGCTGGATCGTCGATTACATTTCGGTACGTAGCGCAACCACCTTGCTGAGGCCCGCGCCTGACGAGCAATCGCTCGTCGTTCTGGGGGCTGCGCGCCTGGGGAAAACCCGGCTTATCGACAATATCGAGTTTGCGTTATAATAGTCGCCCTTTGAAATCAATCGGATACCACATGCAACGAACCATGCTCAAATCCAAGCTTCACCGGGTGCGCGTCACGCACTCCGAACTGGACTACGAGGGTTCCTGCGCCATCGACGAAGAATTGCTGGATGCCGCGGACATTCGCGAATACCAGCAGATCGAAATCTACAACGTCAACAATGGCGAACGTTTCTCTACCTACGCGATTCGCGCCCAGCGCAACTCCGGCATCATTTCGGTCAATGGCGCGGCAGCGCGCAAGGCTGCCCCCGGCGACATTCTGATCATCGCGACCTATGCGATCTACAATGAACTGGAACTGGAAAAATTCCGCCCGGAACTGGTATACGTGGATTCCATGAATCGCATCAAGGACAAGCGCCGCGACATCCCGGTACAAGCCGCCTGATAGCAATTCCTTTCGGATAAAAACAAAAACGGCAGCCAAGGCTGCCGTTTTTTATTGCGCTGATTGTGCGATCTCGTGCTACACGATGAATTTCGAAACCAGTTCATTAAGATGTCCGGCCTTGTGGGACAGATCCTGCGACATCGTATGGAAGGAATTCGCTTCATCGGCGTTCTGACGGGAAAGACCTTCAATATAGGTCACCGCTTCGGTGATACCGCCGGTAGCGGTTTCCTGTTGCGCAGTCAGCTCGGCAATCGCATCAGACAGCGTCACGATCTCGTGAACCGCGCCGACGATGCCGTTCAGGGCATTTTCAGCAGATTTTGCGCTGCTGGCTGCAGCATTGGCATCCTGCTGCTTTTCCTGCACGGTCTTGGCGACCTGGTGCGACTTGCTTTGCAGGCTGGTGATGATCTGCGTAATTTCTTCGGTGGACTTGCTGGTACGTTGCGACAGGTTGCGCACTTCGTCGGCAACCACGGCAAATCCGCGACCGGCCTCGCCGGCACGTGCGGCCTCAATGGCGGCGTTGAGTGCCAGCAGGTTGGTTTGTTCGGAAATGTCGCGGATGACCTGCATCACCGAACTGATCTTGTTGATTTCGTCCTGCAGCGAGGTGATGGATTCGGCAATGCCTTGCACGTCATTGGAAATGGTCTCCAGCGAATGAATCGTGTCCCCAACCACTTTGCTGCCGCCGACTGCGGCTGTGTTGGCTTCCTTGGCTGAAGAAGCAACGCGCGTCGCCTGGGCGGAAACTTCCTTCACCTGACTGGCCAGTTGCATGATGCTGGCGGCAATCTGGTGGGTATGTTCGCCCTGGCTGGCGATGGCTTCCTTGGTACGCAGCGCCATCGTACTCATATTGTCCGCGGAGCGGCCAAGATCCTGCGATGTGTCGGTCACCCCCTTGATCAGGATGGACACGCCCTTGCGCGCGCGGTCGGATTCGTAAGCCATCCAGGCAAAGTCATCCTTGCCCTGCAGACCGAACTTTTGCGAAAGATTACCGCCGGCGATAGTTTGCAGGTTACGCGCAATCGCCTGGGCGCGATTTGCGGAACGATAACCGAACCACAATGCCGTCACCACGTTCAGTATCAGGAAAACGAGAATTATTGGCCATGAATTGTCGAAATAAACGACAACAAATCCAATCGCCTCAAGGAAACAAAGCATCAGGAATTGCTTCTTGAGGTTCAGCTGCTGTACGAGTTTCTCAAATATATTCATAGCACGTCCAATTCGATAGGTAATTCGGGGACTTAAGGCAATACCCCATATTAGGTATTTTAGCTAGTTTGGGTAATTACGCGCAAACTAAATTCCGTATTTCCTGCGTATCAAACGCCATTGCCACCGTGTTGAAATCTGCCACGGACTGATAGGATACGACACCCAGGCATGGCGCGGAAATACGTTTGCCAAGTGCGGCCAGGTTTTCTTGTTGCATCTCCATTTCCGGGTCTATGCAATTTGCCACCCATCCGGCAAGCTTCAGCCCGCGCGCAACAATACTCTCCGCAGTCAGCAGCGCATGATTCAGGCAGCCCAGCCGCAGCCCAACCACTAGAATGATCGGCAGCCCAAGTCGACACGCAAGGTCTGCGGTGTCTTCCTGATCGTTGAGGGGGACGCGGAAACCGCCGACGCCTTCCACTACGAGGATATCGACAGTATCCGCCGCTTTCTTGAAGGCTTCGTGAATAATAGTTAGTTCGATGCGCACTCCTTCCGCTTCCGCGGCGATATGTGGAGCAAGCGGAGGTTCGAAGGCGTAAGGATTGATGACTTCGAGCGGTATGTCGACGTTGCCTGCATCTCGAAGCGAAGCGACATCTTCGGACAGCAGGTGAGCACCCACGCGCTCGCAGCCTGCCGCAACCGGTTTCATCCCGGCGGCCCGTAATCCGGATTGCGCAAAGTAATGAACCAGCGCCGACGAAATAAGCGTCTTGCCTACGCCGGTATCGGTACCAGTAACGAAGAAGCCGTGCTTCATTTGCGATGCAGCTTGATCACGCTGGCGCCATCCGGCAACACCGATGCGGCAGATTCGGATTTCCATGCATGCCCATACACCACTTCGAATGTCGCGGGCAGTTTGCCTTGTTCACGGAAGCGCTCATAGCGCTCGGTCAATCGGGCGAGGAAGCCCTTGCCTTCGAGGCCGCGCGGACGGCCCTGGGCGGCGTTGCGTGCGCCGATGGCCTTCAGATCGCGCATTACGCCGAGCACGTCGTCGTAAGTCAGCACAAAATGCTCGACATCCATCACCGGCGCGGAAAAACCGGCCCGCACCAGCGCATCGCCGATGTCATGCATGTCGATGAAACGGCTGACATGCACATGGGAAGGATCGGCGGCGCTCGCTTCGCGCAACTCCTTGAGGGTGTCCGGCCCGAAGGTGCTGAACATCAGCAAACCTTCCGGGCGCAGCACCCGCGCCATTTCGCCGAACGCCTGATCGAGGTCGTTGCACCACTGGATCGCGAGATTGGACCACACCAGATCCATGCTGCCGGTTTGCAATGGCAGGTTTTCGATGTCGGCACACACGGCGCTGCGACGGTCAGGAATGAAGCGGCGCCACCACGGCTCGGCGGCAGCGGCCAGACGCAGCATGCCAAGGGCGATATCCAGCGCAACGATGTGGCTATCCTTGTAGCGCTCGGCCAGCGCGCGCGCGGCATGCCCTGGACCTGTACCGGCATCGAGAATCCGGCGCGGCGCCAGTCGGGTGTAATCCAGCCGCTCCAGCATGCGCCCGCGCACTTCTTTCTGCAGCACGGCGGCGGCATCGTAGCTGGCAGCTGCGCGGTCGAAAGAGGCGCGCACGCGGGCCTTGTCGATGGTGTATTCGTCCTGCTGACTCAAGTATTCGTCTCCGCCGTGCTCAGGTACTCGCTTCCGGCAGACGCCGGAGCAAGAAATTGCATCGTTTCCGACATGAATGTCGTGGGGTGCGAAAGAAAAGGGGCATGCGACGCGCCTTCGATGATGCGCAATCGGGCATGCGGCAAATGCGCAGCCATGAAGCGCGAGGCATCGGCCGGCGCCAATGTGTCGCGATTACCGTGTATCAGCAGCGTCGGTTGCCGCAAACCGGGCAACTCGCCGCGCAAATCGCTTTCCAGCAGGATATGCAGGGCATCCTGCAATACGGCGCTGTCCGGCACCGGGCGTGCAAAAAAACGCTCTTTCAACTCGCGCATCAGCACCCGCGAGGACTCGCCGCCGAAGGCCTGCAAGCCGAGAAAGCGCGTCATGGTGTCGTGGTAATCCGCTGCCACTTGCGATGCGAAAAGATTGAATACCTCGGCCGCGACGCCGGATTGCCAATCGGCACCGTTGACGAAGCGCGGCGTTGCACCGATCAGCACCAGCTTCTCGACTTGCTGAGGATGATCGAGCGCCAGCCGCATGGCGACCTGCCCGCCCAACGACCATCCGAAAAAAGCGGCTCTATCCGGCAACTCCGCGGCAATGACCTCGGCCACGCGCTTCAGAGTATAAGGAGAGCATGCCTTGCTCCACCCCATGCCGGGAAGATCGACGACATGCACGCGATAGCGTTCGGCGAGCGCATCCCTCACGCCGGACCACACGCCGCCATGCATGCCCCAGCCGTGAATCAGGACGACATCTTCGCCGCTGCCGACGGTTTCAATATAAAGGCTCATTGCGCACCTTCCGCCGCATGCAGCGCATTCACCAGGCGCATTACGTCTTCAACGGTATGTGCGGCAGACAGCGTAATCCGCAGCCGTGCCGTGCCCTGCGGAACGGTCGGCGGGCGGATTGCCGGTACCAGGATGCCACGCTCGCGCAAGTGCTCACTCACGCGCAGAGCATCTTCGTTGCTGCCGATAATCAAGGGCTGAATCGGCGTAATGGATTCGTCCAGTCGCCATTGTTTCGGTTTCAGGTTTCCGCGCAAGGTCGCGATCAGCGTTTGCAGTTGTTCGCGCCGCGAGGTTTCCTTTTCAATAATGGGTAGTGCCGCCAGTAAAGCCGCCGCCAACACGGGCGGCATGGCGGTCGTGTAAATATAGGTGCGCGCCCGCTGGATCAGGTATTCCACCAACTCCGACTCGCCGGCGACGAATGCGCCGGATACGCCGGCAGCCTTGCCCAACGTCGCCATGTAGATGATGCGCGGGCCATGCACGCCGAAATGCTCCAGCGTGCCCTTGCCGTGCGCGCCCAGCACGCCGAAGCCGTGCGCATCATCGAGCATCAGCCAGGCGTCGTAGCGTTCGCATAGCTCCAGCAATTGCGGCACCGGTGCGATGTCGCCGTCCATGCTGAACACCGCGTCCGCCACCACCAGCTTGCGCCTGGCCGTGCTCCGCGCCAATTGCTTTTCGAGCGCGGCAACATCGTTGTGCGGATAGCGGTGCAGGTCGGCGCGCGACAAGACCGCCGCATCGTTGAGCGACGCATGATTGAGACGGTCGGCAAAAATGGCGTCGCCGCGGCCCGCCAGCGCTGAAATAACGCCGAGGTTGGCCATGTAACCGGTGGAGAAAAACAATGCGCGCGGCATGCCGACGAAGTGCGCTAGCGCTTCCTCAAGCTCATGATGCAGCCGGTGATGGCCGGTGATCAAATGGGAGGCGCCGCCGCCCACTCCCACCTCTTGCGCGGCCTGTTGCACGGCAGCGATCAGTGCTGGGTGACTTGCCAATCCGAGATAGTCATTGCTGCAAAAAGACAGCATATCTTCGCCATCGGCCAGCAGCGCCGGCTGCTGCTTGCCGGCTATGATCCGGCGCTTGCGCAACAGGCCTTCCGCGGCGCGGGCATCCAGCTCTTCCCGCAATTCGCGAAACGGGTCGGTAGTCGTCATGATGAAGGTTGAACACAAGGGGAGCGAGCGCTCCCCTCAGGCGTTCAGTTGGACATGTTGATGCCGAGTTTGGCGAATAGCGCCTTGTCGGCTTCGACATCGGGATTGCCGGTGGTCAGCAGTTTTTCGCCGTAGAAAATCGAATTGGCACCAGCGAGGAAGCACAGTGCCTGCAAGCTTTCCGCCATGCTCTGGCGACCGGCCGAGAGACGGACGTAGCTCTTGGGCATGGTGATACGCGCAACGGCGATGGTGCGCACGAATTCGAACGGGTCGAGCTCGTCCGTGCCGTGCAGCGGCGTGCCTTCGACTTGCGTCAGCAGGTTGATCGGCACACTTTCCGGGGGTGTTTCCATGTTGGCGAGCTGGGCGATCAGGCCGGCGCGCTGGTTACGCGATTCGCCCATGCCGACGATACCGCCGCAACACACATACATGCCGGCGTCACGCACGCGATCCAGCGTTTCCAGGCGATCCTGGTAGGTACGGGTGGAAATCACCTCGCCGTAGAATTCGGGCGCGGTATCCAGGTTGTGGTTGTAATAATCGAGTCCGGCTTCGCGCAGCTGTTCCGCCTGTCCTTCTTTCAGCATGCCCAGCGTCGCGCAGGTTTCGAGACCGAGCGACTTCACTTCCTCGATCATTTTCAGCACCGGTTCCAGGTCGCGCTGCTTCGGGCCGCGCCAGGCGGCACCCATGCAAAAGCGGGAAGCGCCGTTTTCCTTGGCGGCTCTGGCGGCAGCGACCACGTCATCCAGCGCCAGCAGCTCTTCGTTCTCAACGCCCGTATGGTAGCGTGCAGACTGCGGGCAGTAGCCGCAATCCTCGGAGCAGCCGCCGGTCTTGATCGACAGCAGCGTACTGACCTGTATGGCATTCGGGTCGAAATGTTCGCGATGCGCCGTCTGCGCACGGAACATCAGATCACTGAATGGCAGTTCGAACAGCGCGGCGATTTCCGCCACGGTCCAGCGTTCGGTGTCCGGCTTGGCCTTGGCCGGGCGAACGAATTCCAAAGTTGTTTCAAGCATGCTCTACCTCGATTGTCATATCCTGCCAGTTCTCCTTGCCTGCGCGAATAATGTCGCGTATCGCCGGCAACACCACGATCAGCAGTCCGAGGCCCCAGATGACAAATGCCAGATTCCAGGCGCCACCGACCATCTTTGCCAGCGGCGAGCTGAAATTGAGCACCGCGATCAGTGCGCCGACCAGGCCGTAAAAACGGTGCCCGGACGGCCGCAGATAATCGACGACACGCGGGTTCGGATGATGTGCGACGGAAGCGTAAACGAAAATGGACGCAGCGATCCAGATGGCAATGGGCACTACCGTAGCAACGGCAATTGCGGAGAAAAAATTGAACACTTGTGCCGCACGCTTCTGATCAGCTGCGGTAATCGTTTTCGCTGGCATAATGGTGGCTCTCGTGAGAAAGCGGGAATTATAGCCTGTCAAAGAACGTTGCCGCAATTGATTGACATCAGATCAAAAATTAAGCATATTTTGTTGCCGCAGCGTTGCGCGCTGTGTGACGCACCGGCATTCGAACATATGCTCTGCGCGGATTGCGAGCGCGATTTGCCTTGGCATGACGGCAAGCAATGCCCTGTCTGCGCCCTCCCCACGGGCTCCGGCGACATCTGCGGTACCTGCCTGAAGACTCCACCGGCCTTCGATGGCACCTACGCTCTGCTGGAATATCGTTTTCCGGTAAATGCAGTATTGCAGCGCTACAAGTACTCCGGCTTTCTGACAGTTTCCGCACTGATAGGCCATCTTCTGGCACGCGAACTCGCGACTGCCGCTCGACCGGGCATCATTATCCCGATGCCGCTGCACCCCTCCCGCCTGAAGGAGCGCGGATTCAACCAGGCCTCCGAAATCGCCCGCATCGTTGCGGAACAGCTTGGCATTCCGCTCGCAACACGCATCTGCTCGCGCACGCGCCAGACCTCACCGCAAGCCGGGCTGTCACTGCAAGAACGCCGACGCAACATGAGAGGTGTTTTCGCATGCGGGCAGAGTCTTGCGGGAAAACACGTGGCGCTGCTGGATGACGTCATGACCACCGGCGCCAGCCTTGACGCGCTGGCGCGCGCCGTCAAGAACGCCGGCGCTGCGCGCGTGGATTGCTGGGTCATTGCCAGGACCTTGCCGGAATAAGTCTTTCTTCGGGCGCACGGCGCGGCATAATAAAAGCCCGTCGCAATGCCTTCTCTCATTATTATCGGATTCACCCATGTTCCATCTCGTGCTCTACCAACCCGAAATTCCGCCGAATACCGGCAACATCATTCGGCTGTGCGCCAATACCGGCGCGACGTTGCATCTGGTGGAGCCGCTGGGATTTGCGCTGGAAGACAAGCAATTGAAACGCGCCGGACTGGATTATCACGAATACGCCAGCCTAAAGGTGCATGCCGACTGGGAATCCTGCCTGGCCGCGCTGGAAGGCAGGCGCATGTTTGCGCTGTCGACGCGCGGAAGCCGCTCTTACGATCAGGTGGAATACGCGCCGGAGGATGTGTTTGTTTTCGGGCCGGAAACGCGCGGCTTGCCGCAGGAACTGCTCGAGACCTTCCCCCTTGAGCAACGCATTCGTTTGCCGATGCTGGCGCACAGCCGCAGCCTGAATCTCTCGAACTCGGCGGCGGTGATTACATATGAAGCCTGGCGGCAGAACGGGTTTTCGGGAGGGAAATAACCGACCGGAACGGAGGGCACTGAGGTAGTGCAAGCACCCTCGCTTGCACTACCTGTTGTTAATAATGTTCTGCCTTTTGCTCGCGGTTCAGCAGGTTTTCGACTGCGGTACGCGGCGATCGGCCTGCGGAAAGTACGGCATGCACTTCGCAGGTAATAGGCATTTCCACGCCAAGCTCGCGCGCCTTGTTGAACACTTCGCGCGTGGTGTGCACGCCTTCGGCAACGTGGCCCAGTGAAGTGATGATTTCGTCGAGCGTCTCGCCCTTGGCCAGCCGCAAGCCGACCGTGCGGTTGCGCGAGGCGTCACCGGTACAGGTCAGGATCAAGTCTCCGGCACCGGCCAGGCCCATGAAGGTTTCCAGCTTGCCACCCAGCGCCATGCCGAAGCGGGTGATTTCCGCCAGGCCGCGGGTGATCAACGCGGCGCGCGCGTTGCTGCCGAAGCCCATGCCGTCGCTGATCCCGGCTGCAATTGCCATGACGTTCTTCAGTGCGCCCCCCACGGCCACGCCGACCACGTCGGTGCTGCTATAGATGCGTACGGTACCGCCATGCATTGCGGCAGCGGCTTCGCAGGCGAATATCGCGTCGGAAGACGCCAGCGTGATGGCGGTCGGCAGGCCTTTCGCCAGCTCACCTGCAAAGCTCGGGCCGGAGAGAATGCCGCGCAATTGACCTGCCGGCAACTCTTCGGATATCACTTCATGCATCAGCTTGGACGTGCCGTTTTCAAGCCCCTTGTTGGCCCATACCACTGGCGCCTTGCAGCCGGAGGCCTTGATCTCGCGCAGGATGCTGCGGAAACCGGCGGTCGGCACCACGGATAGAATCAGGTCGGCCGAGTGCAACGCGGCATGTAGATCGGATTCCAGTCGCAATGCCTCAGGAAAAACATAATCGCCCAGATAGCGCGGATTGGCCCGCAGGCGGCTCATTTCGGCGACTTGCGCGGCATTGCGCGCCCACAGCGTGACAGGGTGGCGTTGAGCCAGATGGATAGCAAGTGCGGTGCCCCAGGCACCGGCGCCAAGTACGGTGATATTCATAGACTAAATCGTTGCAAAACACCCTGGGCGCAAACAACGCAACAAGCGGGGTGTTTCACGCTCCCTTTTATAAACCCCAAACTTGATTGATCTGGATGTAACCCATCAGGCCGTCGCGATGGCGAACCTTGACCCAGCCATTGGAGCCATTCTCGACCAGTTCGAGCGCGACATCCTGCTCGGCGCGAAACACCAGTTTCGCCGATGGATCGGCAGCCTCGCGGGCTTCGGCTTGCGGCACTCTCACGATAACCGTACGTTTCTGCTCAAGTTGCTTGGCGTCGACCCAGGCAAATTCGCCGCGCACATCGCGCACCTTGATCCAGTCGCCGAGATTGACGATGACTTCGACCGGATAGAACTGGTACGCCACATAAAGCTTTTTGGCTTGTGCGGATGGGGCATCGTAGAACACGGCCCTGGGCACCGATATCGAGCGATAATCCAACGCCCAGGCCATGGCTGGCAGCAGCAGTGCCGCCAGCGTGACGGCTATCTTAATGCTGCGTAGTTGCTGCATCACCGGCTTGCGCCTGTTGTTGCTGCTTCTGCTGGAGATAGAGCGCTTCGAAGTTGATCGGGTTGAGCAGCACCGGCGGGAATCCGGCACGCGTCACCAGGTCGGACACGGCTTCGCGAGCGTACGGGAAAAGGATGTTCGGGCAAGTCACGCCGAGGATGCCTTCGATGGCTTCGTTCGGTACGTTGCGGATCTGGAAGATCCCGGCTTGCGCCACCTCGACCAGGAACACGGTCTTGTCTTCGATCTTGGAAGTAACGGTCACGGTAATGACCGCTTCGAACACGCCTTCGCCAATGGCGGCGGCGGAGTTGTGCAACTCGATGCCGACTTCGGGGTTTTCGCGTTGCAGGAATACGTGCGGCGCATTCGGGATTTCCAGCGAAACATCCTTGACGTATATCTTCTCGATACCGAATGCCGCTTGTGCTTGTTCCTCGCCTGCGGCCTGTGCCGTATCCTGGGCGTTTTCCTGATCTTGTGCCATTGCGATTCCTAAAATGTTGATGGGCTAAAAGTTTGCCATTTTAGCCGCTAAACAAGGCTTTTTGAAAGCCGGATCGGGAATCTTACTCCACAAGAAGAGGATCGAGCGCGCCAGCCATGTCCAGTGCGCGCAAGTCATCGAAACCGCCGACATGACGCTCGCCTATCCAGATTTGCGGAACGGTGCGGCGGCCGGTCTTTTCCATCATCTCGAGGCGACGCTGCGGGTCGAGATCGACGCGAACCTTCTCGATATCTTCCACACCCTTGTTGCGCAGCAGGCGCTCTGCATTGATGCAGTAAGGGCAGGTCGCGGTGGTGTACATGGTAATTTGCGCCATGACTCAACCTTTCGCCACCGGCAGTTTGGCCTCGTTCCAGGCAGTGATGCCGCCTCTGAGGTTGTAGAGGTTGGTGAAACCGGCTTTCTTCAGCTGGCCGCAGGCATTCGCGGAGCGGACACCCCCCTGACAATTCACCACCACGGGCTTCTGCTGGAACTTGCGTAACTCATTGGCGCGTTCAGCCAACTTGGAAAGCGGGATATTCCTCGCAGCGGGAATATGGCCGGCAGCAAATTCGCTTTCTTCGCGCACATCCAGGACGATCGCATTCTCGCGATTGATCAAAAGCACCGCCTCGGCCGGCGAAACATCCCTGGCGCCCGAAGCGCTGCCGCGCAGCATCGGCCACAGCAGCATCGCACCCGAACCCAGCATCAGGCCGATCCACCAGATATTTTCCATTACAAATTTCAAGACTCGCTCCTTTAGCGTTGCGTCGCAGTTTCGCAGGTTTTCTTCAACCCGAACCGGGCTAGGATTCTATCCATCAGACAAGCGTTGGTAAATCCGCTTTGAAGCAAGTTCAATCCGACAAAGACGGTAAACCATAACCATGATACCCGCCCGAGGTCTGCCTGCCCTTGCAAATGCGCCAGTATCAGCGACAACAGGATAAAAAATCCGGCAATGATCCGTACTGCACGATTGATTGTCATGAGGCAAATCCTTCCATACGTTGATAATTAAATGCGTAATAAAGCACCGGATCACCAGCATTAGCGGGTGGGAACCAGCAAGTGCTTCATACCCGACCCTTAAACATTCGTTAATTAGAATATTCTAATATATAAAAGAAAGCAAGATGGCTAAATGGTGATGGCAGCAATTATTTCAGTGGCTTATTCGGAAAAACCACAGAAAACATCACGCATCAAAGCGATCAATTTCAGCGTTCTTGGATCGCCGATGCGGTAATAGACGCGGTTGGCATCCTTGCGGGTACGCAGGACATCCTTGTCGCGCAGAATGGCGAGATGTTGCGAAATGTTGCTCTGGGTTGTGCCGACCGCTTCGACGATTTCCTGGACGCTGATTTCCTTGTCGCCGAGCACGCACAGAATCTTCAGGCGCAGCGGATGTGACATGGCTTTCAGCGCACGAGCAGCCTGCTCGATCTGCTCATCGTGTTCAATAATCTCGGATTGGCTTGTTTTTTGCATAAATTTGTAAGCAACTTTGACGAAACTACCCTGCATGGATAATGTCACAGAACCTTAATACCCATTAAGTATAATGCGAAAACCCTTGAAATATAATAGAATAGCAAGGGTTTATACATTGGAATATCAAGAAACGAAAAGTTGAGATGAAAGTCACTCCTGTTTTGCTGCTGATTCTGGACGGCTTCGGCCATAGCGAGGAATCCGCGGACAACGCCATCGCTTTGGCGCATAAGCCAAACTGGGATTCCCTCTGGCGCACTTACCCCCACACCCTGATCAATGCCTCCGAGCACTCCGTCGGCTTGCCTGCCGGCCAGATGGGCAACTCCGAAGTCGGTCATCTCAACATCGGTGCGGGACGGATTCTCTACCAGGAATTCGAACGCATCAACCGCGCCATCGGCGATGGCGATTTCTTCACCAATCCGGCACTGACGGCAGCCGTCAACACCGCCAAGGACAACGATCGCACGCTGCATATCTTCGGCCTGCTTTCCAGCGGCGGCGTGCATAGCCACGAACATCACATCCACAGCATGGTGGAAATGGCTGCACGACTCGGCCTCAAGAAAATCTGCGTGCATGCATTCCTCGACGGCCGCGACACGCCGCCCAAGAGCGCGGAGGCTTTTATCAAACGCATGGACGACACTTGCACCCATTTTGGTGCGGGGCGTATCGCCACCATCATCGGCCGCTTCTACGCAATGGATCGCGACAAGCGCTGGCCGCGCATGGAAGCCGCGTACAACCTGATTGCCTGCGGCAAGGGGGAATTCCATGCCGCGACAGCCGCCGAAGGCCTCGAAATGGCCTATGCACGCGGCGAGACGGACGAATTCGTCAAGGCTACCGTCATCGGCGAGCCGGTGCGCGTGGAAGACGGCGATGTGATCGTTTACATGAACTTCCGTTCCGACCGGGCGCGCGAACTCACTCGCGCCTTCCTCGACAAGAATTTCGAAGGCTTTCATCGCAGCCACGTCCCCAAACTGGGTGGTTTCTATACGCTGACGATGTACAACAAGAACGAACTCTCGGCGCACGTCGCCTTTCCGCCGGAAACCATACACAACAGCCTGGGCGAATACCTGGGCAACCTGGGCCTGAAACAGCTGCGTATCGCGGAAACCGAGAAATACCCGCACGTCACCTTTTTCTTCAACGGTGGCGAAGAGCAGGTTTATCCCGGTGAAGATCGCATTCTGGTGCCCTCGCCGCAAGTCGCCACGTACGACATGCAGCCGGAAATGAGCGCATTCGAAGTCACCGACAAGCTGGAAGAAGCCATCCTCAGCAAGAAGTACGACACCATCATTTGCAACTACGCCAACGCCGACATGGTTGGCCATACCGGCAACCTGCCGGCTGCGATCAAGGCGGTCGAGGCGGTGGATATCTGCATCGGTCGCGTGGTGCGCGCGATGCAGAAGGTCGGCGGCGAAGTCATCATCACTGCCGACCACGGCAATGCGGAGTGCATGGAAGACCATGCCCACCAGCAGCCGCACACCCAGCACACGACCAACCTCGTGCCGTTGCTGTACGTCGGCCGCCCGGCGCACCTGGCAAACAATGGCGCGCTTTCCGATGTCGCACCCACGCTGCTGCGCATGATGGGAGTGCCGCAACCCACCGAAATGACGGGGCGTCCATTGGTCGAGTTCGAGGATGTACCTCTCGTCGTCAACGCTCAGTAACGGTTATCGCATCATGGCATTACAGCGGCGGGTTCGGGGCGGCGTCCTCGCGCTCGCCCTGCTGTCGCTGCAGGCCACCGCCTTCGCCGCCAAACCGGAAACCTCCAAGGAAGCTCTGCAAGAACTGAAAAGCCGTATCGAGTCGCTCAAAAAGGAGCTTGATACGACCAAGGAGGCTCACTCCGAGGCCGCCGACGCGCTCAAGAAGAGCGAAAAGGCCATCAGCGAGGCCAACCGCAAGCTCCATGAAATCGCCCAGCAGCAAGCCACCAGCCGCCAATCGCTGCAATCCTTGCAACAGGAGCTCGCAGGCCTTAACGAGACGATACGCGACCAGCAGCAATTATTGGGCAAGCAGTTCTACCAGCAATATCTCAACGGGCAGCAAGGCTATATGCAGATCGTGCTGACGGGGCATGACCCAAATACCGTCACGCGCGACCTGCAGTATTTTTCATACCTGGCCCGCGCCCGCGCCGAGATGATCGAGTCGTTGCGCAAAAACCTCGACCACGTGGCGACGCTCAACCAGAAAACAACGGCCACACTCGCCGAAATCAATGCCTTGAAAGAAGAGCAGGAAAAGCAGCGCCAGCAACTGGAATCCGAAAAAAAAGAACGCAAGGGCGTAATGCAGGAGCTCGCAGGCAAGATCAAAATGCAGCGCGGCGAGATTTCCAAGCTGCGCCGCGACGAGAAACGCCTTACCAACCTGGTCGAGCGGCTGGCCCGCATCGTACCCGCCAAACCCAAGCGCAAGAAACAGGCGCAACCGGCACCTTCGCCTGCGGCACCCATAGGCAAGAACGAATCCCTGCCCAGCCCGTCGCTGGCCGACACCGCCTTTGCGGCGCTCAAGGGCAAACTCAACCTGCCGGTGCGCGGCGACATCGTCAACCGCTTTGGCACCACGCGCGAAGACAGCGGAATCTCCTGGAAGGGATTGTTCATCCGCGCCAACGAAGGCAGCGAGGTGAAGTCCATCGCTTCCGGCACCGTGGTGTTCGCCGACTGGCTGCGCGGCTTCGGCAACCTGCTGATCATCGATCACGGCGACGGCTTCATGAGCCTTTACGGCAACAACCAGGCGTTGCTGAAAAACGTTGGAGATGAGGTTGGGCCGGGAGACAACATCGCCTCGGTCGGCAATAGCGGCGGAAACGCAGACGCCGGGCTTTACTTCGAGATGCGCCACCGCAGCAAGCCGTTCGACCCGCTTGGGTGGTGCGTGATCAGGTAGACCTCCTGGCTAAATACTCCCGACCAATCCTTTCAGTAAAATCCCCGCCAGATAAGCCAGTGCAGCCGCCGCGCCACCGACCAGCAAGGTCTCCATTCCGGATTTGAACAACGGATATTGCAAAGTCCGGCCTTTCAGCACGCCGATTGCAAAAAAGGTCAGCCCGGTAGCGGCAGCGCTTACCGGGAACACCTGTGATGCCGGCAGGCCGGGCAGAAGATAAGGTAGCAAAGGCACGATCCCGGCTGCGCAGAAGCCGAGAAACGTCGTCAGCGCAGCGATGCCGGGGTTCGGCAGATCGAGTCGCAGGCCAAGCTCTTCGGTCAGCATGGTATCCACCCACAGCTTGCGATCCTGGGTGATGCCATTGACAATTTCTTCCAGTATTTCTCCCTGGAAACCCTTGGCAGCATAGATTTGCCGGACCTCCTCGCGCTCGCCCTCGGGCACTTCATGCACGTGCATTTCCTCGATGGTCCGCGCTCTTGCCAGCAGCTCGTGTTCGCTTTTCGCGCGCTGATAATTGCTGGCCGCCATGCTGAAACCGTCTGCCACCAGATTGGCGAGGCCGAGCACGATGGCCACTCCGGCAGGCAAGGCCGCGCCCGCGGTGCCGGCGACGACGGCGAAGGTGGTCACGCAGCCATCGATGGATCCCAGCACGGCATCGCCGAGGTAGCTGCTCTGCTTGGCCGCGGCAAGGCGCGCTTCTATGACCGCGACTTCGTGCTGGGCGCGCAAGTCCTGAAGGTTTTGCGGCGCTTTCAACGCACCGCTCCCAGACGCCGCATCGAGCGGTCATGCCAGCCGGACAGCAACAGCAGTGCGGCCAGCGCGCCGAGCAGCGCCAGGAACATATCCCATTGCGTATCCCATACGTCGCCCTGCGTGGCGAGGAAAGCCACCGCATCGCTGCCGGAAGCGACGGCCACCCACCACTCCAGCATTTCATAGAGCGCGCTGATCGCCAGCGCAATGCAGAGCACGAGGAAAAACAACCACTTGCCGGGCCGGAGCGGCGAAGTGCGCAGCAGGATCTCGCGCGCGATGATGGCCGGGATAAATCCTTGCGCAACGTGGCCGAGGCGATCGTAATAATTGCGGTCCCAGTCATTGGCGTCGCGCAGCCAGTTGAACAGTGGCATTTCGGCGTAGGTATAGTGTCCGCCTATCAGCAGGACAATCGCATGCACCAGCATCAGTGCATAAGCCAGGCGCGAGAACGGAAAGCGTTTGTATGTGAACAACAGTATCGGCAATGCGATCATCACCGGGAACACTTCGAGATACCAGGTAAAGCGGTCGTGCGGCTGGATGGCCGACCAAACGGACACCGCGCCGAGTATCGCCAGCAAGAGCGCGTAGTAACGGCGATCCGTGGTCATAGCCGTTCTTCCAGGATTTCCGCGACTTCATCGTCGGTCAGTACGATGGGGTTGGTTTTCATGCTGCTGCCGCGGCAATGGGCAACCACGCGCGGAATATCCTCCCGGCGCATGCCGTATTCGCCGAGGCGCGGCAACTTCAAACGCTCCGTCCAATCCGCAAGGGTTTCCAGTAACGCGGCGTGCGCCGTTTCATCATCGAGATCCGGCTTGCTCGTCAGCAGCCTGCCCAACTCGGCATATTTGCTCAATGCCGGACTATCGGGAGCGCGATCACGCAAGCAGCGGATATTGCTGGCACTGCACGCCGCGACCAGCGTGCCGCAGACCACCCCATGCGGGATAGGGAAGAACGCCCCCAGTGGGGCCGCCAATCCATGCACCGAACCCAGCCCGACCTGCGCCAAGGTGATGCCCGACAGCAGCGAGGCATAGGCCATGCCGCTCCGATGTGCGGCAAGGTCGCCGATGCCGGCATGCCATGGCAACAGGCTGTCGCGCGCCGCGCGAATGCCGGACAAGGCCAGGGCGTCGGTAAACGGGTTGGATTTGAGCGAAACGTAGGATTCCAGCAACTGGGTCAACGCATCCATGCCATCGGCTGCAATCAACCCGGATGGGCATGTCGCGAGCAACTCCGGATCGACCACGGCATATTTCGCGATCAGGGAATCATGCCGGAAGGATTTCTTGAAGCCCTGCTCGCCCTGCACGGACAGTACGGCGTTCTTGGTCGCTTCGGAACCCGTGCCGGCTGTGGTCGGCACCGCGACGAAAGGCACGGCCGGGCCTTGATACGGCAACTCCGGACCGACGCCTTCCAGATAATCCATCACGCTATTGGGAACGCGCAACAGGCCGGCGATGGCCTTGGCGGCATCCAGCACGCTGCCGCCGCCGATGCCGATGACCACATCGATCTGCGCATCCTTGAACTGCCGTGCCAACCCGTCAGCCAACTGCGGAGAAGGCTCGCCGCTGACGCTGACGTGGTCAAGGGTAATCCCTGCCGCCTGCAGTCCTTCCAGCAATTCCGGCCATGATGGCGAATTGCGGAACGATGCGTTGCCCGTCACCAGCAAGACATGCCGGCCGAATTCGAGCGCCAGTTCGGGCAAGCGGCGGCGCACGCCGTCGCCGAAAACGATACGCGGCAGATTGGAAATCGCAAATGCGGGGATCTTCATGCCGACGTCTCCGGATACAGTCCGTGATAGCGCAGGCCTTCACGCGGCCTCGCCATCCATTCGGCAACGGTATCGCGCCACTTCAGATAATGCGCGGTCTGCTTATGCCGTGCAGTATCGACTTCGCTGGCATAGGCCTCGTACAGCACAAAATGCGTCGCATTGTCCGGCGACTGCAACACATCGAAACGCCGGTTTCCGGGTTCCAGCACCGAATGTCGATGATTTTCGTGCGTGGCGCGGATGAAATCGTTCACATGTTCCGGCTTGACGTGGACATGCACCAGCGTGACGTGCATCGCTATTCTCCTATCAGATGCAGCACCACGCGCCGGGTATAGGGCTCGTGGCGGTGCTCGTAAAGAAAGACGCCCTGCCATGTGCCGAGCGCCGCCTTGCCGCCGATCAGCGGGATGCAAAGATGCGTTTGCGTCAGCGCCGTGCGCACATGTGCCGGCATATCGTCCGGGCCTTCGGCGGTATGGACGAACAGCGGATCGCCGTCCGGCACCAGCCGCGAAAAGAAACGTTCGAGATCGGCGATCACGTCAGGATCGTAGTTCTCGTTGATCAGCAGACTGGCGGAAGTGTGCTGGATGTAGAGCGTCAGCATGCCGGTAGTCATGCCACTCTGCCGAACCCAGGCCGTCACCTCATTGGTGATGTCGTATATGCGGCGGCCGTGGGTATTGACGGAAAGTTGATGTGTAAGTTGGCGCATGTGCAAAGGCTTCGGTCAAAGAGACAGGAAATTATAGCCCCGGCCCGAAGGCTGTGCGCCGTCATGCAGTTCTGAAACGTTCATTCACAACGGGAAAGCGCTCCGAATCATGAGCGAAATAGGGCATGGCAATGCGAGCGCGCAGCCAGCGACCGTCAGATGCCGATACTGTCAGCCCGATGTCCCATCTTTCACCAACGCATAAACGACTTCTTTCAGCCGCGTCACGCCTTTGTCGCGAAAGCGCGGCTCCTGCGCCAGGATGTCCTCTTCCAGCAACAGTTTTATAGTGCACTGCGCACCGAACAACGCGGATACTTCCGCCGAATCGACATTGAACGGCGGCCCCGGCATTTCATGCTGCGGGTATTCGAAGGCGACAAGCAGGGTTTGGGCGCCAGAGGGAAGCAACCTCAGAAGGTGGCGGGCATAGCGCTCACGCATTTCCGGCGGAAGCGCAATCAGGGCGGCCCGATCATAAACCGCCGACACTCCGTCCAAATGCGATGCCGTAAGCGCGAAGAAATCCCCGCAGTAGAGCCGGATACCGTCGCACTCATAGAACTGGAATGAATCAACTGTCGAGACGGATGGCGTCAGGCGATTTTCTTCAAAAAACTCCCGCACCGCGATGGGGCTGACTTCCACCCCCACGACCTCATGCCCTTGCGCACGCAGCCAGAGCAGATCATTGCTTTTTCCGCACAAGGGGACGAAAACCCGGCTGCCGGGAGCAATGCCCAGCGTAGGCCAGAAACGGGTCAGATAGGGATGCGCTGCATCGCGATGGAAACCGATCTCTCGGTTCTCCCAGCGTTCGCGCCAGAAATCAGGATTCATTGTCTTTTTTACTCCGAAAACATTCCCAGCATTTGGGGTGCAGGGCTAAGGTTTATACAGGTGGTTGAAATGAGTCTCGCTGAATCCATTCATGAGATTGTCTCCAACCAGGATGAGCGGCACTCCTTTGCCGTTGAGTGCGTCATATTCAGACTTCGCGCTTGCGGAGCTTTCAATGTCGTAATCTTCAAAGGGAATGTTGTTTGCCTGGAAATAGCGGCGCGCCTTGGTGCAATAACCGCACCAGGCAGTCCCATACAGGATGACGTTTTTTTTGCCCGCCGATTTGGGAGCAATTGTCTTGATAGTGCGCGGCGCGCGATAAGTCTGCACTCCGGAAATGCTTCTAACCTTGAATTCCTCGTAACGCGCGCCTTGCGGCTTACGGTCCTCGAAATGCACTGTTCCGTCCTTGTCCACCCATTTGTAGATTTCTGCCGAAACTTCGACCGACAACAGCGTCAATACCAACCACAGCAATACATGCATGCTTTCCCCACAGGATTTTTGTTATGGGATTGGTTTTTATTACCAACTAGCCTTTCTTGAGCACAACAGGAGAAGGCATTACCAGGTTTTCTTCATAAGGATGTGACGCGCGTTGATAGAACTCCATTACGCGTTTCACGTAGTTACGCGTTTCCGGATAGGGAGGTACGCCCTTGTAGCGGTCCACTGCGCGTTCACCGGCGTTATAGGCCGCGGCGACCAGCTGGACATCGCCCTTGAAATAAGAGAGCAGCCAGCGCAGGTACTTGAGGCCGCCCTTGATATTTTGCGTGGCGTCGAAAGCGTTCTTGACGTTGAAGCGCTCGGCGGTTGCGGGAATCAGCTGCATCAGGCCCATGGCGTCCTTGTTCGAAAGCGCTTCGGGACTGAAGTTGGATTCGACCGCGATCACCGACAATGCGAAATTGGGATCGATGCCGTACCAGTCGGAAAGGGAACGCACCATCTCGACCACCCAGCGACGACTCTTGGGCAGAGTTTCGACATAACGCTCGATGCGGGTGATTTCCGGCTCCAGTTCGGAACGAATGCTGGATCGCGGAGGGAGTTTTTCGGGCAGCACTTCTGCCAGGACGCACTGGGGCAATTTGTCCGCCTGCTGCAAATTGATGGTTTCCAGCATGTTCTGCGCCTGGAAATGTCCCTGATGCGCGGCCACCTGGAACAGTGCCGCTGCCTGTTCGCGGTTTTCGGGAACCCCTTTGCCGAAGGCGTATTGCATGCCTAAACGATACTGTGCTTCGGCGCTGCCCAGCCTGGAAGCCGTGCAATACAATTTGGCCACGCTCCAGCCTTTATCGGGATCGTCCAGTTCGCCCGCCAGCACATCGGCTTGCGTCAGCAGCTCACGTACCTTGGGCGATTCCTCGGAATAATCCGCCGGCATGGAGGCAGCATTGGCCGCTCCTGCGGCCAGCCAGAAAAACACAGCAACCGATTGTTTTATCGAACTTAAGATGGCAGCATCTCCGATGCCCCGATAGATGGATAAGTATACTCTTACACAACACTACCGTCGCAATCGGGACTTAACAATTGCCGCAAAACTCACGTCCGCAATCTGGCCTTGTATGCTCGCACCAGCCCGCTCACGACCAACGAGCCCAGCCCGAGCGCCAAACCCAGCAGCACAATGGCGCCCATGTGGTCGCGAATCAGCGGAATGTTGCCGAAGAAATAGCCGCCGGGCACCAGCACAAGCACCCACACCGCGGCACCGGCAATCACCGAAATCAGAAAGTTCTCGAAGGTCATGCCGGCAATGCCACCGACAAACGGTGCAAATGTGCGAACTACGGCAATGAATGGAGACAGAATGAAAGTGACGCGCCCGTAGCGTTCGTAAAACGCATGCGTCTTTTGCAATGCGCCGCGATCCAGCCAGCGATAGTTCAAGGTATACGCCCGCTGGCCGATGGCATGCCCCGTACCGTAGCTCAAGATGCTCCCGGACACGGCGGCAACAAAAAGCAGAGGCGTCAGCAGCCAGATATTGAGTGCGCCCATCGCACAAAATGCCCCGCAGAGAAACAACAAGGGATCGCCCGGCAGGAAGAATAAAGGCAACACGCCTATTTCGCAGAAGACAACTGCGAACAACACCACATAGATCACCTCATGGTGATGGGCGATCATGCCGCCGAGCTGCTGATCGAAATGCACGAGAAAATTCAGGAACTGCGCAAAGTCCATGCTGATATTCCCGGTGACTGGCCGCAACTGCGTCCAATATAGCAGTCATTCACCGTCTTGGCACCAAGCCCGCACAGACAAAACAAAGGCCAGATAAACTGGCCTTTGTCTGTAACAACATTCGCGTCAATTACCGGTTGTCTTGCGCAGCCAACTCTCCGCGTCGATCATTTTTTCGCCCTTCGTGTCCATGGCGGTAAAAACCGAGTCATGGAACTTGATGAACTCATCCTTGGTGACCTTGTGGTCCTTGTCGGTATCCATCGCCTTCATCATCTCCATCTTGCGCAATTGCTGGCTGTAACCGCCAGTCGCGATACTGACCTTGTTGTCGCTCTTGGTGCCCACCCATTCTTTGCTGTCGATGGCGCCGTCGCGATTTTTATCCAGTTCGTCAAAGAGCGAACCGTAATAGGTCGTAAATTCCTCATTGGAAACCATATGGTCGCTGTTCGCGTCCAGCATCTTCATCATTTCCATGGTATGTAGTTCACGGTTGTAGCCGCCGGTGCCCAGCATGGTATCTGCAGATACTGCGACTGTGGAAAATCCCGCCAGCGACAGCAGCACTCCGACAACCATTGCAGTGCGATTACAATGAATAGCCATTCGAGTAGTCATTTCAGTCTCCTAATTAAAAGAATTAGCGGGAACAAATCCTTGAAAACCGGATTTACCTGCGAACATTAGTCGGCCAGCCTGCAAACCCCTTACGTAAATTCAATACGTACCGATCTAACGCTGTCACATCTCCCTTAAGATGAGGAATAAATTCAGGATGTCCAAATGATCCACAAGACGCGTTATACGAACGAAGCAAGAGTCCGAAACAGCGGTCCAGGGGCCGCACAATAAACACTTTGACTCATGCCTTGCACCGTGCCAGCCAAGAAGATTCCGGCCCATCAGCCAAGCGGTCGTGGGACTCCCGGGTACGGCAGAGGCACGTCACATCGTCGACCGCGAGAACGCTTCCGCCATCACGAATCTGGATACTGGCAATCGGGTTGCCCCACCTTCTAAATCAAGCACAATACATGCCCATCAGGGGCAGGCTTGCCGGAAGCCACAAATGACACGGGACCGGAGTAGATGAGCCAGAGAAGGAAGGACGTCTCTGTAAAGTTATCCGACAATCGGGATCGCGGAGGGGTCGTTGAGTTGGATTTATTGCCATGAAAACTCCTCTTGCCGGAGGGCGGACAAGAGGAGTTGAATCACTTTAATACCTTAAAAAGAAGAATCTGCCGTAAGGGGCAATGGTTGCTCAATCCTTGTTAAAAACCATCTTGCCTGCCTGCACATCCACCTTGACGGTATCCTTCGCCGCAAAATTTCCGGCGAGGATTTCCTTTGCCAGCGGATTTTCGATTTCCGACTGGATCGCGCGCTTGAGCGGTCTTGCGCCGTAGACCGGATCGAAACCTGCCGCAGCGATTTCAGCAAGGGCCGCGTCGGTCACCACCATATCCATTTCCATCGCCTTCAATCGCTTGGCGAGACTCTGCAACTGGATTGCGGCAATGGACTTCACGTGCGCTTCGCCCAAGCCATGGAATACCACCACCTCGTCGATGCGGTTGATGAATTCCGGACGGAAGTAGCTCTTCACTTCGGCCATCACCGCCAGCTTGATGACCTGGTAATCGTCGCCGGCCATCTGCTGGATCATCTGGCTGCCGAGATTGGAGGTCATGATGATAACGGTGTTCTTGAAGTCCACGGTACGGCCCTGGCCGTCGGTCATGCGGCCGTCGTCCAGCACCTGCAACAGCACGTTGAAGACATCCGGGTGTGCCTTTTCCACTTCGTCGAACAGGATCACGGAATACGGCTTGCGGCGCACGGCTTCGGTCAGCGTGCCGCCCTCCTCGTAACCCACATAGCCCGGCGGCGCGCCGATCAGGCGGGCGACGGAGTGCTTCTCCATGAACTCGCTCATGTCGATGCGGATCAGGTGATCCTCGCTATCAAACAGAAAACCTGCCAGCGCCTTGCATAGCTCGGTCTTGCCGACGCCGGTCGGGCCGAGGAACAGGAAGGAGCCGTACGGCCGGTTGGGGTCGGACAGGCCGGAGCGCGAGCGGCGGATGGCGTCGGACACCAGTCGCACGGCCTCATCCTGCCCTACTACGCGCTCGTGCAGCTTGTCTTCCATGTGCAGCAGCTTGTCGCGCTCGCCCTGCATCATTTTGGAAACCGGAATACCGGTCGCGCGCGACACCACCTCGGCGATTTCCTCCGCGCCTACCTGAGTGCGCAGCAGCTTGTGTTTGGGCTCGGCTCCCGCCGTCGCCTCGGCCTGCCTGAGTTGGGCTTCCAGCTCAGGCAGCTTGCCGTACTGGATTTCAGCAAGCTTGTCGTACTGACCCTGGCGTTGCAGATCGGCCATCTGCGCCTTGAGTTTGTCGATTTCCTCCTTGATGTGCTGGCTACCGTGCACCTGCGCCTTTTCGGCCTTCCAGATTTCATCGAGGTCGGAATACTCCTTTTCAAGACGCGCGATTTCCTCTTCGATCAGCGCAAAGCGCTTCTGCGAAGCTTCGTCCTTTTCCTTGCGCACGGCTTCACGCTCGATCTTGAGCTGGATCAGACGGCGATCGAGCTTGTCCATCGCTTCCGGCTTGGAATCGATCTCCATCTTGATGCGACTCGCGGCCTCGTCGATCAGGTCGATCGCCTTGTCCGGCAGAAAACGGTCGGTGATATAGCGGTGGCTCAATTCGGCAGCAGCGACGATGGCTGGGTCGGTAATGTCCACGCCGTGGTGCAACTCATATTTTTCCTGCAAGCCACGCAGGATGGCGATGGTCGATTCGACGGTGGGTTCGTCCACCAGCACTTTCTGGAAACGGCGCTCCAGTGCGGCGTCCTTTTCGATGTATTTGCGGTATTCGTCCAGCGTGGTCGCGCCGACGCAATGCAACTCGCCGCGCGCCAGGGCGGGCTTCAGCATGTTGCCGGCGTCCATCGCGCCTTCGGCCTTGCCCGCGCCGACCATGGTGTGGAGTTCATCGATAAAGACGATGGTGCGGCCTTCGTCCAGCGACAGTTCCTTGAGCACGGACTTCAGGCGCTCCTCGAATTCGCCGCGGTATTTCGCGCCAGCGAGCAGCGCTGCCATGTCGAGCGACAGGACTTTCTTGTTCTTCAGCGTTTCCGGCACCTCGCCGTTGACGATGCGCTGCGCCAGCCCTTCGACAATGGCCGTCTTGCCGACGCCGGGCTCGCCGATCAGCACCGGGTTGTTCTTGGTGCGGCGCTGCAGTACCTGGATGGTGCGGCGAATCTCATCGTCGCGGCCGATGACCGGATCGAGCTTGCCCATGCGCGCGCGCTCCGTCAGGTCCAGTGTGTATTTCTTCAATGCCTCGCGGCTGCCTTCGGCCTCGGCGCTCTGCACGTTTTCGCCGCCGCGCACGGTGTTGATGGCCTGTTCCAGCGCCTTGCGGACAAGCCCGTTCTGCTTCAGCAGGCGGCCGGCCTCGCCCTTGTCTTCGGTCAATGCGAGCAGAAACATCTCGCTGGCGATAAAGGCGTCGCCATGCTTTAGCGCTTCCTTGTCGGTCAGGTTGAGCAGGTTGTTGAGGTCGCGCGAGATGGAAATTTCCCCACCGGTGCCCTCAACTTTGGGCAGGCGATCAATCGCGTGACTCAGGCCGTTCTTCAGCGGTACTAGATTGACTCCGGCGCGCGAAAGCAGCGATGCGGTACCGCCATCCTCCTGGCTCAGCAACGCGGAGAGCAGGTGGAGCGGCTCGATATAGGCGTGATCATTGGCGTTTGCCAGGCTTTGTGCATCGCCCAGCGCTTGCTGGAATTTGGTCGTCAATTTATCGAAACGCATGGCTGGCTTCCTCGGTAATGTTCATTTGATGCTTCCAATGTGAGGGGCGAACTGGCAATTTCAAGATTATCCCTAAGTGGAGATAGGAATTGATGCATTTTTCTGGTTGCACAGCAGCGCGGCAACGCACACAATATGCAGCATAAAACCTTGTTAGAATGCCGGTTAACGTGCAAAAGGGCTGTCAAATAAACGTATGAGCAAGTTGCAGTACCCCATCAAAAGAACGATGACAGCCTCCCTTCTGACTTGCGGGGCGACGGCTTACCTCCAATGACCGCCGAAATCCTCACCGACATGCTGTCATTCGAGCCTTTACTCAAAACGGCTCCGGGACTTGAAACCCTGGTGCGTGCGCTGCTTAACTCCAGTCTTGATTTCATTTGTTTCAAGGACGGTCAGGGCCGATGGATTGCCGCGAACGCAAGCGGTCTGGCGTTGTTCCAGCTAGGCAATGATTACGCATTCAAAACCGATGAACAACTGGCCGAACAGGCGCCGCCGCAATACCGCGAGGCTTTCCGCAACTGCGGCGAATCAGACGAGCGCGCCTGGCTCGCGCGCGCCACGCAGCAAGAAGAACAGATCATCCCCGGCGCGAATGGTGAGCAGCGTTACTTCGATGTCGTCAAGATGCCCTTGTTTATGGAGGATGGCAACCGCTATGGCATGGTGGTGCTGGGCCGCGATATTTCCGACCGCAAACAGGCGGAAATCAGCCTATACCGCCGCAGCGCGATTCTCGATGCTCTGGTTTCGACCGACTGGCTACTGTATTCCGCCGATTCCTGGCAGAAAGCCATGCCAGCGGCGCTGGAGCTGATCGGCAAGGCAGCCCGTTTCACGCGCATCCAGATATTCATGAACACGCCAGGCAGCGACCCGCTCACCAGCGCCGAGTTGATCGGATGGACGGATTCCGGGATTGCCGCCTCGCCCGGCATGGTGGCTCGCGTCATTGAATTCGACCGCCCCGAGCATAGCCGTTGGCGGGAAATGCTGACACGCGGCGAAGCAATATTCGGTATGCAATCGGATTTTCCTCCGCCGGAGCATGTGTTTTTCAATCAACGCCAATCGCAGTCCATCGCTCTCCTGCCCATCCACACGGAAAAGCAATGGTGGGGGCTGATCTGTCTGGAGCGCTTCGACAACGCCGAGCGAATTTCGCCCCAGGAAATCGGCGCGCTGCTCGCTGCCAGCCGCTCCATCGGCATTGCCATCCAGCGCGATATTGCCAATAAACGCCTGGGGCAAGCCTCGATCGCGTTCGACACGGCGGCCGAGGGCATCATGATCTGCGATGCCGAAAACCGCATCACCGGCATCAACATGGGCTTCACGGAGATCACCGGCTACAGCGAGGGCGAAGTGCTGGGCCTGAACCCGGATATCCTCAATTCCGGCATTCATGCGCCCGAATTCTTTGAAGCCATGTGGGCCAGCCTGGAACAGACCGGGCGCTGGCGCGGCGAAATCCGCAACCGGCGCAAAAACGGCGAAATCTATCCCGAATGGCTGACGATCACCGTCGTCAAGAACACGGAAAACCAGATTTCGCATTTTGTCGCGGTCTTCGCCGATATTTCAGAAATCAAGCATTCGCAGCAGCGCCTGTACGAACTGGTCAATCACGACCCTTTGACCGGCCTGCCCAACCGCCGCCTGCTCAACGAACTGCTCGAACACGCCATCAAGCGTGCCGAGCGAGAAAGCACCAAGATCGCGCTGCTGTTCGTCGATCTGGATCGCTTCAAGAACATCAATGACACTCTGGGCCACCAAGTCGGCGACAAGCTGCTGAAGAAAGCGGCCCAGCGACTCAGTGCATCCGTGCGCGACAGCGACACCATTGCCCGCCTGGGCGGCGACGAATTCGTGGTGATGATGGAATTCATGGGCGACATCGAAGACCCTGCCACCGTCGCCAAGAAAATCATCTCCGGTATCCAGGACGAGTTCGTCATCGATAACTACGAATTGTTCATCGGTGCCAGCATCGGCATCAGCATTTTCCCTGAGGACGGCCGGACGGCGGACGACCTGATCAAGGCCGCCGACATCGCGATGTACCAGGTCAAGAACGAAGGCAAGAACGACTACCGCTTCTACGCCAGCCAGTTGAGCGACCACGCACGCGAACGGCTGACACTGGACACCATGCTGCGCCGCGCACTGGAACGCCGGCAACTGGAAGTCTATTACCAGCCGCAGGTTTCGCTGGAGACAGGCAAGATCATTGCGGCGGAAGCGCTCATCCGCTGGCATCATCCGGAACTGGGCATGGTATCGCCGGCCAAATTCATCCCGCTGGCGGAAGAAACCGGCCTTATCGTGCAGATCGGCGAATGGGTGCTGCGCGAAGCGGCCAACCACGCGATGTGCCTGACGCAACTGGGGATCCCGCTGCAATGGATCGCCGTCAATGTGTCCGGGGTGCAGATTCACCGCTCCAATTTCGCGGACACCGTCTACGGCGTGCTGGTTGAAACCGGCTGCGACCCCGGCATGCTGGAACTGGAAATCACCGAAAGCGCGATCATGCGCAACGTGGAATACGTTATCGATGTCTGCCAGCAGCTGAAGTCCATGGGCGTGCGCCTGGCGCTGGACGACTTCGGAACCGGCTATTCCTCGCTGTCGTATTTGAAGAAGTTTCCGCTCGACAAGCTCAAGATCGACCAGTCCTTCGTGCATGACCTGCCGGACGACGCCGAAGATGCCGCCATTGCAGGCGCCATCATCGCACTCGGGCAGAACCTGGGCCTGCGCATCACCGCCGAGGGCGTGGAGAAAACGGAGCAGCGCGATTTTCTCTATGCGCGCGGTTGCACCGAAGGACAGGGATATTTATACAGCCAGCCCATTTCATTTGAAGATCTCGTGAATTTATTGAAAAACAGTCCGTTACCGGAAATAGCATCATGAAGCCGGAAGCCGTCAACACCATTACCCCGGACCAACTGCGTATCGGCCTATACATCCATCTCGACCTCGGCTGGATGGATCATCCGTTCACCTTCAGCAACTTCAAGATTCGCAACGAAGGCCAGATCGCGCAGATCAAGGCCCTCGGCCTGAAGCAACTGCGCTACGACCCGTTGCGTAGCGATTGCGAACCGGCCGAATCACTCCCCGCCCCGAGCCCGACGCCTGCCGTTGTGCAGAATGACGTCCAGCCACCGCCCGTAACGGATGACATCATTGCGGATGCTCCAGAGGAAGATTTCGAAACCAGACGCCTGGAGGAACTGCGCAAGGCCGTGCATGAATGCGAACACAAGTTCGCCCAGGCGGCGAACACGATCATGCGTATAGAGCGCGAAATCCACATCACGCCGCCGAAATCGATGGCCGAGGCACATGCGCTGGTGGATAGCATGGTGGAATCGCTGCTGACGGAAAGTGATGTGGTGCTGCACGCGATGAACGACCGGCGCGGCATGACGGAGCAATACTCACACTCGCTGAACGTCACGGTATTGGCGATGATACTCGCCAAATCGCTGGACATGAGCGAAGAGGAAGTCAGGCACCTGTCGATGGGCGCGCTGTTCCATGACATCGGAAAATCGCAGATTCCCGACCGCATCACGCGCAAGACCGACCCGTTGACCAAGTCAGAACTCGCGCTGATTCATGAACATTGTCTCTTCGGCGCGAAATTCGCCGAAAACTTCAAGCTCGCCCCGCGCGTGGGCCAGATCATCCTGCAACACCATGAATGCATAGACGGCAGCGGCTATCCCGGCAAGCTCAAGGGCGAGGAAATCGACCGCCTGTCGCGCATTGTCGCCATCGTGAATACCTACGACAACCTGTGCAATCCGCTGGATATCACGGCGGCGATGACGCCTTACGAGGCACTCGCCAACATGTTCTCGCGCCAGCGTGCCAAACTCGACCCATCCATCCTCAAGCTGCTGATCAAGAGCATGGGCGTCTATCCACCCGGCAGTATCGTGCGCCTTTCCAGCGGCGACCACGGCATGGTGATTTCGGTCAACCCGAGCAAACCGCTGCGTCCATGCGTGATGCTGCATCTGCCCAATGTGCCGCGCAAGACGCCGATGCTGATCGACCTGGGCGAAGAGGCCTCCCTCAGCATCACCCAATGCCTGCGCCCCAACCAATTGCCGAAAGAAGCGCTGGAGTACCTCAGCCCCGGCAAGCGCATCAGCTATTACTTCGACAAGGAACCGCCCAAGGTCGGGCAGTAGCATATCCGTTTCGTCGGGCGGAAAAGCGTAGCGCTTTCCGCCGAATGGAGTTTGCCATGCGACGGATAATGCCCGCAGCCCATCCGCCTCGCGTTCCTGCGACACTGTGTCACATTCCGCATTTCGACTGGCCTTTCTATCATGACAGACATTGATATCCGGATAGAAAGGCCTTTGAAATGGCTCCGCAAGACCGCCGCACAACCACAAAAAAATCTCCGACTTCGCCCGTATCCGGCAGATCCCGGTTGCGCCGCATTCCCCTTTGCATCGCGCTGGCATTTGCACCGGCGGCGTTGGCCGATAACACCGTATCCGCGCCTTTCGTCGATGTCACCGCCGAACGCCCGCAACCGCTGCCCGCCGGCATCGGCTTGGCAGACGAAGAACTGACTCGTCAACGCACCGGCGCCAGCGACACTGCCTCCCTGCTCGACGGCCAGCCCGGCATCAGCCTCTATCGCGCTGGCGGCGTCTCCAGCCTGCCGGCAATCCACGGCCTGGCGGACGATCGCATCCGCATCAAGGTGGATGGCATGGATTTGATCTCCGCCTGTGCCAACCATATGAACCCGCCGCTGTCGTACATCGATCCGGCCAATGTCTCTGATGCCAAGGTATACGCAGACATCACGCCGGTCAGCCTGGGCGGCGACAGCATTGCCGGCACGATACGGATCGACTCCGCCGCGCCGGAATTCGCCGAAGTGGGAAAGACACTGCTCAAGGGGCAATCCTCGGCCTTCTACCGCAGCAATAACAACACGCGCGGCGCGAATCTTTCCGCAACAGCCGCGAGCGATACGCTGTCCATCCGCTATACCGGAAGCACAGTCGAAGCCAACGACTACGAATCGGCCCACGACTTCAAGCCCACCGGGATCGCGGCAAGCGGTCGCGGCTGGCTGGACGGCGACGAAGTCGGATCATCCGCGTACAAGGCGCAAAACCATGCGCTCGACTTCGGCCTGCGCCACGAAAACCATCTGCTCGACCTCAAGCTCGGCGTGCAACATATCCCTGATCAAGGCTTCCCCAACCAGCGCATGGACATGACGGACAACGACAGCCGGCAGATCAACCTGCGCTACACCGGTCAATATGGCTGGGGCAATCTGGAGGCCTCCGCTTACCATGAACGCACGCGCCACCGCATGAACTTCGGCGACGACAAACGCTTCTGGTACGGCGCGGCGAATAATGTCGCCGGCATGCCTATGGACACCAAGGGCCGCAACACCGGAATGATGCTCAAGGGCGACGTGATTCTTTCCGAGCGCGACACGCTGCGCGTCGGCACCGAATTCCAGCGCTACCGACTCGACGACTGGTGGGATCCCGTTGCCAACTCCGCACCAATGATGGCACCGGATACATTCTGGAATATCCGCGACGGCGAACGTGACCGCTACGCCGCCTTTACCGAATGGGAAGCGCTCTGGAACAGGCAATGGACAACGCAACTCGGTATCCGGCACGAGACGGTCAATATGGATGCCGGCAAGGTACAAGGCTACAGTTCCAGCGGCATGATGAGCTACGGCGACCCCAACGATCCAGCCAGTATCCCCGGCACCTTCAACGCCCGTGATCGCAGCCGTACCGACCACAACCTCGACCTGACCGCGCTGGTCCGCCTCACCCCCGACACAGGCAAGACTTTCGAGGCCGGCTATGCGATGAAGACCCGCTCGCCCAACCTGCACGAGCGCTACACTTGGTCCCGCAACAACAGCATGGTGATGAACATGAACAACTGGGTCGGCGACGGCAACGGCTATGTCGGCAACCTGGACCTCGACCCGGAGATCGCACACACCGTCAGTCTCACCGGCCACTGGCACGACACCGCACAACAGGCTTGGAGCCTGCGGGTCGCACCCTACTACACCCATGTCACCGACTACATCGACGCCATCCCCTGCACTAGCATCTACGCCACCTGCCCGACACGCACCGACGGCTTCGCCAACTTGAGCCTGGATAACCAGGACGCACGGCTGTATGGCATGGACGTGTCTGGAAAAATGGCACTGGGCAGCATGGGCGGTATCGGCCGCTTCGCCGCCAGCGGCGTGCTGAGCTACACGCGCGGCAAGAACACAACCACCGACGACGACCTGCACAACATCATGCCGCTCAACCTCAAGGTCGCGCTGGAGCATCGACTGGGTAGCTGGAGCAACACGTTGGAAGCGAAACTGGTGAAATCCAAGATGCACGTCCAGTCGGTGCGCAAAGAGCTGGAAACTGCGGGCTATGGCCTGCTCGATTTCTACAGCAGCTATGCCTGGAAGCGGGTGCGTCTGGACATAGGCATCACCAATCTGCTGGACAAGGACTATGACGACCCGCTGGGCGGTGCTTACCTCGGCCAGGGCGACACCATGGGTTCCGGCGCCACAGCTCCGCAATACGGCACTGCCGTGCCGGGCATGGGCCGATCGATTAACACCAGCGTGACGGTGATGTTCTAACGGGCTTCTTCGTGTTGTTGGATTCCGCTCCTGATTCGCGGCAAGTTCGTTGAGGCTCGCACCATCTCCGTTCGTGGTGAGCCTTTCGAACCGCGAATGGGGATAAAACAATCAGGGTTTGCCGAAACGCCCTTCGACAAGCTCAGGGCGAACGGATTGATATAGACTGCCCATCAAGCAAAAGGCGCCCGCACGGACGCCTTTTGCTTTCCAACAAAAATTATCGCGCAATACTTCGCGCCCACTCCACCAACCACGTCGAGCTCACCACCCCAGACCGCCCCTGTACATCGCCCTTGCCATCGTAAAAATAGGTGCGCGGGAGCTCGCCATGCCATTTGCGATCAATGGCGAAATACAAGCGGTCGGGATCGTCGGCAGCGAATATCCAGCGCTCGCCTTTCCCGTCGGGAAGATACTCGGCCAGCTTCGTGCCGACTTCGGATTTCATCTCCATGCCATCCACGCTCACCAGCACCAGCCTGATATCCGGCCGTTTGCGCACGAGCGCGCCGAGGTGCCTGATTTCCTCCGGGCAATACGCGCAATCCACCGACCAGAAGGCCAGCACGAAAGGCTGGCCGGCATGCGCCTGCTCAATGGCCGTCCGGCTAGCGGGATGGAAAGGCTTAAGGTCAGCCGCCATCACGGACTGCGCCAGTAACAGAAGAGCGAGCAGGCTCAACCGTTTCATTGTCCGACACCCATCGGGATCAGGCGATAGCCGTCCGCCTTGGTATTCCATGAAAGATAAACCTGCCGGCCGTCGGAGATCAGGAACGGGTTATCCGCTGCGCCGGACGTTTCAGCCATCTTGCGCGTCTCGCTCCACGAGCGCCCACCGTCGCCGGACTCCATCGCCATGATGACGGCATGGGTGTCAGTCAGCTCTTTCCATACCAACCATACCCGCTCGCCTTGTGCGAACAAAGACGGATGCCCGGCCTGCGCGTCTGCATTGCCGAAACGGCGTGCCGGAGAAGTCACCCAAGCCTCGCTGTCCAGACGCGCGACATACAATCCCGGCTTTTTCTCGTTGCCGTCATACCATGCCAGATGCCAGCCCCAATCGCCGCCGCGCGCAATGGCGGGGCCGTGATGCGGGCAGGCGTCGATCTTCCAGTTGCCGAAAGTCGCGCGCACCGGCTCTTGCAGGACGCCTTGCGGCCCGATGCGGGCCACGGCGTGATCGCGGATGCTGCCGTCGTAAACATGCCGCCAGAATATGACCGCCGTGCCGCCCGGCTCGGCCGCCATGCCGATGCGGCAGCACTCGCAACTGCCGTCCGCGACCTTGTATTCCGTGCCAAAACTCGCGCCGCCATCGCGCGACACCGCGACATAAATCGCCGCGCCGTCGTATTTCCTGCCGGCGGCTTTCGCTGCCTGCAGATCACGCTTGTCTATCCAGGCAACGTAAATCGTGCCGTCGTCCGCCACGGCAAGCGACTCGAAACGATGCGTAATGGGATCGGTATTGCGATTGACGATGACCGGCGCGGAGAACGACTTGCCGTCGTCGAGCGAGCGGCTGAATTTGATGTGGCCGGCGTAAGACTTGTCCAGCGCCTGTGTCCAGGTGACATAGATTTCGCCGTTTTTGCCGAAAGCGATCTTGGGGCGAAGCTCGCCTTCGCCGCCGACTTTTTCCGGCTGCCGGTTCACCGCAACAGGCGTGCGGAAGGTGTGCCCATTGTCATCGGAACGGCTCACCATCACCCGCCCGCCATCGACCTCGGCCCGCCATAGCCGTCCCTGTTCGTCGAAGAGCGTGCTGACAGCCAAAGTCGCGCGGGCGGCTGCCGTGGTTTTGTTATGGGTATGCGCTTCGTGCGCTGCCACTTCCATACATGGCAGCAACAGGAGCAACAGGTATATAGGAGCTAACTTGCGCATGATCAATAATCGAACTTCATCTGCAAATAGACCGTTCGCTGCGGATAAGGGTGGAAAACATAGGATTTGTAATTGTTCAGATTATCGACTCCCAGCGCCGCCGTCCACCGCTGGGAAAAATTGTATGTTGCTCGCGCATCCACCACAAAAATCTTGCTGGCGCCGCCGAAGGTATCAGGGTTGATATCACTGTTGTCCAGGGCATTGTATTGCCTGCCGCTATATCGTGCGGCCAGGCTGTAGGTGATGTTGCTCCCCTGATGATAGGTGGCTACGGCCTTGATCATCGTGCGCGGAATGCGGGGAGGTTTGTTGCCTTCCGTCGCGGGCGCGGCTTCGTTGCTTAACACTTCCGCTTCGGTAAAGGTTGCATTCGCCTGCAAGTCCAGGCCATGCATCAGCACATCCTGCCATTGCGTTGCCAGTTCGATGCCGCGCGTGCGGATATGATCGACGTTCTGCACGAAGCTGCAGCCTGCCGCCCGGGTGCACGTGCCGGTATCGTAGGGAATCGCGCTGCCGCTGGCGAGGGTTTGCGAAATCAGCGCGTCATGCTTGTTTTCATGAAAAAGGCTGGCACGGATCAGGCCGCGGGCAAATCGCCGCTCGGCGGTAAACTCGCCCGCGATCACCTCTTCCGGCTTCAGGTCGGGGTTACTCTGCACGAAGTAAGCGGTCGCCCCGTTCTGCAAGGGCTGATACAGCTCGTTCACGGTGGGGAAGCGGTACGCCTGCCCCAACGCGGCCCGGAATCCCCAGGCAGGCTGTGGCTCGAAACTGAGCGAAACCTTGGGCGAGAAGCGTGTTTCCGACTTGTCCGCATAGTCAGCGGTACGCAGTGTGCCGGAAATCATTGTTTGATTGCGCCCGCGATCAGATTGCCAATGCTCTGCGCGGCCACCTAATGTCAGCGCCCACTCGGGCGCCAATTGCCATTTGTCTTGGGCATAGAATGCCTGCGTCCGGGTCTCGCCCCGCGCGGATGCATTCAGCGAGCCTTTGTTGCCGACCGACCAGTCATTTGTATTGTGCGTCGTGCTGCGCAGCTCATAGTCATCGATATGGTAGCCAAGATCAATTGTGTGGTCCTGCGGACGCAGGGTTGCGCGGGCGTCGAATACCGTCCAGCCGGTACCCTCCAGATCGGTCACGCGCCCGATGCGAGTGAGATAAGGATTCCCTGCCGTCACCGATCCTGTCGCAGACGGATTGGCACTACTACTTTTATCTTTCTGATAATCGTAATCGGATAAGGTCAGTTCCCAATCAAAAAACCCCTTGGTATTCGATTTCACATCCAAAGCCTGCATGATGTGCAACGCCTCGGATTCCGCCGGATTCATGCCGGAAATATCGTATCGGGCACCGTTGAAATTCACGCGGCCGTTATACACCGTAGCGCCGCTGGCGTCCTTGATATAACTTTGCACATCGGTACGGCTGTCCATATCCCACACTGCCAAGGTATAAGCGGCCCTGATGGCTGGTGCCAGATCATAGCTTGCCTTGAATTTGATATTGGTCTGCTCGGTATCGTCTATGCTGTTGGCGCCGAAAACGATACGATCGGCACCGGTCTCGCTCTTGTCGCGGTACGCGCCGGTGACTATCGGGCTGCCGCCGGGAGCGATGCCAGAAAGCGTGGCAGTCGAGAAATTCATCGGCTGCCCTTCGTTTTCCAGCCGGTCTATGCCCAGACGGAACGCGAAATCGCCGACTCGGTCACCCACCGAAGCGGTGGCATGACGGCCCTCATAGCCCTCGTCAGTGCCATAAAGCTCGAAATTCTGGCGGAACATCTGCGCGCTGGCATGGGATTCGAATCGTTCCGGCATACGCGTGTAGATGCTCATCACGCCGCCGAACGAATTTCCCGCATACAGCGCGGAGAAAGGACCGTACATCATGCTGATACTTTCGATCTCCTCCGGACTGACCACGCCCCAGCGCGGCGGAAACGCAAAAGAGTTGCCCAGCAGGTTGGAAAGCAGAATCCCATCTGCATACACCATGCTTTGCGCGCTGGACAGCGTGCCTATGGTACGCGAGGCGATGATGCCGTTACGGTCGCCGATGTAGCGCTCGCGCACCTGGATGCTGGGCAGATATTTCAAGGTTTGCGCGGCTGTTGTCGCATTAATGGTTTCCTCGATCTGCGCCCTGTCATAGGTTTCCACGGTAGCAGGATGCTTGGCGATCCGGCTATCGGTCGGCGTAGCCGTTACCTCCACTTCATCAGTCACAACATCAGCATCATTGTCCTTATGTGCCGCGTGCAGCGGCAAAGCAACCATCGCCAGCAGCCACAATGCATGCTTGTGATTTATCCGGAAATGATTACGCTCACCGAATGCATGCAAGCCTTTGATCTTGTCTATCATGAAGCACTTCCAAGTTTGCTGACAGTTGCATGTTATGTGATCACGGAGCATCACAAAATGCGACACGTTGTCGCACCGCGCATCCCCCCGCGGCGAATTGCCGCATTTCCTCAGCCTGCCGGGGAGGATTAGAATCGCAGCATGACTCATCCGCCCTATTCGTCACCCACCGCCGCCATCAAGAATCTGCTGCGGATTTTCGTGCTGCGCAACGTGGTGATCGCTTTCCTGTGCTCCATCGCGCTGGCGCTGGTGTATTTCGACATTCCCATCACGCTGATGCCCATCGTCGCCTCCATCGGCGCCATGCTACTGCTCAACGGCTGGACGTGGCTGCGGCTGCGAAGTTACGCCCAGGTTCGCGACGGTGAGCTGTTCGCGCAGCTTCTCGGCGACATCGCGGCGCTGACCCTTTTGTTCTACTTTACCGGCGGCTACAGCAATCCGCTGGTATGGATGTATCTGCTGCCGCTGGCCGTGGCCGCCGTCGCGCTGCCGGCACGCTACGCCTGGCTGATGGCCGGGCTGGCGGTGGCGTGCTATTCCATGCTGGTTTTTTTCTATGTTCCGCTTTCGCATCTACACGCAAACGATCTGGAAGGCGTCGGTCTCGACACCCATCTCGCTGGCATGTGGCTGGGTTTTATCGTCAGTGCCCTGCTGGTGGCCGGATTTGTTTCGCGTATCGGGCAGAATTTGCGCGAAAACGACCGGCTGATCGCCGAAGCGCGCGAACAAGTACTTGAAAGTGAGCGCATGCTGGCATTGGGCGCCCTGGCAGCCGCCACTGCGCACGAACTCGGCACCCCGCTCGCGACCATGGCGGTCCTGGCCGGGGAACTCGGCGACGAGCACGCCGGCAATCCGGCGCTGGCGCAGGATCTCGCGTTGCTTCGCCAGCAGATCGGCCGCTGCAAGGAAATTTTGTCATCCCTTGCCGCCTCCGCGGGACAAATGCGCGGCGAGGGCGCGAGCAGTATCGCACTCGACGACTTTTTGAACGAAACCCTGCAACGCTGGCGCGACACGCGGCCGGCGCTGCAATTCGATTGTCAATTGCAAGGCGTGACTCCGGCTCCGCGCATCGCCGCCGACCGCACCCTCGGCCAGGCTCTGGTCAATCTGCTCGACAACGCCGCCGACGCCTCGCCCGAGCGCATCGAAATGCACGGCGGCTGGAATGCCGTCGAATTGCGGATCGACATCCGCGATTTCGGCAGCGGGCTCACCCCGGAAATCGCCGCACGCGCCGGCACGCCTTTCTTTACCACCAAACAGGAAAAAGGCATGGGCATCGGTCTCTATCTGGCACGCACCATCCTCGGCCGCCACGGCGGCGATGTGAATCTGGAAAGCCATGCGCAGGGCGGCACGCTTACCCGTATCCGGCTGCCGCTGACGAGACTTGAAGTGGAGCCACAATCATGAATGCCGAGAATGCCACTCTGCCCAGCCTGCTGCTGGCGGACGACGACGAGACCTTCTGCGAAGTCATGGCCCGTGCGCTGCGCCGGCGCGGCTTCGAAGTCACGGTAGCGCACGACGCCGCCTCCGCCGCGCACATCGCCGAAGCCGATCCGCCGGAATACGCACTGGTCGATCTCAAGATGCCCGGCGAATCGGGGTTGGCATTGGTGCGCCGCCTGAACGCCATCGAGCCCGCGACGCGCATCGTCGTACTCACCGGCTATGCCAGCATCTCCACGGCCGTCGAGGCCATCAAGCTCGGCGCCACGCACTATCTCGCCAAGCCGGTGGATGCAGACGATGTCGTCGCGGCATTCAACCGCGACCAGGGTGACGAAACGATTTCTGTCGCCGCCAATCCGTTGTCGGTGGACAGGCTGGAGTGGGAACACATCCAGCGCGTGCTGGCCGAGCACGAGGGCAATATCTCCGCCACAGCCCGCGCCCTCAACATGCACCGCCGCACCTTGCAACGCAAATTGCTGAAGCGCCCGCCGCGGCCCTAGCGCCAGTTCATCGGGCCGATGCGACAACATGCCGCATTCCGGCGACGGCATCGCACCGCTAGAATGAAATCTCCAGGGTTTGCCCACATTCGCCCACCCCGGCCGGACCCGAATGTCGTGCGCTTTCTCTCTCCCGAGCGGCGGGGCAAACCCTGATTCTTTCCAGCCAACTTTGCTACACTGTCGCCATGTCGCCATCGCCGTCCTCATCGCGTAAACGGATGCTCGCCCTGAAGTGGGAAATCATTCTGGTGCTCATCGCCAAAGGGGTACTGCTGTATACGATCTGGGCGCTCTGGTTCGACCAGCCGATGCCCAGGGAGGATCGCGCAGGAAACGTGACCCGCGTCATTCTGAACAAATAACAAGCAAGGACCTGCATGCTGCCTTCCGCCGAAGTCGTTGACCTTTCCCGCCTGCAATTCGGGGCCACTGCGCTTTACCACTTTCTGTTCGTGCCGCTGACGCTGGGGCTGTCGTGGATACTGGTGATCATGGAGTCGGTGTATGTGATGACCGGCAAGCAGGTCTACAAGGACATGACCCGCTTCTGGGGCAAACTGTTCGGCATCAACTTCGCGATGGGCGTGACCACCGGCATCACGCTGGAATTCCAGTTTGGCACCAACTGGGCGTATTACTCGCACTATGTCGGCGACATCTTCGGCGCGCCGCTCGCCATCGAAGGGCTGATGGCGTTCTTCCTCGAATCGACCTTTGTCGGGCTGTTTTTCTTCGGCTGGGATCGTCTATCCAAGCAAAAGCACCTGATGGTGACCTTCCTGGTCGCGATCGGCTCCAACCTCTCCGCGCTGTGGATTTTGATCGCCAACGGCTGGATGCAGAACCCGGTGGGCGCGGAATTCAACCTCGAAACCATGCGCATGGAAATGACCAATTTCGCAGCGCTGATCTTCAATCCGGTGGCGCAGGTCAAGTTCGTCCACACCGTGGCGGCGGGCTACGTGACGGCCTCGATGTTCGTGCTCGGGATTTCCAGCTGGTATTTGCTGAAGAAGCGCGATACCGGCTTCGCGCTGCGCTCGATTGCGGTCGCTTCCGGCTTCGGTCTCGCTTCGATTCTTTCCGTGATCGTCCTCGGCGACGAATCCGGCTATACCACCGGCGAAGTGCAGAAAGTGAAGCTGGCCGCCATCGAAGCCGAATGGCATACCGAGGAAGCCCCAGCCGCGTTTACGCTGATCGGCCTGCCCAACCAGGAAATGGAGCGCACCGACTATGCGGTCAAGATCCCTTACGTGCTGGGCCTGATCGCGACACGCTCCATCGACGAGAAAGTCATCGGCATCGTCGATATCAAGAAGGAGAATGAGCAACGTATCCGCGACGGCATGCTGGCCTACGATGCGCTGACGAAGATCAAGTCCGGCGATACCGGTGCGCAGGCAGCTTTCGATGAGCACAAGGAGCACCTCGGTTATGGCCTGCTATTGAAAAAATACACGCCCAACGTGACCGATGCCACCGAAGAGCAGATCAAGCTCGCCGCCAATGACACCATCCCGCGCGTATTCCCGCTGTTCTGGTCTTTCCGCATCATGGTCGGGCTGGGCATTCTGTTCCTGTTCATCTTTGCCGCCACGTTCTATTACAGCGCGCGCCGTCAGATTGCGGAAAAACCCTGGCTGTTGAAACTGGCCGTCGTCGCGATTCCGCTGCCGTGGCTGGCCGCCGAGCTGGGCTGGTTCGTCGCAGAATACGGCCGTCAGCCGTGGACAATTTCCGGCATCCTGCCGACACGGCTTTCCAGTTCCTCGCTTTCCACCGGCGATCTCTATTTCAGCCTGGCCGGCTTCCTCGGTTTCTACACGCTGCTGCTAATCATTGAGCTGTATTTGATGTTCAAGTATGCGCGCCTCGGGCCTTCCAGCCTGCATACCGGCAAATACCATTTCGAACGCGCAGCGGCGTAAGGGGAATACGATGTTTTTCGACTACGAAACACTCAAGCTTATCTGGTGGCTGTTCATCGGCGTGCTGCTGATCGGCTTCGCCGTGACCGACGGGTTCGACATGGGCGTTGCCGCCTGGCTGCCTTTTCTCGGCAAAAACGACGACGAGCGCCGCGTCATCATCAATACCGTCGGTGCCACCTGGGAGGGCAACCAGACCTGGCTCATCACCGCTGCCGGCGCGATTTTTGCCGCATGGCCGCTGGCCTACGCCGCCGCTTTCTCGGGGTTGTATATCGCGCTGTTGCTGGTGCTGTTCGCGCTGTTCTTCCGCCCGGTCGGTTTCGATTACCGCAGCAAGCTCGCCGATCCGCGCTGGCGCAACGCCTGGGACTGGGCGCTGTTCATTGGCGGCGCAGTGCCGGCACTGGTGTTCGGCATCGCTTTCGGCAACCTGCTGCTGGGCCTGCCTTTCCATTTCGACGACACCATGCGCTCGTTCTACACCGGCAGTTTCTGGGCGCTGCTCAATCCGTTCGCATTATTGGCGGGCGTGGTCAGCCTGTCGATGCTGATGATGCACGGTGCGATTTACCTCGAACTGCGCACCGACGGCGCAGTCCAGCAGCGCGCACGCAAAGCCGCGCTGTATGCCGGTGCGGTATGCGCCGCCGCTTTCGCGCTGGCCGGCATCTGGCTGGCGCTGGGTATCGACGGTTTCCGTATCCTCACGATGCCGGAGGCCAACAGCGCCTTCAATCCGCTGGCCAAGACGGTCGAAAAAGCCGCCGGTGCATGGTTGGGCAATTACCGGACTTATCCGTGGATGACGGCCGCGCCGGCCGCCGCGTTTGCCGGCATCGCGCTGGCCTTGTGGCAAGGCCGCGCGGGACGACAATTCGTCGCGTTCTTTTTCAGTTCCGTGGCTTTGGCCGGCATTATCCTGACGGCCGGGTTCTCGATGTTCCCCTTCGTCATGCCGTCCGCCACCGACCCCAACAGCAGCCTGACGCTATGGGACGCGGCCTCCAGCCAGAAGACGCTGGGCATCATGCTGATCGTGACGCTCATCTTCCTGCCGCTGATCATGGTTTACACTTCCTGGGTGTATCGCGTGATGCGCGGCAAGGTCACGATACAATCCATTCAAGACAACACGCATACTGCCTATTAGGAGCTCGTCATGTGGTATTTCGCCTGGATACTTGGCTTGGGGTTAGCCGTCGCCTTCGGCGTCATCAATGTGATGTGGCTGGAAGCCGAACAGCCCTTCGATGACTCCATCGCCTGACAAGCTCTGGCACAGCCTGCATCATGAGGATGTCGCCCGACACCTCGATACCAATCTTGCGCACGGCCTGACCGCCGCCGAAGCCGCCAGCCGGCTGGAGCAGCACGGGCCTAACGCGCTGCCGGAAGGCAAACGGCGCACCCCGCTGCGCATCTTTCTCTCGCAATTCGCCGATGTGATGATCCTCGTGCTGCTGGCCGCGGCGGTCGTGTCGATGTTCGTCGGCGAAGCGCAGGACACGCTCGCCATCGTCGTCATCGTCACCCTCAACGCCGTCATCGGCTTCGTGCAGGAGTACCGCACCGAGCGCGCCATTGCTGCGCTGCGCCAGATGTCCTCGCCTTCCATCCGCGTGCGGCGCGGCGGCGAGATCGCCACGCTGCCCTCGCATGAAATCGTCCCTGGAGACGTGGTGTTTCTAGAAGCAGGCAATATTGTTCCCGCCGATGTTCGCCTCGCGGAAACCGCACACCTGCGCATCGCCGAGGCCGCCTTGACCGGCGAATCGCATCCGGTGGAAAAGGCGATGCATAAACTGGAAACCGTAGAACTGCCGCTGGGCGACCGCAGCAACATGGCCTACAAAGGCACGACGGTCACTTACGGGCGCGGCAGCGGCATCGTCGTCGCGACCGGCCTGGGTACGGAACTGGGCAAGATCGCGACGCTGCTTTCCGGCGCGGAAGAAGGCAAAACGCCGTTGCAAAAACGACTGGCGAGTTTCGGCAGCCGCCTTGCATTCGCAGTGCTCGCCATCTGCGTGATCGTCTTCACGGCCGGGTTGATCCGCGGTGAATCGCCGCTGCTGATGTTCATGACGGCGATCAGTCTTGCCGTCGCAGCCATTCCCGAAGCATTGCCGGCGGTGATCGCGGTGTCGCTCGCGCTCGGGGCCTATCGCATGGTCGGGCAGAAAGCGCTCGTGCGACGCCTGCCGGCGGTCGAGACGCTGGGCTCCATCACTTATATCTGCTCCGACAAGACCGGCACGCTGACGCAGAACCGCATGCATGCCGAAGCCTTTTTCGCGAACGGCACCGACCAGCCGAATCCGGATCAAGCGTTGTGGCGCAGCCTGTTCGAAGCGCTCGCGCTCAACAGCGATGCGACGCTGGGAAAATCCGGCCATGCCTCCGGCGACCCGACGGAAATCGCGTTGCTGGAGACCGCGCTCGAACACGGCGCAGACCGGGCAGTACTGGAAACTGCACAGCCACGGACAGCCGAAGTTCCGTTCGATTCTGAGCGCAAGCGCATGACCACGCTACATCGGCAGGAAACCGGTTATATCGCCTACTCCAAGGGCGCGCCGGAGAGCATCCTGCAGTGCTGCGCCAGCCAGCTTGGAAGCGAGGGCGTCGCTCCGCTGCAAAGCGACAAATGGCAGGCAGAGGCCGAAGCCATGGCGCAATCCGGGCTGCGCGTCATCGCCGTCGCGATGCGCAGCATGGATGCTTTGCCGGAACCGCTGGCCGACGCCGAGCGCGACCTGACACTGCTGGGCCTCGTCGGCCTGATGGATCCGCCGCGCCGCGAAGCGCATCATGCCGTCGCCGAGTGCAAGGCCGCCGGCATCACGCCGGTGATGATTACCGGCGATCATCCCGCGACTGCCATCGCCATCGCGCATCGCCTGGGCATCGTTGAAAATGGCGAAGCTGCCGTGCTCACCGGCTCCGACTTGGGTGTGCTGTCAGATGACGACTTGCGCCTGCGCGTCGAAACCGTCCGCGTCTACGCCCGCGTCGACCCGGCGCAGAAAATCCGTATCGTCGATGCACTGCAAGCCAACGGCGAGTTCGTGGCGATGACCGGCGACGGCGTCAATGACGCGCCTGCGCTCAAGTCCTCGGACATCGGCGTGGCGATGGGCAAGGGCGGCACCGACGTGGCACGCGAGTCGGCGCATATGATCCTGCTGGACGACAACTTCGCCACCATCGTGCATGCGGTGCGCGAAGGCCGGCGCATCTTCGACAACATCCGCAAGTTCATCAAATACGGCATGACCAGCAACGCCGGCGAAATCTGGGTGATCCTGCTCGCGCCGTTTCTCGGCCTGCCCATCCCGCTGCTGCCGATTCATATTCTATGGATCAACCTCGTCACCGATGGCCTGCCCGGCATCACGCTCGCCGTCGAGCCGGCCGAACGCCATGTGATGCAGCGCCCGCCGCGCCCGCCGCAGGAAAGCATTTTTGCGCACGGAATGTGGCAGCATATCGTATGGGTCGGCCTGCTGATGGGCGGAATTACCCTGCTGACGCAAGCCTGGGCGATCAACCAGGAGGGTGCACATTGGCAAAGCATGGTGTTCACCGTGCTGACGCTGTCGCAACTCGGCCATGTGCTCGCCGTGCGCTCCGAGCGCGAATCCATCTTTACGCTGGGGCTCTTTTCCAACCGGTCGCTGCTATTCGTGCTGATCGGCACCATCGCGCTGCAGATGGCGACGCTTTACGTGCCGGCGCTCAATCCGATCTTCCGCACCGAACCGCTCACGGCATCGGAGCTGGCCGCCTGCTTCGCCATCTCCAGCATTGTCTTCTGGGGAGTAGAAGCCGAAAAATGGCTGATGCGACGCGGCTGGCTGTATCGCTGACAGCACAGCTCTTCGCTAGCGTTCTCGTTCGATTCGGTTCACACTGCAATTCTGGGCCGCATGCTCAATAAGCACCCTACCGACGGCCGAAAGGGGGTATCGTGAATATTCGATTTCCGCTCCTGATCATGAGCCTGTTATGCCTGCTCGCCGCAGGCTGCAGCACGGCCCAGGCTCCTCCCGAAAAATCCGGCCTCTCCTCTCCCGCCTTCCGCATTACCGTACTGTACGACGCGTTCGGCAAATCTTCGGCAATGAAGAAAGACTGGGGATATGCCGCGCTGATCGAATACCAGGGCAAGCGCATCCTGTTTGATACGGGCAATGACGCGGGAGTGCTGGAACAGAACGCCAAGGCCAGCGGCGTCGACCTCAGCCGACTGGATTTTGTGGTGATGTCGCACCGGCACGGCGACCATATGGGCGGCATGAGCTATCTGTTGCGCGTCAACCCCAGGGTCATGATCTATGCACCCAAGGAAGGGTTTGGGGTCTACGGCGCCGATCTGCCCAGCAGCTTTTATCGCAAGGATGACTCGCTGCCGCGGGAGCAGCGCTATTTCGACGGTGCACCGCCTAAAGTCATGCGCTTCGGTTCCGCCTGGCCGAACGCGCGCTTCACGCTGATCGATCATGACACCGAGATTGTGTCGGGCATCCACCTGATCGCGCTGGTCTCAGACAAGCCCGGCACGCTGGAACTGCGCGAGCTTTCGCTTGCCATCGAGACGCCCGCAGGCATGGTACTGGTCGTCGGCTGCGCGCATCCCGGCATTGACCGCATCGTCGCCGCCGCGACTCGCATCGATACCCATATCCTGCTGGTTGCGGGTGGGCTGCATCTGGTGGTCGCGCAAGATCCCGAAATCGAACGCATCGTCCGCGCGCTCCACGATACTTATCAGGTGGGTTTCATCGCCCCGGGTCATTGCACCGGAGAAGCGACCTTCAAGGCGCTGCTGCGCGCCTTTGGCAACCGGGATATTTATGCCGGGCTGGGCACTCGCATCACCCTCGGCAATTTGCCCCATCGGTCAAAGATGCGAGCGCATCTGGATGCCGCCGACTTGCTGAGCTATCGCAAACTATTGCGTGAACACGACGAAGAGCAGCAGCACGTCGCGCAACGAAACTGACACCCGGAGACAGGAAGAGACTGAGGCTCAGGAGCGCAGCGAGCGCTCCTGCTTGCCGGCATGCACTTTTTCTTCGATCAGGCCATCCCACAGCAGCAGGATCACGCCTACGGTAATTGTCGAATCGGCGACATTGAACGCCGGCCAATAGAAGGTTTCATAGTGGAAGAACAGGAAATCCACCACATAGCCCAGCGTCAGGCGGTCGTAGAGGTTACCCAGCGCGCCGCCCAGCACCAGGCTGAGCGCGAAACAAAACAGTTTCTTTTCCGGATGCTTGCGCAGCAGGTGAATAATCACGCCGGAAGCGATAATCGCGAAGGCGCTGAAAAACAATCGCTGCCAGCCGCCGGCACCCGCGAGAAAGCTGAACGCCGCGCCTTCGTTGTGAAACAGCACGAGGTCGAAGAATGACGTCACCGGCACATGCTCGCCATAGGTCAGCGCGCTTTGCACCAGATGCTTGGTGTAGAGGTCGAGCGCGACAATGATCCCGCTGAGTCCCAGCCAGTTACGCATGTTCGCGAGGCTCCCCGTCACCGTAGAGGTTGCTCACGCATCGGCCACAGATGTGCGGATGCGCAGCATCGGCGCCCACGTCGGCGCGGTAGTGCCAGCAACGCTCGCATTTCTGATGTGCGCTCGGCGTGACGACGATCTTTTCATCCGTCTCGCTGGTTGCACGATGCAGCGTGGCGCGGGAGGTGATCAACGCAAAGCGCAGATCGTCGTCCAGCGTCGCCAGCGCGTCATGCGTCACGCCATTCACATAGACATCCAGTTCTGCCTGTAGCGATGACCCGATGCCGCCTGCGGCACGTACTTCTTCCAGTTGCTTCAACACGCGTGCGCGGAACTCCCGGATGGTTCCCCATTTACCGACCAGCGCTTCATCCGCCGCCGGGAAATCGTGCCACAAGTGCAGGAAAACGCTGTCTTCGGCACCGCCGCCCACATCTGCCCAGGCTTCCTCAGCGGTAAAGCTGAGGATGGGCGACATCAGTTTCAGCAGACTCTGCGTGATATGCCACAGCGCGCTCTGCGCGGCACGGCGTGCGCGCGAGTCGCTGCCTGCGGTATAGAGGCGATCCTTGAGGATATCGAGATAAAAGCCGCCCAGGTCTTCGGAGCAGAAACCGACGAACCTCTGCGCCACCAAATGAAACTCGTAACGCGCGTAGGCAGCCGTCATTTCGTCCTGCAGTGCCTTGGTCATCGCCAGCGCGTAGCGGTCGATTTCCAGCCATTGCTCGACCGGCAGCATATCCTTCTGCGCATCGAAATCAGCCAGGTTGGCGAGCAGGAAGCGTAGCGTATTACGAATACGGCGATAGCTCTCGACGACGCGCTTCAGAATTTCGTCGGAGATGGTCAACTCGCCGGAATAGTCGGTCGACGCGACCCACAGGCGCAGGATGTCGGCACCGTAGGTATCCATCACTTTCTGCGGCGCGATCACGTTGCCCTTGGATTTGCTCATCTTGTAGCCGTTGCCGTCGACGACAAAACCGTGCGTCAGCAGTGCCTCGTATGGCGCACGGCCATCAATGGCGCAACCGGTCAGGAGCGAGGACTGGAACCAGCCGCGGTGCTGGTCGGAACCTTCAAGATACAGATCGGCCGGATGACTCAGGTCCGGGCGGCGCTTCAGCACCGCGGCATGCGTGGCGCCGGAGTCGAACCACACGTCCAGCGTATCGGTGACTTTCTTGTATTGCTCGGCGCCTTCGGGCGCATGCGCCTGCAGGAAGGCCGCGCCGTCGAGCGAGAACCAAGCCTCGATGCCCTGCTGCTCGACCTGCAGCGCTACTTTTTCCAGCAGCTCGGCGGTCAGCGGATGCGGCTCGCCCGTTTCCTTGTGCACGAACAGCGGCATCGGTACGCCCCAGTTGCGCTGGCGCGACACGCACCAGTCGGGGCGATTCTTGATCATGGCTTCGAGGCGCGCGCGCCCCCAGGCCGGGAAGAATTCGGTATGCGCCACCGCCGCGTTGGCAATGCCGCGCAGCGTGTTTCCGTCCTTGCCGTGCTGGCTCATGCCTATGAACCACTGATGCGTCGCACGGAAAATCACCGGTGTCTTGTGGCGCCAGCAATGCGGATAGCTGTGGTTGAGGCGCGCAGACGCCATCAGCACGCCGTTGGCTTGCAGCGTCTCGATGACGGCCTTGTTGGCATCCCAGATGCTCATGCCGGCGAATTTCTCGACGCGGCTGTAGAACTTGCCGTCATCACCCACCGGGTTGTCCACCGGCAGGTCGTAGCGCATTCCGACCGCATAGTCTTCCAGACCGTGTGCGGGCGCAGTGTGTACCAGGCCGGTACCGGCGTCAGTGGTCACGTGGTCGCCGCAGATGACGGGCACGGTACGGTCGTAGAACGGGTGTTGCAGCTTGAGGTTTTCCAGCGCCGCGCCCTTGCACGAGCCCAGCACTTGCGTGTCGGATTCGCCATAACGCGTCAGCGTTGCTTCGGCCAGTTCGTGGCCGAGAATCAGCAATCCCTTGCTGGTCTGGATCAAATCGTAGCTGAGTTCGGGGTGCACGCACACCGCCTGGTTGGCAGGCAGCGTCCATGGCGTCGTGGTCCAGATTACTGCGAACGCCGGCGCATTCAGATGCGCGACGCCGAATGCGCGCGCCAGCGCTTCGTTGTCCACCGCCTTGAAGCCAACGTCGATGGCGGGCGAATTCTTGTCCTCGTACTCGACTTCCGCCTCGGCCAGCGCCGAGCCGCAGTCCACGCACCAGTGCACCGGCTTGGAGCCCTGGTACAGATAGCCGTTTTTATAGATTTCACCCAGGCTCCGCATGATGTCGGCCTCGGTCCTGAAATCCATGGTCAGGTAGGGATTCTCCCAATCCCCCAGCACGCCGAGGCGGATAAAATCCGCCTTCTGGCGCTCCACCTGCGCCTTGGCGTATTCACGGCACAGTTCGCGGAACCTGGCCGGCGGAATGTCCTTGCCATGCTGCTTCTCGACCATGAGTTCGATCGGCAGACCGTGACAGTCCCAGCCCGGCACATAGGGTGCATCGAAGCCGGACAGCGTCTTGGATTTGACGATGATGTCCTTGAGGATCTTGTTGACCGCATGACCGATGTGAATGTCGCCATTGGCATAGGGCGGGCCGTCGTGCAGGATGAATTTGGGGCGGCCTTGCGCGGTTTCGCGGATTTTACGGTAGCGCTGCTTCTCCTGCCAGGCTTGCACCCATGCCGGTTCGCGCTTGGCGAGATCGCCGCGCATCGGGAAAGGGGTATCGGGCAGGTTCAGCGTATTTTTATAGTCGGTCATGATTCGTTCTTGAAATAATCTCTCGCCATCTGCTCATCGATGGCCATCTGGCGCTTCAGCGCCTCCAGGTCGGGGAATTTTTCTTCGTCGCGCAGCTTTTTGCTGAAAATCACATGCACGTGACGACCATAGATATCCTGATCGAAATCGAACAGATGGACTTCCAGCGTCGGCCTGCCGTTGATCTTCATGGTCGGGCGCACGCCCAGGCTGGCAACGCCGGGCAGCGCCTCTTCGGCAATTCCGCTCAATTTTACCGCATAGATGCCGAAAAGCGGCGGCCGGTCGTGCAGCATATGGATGTTGGCGGTCGGATAGCCGAGCTCGCGGCCCAGTTTGTCGCCATGCGTTACGTGTCCACTGAGGCTATACGGCCTTCCCAGCAGCGCAGCCGCATGCTTGAGATCGCCATCCGCCAATGCCTTGCGTATCGCGGTACTGGAAACCCGTTCGCCATTCACCGTCACGTCCGGAACGCTTTCCACTGCAAAACCCGCGTCGCGCAGCATTCCAATATCGCCGGTACGATCCGCGCCGAAACGGAAATCCCCGCCGACCAGGATCAGACGCGCATTCAAACGGCGCAAAATATCGTCCGTGAACGCCTGTGCGCTGATGGAGGCGAATTTGCTATCGAAGCGGCACAAGTACACGGACGCCACGCCGGCACCTTCGAACATCTCCAGCTTTTCGCGCAGCGAAGTAAGCCGCGCCGGCGCGGTAGCTGGCGAGAAAAACTCGCGCGGATGCGGCTCGAAGGTCATCACGCAGGGTGCAAGCCCGAGCTCGGCGGCGCGATTGCACAGCATCTCAAGAATGGCGCGATGCCCACGGTGCACGCCATCGAAGTTGCCGATGGCCAGCGCAATCGGAGCAGCAGTCCTGGAAGGAATATGACGAAAAACTTGCATGTTCATCGATCTAAATATTAGGCCTTTGTCCGGCGCATGAAATCCCGCAGGCGAATCCCTTGCAGCCACAATGCAAGGAAATACGTCCCTGCTCCGCCGGCTACCAGCATCATGATCCGCAGTATTTTTTCAACGAAACCATAGTGCAGCCAATTGCTTTCCACACCCATGCCGAACCACAGCACGGCACCCATTGCGCTCACCGCCACCAATAATTTGAGCAGGAATAATATCCAACCCGGTTGCGGCTGAAAAATGCCGTCGTGCCGCAGATAATAATAAAGGAGACCGGCGTTCAGGCACGCCCCCAGCGAAATCGCGAGCGCCAGACCTGCATGGGCGAGATTCAAGCCAAAGACAAACACCAGATTCATGACCTGTGTAGCCAGCAGCGTAAAAATTGCGATTTTGACCGGCGTCTTGATGTTCTGGCGCGCATAAAAGCCAGGAGCCAGCACCTTGATCAGGATCAGTCCAAGCAGCCCGACGCTATAGGCCACCAGCGCTTGCCGGGTCATGAAAAGATCGGTCGCATTGAATTCGCCATAACGGAACAGCGCCGCGATCAAAGGCACGCCCAGCACCGCCAGCGCCACGGCCGAGGGCAGCGCCAGCATGAAGGTGAGCCGCAGCCCCCAATCCAGTAATTGGGAATATTCGCCATCCGTCTTGTCGGCGTAGCTTTTGGAAAGACTGGGCAGCAGGATGGTCCCGAGCGCCACGCCGAGCATGCCGGTCGGGAACTCCATCAGCCGGTCGGCGTAATACAGCCAGGAAACGCTGCCGGTCTGCAGAAAAGAAGCGAATATGGTGTTGATCAACAGGCTGAGCTGCGCAATCGACACGCCAAACACCGCGGGTCCCATCAATTTCAGAATACGCCACACGCCTTCATCATGCAGATTGAGGCTGAATCGCGGCACCAATCCGACTTTCAGCAGGAACGGCACCTGGAAAGCCAGTTGCGCCACGCCACCAAAAAATACTGCCCACGCCAATACCATGATGGGCGGATCGAAATACGGCGCAAAAAACAGCGCGGCAACGATGAAGGAAAGATTGAGCAGCACTGGCGTGAATGCCGGTACCGAAAATCGACTCCAGGTATTGAGCACGCCGCCCGCCAGCGACACCAGCGAAATGAAGAATATATAAGGAAAGGTAATGCGCAGCAGATCGACCGTCAGCTGGAACTTGTCCGGGCTGGACTTGAAGCCCGGCGCGCTGAGATAAACCACCCAGGGCGCAGCGATAACGCCGATAATCATCACTACCAAAAGCGCGAGCCCGAGCAGCGTCGCGACGTGATTCACCAGCGCATGCGTTTCGTCATGGCCGCGCCGGTTCTTGTATTCAGCCAGCACCGGCACGAAAGCCTGCGAAAACGCTCCTTCGGCAAACAGGCGGCGCAACAGGTTGGGAATCTTGAAAGCAATGAAAAAAGCATCGGTATAAACACCGGCGCCAAAGACTCGCGCAATCAAGGTATCGCGCACGAAACCCAGGATACGGGAGAGGAATGTCATGCTGCCGACAGCGGCCAGAGCTTTGAGCAGGTTCATACAACCGATTGAAAATCAAAGGCGCTTATCTTACCATGGCACCTCGCGTGAACGGCCTTGCAAAAGGCCTTTTGAATCTGTATGATTGCGCGTTTCAAATTTTGCATAATTTTCAGGAGTTTTAATGGCTAACAGCGCACAAGCAAGAAAGCGTGCCCGTCAGGCGGTAAAGCAACGCGCCCACAATGCGAGCTTGCGTTCTGCCCTGCGCACCGCTGTCAAAAAGGTGATCAAGGCCGTCGAAGCTGGCGACAAGGCAGCAGCACAGGCAGCTTACATCGCAAACGTAAGCGTCATCGACAGCATCGCCGACAAGAAAATCATTCACAAGAACAAGGCCGCTCGTCACAAGAGCCGCCTGTCCGCTGCCGTGAAGGCAATGGCTGCTTAATTCAAGCGCTTGTGTAAAAAAGCCAACCTTGCGGTTGGCTTTTTTATTTTCTGCATCCCGGCCTTGATGGCCTCATTGGCAATCAGGCGCCGAGGCAAACGCAACCTCTCCTGCGTTTTGCCTAGCCCTCCACCTTGATACGCCGCCTGGCCGACATGGCATGCGCCACCACTTCTTCGGCGTGCTCGCCAATCACCGTGAAATGGCCCATCTTGCGACCGGGGCGCGCCTCATGTTTGCCGTAAAGATGCAGCTTGAGATCGAGTTGCTCGAACAGCACCTCCCATTCGGGTTCGCCGTCGCGCCAGATATCGCCCAGCAGATTGACCATCACCGCCGGACTATGCAATCGCGTGTCGCCCAGCGGCAAACCGCAGAGCGCGCGGATCTGCTGCTCGAACTGATCGGTGACGCAGGCATCGATGGTGTAATGGCCGGAGTTGTGCGGGCGCGGCGCCATTTCGTTGACGTACAGACTGCCGTTGCAGACGAAGAATTCCACGCCCAGCGTGCCGACATAATTCAGCTTGGCCGCCACTCCGCGCGCTAGCGCTTGTGCCTGCTCGCGCACCTCGGCGCTGCCGCGGGCCGGCACGATGCTGATATCGAGGATGCCGTTGCGGTGAATGTTTTCCGCGACGGGGAAAGCCTTCACGTTACCGGCTGCATCGCGCGCCAGCACCACCGAGACCTCATAATCCAGCGCCAGCATTTTTTCCAGCACACACTGCTCGCCCTTGAAGTTGCGGAAAGCAGCAGCCGCCTCTTCGCGATTGCTGACACGCGCCTGCCCCTTGCCGTCATAGCCGAACCGGGCTACCTTGAGTATGCCCGGATACAAACCGGCGTTATCCTCCGGAATATCGGCTTCTGCATTGATCTCGGCATAAGGCGCGTGCGGAAAACCGTTGTCGCGCAGAAAGCCCTTCTCGGAAATACGGTGCTGGCAAATCGCCACGGCAGAAGCGGCCGGATGCACCGGCACTGATTGCGCCAGCGCGCTCAAGGTGCTTGCAGGGACATTCTCGAATTCGGTCGTCACCGCCACGCACTCCTGTGCCATGCGATCGAGCGCCGCCTGGTCGTCATAGGCAGCACACAAGTGAACATCCGCCAGCAAGCCGGCGGGGCTGTTCTTGTCCGGATCGAGCACCATGACCCGATACCCCATCTCGTGGGCGGCGATGACAAAAAAACGGGCCAACTGGCCCCCGCCGAGCATGCCGAGCATGGAAGGTGGCAGTATCATGCATCCCCCTTCAGCGTCATCGCGAGCACCTTTTCGGTTTGCTTGCGGCGGAATTCGGCCAGCTTTTCAGACAACGCTGCATCCGTGGTCGCCAGCAGCGCAATGGCGAACAAGCCGGCATTGGCAGCACCGGCCTCACCGATGGCGAAAGTCGCGACCGGAATACCTTTGGGCATCTGCACGATGGAGAGCAGCGAGTCCTGGCCTTGCAGATGCTTGGACGGCACCGGCACACCCAGCACCGGCAGCGTCGTCTTCGCCGCCACCATACCCGGCAGATGCGCGGCGCCGCCAGCGCCGGCAATGATCGCCCGGAAACCGCGCGTTGCGGCATTTTCCGCGAACTCGAACATCAGGTCGGGCGTGCGATGCGCCGACACCACGCGCGCTTCATACGGCACGCTGAAATCGTCTAGCATCGCCGCTGCCGCCTTCATGACCCGCCAATCGCTGTCGGATCCCATAATGATGGCAATTAAAGGTTTTTTGTCTGTCACAACTTGCTCCTTCTTTCAGAGTCTCTTCGCGTCCCGCCGTAGCACAGGCCTCTGCGCTATAGCAGAACCAGGTTGTCCCGATGGATCAGCTCCGGCTCATCCACATAGCCCAGAATCTGCTCGATTTCCTGGCTGGGCTTGCGCAGAATGCGGGCCGTTTCTACTGCCGTGTAATTAACCAGGCCGCGCGCCACTTCTTGACCATGTGCGTCGATGCATGCGACCAGCTCTCCGCGTTCAAAACTGCCCGACACGGCCGTCACGCCTATCGGCAGCAAGCTCTTGCCAGCTTCGCGCAACGCCTTGGCCGCGCCGTTATCCAGCGTCAGCTTGCCGCGCACTTGCAGATGATCGGCCAGCCACTGCTTGCGCGCGGCGGTTTTCATTTCCGGCGCGCGCAGATGCGTGCCGATCGCCTCGCCTTGCGACAGACGCACCAGCACATCCTTTTCGCGGCCGGAGGCAATAACGGTGTGCGCGCCGCTGCGTGCTGCCCGCTTGGCTGCCAGTATTTTGGTCAGCATGCCGCCGGTGCCGACGCTGCTGCCGGCGCCGCCTGCCATTTTTTCCAATGCAGGATCGCCCGCCGTCGCCTGCTGGATCAAAGTCGCCGCCGAATCCTTGCGTGGATCGGCGGAGTATAGCCCCTGCTGGTCGGTGAGGATCACCAGCGCATCGGCTTCGATCAGGTTTGCGACCAGCGAACCCAGCGTATCGTTATCGCCGAAGCGAATCTCGTCGGTAACGACGGTATCGTTTTCATTGATGATGGGAATGACGTTCAGGTCGAGCAGCGTACGCAAGGTGCTGCGCGCATTCAGGTAGCGCTTTCGGTCCGCGAGGTCGTCATGCGTCAGCAGCAACTGCGCCGTGTGCATCTTGTGCCGCGCGAAGCAGGATTCGTACATCTGCACCAGCCCCATCTGCCCGACGGCGGCAGCGGCCTGCAACTCGTTGATCGCGGTCGGACGCTTCACCCATTCCAGACGCTGCATGCCCTCGGCCACCGCACCGCTGGAAACCAGCACAACCTGGCGACCGTGATGGCGCAGCCGCGCGATCTGGTCCGCCCAGGCAGCTATCGCCGCCTGGTCCAGCCCGCGTCCGTCATTGGTGACAAGACTGGAGCCGACCTTGACGACAATGCATCGCGCGCTGGCAAGCAGGGATTTCATTCCGGATAGGGCTCCTGAGTCTGATCTGTTTGTTCTGCGCGCTGGCTCTCGAGGTACTCCATGATCGCATAAACCAGCGCCTGGCAGCCCTCGCCGCTCAAGGCCGAAATACAGAACGAAGGTGCATCCCAGCCAAATTCGCGCAGGAAAGCCACGCGCTTCGCATCGCGTTCGTCGGCCGGCAGCATGTCGACCTTGTTGAGCACCAGCCAGCGCGGCTTATTGTAAAGACCTTCGTCGTATTTTCTCAATTCCTCGATGATCGCGCGCGCTTCGGCTACCGGATCGATCGCCTCATCGAACGGGGCAATATCGACGATATGGAGCAGCAGACGCGTACGCGCCAGATGGCGCAGGAATTGATGGCCCAGGCCGGCACCTTCCGCCGCGCCCTCGATCAGGCCGGGAATGTCGGCGATGACGAAGCTGCGATTGGCGTCCACGCGCACCACGCCAAGATTGGGATGCAGCGTGGTAAACGGGTAATCCGCCACCTTGGGCTTGGCTGCGGAAACAGCACGAATGAAAGTGGACTTGCCCGCATTCGGCATGCCGAGCAGGCCGACATCGGCCAGCACCTTCAATTCCATGTAGAGCTCGAACTCCTCGCCCGGCTCGCCCTTGGTGCATTGACGGGGAGATCGATTGATACTGGATTTGAAATGGATGTTGCCGAGGCCGCCGTTGCCGCCCTTGGCAAGGGTAGCCTGCTGCCCGTCCTGCGCCAGATCCGCAACAACCTGGCCGGTCCCCTTATCGGTAATGACTGTACCGACCGGGACACGCAGCACCATGTCTTCACCACGTGCGCCATAGCAGTCCGAACCGCGACCATTTTCGCCGCGCTGGGCACGGAATACGCGCGTATAGCGGTAATCGACCAGCGTGTTGATATTGCGGTCCGCCATCACGTGAATGGAGCCTCCGCGTCCGCCGTCCCCGCCATCGGGGCCGCCCATCGGTTCGTATTTCTCGCGTCGGAACGTGGCAACGCCATTGCCGCCGGCACCGGCGTAGACCTTGATGGTAGCTTCGTCTATGAATTTCATGTCAGGCCTGTCGCAAAATAAAAAAGCCCTATCGTGGTGATAGGGCTTTCTTGCTGAGTCATGATCGCGCTTTAAGCGGGAACAATGCTCACGAACTTGTGACGCAGAGCGCCCTTGATCGTGAACGCAACCTTGCCGTCCACTTTGGCGAACAAGGTGTGATCCTTGCCCATGCCTACGTTTTCGCCAGCGTGCATCCTGGTACCGCGCTGACGCACGATGATGCTGCCTGCGGAAACCAGCTGGTCGCCGAATGCCTTCACGCCCAGTCGCTGGGCATTTGAGTCGCGGCCGTTACGGGAACTACCGCCTGCCTTTTTATGTGCCATTGCTAACTCCTTTTACTTAGCAGCAATCTGCTGAATCTGGATTTCGGTGTAATTCTGACGGTGACCCTGGGTCTTGCGATAGTGCTTGCGGCGACGCATCTTGAAAATCATCACCTTATCGTGACGACCATGCGAAACCACGGTAGCCTTTACGCTAGCGCCGTTGATCAGGGGAGAGCCGATAGTGACCTGGTCGCCATCTGCTACCATCAACACCTTGTCGATAACGATTTCGCTACCGACGTCGCCGACCAGTTGTTCAACCTTCAGCTTGTCACCGGCCGCTACGCGATATTGCTTGCCGCCAGTCTTGATGACCGCATACATGTTAAGCCTCGTTTGCTTATGCTTCGAAATGAACCGCGCATTATACGGAAACGTCTCAAAAATGCAAAGCCGATTTTGCATCCCTGATGCCCGGCCTGGCTATGCTAGAATCCGCCATCAAACTTTGAAATCCCGTCAATAGTCTTTTCGTCAGCGACTCAAGTGTCTATCGAAAACATACAAGCAGTCATCGCCGATGACATGCGGGCTGTCGACGCGGCGATTCGCGAATGCCTGCACTCCGAAGTCGTCCTCGTCAATCAGATCTCCGAATATATCGTCAACAGTGGCGGCAAACGTCTGCGCCCCGCGCTGGTGCTGCTCTCCGGCGGAGCCCTGGGCGCCGTGACGCCGCAGCACCATACGCTGGCGGCCGTGGTTGAATTCATTCATACCGCCACCCTGCTGCACGACGACGTGGTGGACGGCTCCGGCATGCGCCGCGGCAAAGCGACGGCCAATACCTTGTTCGGCAACTCGGCCAGCGTACTGGTCGGCGATTTTGTCTACTCGCGCGCGTTCCAGATGATGGTCGGCATACAGAACATGCGCGTGATGCGGATACTCGCCGACGCCACCAATGTGATTGCGGAAGGCGAAGTACTGCAATTGCTGAACTGCCATGATGCAGACATCAGCGATGAGACTTATCTCAAGGTTATCCATTACAAGACGGCAAAACTGTTTGAAGCAGCCACTCGCCTGGGCGCCATCATGAACGGCGCGTCGGAATCCGACGAAGAGGCCCTGCGCGAATACGGCATGCGCCTGGGCACCGCCTTCCAGCTGATCGACGACGTGCTCGATTTCAGCGGAAACAGCAGCGATATAGGCAAGAATGTCGGCGACGACCTCGCTGAAGGCAAGCCGACCCTGCCGCTGCTGTATGCCATGCGCCACGGCACGCCGCAGCAACAGCAACTGATCCGTACCGCCATCGAACAAGGCGGCCTGGAAAACCTCGACCAGGTGCTGGAGGCCGTGCGCGGATCCGGCGCACTGGACCACGTACGCCGTCTGGCTCGCACCGAGGCAGAAACCGCATGCGCAGCAATCGCGCATTTACCGGCTTCAATTTATCGAGAAGCTCTGATAGAATTGTCGACCTTTGCAGTTGACCGCAATTTCTAGGTGGTTTTCTAGATCAAAATCAAATTTCGGGGTGTAGCTTAGCCTGGTAGAGCGCTACGTTCGGGACGTAGAGGCCGGAGGTTCGAATCCTCTCACCCCGACCATAATTTCCTCAATAAAATCCATCATTTAGCAACTGAAAGCAATTTCAGGCAATTGTCACAGATTGCTTAATTCGGGACACTGGGTGTCCCCAAAATGTCCCACGGGACACTTCCATTTCGGCAATCCCTGACAAGTCAATCGCCAATCGAATAGCGGAGCGAGAAGCGGCACCAGCCGCGCCGAGTCGCAGCCCGTGCCGGCCGTGGCCGGCACACCCCCACAAGCGGCTTTCGCCGCTTGCTGAAAGACCAGAGCAAGCCTTACAACCATTGCAACCCTTACAACCATTGCAACCCTTGCAAGCGTTGTATGCCTTGCAAGGAAGCCAAAACCCGCATTCCCAAGCCATTCTCAAAAATTAAGGATCGCCGCGCGGGTTGATTTATTGGATTTATATCGAGATTAACAACCAGCGTGATATGCAACACGCAACACTTTGTCAATCCTATCCGATTGATTAATATAGTAATAATTTGACAACTTGGCGCAAGTTTGATATACTGCGGTCAATTGATGAGTGATCTGCGAAGCAGGCCCAGCGAAATGGCAGGTTGGGCTGACGTGGATGTTGTAGTCAAGGGTCGCCCGGGCGCAGAAATCCGGATCAGCGGCAACCAAGACGGCGAGGGAGTGACTCGTATGCCTGTAATCCTAACCGCACACCGTGCGACTGGAGCAGACAACGTATGAGCAGCAACCACGCATCACCTACACGCACTTTAAACAGCACCGAACTCGCAGAATTGTTCTGCTTGTCCCCCCTCTCGATCCACTCGACTCTTGTCCGCCGCCCGGACAGGCTTCCCCCACCCATCCGCGTGCCCGGTTCTAGCCGACTGCTTTGGCTTGAATCCGACGTCCTTAATTGGCTTGAATCGCATAAGTCGAAAGTGGAATCGGCTCCCCGCAAACGCGGCCGCCCGCACAAACAACCCAAGGGCATCAGCCAATAAAAAACCCGGCAGCGGTGGACGCTGGCCGGGCTGTGGTACCACTAGATTTGGCGATCTAGTATTCATAATACCACAATTCCTTGTGTCTGATGCACCGCTGCCTCCTAAACGGAGGCAGACATGAGCGAAAAAAAACTGTCCGGGCAACAGCTTTCCTGGGCTATCCGCGACTACCGCAGCGAAGACCTCACCCGGACTGAGAAGTCCGTTTTACAAAACATCGCGCTGCGCATGCAGTCTAGCGACTCAGAGCCATTCCCGAGCATACCCACCATCGCGGCTGACGCAATCATCCATCCGCGGACAGCGCAACGGCTGATCAAAACGCTTGAAGAGAAGGGGTATTTAAAAGTCACCAGGCGCTGGAATGAGGGGCGTAAAACAAACGATTCAAACCGATATCGAATCGTCTGGCCTCCTCAAAAACCCACCCCACCCCTGGTGGCATCCTGCCACCCACCTGGTGGCATGGTGCCACCCACCCCTGGTGGCATGGTGCCACCCGAAGTTGAAAAGCTTTTGAAGTTGAAAACGGAAGATGAAAAGAGCTTGTTAACCACGGCGGGGCGGTCTGAAGGGCAAACCAAACATCCGGCTACTGTTTTATCGGAGTGGCTCAAGTCCGCTGGCGCTGAAGCAATCGAAGTAGCGTCGCTATCGCGCGACGAGAGTCAGCAGCGCGCCAGCTTCAGGTCGATTACACCTGGGGATGCGCGGAGCGAGAACGACGCTCATTGCTGCATCTTCATCCGGCCGGCGCGCGGTGATGCGCAGCCCTGCATCATGCTGGACGACCTGGACGCAACCGCCGCGGCTGATGTCGCCAGCCGCTGGCGCAGCGCAATCGTGGAAACCAGTGCCGGTAACCATCAAGTGTGGGTCGCGGCAGCGCGACCGATGTCCGAGGATGAGCGAAAGCGAGTCCAGCGCATCGTTGGAGCCGGCTACGGCGCGGATAAGGGCTCTAGCAGCGGCGACCATTACGGCCGAGCACCCGGCTTTGTTAATCGCAAGCCGGAGCGCGCCGGCTTCGAAGCGCGCCTGATTCAGGCGGCAGAGCGCGGCAAGCTGCTGGATGTTGATGCAGTATTACGACAAGAACCAGCAGCACCAGCTACTCGTTATCGTCAGTCGGCAAGCGCCGTGCTCACCTTCCCGCGCCGACCAGCAAACCGCATATACGCAGGCGGCGATGCCTCCGAATCCGGCCGCGAATTCGGGTGGGTAATGGGCGCGATCGAAAACGGAATGAGCCCATCAGAAGTCGAGGCTCGACTCGCTGACCAAGCGGAAGCGCGGCGCGGGAAAGATGCTGCACGTTATGCCACTCGTACTGTGCGCGCTGCACTAAAAAAAGTGGGTGCACGAGCATGACGTTCAGCTCAGGGCTTTCGGCAAGGGGCTTTGCCCCTTGTGGACATGCCGGCCACGGCCGGCACGGACGACTTCAAGGGTCGGACTTCCCCCGGTCTGATGACCGGGTCGCGCCTCCTATTCCATCCACTCTCTCCATCGGTCATATACGGTACCCACTTAACCCTCGGAACTGCTTCCGCAGATCCTCAAATTCGGGCCGCCAGTCCTCCGGACACGCGGGGCCTGTTGCATCTATACAACACAATCGTGTATCGAGTATACGATACACGATTAAGCAATTGATTATTAATGATATTTATTGATTTTCACACCCCGAAAACATATACTTAAAACGTCTCAAAAAACTTCAAACACAACTGAAAGGGATTACATGGACGTTTCGCAGGTGACGGACAGGGCGGCGTGGGACGGCGAAGACTTTATGGAGATCCACCTCACAAAGGGCGAGATTGATGCCCTGCTCGCCGCAGGGCGAGTAGCTGGTTGCACTGATCTAAAGAGCGTGATCCTCGGCGTCCTGGATGATGCTATCGGCATCGGCTGCCGCGTGCAGCGAGCTGAAGAAGATGCCCGCCTCGAATGCGAAGCGCGAGATTTTCAAGCGGCCTAAGCCTTCCCTCAAAGGAAAAACATGGCTCAAAACACCAGCACCCCACTAATCGCCCCGACCGCTCAAGCAGTCATCGCCCGCCCCCGCGTCGGCGAGGGCATCGCCATTGGCGTGCTGGTGTTTTTTGTCGCAAGTTACTGCATTGCGTTTTTGTTAAACAAGGCACTACTGCAATTTAACCAGGGACTCGGTCTGCACCTCAACACGCACTTCGCGCTATGGCTAAAGTCGCTGGTATATGCCGTGAGCGCCGGCCGCGCTTGGCCGGAGGCCGTTCCAGGCTACTGGCACTACGCAACAGCGCTGCCCGGGCACGGCTTCGCAGTTATATATTTCACATCATTCACCTCTGCTGCCGGTGCACTCATCAGCGCGGCATGGTCCGGCTGGCATGTAGCCCAGCCCCGCGATCCTCACATCCATGTCCGAGGCCGCCAACTCCGGCGCGGCGAAGAAGCCCGTCAATACGCGCAGCGCGCATCGCGCGAGAAGTGCGCCATCAGCAAGCCCGAGCTCAAAATCCACCCCGACATCGTGCTCGCACGGCATCAGGTGATGCAGTCAGTTATGGTGATGGGCGCCCAGGGGGGCGGGAAAACGCAGATCTTGTGGCGCATCTTGCTGCCGCTAATCCAAAAAAACTGGAAAACAGTGATATTCGATCTGGCGAAAGGTGACTACACGATCTCAACACCCAACGTCCACCGCTTGTTCGCCCTCGGCGACGCGCGGTCCAGCGTGTGGGCTATCTGGCGCGACGTGCGCACCCTGGCGGATGCTGAGAGCTTCGCAAGGGGCCTTGTCATCGAATCCGCCGACCCGATGTGGTCAAACGCCGCGCGCGGCGTGGTTGTAGCCATGCTGATGCGACTCATTAACGAGCGCGGGCAGGATTGGCGCTGGCGCGACCTCGGCGAAACCACCTTCGCCAGCCTCCCCGAAATCAAGCAGTTCGCCGAACGCCACTACCCCCCGGCGGTCGCGTCGGTTTTCGACGAGGAGAGCAAGACGACGCAGTCCATCCACATCAACCTCATGGCGTACCTCGCTCCCTTATACCGCTTTTCGCTTGAGTGGGCGGACGTGCCGGAAAATTTCGCTAACGGCAAGCCGCGTACGTTCAGCTGGATCGACTGGCTGAACGACGACGACAGTGCCGACCGGAACATCATCCTGCAGTCAAATTCAAAGGACAAAACTAGCGCGACAGCTCTCATCCGCGCGATGTTGGAAGTCCAGATCGCACACATCGCGTCGCTCGAATTCAGCGAGTCAAAAACGCGCTCAATCTTCTATATGCTAGATGAGCTTCCTCAGGCAGGCAGGCTTTCAAGTCTGCCCACGATCATGGAAGTCGGACGCAGCAAAGGCTGCGCCGTGGGCCTATCGTTCCAGGACATCGCTCAAACCCGCCAGATCTACCCGCGCGGTGAAGATGACAAATGGCTGTCCTTGTTGGGCATCCGAATTTTTGCGCAAATAAAAGGCGGGGCATCGGCGAAATTCGTCATCGATCAAATCGGCAGCCGAGAGGTTGAGCGCCCGACGACCAGCGTCACCAGCAGCGGTGGCGGGTACAGCGCATCAAACAGTTACCAGCGCGCAGAGCTGCCCGTGATGACCGCCGACGAGTTGGAAAAGCTGGGACCACAGCGCGACGGGGTCAAGGCCATCGTTTTGGGGCACAGCTCCGACGTGCTGGAGCTGACCTGGCCGTATCACGATACGGTCGAATACCGAAAAGCCAAAGTTGCACGTCCCGCCGTGATACCCAACACGCCAGCACAAGTCAACGGCAGTGAAGCAAAAGCGGAGAACGTGAATATTGACCATCCGAACCTGTTCAAAAATGGTTCAGAACCGGTTATTAACCCCCTCAAATATAGCAGTTTTGAGATTGTCGAAACTCCCAAAACGCCCGCCGAGAAATCGAGTTTTGAGAATCCCGAAACCTCTGAAGCTCGCTCCAACACTGAAACCTCGCAAGTAATTGACGTTGCCGAAACTACCGATTTTTTCACGACTTTCGAGAATGCGGAAACCGAAACCGACCGGGGCGAGCAGGAAGGCGTGACAGAAACGGTCGCGGATGAGGCTGCGCAGCATGTTGTGGCTGAGGCAATTTCAGAAGCGGCTGGGGTGTCTCCTGAGGCCGTAGAAATGGGGTTTGCAATGCTGGACGAGCTATCAGGAAGTGGCAATCAGGTAGGCGTGCAGGCTGAAGTGACGATGACGCTTGCGCAGATGAGGAAGGCAAGAAAGCGGGATCGAGAGGCCGCTGAATGAAGAAAAACCTCATCAAAAAAGAATCTCCTTTGCTTTACCCAGCAAGCCATGTTTTGACCATGCGGGTTGCTACGCAACCCACCTGTTCAAAACCTCCCTTCGGTCGTGCTTGGCCCTCCGGGCACTAGAAGAGATTCCATATATTTAACGATTTTCATCATCAACGAGAGGAGCAAACATGGACACCATGCCAACGCAACCGACTCAGCCAACCCGCCGCCGTGGCGGTCGCCCGCGGCTACCAGACATCGAGCGGCGCAACATCAAAACTACAATTACGCTCAACCGACTTGAAGCTGAACAATTAATGCTAAAGTCGGAAGATGCCGGAATGGACGGAGCGAGCTACATCCGCGTCGCGGCACTGGGCAACACGATTACAGCAGTGCCTGCGATAAATCGTGAAGCCTACGTAAAACTCGCACGCTTAGCTGGCAACGTGAATCAGCTAATGCGGCACATCAACAGTAGCTCGTCTGTCGTCGTAAACGGCCAGCAGCTCGGCGCTGGACTCGAGAAGCTCCGCGCGGAAGTCCAAGCGCTTCGCGCCGCGCTGCTGGGAGCGTGACATGATTCAGAACATAGTGGTCGGATCAGGCTTTGCCGGCATTGTCCGCTACGCCCAGGAAAAGGAAGACGGTGAAACTTTAGCCAGCAACCTCGCCTCGCACGACTGGAACGGCCGTGCGGCTGAGATGGATGCGATAGCGTCGATGAATACGCGCACGCAAAAACCCGTATGCCACGTCTCACTATCCGCCTCGCCCGGCGAGCACCCCACGAACGAGCAATGGATCGCAGCTGCGAACGCCTGGAAGCGCGAAATGGGCTTTTCAGACGATCATCAATTTGTTCTGATAAAGCACAACGACCGCGACCATGATCATGCGCACCTTATCCTAAACCGCATTCATCCTGATGGCGGCAAAGCTGTCTCAATGAGCAATAACTTCGAGCGCGGCGAACAAGCCTGCCGCATCGCCGAGCGTGAAGCTGGGTTGCAGGGGTTCAATGAGTATCAAGCACAAACCTTAACCGGCACAAAGGGACGCATGGCCGAGATCCGCGCATGCATCGACCGTTCATTAGCCGGCAACCCTGGCCTAGACCTTTTTCGCTCGCGGATGCAAAAGGAAGGCTTCGACGTGATCGAAAACCGCAGCCCATCCACAGGCCGGCTCTCCGGCCTGTCTTTCCAAAGTCTGGTAGACGGCAAAACCTGGAAAGGCAGCGAAATCGGAAAAGTCTACAGCGCAGCCGGCTTAAAAAAGCGCGGCCTCGATCTGGATGGCGACCGCGAGCATCCGCTGCTGAAGAAAGACAAGCTGAAGAGCCTGAAGCCCAGCCGTCGCTCTAACGACATCCTCGGCAAGATGGGCACGCCGAAGATCTCGCTGCCCACTCCAGGCGGGTTGCTAAAAAAAGCCGCCAAGGCCGCTCTGGCACTGTAACGAAAGGACAAAAATGGAAGCTACACTCGACCCACTGGACGACCTGGCCTTAATCCAGGACATCTACAACACGACCGTCCGCATCGCCGGCATCGCCCGCGCGCCCGAGCTGATCGTCACAAATCTGCCCGGCGACCTCGCTGCTCAATACAACCAGCTGAGCCATACGATTACTACCGATCCGCGTTGGGCTATGAATGTCTCGGAAGCCGAGCTGTACGGGGCCTGCGCGCACGAACTGGCGCACGCACGCGCTGGCGTGCAGCTCAAACACGGTCCGCGATTTCAAGCCTTCGAAAACGATATCGTCGACCGCCTGCGTGCCGCCGGCATCCGGGTAAAAAAAGCCGACCCTCAAGGCGGATCAATCCCCGCCGATGACTGGAAGGGCTGGCTTAAATTGCTCGCGTGGGTTGTCCCAGCCGGCCTGGCCGTGTTGGCATTGTGCATCTCAGCGCTGGTCGCGCTGGGAGGTCGCTAATGGCGAAGAAAAGAACCCTCGAGCAGATCCTCGCTGCTGCGCGCGCGAGTCGGGAACACGCAGCATTGCAAACCGAAAATGAATCCCTCCGCTCAAGCGACATCAGGCCACCCGAACAAAAGCCGCGATCCTCACCACCGTTGCGGCTGGAGCCGGCCGACCGTGACTATCCGGTGATTGAGGAGACACTGATTTTTGTATTGCTGACACTGGCAACGATGGCGCTCAGCGTCCCCGCTTTGGCGATGTACTGGCTGGCTGGACCAATCTAACTCAGCCGTGAATGCTTAGAAACCTCACTCACTACCGTTGACAAAGTGTTACGCATTGAAAAGTAACAGAGGCACGCAGAATATAGTAAGTTGATGCAACTTACATCAAGTTGCGATTTTTCACACTTCGTAGAATTTCCAGATTGGAAAATCACTATCTAGTGTCAGCTCTCGGGCTTGCAAGTCCTACAACCTCTTTCAACTCGAAAATTGCGTCCTGACCTATCAACCTCGTTGTTCCATCCTGTCTTTTTACGCGATAGGACAGCGGTGTTTTTTTAATACATTGCACACCCTGCTCATACTCGATCTCATAGCGACCGGTTGCAAAAGCAACGTCATAAAACTTCCCGATTTCCATATATTCCCTTCATTACTGAGCACTATAGTAGTGCTTGCGAAGGTCATGAGCATGCAAGTATGCCTCTGCAGTCTCGCAGTCAGCCTCTTTTTCAATTGCAATAGCTAGGGCAAGGTCACAACCATCTTTGTAACTCTTATCTCCTCTTTGACATTGAGTCACATCGGCTCTCGCCAAATGGGCAATTACACACTTATCAACCGATTTTTTTATCAAGTATTTTTCAGGCCAAAAAATTAGGTGTAAGTCGAAAAAAATGACTCCAATAAAAACAAGCACCGCAGTTGCCACCAAGATCTTTATAAGCCTTTCGCTCATATCTCCCCCATAGCATAAACGCTTGCATTTACATTCCCGTCCGCATCCCTCTAGGTTGTGTGAACCACCCTACACTAACGATTGAAGCCATTGATTAGCGATCTTTCTAACGAAAGATTCAGCTTCCCCCTTTGTCATAGGATTCGAAGTCCTTGGAGTGTCATGATACGCATGACGAGCCCAATCTCCAGTTACAGCTGGATTATGAACTGCATCCCGGAAACGGTTGAATTCATCCCACGTGATTCCAAACTGTGCATGAAAGCTTTTTCGATTGTCAGGATGGCCTTCGGCTAACTCGTAAATCCTGTATAGGGTTTCGGATGAAAAATTCTTAGTTGCAAGCAGTTCCATCATCTTTGCAGCATTAACATTGGTATAAGCAGGTATAAGCCGAGAATGCTGACTTTCCAGGCGAGCTTGATATTCTTCTTCTTTGCGATAAGCTTTCCATTGCTCTAACTCGTTTTCAGAAAGGCCGGACGGCGGAGAAATAATTGCTTCTCCGACGGCGGATGCCGTTGCCATAGCACCAGCAGATGCCTCAGCGAAGACATGTCTTATTGGTACTTGAGATGAGTAATCGATTACTGCACCTAGAGCAAAGTCATGATCGATATTCGCTGCACCTATAAATGCATCCCGCACCAACTTAGCTTTTTCATATACTTCCGGTGCGGAACCGCAGTTTTCGATTTCAGGCGATGTAAAAGCAAGGTACTTAACACCCTCTATAAGATCGAAACCTAGCCCTTGCAGCAAATCTTCCAGATTTCTTTTTTCAAGCCCTGTACTCTCAATTTCAACTGCCCATCTCAATTGTTGATCCCCCCCAGCTAACATCATTCAGAAAAGGTCATTAGCTCCGTTGGAAACTGCCGCAGGAAAAAACGACTCTCATCGGCCGACGCCGACAGCCAAGCGTCATACTCCTCATCCTGCAGGATGACCACCATCCGCTTTTCGTCGTCCGGCTTGTGGAAATTCCGCATGAACGGGTGATCATCAGCATTCACGGTCAGCATGGTGTAGCTACGCAGGATCTCGCCATCTGGCTGTTTCCAGCCCGTCCAAAGTCCGGCAATTCCCATAGGCTTGCCATCCGCTCGAATAATTCTGGTCGGCACCGCTTTCCCGCTACGCCAGTCCGGCTCAAATATCGCTTCGGCAGGAATGATGCAATGCCGCCCCAATCGCCACGCATCGCGATAGCTAGGTTTCTCGTGCACAGTTTCCGACCTGGCGTTGTATGTTTTTCGCGCGATCTTCGTATCCTTCGCCCAATGAGGGATAAGCCCAAAGGATCCCGCCATCAACTCGCGGAATGGCACTGCTTCGTCACCAACGTCGACATTCTCGTGCTTGCGGATAAAAGGCCCGATGTAACCAGGCCACAATCTCGGCTTAAGATCGGCTGGCGGGGGCTCAACGCCGAAATGCTGGCGCAGAGTGGCTGCGTTCAGGACGGGATCGTAATTCGAGCACATATCAATTTCCTAAACTCTCGATCTCTCCACCACTCCCTCATGCTCATGGTTACTATAGCTTTACATCATCCACAAAAACTACAGTTGAGCTCTGATCATTGGGAATAACGATGCGCACGGCTTTTCCAGATTCTGTTTTAATTTTAATGGTTATGCTTTTGGGCGGAGGACGTATATCGTCACCGAGAAAATTGGTGACAAACAACTGGCAGGCTTCACCCTTTTCATGCATTGGATAAAGATCACCATTTACCAGTGACGCATATACTTCAAGGTTGCTCATCATCATCCTCTTTTAAAATTTTGACCCTATAGTAATTACCGGCCTTTACGGGCGCAACAATCACTTCGGCTAATAAGCTAATTTGGTTGCAGCTCAACCCTGCTAAAGCGTAAACTTGATTTTTGTAACATTAATCAAACCACGCATCACAGGTTCTCCAATTGGCTGCTATCTCACCCCTTACGCATTGTGCGATCAACGCTCCAAGCGTCCTCCTTCGGCCCCTTTACAGCGGCAAAGTAATCGCCGGGCAGTCCCGATTCCCTTCACCAGCCCAAGACTACGAACTGGCTGAGTTGGACCTAAACCAACGGCTAATTGCCAATCCCCCGGCCACCTTCTTCATGCAAGTTACCGGCGACTCCATGACAGGGGTAGGCATCTATCCCGGCTCGATGTTGGTAGTAGATAAATCGAAAACTCCCAAATCCAACAGCATCGTAGTGGCCCTCGTCGATGGCGAACTGATGGTTAAGCGTCTCTACAAGCGCGGAAGTATCATAAAGCTGCTCTCTGAGAACGATGCCTACCCTCCCATCGTGTTTTCCGAAGGTCAAGAACTGATAGTTTGGGGTGTCGTGACCTATGTCATTAGCCCCGCCTCTTAAACGTGTCTTTGCGCTTGCCGACGCCAACAGTTTCTACGCCTCTGCCGAGAAAGTGTTTCGACCTGAGCTGGAAGGCCAACCGATTGTCGTACTCTCCAATAACGATGGTTGTGTGATCGCCCAAAGCAAGGAAGCCAAAGCCAACCTCGACATTCACATGGCGCGCCCCTGGTTCGAACTGGAAGCGGAAGCCAGAAAGATCGGCGTAATCGTGTTCTCTTCGAATTATGAGCTGTATGCCAACATGAGCAATCGTTTCATGGCGACACTGCGCCAGTTCGCGCCCCAGCAAGAGGTCTATTCCATCGATGAATCCTTCCTCGAAATGACCGGCATGAATGTAAACCTCAGCGAGTACGGCCAGGAGATCAAGGACACGGTGAAGCGCTGGACCGGATTGCCAATTTGCGTCGGGTTCGGCCACAGCAAGACCCTGGCAAAGCTCGCTAATCATTGCGCCAAGAAGCAACCTGTTTGGAATGGCGTTTGCGACCTCACCTCGTTCTCGGAAGCCGAACTGAACCCCATTCTGGAGAAGCTGCCAGTCTCGACCGTGTGGGGTGTTGGAAGGCGGCTAGAGGTCAAGCTCAACAAGCTGGGTGTTCATGACGTGCTGCGGCTGAAACGGGCCGACCCCAAGCGCATCCGGGACGGGTTCGGCGTGCTGCTGGAGCGGATCATCAAGGAGTTGAACGGCGAGCCTTGGCTAGAGATGGATGAGATGCTGCCGGAAGCCAAGCAGGTGATGTCATCACGCTCGTTTGGAGCGCGAGTGACACATCTTGAAGATCTTCAGCAAGCGATCAGCTTCCATGCGGGGAATGCGGCAGAGCGTATGCGGAAGCAAGGCTTGTATGCGAATGCCGTATATGTGTTCATTCAGAACAGTCCCTTTGACCAAGCCGAGTTTTACGGCAATAGCCAAACGGTCGCATTGCCATCCCCAACCGATTGCACATTACAGATCAACAAGGCGGCAATGTGGCTGCTCAAGCAAATCTACAAACCCGGGGTCTATTATCAGAAGGCCGGGGTCATGCTGATGGAGCTAGTGCCGGAAGGCGGAAAGCAGACTGACCTGTTCGGCTATTCAATCAATAGCGGTAAAAAGGATCAGCTGATGACAACAATGGATCGCATCAATAAGAAATATTCCAGGGGAATGATCAAGCTAGCGTCGGAAGGGATTGAAAAAGCTTGGGTTATGCGCCGGGGCTTCAAGAGTCCCAACTATACGGGGGATTGGAAGCAATTGCCTAAGGTGAGATGACGTTCACGCAGAGCATGGAGGGTAGCTATTAGCTAAAAGTAACACTCATGCAATCAGACCATCTATTACTTAATCCACTACCCTTTTTATAGAAGAGTAGTGCAAAGCTTCAATTCGATGCGAACTTACACCAATGGGCTTAATTTTATGCTCTCCAAACAAGGCAAAATTCACACCCGATCCGACTGAGCTTTGGAACTTCACGCCATCATAGCCAGACTTTTTGATCAGTTCACAAAGATATTGAGTCGGAAGATATTCCAACTCTGCCACATCTGGTGTTATGGGCTTTGATAGTACCTCCCCCAGATGACAAAGAAATTCAACGTCATATCTCAGTTGCAATAAGTAATCCTCATCACCTTGCTGATATGCGACGATCAGTGGAGAAATCATACTTCGAGGATTAATTAGATTTACTACTTTTAAACCTTCAACAACTTTGAATTTCCCAACACTCACGTGGTTACCTGGGTGAGGTCTAGTTTCCGCAATTGCCGTGTCTAAGTTAGATGCCCCATAGAAACACGGTATGCCAATCGGATTAGCACGCCCACTTTTTGCCAATTTTGGAGGAGGCATACCCATTTCATTTTTCTTGAAAGGCTGATCGTATTCAATACGAGCTCTAAATACATGGCTAGTGAGTAATTCTTCAAGATGCTGGAAAAGTAGAGGCAAGTATTCTTTATCAGGTTGGCTATCTGGGAAAAACCGGAACTCGCTTACCAATTCTTCACAAAAATTTATCCACTTTTCCTTTGGAGTGATTTGAGCTAACGCAATGGGGTTATAGTATTTACCGACGATTGCAGGATCATCAATAATCTGCGACAGAAGCTGTGCAGACTGCAGTCGATCCCGACCTTTAAAAATTTCCCAATCATCAGAAAGACAGTCAATTATTGACTTTCCGCCCCCGTCAGGAACCTCCTCATAAATACTACACAGGAACTCAAATTCATTTTCCAGTAACTGAGGCGAAATTAGCGCAACTTCTACTGAACCACAAAAATCACAGTTAGCCGTTTTGATACTAAAAGTAGTTATCCAATCAGCAATATATTTGTCATTTCCAAAACAATTAGCACAGCAATCCACACTATGCCTCTTTATTTAGAACATGCGCCATTAACTCCAGATGATGTTGCATTGATAATTTTTTCATGTAACCCAGCCCTGGAAAGTGTTGTTCCTCATAGAACTGAAGATACTCGTTTACGGCATTACTTTTGTATACAAGAGAATCATCAGACGTTACATCGTCATATAACTTCTGCAATGCTTGCAAACATTTACCGCCTGGGTTTTTTGGAGTATCTACATCCTTAGAAACATAATGCTTAATAGCAATCGAATTATCAGCTTCAGGATCTACATAGGTAAGATGAATCGCAATTGCATAAGCCGGCCCACCTCCTTCACTAAATTCACTGCCCACCATCAGAAAATCGCCGAAGCCTTGGCAACCTAACTCATCGTAGGTTAGATATAACTCAGAAAATGGTTCGCTTGCTGGATGCTCTCGATTCTTTCGATTGATAAATCCATCTTCAATCAGTACCCTTTTATGACTACCGAAGTGTTTGCGGTAAAGCCTCGAATTCTGCTTTTCAATAAAGATGTGCTCTTGAATTTTTAAACTCTTTTCAGCAATCAATTCGGATAATTTCTGACCTTCTGAAAATCCGTTATGAATAATACTGATCGGTCTATCAAATTGATCGAGTATTTGGCTTGCTTGATCAAATGTGTTTTCTGAAGATAAGTGAATGCCGACAGAAAAATTTGCATAATCACCAATATGGCCTTCAATAATTTGTTGAACAAGGCTAGATGCATCGTTTTTTTGAAATTCGCCCACATAAGGATTAGCGATCAAAACAAAATTACAGTTGTTCTCGCATAATTCATCTAGTGCACGTTTTAGGACAGAGAAATTTTTCTTAACAGGCTCAATTACTGGCGTAAAGCCCCATTCGGCAATTTTGGGGGCCATTTCACGAAGCATTAGCAGTTCAAATTGTTTACCGCGTACATATGGGTAATACACATCGCCCCCTTTATTTTTAGTTGAGCGTCAACCGAATGCAACTGAGATATTATTTTTTAACAAGTCGAGAAACTTATGATTTTCTGACTTCGAAAGTTTAAGCGATAAGTATGCTGCTTTGAGACTACTCGGCACTTCATGAATAAACTCAGATACTTTAAAAGCACCTTGACGCTTTTTAATAGCTCTTACCATCTCAGCATGCGCGATTTCAGGGTCGATCTTTGAGAAATAAGACTTTGCTATTTCGTATATTTGGGTATTTGGCACGTCTTGCAAATCCACAGCGAGAATTTCTTCAATAATTTGTAGATATTCTTTCCGATGTAGTGAGTCGAATATCACTGAGGAATGTACATTTTTAACATTACTTATGGGCTCTCTATAGGGTGTTTTTTTGAATTTATACCCAGTCTTTGCTAGCACCATAATGCCAATTGTTTGGTCAACTCTACTCTCAACAGCTTGATATAGGTTCTCTGTAGTTATTACAGTGATCAAATCAAAAACTTTTTTATATGCGGAAAGTTGACGTTCCAACCTATCAAAGTTATCCATCTCAGATTTAATTTCATAAACATGAGATGTGCCATTAAGAACTACGACATCCGCTTTGCAGCAATCCACTCCAAATTCAGTCTGCATGAATGCTGTATTCAAATTGTGCTTTCCAAGTAGCACTTTCTCAGCGATCGCGTTTTTGTATATATATTCATGGCGATATTCTTTATTTAACTGCATGAATAGCGCGTCATAAAAATCAGCTACGGTAGTTTCAGGGGTAAATCTTTCATTGAGGTTGTATTGATGGAATATTCGACCAGCAATTTTAGAGTGACCTTGTTTCGCCAACTCAGTCAGAACACTGTATGAGAAAAATCGAGCAAATGCTGCCCCTACCGTTGATTCGGAACCAAAAAAACTTGATTGATCTAGCCTTTCCATTTCGCCCATGAAATTACTTTATAATAAATCTATAATCCAATGAATAATAAATATAATATCAACCAAGTTTTTTTGCCAGATCCTCAGCTTTCGGATGATAGTATCGTTTCAACATCCGTAAATCGCGATGACCTGTGACAGCACTTAACTCTAGTACATTTGATAGCTTCATGCTGATCCTGCTGGCCGCCTCATGCCGTAAGTCATGGAAATGGAAATCTTCGATACCAGCACGCACGCATGCACGCTCAAAGCCCTTTTTAAGCGCATTAGGGCTGATAGGGAAGACTACCCCACCAATTGACCTTGGCAACGCTTTTAAAACTGCTACAGCTCGCTTGGAGAGGGGTACATTTCGGGCATCACCATTTTTCGTATCGGAAAGATGTGCAACGGCCCGTTTCAAATCGATATGTTTCCACTCAAGCGAGAGCAACTCTCCGCGCCGCATCGCCGTTTCCAGAGCAAGCTCAACAACAGGCTTTAGCCAAGGATTCCTAGCGCCCTTCTCAAATGTCCCATCCTCCCGCCTTGGCGCCTCTTCCAAAGCATCAAGCAACCGCTTCTCTTCGTCGCCTTCCAGCCTTCGCTCCCGCGCCTTACCTTTTGGCGGCCGACGAATAAGAACAACAGGATTTTCGATATGCATGCCCCATTCTTTGCGGGCCTGATTCACTATAGAAGAGATAACGTCAATCTCGCGATTAACTGTAGAACCGGTAACTTCAAGCAACCTGGCATCACGCCACTCTGCGAGTGCCACACCGCTGAGAGCGGTCATCTTGAGTTTTGAGATTTTTGTCTTGAGGAGGTTATCAATAATAACCTCCTCGATTTTCTGGGACTTCTTAGAAGGGGTAATTTCTTTACGGTAGCGCTTCAGGACTTGTCCAAATGTACTCTTGTCAGCTTCGCTTCGATCCAGAAATACGCCACGGTCCATTTCGCGCTCAACGTCGCGCGCCCAAATCTCCGCGTCGGCTTTGAGATCGAATGTTCGGCTTTGTGGCGGATACCCTTTGCGCCGAATCTTAGCCTGCCACTGATAATCGCCGCGCTTTGTGATTGTAGCCAAGCTGAGTCTCCGCTGTCCCGAATTTGTCCCAATAAATGATACTGGACAGCTAGAACGGCGTCAAATATGGCTTTTGTTTCTCGTTCGGGACGTAGAGGCCGGAGGTTCGAATCCTCTCACCCCGACCAGAATTTCTTTTCCCCACGCTGCAACAAACAACAATCTGATACGGATTCGGCGCCGATTTCGGCCAACTGAAAAGCTGAAGTGAGCAGGTCGGACATGTGCACATCCGACCTTGCTCAAACGCAACCCCTACCCATTCTCCGTTGGATAAGGGACAGGAGCCGGGAGGCTCCCTGAGCGTCAATTAGTTGACTGCGTCCTTCAGTGCCTTGCCGGCGGTGAAAGCCGGGGACTTGCGGGCAGCAATCTTGATTTCTTTACCAGTTTGCGGGTTACGGCCGGTACGTGCAGCGCGTTGGTTCACCTTGAAAGTGCCGAAGCCGATCAGAGCGACGCTGTCGCCTTTCTTCAGGGCGCTGGTAACGGCATTGGTGAAAGCGTTCACAGCCTTGCCTGCATCTGCCTTGCTGATGTTGGCTTCGCTGGCAATGGCATCAATAAGTTCTGTCTTGTTCATGCGGTTCTCCGTGTTAATGTTGAGGTGCTCACTACAGGAATCAAGCCTGCAGGCTCCGAACTGTATCGCCTGTTGCGCCGCTTGGCAATCGGTTGCGCATGAAAAATCGTGATGCCAGGCGGTTTGCAGCACATATTCCTTGCATGCGCATCCATTTGCACGTAGATTGATTTCCGTTACAGAAATCAAGATCATTCTTATGGAAAACGATAGCAGCAAACGCGGCGGCCCACGTCCCGGCGCCGGTCGCAAACCGGGCGGCGGCCTCTACGGGGAGCCGACGACTGTCCTGCGTGTGCCAACCAGCCAGGCCGGGCCTATTCGCGACTTCCTCTCTGCGCTCAACCGGAAACGCCAGCGCGACGCACAGGACAATGTGCTCGAATTGGCGGAATTCGTTCCCGACTGTCGGAAGATATCCCTGCCGCTTTACACATCCAAGGTAGCGGCCGGCTTTCCCTCACCGGCAGACGATCACGTCGAACGACGTCTGAACCCCAGCGACTATCTGGTGGACAATGATAGCGCGACCTTTTTCGTGCGCGTCAAAGGCGATTCGATGATAGACGCCGGAATTTTCGAGGATGACGTACTGGTCATCGACCGCTCTCGCGTGCCGCAGATCGGAGATATCGTGCTGGCAGTGCTGGACGGGGAATTTACCGTCAAGACGCTGGGCAAAAGCAAAAGCGGCGCGCGCCTGCTTCCGGCCAACAAACATTATCCTGTCATTGAAGTGAAAGAAGGCCAATCTTTCGAGGTCTGGGGGGTCGTCACCGGCTCGATGCGCAAGTTCAAATGACGCAGCACGCAATTGCACTTGTCGACGTCAACAATTTCTACGTCAGTTGCGAGCGCGTGTTCAATCCACGGCTGGAAGGCCGTCCGGTCGTGGTGCTCTCGAACAACGACGGCTGTGCGATATCGCGGAGCGAGGAAGCCAAAGCCATCGGGGTGCGCATGGCACAGCCATGGTTTCAACTGCGCGACCTGGCATCGCAACACGGCATCGTCGCCCAATCCTCGAATTACGCGCTCTACGCAGATATGAGCAACCGCGTAATGACCATACTCGCCGGACTCGGCCGCGATCAGGAAATCTACTCCATCGATGAATGCTTTCTCGACCTCTCCGGAATGCGCAGTGCGGAACTGGATCATCATGCGCGACATATACGGTACACGATACGCCAGTGGACCGGCCTGCCGACGTGTGTCGGGATAGGCTCCACCAAGACGCTGGCCAAACTTGCCAATCACATCGCCAAGAAAAATCCGGAACTGCACGGGGTTTGCAATCTGAATGCCATGACGGCAGAAGAACGAGAAGGCTGGTTTGACCGCCTGGCCGTGGGCGAAGCCTGGGGCGTAGGGCCGCGCCTGGCGTCCCGGCTCGGAACACTAGGCATTACGACCGTGCGTGGACTGCAACAGGCCGACGCCGCGCTGCTGCTGCGCGAGCACTTCAGCGTAACGCTGCAGAAAACCGTACGTGAACTGAACGGCATTCGCTGCCTGGAGCTGGAAGACACCAGCGAGCCGCGAAAACAGATCGTTTCCTCGCGCTCGTTCGGGTATTACGTGACCGATCTCAAGCAGTTGCGCGAAGCGGTTACACAATACACCGCACGCGCGGCAGAAAAGTTGCGCCGGCAAGGGTCGGTCGCCGGCATGCTATCGGTCTATATCCACAACAGTCCGCACAACACCAGGGAAATACACCATGCTTCCGGCCTGACCGTAGCGCTGCAGCAGCCAACCGGCGACACCTTGAGACTCGTCAACGCGGCGCTTCATGGCCTGGAATGCATTTATCAGCCGGGGATCAGTTATCAGAAGGCCGGGATCGTACTCTTCGACATTGCGCCGAAAGTGTTGCAACAAGGCGATTTGTTTGCCAGCGGCGATGGTCGGCGCGAGAGCCTGATGGCCGCTATCGACAAGATCAACGCACGTATGGGAAGCGCGACCTTGCGGTCAGCGGGTGAAGGGATAGAGAAGCTCTGGAAAATGCGGTCCGGCAATAAAAGTCCGGCCTATACGACACGCTGGAACGAAGTAATACGGGTGAACGCCTGACACGCATCAGGCGTTTTTTCGTTGATCGCCTTAATTGAGCAGGACTTTTTCGCCGCTCTCGGCGTTGTAGTATTGCAGGCGGGCAAAACCGGAGGCGAACGTCAGATGCCCGTCGTACAAGGTCCGGTCGCCCACGCCCACGGTTGCATAACCGGTGCGATACAGCACGACCTGCGCCTCTTCGGCATCGCGACGGAAAGAATAGACGTCGCACAGCTCGGTCTCTTCCTCATCCGACAACAACCAGCCGGACTTGCCCGTCAATTCTCGCAGCCACGACGGAAGATCGACCTCGGCATGGCAGACGATCGAATAATCAAAGTCGGAAACTACGGATGGTTCGAGCATGGTTTGTTACCTCACACTGACTGCTTAATCTGTTATCGACTAAATGGCGCCGAATTTTAATATTTCAAGTCGGGGCCAATGCAAGCCATCCTCCACCCACCGCCTTGCCAAGCCCCAACAAGGGTGGGATGATGCCCCATCCAAAAATCACGCATAGAGCATGCCAACATGCCAGAAATTATCGAGTTACTGTCCCGGCAGCCTGCCCTGTTTATAACGGTTGCGACGCTATTTGGTTTACTGGTCGGCAGCTTCCTTAATGTCGTTATTCATCGCCTGCCGAAGATGATGGAGCAGGAATGGCTTCGAAACTGTGCCGAGCTACGCAACGAAGAGATTGCAGACAGCCCATCCTATAACCTGGTGGCGCCCCGCTCTGCCTGTCCGAGCTGTGGGCATCAGATTCGCGCCTGGGAAAATATTCCGGTAGTCAGCTACCTGGCACTGGGCGGAAAATGTTCCGGCTGCAAGACCCGCATCAGTCCGCGTTATCCGTTGATAGAGGCCGCGACCGGCCTGCTGACGGGGCTGATCGCCTGGCATTTCGGATTCGGGGTCACGGCACTGACGGCCATGCTATTCGCTTTCGGCTTGATCGCGCTGACCTTTATCGATTTCGATACCCACCTGTTGCCGGATGACATTACCTTGCCACTGATGTGGCTGGGCCTGCTGCTGAACATCAACGGCACCTTCACCGACCTCCAGTCGGCGGTGATAGGAGCGATGGCAGGCTATCTCTCGCTCTGGTCGATATATTGGCTGTTCAAGCTGGTCACCGGCAAGGAAGGCATGGGGTATGGCGATTTCAAACTGCTGGCGGCCATCGGCGCTTGGTTCGGCTGGCAGTTGTTGCCGGCAGTCATACTGCTTTCCTCGCTGGTCGGCTCCGCCATCGGCATCGGTCTCATCGTGCTGGCGCGCCACGGCCGCAACGTGCCTATCCCGTTCGGCCCATACCTTGCGCTGGGCGGGATCGCCGCGTTGTTCTGGGGTTCCCGGATGGCCAATCTTTATCTGCCCCAATGATGGTCGTCGGATTGACCGGAGGCATCGGCAGCGGCAAGAGCGAGGCGGCCCGGCTATTCAGCGATCTGGGTGCGCCGGTGGCAGACACCGATGCCATCGCTCATGCGCTTACCGCGCCCGATCAGCCGGCGCTGCAGGAAATCGCAAAATCTTTCGGCAAGGATGCGTTGTACCCCGACGGTTCGCTGAATCGCGCCTATCTGCGTCAAAGGATTTTTTCCGATGCCGACGCCAAGCGCATGCTGGAAGGCATTCTTCATCCCTTGATCCGCGAAGAAGTCGCCAATATCCTCGCCCGCAACGCATCCGCGCCTTATCAGATCATTATGGTGCCGTTACTTTTCGAGACCGGAGCCTATGCCGGCCTGATCGACCGCAGCTTGCTCATCGACTGCGAAGAATCCCTGCAAATCGCCCGTGCCATGGCGCGCAGCCAGCTTGCCGAGGCGGAAGTGCGCGCCATCATGGCCACACAATGCTCGCGTACTCAACGCCTGGAAATGGCGGATGACATCATCGTTAACAACGGAACGCTCGCCGACCTGGAAAAGCAGGTCCGGGAAAAACACGAAAAATACATTAGACTTGCATAGTTAGATAATCAATTTCATAATCCACGCAAATTGTTATTACCTACCAACGCTACGATCAAATCCATCAAACTCAGTGGCCAGCTACGACTACCCATTTAATGAACGTGTCCGCACGCTGCTGCGACTTGAGGATTTGTTCACCAAGATCTTCCATTACCTCGAAGGCGACCACGAGCTCAATCACCATTGCGCGCTGATCAGCATCTTCCAGGTGCTGGACGTTATCGACCGCGCCGAACTGAAAAACGATCTGCTGCAGGAACTGGACCGCCAGAAGATCGTCATGGAAAACCTGCGCGGCAATCCGGCCATCGCCGAACAAATCCTGGATGAGGTCGTTAGCGAAATCGAACAGACGACGCATGCCCTGCGCACCACTCCGGGCAAGATCGGCCAGGTGTTGCGCGACAACGAATGGCTAATGGGCATCAAGCAGCGCGCCGTGATTCCGGGCGGCGTGTGCGAATTCGACGTGCCGTCCTATCATTACTGGCTCGGCCTTTCCAGCGAGCGGCGCAAGCAGGACCTGGAAAGCTGGCTGGTATACCTGACGCCGCTTTACGATTCCCTGCGCATCATCCTGCACATTCTGCGCGGCAGCGGCGTGCCGACCCAGCTGGTCGCGCAGCAAGGCACGTTCCAGCAGATGCTGGGCGGTGCAAAGCCAGCGCAGATGCTGCGCATCACGGTCGCCGACGACCTGCCCTGCTTTCCCGAAGTCAGCGCCAACAAATACGCGATCAATATCCGCTTCAACGCGCTCGAAGGCATACTGAAACCGCGGCAATGCGAGCGCGACGTCGTCTTCGAACTAACGCTGTGCAATCTGTGACTAACTCAGCGTTACCGCACTAATCGTCTGGAACCATCATGGTCACTCTGGTCACTTGCCCCACCTGCGGCGAACAGTCCGCATACACCCCCGACAACCCTTACCGCCCGTTCTGTTCCGAACGCTGCAAACTGATTGACCTCGGGCAATGGGCTACCGAAAGCTACCGTATTCCCCAGACCGGGATACCGGAAACACCCGAGGATGAGCAATAGCATGATCAAACGCCTCTGTGCGTCGCTGCTGCTGGTGGCAGCAGCGCTTTCCTGCACGGCTTCATCCGTCGCCATCGACCACGCCTGGGCACGCGCTACGGCGCCGGGACAGGATGTCGGGGCCGCGTATCTGGAACTCAAAAGCGCGACTGACCTGACGCTCACCAAGGCCGAAAGCCCGGCTGCCGGCAGCGTGGAAGTTCACAAGATGTCGATGAAGGACGGTGTGATGGAAATGCGCTTGCTGGAAACGCTGGCATTACCCGCAGGACAAACGGTAAAGCTGGAGCCGGGCGGCCTCCATTTGATGCTGTTCGGCCTGAAGAAACCGTTGAAGGCTGGTGAGAATATTCTCCTGACACTGCACTTCCAGGACAAGGGCGGCAAGGAATCGTCGATGAAAATCGATCTGCCGATCAAACGCAGCGCCGACTAACGGCTGTTGAAAGGGATTTCGTAACGGACGCCACCCGCCTCGACCATCATCAGCCAGTCCTTGCGGCCCTGAATACAGGCTGGCAGCATCACCTCTGCTTGCCAGCGCCCCACTCCATCGGCCAGCAGGCGATACCGGTTAAATCCCATCTCCATGCCGCGCATGTTGAAACTGGCATGAACCTCCGGCGCCTCCGGCAATTCCACGTAGACCTTGAAGCGCTGCAAGGCGTCCGGTTGCCGGTCGAACCGGACGCGCAATCCCGCCGGCGCTAACCCGCAACCTGCAACGATATCCTGACAGGGCACGGGTATCACTTGATCGCGACTGCCCAGCCGCGGCCACAGCAATCCGATCGCCAACACTACGACAATCAGAACCCACCATCCATGACGACGCATCATTTCCATATCGCCCGCTGCATCGCGATGCCGTGCGCGCCATGCGTCCAGGCATCGATCAGGCACTCTGGCTTCATGCCGCCCAGCGCGTATACCGGCAGCGAAAACTCCGCGATCATGCTCGCTAATGTTTCCCATCCCAGCGGCTGCGCCTGCGGATGACTGAGCGTCGTCATCACAGGCGACAACAGCACAAAGTCGAAACCGAGCTCTGCCGCGCGCCGCAACTCTTCGACATTGTGGCAGGACGCGGCGCATAGCAGCCCTTCCGGGCATGCCGGCAATGCCGCGAGATTGGCTGAGGAAAAATGCACGCCATCCGCGCCAATTCGTTGCGCTATTTCCGGTGTGCCATTCAGCAGAACGCGCGCGCCATAAGGCCGGCATATCGCGATGACTTCGGAAGCAAACGCCTCCAGTTCGGCCGGGGTCAGGTGTTTTTCACGCACTTGAACCAGTCGCAAGCCTTTTTCCAGCGATTGGCGCAGTCCGGCAAAGAAGGACTCCCTGCCCATTTCCTGCATGTTCGTGATGGCGTAAATCGACGGTAGGCGCAGCGCATCAAGAATCGGGGCATTCGCCGGAAGCAAGGGACCGACATCGATAGAGGCCAGATCTTGCCAGGAGAGCTGCTGATTTTCGCGACCATGCGGTTCGCCGCGCCATTGATGGACGGTAAAGAAGCGCAGTTTGACGGTACGCTCCGGGTAATCGAACGTGCGGGTCACCCACGGATAGGCTACTTCCGCCTCAACACCCAGTTCTTCATGCAATTCGCGCTGCAAGGCATGGAAAGGCGTTTCGCCTTCCTCGATCTTGCCGCCGGGGAACTCCCACCAGCCAGCCCACGGCTTGCCCTCCGGGCGCTGCCCCAGAAGAACCTGACCGTCATCGCGGCACAACACCGCAACGGCGGCTTCGACAAATGGCTTGGTGCTCATGAACGGCGCAAGGCCTGCCGGCCGGCCCAATCCCGCGCAAACTGCCACGCGACCCGGCCGCTGCGCGAGCCGCGCTGCAACGCGAATTGCAATGCCGCCTTGCGCGTTTGCGGAGTCAGGCGATTGATGTCGAAATGCCCCAACCAATGCCGCACAATGTCGAGATAGGCTTCCTGGTCGAATGGATAGAACGTAAGCCATAAGCCGAAACGCTCGGACAGCGAGATTTTTTCTTCAACAGTATCGCCCGGCCTGATTTCGTCGCCGACGTATTGGGTTTCGAGGTTTTCTTTCATGAACTCGGGCATCAGATGACGCCGGTTCGACGTCGCGCAGATCAGCATGTTGTCCGCGGCAGCGGCTACCGAACCGTCCAGCGCCACCTTGAGCGCCTTGTAGCCCGGCTCATCGGCATCGAAAGACAGATCGTCGCAGAAAATGAGGAAGCGTTCCGGACGATCGCGCAGCAGATCGGCAATATCCGGCAAGTCGACGAGGTCGGTCTTGTCCACTTCGACCAATCGCAAGCCTTCGGCAGAAAAATCCGTCAGTAGCGCCTTGAATAGCGAGGACTTACCGGTGCCGCGCGCACCGGTAAGCAACACGTTATTGCATGGCAGGCCGTGCAGAAACTGCCGCGTATTGGCGACCAACTGCTTTTTTTGCGGGTCGATATCCTGCAGGTCGGCAAGACGAATACGGTGCGGATGCTTCACCGCCAGCAAATAGCCGCGCCCTTGCTGGCGGCGCCAACGGAAGGCGTGTGCCGACCAATCCGTTTCCGGCAATGACGCGGGCAGCACCCCCTCAAGCCGCGCAAGCAGGCTTTCTGCACGACCGATCAGATTTTCGAAATCGCTGGCCATCAGGTACGATAGTCCGCGTTGATCTTCACATAGTCGTAGGAGAAATCGCAGGTCCAAATGGTGGCTTCGGCATCGCCTCGACCCAGCCCAACGCGCACGGTAATTTCCGCTTCCTTCATTACTCGCTGGCCGTCGGTTTCCTGATAGCTCGCCGCGCGGCCGCCGTTTTCCGCAACCAGCACATCGCCGAGATGCAGCTTGATCAGATTGACATCCAGATCGCCGACGCCGGCATAGCCAATCGCCGCAAGGATACGGCCGAGGTTGGGATCGGAAGCAAAGAAAGCCGTCTTGATCAGCGGCGAGTGAGCGATGGCATAGCCAATCTTGCGGCATTCAGCTTCATCGCGGCCGCCTTCGATGCGAATGGTCATGAATTTCGTCGCGCCTTCGCCATCGCGCACAATGGCCTGCGCCAGCACCATGGCAACTTCGGTAACCACATCGCGTAGCGCCTGGTAATCGGCACTTTGCGCATCGGTGATTTCACTGTTACCGGCCTGGCCGGTAGCCACAAGGACCAGCGAGTCGTTGGTGGAAGTATCTCCGTCCACGGTGATGCAATTGAAGGAGCGATTCACCGCATGCTGGATCATTGCATCGAGCGCGGACTGGCAGATGGCGGCGTCCGTGGCGATATAGCCCAGCATGGTCGCCATGTTGGGATGGATCATGCCGGAGCCCTTGGCGATGCCGGTCACGGTGACGGTCTTGCCGCCAAGCTGGACCTTGCGCGCAGCGCCCTTGGCCACGATGTCGGTAGTCATGATCGCCTGCGCGGCATCGAGCCAGTTGTTTTCCTGCAGGTTTGCCACGCTGGCGGGCAATCCGGCGACAATGCGATCCACCGGCAGCGGCTCCATGATGACACCGGTGGAGAACGGCAACACCTGCTGCTCGGTGCATCCCAGCAGCCCAGCTACCGACTGGCAGGTCTGGCGCGCGCGGCGCATCCCTTCTTCGCCGGTACCGGCGTTGGCGTTTCCGGTATTCACCACCAGCGCGCGAATTTCGCTGCCGGAGGCCAAATGCTCCTTGCACAAGACGACTGGCGCGGCGCAGAAGCGATTCTGCGTGAACACGCCGGCCACACGGCTGCCGGGTGCCAGCTGCATGACCAGCAGATCCTTGCGGTTCGGTTTGCGGATATTGGCTTCAGTGACGCCGAGTTTCACGCCGGGAATGGGAAAAAGGTCGCCGACGACGGGAGGCTGCAGATTAACGGGCATGATGTTTTCCGGGATGTTCGATTGCCCGATTTTACCTTAACTCCCGATCACTACGACTTTATGCGAATTGACTTTCCGGGGTGTCATGATATTTTACTAAAGATATATATGTTTATTTTTAAGGAATAGCCAATGGCAACGACGCCGAATGCCATTCCCATAACGGCAGGGATTACCAGCCTGGCTGAAATCGGCAGTGAGCTTGCTTTCACCAAAAAGCTGCAAGCTGTCAGCAACAAAATCCACGCCACCACCAACATCGATCAGATCATTCTGGATGTCAGTCACGACATCTGCCAGGTGTTCGAGGCCGAGCGCATTACCATATTCACGGCCAGCGAAGACAAGACAATACTGATCTCGAAGATCAAGACCGGTCTCAGCAGCTATAACGACGTGCAGCGCCCGATCAGCCGCATGGCGATTGGCAAGCAGAGCATTGTCGGCTTCGCCGCCGCCAACAAGATCCTGGTCAACATCGCCGATGTTTACGATACCGAAGAGCTGAAGCGCATCAGCCCGGAAATCAGCTTCCTCAAGAATGTGGACCAGCAGACCGGTTTCCGCTCGCGCCAGACACTGGTGTTTCCTATCCTGGATCCAAGCAGCGCCGAATTGATCGGCGCGGTACAACTGACAAACACGCTGTCCGGCCTGCCTTTCTCGCATCTTGCCGAGCACGGCGCCAGCGAGATCGCCAAGACGCTTGCCATCGCATTTACTCAGCGCCAGGCTTGTGCCGGACCGATCAAGACCAAGTTCGACCTGCTGATTGCGGAAAACATCATTTCCGCTTCGGAGCTCGAATTGGCGCAACGTTCGGCGCGCAAGAAAAAACTGGCGCTGGAGGATGTGCTGATTGACGAATTCCAGGTCAAGCCGGCAGACGTGGGGCATTCGTTGTCGGTCTTTTTCGGCGTCCCTTATGAGCCGTATCGCGCGGATCATGTGCGCCCCATGAATCTGCTGAAGCACCTGAAGCATGACTATGTGCAATCCAACGGCTGGATCCCCATCGATGAAACGCGCGAAGAAGGACTTGTCATCCTTACTCCCGACCCGGAAAGCGTGCGCAGTTCGCGCATCGTCAATAACGTTTTCCCGAAATATCCTAAGATCACCTACAAGGTCTGCCTGAACCGGGATTTCGCCAATACGGTCAGCCTGTTTTACGGCATCGGGGCTTCTTCGACGCATATCGATGAACTCATTTCGCACATGGGGGCGGAGGAAGAGGAGGAATTCGGCTTTACCGCGGAGGATATCTCGGCCGCCGAGGACAACGAGCTGGTCAAGCTGGTCAACAAGATCATCATCGATGCCTATACCCAGGGCGCCTCGGATATTCATATCGAACCCTACCCCGACAAGAGCAAAGTCGTCGTCCGCTTGCGCCGCGACGGCACGCTGATGCCCTATATCGAGATTCCGCCCAGTTATCGCAACGCCCTTGCGGCGCGCATCAAGATCATGGCGGAAATGGACATTTCCGAGCGGCGCGTGCCGCAGGACGGCAAGATCAAGTTCCGCAAATTCGGTCCGGTGGATATCGAACTGCGCGTCGCTACCGTTCCGACTGCGGGTGGGCTGGAGGACATCGTGCTGCGCCTCCTGGCTTCCGGCAAACCGATTCCGATCGACAAGCTCGATCTCGCCCCGCAGTCGCTGGACAAAATCAAACACCTGGTGAGCAAGCCTTATGGTTTGTTCCTGGTATGCGGCCCCACCGGCTCGGGCAAGACCACGACACTGCATTCGGCGATGAGCTACATCAATACGCCGGAAACCAAGATCTGGACGGCCGAAGACCCGGTGGAAATCACTCAGCGCGGCTTGCGGCAGGTGCAGGTCAATCGCAAGGCCGGTTTGAATTTCGCGACCATGATGCGGGCATTCCTGCGCGCCGATCCGGATGTGATCATGGTGGGCGAAATGCGCGACAAGGAAACCGTCTCATTGGGCATCGAGGCCTCGCTGACCGGCCATTTGGTGATGTCCACGCTGCACACCAACAATGCCCCGGAATCGGTGGTGCGCCTGCTCGACATGGGCATGGACCCGTTCAACTTCTCCGACGCGCTGCTAGGCATACTCGCGCAACGACTGGCCAAGCGCTTGTGCGTCTGCAAGCAACCCTACACGCCGAGCCCCGAGGAAATCGACAGCCTGCTGACCGAATATTGCCGGGAACTGGAATCCACCGAAAGCTGGATACACGATCCGCAAGCCGCGCGTCAAGCCGTTATGGATCAGTGGGCACTATCCTTTGCCGACAAGGATGGCAAGTTCACCCTGTACAAAGCCGTCGGCTGCGACAAATGCAACAGCGGTTATCGCGGCCGGGTCGGTCTGTTCGAATTGCTGGAAGGAACGGACGCCATCAAGAAAGGCATCCAGGAGCACCTGCGTGTCGCCGAGTTGCTGGCGATTGCGCTGGAAGACGGCATGCGCACACTCAAGCAGGACGGGATCGAGAAGGTATTGAAGGGCATCACCGACATCAAGCAGGTGCGGTCGGTCTGCATTAAATAGAAGCAGGCGCTCCTAGGAGGTGCAGCCCGGTATCTGCACCGGTGTCGCCGGAAGCAGGTTATGGGGAATATCGCTGAGCCGGTATTTCCCGCTGCGCACCGCGTCGCTCAGCATGGCCAGCGTCTGCCCGGTCAGCATCTTGATGACCTCCTGCTTGATGGGCGTCCATCTGTGATGCATCGGGCAAGCCGTGGCATCACTGCATTCCTTCAGCCCAAGCAGGCAATCCTTGGTGAACTCAGGCCCTTCGGTGATCAGAAGGATGCGCATCAGATCGATTTTTTCCGGCTCTTCCCGAAGACAGAAGCCTCCCAGGCGTCCGCGATAAGACGTCACCAAACCACCCTTGCACAAGGTTTGCATGATTTTGGCAAGATAGGCTGCCGGCACTTGCAGCTTCTCGGCCACTTCGCGGCTGAGTATGGGTGCGCCTTGATCCTGCGTCGCGATATAAATCAGGGACTGGACAGCGTATTGGCTGGTGCGTGAAATCAACATGAGAGTATCGGGTTAAGGGTTGGGGTGATTATGGCACGTATCCCGGGATCGTGCTTTCATCGACCGTATCGATCTGCTCGGGCTCCAGAAACTGCCGGGCATATTCGAGATAGACCTTCTGGCGGATGAAAATATCGAACAGGTCGGGATCGACGTGGTGATCCAGCTTCATCTTGCCCAGAATGAAAAGCGACTCGGAAAGCGTCTTGGCTTTCTTGTAAGGCCGGTCGCGCGCAGTCAGCGCCTCGAAAATATCCGCGATACCCATGATGCGCGCGGGAATCGACATCTGCTCGCGCGTCAGGCCGCGGGGGTAGCCCTTGCCGTCCATGCGCTCGTGGTGGCCGCCTGCGTATTCCGGGACCCGCTGCAGATCCTTGGGATACGGCAGCGATTCCAGCATATTGATCGTCACCACGATATGGTTGTTGATGATCTCGCGCTCTTCGGCCGTCAGCGTGCCGCGCGCGATATTGAGGTTATATACCTCGTTCTCGCTGAGGAACGGAACCGGCTGCCCCTCGGGATCAAGCAGCGGATAGGCGGCGATGCTGCGCACCCGTTCCTGGTGTTCCGGCGTCATGAATTCGCCGCCGACATTGGCGTTCCGCAGGAACGCGCGATCCTCGTCCAGATGTTGCCGCAAGGTCTGGAACTCCGACTCCAGTGTCGCCAGCCGGGCCGTATCGCCGTCCAGCGCCGCATCGAGCTGGCATCGCAGCATTTCTGTTTCCCTCTGTTTCTTCAGCAGCTCGAAGCGCTGATCGACCAGTTCGATGCGGTCGAAAATGGTGGAAAGCTTGGTCGCCTTGTCCACCACATACTCCGGCGTCGTCACCTTGCCACAATCGTGCAGCCAGGAAGCGATCCGCATTTCGTACAGTTCCTTGTCGCTCATGCGGAAATCGCGCAGCGGGCCTTCTGCACAGGCGTTAGCGGCTTGCGCCAGCAGCATCGACAATTCCGGCACGCGGCGGCAATGGCCGCCGGTGTAGGGCGATTTCTCGTCAATCGCTTCCGCGATCAATTCGATGAAGGATTCGAAAAGCTGCTTCAGACCCTGAATCAGGTTATGGTTGGTCAGCGCCACGGCCGCCTGCGACGCCAGGGATTCCGCCAGTTGCTGGTTTTCGGTCGAGAACGCGATGATGTCGCCGCTTTCTTCGTCCAGTGCATTCAACAGTTGCAGCACGCCGATGATCTCGTTCTCGTGATTCTTCATCGGAATGGTGAGGAAGGATTTGGACCGATAGCCCGTCTTCTCGTCGAATTTGCGCGTGCCGGAAAAATCGAAGCCCTCGGCGACATAAGCATCCTCGATATTGACGGTGCAATCGTGCAGCACGCTGTAGGCTGCAACCATGTTGTTGTTCGGCGAGCCGTCCTCCGCATAAAGCGGCAACGGGGCAAACGGGATTTCCTTGCCGGTGGTGCCGCCCAGCGCAATACCGAGCGAATCGGTACGCATGATCTCGAAACGGAGCGTCCTGTCGTCAGTGACGGTATAGAGCGTTCCGCCGTCGGCACCGGTAATTTCCTTGGCACCCAGCAGGATCATTTCCAGCAGGCGCGGCGCATCGCGCTCGGCAGATAGCGCAATGCCGATGGCATTAAGGCGCTCCAGCCGTTTCAGCAGCTTTTTAAGTTGCGGCATATCCCTTCCCTGCAGGCTTTACTTGTCAGCCAGGTAATACTCCATTTTCACGCCGGCCAACTCAATCACGTCGTGATCATGAAGTAGATGCGCCTGCATTCCGATGGGATTTCCGTTGACGTCGGGCGAACGCTCGCCTTCCACATGCGTAATGAAGTAGCCCTGCGGACGCCGTGTAATCACGGCCACCTGCACACCCGCCTTGCCGAGTGTGGTGAGGGTTTTGGTAAGCTGCATTTCCTTGCCGGTGGCCGGGCCGTTCAACACCTGCACGCGGGCAGGCGGCAAATCGCCGGCTTCCGCCGCATCCTCCGCCTGTGCAACGGATTGGGGCTCGGGCACGAACTCTTCTTCCGCGGAAGGCTGCATCATGATGGTATTTTCGAAATCGACCTGCCTGGCTCCGCCGTTAGCGGTGGCAGATTCATTCACGTAGGTGAGTTTGTGTTTGCCGATGGCAACGACATCGCCATGGCGCAGCGTCTGCTTTTGCACTTTTTTGCCATTGACGACGCTGCCGTTGGTGCTGCCCATATCCTCAAGCAGGGTTTCGTCGCCTACGGTAATGACGCGAGCATGGTCGCCGCTCACTGCAAGATTATCGATGTGAATATCGTTGGTTGCCCTGCGGCCTATCGTCAGGCATTTCTTTTCAAGCGGGTATTCCCCGAGCAACGCACCATCGAGCGTAAGAATCAGTTTCGACATATCTACCCCGTGTTGAACCGCCTTTTTATCGAAGCGGTTTATTTTTTATGTGCCGGGCAGGAAGACCCGCGAACCCGTCAAATCTTACACCGGATTGGAAAATCGATACATATGGGAAGCTGCGGCTCGTTTATTTGCGGCTTCTGCGGCCGTTTTCGCGTCCGCACTCGTCCGGGCGGGCTTCGGCAGCCAGCTTGTCGAGCACGCCGTTGACGTATTTATAGCCGTCGGTCCCGCCGAAACGTTTGGCCAGCTCCACGCCTTCGTTAATCGCAACGCGATAAGGAATGCTGAGGTCGTGGACCAACTCGAAAGCGGCGATACACAGGATCGCATGCTCGATCGGGCTCAATTCGGCGATGCTGCGATCCAGCAGCGGAGCAATGCGTGCATCGAGTTCGTCGGCGCATTCCGCGACGCCGCTCAGCAGACCTTTGAAGTATTCGATATCCGCACGCGGGTAGTCTTCGTCCCCTTCAAGATTCTCGATGATTTCCTTGAGCTCGCCGCTGCCGAGGAACAGGCTGTACAGACCCTTGAGGGCCAGTTCGCGTGACTTTCGGCGATTCTGGCCGGGTTTGGGTGTGGATTTTTCTGTCATAGCGATTTCAGCAGGTTGACCATTTCAATCGCCACGGACGCAGCCTCGGACCCTTTGACGGACATGCGTGCCAGCGCCTGGTCGTCGTTGTCCGTGGTGAGAATCGCGTTGGCGACGGGTACGCCGGTTTCCAGTTGCACTTCGGAAATTCCGCGCGCCGACTCATTGGACACGACTTCGAAGTGATAGGTATCGCCGCGAATCACCGCTCCCAGCGCGATCAATGCGTCGAACTTGCCGCTCAAGGCCATTTTCTGCAGCACCAGAGGCGTCTCCAGTGCGCCCGGCACGGTCGCCAGCGTTACCGCATCGTCCGCCACACCCAACTTGCGCAGTTCGGCCTTGCACGCGCCGAGCAAGCCATCGCCCACGTCACTGTTGAAGCGCGACAGCACGATGCCGATGCGCAGACCGCTTCCATCAAGGTTTTGTTCGATTTCTTTCATGATTTTCCTAATGTAATACAAGTGGCCGCGAATGCGCGAAATGACGCTGCCAGTTCGCGACGTAAGAGCGAACCAGGACGTCGTTGCCGCCGATGAAGACGACATTTTCCGCGTTTTTGTGTTGCGCTGCACGGGTAAAATTGTAAGAGCCGGTAACAATCAGTGCGGACGGCTGTCCGGCATCGATCACCATCACTTTGTTATGCGCGCTCTGGTGCTCGCCGTCGAGCCACACCGGCACACCGGCACGCGCCATTCCGGTCACTTGTTCGCGCTTCATTTTTCCGGTCTGCTCGGTGTCGGCGATCAGCTTCACATCGATGCCGCGCTTGTGGGCATCGATCAGCGCACGCGCAATGCCGTCATGGGTAAAGGAAAACGCCTGAACCAGTACCTGCTTGCGTGCCTGGCGGATGGCGTCGATGATTTGTCCGGCGGCATCGTCGCCCGGCGTGAATGCCACGCGCACATTGGCCGTCACCGGAGCGGCAAGCGGCGTTGCCATCGGCTCCAGAGCCCACGAGGCGGTCACGGCCAACAATCCGCCAAGTGCGCTTGCCCAGCGCGCGATATTCGATACGGTCATGAATTATTTCGCTTGGGTAATGACAGGAACGGGGTGAGGTGTATGCGGGTTCTTTGCCCGGTAACGGCTGGCGACACGATCCTGCGCCTTGGCCAGAGCAGCTTTCGCGGCCTCGTCACCCAATGCTTTTTTCTCGGCGGCAGCAGCTTTTTGCTGCGCCTCTTCGATGGTTGGCGCAGGCAATTTGGCCAGCACCATCGTCGGGCTGAGAAGCGCTGCCGACAGCATCCATACGTTCAGTCGCTTCATGCCTTGTCTTTCATTTCTTCGTACCAGAGTTCGTGGTGCTCCTTCGCCCAGGTTTCGTCGACCATGCCGGTCTTCATCGCCTTGAATGCACCCTCCGCACCCAGAGTACCCATGTAGATATGGCCCAGGCCGGCAGCAATGAATAGCAGCGCGCCGATGCCGTGCACCGTGTTGGCAATCTGCATGGTCTGGCGGGTTTGTTCGAAAGTCGGAAAATCCAGCACCAGGCCGGAGGCACTGACAATCAGGCCCAGAAACGACACGCCACCCCAGAACCAGGCCTTTTCACCGATGTTGTATTTGTAGGAAGGCACATGTTTCTTGCCAGTGACAACAAGGTGCACATTGAGCAGCCATTGCAGATCGATGGCCTTGAAAAGGTTGTCGCGCACGAAGGTGATGAACATCGCGAGCACCGCCACGGCAAAGAACGGCCCGACAATGTTGTGGATGTTCTTGCCGATGATCGCTACCCAGGAGAATGCATCATGGCCGATCACCGGAATCAGCACGTGCTTGCCGAACAGAATGATGATTCCGGTCAGCGCCAGGATCACGAAGGATCCGGCAGCGCTCCAGTGCACCACCTGCTCCTTGCGCGAAAAACGGCGGATTTCCCGGCCGGCAGGCGCAGAGTGTACTTTCAGCGGGCCAAATATCAGATAAAAGGCAAGCATGAGCGCCGGTGTCACCATCAACAGCCAGCCGCCATAGAACGTCACTGGCCCATTGCGCAGCACGCGCCAGTCATGGCCTTGCGTCTGCTGGAACACGCCCGCGTCGCGGATGCGCGACTGCGTGACGCCGGCAGCACCGGATTCCGCCTGGCGCTGGGTGTCGGATTTGACGCCGGCCGTCCGGCCTTCTTCCTGCGCGAATGGCGTGGCGCTGCTCATGCCGTCCGCGGGCGGAACGGCTTCTTCGGCATAACCCACCGTGACCATGGTCATCATGCACACCGCCAGCATCAGTCTCAAGAAATTCTGCAACATAGACATCGCGGGCTTACTCCTGTGGTTCCGTACGCACATATTCGTTTTGGTGCTGGGTACGTTCGTTGACCATTTGCTTCCAGACCGACGGATCGTGCATGAAGCGCTCGCTGTCCCACATGCGCGTATCTTTCTTGCCCTGATAGCCGCCGTCCTCATAAGTCACCGATTGCCTGTACTCACCGCAACCGGCGAGCAATGCAGCCAGCAGAAACGTTACATGGAATGCCCTCATGTCTTGTCCGCCCCTTCGTTCTCGGCGCGGCCATAGGCCATATCCCAGCCCCAGCGCGTATCGCCGTAGCCGCGCTGCTCGATGCGATGCTCATGGATCGCGACGATGACAGGCGCGTCGCCGGCCAGCAACGCCTTGGTGGAGCACATCTCGGCGCACAGCGGCAGTTTGCCTTCGGCCAGGCGGTTGCGCCCGTATTTCTCAAACTCGGCTTCCGAGCCGTTTTCTTCCGGGCCGCCGGCACAGTAGGTGCATTTGTCCATCTTGCCGCGCGCGACAAAAAAGTCGGTCGCGCTTTCGCCCGGGGCCTTGCCCGCAGAATTCGGGAATTGCGGCGCATCGAACGGGCAAGCGTATGAGCAGTAGCCGCAGCCGATGCAGATATCCTTGTCGTGCAGCACGACACCGTCTTCGGTCTTGTAGAAACAGTTGACCGGACAGACTGCCATGCAGGGCGCGTCGGTGCAGTGCATGCAGGCGACTGAGACTGATTTTTCGCCCATCTGGCCGTCGTTGACCGTGATCACGCGACGGCGATTGATCCCCCAAGGCACCTCGTGCTCGTTCTTGCAGGCGGTGACGCAGGCGTTGCATTCGATGCAGCGCTCGACGTCGCAGATAAATTTCATTCTTGCCATTGATAACCTCTAACTTCCTTAACCACGGAGAACACCGAGGAAAAACGCTTTTCTCCGCACCTTCTGTGCTCTCCGTGGTTCAAGATTCAAGCCCTCTCAAAACGACACAACGTCACTTTTGTTTCCTGCATCATCGTCACCGAATCGTAGCCGTAGGTGGTCGCGGTATTGACCGCTTCGCCGCGCACATAGGGCGCCGCGCCTTCGGGATACTTGTCGATCAGGTCGTGTCCTTCCCACCATCCGCCAAAGTGATACGGCATGAAGGCCAAGCCAGGAGACACGCGCTCGGTCAGCAGCGCGCGCACCTTGATGCGCACCTTGGCCGGCGTTTCCACCCAGATGAAATCGTTGTTGGCGACGCCTTGCTTGACGGCATCCGCGGGATTGACCTCGCAGAACATTTCCTGCTGCAATTCGGCGAGCCACGGATTGGAACGGGTTTCCTCGCCGCCGCCTTCGTACTCCACCAGGCGCCCGCTGGTGAGAATGATGGGGTAGTCGCTGGCCGCGTCCTTGTTGGCCTGCTGCACGGATTCGTACAGCGTGGGCAGCCGCCAGAAACTCTTCATGTCCTTGTGCGTCGGGTATTTGTCGATCAGGTCGCGGCGCTTGGTGTAGAGCGGTTCGCGATGCAGCGGCACCGGGTCGGGAAAATTCCACACCACGGCACGCGCCTTGGCATTGCCGAACGGCGCGCAGCCATGCTTGATGGCAACGCGGATGATGCCGCCGGAGAGGTCGGTCTTCCAGTTCTTGCCTTCGGCTGCCAGTTTTTCCGCTTCGGTGAGATCGCTCCACCATCCCAGCTTTTTCAGCAGCACGTGGTCGAATTCGGGATAGCCGCCCTCGAGTTCGGAGCCTTTCACCGTCACGCTGTCTTCCGCCAGCAGGCTGACGCCATCGCGTTCCACACCGAAATTGGCGCGGAAACCCATGCCGCCTTCGGCCACCGGCACCGTCACGTCGTACAGGTTGGGCGAGCCCGGGTGCTTCATTTCCGGCGTTCCCCAGCACGGCCACGGCAAACCGTAGTAATCGCCGGCGCACGGGCCTTCGGTCGCCTTGAGGGTGGACACGTCAAAGGTATGTGCGTACTTCATGTGCAGCTTGAGGCGCTCGGGTGATTGGCCGCTATAGCCGATGGTCCAGGTGCCGCGATTGATTTCGCGCAGCATGTCCTCGATGTCCGGCTCGTCCCAGCCCTGCGCGTCCTTGTTGACCTTGATGTTCTTCGTCAGCTCTTTCTCAAAGCCGAATTTCTTGGCGAAGGCGTACATCAGCGTATGGTCGGGACGCGATTCGAACAAGGGCTCGATTACCTTCTCGCGCCATTGCAGTGAACGGTTGGAAGCGGTGCAGGAGCCGTAGGTTTCGAATTGCGTCGCCGCCGGCAGCAGGTAGGTGTTGTCCTTGCGGTCGTGCATCACTGCGGCCGCCGCCGGATAGGGGTCGATCACCACCAGCAGGTCCAGCTTCTCCATCGCCTTTTTCATTTCGGCGCCGCGCGTCTGGCTGTTGGCGGCCATGCCCCAGTAGATCGCCGCGCGCAGGTTCGGGCCCTGATCGATGTGCTCGTTCTTTTCGAGCACGCCGTCGATCCAGCGAGAGACAGTGATGCCAGGCTTTTCCATCAGATCCTTGGAAACGTAGCGGCTCTTCACCCACTCATAATCCACGCCCCACACCGTGCACCAGTGCTTCCACGCCCCCTCGTTGAGGCCGTAATAGCCGGGCAGCGATTCCGGGTTGGGGCCGACGTCGGTCGCGCCCTGCACGTTGTCGTGGCCGCGGAAAATGTTGGTGCCGCCGCCGGACACGCCGACGTTACCCAAAGCAAGCTCCAGGATGCACAGCGCGCGGGTGTTGGCATTGCCGACCGTGTGCTGGGTGATGCCCATGCACCAGATCACCGTGCCGGGGCGGTTTTCATGCAGCGTACGCGCGACCTGGTAGATCTCGGCTTCGGGGATGCCGGTAACATCTTCCACCTTGTCCGGCGTCCAGTTGGCGACTTCCTTGCGGATTTCGTCCATGCCGTAGACGCGGTCGTTGATGAATTGCTTGTCTTCCCAGCCGTTCTGGAAGATGTGCCACAGCACGCCCCAAACGAAGGGAATATCGGTACCGGGGCGCAGGCGCACAAACTGGTGCGCATGTGCGGCGGTGCGAGTGAAGCGCGGATCGACGACGATCATCTTCGCGCCCTTCTCCTTCGCGTGCAGCACGTGCATCATCGCCACCGGGTGCGCTTCGGCGGCATTGGAGCCGACGAACAGCATCACCTTGCTGTTGTGGATGTCGTTGTAGGAGTTGGTCATCGCGCCGTAACCCCAGGTATTGGCAACGCCCGAGACCGTGGTCGAGTGGCAGATGCGCGCCTGGTGGTCGACGTTGTTGCTGCCCCAGAACGAGACGAATTTGCGCATCAGGTAGGACTGCTCGTTGCTGTGCTTGGAGGAACCTATCCAGTACACCGAATCCGGCCCGGACTCTTCGCGCAGCTTGAGCAATTTGGCTGAAATTTCGTCCAGCGCCTGCTCCCAGCTGATGCGCTGGTACTTGCCATCCACCATCTTCATCGGATATTTCAGGCGGCGGTCGCCGTGGCCGTGCTCACGTACCGAGGCGCCCTTGGCGCAGTGCGCGCCGAGGTTGATCGGCGAATCGAAGGCCGGCTCCTGGCGTATCCATATGCCGTTTTGCACCACCGCGTTCACCGAGCAGCCGACCGAGCAATGCGTACACACCGTGCGCTTGATCTCGATTTTGCCGCCGGGGCTGGCCGGATTGGCCGAAGCCTTGCCTATCATGTTGAACGGAAGCTGCGACAGCGCGACACCCGCGCCCGCCGTCAAACCGGAACGCTTGAGAAAGGTGCGTCGGTCCATGGTGTTGCCCAGCCAGGCGGAGGTTCCGCTTTCGGCCTGGGGCGCGGGTCCGGCCGCGACGGAAGATTTCTTTTTAAGCAGCATACGTGTTCTTTCGCCTAGACGCGGGTCGTGCGGTAATAACGTTTAACGTGTTCGGAAGCATGGTAGCCCTTGACGGCCTGCGGCTCCGCGGCAGTCGCCTCGGTCTTGGTCGCAACGACCGGACGCTTGCCCATCAATACGGCAGATACCGAACCCAGCGCACCCAGCCCGAAGGCCACCATGAAATTCCTGCGTTTGTTACTGGTTTGCTCCATCTTTATCACCCCGAACTTCAATTCAACCCCCGATATCGAAGGCTTGCGCTTCGATATCGAGAAAATCCTTCAACAACCGGGCCACCGTCCGGTAATAATTCGCGCTCGGCGCGGCGTCGAGCGTATCCGCAAATCGCACATACCACGGCTGCAGGTGGCGGGCGAAGAATTCGCGCTGCCGTGCCAAGGCGGCCGGTGCGGTTTCCATGTCGCCCGCCGCCAGCCAGCGCATCACTTCGCACAAGGCGGCAATATGGTCTTCCGGCTCACTTACTTCGACAGCCCGCGCCAGGCCTAATTCCGCAAGATCATCGCGCAGTTTCGCCAGCGGCTCTTCCATGAGGAAGCCCGTCAGATACCAGGACAGATAAGGCATGACCTCGCCCTGCCCCAGGCCAATGAACAGTCGCTCGTATTCCTCTCCAGCCGCCTCGGCATCCATGACTTCGGATGCCGCCTGCAGCCCATGCCAGGAAGCCGCCAATGCGGATTCGGGTGCTGCGATTTCGTCCGCGCCGGCAATCGCCTGCAACAACTCCGCGTCAGGCGCGGCATAAAGCAGGCGAGCCAGCAATCCGTAGAGGTTGGCCCGTGCGGCGTCCTCTTCCGTTGCCGTGCGCTCTTCCGTAGCCGCGATCATCGCCCTTCTCCCGACAACTGCTTGCCCATCATGTCCACCACGCGACAATCGCCGCACATTTGCAGGCGGCGCTTCGCTTCCGGCGTGGCAAACATGCTATGTCCGGACAGCTTGTGCAGCATGCTGCCTATCATGTGCGTCGTCGCGAACGGCTTGCCGCAACTCACGCAGTAAAACGGCGTGTCCTGATGCAAGGTTCGCGCCTGCCTGACGTCAGGCGTCAGCAACAGCCGCGCATGCAGGGTGATGGCATTTTCGGGGCACGCATTTTCGCACAAGCCGCACTGGACGCAATTGCGTTCGATGAATTTCAGCATGGGAGCCCCGGCACCGTCCTGCAATGCGGCTGCGGGGCAGGCGCTGACGCATGACAGGCAGAGCGTGCAGGAGCCTCCGTCGACCTCTATCGTGCCGTAAGGCGCGTCGCCGGAAAGTGCGATTACATCTGGAACCGTCGAGGGCGCATGGCGCACGAAGTGCTCAATGCAGAAGTCCAGGGTGGTGCGCTTTTCATCGAACAGGCGGAAAGATGCCGCTTCATGGGGCACGACAGCCGCCGGAACTCCCGTAAGCGCGTCCAGTCCATCCGCATCCAGCAGATGAAAGTGCCCGCCACCGTAACCGAGCCCGCCCAGGATTTCTTCGCCCAGCGCCATCTGCTCGCGCAGGACGATTGCGTATTGCGGCGCTTCCCTGCCGGTCGCCAATATGAAAATACGGTTGGCGCCTAGCGCAATCGCGCCGAGCAAGCGGTCAAGGCCGAGCGAGGCGATATGGAACACTTCGCAAGGAATCACATTGGCCGGCAACGCAGAAGACTGCACCCGTGCCGCGCCCTCATCAGGATCGTGCAGCAGCAGGCAGGCATCTTCGCCGCCCGCAGCGCGGTAGGCCTCCAGCATCGCCTTGAGCTTGCCACCCCAATACGAAACCGACGGGAAGTTATATTGCATCGCGCCCGACGGGCACACCATGGCACAAGCGCCGCAGCCCATGCACAGGTGCGGCTCGACGCGAATTCGGTCGCCGTCGGCGCGGATCGCTTCGGTGGAGCACACCTCGATGCAGCGGTCGCAGCCTTGCAGGCGCGAGCGGCTATGCGCGCAGATTTTTTCGTTGTAGAGGAAGAACTTGGGTTTTTCGAATTCGCCGATGCCGTCGCGGATTTCCGCAAGCGCCTGTTCAAGGGCAGCAGCATCCGGAGGGGCGAAATAGCCTTGCGGCGGCTGGTGCATCGCGAAGTAGGCATGCTCCGTCAGGTTCAGCACCATATCGAACTCGCCGGACTGGATAATTTCGGTTTGCGCGGCTTTCCAGGTTACCGCGAATTCGCCGAGCCAACCGGCCATGCCGACCACCTCGCCCTGGATCAGCGCGAATCCCAGGGCTTGCGAATGGCCGTCATTGCTCAGCACGGTCACCGGCAAATCGGCCGCCAGCGAAGTGGCGACCCCGGCGGCGCGCGCCGCCTCGCCAATGATCAGCAACCTTCCCTGCGAATGGTATTCCACCGCGGGGACAGGCGCAGGCGCCGGGTAACCGGCGGAAACCGCCAGCGCTGATTGGAGTGGGTGCGTCATACGGATTCCGGGTGATCGGGGGCGGCATCAACCGCTGCGCCGGGTATGGATTCTTCCGTTTTTTTCAGCAGGGTTTGCGCGTGATCCAGCGTTTGCAACAGATCGGACGGCAGCAAGGTCGGCCGGGAGTAATCGTCAACATAAACATCGAGCCCGTCCATCACGCGGTAATGATCGGTCATGAACAGCTTGCGCAGGGCATTGCGCCGGACCTCGCCATCGACGCCTTCCTGCATGAACATGCTGAAATCCGCATCGAAATCCAGCGTTTCCGGCGCAGGCAAAGGCACGGCGGCCTGCTTGACGCCCGTCGCCGGGGCTGACGGGACAGCGCCTTCGAGCTTGCGCTGAGACCAGCGGCGCAGAAAAGATGTTGAGTTCATAGGCCCAATATTTTAGCACAACTCATATGCGTCAGACCCATAAAAACCCAGCAAAATCAATGCCCATAGAAAATTTGTGAGATTGAGCCAAAAAGCCGCTGTTAGCGGTTGTACAAGGGAGAGATCGGGAACATCATAGTTTGCAAGAAAGGCTTGTTCTGAACCCGGCCGCGGACTGGTCATGATCACTTTGGTGCCGAATAAATCTTGTGGGCAAGGGGGAGTTTTAGCTAACTTAGGGCCATGAAGACTTTCCAGAAACTAAAAAAACTTCGTTCTTACGTGTCTTGTATCCCGGGCGTCAAAACTTGCAAGGAATTCGATATTGCGGTTGAAATCGGGTATTACCAGCAAAAGGGCACCCCATTGACAATGAAGCAGTTGGCCCTGCTCAACATCGTTCCGCCGGCCACCATGCGGCGCCACCTGAATCGGATGATCAAGGAAGGCACCGTTCAAAAACACCCCTCGCAGAATGACTTGCGCATTGTCTATTTCACTCTAAGCAATACCGCGCTAGACTCTTTTGCCAATTGCCTGGAACAGATCAAAAAAACATTGATTCAGGCTGTAGAACACGAATCCGCCGATCGAGCCATCGGCGCCTGACCATAGCGTCCAATACGTGCCAAGCCGCTCATCGCAATGAAACCCGCCAAACACATCACTGTTTGTATCAATCAGCGCGCCAACCCCGACACGCTCTCATGCGGCATGCGGGGCGGATTGGAGATCGCGGATGCGCTGAAAACGGCTCTCGCCGAAAACCGCCTGGAAATGGATGTCAGGACATTTCACTGCCTGGGCAAATGCGAACTCGGCCCGAACGCCAAGCTCTCCCCCGGCGGGGAGTTCTGTCACGGCCTGGACCCGACAGACCTGGCACCCCTCCTGAAAAAAATTGCAGAGTTTGTCACCGGCTCACGCAAATAATGCCAACGCCTTCTTGAAGGTCTGGTACACCCCCCATCCCAGCGGGATAAGCACATAGGCCCAGAACAGCACCAGCAGCACTGCGTGATTTTCCTTTCCTTGATTTTCGCTGGCGGTCATGCTGTTTCTCCGTTTTCGACTTCATCGTGTTTCATGTAATGCTGCTCATGCACTTCTTTCATCATTAGATTGCAAATGAATCCCACCATCAGCAACCCGGCCATGATGTAGAGCGTCGTGGTGTAGGCATCGGCTTTGGCGACGCCGTGATCGATCTGGTATTCGCGGATGTAATTGACCAGCACCGGCCCCAGCACGCCGGCTGTCGCCCATGCCGTAAGCAGCCGCCCATGGATTCCGCCGACGTATTTGGTACCGAAGATGTCGGCAAGGTAGGCGGGAATTGTCGCAAAACCACCCCCGTACATGCTCAGGATCACCGCGGATGCAGCGATGAATAGCACGATGTTGCCTTCGCCACTGAAAGTGGGCAGCATCGAATACAAGAAAGTGCCGAGCGCGAAAAACAGGAAATAGGTGTTCTGCCGCCCGAGGTAATCCGAGGCGGACGACCAGACGAATCGGCCGCCCATGTTGAACAGCGACAGCAACCCGACAAAACCTGCCGCCGCCTCCGGCGTGATCGCGCCCTTGAACATTTCCTGGATCATCACCGACGCCTGGCCGAGGATGCCGATACCGGCCGTCACGTTGAGGCACAAAATCGCCCATAGCAGGTAGAACTGCGGTGTCTTGAGCGCCTGGTCGATATGCACGTGACGCTTGGTGACCATTTTTTTCGATTCGACCGGCGGCGTCCAGCCTTCCGGTTTCCAATCGGGTGGCGGAATACGGATCGCGAGAGAACCGATCACCATGGAGATGAAATACAGCACGCCCATCACTACAAAAGCTTCCATGACGCCGACGCTGGTTTCGGATTCGAAGTGCTTCATCAGCATCACGCCCAGCGGCGCGCCTATCATCGCGCCGCCGCCGAAGCCCATGATCGCCAACCCGGTCGCCATGCCGCGCCTGTCAGGAAACCATTTGATCAGCGTCGATACCGGCGAGACATAGCCCAGCCCCAGCCCGCAGCCGCCGATGACGCCGTAGCCGAGATAAAGCAGCCAGACCTGATGCAAGTACACGCCGATGGCGGATAAAATGAAACCGCCGCCAAAACAGCAGGCGGCGGTGAACATGGTGCGGCGCGGACCGACTTTTTCCAGCCATTTTCCGCCGAAGGCGGCAGAAAGGCCGAGAAAAACAATGGCAAGACTGTATATCCAGCCAAGAGTCGTGAGTTTCCAGTCATCGGGAGCAGATTGCGAGATACCGAGCACACGGGTCATCGGTTCATTGAATACGCTGAAGGCATAAGCCTGGCCGATGCACAAGTGAACGGCCAATGCCGCCGGCGGTATCAACCAGCGATTGTAACGATGACCAGCGGTGATTCTTTCCTTGGAAAAAAAGCCCGGCATATCCCCTCCTCATGATTGTTTATTGCTATTACTTCACTTCACCTCAAAATATTCCGTGTTATATCAATATGCGCCACGTCCAACGACGGACGTTCAGGTATGAATAGTCTTATAAATTCAATATACTGGCAATGCCTTAAGAACCCCCAAGCACAACTCGCATGAAGAATTAAAACTGTTATGTCCCAGGGAACCTCGCCCATGAATACGTCTTCGTCTTCACTCGACTGGCCTTTGCCGCCCTATGCCGTCCTGGAATCCGAACTCCCCGAACCGCTTTGTTTCACCCAGCTACGCGACGGCAAGTCTGTGCAGGGCCTGCTAGGCAGCATGAATATCGATATCGGTATGCTGGAGATACACAATGCCAACAAGGGCATGAGTTCGGTCGGTATCAGCCTCGGTAATATCAAATGGCTGGAACTGACGCAGCCGGTCGCATTGAAAAGCGGCGCCACCGTGGTCAACGAAGCCAACGGCATATTCTCCGCGCCGGAATTGCGCGACATCGATATCGAGTTTACCGACGGCGAAACGATGAACGGCAAAACCTTCGGCATGCTGGAAACGGGGCGAGGCATTTATCTTTACCTGAAGCAGGACGAAGGCCGCTACCTGCGCCGTTTTATTCCAAGCGAAGTCATCCGGCATTACTCGACCGGCGAACCATTGGGCAAAATGCTGGTGGGAGCCAACGCCGTCTCCGAGGAAGACGTGGTCGAGGGACTGAATCAACAGAAACAACTCCGCGACCGGCCGCTGGGCGAATACCTGAAGAGCGAAGAAGTTATCTCCGGCGAACAGCTGGACAACGTGCTCCAGCAGTTGCGCCATCAGCCGTCGCTCAAGCTGGGCGAGGCTTTGCTGAAGGCCGGCATCGTCGATGAGTCGCAAATCCAGCAGGCGCTGGAACAGCAGAAGCACAACCGCAAGCGCGCGCTGGGCGAAATCCTCATCGACATGGGCATCGTCGACCGCTCCACGGTCAATCAACTGCTCGCGCGCAAGATGGGCATTCCGTACATCAAGCTAGCGCAATTCAATATTGACCCCAACGTCGTCAAGATGGTGCCGGAAAAGGTGGCTTCCAAATACACGCTCATGCCCTTGTGCGTGGTGGATCAACGTATTTTCATCGCGATGGAAAACCCGCTGCTGAACGAAGCGCTGAATGAAGTGCGCTTCCATTCAAAGAAGACTGCCGAGCCGGTGATGGCTTCGGCCGAGGAAATCCAGACCGCGATCCGCAGCTTTTATGGCACTGCGCACTTCGACGATCTGGCCTCCGAACTGGCAGTGGCGCTGGACAGTGGGGAAGATCAGATGGAAAGCAGCGAGCTTTCCGAAAACGACACCATCCTGACACGGATGCTGAACAAAACCATCCTCGATGCGCATCAGCAAGGGGCGTCCGACATCCACATCGAAACCTATCCCGGCAAGAAGCACAGCGTGATCCGCTTCCGCAAGGACGGCAACATGGTGCATTACTTCGATTTGCCGGCAAATTTTCGTAACGCCATCGTCTCGCGCATCAAGATCATGGCCAATCTGGATATTTCCGAGAAGCGCCGCGCGCAGGACGGCAAGATCGACTTCTCGCAATTCGGCCCGGCACGCATCGAGTTGCGGGTGGCGACCATCCCCACCACCAATGGGCTGGAAGACGTGGTGCTGCGGATATTGAACGCCGGCAAACCGATTCCGCTCGATAAAATCCTGCTCAGCGAATACAACCTGGCGCAGATCAAAGCCATCGCGCAGCGCCCGCACGGCATGCTGCTGGTCTGCGGCCCGACAGGCTCGGGCAAAACCACCACGCTGCACTCGGTGATGAGCCACATCAACACGCCGGAACGCAAGATCTGGACGGCGGAAGACCCGGTGGAAATCACCCAGGACGGCTTGCGCCAGGTGCAGACCCACGCCAAGATCGGCTGGACCTTCGCCGCTGCGCTGCGCGCCTTCCTGCGCGCCGACCCGGACGTGATCATGGTCGGCGAAATGCGCGATCAGGAAACCTCGCAAATCGGGGTTGAGGCCTCGCTGACCGGCCACCTGGTGCTTTCCACGCTGCACACCAACAGTGCTGCGGAGTCCGTCGTCCGCCTGCTTGATCTCGGACTGGATCCGTTCAATTTCTCCGATGCGCTGCTGGGAGTGCTAGGCCAGCGCCTCGCTCGCTCCCTGTGCCCGGCCTGCAAGAAACCGCATGCCGCCACGGAAGAGGAAATCGAATCGCTGATGCAGGAGTATTGCGAGAGCTTCGAGAACGTCGGCTATCCGGCGCCAGCCAGACAGGTACTGCTCGATGACTGGAAACGCCGCTTCACCGGCGGCAAGGGAACATTCACGCTGTATTCGGCGGCCGGCTGCAAAGACTGTGATAAGAGCGGCTATCGCGGCCGCATCGGCGTACATGAACTGCTGGTGAATAGCCCGAAGGTCAAGCACCTGATCCAGACACGCGCCTCCGTGACCGAAATCCAGGCAGCCGCGTTCGAGAACGGCATGCGCACACTGAAACAGGACGGCATCGAAAAGGTGCTGCAAGGGCTGACCGACATCAAGATGATCCGGGCTGCATGCTAGGGCGGGGCATCCCGGAAATCGCGTAACGGTGGTTTCCGGGATTCGCCCCGGAATCCCGGAGTGACGAAGACTCCGCTTCAGGACTGAATCAGCAGCAGCGCTTCACGCCTTTCCATTTGGTGTCCTGCCACTGCTTGAAAAAGTCTTCGCGCGACAAAGGCGGCGCATCCGGGTGATGCTCGGCATGGTGTGCCAGGTAACGCTCATAGGCGTCGTCGCCCGACAGGCGCCGCACGGCCCGCCAGCATCGTCGCAGCATGTTTCCGATCACGTCATGTTCTCCTTTATTCGATAACAGTAGAGCACGGTTTCGCGTCTGTCCTCGATTTCCAGCTCCGTTTCCGGCGCCCAGCCGGGTACCGCAAAGGATGAAGAAACGAAGAGCGTGCCCACACGCATTTCACGGCGGACTTTCTCAGCCAACTCAGGCATGGGGGCCGGCGAGAGAAACGCAAAAACCACATCGTGTCCCGCCAGGTTGCACTCCCAGAAACTCCGTCTATGCACGGCAAGGTTGGGCAGGCTGCGGCTGCGGAACGCCGTTACCGCCCACGGCAATGGCGCACTCTCCCAGGCTTCGACAGCCAGCAACGGAAAGTGTTTTGCCAGCGGAACGGCAACCGAGCCCACCCCAGCGCCAAGATCGGCAAAACGCCTCGCGCGTTCATCGTCGACAATCTCCGCCACCGCCTCGACCACCGCCGGGGAAGAAAGAAACAACGGCACGTCGCCTTTGACCGTGCCCCAGAACACCAGCATCAACAGGATGAATACCGCGAGATAAAGCTCGCTCGGCAAGTGCAGCGTCGATGCCACCAGCACGGCAGGAAGAAACAGCAGATGCATGGGCCACCACCATGCAGGCTGGCTTAATGCACGAGACGCCAGCGCGGCGGCGATGCCCTGCGCGATAGCCAGCAACCAGACATCGCGGGAAAGTTGCGGCACGACCCATGCGAGCAACCCCGCCGAGACCACGCCGAGCAATTGCGCGAGCAATGCCGGCACGCCCTGTCGCTGCATAATGCCTTGCTCCATCACGGTTGTTTTTTCAATGTCCGGATGCGTTCTTCCGTGGCCGGGTGCGTGGAGAGGTAATCCATCCAGCCGGCTTGCCCATCCTCTTTTTCAGTGTGCGTTTTAACAGCGTAAGCTTCTTCCAATTTAGCCAGCATCTCGCCGAGGCGTGAAGCCGGGATACCGTTCAGCGCCAGCGTGCGTGCTGCAAAATCATCGGCGCGCCGCTCGAAATCGCGCGAATAGCGGGTTTCCAGCAGCGCGCTGGGGGCCGCCGCGAGTACCGTGCTGATATCGCCGACGTACCAAGCCATCGCCAGGCCGACCACTGAGGCTTGCAGCATCTGGCGCAGTGCGTGGCGCTCGGTGACGTGCCCCATCTCGTGCGCCAGCACGGCGAGAATTTCCTCGTCGTTTTGCGACAGCGCCACCAGTTCATCCAGCACCACCACCGTCCCGCCCGGCAATGCAAACGCGTTCGGGCCGATGTGCGGCGCGCTGCGGAACAGAATGCGCTCCGGCTTCGCCGCCCCGTCCGGCCAGCGCATGGTACGCAAGCGGCTAACCAGCGCCTGCTGACGCGCGGAGCTTAACTGGGTGGGCTGCAACAGACGGCCATCGAAGGTTTTCAGGAACTGCCCGTCCATCACCACCAGCACGCTCTCCGGTATCCGCTCCGCTGCCTTGCTGGCGGCATACGGCAATCCCCAGACATAAGCGGCGGCGATCAGGGCCAGCGTCACCAGCAGGGAGGCGACGGCGTACGTCCAGCGTGCCTCCATCCGTGCGACCAGCGAGGGCGCGCGACCGGAGGTTTGCAGCAGCGCATCGAACCCATTACGATCCGCCACCTCGCAACGCGCACCGTCGGCAAACAGGATCAGGCGCGGCGTATCGCCGAGCGGCGCGGGAATCTTGATATCCGCCAGCGCTTCACTGCGCTCGACCGCATCGCCGGCGACATGCAGCGCATCGCCCTGCAATTCCAGCGTAACCGTGTGCCGGCGCGCGCTGCGCCCATCGAAATAGAATCCGGAAACGCTCATCAGATCGCGATATCGATATCGAACATTTCAGCCATTTCCTCGCCGGTAGCGGTCGCGTTGACCTGCACGCCGGTGACGAACTCGTCCAGATCGGCGTTGACCTGCAAGGCCATGTTCTCCAGGCGATAGCGCGCCAGGCGGATATCGGCGAATGGCTTGAACAGCCCTAGCGTAAGTATGATCAACACGAAGTTGCTGGCCATGATGCCAAACATGCCGCGCGCACGGACATGGCTTTCAAAACCCAGCGGGCCGAGCGTGGTGTTGTTCCAGATAATGTTTTGCAGACGCGCGGCGAGATAGGGGGAAATCAGCAACAGCGCAGCGAGATACGCCAGCAGCACCAGTCCCATCGCTACAGCCACGGCCGATTCGCCGGGAAGACTCATTCCCCGAATCAGCAAGGCGGCGATGACGCCCGCCGCCGCCATCACGCCAATCAGGCTGCCGAATACGATCAGGTAAGGCTTGTAAAACGCCCCCGGCCCGGCATGAAAACCGAAGCGCTCGTTGCCGTACTGGCTGCTGTTGCCCAGGTAGCGGCGAATCTGCTGGTGCGCCAGCGGCCACAGCAAACCGATACTCATGTAGGACACCAGCGGCAGCAGCAGGAAATTGACATAGCCTTCGCCCGTTTTTCCGTGAAAGGAAAAACGCAAACCGCGATAGCTGGTGTTATGCAAACGGAAGCGGAAGGAGCGCACCAGCAGCCAGGGCATCACAGCCAGGATCAGCGCAAAAGCGACCAGCCCCGCGATAATGCTGAACTGCCCCGCCACGGAGTAAATCGCGAACAGCCCGACCGCGATGATGCGGCCTTTGAGGATGGCGACCGGGTCGCCGTGGTAGTCGAAATTCGCGCCGACAACCGATGTGTGGCGATAAAAATACTGCATGCGCCGCACCTTGGCCCAGGCGGAATAGATGCCCAACGTCAGCAGACTCAGGCAGAGATTGACGATCCAGATACGAAAATACTCGCCGCCACGTCCGGTGAAAACAAACGGCTCGCGCCGTAGCTCCTGATCCATGATGCCCCCTTATTGTTGTTGAATATTTTCTTGATGTTGTTTTGCAGGACTGCGCCGCCGTATATTGATTAATCGCGCACGTAATCCTCGACCAGGCGGCTCGGAATGTGCGGCGACTCAGTCAGCGGCCGCACTGGTTTTCCGGCGATATGGCGCGCACTCACACGCAGCATGTCGAATACGATCACCCACAGCACGACGATGAAAAACATCGTCAGCCAGGCGTCCAGATGCTGATTGAAGATCAATTGCGGCGCGACGGCGGCTTTTTCCGGCGGCAACACGCCGGCTGCCAGTTTGGCTGCCATGTTGTTGGCGGCCGCGAGGAAGCCGACGCGAATATCGCTGCTGAATATCTTTTCCCATGCCGCCGCAGTCGTCACCAGCACCAGCCAGGCCAACGGCACGCCGGTAATCCATGCATGTTTCAGCTTGCCGGATTTAATCAGGATGCCGGTGCCGACGCACAACGCAATCGCAGCCAACATCTGGTTGGCAATGCCGAACAACGGCCACAGCAGATTGACGCCGCCATTGGGGTCGATCACGCCGATATACAGGAAATACCCCCAGGCGCCGACCACGATACCGCTGGTCAGGATCACCGAAGGCATCCACGAGGTTTGCCCCAGCTTCGGCCAGAAATTACCCAGCATATCCTGCAGCATGAAGCGACCGACGCGCGTACCGGCATCCAGCGTGGTCAGAATGAACACCGCCTCGAACATGATCGCAAAGTGATACCACAAAGCCAGCATGCCGTTGCCGAACGCATTGCCAAAAATACTCGCCATGCCCACCGCCAGCGACGGCGCACCGCCGGTGCGTGCGAACAGCGTGGTTTCGCCCATCTGACGCGCCAGCGCGTTCATCTGCTCTACCGACACCGGAAAACCCCACGAAGATATCGTCGCCACCGCCGCGGCGGCCTCCTTGCCGACAATGCCAGCGGGGCTGTTGATGGCGAAGTAAACGCCGGGCTCCAGCACCGTGGCCGCAATCAGCGCCATGATGGCGACAAAGGATTCCAGCGCCATGCCGCCGTAGCCGATCATGCGAATGTCGCGCTCGTTGGCGAGCAGTTTGGGCGTCGTGCCGGAAGCGATCAACGCATGGAAGCCGGAAATTGCACCGCAGGCGATGGTGATGAACACAAACGGGAATAGCGTGCCGCCGAAAATCGGCCCGGTGCCGTCGATAAACTGCGTCAGCGCCGGCATTTTGATCTCGGGCTGGAGAATGGCGATGGCGATGGCGAGCAAAATCACCGTACCCAATTTCATGAACGTGGAAAGGTAATCGCGCGGCGCCAGCAGCAGCCATACCGGTAAAATCGCCGCCGCGAAGCCGTAGGCAATCACGCCCCAGGCAAGCGGGAGGCCTTCATGATCGAACAACGCGCGCAGCGTGGCGTTGTGATCCACCCAACCGCCGCTGACCACCGCCAACAGCAACAGGATAACCCCAAGCAGCGAGCCTTCCAGCACTCGCCCGGGGCGAATATTGCGCATGTACAGGCCGACAATCATTGCAATGGGAATCGTCGCCGCCACCGTGGAAGTCGCCCACGGGCTGTGTTTCATCGCATTCACCACCACCAGGCCCAGCACCGCGATCAGGATGATCATGATGGCAAATGTGCCGATCAGCGCCGCAAATCCGCCCACCGGCCCCAGCTCGTCCCGCGCCATCTGCCCCAGACTGCGCCCGTCTCGTCGCATGGAAAAAAACAGCGTCACCATGTCCTGAACACAACCGCCTAGCACTGCACCGACCAGTATCCACAAGGTGCCGGGCAGATAACCGAACTGCGCCGCCAGCGTCGGCCCGATCAGCGGCCCCGGCCCGGCAATCGCCGCAAAATGATGTCCGAAAACGATCCATTTATTGGTCGGCACGAAATCGCGCCCGTTATCGAAGCGCTCCGCAGGCGTCGCACGCGTTTCATCCAGTACCAGCACTTTCGCCGCAATCCACGCCGCATAAAAACGGTAGGCAATTGCAAAAACGCACGCCGCCGCCGTAATGAACCAGATGGCATTGATGCTCTCGCCGCGGTTAAGGGCAATCCCTCCCACCGCCGACGCCCCGAGCAACGCCACGGTCAACCAGCCAATCTTCCCCATGAGACTCTTCATTTTTTCAGGCTATCCTGTTGGTTTTATACGCAATGGTTTGCAGTATAATTCAGGCGTCACCTCTATGGGCCGGTAGCTCAGCTGGGAGAGCGTCGCGTTCGCAATGCGAAGGTCGTGAGTTCGATCCTCATCCGGTCCACCATTCATGCGGGTTCTAGCGATGCCATCCATCTGGTGGCATCTAGAGCTGATGTCATTTCTGATGTCATGCAAAATCGCCTGACACCTCACCCCTAATAATGCATAACCCGCCGAAGCGGGTTTTGTTTTATTCGATTGCCTTCAACTACAAATTCCCCCACAAAGAAAAGTTGATTGCAAAAATCGTACGTACTAGTTAGTATGATTTTTCATGCGTACTAACTAGTACGTTTTTTAGGAGAAGAAAATGAAAGCTTTACTTGTTCCCTTTGCTTTTGCAGTCGCTATGGTGCCGTATGCAGTTCATGCAGAAGGAAAATTGAAGGTTGATGAAGCTATTGAGATTAATGCTCCCGCAGATGCGGTATGGTCGAAAATAAACAATTTTGGTGATCTGGGTGCTTGGCATCCAGCAGTCAAAACAACTGAGATAGTTGCAGGTAAGAATAATGAGAAGGGGGCAGTTCGTTTACTGACTCTTCAAGATAATGGAACAATTAAAGAGGAGCTGGAAGCTTACAGCTCTAAACAGCAATCCTATAGCTATAGGATAATTGAAGGTGTGTTGCCAGTTACTGACTATCATTCAACGATTATCGTTAAACCTCTGAATGCCACTTCATCCAAGGTTACTTGGAGCGGTAAATTTGATGGCAAAGATTCAACCCAAAAAGCCAGTGATGATGCTCTAACCGCAATAACAAATGTCTATAAAGGTGGGTTGAGCAACCTTAAGAAGATTACTGAAATAAAGTAATACCTTTGTTGACCAAAGGGCCTTGCCCTGCAAGGCCCTTCATCTGTAATGAGCGCATTTAGTTTAAGAAATCATCAAACCTCGGTGACAAGCCATGAAGGTGTGACGGTAACTTTGACCGTAACCCGAAATACTGAGTAAGCTAAGGTAGCGTAAGAATTGCAATGCGAAGGTCGGGAGTTCGATCCTCCTTGCCTCCACACTCCAAAGCAGTCTAACAACAACAAAGTCCACATAACTCGCATAAAACCTAGTATTAGCTTGAATTTGTGTTATTTGCTGAATGGGCAGGCACAGGAAAAACCACAATCGTCATGAGCATAGCCTCTACGATTACTAGAGGTATATTGATGAGCAAGTTATCGGTAGTGGATGGAGCAGTTCGCAGCTTTTTCACGCTCAAGACTTTATTAGACACTTCATGTGTCTACCTTGAATCCAGCTTCAATCCAAGCATCGATTCCACCGTGCAAAGGTCTAACGTTCGTGTAACCACGCTTGATCAATGCCTGAGCGACTTGTGCGGCGGTAACTTCATTCGGGCAAGAGCAATAGAGTATTACCGGTGTTTCCGGGCTTATCTCCTCGAGTTCGTCCACCTTGTCTAAGGAAACGAAGCGCGCTCCAGGAATCCAACCGCTTTCAATCAGATGGGGCGCTCGCGTATCGATGATTACAGGCGATTGGCCACTCTCCTGCAATTGTTTAAGCTCCTCTACACTGATACGAGACATGCGCAGCTCCCGCAGGAATCTATGACGCTCCCACCACTTGCTTGCGATAAACGCCACGAGTCCCGTCAGGATCAGCAAACCGCCCCACTTGCCCATAGCGGCAAGCGTTTCGAGCAATTGATCTATGGCATTGCTGAATAGCATGCCCAAAGCAACGGCAGACCCGGCCCATAGCGCGGCCCCTAGTCCGTCCAAGATGAGAAATTGGAGAAGAGGTGTGCCGGTTGAGCCGGCGAGGGCACTCGAAATCGAGGCGAAACCAGGCACGAACTTACAGAACAGCAGTGAAGAAGGCCCGATGCGTAAGTAGAGCGCTTCTGTCTGCTTAATACACGAGTCAGGTGATAGTGAAATGCGGCATAGTTTTCCCATGATACGTCGACCATAATGTCGGCCCGCGAAGTACCAGCAGGTGTCAGCTATTAGCGCCGCTAGAGTTGCAATGACTACTAGGCTAACTGCTGAGAAATGGCCTTGACTGACGAGTGCTCCGGTCACAAGCAGCATAGGATATGCCGGGAATGGCAAGCCGCCTTGCTCGAATAGCACGTTGGCAAAAATGACAAGCAAGCCGTATTGTGTAATGAGCTCTAAGAAGGTTCGCATAATGCAAAGAAATTTGTTAGCAACGTTAGGTCTTAGGCTTGACTGCAAATGCAGGAACATAACAGCACATCCGCTGCTAAACGTGCACGTCAAGCCACTATCAGCATTATCCCCGCTCTAACGTAGGACAGAAATTTTTCTGCCATGAGCTCAGACACTGCACAGATATCCGTCTTCATTGATACCGAATTCATGCATTTGTATGATGTCCTGAATTCCCGAAGCTGCGGTCCTGACCTCGATTGAGTGGTTAGCCCAAGACTAAACGGTTATACGTTCGACGATTCGCCGCACCCAAGGCGCCACTAGAGCCACCGTCGGAAAAGCAATCGGCCAGGTCGTTAAACAGCTTTTCAACCATTGCTCGAGTATCCCGGGGTGTACTCCTTGCGACGTAACAAGCACGAAAGCTGAAACAATGCAGACCATAATGGCCGAGAGTAAGGCGCTGAAAATGATAGGTGCGAAACGAGCAGGAATATGCATGGATTCTCCTAGTATGTTTGCAATTGAAATGAACTCATCTGATGTAGATCGCGTTCATGCCCAGTACATGAGTTTTGTCAGCCAGCCGGCTATATAAAGGCCAAGGCCGAACATCCCGTGCGTGATGAGGCTCTGAATTCGGGCAGCGTTGGGGCGTGGGGTGCGAGAGGCAGCAATGCCCGCTCCCATGCCTGGCTGCATTAGCAAGAAGGGAGCAGCAACGGTGCCAATACCTACGGCGAATGCGGGACCAAGCGTTGGTTGTTTAGCCCATGCGAGCCCCCACGTTCCTATCAGCACGGCAGCAAATCCAATTCCGATCAGATAATGTGCAATCCATCCGATCTGCCCTTCTCGCGTGACAGGGGGCGAAGCCGTGATGGACTCGTGACGAAAACGCCCGTGCGCCATATACCCAATCCAGCGGCCCACTAGCCTGTAGTCTGGGGCTGCAATGCCCAGCACCTGTTTGCGGATGAATCCCCACAAATCCATTACTGCTGTAGCTCCCAGCCCGATAATTAATATGCTTGCAAGGTAATCCATAGTCCCTTCCCGTTTGTCTTCATTTGATCTTGGTGGTAGCGTACAACTTGAAGTCAACTTTAAGTCAAGAGGTAGTATGGACATTGTCGAAGTAGCAAGGCTGTCGGGCGTCCCAGCTTCGACGCTACGTTTTTACGAGAGCAAGGGCTTAATACAATCTGTTGGCAGACGGGGTCTGCGTCGTCTGTTCGCGCCCCAAGTGTTGGAACAGCTTGCCCTTATTGCACTGGGACGTGCTGCAGGCTTTTCGCTGGATGAGATCGCGGGCATGTTGGTGTCCGAGGGGCGGCCGCAAATCGACCGAAAGCTGCTTACCAGCAAGGCGGATGAACTGGATAGTACAATCCGTAAGTTGAGTGCCGTTCGTGATGGATTAAGGCATGCCGCTGATTGCCCGGCGCCACATCACATGGAGTGCCCTAAGTTTCGCCGCCTGATGGCAGTGGCAGCATCTGGATCGCTTGGGGATCATAGCAAGAAGGCGCCTTCTGGAAAGCGGCGATCGTACAATTTGCTCTAACGGAGATACAGGTCTGTAAGTGGCTCACAAACTACCCAGAGATGTTCATATTACAAATGCAATCGTCATGGGCTCGCTTCCTCGGGCATCATGAATCAGATAAATTTCAACGCTTCCTTCTGCCTCAACATTAAGCCTGCCTTTCATTTTGAATGAAGACAGCGCACCATCCTGCCAGGTTGCGATTGTGGAGTGCAGTTTCTGGTTTGTTGCCTCATCGAATAGCCTTTCAATCGGCTGCCCTACCAGCAAATCCGGCATGCGCTCCACCAGCGACCCAAGACGCTGATTGACACGCACTATTTTATTTTCCGCATCAAAATAGACCACTCCGAAGAGAGGTTGCTCAAACAACAATTCCAATTGTTCGAGGCTTTGCTGGAGCGATCTCTCGGTTTGCTTGAGGGAGGTGATGTCCTGATTCACTTCGATCGCTCCGATAATACGATTCTGAGCATCCATCAGCGGAGTGGCATACATGATGATGGTGCGCCGTTCGCCATCAAACGCTTCAATATTGACTACTTCCGCCTGGCTCGTCTCGCCTTCCTGAACCGCGCGGGCCAACGTCCAACCATCGTGCCCGACCTCTTTGCCGGATTCTTCCCACCATCCTTTATATTCATCGTAATGCTCAAGCCCGACGAATTTCGCTCCGCCCCAGATACGCTCGACCTCGGGGTTGGCAAGGCAAATGCGCCCTTGCTCATCGGAAGCCCACAGCCCTACCGGTATGGTCTCGATTATTTTGCGCAGCATGTATTCGCTGCGTTCCAGCGCCTGCTCCGCTTGTTTGCGCGCGGTGATATCCGTGCTGACTGCAACCACCTTGAGTGGTCGCTGCAAGGAATCGAACACCAATTTTCCTCGTGAGGCAAACCAGCGCTCAGCCCCGCCTCCTGGAGTTTGTAGACTGAAATCCCAGTTATATGGCTGATCTCCACCGAACTGCTTGATCAAGTCTTCCAACTTCAGCGTTTCGAAGGGAACCAACTGTCTTCGCAATTCCTCTGGAGGCTGCCCGAACACATCCTCTGCATTCGGCGTGAAGTTAAGCCCTCCAGTCAGAACATTCCATTCCCAGTTAACGATTCGCGCCATTTCCAGCGCGGCCTTCATGCGAGCCTCGCTTTCCATGATCTGACCGAGATATTCGCGCCGCAAATCAGACATCGCGCCGTTATCAGGCAATGCCTCCTGCGCGCTGGCAAGGGCATCATCGCCATAACGCAACCAGATCCAGTTCACCTCAAGAAAATCGGCCAGCGCACGCAGATTTTCGTATTCGATCTCCCCACCGTTGGACCAGCGATGGACGGAAGGGACCGAAGTGCCCACACCTTTGGCCACTTGCGCCAGCGTCAGCTGCTTCTGCTTCAACAGCGCCTTGAGGCGATCGGCAAAACCATTCTTCTTCATAAATTTTGACCCAGATGATTGCGCCTCACCCCATCAAGCAGGGCCATGGGGGCATTCCCCCAATCTCTCGTTTGCGCCCGAGGATATTACACCCGCCTCCTATAACATAAAAATATTACTCTATGAGTAACATTTTACTTGACACGGAATTTACGCAGGAATATAAATCCAACTGTGTTCAATATATTCAAATGAGTTGCATACAGGGAATCATTGACAGGCTATAAATTTCATTTATGCCATTGAATACAAATATATTTATCAATATTTAAGGAGTTTCGTAATGAAAACATCTCGTTTGATTGGAGTTTTATTGGCCACGGCGATTGCCGTTCCCGCCTCGGTCATGGCGCATGGAGTGCAGGTTCCAGCAGGCAGCAAGAAACTACAGATATTCAAGAACGTTCAGCGCATGCCTATTGCCTCGATGAATGAACCCGGAGTGAACGCTTATTTTGAAGATGTCGTCGCCTCTTCCGACTCCAAGGCGCCGATTGCCTGCGGCATGTTCAGGATAGAAAAGGGCAAACCGCTCGTTTACACCTACGACTATGACGACACCAAGATGATCCTCGACGGCCACATCTTTTTCTCCGATGGTACCCAGAAGGTCAAGGGTGTACCAGGCGATGTCATGTTCTTTCCCAAGGGATCGACGATCACTTTCTCCACCGATCAATCGGGCCTGGCCTGGGCTTGCGGTCAGCGCAAGCTGTTCTGAAAACAGAAGCGGGAACTTGAAGGCATCAATTCAAGGACCTGCTTGAATGCATAGATTCTTGAGGGAGAAGGGGAATGAAGAAATTCTCATTGGCTCATGTTTTTCCGTTTTGTGTTGCGCTGGCACTTCCAGCTGCGGAAGCCCACGCGGGTGATCGCATGGATCTAACTGATCTGACCCAAGGCGATCCGTTTTTTTATACCAGCGACCAGAACATCAAGGCCGACGACAAACAGAAGGAACTGCTGGGGATCGGCCGCCCCAACAAGACGCACTCGCAGATTCCGCATCTGCCGTTCTACATCGGCTACATGAACACCAACTCGACCTACCGCTTCGTCACGGTGGCCGAGCAGGTGTTCACCATGATAGGCGAAGGAAAACATGGCTTATGGCGTGTGCAGGAAAATGGCACGGTGCGCGAGTACCTGAAAAAAGGTGCTACCGGCCTGTCGGAAAATGCCGATCTGCTGGCCAAGGAAAACCAGGACCTCATTACGCAGAACTACAGCTCCTTCCTTCCGCAGGAAAGCTGGTCCGGCTATAAATATCCGGACGAAAAACTATCCAAGGACGGCAAGCTCAACTATATCGATCTGCCAATCAACCACCCCAAATACCAGCAGAAATATGCCGGCCACGCACCCATCGACCTGGCCAACTGGTACTGCACGATGTCCGAGAATGATTACCCCTATGCCCAGCAGGCGATGAATTTCGCTTTCAACCAGCCCGGGGCGAATCAGATCGGGCCGCTGGGCAAGCGCGCAGGCCTGGATGTTAAGGAAAACTACACCAAGGTACTCCGGCTGAATCCTCTGCCGGACGCTCGCTCGTGGGTCAATGTCGGCCAGAAAGGCAAAGACAACCTCCATGTCAAATGGGAAGCCGTGGATGCCAGCAAAACCAACGTCGAGTACTACCTTGTCGAGCGGCCATTCTTCAATAAACCCTATCTTTTCGTCACCGCGGTTTACGACAACAAGGACAACACAGACCACCGCTACGTCCGTCCGGAAGGCGCCTATTACGATTCCATAAAGAACAAAAAGCTGAAGACCAAGGTCACCAGCCAACCGCGCTTCCATCTGGAGAATGGAAAACTGGGTAAAGCGGTCGGCTTGCCTATCTATGGCGTCCATCATCCCAACCGCGCGGTATTTGGCGGCGGTGGCGCATGCCCGCTGAAGGGCGGGGACTGGGGGCGCTATCCACAGACTACCGGCGGCTCCGGATGGCCCACTCAATATGAAGAAGTCACTCCCTTGTGCGATTCGGTGCTTGTGGATATCAAGTTCTTCAGCAATCTGGACGGCCGCGACTGGAATGACGCCACCAAGTATCTTGCGAACGCAGGCGTCGGCACCAAGACCGTGACTTACAAAATGCAACCCGGCAATTACGGGGTATTTACCGACCCCTACAACACCAAGCGCGGCGTCAAAAACGCCGACAGCCAGGAGGTTCCGGGCGAGCTAACGGTGACATATCCATCCGTGAACCCGCCGGCTTCCTATGTAAAACCGCCCAAGCTGGAGCTGACCGACAGGATGGTCCCTTCGGAAGCGACCACCTGCCGCCCTGTACATCAAGCCTCATTTGAGAAGGAGTTAGTAAAATGATCCGGCATTCGCAAATTATTAAAATGCTGCCAGCATTGTCTCTAGCCGTACTGGCAGCCCCAAACAGCTGGGCGAATGAGGCTCAACCGGACACTGCCGAATCCGGCTACGCCGAAGTTGGTCCTGCAAAAGCAGCCAAGGAATCCAATAGTTTCATCGAATATCTGGACCGGGAAACCGTACTAGGCGGCAAATTCAGCACCTGGGTCGAACTGGCTTCGGATTATGTATTCCGTGGCGAATCCGAAACCAATGACGGCAAAATCCCATCCATCAAGGTAGCCATCACCTGGACACATCCCAATGGCGTCTATCTTGGCTATTACGGCGCCAACAACCTTTTCCCGGGGGATGATGCGGATGGAAACAACCCCCAGATCAATGCGCTGTGGGGCCCGTATGCAGGCTATTCCGTCAAGGACATCGGGGGCACCGGCATCAACTACAACGGAATGCTGTTCCAATACATTTATCCGGGGAGCCGCGATTCCAATTATTTGGAGATGTTCAATTACATAGACAAACAGTTCGGTCCGCTCAACCTCAAGCTGGAGTACTCACCCACCATCACCGACTGGTTCGGCGTGAAAGACCTGCAATCTCACAACATTGCCGTCCACCCCAGTTGGTCACTGCCGCATGGTTTCACTGTCTCCGGCGGCGTGGGTTATCAATTTTTTGACAACAACGGGCCGCGGCTCGACCTGGATGGTAATGGCAAGGAAGAATTGAACTGGTGGCACTGGAACGCCGGTGTCAGTCGCAAGATATTCGGCTTCAATGTAGACCTGCGGTACCACGACACCGACATCAAAAAGGGAGAGCATGACTTTTATGGCTTCAGCTCCAACCATCAGATCGTCGACAGCCGCGTAGTCATTGGCGTCTCCAAATCCTTTTAGTTTCCGGTAGCAGTCAGAGCTTGATCCAAGCTCTGACTCGCTCACTGACATCTCCATGAGAATCTCTCCATCAGGAGGTTCTTCCTTTAGCCCTCCAACTTGGAGGGCTTTTTTTTTGCTTTCAGCGAACGGTGTCGCATTCTCCGAACAGTCATTCCGGAAATAGCGATGACCAGGTAGTTTTGCGCATAGCAATATGAATAACAAAGCGGAAAATGCATTCGCTACAAACGCTTTTGAACCTTTTGAACATTAATCAGCTATCCAAGACCGGAGGGAATGAATGATGGACGTAGTTTGGGATGAGAAAGCATGCTGCCATAGTGGTAACTGCGTTAAGTCGCTACCCGATGTATTCAAAGTGCAGGATGGGAAATTTGTAATCCAACCTCAAAATGCTAGCGAGGAAAAAGTGCTTCAAGTTGTTGCCGCCTGTCCTGGCCGGGCATTGACAGTTTTATGATCCAATAAAACCGAAGGCCGAATATATTTCAGCCTCATTTAAATAGCGGGCCTCATTTGAGGTCCGCTATTTTTCAAGACACAACCATATCTCTCATTAAGCGTGCAATGCATCAAAAAGTATCTTGTCAATCTGCTCCTTTTCACTAGGAGACATACAAAACATTCCAAAATGTGCCCATAAGCTATTGACGATTCGCAACTCACTATCAGGAATCATTTTCTGTTCTGCTTCACAATCCGCCATGGGGAAAAACATGTCGTGAGTGAATGCAACAACATATGTTTTTGCCTTGATGCCTCCCAGAGCGGCACGCAAATCACCACAGGTATGACGACTTACATCGCCGTGCTTCCATTTCCACCCCATGCAGATGAGATTGTTGGGGTCCATGGGTAGAAAGTACGCATCCCAAAAGCCATGCTGAAAATCCTCCAGGGAGGAAAAGCCCACATCACGCCAGGTTTCTTTTTTATAAAATTCCTGACATAGCCCCATTACACCCCATAGTTGCGAATGTCGGCGCAAGCCAACATGACATAAGCGAGCATCCTCAAAGAAACCATCATTGAAATTTGGATCAGACTTCAAGGCGTCCTCAAAAGCCGTGACCCAAAGATAGTTATGTGGCGTCGTTCTAGCCGTACCTGCAAATGGAACTGCGCATTTCACCATATCTGGAAAACGGACTGCCCATTCATATGTTTGTTGAGCCCCCATTGACCAACCCAGGATGAGTTGCAATTCCTCAATACCGAATTGCTCGGTAATCAGGCGATGTTGAGCAACAACATCATCGCCTATCGTTACCTTTGGAAAGGCTCCGCGGTCATGGGGTGTTGGAGTATTCGAAGGCGAAGAGGAGAACCCATTCCCAAATTGCCCGGGAAGAATGATGAAATACTTCTCTGGATCGAGCGGCCTACCTTTCCCAATAAAACCTTCCATGGCCTTCGGGGTGCCTGACCACATATGAGGAAAGAGGATTGCATTGTCTTTCTTTTGATTTAGTTTTCCATGTGTTTTGTAAAGTAACTTGCAGCCGCGGATGATTTCTCCCATTTCGAGCTTGAAGTCGCCAAGCTCAAATGTCTGGTGAGGCCCGTGCAAATCTTCTGAGTAATACGGATTAACAACCATAATGCACACTCCTTGGTGAGTTTGGTTCTTATAGTCAACTGATCGCAGAATTCCTAAGCCCGCGCCCCTTGCATATTCGAAGCGTCAAAGAATTTGTCGAAGAATATGTTTTCCTGGGACATGCCTCCACGAGCGAGTGCATCAATTGCGCTGTCGATCATGCCGGGAGGGCCACACAAGTAAGCATGGCTGTTGGGTATATCGAAGCCATCGTAAGAAAGGATGTCAGTACAATTGCCGCGCAAACCATTCCAGTCACTGCTTTCTGGTTCACGAGACAAGACTGGTATGAAGTCGAATTGCCCTTTTCCCCGCTCCTTGATCCGCCTCATATCATCCAGGCAATAAAGGTCATCGCGAGTACGCGCTCCAAACACAAAGACAACCCGACGTTGAAAACCACGTTCCGATACCTGCTCAAGAAGAGCCTTGATCGGTGCGAGGCCACTACCGCCTGCAATACATAACATTGGAGCGTTGGAATCCCGCAGCCAGAAAGAGCCATACGGGCCTGTCACACTTACTCGATGCCCCGCTCTATTCTCAGCATGCAGCCATGTTGTCATCTCACCATTCGGAACATGCCGGATGTAAAAGCTGACGTGCCCAGGCAATTCTTTTTCAGGAGCACTCGCAAAGGAATAGGAACGCGGCTTATCGATAACCCCCGGGACGGACAACTCAGCATATTGACCGGCCAGATAAGGTGGGATTGATTCATCGAGCTTGATATGCACTGCAAGAATATCGTGAGTCAATTGACGGGCATTGGCGATCACGCCACCAATACTTTTGGGTGGTGATAATTTCGCTGCTGTCTGATCTAGTGCAACCTCAATTTCGACTTCGCTACGCAGCCTGGTCTGACAGGCCAAAATCATGCCGGCCTCCAGCTCTTCGCCAGACAGAACATAGCTAAAATCATTAAGCGGTTTAATCTTACCGCTGACTAGTCTGCACTTGCATTGCCCACAGCTACCCACCCGACAGTTATGCGGCCAAGCCAAACCCTTATCAAGGGCGGCTTTTAATAGATTGTCCTCAGGCCCCACTTCGATGGAAGTTCCGCTTGGAGAAATATGCGCAACCTGCGGTCCCTTGCGAGAGAAAAAACCAAACACGGCAAAACTCCTTGTGTTAAGCAACGAAGGGCGCCTAATGGCGCCCTTCGTGCATTTACAGGTGAACGACTTCGTTTTTCAGGGAATACAGAATGCAGAGAATCTCGTCTTTTTCACGCTTCCCTACATTGTGCATATCGAGTGCGGCCAGAACATCGTCGCAAACGGCAACAAACTCGACCGCGTTGATGTTCATTCCCTTGTGTGCCGAAATCATATCCTTGCCGGAATAGGTTTCCGGGCCACCAAAACCCGCGCAGCACATCTCAGTAACCAGGCGAATGACATTAGCGGGGTCACTATTGGCATAGCGAGTATTGATGAGCGGATTCTTCATGTGATTGTTGAAGATGTCGGTGGCAATTGCCTCGATGCCTGGCCGCTTCCCCAAGCGTTCATATAATGTGGCGTTTGGGCAGATAGCTTCTGTGTTCATGATGGGTCTCTCCTAAAAGTGGTAATGGATCTATGGCCTGAAGGTGCGAACCACGCCGACTGGGATCGGCGTGAGTAATCACATTGCGTAACTCACCTGAAGCTTGTGCCCCTGGATTGCTTCGGGAGCAACCTCATAGCCAACTTTGCGATTGATTTCTTTCGCAATCTTTCGCTCCTCAGGGCTCGCAAAATCTCGATCCCAGATTGCAAGCTTCTTTTTGTAGACCGCATGCCACAGCGGAGGAATCAGAGCCAATGTGAACTCCGTGTAATAACCGATCATTGCATTCGGAGCGCCTGCGGATGAAGAAGGCTGACCAACACTGGTCAACTCCCAGAAGTGAGTCTCTCCGCGATCGTGGTGATCTGCCTGGCGGCCAATTTCGATGAATGCCCAGCTCGTGAAGGCATTATCGTTGTCCCAGGAATGGCGATACTCGATCGGCTGACCTTTTACGCGGATCAAACCGTAGTGCTCCATGTAATTCAGGGCCTCCAGCTCGAAAGACGAAATCGCCCAAATAGCTGCAATACAGCCCAAGCCAAGCAGGGCACCATTCTGACCGCCCCCCAGATAACCGACCCCGATAAAAAGAGCCAATGTGGGAATACTCATCAGATAACCGCGAATCCAACGATTGGAAAAAGAGAGGAAGGATTTCCCCATCCGCTTCAAACGACGCTGCTCAGTTCTATAGCCGAAGTAGGATTGGCCAATAGTGGAAATGACCCAGTGCTTGTAGAGGCTGCGGCCACGCGGGGCAGTAGCGGGGTCTGTGTCATCCATCATCTTGTTGTTTTCCGGGCCCAGCCATGCACGCCCCAGTTCCAGGTGATGGTTGTAGACATGGGCATAGCAAAATGCAGCGACACCGGACAGACTCATCATCATGCGAGAAATCATGAATCCGAATCCCTTGGTGTGCGAGAGCTCATGACCAAACATGATCCCCAGCCCTTGGTGCATACCTGCACCTACGACGACGGCATAAAGCTCCCATCCCGTGATACCGTTTTGGTAGGCATAACCATTCCACATCATTGTTTCGATGGGAACGCCTGCAACATACTGATAAACCCGCCATGCCACAGCCAGTTGCAGCACGATAAAACTTACCAGCTGGAAGTACATCATTAGATTAAGAATGGTGGCCGAACCAGCTGGCTGCCCATCCTTGTTTACAGCAGCACCCTTGGTATGCAACCCCGAGGTGAGTGTATCCATGGCAATATTGAAGCCGAAAATACCAATACCTATCCATACCCAGGGCCCACCGAACAATACCCCGGCAATAGTGGCAAGTATGCCTAGTGGCGTATACAGATATACAAGATGTCCGAAGACGAGACTGCGCATGATATGGCTCCTTAAATTCCTCAAATATGTTTTATCAGGGAGACGGCAAATCTTGCGAAGCGGCCCGCGAAGGAGGGAGAGGCCATTACAAAACTCACCGTCTACGACCGATACTACAAATGAGGAAGCGTAAGGAAAATCCGGAAAACTACGGGGCGGCAGGTGAAATTACGTGTCGGGAATACTTGTATGAAGCTTTTGGCAGTTAAATCAATATCCTGGAATGAAATCTATTTTCAAGTCATTCAATTATCCAGGTTTTCGGGGTCTGACTTGAGCATCATTTCGATGAGTTGCCCCAACGATTTGACACCCATCTTTTCGGTAATATTGGCACGATGACCCTCTACAGTACGAACGGACAAGCCCAACTCGGAAGCAATGACTTTGTTGGGCTTTCCTTTGCGTAGCAAATCCAGCACCTCACGCTCGCGCGGAGTCAGCGCTGCCAAGCTCTTGCAAGCTTGATTTCTTCGCTCTTCCTGTTGCCAGAGAGCGGAATATTTATCCAGAGCCGCATGTATTGCATCAAGCAGCGTTTGATCATTGAACGGTTTTTGCAAAAACTCAAATGCGCCAGCTTTCATCGCTCGGACAGTAATTGGCACATCACCGTGTCCGGTTACGATGATGACCGGCAACTGGATGTTGCCATGGAACAGCTTCTCCTGAAGCTCAATTCCACTCATGCCTGGCATGCGGATATCCAATACTATGCAGCCTCGCATATCAGGATGAAAAGACGAGAGAAACTCTTGTGCTGAAGCATAAGTTTTAGCTTTCAGGCCAACTTGCTCCACTAGCCAGCGGATGGCGTCTCGAACTGCAGAGTTATCGTCAATAATAAAAACCGTTGACAGGCTCTTTGGATCGCTTTTCATGACGCATGCTCCCTTGTGCTAGGCAATGTGAAACAGAACATTGCACCCGAGTCGGAATTCGACTCCAACCAAAGCCTTCCTCCGTGCGCATCAATAATGCCCTGGCTGATACCTAGTCCAATGCCCAGTCCGTTTTGCTTTGTAGTGAAGAATGGCTCAAAGAGGCGATCGACTATTTCCAGGGAACAGCCTCGACCATTGTCAATGATGCACACGCGAACCCAGTTTCGCTTGTAACGGCCGGCTTTGATAGCGATCCGCCGCTGTCCGGCCTCAATATTGGACAGCGCATCCATGCTATTGCGTACAAGATTCAGCATCACCTGCTCGATCTGGATCGGATCTGCAATCACCATGGGCAATTGTCGCGCAATTTCCGTCTTCAGTTGCACCTGGCTTTGCACTGCTTCAGCGCGTATGAACCCTGCCACCTCATGGATTACATCCTGCAAGTTCACACGTTGTTGGCGGATTTCACCCTTTCTGGCGAAATTTCGAAGACGACGAAATATTGCACCGCCAAGCTCGGCTTGACGTACGACCTGCTCCAGGCCGTAACGGATTTCATCCGGGCTGTACTCATTGTTTTGAATGATGCGCAAACATGTTTGAGCGTAGGTGGTAATCGCACATAGCGGCTGATTCAACTCGTGCGCCAAGCCAGAGGTCATTTCTCCCAGTACGCTCAAGCGCCCGACATGGGCCAGTTCCGCTTTATGAAGCCGATCTTGCTCTTCGGCCCTTACCAGATCAGTGATGTCATGTCCCGTGGAGATGAAATGAGTGATCGCGCCCCAATCATCCTTGAGTGGCGCAATAGTCTTCTGCTCGTGGAAGATGCTGCCGTCTTTCTTGCGGTTTACCAGAACGCCCCGGTAAACACCGCCATTATCAATAACCTGCAACAGCGTTTGATAAAACTCTTCGTCGTGCACCCCCGATCGAAGGAAGTACGTTTTCTGCCCGATGACTTCATCGCGGTCATACCCAGTCAATTGCTCGAATGCTGGATTGACATATTCAATGCGACGCTCGCGATCGGTAATCATGACGGAGTCAGCGGCCTGCTCCAAGGCACCCGATAATTTCCGCATGTGAGCCTCGGTTCGCTCCCGTTGAAGCTCATTGCCTACCCACTGGGACATCAGCTTAAGAATTTCAAAATCGGCGGAACTGAAAGGCGACTGACGGGGCACTGGGCTGGCGAAACACAGGGTGCCGTAGAGGCCGCTTGCAACTGAGACGCGCACGCCAATATAGGCTTCCAGCTTATGCTCCCTGTAACTTGGATGCCTGCACCAATCGCTATCCCCTGCATGCTCGAAAGCTACCGGATCATTTGAATCGACTGTAGCGCTACAGTATGTTTGATCAATATCCTTCGTGACTCCAACCATAAACGCCGGATGATCACTGATGGAATCTTGTATACAAAAAAGATGGTCATCTATACGGGAGAGTATGGCGATAGGCATCCGGAATTGTTCACAGCCCAGCTTCAAGAGGCGATGCAACTTATCCCCAAGGCTGAGCTCATGGTTTGAACTTATTTCATGGAAGGTACGCAGGACCGTTGCATAAAAGCGCAACTCATCTTCAGCCCTCTGTCGTTGCTGATCTGCTGCCACCCGATCCGTGACATCCTGCAGAATCAGCATTGCACCGCGTTGCCCGGTACGATATGCAAGTGGTGCTGGAGTAATTTCCAAAAAACGGATGGACCCGGAAATGCTCTCGATAAGTTCAAAAATCTCCGGCCTTTGCCGATTCATTTCATCCAACGCTTGTTGGAGAAGCGATCTCATGTGCAATCGCTCGTGATCCGGGAACTGCTCCTCAAGTGGGCGCCCGAGAGCACTTCGTTCGCTGACCCTCAAAAGACTCATGGCTTGACGATTCAGGGTCAGAATAGAACCGTTCAGATCGACAGTGAGAACGCCGATCGGTGCATGGTCTAATAGCTGATCAAGATAATGCGTAGCCTCCGGCTGCAGTAAAGGCAAAGTCTCCAACCGGATCTGGGCGCTCGAGATGGTATTTAAATAACGGGTACGCTGCTGACGGCGGCTGACTGAATGTCGAATCGCACTAGAAAGCTCGTCTATTTCAGAGGTTGCCCAAGGTATTACGTCATTGCCCAGGAATGGGCTGAACATGAGGGTGCGTTTGAGTTGTGCGCAACGTGCGGGAAGACTCAATATTAGAATCGGGATATATTTATCGTAGGTATGGATGCGCTGAGCAATCCGCACCGGCTCCTCGATTTCCATACCAAGCAGTACCGTATCTGCCGGGCGTCGACCTTCCTGAAATCGAGAATACAGCGTATCGAGACTTTCCATCGTTTCAATACGCAGCACCACATCCAACTCTTCATGCAATCTTGCTGTGACATCGGGCGCCACACCCACGAGATGCAGTATTCCGTTGTCTGGTTGAGATTCCATAGCTGAGTTGGCCACGTTAGATGACCATTAATCCGAAAGAAGCGGCTGACCCAGCAAAGCCCGACCAATCCAGACGCGCAGAATATCAGTAGTAGGCGACATCAAGTGGGCAGCCCGTGCATCGCGCAGAAGACGATGGAGCTTTGATCCATTGCGATAACCTATGCCGCCGCATAAGGTCATGGCCTCGTTAACTATGCTGACAACGCAGTCAGCCACTTCAACTTTGGCTGCCATGACGGCAGTAAGAGCATCGGGCTCGCCGGCATCAAAACTACTGCCGGCATGATAAGTCAATCGACGCGTTCGTTCCAATACAGCCCAAAGTGAACCCAGGCGATGTTGCAACACGGAGGTTTGGGCCAGACTTGAACCAGTGTGAGTATGATAACGCCGGATCAAATGCCTCCTCGCTTCATCCAGAGCACTGGTTGCCACTCCTAAAAAGGTTCCGGCCATGGCCATCAAAAAGTACGGGGTGACAACGTTGAAGATGTACCAGATTTGATCCCCCTCCTTGCCTAGCAAGTTACTTCGCGGCACACGCACACCTCTCAACTCCATCGTACGTGAAGAGTTGCCACGCATGCCTAATCCATCCCAGTTCGCTCCCCAGTGAATACCCTCGGCTCCAGCCGGTAGCACGACGCATGAAAACTGGCCTATTGGCGCCTCAGGAGAGGCATCCACGGCAGAAATAACGTAAGAGTCGGCATGCCCTCCATTGGTAACAAAGGTTTTGCTGCCAGTAATACTGAATTCTTCTGCAGAAATGGCTTCCAACGCGGTTTGGGGCAAATAAAAGTGCGCACCGGTACCTGCCTCGCTCAGGGAAAGAGTGGTTATATGGCGTCCTTCAGATATTGGTGTCAAAAAGCGCTCCTGCTGATCTGAAGTAGCATTTACAGCGATTACTGACGATCCAACGCAGTGCATGCCAAAGCATATTGCTGTGGAGGCGCACTCTTGCCCCAATGTTTCGCAAACCTTGGCCAGCGTCAGTAATCCATGCCCCTGACCACCATAGGCAGTTGGTATCACTAACCCACCAAAGCCCTCCTGCTGCAGTGCCCGCATTCCCGGCTCAGGCCATAAGGCACCTTTATCCGTTTGTTCTACATTCGGTGCCACAACGTCCTTCGCAATTTCTTGAGCCTTCAGTAACAACCAGGACATTTCTTGGCGGTGCATAGCAATTCACCTCATCGATGACGATAAAATATTTCCGCTCTCATCTTAGCCCTCTTTGTTTTCGAAGATCAGAGAACTACCGGCAACCTATCCATTTATGGAGTTGAAAAAGATTGCCGGTAATTTACTCAGTGGTGATCAATCAATGAGAACGCAAGAACCTTCTCCACACTTTCAATTCTATTGGCGTTGGTACCGACCAAACACTCGCCATGCCTATCGCAACCCCAAAGATGATAAGCCTTGAAATTAAGCAGATCGGCATGCAGCTGCTCGCGATGAGGGATGGATCGGGAATCTAATGAGTCCGAAGCATTTTCTTGAGCAAGCATTTGCTTGATGCGTGCTATTTCGGCCATTAAGTCGCGAGCATGCTCACCGTTCCAACTTCCCACAACGCGACCGCTGGTTGTTTTGATTTCATCCATTTTCACTCTCCACCGTCAGAAACGTTCACGAACCATATTGGTCACGACTTTTGGAATAATCCAATTGCTGCCATTTTTTTGCTCCTGTACAACAATCCGCAACTCGTCAGGAGTGAAATGAATACCCATTGCTGCTGCTAGGTGACAATAGGTTGAAATAAAACTTTCGGCATCACTGGTTGCCTCAAGCTTCTCTAAAAGTTTTGGGTCATGCATGACGATCTCACCAAACTGTCTCATGCTTTTCTCAAAAGGGCGGTTAAGCGCGTCCCTTTCTAATGCCGCTTTTAACATGTATTTCCTCCTCGGTTAAACGTAGTCCAGGCATGGTAGGCCCGCTTATATACCCGGACGCCGCAGCGCCCCTTCGCTAAAAGTTATCCTCCGGATATTTAATAACTATACGAAATATGGATACGATAATTAACCCGTAACCTCACTGATTAATATACGTAGAAATACCTGACAAACAGGTGCAAGACTGGATTGAGAGAGAAGTTAAAGGACTGCGGATGAATTCATGGATACGAGGGGAAAGAAATGAATTCATTAAACAATCACCCTCTCTAATTGCCTGGTTAATTCAGTGGATATTGAATATCCCTTAAACCTTGCGCATTGCGCGCATTGATTAAAAATACTGGCCAGTTTATTAATCGGATTTCGATGGATTATCCAGGCTGCACTTTCAGGAGCTCAGACACATCCTTGTCTATTGCTGCCGGATTGATTCTTCCGAAATATGTTCTGACGATCCGCCCATTTCTATCAAAAATAACGGTGTAGGGAACAACACCTTTATTATTGCCCAACACCCCGGAAAGATTCATGGCCTCCATTTCCCCTGCGAGTAATGGATAACTGACTGGCTTCTTCTTGGCATACGCATCGATTTGTTCGGCGTCGTCAGTGGCGATCCCCAACACCATCACTCCCTTATTGAGATATTTGCTATGTATTTGGGACAGCTCTGGCATTTCTTCGCGGCAAGGCGCGCACCATGTTGCCCAAAAATTGGCAATAATGATTTTGCCTTGCCACTGCTCCAGTGCCTGTATTTTTCCCTGAGCATTGGGAAAGTTTGCCGCAAAGAAATATCGGGCCTCGGGCGACTCACCAGCCCCACTCTTGGCAGTGGAGAGCTTATTTTGCAATAGCGATGCGCCCACCAACAAAATAACGATAACTGGCAATATCCAATGAGATTTTTTCTTCATGTCACTTAGCCGCAGATGTTTCTAAATGCCATTCAAAGGAATTTTCAAATAGCTCAGCCCATTGGATTCTGGCGTCGGCAATTCTCCCGCCCGAATATTGATTTGTATGGACGGTAAAATTAATGTCGGCATCGCGAGGCTGTCGTCCCGCTGTTTACGCATCACGATGAATTCTTCCTCTGTAATACCCTCGTGAATATGGATATTTTTCTCGCGCTCTTCTTTCACCGTAGTTTCCCATTTCGGCTCTCGACTCTCTGGCGGATAGTCGTGACACATATATAAGCGGGTTTCTTGCGGCAAGTTCAGTAATCTTTGCACGGACTGATACAGCGTATGGGCATCGCCACCGGGGAAATCGCAGCGGGCCGTGCCGATATCCGGCATAAAAAGCGTGTCGCCAACAAATGCGATTTGATCCTCTACCAGATACGCCATATCTGCAGGAGTATGACCAGGAACGTGAAGCGCTTTAACCTTAAGCTTGCCGATATTGAATTCTTCGCTGTCTGAAAACAGGTGATCGAACTGGTCGCCATTCATGCTGAAATCCGGCTCCAGGTTAAACACTTTCTTGAAGACACCCTGGACCTCTTGAATATGCTCACCGATTCCGATCAAGCCACCCAGTTTTTTCCGCAAATAGGGAGCCGCGGTTATATGATCCGCATGAGCGTGAGTCTCGAGTAGCCATTGCACTTTCAAGGCATTTTCGTTGACAAATGCTATGACAGCGTCGGCAGAACTCGTCGAAGTCCGGCCGGAGCGCGGATCGTAGTCGAGAACCGAGTCTATGACTGCACAATGACCACCCACATCGTCGTAAGCGATATAGGTAACAGTAAAGGTAGCCTCATCGAAAAACGCTTTGACTTTGGGTATCATCATGACTTTATGGTATTAATGTTGTGGAAATTTCATAATACTAATAAATATATTGTCTGTAAATATTTTATATAGAAAAATAGTGAGAGAGTTTATGAACGGACAATTGACGGATGCCGAGATCGCGATACTCCGGAATTCCGCATCTTCGGCGTGCAATCTTCTGAAGGTTCTGGCTAATGAAGATCGGTTACTGATTCTTTGCCAACTTATCCTGGGAGAGAGAAATGTAGGCGAACTGGAAGAATTACTGGGCATACATCAGCCTACACTTTCACAGCAGCTCACCGTCCTGCGCGAAGAAGGCCTGGTGGAAACCAGAAGAGAAGGTAAATATATTTACTACAAAGCCACCAGCACCGAAGCCATTCAAGTGATGCAAACCCTGTCCAGTCTTTATTGCGGAAAGCTCTTGGCGACCATCCAATAAGAACTAGCACCCTGCTTTCATCTCACGAGCTTCAAGCGCCTGATAGGCTTCATGCGTACTCAGGAAACACTTGCCGGTTAGCTTTTTGAGAAAATCGGTATCCCTGAGCCTATCCATCACCGGCCCCTTTACTTCGGTCAGATGAAGCCTTTTCCCGGAGTTCATCAGGTTGAGATTGATATCGTTCAGGATCTTCAAGGCGGTCGCATCGATTCTGTTGACGGCAGAGAACATCAGAATAATGTCCGTAAGCTCTTCATGATTGTCGGTTCTGGCATAGATCATATCCTCGATCATCTGGACGTTACCGAAAAACAGGTTTTCGTCGATGCGGATCACCAGGATGCCTGGAGCGCCCTCCACCTTGTGCCTGTCGACATTCCGAAAATGCTCAGTACCGGGAATTCTGCCGACAATCGCAATATGCGGATGACCCGAGCGCCAGAAATAGGCCAATAGAGAAAACAGCACTCCTATCATGACCCCCTCCTCGACACCGAGCACCAGAACCCCCACCGCAGTGCTTAACAAGGCAATCGCATCGGACTTGTCATATTTCCACGCTTCTTTCAGCGTAGAGAAATCAACCAGCCCCAAAACAGCCACGATAATTGTTGCTGAAAGCGTGGCCTGAGGAAGATTCGCGAAATAATCGGTGAATCCGATCAGCACGACCGTCATCATGCCCGCTGCGATAACACCAGCCAATGGTGTATGAGCGCCGGCACTGAAATTGACGACGGACCGAGAAAACCCTCCTGTGACCGCATACCCGCCAGACAAGGCACTGGCGACATTTGCAGCGCCCAAACCCAACAGCTCCTTGTCGGGATTGATTCTTTGGTTGCGTTTCATCGCCAGCGATTGGGCCATCGAAACGCTCTCGACAAAACCGATGATCGTGATCAACAGTGCCGGCAGCCATAACTGTTTCAGCACTCCATAATCCGGCAGCGCAAAATTGAAACTCGGGATACCTTTTGGCACGCTTCCGACCACATTAACCCCGTGATGCGTGTACAACCCCATCTTGGCGACCGCCACCGTAGACACAATCACAACAAACATGGGAGCCAACTTGCCCATCAAATCTGCAGTACGTTCCTGAAAGCCTGCACGACGCAGCAACGCCGGAATCTGTTCGCGCGACAAGAACAACACTGCCAGCCCGGATAATCCGATGATCAACGTGGTGGTGTTGGTACTGGGCAACATCCTCCATAACTCGACGACGGTATCGAAGACATCCTGCGCCTCCACCCTCACTCCGAGCAGATGCTTTACCTGGCCAACAGCTATTAAAATTGCCGAGCCAATGATGAATCCGTTAATAATGGGATGGCTCAGCAAATGGGAAATAAAGCCGAAGCGCATGACGCCAAACAGGATTAGAAAAATTCCGGACAACATTGCCAACTGTGTCGCCAGGGCAACATATAAGGGAGAACCTGCCGGCGCGAGCGGCGCCAATGCGCTGGCCGTCATGAGTGAAGCAACAGCAACGGGACCAACCGCAAGTGTCATGCTGGTACCAAACAGGGCATAAGCAACCATCGGCAAAATACTTGCATACAAACCGATCTCTGGCGGAAGCCCGGCAATAAGTGCATACGCCAGACTTTGCGGGATAAGCATGATGGTAACGATCACGCCCGCGGTGAAATCCCCTTGCAACCATCCGCGCCGATATCCACGAAGCCATTCCGGTGCCAGCGTTTGCAAATAATTTTTAGTTTCCATTGGCACTATTCCGTTGGTGCAGGCAATCTGACCCTATTTAAAAGAAATCGAAGCAGACGATGACTTAGTGTTTATGGGTAGCTTTTCTTGCTTTTGCGCAATACAGGCTTGATAACGTTTTCATGACCTCGATTACTTCAAAACTCGCCAGACTGTAGTAGATATACTTGCCTTCCCGTCGGGTTTTAACGAAGCCTTCGTCACGCAATACTCCAAGCTGTTGGGACAGGGTGGGCTGCAAAATTCCCAGCATCTCCTCGATCTCGCCAACGTTCAATTCGCCTTCGGTCAATTGGCATAAAATCAGAAAGCGATCCTCGTTTGCCAGCACCTTCAACAAGAGGCACGCTTTGCTTGCAGAAGCTCGCAGCAAAGAGAAGTTGCTTAACTCCAGGCCTTGCTCCATAAACTTGATCCCTTATCAAAACTTCCGATCATTATATTTTTTTACATCTTATATGTAAATATTTATTACTTTTATATATTGTATGGCAATCATCTTCATTCCCGCATCAAACGACTTGTGCCACCTTTGGCACAAACGCCATGGACGTTTAAAAATAAGTGCCATTCTCAACCGCCCGCAACCTTGTCATTAATGGTAAAAATATGGGCCAATACTCATTACTCCATAAATATCAATAAGATGCCCCTTGTGGCATCACACTTGCTATCAATCTATATGTAAGTTCAGCGCTATATCCTTCGATTATTCCGATATATGTGACGCAGGATCATCAATCGGCTTGAATTAATGGAAAAGCAATGGCGTTTTGTTTCTCCGAAAAGTGGAAAAATTATGAGAGTGAGGGGAATAAATAATGGGTCAAACAAAGACAAACCAGAATGCTTCATCAAATCAGAAGATCAGTGTTTATGACATCGCCATTATTGGAGGCGGCACAGCAGGGATCAGCGTAGCTGCCAGCATTTTGAAACGAAGGCCCGACCTGTCGGTGGCCATTATCGAACCTGGCAGCAAGCACTTTTACCAGCCCGCCTGGACCTTGGTCGGCCGCGGGGTATTTGACGTTAATAAAACCTGCCGGCCTATGGAATCGGTCATCCCTCCCGGCGCGACCTGGATACAGAGCACGGCTGATTTCCTTAATCCGGACATGAATCAGGTCATCATCAGCGGCGGCAGGGTGATTCAGTATGACCAGCTGATCGTTTGCCCCGGCCTGCGTTTAGCTTGGGAAAAAATAGAAGGATTGCCCGAGGCCCTGGGGAAAAATGGTGTCACATCCAACTATCGCTTTGATCTTGCCCCCTATACCTGGGCTCTGGTATCTCAACTGAAGAACGGCAATGCCATCTACTCGCAACCTCCGATGCCAATCAAATGCGCGGGCGCACCTCAAAAGGCAATGTATCTGTCATGCGACCACTGGCTAAAGAAAGATGTATTGAAGAACATCAACGTGGAATTCCACAATGCAGGAGGCGTACTATTCGGAGTGGCGGCCTTCGTGCCTCCATTAATGAAGTATGTCGAAAAATATAATGCCAAGCTGGTGTTCAATTCCAACCTGGTCAAAGTCGATGGCGACAAAAAACTGGCGTGGTTCGATTACAAGGACTTTGACGGCAATATCATTCGCAAGGAAAAGTCCTTCGATCTTCTCCATGTCGTCCCTCCGCAGGTTCCACCGGATCTTGTCAAAAACAGCCCCTTGGCAGATGCCGCCGGATGGTGCGAAGTCGACCATGCCACACTGCGACACCCTCGCTATCTCAATGTCTTTTCCTTGGGAGATGTGTGCTCGGCCCCGAATGCCAAAACAGCCGCGGCCGCCAGAAAACAAGTGGTTATCGTTGCTGAAAACCTGATCGCTGCCAGACAGGGCCAACCACTCACACATGCTTACGACGGTTACGGCTCTTGCCCATTGACGGTGGAAAAAGGAAAAATCATCCTGGCCGAATTTGGATACGGTGGAAAACTGCTGCCCACATTCCCACTTAATCCCATCGTTCCCAGATACATGGCATGGTTTCTCAAGGCAACCCTACTGCCCTGGTTTTACTGGAACTGCATGCTCAAGGGGCATGAATGGCTGACAAAGTGCACAGGATCTTCTCCTAGCCAGAAAAACCAAACACCGTAGCAAAAGCATCCCCACTGGGTAAGGCATGATGCCTTACCCTTTTTCATTCTTCCGAACATTTGCTAGCCCTCAAGTCCTGACAATGGATTGCAGAGCGTTGTGTACTACTTAGCCAAAGAGCCATAATTGCGCGCGATCTGCAGAACAGTCCTGTCGCCGGATTGCCCAGGTGAGCGTGCAGTCAGCCACGCCGGTACACCATACGTCTGTTCCCGCAATAGCCACCAGCCATAGAGCGTTCTTCATGCAATGCGGTATTTCATAGTCCGGGATCAACATGATTGTAGACAGAGACCTGTCTGGGTTACTCGATGCGCAAACACACAGGGCAGTTCAAAACTGCCCTGTGTGTTCTTTCTCCGCAATGTCAGCCGAGCATGCTCGCTGGCTTGAATAGATGGGCCTAACCAAAGGCGATCAGGGCACCGGAGCCTCGAAATAGGCCTCGCGCGCTTCTTTCTCAAGCCGCTTTACATTGGAACCGGTCAGCGCGTTCATGAACGCGACCAAATCGGCTTTTTCTTCTTGAGTGAGTCCAAGAGGCACCATGCGCTGATCTTTGTAGGGGTTATCCTCGCCCCCCACATTATAGAAATCCACAACGCTTTCCAATGTACGCAGAGAGCCGTCGTGCATATAGGGAGCAGTCAGCTCTATATTTCTTAAACTTGGTGTTTTGTATAACCAGCTATCGTCCGGATTACTGGTGACTTCAAAGCGCCCGACATCATTTTTTGGAGTCTCGCTTGCTTTGTCGAAGTGATCATTGGCCACTTCCACGGTAATACCCGGAGCCAGTGAAACAGGGAAGGTGTGCTTTGAGGCTTCTTTTTTAACCAGGTTGCTCAATACCTTGTTATTGCGGCTCCAGCCAGCACCGGTATTGTGGAATGACTGATCGGTAAAAAGTGCCGAATCCTTATTTATCGTATGGCAGCTTATACAGTTCGCCTTCCCGGAAAACAGCCGGAACCCATTGATTTCCCTTTCATTGAGCGCCTTCTCGTTTTTGCCGAAATACCACTGATCAAATCTGGAATTCCCGGACACCATTGTTCGTTCATACGATGCAATAGCCAGATTCACTCGTTCCAAATTGGCCTTCTGGCCATCGAATGCTTGTTCGAACAAACCCTGATAGTCAGGAAATGAATTAATTTTTTCAATGACAAATCCGATAGAAGGATTTCCCATTTCATTTTCTGCGAGTAATGGACCAATAATCTGGTTTTCCAGCGAGAACTCGCGGCCATCATGAAACAGGTGCTTGTAATAGCCCACGTTAAAGATCGTGGGAGCGTTCCGCTTATGCGTCCGCCCTTCCAGGCCAACTGCAGTGGCGATTTCATTCACGACGAACCCTTGCTCCGGTACATGACACATTGCACAGGAAATTGTGTTGTTCTGCGAAAGTCTACGATCCATGAATAACTTCCTGCCGAGGGCAACCTTCTCGGCAGTCAGAGGGTTATCCTCCGGTATCGTCATTGCGGGCAGACCAAGAGCATCTTCTTTTGAGTAAGGCTCGTAAGTATTCCCGGATTTATTGAGCAACGCGACAGCCATATAAAGAACTGCGACGATCATGAAAAGAATGAAGAGATAAAAGATGACTCGCATTGCAACCCCGCTAATTCAATATATCTTTTTGTTCAAGAAGCAATGTCTTGATGTCGTTCAACAATATCTCGGCATCGAGATAGGATGTTGAGTAGATCTCGCGTACAGAGCCCTTTTCATCGATCAAAAAAACCTTGAGCACATGTTGATAAGTCAATGTCTGATCGCCTGTTTTAGGGTCCAGTTCAATGTCCACATTCTGGCCAAAAGCATCAATCAAAGGCAGCAGATGGTTTACCGAAGGAGTGGTAACAAAATTCCATTCCACCCTGTTTTCCGGCTGACTTGTGCCTTTCATCTGTTTCTCGAGCCCAGCCATCATCACTGGAGTATCCCGCTCGGGGTCGAAGCTGATATTTACCAGCCTGACGGCCTGTGACATTTTGTGTTTTTCCAATTTATCTTTCACTGAGTGAAATACGCCGATGGCATAAGGACATCCATTCACATCAGAGCATCTTTGGTAGAAAAACGTCAGCAAAGTCAATTTGCCTTGCGTGTAGTTGCTTAATGGCTGTACTTCCCCTTTGCTATCCAGGACTTGATAAGCCGGCACCTGGAATATTCTCTCGAGCTTGTAGGTACCTGGCTTGGGCAAGCTTGATCCAGGTTTGGCATTTGTTGTTTCATGAAAGAAAGACTCTGTCTGGCCGTTAGGAGAAAAAATTTCCCCACACCCTGCTAGGAACCAGACAGAGGAGAATGTCGCTAATCCGAGCAGTGATACTGCAAGGATAAAAACAAATCGTGACGGCAACCACATACTTCTTCTTAACCTTCTGCTGAACTCGCGACTGGAGATGATCTATAAACTATGGAGTGTCAATAACTCTAATTGCTTGCAAACTTGGTTTTTGACTCCACAGTCGCTTGCAGCGGTTGTAGCGTTTTCAGGTCGCGGACCTGGAATTTCATATGGTGAGCCCGACCCAGCTTTTCCTTATAGAAGTCGATCTCGAAGCCAGGCTTCAATTCCTTGCCGTCCCAGTGATACATCTTCAGGAACTGCTCGTCCGCCTTGCCTTTCATATCCCAGTTACCCAGCAGGGACGTCGTGTAATAAACACGCGTTCCGTCAAAGCTGGGGGAGACCATGTTCACCTGGGAACCGATCTTCTTGGTGTAGGTTTCTTTCGGATTCAACGGGTCGGTCATGTCCCAGAATCGGGTAGTCCCATCCATGAAAGTATTCACCCACATGCCCTTGCCGTCAGGAATCAGCGCAATATCCACAGGCAACGGAATCTTGGCCGGATCGCCGATAGTTCCAACCTTGTGTTGCTGCCACTCGCCCTTGTCATCCTGCTTGTAAACAAAGATGTTGGAAGTGAGCGCGGTGGTCGTCACGGCCCAGTTATCGCCAGGCTTGAAGGACCAGCGGGCTTCAAGTGCCGCGCCGGGCGTGTTGAATATCTTGAGGGGCTTCATGGACTTGTAGTCCCACATCACCGTGGTGTTACCAAACTGCTTCATGGCCTCCGGATCTTTCACCAACTTGCCGAGATCGGCCATGTAGTTGTTCCACCCGGTAAATGCTGTCGTCAGCATCGCATTCTTGTTCGGGTTGATTGCCACATCGTAGCCGAAACCATCACCACCATTGGTCGTCGGCATCGGATAGGTCGCAACATGTTCGCCAGCGTTGGTATATACCGCCAGACCCGTCTGACCACCGTGATCCTTTGCGTTGGACAGGGCTGCAACTACCATACGGCCCGGAGTCGCATAGAACGTATGCGGACCTACGAGACCGGTCTTGGGTACAAAGTTGTTAATGGTTTTGACAAGCTTGGGCTTGGCAGGATTTGTTGCCACATCAAAGATAAAAATCTTGTTGCTATCCAGCGCACCCGCCCACATGAACTTGCGGTCATCCGTGAAGCCCATATGGTGAGCTTCACCACGGCCGCCTACGGAGGTTTTGGCGATGACTTTACCGTAAGCCTTGGACTTGGGATTAACATCCACGGTTACAAGCTTGTCGGATTCGTCACCAATACCCTTGACGCCCAGCGTCCAAACATAGACAAAGTCTTCCTGCCCTTTGACCAAAGGCGTGAAGGGTGAGCAACTCGATTCGTCTGCATTGGCAAGCGGCAGCGTCATCATGCCCATCCCCAGAAGGGCGACTTGAGAGATCTTACGAATTGCCACTACGCTTTCTTTTAGTTTCACTTTAATTTCTCCTTACCTTGTTTTAGTCAATCAAAATAAGCCCGAGCTTATTGGACCCGACTCCCAAAACTCTTTATTTTGTTCATTGGGACTTCCCCGGCAAACTTATATAAGCAACGCGCATGCCAATAAATTAAGTTATTGTTTTAATTGCATTTAAACTAATATCTGTATCGGTAAAATGCCATTAATGGCACAACCCACCAAGGCTGGCTGTTTTCACATGTAATTAATGGCATTGCTTTCGAATCAAGATCGGCTATGGCCTTTTCCGAATATACAAATCTGTAATCGTCTCTTCCTTGATTTCGGCAGCAAAACATACCGTTTCAGACAGGGTAGGGTGTGCATGAATAGTGATACCCAGGCTTCTCGCATCTGCACCCATTTCGATGGCAAGTGCCGTCTCTGCCAGAATTTCCCCTGCGTTTGTTCCCACAATACCCGCCCCAATCAATCGATCGGTCTCGCTATCAAAAATTAATTTTGTCAGCCCTTCAGTACGGGCAATACTGATTGCCCTGCCACTTGCCGCCCACGGAAAAGTGGCTTTTTCTATAGCGATCCCCTTGGCTCTGGCCTCAGTTTCAGTCACGCCGACCCAAGCCACTTCGGGGTCGGTGTAGGCTACTGCAGGAATGACTGAAGCCTGAAACTCGACCTCTTTGCCGGCAATGACTTCCGCAGCCACTTTGCCTTCATGCGTCGCTTTGTGCGCCAGCATGGGCTGCCCGACAATGTCACCGATTGCAAAAATGTGGGGAACATTGGTACGTAGCTGTTTATCGACGGGAATGAATCCCCGCTCATCCACGAACACCCCCGCATTTTCCGCGCCGATGAATTTACCATTGGGCCTTCTGCCTACGGCGATCAGCACCTTGTCATATAACTGTTTATCGATCACATTGTCTTTTTCGAACGTCACATGTATCCCGTCATACCGCGGTTCGATGGTGCTGACTTTTGTATCTAGGTGGATCTTCTCAAATCTTTTTTCCATCCGCTTTTGAAGAGGGCGCACCAGATCGCGGTCACACCCCTGCATCAGGCCATCGCTCAACTCAACCACACTTACCCTGGATCCAAATGCATCGTAGACCGTCCCCAACTCCAGGCCGATAATTCCCCCACCGACGACGAGCATGCGTTTCGGTATATCTTCCAGTAGCAATGCACCCGTGGAATCCATGATCCTCGAGTCGTCCGGCAGTCCAGGGAAACGGATAGGCTGCGATCCAGCCGCAATAATGGCGCTTTCGAAAGCAACCATGGTGACGTCGCCATTTTGCGCGCACACTTCCAGCTCATGGGGTGAAACGAACTTGCCGACGCCGGATAATGTTGTGATCTGGCGCTGCTTTGCCATATGACTCAACCCATTGGTTAACTGCCCGATAACTCCATGATCCTTCCATTCGCGAAGCTCCTGAAGATTTATTTCGGGCTTAACGTAACGGATGCCATGGGAGAACATCTGTTCAGCTTCAGTGATCACCTTTGCCGCATGCAACAGAGCCTTCGATGGGATGCATCCCATATTCAGGCAAACGCCTCCCAAGGCCGGCCCACGTTCGACAAGAAGTACTTTCTTGCCCAAATCGGCTGCCCGGAAAGCTGCGGTATATCCCCCTGGTCCAGCGCCAAGTACCAGTACTTCAGTATCCAGATAAGTGACTGCAGGAGTACTGCTATCGTAGGAATCCATTTGATTTATCCTTTGATTCTCAAAACTTTTATTAAAAATCTGATTCAGAAAACGATTTGCTGCTCAGTCGCAACGGTCAACCATCAAAACGGTTAAATGAAAAATCACAGCACTTTCCGGGCTTGCTGATCCGCATGATAGGAAGAGCGCACCATCGGGCCGCACGTTGCCTGACTGAAACCGAGCTCATATGCAAGCCCTTCAAATAACCTGAATTGTTCCGGCTCTACGTATCTCGCTACAGGCAGATGATGTTCTGTAGGCTGTAAATACTGGCCTAAAGTCAGCATTTCCACTCCGGCCGTACGCATGTCACGCATGACTTGAATGATTTCCTCATTGGTCTCGCCCACCCCCAACATCAACCCCGATTTCGTAGGAATGCCGGGATTCCTCGATTTGAATTCTTTCAACAAGCTGAGCGAATGAAGGTAATCGGCCCCGGGACGTACTTGTTTATAGAGTCGCGGCACGGTTTCCAGGTTGTGGTTGAATACATCCGGCCGTTCGCACGCCAGGGCTGCAAGCGCTTTTTCAAGGCGGCCACGAAAATCGGGAACCAGGATTTCGATCAATGTGCCGGGGGAAGTCATACGTATTGCCTGGATGCATTTTGCAAAATGCTCCGCGCCGCCATCACGCATATCGTCACGATCAACGCTGGTAATGACGACATAGTTAAGCTGCATGAGGCCAATCGTTCGCGCGAGATTCTCGGGCTCGTCATTGTCAGGAGGCAACGGCCGGCCATGCCCGACATCGCAGAACGGGCAACGACGCGTGCATATATCTCCCAGAATCATGAAGGTTGCCGTCCCGCTGCTGAAACACTCGCCAATATTTGGGCAGGAAGCCTCCTCGCATACGGTATGTAAATTATTTTCTCGAAGAATATTTTTTATTTCCCGAAACCTTGATCCGATCGGGGGCTTCATGCGTATCCACTCAGGCTTATTCAAGGCAATGGCAGGCACGACTTTGATGGGGATACGGGCGGTTTTTGCAGCCCCTTTTTCTTTAATTCCTATAACGGAAGTCATAGAAAACCTTTCAATTGAGCGAAGCTAATCTGTCGCTCACATAAATGGGCTAACTGAGTCGTAACTTCGTCAGTGGCTGCTGATACACCCAGATTGCGAAGCTGGGTCACCTCAAGGCCTTTAAAGCCGCAAGGATCGATGGAGGAAAACGGAGACAGATCCATGTCGACGTTCAGACTGAACCCGTGATAGCTGCATCCCCTTTTGACACGGAGACCTAATGAAGCAATTTTTCGCTTACCGACGTACACCCCGGGGGCATCCTCGATCAACTCAGCTTCCACTTGATAGATTCTCAGGGCTTCAACCACAATATTTTCGATGCATTGAACCAGCGGCTTCACCGCCAGATTCAGCCGGTTCAGATCAAGCAGAAGATAAACAACTACCTGACCTGGCCCGTGATAAGTGATCTTTCCGCCCCGATCCGTCTCAACCAGAGGAATATCGGAGCGTAGCGGCAAACTGACTCCCCGCCTGTTCAACCCCAGGGTATAAACAGGCGGGTGCTCAGTGAGCCATATTTCGTCAGATGTATCTGTATCGCGTGAGGAGGTAAATTCCTGCATCGCTTGCCAGGTACTGAGATAGTCAGTTACCCCAAGATTCCGCAGGACAGGGCGTGATATAGAATTTTTAAGCATTTTGAAAATGCATGGCTATTGCTTGTCACTCGCCGATGTTCTTTCGATACTCTTCAGCGCTCATCAGCATTTCAATTTCACCCAGATTCGAAAGCTTGATACGGACAATCCATCCTTTTCCGTAAGGGTCGTCATTGAGCATAAAAGGCTCGGATCGCAAGTTTTCATTCACTTCCAGCACGACCCCGGTAGCGGGAGAAATAAGGTCGGAAACGGTTTTTCTCGATTCCACGGTCCCGCACGAAACCCCGCAACTGACCATGCTGCCTTTGGGCGGCCCGCCAAGCTCGACGATATCTCCCAGGGTGTCTTGCGCAAAAAACGTGATTCCAATCAGGGCTTCATCATTAGGCTGCAGAATCAGCCATGTATGCTCCTTGTGGTAGTGGCACTCATTTGGATAGCTCATATCATTACCTCGATAGTATTGGTTTGTTTTTACTGTGTTCTTCGGATTGGGTGGGTCTGCATGATTTATTTCCAGCAACATGACAGCCCACCCCAACCATGGCAGATGCCTCAGCCTATGACGACATCCAGGCCCGCCACTTTCCAGGCCTCAAAACCACCTCCCATGGAGATGACGGATTGATACCCGAGCGTCCTCAGCGTCTGTGCAGCCAAAGCGCTGCGTGCACCTGATTTACAGTAAACAACCATTTGCGCCGACTTATCGAACAAGGCAGGGATGCCTGCCGGATAAGTCGGATCCACTCTGAACTCGAGCACGCCGCGCGGGACATTGATTGCACCTGCGAGATGACCTTGTGCAAATTCTTCCGGCTCGCGCACGTCAACCACGATGGGCGATTCTGCTTTGATAAGCTGAGCCACCGTGCTGACATCCTTTTCAACGATTTCAACTTTCGCGATCCCGACCAGTTGCTGTGTTGTTAGAATTTCCATCGTTTTGTCCTCGCCTCTTATTTGAAACTCCAGGTGAGTCCGGCACCGACCTGCCATGTGCTCGCCTCAACCTCGGTATTTCCAATGTCATCCTTATTCTTCAGCGCGAATGCCACGTGTGAATCCAAGGAGATTTTGTCTGTCAGCTGATAACCGAAGCCTGCGGAAATCTGATCTTCCCAGATCGCTTCGGTATTAGTTGCCTGGAAGTATTGGACCAACGATGGTGTAAGCGTCAACGTTCCACCACCTGGCAACCCCATGGAGGGAACGCCGCCGATACTGGATCCGACGCTACGCTTGATGGGGTCTCTTGCGTAGCTGTAGCCGATGCGCCATTTGGCTGCGCCGGTAGTTAGTTGCGCGCCAACGGCAAACACTGTCTGATCGCGATAAAAATCCTTGTAAAGATCTGCACTCGACCAGTCCTTATAAATAATATCCGCAGATATTAAAAGGTTGCCGCCCATTAATGAGTTGTTAGCCACCCCCACGGCAAATTCCTGAGGTTGCTCAACATCAACAGACCAGAAGTTACCTTGGCCGGGGCCGATCGGGCCGCCATTGTCCACGAAATCATCGTATTCAATTTTCAACGGACTCCGGTAATAAGCGCCCACACTGGTAGCGCCCATATCGTATTTTGCCCCGAACGTGCCTCTAATCCCGAAGCCGTGCGTAGAAGCAGTATTAGCTGATAAACCCATCTGCAGGAACCCATTCGCGATCGTTGCCATCGCACCCAAAGACAAGTTGTCAGTGACCTTGTACCCTACCCCTGCATTTGCCATAAATACAAGCAACTCTGAATCAGGATCCAGGCTTCCTGGGGTATCTCGGAAATCTGAACCAATACCCGATTGCGCCGTTAATCCGAGGCCAACCACTAACTGGGGATTAAATGCATGAGTTATAGCTATAGTAGGCACCAGATACTCATCTGCTTTTGACTCTGCAGACCAAGGTACACCGGTATCCCCTCCGTTATGGCTTGCCTCAACATCCACGTTGTAATAAGTTGCACCAAAAGAAAAACTGGTCCCTTGGTTGTATTCCGTTAGCGTTGCCGGATTTCCAAATACTGCGGCTGCGCCTTCTATTGTCCGTGCTACGCTCGCCCCGCCCATACCTCCCGTGGCCGGCAACATCGAATTGTTCAGGTCGGTACCATAGTTCGCCGCATGTGCGACAGGCGCTGCCAGCAACGTGGCAGCCAAGGTGTATACGATTCTTTTCATTTAAGTCCCCTTCTGAGTATTTTCGTTGGCAACGATCAGGCTTCTGCAACTTCCATGGTCGAATATGTGTTCAGCTCTTTTCCGTTAACCAAAGCACGTCCGGAAACTTTTTGTGCACGAACGAGAATGTCCATGACAGGACAATGGCTCTCCACCGTTTCAATCAGCTTCAGCAGTGAAGCATCGTCAGCGGAGCTGGTGATTCTTGTCTCATAGGAAATATGCTGATAACCGGGCGGCACGGTCGGTTCAAGACCAAGCAGGCCTCGCACATCCAGATATCCTTTAACGTCAACCTTGCATTCATCCAGCTTGATACCCATGAAAGCGGCATAAGCAGAGAACATGATTTCCTGACAGGTGCCAAGCGCCACCAGCACAAGTTCAACCGGATTCATGCCTGCATCGCCACCGCCTAGCTCCGGCGGTTCATCGATGATGACGGGTGGAAAATCGCGGACATGTGCGACACATTGCACATCGTTTTGCAAACTGGTCGAAGCTCTGAATACAACCTTTGCAGCACCCGGATTGCTACCAATTGCGCCTATCATTTCTGAGAGCGCTTTCTTTACAGACTCTTGTGACATGATTTCTCCTCATTTATGCCATTATTTATGAATCAATAGCACGCATCGCGTATCAAATGGCTCAGCCAACTAATGCCAAAAATTGCCGGAAATATATCGACTACCCAGCGGTAAATAATGGATTGGCAATAACTCCACAGCCTACAAACAGCAAGGAGCAGGCCATGTTTATCAAGCTATTGTTTTATATAATTTATATTAAATTTTTCAGTGCAATTAATGCTGCCAATGCGTCATTGGCGTCACTGAATGAAATGGCGATTATTTAGCTGCGACATTTTTGTCATACGCCAAATAAACAAGTCCGCTTGAATCGAAGCTAGTCGATGGCAGGAGTACTACAGATGGGTGACAGAGAAGACAGTCAAAGAAAATCAGATAAATAATTAAGTATTGACTTTTCTACATGGAGAAAGCAACGTGTGGGAAACAAGGCTAATTAATGTGATGGTTACAGTTAAAAACCCGAAATCATCACAAAATATTCAAACATTGCTCTAATGGAATATTTTCAGTACCTGCCAATTATTGCCCGCATTTTATTTCCTTGAGTTTTCGATAAAACGTTCTCGATGTAAGCCCGAGCTTGGTTGCCAGAGTCTTTTTGTTTTCACTGCTTTCGCTGATCACCCACTGCAGGTATCGAGACTCCAGGTCATGCAATGGGATCACCTCGCCATTGAACAATGACTGCTTCGATGTCACCTGCGTTTGCGAGGCGGTTAATTGCGCATCGTCCATCAGATGATATCGTTGAATTTTTTCGGTATCCGCTAACAGAATGGCTCGCTCCAGCATGTTGCGAAGTTCCCTGATATTGCCGGGGAAAGAGTATTCCGTGAGAAATTCCCTGGCTTCATCGGTGAGCAAAAAATTCCTGTGCGGCGAGAGCCGATGCAAAAGTGACTCGGCCAGAACGCAAATATCTTCTTTACGCTCGCGCAGCGCTGGCATGTGGATCGGGAATGCATTGATACGAAAATACAAGTCTTGCCGGAAGGTGCCCTCTTCTACCATGCGCTTCAAATCACGGTGCGTGGCGCAAATGAGCCGGAAGTTTGTCCGCAGGACATCCAGGCCACCCACTTTTCTATAGGTGCTGGTCTCGATTAAACGCAATAGTTTGACTTGCTGGCTGAGCGGAATCTCGCCGACTTCATCCAGAAAAAGCGTCCCGCCATGCGCCATTTCAACCAAACCCTTTTTCTCGCTGTAGGCCCCGGTAAAAGACCCTTTTTCATGGCCGAATAACTCGCTTTCAAAGAGAGTTTCGGTGAGGCCCGAGCAATCGACGATTACAAATCCGGAGTTGCTGCGTTTGCTTTTTTTATGCAGAACGTGCGCAATCACCTCTTTCCCTGTTCCGGATTCGCCCAGTAGCAGTGCCGGTGTATCGCTTGGGGCCACGCGCTCGATTAGCCCGAGCATATGAACAAACGCCGGACTTTTACCAACCGCACTTTCCGGGCTGGGCAAGGCAGAAATATGGTTCTGCTTTCTCAGGGTTTCAATATAGAAAGCCGGCTCACCGAAATCATCAAGGATGGGGGTAAGCTCCACATCCACATGCTCTCGCCCCCGTGGAGTGTGGTGCAGGTGAAATACGCGGTGAGTCGATTTGGTTTCCCTGGCTTCTTTTAATGGGCAGGCCTCACCTTGCTGATCACATGGCTTCAGGTAGTGATGGGATACCTCATAGCAATGCTTTCCTTGCATCGGCTTGCCGTCACCAAAAATTTTCTGATATGCGAGGTTGGAATAAATGATTCTGTAATCCGTGCCCAACACCAAGCGCGGCTCAGGCAAGGAATCCAGAAAATCCATCAAATCTTTGCTTACCATGATCGATTCAAGCATGATATTTCCTTCCATAACTCAGTAGTTCATGCCTATTTAATTCCTAAGATCACACCCACCAATGCAAAAACAACTTTCATTATCTGCTTTGATATTCAATTGACTATCCGTAAAACTACTGGGAAGCACGATTTCTTCACAATTGATTTAAGGGAGTAATAAGTAAGAAGTATTTACAACTCGAGATCCTCCACGATTGCATCGATGGCGGCCTTCGAGCATTTGTCATCCGCTTCGCCACTTGGAGCTCCCGATACGCCGACAGCTCCGTACAGGCTTCCACCTGCTTCAATAATCATTCCGCCGCCGATAGCCAGTACCTTCGGTACATGTCGGATGCCGCTCGATTCCTTTCCGCTCTGGGTATTCTCGGCAAACTGGCTGGTGTTGGTTTTAAAGCTAGCCGCTGTCCATGCCTTGTTGATTGCAGAATCGATGGTATGGGCGCCCGCAAACCGATCCCGTAACATCACCTGGCTTTGCCCGGCCCGGTCAACGATGGCTACCGTTACCTGGTAACCCAGATCCCGGCATGTCTTCATCCCTGCCAAAGCGGCTTTCAACGCGGTTTCCGGGGTCATCAACTTGACGGTATAGCTCGCCTCGGCCGAATGAGCCGCAAAGGGCATGGCAAATAAAAATACTGCAAGCGTCCAGGTTGTCTTGTTCAAGTCTTCTCTCCTTTTATCCTTCTATTCAGCGCGAAATGATGGGCTATAGCGCCATACCCGGATTCGTGTCCATGCCGATGATGCGTGGGGTATTCAATGGCAAGGGCGGCACACTCTTCTTGCTGCGCAGCCAGGTAGCCACCACGTCCCACACCGGTTCTCCACTTGCCCCTTCGGCGACCGGCGCCCAACCAGCCACCTTGTATTTTTTGGTGGCTTCAATGGGCACACCGTTTAAGCGCATGTCCTGAACCCTTGACCCCATGGCTGCATTCGGGTCAATCGCATACGTCATTCCGCCGACCCTGACCATGTCGCCGCCTTGCTGATAATAGGGGTCGGGGTTGAAGAGGTTGTCAGCTACATCTTCCATCACGGTCTTGATCATGCTTCCGGTCATTTCGGTCAGCGTGCTGTGGGAATACGTTGTCGCGGTCTGGTCCATCAGGTTTTCCATCAGGATCTCGGTGTTCGGGAGCAGGGAAGTTCCCCAGCGGAACCCCGGGGAGAAGGCAATCTCCGCACCCTTTACCTCCATCAGGGCATTCACGATCAGCTGATCGAAGGTTCCGTTGAAATTGCCACGGCGATAGAGCGTGCCCTGGGTTACTGCCAGCTTTTCGTTAAGCCTGTTTTCGAAAGGTGCGCGTAACTTGCCAATCAGCTGCTCCATTTCCGGATCGGCGGGCAGATAGTTGGAGAAAACCGGCAACAACCGGTATTTGAATCCCTGGACGGCGCCAGCGCGCACATCGAAATCGAGAACCCCAAGGAACTTGCTGTTGCTTCCTGCGTTGGTGACCAAGGTCTTGCCGCCGGCGTTATCCACGATCACCGGAACCGGCATGCCATCATGGGTATGTCCGCCCAGGATGGCATCCATGCCGCGTACGCGGGAAGCCAGTTTGATATCGACGTCCATGCCGTTGTGGGACAGTAGTACAACGACTTTTGCCCCTTTCGCTCTGGCTTCGTCCACCATGGCTTGCAGATTCTCCTCCTGGATGCCGAACGTCCAATCGGGAACAAAATGTCGTGGGTTTGCAATGGGTGTATAGGGGAAAGCCTGTCCGATAATGGCAACCGGCACACCATTCATTTCCTTGATGACATAGGGTGCGAATACCTGGTCGCCGAAGTCGGTTGTCTTGATGTTCTGGGCGATGAAATCAACCCGGTTCTTGAAATCCTTCTCGACGATTTCCTTCACCCGCTTATCACCCAGGGTCATTTCCCAATGGGCCGTCATGACATCGACGCCGAGCTGCAGACAGGCATCGACCATATCCTGGCCATTGGTCCACAGCGCCGTCGCGGACCCTTGCCAGGTATCTCCGCCATCCAGAAGCAAGGCATTCGGGCGACTGTCCTTCATGTGCTTTACCAGGGTGGCGAGGTGAGAAAATCCACCGACCTTTCCAAAGGCATTCGATGCTTGTTCGAAATTCAGGTAGGAGAATGCATAAGCCTCTGAAGAGCCCGGCTTGATATCCATGTGATGAAGCAGCTTCTCACCAACCAGATGTGGTGGCCTTCCAATGGCCTGCCCCACGCCCAGATTCACATTGGGTTCCCGGAAGTAAATCGGACGCAGTTGTGCATGACAATCGGTAAAGTGCAGCAAATGCACATTGCCAAACCGGGGTATGTCATAAAGCTTGTCCATCGATGGGGCAGCCAATACCCCCTTGGCATTAAGCAGCATGCCGCTGGCAGCGGCGGCACCGATGAGTTGTATGAACTGGCGACGACTAATAGACATTTGGTACCTTGATCGCTGTTGGCAGTATCGGAACAAATTGAAGTCGAACCATAATTCCGGTAATGCCTGAATTAATTATCCTATTGATTAACAGGTGAATTTTTATCAAATAGCAGGGCCATGACATCCTTGATCTGCTTCTCGGTTAATATTTCCGAATGCCCGAAGCGAGGCATGTTTGAACAGGCGGTGAAGGCCTGGGAGTTGTAAATCTTGGCCCAGGTATATTTGACGACAGCCTCACCATCCCCTTTCAACTTGCCGTATCGGTACAGCGAGGGGCCGATATTGCCGAAGGAAATCTCCTCTTTCGCCAATTGATGGCATGCATAGCAGTTCCCCCCATTGGTGCCTTTGACTTGATCCGAGGACTGCATGCCACGACCGTTTTGAGCGATCTTCTCGCCCTCTTTCCACACGCCCAGATAATTTCCGTCCGCTGGATATTTAACTGTCTTTAGTTGACTGGCCTGCAGGGCTTCCATCTGCTCATCCGGCATGTCGAGCGGGTAAGCGCTACATGCTTTCTGCACTTCGTCCTGATTGAGCATGCGCTCCATAGTTGCAGGCCCTTTGGAAGAAAAGTCTTCCTCCAGCCTGGCCACCAGCATCTTGCCTGTATCCGTTTGCATCGCGGCTGTCGCACAACCGGTGACAAAGAGGGAAATCGCGATTGCAGATAAAATAATTTTCATTGCTCTTCCTTTACCGCTTAAGCGCCGGGGCATCATAAACACCGCCTTCGGCATTTTTTGCCATGAACATAATCAAGGCGGTGATGGTGTCAGAGGCATAGCGTGGTTCCGGAAAACGCTGCTGACGCATGCAATCGCTCAGCCGATGCTGCATGCTTCTTACCTCACCCTGAGAAACCCTGTATGCAGGCCAGGTACTGTATGTATTCTGAGCATCCGTCCGGTTAAGCAGGTTCGGTAATTCCTGCAAACGGATACGCTGCTTATCCTTCGAGTGGCATGTCGCACAGGCAAAGTCATGCGCGCCCGCCCGGTAAAAGAAAAACCGTTTACCGAGTTCATAGGCGGCCTGCTCTTTTGGATGCGTGGTCGAAACAGCGATCTTCATTCCGCGGGAAGCTGCGGTGATATATGCGACCAGCGCTTCGATATCCGACGGATTGCCCGTCGAGCCAAACGGCACGGCGGCCGCCTGTTCTGGCGTGAGTTTCTGCAGCGTGATACGGCAATGGATCAGACGCTGTTCCAGATCCATGACCTTGTTGACGTCCTTGAAATATCGGGGCAATTCCACGTAGGCGCCCTTGACGACCCCAGGCCCTTTACCGAGATCGCATTGCTCAAGGGAAACGCTTTGTGGTCCAATCTTCTTTTTCCACAGTTCTTCCCCGCGCATCTCCCACAGCTCAGCAGGATTGCCATCTGCCAGCAGTTGCCTGTACTTGGCTATTTCATCTGTTGACGAGTTGCCCGCGAAGCCTTGCAAAGGGATCATCGTGATCAGTGCGGCAAAAATCGAAGCGATAAGTCTCATAATCATCCTTGCGTAAACCATCCAGAAAGTTGATGCATAAACTCTCTACGAAATCGTCGCTTCGTCTGTACGGGTATCGTCGGTGTTATCCACCCAGGCCACGGTCACTTTGTCCCCCAAGGCCCCTCCCTTGAATTTGAACGACAGGAACGGATCCTTGGAAACGGAAATACCCATGACCGTATCCAATACGGTTTTTTCCTTGCACTTGGCTATCAGGGTTTTGATGAAATGCGGAGGGATAACCTTTCCTGAAGGATCCTTGCGCTTTCCTGTTTCCATGTCGTGGCGAATGAGCACCTTCACCTCTACCGTGTCACCGTTCAACTTTGCTCGAATCCGCATTGGCTCAGCCATAATCAATTCCTCTGTTTATTACGTGTCTGTTTTGCTTTTAATCGTTGCTTGGCGTTTATCAGCCGCCGCAACCGCCCAGAGTTACCTTGACTTCCTTGCTCGCTGCAAACCATTTCCCGTTTGCTTTCACCAACGCAAGAATGTTGGAGGTTTCCCCCATCTTGACTCGCGTTGTGAACGCGGCCTCCGTGCCCTCGGGGATATTGAAGGCCACAGACAGCGGATTAGGGTTCTTTTCGATCAAGATGGCCATGTATTCCGTATTCGGAATGGCGCTATTGACCGACACCGGCACTACCGCACCATTCTCGGCAATCTCCGCGCTGATCACGGACACCTCGCCGCTCATCGTGTAGCTGTCGACGCCCAGTTCCTTCAAAGCATTCGCCAATCCCTTGGCCTCGAAACTGTTTGCTTTCCATTCCCCGGCAAATGCCCGCATGGGGCCAAGCAAACTTCCAGCGCACACCAGTCCTAGTGCAGACGCCATACGCAACGCATTTCTTCTTCCCTGATCCATCACCTGAACTCCCTTTTCATCTGAATCGAACATGGTATAAACCTGCATGGCTGAAACCTATTTGGCTCCCGCCAAAATCCATTTAATCAGCGACTTGATTTCCTCTTCCCCGACATGGCGCTGTGCCGGCATTGCACTGCTTCCCCAGCTTCCGCTGCCGCCGTTTTTAACTTTCTCGACGAGCTTCGCCACAGCCGCAGGCTCAGCTTTATATCTGTTGGCAATTTCATTGAATCCCGGCCCTACAATCCGGTTTTGCAGACCATGGCAAGCGAGGCAATTGTTCTGCTTTGCCAAACCGCGCATATCCGGATCCGTCATTGCATTGCTGGGCGTCCCTTGTCCCGATTTATTGCCATGCGTTGAGTTTTCGGCTGTTGTCGAAGTGTCTACGCCACGGACGGGGCCAACCGCACGATTTTGCTGCCGGATGTTCCCGTGAGCATTTCTGGCGGCATCCGGCAACGATGAGCGGATATGGGGCTGGACATTGCATCCCTGCATGCAGGCAACGCTCCGTACGTCGGGCTTGCCCTTCACATCCCACAACCCATGCTCCTGGGTCATGCCATTTCGGTTGGGCATACGCTTTTGTATTTCCGCGATGTTCTGATCCGTCAGCGTAAAGTTTTCGGGAACAATTTCTGCCAGACTCAGCAGGTACGCCACGACTGCAAACACATCGTCATTGGAGAGCGATTTAGGTGCCGTCCAGGGCATGGCGCGATGAATGTAGTCCCACAAGGTCGACAAGGTCGCGACCTTCATGATGGTGGTCTTCTGCGGCTGCTTGTTGCTCGCCAATGCCGCAACATGACCCGACTGTATGTCTTCGCTAGTCGTCCCGCCTATCAGCGGCGTAAAGACCTCGTTGGACTCACCAAAGGTGCCATGACAGGATGCGCACCGCCCCTCCCAGATTTCCTGCCCGCGCGCCACACTGCCGGAACCGGCAGGCAACCCTTTGAAATCAGGGCGCACATCGATATCCCAAGCGGCGATTTCCTGCGCGGTGGCAGCCCGGCCTACATTCGAATAGGCATCTGCGTGGGCCACCGTGCCCGACATGACGATCACGAACCCGGCAAGCGCTGAATTAATACACTTGAACATTGGAGAGCTCTCCGGATTCGGCTACCTTCCATGACTGGATGGCGTTGTTGTGATAGATAGATCTTGTTCCACGGACCTCTCGCAGCTCATTGATTCTGGGTTGCACGTAGTCCGTTTCATCAATCGCGCGTGACTGCAATATTGCTGGCGATCCGTCCCATACCCAATCGATGTTGAACCGCGTCAGGCACTTGCTCAGCACGGGCGTTTCAAGCCGTGCTGTCCGCCAGTTTTTCCCGCCGTCCGCCGAAACATCGACGCGCTTGATTTTTCCGCGGCCCGACCAGGCCAGGCCGGTAATGTTGTAAAACCCCTTGTCCAGCAGCATTTGCCCCGCGGATGGAGAAGTGATGACCGATTTGCATTCCTGAATGGAGGTGTATTGGCGGTACTGACCGTTAGGCATCACATCGATGTAGTGAATGGCCTCGTCCTTTGTTCCATAGGGTTTATCCCCCACCTCGATACGGCGTAGCCACTTGACCCACGACACCCCCTGGACTCCCGGCACGACCAGCCGCAGCGGGTAACCGTTTTCCGGCCTCAGCATTTCGCCATTCATTCCCCATGCAACAATCACGTCATCCAAGGCGCGATCAATGGAGATTGTTCTCGTCATGCTCGAACCATCCCCGCCTTCCGCCAGGAGATATTTCCCGTTTTTCTTGTCATAGCCGCAGTCTTCCAGCAACACGGAGAGCGGCACTCCGGTGAACTCGCTGCAACTCAACATGCCATGCGAGTACTGAACAGTTGGCACGGCGACATTTCCCCACTCCATTGCCGTATTCGCGCCGCACTCGATAAAGTGCATACGCGAGACAGAAGGCAGTCTCATCAGATCGTCCATCGTGTAAACCTTGGGGTTCTTCACGAGACCATTGATCATGAACCGGTGTTGGGCGGGGTCGATGTCGTGCCAACCCTGATGATGTCTTTCGAAGTGCAAACCACTTGGCGTAATGATTCCGAAGAGGCCCTGCAATGGAGCAAACGAAACCGATGCCGCTGAAACCCTGGTCAGCCCCGGCGATTCCCTGCGCTGCAAGTTGGCTTCAAACCTGGATGGCATTCCATACGGATTTGTGACCACAGGTTTTCCCAGGGTGGTCGAATGCTCCGGTAGCGTCAGAATATTTGGATCGCCTCCCAACACCTTCTTTCCGATGGTTTCAGCCGCCGCCGCACTCGATGCCAGCGCTGCACTTGCCGCGGCGAAGCTTTTCAGCAGAAACCCGCGCCGCGACTCATTGAGCCCTTGAGTTGTAATTTCATGGGCCAACTCGCTATCAACGAAATTTTCCGGGGCAGGCAGAATACGCCCCACTGTTTTCACTTCACTCGCCATTGCCTCGTTCCCCTCATACCTTTTGGGTATAACTTTTTTCTTAGCTTTGATTTGTCATTTCTGCCCATCACCCCAGGCGTTGAATTGCTTCATCAATGACTGGATTGAATGTCATCGATCGAAACAACCCCCACCCTCAATAGCAACTCTTAGGCCACACGAGCTATGCCATTGATTTAAAGTAATTTATAAAACATCCATCCAAATCCATGAGCTTCGAAAATGCCACAAATGGCATGCGGCCCTATGGATTTTCCGAAGATATGCCAACTACGTCACGGCCAGAAAATCCAAATGTGGCTGACTTCAAGTCAGGGAACCCGTACTTACCAGCCCGAACATACCAATCGGTATGGATACCAATTGGTATGGTATGCCCTTCAGTGCATTTGTCAAGAAAATGTATGTTGTAGAATTTGGGCGCTTATTTTGCTCGTTAAGGCTTTCTGTCCCTGCGAGCTTTTGCAATTGCGCTAAGAGAAGTTTCGACTGAAGAAAACCCAGGATCATTACTGTCCAGCAGGGGAGCCGAGCCAGTGAAAAGCATGCCAGGAATTGAAGTATTAGCCGGGCTCAGACATTCATTCTAAAAGCCGGAGCTCGAACGGAAACGTACACAAATAGGGGAATGTATTAATGGGGATTGAAGGGACGCTGCTGCACGGCGCCCCTATTGAGGTTACTGCTGATATGGGAATAAGAGCTTCAGTTGATCTCGAAAGAGGTTCAAGACGCGGGCAATCACCTGGGGATTATTTTCAGCTTTCGCAAGGATTAAAACTCCCTCAACGGCTGAAATATAGAGTTCTGCCCAAATCGTTGCATCGAATGGCCCGCGCGGCTGGCGGAACTTTGCAGCATTGCCCAGGAGATCTTCTACTTCGGCTTTCCACTCCACGAAATAGGGCACGGATTTGGCATATAACGCGGGGTGCGTTTCCTTGAGTTCGGAAGTAAAAACCGCCAGAAGGCAGCCTCTGAATTCTGGATCCTGATAGGTTTCGATGGCATGGTCGATATAGCCATACAGCACGTTCAACGGATTGTCCGCTTGCAGGTAACCTGCTTGGGCATGCCTCTCCTGCACATCTTTCCAGAACTTCTCCAGAACTATTTCGCCGAGTTCATCCTTGCTGCTGAAGTGGTGGAAAAAGCTTCCTTTTGTGACATTTGCTGCCGCACAGACGGTAGATACCGACATTGCCGAGAATCCTCGGTCAATAATCAAATCTCGGGCGATCGCTATAAGATTGTCACGTGAGGACAAGGCCGTATTCATGGGAAAGGGAAATTTCTACAGTATGTGGATCAATGCTAAAGACATCGAATATGCAGAGCAAGTTTATTTGATTTCTTTCTAATGAAATTTGGCCTTTAGAAGAGGCTATTCAAACATCACCGAATGCGCCCTGGCTTTAATGGCGCTTTTTCCAATTCGGAAAAGTACCATTTAGTGGTGCATATGTTCGTGTTTCTCACGGGCACCTGCTTGCACGGGAAAAGATACTTCAAACAAATGCTCCTTGTTCGAATTATCAGCAAACAATAATTTAAGAGGGATCTTGTCTCCTTCGACCAACTGCTTTTTCAGGCCGATCAGCATGATGTGATAGCCGCCCGGCTTGAACTCGATAACTTTTCCTGCGGGGATTTCCAGCTGTTCCAGATAACGCATTTTCATCACGCCATTTTCCATGGTCGATGCATGAAGCTCGACAGAGCTTGCCACGGGTGAAGTCAGTTTCAGAAGCGTTGCATTCGTGGTTGACGATATCTGCATATAACCTCCCGCTACTTTCTGCGCGGGAGCCGTTGCACGAACCCAAGGAGCCTTGATGCTCACGTCGGCGTAGCCATACATCGATGCAAGCCCTAACACTACAGCAGCAAAAACTTTTTTCATGAAGTCTCATCCCTGATTAACATCAACAATAAAATACATCTTATTAATATATTTGTTCATATATTATTTATTATCTAAACTTATGTAAACCTTTTGAACTCATCCGCTCGATATTTTGCTGAACATTGTGCGGCAGCCCGAAAGACCATCCATTTTGGCGACTTCTACTCATGACAACATTCCAGGCTTGCGGGAAAACTGGAGACAGTTCTCCCTCCTGGTTCTGGTAAATGCTTTCGTCGGTGCGACGGTAGGAATGGAGCGCTCCATACTGCCGGCCATGGCAGAACACGAATTCCAATTGGCAACCCATACCGCGATTCTCAGTTTCATCGTTGTATTTGGGCTATCCAAGGCGCTCACAAATTATTATGCGGGGCGTTTTTCGGATAGTTATGGCCGCAAGCGAATACTTGTGGCCGGATGGGTGCTTGCTGCTCCCGTTCCATTCTTGCTGATGTGGGCACCATCGTGGAACTGGGTGTTGATGGCTAACCTGTTACTCGGGATCAGCCAGGGCCTTACCTGGTCCATGACTGTCATCATGAAGATCGATCTTGCCGGCCCCAGGCAACGTGGGCTCGCCATGGGGATCAACGAATTCGCGGGTTATGTTGCGGTTGGTCTTGCCGCGCTCGCCACCGGCTGGATCGCCGGTCATTACGGGCTTTCGCCGGCGCCGTTCTATCTGGGCGTGGCGTTTGTACTCGCCGGCCTGTTTCTGTCCATCTTCAGCGTTCGTGAAACGCATCACCATGCAAAACATGAAGCATCACGACAGCATCCAGACCAGAAAAACTCTCGGGCACCCTCACCACGAACCATTTTCTGGAATACAACACTGCATGACCGCAACCTTTTTTCGGTGAGTCAGGTAGGACTCGTTAATAATCTCAATGACGGTATGGCCTGGGGACTCTTTCCATTGGTATTCGCCACCGCCGGATTAGGGCTGGATCAAATCGGCTGGATAGCAGCCATTTACCCTGGCACGTGGGGAATATGCCAGCTCTTTACCGGAGCGCTTTCTGATCGCATAGGCCGCAAGTGGCTAATTGTTTCAGGGATGTGGGTACAAGCGGCCGGGATTGGCCTCATTGCAACAACTTCGGCATTCGATTCATTTATTGCGGGCGCAATTTTCATGGGAATCGGCACCGCGATGGTCTATCCGACCTTGCTGGCAACCATTGGCGATGTCGTCAACCCTGCCTGGAGGGCATCGGCAGTCGGCGTTTATCGACTATGGCGGGATCTTGGTTATGCGGTTGGCGCACTGCTTTCCGGCCTGGTTGCCGACCTCTTCGGGATGGCCAGTGCGCTGTGGGTAGTTGCAGGCCTGACCATGCTGTCCGGAACCCTGGCTGCGTTCAGAATGCAGGAAACCCGGATATGGAAAATCGAGGACTACAATCCCCTTGGACGAAGCTCAAGCGAGTGATCATGCACCAAGTGCCGCATGCGGCATGATGCCCAAGTCCGGGCAAATACATATTGAGGCTTGTATCTAGAGAGCATTTCAATGCTTTTCCGGACTCTCGGACTCAGGCTGTTCTTCCTCTGTAAAAAACTCAAGCCAATCCTCTCCAAACAATTCCATTGGATGCTGGGTACGGTCCGAACCATTCCCGCATCGGAGCGAATTGACGGAGCAATACTTATCGCACCCCCAGCAAATTCTCTCGGGGTGCTTCGGATTAACGGGAAATTTTTTCGCCATTCGGTTCGCCTGCCATCGTCAGGCATTAAAGATATATTATTCTTGCATCTTACTCCAGCACCGAAGGCTGCCTGCCATAACTCTCACTTCGGAATCCGCATGGCGGGTGTCACTCCGACAGATTAATCCGTCGATTTCCAGCACACCGGAGAGGTACAGAATTTTCCATGTTGCGGGATAGGCAGGTGAACCAGAAGCTGCTTGAGTTCCTGCTGGTGAAGCACGATCAAGTGACTTATCAATTTGTAGCCTTTTGCCGAGAGACGCAGGCTCTGCTTTGCCTGGTTTTCTTTCGCAACCCGGCTTTCGATCAGGCTCAAGGATACGCAACGATTCAATACCCTGGCAGCAGTCGCGAGCCTGCATTGAAGTTTTTCGGCGATTGCCGCTAGCGAATACGCATCTTCGCTAAAAATGTGCAGCAACGCCTGGTATTGCAGCGAGGTCAGCCCATTCGCGCGGCAAATTTTCTCACTCATGCCAAGGTAATGCCGGAGCCTGTATCGGAATTCCGAAAGCGCTTGAATTTCAGCGACCGCAGGCGAGGCATCGATCGATGGGCTCATGCAACTCATGGCTATAACTCCCTTCAACGCATAATGGGGGATGTGCTGAATTCACTTAGGCGTAATTACCATTGCCATATCTGATCGACTTGCTCATACAGGTCTATCAGGTCGGTACGGCGAATGACGCTCACCCCCGGATGTATCGCAAGATCAGCCAGGCCACGTTCTTCCAGCTCCTCCCTGATCACATAAATCGGAATTCCCTTTTGCAGCATGCTGTCGAGATCGCGAATCAAATCTGCCGGCTCGCTTTGCTGCCAGTTGCCAAGCGCGAGCGCGGGCTGTCTTTGTTTTTGCACTGCATAATAGGCACAATGGCCCGCGAGCAATACGCGTAATTCAGCCCCCGCGCCATGCATCGATTGAGTCAGCCAGAGTATGGTGTCGTCCTGTTCTTCCACCAGCGTTCGAAAAGCCTGTTCCACGACCTGTAGTACTTTCATGCTTACCTCGTGCCGATAATAAGGGTATTAAACGATTCGCTCGCATAGCGCCAAAGATCGGCGGGCGAGCCTCGCCGGCATCCTTTGATGCTGTCATTGACACCGCGCTCATCCGCACAAAGACCACAGTTCACCCAATCAAACTGCAAGCTTTTTTCATGCGCTTTTTCCTGCAATGCGGCGATCCAATCCTTGGTGAGCGGGTGCGACTCGTGTTTTGCATCACGGCCGTGAACAGAATTCCCGTGAGCTTGCTGTTGAGCAAAGGCCAGGGCCGCAGCGCCTTCGTAAGCGAATACGCGCACATGGGCACCCCGATCCAGGGCAGCATCGAGAATCCGGAAAAAAGTCACCGTCCTTTCATTTTCGAAAGGAGGATCCATGAATGCAAAAGTAAGGGTTTTGATATCTTTCACGATATTCCTTTAATTCCAGATGACCTTGTCGCCATCGAGCAAAGCATCGACGACCATACCGACCTCTGCCGTCCTGACGGCAGGTTTGAGATGGCCGGGAGAAATTTCACGTTGCAACAATGAGAAGGAGTCGGCGCAGACATTGACGCCAGCGGCTGCCAGAGCATCGAATTGCGGGCAATGCGCCCCTTGCCTGGCCGCAGTCACGCCATTTTGTACGAGCAAGAGAGTGACGGACCGGCCCGACTCGGCCAGCCGTCTGGCCAGGTCGAATTGGGCGCCGGTACGGACCTCTGTAAATGGGTCTTGATTCTGAACGAACAAATATCGTGACATGCTGCAGCCTTCACTATTGAGAGAAAGAGATAATGTTTTGCTCTGCCGATGTTTTATCCAGCAAATGGGCATTTACCAGAAAATCGCCAAATTTTTCACCGGGCCTCCGCTCGTTCGCATACTGCTCGAACAACGGATCCAGCAATTCGAGGATGCGTTCTTCATTGACGTTACTGGCATAAGGTCTGTTCAAACGGTCGCCGTGGTAACTTCCACCCAGATAAAGGTTGTATAAACCGGGCGCCCGGCCTGTCAGGGCAATTTCAGCCAGGTAAGGACGCGCGCAGCCATTCGGGCAACCCGTGATGCGCAATGTCATCGGCTGCTCTTGCAAACCATGGATCGCCTTGAGCCGATTGAAAAGGCCAAGGAATCTGGGCAGATAACGCTCCGCCTCTGCCATGGCCAGCCCGCAGGTTGGCAATGCCACGCAGCTCAGCGTGTGCGCGGCTTGACTATCCGGCAGCAGGCGGTCGCCGAGACTGAGGTCGTCCAGCCGCCATTGCACCTGCTCAAGGTGATAGGGTTCGATGTTGGTGAGTTGAAGGTTCTGGTTGGGTGTAAGCCGGATATCTCCGGAATAATGTTGCAAGAACCCCATGAGTTGATCCTGCAAGGCGCCCTGGATGCGTCCGCTCTCGATGTATAGCGTCCCATGCCACAGTCCGTTGTCGCCCCGCTGCCAGCCCGGCATGTCGTTGTTATGCGTGAACCTGGCTGTTGCTCGCGCCGGCTCGAGCGGCTTGCCCCAGCGTTCGGCAAGGGTCTGGAGAAACCATGCATTACCGAGGCGATCCAGTGTGTATTTGAATCGGGCGCGATGCCGGTCCTTGCGGTCACCGAAGTCGCGCTGGATACCCATGACAATTTCCGCCAACATCGGGGCCTCATCGGCCTCAACGAAGCCGACCTCTTCCGCCAGCCTCGGATAGCTGTCCTCGCGGGTATCCAGCTGCCCCATTCCTCCGCCTACGCAGACGTTGAAGCCGACTAACTCCCGTCCTTTCAGGACAGCGATAAGCCCAAGATCCTGACCATAAACATCAATATCGTTATTCGGGGGGATGGCATAACCGACCTTGAATTTGCGCGGCAAATACAAAGGCCCGTACGCAGGATCTTCGTTTTCTCTACTATTGCCAGCATCCTCGCCATACCAGATTTCAGGATAGGCGCGGGTCTTCGGGATCAAGCGCTGACTGGTCTCCTTTGCCAAGGCAGCCACCTTACGATGCACCTCGGACAAGGCGGGATTGGCCCCGCATACCACGCCACGGCTGTCATCCCCGCACGCGGCTATCGTGTCCAGGCCTATTTCACGAATGGCCCGCATACAGCTTTGAAGCTGTCTTTTGCGTATTCCGTGAAGCTGTATGGTCTGCCGGGTGGTTATTCGCAAACCTCGTTCGGAAAATTCCGCGGCGATTTTGTCCAGCCCTTGCCATTGAGTTTTGGTAAGGATGCCCCCCGGGATTCTTAGCCGAACCATGAACTGAAAGGCAGGCTCAAGTTTGCGCTGGGCACGTTCGAAACGGGTATCCCGGTTATCCTGCTGATAGATGCCGTGAAACTTCATCAATAGCGGGTCGTCGCCTGGAACTGCACCGGTGAGCGAGTTCTTCAATCCAATGGCAATTGTGCCGCGCAGGTAATTGCTGCCGTGTTTCAGTTGCTCGTTTGAATGTAATGTCGCGACCGGTTGCGATAAGTCCGAACTGCGGTCTGTCTGGAGAGTTTTCATAGCCATTGCCAATCAATAAAGATTACGGTGTATGCGTTTGCTGTTATTGATTTGTTCCCAGAGTTCGGCCCTTCGGGTCTCTCCCAGCCAAAACTTGAGGGAATGTTCGCACTGGGTAAGCCGGGTTCTGTCTCCGCATAAATAAAGGTGCGCGCCTTTTTCCATCCATTCCGTGAATCGTTTCGCCTGTTCCAGCAGTGGGTCCGCCAAAGACCGCCAGGGTTGATCGACATAGAAGACGGTATCCACATGGCTGAGCACGCCATCGGCATGTGCCTGTTGCCAATCCAGCTGGTAAAGGAAATCTTCCTCGAACTCCTGCTCGGCAAATACCAGCCAGCATCGGCGTGCGATTTGAGCTGCGCGCAACTCCTGAAGAAAAGACCGGTATGGGGCTATACCGGTACCATCGGCGATCAGAATGAGGGGAACATCCTGCGCCTCCGGTAAGCGAAACCGGGGATTGGCATGCGGATAAATACGCATGCTTTCTCCCGGCTGTATATTGAGCAGATAGTCGGACGCGATGCCAAGCTCTACCCTGTTATGGAAAGAGTAGCGGTATTGCTGCACCGTCAAATGCAACTCGTCGTCAATATAACGTTGGCTATTCGCCAAATCATATAGCCTGGGTTGTAGTGGACGCAGGCTATCAACAAAAACTTGCGCATCCGGGGTTGCCGGATACTTGCTGATCAAATCGATTAATTGATGTGTCCGCAAAAAATCGCGCTGGATTTTATGGTCGGCAGCCAGGACCGCTTTCAATTGGTCATCGTTTGCCAATTGCGCCCACGATTCGAGCAAACGCTGACCCGGTACGGTCAGATCCCGCGTTTCTCTCAAGGCTTGTACCAACGGCATCGCCTGGCTATCCACCAGCACAGCTTGCTCTCCCGGCAAATTCGCCGCATCAAGAATGGCAGCAACCAAGGCGGGCGGATTTTCGACCAGAACACCCACCGCATCTCCCGGGGTCATGCTGAAGTCGCTCGCATCGACGGCTACGGAAATATGGTGAATGGCATTGGTGCGGTGATTTGCGCTTAATCGAAGATTTTCCAGAACTTCGACGACAAAAGGATGTTGTCTGGAATAAACCTTTCTTGCCGCTTGCTGCGATACGGAATGATGCGATAGCGGCCGATGCCCAATGGCACTCTTGTCACGGGGCACCACTTTCAGAATCGCATCCATCCACGCCTGTGCCGCTACGGCATAATCGACATCGCAATCGACTCGCGCCAGAAGTCGCGCCGCATGCAACGCGGAAAGCCGCTCATCCAGCTGCTTTCCCGTGGCACAAAAATGTTCGTAAGTACTGTCGCCCAAAGCCAATACAGCGTAATTCAATTGCTGCAGATCAATGGCTTCCTCCTCCATTAAGGCGTTATAAAAAGCGGAGACAGGCTGTGGAGGGTCACCGTCTCCGTGCGTGCTGCAGATGACAAACAGATACTGATACTTGAGTAATTGGCGTACCCTTACATCCGCCAATGTTGCAACTTGCGCTTGTATTCCTTCCTTTTCGGCCTGATTCCCCAACTGCCTTGCCAGTCTTTCGGAGTTGCCCGTTTCGCTGCCATATGCAATCAGTACATTTGTTTTTTGGTCAGGCGATGGAATGACTTCCCTACCGTTGGACTTTGCCGCCAAATAATCGATTAGCCATAACGACTGGGCTTCATCCAGACGATCAAGCACATCTTGAAGGTCTTTCCAGAGACGATCAGCGAATAAATGGGTCGCTGGATTGTTCAGCATAAAATCGTTTACCACACATGCGTTTTAATCAGAACACAGTATGCTTCCAAATATTTTTGATGAATAATGAAATAAAATGCCATTTAATATTAATAATTTTGATATTAACTAAAAGCAGAATTTGATGGATATCGATCTGGCACGTACCTTTTTGGAAATTGTTCGCTCGGGAAGCTTTATCGCCGCCGCTGAGCGGCTGCATATCACTCAGACGGCTGTTACCGCACGGGTTCGGAATCTGGAGAGCCAGCTTGGTTGCCGTCTATTCATACGGAATCGGCAAGGCGCCCGGATGACGGAACACGGCGAGCGGTTCGTACTCCACGCCAGCCAGCTGGTTCATACGTGGGATGCCGCTCGCCGGGAATTACCCTTGCCGGAAGGCACGGGCAATATCGTGACCATAGGCGGCGAGTTGAGCTTGTGGAATCCATTGCTCCTGGATTGGGTTGGCCGGATTCGTGAAGAGCTTCCGACGCTTGCAATCCGAGTTGCCGTTGGGGATATGCGCAAATTGCAACAAGAAATGGAAAATGGCGTCATGGATGCAGCCATCGTCCATCAGCCCGTTTACTGGCCGGATATACAGGTCGAACAGTTGCTTGAGGAAAAGCTGGTTCTGGTCCGCTCCACGAGCAATCCGCTTCCTTATATTTATGTTGACTGGGGTGAAGGATTTCGGCGGCAACATGATGCCGCATTGCCGCAATATGCGAGGTCGAGTCTTGTTTCCGACCTCGGCCCATTGGCACTGAATTACATCCTGACAAAAGGAGGCAGCGGGTATTTTCGTACGCGAGTGATACAACGCTATCTGGATGAGAGAGCTCTTGAATTGGTCCCTCAATTTCCCGAATTCTCTTACCCGGTATATCTCATGTCACCGCGGAACAACGAAAACGCGCTGCTGGAAAATGTTCTGCAGATATTGAGGAACGTGTCGAAAAAAGACAGCAACTGGTCACAGACAACGCGATTGGGCTTCATTTGATATAGAAGTCCTATCTCGCTGGATGCTCAAAAACCTCCTTAAGAAGTTGAAGCTCCTTCTGGTGCAACTCCGCGATACGCTCAAGCAATCGCAATCCTTCAGGCAATAAATGAATTGCGACTTTGCGGCGATCCTCCTGCATCGGCCGACGCTCGATCAATCCCAGCTTCTCGCAACGATCAACCAGCGCCACTACCCCGTGATGCTTGGCCTGCAGCCTTTCTGCCAGTTCTGCCACGCTGAGCCAATCCCGCCCGGGCGCGCCCATCAAATGTAACAACAATTGATATTGCAAAGGGGTCACTCCATTCGCCCTGCAAATATCCTCGCTGCTCCTCAGGAATTTCCTTAACTGAAAACGGAAACTGGAGAGTTGCTCATAGTCGTTTTTGTTCAAGCTTGCTCTTTCGGGCCGGGAAGATGACATCTGCATTATTCACTTTAGTGATAATATAAAATATATCACGACGTGATATATTTTATATTATCATTGGTTCTCCATAGCGCCCGAGAGGAGTCTTTCATGAACACGATTACCCTCCTGAAAGTGTTGCTCACCCCTGCGGCGGGCTGGCCGGATATAGTCAAAGCCAGAAGCTCGACAGTAAAAATACTGCTCATGCTGGTTATCCCCAGCATGTTGTTTCCTCCGGCAATGTTGCAGCATGCTGGAGAATATTATCAGTCGCTCATTTCGATCCCCGCTCCGCTTTTCTTTATTCTCGAAGCCATCACCTTTGTTGTCGTCATCTATCAAATCAAAAACATTTCGAATACATATGGCGTAAACATTGGCTATTACGAAGCCTTTCTTCTGGCATCCGTAAGCATCGTTCCTTTTTGCATGTCATTTCTGATGCTCGGTTTTCCCGGTATTGGCTTCGGCCTCATCCCGCTATTGATTGTCGGAGCGCTTTGTTATTCGGGCTTTATTTTCTACAAGGGATTCCGCACCTTCAGCGCTACTCAGGAAGCCATCTACTCCGTGCATATTGTTTATACGGTAGTCAGCGCAGCGGGAAGCTGGCTGGTACTGTTAGCGATTTTAATTGCCTTGAAATAAGACTGAAATTGCAAACACTTCGCCCAGCAGGCAAGAAATGCTGATTTCCAAAACCAGCCAATACGCAATCCAGGCCATGATTTATTTAGCCACGCGCGAGCCTGAGATTAAAGTCACCGCCCACGACATCGCGGAACAGCTCGACTTACCGACAACTTATCTATCGAAAATCATGCAAACACTTTCCAGACACACGTTGGTACGGTCTACCCGTGGTCCGACGGGAGGTTTCAGTTTGGGGAGAACGGCAGCCAGCATAAACCTGATGCAAATATTGATCATTACGGAAGGCATCAATTTCACAAAAGAATGCCTGCTTGGATTGAAAGAGTGCGACGAAGCAACCAAATGCCCCGTCCACGACCAATGGCAGCCGGTAAAACTGAAGATCACCAGGCTGCTAAAGCATCAAACCCTGCATGCCCTGAGCAATGACGTGAAGTCGGGAAAATATCGAATCAATGAGATTCCGTACCTGGCCAAAGAGATTCTGATGTGAAGTGACTTCGACGTCTCAACTCACTGAAATGCAGAAGGAACTCCATGCCTCTTCTATAAGGAATAAAGCGAGGAATGTCGCTTTCGGATGCTGCGATGCATCGCGCAATAAACAAAAAAACTCATCCGAAGGGCCTCCTTCGGATGACTCGGCATTTCTTGTTCTTGGCTGATTGATATTGTTTGTGGGCGATTCTAGGGGGCGGCTGGCGGTTTTACACCCATCAGAACTGATAGGTGCGGGAACTCGATAAATGCATTAGTTGGACTTCTTCTTTGCGTTGCGGGGAATTTGCTTTCGTATGCGGTGGTCGAATTGGGTAGAATACCCCGAGCGCCGTTCTTGACGGCATCGCATCATCTCACTCACTCGCTAGCGGGAGGTCATCATGGATGTAAACACTATCGCCAGCCAAGCGATGGCCATGTCTATCCAGCAGACCAGGGACGCCATCGGCATAGCTGTGCTGAAGAAAACGCTGGAGGTGCAGGCCAACAATGCGATGGCGTTGATCGATGCGTTGCAGCAACCAGCTTCCGCCAATAATCCACCCAATCTCGGAAACACCATCGACACCACGGCCTGAGTGGCCGCAAGGAATACGATGGCGGACAACACCTCCACCAGCAGGGAACTGAGCCCGACCTTCCGGGTATTCGACAGCATCGCCGAGATTGCTCCGCAGGACTGGAATTGTCTCGCCGGAACCCAGCCCTTTCTGCAACACGCCTTCCTTCGCGCGCTGGAAGATACCGGCTGCGCCAGCCTTGAAACCGGCTGGATGCCGCAGCACATGACCTTGTGGCTGGGATCGTATCTCGTCGGCGCAATGCCGATGTATGTAAAGCATCACTCCTATGGCGAGTATGTATTTGACTGGGCGTGGGCGGATGCGTACGAGCGCAATGGTCTCGATTATTATCCCAAGCTGCTTTCGGCGGTGCCTTTCACACCGGTGGCAGGGCCGCGCCTGCTGGCGGAGAACGACGATTGCAGGCGGCTGCTGGTAATCGCGGCGGTAAATTTCGCCAAAAATGCCGGCCTGTCGTCGTTTCACTGCCTGTTTCCGGCCGAAGCCGAACGCAGCATTTTCGAGGATGCCGGACTGATGATCCGCGAAGGCGTGCAGTTTCACTGGACTAATCCGGGTTTCCGCACTTTCGAGGATTATCTGAACGCGATGAACCACGACAAGCGCAAGAAAATCCGGCAGGAACGCCGCAAAATGTTCGACCAGGGCGTCGACTTCCGTCATCTGAGCGGCGCGGAAATCAGCGAGAAAGACTGGGAGTTTTTTACCGACTGCTACGTCAATACCTACCGCCAGCACCGCTCCATGCCCTATTTGACGCTGGAATTCTTCTTGCGGCTCGGGCGTGTCATGCCGGATAACATCCTGCTGATCGTGGCGCAGCAAGACGGTGAAGACATCGCCGCATCGCTTAATATCTTCGATAACGAAACGCTCTACGGCCGTTATTGGGGTACGCAGCAATATTTGCCCGGGCTGCATTTCGAGACCTGTTATTACCAGGCCATCGAATTCTGCATCGCGCGCGGCATCGGCGTTTTCGAGGGCGGCGCCCAAGGCGAGCACAAGCTGGCGCGGGGGTTGCTGCCAACGCCTACCTGCTCCGCGCATTGGCTGGCGCATCCGGGCTTTTCAGGAGCGATCGAAGAATTCCTCGCGCGCGAATCGCTGCACATGCGCGATTACATCGATGAGCTCAACGAGCACAATCCTTTCAAATCCACCAATACGAAATAACCGGTAAACAGCGTCACCCGTCCCTTCCCCCATAATCCCCGCAGAAATTTTAACGGGGCCTTGCTAAACATATACAGATCTGTATAGTCTCAGTTGAAAATAATTCTGGGACAGCGCTTAGGCCTCGTCCTTTCGTACGCGCGAAAAGAAAAACAATCATGACTACCATCGGCATCAATTACGACGTGACTGCAGGCAAGAAACAAAACTTCGAAAGCATTGTTGAGCATGCGCCCAACACGGCAAACGGCCACAGCCCCTCGCAGTCAGGCTGCTGACCACCTATACCTTTCTGTCTCCCAAGCACTAGCCAACAAGGAACCCTCATGTCTCAAGTTCTGGATCATCAGCTCGCGGATTGGCGCAGCCACGCCCTGAAACTGGAAAACGAAGTCAGGAAAGTCATCGTCGGGCAGGATAAAGCCATCCACCTGATGAACATCGCCATCTTCGCCCGCGGCCACGTTTTGCTGGAAGGCGGCGTCGGCGTAGGCAAGACGACATTGCTGCAATCCATTACCCGCGGCATCGGCGGCGCTTACGAGCGGATCGAGGGCACAGTCGACCTGATGCCCAACGATCTCATCTATCACACCTTTCTCGGCGCGGATGGCCGTCCGCAGATCGACGAAGGCCCGCTGCTGCGTGCCGGCGAAAACCTGTCGGTGTTCTTCTTCAATGAAATCAATCGCGCCCGTCCACAAGTGCATGCACTCATGTTGCGCGTGATGGCCGAACGCCACCTGCATGCCTTCAAGCGCGAATACCGCTTGCCTCACATGCTGGTCTTTGCCGACCGCAACCAGGTGGAAAAAAACGAGACCTTCGAAATCCCTTCCGCCGCGCGCGACCGCTTCATGATGGAAATTCCCATCGAGATTCCGTCCGACCGCGAGCTGCGCAAATCGCTGATGTTCGATACCCGTTATCAGCATGCCGAGGATCTGACGCAGCAGGTCGAGCCGGAGATCCTGCATTTCGACCAGCTCAACGACTTCTCGCGCACGATCCAAAGCCATGTCCGCGCCAGCGATGCGATCAAGGAATACGCGCTGGATTTATGGGAGGCCACGCAGCATCCCGAAAAGTTTGGCGTCAAGATGGACAGCGTGGACGCGCATCGCCTGATACACACCGGCGCCAGTCCGCGCGGCATGGGCATGCTGCTGAAGGCAGCGCGCGTACATGCCTGGCTGAAGGAGCGCGACAGCCTGTATCCGGAAGATCTCCATGCGGTGTTCCACGAAATCGTCGCGCACCGCCTGGTGTTTCATTCGATGTATGAAATGCGCCGCACCGCGCTATCGCGAGAGCTGACCAGCCGCATCATCGACGCCGTTGCCGTACCGGCCAAGGCCTAGGGCGCGTTCACACCAACATGATTCCAGCCTACGCCAAGCCATTCACCTACACCATCCCGTGGCGCTCCAGCAGCGTCCATTTCGGCGGGCACCGCGGCACGCAGCGCGGACTGGGTTTCGAGTATCGCGGCAATGTGCCGCTAGTCGATTATCCGGACGCGCGCCGCATGGATTTGCGTCAGTCGCTGCGCGACCCTTTCGAACAGGTGCAGGTAAAGCTGTATAACCAGGACAACACGACCCCCATATTCGCGGTGTGCGACCTCTCCGGTTCGATGCAGTTTGGCGGCCCGAATCGCAAGCTGGACATCGCCAAGGCTATCGCGGCATCGGTGGCTTACTCGGCGCACGAGGCGGGCGATCTCTTCGGCCTGATCGGCTATCACCGCCATGTGGTGGAAGAATTGACGCTGCCCTTGAGCCATCACGTTCACCAGTCTTTCGAGACCATCGAATTGCTGGGCGATTTCCGCCATCTGCGCGTCGGGCCGGAAGGCATCCTCGAAGTGCCGCAATATCTCAGCCAGCATCGCGGGTTGGTGTTCTGGATTTCCGATTTCCATATGCCGCTGGAGCTCATTGCCGAGGCGTTCAATATGATGTCGATGCATCAGGTGATCCCGGTGGTGTTGTGGGACGCACGCGAATACCGCGCGCTGCCGCGTTTCGGCTTCGGCAACCTGATCGACCCGGAAACCGGGAGGAGCCGCACCATTTTCTTCCGTGAAGCGATACGTGCGCAGTTCGAAGCCGCCTTCGCAGCACGGCGCGAAGCGCTGGAAGATGTGTTCGAACGCTACGATAGTCCGGGGCATTTCATTGAGGGTGCTTTCGATGCCGATGCCATGTCCCACTACTTTGAGCAATACATGAGCTTATGAACAATTTCATCCGTAAATTCATCGCCCTCGCCAGTCTGGTGCTGCTCGCCCATGCTGCCCTAGCGGAACCATCGGCAGCGCGCATCGTGAAACTGGTCAATCCGGTCCAGAGCACGGGAATCCGCATCGGCGACCTCATGGAACGCACTGTCGTGCTCGAGGCTCCCGCGCCCTATCAGCTTTCACGCAGCGCCCTGCCGATGAAAGGCTCCAACCGCGATGGGATCGAGCTGGCCGACTTGCAAATCGAGAAAAAGGACACCAGCCAGGCTACCCGCTATGTCGTCACGTTGCGCTATCAGGTCTTCGGGCATGCCAGTGCACCGGCCGTGATGACGCTGCCGGAGGAAGCCTTTGCGCTGACAGGCGGCCCGCAAGGCCTATCGCTGGAGATTCCGGCCTGGCGTTTCTGGTATTCACCGCTGGCGGTGGCGGATATCACCACGGCCAAGGGGAATCTGCAGCCGCAACTCCGTCCGCCCGTCATCAATGCGGAAACCCACCGGACGCGGCTGTTCGGCTTTCTTGCCCTGCTGGCCGTGAGTGCGCTGGCGCTGGCCTACTATAACGCTGACAGCCGCTGGCTGCCTTTCATGAACGGCCCGTTCGCCGAGGCGCATCGCCGCATCAGGCGCTTGCCGGTCAAGGACGACTCGTCCTGGAAGATCGCGCTGACTGCGCTGCACGAAGCCTTCAACCGCGCACATGGCCGCAACCTGTTTGCAGCGGACATTGGCGCATTCGTGGAAAAACATCCGCAGTTTGCACGCGCCCGTGCCGATATCGCGGCGTTCTTCGCGCAGTCCGGCCGCGCGCTGTTCTCCGACCCGCCGCAAGACGCGGATGTCTTCATGAAGGAGATGGCGGCATTCAGCAAGCAATTGCGCGACTGCGAGCGAGGTGCGGCATGACACTGCTGCATCCCTGGGCGCTGTTGCTGCTGCCTCTCGTCTTCACGCCATTCTGGCTCAAAAGTCGCCAGGGTCAGCTTTATTCCTGGCTGGAAATGGTGCCGCGCGACCGCGTTTCGGAAATCGCCGACAAAACTGTACGCGCGCTGATTGCGCTGCTGCTGGCCTGCGTTGTGCTGGCGCTGGCCGGGCCGCAGGGGCCGGACAAGAAAGTTCCGAAAGTCGGCAAAGGGGCGCAGACCGTGGTGGTAATCGACCGCAGCGTCAGTATGGAGCATCCTTTCGCCGGAGACTCCACCAGCGGCCGCACGACGGAGGTCAAGGCGATGGCGGCGCGACGGCTGATCACGCGCTTCATCGATGCACGGCCGGACGACATGATAGGCGTGGTGGCGTTTACCAACTCAGCGCTACATGGCGTCAAGATCACCAGCAATCGTAAGGCGGTATTCGCGGCAATTAACGCGGCGACCAGCGCGGGCATCAACCAGACCAATATCGGCGCCGGTATCACGGAAGGGGTCTCGCTGTTCGACGATATTCCCAGTTCGGGCTCGCGGGCGGTCATCCTGCTGTCGGACGGCGCGGGCAAGATCAGTCCGCGCGTGAAGCAAAAAATTCAGGAGCGCCTCACCAGCAAGAAACTGAATCTCTACTGGATTGTGCTGCGTGAGCCGGACGACATCAGCATCTTCGCCAAGGACCGCACATACAGCGCGGAGACCTTGCCGCCAGTCATCGAGCTGGATCAATACTTCAAGTCGCTCAAGATCAAGTACCGCGCCTATGAAGCGGACAACCCCACCGCGCTGCAATCGGCGCTGCAGGATATCGACGCGCGCGAGAAAAACGTGATCCAGTACTCCATCAACATACCGGGCCACGACTATGCGCGCGACCTGATCATGCTTGCCTTGGGGTTGAGTCTGCTTTTATTCATGGTCAAGAATTTGAGGGTCCATTCATGGAAAACCGCCTGAAAAGAAAAAATATCGTGCTGGGCCTGCTGCTGGCGGCCGGGCTGGCGGGCACAGCCACCGAGGCATACCAGACCTGGAGCATAGAGCGGGTCAACCGGGCCTTGGCGGCAGGCCAGCCGATAACGGATGACGCCTATCCCTTCCACAAGAAATTCGCCGCCGCGTATGCCCAGGGCCGTCAGCAGGATTACAAGCATGCCGTACAGACTTACGGCCAGTTGCTGGAAATGTCGCCCGAAAACGGCGATCGCGCGCGCATTCAGTTCAACATCGCCAACAATCTTTTCCTTTCGGGGCTGGAACGCCGGCTGAATGACGACGGCACGCTGAAGGATGAAGCCCGCTACGCATTCACGCAGGCGCGCATGGCCTATGAGCAGGCGCTACGCACCGACCCCGGCCTGCGCGCGGCCAAGTTCAATCTGAGCCTGCTGCATGGCGCGATGCCGGACGGCACGAAAGGCGCGCCGAAAGAGCAATCCGGGATGGAACTGAGCAATCTGCCGATTGGATTGCCATGAAAAAGCTTCTGGATTTTCTACGCGCAAACCATGAATCCGCGCTCTTTGCGGGCGCGGCGCTGCTGCTCGTGCTGGCATTGATCAAGCCGCAGATTCCGTTGAAGCAGGAAGTCCACAACTACCTGCTGGTCGCAGATGTGTCGCAGAGCATGAATGCCGAGGACGTGCAGCTTAACGGCCACAACGTCAACCGCATGGCTTATACCCGGCATCTGATGAAACGCGTGGTTGAAACCTCGCCTTGCGGAACCTACATCAGCGTGGGGGTGTTCGCCGCCGAGAATGTCGCGCTGCTGTTCATGCCGCTGGAGGTGTGCGCCAATTACGATGAGATCACCGAAGCCATCGAGCATCTGGAATGGCGCATGGCCTGGTCCGGCAACAGCCGCCTGAGTTTCGGGGTCAAGGCAGCGGCCAGTGTGTTCGATTCGCTGAACGCGCCGGCGAAGATGCTGTTTTTCACCGACGGCGACGAAGCGCCCAAGGTCAACGCTATCAACAAGCTCGACCTCTCCGGCGTGCAGATTGGCCAGAACGTGGTGTTCGTCGGCGTGGGCGGCCATCAGCCGGTAGCGATCCCACGCTACAACTCAGCCAACAAATGGGTGGGTTACTGGTCTTCGGATGCCAAGGAGCATGGTGCAGTCGGCGCGTCGTATTCCGACACCAGCCAGGACGAGCCCGATCCCGAGGTGGCCTATGCGGAATACGACCGCTATCTTTCGCAACTGGACACTGAATATCTCAAGTCGCTCGCGCAGGAAATCAAGGGAAGCTACATCGAAGGCCGGGACACGGAAGAATTCTACGATTTCGTCCAGTCGCAAAAACCGGCAGCGAGTTTCGTCACGGACTATTCGCTGCGCTGGGTATATCTAAGCCTCGCCGGGCTGCTGATCCTGCTGACCTTCCTGCCTGATTTTCTGGATTTCCGCCGCAACCGGCGGGAGCCGGAAGGGAAATCTGCAGAATCTCAATAAAAACGGAGTTTTCTCAACTTCCGGGGATCAGTGATTTACAGATTACTGCCTTGCTGGTCGGCGAGATCCTTCAGGAGCTGTGCAATATCCCACTCGCAGCCGCCACAGCCCGAGAGAGCCCCCGTCTTTCTGGAAATGGCATCCATATCCAGGCCTTGCTCGAACAGCCGCTGAATATTGCCCCGCGTGGTGCCGCTGCATGGGCACATGATTTCGTCCGCCGAGTCGGTTTGCTTCATGTTCATGGATGAGGTTTACTCCCGGATTGTTGGCAGCCCTTATTGTAACGTTCCCAGGCATCCGAACAGGCGTCGGTGCCCTCGTTGCCTGGGAACATGCCAATACATCAACGTGAAGAGCTATATTGATGACAAAGGCTGGAAAATTTACGAATTGAGGGAGCGAACTCCAGGTATTCAGCCCAAGCGTCTTCCCAAAGCTTAGCGATATTCCCTCTACCTCATGTTATGACATGGCTGGTTTATGATCGCGTGTCGCCGCGTAGGCTATCCCTAGCGTCAACCCAAAGAGCAAGTGCGCAACTAAGCTAATCCAGTTCTGGGCTTCTGTGAACCAGGGAAACAGCACAGGTGAAATCAGGTAAAAGTTAATAAAGTAAATTGCCAGGCCGAATACCGACCCGCCGAGAATGGCGTTTAGACCTGAAACCTGGTGCGCTATCCAGCTAAAAATGAGTCCGTAAATTACGGCCAGCCCAAAGTGAATTAACATTGCAATCGTCACGATGCCCATGTCGAAGCTGGCGGGCGGCGGCAATACACCTTTACCCATGACCATTGCAGCGATCATGCGCGGCGGGCCCCATGGGCTTTGTCCCATGAAAGTCATGACCATCAGCATTTCTGCCACCAAGAAAACAGCCCCGGCAATCAGGCCCGCCCATATCGCCGCTTGCCAGTCCGTTTTGTCACCAGCATATGATTCGACATAGTGCTGATGGGAGTGATAAATGTGTGCCATGATGTTCTCCTCTGTATCGATGAGTGCCGTAAATCGTGAACCGATTCATAATCGGCGAGTGCGTTCCCGATGATGCGTCATGAATGAGTCCGTCCATCTTTCTTCGTTTGGCAATGCTTTCCCAATCCCTCATGCGTAACTTTCTCTTCACCACAAGCAATTGGATAAGGGGGTGGAAGATGAAGTTCTGGCAGTATTTTTTCTAACTTGTGTAAGTTTTTGCGCCCTTGCCGCCCGTGAATAATCATATTAATCATTGGGTAGTGGCATATTGCCGCTCAGGGCCAGTTGAAGCTGGATTGCCTCGCCTGTGACGGCGGGCCGGATTGCGCTTGCAGCCAGCGCTCCAAAGTCGCCAGCACGTGCTTTTCCTCTTCCGGCGTCAGCGCCCTCCCTTGCGGGATGCGATGCCATTTTTCCAGGCAACCGCGACAACAGCAGGCCGTCGCATGCTGCGCCACAAAGACGGGATGGCCGCGAAAAGGGGTTTGCTTGCCGTCATTGGGGATAACGGCCGGGGACAGGCGCTTTGCGATGAAATCTTGTGCATGCGAAAGCACGACCGGCAAACCCTTTTCGCGCAAGTAATCGCGATCTTTTCCGCGCAGTTGAAAGCCACGGCGGAAGCTGGATGTTTCCAGCGCGGCAAAAAGATCGTCCAGATCGCGCATGTTCAGGGAATAAGGATGCCCGCGCCGGTGGTCTTGCGCGCTTCCATGTCGCGATGAGCGTGTGCGGCGTCGGCCAGGGCGTAGCGGTAGCCGATGTCGATGCGCACCTTGCCGCTCTGCACCATCTCGAACAATTCCTGCGACGTGGCTTCCAGGTCTTTACGGCTGGCGGTGTAGCTGAAAAGTGATGGCCGGGTGAGGAACAACGACCCTTTCTGCGTCAGCAGGCCGAGGTCGAACGGCGGCACCGGGCCGGAAGCGTTGCCGAAACTGACCATCATCCCCAGGGGTTGCAGGCAATCGAGCGACCCCAAGAACGTGTCCTTGCCCACCGAGTCGTAGACTACGCGCACGCCGATATCGTTGGTAATTTCGCGCACGCGCTGGACAAAGTTTTCGGTGCGGTAGTTGATGCAATGATCCGCACCATGCGCATGGGCAAGCGCACACTTCTCATCCGATCCGGCTGTGCCGATGACCGTCGCACCGAGCGCTTTCAGCCATTGGCAGGCAAGCAGCCCGACCCCGCCGGAAGCGGCATGGAACAACACCACCTCGCCGGGCCGGACCGCATAGGTGCGGCGAATCAGGTATTGCACCGTCATGCCCTTCAGCATCATGGCGGCGGCCTGCTCGAATGAAATGTCATCGGGCAGCACGCATAGCCGGTTGGCGGGCATGTTGCGCACTTCGCAGTAGGATCCCATCGGCCCGCCGGCATAGGCGACGCGGTCGCCCGGCTTGAGCCAGCTCACGCCTTCGCCCACGGCTTCGACCACGCCCGCGCCTTCGTTGCCCGCACATGCCGGCAACGGCACGGGGTAAAGCCCGCTTCGCTGGTAGATATCAATAAAGTTGAGCCCGATGGCGCGGTGCCTGACTTTCGCCTCGCCCGGCCCGGGCGCGTCTATCCCCATCTCTTCAAGCCGCAGCACATCGGGGCCGCCTGTTTCATGAAAACGCATCGCTACAGACATTAGGGAATCCTTTCACATGAGGTGAATGCCGTAAATTCTAGCGCTGCTTGTCAGACAGCGCCTATACGCCTTTACTCTTCCAGACGATGCCGTGATGGCCTTTCCATTTCTATTATTAATCATGCGGATTGTCCGAACGGAGGTCGAATGAATATGAACAAATGCCGGCTGCTTGAAGCTTTGACCCTCGCCCCGGCTTTTGTTTTCATCGTCTGCAGATCGGCATCCAGTCAGTAACCCGCACAGATCGTCGCCGATCCCCGACAAGACAGCAATCACGCAAGCAAGCCACTGTTTTCAATTAACTTTTCATGTCTCGATAAAGAGACAATTCTTGAAAAATGACCTTTTACATGCCTTGTTCAGATCGACTGAGCGTGAAACCCCGGTTATCACATGCTGATTGAGGCATTAATAATCAATAGCTTATAAATAATTTACTCGCATTAACGCTTTCTCAGTTGGCACTCTTCTTGCCTATCAAGAGAAGTCATATTCGGAGACTATGTTGTGCAGCACAATTACATATTAATAACTCATGAAAACAAGGCATTAGCTTCGATGCTCGTGTTTTTTTACAATCGCTGGGTGGGGTACACGGCGATGATGGGCTTTTTTCTGCTATGGAGCCAGACGGCGTTTTCCTTCGATTTCAATGATGTCGCCAAACGGGCCGAGCAATTGGCTGCATCGCCGTACAAGAAGCCGAATGCCAGCCTGCCCAAGGAACTGGAAACTCTCGATTATGACAAATTCCGGGATATCCGATTCAAGCCGGATAAGTCGCATTGGCGCAGCGCCAACCTGCCATTCGAGTTGACATTCTTCCATCAGGGCTGGCATTACAACCTGCCGGTCAAGATCAACGAGATCAACAGCCAGGGTGTGCAGGAAATCAAGCTGGACCCGGCCGATTTCGATTACGGCGCCAACAAGTTCAACCCCAAGGAATGGAAAGATGTGGGATTCTCGGGCTTCCGCGTGCACTTTCCGATCAACACGCCGCAATACAAGGATGAAGTCCTGGTGTTTCTCGGCGCCAGCTATTTCCGCGCACTCGGCAAAGGCCAGATCTATGGGCTATCGGCACGCGGTCTGGCCATCGACACCGCGATGAGCTCCGGCGAGGAGTTTCCGCGTTTCGTCGAATTCTGGCTGGAAAGGCCGAGCATGTTTTCCAAGCAGCTCGTGATTTACGGCCTGCTGGATTCGCCACGGGCTACAGGCGCTTACCGTTTTGTCCTCAATCCGGGGGCAAATACCACCATGGATGTGACCGCGCGCCTTGTGCTGCGCGACAGCGTCGGCAAGCTGGGTATCGCCCCGCTTACCAGCATGTATTTCTTCGGCGAAAACCACCGGCCGCCCAATGAAGACTTCCGGCCGGAAGTGCATGATTCCGATGGTTTGCTGGTGCATACCGGCAGCGATGAATGGCTATGGCGGCCATTGATCAACCCCAAGCGCCTGCTCACCACTTCGTTTACGACCACCAATCCACGCGGTTTCGGGCTGATGCAGCGCGACCGTGACTTCGGCCATTACGAAGATCTGGAAACGCGCTACGACAAACGCCCCAGCACCTGGATAGAACCCAAGGGCAACTGGGGGCCGGGCCGCGTCGAACTGGTGCAGATTCCCACGCCGGACGAAACCAACGACAACATTGTCGCCTACTGGCTGCCGGATGCACTCCCCAAGCCGCGCGTGCCCTATCAGCTCGAATATCGCGTCTCATGGCAGAAAGAGGCCGAAGCGCGCCCGCCTTCCGCCTGGGTCGTGCAGACTCGACGCGGCTACAGTTATTCCAGGCATCAGGACGGCAGCATCGGGCTGATACTGGATTTCGACGGCCCGGCACTGCGCAAGATGAGCACTGAAGCCAAGATGGAAGCGGTCGTGTCCATCGACGATAACGGGCAATTGCTGGAAAACACGCTTTATCCGAACGTTGTCACCGGCACGTGGCGGCAGTCCATCCGCGTGCGACGCATCGACAACGACAAACCCATCGAGCTGCGCAGTTATCTGCGCAGCAACAACACGGCGATCTCAGAGACATGGAGCTACATACTTCCCCCCGAATGAGCGGACCTGCGTTAGTGGTCTGCGAACGCTATCTCGACCAGCTTTCGGTTGCGCCGGAGGTGCGCCAGTCATTGCTGCGCAAGGTTGCAGCGTCCGAAGACGCCACCGATCCGTCTGCCGCACTGCTCTGCCTGCATGAAGCGCTGGCCGGAGAGGGCTTCGATTTCGACAACCCTGCCCGGGCTTCTGCCCGGCAGCGCCTGCAACTCTCGTACGGCAAGCCGTTGGCGGACGCCCATGCGGGTTTGACCTGCGCGCCAGGAATCAATCGCGCACCGATGGCGCCATCCTCCTGGCCGCCGAATCCGGTTCTGGCCGTGCTGGGCAAACTGGGTCGCTGGCTGCGACTCAAAGCGTGCACATCCAACCCGATACCTTCGGATTCTCCCGATCCGCGCGGACACTGGCACCGTGCTGGCAGCATCCGCCGCACGGTTTTGCTGCTGCTGGTATTGTCACAGTCCGCGATGGCGACCTACTCAATGACGGCAGTCCTGCCCTACCACGGCGAGAAACCACTGGAAATTGCGGTTCTGTCACTCTTCGCCGTGCTGTGCGCCTGGGTTTCCGCCGGCTTCTGGACGGCCCTGATGGGCTATCTTGTGTTGCAGTTCGGCGGCGACCGGCATGCGATTTCGCGCAGCGCAGCCGACGATGCGCCCATTCCGGCCGACGCCCGCACCGCGATCATCATGCCCATCTGCAACGAGAACGTGGCGCGCGTATTCGCAGGATTGCGCGCCACATATGAATCGCTGGCGAAATCGGGCAATCTCCGGCACTTCGATTTCTTCGTGCTGAGCGACAGCAGCGACCCCGACATCCGCGTTGCGGAGTCGGAAGCCTGGATGGAGCTGTGCCGCAGCGTCCATGGCTTCGAGCGCATCTTCTACCGCTGGCGACAACATCGCATCAAGCGCAAGAGCGGCAATGTCGCGGATTTCTGCCGCCGCTGGGGCAACAATTACCGCTATATGGTGGTGATGGACGCCGACAGCGTCATGACCGGCGATTGCCTGTCGCGGCTGGTGCAATTGATGGAAGCCAATCCCAACGCCGGCATTATCCAGACCGGACCGCATGCCGCCGGGCGCGATACCTTCTACGCGCGATTGCAGCAGTTTGCCAGCCGCGTGTATGGCCCGCTCTACCTCGCCGGCCTGCATTACTGGCAATTGGGTGAATCGCATTACTGGGGCCATAACGCGATCATCCGAGTCGCGCCGTTCATCAAGCATTGCGCACTCGGCCGCTTGCCCGGCCGTGGCTCGCTGTCGGGCGAAATACTGTCGCACGACTTTGTCGAAGCCGCCTTGATGCGCCGCGCCGGCTGGGCGGTATGGATCGCCTATGACCTGCCCGGCAGCTATGAAGAAATGCCGCCCAACCTGCTGGATGAGCTCAACCGCGACCGTCGCTGGTGTCATGGCAACCTGATGAACTTCCGCCTGTTCTGGGCACCGGGCTTTCATGTCGCCCACCGGGCGGTATTCATGACCGGAGTGATCGCTTACGTCTCGGCACTGCTGTGGCTGAGTTTTTTGATACTTTCCACCTGGCTGCTGGCGGAACATACGCTGATCGAGCCGGAGTACTTCGTGCAACCGAAGCAGCTTTTTCCGCTCTGGCCGGAATGGCATCCCGAGCGCGCGATGGCCTTGTTCGGCGTCACGGCAGCCTGGCTTTTTCTGCCTAAACTGCTGAGCGCGGCACTCATTATCATGCAAGACGCACGCGCCTATGGCGGCACAATACGCCTGGTAATCAGCATGCTGCTCGAATGGGTGTTCTCGATGCTGATGGCGCCGATACGCATGCTGTTCCACACCCAATTTGTCCTCGCCGCACTGACCGGCTGGCGTATTCAATGGAAATCGCCGCCGCGCGAAGACGCCGCAACACCGTGGAGTACGGCTATCCGCCGCCATGGCTGGCATACGCTGCTGGGCGTGGCATGGGGCGCGGCAGTCTACTGGCTCAACCCGTCCTACCTGCTCTGGATGACGCCCATTCTCGGCGCCCTGGTCTTGTCGATCCCGATCTCGGTCATCACCAGCAGCCCGGAGCTGGGCCGCAAATTCCGCAAACTGGGGCTCTTCCTTATTCCCGAAGAGTCGCGCCAGCCAGAAGAACTGCAAAGCGTACAAACGGAAATGGAGTATGTCGTCAAACAACATGACTTCGCCGAAGCCGTCACCGACCCTGGCGTAAATGCACTGGTATGCTCGCTTGGCGTCTCACGGCAACATCCGTCTGAAATGCTGACCCGCCACCGGCGCCAGCTGGTGGATATGGCCCTGAAAAACGGCCCGCATGCGCTGACCGGGCAGCACAAGATGATCCTGCTAAACGACGCGAAAGCCATGTCGCACCTGCATTTCCAGGTCTGGGCATCACCGGCTGCCCACGCAAGCTGGTTCCGGGTTGAAGTACAAACGCCTAAGGTGAGGACTTTCGGCATGGAGTTCGTGAAACCGGCGTATGCGTGACGGATTTCATAATTAAAAAGCCGTGCGCTAGTTTTGATCGCACGGCTTTTTTGAGTCTGCCACCCTCAGCCTGGCCCTTTTTCCGCAAGAGAAGGGGCTAACGGATTCCAGCCTGCGCGAATAACAAACTCGGAATGGCGACATACCCGCTTTTCATCCCCCTTCTGTCGCGCTGAGCAGCGCAGTCGAGACGGGGGATTTCGGTGGGCGTCTGTTTGAGCGCAGCGAGTTCAGCCCGCCGCCCGGCTCGACGAGCAGCGCAAGGGAGTGCGAAGCACCGCAGCGGCAGGGTGTCTTTTTCTTTGGGTTCTTTCTTTTGGACAAGAAAAAGAAAGAACCTCGCCTGTCGGGGCGAGTCCCGACCCTCCAAGCATCAACGACCACGCGGCTAGCAGGCTCCCCGCCCTATTGAAACTCCAAACGAAAAAAGCCGGCATTCGCCGGCTTTATACCCCCCTCCCGCAAGGAGAGAGGGAAGAGATTTCAGAGATTCCTTGGAGCTTAAAAGAGAAACTGCGCGTTGATACTCGCCGAAGTCGCCTTGTAATCGAAATCCTCGAAGTTCGACGTGCGCTTGTCGTGTTGCAGCGCGCCGGTGACGATGATGTTGCGCGTGGCTTTCCAGTCGGCAGCCAGCAGAAACATCTGCAACTGATCGTCGCGTAGTTCGGGAATCGAGACGATGGCGCCGCGATATTCCCGGTCGCTGTAGTCGTAACGCGCGCGGAATGTGGTCTTGGGGCTGTACTCCCACACCGGCGAAATCGAGAAGGTTTCCGCGATGTAATAGCTGTTCTCGTCCTCCTGATAGCTATAGAGATTACGGGATACCGACACGTTCAACTGCGTCTTGTCCGTGATATCCCAGCGATACAGCAGGCGGCCCACCATGCCCGAATAATCGCGGTCGTCAAAATGGTCGTGCTCGCGCTTCACATAGCCCAGCTTGGCATCGAAAGACGACTTGCCGGTCAGGCGCCAGAACATGTTGGCTTCGGTCTCGCTTTGATCGAAGCCGCTGTCCAGCTGCGCCACCGGGTCCAACTCGCGACCGCGATATTCGCCGTCAGTTTCGCGCTGTATGAGCGAAATCCAGTTTTGCGAAGAAGCAATGTATTTGCCGCCGAATTCGAAACCATCCTGTTGATAGTCGCCGACCGCTTCGAAGGTTTTGCTGTTGCGTGCCCGCACGTCGAGCAGGCCGCCGATGGCGTGGAACCCGCCGCCCAGATCGCCATCCACGGTGAATAACCGGACGTTGCTGGTCTGGACGTTTTTCTCGGTTTCGCGGAACTCGGCGAAGCTGTTCATTTCCTGCTTCTGCTCAGCAAGTAGAACGCCCGTGATGCGCGGCGTCAAGTGCCAGTGCCAGGCAGCGCTGTAGTTGAACGCGGTGTAATCGAGAAAATCATAGGTCTTGAAGCGATTATCGACCACCATCGCTTCGACCACGAAACGCTGCAGCGAATACGATTTGTCGATGCGTATCCCGGCGTTTGTCGTATAGATGATGTCGGACTTTTGCGAACGGCCGAGTTCCGGTTCCGGATCTTCGGAGCCGGACAGGCGGAACAGGTTGCTGTCGTAGCGCACCTGCCCGCCCAGAATGAAGTTCAGCGTGTCGGTATTTTCGATCTTGTCCAGCGGGTCGCCAGTGTAAGCGGTACCGCCGCCAGCCATGGAGACCAGCGGAGATACTGCCAGACAGCTGGCGACAACGAGTTGAGATGCATTGATGCTATAGGTCCGGTGCGCTGATTTCTTCGATTTGACGGCGCTGGAAGAAATGGTCATTCGTTATGCCCCTTTTATTGCAATCCCTTTATTCTTTTTGACCTTAGCATAGCAAAAATCAAACATCAACTTTTACCGCCAACCACCAGCAATTCCCTCGTTTTTTCAGACGTTTGTGTGGTTTTTTTTGCAGATTGTCCGAACATTCCTTCCAGCATCGCACGAAACTCCTTGCCGACCTCTGGATGCCGCAGGCCGAGCTTGACCGTCGCTTCGAGATATCCGCTCTTGGAACCACAGTCGTAGCGTACGCCCTGGTAGCGATAAGCGAGCACTTGCTCTTCGTTGAGCAGCGCCGAAATGCCATCCGTCAGCTGGATTTCGCCGCCGGAACCGGCCTGGATGTTTTCAAGAAAATGAAAAATGCGCGGCGTCAGCACATAGCGGCCGACTACGCCCAGCGTGGAAGGCGCATCTTCGGGCTTAGGCTTTTCGACGATTGCAGAAACCTGCTCCACCGTTTCGTCCAATGGACGCGAGGCGACGATGCCGTAGCTGCGGGTCTGTTCGCGCGGGACATTTTCCACGCCCAGCAGCGAGCAATTGTAGTAATCGAAGGCTTGCGTCATCTGCTTCATCACGGGCGTTTCTCCATCCAGCAGGTCATCGGCCAGCAGTACCGCGAAAGGCTCGTCCTGCACCACCGGCTTCGCCATCAGCACGGCGTGCCCCAGACCCAATGCGCGATTCTGGCGAATATAGATGCAGTTGATATTGCGCGGCACGATGCTGCGCAGTGCTTTCAGCAGGCTTTCCTTGCCGTTGCGTTCGAGCTCGTTTTCAAGCTCGTAGGCCACATCGAAATGGTCAGAGATGGAGCGCTTGTTGCGCCCGGTAATAAAAATCATGTCCGTGATGCCGGCCGCGACAGCTTCCTCGACGGCATACTGGATCAGGGGTTTGTCCACAATGGGCAGCATCTCTTTCGGGCTGGCCTTGGTGGCGGGGAGAAAACGGGTGCCGAGACCGGCAACGGGAAATACGGCTTTGGTAATCTTTTTCATGATATCGATTCTTGCTAGTTGATAAAAAGGTTTAAATCAGGCGACGCAGCGTTTGCGCTCGCTCTGCAGGTGGATCATTTCCCACTGCCAGGCATGAGCGATGATGGTGTCGAGATCGGAATAGACCGGCAGCCATCCCAGTTCCTCGCGGGCCAGCGTGGCATCCGCGACCAGCATCGCCGGGTCGCCAGCGCGGCGCGAGCCTTCCGCGACACGCACGATGCAGCCAGTCACGCGCTCGGCGGCGTCTATCACTTCCTGCACGGTATAGCCGGATTCATTGCCCAGGTTGTAGCGGCGGCTCAAACCCGTCGCCATCAGGCGTTGCAGCCCCAGCAAATGGGCGGTGCAAAGATCGACCACATGAATGTAGTCGCGCACGCAGGTGCCGTCCGGCGTGTCGTAATCGCGGCCGAACACGGTGATCGCCTCGCGGCGGCCGGAAAGCGCCTGCAGCACCAGCGGAATCAAATGGGTTTCGGGTTCGTGACGTTCGCCCAGCAGGCCGGAAGGATCGGCGCCGGCAGCATTGAAATAGCGCAGGCAAACCGACTTGAGGCCATAGGCGTCGTCGTAGTCGTTCAGAATCTGCTCGACCATCCATTTCGTACGGCCGTAAGGGTTCACCGGATTTTTCGGGTGCGAAGGATCGATGGGCACATACTCCGGCTCACCGAAAATGGCGGCGGTCGAGGAGAAAATGAAATATTCCACATCATGCTTCACCATCGCATCCAGCAGGTTGAGCGTATTGGTGACGTTGTTCTGGTAATACTTGCCTGGCTGGCGGACCGACTCGCCCACCTGAATGCAGGACGCGAAATGCATGACCGCATCCGGCCTGTGCGTCGCAAACACTTCATCCAGCCTGGCCTTGTCCGCGAGATCGCCCTTGACGAATTCCCCACCCAGCACCGCATCGCGGAAACCGGAAGAAAGATTATCAAATGTAACTACCGCATGCCCTTGTTCCAGCAGCATTTTTACCATGTGCGAACCAATGTATCCTGCGCCGCCAACGACTAGTATTTTCATAATGGATCCTTATACGTTTTTAAAAGCCGGCTTGAGACCGGCTGCCCGAAACCCTGCTGTTGCTGTCCTTGCGGTATTTGAGGCAGTGCGCGAAAAACACCAGCATGTCCACCGTATAGCGCCGCATCAGGCGGCGCGGCTCGTGATATAAGCGGAACAGCCATTCCATGCGGATTTTCTGAATGAATTCAGGGGCGCGCGGTTTGCTGCCGGCCCAGAAATCGAACAGAGCCCCCACCCCGGTGACAACGCCGGCATTCAGCGCATCGCGATGGTTGAGGATCCATTCCTCCTGCAAGGGATTGCCCAGCGCCACCAGCAGCACTTCGGCCTCGGAGCGATTGATGCGCTCGACGATATGCGGATCGCGCAAGCCGCTATAACCGTCGCAATAGCCGACCACCACCTGTCCCAACTCGCGCTCGACGTATGCCGCGGCTTTTTCCACGATTTCCGGATGCGCGCCCAGCATGTACACGCGCAGCGGGCGCGAGGATTCGCGGAACAGATAGGGAGTGAAGTCGGTACCGTTCAAATTGGCCTTGAACGCGCGCCCATGCAGGCACTTGGCAACGATATCGATACCGATACCGTCGTTGACGATGAGCACGCTGTCGTTAGCCATGCGGTTCAATAGCTTCTTGCACTTGACGACGAAATTGCTGTTGGCAAACAGCAGCGAAATTTTTTCGTGCTCACGCAGTACGGATAACAGATGCATCGCCAGATCCTGTGGCGTTGCCTCGTGGACGGGAAAGCCGGCAATGGGCACAACCTTACCCAGACTCATTCGAATTTTTCCTTATCAGGCGGTAACGCCTAAAGAAATAGCAATCCGCGTGCCATCAATTCAAGTTATTGATTTTTAATAGAATATATTGATACTGACAGCTATTGGGAAAGGGGTTGACGTCGCCGTCCAACGACATCAACCCCAAACCATATGCTAAGTTCATGATTTATATGAACTAGGATTGTCTCCGTAAGTAGACAATCTACTTGCGTTGCGACTTGCCCGGTTTTGTAGCCGGGGCCGTCGTCGTAGTGGTGGTCGTAGTACTCGTACCCGAGGTCAGGTCCTTGCCGTAATCCATCGGCAGGAATTGGAGCTTGTCCCAGGGAAAGCCATTGAGGACAGCATAGTTGGGATGCCCACCGAAGAGCGTTGGGTACGGGTCAGGCTTCCCCAATGCCGTGTACGAAACGGCATTCTGCGCACGCAAGGCCAAGGCACCGGAACGATCCCACACCACGAAACCGTATTTTTGCGCGGCCTTGGCGATGATCTTGCCCGCCTTGCTCATCGGCAGCGCATCGACATTGACTGCAGGGTCGAGCCGGAAGCGCAACCCTTCCGGAATGCGATTGGGCGCAGACGTGGGGTTGGACCCGTCCGAGCGGTTGGCCGGCCATGAGAACAGGCTTTTATCCTCGGCGTCCACCACCGAGAACCCGATCGCATGCCTGATTTCGCCGCGCTGCAATTCCTCCGCGGTAATTTGCCCGCCGAGAAAGGAAAGACTGGTGGCCGTGACGCCGTAATACTTGTAAAACACGCCGTTGCTGGCAGAGGCATTCTGGATGCGCCCACCCCAGCATGCCTGCCACTTTCCATCCACTTTTTTAGCCTGCCAGAACTCCCACACGGTATCGGTCGAAGGCTGGTAAACCGTCATTTCGGAATCCGTTCCCCTGGAAGGAAGGGCGTAATCCGGGACAGGAACCGCGGACCACTGTTCCGTCAGGCTGGTATCCGAATAGCCTTTCTTCTGGCAATCCCACTGGGTGACTTTCATCGTCGGCGCGCCGGCGGCGGCGATATAGACGGGGCTGGTGTATTCCTTCGTATTGATGGTCACGGTGCCGTAATAAGCCGCTTTCTGGCGCAGGATTTCCTTCACGAAATTGGCCGAATTGGAGTGCAAGGGCACTGCCGCGGGGATAGGTGTGTACCAGAAGCTGGTCGGGGCGTATACGGCGTCGGTTATCACGGCCTCTGCCGATGCGCCAAGCGGCATCGCAAGCAGCGCGAATAAAAGAAGTTTTTTATTTGAGTTCATAAGTTGCTCCTACGCGTAGTTTTGAAGATATCCGTTTACCGAGAGCGATCCACCGCTGCTCGTAGTAAAAGGTCGAGATATGCGCGCTGATGAACAGGACGGCCAACAGCAATGGTCTTTTCGCATATTTTTCAAGATCACCGCCCGAGCCTAGCCACGTCGTCGCGAGAAATGGATGAATCACGTACAGCGCGAATGAAATGGTGGCGATATAAACCAGTAGTCTGTTTCGCAGCAAGCCATCGATGGCGGTGTTGTGGTTGAACAAGGTGGCGCCGACCAGTATCGCGGCAAAATAAGGCCGCAGATAACACATGAATCCGGCGCTCGGATGGCACGAAATCAGCAGCAGAACAAACGTCACCGACAAACTCGCGCGGCTCACAAGCATCCGCAGGATGTCGGGCAGCTTGCCGTTGTAAATCAGCGCCAGCATCGCGCCGGCGAGGATCTCGTCGATGCGCAGATGCGTCATGATCGAATAGTGCACACCCTGGGTCGCGCGCAGCAGTGTCACGGCGATCAGCAGAACAGGAATCAGCAACAGGCCGCGTTTGTGGAAAAAAGCGACCAGCATCGCGATACCCAGGTAGAAATGTATTTCGACGCACAAGGACCAAAGATGCGGCGTCGTGGCAACGAGTTTATCCGGCGGATAATTGACGTAAAACAGGAAATGCGCGAACCAGATTTCGCGCGTAACCGGTGAAATCAGAAACATCAACGTCATGTAGAGCCATGCCAGCGGCAGGATGCGGAAAAACCGCCGGATCAGGAAATCCGCCAGCCCGTAGCGCGTCAGCAGAAAATGCGTAACAAGAAACCCCGACAATATGAAAAAGATCACCATGCCCAGAATGCCGGCCGTGACATTCAGCTGCCACGCATGCGGCCCCAAAGGCAACAAATGCGTCGCCAGCACCAGCAATATGCTGATGCCGCGCCAGCCATCCAGCACGGCAAATCTACCGTTTTCCAAAACGGACTCCTTATAAAGTATTTCGGGCGCCCCGCTTATGTGCTGGGCGCCCCTCCCTTAAAGCGGCGACTTAAGTGCCGAATTTCTTCTGATACCAGTATTGCCCCGATATTGTTCGCGGCGCCTCCAGCAGAAACATCATGTCCCAGCGCCGACACAGTTTCACGACCCCCAGCGGGATCAACACCGCCGCCGAAAACCCCAGCGCGAGGTGCGCATAGAGGTTTTCGACATGCAGTATCTTTTGCAAAAACACCCGAACCCCGCTGCCCACCATCACATGCATGAGGTAGATCGCCATCGACGAATAGCCGAGCTGCAGCATGAACCGTCCGGGGTAATGCGACAGCACGTGAGCCAGCAACACGACAAACATGATCGCGATCAACGCCAGCACCAGCAGGCCGGCGCCTCCGTCTTCATAGGTCAGCCCGAAATAGCCGTGGAATATCCACTGGCTGAATACGAACAGCACAAAGAAGAATCCCAGCAACGCACGCGAACGGCTCAGCACGGCATCCCGGATTTCGTTGAACCAGACGCCGAACGCGAAAAATACGAACCAGGCGTAGAGGTAATCGGAATGGAAGAACTCCGGCAGCGCATTGCTGAAGACGAACACGGCGGAGAACGCCAGTGCCACCGCCAGAAAATAGCGCTGCTTCAATGCCGCATAGATCGGAATCGCCAGCACCGTGATCATGAACAGCGCAAACAGGAACCAGAACTGCGCGCGCGGCTCCAGCAGATTGACGACCTCCTCGGCGGAGATCACGTCGTTGGTGTAGCGCGAGAACATCAGCTCGACGGTGCCCTGCAGCAACGACCAGACGATGTAAGGATATAAAATCGTGTCGGCTTTCGCCGCGACCAGCGCACCCCCGCCGCGCTTTTGCAGCGAGCTGTAGAAAAAAAGGCCGGAAAGAAAGAAAAACAATGGCATATGAAAGGTGTAGATCACGCTGTCCACCAGCGTGTACCAATCTTCATCGGATGCGATGCCGGCGGAGAATACGCCGCGCGCGGTATGCGCATAGACCACCAGCAGGATGCCGATGCCCTTGGCGTAGTCTACCCAGTCGTAGCGCTTGCTCACGGCTCGGTCACCTTGCGGCGGGGGCGGAGCCGGGAGAAATCGGCGTTGGCAAAAAGCTTGCGCGCCGGGTTTTCGATGCAGCGATAGCACCCCTCGGCAACGAATAAATTGAGCAGCGCAAAAGCGGCGAGTGCAGCCACGCCGTAGCCATCGTTCAGCAGGGGCACGCGATCCTGCAACCGGACGAACAGCGCCAGCGTGAAAAAATGCGAAAGATAGAGCGAATACGAAATATCGCCCAGGTGCGCGAAAGGCCGCGTCGCCGCAGATAGCGCGATTTCGCGCCGATTGAGCGAGGCCGACATGATGAGCGCGAACGACGCCAGCCCCCAGATGGCGGTGCGCTCGAACACCGTGCCGTGCAGTTGATTGATCAGCACACCCACAGCAATCAGCGCGAGCGGCAAGGCGACCCACGCGCTCAGGCGCAGGCCCTTGAGATAAAGCACCGCCACCGCGCAGCCGAGCAGGAAATCGAACAGCAAGGGGCTCGTGACTACCTGCAGAATCGGCGCTTGCGGCTGGGCCAGCACACCGGCCGCCACCAGCGCGACGAAGACCACGGCGATGAAGTGAAGACGGGCATAGGCATGCAAACCGAAGGCCAGCGCAGAGGCGAACACCAGATAGAAAAACCATTCGAAAGTGAGCGTCCACGCCATCGGGATCACGTAGGCCGTGTGCGCGGCATCGCTCATGGAAACAGGGCCGTCGCTATAAGGCAGGAACAGCATGGACATCAGGAATTTTTCGACGGGAATCTGCGTATTGACCGCCGCACCGGCCAGGGATGCCAGTCCGAAGGCCAATGCCGTCAGCACCCAGTACAGCGGCACGACGCGCATCAGACGGCGCACGAGAAACTGCCGGGCGGAATATTCGCGCTTTTTGCCGCCCATGTCGGATTGCGTGATCATCATGATGAAACCGCTGATCACAAAGAAAATATCGACCCCGGAGCCGCCGAACTCATGCAGCCAGCGTCCGACTTCCACACCCTGCTCGGCTTGCGACGCCACGTAGTGGTGGACTACCACCATCGCAGCCGCCAATCCTCGCAGTATCTGGATGCCGATGAACATAATGTCCCCTCAGTCGCGGCGCGACCGCACCCACTCCGCCTGGCGACGCACCAGGAATTTGAGATACAAGGGGATCTTGCCGAGCGCGTAAAACGGCGCGTACGCCAGGCTAGGCAAGGAAATGATCTTGCGGCCGACACGCAGCCAGGCAAGCAGCACCGCGCCGACGACCAACCCCATATCCAGCAGGGCCAGCGCCCAGGGCCAGATGTTGCCCGTCACCAGCCACGCGATTGCGCCGAGACCGCACAGTGCGACCACCAGCAGGGTCAGCAAGGCCAGCGGCGGCACGCAGAGATCGAGCGCCAGTGCCAGCAACCCGCCGTTGCGGGTGTGCAGGGCTTGTTTCAGGCGCGGCATGCCTTCCTGCACCAGCATGCCGAGCGAGCCGTGTTCCCAACGCGTGCGCTGCGATTGCACGCCTTCGACATGAGTGGGAAACACGCTGGTCACGCGTGCGCCGGGGCAGAAATGCGGGGCATAGCCTTTGGCGGCGAAGTCGAGGCCGAGCTTGAGGTCTTCGACGATGTGCCCGCTGGCGAGATCAGCATAGCGGATATGTAGCCACGGAAAAGCCATGCCGGTGCCCATCAGCTGGCATGGCAGGCCGAGATGGTGGTAGCCCAGCGGCCGCGCCCAGTTCTTGACCGCCCAGGCGAACTCGGCGACCTTGGTCTTGAGGCTGGCGCCCTCCGGCGAATGCATCAGGTAGAGCGCCTGCACCGGGCGCCTCACGGCCAGCGCATGCCGCGCCAGCATATCAAGCGCGTAGCCGTGCACCAGGCAATCGGCGTCGATCACGATCACCACTTCCGGCGGCTGGGCTTCCAGATGACGCACGCCGAAATCGAGCGCATAACCCTTGCCACGCCGATCTTCATCATTTCGAACAATCACCTCCGCGCCGTTGGCGAGCGCGATCTCGGCGGTATCGTCGGTGCAATTGTCAGCCACGACCAGCAGGCGGTCGCCAGGCTGCAATTGCATGCGGATCGCATTGAGTGGGCGCGCGATACCGGACGACTCGTTGTGCGCGGGCATCAGCACGGCAATATGGGGCCGCGCGCCGAATAGTATGCTCTTGCGCTTGAAGATGGGCAGCGACAGCACGACTTGCGCGGCGAACACGAAGGCCGGGACGAACAGCACCAGGCCGACCGCGATAAACAGGATTTCAGGCAGCAGCATCATACGAACTCTTCTTTTCTTGCAGGACTTGCGCGGAGACGGGCGCCGCAGCGGCAACGAACAACCGCGCCAGCTTGCCGGCCTCGGTGTCTATGGAATGCCGTTCCAGCGCCTGGAAGTGAGCGGCTTCGCCCATCGTCTCCACCGCCGCGAGCGGCAAGGCAAGGAAAGCCTGCATCGCAGCGGCGAGCGCATCCACGTCGCCCGCCGGGAACAGCCAGCCGTGCTTGCCGGATTCGATCAGTTCGGGAATGCCCGCGACATAGGTCGTGAGCACCGGCCGGCGCAGCGCCATCGCCTCCATGACCACCACCGGCAGCCCTTCGGCGAAGCTCGGCAGCACCAGCGCGCGCGCCGCGAGAATTTCGTCGCGCACCTGTTCGCTGCTGATCCAGCCGGTGATGCGCACTTGCTTTTGCAGTTTGCGCTGTGCAATAAGGGCTTCGATCTCGGAGCGCATTTCGCCGTCGCCGGCCAGCACCACTTCGATCTCAATGCCCTTGCGCACCAGTTGGGCGACCGCTTCCACCAGCAGCAGCTGGCCTTTCTGCTCGCACAGACGGCCGACGCACACTAGGCGCGGCGCCGAAGGCACGGGCACGGCCGCGACCTTGTGGAAAGCCGGCTCCAGCCCGCAATGCACGACCTTGATCTTGTCCCAGTCAGCGTAATCCACCCAGCGGCAAAGCTGGCTGCGGCCGTAGGAACTGATCGCCACCACAAAGGCGGCGCGCCTTACCTTCTCGCGCAGCTTGAGGAACTCCGGTTTGTCGAACTCCTCCGGGCCGTGCACGGTAAAGCTATACGGCGGACCGCCAAGGATATGCGCCAGCATCACCACCTCGGCGGAATTGGTGCCGAAGTGCGCGTGTATATGCTGCGCGCCGGACGCCTCCAGCCACGGCAGGATGCGGCAGGCTTCGGCGAGATAAATAAGATGGAACGGAATCGGCCGGTCGGCACGCAACCCTAAGCGCAACGTCGTCCACAACGCCGCCGCAAAGCGCAGCGGATGGGCGGCCATGACGCGCAGCGCGGCGACCAGCAATCCGCTCATGCCTTCTTCCAGCACATATTTTGTCTGGCCGCGCTCGCGCAAATCTTCGACATCCACCAGATTGCCGTCCCAACCGCGCAACGCGATGCGCTCGACGGCGTAGCCTTGCCGTTCCAGCGCAAGGATTTCGCGCCGGATGAAACTATGGCTCACCTTGGGATATTGATTGATGAAATAGGCAATATTATTCATCTGAGATTCCTATCGATGCCTCGAAGGCCGGGACGGGCACGCTGTGCAATGCGGGGCGGATAATGCGCGCCGGCGCGCCGACCGCGGTGCAGCCGTCCGGCACGTCGGTGAGCACCACCGACATCGCGCCTATCCTGCAGTCGTTGCCGATGCGGATGCCGCCGAGCACTTGCGCGTAAGCGCCGAATTCGACGTTGTTGCCGATGACAGGTACCGGGCCGCCTTCGATGCGGTTGCCGATGGTGACGCCCTGCCGCAGCGTGCAATTGGCGCCGATGCGCGCATCGGAATGAATGAAAATGCCGCCGAAATGCCAGATGCGCAGCCCGGGGCCGATGATGGCGGTTTTCGGCAGGCTGGTTGCGAGCAGCGTTTCAACGATGCGGAACAGCAGCCAGTAGAGGACCGTCGACAGCTTTTTGCGCAGGCCCTCGGGCAGCCGGTCCACGCGCCGCCCGAAGCGGTACACCCACACCACCCACAGCGATTGTTCTTTCAGAAATGGCCGGGGCGCGGGGTAACGGCGCAGGTCGGCCTGCCAATCAGTATCGTGGCTCATGACGTCGGTTGCTCTTGAGGAAATTGTGATCCGGCTCGTGCACGCTCCAGCCCTGCTCGTATTGCCGGGTGAGCGCCTGCGCGGCGCGTGAACGCATGGCCATCGCGCAGGCCGCGCCGATGAAGAACCAGTAGTACCAGTTGAATGCCAGGTAATCGAGCATGTTGTCCGAGAAGGCGAAGAACAGGTATTCGATCAGTAGCGTGATGACGATGATGGTGCTGAGCCGGTTTTCCTTGATGCCCAATTTCAGCGTGAAGAACAGGCGCACGTACATCCACGCCGAGGCCAGCACGCCGACCACGCCAGTCTCGAAAAACCATTGCACGTAGGTACTATGCGCGCCCCAATGCGTGCCGCCGGCCAGCGGGAAGAAGATCGGCGAATAATGCTTGAACGAGTTGAGACCGTAGCCGAACACCGATTTCGAGATCGCCATCCAGTCCATGGCCGTTTTCCACAGCAGTTGACGCCAGGCGAAGGAATTCAGTTCGGAATAACGCCCGACCTCGTTGCCCTGCCCCAGATCGAGCAGCCGGTCGCGCACGCTGGGCACCAGCAGCGCCAGCAACGGCGCCAGCACCAGGTAGAGCAGATAACGCTGCTGGAAAAACACACCATATACCGCAAAGATCACGAACATCGCCGCCCACGCGCTACGCGTCTGGGTCAGCAGCAGCAGGCCCAGCATCAGCGCCATCCAGAACCACAGCGCCGCGCATTTGTAGAAAGGAGCGTCGACAAAGCTTGTTTTCAGCCGGTAGAAGATCAGCGACACGTTGATCACCAGGTAAAACGCCAGGATATTGGGATGGCTGAACGTGCCGCGCAGCCGGAAGGTATCGGAAAAAATGGAGCCGCCGCTGTAAGTAGCCACCACGAACAGCGCGTAAATCACCGGGATCAGCGAGGACAGCAGGATGATGGTGATGGCGAACTCGAAATCCTCCTTGCTGCGCACCACGTAGAACGCGATGACGAACACCGCCATATAGGACACCAGCGCCAGGAACACGCGTATCGCATCCTTGAACTCGGGTGAATAGAACATCGCGGCAAACGCCACCGCCAGCACCGGCCCCCAGATCGACATCGCGCGCTTCGACAGGCCGGAAGGCCGCTCGAAGATGAACATCAGCGCCAGCAGAATTACCAGCGCATTGATGAGGCCACCGACGCCCATGCCGCCGCCGAAGCGGGTAGTTTCCAGCACCAGATCGCCCGAGGCGCGGAACAGCAGGATCAGGAAAAACAGCTTGCGCTTGTCCAGCACCAGCAGCATGCCGAGCGCCAGCACAAAAGGCAGCGCCGTGATCAGCGCCAGCTTGCCGTCCACCACATCGACGAAGCCGACGGCGCCCAGCCCGGCCAAGAGGCCGGTCATCACGACCGCCAATCCGGCGAGCAGGGCTTTTGCGTTCATCGAATTCATCGTCGCTTCCCGATGGCGCAGCCTCTCAAGCCACCAGCCCTGAAGGCGTCAATGTCAGGATGGGCTGCTTTTTCACGTCCTGGATCATCCACGAACGTACCGTGCGCCACTCGACATGGCGTACGCCGTGCCGTGCCGCATGGGTGGCGTAGCGCGCGGCCATCACCGGCTTGAGACGGTTGGAAATCGCCTTGCGGTAGGAGAGCTCATGCTGCAATTCCAGCGACTCCGGCATGATCTTGGTCATGAAACGGCGCATCTGCTCGTACTCTTCACTGAAATCGGTGCGGCCGTGGAAATTGATCAGGTTGACGCCGTGGTTGCAGAACGGCGCCGGGTCGAAACCCTTGGTGTTGTTGATGATAGCGAGCGACTCGGTCAGGTAGCGTGAAATGCGCAGCGCCAGGTCAGTCTGGTCTACATATTTCGTAGCGCCGACGTTGGCGCCGTGCCAGCGGTACTTGATCAGGCTCTGGTTGATGTTCATGCAGCGGCTGACCAGCGCCAGCTGGCCGAACAGGAAATAATCCTCCGCCAGCCCCGGCACATCCATGCGACGATCGGCCGGCATCGCGCCGATAAAGTCCACGCCGTACTTGGCATCCATGCAGCGCAGCGCATCCAGCCGCATCGCCACCGTGGGGTGGGCCACCGGGGTGCGGAAAGGCGTCGCGGTCAGCACGCCGTGGATGCCGGTGGGCATGTCGAGCAGGCCGATCTTGCGGCCCGAGGCGTCGATCACGTCGCCCAGCGACCCCACCAGCACCAGCTCCGGATCCGCGCCCATCGCCGCGGCCAGTACCTCCATGCGCCCCGGCAGCGAGACGTCGTCGGCATCCTGGCGCAGCACGTATTTGCAATCGCACATGTCCAGCCCCATGTTGAGCAAGCCGGCCAGGCCGTTGGCATGGGGCAGCGAGCGCACGACGATGCGCTGGTCCAGCTCGGCATAGGCTTGCGCCATTTCCAGGCTGCCGTCGGTGGAGCCGTGATCGAGCACGAACACGCGCCAGTCGCGGAAGGTTTGCAGGCAGATGCTGTCCAGCGCTTCCGCCAGGTAGTCGACCCCGTTCTTGACGGGGAGCAGCACATCGAAAGTAGCCATGATTGTTCTCCTTATCCTTTCCGCAGGGCGACCAGTTCGCTGTTGGCCGTCCAGGCACTGACATAACTCGAATTCTTGCCGTAGCTGTTATCCAGCACGGTGCTGGATTTGTTCATGAGACAGGCCAGGATGTGGCCGTGCAGGCGGTCGGTGGCAATGTGGTTGTGCAGCGAGAACAACTTCACCGCATCGTCGATCAGGCGGCCGGAGTATTTCGCCCAGCGGCGGCTCAGGAATTTGTTGGAGTTCCAGCCGATGCCGAGGCGATAGGTGCTGCGCATCGCGCGGCGGAAGAAATCGATGTTGCGCTCGCGCTCGCCTACCACCACCGGCCAATCGGTCATCGCGGCGTATTCGATATCGTCGCGGCTGTCGGAAGCGCGTTTTTCGTCGTCCATGCGGCTGATCAGCAGCGCGCCGGTCGTCGCCGTGTGTTTGGGCACAATCGGGTATAGCTGGTGCGCCATGTCCGGCAGCAGGTGCACGTGGTCGGTGAATTCCTGCGCGATTTCATACGAGGCGTAATCGCGCACGCACAGATGCACGTCCGGATGCTGGCGGAACAGCCGCGCGGAACGTCTGCGCGCTTCCATCGAGGCAAAATGAATGGTCTGCGGCAGCACCACGATCCGGTTATCCGTGCGAGTGCTTACTACCATCTCGCGCAGTGCCTGCATGCCGAATTCGGAATATAGATCGCCGAAATTTCCGCCGCCGTGGAAGAGGATCACATCGCCCTTCTCGATCCAGCCGGGGTTGTACGAAAACGCCGGCGCGCTGATGCGCGGCTTGAGGTGATACCGCTCGAAAAACGCCAGCGTGCCGTGCATGATCAACAGGTCGCCGATGTTGCCGTGCACCGGGTAATCGATGTAATGGAACGGCTTGCCGCCGACCAGGTCGGCAATCACCTGATGCTTGTCGGACAGCGCCGTCATCATCACGGTGTGGTTGAATTCGGGAGAAGAATCACTTTCCCGCACGGCATCACTACTCATTTTTTTATCCATAACTACGCCTCGTAAATAATCGCAATGCAGCCGTGCAATCCGCCATCGTCGGCAGTATTTCCGGCATGCGTTCCTTCAGCACGAAGGGGTAAAGCCCCAGGGTGACAGTGAGCCTGAGCACTGCGCCGAACAGCATCAGCATGCTCAAGTAGATGTGGATGTCCTGCCTGGGCAGGAAGGGCAACGCGATAAACACCGGCACCACCGAGATGAACTGCCGCACGAACACCAGCCCCGGCCGGCCGCCGGCGTTGAAACGCTGCGCCAGCGTCCAGCTCGCGCCGGTGATCACGCATTCGAACAGCAAAATCGCGAACGGGATCGTCATCGACGCAAAGGATTCGCCGTATACCCACCGGATCAGCCACGGCGACAGCGCCGCGCCCAGTGCCGCCAGCAGCAGCATCGGCATGAAAGTCACGCGGAAGGCGACCCGCACGTGGTGCGACAAGGCATTCACGTCCTTGCCCGCGAAGCGCGAATAGAGCGCCGTCGATACCGCCTCCTGCACCGCGCCGATCAGGCGAGAGGTGGTGAAGGCCAGTGCGTAGAAGCCGTATTCCACAATCGTGCCGATATTGAGCAGCGCGATCTTGTCGAAATTGACGAGAAACAGGCTCAACAGCACCGTGCCGTGATGACTGGCGCCGTAGCCCAGCATGCCTTTCCATGTGGCTGGCGGACTGTCGCTTTCGGCCATCTGCCACACCCGGTTGCGCTTCGCCCAGCCGAGGCCCAGCAGCATGAGCGCCGCCGCGACGATCAGCTGCGTGATGAGGATGGCGCGGAAATCCACCGTATCCATGAATGCCACCAGCCCCAGCAGCAGCACCAGGTTGCCGACCACCAGCAGGAAGCGCATCAGGTTGAAGAAATGCAGCCCGTCGTGCAGTTGGCTCAACGCGTAGAAATATCCCTGCCCCGCCGTCGCGGCGGTCAACAGCAAAATCAGCGGCAACTGCGCATGCAGCTGCGCCTCGCTGGTGATATTCATGCCCAGCCAGGCCAGCATTACCGACAGGCCGGCGACGAACACCAGCGAGAACACCATCCACTGGCCGTAGTTGAACGGCCGCCCGGCGCCCTTGTGGTAGATGAAACTGTTCGCCAGCCCGAACAGCGAGGCATTGCCGGCCAGCGTCGCAATCAGCAACGCGCCGGACAGCAGGCCCCGGCCCTCCGGGCCGAGGATACGGGCGGTGATGACCGAGGTGAAGAACCCGATCGCCGTCACGGCGACCGTGGTCATCAGAGTCCTGCTCGACGATTTCAACAGGGCGGCAAATGCCATACAAAATCTCTTCTTGTGTATAGCCGGAAGCAAGCGGCGCAGCGGCCGCCCGACCGGCAAGGGAGCTACAGAACGATGGCGGCCACCAGCTGCACATCGCTGACAACCAGTTGATCGCCGACGTTGGCGATATCGGACATGGGCGTTTCGTTAAGGCGGGATACCAGCAGCGCACCGCGGCAGCGCGCGGCAACCATTTGCGCATCCGCCGCGGCAATGGCCGGCGCGGTATCGACGATGACCACGTCGTAGATGTCCTGCACGATATTGATCAGCTCGGTGAAACTCTTGCGGTTGAGCAACTCCTGCGGGTTGGGCGGAATGGTCCCCGCGCCCAGCACGGAGAGGTTGGCAATGGCGTCAATCTCGCGAATCACCTCGATGCTCGCCCGGCCGATCAGCACGTCCGACAGTCCGCGCGCTTCCCTGAGATTGAACAGCGCATGCTGGGTCGGCCGCCGCAAGTTGGCGTCGATCAGCAAGGTATGCTCGCCCAACTGGGAAAACACGATGGCGAGATTGGCGGCGAGATTGCTGCACCCCTCGCCGGCATTGGCCGAGATCACCGACAGCGCCTTGTTGCCGTGATTGAACCAGCGCAGCTGCAACTGGCTGCGCAAGGCGCGCAGGGCTTCAACCTCCGGCGAAAATGGCTCGTAGGCGGCCACTAGTTCCTTGCTGAGCTCGCCCTTGTCCGGCGCGAGATAAGGGTAATCAAACTGGATCGCCAGCGCCTGCAGGATATCGGCTTCCGTCACAAGTCGGAGCTTGCGTGCCGCATCGCCGAAGCGCAGCCCTTCCTTCTTTTGCAGCTGCAGGATGCGTTCGGTTTCCTCCGCGCTGATCTTGCCCAGATCCTGCAGGATCCGGCCTATCATCGTGTCGCGGTAATTACCGGTCGAAATCGGCAATGCGTTGGGATTAAGCGGGCTGATATTCATGATTTGTCCTCAGGACGAAGGCAGGTATCTGCCGGTAGCAGGACCCGGCAGTAGACGCATGCCCGTCACGGTGGGTTTTTGTTGTTTCAAGGCAATCACCGGCACGCGCAGCAGGTTGGCGACATCGTTGCTGCTGCGCACGCGGCGATCCAGCAGTTCGATGACCAGCCCCAGACCGATGCCCAGCAGGGCGCCCAGCACCACAGAAAGCGCGATATTCAACCCGACCTTGGGAGATGAGGGCGAACCCGGCGGCAAAGCCGGGCTCAGCAGCGACACATCGCTGTGGTTGGCCTGGCCTTCCATGCTGGTTTCGGTGAAGCGCTGCGCGGTGGTGTCCATGGCCTTCTGCGCCATTTCCACGTCTTTCTTCAGCACCGACAGCTCGTCGCGCATGCGGTTGGTTTCCAGCACCTTGGTTTTCTGCATCGCCACCTGGGCGCGCAGGTCGGCCTCGCGCTGCTCGTGAATCTGCGCGGTGCCGCTGATGCTGTTGGATGTGCTCTGGATTTCCTTTTGCAATTGGCCCTGAATCTTGGCGAGCTCGGCCTTGGCCGCGATGTATTGCGGATGGTTGTCACCCAGCCGCTCGGACAGCTCGGCCAGCTTGGAAGCCGCCTTGCCGGCATCGATGCGCAGGCTCTGGATCACCGGGCTCTGCGCGACATCGGGCGAATCGCTGGCGTTGCTGCGCGCATTCGCCTGCCGGGAGCGGGCCTCGATCGCCATCGATTGCGCGGTCACCAGCTGCTGCGAGAGGTCGTTCAGGCGCGCGACCTCGACATCCAGCTTTTCATCCGCGCTGGTGATGCCTTTTTCCTGCTGGTATTGCGACAGCTTGTTCTGTGCGCGTTCCAGGTTGTCGCGCAAGCCCTTGGCCTGCTGGCTGAAATAATTCGCCGCATCCTGCGCCGGCTCCACCTTGAGCTTGGTGCTGAGATCCTTGTACGACTGCGCAAACGCATTAACGATATTGGCCGCCGTCTGCGCTTCCTTGTCACTGTAGGTGATGCTGAGCACGCTGCTGTCGCTGGAAGGGTCGACGTCGAGACGGCTCATCAGTCGGCCGGCGATCCAGTCGCGGATGTTGCCCCGGCCTTCGGTAGCGTCCGTGAACGCCTCGCGCATCGTTTCGTTCGCTGTCAGGTGCAGATCATCCACCACCTTGAGCGCCACGCTGCGGTTCTTGATGATGTCTATCTGCGTCTGCACGTAGCCCGGCAATTGCGCCGCCAGCAAAGGCGAACCGGTCACGGTATCGACGCCGGTGTAGCTCAGCACCAGTTGCGTGGTCGCCCGGTAGTATTTGGGCATCAGCAGGCTGACCACGGTCGCGGTCAGCACGGTGATGAGGAAAGTCGCGAGCACGATCTTGATTCGTGCCCGCAGCATCAGGAATACCGAGGTCAGGTTCATGATTTCACCCTTAGAAGAGGCTTTCCCGCACGTAGATCACATCATCCGGACGGACAAGATCGGTCATCTTGGGGCGGAGTTCCTCGCTGCCGCCGTTGGGCGTACGGCGCAACAGCTTGATGTTGCGCTCGGTGCCGCGCGCGGTCGGCCCGCCGCCTTGCGCCAGCGCCTGGATCACGGTCATGTTGCGCTCAATGCGGTAAGCACCCGGTTTCTGTGCTTCGCCGTAGATGTAGAACACCGGCGCGCGATGCACGTAGACTTCGTCGCCCGCGGCAATCACCACGTTATTCTCGGGCTTGGCGTTGAGATAGATCGCGGCGAGGTCGACTTCCTTGCGGAACGGCTGGCCGTCGCGCGTGCCGGAGACAATCGCGATATCCGAGGCGCCGGAAGAAAGGCCGCCAGCAAGTGTCAGCACATCGGTGAGATACATCTTGGAGTTTTCGATCGGGAATCGTCCGGGCTTGTTGACCAGCCCCAGCACCGAAACCTGATTGCCCGGCGTCACGTAGATCACGTCGCCGTTTTTGAGCGTCAGGTTCTGCTTGCCGGATTCATCGCTGAACAGCGTGGCGATATCGACTTCCTGCCGGATCTGCTTGCCGTCGCGGCTACCGGTCAGCACCGCCGTACCGCCGCCCGCCTCGGGAACGACGCCACCCGCGAGCGCCAGCATGTCTGACAAGCGCGTGCTGGAAACCTCAAGCGGGAATCGTCCGGGCTTGTTGACCAGCCCCAGCACTGCCACCTGGCTGCCGCGCACTTCGGTCAGCGCGATATTGACCTGCGGCTGCTTGACGAATTTGCCGTTCTTCAGCTTGTCGGCAATCAGCTTCTCGGCTGCCGCTGGCGACAAGCCGCCGACTTTCACCGTGCCGATCAGTGGAAAGGAAATGGTGCCGTCTTCGGCGACACGGGTTTCCAGGGTCAGGTCGGGGTTCTGGAAAACGGTGATGCGCAATGCATCGCCCGGCCCGAGCTGATATTCGCCAGGGGCTTTTTCCGCCGCCAGGGAAGCCGTCGCAAACGACAGCATCGCCAGCGTAGTTATCAGAGCAAATATTTTCTTGATCACGGTATCACCTCTTTACGATATGCCCCGCCTGACGGCGCGGGCTGGCCGGACTAGACAACAGCGGTCTGGACCGGGTTATAGGCCTCGCGAAGGCGGGCCGATAAAAGTTGAAGCAGGGTTAGCAACAGCTTGTTGCCCAGGCGCGGCGCCTGCATCAGTATCTGGTTGAGCGAGTCGCGCGACAACACGGCAAAGTCGGTGGGCGCCGTGGCGATGCAGGTAATGAAACGCGGTTCGCCGTCAATCATCGAGGTCTCTCCCACGGTGGAGCCCGGCAGCAGTTCGGCGATCTTCTCGTTGCCCAGGCCCGGGATATTCACTCGCACCTCGGCCGAACCGGTGAGTATCAGCACCATGAAATCGCCGCGGTCGCCCTCTTTCAGCAACGGGTAATGACGCGGCGCGGCATAACAGCGCAGGTAGTGGCAAAGTACCTTGATCTCGTCCATGCCGAAGTCGTCGAAAAGCCGTATCTGATGGATGATTTCGTAAATCTCATCCATATAGTTCTCGGCCGGACCCAGTTTATTCAGGTCGCCATATATCGTGCTTGCTGCATCGTTCATCCGAATTACGCCTGTATCCAGGTTGAATTTGAAAAGCTGACTGTAGGACATATCTCAAGCTCCAAAACGGCATCCGTTTCGTTTTCCGCCCAAGCGCCGCATACAGGTTGAAAACTACCGAAACAGGCACACATCCCTACCTCCGAAAGTTTGACTCATCGTAAAAATCCGACGTCTTTTCAACAATAGGCCGAAGGGACTAGGGGTTTATCGCCCCACTGCGGGAATAAATAGTCGATTGAATCGAAAGGATTTTTAAATCCTATGCGAGAGTACAGCGCCGGAAAATGGCCTGGATGGACTGCACGGCGACTCTGGCAGGACGGTTGTCTTCAAGCTGAGACAAACCAACTCCATAAAAATCATCAGGTTACAAACAGGCAGGGGCTTGCTGTCGTTTTTTGGAGACGAAGATTGAGTGCAAAGCTTCGCTTGGTATTAATTTTTTCTTTTATTTTCAATTGCTTGAGACGATGGCATGCGAATTGCCTAGTAGTCATCAGAGATTAAGTCGTTTTGGCTATCGACAGGGTGCGAAGACTGAAACCGTTGGTATTCGCGCAGCCGGACCGGAAAGTACCACCTACCTCGTCCATGCCCGGCCAGACCCTGCCATTTCAATCAACTTGCGAAGAAATAATTATGTCACTCCATACCAAACTGGATACCGGTGAAATGGTGCAATTTGTCGAACTGTTGCACGAATCACTCAAGGTACGTTCCCACTTCGAATTCCTGCTGTGGTCGCAAGGCAACCTGCAGCAATTTCTGCCGCACGACATCATGATCGCGGCCTGGGGCGACTTTTCCTTAGGCCTGGTGTATTTCGATATCGTGTCGGCGATCCCCGGAATTCGCACGGGACAGGTTCACAACACCAACCTCACGCCGTTGCTGAAGCGTTTGTTCAGCTCGTGGAATACACATTCCCGCGCCCCGTTCACCCTGACGATGAATCAGGGCATCTTCGAGGACAGGGAATTCGAGCATGACAAGCTGGACGGCAATTTCAAGCACATGCGTTCGGCGATGGTGCATGCCATCAAGGATGTGCGCGGCCGCCACGATTGCCTGTATGTGCTGATGAGCTCCTCCACAACGCTGCCTCCGACTTCCCGTTCCATGCTGGAAGCGCTGCTGCCGTATATCGACAGCTCGCTCAGGCAGCTCGACCACCTGCCCGAGCAGATGCCGCCGCAGCCGGTGGAAGAACCCGTCTTTGCAGACGAAGACCTGGGATCGCTGTCAACGCGCGAGTTGGAAATCATGGAGTGGGTGCGCAACGGCAAGACCAATTTCGAGATCGGCATGATTCTCGACATCAGCGCCTTTACGGTCAAAAACCATCTGCAGCGCATTTTCAGGAAGCTGGATGTCGTCAACCGCGCCCAGGCCGTCGCCAAACTCAGCAAACTGGAACTCAATGAATCGCTTTAGATCCGCGCCGCGCTTTCGCAAATCCTTCGGCATTGCGATTGCACGTGACAACATTCTTTACATCACCGAGGCCCTGCTCGACCCGTTGGTCGTCGTGTTCGCGGTGTGGATGGTCGCATCCATGTACGAAGGCGGTCTCAAACCGCCTTACCTGATCCTGTCCGTCATCCTGTTTTCGCTGACATTTCCCAGCAGTTCGAAAATCACCCTGACGCCAAGCGAGGTTGTCAGCAATACCTTCGTCAACTGGGTATTCATCTCCGGTCTGCTGGTCGCGTTCGGACTGGCGACGGGTTATCTCTCGTATTTTCCGGCCGCCGCCATCCTCGCCTGGCTATGGATGACGCCAGTCCTGATGCTGATGGCGATCTTCGCCTTGCGCATCGTCGCGCCGGTGCTGATCAAGCTGCAAGGGCCGACCAAGCGCACCATCATTGTCGGTATCAACGAACAGGGCCTGGCACTGGCCGAGCGGCTGGCGGAGAACAACTACATCGCCGCCGAATTGCTCGGCTTTTTCGAGGACCGCAGCGAAGAACGCATCCCGGTCAAGGACATGAAATACCCGACACTGGGAACCATCGACGACATCTCGGCCTATGTGAAGGAACATCGCGTCAACATCATCTATCTGTCGCTGCACATGGCCAGCCAGCCGCGCATCGTGCGGCTGCTGGACGAACTGAAGGACACGACCGCATCGATCTATTTCGTGCCGGATATCTTCCTTTCCGACCTGATCCAGGGGCGCATCGGGCAGATTGACGATATCCCGGTAGTGGCGGTGTGCGAAACGCCTTTCGTCGGCTTCAATGGTGTATTGAAGCGCCTGGCGGATATTGTGATCTCGTCTCTCATCCTGATCATGATCAGCCCCATCCTGCTGGCCATCGCCATCGGCGTCAAATTGGGCTCGCCCGGCCCCATCATCTTCAAGCAGCGCCGTTACGGCTTGTATGGCGAAGAAATCTACGTTTACAAGTTCCGCTCGATGACCGTATGCGAGGACGGCGACAAGGTCACGCAGGCCACCAAGGAAGACCAGCGCATCACGCCTTTTGGCGCTTTTCTGCGCAAGACTTCGCTCGATGAACTGCCGCAATTCATCAATGTGCTGCAAGGCCGCATGAGCATCGTCGGCCCGCGCCCGCATGCTGTGGCGCACAATGAGATGTACCGCAAGCTGATCACCGGCTACATGGTGCGGCACAAGGTCAAACCCGGCATCACCGGCTGGGCGCAGGTCAACGGCCTGCGCGGCGAAACCGAAACCCTGAACAAGATGAAAGCGCGGATCGACTACGATATCGACTACCTGCGCAACTGGAGCCTCAAGCTGGATATGTACATCATCCTCAAAACCGTACTCGTGGTATTCAAAGGGCAGGATGGTGCCTACTAGCCGGATCGCCTCTTGCCGTCGTAAACTTTGCTTCGCTCTCGACGATCTCGCCCTTCGCAACGCAGGCATCTCCGCCTATAACAAACCGAGCACTCGAGGCAACGCTGTTGCCTGAAGTGACGTCCCGCAACCTTTTGCATGGAGCCAGAATTTTGCTGAAAAAACCCCTTCCTCTTGAGACCTTGCGCCAGTTTTCCCTCGCATTCCTGCTCATCCTGCTCGCGATGATTTTCATCGGCGGAGAACAACCCGGCGCCGGTTCGCTCTTTCCCCCGCCGTGGGACAAAGTAGTGCATGTCATGGTGTATGGCAGCATCGGCGTACTGGTCGGCCTGACATTTCCCCGGCTTTCGCTAACCGCCGTGCTGCTGGTCGTGCTGGCCATAGGCGCCTGCGACGAATTGCACCAGGCCTTCCTGCCCGGCCGTCAGGCGGGCTTCGACGACCTCCTGGCCGATGTGATCGGCGCAGCGATTTTTCTGCCGGTATTGGTCATGTTCCGCAGAATCATTTTCGCATCCTATACTTACGTATCGAGACGTTAAAAACAAAAAAGGCCCGCAAGGGCCTTTTTGTTTGACTATTGTCCTGTTTCAGATATTGCGCCGACGATGCACGATGACGGCCATCAATCCCAGACTGGCCAGGACCATGCCGAATGAATTGGGCCCGTCATCCGCCGACACCATGAGTGAATATGGTCCGTGGAACGTCTCCCCCGCCGGCGTGGCAAGAGCAGCCCGCTTCCGCGCATGCTGATCTTCGAAATAATCGAAGAACGATTCCGTTGCCGTAGAGAAATAAGAAATAATCCCCTTCTCGGATTGCGTCGGCAACCCCGGCAATTCCGGCAGCAATGTCGCTGCGCCCAATGAAGTGTAAACCGCTATTCCAAGCGCTGCTGCCGCCACCGATGCCAACAGTTTCTTGCGAAGCATAATGGCACTCCTTTTCCATGATTGAATTCGATGGAACCATTAAAACTCGCAAGCACTTCATCATCCAATAGCCCATATGGGCTAATAACAAATAACAGCATCTCAAGCTATTGAATAGTTGATATTTTATTTTAATTAATTATTAATAACACAGATCACCTCCAGCACATCGAAAGGGCTCGCTCTTGACGCAATCGAAATCGGGAGTTGGGGATTTAAAGTCAGATTGAACTGGTCAGTTCCGTCAGCCAGTCCGGGGACAGGCTCAGAGCGTAGGTTTCAAACGTCTTGTCGGCACCGGTCAGAATGAGGATGCCCATCACCAGCAGGACAACGCCCAGCACGCTTTTGCCGGTCTTGCCCGCCATCAGCAGCTTGTCGCGGAACCGCATCATTGCCTGACGCGATAACATACCCAGCAACACCAGCGGTATGCCCGCTCCCAGCCCGAACAAGGCCATCATCAACGCTACATGCCCCAGATCCTGCCCCTGGCTGGCAAGGGTGATGGTGGCGCCCAGCGTCGGGCCTACGCAGGGTGTCCAGACCACTCCCAGCAACAGGCCCAATGCAAACTGCCCGCCCAGGCTTTCGCCGGAAACCCGGTTGATCAGCGATTGTCCGGGGCCGCCCAACCGCGATGCCGCCACCGCAAATTTCGCCTGCAACGCGGGTGACAGCAGCACGACCCCGAACCCGATCAACAGCACGGCTGCGATATTGCGGAATATTTCCTGATCCAGCCCGGCGGCAGCGCCGAGGCCGACAATAAAAACGCCCACCAGCGTGAACGACAGCGCCAGACCGGCCGCCAGCGCATGCGGCCCCAGACGATGCGTCATCAATGCCGATCCCACGAGGATGGGAACCAGCGGCAGCACGCAAGGCGACAGCGTGGAAAGCGTACCGGCCGCCAGACTCAGGCCATAGGTGCCGATTTCGGTAAACATGCCAATCTCAGATCGCGCGTTTCAGCAGATTTTCGATACCCGTGCGCGAGGTGTCGCCGAGAGTGCGCCCCACCTCCTTGCCGTTCTTGTACACAATCAGCGCGCTTTGCCTGGGGACACGCAAGCTTTTCACGATGTCCTTCTGTGTGTCGAAATCCACTTTAAGCAGCGTAATCGCACTATACGGAGGCTGTTTCAACAGCGCATCGATAATAGGCGCCTGCCGCTTGCAGGTCGGGCACCAGTCGGCATGCACCGCGACCAGCGTGGGCTTGCCTTCGCTTTGCAGCCTGTCGAACGCTTCCTGGGTGTAAGGTTCGGCTTGCGCCACAGTCGCGGCCAGCAGGGCTAATGCAGACAACAGGAGTTTGATGGTTTTCATGACGGATTCGCCTCCATAGGGGTTGTGACAATTGGTCGTCGTTGCGGTGTTTTCCTTACATCTAGAATGCATGCAGTTGGACCAGCATCGCTGACAGATGCTCCCGCGTCGGCACCCTCATTTATCGATTCCGCCATTCGCCATGCAAGGTCTCACCATGGCGGAGCGGCAATCGTAAATTCAGCCGAGAGCGGCCCCCAGACCCATCGCTGAGCCAGACGTTGTTTTCATGAGGCCGAATAAAGCCGACCCCCTAGGCAAGCTACGGATTTTTATGGGTTTTATAATTTCCAGGTTAATGCTACTCTGCCCGCCTTCAGCAATTTGGTCATGTACGATGTCGCGCTTTCTCACTGCCGCCCTTTATAAATTCGTTTCGCTGCCGGATTACGCCGATTTGCAGCAGCCGCTGCTCGATGTGTGCAACGCACACGGCATCAAGGGCACGCTGCTGCTGGCGCAGGAAGGCATCAACGGCACCATCGCCGGCCTGCCCGAAAACATCCATGCCGTGCTCGGCTATCTGCGTGACGACCCGCGCATGGCCGACCTCACGCACAAGGAATCCTGGGCCGCCGAAATGCCTTTCTACCGCATGAAGGTGCGCCTCAAGAAGGAAATCGTCAAACTGGGCGTGCCGGGCGTCGATCCCAACAAAATGGCCGGAAAATATGTAAAGCCGGAAGACTGGAACGCGCTGATCAGCGACCCGAACGTCGTCGTCATCGACACGCGCAACGACTACGAAGTCGGCATCGGCACCTTCAAGGGAGCGGTCAATCCGCATACCCAGACCTTCACCGAGTTGCCGAAGTGGGTGGAAGAGCACAAGGATCTGCTGGATAAACCCAGGATCGCGATGTTCTGCACCGGCGGCATCCGCTGCGAAAAATCCACCGCCTACATGCGCAGCCAAGGCTACGACGAGGTCTACCACCTTGAAGGCGGCATCCTCAAATACCTCGAAACCGTGCCCGAGGAACAAAGCCTGTGGGAAGGTGAATGCTTTGTGTTCGATGAGCGCGTATCAGTCAAACACGGCCTGGAACAAGGCGACTACGAACTCTGCCGCGCCTGCCGCCAGCCCATAGGCGAAGCCGAGAAAGCCTCGCCCTTGTACAAACACGGTGTCAGCTGCCCGCACTGCCATGGCACCAAAACCGAAGAACAGCTCAAGAGCGCCGCCGAGCGCCAACACCAGATCGATCTGGCAACGCAGCGTGGCGAAAAACACATCGGCGTGGCGTTCAACAAGGGCAAAAGGACGCACAAGGAATAACCGCCGCACGCATGATGCAGCACCCCATCCTCTATTCCTTCCGCCGCTGCCCCTATGCCATGCGCGCCCGCATGGCCCTGCTTGCGAGCGGCACGATATGCGAACTCCGCGAGATCATCCTGCGCGCCAAACCGCAGGAATTATTCGCCGCCTCGCCCAAAGGCACCGTCCCGGTGCTGGTACTGCCCGACGGCACGGTCATCGAAGAAAGCCTGGATATCATGCTATGGGCACTGGAGTGCAATGATCCGCAACACTGGCTGGCGCCGGAGCACGGCTCGCTAGACGACATGCTGCACCTCATCGCGCAATGCGACGGCGATTTCAAGCTGCACCTCGACCGCTACAAATACCCGAACCGTTACAATAACGTCGATCCGCTGGAACACCGCGCGGCCGGAGCCGATTACCTGCTCGCGCTGGAAAGCCGTCTCGCCCATCGGCCCTATCTTTTCGGCAGCCGCCCCGCGCTCGCCGATATCGCGACCTTTCCCTTCATCCGCCAATTCGCGCAGACCGACCAGGCATGGTTCGATGCACAACCCTGGCCGCAGCTGCTGCGCTGGCTCTCGACGCTGCTCGATTCCGCGCTTTTTTCCAGCGTCATGCACAAATTCGACCCGTGGGAACCGGCAAGTACCGGGCCCGTTTTCCCCGCGCAATAGCCCATACGACTCATTTAACCGGAACCCTTTCAGGCGACAATGTTCAAAACAGAGTTCCAACAACAGCTCAAAAAGGGGTATTAAATGCGTAACAAATCCATCGTCGCTACTACCATCGTCGCCCTCGCTCTCACCGGCTGCGCCAACATGACCGAAACCCAGAAAGACACCGCCAAAGGCGCCGGTATCGGTGCCGCAGGCGGAGCCGTGCTGGGCGGCATTGCAGGCAAAGGCAGAGGCGCGGCTATTGGCGCCGCTGTCGGCGCAGGCGTAGGCGCTCTCGCCGGCAATGTCTGGTCCAAGAAAATGCAGGCACAAAAAGAACAAATGGAGGAGGCCACTGAAGGCACCGGCGTCGAAGTCACCAAAACCGAAGACAACCGCCTGAAACTCGAAATCCCGAGCGATATTTCCTTCGATACCAACCGCGCCGACATCAAGCCGAATTTCCGCCCGATTCTCGACAAATTCGCCGCCGGCCTGGTCAGCAATCCGGCCGCCACCGTCCAGATCATCGGTCACACTGACAGCACCGGCAGCGACGCCATCAACAACCCCTTGTCCGTCAATCGCGCCGCCAGCGCCCGCGACTACCTCGTCACCCGCGGAGTCGCCTCCAGCCGCATCGCCATCGACGGCCGCGGCTCGCGCGAACCGATCGCCTCAAACGACACCGCCGCCAATCGCGCCAAAAACCGCCGCGTAGAAATCTTTGTGGCAGAACCGCAACCGGCAGCGCAACAGCAGCAGTAATTCTTAAGCGCAACGGAAACGCTCGCGCCGTCACCAACGCCTTCGGTGCCATCGTTATTTACGATGATATCGAAGGCGTTTTTCATTGGCCGCGAGAGGGCCGAGGTTTCGATCAAATGCCCAAACCCAACTGCAGTATGCATAACGCGATGTATTAATTAAATTATTAGGAATAAATCTTACATTCAGATACTGTAGTGCTTGGCACGCAGCCACCGCGCTCTTGATCCAACAGTTTGGGAGAAGGGGTGTTGAGAAGGGGAGTCAGAGCGGTGCATAATCCAGATATTCTTGAGAATAGTTATTGTTGAACAACAAGATATAAAAATAATGAATCTACTTATCCACCTTGTTTTTTCAAGTTATACACCTCTCGCGGTGTCTATTTCACGTTAGAGCTCTACCGTACGCAATCATGTCCACAGACTCGCCAAACCTTATCGATCTTGCGGAATCAATGAATGAGCAGAGTCAGAGACTCAAAGCCGCAAGCGCAATCGCTGCTACGGGGGCCACAGACATACGCGATGATCTTGTCCGCCAGCACATGCTTCACTCAGCCGAGCTAGTCAGAGGCGCCGCTGCTTTAGGTCGGGAACACAACGCAGCTTGCCTTGGAATCCTCGCCAGATCATTGTTAGAAACACTAATTTCAGAACTTTGGGTCGTCATCTCTACTGATAATGCAGAAGAGCAAAGAAAGGTGGAGATTGCAGAGCTCGCTCGCGTACTCAAGATAAATTTACAGTCGGACAAAGCCAAAATTTGGAATCGCCACAGCGGAGAAGATGCTACGGCTGAGTTTCTTGAAACTGATCGCATGAAGAGCATCCCAAAAAGAAAAAGTGTGTTCGACCAAGCCGCGGAAGCGGGAGTCACGGACCTATACAACATCTTCTACCGTTTCCTATCAATGGAGACCCACGGGCACAACAAAATGAAGCACCCGGAAGAAGACGATCCTCACATGCTTTCGACCATGCACATTCAAGGCATTGGTGCCGTCAACCGCGCCATAGGTCACGTGGGGGTCCGTTGGCTCTTACATAGAGAACGTACTGATAACGAGTCACTCAGGGATGTATTGGGTCTCAATGGCACACAGCCCTAACAATTCCCTCCGCCGCTTCGCGGCTCCGGTCGCCTCTCACGTCAAACGTTAACCACTATGAAATACGACGACGCATCTTGGCACTATGGCGGTGATTTCCCCAACGACCTCCCCGACGAAGCTGGCGCAACCCATAGCGGAATGTTTCTCGCATGGGCACTGCTATCTGATCTGGGTGGAGAGATGCAAACAGAGGAAATGCCAGAAAGCTTCGCTACGCTTGAAGAGCGTTCCCTCACTCCTGGAGCATTTTTCTTGAAGTTCTGCGACGGAAAACTCACCGACGAAGACCTCAACGATGAGGGAAACAAGTTTGCCGCCGCCTATTTCAATTTCGAGAATGGCAACTACCTGGCCGACTACGAAACCTTGCTTCTTGGCAGCCTGCCGAGCCTTTACCACGTACCAGACGCATGGAGTACATACGAGACTCTAAAGCCAGTACTCGATCAACGTCTCAAAGAGTGGCGAAGCAATGGTGGCTAATAATTCCGTCGAGAGGGGAGTGCTAAAGCACGCCCTTTATGTCGAACGTTAGATGCCATGGGCCTGGATACCGTTGAATTGGTTTTGGAAGCCGAACGAACATTTGGCGTCGCAGTGCCGGACGACCTTGCTCAGAAAACCGAGACAGTCGAGGAGTTTGCACATCTGCTGTATGAGTTGAAAGCCAAGACTTCAGCGCCAATGCCGTATGAAGATGTCCTCATCCAACTCCAACGAATAACTTCAGAGATGTTTCACCTCCCCATCGAGCGAGTTGTTCCAAAGGCCCGCTTTGTAAAAGACTTGGGGCTGGACCAATGATGTTAATCGCTTCGAGAGGGCATTTCGGCAAGCTGGCTCCGAGCCCCACAAGCTAAACATTAAGCTATAAAAGAACACGGCATGAAAATCGACAGCCTCGACCACTTGGTACTGACCGTCCCGGACATCGATGCATCGGTGTCTTTCTATTCGAAGGTACTGGGCATGCATACCGTCACTTTTGGCGAAGGGCGTAAGGCATTGTCTTTTGGCGTGCAAAAAAATCAACCTGCATCAGCACGGAAAAGAGTTTGAACCCAAGGCCAATCACCCCTCCCCAGGCTCGGCTGATTTATGCTTTCTCACTTCGGTTCCGCTGGCCGAGGTAATGGACCATCTTGCGCTATGTGCGCGTTCCAGTAATTGAGGGGCCTGTTCAACGGACCGGGGCCACAGGCCCAATTCTTTCTGTTTATTTCCGCGATCCGGACATGAATCTGATTGAGGTCTCAAATCGGGTGCATGCCTAACAGACCGTTCGAGTCGTTCGCTTCGCTCAACGGGACTAAACGAGCATAATCTTGACCGGTTGTCAGCAGGGGTGCTGCGCCCGCATGGCAGCTGACAAGGTACTCCAGCCTCCGTTTTTGCTACGGAACGGAGGCTGAGTTTTGGCGTTAAGTAGCTTTTTAATAAAAAAATAAAAGGGAGTAATGCATGTTAAGAAAAACAATGATCGGGGTAGCTTGTGCTTCTATCGTTTTGATGTCCGGCTGTGCTTCGGTGCCGATGGCACCCAAGGAGGCGGACGCAGCGCTCAAGACTTTCTCAGCCCCCACCCAGGACAAAGCGGCCTTGTATATCTACCGCAATTCGTTTGTCGGACAGGCGCTCAAGAAAACGGTGACGCTGGATGGCGCCGTGATCGGGGAAACGGCGAACAAGGTTTACTTTTATAAGGAAATCGCTCCTGGCGAGCACACGCTTGCAACGGAATCGGAGTTCAGCGACAACACGCTCACCTTCAATGCCGCTGCAGGTAAAACCTACTTTGCCGAGCAGTACATCAAAATGGGTGTTTTTGTCGGCGGTGCGGGATTACGCATGGTCGATGACGAAGCAGGTAAAAAAGCCGTCAGCGAGTGCAGCCTGGCTCAGCAATAGATAGCACTCGCATCCCATCCGCGCCCTCGCGCCTCGCTGCCAGCGATGGTCCGGGGGCGTTATCTTTATCTGCGCCTGACATTCGTTGGCGCAAAACCAAAACAAGGAATTACTTTAATCGCCATCGGTCGGTCTCACGAGACCGATCTTGAAAAATTCGATACCAATTTGAAAGACGCTGTGTAATCCCATCGATATCGTTAATCGTTACTCTGCAATAACTTAGCGATGGGATGAAAGTATCGAACACGCAGAATTCTCCCTGAGTCAGACCTCGCTGCTACTGCACAAGGACGTCTCGCTGCTGAAGTCGAGCGAGGGTTTGGGCTGGCGTGACATTTGCGCCGCGCTCACCGATGAGCGCCCGCACGAAGCGATACATCAACCGATTCCGGATATATGGCTTGCCACGACATTTGGAAGGGTCACGCGGCGACGCAAAGTTGCTAGCCGGATGAATCGGGATACGCTACCCGCCAACCTTGTCTCGATTACCGCGCCTGGTGAAACCGTTCAATACTTCATTGGTTCATCCACCATCGCACTGCATGTCTACCTCAAGGTGGGGGTGCTGCGAGAGGTCGCGGAGGAGATGTTTCCGGGGCATGGAGCCGACAGAAGCGTCATCTCGGTATTTGCCGCAAACGATCACATACTCGTTTCTTTCCTTCACACCATCAGGGAAATGCTGTCAGAAGACTCTGCAAGTAACCCACTCAAAATAGAATATCTATCGCGAGCGCTGGCCGCACATCTGCTGCAAAGGCATTCGTCCTCCGGCACGCACGGCGAAGTGCGAGCATGGCAGCACGGATTGGGCAATGGTCAGTTGCGTCTAATACTGGGCTATATCGAAGACAATTTGGAGCTGGATATTTCCATCGGCGATCTGGCAGCGCTTGTTGGGCTGGGCCGCGTCCAGTTCATGCGGCGATTCAAATGCTCCATGCGGATGAGCGCTTATCAATACGTGATGCACGCCCGCATTCGCCGGGCAAAATCCCTGCTGAAGCAGCGCCAGCTTGCACTGGCCGATATCGCACTCATTTGCGGATTTGCCAGCCAGAGCCACTTCAGTTCGGTATTCAAGCGTCTCGTGAACATGCCACCCGCTCAATACAGGCGCACTGTCGCCTGATCCTGCGCCATCGCAGGCAAATCGTCCAGGCATCCCTATTCCATTTTGCATTTTGGATAATCGCGATACCAATCTGAAAGACGCCTCGGCAAAGCCAAAGCTATCGTGAAGTCATCTCTTGGTTAGGAAACAAGTATGACAACGCGCCCAGGCAAGCAAACAGATGAAGAAATCCTTCAGGATGAAAAAGCTTACGAGCAAGAGATCCAGCATCTGTTCTTTACCGATCCGCTCACCGGATTAAACAATCGTCAGGCGCTGTGCAGGGATTTTGCACGACATCTCCCTTGCCCCGGTTTTCTGGAACTGGCGCTGATCAACATAGACCGCTTCAAGGACATCAACGATGGCCTGGGCCATCACACCGGCGATCTGGTGTTGATGGAAATCGGCCGCTATCTGGACGAGATCGCCGACAGCCGTCAATGCCGGGCTTATCGCCTGGCCGGCGACGAGTTTGTCTTTCTCGCCGCCGAATGCGAAATCGATGCCGCTTGCAGGGAGCTGCTCGCCGCAGCCAGCATGCCCGTATCGATAAAAAATCATTTCATCAAGCTCAACCTGTCGATAGGCGTGGCGCGAGCGCCGGACCATGGCGATACTTTCGAGGCGCTCATTCAATGCGCAAATACAGCCATGCAGCAGGCCAAACAGAAAGACAGCGGGCGTATTCATTATTTCAAAGCGGAGCTGCTGCCTTACCTTGAAGCCCAGGCTTTGCTTACCGGCCTGGAGGAATCACTGGCGCAGCATGAGCTTTCTTATGTATTCCAGCCGATCTTCGATCTTAAGCAGGGTGAAATTATCGGCTACGAGGCGCTCGCACGCTGGCAGCATGAGGGGCACTCGATTTCTCCCGAGGTCTTTATTTCACTGGCAGATAAAACCGGCCAGATTCATCGCATCCAGGACTATCTGTTCGACCATCTTGCAAAACGGCTGGATGCGCTTGGGGATACGGCTTATCTGACGCTCAACATTTCCGCTTCGCAATTGGCATCCGACCAGTTGTTTATCGCGGTAAAGCGTTTCCTGAGCGAGACCGGTTTTTCTCCGGCCCGCCTGGAGCTGGAACTGACCGAACATTCGCTGCTGCCAGCCAACGACGAGACCGTCAACCGAATGAAACAGCTGAAAGCATTGGGCATCAAGTTCGTTCTCGATAATTTCGGGGCGGGGTTTTCAGGCTTGTCGTATTTGAGGGACTTTCCCATCGACAAAGTGAAAATAGACGGCGCGTTCATTACCGACATTCATCAGGATCAGAAAAGCCTGGGCGTGATTCTGTCCATCATGAATCTGGCCAGGCATTTGGATATCGGCGTGGTCGCCAAGGGGATCGAGAACTTGTCCCAGGCCGACCTCATGCAGAAATTGGGATGCCAGTCAGGGCAAGGCTATCTCTATTCAAAATGGGCGGGCGCCTCGTCCTGCGCGGGTAACTAAATACACTAATCCGGAAATCTCCACACTAATCTGGCAGACCCCATCAGCCACCAAAGATATCGTGCTTATTCCTTTGTTTTATGAATTAGCGATGGGTGTACAACTTCAATCCAAGCTGTCATTCTCACAGCATTCTCCTTGCCTGCGCTTGCTGCGGATGGTCTCTTTGATCTGGGCACGCTTAACGGCGGATCATATGCCATGCCTTGGGATATTAATGCGGCAGGGGATGTGGTGGTCGGGGAAGGGGATGATGGGGCTATAAGTAGTGCCCGTGCCTTCCGCTGGACCGAAGCTACCGGCATCGTCAGCTTGGGTGCGCTCAACGGCGGCATGGCTTCCGTTGCCTACAGCGTTAATGCCGCGGGTAACGTGGTAGTCGGAGCAGCGTTCGATGGCGCCGCAAGCAATGCCTCACGAGCGTACCGTTGGACGCAAGCCACCGGAATGATCAGCCTCGGCACGCTCAACGGTGGTCTCCAATCGAGTGCCTATGACGTTAACGATGCTGGCGACGTAGTCGTCGGAGCAGCGGACGATGGCGCCGCAAGCAATGCCCTGCGTGCTTTCCGTTGGACACAAGCCACCGGAATGATCAGCCTCGGCATGCTCAATGGCGGCCAGTACTCTGCTGCTACAGGCATCAACGCTACCGGGGATGTAGTGGTAGGCGAGGCCGAGGATGGTACGGCAGGTAATGCCATCCGGGCATTTCGTTGGACACAGGCCACCGGAATGATCAACCTCGGTACGCTCAATGGCGGAGCCGGATCCAGAGCTCGTCGAACCAACGCAACTGGCGACGTAGTGATAGGCGCAGCCTATGATGGCGCTGCAGGTAATGCCATCCGGGCATTCCGTTGGACGCAATCCACCGGAATGATCAGCCTCGGTACGCTTCTTAATAGCGACACGGACTCCGCCGCTCTCGCCATCAACGCCGTCGGTGATGTCGTGGTGGGATGGTCAGGAGATGGTTCAAATATGGCTGCTTACCGATGGACCCAAACGACTGGCATGCAAAGCCTGGAGCAATGGTTGGCTTCCAATGGCGTCGATACTTCGTCCAGCCCGGCGGCTCTCGCAGCCACAGCAGTCAATGCGGACGGTAATGTGATAACCGGCCAGTTACAGAACAATCACCCCTTCATTGCCCGCGTAACGCCGGCAGGCAATGGTCTGATAGATATTGATGAATATTATCGCAGCCTCGCCGGCCAAGCGGGTCTCACCACCTACGCCATTCAGGATGCCGACCTCGTACTGAACGGCGCTCACGGTAGCCCGATGCGCGGCCTGCTAGCGTCGGGCCAGCAGGCGTTCTGGGTGACAGGCGATTGGGCGCGCAGCGACCACGGCGAATTGAACGGACGCCTGGGCGCTGGCGAAATTGGCTATGGCCGTGGCCTTGGCGACCGTTTAATGCTCAAGTTCTCGCTGGGACGTAGCGATGGCCGGCAAGATACTTCATTCAACGGCGATACTCGCCTGGATGGCACCTATGTCGTGCCGGAATTGATTATGGCAGTTGCCGATACATCACTTCGCGCATCTATCAGCGGTTATTACAACAACGGCTCAGCCCGTATCGATCGCGGCTACTTTAATGCAGGGTCACCTACCACCTCTCGCGGCAATACGGATGTACGAACTGCTGCGTTGCGATTGCGTCTCGATTGGCTTGATGCCGCCATACTGGGCAAAACTGCATTGACACCCTACGCCAGCGTGATTGGTTACCGCACGCAAATCGATGGCTATACAGAGTCCAGTGGCGGCTTTCCTGTGCGTTGGGATAGTAGGAGTGAGCGTTCGACACAAATGCGTCTGGGGTTGGATGTCGTAACACCGGTGAATGATCGCGTGACACTGCTCGGACGTATCGAAGCCGTACATCGTTTCGAAAATCGGGGCGAAAATGCACGTGGAGAAATTCTCGACCTGAATGCATTCAGCATCGATGGCCTCGCATATCGACAAGATTGGCTACGTGCCGCCGTGGGTGCAGAAAGCCGGCTTGGTCCGGGAATTGGCTCCATGATGCTGAATGCCACGACTGAAGGGGAAACACCAAGCTGGTGGTTGTTCGCCAGCTATCGTTGGGTATATTGAAAGTGGGGTATTTTCATAACCACTTTGCCGCGAACCTATTGGCTAACGCGTACGGTAAACCCGGTAATCGGCGCTGCCATTTTCATCAATGTATTCCTGGCGCAGATCCCGGGTGCTATCGATGCGGTAATCCCTTCTGGAGTCAGGAGCGCTGAGTCGGTCCTTGAGGGAGGGCGTGCCATACATGCGCTCGGCAGGGCTACGCAAGCGTCCCCGGCTTTGATCGATACGGCGGCGTTCGCGCAGCGGGCTCGATAGATCATCCAGGCTGCGGCTGCGATTGCCTTCCAGATTCAGCCGGTCGCGGGATAATTGATTGAGTGTGCGGGCGTCGCCTTCTCGCGCGGTCTCGGGGTCGTACATTCCGCGGGTGGGGTCGCGCGGTTCCGGGGTCTTTCTTTGCGCTCTGGGTTCATCCGTTTCACGCTGGGAATCGGGCTCCTGCACTGCTCCCGCAGCACCGGGAATCACCGGAATGATGATGATTTCTTTCGAAGAGCCAGCCGCCGAACCAGCACCCGCCGTTTCCGCCGAGAGAGCCGGCATGCTTAAAAGGGCTGTCAGCGATAACAGCAATGTCGTCAAACGTATTCGTATCGTCATGGGAATCTCCCGCAACAGGGCATCTACTACAAAGGTAAATGGAATAAACGGTAGGACAATGGCACGATAAAACCGTTGCCGAAAAGTTCATGTTCCCCTGCGGATGGCTTCCCCTCACCTCCCCGGCGCAGCCTGCTCTTTCGATTCCCGTTTTTTCTCCGGTGCGCGGTACATGCGGTTAGCCGGGTTTCCGGGCAAGTCGGGACGATCGGCCTGGCGTTCTTGCCGTACTTCTCCACCGGCGCGGCCGTTTTCCCGTTCGCTCCGTGCCGGCGCTGGAGAGAGCTCGCGACGTTCCGGCATCATTTCTCTTTGCGGCGACGGCGCTGTTTCGCGTTGGATTTCGCGCTCTCTGCCAGGCACGGCGGAACGTTCTATTTGACGTTCTTGCCGCACTTCTCCGCCAGTTCGTCCGCTTTCCCGTTCAATCCGCGATGGCGCAGGGGAGAGTTCGCGACGCTCGGGCATCGCCTCTCTCGGCGGCGGTGCCATTTCGCGCTGGGATTCGCGTTCCCTGCCGGGCGCGGTACGTTGTTGTGGCATGGGTTGTTCCCGTTCCGGTGCTGCCCGCGAGCGGTCCATGCTTTCCGGACGGCTCCGCTCAGGCTCTCGTTGCATGGGCTGCTCACGTTCCGGCGCGGCGCGCCGCTCGATGCTTTCCGGGCGATCCCGCTCGGGTTCGCGCATCATGCGTTGCGGGGCTTCTTCGCGATCATGGCGCGGCATGGCTTCCGGCACGGCGACGCGGGGTTCTCTTGGTTCAGTTGCTCCGCGTTGCTGGCCGGGCGGCTGCCGGTTTTGCTCCGAGGCTGAAGGTTCCCGCGGCTCTTTCAAGGGCTTCATTTCGCGAGGAGCTTCTTCTCTCGGCGAACGGCTATCGAAAGCAGGCGGCGATTCGCGTCTTTCATTGAAGCGCGACGGGTCCGGCGGACGGGGACGCTCTTCGCCGGCACGTTCGCCGAACTGCGGACGGCCGGGTTCCTTGACGGAACGCTTAGGCACGGTGATATAGCGCTCCTCTGGCCTTGCTTTCTGGGTTGGCTTCGCGCCGGCAACATCCGGTTTTACGATCCGGGTTTCCGCCTTGGGCGAGCTAGCCCCCCATGGCACCTTGTGTTCGCGCGGCTGACGGGTGGCGACGACGGGTTTGGTGAGTACGTTTTCCGGCGGGCGCACCTTGCCCGGCGAGCCAACCATTACGCTGGCCGACTCGGGCTTGATGGGCAGCGAGCCGCGCATCGGCGTGCGTTTCTCCGTTTGCACGATGGGCGATGGCGCGGTTTGCACGTAGCCTTTGCCGAATTTTTCGCGCGGGACGGCGACGAGGGCATTATTGACGCGCGTGTTGACGTAAGTGATGTTGGTGACGTTAACGACGGTGGTGTTTTTGATGACCACGTTGTTGACCACGCGCGGCCCGCCCCAACCACCCCAGTACGGACGACCGACAAAGCGCGAGCGGCCCCACCAGGGCACGACCGGCTCGCCCCAACTCAGCGCGACCCAGCCTATCGACCCGCCGATGGAGATCGAAACGCCACTGCCGACGCCATAGAACGCGACCAGCGCCGGGCAGTACACTGCACGCCGCACGACCGGCCCCGGCGCCCAGGCCCAGTAACCATCGATGTAAACCCACCGGCCGTAGTGATACGGCGCCCAGCCCCACGGCGCATCGTCCACCCACGTCCATTGATAATAAGGATCCCACACCCAGCGGCCGGTCGTGTAGGGCGCCCAGCCGTATCCCACGCCATCCGGCACCCATACCGTGCCGTAGGTTCCTACGACGCGCCAGCGGCCGTGACGGTCGAGGTCCGCGGCCCCGGCGATCTCGGATGAGAGGTAGCGCTCACTCGCCACATCGATCAGGTCTTCGGTGCGATCGTAATTCCAGCGATCCCAGCCGTCCAGCTCCGGTGCGACATAGGTTTCGGCGCGCGCGACCGTCGTGCCTTCAACGACGATTTCTTCCGAAGGATAGATGCTCATCGGCTGTCCGCCGGCAGGCACCATGGTGGCTTGCCCGCCGCGCCGGGTAATGAAGTGCACGTCGCCATTGACCTCCACGCGATAATAACCGGCGCGTTCGATCGTGAATACGGAGTTAGGGGTGTTCAACTCGATGGAATAACCTGATGGCAGCGAGCGCAAATCGAGCGACACGCGGCCGGACGTCACCTTGATTTGCAGAAAATCGGCGGTCTGGTTGACGACACTGAGCTCGGTATCGTCGCTGGCGCGAATGAATGCCCGGCTGCTGAGCTGCAATTCCAGGCTGCCTTCGCCATCGACATACAACGCATCCCCGGCAGCGAGCGGCGTATTGAGCCGTGCGTCCGTCCAGTCTTCGGCACCGTAGCGCCAGAAGCCGATGTCGCCCTCGATATAGCTGAGCCGCAACGGGCTGATCGCGGCGGGGTCGTCGTCTTGCGCAAAAGCGGGCACTGCCGCCATCGCGAAGAACATGAAAAGGAAAGTGATAAATGAACGGGCATGGGAGAACATGAGCATGCTCCTGCAGCAGGATTAGGTATGAATCTAAAACGCTGCGGATGAGTATTAGGTTTACGTAGGACACCAAAAAGCCCATTTAAGTTGTGCGGATACGTCGCGCCTCCTCTCTTTGAGCTCCGGATAAATGAGCGCCCCAAAAGCATCGCAGGAACTTTTCGAGTAAGCTTCAGGTTCTATGCATGAACTCCCGCACAATTTCACACATGGCTTCTGATCTCGTCATCGAGGTTTCCAACCTCACCAAGATTTTCGGCACTCTGACAGCCGTCGACGGTATCGATTTCGCCGTGCACCACGGCGTGACAACCGCGCTGCTGGGCGGCAATGGCGCGGGCAAGACAACGACCATCGCCATGCTGCTCGGGTTGCTTTTACCCACTTCCGGCAGCATTCGCATTTTCGGCAAGGACATGCTGCACCATCGCTACAAGCTGCTGCACCGCATGAATTTCTCGTCGCCTTATGTCGATCTGCCGCATCGACTCACCGTGCGGCAGAATCTCTCGGTCTATGCGCACCTTTACCGGTTGCGCGACGTCACCCGGCGCCTCCGCGAACTGGCCACGGAGCTCGACCTGACCGAGGTGATCGACCGCCCTTATGGCAAACTCTCCGCCGGCCAGAAAACCCGCGTCGCGCTGGCGAAATCCTTGCTCAATGCTCCGGAAATCCTGTTGCTGGACGAACCGACCGCATCGCTCGACCCCGACACTGCCGACTACGTGCGCGGCTATCTCGAAAACTATCAACGCACCAGCGGCGCGACCATCCTGCTGGCATCGCACAACATGGCCGAAGTGGAGAGGCTGTGCTCGGATGTCGTCATGCTGAAGCGCGGCAAAGTCGTCGATAGCGGCGCGCCGAATGAATTGATCGCGCGCTACGGCCGTACCACACTGGAAGAGGTCTTCATCGACATCGCCCGCCGCCCATACCAGGAGGCCGTCGTATGAGCGATATCACGCAACGGGATATCCCCCTCTCGCCGCGCCGCATCGGCGCGATGGTGCTGCGCCATGTTTACCTGCTCAGCGCCTCATGGCCGCGCGTACTGGAACTGATCTACTGGCCCACGGTGCAGATGGTGCTGTGGGGGTTCATTACCGTTTTTCTCGCACAAAACAGCAGTTACATCGCACAGGCGACCGGCGTGCTGCTTTCCGCCGTGCTGCTGTGGGATGTGCTGTTTCGCGGCCAGCTCGGCATCGCGCTGGTGTTCATGGAAGAAATGTATTCGCGCAATCTCGGCCATCTGTTCGTCAGCCCGCTGCGGCCATATGAAATGGTCTGCTCGCTGCTGCTGATGAGCCTGCTGCGCACGCTGATCGGCGTCGGCGGCGCGGCGCTGGTGGCGATCCCTTTCTTCGATTACAACGTGTTCGACCTCGGTCTGCCCTTGATCGCCTTTTTCCTCAACCTGATCCTCATGAGCTGGGCCATCGGCTTGCTGGTCGCAGGAGTCGTCATGCGCTACGGCCTGGGCGCGGAAAGCATTGCCTGGGTGGCGATCTTTGCACTGCAACCCTTGAGCGGCGTGTACTACCCGATCAGCGTTCTGCCGGAATGGCTACAACCCCTCGCCTGGGCGCTGCCCTCAAGCCATGTGTTCGAGGGTTTGCGAGAGCTGCTGTTTCACCAGACGTTTAATGTCGGCATGCTGATTACCGCCGCGTGGATGAATATGTTCTACCTGGCCGGCGGCATCGCCGCTTTTCTGGCGTTTTTCCATGCGGCAAGGCAAAGAGGGCTGCTGCTGCACGTCGGGGAATAATGTAGCGCAGGCGTCCTCGCCTGCAACAAACCAGGCATCATTTGATCGAAATGCAGGCGAGGACGCCTGCGCTACAAGAAAAGGAGACTGAAAATGTTCAATCGCCGCTTGTTCCTGATTGCTCTTGTCACAGCCCTGTGCGCCACCAGCCCTGCCGTCGCCCAGGATATCCTGCAACAAAAAAACATCTCCCTCGCACTAGCTAGCGAAGCCGCCACCGCCGCGCTACAATTCTGTTCGGCCAAAGGATGGAAAGTTTCGGTCGCGGTCGTCGACCGCGCCGGCCAGCTTAAAACCCAGCTCCGCGCCGACGGCGCCGGCCCACATACTCTCGACTCCAGCCGCCGCAAGGCCTACACCTCGGCCTCACTGCGCGAAGGCACCAGCAAGCTGCTCGAAATCGTCCAGAAAACCCCCGGCGCCGCCACCTTGCCGATGATCGACGGCTTGCTGATTCTGGGCGGCGGCCTGCCGATCCGCGTGGGCGATGAAGTCATCGGCGCCATCGGTGTCGGCGGCGCACCCGGCGGACATCTGGACGACCAGTGTGCGGAAGCGGGGATTGCGAAAATCAGCGACCGGCTCCAGTGAGCGGAAGCAGGAAATCACCCCAGTGAAGAGATATCCATGAGCAAGGCCCATCCAGCTTTTCTGCTCTGCTCCCAACCTATCATTTCCATTGCGTGCTTTTCATGAAATATTTCCTCACCGCTCTACTCATGTGGCTAACCCTGCACGCCCATGCCGCCAATTGGGAAGATAGTCCCGCCGTCGGTGAGCTTTTCAGGAACGCCGGGGTGACGGGCACCTTCGTGCTTTACGATGTCAGCCGCCAGAAGTTTATCGGCTACGATCCAGCGCGTGCCGAAACGCGGTTTATTCCGGCCTCCACCTTCAAGATTCCCAATTCGCTGATCGGCCTTGCAACGGGCGCGATTCAAAGTGTTGATGAGGTGTTGCCGTACGGTGGCAAGCCGCAGCGTTTCAAGTTTTGGGAAAAGGATATGAGTCTGCGCGATGCCATCAGGATTTCAAACGTGCCGATTTATCAGGAGCTTGCCCGGCGCATCGGGCTGGAGCGCATGCGCGAGAATGTCATCAAGCTGGATTACGGTAACCGGGAAATCGGCAATACGGTCGATAATTTCTGGCTGGTCGGCCCGCTCCGGATCAGTGCCATCGAGCAGACTGAATTCCTCGCCAAATTGGCGCAGGATGAATTGCCTTTTGCTGCGGATACCCAGAAAACCGTGCGCGAAATCGTGCGTATTGAGCAAGGCGGCAACTGGACGCTCTATGCCAAGACCGGATGGGGCGGCGATACCAGCCCGGAAATCGGCTGGTGGGTGGGTTGGGTGCAAAAGGAAGGGCGCGTTTACGCGTTTGCGTTGAATGTTGATGTTTATCAGGCATCCGACGCCGACAAGCGCCTACCCTTGGGCAAGGCCAGTCTCAAAGCATTGGGCGTATTGCCCTGATGCCAGGCCAACCGCCGTTTATGACTAAGCCGTGCGCTCCGGCTGGCGATCCCCGCCTTCTTCCAGCAGCCTGATCTCCTGTTGCGGAAGCGGGATGACGATATTCCTGCTTCTGAAGGCTTCGACGATGGCTTTGTTCACCTCGCCTCTCGCCTCGATGTAATCCGGCACGCCGACCCAAGGCTTGACGGAAATGGTGATCGAGAATGGCGCAAGGGTGCTGACGGCAACAACCGGGCGCGGGTCTTTCAATGTGCGAGGATGCGCCTGCAGCAACTCGTTGACGACCGCCAGCGCACGGTCCAGATCGGTGTCGTAGGCGACACTCACCGCGATATCGAGCTGCCGTATCTCGCCGTAATTATGCAATATCTCGCCGACGATCTTGCGGTTGGGAATCACCAGCTGCGACAGGTCCGGGTGGCTCAACACCGTCGAGAAAAGGCTGATATTCTCGACCCGGCCTTCTTCTCCGACGATGGATATATATTCTCCGACGCGGAACGGCTTGGTAAAGATGATCGTCAGCCCCGCCACGATATTGCTGAGCACGCCCTGCATGGCCAGCGCGATGCCCGCCCCGGCGACACCCAGGCCGGCGATGAGGGGCAGCAGTTCCACCCCGAGATTCTGCAGCGCCATGATCGTGAACAGCGCGAGCACCAGCACCCGCACGATGCGCACTAGCAATTCCCGCACCGGCGGCTCCAGATGGAAACTGCTGAACCCTCTATCGGCCGCTTTGCCAGCCCAGCGCCCGGCATAAATACCCGCCACGATGATCGCAATCGCAACCAGCACCTTGGGGCCAAACCGCACCGCCAAGTCGATGGCCTCGCGCTGTACGTGAGTCAAGGTGTCGAGTTGATCGTTCATACGGATTGCCTCAATGAAATTCACTATGAATCAACTTGCAAAAAGTACGTAATATCGGTTCGATTGTACTAGTTTAGCGCCTGGCTTAGAACGCGCTCAGCAACATGCTGTCGACATCTGGTCTTTGTTCAGCCCAATTTGTTATCCGCGATGTGATAGTGCGGATCTTCAAAGGAGCTGACTTCGACCATTTCCTTTGCATTGTTCAGCAACTCCAGGCAGTCCGGGCTCAGATGGCGCAGGTGCACGCGTTTGCCAAAAACGCTATAGCGCGAGGCAAGGCCGTCGATGGCTTCGATGGCAGAGTGATCCATCACTTTTGCGCGCCGAAATTCGATCACCACGTCATCCGGATCTTCGCGCGGGGAAAATAGCGCCTGGAACCCAGCGGCCGAAGCGAAAAACAGCGAGCCTTCGAGCTCGTAAATCTTCCAGCCTTGGTCATCCACCCAGGTTTTCACGCCGATGTGCTTGGCGTGCTCCCAGGCGAACACCAACGCTGAAATGATCACGCCAGCCACAACCGCAACCGCCAGATCGGCCACCACGGTAATGCCCGCCACGGCGAGGCCAACCACGATATCGGGCTTGGGCACCTTGCCGAACAGCCGGAAGCTGCCCCACTCAAATGTTTTTTCGGAAACCACGAACATCACGCCAATCAGCGCCGCCAGCGGGATCTGTTCAATGAGGCTGGAGCCGAACAGGATGAACGACAGCAGGAACAATGCCATCGCGATGCCCGACAGGCGCTTGGTCGCGCCATTGTTCACGTTGATCATGCTCTGGCCGATCATCGCGCAGCCGCCCATGCCGCCAAAAAAGCCGGTCACGACGTTGGCCGCGCCCTGCGCCATCGACTCGCGATTCGGCTGGCCGCGCGTGTCGGTCATGGTGTCGATCAGGTTAAGCGTCAGCAGCGATTCAATCAGGCCGATGGCCGCAAGAATGACCGCGTAAGGGAAAATGATCTTCAGCGTTTCCAAATTCAGCGGCACATCCGGCAAATGGAAGCTCGGCAGACCGCCGGCGATGGAGCCGAGATCGCCCACCGTTTTGGTTTCGATCCCCATCCCCACCGCCAGCAGCGAAGTCGCGAGTATGCCCACCAGCGTCGCCGGCACAGCCTTGGTCAATTTTGGCAGCAGGTAGATGATCGCCATGGTCAGCGCGATCAGCCCCAGCATGGTGTAAAGCGGCGCGCCTTGCATCCACTGCTGCGTGCCGTCCACACCGGTAGTTTTGAAATGTCCGAATTGCGCCAGGAAAATCACAATCGCCAGCCCGTTCACAAAACCCAGCATCACCGGATGCGGCACCATGCGAATGAACTTGCCCAACTTGGCCGCCGCAAACAGTAATTGGAGAACGCCCATCAGCACCACGGTCGCGAACAGATATTCCACGCCATGCTGCACCACCAGCGCCACCATCACCACCGCCAATGCACCCGTCGCGCCCGACACCATGCCGGGTCGGCCGCCGAAAGCCGAAGTAATCAGCGCCACGATAAACGCCGCATACAGCCCGGTCAACGGCGAAACATGCGCCACCAGCGCAAACGCTATCGCCTCCGGCACCATCGCCAGCGCCACGGTCAGGCCGCTCAATAAATTGGTCTTGATTTCCTGCGGGTTAAGGGCAGTCAATGTGCTTCTCCTTCAGAACAAAACAGCTCCACACCAGAAAAACGGTGAGGAGTTACAGCAAATGGAATGAAATAGTCGTCCGGTCAAAATCACGGACAAAAACGGCAAATCTCGGGAAGGGGAATGCAGAGTTACATTGGTATGGCCGGGGGTTGTCTGGAAACTAAGCGAGACGACATTATCCTTCAAAACAGACACCTGCGTCGAGCATGCATCCCCCCTTTCCGGCCCCATACCCCATGCAGGAGAAGGTTCGCTTGCCGGGGGAAAAGGCCGCCAGGCAACACAATCTCGCCTTCTTCGGCAATGCTTTAATCAATCCGGGTCTGATTGTATGAATTCCTTTAAGCTTTATGAGCTCCGCACAGTTGATTCCGCCCAGGCCCCTCGCCTTCACTCAGAAGAGCGTTCGACAGGCTTGTCGTGAGCACTGTCGAACGACTCACCACGGACGGAGCCAACCAAGTTACCGTTCGTCAGCTTCCCTAGATTGACAGTCTAGTCTGCGACTTCGTCTAATAGACCAACCGTTCTATTGGAGCCGTACATGAAACCCTCCCCCACCCGCGAAGCCTTGCTCGAAGCTGCCTGCGTGCTGTTTTACCAGCGCGGAATTCATGCCACCAGCGTGGATGCGATTCTGGAAAAGGCTGGCGTGGCGCGGCAAAGCCTGTATTTGCATTTCACTTCCAAGGACGGACTGATCGCGGAATTTCTCAAAGTGCGGGACGAGCGCTGGCGCGGAGCGATGCAGCGGTACATCGCAACAGCCGGAGAGCCGGACCAAAAGCTGCTGGCGATTTTCGATTTTCTTGCGTCATGGTTCGCCGAACCGGATTTTCACGGATGCGCCTTCATCAATACCGCCGTCGAATACGCCGACCCGCAGCATCCGTTTCACCAGCTCTCCGCCGAGCACAAAGCGCGCGTTCGCGCAGACGTCCTCGCTCTTTGTCTGGAGGCCGGCTTGAGCGAAGCGGAAGCCGTCGCGGGTCAACTGGCACTGCTGATGGAAGGAGCGACAGTCACCGAGCAGGTTACGCGAGGCAGCCAGGCCGCACGCCAAGCCCGGCAAATCGCAGAAATTCTAATCTATCGTTCAAAAGGGGAAACCGATGCATGCGTTAATTGAAAAATTTCGCGGAGACAACGCCGCACTGCCCGCCAAGGCATCCAGCCGAGCCATTCTGCTTGCCTGGCTGGGCGGCTTCATTGCCATTGCGGTGATCGCCGGGCTGTTCGAAAGCACGGCCTGGCCGCTGGTGCTGGGCTCGTTCGGCGCGAGTTGCGTGCTCGTTTTCGGGTTCCCCGACGTGCCGTTCTCGCAGCCGCGCAATGTCGTAGTTGGCCATTTTCTCAGTTCGCTTTCCGGCCTGGTATTCCTCAGTTTGTTCGGTCCGCATTGGTGGAGCGTGGCGCTGGCCGTGGGAACCGCGATTGCGCTGATGATGATGACCCGCACCGTGCACCCGCCTGCCGGTTCCAATCCCGTCATCATTTACTTGTTGCAGCCGGGCTGGGGATTCCTGCTGATGCCGACATTGCTGGGTGCAGTGGTGCTGCTCCTGGTGACGCTGATTTACAACAATGCGGCGCATGAAGGACGCTATCCGAAGTATTGGTAGGCACTAAAACCCTGGCGATTTCGTTCGCCTTGTCCTACAGTTAGCCATGACTTCGCCCGTTAGCGCGTTGCGAGAGCGGGCCGCCACCTCCTGCAAACAAGGACACGTCATGGCTACTACCAGCTGGTTCTACTGGGCGCTGCTATCCGCCGTATTCGCGGCGCTGACGGCGATTTTCGCCAAGATCGGCATCCAGAATGTTGATTCCGACCTGGCGACGCTGATACGCACCGCCTTCATTATCGTGATCCTGGCGGGCTTCGTCTGGTTCGCGGGCAAGTGGAGCAATCCTTTGGCGCTTTCGGCCAAAACCTGGCTGTTTCTCGGCCTTTCCGCGGTGGCGACCGGGGCTTCGTGGGTATGCTACTTCCGGGCGCTCAAACTGGGCGATGCCTCCAAGGTAGCACCCGTGGATAAACTGAGCCTCGTGCTGGTCGCCGTGTTCGCCTTTGCGTTTCTGGGCGAGCAACTTACCTTGAAAGATTGGGCAGGCATCGCGCTGGTTGCTTCCGGCGTGCTGCTGCTCGCCATCAAAGGTTGAATGATCATGAAACCTCGTATTACCGTCATCACGCTGGGCGTGGACCATCTGGAAAAATCCGTGGCTTTCTATCGCGACGGGCTGGGCTTGCCGACCGAAGGCATCATCGGCCGGGAATTCGAGCATGGCGCGGTGGCGTTTTTCGATCTGCAATCCGGAATCAAGCTGGCGCTCTGGGCGCGCGATAATCTGGCATACGACAGCGGCCTGGCGAAGACGCCGCCCAGCCCGACCGAACTCTCGCTCGGCCATAATGTTGCCAGCAAAGCGGAAGTCGATGACGTCATGGCGCAAGCTGAACGCGCAGGCGCCACCATCGTCAAGCCTGCGGGCGATACCTTCTGGGGAGGATATGCGGGTTATTTCCAGGATCCGGACGGGCATTTGTGGGAAATCGTCTGGAATCCACAATTCGCTATCGAGCCATAACCGGCGCGCGGGTTACTATTGCAGGATATGCAAGCCGTCGGTAAAAGACAGGCTGCACGAGCGATACCGGAGAACGAAATGAATAAAAAACTTCGCACAATCCTGAGCGGCAGGCGATTCAAAATTGCGGCCGGACTGATCCTTGGCCTGACGGCCGCGTATTTCCTGCTCGGTTATTTTGCCGTCAATCCCATCGCCAAGCGCATGCTGCCGTGGGTGGCCGAGCACAAGCTGGCGAGCCGCATGACGATGGATCAGGTGAAATTCGATCCGCTGCGCCTCATCTTGACGGTAGACAATCTGCGCCTCAGCCAACCGGGTGGAAATGCGCTGGCAGGTCTTGAGCATCTGCATGTCGATCTTGAATCGGATGGGCTCTTCCGCCGCGCCTGGCATCTGAAAGATATCCGCCTTGCCGCGCCTTACGGTCATCTGGATATCGGCCCGGACGGCAAGCTCAACTGGGCCGATCTGCTCGCCAAGCTGAACGAGGATAAAGAGCCGGACGACGACAGGATTCCGCGCGTACTGATCGATCATCTGCTGATCGAACGCGGCAATCTGGAATATACCGAGCGCAATCGCCCCACCCCTTTCAAGGCCGAACTGACGCCGCTAGCGTTGGAATTGGATGGATTTTCTACATTGCCGCAGGATCGCGGCGATTACCTGATTGCTGCCCGTATGCCCGATCAGGGAGCCACGCTGCGCTGGAAAGGGACTTTCGGGGCGAATCCGCTGGTTTCCGTCGGTGCGGTGGACATCCAGGGCTTGAAGCTCGCAAAACTGATGGAAGTGGTACGCCGCGAGACGCTGCCGATCACATTCACCGAAGGCGCCATGGGCACGCGCTTCAATTACCGCTTTGCGATGGTGGACGGTAAAGCGGAGCCATACCCGCAAGCGAAGCTGAGCGACATCGCAGTCGAGATCGCACATCTGGCGGGAAAGCTGGGCACAGAAAACAACATGACGTTGGCAGAGGCAACGGCAACATTACCCGGCCTCGATCTGGCGTTGAATAAAGGCGAGCACATCCATGTGCAAGGGCTGAATGCAGCCGTCAAGCAACTGGCGCTGACAAACAATAGCGGGCACTTACTCAAGCTCGATCAGGCCGCAGTCAACGGTCTCGAATACAACCTCGCGCTCAATCAGCTCAACATTGCCGAGATTCTGCTGAAGCAAGGCGAGATCAACGCCACGCGCGCCAAAGACGGCAGCATCGATTGGCAGCATCTCGTGCCGTCCGGGCCGGAAGAAGCGGTTGCCGCAACGGAAGCGCCGCAGACTGAGGTGCAACCTTTCCGGTTTGCCATTGCCAACGTGCAACTGCAAGGCTGGAAAGCGGCCTATGAGGACCAGACGTTCGTGCATCCGCTGCGTGCGGAAATTCAGGATATCAACATTGGCCTCAATGTGCAGGAAGCGGAAAACGGCATCGCCGTCGCCGCACTCAATTCCGAATTGGCATCGCTGACGCTGCGTTCCGCGCTTTATCCGCAGCCGGTCGCGAGCCTGGCAAAAATCAGCCTCAAGGATGGAGCGGTAAGCCTGAAGGACAGCACGGTCAAATTACCCGGCATCCAGCTTTCCGGGATGCAAACCCAGGTGATGGTGGATGCGAAGAAAAACATCAACTGGCTCGCCGTGCTGGAGTCGGTGCCGCTGGCGGCTGCCAAAGCACCCGCCGAGAAAAACACGGCCCCGGGCTGGAAGGTCAACCTCGATACCTTGTCGTTGGACAACTCCACCGTGCATATCGAGGATAAAAGCACCGGCGCCGCGGTGGCGCTGGACGTGCAGGGCGCCATGCTGGAGGTGCGCGATGCATCGCTGGATTTCGCCAGGCCGGTGTCGGTCAAGGCCAGCTTTCAACTCAAGCAGGGCGGAAGGTTCGAGGCGGCCGGCAAGATGGCCCTGGCGCCGATCAAGGGCGATTTGCAGGTCAAGCTGAGCGGGTTGCCGCTCAAGCCTTTTTCACCCTACCTTTCCCGCTACACCTTGCTCAAACTCACGGGCGGCCAGGCCGGCCTGCGCGGCAAGCTGTCGCTCAAATCCGAAAAGGGCCTGAGCGGCCGTTTTGCGGGCGGCTTCAACATCGACCAACTTGCGATCAACGAAGAAGTCGACGACCGGCTGTTCCTGGGCTGGCAATCGGTTTCCAGTGACTCGTTGCGGCTTTCCCTCGCGCCCGACAAGCTGCACATGGACGAACTGCGCGTCGTGCATCCCGTCGGCAAGATCATCATCTTTGAGGACAAGACGATGAACGTGCAGCGCATCATGCGTCCACAACCGGCAGCAGAGACTCCTGCCCGCGCCGCCCCGGCGAAGGATCCGAACGCACCGGAAAAATTCCCGGTGACAGTGGACCGCGTCAGCGTGGACAACGGCGACCTCGAATTCGCCGACCTGTCGCTCGTCCCGCAGTTCGGCACGCACATGCATACGCTGGGCGGCGTGATCAATGGACTTTCCACCGACGCCGCCAGCACGGCGCAAGTCGAGCTCGACGGCAAGGTGGACGAATACGGCTCGGCGCGCATTCGCGGCTCTATCCAGCCTTTCCGCGCCACCGACTTCACGGACTTGACCCTGGCTTTCCGTAACCTGGAAATGAACCGGCTGACGCCGTATTCGGGCAAGTTCGCCGGACGCAAGATCGATTCCGGCAAGCTCTCGGTCGATCTCGAATACAAGATCAAGAATCGCCAGCTCACCGGCGAGAACAAATTCGTCATCAACACACTGAAGCTCGGCGAGCGCGTGGAAAGCCCGGATGCCGTCGACCTGCCGCTCGACCTCGCGATTGCATTGCTGGAAGACAGCAACGGCGTCATTGATCTCGATTTGCCTATCTCCGGCAGCTTGGACGACCCGCAATTCAGCTACGGCAAAATCGTCTGGAAAGCCATCGTCAACGTCATCGGCAAGATCGCCACGGCGCCTTTCCGCGCCTTGGGCAAGCTCTTGGGCATCAGCTCGGAAAAACTGGAAGCCATCGCCTTCGACCCCGGCAGCGCCACGCTCGCCCCGCCGGAGCAGGAAAAGCTCAAGGCCATCGCCGAGGCCATGAGCAAACGCCCGGCGCTGGCATTGCGCATCGCTCCGGCCTTCGACGCCGCCGCCGACAAGGCCGCCTTGCAGGAAGCCGCGACCCGCCGCGACGTGCTCAAGGAAATGGGCCTGACACTCAAGGAAGGCGAACAGCCCGGCCCGCTGGACCTCAACAACGTCAAGGTGCAAACCGCCGTGGAAAACCTGCTCAAGGATAGCAAGGGCGAAAAGCGCAACCTCAAGGCGCTGGACGCGGTGCGGGATTACTTCAAGAAACCCAAGCCGGAAGATATTCCGAAATACGAAACCATGCTGCAGCAGCTCAAGGCCACCGCCAATATCACCGATGCCGATCTGGCCGCGCTCGCCAAGGCACGGGCATCGGCCATTCAGGGCTATTTGATCGACAAGGCCGGGCTGGATGCCCGGCGCGTAAGCGCGCAGGAGCCCGAAAAAACCACCGGCGACGGCAAGACGGTTCCGGCAAAAATGGAACTGGGCGTCGCCAAGGGCGGAACCTCGTAGCGCAGCGGGGATGCCTGCGCTACCAGCTGACGAAGAACACTATTCCTGGCAAACGGATGAACTGAATTCCCAAAATGGCATCCATTCGATAAAGCTGCACTCCTGTTTTCATTCACTTGCGAGGTTCCCATGGTCGCTTGGCTTCCGGCATTCAAAACCATACTTCCCTACGTCACGCAGATCGTCACGCTGGCCGTGCCGGCCTTCACCACAAAAAGCGATGCCGGCGCATCGCAGGAAGTCGTCAGCAAACAGATTGCGGAACTGCAGGATGCCGCGACCCGCAACACCGAAGCCGTCAAGGTGCTCGCATCGCAGTTGCAGAAGGCAATTGCCGATATCGAAACGGGCGCCGCGCGCATCGAAAAGGAACTCCAGAAAACCCGTCAATTGTGTTTGGTGGCGATCACGGTTTCGGGCATCGCCATTTTGCTCGGGATAGCAGCACTGGTCGCAGGCAATTGACCGGTCATTCGAATCCATTCGCTTGGAAGGAGACAGCATGGCGACGCAAATTTTCGTCAATCTACCCGTGAAAGACCTGCAACGATCCGTAGCGTTTTTCACGGCATTGGGCTATGACTTCGACCTGAACTTCACCGATGAAAATGCCACTTGCATGATCGTCGGCGAGAACATTTTCGTCATGCTGCTGGTCGAGCCTTTTTTCCAGACCTTCATCAAAAAGGAAATCTGCGACGCGCGCAAAAGTACCGAGGTGCTCGTCTGCCTCTCGTGCGAGAGCCGCGCCAAGGTGGATGAACTGGTCGCCAAGGCTATTGCGGCCGGCGGCACGATACCGCGCGAAACGCAGGACCTCGGCTTCATGTACAACTGCGCCTTCGAAGATCTGGATGGGCATATCTGGGAGCTGGTTTACATGGAACCCACCGCTGTAGGCCAGGGCTGACGGCAAGCCCGGCCATCCGTTACGCCGCAGGAGTCGGAATGACCAGGTGCTGCTCCAGAAACCTGATCAGCAATTGCGTCTTCAGCGGCAGGTGGCGGCGCGAAGGATAGACCGCATACAGCGACTGCTGCCGGCCAGGACGGAACTGGGGCAATATCAGTTTCAATTCGCCGCGCTCGATTTCGTCGTGGATCTGCCAGTAGCACACCATGCCGACGCCCAACCCGTCCTTGATCGCGGCAACCAGCGCCTCGCTGTAGTTGGTCTGGAAGTTGCCGCGCACCTTCTGGTGCAACACCTTGCCTTCATGCACAAATTCCCAGTTGTAGTTTTCGTTGAGCACGATGCAATTGTGGTGCTCGAGGTCGGCGGGATGCGCGAGCAGCGCGGTGCGGGAGAGGTACTCTTCGGTAGCGCACAGCACTTCGGGCGAGGGGCCGAGTTTGCGCGCTATCAGACTGGAGTCGTTCATCTGCGCACCACGGATCGCGAGGTCTATGCCCTCGGCAACGATGTCCAGCACCTTGTCCGACAGCTCGAAACTGATGCGTATCGAGGGATAAAGCCGGATGAATTGCGTGATCAGCGGCATCAGGTACAACCGCGCGAACGAGGCCGAGGCGGTCATGCGAATCTGGCCGCTAGGCTGGGTTTTCTCGCCCCACTCGCTTTCGTACTGCTCCACCAGTTCCAGCAGGTTCACCGACTGCTCGAACAGCCGCTGCCCTTCGTCCGTAGGTTGGATGGTGCGGGTAGTACGGTGAAACAAACGCGTGCCAAATTCGGTTTCGAGCCGCGCCAGGCGCTTGCTGATTACTCCCGGCGTGGTCTGCGCGATCATGGCCACCGCCGACAGGCTGCGTTTTTCGTAGATCTGCACGAACAGCTTCAAGTCATCGATGGATTTGAACATTGGCCGCCTGCCGGTTCGCTTTCAGTATTCGTAAATCGAGAAATAATACCTGCCACAGGCTGACAGGCGCACCGCGATATCGTGCCACCAGCCACGCAAATGCCCTTCGCCATTTTTGCTGCCGTTTGCCGTGAATCTCATATCGCCTCCTCGCGTCGGATGATACGAATAAGGGCCGGTACGTTCCGGCCCAGGCCTTACATGGCCGTGACGAACGCGTGGCTCACCCAGACGAATCCGCAAGTGGTGATCATGAAGCTCAGTGCAGTGTAAACCTTCCACAGCACGTTATTCCAGAAGTCGGTCTTGAGCATCGCGATCACGAAGATGCTGGGATTGGTCATTCCGCCGATCACCACCAGCCAGCAGGCGGCAGCGGGCAAGTGATAGCCGCCGGCCGTCGCCGCGCCGTAAAACGCGAAGCAGAACAGCGCCATCAGGATGTAGTCGATGTGTGCCTTGATCAGCAGGCCATAGTCCTTGACCACCCCGCCATCCACGCCCTTGATCACGAACCAGCGCGCAAACGTGCCCAGCCAGGCGAGCACCAATGCTGCGCTCACCATCGCGATACCGCCTTTCAATAAAATTTCCATTTTTAACCCCTCCAAAATTAAGAATAGTGATTGATTGCCCTATGGCGTTCAGTGGCTGTGGAGGTGGAAGACCTTGTTCATGATTTTCCATTCGCCGTCCACTTTGAGCAGGTTGAAAAAGTCGGTGAAACGATGCCCGGTCCAGTTATCCGACTCCACCCGCACGCTCGCCACCGTGCCGACCACATCGATGTGCACGATGCGCGTCTGCAGATTGCTGGCCGGACCGTTCTCATCGTTCCAGTCGTACAGGTTCTGGATTGGGCCCGCGAACAGACTGTCCTCGACGTAGCCATAGATCGTGGCCTCCGCATGGAACGCCGGCTTCATGCGCTCGCCCTCGCCGCTGATCGCGCCATCGACGTAATGCTGGATGGTGGCGGCGATTTCTTCGTACTCCGTGATATCGGTTGCCGTATTCATGATGTCTCTCCGTGTTGGTGGTGAAACGCATCTTGTTCTTTTTCTTATTTGGGATAAATAACAGCATAGGAACAATACTTATCCCCAACTGGGAACAGTAGGCGCAAAAAAAGGCCGGGGAGGAGAGACCCGGCCAAGTGGCAAAACGGAGATGCGAAAAACAGGGAAATGCGGTTATCGGGTCGCGACTTCCTCTGTCGCTGTGCGGGAGCCCCAGCCGCCGCCCAACGCGCGGATCAAACCCACCGACGCCACCGAGCGCTGACCCATGCTCTGGCTTTGCGCCCGCTCGGCAGCGAGACTGGTCCGCTGCGCGTCGATGACCTCGAAGTAGCTCGCCGAACCGTTGCTGTAGCGCACTTCCGCCAGATGCGACGCACGCTTCGCCGATGCGATCGCCTCATCCTGAAAGCCGATCTGCCTGTCCAGCGTGCGCAATGCGCTCAGGTTGTTTTCCACCTCCTGAAAACCCACCAGCACCTGTTGCCGGTAATTGGCCACCTGCGTTTCATAGCCGGCATCGGCACGGGCGAGATTGGCCTTGTTGCGGCCGCCGTCGAAGATCGGCAGGCTCAGCGCGGTGCCGACCAGCGGCCCCAGCAGCCAGCTGCGGCTGGACCACTTGAATAGCTCCGACAATTCGTCGGAGGCGTAACCGCCCGACCCGGTCAGCACCAGCTTGGGAAAGAACGCCGCCTTGGCCACGCCGACACGGGCGCTGGCCGCCGCCAACTGGCGCTGCGCCTGCGCGATGTCCGGGCGGCGTTCCAGCAGTTCCGATGGCAGACCAGCCGGCACGACCACCGTAGAAGGTTGCAAAGACGCGAACGCCAGCGTGAATTGCGCGGGGGCTTTGCCGAGCAAAATCGCCAGCGCATGATCCTGCTGAGCGCGTAAGCGCTTCACGCTCTCCGCCTCCGCCTGCACAATGGAAAGCTCGGTACTGGCCTTGGCGACGTCGAGCTCGCTGGTATCGCCCATATCGAAGCGCACCTGTACCAGCCGCACCTCTTCCCGGCGCAGCGCGATGGTTTTTTCCAGGATCGCCAGCTCGGAATCGAGCGAGCGGATGGAAAAATACTGCTGCGCCACGTCCGCCTGCAACGCGAGCAGCACGGAACGGTAGGCGGCTTCCTGCCCCTCGGCGTCGAGTTTTGCGGCGCGGCTTTCATCCGACAGGCGACCGATCAGGTCGACCTCATACGAGGCGTTCACCTGCGCGCGCCATTCCGTCGTCGGCGACGTGGTGCTGTCCCGCAGGCGCGTTGGGCCGATGCCGCCGTTGAGCTGGAAGCCGCGATTGGCGTCCACCACCCCGGCCGTCGCCCGCGCCTCCTTGACCCGGGCCAGCGCAATCGCCAGGCCGGGGTTGGCCTCCGTCGCCTGGGTGATCAGGCCGTTCAGCTCCACGTCGTCATATATCTTCCACCACTCGCCGCGATCCGCCTGATCGGCGGGTGTGGCAGCCTTCCATGCGCCTTCCAGCCCGGCGGCTTCGCGGTACTGCGCCGGAAGATCGAGCGTCACCTGCTCCGGCGGCTTGACGGTGCTGCAGCCGGCCAGCACCAGCGTGGCCGCCAGTGCCGTCAGTTTCCAGTTGTATCGTGTCATGCTCAGACTCCCTTCTGCGGCTCGGCGGTCAGTACGGCGGCGGCCGGCGCGTCTATTGTTTTGGTTTCGTGCGTGCATTTGGCGACCAGGGTGCGCAGCAGCACGTAGAAAATCGGCGTCAGGAACAGGCCGAATATGGTCACGCCTATCATCCCGGCGAACACCGCCAGACCCATCGCGTGACGCATTTCCGAACCGGCACCGGTGGACAGCACCAGCGGCACCACGCCGGCGATGAAGGCGATGGAGGTCATCAGGATGGGGCGCAGGCGCAGGCGGGCCGCCTCGATCGCCGCCGCATAAATCTTGCGGCCCTCGAGCTCCAGTTCGCGCGCGAACTCGACGATCAGGATCGCGTTCTTGCATGCCAACCCCACCAGCACCACCAGGCTCACCTGGGTGAAGATATTGTTGTCGCCATCGGTCAGCCATACGCCGAAAATCGCCGACAGCAGGCCCATCGGCACGATCAGCAGCACGGCCAGCGGCAGCGTCAGGCTCTCGTATTGCGCGGCGAGCACCAGGAACACCAGCAGCACCGACAGCGGCAGGATCACGAACAGCGTGTTGCCGGCGATCTTTTCCTGGTAGGTCAGCTCGGTCCACTCGAAGCCGATGCCGCGCGGCAGGGTTTCTGCCGCGATGCGCTCCACCGCGGCCTGCGCCTCGCCGGTGCTGTAGCCGGGCGCCGCGCCGCCGTTGACGTCGGCCGACGGAAAGCCGTTGTAGCGCATGGCGCGATCCGGCCCGTAGCTCTGCGTCATCTTCAGCACCGACGACAGCGGCACCATCTCGCCCTTGTCGTTGCGCGCCTTCAACAGCCCGACATCCTCGGCATGCGCACGGAATTGCGCGTCGGCCTGCACGCGTACCTGATAGGTGCGGCCGAACTTGTTGAAATCGTTGACGTAGAGCGAGCCCAGGTAGATCTGCAACGTGTCGAACACTTCCGGGATCGAGACGCCCAACTGCTGCGCATGCGTACGGTCGACGTCGGCATACAGCTGCGGCACGTTGTTCTGGTAGCTGGAGAACATCCCGGCCAGCTCGGGCGCCTTCTGCGCCTTGGCGAGGAACGCTTGCAGCGCATCATTGAGCGCCTCGTTGCCCAGCGCCGCGCGATCCTGGATTTGCAGCTTGAAGCCGCCGATAGTACCCAGCCCTTGTACCGGCGGCGGCGGGAACACGGCGATGAACGCGCCCTGCACCGCGGCGTATTCCTTGTTGAGCTGTTGCGCGATGGCGAAGCCGTTCAGCTCGGGCGACTTTCGCTCGCTGAAGGGCTTCAGCGTTGCGAATACGATGCCGGAATTGGGGCTGTTGGTGAAGCCGTTGATCGACAGGCCGGGAAAAGCCACCGCCGACTCCACGCCGGGATGCTTCAGCGCGATCTCGCTCATCTGGCGGATGACGTCCTCGGTGCGGTCCAGCGAAGCAGCATCGGGCAATTGCGCGAAGCTCACCAAGTATTGCTTGTCCTGCGCCGGAATGAAACCCGCCGGCACCTTGTGCAGCAGAAACATCGTCGCGCCGATCAGCAGCGCATACACCGCCAGCATCACGCTCTTGTGTCGCAATACGGCCGTGACGCCGCCGCCGTAGTTTTCCGAGCCGCGCTGGAACATCCGGTTGAAGCGCGTGAAGAACCAGCCAAAGAGGCCGTCGATGGTGCGCTGGAAGGCGTCCTTTTTCGCGTCGTGCGGCTTCAGCAGCAATGCGGCCAGCGCCGGCGACAAGGTCAGCGAGTTAAAAGCCGAAATCACGGTCGAAATCGCGATAGTGAGCGCAAACTGCTGGAAGAACTGCCCGGTCAGCCCACTGACGAAGGCCAGTGGCACGAACACCGCGGACAGCGTCAGCGCAATCGCGACGATGGGGCCGGATACTTCGCGCATCGCGCGGTAGGTCGCTTCCTTGGCGCTCAGGCCGTGGGCGATGTTACGCTCGACGTTCTCGACCACCACAATGGCGTCGTCGACCACAATACCGATGGCCAGCACCAGTCCGAACAGGCTTAAGGTATTGATGGAAAATCCCAGCCCCAGCATGATCGCGAACGTACCGATAATCGACACCGGCACCGCCAGCAGCGGGATGATGGACGCGCGCCAGGTCTGCAGGAACACGATCACCACCAGCACCACCAGCGCGACCGCGATCAGCAGCGTCTCGATCACGGCGTGGATGGAGGCCTTCACGAACTGCGTCGGGTCGTAAACGATGCGGTATTCCAGGCCTTCCGGCATGTCCTTCTGCAGCTCGGCCATGGTGTTACGCACGTTGTCCGAAATCTGCAGCGCATTGGAGCCGGGCGCCTGGAAGATGGGAATCGCCACTGCCGATTTGTTGTTCAGCAGCGAGCGCAGTGCGTACTCACTGGCGCCCAACTCGACGCGCGCCACGTCCTTGAGGCGCGTGACCACGCCGGTATCGGAGGTACGGATGACGATATTTTCGAATTCCTCTTCCGTAGCCAGCCGTCCGCGCGCATTGACGGAAATCTGGTAGTCCACGCCGGGCAGCGAGGGCGAAGCGCCGATCACGCCAGCGGCAACATCGACGTTCTGTTGGCGGATCGCGTTGACCACGTCGTTGGCGGTGAGGCGGCGCTCGGCCACCTTGCGCGGATCGAGCCAGATGCGCATCGAGTAATCGCCGGCGCCGAACAGCCGCACTTGGCCCACGCCTTCGATGCGGCCCAGCCTGTCCTTGACGTTGAGCACCGCGTAATTGCGCAGATAGGTCATGTCATAGCGGTCGTTGGGCGAGAGCAGATGCACGACCATGGTCAGATCGGGCGAGCTTTTCACGGTGGTGACGCCCAGCCGCTGCACTTCCTCAGGAAGCCTCGGTAACGCCTGATTAACGCGGTTCTGCACCAGTTGCTGCGCGAGATCGGGCGAAGTGCCGAGCTTGAAGGTGACGGTCAACGTCATCAGGCCGTCCGAGGTCGCCTGCGAGGCCATATAGAGCATGCCCTCGACGCCGTTGATCTGCTCCTCGATCGGTGCCGCGACGGTCTCGGCGATGGTCTGCGGATTGGCGCCGGGGAACTGCGCCTTGACGATGACCGACGGCGGCACGACTTCCGGGTACTCGGAAATCGGCAGATTGAGCATGGCAATCAGACCGCCGACGAAGATGATCACCGACAGCACGCCCGCGAAAATCGGCCGGTCTACAAAGAATTTTGAAATATTCATTTTTTTGTTCCTGGTTGTCCGAGCAGGCTCAGATCAGTGTTTTCCTGGGCTTGTCCTTCAACTGCGAAGTCTTGAGATTGGCCTGCGGCGGCACCTCGCCGGCGACAACCGGGGCGACCACATCATTCGGATGCACCCGCTGCAAGCCGTTGACAATGACTTTCTCGCCTTCCTGCAAACCGGAACGCACCACGCGCTTGCCGTCGATCACCGGCCCCAGCACCACCGGGCGGTAAGTTGCCTTGTTGTCGGCGCCGACTACCATCACGTACTTCTTGTCCTGGTCGGTACCGACCGCCTTGTCGTCGATCAGCAGCGCAGCTTGCTTTCCGCCGCCGCCGATGCGGACCCGGGCATACATGCCGGGGGTCAGCAGGCTGGCAGGGTTGTTGACGATGGCGCGTACGCGGATCGTGCCCGAGGCCGTATCGACGCGGTTATCGAACGCCTGCAATTGCGCCGGATGCGGATAGCCTTCCTCGTTGCTCAGCCCAATCGCGACCGGAATGCGGGCAACATTGGCATTGCCGGCCGCGCCTTGCGTCGCATAGCGCTGAAAGGTCTGCTCATCGATCTCGAAATTCACATATACCGGCGAAACCGAAACCAGCGTCGTCAATGCCGGCACGCTGGGGCCGACGCCGACGAGGTTGCCGGTGGTGATCTCGGCACGCGAGACGCGGCCGCTTACCGGCGCGGTAATCGCGGTGTATTGCAGATTGAGCCGAGCGGTCATTACCGCCGCTTCGGCCGCCTTGAGGCGCGCCTCGGCTTCCTGCACTGCGCTATTGCGCTGATCCAGCTCGCGCCGGGCGACCGCATGTTCGTCGGCCAGGCGACGCGTGCGCTCGAGCTCGGTCTGGGATAGCCCCAAGGTCGCCTCGGCCTGGGCTTTTTCCGCCTCGGCACGCGCCAGTTCCGCTTCGTACGGACGCGGGTCTATGGTGAACAGCGGATCGCCTTTCCTGACCAGTTGGCCTTCGCGGAAATGCACGGCATCGATGGTGCCGGCCACGCGTGGACGGATTTCCACGTATTCGATAGCCTCGACCCGGCCGGAGAAGTCATCCCACTCGATGACCGAGCGTTCGACAACCGGCGCCACGGTGACGGGCGTGGGCGCTGCTGCCACAGCTTGTGGCTTGGCCGCTTCGCTGTTGAGCGAAATGCCGACAGCGCTGCCAACCAGCGCGAGGCCGATGGCAACCGCGATCAGCTTGCGGGAAAAAATCGGAGTAGTGGTTTCCATGATGAAAACTCCTTGTTATTGATAAGAAACGGGTTGGCAATTCATGCAGGATCGGCCACGAACTGGCCGACAATCTGCACGACTTGGTCGAAATTTGGGTGCTCGGGCTGGACCAGTCGGCCCTGGGCGCCTTGCAGCCGGCGCATCTGCACCGGCACGCCGGCGGCAATCAATTTGGCGGCGTATTGCTCTGCCTCGTCGCGCAATGGGTCCAGTTCCGCGCTGACGATCAAGGCCGGCGCCAGGCCGCCCAAGCGGCGAGAGGTGATGGGCGCGGCATAGGGATGCATCGCATCGCTGGCACAAGGCAGGTAATCACTCCAGGCTTTGCGGCACGGGCAGTCGCCCGCCTTCTGCATCGACTGGGTGGCTTGCTGCGGATCCAGCATGGGGCTGATCAATACCTGGCCCTGCAGTTTGACGGGGCCCATGCCGAGGCCACGATCGCGCGCCATCATGGCCACAACCGCGGCCAGATTGCCGCCCGCCTGATCGCCCGCGACGACGATGCGAGCAGCGTCGGCGCCGAGCCCGGAAGCATGGGCCGCCGTCCATAGCAGTGCCTCGAAGGCGAGTTCCACCGTCGCCGGGAAATGCAGCCTGGGCGCGAGCGGGTAGTCGACGCAGACGGTCACCGCCTCGTTCGCCAATGCGCGGGCCAGGCCGGCCGCGTCTTCCACGCTGCCGCAGTTGAACAGACCGCCATGGAAATACAGGACCGTCGGCCGCGCAGCCCCACCCCCGTCCTTGCCGAATACGCGCAGCCCCACCTTTTCATTGGTGTGTTGCGAGGCAAAATCCGTGAGCCAAGGCTGCATGTCGGCGGTGTTCAAGATCGGTTCCATGGTTGGTTATGAGGCAATAAGTTGTCCGCTCAGCGCAGGCCGCCGGCGATGTACAGCGCTTCGCCGGTAATCCATGCGGCATCGTCCGATGCCAGGAATACAGCAGCCGGCGCGATGTCCTGCACCTGGCCGATACGGCCCAGCGGCGTCTGGTTTTCGATCTGCGTGCGGAACTCGCCCTCGGCGAAGCCGGCGCCATGCAGGCCCTCGGTTTCCACCATGCCGGGGTTGATCGCATTGACGCGAATCTTGCGCGGGCCCAATTCCTTGGAAAGCGAACGGGTCACCGCATCGACGGCGGCCTTGGTCGCGCTATAGACGGCACCGCCAGCGAGGGCATACGTGCCGGACACGAGCGAGCTGATATTGACGATGCTGCCGCCGGCCTCGTTGAAATGCTTGAGGGCTTCCTGCGTGGTGAGGATAAGACCCAGCACGTTCAGGTTGAACTGCTTGTGGAAGTGCTCTTCGGTGACTTCGTCAAGCGGCGAGAATTCGTAGACGCCGGCATTGTTCACGAGGATATCCACCTTGCCGTAAGCCTGGGTGGTTTGCGCGAACAGCCGCTCGATATCGGCCTTGTTGGCGACATTGGCCTGCACGGCAATGGCCTTGCCACCCGCGCGAGTGATATCGGCCACCACTTGTTCGGCGGCCGTCTTGCTGGAGGAATAGTTGACGACCACCGATGCGCCCTCAGATGCATACAGCTTGGCAATGGCAGCGCCTATGCCTTTGGATGCGCCCGTGACAACGGCGACTTTGTTGGCGAGTTTGTTGGCCATGATGTTTCTCCTTTTTGCGAGATTGCAGATGCTTGGAACTGGTGCCCACTATATCTATGCGTTATTTATAGATAAATAAGCCATCAGTAGAAATACTGTCCATTTAAACTGGACAATAGGATCATGGTCAGCCAAAGTCATGGCAGCCCACACTGGTGGATTCAGAGGAGGAATTGCAGTGCCCGTCTTTAAATGCAACGGGCACAAAAAAGGCCTGCTCGCATGACGCGGCAGGCCTCGTATATATCCAGATCAGAGTATCGGGACGATCAAGAGCGCCACGATGTTGATGATCTTGATCAATGGGTTGATCGCCGGTCCGGCGGTATCCTTGTAGGGGTCGCCCACCGTATCACCGGTGACGGCCGCCTTGTGCGCGTCGGAACCCTTGCCGCCGTGATGGCCGTCCTCGATGTGCTTCTTGGCGTTATCCCACGCGCCGCCGCCGACCGTCATCGAGATCGCAACAAAAAGCCCGGTGACGATGGTCCCGATCAAAAGGCCGCCCAGCGCCTGCGCGCCGAGGAACTTGCCGACGATAATCGGGGCCAGCACCGGCAACAGCGAAGGAACAATCATTTCCTTGATCGCGGCCTTGGTCAGCATATCCACCGCACGCGAGTAATCCGGCTTCTCGGTGTGATCCATGATCCCCGGCATTTCCTTGAACTGGCGACGCACTTCCACGACTACCGAGGAAGCGGCGCGACCGACCGCCTCCATCGCCATCGCACCGAACAGGTAGGGAATCATGCCGCCGATGAAGAGACCGATAATCACCATGTGGTTGGAGAGGTCGAATGTGGTTTCGACCCCGCTATGCACGCCCAGCTCGTGCGTGAAATCGGCAAACAGCACCAGCGCAGCCAGACCTGCCGAACCGATGGCATAGCCCTTGGTGACAGCCTTGGTGGTGTTGCCGACCGCATCCAGCGGATCGGTGATGTCGCGGATCGCCTTGGGCAAATGCGCCATTTCGGCGATGCCGCCGGCATTGTCGGTGATGGGGCCGTAAGCATCGAGCGCCACGATGATGCCTGCCATCGACAGCATAGCCGTAGCGGCAATCGCGATGCCGTACAAGCCAGCCAGGTAATGCGCCCCAAGAATGCCGAGGCAGATCACCATCACCGGCGCGGCCGTGGCTTTCATCGAGATGCCCAGACCGGCAATGATGTTGGTGGCGTGACCGGTGGTGGAAGAGCCGGCAACGTGTTTGACCGGGCCATATTCGGTTGCGGTGTAATACTCGGTGATCACCACCATTGCCGCGGTCACCGCCAGGCCAATCAGCGTGGAAAAATAGATATCGAGCGCGGAATAGCCGAGCCCGCTATCCGCCATCATCCAGTTGGTCACCGGGTAAAAGGCAACGGCCGACAGTACGCCGGAAACGATCAGCCCGCGATACAGCGCGTTCATGATCTTGCCGCCTTCGCGCGCCTTGACGAAGAATGTACCGATGATGGAAGCCACAATGGAAATGCCGCCCAGCACCAGCGGATAGGTCAGTGCATTTTCCGAACCCGGCATCAACAACGCGCCGAGCAGCATAGTGGCGATGATGGTCACGGCGTAGGTTTCGAACAGGTCCGCCGCCATGCCAGCGCAGTCGCCGACGTTGTCGCCCACGTTATCCGCGATCACCGCCGGATTGCGCGGATCGTCCTCGGGAATGCCGGCTTCGACCTTGCCCACCAGGTCGGCGCCAACGTCGGCACCCTTGGTGAAAATGCCGCCGCCGAGACGGGCGAAGATGGAAATCAGCGAACTGCCGAACGCCAGGCCGACGAGCGGGCCGGTATTGACCGCTTCTCCTTCGGGCGTGAGCAGCAGGAGGAACAGGTAATATCCCGCAACGCCGAGAAGGCCAAGCCCAACCACCAGCATGCCGGTAATCGCTCCACCGCGAAACGCCACGTTCAGCGCGGCGTTGATGCCGTTATGTGCCGCCTGCGCAGTGCGAAGATTGGATCGAACCGAGATGTTCATGCCAATGTAACCGGCAGCGGCGGAAAGCACGGCCCCGATCGCGAAACCGAACGCCGTCAATCCCCCCAGGGCCACCCAGATGATCGCAAACAACAGCAATCCGACCAGGCCGATGGTCCCGTACTGCCGGTTAAGGTAAGCGGAAGCGCCTTCCTGGATGGCCGATGCAATCTCCATCATTCGGGCGTTTCCCGCCGGTTGAGCCAATACCCACATGATCGTCACGCCGCCGTAGATGATTGCGAGTACAGCACATGCCAAAGCAAACATGATACTTTCCGACATCAACATCTCCTCCTTAGCTGACAGGGCCGAGTCATGGGTCAGCCCAAACCCTTCTTCTAGATCACATCCAAACTGCCTTTCTCAAAACACAAAACGTAGTGCAGGCGTCTCGCCTGCGCTAAAAATTGCGACCACGCTTGCTACTCATTGCGCAAGATAAAAAATGCCGTCTGGGTAGACGGCATTGCATTTACAAACTGAACTCCGGCAACCGCCGTTCCACCGGCATGTTTTTCAGCGAAACGTACACAGGCAAACCATCTTCGTATTTCGGATAATCCTCGCCCTGAATCAGGGGACGCAAGTAGCGCTTGCACTTTTCGGTAATGCCGAAACCGTCCTTGCTGATGAAGTCGAGCGGCATGAATTTTTCGACGTTGGCGACATCCTTCAACTCGGCGTGGCCGATCCTGTATTTATAAGGCTCATCCGACACGCGGATAATGGCCGGCATCACCGAGTTCTTGCCCTTCAAGGCCAGATCGACGGCGGCCTTGCCCAGCTCGTAGGCTTGCTTGACGTCGGTTCTCGAGGCGATATGGCGTGCGGCGCGCTGCAGGTAATCTGCCACGGCCCAGTGAAAGCGATGTCCCAGGGCATTCTTGATCATATTGGCGACGATGGGCGCGGCCCCGCCCAGTTGCGCATGGCCAAAGACGTCCTTGATCCCCTGCTCGGCGATGAACTTGCCATCGGGATAATGGCAGCCCTCGGAAACAACCACCGTGCAATGGCCGTGTTTTTTCACCATCTTGTCCACGCGGGCGAGGAATTTCTCCGGGTCGAACTCGATTTCCGGAAAGAGGATCACCACCGGGAAGCCGTAGTCCTCCACCAAACCGCCTGCCGCCGCGATCCAGCCGGCATGGCGACCCATCACTTCAATGACGAATATCTTGGTCGAGGTCTTGCACATCGAGCGCACGTCGAAGCTGGCTTCCAGCGTGGAGATGGCAATGTATTTTGCGACGGAGCCGAAGCCGGGACAGTTGTCCGTGATCGGCAAATCGTTGTCCACGGTCTTGGGCACGTGGATCGCCTGCACCGGATAACCCATGGTCTCGGAAAGCTGGGAAATCTTGTAGCAGGTGTCGGCAGAATCGCCGCCGCCGTTATAAAAGAAATAGCCGATGTCGTGCGCGCGGAAAACTTCGATCAGGCGCTCATATTCGCGACGATTGGTTTCCAGGCTCTTGAGCTTGTAGCGGCAGGAGCCGAAAGCGCCGGAAGGGGTGGAGCGGAGAGCCGCGATGGCCGCGTCGCTTTCCTTGCTGGTATCGATGAGATCTTCGGTCAGCGCGCCGATGATGCCGTTGCGGCCGGCGTATACCTTGCCGATTTTATCGGGATGCTTGCGCGCGGTTTCGATGACGCCGCAGGCCGAAGCGTTGATGACGGCCGTCACACCGCCGGATTGCGCGTAAAACGCATTCTTGATTTTCTTCGACATCTCTAAAGCCCCACTTCTACTCACGCGTTACACAACCCCGCGCGGAATCCAGCAGGGAACGTCAGAAACCGCTTGGGTGTTGCAGGAACATCCCCAATGGGGATGGGCTAGCTTAACGCAAAACAGGGAGAGGCGGAAGCAGAATGGGCAGGCTGAAATACATAGCCCGGCAAAAGCCGGGCTATGTTTATTGATATTGAAGCTGCAATCAGAACGCCGGCTTGTCCTCGGCGCTATTGTAGCGCTCGACGCCGGCCAGAATTTCCTGGCGGGCGGCGTCGATGCCTTCCCAGCCATCGACCTTGACCCACTTGCCCTTGTCCAGATCCTTGTAGTGCTCGAAGAAGTGGCAAATCATCGTCAGACGCCAGGCGGAAACGTCGTTGTAATCCTTGAAGTGGCTGTACAAGCCGCACACCTTGTCTACCGGCACGGCTAGAACCTTGGCGTCGGGGCCGGCTTCATCGGTCATCTTCAGCATGCCGAGCGGACGGCAGCGCACCACGACGCCCGGGATCAGCGGCACCGGCGTAATCACCAGCACATCGACCGGGTCTCCGTCTTCGGAAAGCGTATGCGGAATATAACCGTAATTGCACGGATACTGCATGGAAGTGCCCATGAAACGGTCGACGAAAATCGCGCCGGTTTCCTTGTCCACTTCATACTTGACCGGATCGCCTTGCATCGGGATTTCAATAATTACATTGAAATCGTTGGGTACGTCCTTGCCGGTCGGCACATTGGTGAATGCCATGTCGAGTTCAGCCCTTCAAGAAAAAGTCCGTAATTATAAAGGATTTAGACTTTGACTTCCTTAGTCCGTGTGGCTATCAGGCTGGCAATGACCGACAGCGTCAGAATCAGCGCAACGAAAGCCAGCGACAGCAGTACCGGCACATGATAGAAATCGGCAATCAGCAGCTTGATCCCGACAAACACCAGCACCACCGCGACACCGTATTTCAGCAGATGGAAACGGTCCGCCATGTCGGCCAGCATGAAATACAGCGCGCGCAGGCCGAGAATCGCAAAGATATTGGAAGTGAACACGATGAACGGATCAGTGGTCACCGCGAAAATCGCCGGGATCGAATCCACCGCGAAAATCACGTCGGAAATCTCCACCATCACCAGCACCGCGAACAGCGGCGTAAAGTAACGGAGCCCGTCCTTCACCACCGTGAAATGCTCGCCGCTGTATTCGTTGGTCATGCGCAGGTGCGAACGCATCCATTTCAGCACCGGATTTCTCTCCAGGTCGGGCTTGTGCTCGGCAAACAGCACCATCTTGAGACCGGTGATCACCAGGAATGCGCCGAAGACATAGAGAATCCACGAAAACTGGCTCACCAGCCACACCCCGGCCAGGATCATCACCGCGCGCAGCACGATCGCACCCAGCACGCCATACAGCAGCACGCGTCGCTGGTATTCCGCCGGCACCGCGAAAAAGCCGAACAGCATCAGGAACACGAACAGGTTATCGACCGACAGCGATTTCTCGATCAGATAGCCGGTAAAGAATTCCATCGCCTTGGTATTGGCGATCTCACGCCCGACGCTGCCGTCGAGATACCACCACAGCAGCGCGTTGAACACCATCGCCAGCGTGAACCAGCCCAGCGACCAGGCAGCAGCTTCCTTCACGCTCACCTTGCGCGGCTTGTTGCCGCCCAGGGCGAACATGTCCAGCACCAGCATGGCGATGACGAAGGCGACGAACGCGCCCCACATCCAGCCTTGTGCGACTGTTTCCATCATTCGATCAACCTTCCGCTTTCAGAACCGCGATACGCTCTTCCAGCGGGGGGTGCGTCATGAACAAACGCTTCAGCCCACCGCCGTTATGGCCGCTGATACCGAAAGCCGCCATTTTCTCCGGCAACGGCTCAGGATGCGCCTGCTTCAGACGCTCCAGCGCATTGATCATCTTCTGGCGTCCGGCGAGGCTGGCACCGCCGCGATCGGCGCGGAACTCGCGCTGGCGCGAGAACCACATCACGATGATGGACGCCAGGATGCCCAGCACCATTTCGGCGACGATCATCGTCACGAAAAATGCCGGCCCCTGACCGCGCTCGGTCTTGAACACGATCTTGTCGACCAGGTAGCCGATCACGCGCGACAGGAACATCACGAAGGTATTCACCACGCCCTGGATCAGCGCCAGCGTCACCATATCGCCGTTGGCGACGTGCGAGACCTCGTGCCCCAGCACCGCCTCGGCCTCCTCACGCGTCATCGATTGCAGCAGCCCGGTGGAAACCGCGACCAGCGCGTTGTTCTTGTTCATGCCGGTAGCGAAGGCATTGACCTCCGGCGAGTTGTAAATCGCCACTTCCGGCATGCCGATGCCGGCTTGCTGTGCCTGACGGCGCACGGTTTCCACCAGCCAGCGCTCACCTTCGTTGCGCGGCGTTTCGATCACCTCCGCGCCGACGGAACGCTTGGCCGTCCATTTGGAAATCGCGAGCGAAATGAACGAACCACCCATGCCCATCACCGCGGCAAAGATCAGCAGGGAGCCGAGATTCAGCCCTTGCGCGTTCAGATAAGGCTCAACGCCCAGCAAACGCATCGTGACCGACAGCACCAGCACGATGGCGAAGTTGGTAGCCAAAAACAGGAATACGCGTTTCATGATGAATTTCCTTTCAATAAGATCGCAGATCAGCTGCCTGCGCCATGCTTCTTGTGTTCGCCCAGCTTGTCCATGACGGCGAACATCAACCCGGAGAATACGAAGGTGACGTGTATGCCCACCTTCCAGGCCAGTTGGTGGTCATCGAAGCTGTTGACGTTGACGAAGGCCTTGAGCAATTCGATACCCGAAATCGCAATAATGGAGCCGATCAGTTTCATCTTGAGATCGGCAAAATCCACATGTCCCATCCAGTCCGGCCTGTCCTCGTGATCGCCGGTATGAATCTTGGACACGAAATTTTCGTAACCCGCAAAAATAATGATCATCAGCAGATTGGCGACCAGCACCAAGTCGACCAGCGACAGCACGCCGACGACGATGCTGCCCTCACCGTGCAACAACATGTGTATCAGATGCACGAACTCCACGCCGAAATACCACAGCAGCACGCCGACCGCACCCACCAGCCCGAGATAGAAAGGTGCAAGCAGCCAGCGACTGCCGAACAGCAGGCTTTCCAGCCAGCCTTCGATTTTTTCCATAGCAGACACTCCTCGATGACGGGATGCGACGCACACGAGCCGCATCTTTTTAAGATACCGGCAATTCTATTCCTAAGTTCTAATCATAAAAATTCGAATATACTTTAATCAAACATCGAAAAAGCCGATCAAACACGCATGAACTACAAACACCTTTATTACTTCTGGACTGTGGCCAAAGCAGGGAGCATCGCCCGCGCGAGCGAACAGTTGCATATCACGCCGCAAACCATCAGCGGTCAATTGAGCCTGTTCGAAAACGTCCTCGGCGAAACCCTGTTCGACCGCTCCCGTCGCCGGTTTGCGCTAACGGATGCCGGGCGCACGGTGCTGGGCTATGCCGAGGAGATTTTTTCCTTGGGTAAGGAGTTGGAAGATGTACTGCGCCACAGCCCGGGCGGACGACCACTGCAATTTCGCGTGGGCGTTTCGGATGCCGTGCCTAAGGCATTGGCCTACAAGCTGATTGAACCCGCACTGCGCGCTACGGAGAATTCTCGCATCGTATGCCGCGAAGGCAAGGTAGCCGGCCTGATGGGGGAACTGGCAATCCACCAGCTGGATATTGTGATCGCGGACAGCCCGATGCCGCCGCGCATCGATGTGAAGGCATTCAATCACTTACTGGGTGAGTGTGGGCTTACTTTCTTTGCAACTTCCCGACTGGCAAAAGAGTTTCCGGGGGACTTCCCGCAGCGTTTGAATGGTGCGCCCTTGTTGTTGCCGGGCGACGATGTCGCAGTGCGCCCCAAGTTGATCCGCTGGTTCGACCAGAACCGCATCCGTCCGCGCATTACCGGCGAGTTCGACGACGGTGCGTTGATGGCCGCGTTCGGTCAGGCCGGCGCAGGGATTTTCTCGGCACCCAGTGCGATTGCGGACCGAATCAGTGATCAGTACGGAGTGGAGGTAATAGGCGCCACGGAGGAAATTACCGAGAGTTTTTATGCGATCTCGGTGGAGCGCCGCTTGTCACATCCTGCCGTCGTCGCCATCAGCGAAGCGGCGCGGCAGGAGCTGTTTCTTTAAGTCAAGGATTCGAACTTGCCGGTGGAGGCATCGTAGGCCACCAGCTTTCCGTGTTCCAGGTCGAACAGCCAGCCGTGCAGATTCAATTTGCCCTGATCGACGCGCTCCTTCAGCCACGGGAAGGTCAGCAGGTTTTCCAGCGACACCAGAATGGATTGCTCCTCGCAGGCACAGACCCGCTCTTCCGCCGAGGCGTCAGGCAGGTCGGCAAGCACGCGTTCCTTGGCACGCCTGGCGATATTGACCCAGTTGCCGATAAATTCTCCCTTGGACTCCGGGGTGCCGTCCTGCATCAACGCACCGATACCGCCGCACTGGCGATGGCCGAGCACGATGATGTGCTCCACTTCGAGCGAGCGCACGCCAAACTCCAGCGCGGTACTGACGCCATGCAGGCCGGCGCCTTTTTCATAGGGCGGTACCAGGTTGGCTACATTGCGGACGACGAACAGGTCGCCCGGTTCGCAATTGGTGAGAATGGCAGGGTCGACGCGCGAGTCGGAACAGGCGATAACCAGAGTACTCGGGCGCTGGCCTTGTTTCAGTTCTTTGAATAGCGCCTTGTTATCGCCGAAGTAGTTCTGCTGGAAACGTCTGAATCCTTCAATGAATTTCGCGATGTCATTCATGCTTGCTCTCCAATTCTTGTCTGCAAGACTCGACGATACCTGCCGGGATCAGCTTGAGCGCGGCATACACCAGCGCCGGCACGATCACCAGATCATCGAGGTGCCCGATCACCGGGATAAAATCCGGGATCAGGTCGAACGGCAGCAGGATGTAACCCACAGCCAGCCCGAGCAGTATTTTTGCCAGTAGCGGCGTTTCAGGATGTTTAAGTACGAGCCGATAGACGGCGAATTCTTTCTTGAGTCTCGCCGCCGTGTCGCGCAACACGCCCATGGTCAGCTGGCCAGGTCGCGGCCTGTCAGCTGCTTCAGTGCCTCGCGATATTTCTCGCCGGTTCCGGCAGCCACGTCTGCTGGCAACTCAGGCCCCGGTGGCTGCTTGTTCCAGCCGGAAGCTTCCAGCCAGTCACGTACGAACTGCTTGTCGTAGCTGGGCGGATTGCTGCCGACCTTGTACTGGTCAGCCGGCCAGAAGCGGGAAGAGTCCGGCGTCAATGCTTCGTCGATCAGATACAGCTTGCCGTCCGCATCCAGACCGAATTCAAACTTGGTATCGGCGATGATGATGCCCTTGGTGAGCGCAAACTCCGCAGCAGCCTTGTACAACCGAATCGCAACATCGCGCACTTTGGCAGCCAGCTCGGCACCCATCAACTCGCAGGCCTTCTCGAAAGTGATGTTCTCGTCGTGCGCGCCGACTTCGGCCTTGGTCGAGGGCGTAAAAATCGGCTCAGGCAACCTGGAGGCCTCTTGCATACCCGTGGGCAATGGAATACCGCAGACCGATCCAGTCTTCTGATACTCCTTCCAACCGCCGCCCACGATGTACCCGCGCACCACTGCCTCGATCGGCAACGGCTTCAGTTTGCGCACAACGATGGCGCGACCAGCTACTTGCGCCTTCTCGTCCTCGCTCACTACAGTGGCCGGATCGATGCCGGTGAGATGATTCGGAATGATGTCCTTGAGGCGGTCGAACCAGAAATTCGCCACCTGGGTCAGTACCGCGCCCTTGCCTGGAATCGCGGTCGGCAGCACCACGTCGAAAGCAGAAAGGCGGTCGGTCGTCACGATCAGCATCTTGTCGGCGTCGATGTCATAGATGTCACGCACCTTGCCCTGATTAATCAGCGGCAGGCTCTTGATGCTGGATTGCAGTAAGGGTTGTGTCATCGCATTCCCGAAGCAAAAACTTTGAAAAGACTCGAATTATCGCCTTTCAGGCGACGCATGAAAAGCTGAGTTTCATTCGCAATACGAATTTCACGCATAGCGATGGGCTATAATTCGGGCTTCGCAATACCCCTACTTCATAAGAGGAACCATGTCCGCGACTCCCGCCTGCCCGCAATGCACGCTCGAAAACACTTACCCTGACGGCATCAACTATGTCTGCGCCGACTGCGGCTACGAATGGCCGATGAACGAAACCGCCGCCACGGAAGAAGAGGATGGCCTGGTCATCAAGGATGCCAATGGCAACGTGCTGAAGGATGGCGACTCGGTCGTGCTGATAAAGGATCTCAAGGTAAAGGGCTCTTCGACCACTTTGAAGCAAGGCACCAAGGTCAAGAGCATTCGTCTGGTCGGCGGAGACCACGGCGTGGATTGCAAGATGGACGCAGGCAACTTCATGCTGAAGGCGGAGTTTCTGAGGAAGGTGTGATTTACTCGCACGAGCCCATTGAGCAAAGAAAGAATCCCACAGGATAGACCATGCGCCGAACGGAATATTTTCGAATAGTGCGGGGGCTATCGGATGAACGTCTCTTCCAATATGCGGACGTCTTGAGTCTACCGCACGCAATGGTCTTAGAAGTTCAAGGCTACCTGTCCATGTTGTTGCAGCAAAAAACGCTAAATTCGTCCGCAGCAAGTGGCTTACTAAAATAATAGCCTTGTATGTGGTCGCACCCTTCCGTTTCCAGAAATACCAATTGCTCCGCCGTTTCCACGCCTTCCGCAATGACTTCCAATCGCAAGCTATGCCCCATGTTGATGATGGTGCGGGCAATCGCGGCATCGTCCGGGTCGGAAGCGAGGTGGCGTACGAACGACTGGTCTATTTTTAGCTTATCGATCGGGAAGCGTTTGAGGTAACTCAGACTGGAGTAGCCAGTGCCAAAATCGTCAATGGCGAGTTGCAAACCCATCGCCTTCAATGTTTGCAACATGGTAATGGTCTGCTCGGCATCTTGCATGAAGGTGCTTTCGGTCAACTCCAGTTCCAGATAGCGGGGCTCAAGGCCGGTCTCTTCGAGAATCGCATGGATTTTATCGGGCAAGTTCTGTTGCAGAAATTGCAAAGCCGAAAGATTGACGGCTATCGGCACCGGCGGGAGTCCCTGCACCTGCCAAGCGCGGTTTTGGCGGCAAGCCTCGCGCAGCACCCAATCGCCAATGGAGACAATCAGCCCAAGTTCTTCGGCGAGTGGAATGAAACTGGCAGGGGACACCATGCCCCGGACAGGGTGCTGCCACCGGATGAGCGCTTCCATGCCGATAACTTTTCCGGTTTCGGAGGAAATCTGTGGTTGATAATGCAAACGAAATTCGCCAAGCGCCAACGCCTGGCGTAGATCGATTTCCAGCGCCAAGCGGGCAAGCGCTTGCTCATTCATGTCCTGCGTGAAGAACCGGTAATCGTTCGGCCCCCGGTTTTGGCCGAATACATGGCGCTATCCGCATTCCTGATGAGTATGTCGCTATTGCGTCCGTCTTCAGGGAAGAGACTGATACCGATGCTTGAGGTCACATATAAAACGTGCTCGCCGAGACTGAATGGGACAGCAAGCTCGTCGACAATTTTCTGTGCGACATATGCGGCATTGTCTGATTTTTGAATGTCCAGCAGGACAACAACGAACTCATCGCCGCCCAGGCGCGAGACCGTATCTCCTTCACGAACACACCCTTGCAGCCGCTCCGCCACTGCTTGCAGCAACAGGTCGCCGACATCATGGCCGAGCGAATCGTTAATATTCTTGAAATGGTCGAGATCGAGGAATAACAACGACAGCTGCTTCTTGTGGCGACTGGCAGCCGCAAGCGCCTGCTTGAGGCGGTCTTGCAGCAGCGCCCGATTTGGCAAGCCGGTCAGTGAATCGAAATGCGCCAGATACTGGATTTTGCCTTCTGCTTCCTTGCGCTCGGTGATATCCGCGAAGATCGCGATATAGTTGGCAACGATATCGCGTTCACCCAAAACCACTGTGATCGCCAGCCATTTTGGATACTCTTCGCCGTTTTTACGCTTGTCCCAGATTTCACCTTGCCAGTGACCAGTGGTATTGAGGGTATCCCATAGTTCCTGATAGAACGCTGCGTCATGCCGTTCGGAACGCAACAGTCGCGGATTCTTACCAATCACTTCACCGGCCTCATAACCGGTAATGCGTGTGAACGCTGCATTAACGGAAACGATATTGTTATCACCGTCGGTGATCATGATCGCCTCGGCCGCGTTTTCGAACACCTGGGCGGCCAAACGCTGTTGTTTATCGGCATGCACGCGCTCGGTGATGTCAGTGGCAATGCCATCCAGGCGCACAGGTACACCCTCGCCGTTATGCACGGCGTATCCACGGTCATGCAACCAGCGTACCTCGCCGTTCGGGCGCAAAATACGGTATTCGAGATCGAGCTTGCCGGTTTCGAGCATCGCTTCGTAAGCCGCCAGTGCGCGCTGCTTGTCATCCGGGTGCAGCGATTCCAGCCACAGATTGGTATTGCGGAAGAAATCGCCTACCGGGCGCTGGTATATTTTTTCGGATCCGGGGTTAAGGTAAAGGAGCTGCGTGCCATCCGGCGTGATGGACCATACCCCATCGTCCAGCGAGGCAAGAATGCCCTGTAGCCGCTGTTCCGTATCGCGCAATGTACCCTCGGCTGCTGCTCGCCGGGCATTCATGACGTAACTGTCCATGGCGAACGAAATGTCGATAGCGATCTGGTTCAGCAGCCCGATCCAGCCCTGCGTAAAAAACCGGGGCTCCACGGCATGCAGGTTGAGTGCGCCCACGGTTGCCCCATCCATTTGCAGAGGAAAGGCCGCCCAAGCCAACAGGCCGCGTTGCGCCATTTCATCGCGCCAAGGCAAGAGAGATGGGTCATTGCTGCAGTCGTTGCAGATAGAAGGGCTGTTCGTGCGAATCGCGGCACCGGTTGGGCCTTGGCCTTCCGGCAGCGCCGCGTCGGTCGAAATGTGGATATGATCGAGAAAATCTGTGCCGATACCGTAACTGGCGGCAGGATATACCTTGTTGTCACCTTCTTGGATAAAGCCAATCCATGCCATTTTGAAGCCACCATGCTCGACCCCGATGCGACAGATTTCGGCAATCAGGAAGTCTTGGCCGCTGCTGCGCACGATGGCCTGATTGGCATGGCTTAACATGGTATACAACCGGTTAATGTTTTCCATGCGGCAACCCCCTCAGTCAGGCGTTTTTATGCGGAATGGGTGCAAAATACTGAAAAACCTGTCAACCGCACCATGGCAATGGTTCTTTACTTTTAAGTCATTAAAAATACGCTACATTTTCTTGTTCAGCAAGTAAGTTACCCTCCTCATCCGCATGGATGATTTGAGATGAGCAGAGTCTTCAGGCAATCTACCGCAAGCTTTCACCCGCACGGCGAGGGGCGCTACTGGAATTTCTCAAACGGTGGGGATGAATAGCGTTGCAACGAATGGCGCCCTTTTAGCCACCTGCCGCATTATTTGGTCAGTGCCAAAAACACCTGCGGCAGCTTTTCCGGCAAACGCTCCACCTGGTCGACCACCGTGTAGGCATTCCCGAAAATATCGGTGACATACTCGTCGGCCTTGGGGTCGAGGTTAATGCAATACGTATAAATCCCCTGCTCGTCGAGCTCCTGCACCGCCTTGCGAGCATCTTCGATCAACAGTCGGCTGTCGGCGATGTCCACGTCGGACGGTTCGCCGTCAGTGAGGATCAACATCAATTTCTTGTCAGCCTTGCGATGCTCCAGCGTATGCGCGGCATGGCGCATCGCAGCGCCCATGCGGGTCGAATAGCCCGCCTGCATCGCGGCAAGGCGTTCCTTGACCGCATCGTCCCACACTTCTCCATACCCCTTGATATGCAGATAGCGCACCTCGTGGCGGGTATTGGAATGAAAGCCGGCAATCGCGAACTTGTCGCCCAGCTGCTCGATTGCCCAGCCTAGCAGCGTGACGGCCTCGCGGCTAAGTTCCAGCAACGTCTGGCCGGTGCCACTGACGGTTTCGTTGAGCGACGCGGATAAATCCAGCAGCAGCATGACGGCAATATCGCGGCCATCGTTGCGGTGGCTCATGTTGATGCGCTGATCGGGCGCGGCGCCGCTCTTGTAGTCGATCAGGGAGCGCACCGCCACGTCCAGGTCGAGCTCGCTCCCCTCCTCCTGATAGCGAATGCGCACCTTGTTCTGCGGCTTGAGCATGTCGAGGATGCGCTGCAGGCGTTTGGCAAGTGCTGCGTGTTTTTCCAGCAGGCGGTCGATGTCCGATGCGTTGCCTGCCGGGTGCAAGGCTTCGTAAACGCTAACCCAGTCCGGACGGTAGCTCTGGCTTTGATAGTCCCATTCGTCGTAATGACGCGGCGGCAGGCCGCTGGCCGTATCTTCAGCGACCGTCTGGCGCTGCTGTTCGAACTGCTCTTCGTCGTCGCTATCCTCGTGGTAGCGCCACAGGTGGCGGTTATCGTCGCGATAACCCACCTCGGTATTGTCGAAAAACACGTTGGGCAACTGATCGCTCTGGCGGCGCGTGCGGGCGCCGAATGCAATAGCCAGATCGGCGATGGCCTGCGTGCCGGGATCACCTTCAACCATCATGGCGTGAAAACGCGCGGCAAACTCGGTCACGTCCGGGTTGCGATAGCCATGCCCATCATCAAGAATGGCGCGCGACAGCATCGCCAGCCGATGGCGCACCGCCGATACGCGCTCCGGGTCGCATGCATCTTCGTCCGGCGCGGGATGCAGCGCCAGGAAGATGCGGCGCAGGCCTAGATATTCGCGCATGGCCAGATATTCCACGCGGCTATCCTCCAGGCATTCGATGGCCATGCGCTGGAATGGGCTGTAGTTGTCGGCGAAGATCGGCGTCGTCCAGCGGCGATGGGCCGCCATATGCGCCAGTGCCGCGCGGTAACGGTCCAGCCCGCTCACGCCACGGTCGTCGTCGTAGACGTCCGGCAGGCGGATACCGAGCGCGTCGTAATATGGCATCGGCTTGCGCAACTCATCGAAAGCAGTGGAATACGGCACGAAATGATCGCTGTCGCGCCACAAGCTGCGGAGATACAGATCGAGTTGCCGCTCGTGGTCGGCCAGCAAGGTGCCATGACGCTCCCGCTGCAGCATCGCCCGGCTGTCCGCCGATTGCAGGCTGAAGTAATCCCGCTGGCGTTCGGGATGCGTGCGGTAATTGCGTATGCCATATTCCACCCAGTTTTTCAGGCCCCCGAACGACAGCTGGCTGGCAAGAAACGGTGTCTTGGCGAAAAAATCCGGCAAGCCCGGGCTGGGGATGGTGGCCTGCTTGCCGTGAATTGAGCTGGACGTGCGCTGCATGAAATCGATCACCAGCGCCAGATAATCCTCGATTTCGGGCTGCGAATGCAGACGGCGCGCGACAGCCGGCAGGGACTGCAGGAAAGGCGCAATCGCGTTGCCGTTGGGCGATTTGAACATCGCACGGATGGCGCCCGAAATCGCCGGCAAAGCCGATTCGCCGAGCACGACGGCGACCGATGGCCACTCTTCGAGAAAAATCAGGATGGGCTCGGCGCCGCGCCCCATGCGCCCGAGAAAATGTGCTTCGTCCAGATACGCCTGCAGGCCCTCCGGCGTCAGCAGCTTGAGCGCATCCTCCATGCAGGCGGCGAATACCTCGCGCACTTGCGGGAAGCCGTTGTTGAGCTTCGTCCAGTAGGTTTGCAGTTCGCTCTCGAATACAGGCGGGGCTTGGGTTGCCATGCGTCAGAGGCCCTAAAGTGAGCGCTTACGCGAACACGGCATCGATGGCGTGATCCAGCGTGACGCGAATGTCCGCGTCATCCGTGATCGGCCGCGCCAACGCCATGCGACAGGCGTCCAGCGGCGCGACGCCATCGTTGATCAGCGTGGCGGCGTACACCAGCAGCCGGGTGGAAATGCCTTCCACCAGGCCGTGGCCCTTGAGATTGCGCGCAGCGATGCCGATCCGGACCAGCTTGCCGGCAGTCTCCGCATCCAGGCCGGTTTCCTTCGCCAGAATGGCCGTTTCCAGTTCCGCCGATGGGTACTCGAAATCGAAGGCAGTGAAACGCTGCCGAGTCGATTGCTTGAGATCCTTCATCAGGCTCTGGTAGCCGGGATTGTAGGAAATCACCAATTGGAAATCCGGATGCGCCGCGATCAGCTCGCCCTTCTTGTCGAGCGGCAGCGTGCGGCGATGATCGGTCAATGGGTGGATCACCACGGTGGTGTCCTGCCGTGCCTCGACCACCTCATCCAGATAGCAGATCGCGCCGTAACGCGCTGCCAGCGTCAGCGGCCCATCCAGCCAGCGCGTACCGCCGGCATCCAGTAAGTAACGCCCGACAAGATCGGAAGCGGTCATGTCCTCGTTGCAGGCCACGGTAATCAGCGGCTTGCCCAGCTTCCATGCCATATGCTCGACGAAACGCGATTTGCCGCAACCGGTGGGGCCTTTCAGCATCACCGGCAGACGCGACCTGTAAGCGGCCTGGTACAACTCTACCTCGTTGGCCTGCGGCTGGTAGTAGGGCTCGTCTTTGATGCGGTATTGATCGATGTCAAAGGTCTGGCTCATGGTGTGTGCTCAGTGATTATCTGGAATTGGAAAAAAGCCCCTATCGACGAAGTCGCAGGGGCTTGAAATCTACTTCACCGGAATCGCAATTTCGGGATGATTTCAATTCAAGACAAGGCGCAGGGGCGCGGACAGTACGCTTAGTACGGCAAGCCCCTTGCAACGCAGTATTGGATTGAAAGCGCCTGAAATTACTTGTGGACGCCGAGCTTTTCGCGCCACCCCGGGAACAGTTTGTCCGCATCCTTCGGGAAAGACTCGAATGCACGGGCGAATTCGCGGTGCTCCTTGGCGAACTCGATCGGGTCGGCACCGGCCTTCCAGCACTCATAGGACTGGCGCAGCGAAACCGCGCCGGCTGCCGGGCTGTCAATGTGACCGTAGGAGCCGCCGCCAGCAGTGTTGATCACGTTGCCGTGGCCCAGGTTTTCGAAGAAACCGGGCAGGCGCAGCGCGTTCATGCCGCCGGAAATAATCGGCGTAGTGGGCTTCATGCCGTACCACTTCTGGAAATAAACCGGGCCTTGGCACTCGTCGCGCTCGATCATGTAGGCGATGTTTCTGTCGTCGCCCTCGCCTTCCATCTTGCCGTAGCCCATGGTGCCGACGTGAATGCCGGAAGCGCCTTGCAGACGCGACATTTTCGCCAGCACGAACGCGGTATAGCCGCGCTTGGCGGAGGGACTGGTCACGGCGCCATGACCGGCACGGTGGTAGTGCAGGTACTGATTCGGGTACTGGCGCCGCGCGGTGGTAATCATGCCGGGGCCGCCGACATAGCCATCCACGAGGAATGCAACCTTGTCCGCATCCGGGCCGAACTGCTCGAGAATATAGTCGGCACGGGCACACATTTCATAATGATCGTCGGCCGTGATGTTGGCGGAGAACAGCTTGGCCTGGCCGGTTTCGTCCTGCGCGCGCTTCATCGCATCGACCACCAGCGGAATGACCTTCTTCATCGGGCAGAAGGTCTGATTGCCTTGCGGTTCGTCGTTCTTGATGAAATCGCCGCCCAGCCAGAATTGATATGCGGCGTGAGCAAACGGCTCGGGGCGCAAACCCAGCTTGGGCTTGATAATGGTGCCAGCGATGTAGCCGCCGTCCTTGACCGGACGGCCGAGGATGCGCCACATGTCGCTGATGTCCTTGGACGGGCCGTCGAACAGCTGAATTGCACGCTCCGGCACATAGAAGTCGATAATCTTGGCATGCTCGATATCGCCCATGCCCTGATTGTTGCCGATCGCCAGCGTCAGGAAGGAAACGATCATCATGCGGCCGTCGGTGATGTTGCGGTCGAACAGTTCCAAGGGATAAGCGATCCGCATGTCTTCCGTGGCTTCGTCAATGTAATACACCAGCGCGTCGACGCCCTTGGTGAAATCATCGGTCGTGGAGACTTCCACGTTGGTGCCGGTAGAGGATTCGGCGGCAAAGTGCGCGGCAGCTTCGAGATAGCCGTGGCCGGACTTGGGCTTCATCTTGTACGCGACCAAAATGTGCTTACCGCCCTTGATAAGCTCTTCTTCCTTGAGACTGAGATCCGAATAACGCGCCGACTGATCCATCATTTACCCCCTAATCGTAGAACCGTGCATTGAAAGTGGATTGACTATAATCGACACAAAACATAATTAAAAATTAATAGTTATTATGATTAGTATAAAATTATCTTATACATGCTGCGCCTGACACTACGCCAACTGGAAGTCTTCGAAGCGGTGGCCCACCACCTCAGCTATTCGCGCGCCTCGGAGACGCTCCACCTGACTCAGCCGGCTGTTTCCATCCAGATCAAGCAACTGGAAGAAGCGATCGGCATACCGCTGTTCGAACAATTGGGTAAAAAGATTTACCTGACCGAAGCCGGGCAGGAACTGCGCCGTTACAGCCGCAATATCGTGCAGCAACTGGAAGAAGCGGAATCGGTATTCGAAGAAATGAAAGGCATGCGGCGCGGCAAGCTGGCAATTTCAGTCGCAAGCACAGCCGGCTACTTCATGCCGTTTCTGCTGGCGCAGTTCAGCAAGCGCTTCCCTGAGGTGGCGATCACCCTCAACGTCAGCAACCGGGAAGTGCTGTTGCAGGAGCTGGCGCAGAACTCCATGGATTTCGCCATCATGGGGCGTCCGCCCGACGGGCTTGGGTTGGATTTCACGTCATTTCTGGAGAACCCGCTGGTTGTCATCGCCCCGCCCGACCACTCGCTGGTCACCGAACACGGCATTCCTCTGACGCGGATTCAGCAGGAAACTTTTATCGCGCGCGAGTTGGGCTCTGGCACGCGCAGCGCGACGGAACGATTTTTTGCGGAAAAAGGCATCAAGCTCACCACCGGCACGGAAATGAGCAAAAACGAATCGATCAAGCAGGCGGTACAAGCCGGGATGGGGGTCAGCGTCCTGTCGCTCAATACGGTGATGCTGGAACTGGAAGCCAAACGCCTGGCAGTACTGGATGTGGAATCCTTCCCCATCCAGCGTCACTGGTATCTGGTGCATCGCAGCAAAAAACGCCTGCCCGGCGTGGCGCTCGCATTCAAGGAATTCATCCTGAACGAAGCCGCAGCCCTGCTCGAATCGGAAGCCGGCTATGTGCAGCCGGCCAGGCCCTGATTATTCGTTAAACCAGCGGCGCAACAGCGCCAGATCCACGTAAGCCTTCCCTGCCGCATTGCCCTGGAGCACCTCGAACGGCGCATCCGGTTCGCCCAGATCGCTGAGCACGGCCAGTGCATCCTCAAATTGTTCGTGGGCAGTGTAACCGTTAACGGTGACCACGGTTTTCACACCGGCGCCGCGACTCGCGCGCAGGCCGTTATGCGAATCCTCAAACGCCAGACATTGCTCCGGAGACAGCCGCATCTCGTCCATGGCCCAATGGTAAATGTCGGCAGCCGGCTTTTTGGCCGGGACGATATCGCCCGCCGCGATCACTTCGAACCAGGATTCGGCATCTTCGGCCAGACTGTGCTTCAAGAGCTCCGTCACATTCTGCGGCGTCGTGGTTGTCACTACCGCCAGGCGCATCCCGGCCGCGCGCGCTTCGTCCAGCAGGCGACGAACGCCGGGCCGCACGGGAATCGCCCCGCCGGCGAGCATAGTGGTGTAATGCTTTGTTTTCGCCTGATGCAGTTGGGTTACCAGCGCATCGAAATCGTCGGGTTTGACGTAATCCGGCAGGAAATGATCGACGTAATAACGGATGCGCTCCTTGCCGCCAGTCACGGCAAGCAACTTGCCATACAACTCGGCATCCCAATGCCAATCCAGCCCGAACTCTTCAAACGCCCGGTTGAACGCCGGCCGATGGCCGTCGCGCTCGGTATCCGCCAAGGTGCCATCCACGTCGAACAATAATGCTTCCAATGCCATAAGTACTTACTCAGTAAAAAACAAATGTGTGCAGGGCATACCTTGAAGGCTTCCCCACAAAAGGCGCCTGCAGCCCCGTTCAAACAAAAGGCGGCCGGAGCCGCCTTTCAAGCCGCCATCAATAAAGTTACTTGATGATCGCCGCCAACTCACCCTTCTTGTAGCGTTCCGCCATCTTGTCGCAGGCGAGCGCCTTGATCCGGCTGGCCTGGCCGGCGGAGCCGAAGGCTTCGAAGCGCGCCTGGCAGATCTCCGCCATCGCCTTGGTCGAGGCGAGCAGGAACTTGCGCGGGTCGAATTCCTTGGTGTTGGCCGGATCATTGAGGTAGCGGCGGATCGCGCCGGTGGAGGCGAGGCGCAGGTCGGTGTCGATGTTGACCTTGCGCACGCCGTGCTTGATGCCTTCGACGATCTCTTCCACCGGTACGCCGTAGGTCTCGGGGATTTGCCCGCCGTTGGCGTTGATGATCTTGAGCCATT
>NZ_LXTQ01000051.1 GCF_001645185.1 Methylobacillus sp. MM3
AGACTCAGATGATATGGATTTATTTGCAGGTATTAAAAAGTTAGATCGTCGTGGTAATGAAGTTAACTTCCCTGATTTTAATCATATTGAAAATGGTCAAGTAGCTACTGGTTGGTTACGCGTATCACATCGTGAATTAGATCAAGAAAAATCCTCAATCGCGCAACCTTGGCATAAACATGAAACAGAATTAAAGTTGTCACAAGATGAGATAGTACCTGTTGAAATCGAATTGTTACCTTCAGGCACGCTATTTAAACAAGGCGAAACATTGGAAGTTGGTGTAAAGGGTAGTGAAATTGTAATTGGTAATAGTACTCCTGGCATGAAAACACGTTATGAACATGAAGAAACCGTAAATAAAGTCATGCACATGATTTATAC
>NZ_LXTQ01000052.1 GCF_001645185.1 Methylobacillus sp. MM3
CTCCCGACGACCGCCTCACGGAATTCCCACTATGAGATATCCACATGTCCCATCGCATCGTGATCGTCGGCGGCGGCGCCGGCGGGCTGGAGCTCGCCACCCGTCTCGGCCGCACCCTGGGTAAACGCGGCAAGGCCCAGGTCACCCTGGTCGACGCCCACCTCACCCACATCTGGAAACCCCTGCTGCACGAAGTCGCTGCCGGCTCGCTCAACTCCTCCGAGGACGAGCTGAACTACGTCGCCCAGGCGAAGTGGAACCACTTCGAATTCCAGCTCGGCCGCATGCAGGGCCTGGATCGCGCCTGCAAGCGGGTCCGCCTGGCCGCACTGGTGGACGAGAATGGCGTTGAACTGGTTCCCGAGCGCGACATCGCCTACGAC
>NZ_LXTQ01000053.1 GCF_001645185.1 Methylobacillus sp. MM3
CTGCCGCACTTCGCGGTATCTATCGCTGTTCGTATCAAAGGCCGCACCGAAGTTGCTGTGGTATACGATCCTATGCGTAACGAACTGTTCACCGCCACTCGCGGTCAGGGCGCACAGCTGAACGGCTACCGACTGCGCGGCAGCACCGCTCGCGATCTCGACGGTACTATTCTGGCGACCGGCTTCCCGTTCAAAGCAAAACAGTACGCCACTACCTACATCAACATCGTCGGCAAACTGTTCAACGAATGTGCAGACTTCCGTCGTACCGGTTCTGCGGCGCTGGATCTGGCTTACGTCGCTGCGGGTCGTGTTGACGGTTTCTTTGAAATCGGTCTGCGCCCGTGGGACTTCGCCGCAGGCGAGCTGCTGGTTCGTGAAG
>NZ_LXTQ01000054.1 GCF_001645185.1 Methylobacillus sp. MM3
CGCCAGCGACGTACAGGTCTTCACCCAGCCCTGCCCGGGGCTGGTCGAGCGCATCGAAGCCGGCGATCTCTATGGGCCGCAAACCCGGGCACTGCTGGAACGCCTGCTGGCGCCCATCCTCGAACAGGGCTGCGATACGCTGATCCTCGGCTGTACTCATTATCCCTTCGTCAAACCCCTGCTGGCCGAGCTGATCCCGGCGGAGATGGCGGTGATCGATACGGGAGCGGCTGTCGCCCGGCAGCTGGAGCGCGTATTGTCGGCGCGGGCGCTACTGGCCTCTGGCCAGGCCGCGACGCCGCGTTTCTGGACCAGCGCGATGCCAGAGGAGATGGAAAGGATCCTGCCGAACCTCTGGGGAAGCCCGGAAAGCGTAGGAA
>NZ_LXTQ01000055.1 GCF_001645185.1 Methylobacillus sp. MM3
CTTCCGGCCACGGCGAATAGAGATCGCCCGTGCGCAGACCAGCCTCAACGTGACCAACAGGAATACGCTGATAAAACGCCGCCAGGCTGGTTGCCAGCGTCGTCGTCGTATCGCCGTGAACCAGCGCGACGTCTGGTTTGAACTCGGCAAGAATAGGTTTTAGCCCTTCCAGAATCCGACAGGTTATCTCTGTCAGGCCCTGTCCTGGCTGCATTATGTTGAGATCGTAGTCAGGTACAATGGAAAAGAGTTTCAGCACCTGATCGAGCATCTCCCGATGCTGCGCAGTGACGCAAACTTTAGCCTCAAAAAAAGGATCTTTTGCCAACGCATGCACCAACGGCGCCATCTTGATGGCTTCCGGGCGCGTACCAAATAC
>NZ_LXTQ01000056.1 GCF_001645185.1 Methylobacillus sp. MM3
CTCCATGCGTCTTTGTCCTTAAGATTAAACTTGAAGCATAGCCGGATATCTGTTGAGAGCTTTTGATTATGTAGCGAATCTCGGAAAAACTTTCCTATCAACGAAAGTATGCCATAAATACGCTCCCCTTGATTGGGCTCAGAAATCATACGCTTATACTCATCAAAAGAATATAATCTTAGAATACGATCCTGAGTGGAGCTGGGTATCGGTTTAAAGCCGACACCATCTTCATTTGCGTTGTAAAAGGAGTTAAGTAGACTGATCAGTCGACGGGGATTCCCGTCGCTACACCGTATGACCATCTCGTAGCCAGAGTATGCGACAGTGCGGCTATTGCCTCGGTGCGATGAAGCTAAGTCCCGGAGCAGTAACACGC
>NZ_LXTQ01000057.1 GCF_001645185.1 Methylobacillus sp. MM3
ACTCCGCCACCGCCGAAGCCCCCTCCACCCATGCCGCCCAGCCCGCCGCCATGAAAGCCGCGGCCGCCGCCGAGGGTAAAGATGAATGCCATGACGGCCAGAAGCAGCGCGAAGAAAACGCCGGCGCCCAGCAGCCAGACGATGCCGCCGACGATCCCGCCTGTTGCCATGCCGCCCAGCACCTTGCCGAAAATGGCGCGCATCAGGCCGCCGATCACGATGGCGGCGATGAACACCATGGGGAAATATTTATCGAACGCGCCGCCGCTGGCGGTTTGCTGCTTGGGCGGCGGCAGGGGTTCGCCTTCCACCAGCCCGATCAGGCGTTCCACCCCGGCATTGATGCCGCCGGCAATATCGCCTTCGCGGAAGCGCGGGATCATGATTTCCTCGATCACGCGCTTGGCGATCACATCCGGCACCACGCCTTCCAGGCCGTAGCCGACCTCGATGCGGACTTCGCGGTCCTGCGTCGCCATCAATACCAGCAGGCCATCGTCGATTCCCTTGCGGCCCAGCTTCCAGTTTTCCGCAACGCGGATGCCGTATTGCTCGATGGCTTCCGGTCGGGTGGTGGGTACGAGCAGCACGGCGATCTGGCTGCCTTTCTGCTGCTCGAAGGCGGCAAGGCGGGCTTCCAGTGAGGATTTCTGCTCCGGCGTTAGCGTGCCGGTGAGGTCGGTAACGCGTGCCGTGAGCGGCGGGATGGCAACCTCATCGGCCGCCGCCATGCCAGTCAGCAGAAGCAGCATCACCATCGCCAGCCAGCGGGCCAGCTTTTGTAGCGCAGGCGTCCCCGCCTGCAGTGGGTGCGGTGCAGGCGGGGACGCCTGCGCTACATATCCGGTCACTTAGAACTCGACCTTGGGCGGGGTCGCGATGGCCTTCTCGTTTTCAACGGTGAAATTCGGCTTGGTCTTCATGCCGAACAGCATTGCGGTGAGATTGGTCGGGAAGGAGCGCACCGTCACGTTGTATTCCTGCACTGCCTTGATGTAGCGGTTGCGCGCCACGGCGATGCGGTTTTCCGTGCCTTCCAGTTGTGCCTGCAAATCGCGGAAGCCGGCGTCGGCCTTGAGTTGCGGATAGTTTTCCGCAACGACCAGCAAGCGGGAGAGGGCGGAGGTCAGTTCGCCCTGCGCGGCCTGGAATTTCGCGAAGGCCTGCTCGTCATTCACCAGTTCCGGCGTCGCCTGGATGCTGCCGACTTTTGCGCGGGCGTTGGTGACGGTTTCGAGGACTTCCTTCTCATGCGAGGCGTAGCCCTTCACCACGTTGACCAGGTTGGGTACGAGGTCGGCGCGACGCTGGTATTGGTTCAGTACTTCGGACCATGCGGCGTTGATCTGCTCGTCCGTCGATTGCAGGGTGTTGTAGCCACAGCCGGAAAGCGCCAGCGTCGCAAAAACAATGAAAGCGGTCAGCCATTTACGCATGTTGTTATCTCCTTATGAAGGCGGTTGTTATCAAGATATGGCCGCCTGTTGTGTTTGCAAGTCCTGCATCGTGCGGCGGGCGTAGCACAGGTCTTCCCAGGCCTTGGCCTTGTCCGGCAGGTTGCGCAACAGGTAGGCCGGGTGATAAGTCACGATTACCGGCACGCCATTGTAATCATGCAGCTTGCCGCGCAGTGCGCCTATCGAACTATCGGTATTCAGCAGCGATTGCGCCGCGAAACGCCCCATTGCTACGATCAGCTTGGGCTTGATCAGTTCGACCTGGCGTTTGAGGAAAGGATCGCATTTGACGACTTCCTCGCCGTGCGGATCGCGGTTTTCCGGCGGACGGCACTTGAGCACGTTGGCGATATAGACGTTTTCGCCGCGCTTCAGATCGATGGCCGCCAGCATGTTGTCCAAAAGTTTACCCGCCTGACCGACAAAAGGCTCGCCGCGCCGATCTTCTTCTGCGCCTGGTGCCTCGCCGACGAACAACCACTCGGCATTGCGGTCGCCCACGCCGGTCACGGTCTGGGTGCGAGTTTTTGCCAACGAACAGGCTTCGCATGCCTTGATGGCGGCGTCCAATGCTTCCCAATCCATCTCCGCGATGTTGGCTTTGGTGAGTGCGGATACGTCCATTGATGCAGGCGAGGGCGCCTGCACTATAGGAGGCGGCGTTGTCGTAGCGCAGGCGTCCCCGCCTGCATCAACCGGATTAAAAGCATCGCAAAACGCATACAGCTCCGGGGATGTCGCAAGTCGTGCTTTCACCGGATTCTGTCGCACGTAAGCGCAGTAACGATCGAATTCGTCATCGTCGCGTATCAGGCGGTCGAAACTTTCGCGCTGCCAGAATGTACCCGTTCGCCCAGTGGCAGCATTGATCTCGTGTGCGGTGAACGATTTGATGTCTTGCAGGATATCGTTCAGCGCGTGCTCGGCCAATGGCTCGATTACCAGGTGCACGTGGTTGGGCATCACGCTCCAGGCATGCAGGCGGTAGCGCGTATCCGCGCCGCGCAGCAAGGCGGCGCGTACGATTCCGGCCAACTCCGGATTGGCGAGCAGGCATTCGCCATGCCCTTGGTCCAGCGATCTCTCAATGGCGCGGCTGCGTTCCTGCTCCGGCAGCACATCCAGCTGTTCAAGCACATCGGCGGGCAGACTGTCGTCAAGGCGGAAAGTGATGAAGTAAATACCGCCTTCAGCCTTGAGGTGAGGAAGATAGTCGCGATTATGTACGCCCTGGATCAGCGGGTTATCGGCGGGAACGGGAGTTTCCTGTTTTTTGGCAACTGGGCTTGCAGGCGAGGGCGCCTGCGTCACAAGGGGCGGCGCTATCGGAGCGCAGGCGTCCCCGCCTGCATCAGCCTCGGCTGCCAAAGCCGGAGCTGCGATATCCGCCTGGTTATCCGGCTGAATCTCGCTAACCCTCGGCCGCCAAACCGGCAGCAATTCCAATTCTTTCAATATCTCTTCGCGCGGCAAACTCATAACGCCAGCCCCATCAGTATCGCGTCTTCCCGGCCATTATGTGCCGGGTAATAACCCTTGCGGATCGAGAATTCATTGAATCCCATGCTCTCGTACAATGCGATGGCATTTGTGTTGGAAGGCCTGACTTCGAGGAACATCATTTGCGCCCCATGGCGTCGGGCGGTTTCGATCACATGCTCCAGCAGCGCACGGCCCATGCCGCGGCCTTGATAATCGCCCGCGATGCTTATATTGAGCAAGTGCGCTTCATCCAGCACCGACATCATCACTGCATAGCCGACGACTTCGCCGTCGAATTCATACACCCAGCAGCTATAACCGGCATGCAGCGAGTCGGCGAAATTGCCGCGCGACCACGGATGCGAATAAATCCGGGGTTCGATTTCCATGACGCGGTCGAGATCCTCGAACTGCATCGGGCGAAACCCGTTGGATGGCTTGACCACTGCGTTCATCGTTCCGCCATCGTCAGCGCAACCTTGTTGCGGATGTAAATCGGCGCCGCTTCGGCGGCAGGCAGGGCCTTGCCGGCGGCAAATTCGTTGGCGGCCAGCGCGGCGATATCGCGTGCATGCGGGAAAGCCTGACCATTACACTTATCGACCTGCCCGGCATAACACGCATTCAGAATATCGCCGTAAGCCGCCCAGCCGCTGCCAATGCCAAACCACGCGCCGCCCTCGATGGAAGGCACATCCTGCGGCTTGTAAAGACCGGGTTCGCATGCGATCTGCCACCCCGACCCGTGGCGAACATAAGCCGCGTGATAAACCTCGCCCATGCGCGCATCCAGGCACGCGATCACGCGCTCTGCGTCCGTCTGCTGCGCCAGCGCGAGCAAAGTGCTCACGCCGACCACCGGCAGATTTGCGCCGAAGGCCAACCCCTGCGCCACGCCGCACCCGATGCGCAGCCCGGTAAACGAACCCGGCCCCGCACCGAAGGCGATGCCGTCGAGTTCCGGCAAAGTCAATCCCGCTTCGGCCAGCATTTCGCCCAGCATCGGCAAAATAAGCTGCGAATGCTTCTGCCCCGCCAGCAAGTCGCGCGACAGCATGGCGCCGTCCTGCCACAGGCACAGCGAAAGATATTCGGTGGAGGTATCGAGGGCGAGCAATTTCATCCGGCGATTATAACGTCTGTCCGCCTTCGGAACTGCTCGCGCGAAAGAGGATAGGCGAAATTAGCGAGGGGCCGGCTTGCGCGTCGAGGAGAATTCGGTATAATGCACGCCTCTTCGACGCAATGTCGATTGCAATTTACGCGCCCGTAGCTCAGCTGGATAGAGTACTTGGCTACGAACCAAGGGGTCAGGAGTTCGAATCTCTTCGGGCGCGCCAAATTCATAGAGGCCACAGCAATGTGGCCTTTTTCATTTGTGCTATTGAAAAGCATTTGTACACTTGTCACTCAGGCTCAAGTCCGAATTTAAGTGCAATCATCAGACTGTGCAAAATTCATAGAAAACATGAACTCCAAGCCATTCACAAAATTACTGGAATCTCGGTAGAGATAGGCATGAAGCCGAAGAGGTCTCATCACCTGCCTTGTTCGAACACCCCTTTGATAGGGGTGCCCGAAGTACAGGGTGGCGGTTAGCTATCTGTAAATCAAGGAGTGGTTCCTGAAGCAATTGCGATACTGTCGCCAGTATTCGGGAGCCTGATTTTGAACCAAATGGCGTACATGGCCGGTAGGAACGCAAGAGTGAGTACCGTACCGATAAGAGTGCCGCCAATCAGGGTATATGCCAACGTTCCCCAGAATACTGAATGGGTGAGCGGAATAAACGCCAGGATCGCAGCCAGGGCAGTGAGGATAACCGGCCGGGCTCGTTGGACGGTGGCTTCGACTACTGCGTCAAAAGGCTGCAGTCCTTCCTCCAGGTTATGCTCGATTTGCCCAATCAGGATCAGGGTGTTGCGCATCAGGATCCCCGACAAGGCGATCAGGCCTACCAGTGCATTGATGCCAAAAGGTTGCTGGAACAATATCAGTGTCGGCACGACGCCGATCAGCCCCAGCGGACTGGTGGCAAATACCATGACCATGGCCGCGATCGAGCGCACCTGGAGGATGAGGATCAGCAAGGTCACCGCAATCATGATCGGGAACAGGGGCAGCAGTGCCTTGGTCGCCTTGCCTGATTCTTCGATGGAGCCCGCCTCTTCGATGCGATAGCCGGCTGGAAGCTTGTCGATCACGGGCTGCAGTTTCGCCATGATGGCGGTAGATACATCCGGCGGCTGCAAATCTTCGGCAATGTCACCGCGTACCGTAATTGTCGGGGTACGGTCGCGCCGGCGCAGAATCGGCTCTTCCATACGGACATCAACCACCCCTATCTGCGACAACGGGACGCGTTGTTCTGCCGAGCCGATCAATGTGAAGCCGGATATTTTCTCCGGATCCAGGCGCATGTTTTCTGCTGCCCGACCAACAACCTGTACCGAGCGGATATCCTCACGAACTTCGGTGACGGGCACGCCGCTCAGCAGAAACTGAAGCTGCTGTGCGACGCTGTTGGAAGTCAGCCCGACAGCCTGAAGCCGGTCCTGCTGCAGAGTGAAGTGCAGGGCCGGCACACGTTCGCCCCAATCGGCATTGACGGTTCGCATCATTGGGCTTGCGTTCATGACTTGCCCGACATCGGCTGCAATGGAGCGCAATTTTTCAGGGTCTGGCCCGGTAACGCGGAAAGCGACGGGGTATGGGGAATAGGGCCCGAATACCAGTTGTGTGACACGTACGCTGGCCTCCGGAGCCAATCCGTCCGCGATGGCCTGACGCAGCCTCAGCTTCAGAATCTCGCGTTCCTCTTGATTCTCCGTCCGCACCACGAGCTTCGCGAAGGACGGATCAGGTAGTTCGGGCGACATGGCCAGGTAGAAGCGTGGGGCGCCCTGACCGATATAGGACGTTACGATTTTCGCTTCCTTCTGTTTCGCCAGCCATGCTTCAACCTTGGCCGTGGCGCCACTGGTCTGCTCGATCGAGGTTCCATAAGGCATTTGAATCTCGACCAGCACCTCAGGACGGTCGGAGGTGGGGAAAAACTGCTTCTTCACTACACCCATGCCGAGAATGGCCAGGACAAAAGCGCCTATAACGATGGCCGTAACGATCCACTTATAACGAATGACGCGCCCCAATAGCGAGCGAAAGCGGTTGTAATTCGGGGTGCTATAGATCGCTTTGTAACCGCCTTCTATCTTCTCCAGCTCCGGCAGCATCTTGACGCCTAGATAGGGCGTGAAAACCACGGCGACGATCCAGGATGCAATCAGGGCCGTACCCACGACCCAGAACATATTGCTGGTGTATTCGCCGGCGGTGGATTGGGCAAAACCATTGGGCATAAAACCAATGGCGGTGACCAGGGTGCCTGACAACATCGGGGCTGCGGTATGGCTCCACGCATAGGCGGAAGCGGCAATACGGCTATAACCTTCCTCCATTTTTACTACCATCGTTTCGATCGCGATGATGGCGTCGTCCACCAGCAGGCCAAGCGCCAGAATCAGCGATCCCAATGTGATCCGGTCGAAATTCTTGCCAGTAGCTGCCATGACGATAAATACAGCAGCCAGCGTCAAGGGCACTGCAGCCGCAACTACCAGCCCCACGCGCCAGCCCATGCTCAAGAAACTCACCAGCATGACCACGAGCAGAGCCACGAAGAACTTGACCATGAACTCATCGACCGAAATATCGATATTCACAGCCTGGTCGGTCACTTTGCTCAAACTCATGCCCAACGGCATTTCGGCGCTGATTGATGTGACTTCCGCATCCAATGCCCGCCCCAGATCGAGGCCGTTCCATCCCTCGCGCATGACGATACCCAGCAGGATCGCGGGTTTGCCATTGTTGCGGACGAGAAAGGTTGATGGGTCTTCATAACCACGCTCTACCGTGGCCACGTCCGATAGCTTCAGTATCCGGCCTTGGGCAGATACCGGTGTATCGCGGATTTTCTGTAGCTGGTCAAAAGCACCTTCAATCCGGATAAATACTTGAGTCCCTTTGGTATCGATCGAACCTGCGGGCGTCAAGACATTTTGCGTATGCAGCGCTGAAAAAATTTGCTGCGGCGATATCCCCAGGGTCGCCAGGCGATCATGGGAAAAAGCCACATAGATGCGCTCGGGTTGCTCGCCGATGATGTTCACTTTCTTGACGCCAGCCACATGCAGCAGGCGCTGACGCAATTTTTCAGCATCGCGCACCAGCAGCCGCTGCGGCTCTCCTGTCGCCGTCAAGGCAAACAGGGCAAAGGTTACGTCTGCATATTCGTCATTCACAAAGGGGCCGATGACCCCGGCTGGAAGATTTAGCGATTCGTCGCTTATTTTCTTTCGCGCCTGGTAGAACTCCTCTTTAACTGCGGATGGAGGCGTACTGTCGAGCAGGGTCACCTTGGTAAAAGCCAGGCCGGGCCGGGTGTAAGTTTCCGTGCGGTCATACCAGCGCAACTCCTGCATGCGCTTTTCGATTTTCTCCGCGACCTGATCCTGCATTTCCTGCGCCGTCGCTCCCGGCCAGGCAGTGACCACAGTCATGATCTTTACCGTGAAGGGAGGATCTTCGGCCCTGCCCATCTTGAAAAAGGCGATGGTGCCTGCAACCGTTATCAAAATAATCAGGAATAAGGTGATCGCCCGCTCGCGGACGGCAAGCGCCGAAAGATTAAAGGAGCTCATTTTGCTTCCCCATGGTTCGACCCTGATATGGCCGCTTCGCTAGTGGCAATCCTGACTTTTTCTCCTGCGCGAAGAAGATGGGCACCCAGCATGACGATTTGGTCATTTGCCTTGAGATTCCCTTCTACACGGGCGGTATCGTCACCCAGGCTCAGGATTTTTACGGGACGCCAGGTTACGTGTAGCGGTTGCCCTTCGAGCGCCCACACACCCGGACCTTTTCCCGAATCGAAAATGGCTCCTATAGGCACTTCCAGGCCGGATTGCTCCGAAGCGTGGTTTTCCTTGATCTGAATGGTGACAGTTGCACCGAGGGGGGCATTGGCTAATGCGTCATCCAGTACATACCTCGCTTCAAACGTACGTGACACACCGTCTGCCGATCCGGAAAGCTGCCTGAGTTTCGCCGGTACGGCCAAATTATCCTTGCCATAGAGTTTCGCCTGAGCAAGGGAGCCTAACGAGGGACGCAAGGTTTCCGGCAGGTATACGACAGCTTCGCGCTTCCCTGAATGTGCGATGCGCACGACGGTCTGGCCTGCGTTGACGACTTGTCCCGGTTCAACCAGGGTATCTACTACAACGCCGTCGGCATCAGCGAATAAGACCGCATAGCTGGATGCGTTCTTTGCCACATCTGCTTCCGCTTCCGCCGCTTTGAGTTGCGCAGAGGCTGTTTCAGCCGCCGCTTTGATTTGATCATAAGCCGAGGCGGATACAGCCCCAACTGCTACCAGATCACGATGCCTGATTTCCTCTTCCACTGCTTGATCGGCACGGGCCTTTGCGGCCATTACGGCCTCATGCTGTGCATGTGCCGCCAATTGCAGATCGATGGGGTCGATGCGCATGAGCGGCTGACCACGTTTAACGATTTGGCCTGCGTCGACCAAGCGTTCGAGAACCTTGCCTGGGACACGAAATCCCAGATCGCTTTGAACTCGAGCGGCGACGGTTCCCGTGAAGGAGCGTGATAAATCAGAAGCAGCTTGAACGCTTCCCGTTTTAACCAACGGAGTTTGTGTGCGAGGGTCGGGCGGCGTTTTATTACTGCACGCAATCAGTGCCAGCGGCAATAAGCCAATAACGGTGGCTGAAGCAAGTTTACGGCGAAGCATTTGGGTTCCCCTCCAAAAGATAGGAACCGCATTTTCCTTCTAGTGACCAAATTAGTCAATAGTCACATAAAATTATGGAGCTAAACTTCGCAGCACCAAACCTGAAAGGATGACGGGAACTTCATCGGCAAGGCTGAGATTGTGTTGCAGCAGCAAAGGATTCATGTAGGGCCGCATGACCAAATAGATGGCATTTGTGGTTTCGTCTATTGGCGTCTTCCGCTCGAACTCGCCCGCTTCGCGTCCTTCGCGCAGAATCTGCAGGATGATTTTCATGACTTGATCCTGATAGGCGGCAACGGCCTGCCATTGCTCGCCGGCAGCGGACGCCGCGATGTCATAGAGTTTTCGGTCATGAAAAAATAGATGCACGCTTGCCTCTACCGCCGCTTTAAACATGCGCCGGAACCGTTCGGAAGCGGTGGGGGCGTCAAGCATGGCCTCATTGATGGCTTCCAGAATGGCATTCAGGCAATTGGTGCAAATCACCTCACCAATGGCCTGCTTTGAGTCGAAGAATTTATAGATGTAAGCCTTGGAAAAACCAATGGCCTTGGCCAGATCGGAAACGGTTGTTTTTTCGTAGCCGTAGCGGCTGAAATGCTCAGCCGCTGCTTCCACAATCTGTGTTCGGACATTATGGTCGGAAGGACCTCTCGGGATGGGTTGGGTTTTTTCGTTCATTTAATTAGCTTACCTCGACTTGAATAGATTGACAAACAGTGACCATATTGTAATATAGTCACCATTCAACTCTATAAAGTTCAAGGATCGCTATGTTCTCTTGCCGCCCTCTTGCTCTTTTGTTAGGCGCCAGTCTTATGGCCGGCTGCGCAGTCGGCCCTGACTACAAGAAGCCGAATGTATCGCTCCCGGAGCGTTATCTTGGCCAGACTCAGCTTGAACAGCGCAGCGCTATATCAAACGCGAATCTTGCTGCCTGGTGGGAGGGGTTCGGCGATCCGCAGTTAAGTCGCTTCGTGCTATTGGCACTGGATCAAAACCTGGATATGGCCCAGGCTTCAGCGCGCATTGCACAAGCACGCTCTGGCCTCGGGTCGGCGCGTGCCGCGTTACTTCCTTCAGGCAACGTGAGTGCGCAAGCCGCTAAAAACCATCAATCGCTTGAAACTCCCATAGGACAACTGCTTAACGCTGTTCCCGGCTATGATAGGGATGGGAGTCTTTACGAGGCAAACCTGACTGCGGCTTGGGAGCTGGATATATTCGGTGGATTGCGCCGCGGGCAAGAGGCTGCGGTGGCGGAATACCAGGCGGCCCAGGCAGGAGGAACCGCAACTCGCCTCGCGGTTGCAGCACAAACGGCAGATCTTTACATCACTATCCGTGGATTGCAGGCTCGACTCGGTGTCGCCAGGCAGCAACTCGAAACGCAGCAGCAACTTCTCTCGAAGGTGAACATGCTGTATTCCAAAGGCCTCGCCCCCAGGCTTCAGGTGCAACAGGCCGAGGGTGCGGTCGCTCAGGTTAAAGCGACCATTCCAATGCTTGAAGCCGGCCTAGATTCCGCCATGAATGCCCTGGATGTGATGCTTGGGGTTGCGCCTGGTACCTATAGAGCTGAATTTGGCAAAGCCGGCCCAATACCTGTAGCTCCACAAATATCTTCGGCGGGATCCCCTGCGGACTTGCTGCGACGCAGACCTGATCTGATCGTGGCGGAGCGCCGGTTGGCGGCAGCCAATGCAAAAATTGGTGCGGCAACGGCCGAATACTATCCAAAACTTGCACTTAGTGTGTTGCTCGGCAGTGCATCAGCCATCTCGGGAGGAAATCTTCTCAGCGCCGGGGCGAATCAAGCAGCGGGAGTACTTGGCCTGCGTTGGCGTCTATTCGATTTTTCGCGCATCAACGCGCAGATCGATCTGGCAAAAGGTCAGGAGGCCGAGGCCCTGGCTGCCTATCGCCAGGCGGCACTTCGGGCGACCGAGGATGTGGAGAACTCCATATCTGCTTTGGTTAAACGTGAAGAGCAGGCAATTATCTTGTTGCAAGGCGAGCAATCGCTTTCCCAGGCGCGGGATTCCTCTTTTGCCGCATATCAAAAGGGCGTAGTCAGCCTGATCGAGGTATTGCACGCAGATGAAAATCTGTTGCGAACATCCGATGCAAAAGTCCAAGCGCAAATCGAATCTGCCCGTTCGGCTGTTGCAGCATTCAAGGCTCTCGGTGGTGGCTGGGAAGGGAGCAATGGGATTTCACAATCTTCAAACGCCCTAACAACAGCGGTACCCGCTGAAAACTAGAGCTGCATTAACGCAACCATGAAAGGCATGATTCAGATACAGAGCACTGCCGTAGATTCAGAGCCAGTCAAAAGCTTAGGCTTGGCACCCGCGATTGGCCATCCTTTCACATAATTGGAGGACTTGATAATGATATACAGCACCATTGTTAAGAGCAAAATCCGTCAGACTTTCGACGACGTCAACAACCATCGTTGGGACGAGGCAGTGAATGCAGTCGCGCCGCATGTTCATCACCGCGTTTCGGGCGTTCACGCACTGGGTGGTGAGCGCCACAGCAAAGAAGCCCTGCGCCGCTGGTTTGAGCGTCTCGGCCGTGTCCTGCCCAATCTCAAAATCAAGGTCAACAACATCTGGGTGAAGGGATTGCCCTGGAATACAACTGTGTTTGTCGAGTGGGACGGTACCGGCACGCTCTTGAATGGCGATGCGTACGTTAATCGTGGTCTTCACGTGTTTACCCTGCGCTGGGGCAAAGTCCATGCGCTTGAGGAATTTCAAGATTCACAAGCAGCAGCCAACGGTCTTGCCGCCCAAGCGGCAGCTGGAATCAAAGAGGCCGCAGCCGAACAAATTGCAAGTTAGCAGAGGCAGTCTGAGCCTACGCTGTAGCGTGCTCGTGAGTGAATTCCCGGCTTATCCTGAGCAACCCGGGATTTGCATAGGCTGCGCGTTTAAACTTGCCAGGGCTGGCCGCAAGGTCAGCCCGTAATTCCTAAATTAAAAGGAAACACTAATGCTGAACATTGGAGTCGCGTAACACCGACCTGAGTGCCTCCAATGCAAATTTGCATGAGGAGTGGAGTTCCCTTTTTGTGGATCCATCCTTTGCCCGCAATGCCAGGCCATGTATGAAACCAAAATAGAACTCGGCCAATGCATCAGGCTCAGCACCTTCAATTAACTGACCATCTTTTATTGCCCGCATGAATCTCTTCTTCAGTGTTTCCTTGTACATAGCCCTCAGATTCCTGAGGTGTTGAACATGTTCCTGATGTTCCGGTGCGCAGTTGATCGCACCCGCCATAATCAAGCAGCTGGATGCCTCGGGCCCTGAAACCATCTTGACACTTTCATTCAGGGAATTTTCAAGAGCATTCAAGATTGAAGTTGTTTCGTTGAGGGCTTTAAGAGGCCCTTGCTCGACTTTATTCTTATAAAGCTCTACCACCTCTCTGAACAAGGTGTCTTTGTTTCCAAAGGCTGCATACACGCTGGGAGCTTTCATTCCAATGGCGGCGATCAAGTCAGCCATGGTGGTGCCTTCGAAGCCTTTCTCCCAGAAAACCAGCATGGCTTTCTTTAGCGCTTCCTCGCGATCAAATGTTCTTGGACGACCTGCTGGGGGCATTTTGAAACCTCAATTTCAAATAATTTAATCTAGATTACATAAATATGTTGACAAAAGCAAATCACGGCCTAATAATGTAATCCATGTTACATAATTACTCGACGAAGGGCCAGCGGTTTTTCGTTTCAGGGAAATTAATGGAACATTTTTCTTAACTTGAATGAGGGTCTACATCATGAAAATCAAATCAGTTCTTATCAACAGTCTGCTTTTTTCGATTACCGCAGCAAGTGGCATCGCTTTGGCCGATGGAAATAATCTTGATCAGTCTCGGAACACTTTTGTTTACGGGACAATACAAGGTAACTGGAAACCGGCTGCTACCTCAGTCTCAAATGAAACGCCAGACGTCGATAAATCTCTCGGGGCATTTGCAAGCACCGTGCTCGGTAAAACGCCCCGCATCACTCCGGCGGTATCTGATAGCAAGCCAGTGAAGACTGAGACAGCATCGGATCTTTTCACCCGCAAGTTTCAGGCAAACTACCGTTACACAAAATCCTGAGCATGAAGCAAGATGAGGGCAATAACTTCGGTTCCTCGATGAGGAGCTGGAGTTTTTGCCTTTAAGAAAACAATTCTTAAAGGAGCATCAAGGTGAACGCATATTCGAATATTCGGGTTAATGATCGGGACATATGTTATTGGGAAACAGGGCGAGGCGAACGCACAATGCTGCTACTGCATACACTGCGTACTCAAATCGAGTATACCGAGCGCATCGCGCCGCTATTGGCAGATCATTACCGGATCATCGTTCCCGATCTGCCCGGCTATGGCCGTTCATCGAAAGAATTGACCCAGCCTTACAACGCGACGCTCTTCGTCGAGACGATCGCCGCTCTGGTAGAGAAGCTTGATCTGAAAGAAATAACCCTGGTGGGAGAATCGATCGGCGGGACCATTGCGCTATGTCTGGCCGCACGCATGCCGCAACGCGTTTCCAAGGTAATCGCATTCAATCCCCACGACAGCATGGGCTCTCTTATCGGTGGGCCCATAGGCAGCGTCGTTTCCTATGTCGGACGATACACTGAACAACCTTTCAAACTTGAGTTTCCGGCATTGTTCCGATTGATATTGCAGGCCGGATTCGCAAACAACAAGAATCTGTCCGATGAGTTTGTCGAAAAATTGCTTACCGTGCCTAGTCAGGATGAAAGGTTTCCTTTTGTGATGAAATCACTAATGAAAGAAGCCTCTAGCTGGCCACAAATTGCCGATAAGGAATATCCCAAAATTCCGGATTCAATTCCCACCCAGGTAATCTACGGGGACAAGGATTGGTCACCTTCTTATGCATTTGAACAAAATCGACGTAGATTACCCAAACACGTACGCTTCGCTACTCTAAAGAACACCGGACATTTTTCCTTTCTGGATAATCCTGCAGGCTCTGCGAGCATTATTAACGCAGCTTGAGTTACTAAAACAGGCCAAGAGCTAGACCGAGACATGCCGTATTCGTTTCGAGCGCACCAGATAGAGAAAAGGGCCAGTTCCGCGAGGAAACTGGCCCTTTTTCGTGTTCATCAGACCACTTAACGCTCAACCGTCGGGTTGTTGATGTCCTGCTTGGTTGTTGATCCGAAGAAAGGTGATCGCAACAAGTCCTATGATTGCAGGAAGTGTTACAGCTGGAAAATCCCGCAACAATGTTGATGGGCCGCAAATGCCTACTGCCACCTCCCACAGGTGAAAAATAGCGTGAGCGATTAGCCAAATGGTTGCGGCTCCCCAAAGTACCAGACGCTCCCGAGGTCGGAAACAGCCAGCCACAAAGGCAATACCCAGCAGAAGCTGAACGATGCCAATATCACGGATGAAGTGCTGGTTATAGAATCCGGTATTGATGACACCAGGTACCATTTCATACCATGTTTTGGGGTCGGCAATCATGAACAAACCATTCAGTGTAAGGAAAATGCTGTTCGCCGCTACCATTGCAAGAATGGATCGTCCTGCAGGCGTCCTGAATTGATTCATTGCAATGCCAGCCAATCTTTTAATGTTGTTTGTCCCAGCGTGGCTTCACCTTGCGGTGTCAAAGACCGGTCGCTTATTACCATGCCAAAGTAGGGCGCTTTATCGTCCTGAATCACCTTCCGGGGATCTTTCTTTGCTTTCAATGCGGCCTGTACTGCGTCGTGGAGAGGCAGCTTTTCCGGGCCGGCAATGTCGATAGTGCGGTTTCTGGGAGTTTCCAGCGAAAACCTGGATAAGAGGGAAGCAACATCCTCTGCTGCCATGGGTTGGAATAATGCTGAAGTCAGCCTTGCCTGGTCTCCCGAAGTCGCAGAGTCCGCAATGCTGTTTAGAAACTCGAAAAATTGTGTGGCGCGAACGATGGTATAAGGGATTCCGGAACGTTTAATAAGGTTTTCTTGAACCAGCTTTGCCCGGAAATACCCGCTTTCCTGCAGATTTTCGGTACCCACCACGGACAGGGCAATATGGTGTTTAACGTTAGCGACTTGCTCGGCTGCGGCAATATTATGTCCCGCGGTCTCGAAAAATTGCATCACGGCAGCATCTTCGAAAGAGGGTGAATTGGCTACATCGATCACGATATCCGCGCCTGTGATAGCTTCAGTCAGACCTTCACCGGTGATCGTATTCACTCCGGTATTCGGGGATGCGGGTAATACATCATGCCCTATCTGCCTTAAATTCCTGACAACCTTCTTTCCAATCAAGCCTGTGCCGCCTATCACCACGATTTTCATTTCATTCTCCTTGACTGCGGTTATTGACCAAGCATTTTATTGATGAAAGAATTTGGCGGAAATGACATATATCCCTAAATATCCGCCATATTCCCAGAAACATGAAAAGCTGATCCTGTTTGTTGCTTTTCCCGAGATGGGATTGCTGGATTTAACGGGAGCCCAGACTGTATTCTGGGCAGCCTCAAGATATATGGTAGGACAAGGCCTTGCCGAGTATGACCGGCATACGGTCAGTCTGGATGGCGGTTTGGTTGCGAGTGCAGAAGGCGTCGTTTTAGAAACCCGTCCACTCGCTGATTTTATTGATGCAGACATAGATACGATTGTAGTCCCCGGCTCTCCGCATATCATCCAAGTACTTGAGAACTCTACTCCTTTAGCCGAATGGCTATATCAGAAATCGGGTAAGACCCGGCGCATAGCCTCTGTCTGTAGCGGGGCGTTCCTTTTGGCTCAAGCGGGATTGCTTGAGGGCAAAAGGGCGGCAACACATTGGGCGATGATGGATATGCTAAAGGAGCGCCACCCTACTATCCAGTTGGACCGCGATGCCATCTTTGTACGGCAAGAGTCGATCTGGACGTCGGCTGGAGTCACTGCCGGTATTGATTTGGCTCTGGCTCTCATAGAGGAGGATTGTGGGCGCCATATTGCGATGCAAGTCGCGCGTGAGCTGGTCGTGTATATGAAGCGCCCCGGAGGGCAGTCCCAGTTCAGCGAATTACTTCAATCCCAATCAGCCGACGCGTCGTTCGAGCAGCTTCATCTCTGGATTGTTAATAATCTTGGAGCCGATCTGACTATCGATATATTGTCCCGGCGATGCAATATGAGCCCACGTAACTTTGCGCGCGTATACAAGCAGAAGACAGGCAGAACTCCAGCCAAGGCGGTTGAAATATTCAGGCTGGAAGCCGCAAGGAGATTATTGGAAGACTCTCCCCACAGCATCTCGGAAATAGCACGGCGCTGTGGATTCGGCGATGAGGAACATATGCGTATTACCTTCCAGCGCAACTTGTCAGTATCGCCTTCCGATTACAGAAGACGGTTTTCTTCAAAGTGATTTACCAGCTCGCAAGAGATGAGCGAGGTTATGCAAAAGGCCCTGAGCATACTCATGCTTTCGAAAGGGGCAAGGACGGATTGTCGATCACTCTTCTGAGAACAAAGCTGGTATGGACCCCTGTCACACCTGCAATACGCGTGATCTGATTTAGAAGTAATTCTTGATAGGCATCCATGTCTTTTACGACTACCTTAAGCTGGTAGTCGGACTGCTGCCCGGTAATGAGCAAGCATTCCAGCACCTCGGGGATTTTGGCAATGGTGGCCTCGAAGTTTGCGAAGCGTTCTGGAGTGTGCTGATCCATCGAAATACCGATCAGCGCCAAGAGCGATAGTCCGAGTTTCTTTGCATCCAGGACCGCTTTGTAACCGGTGATATACCCTTCTTCTTCCAGCGCGCGTACTCGGCGCAGGCAAGGTGCGGGTGAAAGCCCGATATGGTCGGACAGATCCTGATTGCTCATTCGGCCATCACTCTGCAATGCCTCCAAAATCATTCTGTCGTATCGATCGATTTCCATATGGATTTCTCTATTAACTAATAGTAAGCAATATTAATTCAATAATTTATTAAATATAGAAATAATATTTCAATATCATGCAAGACTCATCCTGAGTTCGCAATAATATTTTCAGGGAAGCATTTAAAATTGCTCCTATTGATTTTCATCTGGAGCTTCTCATGCTGCAGGACCCATCTAAAAAATATCGTCCGTTTACCCCGGTAGCGCTGCGGGATCGTGAATGGCCAAACAAGGTCATCACCACACCACCCATCTGGATGAGTACTGACTTGCGTGATGGCAATCAGTCGTTGTTTGAGCCGATGGATGGTGAGAAGAAGATGCGCATGTTCAAGATGCTCTGCCAGATCGGTTTCAAGGAAATCGAGGTGGCTTTCCCTTCGGCATCGCAAACCGACTTTAATTTTGTTCGTACCCTGATCGAGGAAAAACACATTCCAGAGGATGTGACGATTGAAGTGCTCACTCAGGCGCGTGCGCATCTTATTCGCCGCACCATGGAGTCCATCAAGGACGCGCGGCGGGTTATCGTGCACGTTTATAACGCGACCTCCCAGCCCTTCAGGGATGTTGTTTTTGGCATGAGCAAAGACGAGGTTAAAGCCATGGCCGTCAATGCTGTCACCCTCGTCAAGGAATTGTCTGCCGATATGCCGGAAACGGAGGTGGTGCTTGAGTACAGCCCTGAAACATTTACTGCCACTGAATTAGAGTTCTCATTGAAAGTCTGCAATGCAGTCACCGCTGCCTGGAACGCCACTCCGGAGCGTAAGGTAATCCTTAACTTGCCGACGACAGTGGAAGTCGCGACGCCCAACGTCTACGCGGATCAAATCGAATGGATGCACCGGCATCTCGAACGTCGCGATAGCATCATTCTCAGCTTGCATCCCCACAATGATCGCGGCACTGCGGTCGCGTCTGCAGAATTAGGCTTGATGGCAGGGGCGGAGCGCCTCGAAGGTTGCTTGTTTGGTAACGGTGAACGTACGGGCAACGTCGATCTCGTTACGATTGCCCTCAACATGTACACCCAAGGCATCCAGCCGGGGCTCGACTTTTCCGACATCAATGCCATCGGCCGCACAGTCGAAGACTGTAATCAGCTGCCGATTCATCCGCGTCATCCGTATGTGGGTGACCTTGTTTTCACGGCCTTCTCCGGCTCTCATCAGGATGCCATCAAGAAGGGATTCGCGGCTCAAAAGGCAGGCGATCCGTGGAATGTTCCATACCTCCCCATCGATCCGTCAGATCTGGGCCGGAATTACGATTCGGTCATTCGGGTGAATAGCCAGTCAGGCAAGGGAGGAATAGCGTATTTAATGGAAAGCAAATATGGCATAACCTTGCCGCGGCGCTTGCAGGTTGAATTTTCTGGGGTCGTGCAACAGCACACCGATGCCAATGGCGGCGAAGTGAGCGCTTCCGATATCTGGCAACTTTTCTCAGCCACTTACCTCGAACCCGCAGAGCAAGTCCGCTATGGCGGACATCACCTCTTTGAGCATGGCAATGGCCAGGGCATTCGGCTTTCCATCGAAATCGGAGGCGTTTCTTACTTGCTTACGGGAGAAGGCAATGGGCCTATCGATGCTGCGATCCGCGCACTCAGAGGGGCGGATATCGAACTTCAGGTACGCAGTTTCGAAGAGCGATCCATTTCTGCCAGTGTAAACGGTGGGGAAGCAAGTGCCTGCGCTTTTATCGAGATTGCCGCGCAAGGGCGCGAATTTTACGGGGTGGGCATGGACACCAATATCGTGACTGCATCCATCAAGGCTATCGTCAGTAGTCTCAACCGTAGCCACATGGCTTGCACTGCACCGCAGCTCTCAAGGTTGTCGGCCTGAGCAAGCTTAATTTGCGGTTCGATCCCAGTAGGGTTCTGCACCGATATGCGCCACCAGGAAATCAATGAAAACCCTGGTTTTGTTCGGCAGATGCCGGGTTGGCGGGTACATGGCGTAGACGTGACGCTCCACCGGAATGTATTCCGACAGCACGGCCTGCAGCTTTCCTTCCTGAAGATCCTTGCCGATGATGAAGGTGGGCAGCAGCCCCATGCCCAAGCCACCCAGCACGGCCTGTGAAAGTGCCTCGTCATCGTCGACGTGAAGCGGGCCGTTAACGGCAACGGAAATTTCCCCATCGGGGCCGGTAAATCGCCAGCGCCCTTGTTCGCCGGATCGGGTGTAATCCAGGCAGTTGTGCATGACCAGGTCAGTCGGCGTATGCGGGATGCCGCGCCGGCGGAAGTAGCCTGGGGTCGCGCACAGTTTTCGCCTCACGGGGGCCAGTTTGCGCGCAACCAGGTGCTGAGGCGGGTCGCCCGTAACCTGAATGGCTATGTCGTATCCTTCTTCTGCAAGATCGACCCAGCGGTCGGTGATTGTCAGATCCACTTTCAAGCCAGGATATTTGGGAAGAAATTCAGCCAGGGCCGGTGCAACATGGAGCGTTCCAAAAGCAACCGAGGCACTGACGCGCAGGGTACCGCGCGGCTCCGTCATCAGGCTGGCAACGAGGTTTTCGGCTTCGGCTGCCTCCTCAATGATACGGCTGCCGTATTCGGCGATGACCGCGCCGACTTCGGTCAGGCTCAGGTGGCGCGTTGTGCGGTTCAGCAGGCGGGCGCCGAGCGCAAGTTCCAGTTTGGCGACTGCCTTGCTCACGGCTGAGCGGGAGGTAGACAGGCGCCGGGCAGCTTCAGCGAAGCTTCCCGACTCCACGACGCGCGCGAATATGGCAATCAGATTTAGATCAAGCATGCTGAATATCGGGATAAGTTTGCTGATGAAAGATTGTTGCCATATTGGATACATTGTAATTCGAAATTCAATGCTAATCAGTATGCGCGGGCTTGGGTACCATGCAGCTGATGACGACTACGAATACACAATACCTTTCTGCGCTTGAACTCAGGAAACCCATGGATGCCGAGGCATTGATCGTGTCTATGCCCGATTATGTCAGACTGCGGGAAATCGCCCGAGACCTTGAATTGGGCGATGAGCTAGATCGGGCGATTGTCGTCCCGGCAGATCGCATGCCCGTCAATGTCGTCACCATGCATTCTCGCCTGATTTATATCGATGAAAGCACGGATACGCGGCGAGAGGTTGAGCTTGTCTATCCGGATGAGGCCAATCCTCCGGCAGGGAAGATATCGGTATTGGCTCCGGTGGGGAGCGCATTGCTGGGACTTTCCGTTGGCCAGTCGATCGATTGGGTATTCCCGGAGGGCAAGTCTCATCGCCTGCGCGTTGAGCGCATTGTTTTTCACCCCCGGCAACGTAGCGAAGATGGCTGATGTGCAATCAGGCTTTTGCGCATGCGCAGCGCGCGTTTTATATTTTTCTGAACCCAACCACCCATACCCAGGGATTGCTTTCCCACGACCCCGCTCCATGCAGCGACTCCCAAACCGCTCGATACAAGTCGGTCGGGACGAGTAAATCCTCGTCCTCTTCATCCGCAAGAAAATCTTCTGCCGGCGTATTGCCGTATATGGCCCGTATGCCTTCCGCGATCACATCCGATTCGCTGATGTCTTGCAATCGCTGAAGCCGCACATGGGTAATTTCCAGCTCGATGCGGCTGGCCCAGCGGGGCATGAAAATCCCATGGCGTAATTTGCCCGGCTTGAACTCGGCGTGGCTGTAATGCAGATCGGCTTCGTAGCGCAACGGGCTATCGCGGGGGAGTTCACCCGGCTGTCTGGCGTCATGTTCCTTCAAGGTCCGCCAGGCTTCGCGTACCCATAATCTGTCGCCGGGTTGGCCATAAGGGCAAGCGGCGAGGCCGGGCAGATCGTTCGGGTCGGCAGGCTGGTGTTTAAGCTTGCGACGTGTCTGGGCTTTGATGCCGGCCAGCAAGGCGAGCACCATGGGTTTGCTGAAGACAATGCCGCGCTGGGTCATGGGTGCGCCTCCGTTCTGCCCGGGATCATGGTTCGGCCGCGTGGACTGCATAGGGTAAAGATGGGATATGTCCATTTGATTTTGCTGTTTTCGCTCAAGGCTGCCCAAATTCGGTCGTAAATGATGGGTTCTTGTTGGACAAGCATTGCGACGAATTGCTGCATGGTTTTGTGAGATGTATCCATTGACGTTGTTACGGCAGCGATGAATGATTGTCCGATTTGGGATATTGTTATGCGATACACATAAATTCGCACCGCTGTGCGATCAAAAAAACGGGGAGAACGGGGTGGATTTGACTACGCTGGGGTTGCCGATAAGGGGATTGGTGCAAACGGACGAAGAAGGCCGGGATAACAATGTCTTGCCGCGCATTGAAATGGTGGATGGCCTGACGCGCGTTTTCCATCGCGAATTCTTCAATATGCAGTATGAAACTCAATGGCAGATCGCGGCCAGAAAGCAGGATGACCTCGCGCTGTTTATCATCGATGTGGATGAGTTCAATGCATTCAATGCCCTGGATCGTCGATCCGGGGATTATGCCCTGCAAAAAATCGCGAAGGCGCTGAGCCTGCTCTTTCGGCGCGCCACCGATTTCGTTGCGCGATATGAAGGCGATCGATTCGTCGTTCTCGCGATGGAAATGTCGGAAGCACAGGCCAGGATACATGCCCTGCGTGTCTGCGACCGCGTGCAATCCCTGCGCATTCTCAACCGACAGACGCAGCAGTATTTATCGGTGTGTGTGGGCTATGTGGCCGGAGTGCCGCACGCGGACCAAACGCCGCAGCACATGCTGGAAATTGCCGCCAATAATCTCAAGCTCGCCAAATCCTTGGGCAAAGGCATAATGCACGGCTCTGAAGCGATCAGCCTGTCTGAAAACGGAGTGTGCCTCGCGGAGTAAACGTCGCAGGGCAGCGTTGCGCGGTTCGGTAGGGTAGCCGTCAGGCGGGGACAAACGCTTTTTTCATCGCCGCGCCGATGGATTCGGCACTATCGGGCCGAACCAGGCGTTCCATTTCTTCGCCATTGCGCATGAAAATCAGCGTCGGCCAGAGCTTGACTCCAAACAGGCGCCCCAGCCGCCGGCCTTTTCCATCTTCGATCTTGAGATGCCGCACGCCGCTGTAATTCGACAAGGCAGCTTCAAGCAAAGGCTGCATCTCGCGACAATATCCACACCACGGCGCGCCGAATTCCAGCACGAGCGGTTCGGTCAGAGCGTCGATTTCGGCGCGGCTCGGTTCCCTGGCGGCGTATTGGCGGTTTATATCCATCGCGCCATTACAGCATCTTCGCGCGTGCCATGTCACTCATAGCGTATCAAGTCTTCGGCGAGCATGTCCGGGCCATGGCGTTCGATGAGGAAGTCGAGCTCTGCGAGCAGGGCGTCGTCCTCGTCTTCGTCCAGCACGCCTTCGCCTATCAGGCGGTTTGAAAGGCCGGAGCTGAGGGCGGTACGAATGTCGGCAAGTGTGGGCGCTTCGTGGTTGTCGTCATTGAGAGAAATGTCGATCACTCGCGACAGGGCTTCGCTGGCGTAGGTACGGATAAAGTCGATGGCGGGCGCATCGGCGCCGTATTCCTCGATGAGGGCGTCCAACTCGTCCAGATGGGACTCGTCGGGATCGAATTGATGCAGACGTTCGCTTTCTATGAGCGAACTCGGCAACATGCCTTCGATGAAGTCGCGAATATCGCCCAGGGTGACGGTGGTCTCGATATTCGAGTCATTCACCCGGCTTTCGATGAATGCCGAAAGCTCGGGCCCGACCCGGGCGGCGGCATCAATGGGATTGCGTATCATGTCAATTCTCCTTTTACGCATCGTTATACCTGTTCCGACAGGGCGTTTCACGAGGAATTCCCGAGTCGCTATATCGCCAGCCGGCTTTAAGGCAAGCCTCCATTCGGACTAAAGAATCTCGGGATATTCTTGGCGCATTAAGATTGATAATGATTCTCATTAATATTATAGTTGTTCTCGCACGGACGGTTTATTCCAGCCGCGCATAGCCAGCCCCCCTGCCTTTTCAAAACAGGGAATCCGCCAGCCATGAACGCCCGCTTCAATGCGCGCAATGATCGAGTGGCACGGTTTCCCGGTATTGCAAGCTTCACCGCATACGCGTCATGGCCCTGCCGCTCCTCTCAAAAAACAACAAACCTTGGGCTGATCCGCCGCAGTCGCCTGCCCGGACAGCCCAATGCCCGAAAGAGGATGCATATGCAAGAAATAATCATGCTGGCTCACGTGCCGACGGATTCGGTGAACGAAGGCTTCATACCCGCTGCGGCAAAACTGGAGCGACCGGTCGTACTGCTGACCGATCATGCGGAAGCGCATCGCCAATATTTCGGTCAATCTGATCGTATGGCTTACCCAGCCGAGATCATCGCCTGCGATGTCTTTAATCCCCTGGCCGTGATGGGTGCGGTCACGTGTCGTGCTCAACGGCCGGCGGCGATTTTTTCGAACAGCGATCATCTGCAGGCCAGCACGGCCATCGCCGCAGCGTATTTCGATGTACCTCGCAAGAGTTGGCGGGCGGCTTACCGGGCGAAAAACAAGGCTGAGATGCGCACGGCGTTGCAGAGGAGCGGCGTCGACATGCTATGGCACGCGGTGGTTTGCCATCCTGAACGCCTGGCGGAAGTGATCGACACGGTGCCCTTCCCATGCATCGTCAAGCCACGCGAGGGCGTGGCCAGCCTGCAGGTTTCGCTGTGCCGGGACCGGGCGGCGCTCGAGTCGCAGTGCCAGCGCCTGTGGGCGGAGCAGCCGGGTTATCCCTTGCTGCTGGAGGAATATATCGACGGTCCGCTCTACACGCTTGAAACGCTGGGTGACGGCAAAGCGCTGCACGTGCTGGGAGGGTTCCAGGTCGCGCTTTCGCCGCCGCCCGTTTTCATCGAACTGGAAGCGCGCTGGGGCACGGGGCTGCCGGCGGACATCGAGCAGCAGGTGGTGGACATGATCCGCGCGCTCGGCGTCGGCTTCGGCGCGTGCCATACCGAATTCGTGCTGACCGAGTCCGGCCCGCGGCTGATTGAAGTCAATTACCGCTGCATCGGCGATTACCGCGAGTTTCTGCTGCAGGAAACATTGGGCATCCCGCTGTTCGAGCAGGTGCTGCGGCTCTACCTCGGCGAATCGCTGTCGCCGCTCGACCTTGCTTCCAATGCCGCGGTGATCCGCTATTTCACCGCCTGCTCGCCAGGCCAGCTCATCGGCATGCCGCAGGCTTTCGCCAGCCATGCCGAAGGCATGCGCCTCAGTTACAAGCCGCTACGCCGCATCGGCGAAGCGCTCAGCCTGACCCATTCCAACAAGGATTATCTCGGTGTGCTGCGCGGCATCGGTGCCGATATCGACGCGCTGACGCGCGAAATGGATCGCGTCAGCCAGAGCCTTGCCTGGGAGATCGCGGCATGAACGCGTTGCCAGCATTGGCAAGATTGCCTGAATCGCAACCTGCACGGGAATTACGGGCGGATTACCTAAGCCTGCGCGTACTGGACGCGCTGCTGCGCGAGGACGTGCGCGGCTGCATGAGCGGCGGCGCAGTAGTGCCGCGGGAAGCCTTGCCTGCGGCGCTGCTGCGTCATGCGGGCGAGCATGCGCACTGGCTCCGGGTGGCGAATTATTCCGACGATTATTGCCTGTGGCTGCCGGTCGCACCGGCGAATTTCATGCAATCGTGGCGCAGCGCCGGTCTGCCGCTCATTGCGCAGCAGGGTGCCCGGTTGCGGGTACTGCACAATCTGGAAGAGGTTCTGGCGAGCTTTGCGCGCGAATTGCCGGGTTCGGACGCCGCATTGTATGCAGCCTTCGCCGAGGAGTGTGCGACAGCGACAGCGCACGGAATCATCTGCGAAACGGAACGCGAGCGCTGGTTCAGCGAGCAACAAAGACATCGGGAATTCCTGAACGACACCACCTGGGACGAGCGCCTGCTGCATTTCGACCGCTTGGGGGCTTTTCTCGATCATCCTTTCTACCCAACCGCGCGCGCCAAACTGGGCTTCGATGCGGATGCGCTGGCAACATACGCGCCGGAATTCCAGCGCCGTTTCGAGCTGCAATGGCTGGCCGTGCCGCAGGCGTTATATCACCCTAGCGTGCAGCAGGACGCGGGCTGGCCTGAGGTCTGGCCGCGCATGGCAGATGTCGGGCTGTCGGCGGCGCTGGCAGCCACCCATGCGCTGGTGCCGGTGCACCCATATGTGTGGGAGCACCATCTCGACGGATTCCTGCGCGAGCATGACTGGGCCGCCGACACCGTGCGCGCGCCGCGGGCCTGGCTTGCGGTCAGACCGACGCTGTCGGTACGCACCGTGGTGCTGGAAGCGGCGCCGGAATGGCATCTCAAGCTGCCGTTGACGATACGTACGCTGGGCGCCAAGAACATCCGCACCATCAAGCCGAGCACGATCCACGACGGCCATTGCATCCAGACTCTGCTGGCCGGGCTCGTGGCCGACGAACCCGCATTGCGGGATCGTGTGTTGCTGACGCATGAGCAATGCGGCGCGCACGTGCAGCACCAGCCTTTTCTCGGCTATATCCTGCGCCGCTATCCGAGCGAGACGCTGCAAGATGCGACGCTGGTGCCAGTGGCCTCGCTGCTCGCCGGCACGCCGGATGGCAGGCTGGTCGCGCAGGTGCTGGCGGACCAGTTCTATGCCGGCGATCTGGCGGCTTTCATGGGCGAATACCTGGACCTCACGCTGCAACTGCATCTTCGCCTGTGGCTGCGCTATGGCATTGCGCTGGAATCCAACCAGCAGAATTCCGTGGTCGTGCTGAGCACACACGAGCCACGCTTGAGGCTGCTGCTCAAGGACAACGATGCGGCGCGCATACACCCTCGGCACCTGGCCCGGCGCCGGGCCGATCTGGCGATGCTGACCGACAGCCTGCAGGACCGCCGCATTTGTGTGGACGCGGCGTTGCCGCTGGCGCAGATGTTCACCACCATCACCCTGCAACTCAATATCGCGGTGTTGGCGGAAGGCCTCGCGCCGCTGCTGGGCCAGCCGCCGGCAACACTTTACGCCGCCCTGCGCGGCCGGATCGAGACGGTGCTGGATAGGTTGGCGGAAGAAGGCGAGGAGGTTGCCTATGCGCGGCAGGTGCTGCTGCAAGACGAGCGGCAATACGCCAAATACCTGTTGATCGCAGCCACGCTGGCGGAAAAATCCGATACCGGCGCGGCGGACGTCAACAAATACTACGGCCGTAGCGCGCCCAACTTCCTGAGGCCGGAGACATGACCACACAACGCCGTGTGGTGGCCACGGTGATGGGCTGTCATTTCGTCGCGGCGTTTGCGGCGCTGGGCATGCCGCCATTCTTCGCGCTGATCCTCGAGCAATCCTTGCATAGCGACGCACAATTTCTTGCAGGCTGGCTATATGTCGTGCCCATTCTGTTTACTGCGATGAGTAGCCCGTGGTGGGGAAAACTGGCCGACCGCTATGGCAAGAAGCCGCTGCTGCTGCGCGCCCAGCTCGGGCTGGCGGCGAGTTTTCTGTTGGCCGGTTTTGCGTCGGACGTGCGTGTGTTTGTGGTGGCGCTGGTATTGCAGGGCCTGTTGGGCGGCACATTCGCGGCCTCTAACGCGTACCTGACTACTCTCGTTAGCGGCAAGGCGCTGGCGCGCAGCCTCAACTGGATGCAATGGTCCGCCCGCGCCGCATTGATCGCGGCTCCGGTGGGGCTGGGGGTGCTGATGATCGAGGTGGAATCACCCATCCAGCTTTATCGCTATCTCGCCCTACTGCCGTTGCTGGCAGCGGCGATGCTGTGGTGGTTGCCGTCCGGCACGGCACCGGCGGGGGAAGTGATCGCGGAAAAGCCACGCATTGCCGGAGCCGAGGTCACGCCGTGGCAGGTCTACTGGCTGCAATTTGCGCTGGTGTTCTCCACCGTGGTGACGTTTCCGTATTTCATTCCTTATGCCCAGAAGGCAGGCATAGCCGCGACGCCGGCCATGGCGGGCCTGCTTTTCGGCTTGCCGCATCTTGTTTACCTGGTGTGCTCGCTGCCGATCAGCCGCTGGCTGGAAGAACGCGGTCGCGTGGTCGCGCTCAAGGTGGCGTGCCTGCTGCTGGCGGCATCGCTGCTGGGACAGGTGTGGGCGCCGACATGGCCGGCATTGACCGCGTGGCGTTTGCTGATGGGCCTGGGCATGACGGCCGCGATGGTCAGCCTCAATGGCCTCATCGCCGGCGTGGTGCAGCAAGCCGGCGCCGGCAGCACGTTCGGCTGGCTGGAAAGCAGCTCCAAGTGGGGCGCGGTATTGGCCGGCTTCACGGCTGGACTCGCGGCCCATACGTTCGACGCACGTTTTCCGTTTTTCATCGGCGCCGCGGCGCTGCTGATCGCCTCCGGCTATCTTGCCGCGATGGCGGTCGCGCGCCCGCGCCTCGGCAATTCCTGAAAGGAGTCCCTATGCAAACACAATACGTACGACCGATAACCCCCGCGCTGCTGGCCCGGCATGAAGCCGGCCGGCGCGCCATGGAAACCCTGCTCAACTGCTATTGCCGCGAAGTGGCTGGCCCGCAAGGGCAATTGCAGATCGGTCCGCTGTTCGGGCAAGGCGACTGGCCGCAGTCGGTGCACGTCGCGATGCGCAGCCAGGGCGGCAGCGCGATGCACGTTACCTTGCCAATGACGGAAACCCGCCTGCTGACAGTGGTCGAACATCCGTCGCGCACGGGCAATTACCGTTACCGTTCGCCGTTCTATCACAAGGCGCCAGGCAAGCCGTGGGCGCTGCTCGATGGCGAGGATATGGCGGCGCTGCTGCTGCGCGAACTGGCGCTGCAAACGGACACGCCGCCCAATGACGAATTGCGCGCGCAAATCCGCGACAGCGTGACAGTCACGACGGCGATTCTCCAGTCGGCGCAGCCCGGGCCGTTTCCGGCGGATCCGCTGGAGGCCTATATCGCCTCCGAGCAATCGCTGGTCTACGGCCACCCGTTCCATCCTGCACCCAAGAGCCGGCAGGGTGTGTCGCGCGCGGACATGCTGCGCTATTCGCCGGAGATGGGGGCGGAGTTTCCGCTGCATTATTTCGCGGTGCGGCGCGAACACTTGTTGCAGCAGTCGCTGCTCGACACATCATGCGACCGCATCGTGGCAGCGCAGGCGCCGGTAGGGCTAGGCGACGAGGCCGAATTTGCATTGATGCCGACGCACCCCTGGCAGGCGCGCTATCTGCTGGCGCATCCCGACGTGCAGGCCGCATTGCGCGACGGCCGCCTGCGCGACCTTGACATGCAGGGGGCGGCTTATCTGCCGACGTCGTCCATCCGCACGCTGTTTCATCCGGAAAATCCTTATTTCTACAAATGCTCGCTCAACATCCGCATCACCAATTGCGTGCGGAAAAATGCGGTGTACGAGCTGGAAGGCGCGCTGCAGGTGACGCGGCTGATGCGGACGCTGCTGCCCGATCTGCAGGCGCGTTTTCCCGATCTCGAAGTGATGGAAGAGCCGGCCTACCAGTCGGTGGACCTCAGGCTCGGCGACGCGCAGCGCGACAAGGAAGTCACCGAGGGCTTCGGCATGATCCTCCGCCGCGGCTTCGACGGCAGCTTGCGTCCGGGAGCGACGCCGCTGCTGGCCGGTGCGCTGTTCGGCAATCACACGCACGGCGAAGCGCGCATGCGCGAAATGCTGCTATCGGCAATGCCATATCGCGCAGCTGCCGAACAGTGGTTTGCGAAATACGCCGAGCGGTTGATGATGCCGGTGCTGCATTGTTTTTTTGCGTATGGCGTCGTGTTCGAGCCGCATTTGCAGAACGTGGTGATCGCAGTCGGCGCGGATGGCCCGCAGCAGCTTTATTTGCGCGATTTCGAAGGGGTGAAGCTGGTGCGCGAGCGTTATGGCGCGGATCAGTTGCAGGACGTCAGCCCGCAAGCGCGTGAAGCGTTGTGGTACGACGCTGATCTCGGCTGGAACCGTATCGTGTACTGCCTGTTCGTCAACAACCTGTGCGAGGCGATCGCGCAGTTGGGCGCCGGCGACCCCGCGTTGCAGCAGCGGCTGTGGCGCATCGTCCGCGCACAGTTGGAGCGTTATCAGCAACTGCATGGTGATATGTCTTCCTCTGCACGTATCCAGCCATTGCTGGCCGGCCTGCCGTTCGCTGGCAAGACCAACCTGATGAACCGTTTCTTCAAGCGCGCAGACCGTGCCACGACATACGTACCGGTAGCGAACCCGCTGCAATCCTGCCTGGAGGACGCCGCGTGGAATTGAGGCTGAAGGAAGTACATGCCAGTCTCCGTGCGCGGCTGGCTGTCGCCGGCGAGCCGCTGTGCGCCTACATCTACGATCTGGAAGCGTTGCGCCGGCATGCGACTTCCCTGATGGCGACGCTGCCGCCGGGGTTCGAGCTGTTCTATGCGGTCAAGGCCAACTCCGAGTTGCCGATCCTGCAAACGTTGGCGCCGCTGGTGGATGGCTTCGAGATTTCTTCCGGCGGTGAGCTCGACTGGGTGCGCCAGCATTTTTCTGCCATCCCGCTGGCATTCAGCGGACCGGGCAAGCTGGATAGCGAGCTGGCGGCGGCGCTGTCAGCCAACGTCGAAACCCTGCATGTGGAAAGCCTGCACGAGCTGCAGCGATTGAAGGCGATCGCCGCAGTGCAAGGGAAAACGACGGACGTGCTGCTGCGCGTCAACCTGCCGTTGGAAGGGATCACCGAAACCACGCTGATGATGGGCGGCAAGCCAACGCCATTCGGCATTCCGATGGATCAACTACCGGAATGCCTGACTTGGTTGCGACGACATCCGCGGCTCCGCTTGCGCGGTTTTCATTTTCATCTGATGTCGCATCAATTGGACGCGGCAGCGCATCTGCGACTACTGGCGGCGATGTTGGCGCGCGTGAAATCGTGGCGGGAGGAATATGGCCTCGATATCGCGCAAATCAATGTCGGCGGCGGCATCGGCATCCATTATCGTGCGCCGGACAAGCAATTCGACTGGGGCCATTTCAGTGGCGGACTCGCAAAGCTGAAGCACGACAGCGGCCTGCCGGGCGTCATCGTCCGTTTCGAACTGGGCCGCTATCTGACGGCGGCGTGCGGGTATTACGCGATGCAGGTGATCGACATCAAGCCGAGCTACGGCAAGACCTTCGTCATCGGCCGCGGCGGCACGCATCATTTTCGTACGCCATATGCACAAGGCCACAGCCATCCTTTCCATGTGCTGCCGGTGGCGCACTGGCCGTATGCCTGGCCGCGCCCGGAGGCCGTCGGGAAGCCGGTGAGCGTGGTCGGACAATTGTGCACGCCCAAGGATCTGCTGGCCTTCGATGCCCCGGTCGAACGCGTGCGCTGCGGCGACGTGCTGGTCTTCCCGTATGCCGGGGCCTATGCCTGGCACATTTCGCATCATGATTTCCTGCGCCATCCGCATCCGGCGCAATGGTATCTGCCGGTGGAGACGCACGCGCATGCTGCAATCGAACCGGCTTAAACAGGCGCTGGCCGACGGCAAAACCGTCCACGGCCTGCTGTGCTCGCTGCCGTTGCCGCTGATGGTGGAAATGATCGGCTACGCCGGCTACGACTTCGTCATTCTCGACCTGGAGCATGTGGGCGTGAATCCGGAAACGCTGGAAAACATGATCCGCGCCGCGGAATGTGCCGGCATCACGCCGCTGGTGCGGGTGCCGGGCTGCCAGCCTGAGGTGATCCTGCGCGTGCTGGATGCCGGTGCGCAAGGCGTTGTCGTGCCGCATGTGCGCAACCGTCAGGAAGCAGAGGCCATCGTCGCCGCCAGCCGCTATCACCCGCTGGGCAATCGCGGCATCAGCGGCGGGCGCATGACCGGCTTCGGCACGCTCGATCTGCCGGCCTATTTTGCACGCGCCAACGAGGAAATCATGGTGGTGGCAATGATTGAGGACAAGGAGGGTATAGCGCAACTGCCCGACATTCTTTCCGTGCCGGGCATCGACCTTGTGCTGGAAGGAGCGGTGGATCTTTCGCAATCCTATGGCGTACCCGGCCAGATGCATCACCCCGAGGTGCGCGCGGCGGTCGAGACAATTGCCCGGCAATGTACCGCGCATGGGATTCCGTTTTGCGCCGTTCCGCGCACTCCGGAACAAATGCATGCATGGCGAAGCCGGCAGGTCCGCGCTTACCTATTGGGCGATGACCGCGGCGTCAGCTTTCGCGCATTGAAAGCGTATCTGGCGGCGATGCGAGCGGAATAGCGCGCGAGCCCGTTTAGTGCGCCGCGCCGAACAGGCGCTTGTCGATGAGCGAGGCGACGAAAACCGAGCCTTCGCGCGTCAAATGGCCGTAATCGTATTGCAGCGGGGTATTGCGGTTGATCCAGGTGACGCAATCGGACGGGCACAGCGTGCGGAATAGCGAGATGTATTCGACATCCTGGGTGCGCAGCCTGTCGGCGAGCGCGCGGTCGATTTCGTCGCGTCCGGGGATACGATGGCTGGCGACGACCGCCGGGTCTTGCGCGTAAAGGCTGCGCGCCAGGATGCGCGGCAATGGCTGATCGTAGGCGACGATGGGGCCGAACACGATGATGCGTTTGGTGTGCGGGCGCAACGCGTCTATTGTCTTTTGCAGGTCGGCGGCGTCGCTGCCTAGCCAGTTGGCGGAGAGAATGATCGCGTCGGGGTGCGATTTCGGCACAAAGCCCTCGGCGATGTAATTCACCATCTTGTTGCAAGTCGGGTCGGTGTTGCGCCCGATCAGCGGCTTGCAGCCGGAAGAAGTCGCCTGCATGAAATTCACGTCGGGATAAGTCCGTTTGAGGCCATACCAGAGATGCGCGGCATGGCTGTCGCCGAAGATCAGGTAATTCGGTTTGCTGACATCCAGTGCGAGGCAGGCGGGCTTGTCAAAGCGTTTGAAATCCCCGGCGCTGGTAGACATGAAGCATTGCCCGGTGCGCATCATGTCCGTGACTTCGTAATTCACGTAGGCCATGGTGTTGGTCACGCGTCCCGGGTATTGCCAGAACTGCGCGTTGGCTGGCCCTAACGCGAGGCCGAACAGGCTGAAGGCGAGCATCGCCGAGCCTGCCACGCGCAAGGTGCGCGGCACATCGGTTTTCTCGCGCCGCACACGGAAAGGCTTTTCGATGAAATGCCAAGAAAGCACGGAGATCAGGAAGGTCACCGCGATCAGTGCGCCGCGCTCTGCCAGGCCATGTGGTTCGTGCATGAAGTAATAGCGGTAGAACACCAGTATCGGCCAGTGCCACAGGTAGAAGGAATACGACACCAGACCGATGAAGCGCACCGGCTTGAGCGACAGCAGGTAACCGACCAGCGTGGTCACAGCCGTACCGGAGTAAATGACGAGCGCCGCGCCCAGGCAGGGCAGCAGTGCGGAGTAGCCGGGGAAGGGCGTGGCGCTGGAATACAGCATCACACTGGCGGCAATCATCGTTATCCCCAGCACGCCGAGTGACTCCGCCACCCACGGCGTGCGCGTCTGTGGCACTGCGCCCAGCGCCAGCAGCGCACCCAGCAGCAACTCCCAGGCGCGGTATTGCACCAGGTAGAACACCGCCGAGCGATCCGCCGGCAGCATCAGCGACGACGCGATAAAGCTGGCCAGCGCCATCGCAAACAGAATGCGGATGCGGGTCTTGTTTGAAAACTTGCGAATGGCGAACACCACCAGCGGGAACAGCACATAGAACTGCTCTTCCACCGACAGCGACCAGGTATGTAGCAGCGGGTTGATCTCGCTCGCCTGGTCGAAATAGCCGCTGGTCAGATAAAACAGGATGTTGGATACGAAAAACGTCGAGGCCAGCACGCTGTGGCCGACATCGTGCGCGTCATTCGGAAAGCTGATCAGAAAGGCGGTGACCAGACAGAAGGCGAACATCGCGAACAGCGCCGGAAAGATGCGGCGCACGCGGCGATAGTAGAAATCGGCGATGCTGTAGCTGCCGTCGGCGATCCCGTCGTAGATGATGCGCGTGATCAGGAAGCCGGAAATCACGAAGAAGATATCCACGCCGACAAAGCCGCCCGGCATCAGCTTGAGGAAGTTGTAGTGGAACAGCACCACCGGGAGGACGGCGACCGCGCGCAGGCCGTCGATATCGTTGCGTTGTTTCATTCGGTCAGGAGTGTAAGTGTTGGCTTGCCTCAAGCTTTTATCGCGAAGAGGTCGCGCGATAAATAGTCCATATGCGCTAACAACCTTTGCGGCATTTCGGTGTTCTCATTCATGAATCGCGACAAGGCGCGCCCGAACGCCCGATGCGCACCATTCCATACAAAAATCGATGAAGTACGCGAGGATGCTATCGACATGAAGCAGGGAGCCGCTCACGCAAACAATACCGATCATTTGCCCTGGCTGGATGGGCTGCGTGGCTTTGCCGCGCTGTGGGTGCTGGTTTCGCATGCGCAAATACTGAGCGGGATGCGCGGCATTCCGGTGCTCTCCTGGGGCGAACTGGCAGTCGATCTGTTCATGCTGCTGTCAGGTTTCCTGATGGCGCATCACTATGTGCTGCGGCAGGAAAAAGAGCCGTGGGACGCAAAATCCACGTTCTTCACCTTCTGGCTGCGGCGTTTTTTCCGTATCGCGCCCTTGTATTATTTCCTGCTGTTTTTCGCGCTGGTGCTCGGGCCGTGGATAGGCGACTGGCGCGACGCGATTGCGCTGCAATGGCCGGCAACCGCAACCTCGCCCGCACGCTACGACGACCAGAGCCTGGGCAATATCCTGATGCATGTCAGTTTCCTGTTCGGTGCGTTTCCCGACTATGCCTTCCGCACGCCCTTGCCGGACTGGTCCATCGGACTGGAGATGTCTTTCTACCTGGCGTTCCCTTTCCTGATGCTGCTGGTGTTGCGCATGGGGTTGCTCACGGCCGGACTGCTGACGATCACTCTCGCGGGCATTAGCCTGGTGATTTTCAAGGGATATTTCGAGCAGTTTGCAATGCCGTCTTTCCTCCCGCTCAAGCTCTACCTGTTTTTCATCGGCATCTGGCTGGCGGTCAGCCGCTTGCAGGGCGGGATGAAAGTCGCGCTGGCAATGTCGGTCATGGTGCTGATCGCCGTCGGCCTGATCGAGCGTTCCGATCAGGCGCTCGGGCGGATGGTGGTGGTGATCGGCATGTTCTACCTGATGAATGACGGCAGCCTGCCCGGAAGCGGATTGTTGCAGGGAAGCATCGAAAAGTTGCGGGCCGTGCTTTCCAGCCGCGTCAGCCGGTTTCTGGGCGATACCTCATATGGCGTTTACTTGCTGCACCTGTTGATCCTCATTCCCGTTGCCGGGATGCTGACGCATTCGACAGCCTATCTCGCACTGAGCGGGCCGTTGCGCTTGCTGGTATGCGCGGCACTGGTGGCGCCGCCGGTGTACCTGACGGCCTGGCTGTTGTTCCGTACAGTGGAAACCGGAGGGATTCGGATGGGCAAGCGTGTCATCCTGCAAACAATAGACCGTACGCGGCATGCTTGTCGCCCGGCGGAGACATGATTTTTAATTAAAAATCATGGGCTTGGAAGGCATCTGCGCGCCCTTGTCTCGTTTTTGAGACAAGCTGATGAGCTTGGATGTTGCAACTAACTGATTTAGAAAGATAAATTTATGGCACGCTTCTTGTAAGTCTTTCCACATAATCAAGTAAAAACGATAAAGGTGGAGCTTATGTCACACATGGCATGGCGCGGGGTAACAGGCATATTGCTAGCGGGGTTGATGACCGGATGTATGCCGCTGGGAGTGACCGCCCTCGGTGTCGGCGGATCGACTGCCGTATCGCATACATTAAACGGCATTACATACCGGACATTCACCGCATCCAGCGGTAAGGTCAAACACGCCGCATTGGCCGCGTTGAATCGCATGGAAATCAAGATCGTTTCCACTACCAAGCAGGACAAGACCGAGATTCTGAACGCTACGGCGTCCGGTCGTACGATACAGGTTCAGTTGGAGCCGCTTACCTCGAATACGACGCGAATGCGGGTGACCGCCACGAACGGCGGTCTTATCTACGATAGCGCGACCGCTACTGAAATCATTCTGCAAACCGAGCGGATGATGGAGGGTAGCGCATAAAACCGTCATGAGGAGAGCAGCATGAACGCACTGAAGATGGCTCTGGCAGCAAGTTCTGTCACGGTGGCTTTATCGGCTGCAGCAGCGGAAACTACAGTCGCCTTAACGGATGATGCGCTGTATCTGCAACGCATAGAGTCTGTATACCTTGCCACGGCGGGTTCCGCGGATAACCTCGCCAATTTGGCCGACGGGCTCAGAACCGCGACCCCCGTTACACTGGTCGAAGCGAACCCGGACGGCACGCTCTCCACGCTCACTTTTACGCCGCCCACCCGCCCGATGGGCTACGGCAACATCACGCACACGCTGGATTACGCCACGCGCGACCTGGCGGCGGCGGGCATCGACTCGCCGACAGCCGAACAACTGCATGCAGCGCTGATGGGAGGCACTGTCACCAATGCCGCCGGGGAGACCACGCAGCTGGCTGGCGTGTTGCAATTGCGCAGCCATGGCATGGGCTGGGGGAAAATCGCACACACGCTGGATATCAGCCCTTCGCCTCACTCCAAGGCCGCGTTCGTGCCGAGCGATCGCGGGGCAGCCGTCACGGTCAAGCCCACCTCCGGAAAGGCTACCGGCATTACCACCGCGGGCGGCGCGAAACTGAACGCCACCTCTTCCGGCAAGCCCTCGAAATCCGGCATTGTGACTGCCAGCGGTGGCGGCGCTTCGCAGGCCAGATACAGCTCCGGCAACGGGCATGCCAAATCCGGCATCGTAACCGCCGGAGGCACCAGTGCCGGGGTTTCCGGTGTCGTCAACGCACAAGGCAACGGCGTGCATGCCGGCGGCCTCGCGGGAGGGCGCGTCAGCACTGCCGGCGGCGGTTCCGGGAACGGAAACGCGTTCGGCAAATCGAAGCACTGATCAAGCAGGTTCTTTGTACCATGCGCCCACTTGCCACTCTGGCAGGGGCGCGATGCTTTTCCTTTGAAAGGGGAACGGAATGCATCGACAACAAAACTTTCGTCATGTGTCTTCCATGGGTGAATTTATCGCAAACGCCATGTTGATGGTGGTGGCCGTGGCCATCGCCTTTTCGCTGCCGGGCATGGTGAATTCATTCATCTACCGCTGGTGGCCGATGATCTCGACCAACCCGGATATGCTGTTCTTCGCCGAGGCCGGATTTGCGGCGCTGCTGGTGGTGGTGTTCATCGCCGTCAAGAATGCCTTGCAGAATCGCGAGGTTGTCGACAGCGCCAGGCTGGCGGCACTGGTGCATGCGAGCAGCAAGAGTGGCTGGCTGACGCGGTGGCGCGAACGCCTGCTGATCCGGAAAATCCCCGCAGCGGAGTGTGCCTGCGTGATGACCGTGACCGGCTACGATACCTTTGCCCAGACCGATAGCCAGTTTCACGAGGTGCTGCATGAATCGCGCGAAATACGCGTGATGCTGCTCAACCCGATGAGCGACGGCGCGCGGATGCGGGCGGATTCGCTTTCCGACGAGCGCGATTACTACGGCCGCATGCTGGAAGAAATTCACGAAAGCGTTGGTTATCTTAAATCCTTGCGCAGTAGCGGCAAGAAAGTCACCCTCAAGTTTTACGACCATCGGCCATTCTGGAAGCTGGTAATCATCGGCGATTACGTGTGGGTGCAGTATTGCCAGGACGGATTCGAGGTGAACGCGGTGCCGGAGTACGTGTTCGCGCTGCAATCGAACAGCCCGGAGCGCGGCTTGTACACGCCGTTCAACACGCTGTTCAACGAGAAGTGGAATGAAATGCCGACACTGGAGTTCGATTTCGAGACCGACGAACTGGTGCAGCGCGACACGAATGGCATGGTGCTGGGCCGGGCCTTGCTGCCGCATTCGCCGCACGCCGGGAAGAAGCTCGCCATCGCGCGGCATTCGCAGTGCGCGCTGACTGGCTATATCCCCAATCAGGCCTGATTCAGGCGGTGACCGCTTCTACCCAGTTGCGGCGGAAAACCTCGGCCGGAGCGGGTTCGGCGTAAAAAAATCCCTGGGCTTTGTCGCAGCCTTCCTCGATTACGAACGCCAGTTGCTGCCGGTTTTCTATGCCCTCGGCCACCAGTTGAATCTTCAGGCTTTTCGCCAGCGCAATAATGGCCCGGACGATGGCGGCATTCTCCATATCGTCGATGACGCCGCTGATGAAAGAGCGGTCGATCTTGATTTGCGTGGGGCCGAAACGCTTGAAATAGCTGAGCGACGAATAGCCGATGCCGAAATCGTCAATGGCGATCTTCACTCCCATGGCTTTCAGTTCGCCGATCAACGCCAGGTTCTGCTCGGTGTCCTGCAGCAGGAATTGTTCGGTGATTTCCAGGCAGAGCAGGGAAGCATCGAGGCCGCTGCCGGCCAGGGCCTGGCGTATCTTTTGCGTCAGGTTGCCGCTCTTGAATTGCCGGGCGCTGATATTGATCGACACCGATACGGGCTTGCCGGCCTTCTGCCAGCCCGCGGCTTCCGCGCAGGCAGTCGCGATGACCCAGTCGCCGATGGGTACGATCAGGCCGGTTTCTTCGGCGAAGGGAATGAACATTTCCGGCCGTAGCAGGCCGAGTTCCGGATGCTGCCAGCGTATCAGCGCTTCGGCGCATATATCCTCGCTGCCGGTCAGGGAAACGATGGGCTGGTAATACAATTCGAATTCCCCGTGCTCGATGCCATGCCGCAATTCCTTTTCCAGCTTGAAGCGCTGCTCGATGCGCGTGGTCAGTTCGGCGCGGTAGAACTGAACATTGTTGCGCCCCTCGGCCTTGGCCTGATAGAGCGCGCTGTCGGCACATTTGAGCAAGGTTTTGGCATTCTTGCCGTCGCCGGGGAACAGGCTGACGCCCATGCTGGTACCGATGTTGACGGGCTGGCCTTCGAGCATCACGGGCCGGGTAAAATCCGCCAAAATCTTGTTGACCACGTTCGATACATCGTCCGGCGTGTGGATATTGGGCAGCAGCAGCACGAACTCATCGCCGCCGAAGCGCGCCACGCAGTCGGTCTCGCGCACCGCGGCCTTGAGCCGGGCGCCGACTTCCTGTAGCAGTTGGTCGCCCGCCTCGTGTCCGAGGTTGTCGTTGATTTCCTTGAAATGATCGAGATCGAGGAACACGACCGCCAGCCCGGTATTCTGCCGCCGGGCGATCAATATCTGGTCGTCCGCCTCCTCCAGCAGCCTGGAACGGTTGGCGAGCCCGGTCAGCGTGTCGAAGTGCGCCAGGCGCGCCAGTTCGTATTCCGAATTCTTGCGCTCGGTCAGGTCGTGGATCTGGTAGAGGTAGCACATCGGCGCGCTGCCTTGCGTCAGCAGCGAGACGCTGACCAGCGTCCATAACTCGTTGCCGCTTTTGGGCAGGAAGCGTTTTTCGAACTGCACCGTCGACAGGCCTCCGGAAAGCAGCGTGGCAAGTTGCTGTTTTTCGATGCTCAGGTCGGATTTATGTGTGAGGTCGGATTGGTACATTGCCGACAATTCCATCTGGTCGTAGCCCAGTAGCCGGCACAACGCCGCGTTCATTTGCAGGAATGCCCCGTCCAGGCTGATCAGCGCCATGCCCACCGGCGCGAAGTCGAAGGCCTTGCGGAAATGCTCTTCGCTGCGGCGCAGCGATTGCTCGATGGCCAGCCGTTCGCTGACGTCGCGGAACGCCATCACCGCGCCCAGGATGTTGCCATCAACATCGCGTATCGGCGCGGCGGAATCGTCTATCGGCCGCTGCTGGCCGTTGCGCGCGGCGAGCATGGTGCCGAATTCGATGCCGACGACGCCGTTGTTCTGCAAGGCGCGCGAGATCGGGTTCGTTTCCCGCTCGCCGGTGCGCGGATTGCGCAGCAGCAGCAAGTCCTCCACGGGGCGTCCCTTGGCGTCCGCCAGCTTCCAGCCGAGCGCTCCCTCCGCCGCCGGGTTCAGAAACTGGACCAACCCCTGCTTGTCCGTCGCGATCACCCCATCCGCGACGCAGCGCAGCGCGGTGGCAAACCAGCGCTCGGATTCGCGCAGCCGCGTTTCCAGTCCGGACTTGTACAGCGCCACTTCGATGGCGGCGCGCAGCTCGTTGGCTTGGAAGGGCTTGGTCAGGTAGCCGTAGGGCGCGGTTTGCGCCGCGCGTTCTACCGTGTGCATATCGCTGTAGGCGGTAAGGAAGATAACGGGCGTATGGAAGCGATGGCTAATGTGCCGCGCGGTCTCGATGCCATCCATGTCGCCCTTGATGATGATGTCCATCAGCACCAGCGTCGGGCGGTGCTGTTCGATCATCGCCAGCGCATCCTTGCCGTTGTCCGCGATCGCGCAGACCTGGTAATTCATCTCCTGTAGCTGATAAGAAAGATCCATGGCCACGATGGACTCGTCTTCAACGATCAGGATATTGGCTGGCTGCATGCGGAATCCTTTCTTGCGGGTTAAAGGGTGGCACCGGGCCACTGCGGGCTGTCGAGACGAAAGGTCAGGCTGACGTGGGTACCGCCGCCGTCGCGTGCTGAGATATCGAGTTTCCCGTCGATCTGGGACGCCAGCGTGGCGACCAGCTTGAGGCCCAGGGACGACGCAGTCTGGATGTTCAGGCTGGCCGGCAACCCGACGCCGTCATCCGTCACCTCCAGCGTGACGGTGTCGCTGTCCGGCTCATGCCGCGCAAGGCGAATATGGATACTGCCCGGGCGACTGTCGGGGAAGCCGTGCTTGAGGCTATTGGAGATCAGCTCGTTGAGTTGCAGGCCGACCGGTACGGCCAACTCCAGTCCGATTTCGATCGGTTCCAGTTCGGTCGTGATACGGATGTCGCGCTGGGAAACGGCGGCGACCGTGCCAAGCTGGCGGCACATGTCATCGATATAGCCGTCGAGCGCGATCGAGGACAGGTTGGTCGACCGGTAGAGCTTCTCGTGCACAAGCGCCATGGCCCGCACGCGGTTGGCCGATTCCTGCAGCGCGGTACGCGCCGTCCCCTCGGGCAAGGTGCGGATTTGCAGGTTGAAGAGGCTGGTAACGACTTGCAGGTTGTTCTTGACGCGGTGATAGACCTCCTTCAGCAATACTTCCTTTTCCGCTAGCGCGGCGGCGATGGCCTGTTCCTTCTGCTTGCGGTCGCTGATGTTCATGATCTGCGCGATGAAATACAACGGCTTGCCGGCCTCGTCGCGCAACAGGGTGACCGTCAGCAGCACCCATACGAATTGGCCGTCCTTGCGGATGTAGCGTTTCTCCATCTGATAGGAGGGAATATGGCCTTCCATCAGTTGCTGCACATGGCCAAGATCGTTTTTCAGGTCATCCGGGTGCGTGACTTCCTGGAAGGTCATCTGCTCCAATTCCATCCTGCCGTAGCCGACGATGGCGCAGGTCGCGGTGTTGACGCTGAGCCAGTGGCCGTCGAGCGACACGATCGCGATACCGATAGGCGCATGCTCGAAAATGCTGCGAAAACGCTTCTCGCTGGCGAGCAGCGACTCTTCGGCCTGGCGCAGCTCGGAAATGTCGATGTTGATGCCTATCATGTGCAGGGGCTGGCCGCGCTCGTCGCGGACAACGACGGCGTTGGCCTTGATCCGGCGGAAGGACTCATCGGGCAGGACGATGCGGAATTCCTGCGCAAACGCCGCGCCATGAATGAGCGCAGCGGCTACGGCACCTTCGATGCCGGCCACGTCGTCCGGATGGATACGGTCGCGCCACATGAGGTAGGTGCCGCTCGCGGTGAGGGGATCGATCTGATAGATCTCATACATCCTGGCATCCCAGGCCATGCGTCCGGTTTGCACATTCCAGTCCCACACGCCGATACCGCCGGCCTCGGCAGCGAGCGCGAGACGGCTGTTCAGCTTGCGCAGCTCCAATTCCGAAGTGCGCAGTGCGGCGGTCATGTCGTCCGCCAGCGCCAGCGCGCTTTCACGCGTGATCGCCAATGAGCGCACCAGCATGAACAGCAGCAGGCTGACGATGATGCCCGCAGTCAGGATGATCTGCGCTTTCTGGTGATCTATGTTTTTTTCGAAGGCGGGCAGCGAGGTCGCGTGCAGTGTCCACAGATGATTCGCGATGTGCAGCGGGAAGTCCGCCGAATACGCCTGCGGCTTCCTCGCCGTGGGTGCTGCGCTGTCAAACATTTTCGCCTCTTCGCTGGCCTGCTGGCCATCGAAAATTTCCAGTCTCAGCCATGGAGACTGCTCGCCCATGATGCCCTGTATCAGGTCGTTCATGCGGAATCCGCTGCTGACGTAGCCCATCAGCGCGTGCCGCCGCTGCTCCACGGTGTCGATCGGCATGCCGTTGCGATAAACCGGGACATACATTACGAAGCCAGTCTGCTCGTCCTGGCCGTTTTCCTGGGCCAGCCTCACCTTGCCGGAAATGGTGGTGTTTCCGGTATCTGCGGCCTGCGCGATCGCTTTTTTGCGCACCGCTTCGGAGTACATGTCGTAGCCGAATGCGCGCTGGTTGCGCCAGTCGAACGGCTCGATGTAATTGACCGGCAGATAGGCTTCGCGCTCGCCCGCCGGGCGGATCGCATAATCCGGAAACCCTTCGTTGCGGATGCGCGCGACATGGGCCGGCTTGTCCGGGGCGTGCACCCACTCCGCAAAGGCGAACGACTGCATGCCGGGGAAGCGCTTGTCGATTTCCAGAACGCGCGCATATTTATGCCACTCTTCGCGTGTGACCCGTTGGGAAGAGGTGAACAAGGCTACGCCGCCGCGCAGGATCTGCTGGTAATCCGTCATGCGCTCGATAATGCGTAGCTGGGCTTCGGTGCCTAAAGATTCGAAATGGTCGCGTGCGTCATTTTCTGCATCTTCCGATACGGTATGCCAGATGAACATCGTCAACCCCAGTGCCGCCAGCAGCGTCAGCCAGGGCACTTTCACATCGCCAAAGGCAATCGGCGCGGTCTGGAATTGCATCCGCTGATTGATGTCCGCCGCGAGAATCTGGCCGGTCATGCAGCACAGCACGATGAATGTGACGAGCAGGATCAGGGAGCTGTTGAGGTCGGCCGTCGCGAACGGCCCCGTACCGTGGGTCGTGTGCCAGACGGCAGCGCCGGAAAGCAGCAGCAAGGCGACCGATACGCCGGGCTGGCCGTAACGGTAGGCGATCAGCGCGATCAATGGCATATGCAGGTACAGCAGCAGGCGATCAAGATGGTTGGCGGAGTGATGGCCGTCGAAGATCAGCCACGACGCCAGTGTAAAGACGGCCAGCGCGGCCACCATCGACCACCCCGGACGGAATCGCATCTGCCGCGATGGCCCGCCCTTCGCCAGCCAGATGAGCATCAGCGGCGTGACGACGAGGGCGCCGCCGACGTCGCCCAGCCACCAGTTGATCCACACCGGCCACAACGCCGAGACTGGAGTAAAGCCGCCCACCAGCAAGGTGGTGGTGCCGATGACCGCGCTGACCATGCACATCAGCAGTACCGCCGTCAGAAAGCGGAACACATGCTGCGGTTGATCCAGCGGGGAGTCGAGCACTTTCAGGCGGCGCAAGAGGGCGTAGCCGGCGAGCGCTTCCAGCGTGTTGCCGGCGGCGATGGCTGCCGAGGCCGCCAGCGTCGGCAGGCCGACAGGATAATTCGCCGAAAACGCGGCCAGGTTGGCGGAGAATGCCCCGATTGCGATGGCTGGCCAGACTTTGCGGCCCAGCAGCAGCATCGCGCCGAACGCGATGCCGGAAGGCGGCCAGATCGGGGAGGCGTTGGTGCCCTCGAAGGCCAGCAGCAGGCTCCAGCGTGCGAGAAAATAATAAACGACTGCCAAAGCCGCCACTTTGGATAGGCGGGCGAACTGGAAGGAAATATTCGGCGAACCTGATCTTATTGTCTGAATCATTAGGCCGCATTTTCTATGCCGTCGATGCGGGTACTCTAGTGAAATAAGTCCTTGCCTGCAATCGATTTAATTGCGACTTCGCCGATTGTATTTCGAAGGGAATGCTGGCAACGGAGGGGCGGGCTTCCAGTATAATCGGCATGTCTTTTATTCGGCCTGATTCCGCGCCCCACTTCTATGTTGAGAGCAGTCATCTGTTGGTTTTTCTTGCTGCTCGGGCAATGGATTCCTGGTCCGGCGCTTGCCGCCGCAGCACCGGAGGCCGAGAAAGTCGCGGTGCAGCTCAAATGGCTGCATTCCTTCCAGTTTGCCGGCTACTACGCCGCCCGGGAAAAAGGCTACTACGCCGACGAAGGCCTGGATGTCACCCTGCTGGAGCGCATTCCGGGCACCGAGATCACAGCCCGGGTGCTGGATGGGCATGCCCAGTACGGCATACATGACTCGGGCTTGTTGCTGGACCGATTGAATGGCAAGCCAGTGGTGGCGATTGCCGGTATTTTTCAGCATAACCCCCTGGTGTTCCTCACCCTGAGAAGTTCGGGCATCGTCAGCCCCTATGAAATGGTCGGCAAGCGGGTGATGATGGACAGCAATAACAACGCCCCGCTGCTGGCGATGTTTTCCGGGGCGGACATTGGGCAGGATCGCTATACCTGGCTACGCCACAGCTTCAATTACGAGGATCTCGTCACGGGCAAGGTGGATGTGGTTTCCGCCTATATCACCAACGAGCCTTTTCTGCTGACGCAAAAAGGCATCGCCTTCAATGTCATCAACCCACTCAATTACGGCGTCGATATCCCCGGCGACCTGATGTTTACCACCGAAGGCGAAATCGCCGGCCATCCGGAGCGCGTGGAAAAAATGCGGCGCGCTACGCTGAAAGGATGGGCGTATGCGCTCGATCATCCGGACGAGGTCGCCCGCATGATCAGGCAAAAATACGTTTCCCGGATTGCGCCGGTGTCGAAGGAGCACCTGGATTACGAGGCGCGCGAAATGGCCGGCCTCATCCTGCCCCAACTGATTCCGCTCGGCAGCATCGACGACAAGCGTTTTGCCAATCTGCTGCAAATCTACCAACGGCTTGGTTTGGCGAAAAAGGATGCCTCGCTGGACGGTTTCATCCTGCCCGACAAAGCGCAAAACGAATTGCGCCTGTCACAGAAGGAGCAGGCCTGGCTGAAGGCGCACAAGACACTGCGCATTGGTATCGACCGCGATTTCGCACCTTACGAATGGGTGGACGAAACAGGCCGCTACCAGGGCATGGCGGCGGATCTGCTGGCGCTGGTGGCGCAAAAGCTGGATGTGCGCATGGATATCATCAAGGATCAGTCCTGGCAGGCGGTGCTGGATATGGCGAAACAACGGCAACTGGACATGATCGCCTTTGCCGTCAAGACGCCCGAGCGTGAGCGTTACTTGCGCTTCACCCAGCCTGTCAGCCGCGTGTCCGTAGCGATCGTTACCGCACAAAGCTCCGGGTATTTAGGGGATCTGGAGCGGCTGCGCGGAAAGCGCGTGAGCGTGGTCAAAGGCTATTTCATGGAAGAGACGCTACGCCGCGAATATCCTGATATCGAGGTGGTGGCGGTACCCAGCGTCCATCGGGCGCTGGAAGCCGTTTCGGCGGGCAAGGCGGAGGCGTATGTCGGCGATACCGCCTCTGCGAATTATGAAATCATGCGCAGCAGTCTGGCCGGGCTGCAAGTGGCTGGCGTGACTTCTTATTACAGCGAACACCGGATGGCCGTGGTATCCAGCGAGCCGGAACTGGTCGCGATTCTGGACAAGGCGTTGGACAGCATCCCGAAAGAGGAAAAAGATGCGATTGTCAGTCGCTGGTACGGTCTCAGCATCGAGCCGGGCATTCCCTATAAAACGATGGTGCTCTATGGAGGCGGCGGGCTGGTATTGATGCTGTCCATTCTTTACTGGAACTGGCGCCTGCGCCGTGAAATCGGCCTGCGCCGCCGCGCCGAAGAAAAACTCAGCCTGGCGGCACGCGTGTTCAGCGATGCACATGAAGGCATCTTGATCATGGATGCTGCCGGCGCCATCGTCGACGTCAATCCGACCTTCAGCGAGATCACCGGTTATGCCCCGGAGGAAGTCATCGGCCGGCAGTCGAGCATGCTCAAGTCCGACAAGCATCCGCCCGAGTTCTTCGAAGCGATCTGGACGGATTTGAAGACGCTCGGCCATTGGCAGGGTGAAGTCTGGAACTGCAAGAAGAACGGTGAAATGTATGCCGAATTGCTGACGATTACCGCACTGCGCGACGAACGCGACAATATCGTGAATTACGTCAGCCTGTTCTCGGATATCACCCAGATCAAGCTTCAGCAGCAGACGCTGGAACTGATGGCGCATTACGACGTGCTGACCAGGCTGCCCAACCGCACGCTGTTCGCCGACCGCTTTGCGCAGGCGATTGCCCATTGCAGGCGCGAGCAGGCCATGCTTGCCGTGTGCTATCTCGATCTGGACGGATTCAAGGAAGTCAATGACAGCCTGGGGCACGAGGCCGGGGACCGTCTGCTGATCGAGGTGGCGGCGCGCATCAAGGCCAGCCTGCGTGGAGAAGACACCGTATCGCGCCTTGGCGGCGACGAGTTTGCGCTGCTGATCGGCGATATCCATGCCGTCGATCAGGTCGAGCAGGCCATGGCCCGCATCCACGCCGCCATTGCCCAGCCGTACCAGTTCGATGAGCGCTCCGTCACGATTGCCGCCAGCAGCGGGGTCACTATTTATCCGATGGACGAGGCCGACCCCGATACCTTGCTGCGCCATGCGGATCAGGCCATGTACCAGGCCAAGCTCGACGGGCGCAACCGTTTCCGCCTGTTCGATCCCGCGCAGGACCAGCAGATACAGAGCAGTCGTCAACTGCTCGGCCGGCTTGAGGAGGCATTGGCCGCCGGCGAGTTCTGCCTGTATTACCAGCCCAAGGTGAATATGAAGAGCGGAGAAGTGCTGGGCGCGGAAGCGCTCATCCGCTGGAATCATCCCGAGCGCGGCACCCTGCCGCCAGCCCAGTTTCTGCCGGTAATCGAAGGGACGGCGCTCGAGCACGTGCTGGGCGCCTGGGTGATCGAGCAGGCGCTGGAGCAGCTCAGTGCCTGGCGCAGTGCCGGCCTCGATATCCAGGTCAGCGTGAATCTTTCTCCCCGGTTCCTGCAATGGAAGGATTTCTTCCTGCAACTTGAGTCCGCGTTGTCGAAACATCCGGATATTCCTGCTTCCCGCCTGGAACTGGAAATCCTGGAAAGCAGCGTCATGGGCGATCTGTCGGCGGTCAGCGCCATTATCGGGGCATGTCGCGACAACCTGGGCGTCAGCATCGCTCTGGACGATTTCGGCACCGGCTATTCCTCGCTGGCGCATTTGCGCCATTTGCCGGCAAGCACGATCAAGATCGACCAGAGCTTCGTCCGCGACATGATCGACGATCCCGACGACTATGCCATCGTCGAGGGAGTGGTCGGGCTGGCCCACGCATTCCGGCGCGATGTGGTCGCCGAAGGCGTCGAAACCCGCGAACATGGCTTGATGCTGCTCATCATGGGCTGCCAGGTCGTGCAGGGATACGGCGTTGCCCGTCCGATGCCAGCCGAACTGATCCTGCCATGGGCGAAGGATTTCCGGCCTTTCCCCGAATGGATGGCTTACGCGCAATCGCCGATCTCTTCGGCACATTCGCTTTCGCTACTGAAGAAAATCGAGGGCAAGCAATGGATGAACCGGATGGTGGAGTGCTTACAGTCCCGGCAGCCGTCTCCGCCGAACTGGCCGATCATGGACCATCACAAATGCCATACCGGCCGCTGGATCGCCTATGCCGACCGCGAGGAGACGTTCGATCATGGCCTGCTGCGGCAGTTTGAACTGGCGCATGAAGATATGCACCGGATCGGCATGCGGTTGATGGAGCTTTACCAGGCCGGAAACAATGGTGACGCCCGTGCCGGCATTCCGCAATTGCGCCAGGCGCATCACGCGCTTGAGGTCCTGCTTGAACGCATGAATGGCGGCGTCATCGATCTCAGCTTCGCCGAGGAAACCGAATGAACAACGAAAGCTGGCGCAACAGAAGCAGCGCGGCCGTGTGGCACCCCTGCACGCAAATGAAATCGCTGGAAAACCTGCCGCTGGTGCCGATTGCGCGCGCCGAAGGCGTCTGGCTGCACGATTTCGACGGCAACCGTTACCTGGATGCCGTCAGCTCATGGTGGGTCAACCTGTTTGGCCATGGCAATCCGCGCATCAACGCCGCGCTGCGTGATCAACTGAACAAGCTGGAACACGTGATGCTCGCCGGTTTTACGCACGAGCCGGTGGTCGAGCTTTCGGAGAAGCTCGGCGTGCTCACCGGGCTGGGGCATGCGTTTTACGGTTCCGATGGCGCTTCCGCAACGGAAATCGCGCTCAAGATGAGCTTTCATTACTGGCGCAACACCGGCAAACCGCAGAAGTCCTGCTTCGTCAGCCTGAACAACAGTTATCACGGCGAAACCGTAGGCGCGCTTTCGGTCACCGACGTCGCGCTGTTCAAGGACACCTACGCGCCCCTGCTGCGGCAAAGCGTACAGATGCCCAGCCCCGACTGGCGGCTGGCGGAGGAGGGCGAGTCCGCCGAGGAGTACGCACTGCGCTGCGCCGAGGCGCTGGACGGCTACCTCGTCGGGCATCACGGGGAAATCGCCGCCCTGATCCTGGAGCCGCTGGTGCAGGGCGCGGCCGGCATGGCGATGTATCATCCGGCCTACCTGAAGCAGGCCCGCGCGCTCTGCGACCGCTATGCAGTCCATTTGATCGCCGATGAAATCGCCGTTGGCTTTGGCCGCACCGGCACGATGTTCGCGTGCGAGCAGGCCGGCATTCGCCCCGATTTCATCTGCGTGTCGAAAGGCATCACCGGCGGTTACCTGCCGCTTTCCGCCGTGCTGACGACCGACACGGTTTACCAGGCGTTTTACGACGACTCGGTCACACGGGGGTTTCTGCACTCGCACAGCTACACCGGCAACGCACTCGCCTGCCGCGCCGCACTCGCGACCCTGGCGATTTTCGAGGAAGACGACATCCTGAACGCGAATCGCGGCAGGCAGGCAAAGATGAACGCAGCCCTTCAGCCGCTGTGCGACATGCCCGTCGCGCATCTGCGCAACACCGGCATGATCTGGGCTTTCGACGTGGTCGATGCCCCGGCGGATTTCCCGCACCGTTTCTACCAGGAAGCCCTGGCACACGGGCTGCTGCTGCGCCCCATCGGCAACACTGTGTATTTCATGCCTCCGTATGTGATTTCCGACGATGAGATCGCATGGCTTGCATGCCAGACGATTGCCGTGTTGCGCAAGGTCATGGGCTGATGCGGTTCGCCATTCTTCTTTTTGCATTCCTTGCCTCAGCGGCGCAGGCGGCGGCCCTGCCAGAGCCGGTCGCCCAGGCGCTGAAAGCGGCCGGTATTCCCGAGGCGTCCGTCTCGATTTACGCCCGCCGCGTCGATGCCAATCTACCCGTACTCGCCGAGCATTCCGAACAGCCGATGAATCCGGCCTCGGTGATGAAGCTGCTGACCACTTACGCCGGTCTCGATATGCTGGGCCCGGCTTATACCTGGCGTACTGAAATCTACTCCTCCAGGCCGGCTGTAGCAGGTGTTATCGACGGCGATCTCATCCTCAAGGGCTATGGCGATCCGGCGCTGACGCTGGAGAAATTCTGGAGCCTCGTTCACGCGCTTCGCCTCGCCGGGATCAAGGAAATCCGGGGCGATCTGGTGCTGGATCGCAGCTATTTCGAGTCCATCGCCTTCGACCCCGGCGCTTTCGATGATGATCCCTATCGTCCCTACAACGCGGGCCCGGATGCGCTGCTGGTGAATTTCAAGGCCACCGGTTTCCATTTCCGCGCGGAAAGCGATGCCGTCGTCATCGCCGTTGATCCCGAACTGCCGCAACTTCAGGTCGTCAATCGCCTCAAGGCCGACCGTACCGGCTGCGGCGACTGGAAAAACCGGCTGGAGTACGAAGTGCAGGAGCGCGATGACAAGCTGGTCATCGTATTCAGCGGCACTTATTCCGCTCAATGCGGCGAAAAAGTCCTGGACCTCAGCCTGCCGCGCCATGCGGAATACGTTTTCCAGCTATTCAGAAGTTTATGGCGGGAGCAGGGCGGGATACTTAACGGCCGGATGCGCGAAGGCATCGTGCCACCGGATATGGCGTCCATTGTGTCCATGACGTCGCCGCCGCTTTCGGATGTGATCCGCCAGATCAATAAATACAGCAACAATCTGATGGCCCGCCAATTACTGATGACCCTGGGCGCAGAGCGCGGCGGCGTGCCCGGCAGTCCGGCCAAGGGCATTGAGGTCATCCGCGCCTGGCTCGCAGCCAATGGCCTGGATTTCCCGGAGCTCGTCCTCGAAAACGGTTCCGGGCTTTCTCGCCTCGAACGCATCAGTGCGCGGCACCTCGGCGAATTGCTGCTTGCGGCGCATGATCATCCGTTCATGCCGGAGTTGATGTCTTCTCTTCCCGTGTATGCCGTGGACGGCACGCTCAAGCGGCGCACGGCCAACGGCGCATATGCGGGCCGCGCCCATCTCAAGAGCGGCTCGCTGGATAATGTCAGGGCGGTAGCGGGGTATTTGCTCGATGCCCAGGGTCGGCGCTGGGTCGTGGTGTTCATGGTGAACGACACCCGCGCTGCCAACAGCAAGCCGGCGCAGGAGGCATTGCTGGAGTGGCTATACCACTATCGCGATTAACCGGCGAATTTCAGGTGCCGGTCGAGGAATTGTCGTATTTCTTCCGGTAGTTCTTCATGAAACGCTTCGCGGTCGAATCCCTCCGGGTCCAATGTGGGCGCAAAGCCGCCCGCTTTCAGCTTGGGCGGAAACGGGCTGAGAAACGAGAAATGCCCGGCGTTTTCGACCACGCGAAAATGCACGCGCTCCCGTTCCGGCACGCGATCCAATACCAGGTCCGCATGCCATTGCGGCGTGACGTCGTCGTGCTCGCCGGTCATCATCAGGATAGGCACCTTGACCCCTTCCAGCGCATTTTCGGGCTGATACCACGCCGTGGCCGGGGCCAGCAGCACGATGGCGCGCACCCGCGCGTCGGTCTCGACCGCTACCGGCTTGCCTTCCCTGGACCAGGGCGTTCCGCCGGCCACGGCCAGTGCGGTATAACCGCCCATGGAGTGCCCGATCACCGCTGCCTTGTCCTTTTCCACTATTGGTCCGAGTTCGGTATCCGCGATGAGCGCGTCGATCACCAGCCTTACATGGCGCGGCCGATTGACCAGATTATCCACCGTGCCGTACAGCGAATTGTCGAGGCGGTTGTTTCCGGGATGTTCCGGCACCGCGACCACGTAGCCGTTTTTCGCCAGATGCATGGCGATGGTGCGATACAGGATGTGCGTGCCGCCGCTGCCGTGCGAAATCACGGCGATCGGATATGAGCCCTGCGCTATCGGCGCATCCGGGCTGACCTCGAACTGATAAGGCCCCAGCGTTACCGTGGTCGCGGGCAGTTCCGTGGGGTAAAACACGAGCACGGGAATCGCTGCGCCTTGTGCCGCGTCATGTATCGAAAGTTGTCGGAATCCAGCAAACATAAGGTGAGTAATCATCGCAGAACAGCGAAGCATTCCAGCATCCCGCTTGAATTGCAAGCAGGAGTATTCCCTTGCATAACATGACCACTTTTGCGCTCGCGCAGGAGCAGAGACGGGCGCTCTTGCGGTATCATGTCGCGTTCCGAATCTCATTCGAGGCTTCCATGAAAAAAACCACTATTTTCGCCGGGGCTGCGCTGCTCGCCCTGTTCGCCGTCGGCGCGATTGCCGTCGATGCTCACCATCAATCCAAGGAAAAAACCATGACTACCATGCCCAAGGCAGTGAACGATCTCATGAAAATCGACCAGACCATCGGCGACGGCAAGGAAGCCGTGCCCCCGGTTGAGGTCACCGTGCATTACACCGGCTGGCTGTACGACCCCAGCAAACCTGACGGTCACGGCGACAAGTTCGACAGCTCGCTCGATCGCGGCGAACCGTTTTCCTTCTATCTCGGCGGCGGCCAGGTCATTCGCGGTTGGGATGAAGGCGTGGCAGGCATGAAGATCGGCGGCAAGCGCACATTGATCATCCCGTCGCACATGGGCTATGGCACGCGCGGTGCAGGCGGTGTGATCCCGCCGAATGCCACACTGGTATTCGACGTCGAGTTGCTGGGCCTGCGCTGAGCGATTAAAGGATCGTGATCAAAACAAGCACTTTCGGGTGCTTGTTTTTTGCCTTTAATTAGGATTAAACTATCCTAATATATTATTTAACAACAAAGCGGAGGGCATCATGCTGAAAGTACTGTTCGGATCGACCGTTGGAATCATGTCGTTGGCCACGATTATTCTCACCGTGGTAGTCGTATGTTTCTGGCTGGGCTACTGCATCTGGAACGAGGAAAAAACCAAGGACACGCATACGCCGTCGCATTAAGCGGATTCAGGCAGCGCTACGAGCGCTCTCCTGTAACGCAGGCGCTCGCATTTTCAGCCGTTCTCCCCTTTGAGGAAGAGAGGCTGGGGCGAGGGGTAACGTTGGCGAATAGCTTCGCTACTCCAGCCCCAAACTATCCCACATTGCATCCACACGCGATTTCACCGCCTCGTCCATCGTGATCGGGCGGCCCCATTCGCGCGTGGTTTCGCCGCGCCACTTGTTGGTGGCGTCTATGCCCATCTTGCTGCCAAGGCCTGATACCGGGCTGGCAAAGTCCAGGTAATCGATAGGCGTATTCTCGACAATCACGGTATCGCGTGCCGCATCTACTCGGGTGGTCATGGCCCATACCACTTCTTTCCAGTCGCGAATGTTCACATCGTCGTCGGTGACGATGATGAATTTTGTGTACATGAACTGGCGCAGGAAACTCCACACTCCCATCAACACGCGCTTGGCATGGCCGGGATACTGCTTTTTCATGCTGACGACCGCGAGGCGATAGCTGCATCCCTCCGGCGGAAGGTAGAAATCCGTAATTTCGGGGAATTGTTTCTGCAGCAGCGGCACGAACACTTCGTTGAGTGCGACGCCCAGCACGGCCGGCTCGTCCGGCGGCTTGCCGGTATAGGTGCTATGGTAGATCGGGTCACGCCGCATGGTGATATGCGTGATCGTGAACACCGGAAAGCTGTCCACTTCGTTGTAATAGCCGGTGTGATCGCCAAACGGCCCTTCGGGCGCGGTTTCGCCCGGCATGATGTGGCCTTCGAGCACGATTTCTGCCCCCGCCGGCACATGCAGGCCGTTGCTCACACATTTGACGATTTCCGTCTTGCCGCCGCGCAGCAATCCCGCAAACTGGTATTCGGACAAGGTATCCGGCACCGGCGTTACCGCGCCGAGTATGGTCGCCGGATCGGCGCCCAGTGCCACCGCCACCGGAAACGGCTCTCCCGGGTGCGCATTGCACCAGTCGCGAAAATCCAGCGCGCCGCCGCGATGTGCCAACCAGCGCATGATGACCTTGTTCCTGGCGATCACCTGCTGGCGATAGATCCCGAGGTTCTGCCGCTCTTTAAGTGGCCCCTTGGTTACAGTCAGGCCCCAGGTAATCAGCGGCCCGGCGTCTCCCGGCCAGCAGGTCTGGATAGGGAGTTTCGCGAGATCGACTTCGTCGCCCTCCAGTACCACTTCCTGGCACGGCGCACGGCTGACAGTTTTGGGCGCCATGTCGAGGATCTTCTTGAACTTGGGCCATTTCTCCCACGCATCGCGCAGCCCTTTCGGCGGCTCCGGCTCTTTCAGAAAGGCCAACAGCTTGCCAACATCGCGTAGCGCCTCGACATTTTCCTGCCCCATGCCCAATGCCACCCGGCGCGGCGTGCCGAACAAATTGCCGAGTACCGGTATGGTATGGCCCGCAGGTTGCTCGAACAGGATGGCCGGGCCGCCGGATTTGAGTACGCGGTCGCAGATTTCCGTCATTTCAAGTTTCGGGTTTACCGGCACATTCACGCGCCGCAGTTCGCCGAGCGTTTCGAGTTGCGAGAGGAAGTCGCGTAGATCCTTGTACTGCATGGCGGGCCGTTCCGAAATGAATTGACGTTAGTTTACACAAGCTCCTTTCGGATAAAATCACTTAATTCGGAACCATTACAGGAAAAATCATGCACGCACGCGTCAAATGGGTTGAAAACGTCTGCTTCGTCGGCGAGTCGGAAACCGGCCATGCCATCGTTATCGACGGTGCTCCGGAATCCGGCGGTCGCAATCTCGGCATGCGCCCGATGGAGTTGCTGCTGATCGGCATGGGTAGCTGCACCGCCTTCGACGTGGTCACCATCCTGAAAAAATCCCGCCAGGACGTCACCGACTGCTATGCGGAACTCCAGGCTGAACGGGCGGACGAGGTGCCCAAGGTGTTCACCAAGATTCATGTGCACTTTGTGGTGAAGGGCCGCAAGCTCGTTCCTGCGCAGGTGGAGCGGGCGATCAAGCTGTCGGCCGAGAAATATTGCTCGGCGTCGCTGATGCTAGGGAAGACGGCGGAGATTACGCATGATTTCGAGATCGTAGAGGAACAGGCTGGAGCATAAGCTACGCTTGGCGCCTAGGTAACTCATGATGCTATCCATCCCACCAGACATTACCGTGTCTGTGCAAATTGCCGTGTCGTGCAACGGTAAGTAGTGAGCAATAAAAAAGCCGGCATGCCGGCTTTTTTATTAAGCTGCGATCTTGCGTATCGTCAGCGTTTGCTGTTTCTCTATCACCTCAAACAGGCGGTCGATATTCGGGTGCTTGCCCGGATTATCTTCAGCATCAGCAGTATGTTCCGCATATAGCTCCAATCCTTTTTCAGCAGCTTCCGGCGTGATGCTGCCGTACAGATTTACCAGATGCAGATACAGACGCAGCGAGCCCTGGCTGCCGGCCTTGTTTTCGATGACGCCGGCGATCTTGCCGGTGTTGTCAAGCAACTCCAGGCGAGCGATGCCGTCGATGACGGGGAAGGTGTCGAGGTTGGCTTTGAATTGAGGCATAAAGGATGTGTTCACACTAATTTCGCGTCTGCGACGGGGGCGATTTGGGATGCCATCCGCGAAGCAAGACACGCAGTTATGTCGCTCACAATGAGTGGCTTGCGACAAAGGAGGGCGCCCAAATCGCCCCCGTCCCGGAGGGTTGTTTTAAGAAAGCGCGTCTGCGGTGTTGCACAGCTTGCGAATGGAATGATCATTCGCTGTGCCGTGCGCCTTGCATCCATCGCTTTCTTAAAACAACGCAGTCGTGAAATTAGTGTGAACACATCCTCAAATCCAGTACGTTGTTTTGGTCATGATCTTTGAGGAGAGCTCCATCGCCAGCTTGACCGGAAGCGGCAAGGGGGCGCCGCCGTGGGTAATGGCGGTAGTGGCGTGCCTGGCTTCGTCGATTTTCATCTGTTCGAGGATGGCGCGGCTTTTCTCGTCCTGGTCGGGCAGGCGCTTGAGGTGGCCTTCGATGTGCTTGCCGACCTGATTTTCGGTTTCGGCGAGAAAGCCGAGATTCCATTTGTCGCCTAGAGCGCCGGCGAAAGCGCCGAGGGCAAAGGAACCGGCATAGAACATCGGGTTGAGGAAGCTCTTGTGGCTGCCGAGTTCCCTGATGCGCTTTTCGCACCAGGCAAGGTGTTCGGTTTCTTCCTGCGAGGCTTCACGCAAAGCGGCCTCCGTAGCCGGATTGCGTGCGGTAAGCGCTTGTCCGTTATAAAGCGCCTGGGCGCAGACTTCGCCGCTATGATTGATGCGCATCAGTGCGGCGGCGCGGCGTTTTTCGGAATCGCTGAGCTGAGATTCGCTTTTATCGCGGTCAGGGAAAGGGCGCAAGGTTTGCGCTTCGGCCAGCACGGTACGCAGACCTTGGTCGAATTCGGCGATGAAGCGGTCGATCAGATTCATGGTTTCCACCCCAATTGTTTGGCCAGAATGACGACGGGATGCGCAATCTCGACATTCATGCCGTTTTCGCGCAGGCCGGCGGCGATATACAGTGCGCAGCCGATGTTGGATGTCGCCAGCAGGCGGGCGCCGGATTCGGCGCATGCGCTGATTTTATCATCGCGCAGGCGCTGTGCCATTTCTGGTTGCGTCAGCATGTAGGTGCCGGCACCGCCGCAGCACTGGCCGTTGCCGGGCAAGGCACATACGTCGGCTTGCGGGATACGCTTCAGCAGGGAGTAAACCTCGCTATGCTGACGCATCGCGTTTCTCAGCGTGCAGGAGTCGTGAACATGGATCGTGCCGCTCAAGGCGTCCGGCACCACGTCGCCCCAGTTTGCGGCGGAGAGGAAAGCGGAAATGTCCGTGACCTGTTTGCCCATGTGGTCGCGCAGGCCGCTTCCGCAGCCGCTGGCGACAGTGAGCATCGGCATATCGCCCAATTTGGCGAAGGCATTGACATTGCGCTCCAGCATGCGCGCGGAGGCTTCCGCGTCTCCGGATTGCCGCGCAATCCCGCCGCAGCAAGCTTGATCTAGCGGCACGCGCACGGTGTAGCCGAGATGGTTGAGCACATGGATCGCCGCACGCAACGTGTCGGTGTCGGCAACGGAAGTCACGCAGCCGAGGAACAGCGCGACTTCGCCCTTGGCGTTATGCGCCGGATAGCAGGTGCGCCAGATTTCCTGAGCGGGCACGATGGGCAAGAGCTCGGCCGAAGCTTTGAGGCGGGGAAGCAATGCGGTAGCGGCGCGGCGCAGGCCCGTGATTTGCCCGAAGCGGGCGATGCGCCCGGCCAAGGCCAGGGCCCGGCGGTGCTCCAGCAGCCAGTTCGCCGCGCGCTGCTTCCAGCCTGGTTTGCCGGCGATCATCGCGCGCGCGCTGTCTGCCAGCGCACCGTAACGCACGCCGTTCGGGCACGCGCTTTCGCAGGCGCGGCAGGAAAGGCAGAGGTCGATGTGCTGCGCGAAGCGCGGGCTGGCGAGTAGTTTGCCTTCCGAAACGGCTTTGATGAGCTGGATGCGTCCGCGCGGGGAGTCGGCTTCGGACTGTGTTTTGCGGTAGGTCGGACAATACGGCAAACACAGGCCGCAGGCGACGCAGCGATCCGCTTCGGCAGCGAGCGTGGGATTCGATTGTGCGATGAGTTCTGCAGTCATAAAAGAATATGGGCGGCACGATGGCCGCCCATGCATGTTACTCCGTCAGGCTTACTTCTTCTGCAGGATTTGCAGACCCTTCAACAGATTGACCGCCTGTGTAAACTGGAAGTCGTTCTTGGAACCGGGCTCCATAGGCGCAACCTTGTCGTCGGTCTTTTCGGTTCCAGGTACAGCCGGCTCCGGCGTGATGATCTTGCTCGGCTTCTCCGGCGTTAAGGGTGTGCCGTTATCCTTCGGGTTCAGCAGGTGACGGCTGAGGTCGGACTCGCGGATGCTGAGTCCCTGTTCAGCCAGATTCAGCGTTGCTTCTTCTACCTGGATGTCGGGAACGATGCCGGTTGCCTGGATCGAGCGGCCCTTGGGCGTGAAGTAACGCGCTGTAGTCAGCTTGATCGCAGTGCCGTTGTTCATCGGCAGGATGGTTTGCACCGAGCCCTTGCCGAAGCTTTGCGTGCCCAGCACGATGGCCCGCTTGTGATCCTGCAGGGCGCCGGCGACGATTTCGGAAGCCGAAGCCGAGCCGCCATTGATTAGCACTACCATGGGAACGGAGCGCATTTCCGCCGGCAGGTCATGGTTGTAATCATCCTTGGGACCGCCGCGCACGTAGTTTTCAGGGTTCGCGGTCAGGCGCATCTTGGCGTCATCGATGCGGCCTTCGGTATAAACCACAAGCTCGTTCTGCGGCAAAAAGGCTGCGGAAACACCGACTGCGGCATTCAGCAGGCCGCCTGGATTATTGCGCAGGTCGAGGATCAGGCCTTTGAGGTCGCCCTTGTTTTCGGTGTGCATCGCCTTCAGTGCCTTGGCGAGATCGGAGCCGGTGTGCTCCTGGAATTGCGTGATGCGCGCATAGGCATAGCCGGGCTCGGCCAGCTTGTACTTGACGCTCTGCACCTTGATCACGGCGCGGGTCAGCGTGATGATCAGCGGCTTGGTTTCCGTCTTGCGCAGCACCGTCAATGTGATTTGCGTATCGGGCTTGCCGCGCATGCGCTTCACCGCGTCATTCAGCGTCATGCCCTTGACCGGCGTTTCGTCGAGTTTGATGATCAGGTCACCGGATTTCAGGCCGGCCTTATAGGCGGGCGTATCTTCAATCGGGGAAACGACCTTGACGAAGCCGTCTTCCATGCCCACTTCGATACCCAATCCGCCGAACTCACCCTGAGTTCCGGCCTGCAGATCCTTGAATGCATCCACATCAAGATAGGCCGAGTGCGGATCGAGGCCGGACAACATGCCGTTGATCGCCTCGGAAATCAGCTTCTTGTCTTCCACCGGCTCGACGTAATCGCTCTTGATCTTGCCGAACACTTCTGCGAATGCACGCAGGTCTTCCAGCGGAAGTTGCGGTTTCGTTTCCTTGTCCGCAATGGCCGAGTAGCTGAGGAACAACATGGCGCCCAGAACGGTACCGAAGCTGATCAGGCTGAGTTTTTGTAATTTAGCGCGCATTGTGATGAGAATTCCTTGATTGAGGATGACTCTTAAGACAGCATTTTTTTGCGGGGTTCATTTTCCGCTATTTGTGGCAGGCATGCCAAGCGAAAGATTATGATGTTTTTCTTGCCAATCAAGAGGTCTTTCGGATGAATGAGAGCATCGTTGAAATTGAGTATTGCACGCAGTGTCGCTGGTTGTTGCGTGCGGCCTGGATGGCGCAGGAACTCCTGACAACTTTTGAAAGCGAGATAGGTGGAGTTTGCCTCAAGCCGGGTTCGGGCGGTATTTTTGAAGTCAGGCTGGGCGGTGAAATCCTCTTTTCGCGCAAGGCTGCCGGACGGTTCCCCGAGGCCAAGGAATTAAAGCAACTGATACGCGACCGGATTGCACCGGAAAAATCTTTGGGTCATAGCGATCGCTAATATGTCATGAAAAACTAACATTTCTTTACAATTGCGTTGATTCCGGTAATGGGAACCATTATCATTCCTCCTGTTAAATGATAATGGTTATTAATTAAAGGGGTGATCATGAAAAAGCGCATGTTGGCGACTGCATTAAGCGCGGTATTTGGGATAAATGGTATGGCCGTTGCAGAGACGGCTGACACCAGGAAAGAACATGTGACGCTGGACGAGGTTGAGGTCATAGCCCCGGCGATCAGTGATACTCAGCCAGTCAAGGGTTATAACGCAAAGAAGAGTACGACGGCGACCAAGACGGAGACGGAGTTGATCGATGTTCCCCAATCCATATCCGTTGTCACGCAAGAACTGCTTGAAGACCAATCGGTTCAGAGCATGCGCGATGCCGTTCGCTACGTGCCGGGCGTCACTTCTTCGCAAGGCGAGGGCAATCGCGATGCGCTGAATTTTCGTGGCAGCGGTGTGACAACAGGCGACTTTTATCTGGATGGCATCCGCGATGACGTGCAAACCTACCGCGATTTCTACAATGTCGACCGCATCGAAGTTCTGAAAGGCCCGAACGGCATGATTTTTGGACGCGGCGCAGCCGGCGGCGCGATCAACCGCGTCAGCAAGGAAGCGGGCTGGGATCCGGTGCGCGAGCTGACGCTCAGCTCCGGCGCATATGATCACAAACGTGCGGCAATTGATATCGGAGACTCCATCAACGACGTGGCAGCCTTCCGCCTGAACGCTGTCGTCGAAGACTCCGAAAGCTATCGCGACGGCGTCGAGGTCAAACGTCATGGCATCAACCCGACATTCACGATTCGTCCGACTGATCGCACGAAGATCGTACTGGGCGCCGAATACTTCAAGGATGAGCATATCGGCGACCGCGGCATGCCTTCCGTAAATGGCCCGGGCAACTCAAGATTGAAGACCCGCGCTTACGATATTGGCGACCATGAAACGTTCTTCGGCAATGCAAGGCTGAGTCCGAACGAAACGGAAACCGTCGCATTCAATGCAATGATCGAACATGCATTCGAGAATGGACTGACCATTCGCAACCGTACCCGTTATGCCGATTACGATAAGTTCTATCAGAATGTATTCGCAAGAGGTCCGGTACTCAATAATGGAACGGTCGATCTTGGGGCCTATCGCGATGAAACCGACCGCGAAAACCTGATCAACCAGACGGACCTGATCTACAACCTCAAAACCGGCTCGGTCGAACACAAGCTGTTGCTGGGTATGGAGTTGGGCAAGCAGGATACTGATAACATGCGTTTCCTGAAGGCGGGCGGCGGGGAGTCGGTTGGCTTCGTTAATGCAGCTGACCCGACTTTCACAGGCTCGATCGCTTTTACCAATATCAACCGCAATCGAAAGAGCGAAGCGGATATTACGGCGTTCTATGCGCAGGATCAGATCGTGTTTTCTCCGAAGTGGCAGGCAATCATCGGGGTGCGCCACGACAAGTTTGAGGTTGAACATACAAGCTTGCCGGTGACAGGCTCCAATACAACAACAAAGCTTGATGCCACGGACAACATGCTTTCCCCAAGAGCAGGCCTGATTTTTAAGCCAATAAACAACCTATCTTTTTACGGTAGTTACAGCCAAACATATGTGCCAAGAGCCGGTGATCAGCTTGATTCGTTAAATTTTGTGAAAAGCTCGCTTGATCCGGAAAAGTTTATTAATCATGAGCTCGGCGCAAAGTGGGACGTAAGTCCTGAGTTGTCGGTAACGGCTGCAATTTATAAGTTGAAGCGCGAAAAAGCAGAGGTAGTGCTTTCGGCGACTGAATCAACACTTGCAGACAATCAGGAAACCAAAGGTTTCGAACTCGGAGTTTCTGGCAAGATCACCAGTAAATGGAGCATGTTTGGGGGCTATACCTATCAGGATGGAGAAATCACCGAGGATATCCTCGCTTTCAATAGCAATGGAACGCGTAATGCCAGCAATGATATCCACAAGGGAAGCGAGCTTGCTCAAACGCCTGAGCATACATTCTCACTATGGAATCGCTACGACATCAATGAAATGTGGGGCGTCGCATTGGGCGTGATCAGCCGTTCCGAAATGTATGCGGCTGTACCGACGGCGACCCAAAGTACTGTTCTTCCCGGCTATACCCGCTACGACGCCGCTATTTTTGCCAAATTCAGCGAGAAGCTGCGCCTGCAGGTCAATCTGGAGAATCTGACCAACAAGGAATATGTGCTGGACGCGCATAACAATAACAACATCACGCCGGGATCTCCTTTCACCGGCCGCGCAACGTTGATCTATAACTTCTGATTGTAGTTAGCGCGTCTAAATAAAAAGGGCTGACATTGTCAGCCCTTTTTGTTTTTTCGATCGGCGGAGCGGGTGTATGGAATTACAGGTCGGCAGCCCAGCCCATTCGATGTGCCGCACGCATCTACACTTGATGAAATAAAGAATCCGCATAGACTATATTCATGTTCAACAACGTTAGGAGCCTGTCATGGCTAAAAACAAAGGATCGGATTCAAATCCTAAAGTCCTCAAGCTGCTGAACCGCATTCTTGAGCTCGAACTGGCTGGTGTGGTGCGCTATACGCACTATTCGTTGATGGTGTTCGGCTACAACCGCATTCCCATTATCGGCTGGCTGCGTGAGCAGGCGAACGAGTCGCTGCTGCACGCCGGCAAGGCGGGCGAACTGATTACCCATCTGGGCGGACATCCATCGCTTTCCATCGGGCCGCTGCTGGAAACGCACAACCACGACATCGGCGATATCCTGCGTGAGTCGCTGGAGCATGAGAGCATTGCGCTGCAGGCGTACCGCGACCTGCTGGCCGAGGTCGAAGACAAGTCCGTGATGCTGGAAGAATACGCACGCGAAATGATCTATGCCGAAGAATTGCACCAGGGCGAGGTCAATAAAATGCTGCGCAAACCCGGCGATGTGGAAGTCTTCAAGGGATAATTGTGCGAGGGGTGAACATCCAGCCAGGTGAACACGTCGGAAGCCTGAGATAGTAAGTCAGTAGCCATCAGGGCGCATCGGGTGCCAAGCACCATTGCGGGCGCCAGCCACTTAGCCAGCGTTTGCTTGGCCGCCACGGACCATGGTGAACCTGACTATGGAAGTGCCGCTTTTTTATCAATACCAGCGGCGACCATGTTTTTTCATGCTGGAACTTTCCTGCCGCACGATTTATGCTCACGCCCTTATGAATATCAGCCACGTAAAGACAGAATTTCTCCTTGGGCTGCTGGCCCTTGTGCTCGCAGGCTGCGCCGGCCATCCGCCAATGCACGATACGCAGCCGGTGGAAGCCAGGCCTCCGGCAGACGCGATAATCAAAACCGGGCCGCCCAAGGTCGCCCTGGTGCTGGGCGGGGGCGCGGTGCGCGGTTTCGCGCATGTGGGCGTCATCAAGGTACTGGAGGCGCAAGGTATACAGCCGGATTTGGTGGTCGGTACCAGTGCGGGTAGCGTGGTCGGCGTGCTTTATGCCGCGGGATACAGTGGGTTCGAATTGCAGAAGATTGCCTTCAGGCTCGAAGAGGAGAGCGTGGGCGACTGGATGCTGCCGGATCGTGGCTTCATCAAGGGCGAGGCCCTGCAGAAATACATCAACCAGGCCGTCAACAAGCAGCCCATCGAGAAATTGAAAAGGCCGTTCGCGGCGGTTGCCACCGATCTGCAAAGCGGGGAAATGATGGTATTCCAACGCGGCAATGCAGGCATGGCGGTGCGCGCGTCTAGCAGTGTCCCCGGCGTGTTCCAGCCGGTGGCGATCAACGGCCACGATTATGTGGATGGCGGCCTGGTGAGTCCGGTGCCGGTGAATGTGGCGCGCATGCTGGGTGCCGACGTGATTATCGCGGTGGATATTTCAGCCAAACCGCGTTATGCGCGCGTGGAAGGCCTGACGGATATTCTGCTGCAAACTTTCGGCATCATGGGGCAGGCAATCAGCAAGACCGAGCTGGCTGGCGCGGACGTGGTGATACGCCCCAATACGATAGGCTATGGATCAGCGGATTTTGCCCGCAAGCACGAGGCAATACTGGAAGGTGAAAAGGCCGCGCAGGCCGTGGTGCCGTTTATTCGGCAGAAGATTCAGCAGGCTGCTGCTCGGTCGGCGGCAAGCGCCGCGCGCCATTGAAGCGTTTTGCCCAGTAGCTGTCGTTCATGTTGACGACATGAATGCCGCCGCCACTGGAGGGTGCATGAATGAAACGCCCGTCGCCAACGTAGATGCCGACGTGCGAGAAAGCACTTTTCAGCGTATTGAAGAATACGAGGTCGCCCGGCTGCAACTGTTCGACCGGAATGGATTGCCCGAGCTGGCTGATGGCACGCGCGCCATGCGGCAGTGTCAGGTTGGCCGCTTGCTGGAATACATAGCGCACGAAGCCGCTGCAATCGAAACCTGTTTCCGGGGATTTGCCACCGTATTTGTATCTGACACCGGTCAGACTGAGGGCGTTGATCAGAATTTCTTGCGCGGCATCCGCCCATCCGGCTTCGGACTTTTCCGGTTCCTGCATGGCTTCATCTGCGTGGGAGAACATGCACAAACCCGCCAGCCAGATGGCCGCTATGTATTGTTTGCAAGACATAGCGCCGGATTCTAAAAGAAACGCTAAGCTTTTGTAAACCTTTGAGGCGATTTTACAAAAACGGTTTGAGCCATTCGGACTAATGGCTTTCATATTACAATTGGAACAGAAGCGGGGCGGAACAAACGTCGCCGCTCCGGGCTCTATCAACCAACCACAGCGGGAGATTAGCCATGAACGACGAACAACGTTTCTCACTCGATGAAATCAAGGAAAAGGCACGCGACTTGCTGCGCAGCGGCGAGAATGTCCGCGAAAAGCTGCACGACTTGACGGTTGAAGCGCTGACGCAACGCCAGCTTGCGGAGCAGGAAATCCGCGAAGTGCTGGGCGCCATTACCGAAGGGATCAGCCTGGGCGCCACGGAGCGCGCGGAAGAAGTCCGGGCGGCACTCGGCAACGCCCTGGGCGGTATGGACGAGGCGCTGGAGCATGCCGCCGAGGCGATGCGGCTGGCGCTGGGCGAGGTCTCGTCTCACGCTCAGGAATTTGCGGAGCAGGATCTGCGGCAAAGCCTGGGCGATCTGAAAAAACTGGAAGACATGTTCCTGGAAACGGTCAGTCACGTCGCGCAAGAAGCGACAGGGCTGGTTCGGCAGGAAATGACCGCCTTGGCCGAGCATGCGCGCCGTACCGGCACCGGTACCGGCGAACGTGTGCGAGAAGTTGCCGAGGAATTTGGCAGCCGCTTGCGCGCCACGGCGCAACAAGCCAGCGATGCCGGATTGCACGCCGCGCGCGAAATCGGTTCGCGTGTCGCGCTGCTTGCCAGCCGTAAGCTGGCAGAGGCTGCAGAAAAAATCGAACAAAAAGCACAGGCACTGAAGGATAAATGATCCGCGAGACCCTTTCCGTAATGCGTGACTTTGGGCGTATGCGCGACATCGCCCGTATTCTTATTTATTACGGCTGGGGCGATATCGTCAAACGCCTCGGGCTGGGCAATCTAGCCGAGCGTGCGGGCACAATGCTGCATCGGCAGCAATCCGAGGAGATCAAGCATCTCGATCCGGCGGTGCGCGTGCGGCTGGCTATCGAGGAACTTGGGCCGACTTTCGTGAAGCTCGGGCAGGTGCTGGCAACCCGGCCCGATATTTTTCCGCCGCACTGGATTGCCGAATTCGCCAAGCTGCAGGATAGCGTGCCGCCCGAGCCATTCGACGTACTGCTGCCACAGCTTGAAAAATCGCTCGGACGATCGCCGTTTGAGGTCTTCCAGGAATTGCAGACCGAGGCGATTGCCGGTGCATCCATCGCGCAGGTACATCTGGCCAAGCTGCAAGATGGCACGCCGGTCGTACTCAAGATACGCCGCCCCAATGTGCGTAACCGCATCGACGCGGATTTGCGCCTGTTGTCTCATCTGGCACGGCTGGCGGAGTCCGAGATGCCGGAGGTGCGACGTTTCCAGCCTGGCAAGATCGTCGCGCAATTCGCCAAATCCTTGCGCCGCGAACTCGACCTGGCAATAGAAGGGCGCAATACGGATCGGTTTGCCCGGAATTTTGCGGCCGATAAACATATCGTTTTTGCAAAAGTGCATTGGGAACATACCAGCGAAGACCTGCTGGTAATGGAGCGCATCGACGGTATTCCCGGCAACGATCTCGACAGCGCGAGATTATCCGGGTTGGACCTCAAGAAGTTGGGTGCTCGCGGCGCGGATGCGCTGCTCAAGATGGTGCTGATTGACGGTTTTTTTCACGCAGATCCGCATCCTGGCAATGTGTTTTTCCTGCCTGACAACCGCATCGCGCTGATCGATTGCGGCATGGTGGGGCGTATCAGCCTGGATAGGCGCGACCAGATTGCCAATCTGCTTGCGGCCTTGGTCAGCAAGGATATCGACGAACTGCGCGATACTCTTATTATGTGGGCAGGCGATGCGCCGATCGACGACGACAAGCTATCGGCCGATATCGACGAGCTGATCTTCAATTACGAAAGCATTCCGCTCAAGCAGGTGCGCTTCGGTGCGCTGTTGAATGACCTGACCACCGTGATGCGCGAAAATCACCTGGTCGTTCCGCCCGATCTGACGATGCTGTTCAAGGCCTTGATCACATTGGAAGGGCTGGGGCGCCAGCTCGATCCGGATTTTCAGATCGTCCATCATCTGACGCCGTTCGTGAAAAAGGTGATCGTCGACCGCTACCTGCCTGCGCAACTCGTCAAACGCGGCTGGCGCAACATCAACAACTTGCTGGATGTTGCAACGGGCCTGCCGCGCGATATATCCCGGCTACTGCGCGAAGCGCGACGCGGACGCGTGAAAATCGATCTCGACCTCAAGCGTCTGGATCACTTCGGGCATCAACTTGATCACAGTACCAACCGGCTGACGCTGGCTTTGCTGACGGCAGCGCTGATCATCGGCTCCTCTATCGTCATGACTGTCAAAGGCGGACCGACACTGCTGGGACTGCCCGCATTCGGCTTTCTCGGCTACTTCATGGCGTCGCTGTTCGGGGTCTGGCTGATCCTTTCGATCTGGCGGTCCGGGCGCGACAATTAGTTTTAGCTCAAAAGCGGCAGAATTTCCGATAGCTCCACGACCAGCACGGTCAGCCAGACGACAATGCTGATGCCGGCCGCGGCTGCGGCGATATCCTTGATCACCTTGATTTTTTCGTTGTAGCCGCTAACGAGCAGATCGCACAGCGCCTCAATGGCGCTGTTCAGCATTTCGGCTGTCAGCATCAGGCCCGTCGCCAGCAAAATGACCAGGAAGTCGACCCATGCACGGAAGATGAAAGCGATTGCAAGCACCGCCACGGAAATGACGACTTTGTACGCGACGGAAAAATCGAGCAGGATTGCGTATTTCATGCCTGACAAGGCAATTCTTATTTTCCGCAACGGATGGTAACCGTCGCCGGTGCCAAGGAATTTATTTCTCAAAGAGTGCTCCACGCAACTTGTATAGCGTCAGCGTCCATACGGCAGCCGCGAGCATTCCGGCGATAACATCCGTAGGAAAATGAACCTGCAGATACAGGCGCGAAATCGCGATGACGGTCGCCATGACGAACGCTATCGGCCAGTAGCTTTTTTTGCCAAAAATCAAAGCCAGCGCCAGGAAAAAAGCTACCGCCTGCATCGTGTGCAGGCTGGGGTAGGAGGAATCGACGGGAAGGCTGCTCAGCCAGGTATGAACGTCAGGCCGCGGCCGCTCTATCCACCACTTTGCGATTCGTCCCAGCAAGGCGGCGCCGAAGAGCGCGCTGGCCAGGAGGCGGGCCTGGTTTTTTTGCCCGCGGCGCGCAAGCCGGATGCCGATGATAAGCGCGGCCGGGACAAGAACGAAAAGCGACCCCAGCCAAGTGACTGCCAGCATTGCCCGATCGAGGCCGACAGTGCGCGCATCCGACAGCCTTCCCATAAGGCTGGTTTCCCAAGGGATGGGAAGATGGGGCGCTGTGTAGCGAAGCGCCAGCAATATAACTATCGCTGAAGCCAGCAGAGCGCCCCAGCTTTTCGTTCGTGAAACCATGAGGATCGGCGTATCGGCTTGCCGAATGAAATACTTCAGTGCTTATGCGGGCAGGGGTTCTTGGTGCAATCAGCGTAGATATGCAGAGAGTGGTCGTGGATGGCGAATCCGCGCTCCGTCGCAGCTTTTTTCTGGCGGTTCTCGATTTCTTCGTCGTAAAACTCTTCCACGCGTCCGCATTGCAGGCAGACGATATGGTCGTGGTGCCCATCCTGCTTGAGCTCGAATACGGATTTGCCGCCCTCGAAATGGTGGCGCATCAGCAAACCCGCCTGTTCGAACTGGGTCAGCACGCGGTAAACCGTTGCCAGGCCGACATCTTCTCCGCTGGAAAGCAGCATCTTGTAGACGTCTTCCGCCGAGAGGTGGCGTTGCTCGCTGGACTCGAACAGGCTCAATACCTTGAGTCGCGGGAGAGTTGCCTTGAGGCCGGCATTCTTGAGGTCTTGAGGTTCTTTCATGGTGTGTCGGCAAGAAACTGTGTCGTGGTATATTAACGCCATTTCCCGCCAAAGTCATAACGATGCGTAAAGCAATTATTCTGGCGGCGTTTTTTTGCGCCGCCTGCTCCAACTATTCCGCGAATTTGCCTTCCATCAAGCCTTACAAGATGGATATCCAGCAGGGCAACGCCGTGACATCCAAGATGATGATGCAGCTGCGGCCGGGCATGACCAAGTCGCAGGTGCGCTTCGTCATGGGCACTCCGCTGATTGCCGACAGCTTTCATGCCGATCGTTGGGATTACCTCTACCGTATGGCGAAAGGCGGCAAAATCATCGAGCAGCGCCATGTCATTCTCGACTTCGAAAATGACCAGTTGAAACGTGTGCGCGGGGATGTGATCCCGGCGGGCACCGGTGAGGCGGCCGCAAGCGCCGGAGTGGAAGGCGCAAAACCGGCGGTTGCACCCAAACAGAAGGAAAAGGGCTTGATCGACAAGCTCAAGTTCTGGAAAGACGATGAAGAAGCAGTTCCGGCCAAGGTCGAGCCGCAGCCTGCGCGGATAAGCGAGCCCAAACCCGCTCCGGCAAAAGCTCCTGAGCCCCAACCCGCGCGGGAAGAGATCAAGCCGGCAGCCAAGGCCGCGCCTGCGGCTGAACCCGAAGCGGCGCAGCCAGTAGACGAGAACAAGCAGCCGGTGGCGGAGCCAAAGGCGGTCGAGCAATCGCCTCAGGAGCCTGTGAAGCAGTCCGAGCCGGTTTCTAAACCCGTAGAGGCGCAGCCTGCCAAGTCCGAGGCCGCGCAGGTTGAACCTGCCAAGGTTGAGCCCAGGAAAGCGACAATTCCGGCGGATGACTTGCCGCCGGAGGACGACCCCGGCTATTTCGAGCGGATGTTGGAAAAAATTGGTTTTTAATTTTTCAGTGCAGGCTAATGCGCCAAGTCGTGTTAGCCGAAGCTGAAAGATCGGTTTCTGATCGTTGCATGCGGCTTGTGTCCGTTGGCATTCTGTCGCGCTGCCTGGGCTTGAAGATGCGCACCGATTCGTGCTGGTGCGTGCAGATAATTAAATAGAATGGGTTTTCAGATGTTGAATATTGTCATTGCCGGAAGCTCCGGGCGCATGGGTCATGCCTTGCTCGAAGCTACCCTTGGCGACGCCGACCTTCAATTGCATGCCGCCATTGACCGCGAAGGCAGCCCCCAGCTCGGGCGCGATGCAGGCGAACTGTTCGGCGCGGCGTGTGGCGTCAAGGTCAGCGATGATCTCGCGGCCGCGTTGCAGGATGCGCATGTACTGGTGGACTTTACCCGCCCCGAAGCCAGCCTGGCTTATCTTGAGGCGTGCCGCAAGGCGGGTGTCGGAATGGTAATCGGCACCACCGGTTTCAGTCCGGCGCAGAAAGAGCTGATTGCCGCTGCTGCCCGCGAGATCCCGATTGTGTTTGCGCCGAACATGAGTGTGGGCGTCAACCTGCTGATCAATCTGGTGCAGGCTGCCGCCAAGGTGCTTGCTGAAGGTTACGATATCGAAATCATCGAGGCGCATCATCGGCACAAGGTCGATGCGCCTTCCGGAACGGCGCTGCGGCTGGGTGAGGCCGCCGCTGCTGCGCTGGGTCGCGATCTTGACTCGTGTGCGGTATATGGTCGCGAAGGCGTCACTGGCGAGCGTGATCCTTCCACAATAGGTTTCGCGACGGTGCGTGGCGGGGATGTGGTGGGCGATCATACCGTGCTGTTTGCCGGCATCGGTGAGCGCATAGAGCTGACGCACAAGGCTTCCAGCCGGGCGACCTTTGCGCTTGGCGCGCTGCGTGCCGCCAAGTTCCTGGAAGGAAAGCAGTCCGGATTGTTCGACATGCGGGATGTATTAAGTCTCTCCTGACGCCCGGCTGATTGATGCCGGCCAGCCTTTAGGCTATAATCTTAAAAATTCGAAGCGGGGACGGTGTGTAGCCAGCCCCGCTTTGCATATCCGCTATCTCAAGCGACAAACCGCAATAAAGACAAGGGGTTAGACCGTGCCGCAAAATACGCCTGCCATACTCGTACTTGCAGACGGAACCGTGTTTCGTGGCATTGCCATCGGGGCAACGGGCGCGACGGTCGGCGAAGTGGTGTTCAACACTTCGATGACCGGCTACCAGGAAATTCTCACCGATCCATCCTATACCAAGCAGATCGTCACCTTGACGTATCCGCACGTTGGCAATTACGGAATCAATGCCGAGGACGTCGAGTCCAGCAAGATTTACGTCGCGGGGCTCGTGATTCGCGACCTGCCGTTGATGGCCAGTAGTTGGCGCAACCAGGAGCCGCTGGACAGCTATCTCCAGCGCAACAACATCGTTGCCATCGCCGATATCGATACCCGAAAGCTCACGCGGCTCTTGCGAGAAAAGGGTGCGCAGGCAGGCTGTATCATGGCCGGTGATATCGATGAAGCTAAGGCTCTGGAAATGGCGCGTAGCTTCCCCGGCCTGGCTGGCATGGATCTCGCCAAGGTCGTGTCTTCCGACAAGCCTTATCAATGGACCGAGGGCGAGTGGTCTCTCGGCAAGGGATATGAAGCCAATTCTCAACCTAAATACAAGGTTGTGGCTTTCGATTACGGCATCAAGCGCAACATCTTGCGCATGCTGGTCGCGCGCGGTTGCGAAGTAACCGTGCTGCCGGCACAAGCGACCGCCGAAGAAGCGCTGGCGCTCAATCCGGACGGCGTGTTCCTGTCCAACGGCCCGGGCGATCCGGAGCCATGCGATTACGCCATCGAGACGATCGGCAAGATCGTCGACAAGGGCGTCCCAACTTACGGTATCTGTCTCGGCCATCAGTTGCTGGCACTGGCCAGCGGCGCGAAAACGGTCAAGATGAAGTTCGGCCATCATGGCGCGAACCATCCGGTGCAGGATCTCGACGACCAGCGCGTCTTCATCACCAGCCAGAACCACGGTTTTGCGGTCGATCCGGCTTCGTTGCCTGCGAACCTGCGTGCGACCCATGTTTCGCTTTTCGACGGCAGCCTGCAAGGGATTTCCCGCACCGATAAGCCCGCGTTCAGCTTCCAGGGCCATCCAGAGGCAAGTCCCGGCCCGTGCGAAATGAGCTATTTGTTCGACCGTTTCATCCAAATGATGGAGGACAGCCGCAAGTCTTAAGCCAAAGTTGCAAGCTGCCTGAAAAGGCCGCTAGCGACTTTTTGCTCACGACCGGCGGCTGTAACTAGCGACTAAAACCATGCCAAAACGTACAGACATCAAAAGCATACTCATCATCGGCGCCGGCCCCATTGTCATCGGACAGGCCTGCGAGTTCGACTATTCCGGCGCCCAGGCCTGCAAGGCATTGAAGGAAGAAGGTTACCGCGTCATTCTGGTCAACTCCAACCCGGCGACGATCATGACCGACCCGGAGATGGCGGATGCCACGTACATCGAGCCGGTGACCTGGCAGATGGTGGAGAAGATCATCGCCATCGAGCGCCCGGATGCGCTGCTGCCGACCATGGGCGGCCAGACTGCGCTGAATTGCGCGCTCGATCTCGACCGCAACGGGGTGCTGGAAAAATACAACGTCGAGTTGATCGGCGCTACCAAGGAAGCCATCGACAAGGCCGAGGATCGCGAGAAGTTCAAGGTCGCGATGACCAAGATCGGTCTCGGCTCCGCCCGCTCCGCCGTGGCGCACAGCCTGGAAGAAGCGCTGCAAGTGAAGGAAATGATCGGTTATCCAGCCATCATTCGCCCGTCGTTCACGATGGGCGGCTCCGGCGGCGGCATTGCCTACAACCGCGAAGAGTTCCTCGCCATCTGCGAGCGCGGCCTGGAAGCTTCCCCGACCAGCGAGTTGCTGATCGAAGAATCGCTGTTGGGCTGGAAAGAATACGAGATGGAGGTGGTGCGTGACCGCAAGGATAACTGCATCATCATCTGTTCCATCGAAAACCTTGATCCGATGGGCGTGCATACCGGCGATTCCATCACTGTCGCGCCGGCGCAGACGCTGACCGACAAGGAATACCAGATCATGCGCGACGCCTCGCTGGCGGTGCTGCGCGAGATCGGTGTGGATACCGGCGGCTCCAACGTGCAGTTCGCGATCAACCCCGACGACGGCCGCATGATCGTCATCGAAATGAACCCGCGCGTGTCGCGTTCTTCCGCGCTGGCTTCCAAAGCGACCGGTTTCCCGATTGCCAAGGTCGCCGCCAAGCTGGCAGTGGGCTATACGCTGGACGAGCTCAAGAACGACATCACCGGCGGCGCGACCCCGGCCTCGTTCGAGCCGTCCATCGACTATGTCGTAACCAAGATTCCGCGTTTCGCGTTCGAGAAATTCCCGCAGGCCGATTCGCGCCTGACGACCCAGATGAAGTCGGTGGGCGAAGTGATGGCGATTGGCCGTACTTTCCAGGAATCGTTCCAGAAGGCTCTGCGCGGGCTGGAAGTTGGCGTGGACGGGCTGGACGAGAAGACCACCGACCACGACCGCATCGCCACCGAACTGGGCGAAGCCGGCCCGGAACGCATCTGGTACGTGGGCGACGCTTTCCGTGCCGGCATGACTGTCAAGGAAGTGCACGACCACTCCAAGATCGATCCGTGGTTTTTGGTGCAGATCGAGGACCTGATCAAGCGCGAGCAAGCGCTGAAGGGCAAATCCATGGCCGACCTGGACCGCGACGCACTGTTCCAGTTGAAGCGCCGCGGGTTCTCGGACCGCCGTCTTGCCAAGCTGCTGGGCACCGACCAGCACGCGATGCGTGCCTATCGCCATGCGCTCAACGTACGCCCGGTCTACAAGCGCGTCGACACCTGCGCGGCCGAGTTTGCGACCAATACTGCCTACATGTATTCCACGTATGAAGAGGAATGCGAGGCCAATCCGAACAATAAAAAGAAAATCATGGTGCTGGGCGGTGGACCTAACCGCATCGGCCAGGGCATCGAGTTCGACTATTGCTGCGTTCATGCCGCGTTCGCTATGCGTGAAGACGGCTATGAAACTATCATGGTCAACTGCAACCCGGAAACCGTGTCTACCGATTACGACACGTCTGATCGCCTGTTCTTCGAGCCGCTGACGCTGGAAGACGTGCTGGAAATCGTTGCGCTGGAAAAGCCGGAAGGCGTGATCGTGCAGTACGGCGGCCAGACGCCGCTGAAGCTTGCCCGCGATCTTGAAAAGGCTGGCGTACCCATCATCGGCACCAGCCCAGACGCCATCGACCGAGCCGAAGATCGCGAGCGCTTCCAGCAGATGCTGCACGAACTCGGCCTCAAGCAGCCGCCTAACCGTACCGCGCGTACCGAGGAAGAAGCGCTGCGCTGCGCGACTGAGATCGGCTACCCGCTGGTGGTTCGCCCTTCTTACGTGCTCGGCGGCCGTGCGATGGAAATCGTGCAGGAACAAGCCCAGCTCGAACGCTACATGCGCGAGGCGGTTAAGGTCTCCAACGATAGCCCGGTGCTGCTCGACCGCTTTCTCAACGATGCCAAGGAAGTCGACGTTGACGCCTTGTCCGATGGGCAGGAGGTCGTTATCGGCGGCATCATGGAACACGTGGAGCAGGCTGGGGTGCACTCCGGCGACTCGGCCTGTTCGCTACCCCCGTATAGCCTTTCTAAGGAACTGCAGGACGAACTGCGTCGCCAGACCGTGATGATGGCCAAGGCGCTTGGCGTGGTCGGCCTGATGAACGTGCAATTCGCGATTCAGGGCGAAACCGTTTACGTACTGGAAGTCAATCCTCGCGCTTCGCGTACCGTGCCTTTCGTTTCCAAGGCCTGCGGTCTGCAACTGGCCAAGGTTGCCGCGCGCTGCATGGCCGGGCAGTCGCTGGCATCGCAAGGCGTCACCAGGGAAATCGTGCCGCCGTATTATTCAGTGAAGGAAGCGGTATTCCCTTTCATCAAGTTCCCTGGCGTGGATACCATACTCGGACCGGAAATGAAGTCTACCGGTGAAGTGATGGGCGTTGGCCAGACGTTCGCGGAAGCGTTCGTCAAGTCCCAACTGGGCGCCGGAACCAAGCTGCCGGATGGCGGCAAGGCCTTCATCAGCGTGCGCCGCGAAGACCGCGAGAGAATAGTCGAGATCGCGCAGGATCTGGCGGCGCTCGGCTTCCAGCTGGTGGCGACGCGCGGCACGGCTGCGGCGCTGCAAGCGGCAGGCCTCGATGTGACGCCGGTCAACAAGGTGACGGAAGGCCGTCCGCATATCGTGGACATGATCAAGAACGGCGAGATCAGCTTTATCGTCAACGTGGTTGAAGACAAACGCGCGATGCAGGATTCCTATGCGATCCGTCGCAATGCCCTGCAACAGAAAGTGACGTATTACACGACGCTGGCTGGCGCCAAGGCGGCCTGCATCGGCATGGCGCACATGAAGGAGCTGGAAGTGCAATCTCTCCAGGCCTTGCATCGCCAGCTATCTAAGTAATACCATAGTACCGATATCAAAAACCACACCGGCTGTAACCCGGCGTGGTTTTTCATTTTTAGTAAGGAAAACAATATGCAAAAGATTCCATTGACGGTTCGCGGAGCCGAGCTGTTGAAGGCCGAGCTGCTGCACTTGCGCAGCGTGGAGCGTCCCAAGGTGATCGCGGATATCGCCGAGGCACGCTCGCACGGGGACCTCTCCGAAAACGCGGAATACGATGCCGCCAAGGAACGTCAGAGCTTTATCGAGGGCCGCATCGCCGAAGTTGAGGCCAAGCTTTCCCAAGCGCAAGTCATCGATCCCGCCACGCTGGATGCTGACGGACGCTGCGTGTTCGGCGCGACCGTGGAACTGGAGGACCAGGACAACGGGGACAGCGTGACGTACCAGATCGTCGGTGACGATGAGGCCGACATCAAGGCCGGCAAAATTTCCGTGAGCTCCCCGATTGCACGCGCACTGATCGGCAAGTATGCAGGCGATGTGGCCGAAGTGATGGCGCCGGGCGGGATACGCGCCTACGAGGTGCTGGAAGTGCGTTACCTGTAACGTCATGAAGATTTCACTTTCGGATAGCCTGGCGCTGGTCCTGATTACTGCCTGGGTCGGCGGATTGTGGGCGATTGGCTATCTGGCGGCGCCCGCGTTGTTCTACACCTTGGGTGAAAACCGCCAACTGGCCGGTAACCTGGCCGGCACGATGTTTACCTGGGTTGCTTATCTCGGCCTGTTCAGCGGTATTTATCTGCTGGCGCATCGCGTGGCGCGTTACGGTCTTAACGCATTCAAGCAAGCGTTTTTTTGGACAGCGCTCGTGATGTTATTGCTGGCGCTGTTCGGGCATTTCGGCGTTCAGCCGATGATCGCTCAATTGAAGGCGCAAGCCATGCCGGCCGATGTCATGCACAGTGTGTTTCGCGATCGTTTCGCGACCTGGCACGGCGTGGCCAGCATTGCTTATCTGGTCGAAAGCCTGCTGGGACTGGTGCTGGTGTTCAAGGCGCGTAGCTGAGACGCAGGGATGAGTATTTGAATGCAGGCGGAAACGCCTGCATTGTTTATTTAGGCAACAGGATTTTCGGTGTTTCGGCAGGACGGTAGATGACCAGTTGCTTGCCGATGTGATGAATGGGCGCCGCGTCCAGTTTCGCGCAAATCTCTTCCAGCATCTGTATGCGTTGTTCCCGATCATCACCGAAGACCTTGATTTTGATCAACTCATGCGCTTTCAGGCTGATGTCGATTTCGCGTAATACCTGTTCGGTAAGACCGTTGTTGCCTATCATCACAACAGGGTTGAGATTGTGGCCAAGCCCACGCAAGTGGCTGGTTTGTTTGGAATTCAATTTAATCATAGGTCTCGATTTTAGCAGATGAAGCGTACCCGGACCAGCAAAGCCTGGATGCAGGAGCATGTCAGCGACGAATTCGTGAAGCGTGCCCAACGTGAAGGCTTCAGAGCCCGCGCGGCTTACAAGCTGATGGAGATCGATGACAAGGATCATCTGATCAAGCCCGGCATGGTCGTGGTCGATCTGGGGTCCGCCCCCGGCAGCTGGTCACAGGTGGCGATGCAGCGCCTGCAGGGCAAGGGGCAGGTGTTTGCGCTTGATATTCTCGAAATGCAGCCTGTACCCGGCGTTGAATTCCTGCAAGGCGATTTTCGCGAAGACAGTGTGCTCGCGCAACTCGAAAACAAACTGGAAGGCCGGCAGGTAGACCTTGTAATTTCCGATATGGCCCCCAATATAAGTGGCATCAACGTCACCGATCAGGCCCGGGTGGCACACCTCGCGGAACTTGCACTGGAGTTCGCCAGGGATTGGCTGAAACCGGGTGGCAATTTGCTGGTCAAAGTTTTCGCAGGAAGCGGTTTTGACGACAACCTGAAGGCGATGCGAGAGATTTTTGAACAGGTTGTGACTCGAAAACCCAAGGCATCGCGCGATCGCAGCAGTGAAATTTTCCTGCTTGGCCTAAAAAAACGTTGAGATTGTTTCAAAGTGTAATTTTTGAAACGGCTTCTCAATTCAGTTTAGAATGAAATCTGCTTTTCCCATATATCAAGGAACGGGACATTGAACAATATCGTGAAGAACATCGCCATCTGGCTGATCGTGGCTCTGGTGTTGATGACGGTTTTCAACCAGTTCGGCATCAAGAAGGCCGATGAGACACAGGTCGTCTATTCGCAGTTCATCGATGAGGTGAAGCAGGGGCGGATCGCCAAGGTGACAATAGACGGACGCGTGCTGCGCGGCGTAACCGAGGATGGCAAGCGGTTCAACACCTATGCGCCTTCCGACCCCTGGCTGGTCTCCGATTTGCTGAAGAACAACGTGGTCGTCGAAGCCAAGCCGGATGAAGAGCCGTCGCTGCTGATGAACATTTTCGTGTCCTGGTTCCCGATGCTGCTGCTGATCGCGGTGTGGGTGTTCTTCATGCGGCAGATGCAAGGCGGCGGGCGCGGCGGCGCGTTCTCGTTCGGCAAGAGCCGTGCGCGCATGCTCGATGAAAACAGCAATCAGGTGACTTTTGCCGATGTGGCCGGTTGCGATGAAGCCAAGGAAGAGGTCGGCGAACTCGTCGAATTCCTGCGTGACCCGTCCAAGTTCCAGAAGCTGGGCGGTCGTATTCCGCGCGGCGTGCTGATGGTGGGTAATCCGGGTACCGGTAAAACCTTGCTGGCTCGCGCGATTGCGGGCGAAGCCAAGGTGCCATTTTTCAGCATTTCCGGCTCCGACTTCGTTGAAATGTTCGTCGGCGTCGGTGCTGCTCGTGTGCGCGACATGTTCGAGCAAGCCAAAAAAAGCGCCCCTTGCATCATCTTCATCGATGAAATCGATGCGGTCGGCCGCCAGCGCGGCGCCGGCCTCGGCGGCGGCAACGACGAGCGCGAACAGACGCTGAATCAACTGCTGGTCGAGATGGATGGTTTTGAAGGTACGGTAGGTGTGATCGTCATCGCCGCGACCAACCGTCCGGACGTGCTTGATCCGGCGCTGCTGCGTCCCGGCCGTTTCGACCGTCAGGTGGTGGTGCCGCTGCCGGATATCCGCGGCCGCGAACAGATTCTCATGGTGCATATGCGCAAGGTGCCTATTGCACCTGACGTCAAGGCCGACATCATTGCGCGCGGTACGCCCGGTTTCTCCGGCGCCGATCTTGCCAATCTGGTCAACGAGGCTGCCTTGTTCGCCGCGCGCGGCAACAAGCGCCTGGTGGACATGGAAGATTTCGAGCGCGCCAAGGACAAGATCATGATGGGCGCCGAGCGCCGCAGCATGGTGATGAGCGAGGACGAAAAGCGCAATACCGCCTATCACGAGTCCGGCCATGCGGTGGTCGCCAAGCTGCTGCCCAAGTCCGACCCGGTGCACAAGGTCACTATCATCCCGCGCGGTCGCGCACTGGGTGTGACCATGCAGTTGCCGGAAGAAGACCGCTACGCCTATGACCGCGAGTTCCTCATGAATCGCATTGCGATCATGTTCGGCGGCCGTATCGCCGAAGAGATTTTCATGAACCAGATGACTACCGGCGCCAGCAACGATTTCGAACGTGCCACGCAACTCGCGCGCGACATGGTGACGCGCTACGGCATGTCCGATGCGCTCGGCCCGATGGTCTACGGTGAAAACGAAGGCGAAGTATTCCTCGGCCGTTCGGTGACGACGCACAAGAACATGTCGGAAGAAACCATGCGCCAGGTGGACGGCGAAATCCGCCGTATCATCGACCAGCAATATGGCTTGGCGCGCAAGCTGCTCGAGGATAACCGCGACAAGGTGGAGGCAATGACCGCCGCGCTGCTGGAGTGGGAAACCATCGATGCCGAACAGATCGATGACATCATGGCTGGCCGCTCTCCGCGTCCGCCCAAGCCGAGCCAGAGTTCGCCGACTACGCCTCGCGATAGCGGCGGTCCTTCGGCGGCTGCGCCAACGGCTCGGCCGGCTCAGGAAGCCTGATCTTTCAACTTGAATGCAGGCGTGGGTAATCCCCACGCCTTTTTTATTGATGAAACTGACTTGCGGAAAATTTGAGCTCGACCTCACGCAGCCTCGCGTGATGGGCATCGTCAACGTGACGCCGGACTCATTCTCGGACGGCGGCAAGTTTGCTGTGGCAGAGTTGGCCGTCGCACATGGCATGGAACTGGTTGGCCACGGCGCGGACATTCTCGATATTGGCGGGGAATCCACGCGCCCCGGTGCAATACCCGTGCCGCTGGACGAGGAGCTGCGCCGCGTGATTCCGGTGATCGAGGCCCTGGCTGCCAAGACGTGCGTGCCTATCTCCATCGACACCTACAAGCCGGAAGTGATGAAAGCGGCGATTGGGGCGGGTGCCTCCATCGTCAATGACGTTTTCGCCTTGCAGCAGCCGGGTGCGTTGGAGGTGGTTGCCGCAAGCAATGCCGGCGTCTGCCTGATGCATAGCCAGGGTACGCCGCAGACCATGCAGCTCGACCCACAATATCAGGACGTGGTGCGCGAAGTGCATGATTTTCTGCGCGACCGGATGGCGGCTTGCGAAGCGCATGGCATCGGCCGCGAGCGCATCGTGCTCGACCCGGGTTTCGGTTTCGGCAAGCGCAGCATGCACAATGTTGCATTGTTGCGGGATTTGAAAACCCTGCGCGAGCTGGGTCAGCCGCTCCTGGTCGGCCTGTCGCGCAAGTCGGTGCTGGGGCAACTGACCGGCAACGATGTGGACGCACGCCTGCATGCCAGTTTGGCCGCTGCGGTGATCTCGGCAATGAAAGGCGCTAGAATCGTGCGTGTCCATGACGTCAAGGCGACCGTGGACGCGCTTCGAATTGTTACAGCAGTGGAAGGTTTATGAGCAGAAAATATTTTGGTACCGACGGCATACGCGGCAGGGTTGGCGATGCTCCGATCACGCCCGATTTCGTGATGCGTCTGGGCTATGCCGCCGGTCGCGTTTTGACCGGCATCGACAGCCATCTGGCGGCGGGTGCGCATCCGTCGGTATTGATCGGCAAGGACACCCGTATTTCCGGTTACATGCTGGAATCCGCATTGCAGGCGGGGCTTTCCGCTGCCGGCGTGGATGTCTTGCTGACCGGCCCGATGCCGACGCCTGCCGTGGCTCATCTCACGCGCGCGCTGCGCGCACAGGCGGGGATCGTCATTTCGGCTTCGCATAATCCTTTTGAGGATAACGGCATAAAATTTTTCTCGGCCGACGGTAGCAAATTGCCCGATGCCATCGAACATGCCATCGAGGCTGAGCTGGAAAAACCAATGCAGGTGATGCCCTCCGACAAGCTGGGCAAGGCGCGCCGCATCAACGACGCGGCCGGCCGGTACGTCGAATTCTGTAAAAGTACTTTCCCGCACATGCTTGATCTGCGCGGGCTCAAGATCGTGCTGGATTGCGCGCATGGTGCGACCTATCACGTCGCGCCGGACGTATTCCACGAACTGGGTGCGGAGGTCATTTCCATCGGCAACCATCCGGACGGCGTGAACATCAATGACGGCTGCGGCTCCACGCACCCGCATGCGCTGAGCGACAAGGTGCTGCGCCATGGTGCCGATCTCGGAATTGCCTTCGACGGCGACGGCGATCGGGTGATCATGGTTGACGCGGCGGGCCATCTGCTCGATGGCGATCAATTGCTGTATATCATTGCCGCGTACCGCAAGCAGGCCGGTACGCTCGGCGGCGGCGTGGTGGGTACGCTGATGAGCAATCTCGGTTTCGAGCACGCGCTGGCGAGGCTGGATATCCCTTTCGCCCGCGCCAAGGTCGGTGACCGCTACGTGCTGGAGCTGATGAACGAAAAAGGCTGGCTGCTCGGCGGCGAGAATTCCGGCCACATCCTGTGTCTCGACAAGCACAGCAGCGGCGATGGCATCATTTCCGCGCTGCAAGTGCTGCATGCCGTGCGGGAAAGCGGAATACCCCTGCATGAGCTGGCTGCCGGACTGACGCTTTATCCTCAAGTGCTGGTCAATGTCGTGGTGCGTCAACGTATCGATCTGGATGGAAATGCCGATATTCAACAGGCCGTCATGGCTGCGGAAAGCGAACTGAATGGCTGCGGCCGTGTGTTGCTGCGACCTTCCGGTACCGAGCCCAAGGTGCGGGTGATGGTGGAGGGGCAGCAGCGCGAGCAGGTCGAGGCCCTGGCGCAGCGGATCGCCGATGCTGTTCGTAGTGCTGCCTTGCTGTAACAAGGCTTTCTTCTAAGCGACATCAATTGTTCACACTCCCATGGGATGCTCGCTCCCATGGGAATCACACTCGAAACTTCCATCGCCGCGCTCGCGCGCGGTAGTCTCAATCTCAGCCTGGTTACCGAAACCTGGCCGCCGGAGATTAATGGCGTTGCCATGACGCTCTCCCGGCTGGCGGAGGGGCTGGTCGCGCGCAACTGGCAAGTCGATATCATCCGGCCACGCCAGAGCGGTGAAGCCGCCGCGCCGAACGGGGCGGCCCTTAATCATCTGCTGGTGCCCGGCCTGCCCATCCCCGGATATGCCGGATTGCGTTTCGGCCTGCCGGTCACGGCGCGGCTAGAGCGCGCCTGGTCGGCGCGCCGGCCAGACGTGGTGCATATCGCCACGGAAGGGCCGTTGGGCTGGGCGGCGCTGAAAGTGGCGCGTCGCATGCAGATCCCCGTCACCACGACGTTTCATACCAATTTCCATCGCTATTGCCGGCACTACCGGCTGGGCTGGTTGCGCGGCGCCGTGACGCGGCATCTGCGCACGCTGCATAACCAGTCTGCCTATACCATGGTGCCCGACGCGATATTGCGACAGACATTGCAGCAGGAAGGCTATTGCAATGTGGTCGTGCTGGGGCGCGGCGTGGATGCCGGGCTGTTCGATCCGGCACGTCGCAATCCCGCATTGCGCGCAGCTTGGGGCGTTGAGGGTGAAGCTCCGGTAGCCATCCATGTCGGCCGGATGGCTCCGGAAAAGAATCTGGGCGTCGTGGCGCAGGCGTTCGAGCAATTGTTGCTCCGTCAGCCCAACGCCCGCATGGTCTGGGTGGGCGAAGGCCCACAGCTTGCCAGAATGCAGCGGCGGTATCCGCAGCACATTTTCGCCGGCTCCCGGCGAGGCATCGATCTGGCCGAGCATTACGCTTCTGCGGATATTTTTCTTTTCCCGAGCTTGACGGAAACCTATGGCAACGTCGTACCCGAAGCGATGGCGAGCGGCCTTGCAGTGGTGGCCTATGACTATGCGGCTGCGGCGATGCATATCGAACATCGCAAAAACGGACTGCTGGCGCCCTATGGCGATACCGAAGCCTTTATGCGGCGCGTTTCTGGCCTGGCGAGCGATGCGAGGCAGATTCGTCAACTGGGCGCCGAAGCACGAGAGGCTGTGATGGCCAATTCATGGGAGACGGTCGGGGGAATTTTTGAAAACTACCTGCATCTCGCGATGCAAGGAGGTCGAAATGAATAGGGTAAATCTATACCTGCATCGCATGCATGCATTCGATGCTTCGCTTTGCGTCAGCCTGAACCGCACCAGTCGCCACCGTTGGGTATGCCTGGCATTCCGGCTGATCAGCCGGTTGGGCGACGGGGTGTTCTGGTACACCGTGATGCTGGGCATCGTTCTGGCCGATCCGGTTGACGGATGGCTGCCGGCATTGCATATGGCGCTGGCCGGATTGAGCGGCACGCTGGTCTACAAATGGCTCAAGGGCAAGACCTTGCGTCCGCGGCCTTACGAAGTGCACCAGGCCATCCATGTGGCGGGCGCGCCGCTGGACCGATTCAGCTTTCCTTCCGGCCACACCCTGCATGCGGTGGTGTTCTGTAGCGTCGGACTGACGTACTTTCCGGCGCTGGCCTGGCTGCTGCTGCCGTTTACGGTGCTGGTGGCGCTTTCCCGGCTGGTGCTCGGGCTGCATTATCCCAGCGATGTGCTGGCGGGTGCGGTCATCGGCGCGTTGATCGCAAGCGCTTCTTTCCTGCTGATATAGGCAGCTCCGCCCGCCTGCGGCATGAACAGGGCCACGGGCGCCGGATGGCGCTCGTTCAGTTGTGCCAGGCTGAAATGGCGCAATTCGCGCAGCGTTTCGGGCGCGTGCCTGGGGTCGGCTTCCCAGGAGGGGAGAGACCCTTCAAGCACGACGTCGATCTTCTCCAGCATCGCTTGCGTTTGAGAGACGTAGTAAACGAAATGCTCGAACACGCGCCGGTCGAGGCGCCGGAAGGTGCTATACAGGATGTGAGGCAACCGCGCGGTGCGCAGCAGGCGATCGGCGTTTGCCAATCGGACGATCGCTTTCTCGGCGCGATGCGACGTGCAGCGGAAGCGGCGCGCGACGATGGGCGCCAACGTGGCGCAATGGTCGCGCAACAGGCGGTGCGGCGAGGTCGTCACCATGTCGGCGATATGCGCATCCACGGCCCATTCGCTGGTGACATGCGTGAGCAAGGTCTTATCGAACCACATGGCTTCATGCGCCGGGACGAAGTGGTTGTGGGCCACGACATCCACCAGCAGGTGGCTGGCATAGCCCAACGCCACGGCGGATTCCTCGTCGTTGCGCGCACCGCGCATGAGTGCCTGGATATGATCCCAGCGATGGGTGTCTCGGAATGCGGGGGAAATCAGCGCGAGGTCGGGCAGGCAGGCGCCGGCCATCACCAGTTCGGGAAATTTCTGCACCGCGCGGCGCAGGTTGGGGTCTGCCAGCGGCAGCGTCCACAATAGCCACTGCGCGAAATAAACGTGTGTCAGCAGGCCCCATGCGTGGGCGTCGGCGCTTTGCAGCAGAAGCGGCGGTAGCCATAGCAACAAATAGCGTCGTCCATTCATGAGCCGCAATGTGCCGTGCCGAAGTGAAAATACCGTGACAGGCGGGTGATTTTATCGTGACAGCGCGGGGCTGCTATACTCCGCGAGAATTGAAATCAGGGGTGATAATGGAAAGTCCGTTCAAGGGAAAAACCGGCCTGCGCCGGTTGATCAATGCATTCGGCTATTCGATGGCAGGCTTGAAGGCCGCCTATCAGAACGAGGACGCTTTCCGGCAGGAAGTCAGGCTGGCGATCGTCCTGCTGCCGCTGGCTTTCTATCTTGAGCATGAGGCCATCGGCCGCGCGCTGATGGTGGGCAGCGTACTGCTGGTGATCATGGTGGAACTGCTGAATTCCGCGGTCGAAGCGACAGTGGACCGCATTTCACTGGAGAATCATCTGCTGGCCAAGCGGGCCAAGGATATCGGCAGCGCGGCGGTATTTGTCAGCCTGGTCAATCTGGCTGCGGTCTGGGGGCTGGTGCTATGGGGGTGAACTGAGTGCATCGCATGCGCAGGCGCGAACACCAGCGCGACAGATTGCCGTTAACTTGTCTCCTGTAGCATCGCCGCTCCGTAACTTTTCCGTAACATTTCCCCATTAATCTTGACGACTCATTGTTTAAGGCCGCTAGCGCCTTGGAGTCTTCATGTTAAATGCTTCTGCAATTGCCGAATCCCGGGCCGGACTGGCCGAGATCGAATCGGAATACATTGCGCGTAGTCTTCTGCGGGCGGCCCCCATCGTTACCCCGCAGCAAACCAACGACGAAGTCCTGCAACTCCTGACCGAGCATCCCGAGGTGATCGGCCTGCCGGTGGTGGAAAACGGCAAGCCCATCGGTCTCATCAACCGCAACATCTTCATGGACGGGCTGGCCAAGCCGTTTCGCCGCGAGCTCTATGGCCGCAAGAGCTGCATCGCCTTCATGGACAAGCAGCCGCTGATCGTCGACGAGAACATGAGCATCCAGGAATTGAGTTTCAAGGTGGTCGGCGCGGGCGGCAAGACGCTGAACGACGGCTTTGTGATCACCGGCGATGCAAGACAATACCTGGGTGTCGGTACCGGCGAAGACCTGGTGCGCGTGGTAACGCATTTGCAGGCCGAGAAAAACCGGCTGGTGATGGAGAGCATCAACTACGCCAGCGTGATCCAGAAATCCTTCCTGCGCGCCTCGCGCGAGGACATGGCGGCCTCGCTGTCCGACTACTTCATGCACTGGGAGCCGCGCGACAAGGTCGGCGGCGATTACTACTTCTGCAAGAAATTCGATGACGGTTTTTTCATTGCACTCATCGACTGTACCGGCCACGGCGTGCCGGGCGCTTTCATGACGCTGATCATGGCGTCTTTCCTCGATCACCTCCTGCTGGAAGATAACCGCCACGACCCGGCCGGTGCGCTGGCGTTGATGAACCGCAAGGTAAAGACGGCGCTGGGCCAGATCGGCGAACAGAATATCGTGCCTATCGACGAGTCGCGTTTTGCCAAGATGACCGATAAGGAACAATCCGACGACGGCATGGATACCGCGTTCTGCTGGGTCAGCCTGGAGCAGGGCAGGATGATTTACGCCGGCGCCAAGACGCCGCTGTTCCTGCTGCAGCCCGGTGCAACTGAAGTGACGCTGATCGACGGCGACAAGAAAGGCGTCGGCTACGTCGAAACGCCGATGGATTATGTCTGGACCAATCGGGAGGTTGCCCTGTCCAAAGGGACGCGCGTTTACCTGACCACCGACGGCATCATCGACCAGATCGGCGGACCCAAGGACATCGCGTTCGGCAAACGCCGCTTTTCGGCGTTGTTGCTGGAGCACGGCGCCAAACCGATGGAGGAGCAGGAAGCCATCATCATGCGGGCGTTCTACGAGTATCAGGGTACGCAGCGCCGCCGCGATGACGTCAGCCTGCTCGGCTTTACCGTTTAATCAGGGATCACCATGCAACTCGATTTATTCAGCGTATTCCGCAACACCGCCGACTTCAACGGCGTGCTTTTCTATTACAACGGTAGCTTGTCGCAGAACGTCATTGCGACCATGGGCGACGCGCTGAAACAGCGGCTCGAAAGCCAGGATACCAGCGGCCCCAAGTCGCGCAGGCTGTTTTCCAGTTTCATCGAAATGGTGCAGAACGCGCTGCACTATTCGCCCGATGCGCCGGATTCCGCAGGCGAGAAGGTCGGCGCTATTGCGGTAGGAAAGCGCGACGACAAGTACTTCATCGTGTGCGGCAATCTGGTGGAACAGCAGCACGTGGAGCGCATCCGGCAAAAGATCGAGCCGCTGCGCAACATGACCATGGACGAAATCAAGAAGGCTTATCGCGAGCAACTCAAGAACGACCATCACAGCGAAGAGGACGGCGTCAGCAAAGGCGCGGGACTGGGTTTCCTGACGCTGGCACGCGATGCCTCAGAACCCATCGAGTATTCGCTGACCCCGGTTGACGGGCACGAAAGCGAACTCGCCTATTTCTATCTCAAAGCGACCGTATAAGGAGTCACCATGAAAGACATCTATCTCGCCCGCACCACGCATTCGCCCGAAGTTGATTTCCGTTTTTCCGAGCACACGCTCACGCTGACCGGCGAAGCCTATCCGGAAAACGCCAACGAATTTTTTCATCCACTGCTGATGGGGCTTGAAAGCTATCTCAATTCCGTGGACAGCCGCGACATCGAATTCAATTTCCGCCTGACGTATTTCAACAGCGCCGCGACCAAAATGATCTACAGCATGTTCGAGTTGCTGAACGAATCGGCCTGCACCAGCAACCGGGTGATCCTCAACTGGTATTACGACGAAGAGGACGACACCATCCTCGAATTCGGTGACGGCATACACGACGACTTCAACGCGCTGGATTACCGGCCGATGGCGGTGGATCTGGCAATGGCGTAAGCGCCTGGCGCTATTTTCCGCTCATTAAAATCATGAGGTGTTTTTAATGAGTAGCCTGAGTACTGCAGACGGCGCGCCGGGTATAGTGATTTTCAATACGGATCGTAATGGATCCATCCATAAAATCACTAGAGGAGATACATCATGTGGACCAAGCCCGAAGCTACTGAAATGCGTTTTGGTTTTGAAGTGACGATGTACGTTTGCAATCGCTAATTCAATAAAACGGAATCACTACTAACGGGAGCCTTGTTGCTCCCGTTAATGTTTTTGTGGCAGGGATGGGTAATAAAGGGGAAACCATGAACGGCGAGTCAAAACTAACAATAGGAAAACGCTTGGCATTGGGGTTTGGCGTAGTGCTGGCCATGATCGGAGTGCTGACCGTAGTCGGCATACAGAAAGTCAATTTCATCGACGATACGCTGGAGGAGGTCACGGAGGTCAACGCCGTGAAGCAGCGTTACGCGATCAACTTCCGCGGCAGTGTGCATGACCGGGCGATCGCCTTGCGCGATGCGGTGCTGGTGGATGCTGCCGAATTGCCGTCGGTGATCAGTGAAATCGACCGCCTGGCCGAGTTCTATGCCAAATCCGCCGGTCCCCTGGATGATGTCATTGCTTCGGGCGAGGGCGTGACGCCAGACGAAAAAACCGTGCTTGCGGAAATCAAGCGCATCGAAGCGCATACGCTGCCGGTCATACAGCGGGTGATCGTCGCCAAGCAGGCGAACAACGTTGCCGAGGCGCAGACTATCCTGCTGCAAGAAGCGCGTCCCGCTTTCGTTGCATGGCTGGCGCAGATCAACAAGCTGATCGATATCGAAGAAGCCAAGAACCAGAAGGCTACTCCGAGCGCACGCGCGGTTGCCAGCGGGTTCCAGCGATTGATGATCGTGCTGTGCGGACTCGCGATCCTGATCGGGGCCGGTGTGGCATTTATCATCACTCGCGGTCTTACGCGTTCCCTGGGAGGCGAGCCGAACGAGGCTGCCGAGGTGATCACGCGAATCGCCGGCGGCGATCTCAGCCGCAACATCCGGTCGGATTATCCCGATAGCATGCTGGGCGCGGTTTCGGAGATGCAGAATAAATTGAAATCCATCGTTTCCGGCATTGCATCCTCTTCCGGCGAGCTGACGCAGCGGGCCAAGGCCGTGGCGGCCGCCTCCGAAGATGCGCGCAAGGCGGCTCAACGTCAGGCGGACTCGTCCTCGGCGACAGTCGCCCGTATCGATGAGATGACGGTCAGCATCAACGAAGTTTCCCAGATCGCTCGCCAGACCGAGGATAACTCCGCGATGACGGCCGAGTTGTCGGAAAAGGGCAGCGAAGCGGTACGCATCGCCGCAACCGAAATCGACCGCATCGCGCAGACCGTCACGTCTTCTGCCGGACAGATCCGGCAGTTGCAACAGCGTTCTCAGGATATCGGCGGCATCGCCGGCGTGATTCGCGAGATCGCCGACCAGACCAATCTGCTGGCGCTCAATGCTGCCATCGAAGCGGCGCGTGCGGGCGAAACCGGGCGCGGCTTCGCGGTGGTGGCCGATGAGGTGCGCAAGCTGGCCGAACGTACCGGCAGTGCCACTGCGGAAATTGCCCGCATGATCGAAGTGATCCAGAACGAAACGCAAACCGCCGTGAGCGCGATGGAAACCGCCGTGCCGCAAGTTGAAAACGGGCTGGCGCTGGCGCGTGAAGCGACGGCCGTGCTGGATCAGATACACACGCAGGCGCTGGATTCGCTGGCCAAGGTGCGCGACGTATCGCAAGCGGCTGCCCAGCAGGTTTCGGCGATTTCGGATATTGCCGCCAACGTGAGCAATATTGCACGGATGTCGGAAGAGACCAGCGCATCGATGCTGAACAACACCTCGGCGACCGAGGAGCTTGAAGGTATCGCAGAAACCTTGCGCAGAAACGTCAGTCACTTCCGAGTTTCCTAGACGGCCCCGCACTCATTCGGCCGGCCTGATCGCGGCTGGATGAGGCGGGTTACTTTCCTTCAAGGCAGGCCGAAGTCAGTCGGGAAATCTCGGCTTCTTCATCGGCAGTTATTCTCAATATCGGTTTTGAATCCCCGGTGGAGAGCATTCCGGCATGGCTGTGGTTTGCCTCCGGTTCGAGGCGGAATCCGAGAAAATCCAGCGGATCACAAATCATGGCGCGGACTTCGGCGGCATGCTCTCCTATTCCCCCGGTAAATACCAGCGCATCCAGCCCGCCGGCCTTGGCCGCATAAGCGCCGATGGCGGCGCGCACTTGTTGCGCGAAGTATTCGACGGCGAAGCGGGCGCCAAGGCTGGCGCTCTGCAGCAGCGCCGACATTTCGCTTTCCTCCCCGCCCGATAACGCCCACAAACCCATGCGGTGATAAACCGTGTCGATCAGGGCGGTTTCGTCCATGCGGCGCGCCAGTTCCAGCATCACGCCGGGATCGAGATCGCCGCTGCGGGTACCCATGGGAATGCCGCCCGCCGGGGTATAGCCCATGCTGGTATCCGCCGATTGCAGATTTTTAAGCAGGCACAGGCTGGCGCCGTTGCCGAGGTGCGCGACGACGACACGGCCCGTGGCGCGTTCGCCGATCAGCGCGGGCAGCTGACGCGCGACATGCGAATAGTTGAGGCCATGAAAGCCGAATCGACGCAATCCGAATTCGGACGGGATGGGAAGCCGCCAGGCGAGTTCGGGCAGCGTGGCGTGAAACGCGGTGTCGAAGCAGGCGACCTGCGGGGCATCGAAATGCCTGGCGCACAAATCCACGCCCAGCAGATTGCCGGGCATATGCAGCGGGGCGAGATGCGTGATGTTGTCCAAACGCGTGCGTTCTTCTGCATCGATCAGGCGGGCGGCATCGGCGATTTCCCCGCCGTGCACGAAGCGATGGCCGATGGCGTCCGGACGATGCTCGCCGAGATCACTCAGCAAGGCGGCGAATGCCTCGCCGTGGTCGTGCGGAAAGCCGTGGCCGATGTGCTCGTAGCGGAAATTCAGGCGCGTGCCGTCTTCAAGGAAAAGGCTGGCCTTGAGGCTGGAAGAGCCGCTGTTGATGGTGAGGATGTTCAAATTAAAACCTTTTCTCACCACGGAGGACACAGAGAACACGGAGAACCTCCATCGAGATATGGGGATCGCTCAGCGAACATCCATAACGTGTATTTTCGTCACGCGCAAAGCCCACTCAAGCGCTTCTCCGTGCTCTCTGTGTCCTCCGTGGCTCACTATTATTGGTAAGGCCAGGTCCACTGGTCCGCTTCCGGCAAATCCACGCCATGCTCGTAGGCATAGGTCCGGCATTCCATCTGCTTGTCACGCAACCGCTCCTTGGCGTGCGCTCCGGTAGTCTTGATCCTGGACACGCGGTCGATGACGTCAATGGCGAGGCTGTAGCGGTCGATCTGATTGTTTATCGCTAGTTCCAGCGGCGTGTTGATGTTGCCTTTTTCCTTGTAGCCGCGTACGTGCAGGTTCTTGTGGTTGGTGCGGCGATAAGCCAGGCGGTGTATCAGGTAAGGGTAGCCGTGGAAGTTGAAGATGATGGGTTTATCCACGGTGAACAGGCTGTCGAAATCCTCGTCGGTGAGGCCATGTGGGTGCTGGCTGGTCGGCGTCAACTTGTAGAGGTCGACCACATTGACGAAGCGCAATCTGATGTCGGGGACATGCTCGCGCAGCAAAGCGACCGCAGCCAGTGCCTCTTGCGTGGCGACGTCTCCGGCGCTGGCGATGACGGCATCGGGCTCTTCGCCTTCGTCGTTGCTGGCCCAGCCCCAGATATCGATGCCCTTGGTGCAGTGGCGGATGGCTGCTTCCATGTCGAGGTATTGCAAATGCTTTTGCTTGTCCGCGACGATCACATTGATGTAATTGGTGCTTTCCAGGCAGTGATTGGCAATGCTGAGCAGGCAGTTGGCGTCGGGGGGCAGGTAAATGCGCGTGACCGAAGGGCTTTTGTTCGCCACAACATCGAGAAAGCCCGGGTCCTGGTGGCTGAACCCGTTGTGGTCCTGCCGCCAGACGGTGGAAGTGATCAGCAGGTTAAGCGACGACACTGGCTCGCGCCATTCGACGTCGCTGCAGATGGCCAGCCATTTGGCGTGCTGGTTGAACATCGAGTCGATGATGTGCACGAAGGCTTCGTAGGTCGAAAAAAAGCCGTGGCGGCCGGTCAGCAGGTAGCCCTCCAGCCAGCCTTCCAGCGTATGCTCGGACAACATTTCCATCACACGGCCGTCGGGCGCGAGTTCGCCGCCGTCCTGGTCTTCAGGCAGCAGATCGGCCATCCAGGTTTTCTTGCTGGCCTGGTACACGTCATCCAGCTTGTTGGAAGTATTTTCGTCGGGGCCGAACATGCGGAAGCGATCCATGTTCGCCGCCATCGTGTCGCGCAGGAACTGACCGAGGGGATGGGTATTGCCTTCCATTTCGGTGCCCGGTCCCGGCAGTTGAACCGCGTATTGGCGGAAATCCGGCAGATGCAGCGGCTTGCGCAGAAGGCCGCCGTTGGCGTGCGGGTTGGCGCTCATGCGCCGGTGGCCTTTTGGCGCAAGCGCCTTGAGCTCCGGGCGCAGTGTGCCGTCTTCGTCGAACAATTCCTGCGGGCGGTAGCCGGCAAGCCAGTCATGCAATTGCGCCAGATGCTGCGGGTTGCTCGTCACGCCGGCCAGAGGCACCTGATGCGCGCGCCAATAGCCTTCCACCTTGTGCCCATCCACTTCCTTCGGCCCGGTCCAGCCCTTGGGCGAGCGCAGTACGATCATCGGCCAGCGCGGGCGTGTCGGTTTTCCGCTGGCACGCGCCTCCTGCTGAATGCGGCGGATATCCGTCACGCAGCGTTCCATCGTTTCCGCCATCAGACGATGCATGGTCAGCGGATCGTCGCCTTCGACGAAGTGCGGCGCCCAGCCGTAACCCTTGAACAGGTTTTCCAGCTCATCGTGCGAGATGCGCGAGAGCAGGGTGGGGTTGTTGATCTTGTAGCCGTTGAGGTGCAGCACCGGCAGCACCGCGCCGTCGCGGATCGGGTTGAGGAATTTGGTGGCGTGCCAGGAAGTCGCCAGCGGCCCGGTTTCGGCTTCGCCGTCGCCGACCACGACCGTCACCAGAAGGTCAGGGTTGTCGTAAGCCGCGCCGAACGCATGCGACACGCTATAGCCCAGTTCGCCCCCTTCGTGTATCGAGCCCGGTAATTCGGGCGTGCAATGGCTGCCGATGCCGCCGGGGAAGGAAAAGTCCTTGAAGAACAGTTTGAGGCCGGCTTCGTTTTCGCTTTTTTCAGGATAGGTTTCGCTGTAAGTGCCTTCCAGATATACCGGGGCCAGCACGCCGGGTGCCCCGTGACCCGGCCCGGCGAGAAAGATCGCGTTGAGGTCGTACTTGTTGATCAGCCGGTTCATGTGGGTATACACGAAGCTCAAGCCGGGGCTCGCACCCCAATGGCCGAGCAGGCGTTCCTTGATGTGCTCGGGCTTGAGCGGCTCTTTCAGCAAGGGGTTGTCGCGCAGGTAGATCATCCCCGCCGCGAGATAATTGCACGCACGCCAATAGGCATGGATGGCGAGGGTTTCTTCTTCCGTGAGTAATGGGGTTGTGGCTTGATTATCCATGAGCGCTCCAGGGGAATGACCGTAATGGTAGCATCGATAAGAAATCGATTTCATGGAGATATGGCAGGCCGGCAACCGATAGGTTCATGGCTGAGGCCGCGTTGGATATCGCTCGCTAGCCCTATGCGTGCAAGTTCAATCGTAACGGCAGGGCGGCAAGTCGCGGCGATCCAGGAACAAGGCATTGCCCGGTGTTTTCTTGGCTTCCTTTTTTGCCAGCGAGGCGGCCGCGGCTACTTCGTGATGCGAGGCGAAATGATCGGGGTTGATCAGGACCGCGCCCACGGACAGGCTGAGCAGCGCGTGGAATGTCCGCCGGCCTTGCCGGTCTTCCGCTTCGATGCCGCCTCGGGCGATGTCCTCGGCCGGATAGTGTCCGGAGACGGAGGCTGCGAATTTCTCCAGCAGCGCATGGCATCGCGATTCCCAATCCTCGCTGCAAAACAGTGCGATGAAATCGTCGCCGCCGATATGGCCGATGAAGTCGAGCTCCGGATGGATCATTTCCCGTAACAACTTGCTGGTGTCCTTGATGACTTCGTCACCCTTGCGGAAGCCGTAGACATCGTTATAAGGCTTGAAGTTGTCCAGGTCGAAATAGCATACGCAGAATCCGCTGCCGTTTTGCAGCAGGCGGTCGATCTGTTCGTTGATCGGAACGTTGCCCGGCAACTGCGTCAGCGGATTGGCGTGGCGTGCCGCGGCAATCTGCATCTGCGTGATCTCGCGCAGCAGGTCGTGCCCGCTGCCCATGCCGAGGTAGGTGTCGCGGTCGGTCACAATGAAACCGGAGGTCAGGTGATACGGTTCCATTTCGAGAATGATGCTGCTCAGCTCATGCAGCGATACCGTGTTTTCGACGATGAGCGGCGTCTCGTCCATCATCATCGTGCAAGGGCGACGGCCGAACAGCTCCTTGCTGAAGCGACGGGCGAAACGATCGCTCATGGTGTAGCGGCTGATCAATCCGACCGGCACGCCTTCGTCGACAACCGGGATCGAGTACAGGCCCGCATCGTTTTCGAACATGGCAAAGACTTCTTCGTTGGTCGAGCTCGATGAGGCCGGTGCGACCCATTTCAGCAGGTTCGCGACCGTGGTGCTGCGCTTGACGTATTGGCAGGGCGAAGAGCGCACCATTTCACGCACGCCTTTCAATGTCTCCATAACGCCGGACGGCATCACGACTTCCGGCCGCGATTGCGGATGCGCAAAATAGTAGCCCTGGCCTAAATCCACACCAAGATCGCGCACCATCAGCAGTTCCGCGTGTGTTTCTATGCCCTCCGCAATCACGCGGCAACCGGCATTGCGCGCAATTTCCTGGATCGAGCGCACGAACTGCAGCTTGACCGGATCGAGGTTGATGTTCTGGATGAAATGCTTGTCGATCTTGACGTAATCCGGCCGCAACTCGGACCACAGGCGCAGGCTGGAAAACCCTTCGCCTAGATCGTCCATCGCGATTTCGAATCCCATTTCACGGTAATGCCGGGTCGCCTCGCGCAGCGTGGCATATTCGAGCGTGGGGGCATTTTCCGTCAGTTCGATCACCACCTGGTTAGGCTGCAAGCCGGATTCGGCGATGCAACTCAGGGTCTGGCCGCTGCGCCAGCCTTCCATCAACAGCGTTTCAGGGCTGACGTTCAGGAACAGTTTTCCGGAAACGCCCAGTTTTGCGAAGGATTCCAGGACGATGCAGCGGCTCAGGTATTCGATTTCCAGGGCGAGGCCGCATTCCCGGGCGGCCTGGAACAGCATCAATGGAGAATGCAGCGGGCTATCCGACGGGCCGCGAATCAGCCCTTCGTAGCCCACAATTCCGGCACCTCCCATATGAATGATGGGCTGGAAGATCGCGCATAACTGTCGGCCGCGAAGTATGGCTTCGAGGCGCTCCAATGTGGTTTTTTCAGCCGGAACGGCTTCGACACAGGTAAAGCGCGGATAGGCTTCAGCCAGTAATGACATGGATTTACTCGTTCTGGGTATTCGAAACGCCACATTAGCGAGTATTTGTGACACTAATTTGACAGCGAGAAACCGGGCGGTAAGGGGCTCGGCAGATTGCCGGCGCATCTGAATGTGACATTTCATCGAAGTGTCACACTGCCGCTCTAGGATATGTGCATACCTTTTTTGAAAGGCGGCGCATGAATATCCTTTTCCTCTCCGATGTTTATTTTCCCCGTATCAACGGCGTTTCCACCTCCATCAACACCTTGCGTCAGCAACTTGCGGCGCAAGGGCATCGCGTGCATTTGCTGGCTCCCGATTACTATAGCCCGAGCGAGGACGAGAGCTGGATCACCCGCGTGCCCTCGCATTACCTGCTGTTCGATCCGGAAGACCGGCTGATGCGCTACGGCAAGGCGCTATCGCTGACCGCGGAATTGCGGCAGGAGGATTTCCACGTCGTGCACGTACATACGCCTTTCGTCGCGCATTACCTCGGCTTGCGCCTGGCGCGCAGGTTGCGGATCCCATGTGTGGAGACTTATCACACGTTTTTTGAAGACTACATGCATCACTATTTGCCTGTCCTGCCGAAACCTATGCTGCGTGCATTGGCGCGGCGCCTTTCGCGCAGCCAGTGCAATGCGGTAGATGCCGTGGTCGCGCCGTCGCAGCCCATGCTGGATGCCCTGCGCGGCTACGGGGTGGAATCGCATGCGGAGGTGATCCCCACGGGCTTGCAGGAGTACAGCTTTACCCCGGGCGATGGGCCGGGTTTCCGCCAGCGTTACGGCATTGCGCCGGATCGGCCGGTGATGCTGTATGTCGGACGGGTCGCGCACGAAAAGAATATCGGTTTCCTGCTGCGCATGACGGTCGAGGTGAAACGAAGCCGGCCGGATATCCTGTTCGTCATCGCCGGCGAAGGGCCTGCTCTGGAGCGCCTGCGCCGGGAGGCGGAAATGCTGGGCTTGCAGGATAACACCCTGTTTATCGGCTATCTCGACCGTAAAACCGAGCTGAACGACTGCTACCGGATGGCGGATGTATTTGTTTTTTCCTCGCTGACCGAAACGCAAGGGCTGGTGCTGCTGGAAGCCATGGCGCAGGGCGTACCGGTTGTGGCGATTGCTGAAATGGGGACGAAATCCATCCTGCGCGAAGGCGACGGAGCCCTGATTGCACCGCAGGATGAGCGCGGCTTTGCCGAGCGCGTGCTGGGAGTGCTTGCCAGTTCCGGCTACCGCAACACCCTGGGCGAACGGGCGCACGGCTATGCATTGCACTGGTCTGCAGGCAGCATGGCGGATCGCATGTCGCATTTCTACAGGAAGGCGATTACCGCCTATGGCGCGTCATACAAGACGCAGCGCTCCGGTGTGAGCCTGACGGCCAGGGACTGATTTACAGAAACTTCGTCCCAAGCCACCAGAAGCAGGCTGCAATCAGTCCGCTGGCCGGAATGGTCAGCACCCAGGCCACCACCAGGTTCATGGCCACGCCCCAGCGCACATCGCGCGTCCGGCGTGCCGAACCGACGCCCACAATGGCGCCGGAGATCGTGTGCGTAGTGGAAACCGGGATGCCGCCCAGGGTGGCAAGGCCCAAGCTCAACGCTCCACCCATCGAAGCGCACGAGCCGCTGACCGAATTCAGCTTGGTGATCTTGGTGCCCATGGTTTTGACGATGCGCCAACCGCCCATATAGGTGCCGAGAGCAATCGCGAAGTAGCAGGAATAGACCACCCAGTCCGGCAGGGTGGCGACATCGGTGGTCGCGACACCGGCGCTGATCATCAGCAGCCAGATGATGCCGATGGTTTTCTGTGCATCGTTGCCGCCATGCGCCAGGCTATAGGCGCCGGAGGCGAATAGCTGCATGCGGTCGAACCAGTGCTTGACCTGACCGGGCGTCCGGTTGCGGAACAGCCAGGCGACGAGCACCATCAGTAATCCGCCGAACAGATAGCCCACCAACGGCGAAATCAAGATGAATAGCAGAATCTTGCCGAAACCGCTCCAGATGATGGGGGCGATCCCGCCTGCCTTGGTGATCGTGGCGCCGACCAATCCGCCGATCAGCGCATGGGACGAGGACGAAGGAATGCCATACATCCAGGTAATAACATTCCACGATAGCGCGCCGCACAAGGCGCCGAAAATCACGTAGTAATCGACAAAAGCCGGATCGACGGTGCCTTTGCCTATGGTGGCGGCGACGTGCAGATGAAATACCCACAAAGCGGCGAAATTGAAGAATGCCGCAAACAGCACCGCCTGCTTGGGAGTCAGCGCGCCGGTGGCGACAATGGTGGAAATCGAGTTCGCGCCGTCATGGAAGCCGTTCATGAAGTCGAACGCCAGCGCCACCAGGATCAGCAGCCCCAGGATCCAGACGTTGATAGTCAACGCCTCCATCATGAATTCTCGATCAGGATTTCTTCGATGGTCTTGGCTGTTTCCTCGCAGCGATCCAGCACGGTTTCAAGCAGGAAATAGAATTCATGCAGCTTCATTGCCATCCACGGATCGGTCCCCTCCTGGAACAGCCGGGTGATCGCTTTTTTCAGCACCTTGTCTCCCTTGGATTCGATCTCGTCGATCTCCTGGCAGAATGCCGCAGTCTCCTTGCGGCGTTCCTTGTCCGCGAGGCTGATCATCGCGCGATTGAGCCGCAGGCTGGCGTCAGCACCCAGGGCGGCCAGTTCGCGTGCTTCCGGCGTCGATTCCTGAATGTGGTACATGCCGACCGCATTTGCGACATTGCGCAGCGCGCTCAGTATCTTGTCCAGTTCCAGCGTCAGGTTATGGATTTCGTCGCGATCCAGGGGCGTGATAAAGGATTTGTGCAGCAGCGCAATAAGCTCGGCCTTGATTTTGTCGCCGCTTTTTTCGTTGAAATCGACCTCCTTGGCGAGGAGCTCGATATCCTCGGGGCTTTCTGCTCCCAGATTGTTGACTAGGCGGAGAGTGGCGTTCGCGCTGGCAACGACCCGGTCCGAATGTGCAATGAGCAGGTCGAAAAACTCTTTACGTTTTGGCATCAGGCCGCTAAACATGACGAAATATCCCTTTTTGTGCGCTGTCTCAAATGTCACGAAATTGTAACAAAGGATGGACCCACCCAATGCACTGAATATGAATGCCAGGGACAAATTGCAGATACAAAAAAGCCCGCGCGAGGCGGGCGTTGTCGCTTGGGTGATCGGTGGGATCAGCCGAACTTGCCGGTGATGTAGTCTTCCGTCTCGCGGCGCGAGGGCTTGGTAAACATGGTGTCGGTGTTCCCGAATTCGATCAGTTCGCCCAGGTACATATAGGCGGTGTAGTCAGAAACGCGCGCCGCCTGCTGCATGTTGTGCGTGACGACGAGAATGGTGACCTTGTTCTTCAGCTCGGACATCAGTTCCTCGATGCTGGCGGTGGCAATCGGGTCCAGCGCGGACGTCGGCTCGTCGAACAGCATGATTTCGGGGTCGGTCGCCAGCGCGCGAGCGATGCACAAGCGCTGTTGCTGGCCGCCGGAGAGATTGAACGCCACTTCGTGGAGTCTATCCTTTACTTCGTTCCAGATTGCCGCGCCGCGCAGCGCTTCTTCCACCTTGTTGTCCATGTCGCGCTTGTTGGTCTCGCCGCGCACGCGCAGGCCGTAGGCAACGTTCTCATAGATCGATTTGGGGAAGGGATTCGGCTTCTGGAACACCATGCTGATGCGCATGCGCACTTCAATCGGGTCCACCGCCTTTTGCAGGATATTGGTGTTATCCGGATGCATCACGATCTCGCCCTCGTACTGATTGCCGGGATAGAGGTCGTGCATGCGATTGAAACAACGCAGGAAAGTCGATTTGCCGCAGCCGGAAGGTCCGATTAGCGCGGTGATCTTTTTTTCATGGACAGGCAGGTTGATGCCCTTGAGCGCCTTGTGGCCGCCGTTGTAATAGAAGCTCAGGTTGCGGGCTTCGGCCTTGATGGGCGTTTCGGTGGGTTGCATGAAATTCGTCCTTAACTCAGGAAATCCAGAATATAGAGTGTGTCTGTGCGGCAATCGGGCGAAGACGCGACGGCGAGCCGCAGACAGTACATGCCGCGCAGACTTACCATTTGATGTTCTTGCGGATGCGGTAGCGCAGCCAGATCGCCGTGCCGTTCATCAGCAGCGTCACTATGATGATGATCGCGCCGGTTGCCGCAGCGTTGGTATGGAACGCATGATCCGGGCGCGACAGCCAGTTGAACATCTGAATCGGCAGCACGGTAAAGCCCGATTGCAGCCATTCGAAATTGAGGAATGGCGGTTCGGCCATAACCGGTGCCGGCGGCAGGAAGGCGATGAACGTCAGGGCGCCGATGGTAATCACGGGCGCTGTTTCACCCAGTGCGCGAGCCATGCCGATGATGATGCCGGTCAGGATGCCGCCGAACGAGTAGTGCAGGATGTGATCGGAAACGACCTGCCATTTGGTTGCACCGACGGCGTAAGCGCCTTCGCGGATACTGACCGGAATCGCGCGGATGGATTCGCGCGTGGTGACAATGACTACCGGCAGGATCAGCAACGCCAGCGTCAGGCCCGCGGTCAGGATGCTTTGTCCCAGATCGAGAATGTAGACGAACAGACCCAGCGCCAGCAGGCCGTAGATGATCGAAGGGACCCCGGCCAGATTGCTGACGTTGATTTCGATCAGGTCGGTAAACCAGTTCTTCGGAGCATATTCTTCCAGATAGACGCCCGCCGCTACGCCCAGCGGCACGGCCGTAACAAAGGTGACCGTCATGACTAGCAAGGAACCTACCCAGGCAGTCAACAGCCCGGCGCTGCCTGCCCGGCGCGATGGGAAGTTGCTGAGAAACTCCTGATTGAAACGCGGGTAGCCGTCCATGACCAGGTCGACAAACAGCGTCAGCAGCGTCAACAGCCCCACCATCAAGGCGATCAGGCCAATGATGGAGAAAATATAGTCGTTCAGCTTGTGCCGACGAATCATCGCCCGCACTTCGTCCAGGTTTTTCAGCACGGCTGGCTGTTGGGTCGTCATTTTAGTAAGCCTCGCGGTATTTCTTGCGAGCCAGGTGGCCCAGCAGATTGAAGAATAAGGTCATGAAGGCGAGCACCAGGCCGGCGGCGAAAATGCTCTGATAGCCGATGCTGCCGTGCGGCAGATCGCCCATGGCCACCTGCACGATATAGGCGGTAATGGTGGCGGCGCCCTCCATCGGGTTGATGGTCATCGTCGGCTGCTGGCCGGCGGCGATCGCAACCACCATGGTTTCGCCCACGGCGCGGGAGATACCGAGGATGTAGGCGGCGATAATCCCCGAGGTGGCGGCTGGCGCAACCACGCGCACCGCAGTCTGGAAGCGCGTTGCGCCCATGGCGTAGGAGCCTTCGCGCATGCTCATCGGCACGGCGCGCATTGCGTCTTCCGCCATCGAACTGATGTAAGGAATGATCATGATGCCCATGACGATGCCTGGGCCCAGCATATTGAAGCCGGGGAGTTCGGGGAAAATCTTTTGCAGCATGGGCGTGACGAACAGCAGCGCAAAGTAGCCGAACACCACCGTAGGCACGCCTACCAGCAACTCAAGGATGGGCTTGCAGATTTCCCGCACGCGGTGCGAAGCGAATTCGGAAAGATAAATGGCGGCGATGGTGCCGAGCGGTACCGCCACCATCAATGCGATGCCCGACGTGACCAGAGTGCCCATTACCAGCGGCAGGATACCGTAGTGGGCATCTTCGAACAGCGGTGTCCATTGCGTGTCGGTGAGGAAGTCCACAATGGAGACATGCGCGAAAAAGCCGGCGGATTCGTAAAGCAGGATGGCGACAATGCCAACTGTGGTGGCGACAGCCGACAGGGCGGCCATCATGAGAATGAACTCAATCACCCGCTCTTTGAAGTGGCGCCGGAAATTCTTGGCGAGACGGTCGCTGATGCGAAGTTCCAGTGGATTATTCAGCACTTCGGTTGCCATGCTCATAGTTGTTTTAACCCGTGCATTGTAACGGAACGGAGGGGGTTAGACCAACCGCCGGAACGCTTGTCCCGGCGGTTGGAAAAGGCTTACTTGATGCGCTTCAGCAGCTCTTCGATCTTGACGCCGACTTCAGGTACGCCGCCGAAACCGGTACCCGGCTTCAGGGCCTTCCAGTGAGCATTGACCGCAGCGTATTCGTTGGCCGGAAGCGGAATGTACTTCACTTCCTTGACCAGCTCCGGCGCGTTCTTCAGGTAGAAATTGACGAACTCCTTCACTTCCGGCTTGAAGGCGGCAGCGGTCGCATTGACGTAGATGAAGATCGGACGGGACAGCGGCTGGTAGGTGCCGTTCATCACGGTTTGAGGCGAAGGCATAACGGCAGGCTTGCCGGCTTTCTCAACGATGGCGGCAGCCTTCAGCTTGTCCTGGTTTTCTTCATAGTAGGCATAGCCGAAATAACCGATGGCGTTCACGTCCTGCGAAACGCCCTGCACCAGCACGTTGTCGTCTTCGGAGGCGGTAAAGTCGCCACGGCTGGATTTCGCCTTGCCGACAATGGCTTCGGTGAAATAGTCGAAGGTGCCGGAGTCGGCGCCTGCGCCGAACAGCTTCAACGGCTTGTCGGGCCATGCGGCATTGACCTGCTTCCAGGTCTTCACCTTGCCTTGTGCGGCCGGTTCCCACATTTTCTTGAGTTCAGCCACGGTGATGTTCTTGGCCCAGTCGTTCTTCGGGTTGAGCACCACGGTCAGGGCGTCATACGCCACCGGCAGTTCGATGTACTGGATGCCGGCTTCCTTGCAGGCGTCCATTTCCTTTTGCAGGATCGGACGGGAAGCGCCGGAGATATCGGTTTCGCCGCGGCAGAACTTCTTGAAGCCGCCGCCGGTGCCGGAGATGCCGACGGTAACCTTGACGGCGCCCTTCTTGGAAATCTGGAATTCTTCGGCCACCGCTTCGGTGATCGGATAGACCGTGCTGGAACCGTCGATCTTCACGATCTTTTCGGCTGCCAGGACGGTTGCGGGAGCGGCATACAGGCCGGCAACAGCGGCTGCGACGCCCAAGGTTTTAGCGAACTTGAATTGCATGGCAATCTCCGTGATTGATAGTGTTGGAACTGAAACTTGCGCCACTGTAATGGGTATGTGTTACAGATTTGTGACAAGTTGTCATTTTAATTGAGCGTTTCCGATCCAACATCCGGCGCTTTCCCGGCGCAGCGCAAAGAAGTAGTATTGCAGGCATCCTGTATATGCGTAGCGCTTATGGATATTGGTGACTTTTTTAGTCAAGGCAATGACTTGCAACATGTCCCGGCATTCCTGATCAGTCTGGCAATCGGCCTGCTGATCGGGCTAGAACGCGAGCGCAGCCCCGTGGCAAAGGCGGGCCTGCGAACGTTTACGTTGACGGCACTGCTGGGAACGCTGTCCGCCATGCTGGCGGAAAAAGCCGGATCGCCGTGGATTCTCGTCGCCGGCTTTATTGTTGTTGCCTATTTGATCGTAAGCGCCTATCTGGAAGACCGCAAGCTCGAGGACCCCGGCACCACGACCGAGACGGCGCTTGTTTTCTGCTTCGGCCTGGGGGCGATGGTCTGGTATGGCGAGACGACCCTGGCGGTCATGCTGGCTATCGTCACCACCATACTCCTGCATTACAAGCCCGAGCTGCAGAACCTCAGCAAAAGCCTGTCGCGCACCGATGTGCAGTCGGTGCTGCAATTCGCGGTGCTTTCCTTCATCGTGTTGCCGATATTGCCCGACCGCGATTTCGGTCCGTACAACGCGCTCAATCTCAATCAGATATGGGTGATGGTAGTGCTGATTTCCGGTGTCAGCCTCGCCGGGTATGCGGCGCTGCGTATTGCCGGCCAGCGTTATGGCGCTCCTTTGCTGGGAGTGTTCGGTGGCTTGGCCTCCAGTACCGCCACGACGCTGGTCTATGCGCGTCACGGCAAGGGCGGCGAGAAGTTCACCCGGCTGGCGGCTGTCGTCATCCTGATCGCCAGCCTGGTGGTGCTGGTCAGGCTGGCAGTGCTGGGCAGCGTGGTTTCGCCGCGCATCGTGGTTTATCTCCTGCCGGTGCTGGCGGGCGGTCTGGTGATGGGCGGAGCGGTGACCTATCTTATCTGGCGAAAAATCAATCGCGAAGGTGAATTGCCGATGCCGGAAATTACCAATCCCACCGAGATCAAGGTTGCGTTGGGGTTCGGGTTGTTTTATGCCGCCGTTCTGGTGACCGCTGCATGGCTGTCCGATTATGCGGGTACTGGCGGGCTTTATGCCCTGGCGCTGGTGTCCGGGTTGACCGATGTCGATGCCATCACATTATCCAGCCTGAGATTGTTCGAGCAAGGCAAGCTGGACCCAATGCAGACGGTATCCGCCATCATTATTGCCTACATTGCCAATATGGGTTTCAAGCTCGGCCTGGTGGCGGTCGTGGGCAGCATGGCTCTGGCGCGTCTTTGCCTGCCGGCAGTGATTGCCGTGGTGGCCGGGCTGGGTGGCGCATGGGCATTGCATTTCTTGCTATGAATATCCAGCATTCGGGAGTGTAGTTATGACAGGGGGTAACATGGAAGTGATCGACCTCGCGCGCCAGCGTAACAACCCGGTTTATCAGCTGGTGGCATTGCTTGAAGAGCTGGGCGAAGCGGTGGCGGTCACGGATCGTTTGGCCCATCTGGTGCATATCAACCTGTCGGCGCAGCGCATGCTTGGCATTGTCGGAGAAGAAATTGCGGGCGCGAGCCTGGCCGAGTGGGTCGAGGAACTGGCCGCCGCCCCCAATGTCGAGTTGGCGTTATCCGAATACGCGATGATCCCGCGCGGGCCGAACGGCGAACGCACCGTCACCTTACGCCAGCGCAACGGCGGGACGAATCGCGCGGATTTCCTTGTATGCAGAACGGAGCTGGGCGATGCGGCAATCTGCGTCTGCCTGTTCCGCGACCTGTCCGAGATCAATCGTGCCCAGGAGCAGATGCTGGATGCACAGAGGCTGGTGCGGTCCATTCTTCACAACACTTCGGAAGGCTATGTGCTGATCGATGCTTCCGGCATGATCACGGATATTAACCCCGCCTTCGAGGCCATGTGCGGCCGTAACGCGATGGATTTGCTGGACAGCCGTTTTGACCGGCTGTTTGACGGTCGCGACAAGAAAACGATAGAAGGCCTGGTAACCAAACTGGAAAAAGGCCGTACCGCCAGCGCTGAAATCGGCTTTCAGGGGGCCAACGGCGAATCCAGGCTGGGGCTGTTCAAGGGCGCGCCACTCTTCGACGCGCGCGATGAGCGCGTGGGGATTTTCGGCCTGATTACCGACGTCACCGAAGCCAAGGAGAGAGAGCGAAAAATCGAACAGTTGGCCTATTTCGACCCGCTGACCGAACTCGCCAACCGGTCTTTGCTCCGCGACAAGCTGGAGCAGGCAACCCTGTTCTCGCAGCGTTCGCAGCGTAAATTCGCGCTGCTGTTTCTCGATCTTGACCGCTTCAAACATGTCAACGATACCTATAACCATCCCCTGGGCGACCAGGTGTTGCAGGAAGTGGCGCAACGCATCCGGCAAGTGGTGCGCCGCAGCGACGTGGTCTCGCGTTTCGGCGGCGACGAATTCGTCATCGGCCTGGTCGAGCCCAAGCGTATCGAGGATGTGGCGCTGGTTGCGGAAAAGCTGCTCGAAATCGTCGCCCGGCCGGTTGCTCTCGACGACAAGACGGTGCACATCACCACCAGCATCGGTATCAGCGTCTTTCCGGACGATGCGAGTTCCGTCGATGAACTGATACGCAACGCCGACCTGGCGATGTATCAGGCCAAGGAAGAGGGGCGCGCCCGTTACAGCTATTTCACCGAAACCCTGAACGACCGCGTGCGCCGGCGGCGCGAGATGGAAAGACAAATGCGGCAGGCGCTGGAAAACGAGGAGTTCGTGCTGCATTACCAGCCCAAGGTGGATGGCAACAATGGCCGCATCATCGGCGCTGAGGCGCTGATTCGCTGGCAAAGTCCGGCCATGGGCTTCGTTTCGCCTGCCGACTTTATCCCTCTGGCGGAAGAAACCGGCATGATCGTCCCCATCGGCGAATGGGTGTTGAAGCAGGCCAGCAAGCAAATCCGCGAATGGAAACGGCAGGGGCTGCAACTCGTGCCGGTAGCGGTCAATGTGTCCGGCATGCAGCTGCATCATCCCGAATTCAAGCCGCAACTACAAAAAATGCTTGCCAAATCGGACATGGTCACGGAATGGCTGGAACTGGAAATCACTGAAAGCACCCTGATGAAGGATGTGGAGCTGACCATCGCCCTGCTGCATGAATTGCGCGGTATGGGATTCATGCTGTCGGTGGACGACTTCGGCACCGGTTATTCGTCGTTCAGCTATCTCACGCGCTTCCCGATCAATATCCTGAAAATAGACCAGTCTTTCGTCTGCGACCTGCCGGATAAAAAGAGTGCCATTACCATCGTCAGCGCGATCGCCAATATGGCGAAAAGCCTGGGGCTGAAAACCGTGGCCGAGGGTGTGGAAACGCGCGAGCAGGCGGAGTTCCTGACGCGTCTCGGCTGCGATCAGCTGCAGGGTTATTTCTACAGCCGCCCCGTTCCTGCCGACGATTTCGCGCGCTTGCTTGAAAAAGGCGCCATCGTTCCTTGATATCCCCGGAGTGGCAGGGCTTTGCGGTATAATTTCGCCCTTTTCGGCGCAAATTGTCACCATGGAAGCAGAACAGATCAATCTCATCGCCAATCGGTTGGCGGACCTCTCCGAGCGCAGCAACGCGCTCAGGGGGTATCTTTGACTTCGCCAACAAGCAGCATCGGCTAGAAGAAGTTTCCGGATTGCTGGAAGATCCGGCCATCTGGAACGACAGCAAGCGCGCGCAAGAGCTCGGCCGCGAACGTCGCAACCTGGAAGCGGTGGTCAATACCCTGATTGAAGTGGACAGCGGCCTGCGCGACGGCCGGGAGCTGTTCGAGATGGCGCGCGAAGAAAACGACGACGACACGCTGCTCTCCGTGCAAGCCGATTCGGAGGCGCTCGAAGCGCGCGTGGCGGAGCTGGAATTCCGCCGCATGTTCAACAACCCGATGGACCCCAACAACTGTTTCATCGATATCCAGGCGGGCTCCGGCGGTACCGAGGCGCAGGACTGGGCATCAATGTTGCTGCGGATGTATCTGAAATACTGCGAGCGCAAGGGTTTCCAGGTCGAGGTGCTGGAAGAGTCCGAGGGCGATGTGGCCGGCCTCAAGAGTGCCAGTCTGAAGGTTTCCGGCGAATATGCGTTCGGCACGCTGCGCACCGAGATCGGCGTGCACCGGCTGGTGCGCAAGTCGCCGTTCGATTCCGGCAACCGCCGTCACACCAGTTTTGCCAGCGTCTTCGTCTATCCGGAAGTCGACGACTCCATCGAGATCGACATCAACCCCGCCGATCTGCGCATCGATACCTATCGTGCCAGCGGTGCCGGCGGCCAGCACATCAATAAGACCGACTCTGCGGTGCGTATCACGCACATCCCGACCAATACCGTCGTGCAGTGCCAGAACGACCGCTCGCAGCACCGCAACAAGGACGAGGCGATGAACATGCTGAAGGCGCAGCTGTACGCGCTGGAACTACGCAAGCGCAACGAAGAAAAGCAGGCGCTGGAAGATTCCAAGACCGACATCGGCTGGGGCCATCAAATCCGTTCCTACGTGCTCGATCAATCACGCATCAAGGATCTGCGCACCAACGTCGAAATCGGCAATACCCAAGGCGTGCTGGACGGCGATCTCGACCCGTTCATCACCGAAAGTCTGAAGCAGGGCGTGTAAATTCTTGAACCACGGAGAGCACAGAGCACACCGAGATTTGGTTCTCAAGGAGCTTTCCGAGGGTATTCTTGGTTGTGCGATCGAGGTGCACACAAACGACTTGGGCCAGGATTGCTGGAATCTGCTTATGAAACTTGTCTAGCGTATGAGCTTGAGCATGCCGGTTTCAGGATCGATCGTCAGAAGCCAATGCCTCTGCATTATCGGGAGCTGGCACTGGACTGCGGATATAGACTGGATTTGCTGGTGAATGACTCGGTGATTATCGAGATCAAGGCAGTGGATACATTACTGCCGATTCACGATGCGCAATTGATGACATACATGAGGCTTGCCAATTGCAAGCTGGGATTATTAATCAACTTCAACGAAAAATTACTGAAACACGGGCTACGCAGATTTGTTCTCTAGAGGTTTTCTCTGTGTTCTCCGTGTGCTCCGTGGTTAAAGATTTATAGGGTTAAATGATGGAAGAAAATCAACCAGTCCAGGACGAGTCCCACGTTATTGCCGAGCGCCGCAACAAGCTGAAGGCATTGCGCGAGCAGGGCGTGGCCTTCCCCAACGACGTGCGCCCCACGCACCGCGCGGCTGATCTGCATGCCGAGCACGGCGAGAAAACGGGTGAAGAGCTGGAACCGCAGGGCATTCGCGTCGCCGTCGCCGGCCGCATGATGCTGAAGCGCGTGATGGGCAAGGCCAGTTTTGCCACCGTGCAGGACGCCAGCAGCCGCATCCAGCTGTTTATTTCCCGCGAGAGTATCGGCGAAGAGCTTTACGACGCGTTCAAGAAGTGGGATATGGGCGATATCCTCGCCGCCGAAGGCGTGCTGTTCAAGACCAAGACCGGGGAGTTGTCGGTCAAGGTCGACGCGCTGCGCTTGATCTCCAAGTCGCTGCGTCCGCTGCCGGAAAAATTCCACGGCCTGGCCGACCAGGAAACCAAGTATCGCCAGCGTTACGTCGATCTCATCATGAACGAGGACACGCGCAAGACTTTCATCGCGCGGAGTCGAATCGTCGCGGCGATCCGCGGCTTCATGCTGGGCAACCAGTTCCTGGAAGTCGAAACGCCGATGCTGCATCCGATCCCGGGCGGCGCGGCGGCCAAGCCGTTTACCACGCACCACAACGCGCTGGACATGCGGATGTTCCTGCGCATCGCGCCGGAGCTGTTCCTCAAGCGCCTGATCGTGGGCGGCTTCGAGCGTGTGTTCGAAATCAACCGCAATTTCCGTAATGAAGGTTTGTCGGTCCGCCACAACCCCGAATTCACGATGATGGAGTTCTACGCGGCATACACCGATTACAAGTGGCTGATGGATTTCACCGAGCAGTGCATCCGTGCGGCGGCGATTGCCGCTTGCGGCACCGCAACCGTGACCTATCAGGGGCGTGAAGTCGATCTGGCCAAGCCATTTCAACGCCTGACCATTGTCGGCGCAATCAAGAAATACGCGCCGGAATACACCGATGCGCAACTCGAGGATACGGCATTCATTCGCGCGGAACTCAAGAGCAAGTGGAGCATCGAGGCGCTGCCCCACCTGGGCCTGGGCGCACTGCAACTGGCGCTGTTCGAGGAAACCGCCGAATCGCAGCTGTGGGAGCCGACCTATATCATCGACTATCCGGTCGAAGTGTCGCCATTGGCACGCGCTTCCGATACGCTGCCAGGCATTACCGAGCGTTTCGAGCTGTTCATCACCGGCCGCGAAATCGCCAACGGCTTCTCGGAATTGAACGATCCGGAAGACCAGGCGACACGTTTCCGCCAGCAGGTGGAGGCCAAAGAGGCGGGTGACGACGAAGCGATGTACTACGACGCCGACTACATTCGCGCACTGGAATACGGCATGCCTCCGGCTGGCGGCTGTGGCATCGGTATCGACCGGCTGGTCATGCTTTTGACCGATTCCCCTAGTATCCGTGATGTGATATTGTTCCCCCACATGCGCCCGGAATCCCCCATTTGAGGTATATGTAGCAAGCCGCGAATGGGTTTGGTAGCTAAAAGCATGTGAAAAAATAGAAAAAAATGAGTGGCGTGGCAGCCTGACACCACGTTGCCGATCTGATAAAAACAATAAAACAAGAGCCTCGCCAAAGGCCGGAGCGGTACGTTACTACGAATTCTCTGGAGGTGTGGGTTGGCTATCTATTTGTGCGTTTTTCGCGCCGCGAAACGGAGCATCTCCACGCCTGAATCACCTCAACGGTCTGCTGTGATTCGTCCGATCCGGTCATGACCGACTATCCCTCCGAACTTGATGCCCTGATCGAGCGTATCTTTCCCGGGGCGGAAGAGCAGGCCGCCCGCAAGGAAATCTTCGGCCTGGGCGAGCACGAAATCGCCGTCATCAAGGAGCTTGAGCAAAAGCTCGCCAGCCGCGAACCGGCACTGGTCGATGCGCTCTATGATTATCTCGGCAAGTTTCAGGGCATCAGTGCGGTTTTCGACGATCCCTCGCGCATGGAAAGCATCCGCCAGCAGCAGCGCGACTATTTTTCAGAATTCATTACCAGCAACCTCGACGAGGAGTACGTGCGCAAACGCGTGCGTGCCGGCGTCATACAGCAAAGCCACCAGCTGCGTCTGCGCTGGTTTCTCGGTTCGTTCGCCTTCTATCTCGATCGGTTGTTGCCTGAAGTCTTGCAGCTGGCAGAGGGCGACACCGAACGCCTGACCGAGTATTACCGCGTTCTGACGCGCCTGGCGATGTTCGATATCGCCCTCACCGTTTCGGCGTTCGTGCACGCCGACCGCGAAGAACTGCGCGTCTTTTCGACGGTGTTCGAGACCAATCTCGAAGGCGTGGTGATCGCCGATCTGCACGGCGTGATCCTGCACGGCAACAAGAGCGTCACCGCCGTGACGGGCTATACGCCGCAGGAAATCATCGGCAAGAGCTTGCGCGCGCTGCATGCCGATTCGACGCAGGGGGCTTTCGACGAAATACTGGCGACCGTGCAGGCCGGCGGGCAATGGCAGGGCGAAACGATCCTCAAGCGCCATTCCGGCGAAGAATTCCCCTCCTGGATGAACGTCACCGGCGCGAAAGACGGGAAGGGCGTGGTGACCCACGTCATTGTCGAGTTCTCCGACATCACGACCTTCAAGCAAACACAAGAGGCGCTGGTCAACCGTACCGACGAACTAGCCCGCTCCAACCGCGAACTGGAGCAGTTTGCCTACGTCGCCTCGCACGATTTGCAGGAGCCGCTGCGCATGGTCGCCAGCTATACGCAATTGCTGGCGCGGCGCTACAAGGACAATCTGGATGAAGACGCCAACGAGTTCATCCATTACGCGGTGGATGGCGCGATGCGTATGCAGGCGCTGATCAACGACCTGCTGATGATTTCGCGCGTCGGTACGCGCGGCAAGCCGCTGCAGCCGTGCGAATCCGGCCTGGCGCTGGAACATGCGCTGATCAATTTGCGCATGGCGATCGCGGAGTCGGGCGCGACCGTGACGCATGACGAGATGCCTCGGGTCGTGGCGGATGTATCGCAACTGACACAGCTTCTGCAAAACCTGATCGGCAATGCGCTCAAGTTTCACGGCGGCGAAAAACCGCAAATCCATATCGGGGCCGTGCGGCGCAACGACGAATGGGTAGTTTCGGTCCGGGACAACGGCATCGGTATTTCACCGGAGTTTTTTGACCGCATTTTTGTGATTTTTCAGCGTTTGCACGGCAAGCAGGAGTACCCGGGAACCGGGATCGGCCTTGCCGTCTGCAAAAAAATTGTAGAGCGCCACGGCGGCGCAATCTGGGTTGAATCCGAATCCGGAAAGGGCGCGACTTTTCTTTTTACATTGTCCGCCGCCCCTAAAGCGAAGGAGTAACTATGGAGACAAGAGCAATGGGTAGGCCGGTTGAGTTTTTGTTGGCGGAAGATAATCCCGGCGACGTTCGTTTGACCAAGGAAGCCTTGCGCGAGAGCAAGATCAGCAACAACCTGAACGTGGTGCCGGATGGTGTCGAGGCGATGGCATTTCTGCGCCGTACGGGCAACTATGCCAACGCACCCCGCCCCGACGTGATCCTGCTGGATCTTAATCTGCCGAAGAAGGACGGTCGCGAAGTGCTGGCTGAAGTGAAGGCCGACCCCAATCTGCGCCTGATTCCGGTGGTCATCATCACCTCGTCCGAAGCGGAGCAGGATGTGCTCAGAACCTACGAGCTGCATGCCAATTGCTATGTCACCAAGCCGGTCGATCTGGAGCAGTTCATCAAGGTGATCCAGTCCATCGAAACCTTCTGGCTGACGATCGTCACTCTGCCGTCGAGCGTGACGTCGGACTAGTTCCCAGCGAGGCTGCCATGACCCAAACGCCGATACATCTGTTGCTGGTGGAAGACAATCCGGGCGATGTGCGCCTGGTGCATGAAATGCTTGTGGACGACAAGCACCAGCGATTCGTTCTGCATGTCGCCGACAGGCTGGAAGCGGCGATGAGCATCATGAAGGAGCAAGACCTGACGGTCATTCTGCTCGACCTTCAGTTGCCGGATGGTTCCGGTTTGGACACGTTGCTCAAGATTCACGCCATCGCACCGGAAATCCCGGTCGTCGTGCTCAGCAGCATAGGCGATGAGGCACTGGCGATCAGCGCGGTGCAGCACGGTGCGCAGGATTTCCTGGTCAAGAACCATATCAGCGCGCATTTGCTGACGCGCGCCTTGCAGTACGCCATCGAACGCAAGCGTCTTGAAGACCGCCTGCATTATTTTGCGCACCATGACAGCCTGACGGGCCTCGCCAACCGCAAGCATCTTTACGACCGTCTGAAGAACGCGATGGCCTGGTCGCGCCGCAATGAAAGCCAGATCGCGCTGTTGCTGATGGACCTGAACGGGTTCAAGCCGATCAACGATATTTTCGGCCACCACGTCGGCGACCAGTTGTTGTGCCAAGTGGCCGAGCGCCTGCGCGAGTGCGTGCGAGAAACGGATTTCATCGCGCGCATGGGGGGCGACGAGTTCGTGCTCATCCTGCATGACGTACGCGGCGTGGATGATGTGATGGCCGTTACGCAGAAGTTGCTGGGTTTCATGGAATCGCCCTACACGGTGCACGACCGCATGCTGCATGTGCATGTCAGCGTCGGCATCAGCATTTATCCCAATGATGCGGACGGCATGGAAGACCTGCTGCGCAATGCCGACATCGCGATGTACCAGGCCAAGACGGAATCCGGGGCGTTGAGCGCCAGCCGCTTCTATTCGCCTACGATGAACATCGAAGCCGGCGAGAGCAGCGGTATGCGCGGCCAGCTTTTCCGTGCATTGGAGAACGAGGAATTCCTGGTCAACTACCAGCCGCAAGTGGATATCGCCAGCGGCCGTATCATCGGCATGGAAGCCCTGCTGCGCTGGCAGCACCCGCAACGCGGCGTGCTGTTGCCGGGGCAGTTCATGCATGCGCTGGAAGGCTCGGATCTGATTCTTGCCGTCGGCGAGTGGGTGCTGGACGAGGTTTGCAAGCAGGGCCGCGCATGGCAGCAAGAAAACGCAGAGCCGCTCGTCCTGTCGGTCAACCTTGCGTCGCGACAATTATTGCAGCACAACTTTGCCGATGTCGTTGCCACGGCTCTTGAAAAGAGTGGGCTGCCTCCGCAACTGCTTGAGCTCGAAGTTCCCGAATCCGCCCTCACCGATAACGAGGATCGCGCATTGGTGGTGCTCAACCGCCTGCATCAACTCGGTGTACGCCTCGCGCTGGATAACTTCGGCAGTGGGCGTGCTTCTTTCCGCTATCTGTGCAAATTCCCTTTCGACTCCATCAAGCTCGACCGCTCCATGATCGAAGATGCATCCTCTTCGGCGGAAGGCGCCAATTTTGCACGCGCGGTCATCCAGGTCGCGCATGTATTCAAGATGAAGGGGCTTGCCGAGGGTATCGAGACCGCAGAACAGCTCAGCTTGTTGCGCGGCATGTCGTGCGACGATGCCCAGGGCTATCTCTATAGCCGTCCGCTGGTCCCTGCGGACGCTTCGGCACTGTTGCGCCGCGGCGGAACGGTAGACGCCCTGTTGGCAAGGGAGACTTGATGCGGGTATTGCTGGTCGAAGACAACGCGGGCGACGCCCGCCTGCTGGAATTCATGCTGATGGAAGCGCTGCCGGAATATACGCTGGCAAAAGCCGCATCGCTCCAGGAGGCTACGCGCCAGATCCGCGAGCATGATTTCGACATTATCCTGCTGGATCTTTCCCTGCCTGATTCCGAAAGCAAGCGCACCTTTTGGCAGGTGTACGCCGAAGCGCCCAATGTCGCCATCGTGGTCATGACCGGCCTGGACGACGAGGCGTTCGCCTCCGAGCTGGTGCAAGCCGGCGCGCAGGACTTTCTGGTCAAAGGCAGTGTCGATGCGCGCTGGGTGGCGCGCGCGATGCGATATGCCATCGAACGCAAGCGCGCCGAAGAGCGCTTGCGGCTGGCTGCGCAGGTGTTCGAGAGCACCATGGAAGGCATCGTGATTACCGATGCCGAGAATCGCGTGGTGAGCGTCAATCCCGCGTTCTGCGCGATGACCGGCTTCAGCGGCGAAGAGGTCACGGGGCATCACCGCAACATGATCTGGGGCGATGTCCTGGAAGCCGTGCCCGTTAGCCACGAAGGTTGCAACGGCTGGCGCGGCGAATCCTTTCTGCGCCGGAAAAGTGGCGAGCGCTTTCCCGTCTGGATGAGCATTACCGATGTGCTGGGGCTGGCGCGGGAGGTGTCGCATCGCGTCATCGTCTTCGCCGAAATTACCGCGCTCAAGCAGACCGAGGCGCGCCTGCATTTTCTCGCCAACCACGATCCATTGACGGGCTTGCCGAATCGGCTGATGTTCAACGAGCGGCTCTATCAGGCGCTGGCCAATGCGCAACGCGTGGGCGATCTGGTGGGCGTGCTGTTCGTCGATCTCGACCGCTTCAAGAACGTCAACGACACGCTCGGCCATACGATAGGCGACAAGCTCTTGCAGCAGGTTGCCGGCCGCATCGGCGCGTGCGTGCGCGGTACGGACACCGTGGCACGGCTGGGCGGGGACGAATTTGCCCTGATCCTGACCAATGTGCAGCAAGCCGAAGATGCTGAGGTCGTGGCGCAGAAAATGCTGGATTCGCTACGGCCGGCATTCGAGGTCGAAGGCCATGAAATCTATATCACCGCCAGTATCGGCATCGCCTGCTGCCCACCCTCGGGCGAAATGGCCGAGATGCTGTTGCAGCGTGCCGATGTGGCGATGTACTCCGCAAAAAGCCTGGGCAAGGATACCTTCCAGCTCTATATGCCGGAAATGGACGCGGTCGCCTACGAGCGCATGGTGCTGGAAAACAACCTGCGCCGCGCGCTGGAGCGCAACGAATTCCTGCTGTATTTTCAGCCGCAGGTGGCAATGGACGGGCACCGCATCATAGGCGTCGAAGCCTTGATCCGCTGGCAGCATCCCGAGCTGGGGCTGGTCTCGCCTATCGAATTTATTCCCTTGCTGGAAGAAACCGGCCTTATCCTGCCCGTCGGCGACTGGGTGCTGGGCGAAGCCTGCCGTCAGGCCCGGGCATGGCTGGATGAGGGCAATCCGGTGCGTGTCGCCGTGAATTTGTCGGTGCGTCAATTCCAGCAATCCGACCTCGCCGGCAAGGTCGAGCGCATATTGCTTGATACCGGCCTTCCCGCTAAATTTCTTGAGCTGGAGCTGACGGAAAGCATCTTCATGGACAACATCGATCACAACGTCGATACGCTCAGGCGCATCAAGGCACTGGGCGTCAGCATTGCCATCGACGATTTCGGCACCGGTGCTTCCTCGCTGACTTACCTCAAGCATTTCCCTATCGATACGCTCAAGATCTGCCAGTCTTTCGTGCTGAATGTGCCTGCCAATCCGGAAGACGCCGCGATTGCATCCGCCGTGATCGGCCTGGCGCAAAACATGTCATTGGTGAGCGTGGCCGAAGGCGTTGAAACCGCCGAGCAGCTCGACTTCCTGCGCGAGCGGCGCTGCGATCATATCCAGGGATTCCTCTTCAGCAAGCCCATGCCGGCCTCGGAGCTCTCGCAAGTGCTTGCGGAAGGGCTGATCATGATCAAGCCCAGCCTGGCTCACCCATAATCTGTTTCTGGCGGGCATGCCGTGCCTGCTGCCTGTCACAAATTGGCAATGCACCTCAGCTAGCTTGACTGTTTTCTGAGGAGTGATCGAATGCAGGTTTCCCTGTTCTGGGCGGCAGTCCTTGCCGTTATCGCCGTTTCCGCACACGCGGTTTCTTCCGACGTAGCCATGACCGACGGCGGGCTGGGGACTAAGCGTACCGCAGCAGACGCGCGCTATATCGCATCGCCGACGGATATTGCGACGCACCGATAAGAGGGAATATCTGGCTGCCCATGCCCCGCATTGTGTTGTATTTTTACAACATGGCTGTGGCTATTTCGTCTATCGTCATAAAAATGTCATATTCAAAACGCACAATCGCTCCCGAGTTGAAACTCATCGCCATCCAAGGCTTTGTTCGATTTTTATTAACGGGAGTGATTCATGAAAAGTATTCAATTGCGCGGTATCGCTGCCGCCGTTTCGGGAGCCCTGCTGCTGGGCGCGGCGCCGCTGGCGCTGGCCGATTCCACTGACGACATCATCAATGCGCTGATCGGCAAGGGTGTGCTGACTGAAGAAGAAGGCGCATTGCTGCAAAAGGGCCGCGCAGGTGAAAAGGAAGCCGCCGAGAAGAAGAAGGCCAGCGAAGTGAAGGCTTCGTTCAAGGACGGTATTACCTGGGAATCCGGCGACAAGTCTACCAAGATGTCTGTCAACGGCCGTATCCAACTGGATTCTCGCACCTCTGACTGGAGCGAGAGCTCGAGCGGTACCGAAGCCAACGCTAACTCTGCCGATACCTTCGATATCCGCCGTGCATACCTCGGCGTCAAAGGTACGTTCTGGGATTACTACAGCTTCGAAGCCACTGCTGACTTCGCGCAAAACGGCTCTGATCTGGATGTTGCATACCTGAATGTTCACTGGTGGAAAGAAGCACAATTCCAGTTCGGTCAGTTCAAGATGCCGTTCAGCCTGGAAGAGCGAACCAGCTCGCGTTTCATTGATTTCCAGGAGCGTTCCTTCGTGAACAACTCCAACATTACTCCGGGCAAGGAGCAGGGCGTAATGGTGCATGGAACTCCATTCAAGGGTATCAACTACGCACTGGCCTACTCCACGGGCCAGGGCAAGAACACGGATGAAACCGATGTTCGTGAAGACAGCAAAGACTGGATTGCTCACGCAGATGCCAACTTCGCTGAAATTGCCGATATCAAGGATGCCGTCATTCATGTCGGTGCCAGCTATGCGAATGGCGATCAGCCGTCTACCAAGTCTGTAAGTGCGCAGCGCACTGAAGGTCGTGGTGTCGAGTTCTTCGCATCCGGCGCCCTGACGGACGATGGCCGTTCCGTAGAGCGTACTCGTCAAGGCGTTGAAGGCTCCTTCGCATACGGTCCTGTCAAGTTGCAAGGCGAATACGCTATGGCCAAATATGAAGGTCAGAGCGGCGTCGTTGATTACGAGCGTGAAATCAAGGCGTGGTATGCCGAAGCGCTGTGGCTGATCACCGGCGAAAGCTACGCCGATTCCTACAAGGGTGGCAAGTATGACCGCATCAAGCCCAAGAACAATTTCAATCCCAAGGGGCAAGGTTGGGGCGCGTGGGAAGTTGGCGTCCGCTTCAGTGATTTTGACGCATCCGATTTCACTGTGGCCAATTCTGCAACTACTGGTCGTCTGACTGCCGGCCGTACCAACGAGGCTGATTCCTGGACAGTTGGTTTGAAGTGGCTGCCAAATCCGAATACCCGCTTCCTGTTGAACTATGTAGATACCGATTTCGACAGTGATGTCACGATCGGGAATGTGACCGAGGATAGCGAAAAGTCCCTGACCTTCCGCGCCCAGTTCGACTTCTAAGAAAAAAGTTTAGCTCTCTCCTCACGGCATCCAGCCGTCTTCAAGCCCGCCTTGTGCGGGCTTTTTTCTTGATAAAGTATCTCTCCGTGCAGGAATCCCATTACAATCAGCCTGCTATGAATAGGTATATTGGCCATGTTGCCTGAACTGGGCAAAAAACAGATCGCCTTGATGCTGGGGCTTGCTGCGTTGTATTGGGCGGGCTCGAAAATCGGCTTGTATTTTTCCAATGTCGGGACCATTACGTTGATCTGGCCGCCAGCGGGGCTTTCCCTGGCGGCACTGATCATTTTCGGGCGACGCTTATGGCCGGGCGTGCTGCTCGGGGCATTGGTCGCCGAATTGGGCACCGGCATTCCTCTGCCTGCTGCGTCGAGCATCGCGCTGGGCAATACGCTGGGGGCAGTGGTTGGCGCGACTCTTTTGAATCGCTTTGGATTCCAGCGAATACTCGACCGTCCGAAAGACATTGTCCTCCTGGTGTTGCTGGGCGCAGGCTTCAGTACGACGATCAGCGCAACGATAGGCGTTGCCAGTTTGCTTTCCATTGGAGTCATCGCCCCTGATGCCTTGCTTAAAGCGCTGATGAACTGGTGGATGGGGGACGCCTTGAGCGATCTGGTGTTTGCGCCCTTGCTGCTGGTGTTTGCGCAACGACATCCCTTTACACTTGGTCGGGAACGCATTCTCGAAGCGGGCCTGCTAGGGTTGTTGCTGTTGCTGGGCAGCCTGATGATTTTCTTTCAGTGGCTGCCGTTCGGTGAGGAATATCAGCCGCGATCCTTCACATTGTTCCCCTTGGCGATATGGGCCGCCGTGCGCTTTCAATTGCGCGGAGCGGTGCTCGCCACGGCGCTGGTTTTCAGCGTGGCGATCTGGAGCCTGCTGGACGAACGTGGCTATTTCAACGAAGTCATGGGCGCCGGGATGATCAATTACTGGGCCTACATGGCGATATGGGCCATGACCAGCCTGTTTCTTGCTGCCACCTACAGCGGCCGCATTCGCGTGGAGAAAGCGCTCAAGGAAACCGAGCAGATGTACCGCGAACTGGTCGAATCCGCACAGGCCATTATCTGGCGCGCAGTTCCGGGCGGCAGTTTTACCTATGTCAGCCCGGAGGCGGAGTCCCTGCTGGGCTATCCTCTGCACGAGTGGACCGAGTCGCCTACCTTCTGGCCGGATCACATGCATCCGGACGACCGGAATTGGGCACCTGCGTTTTGCCATCAAGAATCCGAGAAACTGGCAGGGCACAGTTTCGACTACCGGATGATCGCGGCCGATGGCCGTGTTCTGTGGCTGCACGACATCGTGCGGGTCATTCCGGGAACGAAGGGCGAACCGATTGAGCTGGTAGGCATCATGCTGGACATCACCGCGCGCAAGGAAGCCGAGGCTCGCCTCGCGCTGGCCCAGCAGGCATTCGAGAACACCGCCGAAGGCGTCATGATTACCGATGCCAACCTGAAGGTGCTGGAGGTGAATCAGGGTTTCGTCAATATCACCGGCTTTTCCCGCGAGGAAATCATCGGTCAAAGCCCGGCGATACTGAGCTCGGGCCAACATGAGGATAACTATTACGAGACGATGTGGGCGTCCATCAAGGCGGAAGGGCGCTGGATGGGCGAAATCTGGAATCGGCGCAAGAGCGGTGAAATCTATCCCGAATGGCTGTCGATCAGCGCCGTGAAGGACAGCAAGGGAAATGTCCTGAATTACGTGGCCGTGTTCACGGACATCACTCTCCGCAAACAGTCCGAGGAACAGCTGCATTTTCTGGCAAATCACGATGCACTGACCGGCCTGCCCAACCGCACGCTGTTGCAGGAGCGCATCGAGCATGCCTTGCGTCGCGTCCAGCGCGAACATGGCCGCCTGGCGGTGCTGTTCATCGATCTCGACCGCTTCAAGGTCATCAACGATACTTTGGGGCATCACGCCGGCGACATGCTGCTGCAGACGGCAGCCGAGCGCCTGCAGCAGTGCCTGCGCGAGACCGACACCATTGCGCGGCAAGGTGGAGACGAATTCGTGGTGCTGATCGAACAATTCGCCGATACCCAGTATCTCGGCAATGTCGCGCGCAAGATCATGAATGCGCTGGGCCAGCCGTTTTACCTGCTGGGGCAGGAGTTGTATGTCAGCGCCAGCATCGGCATCAGCGCGTACCCGGAAGACGGCACCGATCTCCATACCTTGCTGAAAAATGCCGACGTCGCGATGTATCGCGCAAAAGAGCGGGGCAAGAATACCTTCCAGTTTTACGCTTCGGAAAGCAATGTCCACAGCTTCGAGCGCCTGGCGCTTGAAAACAGCCTGCGCCGCGCGCTGGAGCGCAACGAATTCGTGCTTTATTACCAGCCGAAGATCGATCTCGCCACCAATGAACTGGTTGGCGCGGAAGCACTGATCCGCTGGAATCATCCGGATCTGGGCCTGGTACCGCCGGCGCAGTTTATCCCGCTGGCGGAAGAAACCGGCCTGATCGTGCCGATCGGCGCCTGGGTGTTGCGCGAGGCGTGCCGCCAGAACCGCGCCTGGCAGGATGCCGGGCTGCCATTGATCGGTGTTGCGGTGAATCTTTCCGCCCATCAGTTCCGCGACGAGGGGCTGCGCCAGACCATTGCCGAAGCACTCGGCGGCAGTGGGTTGCCTCCGGCTTATCTGGAGCTGGAGATTACCGAAAGCATGATCATGCAGAATGCCGAGCGGGCCATCGAGATTTTGCAGCGTTTCCGCGACATGGGCACGAAGGTGTCCATCGACGATTTCGGCACCGGCTATTCTTCCCTGGGATACCTGAAGAGCTTCCCCATCGATTCGCTCAAGATCGACCGCTCGTTCGTGCGCGATGTACCCAGGGATAGCGATGACGTGGCGATCACCCAGGCCATCATCGCGATGGCGCATAGCCTCAATTTGACCGTGATTGCCGAAGGTGTTGAAAACGAGGAACAGCTCGAATTCCTGCGCAAGCAGGGGTGCGACCAGGTGCAAGGGTATTTGATGAGTCCGCCCGTGCCTGCCGAGGAGTTCGTCCGGCTGCTCGATCCGGGTTATCTTGCGCGGATAACGGCGGCTTGAGGTGGTGCTCTAAACCCGCATCTTGTTCCAGCAATCCAGCGCCGCGATCTTGTAGGTTTCCGCCAGGGTCGGATAGTTGAATACCGCTTCCACCAGGTAATCCAGCGTACCGTTCAGGCTGATGACGGCCTGGCCGATATGTATCAGCTCGGTCGCGCTCTCGCCAAAAATATGTACGCCGAGCACGCGTCTGTCTTCCAGTCCGCAGATGATCTTCAGCATGCCTTCTTCCAGCCGCAGGATTTGGCCGCGCGCCGTTTCCCGGAAGCGGGCCACGCCTACCTCATAAGGAATGTTGTCCTTGGTGAGCTGCTGCTCGGTCGCACCCACCATGCTGATTTCCGGGATACTGTAGATGCCGAAGGGAAAGTGTTCCGGCACGCAGGCCGAGGTCTTGTCCCATGCATGGCACGCGGCCAGCCGCCCTTGCTCCATCGATGTCGAGGCCAGGCTGGGAAAGCCGATCACATCGCCGGCGGCATAAATATGCGGCACCTCGGTGGTGTAGCAGTAGTCGACCTTGATGCGGCCGCGTTCGTCCGCCGTCAGCCCGGCGTTTTCCAGTTTCAATGCATCCGTGGCCCCTTGCCGCCCGGCGGCGAACATGACGATGTCCGCGACCACGCGCTTGCCGCTGGCCATGATCATCTCGACGTCATCGTCGCCGTTACGCCGCATCGAAGCGACCTTCTCGCCCAGCCGCAGCGTGACTTGCCGCGCGCGCAGGCTGTGCATCAATTCATCGACGACTTCGCGGTCTAGAAAGTCCAGCATCTGCGGGCGGCTGTCGATCAGCGTGACCTTGACATCCAGCGCGCTGAACATCGCGGCATACTCGACGCCAATCACGCCGGCGCCGACGATGGCCATGGTCCTGGGAATCTTTTTAAGGTTGAGGATGCCGTCGCTGTCGATGATGTAGCCATCGTCAAACGGAATATCGGCGGGCCGCGAGGGCGTGGTGCCGGTGGCAATGACCATCTTTTCCGCCGATAGCTCGCTTATTTCGCCATCGTGGCCGGTGACATGGAGGGTATGCGGATCATGAAAGGCGGCGATACCGTGCATTACGGTCACGCCATTGCGCGCCAATTGGCTCTCGATCACGCCGACTTCGTTGCGTATCGTGATCTGCAGGCGCTGCATCAGATCGTCGATGGTGAGGTTTTGCTTGAGCCGGTAGCTCTGGCCGTAAAGGCCGCGCTGGGTCCAGCCGGTGAGATAGAGCACGGCTTCGCGCAAGGTCTTGCTGGGGATCGTGCCGGTATGGACGGTGACGCCGCCGACCACGTTGCGGTTCTCGATCAGGGCGACGCTCTTGCCCAGCTTGGCGGCCTGGATCGCGGCGCGCTGACCTGCGGGTCCGCTGCCGATGACGATGAAGTCGAAGTTCAACATGAATGGGTCTTCCCTGACTGTTTTTATTCAGGGTAGACCAGATATGAGCTTCCTACAAGGCATAGCCTTGGGGCAGGCGCTGCTGGCAGCGAGCCCTTGAGCCGGGGTGATGTTGACTGCCGGGAACGCGGGCGTTGCTCTAGCGATGGCCTTCCTTGGCCATGTTGATGGAGTATTTGGGAATTTCCACCACGAGATCGGTGGTATCGACGATGGCCTGGCAGGACAGGCGCGAGGTGGGCTCCAGGCCCCATGCCTTGTCCAGCAGATCCTCTTCCTTTTCTTCGGGAGCGTTCAGCGACTGGTATCCTTCGCGCACGACTACGTGGCAAGTGGTGCAGGCGCAGGCTTTTTCGCATGCGTGATCGATGTCGATATGATGTTCGAGCATGTTGTCGCAGATGGACATGCCGGGCTTGGCTTCGAAGGCGGCGCCTTCGGGGCAGAGTTCCTCGTGCGGCAGAACGATGATTTGCGGCATTTCAGACCTTTATTTCGTCGAGTTTGTGGCCGGTCAGGGCTTGTTTGATGGAAGCATCCATGCGGCGGCCGGCAAAGGTTTCGGAGGCGTGGTTGAGCGCCTCCATGCTTGCGGTAATCGCTTGAGGATCGGTGCCGGAAATTGCATTGTGCAGAGCCTGCATGTGAGACTCCAGTTCTGCCCGTTCAGTGGCTTCGAGCAATGCATCGCCATCCTGCTCCAAGGCCGCGCGAATCGCTTCGAGCAAGCGCTCGGCTTCCACCTGGGCTTCCCGCAACGCGCGCGCCAGCTTGTCCTCTTCGGCGTGAGAAAACGAGGATTGGAGCATATTGGCGATGGCGTCGTCGGAGAGGCCATAAGACGGCTTCACCACGACATGCGCCTCTACGCCGCAGGTCTGCTCGCGTGCGGAAACCGACAGCAAGCCGTCGGCATCGACCTGGAAAGCCACGCGTATGCGCGCAGCGCCTGCCGCCATGGGCGGAATCCCGCGCAATTCGAAACGCGCCAGCGAGCGGCAATCGGACACCAGCTCGCGCTCGCCTTGCACCACATGTATGCTCATCGCAGTCTGACCGTCTTTGAAGGTAGTGAAATCCTGCGCGCGGGCAACGGGAATCGTGGAGTTGCGCGGAATCACTTTCTCGGTCAGGCCGCCCATGGTTTCGAGCCCGAGCGAGAGCGGAATCACATCGAGCAGAAGGAGTTCGTTTTCGTTCTTGTTGCCGGCCAGCACGTTTGCCTGGATCGCCGCGCCGAGCGCCACGACCTTGTCGGGATCGAGATTGGTCAGCGGTTCCCGCTTGAAGAATTCAGCGACGGCATGCTGGATCTGCGGCATGCGCGTCGAACCGCCCACCATCACCACGCCCTGTACATCTTCGATGCTGATGCCCGCGTCGCGCAAGGCTTTGCGGGTCGGCGTCAGTGTCTTGTTGACGAGATGCTGCGTTAGTTCGTTGAAAGTCGCGCTATCCAGCGTCTGGTCGATGACCTCTCCGGTCGAGAGCACGCAGGTGATGCGCGTTTCGGCATGGTCGGTGAGCTGTTCCTTGGCTTCGCGGGCCTTGGTCAGCAGCAGCCGGGTATCTTCCGGGCCCACTGGCGGCACCTGCGCTTTTTCCAGCATCCAGCAGAAGATGCGACGGTCAAAATCGTCGCCGCCGAGAGCGGAGTCGCCGTTGGTGGCGAGCACCTCGAACACACCCTTGGAGAGACGCAGGATAGAGACGTCGAACGTCCCGCCGCCCAGATCGTAGATGACAAACACGCCCTCGGAGGCGTTATCCAGTCCGTAAGCGACGGCGGCGGCGGTGGGTTCGTTCAGCAGGCGCAGTACATTGAGTCCCGCAAGTTGTGCCGCGTCCTTGGTTGCCTGGCGTTGCGCGTCGTCAAAGTAGGCCGGAACGGTAATCACCGCGCCGGTCAGTTCGCCGCCCAGCGATTTTTCGGCCCGGGCTTTCAGTGTCTTGAGAATTTCGGCGGAAATCTCCACCGGATTTTTGATGCCGGCGACGGTACTCAGTTGCAACATGCCCGGCGCATCGACGAAACGGTAGGGATAGTGTCCGATGTCGGCGATGTCATGCACGCCGCGCCCCATGAAGCGCTTCACGGAAACGATGGTGTTTTGCGGGTCGCGGCTTTGCTGGGCTTGCGCCGCATGGCCGACATCAACGCCGGATGCGAGGTAATGCACGACGGACGGCAGCAAGGCATGGCCTTCTTCGTCATGCAGCACAACGCTCATGCCGCTGCGCACGGTGGCGACCAGCGAGTTGGTCGTGCCGAGGTCGATGCCTACCGCCAGGCGATGCTGGTGCGGGACGGCGCTTTTTCCGGGTTCGGAGATTTGCAATAGGGCCATAACTTGTTTACCGCCAGGACGCCAGGGGCGCCGAGAAAAGCAGGGGCTCGATAGCGATCGAGGGGTTCGCGAAAAAGTACGATTTTTTGCAGTTCAATTCGGTTTCCGGCTTGACGCTTCCGGCGCGTTGACGATTCAAGATATTCATTCTTCCAGCGCCTCGATGGCGCGTTCGATTTCGTCTTGCACTTTATCAAGAAAGCGCAGCTTGCGTACGATGCCTGCGGCGCGCGGATAATCGCGCTGCTCGTCGATGGCGGCCCGCAATTCCGATTCCTGCGAGGTAGCTTCGCGGTTTATTTCCAGCAATAATTTCTCGAGGGCAGAGATGTCGAGCGCAGAGCGCGCTTCATCAATGGCTTCGCGCCACTCCATTTGCTGCATCAAAAAGTCCGCGGGCATCGCGGTATTGGTTTCTTCCTGCGTGTCGATTCCCTGCAATTGCAGCAGGTAGCGGGCGCGAGAAACGGGAGACTTCAGCGTCTGATAGGCCTCGTTGGCGTGCGTCGCCCATTGCATCGAGCGTAGCCGTTCGGCGGACGTTGCCGCAGCAAAGCGATCGGGATGCACTTCGCCTTGCAACTTGCGGTAGCTCTGGTCGAGCAGCGTCCGGTCAATGGCAAAGCTCGTCGGCAGATCGAACAGTTCGAAGTGGTTCTGGTGGATATCAAGCATTCAATTAGCCATCCGCGTGCCACTGTCAGCGATGCGTCCGGGCTGCGCGCTGACAGCTAATCGCCCTATGCCTATACCGTGAAGCTTTCGCCGCAGCCGCAACTGTCCTTGACGTTGGGGTTGTTGAATTTGAAGCCTTCGTTCAGGCCTTCCTTGGTGTAGTCCAGTTCGGTGCCGTCCAGATACGTCAGGCTTTTCGGGTCGATCAGCACCTTGACGCCGTGGCTTTCGAAAGTCACATCTTCCGGCAGGATTTCATCCGAGAATTCCAGCGTATACGCCATGCCCGAGCAGCCGGAGGTTCTCACGCCTAGGCGCAAGCCTACGCCCTTGCCGCGGTTGGCGAGGAATTTCTGCACGCGGTCGGCCGCGGATTCAGTCAGGGTAATTGCCATGGCTTCAAGCTTCCTGTTTGGCGGGTTCGATATCGACGCCGCCGCCGGATTTTTGTTTCAGATCGGCGATCGCGGCCTTGATCGCATCTTCCGCCAGCACCGAGCAGTGAATCTTGACCGGCGGTAGGGCCAGTTCTTCGGCGATGGCAGAATTCTTGATCTCCATTGCCTGATCCAGCGTCTTGCCTTTAAGCCATTCGGTCACCAGCGATGAGGATGCGATCGCGGAGCCGCAACCATAAGTCTTGAACTTGGCGTCCTCGATCACGCCATCGTCGCCGACGCGGATTTGCAGCTTCATCACATCGCCGCAAGCGGGCGCGCCCACCATGCCGGTGCCGACATGCGGGTCGTTCTTGTCGAGCGCGCCGACGTTGCGGGGGTTTTCGTAGTGGTCCAGGACCTTGTCGCTGTATGCCATGATGTTTTCCTTAATTCCGTGAATCTTTTAGTGAGCGGCCCATTGGACGGATTCGAGGTCGATGCCATCCTGGAACATTTCCCACAGCGGGGAAAGCTCACGCAGTTTGCCGATCTTGCTCTTCATCAGTTCTACGGTGTAGTCGATTTCTTCCTCGGTGGTGAAGCGTCCGATGGAGAAACGGATCGAGCTGTGCGCCAGTTCGTCGGAACGGCCCAGCGCGCGCAGCACATACGAGGGCTCCAGGCTGGCGGAAGTGCAGGCCGAACCGGACGAAACCGCGATGTCCTTTACCGCCATGATCAGCGATTCGCCTTCGACGAAATTGAAGCTGATATTCAGGTTGTGCGGCACGCGTTGCTTGAGGTCGCCGTTGACGTAGACCTCTTCGATGCCTTGCAGGCCGGCCAGCAGCCGGTCGCGCAGGCGGCGGACGCGGGCGTTTTCCAGTTCCATTTCTTCCTTGGCGATGCGGAAGGCTTCGCCCATGCCGACGATCTGGTGCGGCGCCAGCGTGCCGGAACGCATGCCACGCTCGTGGCCGCCGCCGTGCATTTGCGCTTCGATGCGGACTCTGGGCTTGCGGCGAACATACAGCGCGCCTATCCCCTTGGGGCCGTAGGTCTTGTGCGCGGAGAAGCTCATGAGGTCGACCGGCAGTTTTTCCAGGTCGATTTCCACCTTGCCGGTGGCTTGCGCGGCGTCGACGTGGAAGATGATGCCGCGTTCGCGACACAGGTTGCCGATGGTTTCGATGTCCTGAATGACGCCGATTTCGTTGTTGACCATCATCACCGAGGCAAAGATGGTGTCCGGGCGCAGAGCGGCACGGAATTTTTCGATATCCACCAGGCCGTTGGGCTCCGGTTGCAGATAGGTCGCTTCGAAGCCCTGGCGTTCGAGTTCGCGGAACGGGTCGATCACGGCCTTGTGTTCGGTCTGCACGGTGACAATGTGCTTGCCCTTGCCCGAGTAGAAGTGCGCGGCACCCTTGATCGCGAGGTTGTCGGACTCGGTTGCGCCGGAAGTCCAGACGATTTCGCGCGGATCGCAATTGACCAGCGCCGCGACCTGCACGCGCGCGTTTTCCACGGCTTCTTCCGCTGCCCAGCCAAACGGATGCGAGCGGCTGGCAGGGTTGCCGAATTGTTCGGTCAGATACGGAATCATCTTTTCCGCAACGCGCGGGTCCACCGGGGTGGTGGCCGAGTAGTCCAGGTAGATCGGGGTCTTTACACTCATGCTTCTTCCTCAAACCGCCAATGCGGCCATTCGTTTCAATCGTAAAAGCTCGTTTTCCAGCGCCAGCAAAAAGCCGTCGATCTGTTGGGCGGTATTGTCCGCCCCGAGACTGACGCGTACCGCACCGCGTGCGAATTCCGGGTCTACACCCATCGCCAGCAGCACATGGCTGGGCTCGGTGCTGTCGCTGGAACAGGCCGAACCGCTCGCAATCGCAAAGCCTTTCTTGTCCATCGCTACTACCAGCGTTTCGCCTTCGATGTTGGGGAAGGCAAAAAAACTGGTGTTCGGCAATCGTGCGCTTTCGCCGCCGAAAATCGTGGCACCCAGGCGGCGCAACCCTGTTTCCAGGCGATTGCGCAGGTTTTCGATCGTGGCGATGCGATCATTCAGTTCGCGCTGCGCCAATTCGCATGCCAGGCCGAAGCCGACAATGGCAGCAATATTTTCCGTTCCGCTGCGCAGGCCTTTTTCCTGGCCGCCGCCATACAGGAGCGGCCTGATATCTACCCGCTTGTCCAGCACCAGTGCACCTGCACCTTGCGGACCGTGTATCTTGTGCGCCGACAGGCTCATCGCGTTCGCGCCGAGCGCATTGAAATCCAGCGCTATCTTGCCTAGCGCCTGCACAGCATCGGTATGCAACAAGGCACCATGCCGACGGCATATTTCGGCGATGGCCGGAATGTCCTGGAGCACGCCGGTCTCGTTGTTGGCTGCCATCACGGAAACCAGAGCCGTTTTCTGCTGCAATACTTCATTCAGACTATCCAGCGCGATGCGACCGTTTTCATCCACCTGGATTCTGGCAATCTTCCATCCGCGTCCCATCAGGTACTGCGCCGGGCGATAAACCGCAGGATGCTCGATAGTGCTTACCGCAATGCTGGTAGGCGCTTGCGCCGCCGCAACCCCTTGTATGGCAAGATTATCCGCTTCGGTTCCGCCGCTGGTAAATACTACTTGAGTAGGATGTGCGCCTACCGTATCCGCGACCTGAGCGCGCGCATTCTCAACGGCTTGCCGCGCATGCCTTCCAAAACTGTGGCGACTGGTCGGGTTGCCTTGCGGATGCTGCAAAAAGGGCAGCATGGCATCAAGAACACGAAGGTCGAGCGCAGTCGTGGCGTTGTGGTCGAGATATACGGCGGAGTTGCTCATGGCAATGCGGCCGGCTACCCTCAGGCAGCGACTGCCTGCGGCGTACGCTCGCGGCGCTTCGGCTCGGGGATGACAATCTTGCCGCCGCTCTTTTGCGAAGCTACCAGTTCGGCCAGGCTGACGCCGGACAAGTATTCAAGAATCTTGACGTTAAGGCTGGCCCACAGGTCATGGGTCATGCAGCGGTGTTCGTCGTGGCAGTTTTCGTTGCCGCCGCACTGGGTAGCGTCGATCTGCTCGTCCACGGCTGTAATGATGTCGGAGACCGAAATGCTGTCGAGCGGCTTGGCGATGCGATAGCCGCCACCGGGCCCACGCACGCTCTTGACCAATCCATTGCGGCGCAGACGGCTGAAAAGTTGTTCGAGATACGACAGGGAAATCTCCTGCCGCTCGCTGATTCCTGCCAGCGTGACGGGGCGGTCGACTTCGTTCAAGGCCAAGTCGAGCATGGCTGTCACGGCAAAACGGCCTTTGGTGGTCAGGCGCATAAAAGTTACTCCGGTAAGGGATGCGAGAGGACTAAATTCTACAAAACCTTAGTTATTTAGTCAACTATTACCGGCCCGGGTTCAGTCGACGATCTTGTTCAGATAATTGACGTCGAAGGCCTCGGCGACCTCCTTGTCGGTCTCGACGTCGCCGCCGAGTTTGGCGAGCTGTTGCGCCATTTCCTGCAGGCGTTTGTCCTGTTCCGCGGCATGATCGAGCAGGGCGTGGATAGCCTTCGCCATCGGATCGTTCATATCGTCGGAAACGGCATAGGCGGAAAAGCCGATTTTCTGCGCCATGTCGTCGCGTTGCCGGGCTTTTTCCTGGTCCAGGATGCGCGCCGGAATACCGACTGCCGTCGCGCCTGCCGGTACGTCTTTCACGACGACGGCATTGGAGCCGATCTTGGCTTCTTCGCCCACCGTGATCGGGCCGAGCACCTTGGCGCCCGCGCCGATGACGACGCCTCTTTCAAGCGTCGGATGGCGTTTGCCTTTTTTCCAGGAAGTGCCGCCCAGCGTCACCCCGTGATACAGCGTGCAGTCGTCGCCGATCACCGCCGTTTCGCCAATGACGACGCCCATGCCGTGATCGATGAATACGCGGCGTCCGATGGTGGCGCCAGGATGGATCTCGATGCCGGTCAGCCAGCGGCCGATGTGCGAGGAGAAGCGTGCCATCCAGCGCAACTTGCAATGCCAGAGCCAGTGCGAGAAACGGTGGAGAATGAGCGCATGGACGCCCGGGTAAGTGGTGAGCACTTCCCAATGCGTGCGTGCGGCCGGGTCCCGTTCGAACACGACGGCGATGTCTTCGCGCAAATGATTGAACATGCGTTAGCTACGCTAGTTGAATGAAAAGTCTAGTATTTTGCCATAAATACAGACCTCTTATCGAGGCGACTGTATCGATTTCAAAATGCCCCGCAGGATATTGACCTCTTCTTTTTCCAATCGTGCCCGTGTGAACAGGCGCCGCAGACGCGACATCAATCGTTTCGGCAGGGCGGGGTCCAGAAAGCCGGTGCCGATCAGCGTTTCTTCCAGATGACGGTAGAATCCTTCGACATCTTCATGGCTCGCCAAATTGAAATCGTTGTCGACGGTATCGGTTGCTTCTCCCAATGCTGCCGTGCGGATTTCGTATGCCAGGACCTGTACTGCCGAGGCCAGATTGAGGGAGGAGTACTCGGGGTTGGCAGGGATCATCGCCAGAAGCTGGCAACGGATGAGCTCATCGTTGGACAGGCCGCTCATTTCCGTGCCGAAAACCAGGGCTACGGATTGGGTCGCGGCAAGCTGTACTGCCTCTGTCGCAGCCTCCCGTGCCGTGACCAGCTGGTGTGAAAGCTCGCGCTTGCGGGCGCTGAGGCCGATGACGAAGGTGCATCCGGTCAGCGCTTCTTCCAGCGAATCGCAAACACGCGCTGCGGCCAGGATATCGCTCGCGCCGGAAGCCATGGCTTCGGCAATCTCGTGCGGGAATTTTTTGGGTCGTACCAGCACCAGTTGGGTGAGTCCCATCGTTTTCATCGCGCGTGCCGTAGACCCGATATTGCCCGGGTGGCTGGTCTGGCAGAGAACGATGCGGATGTTGGCAAGTGATTCGAGTTTGGAGCTCATGGGGTGTAGGCAGTAAAATGTTAGAATCCATCTCAGGAATAATCGCATGTTGCAACCCGGAGGGACGGGGTGCTTTGGGCGCATCGCGTTGTTGCTCACCGCTTGTTTGGATAACCAAACCGCGCGGCTCGCGCCTAGCGCTGCATCCCAAAGCATCCCGTCGCACATGTGATTATTCCTGAGATGGATTCTATTTTACCAGCTCTTTAACTTTCCCCTTGCGGGTACGGACATCAGAATATGCATCCAATGCTTAATATTGCAGTCAAGGCCGCGCGCCAGGCTGCCGCCATCATCAATCGTGCTTCCCAGGATTTGGGTGCTATCAAGATTCGCAGCAAGACATACAACGACTTTGTCAGTGAGGTTGATCACGCGGCCGAACGCGCGATTATCGAGACCTTGCTGGATGCATATCCTGACCATTCCATTCTCGCCGAAGAGAGCGGGGCGCAAGGCGACAGTGAAAACGTCTGGATCATCGACCCGCTCGACGGCACGACCAATTTCCTGCACGGTTTTCCGCAATACGCCGTCTCCATCGCACTCAAGCAGCGCGGCCAGATCACGCAGGCCGTAATTTACGATCCGAATCGCAATGATCTCTTTACCGCCACGCGCGGTCGCGGTGCTTTCCTCAACGACCGCCGCATCCGCGTCAGCTCGCGCGCCCGCTTGCAGGAAGCCATTATCGGCACCGGCTTTCCTTTCCGTGATTTCGCGCATCTTGATACCTATGTCGCGATGTTCAAGGACATGATCAAGAAAACTTCCGGCGTGCGCCGTCCCGGTTCCGCAGCGCTGGATCTGGCCTATGTGGCCGCCGGCTGGTACGACGGTTTCTGGGAAATCGGCCTGTCGCAGTGGGATATCGCCGCGGGCGGCTTGCTGGTGCATGAGGCTGGCGGCCTGGTAGGCGATTTCGAAGGTAACGAAGGCTGGCTGGAAAGCGGCAACATCGTGGCCGGCAACCCCAAGGTCTTTTCACAAATTCTGCAAACCCTCAGCCCGCACCTGACGGACTCGCTGAAATCCAAAGCTGCCGCCTGATTGGATCATGCAAGGGTTTGAAGCCATCGTGGAACAGCGCATCGTCGAGGCTGCACGGCGCGGCGATTTCGACGGGCTGCCCGGCACCGGGCAGCCGCTGGAACTGGACGACGACAGGCTGATTCCTGAGGAACTGCGCATCGCCTACCGCATTCTCAAGAATGCCGGGTATGTGCCTCCCGAGGTGCAGATATTGAAGGATGTCGCCGAACTGGAGCGCCTGGTCCATGCATCCGAAGGCATGCAACGTAGCGTGGCGCTGAAGAAGCTGCGTCTTCTGACCATGCAGATGAGCGCTTCCCGCTCCGGCAACCTGCAACTGGAAGCCGCTTATTACGAAAGGATGGCCGAAAGGCTTTCCTGCGCATGATGGGTGGTGCGGGGTTTGCCTGTCGCCCGCAACTTCACTTCCTGCCGTAATGATCGTCGAAACGCACAATATCGTCTTCGCCGAGGTAGGGTCCGGATTGTACTTCAATGATCTCCAGCGGCAGTTTCCCGACATTTTCCAGCCGGTGCTTGGTTCCCAGCGGAATGAAGGTCGATTCGTTCTCGGTCACCAGGTAGCAGGTATCGCCCCGCGTGACCTTGGCCGTACCCCTGACCACAACCCAGTGTTCGGCGCGGTGGTGATGCAATTGTAGCGACAGCATCGCGCCGGGCTTGATGACGATGCGTTTCACCAGAAAGCGTTCGCCGTTATCCACGCTGTCATACCAGCCCCACGGACGATACACCTTGCGGTGCAGCAAACTCTCCGGACGGCCTTGCCGCTTGAGGGTATCGACGATGTTTTTCACATCCTGCGTCTTGTCCTTGTGCGCGACCAGCACCGCATCCGCCGTTTCCACGACAACCAGGTCGCTGACGCCGACGCAGGTGACCAGCCTGCCGCCAGAGAGGACCAGGGTGTCGCTGCAATCGCTCAGCAGGACATCCCCTTGCGATACATTGCCGTTCGCATCCTTGGGCAGTGCTTGCCATAGCGAATCCCATGAGCCGACGTCAGACCAGCCCGCAGTCAGCGGGATCATGGCCCCCGCGGGCAGATTCTCCTGCCTGGCGGCAACGCGCTCCATCACCGCGTAGTCAATGGAGTCGCTCGGACATTGTTCAAAAGCGGATTCGTCGACGCGCACGAAGATGCCGTCTTCCAGCCTGCTTTGCCAGGCGGCGCGGCAGGCGGCCAGAATATCGGGCCGGCATTGCTCGATAGCCGTCAGCCACACCGAGGCACGCATCATGAACAAGCCGCTGTTCCAGAGATAACTTCCTTCATCGAGGTAACGCTGCGCCGTCTCGCGATCCGGTTTTTCGACGAAATTGGCAATGCGGCAGGCCCCGTCGCCTGCGCCATCCAGCATTTCACCCATCCGGATATAACCATAGCCTGTTTCCGGGCAGTCCGGCGTAATGCCGAAGGTGACCACGCTGCCCGCCGCCGCCAGCGCGGCACCTTGCCTGACGGCTTCCTGAAATGCGGCCGTGTCGAGAATCACATGGTCCGACGGCATGACCAGCAACACCGGATCTTTGCCCTCGCGGTTCGCTTCCAGCGCCGCCATTGTCAGGGCGGGCGCGGTGTTGCGGCCGACAGGCTCCAGCAGTAGCACCCCATCCTTGCCCATCAGGCGCAATTGCTCGGCAATGACGAAGCGATATTCTTCATTGCATACCACCATGGTCGGCGCCAGTTCCAGGCGGATGCCGTCGACGCGGCGCACGGTGCCTTGCAGCAGGGATTCTTCGCCGATCAGCGGCAATAGCTGTTTGGGATATTTTTCGCGGGAGAGTGGCCACAGGCGCGTGCCGGAGCCGCCTGAGAGAATTACGGGTTGCAATAACATATCAGACTCCCAGTTTTTGCGAGAATCGTGTTTTTCATGTTCTGTTGCAGTGTTCATAAAAATCATAGCGCGGATTCAAGCTCACAGGGCAACTTCCTGACGTATAAAAGGTTGGGCGAAAGTATCAGGAAAGTGAATCGCGGCTTCCGCCAGACCCGAGTTTCACGCCGAATTGCCTGGATGAGTGCGAGTTTTCACAAGTTATGGCAGAAAGAAGAAAGAAATCAATGCGGAACGATCCGCGAAACGCAAGGTTCTAAATAATTCCTAATGGTTAAATCAGAAGGAGGGTCATCATGAAAAGCAAATTAGCGATCAGTCTGGCATTGATGGGAGCCTTGGCGTTACCGGTGGCTGGATATACGAGCGATTACACCGGGGGCGGTAGTGAGTCGGATCGCAGTTCATCTGCCAAGGAATCCGCCAAGGAGTTTGTCAAAGACTCGGTCATCACTACCAAAATCAAAGCAAAATTGGCTAAGGAAAAAGACGTCAGCGCAATGCATATCAAAGTGGATACGGATAAAGCCGGGGTTGTGTATTTGAGCGGGACAGCCAAGAGTCAGGCAGAAGCCGACCGGGCGGTAGCCCTCGCACGTGAAGTGGAAGGTGTTACATCTGTCGAGAATAAAATTGAAATCAAATAGGGAATATTAGTTGTCAATGCGAAGCGGAAGTGCGAGATTGCTCCACTTCCGCTTCGTCGTTTATGGGGTTTCGCGCCTGTGCAAGCAATGCGGGGATGAGATCAACTGTAATAGGCTCTAAGGGACAGTGCATGGCGAATGTCGTATGTGCGCAGAGGCTTGGTGATGTCGGCCCGCTGGAACCGGCTACTTATCGCGGTGAGACCGTCCGTGATGTACTCGATGCCGCCGCTGTGGATTACCCGCGCTTGAAGAATTATGTGCTGGATGATCAGGGCCGGGTGCGCAAGCATGTCGCGATTTTTGTGGGTGGATCCATGCAGCCGCGCGAGACCGTGCTTGATACCGTGCTCGGCGACGCGGATGATCTCTATATCATGCAGGCGCTATCCGGCGGTTGATCAACAACGTGGAGGAGCAGGCAATGGCTAATCGAGTATTGGTTGCGACACGTAAGGGGCTGTTCGATATTCGTCGGCGCGAGCCGGGAAGTTGGGCGATTCACAATCGATGTTTTCTCGGCGAACCGGTGGGCATGGTGCTGCAAGACCAGCACGACAAGACGCTGTACGCCTCGCTGGAGCTTGGACATTTCGGCACCAAACTGCATCGCTCCGACGACGATGGCCAGCACTGGGAAGAGGTGAGCGTGCCTTCCTATGCCGCTATCGGCGGCGAGGATGCTCCCAGCCTGAAAATGATCTGGTCGATGGAAGTGGGCGCGCCAGGCACGCTTTTGGCAGGCACTATCCCCGGAGGTTTGTTTAAAAGCACTGATCGCGGGGCGAGCTGGGAAATGATGCAAAGCCTGTGGGATGACCCCTTGCGCAAGCAATGGGTGGGCGGAGGCTACGACGAGCCCGGCATCCATTCCATCTGTGTCGATCCCCGCAATCCCGATCGCATCGTTATCGCCGTATCCTGCGGCGGTGTATGGTTGAGCGAGGATAATGGCAACAACTGGCGTACCGCGACCAAAGGCTTGTGGGCCGCGTATATGCCGCCCGGCCAGGAAGAAAACCCCGCCATCCAGGATCCTCACCGCATGGTGCAATGCCATGGCGCACCTGACAATTTCTGGATTCAACACCACAACGGCATTTTCCGCTCTACTGATGGTTCTGCTACATGGGGCCAGATAAATGCCCATCCTTCAAGCTTTGGCTTTGCCGTCGCCGTGCATCCGCGGCAACCGGATACGGCGTGGTTTGTCCCGGCGGTCAAGGATGAGAAGCGGTATCCTGTGGATGGCAAACTGGTTGTGACCCGCACCGAGGATGGCGGAAGAACTTTTGCATCGTTCGCTGCCGGCTTGCCGGAGGAGGAAAGCTACGATCTGGTATATCGCCACGGTCTGGCAGTCGATGAGCGGGGCGAATGCCTGGCGATGGGCTCCACCACGGGCAATCTCTGGGTGAGCGAAAACGGCGGCGTAGCCTGGAACGCAGTGCCCTGTCATTTGCCGCCAGTGTATGCAGTGCGTTTTGTTCAGGATTGACAGCAGGAGGCGTGTTCCGGGTTCAGATTCGCATGGGGGGAGGTTATGGACTTCGCGAGGGTTGCTTTCGGCGTTAAAAGTTTTTTCCTATATTTATTTTTGTTTCAGGGATTTATTTTTGCAGGCTCGCTATGGGGGGATGAGTTACCGCGTACCATCGAACGGCTCAAGCCATCCATTGTTGGCATAGGCACTTATCAGAAAACTCGCAGCCCCGCGGTGAATTTCCTGGGAACAGGCTTTGCGGTGGGGGATGGAACGCTGGTCATCACCAACGCTCATGTGATTCCCGATGGCGGGGAGGGCAGCAAGGTGGAAGCCCTGGTCGTCATCGTCGCCAAAAACGAAACGGAAACAGAGCTGCGGATTACCACGCGGGTGGGGCTGGACAGGGAACACGATCTGCTTCTGCTCAAAATCAGCGGCCCGCCCCTGACCGCGATGGAGATTGGGGATTCCGGCACGGCTCGGGAGGGGCAAGTGTTTGCGTTTACCGGATTTCCGATAGGCATGATACTCGGGTTCCATCCGGTCACGCATCGAGGCATGCTTTCTTCGATTACGCCGATAGTTCTGCCTGCTGCCAATTCCAGGCGTTTGGATTCGCAAAGTATCCTCCAGCTCAAGAAGTCGGCCTTCCCGGTATTTCAACTCGATGGAACCGCATATCCCGGCAACAGCGGGAGCCCTCTGTACGATCCCGATACCGGCATCGTTTACGGAATCATCAACATGGTCTTGATCAAAGGCCTGAAAGAGTCGGCGCTCGCCCAGCCAAGCGGAATCACCTATGCCATTCCAAGCAGCTATCTGCGTGATTTCCTGCAGAAAAAAAAGGAGCCGTGATATCTGAATCGAAATTCGGTGCGGCTATCGACAACCTTGGTGGTTACGCACAAATTATATAAGGCTATTGACGGCTCAATTGTGACGTGGTAGCAATGGGCTTTCATGTATTACGGCAACAGCGGGATGTATTTCCTTATAGATTAAGTACAGAAAACACAAAAATAACTACATAAAAAGCAGTTTGCCCGGTTAACGGGCGAAAAAGCGGAATAACGCTCGCGATGGATCGCAATTTTGCCGGATTGCGATGAGCCCGAAACAATCGGGAGGAAAACAGTGTATAAAAGTTTCCATCACTACGTAGCCGTTACAGGGACCATGCTGCTGGTAACCGAGGCCGTTATCATGATGGCCGCAGTTTACCTTGGTGTGTCCATCCGTTTTTTCGAATTATTCTTTAGCCCTCCCTACGTAGTCGCCGAACCGCTCATCAATATATTTCCATATGCCAGTGCCTTTGCATTGGTGATGCTCTTGAGCATGGCCGCGGTGGGGATGTATCAACTCGGGTACCGGGAAGATTTCCGCAAAACCCTGCTCCGCCTGATGCGTGCCATGGCGTTCGGACTGGGGTTCATTGTCCTGATTTTCTATTGGGTGCCGGAGACTTATGTCGGCCGCGGGATATTGGGAAACGTCATGTTGATTACCGCGACGGGAATTTTTCTGACGCGGCTCATCTTTTACCGCTGGTCCAATGCTCACCTCCAGAAAAATCGAATCATGGTGTTGGGCACGGGCCGGCTGGCCAAGGAGTGCAGCATCCTGGTCGAGAAGAACCCCACATTCGATAAATTCCAGATTGTCGGTTTTATCCCGATGCCGAATGAAGTGTGTCAGGTGTCGCCCGCGATGGTTTTGTCGGCGGATGGGTCGCCGTTGATGTCGATGGTGAGCAAATATCGCATCAATGAGATCGTCGTCGCGGTCCGGAATCGGCGCAGCGAGCATTTTTCCATTCAGGAGCTTCTCAAATGCAAGTTGCATGGAGTACGCGTGAGCGATACGGAAACATTTTTCGAGCGCGAGATGGGGCAGGTGTTGATGGATTCGCTCCAGCCGGGCTGGCTGGTGTTCAACGATGGCTTCGACCAGAGCAAGTTGCGAATCAGCATCAAAAGGACGTTCGATCTGCTCGCAAGCCTGGCGCTCCTGATCGTCACGCTCCCGATCATGCTGATAACGGCTTTGTGCATTTTTCTCGAAGACCGTAAATCCATCGTGTATCGGCAGGAAAGAGTGGGCAAGGACGGCCAGCACTTCATGATTCTGAAGTTCCGCAGCATGCGCAATGACGCCGAGGAAAAAGGAAAGCCCCAATGGGCATGCGAGAACGACCCCCGCACCACCCGGGTTGGTCGGATCATTCGCCAGTTGAGGATAGACGAACTCCCCCAGATACTCAATGTGCTGAAAGGGGAAATGAGCTTCGTCGGCCCCCGGCCCGAACGGCCGTATTTTGTGGAGCAACTTTCGGCGAAACTTCCTTATTACCACGTGCGGCACAGCATCAAGCCGGGGATTACCGGCTGGGCGCAAGTACGTTATCGCTATGGGGCTTCGGTCGAGGATGCCATACAGAAGCTCCAGTACGACCTGTTTTACGTCAAGAACAACAGCTTGTTCCTCGACATCATTATTCTGATCGATACCATCCGCGTAGTGATATTTGGCAAGGGCGGGAGATGACTCCGGAGCGCAGCATGCCATGTTGGTCAACATAGCGGTATTCAGCTACGCCACGGCGGCCGTGGCGTTCGTGTTCTTGTCCGTGCTGCTGCTGACCAGCTGGCGCGGCCGCTTGCACGGCATGATGCTCACATCGGCCTGCCTGCTGTCCGCGGCCTGGGCGACGGCCATTGCCTATCATGTCGCCTCGGGTCTGCCTTTGTCCTTCCTGACCGATGCCTTTGGAATTTTGCGGAATGCGGGCTGGGCGGTTTTCCTGATCATGCTGCTGGGGCCGTTGAAGCCGGCAGAGGCGGTTTCAGTGGCCAGGCACCGGCCGTTCGTGGTGGCCATCGCCGCGTTTTACCTGTTGCTCATTGTTGCGACCGTTTATTTCTATTGGGCGGGATTGAATCCCTACGGGGTTGTCGCCTTTGTGACCAGTATCGTCGGGCGCGTGGCGATGGCGGTGATCGGCATGATCCTGGTGGAGCAGCTATACCGCAATACGCCGCCGAAGGAGCGCTGGGGCATCAAATACCTCTGCCTGGGCATAGGCGGAATGTTCGCTTACGATTTCTATCTGTACAGCGACGCCATGCTTTTCCGGCAGCTCAATCCTGAAATCTGGGCGGCACGCGGGGCCGTCAATGCCTTGATCGTGCCTCTCATTGCTATCGCGGCCGCGCGCAATCCGCGCTGGTCGTTGGGCATCTCGGTATCGCGCCGCATCCTGTTTCATTCCGCAGCCTTGTTCGGCGCGGCTTTTTACTTGCTCGCCATGGCCGCCGCTGGTTATTTGTTGCGGATTTTCGGAGGGAGCTGGGGCACCTTCCTGCAAGCGGTTTTCCTGTTCGGCGCGGTGATTCTGCTGGCGAGCGTGCTGTTTTCGGGCACCTTGCGCTCCTGGCTGAAGGTATTCATCAGCAAGCATTTCTACAGTTACAACTACGATTACCGGGAAGAATGGCTGCGCTTCACCCGTACCTTGTCCGATGACGGGCAAGGGTTGGGCGAACGTGCCGTCCAAGCCATTGCCGAGCTGGTGGAGAGCCCCGGCGGCGGCTTGTGGATATTGCGGGAGCCCGGCAATTACGAACCGGTGACGCACTGGAATATTCCGGTGGGACAGCGTATCGAGCCAGCCGAGAGCGCGTTCTGCCGGTTTCTGGAAACCCGGCAATGGGTCATCGACCTGCAGGAATATCAGGCCAGCCCCGAGCGCTATGGCGCCTGCCCCATGCCGCAGTGGTTGTCGTCGATTCCCAAGGCATGGCTGGTAGTGCCGCTCATGCTGCATCGGAAACTGTTCGGTTTCGTGGTGCTGACGCAGCCCAGAAGCAAGGTCAAGCTGAACTGGGAAGTGAGCGACCTGCTCAAGATCGCCGGCAACCAGGCCGCCAGCTATCTGGCGCAGCAGGAAGCGGCGAATGCGCTGCTGGTGGCGCGCCAGTTCGAATCCTTTAATCGGATGTCGACCTTTGTCGTACATGACCTGAAAAACCTGGTTTCCCAGTTGTCGCTGCTGCTATCCAATGCCGAAAAGCACAAGGCCAATCCGGAGTTCCAGAAAGACATGCTCGAAACGGTGGACCTCTCGGTGCAGAAGATGCGGCGATTGCTGCAGAAGCTCAGTGCCGGAAACAGCATGGAGCAGCCGGTGCCGCTGCTGATCGAAAAGGTCTTGCAGCAGGCCGTGGCCGATAAATCGGTCGCCGAGCCGAAGCCGGTGCTGGAGATACAGGACGGCAGCCTGGAAGTATTGGCCAACCGGGCCAGCCTCGAACGGGTGATCGGACACCTGATCCAGAATGCGATTGAAGCGACGCCCAAGGACGGGCAAGTGGTGGTAAGCCTTGCCAAAAAGGAGGGTACCGCCATTGTCGAGGTGCGGGATACCGGTCATGGCATGAGCGCGGAGTTCATGCATGAACGCCTGTTCAAGCCTTTCGAGTCCACGAAAGCGGCAGGCATGGGGATAGGGGTGTTCGAAAGCAGGGAATATATCCATGAGCTGGGTGGTCAGGTTGAAGTGGCCAGCAGCGAGACTAACGGTACCACTTTCCGTGTCATTCTGCCGTTGTACAGCGGAAATGACGCCGTCGAGAAAGCCGTTTACGGGTAAGAGGCTGGAGTCGCGACTCGTGCCTGGCCTGCGCGCACTGCATGGCCGGCGCACTTTTGTTTACTACTGAAATAGGCTTCTAAATGAAACAGGACAAAAGAAATCTGCTGATCATCGAAGACGACCCGGGCCTGCAAAAGCAGCTGCGCTGGAGTTTTGACGCCTACAGCGTGCAGGTGGCGCAGGACCGCGAAAGTGCGCTGGCGATGGTGCGGCGGTACGAGCCGGCCGTGGCGACCATGGATCTCGGGCTGCCGCCGGATCCGGATGGCGCCACCGAAGGGCTGGCCACGCTGCAACAGATACTCGCGCTCGCGCCGGATACCAAGGTGATCGTGCTGACCGGCAATCAGGATCACGCCAATGCGGTAAAGGCCATCGGCCTGGGCGCTTACGATTTTCACCAGAAGCCTTGCGACCCGGAACTGCTGGGGCTGGTGATCGAACGGGCGTTTTTCCTCCATGCCTTGCAGCAGGAAAATCGCGGGCTGTTGCAGTCGCAGGCGGATTCCCCCATGTCCGGCATCATCAGCCGCGATCCGGGTATGCTCAAAGTCTGCCGCAATGTGGAAAAAGTGGCGCCTGCGGATGCCGCCGTGATGCTGCTGGGTGACAGCGGAACGGGCAAGGAGGTGCTGGCGCGCGCGCTGCACCAATTGAGCCCTCGTGCGAGCAAGCGCTTTATCGCCATCAATTGCGCGGCTATCCCGGAAAACCTGCTGGAGAGCGAGCTGTTCGGCTATGAGAAGGGCTCCTATACCGGTGCTGCCAAGCAGACCCTGGGCAAAATCGAACTGGCCAGCGGCGGTACGTTTTTTCTCGACGAGGTAGGCGATCTGCCGATGCCCCTGCAGGCGAAACTGTTGCGCTTTTTGCAGGAAAGGGTCATTGAACGCGTCGGCGGGCGCGAGGAAATCCCCGTCGACGTGCGCGTTGTCTGCGCTACGCACCAGAACCTGCAAGAGCTGATCGCGGAGAAGCGTTTCCGCGAAGACCTGTATTACCGGCTGAGCGAGATCGTGATCCCGATCCCGCCGCTGCGCGACCGGGTGGGGGACGCCGCTCTGCTGGCGCATCACTTCAAGAACAAGTTCAGTGCCCAGGAAGGATCTTACGCGCTGGGTTTCAGCGCCGAGGCGCTGGCCCTGATCGAGAGCTATCCGTGGCCGGGTAATGTGCGGGAGATGGAAAACTGCATCAAGCGTGCCGTGATCATGGCCGAAGGGCCGCAAATCACTGCGGAGGATCTCGGACTGCCGACGGTATCCGCGCCGGAAATGCCGATCAATCTGCGCCAAGTGCGCGATGAGGCCGAATACAAGGCGCTGGTAAAGGCGCTTGCGCGCGTGGACGGCAATATCCTCAGGGCGGCGGAGTTGCTCGGCGTCAGCCGCCCGACGCTTTACGACCTGATGAGCCGCCATGGAATCAAGTAAATCGTTTTGCAGCGCTGCCGTGCGGCATCCATGAGCACGAGCGCCATGGATGTCGTCCGGATGCTGGTGTTGCCGCCGCTGAGTCTCTTCCTGCTCTATGGCGCAGGATGGATATTGCGATTCTGGTGGCTGCGGCTTGGGCGCATCGTGTGCGGCGGAGCACTCGCCTTGCTATTTGTATTGTGTACCAACGCCGGGGCATGGCTGTTGCTGCGCCCGCTGGAAAACCTCGAACCGCCGCTGGAATCCGCGAACGGGGCACAGGCGATCGTCGTGCTATCCGCCGGACGGCTCGAAAACAGCCCGGAGTATGGCGGCCTGGATATCCCGGACTATATCGGGCTCGCCCGGGCGCGCTACGCGGCGAAACTGCAACGGGAAACCGGTCTCCCGCTGCTGGTTTCAGGCGGTTACGGAAAGACGGGCAAGCGCGACATATCGTTGGCAAGCGGCATGGCGCACGTCCTGCAGGAAGATTTCGCGACGCCTGTGCAATGGATCGAAGACAAATCGGACAATACAGCGCAAAACGCAGCATTTTCGGCGGCGATTCTTCGGCAAGCCGGCGTGCGCCGCATATTGCTGGTGACCGATGCCATGCATATGCGCCGCTCCCGGGTGGCGTTCGCCCACGAAGGCCTGGAGGTGATCGGCGCTCCCACCCTGTTCTTCAGCCGGGAGCGATTGGAAGTGCTTGATTTTCTGCCGGGTTCCGAGGGGCTGCGCCGCTCCCGGTATGCGGCCCATGAATGGCTGGGCATGGCCTGGTATGGGCTGCAATACGCGTTGGCGCGAGCCTTCAGGGAATGATCGAGGAGCTTGAAATGAACCAAAATCTTGCACGAATGCGCTTTCTGGTTTGCGGCAGCCTGCTGCTGGCGATTTCCGGGTTTTTCAATGCGGCGGACGCCGCCACGCTGCAAGTGGGAGTGGGCAAGAAATACCTGTCTCCCAGTATTGCGGCGAAATACACGCGAGACGGCGATATCGTCGAAATCGATGCCGGCGTTTATCCCAAGGATGTCGCCCTATGGAAGCATAACAACCTCACGCTGCGCGGGGTCGGCGGCATGGCGCATATGCAGGCGGATGGCGCGAGTGTGGCAGGCAAGGGCATCTGGCTGATCAAGGGCAATAACATCACCATCGAAAACATCGAGTTTTCCGGCGCCAGGGTGCGGGACAGAAACGGTTCGGGGGTTCGGGCGGAAGGTACCGGCCTTACGATACGCAACTGCTACTTTCACGATAACCAGAACGGCATCCTGACCGGCTCGAATAAAAACAGCGACATCGTGGTCGAAAACAGCGAGTTCGCCAACAACGGAGCCGGCGACGGCAAGACCCACAACATGTATATCGGCGCGGTGCGCAGTTTCACGCTCAAATACAGCTACAGCCATCATTCGCGCATCGGCCACACCGTCAAGACCCGCGCCCAGACCAACTACATCCTGTACAACCGCATCACGGATGAATATGACGGCAATTCCAGCTACAACATCGATATCTCCAACGGCGGCATCGCCTACGTGATCGGTAACCTGGTCCAGCAAGGCCAGATATCGGAGAACTCCGGCATCATCAGTTACGGCGCGGAAGGCCTGAAATACGACGCCAACGAGTTTTATCTCGTCAACAACACCGTGGTCAATGATCGTCCGCAAGGCGGGGCGTTCGTCTTCGTCAAACCCGGCACCAACCCGGCGCGCATTGTGAATAATCTGTTTATCGGAAGAGGCGTGATCAACGCCGCGGGGGCGGAGCAATCGAACAATGTCCGGGGCGACAAGAACGAGCTGATTTCACCCCTGGCCTACGACTACCACCTGCGACTGAAAGCCGAAGCCCTGAATGCCGGCATCGAGCCGGGAACCGCGAACGGTTTCTCTTTGCAACCCACCGAGCAATACGTGCACAAGGCCGGCAGTGAGCCGCGCCCCGTGGCAGGCAAGATCGACGTGGGGGCGTATGAGCATGAGTGATCCGTTCCGCAGCCGATGATCGACACGCTCGCGAATCCGCTCTACCGATTACTCGGAAACCGGCTCGCCCCGGAGGGGCCGGAGGGGTGTCTCAGCATCCTGATCTTTCATCGCGTGCTCGCGACGCCGGACCCGCTCTTCCCGCACGAAGCCACCGCCGATACGTTCGACGCCCATATGTCCCTGCTGAAAGCCGTGTTCAACGTGCTGCCGCTTGCCGAGGCGGTCGAACGGCTGAAAACAGGCTCGCTGCCCGCCCGTGCCGCCAGCATCACTTTCGATGACGGCTATGCGGACAACGTCACCATCGCGCTCCCCATCTTGCAGCGGCACGGCCTGCCGGCGACGTTTTTCATTGCCACGGCCTATCTCGATGGCGGCCGCATGTTCAACGATACGGTGATCGAAGCTATCCGCCGCACCCCGCACGATCAGCTTGATCTGAATGCACTCGGCCTGGGACAGCACGATCTGGGCTCGTCCGAAGCCCGGGCCCGTGCCATTGGCCAGATATTGCCCAAGGTAAAACCCCTGCCGCCGGATGAGCGCGAGATAACCGTCGCGCGGCTTTGCGATCTCGCCGATTGCGGCCCGCTTCCGGAAGATATGATGATGACCACCAATCAGCTCCGCAGCCTGCATGACACCGGCATGGACATCGGCGCCCATACCGCCCGCCACCCCATCCTCGCCAAAATGGACGACGACGCGGTGCGCAAGGAGATTGCCGAGGGCAAGGCGTTTCTCGAAGCGACGGTGGGAAAGCGGATACGACTGTTTGCCTACCCCAACGGCAAGCCCGGAAAAGATTATTTGCCAGAGCAGGCGGCGATTGTCCGCAAGCTGGGCTTCGAGGGTGCGCTTTCCACACAGCCGGGTGTCGCCGTCAGGACAAGCGATCCGTTCCAGTTGCCCCGATTCACCCCATGGAGCAGAAACGCATATCGTTTCATCCCATCGTTGTTAGGCAATCTTGCGACGAAGATATGAAGCGGTTACCGAGTCAGCGCTCTCATAATTCATCGACTAGGCGCACCATAAATCTGTGTTTTTTGGGATATCAACAAGCTTATGCGATACGCATAAGTTAATGTATTTAATCAATTTAATTGGTGACCGCCTTGCGTTTTCATGAAGATGCTGCAATGCTTGCGGCTGATCTTTCTGTGCTCGCCAAAGTTAAAGAGTGGTAAGTGCTGGGCTTACGATATTTCACATGGCTATACATTTCCCAGTGGTCAACTATCTGTTCCCATAGGGGGGAAGCCCGTGATGGTAAATCTCAACAAAAGCTACACATTCAGCTGGGAGAAATTCGGCTCGCTGTGGTTTACAGAAATTGAAGATGTGCATGCCTCCCATTCATCAATGGGGACGCGCTAAAGTGTCCCCATTATGCCCGCGTTAGGCGCCAAATGATTGATGATATAGTTGAAATTGCCGTCGCAGCATCGGCTGACATAGCTATTGACAAGGTCGCCAAGCGTCACCGTTGGGTGCGCATTATGCGTGCAATTATTGGGCTACTATTTGTAGCTTTAATTTTTGCATTAATTTTGGTTACTTTTAAATATTCATAATGTTTCTGTACGCACCACTACGTTTCCGGCTATTCATGCTTGTCGCTTCATGGTTACAGCCTAACCCCGCAGTCAAGCGGGCCTGGCCGAATAGCTACGTCTTTACGGCGAACGGTGACTTCAACTCTTTCGGCTCCGGCCATCGCTCCGGGCGGCCAGCCCCTTACTTTCGACGTTAGGCACCTCCAATGCGAATTTGGCTAAGTATTGTGGGGCTGTTGCTTCTTGCAGGGTGTGATGGACCTTTTAGCCATGAAGAAACAGAAGCTAAAAATCAGCTTCTCTTGCTAGCCCCATTAGGTTCTGATGCGAGACAAGCGAAACCTATCCTTGAAGAAAAAGGCTTCAAATGCCATTGGGTACCGAATAGTACATTTTCAGGCATCAAGGGTCGTCATGATTTCCTGTACTGTGACTTAGAAAAACTGGTGGGAGTGCTTGTGTCCAGGCGATGGCAACTTGCTCTTATTCATAAAGATTTCGTGGTTACAAATGCCAAGTTCGGAATTAGCCTCACAGGGCTATGAATTGATGCCTAACTCAACCATCAAGCGGAGCGTCTAAAACGCGGCTCCTTATGTCGAACGTTAGCCTTTCATGACACCATCCCGCCCAATCGATATCTGCCTTGCGGCTATAGTTGCATTCGCCATGGCTGCATTTGTCTTAATTGAAGGTGATGCTCTCTACATTGGCCTTTGGTACTACCTATTTGTGCCATTTGCTATTCTTGGCCTCTGCGCAATTATTCGGCCCAAACCTTTCTTCTTCTTCGGTGCCTCTCTCGCCTTATCCATCACGTTTATTTCCTACTTGCTCATTAACTGGGGAGCCTCTCGCCCAGATGGCTTACTTGGATTAGGACATCTTTTCTCATTGCCCGGTGCATTGATCGGGGCCCTCATTGCTGCGAGCATATCAAAGCGCCATGTCTTCGTTGGCAGCCCTTTAGCAACAATCGTGGGATTTTTGGGTGTAAGCCTTGGCTTCCTCAGCAACCAACTCCTGGTTTGCAACACCGTCATGTGGTGCGGGCCTTTGTCACTCTCGCTCAAATGATAATAATGCCCGCTGACACCAGCTTCTATTTCGGGCGCGGACGCGATAGCGCAGGTTGTACCGCCTGAAGCCTGCCGGCGCGCAACTCGGCCACGGCTTTGGCTACAGCGCGAGCTACATTGCGTGCTTCTTCCTGCACGGACACATCACGGTCCAGCGCTTCGTGGCTGCTTGCGTAGGGTTCGTAATAACCGATGTAGCGGTCCAATCGCGCTTGCGCGCCCGCATCGATGAAACCCATCCAGTCCAGCCAGTCCGTGAGAGCCTGACGCGAGCTTTCAATGCCGGCCACATCGCCGTGCACGATCAGGCCGTATACACGCCCGGCCAAATGTTGGGGATAGTCCCATCCGGCCATTTCGAGCGCTTTCGCCTTGTCGGCATCCTTGCCTGACGTCGTGGTGGGATCGGGATTTCCGCCGTCGGCGCATACCAGGCGGTCGATCATCAGTTTCAACGGGCTGGGACTTTGGTACCAATATACCGGCGTGACAATGATGACCGCGTGCGCGGCGGTCCAGCGCTCATAGATTTCGGCCATCCAGTCGTTGGTCTGGTTGAGCGCGTGGTTGGGGTAGCAACTGCATGGCCAGTGGCATAGCGGCATCGCCGTGGACACGCAGCCTTTGCAAGGGTGGATGTTGCGGCCGTATTCGGAGGTGAGCAGGCTCAGGTCGAGCACATCGGTCTGGATGTTGACCAGTTCCAGCGTTTCGCGTGCAATTCCCAATAGCCGGAATGTTTTGGACATCTCGCTGGAGCAGGTGCCCTCGTTGCGCGCCGAGCCGCAGATCAGCAATACGCGTGAGGGGCTGGCCGGGTCGGCCCATTTTTCTTGCGCCGCATCGATGCGATGTTTCGTGGCAACCCATTCGGCTGACAACTCATAGTCCGGATCGGCATATCCCGGCCCTGCTTTTTGCTTGAAAGGAGACTTGCGTTCTTCGGTATAGGCTTGCCAGGCGATCTCTTCAAGTCTTGCGATGGATTGCTCTTCCGCAGCAAAGGCCGGATCCCGGAAGACGGCCCGAAACCGGGTGCCAAATTCCGCACGATCGAGTTGGGCGGGCGCCTGGCCCGTGCGAATCTTAATCATTGTCGCCTCCGGCGATCTGGCGGGAGCGTATGAACGAAAAGAGCTTCATGGGCATCTCCTTGGTCAAGAAGCGAGTGACAATATCTGCCATCACGCAGCGCGGGATTTATCGCATCCATCACACTCTTCGCGAAATGCGATCACCTCCGCAAGGGCGCCGGAATAAAGCCTATCCGCCAGCAGTGCGGGCGCCCATCCTTCCAGTGCTCTTTCCCACCACGAGAGCAGGAAGTATAAAAGCCACCATACCGTGCGTTGGCGGCTCTCCGGCGAGTTGTCGCCATAAGCCTGCATGAATACTTCCACCATATGCGCAATATCATGGTTGCCGTACCGTTTTATCCTGCGATTAAGCAGCAGGTCTGCCATGAACTGGGCAGCGTCCATGGCGCCCGCGTTCATGAAGCGCAAACCGATATCGATGCCATAGACGCCGGTATTCGTCTGGATCAGGTTGGATGCCTTGAAATCGCCATGCAAGGGGACTTGCTCGGCGGGATGCTGTTCGATCTCGGCCAGGTCTTGGCGCATCCACTCAAATCCGTTGCGGGCCACTTTGTTCCGTACCGCCAGTGGGGCGCCGCTCGTTTCGATTTGACCGAGCAGTTGCGCATAGGGTTTTCCGGTTTTGCACTGAATCGGCGAAGAATGCAGTTTGCGCAGCCAGCTTGCCGCGAGGCGGAGGCTGTCGTCCAGCGCCTGATACCGGGGTATCTGTTTTATGTGCGCATCCAGGGTTTGCCCGGTCAAGAGCTCCATGGAAAAGGCGCAGGTTGCAGAGGAAATATCGTAGACATGCGGCGCCAGCGGCGGATTGCTTTGATCGCTTTCCAGCTGCTGCAAAACCCGGTATTCGCGCAGCGCTTCGCATTCCTTTTCCGGGCCGGCACGGCGGTATTTTTTAAGAAAATATTTCGCGCCGCATTCCCGGCATGTCGCTGCGGCCACGTAGGAATACAGCCGCCGCGAGCCATTGAAAACGCGCCACCCTTTGCGGCTGCCACATGCGGCGCATGCCAGGCCCCAGAAGTCGAAGCTTTCCCAGCGCCGGGCACGCAGCTTTTGCCACATTCAACGAATCTTCTCGGCGACGATATAAACCGCTTCGCTTATGAGCGAATTGATACGACGCCTTCCAATTTCCCTTAGCCCGGCTTCCGACAGCAGGCGCTTGATCTCGTTGTTGGTAATGGGATGGCGTGCCGGCCGCTGGTGGTGGAGCAGTTTTTTGATCCGACGCCTGAAACGCTGGTAGGGCGAATTCAGCGAGTGATTGATGACCACGAAATTGCGCGTCATGGAGGCTACGCCACGAAGGAACTCGATCTGTGTCTCCAAAGGGAAATGCATCAGCACCCTGGCACACAGAGTGGCTTCGAACAGGGGTTCGCCACCGGTACGCTTGAAGGCATCGGTGACCTCGGTAGTAAAACGGTCGCCATGGCTTGCCAGTCGTTTTCTTGCTACCGCCAGCATTTCATCGGAAATGTCGGCACCATGCACGCGCAGGCCGGATTCAAGCAGTGTCTCTGCCAGGCGGCCTGTGCCGCAAGGCAAATCGAGCACGACGGTGTCGCGCGGCAAGCTGCTGAAACACTCGCGAATGATGCTTTTTTCCTGATTGTTGAATACGCGGCCGGGAAGACTCGAAAAACGAACCCGATCGTATTCCTGCGCAATATCCGGATTCTTGTAATGCCGGGTAGCGTCCCATTCACGACTCACTTTTGTCTCGGGCATTTGATTTTCCTTCGTCAAGTTGTGGGGGAGTACTGGTTTATTCCTGTTTCAAGCGGCTCATAGAAAAATCTCTGCCGGCGCCGGATGGCTGAGGAAAGCAGTCGGGCTTGCCGTCAGACCGTAGGCTCCTGATTGCAAGACTACGATCAGGTCGCCTTCGCACGCATGCCCCAGTTCCATCTTGTCGGCCAGCAGGTCGAGCGGGGTGCAAAGCGGTCCGACGACGGACGCGAGTGCCGCCGCGCTTTCGGGGACGACCCGGTTGCCGACAATGACCGGATAATTCTTGCGGATCACCTGGCCGAAATTACCGGAGGCGGCAAGATGGTGATGCAGCCCGCCGTCGGTGATGAGAAACAGCTGGTCGCGCGAAAACTTGCGTTCGAGGACGCGGCATACGTATATCCCCGCCTCGCCGACCAGATAACGGCCCAGTTCGAGCACGAACCGGGCTTCGGGGAAATCGCGCCGCGCATCCGGCATCAATCCGGCAAGATGGGTTCCCACCGCCTCCAGGTCCAGCGGCTGCTCGCCGGGAAAGTAAGGGATGCCGAACCCGCCGCCCAGGTTGAGTAGTTTCACCGGCCCTGGCGCATGAGCGGCCAGGCGCCGGGCCAGATCGAACGTGTTGCGCTGCGCTTCCATCAACGATTCGGCGCGTAAATTCTGCGAGCCGCAAAAAATATGGAAGCCGTAAAACTCGAGAGGCAATTCCGGCATGCACGCGAGCAACGCGGGCACCCGCTCGGCATCCACGCCAAATTGGCTGGCGCGGCCTCCCATCTGCATGCCGGACGAACGCAACTCGAAATCCGGATTTACCCGCACCACGACTTTGGGGCGCAATCCAAGGGGGGCGGCTAATCGCGCCAGCCGCTCCACCTCGTGTTCGGATTCCACACTCACCACGATGCCGGCTATCGCCGCGTCGCGTAATTCCCGGTCCGACTTTCCCGGTCCGGCGAAACTGATGCCGGCTGGCTGCATGGGCGTATCCAGAGCGACCTTCAACTCCCCCTCCGATGCCACGTCGAAACCGTCTACCAGCCCGGCAAAATGCCGCACGACGGCCGGCATCGGGTTGGCCTTGATCGCGTAATGCAAATGAATGTCCGGCGGCAATGCGGCGCGCAAGCGGGCAACGCGCTCGGTGATCAGGTGGCTGTCATAGGCATAGAAAGGCGTGCCGGTAATCTGTTCTGCCAGCAGGGTGAGCGGCATGCCGCCGATGTTGAGGCAGTTATCCTCGACCGGGAAGGGCGGATTCTGGAGGTGGTGGACGGGACGGTTCATGATGGCGCCTTCTCGCACAGGCCAGCCAGCTCTTCGGCCAGTTGTCTGCGGTCGAATTTGCCGTTGGGGCCGCGCGGCAAGGGCTCCTCCCGGACGGCGATCCGGTCCGGGACCATATAGGCCGGCAATTGCCGCTGGCATGCGGCCATGAGTTTTTCGCTGATCGAGCCGTCTTGATCCGACGTGTAAACCGCCACGGCTACCGATTGGCCCAGCACGGGGTGAGACATCCCGACCGCCGCTGCTTCCGCCACCAGGCCGGTGGCGTAGATCACTTCCTCCACCTCGGTCGGGCTGACCCGGTAGCCGGAAGTCTTGATCATGTCGTCGTGCCGTCCGATGAAGTACAGAAAACCTTCCTCATCCATCTTTACCGTGTCGCCGGACCAGACGGCCATTTCCGGCATGGGCAGCCCCATAGGCATCCCCGGTGCGGGCCGGTAGCGCTCAGCGGTTTTCTCGGGGTCGTTCCAGTACCCCAGCGTGACATGCACGCCGCGCTGTACCAGTTCGCCCGGTTCGTTCGGCTGGCAAAGCGTGCCATCCTTGCGCACCACCAGCACCTCGGCACCGGGGATCGCCTTGCCGATGGAGCCGGGGTGGCGATCCAATTCGTCCGGCGGTAACCAGGTGGAGCGAAACGCCTCGGTCAGGCCGTACATCAGATGGGGCCGGGTTTTGGGCAGCTTGGTGCGCAGTGCGGTCAGCGTGGCAATCGGCATCGCGCCGCCGGAATTGGTGATATAGCGCAGATGCGCTTCTATGCCGACGGGCCAGTCCAGTTGCGCGAGCTGTATCCAAAGCGGCGGCACGGCGGCCAGCCCGGTAATTCTTTCGCGGGCCACGGTCTGGATCACGTCGCGCGGAAAAAGATAATTCATCAGCACAGCAGAGGCCCCGACACGGAAAGCGGTGGTGAGCTGGCTCAGGCCGTAATCGAAACTCAGCGGCAGCACCGCAAGGATGCGGTCTTCCGGCCGGTTTTCCAGGTAATGCGAAACGCTATCCGCACCCGCGACGAGGTTGCGATGCGACAGCACCACGCCTTTCGGCTTGCCGGTGCTGCCGGAGGTATACAGGATCGCCGCCATGTCGGCGTCGATGGTTCGGTGCGGCGGCACGGGCGCGACGTTCGAGCGCTCGGACCAGTTTACGCAGGCCAGATTTGCCATCGGCGGCAGCGCCTGGTCGGAAACCGCAACCACGCATCGCAAATCCGGACAGGCGGGAAAAACCGGGCGCAGCAATTCCAGGCGTTCCGGCGTGGTGACGAGGATGCGGACATTGCAATCCTGGAGGATATGCCCGACCTGCTCGGGCTTGAGCAGCGGATTGACCGGTACGAACACACCGCCCGCGGCAGCGGCGCCGAACAGGGCGGCAACCGTGTCGATGCGCTTGTCCATGTACACGGCCACGCGATCGCGGCGGCCCAGCCCCAGATCGAGAAACAGGTTGGCCGCACACGCGACTTCCTTCGCCAGCGCGACATAATCCACTTCACGCGCGTGATCGCGCAGGGCGGTGCGTCGTGGCGCAACTTCCGCTTGCTGCCGGATCAACTCATGGATCAACATGCCTGTCACCGTGGATGCCTCCCTCCGATGATGCCCGATGCGGCGCGGAAATAATGTCTGAACAGAGCCAGCGCCTTTTTCGCGACGCGGCGGGATATTTCGTTCGCCGCCCCTGCTAGCCCACTCGAGGTGCGAGGGTTGTAGGCCACGATACCCCAGCGCTCCCGCCGATGGCTCATCCAGTCCTGCTTGTACGGCTCGTCGCCGATCAGAAAATCGACCTCGCGCACGCGATCCACGTCGATGACGTGCTGCATCAGGTGGTTCGTCAGGAGTGACCCGACGGACAGGTGCGCATGATTCGTATCGTACGCCAGCTTGTAAATGGATGCGCGCCCATCGTTGACGAGCCAGATCTGGGCCGCCACCGGCTGTTCGCCGAGATACGCCAATCCCAGCCGCAATTGGTCTTTGCCTGCATGCAGCCGGATCAGTCCGGGAATGAAATCCGGGAACGGCTCGGACTTGTTCCAGCGCGCCCGATAAAGTTTTTCATAGGCGGCGATGCCCGGCTCAAGCCTGTCGCCACCGGCCACGATCTCCAGCCGCCCGCCCGCCATGCCCAGAAACAGTCTGCTTTTCCGCTGCAAGGTGTTGCGCAGGCGCGGCGGCAGGGTTTGGAAGTATTGCGCGTGGGAACGTCCTTCGACCGGCAGAAACCAGTTGCCGAAACAGAAATACTCGAACGCCAGCCATCCCGCCTGTCGCAATGCACGCGCCGTGGCGGAAAATTCCGGTTGGTCGGCGGCCATCGGGAATAGCGTGATCGAAGGGCAGGCGTCTTGGGTCCGAAGCACCCGGAACAATGCGGTCAGCGCCGGTTCGGCGAATTCGCTTCGCGGCAAGGGGGCGAAGAGGCCAGTGTAGTAATTGGCAAGTGCCAGGAGTCGCTTCTCGCCTCGCTCTTGCCGTACCGGCAGCATTGCCACCGTATGGCCGCTGGTTGCGTCCGCTACCCGATAGAGGCAAACCTCGGTCGAAGGCGGCATGGCCGTGGCAGCCAGGAGCTGGAACCATTCCAGGCCCAGATCGAAACTGGTCGCTTCGGCCTGATCGAACAAATCGCGGCTATCCGGCGATAGCGACCTGAAATCGTCCAGTCGCTGGATGGTAAATGCGCTGGGGGAGTCGGCGTTTTCATCGCAGTTACTCGCCGTCCGCGTCATGGTGGAGATGGCCATCAGAAGGCGCGAGCAAACGCTGCCGCCGGGCCGCCGGGGCGGGCTATCGATCCGTTTGATGCTCCGCGCCAACTGAAGATTTCGCTCATGCCGGGCCTCGCGATCTGCATCTCTCATCAGCCGGAAGCCATCGAAACCGACGCCAAATGGTGAGGACGCGAAAAATGACATAAACTATTGCTGTAGAAGGATTATCGCACTCACCTTGCGGGACTTCAAACATGGATACGATCGGCGTCGTGAAAGACCTGCTTGCCCATACGCTCCAGATCGGACGGCGTGCCGATGCATACACGGCAGACTCTCCCTTGCTGGGCGCCATGCCCGAACTCGACTCCATGGCCGTCGTCAACCTGATCACCGCCATGGAGGAGCAGTTCGGATTCGTGGTGCAGGACGATGAAATCACTGCCGAGGCTTTCGCCACGCTAGGTTCCCTCACCAGGTTTGTCGACCGGAAACTCAGGCAATAAATATGCGCCAGCCGGGTTTTCAGATGGAACCCTTTTTTCTGACCGGCAGGCATGGCGCATTATTCTGTCTTTATCTCGCCCCCCACGGCCGTGTACCGAAAGCCGCCATACTCTACCTCCATCCCTTTGCGGAAGAGATGCACAAGTCCCGGCGCATGGCGGCGCTGCAAGCCCGGCATCTGGCGGCAAACGGCTACGCGGTGCTGCAGGTCGATCTCACCGGTTGCGGCGACAGTGCCTGCGATTTCGGCGATGCCCGCTGGGAAACCTGGCGCGACGATGCGCGACGTGCGCATGTCTGGCTGACGGAGCGGGCTCCCGGACCGGTAATGTTGTGGGGCCTGCGCAGCGGCGCCGCCCTGGCGGTCGTGATGGCAGGAGAGCTTTCCGGCGTCTCGCGCCTCTTGCTCTGGCAGCCCATGATCAACGGCGAACTATTTCTGCAGCAGTTTCTGCGCATCAAGCTCGCCAATGAAATGCTGAGCGCAGGCCAGTCGCATAGCGGCACGAATGGGCTCGTCGCCAGACTGAAGGCAGGCGTGGCAATCGAGGTGGGCGGCTATCTGCTGGCCCCGGAGATGGCCACCGCGTTGCAGGCGCTGAAACTCGACCATCTTGCGCCACCCTGTCCGGTGGAATGGTTCGAGGTGAGCCCGCAGGGCGGAGGCGTATTGAGCCCGGCCAATCAAGGGGTAATCGACACCTGGCGCCGCGCGGGCGTGGATGTGCGCGGCCATGTTCTGGCGGGCGAGCCTTTCTGGACGACGCAGGAAATCATGGAGTGTCCGGAACTGGTGACCGCAACGCTGAAGAGCCTGGAACCATGAAGACGCTGACATGGAATGAAACGCCGGTCGTCTTCGAGTGCGAAGGCAGCCGTCTTGTCGGCATCGCGGCACTTCCGGCCCGGCCTGCCGCCACAGGCGTGCTCATCATCGTCGGCGGGCCGCAGTATCGTGCCGGCAGCCACCGGCAATTCACCCTGCTGGCTCGCCATCTGGCAGGGCTTGGCATCGCCTCGCTGCGCTTCGATTATCGCGGCATGGGCGATAGCGAAGGGGAGAAGCGGTCCTTCGACCAGATCAATGCGGACATCGGCGCCGCACTGGAGACCTTCTTGCAGCTTGCCCCGGCCATCGAGCGCGTTGCGCTCTGGGGCTTGTGCGATGCCGCCAGCGCGGCTATGTGCTATGCGCCCACGGATGGGCGCGTCGAGCAGCTTATCCTGCTCAATCCCTGGCTGCAGAGCTCGCCCAACGTGGCGCGGACGCGCCTGCGGCTGTATTACCCGGCGCGCCTGGGGCAGATGAATTTCTGGGCGAAACTGCTGGCGCTGGAGGTGGACATTCCCGTTACTGTTCGCGGCTTTCTCGATGACCTGAAATCGACTTTCCACTGGCAAGGGAAGTCCGGCAGTTCGGTGAACAGCATCGCCGATGAACACATGCTGGCCGGACTCGGGCAGTTTGGCGGTCAGGTGCTATTCATCATGAGCGAGAAAGATCTGACCGCCGGCATCTTCCGTACCCAGGTGGAGCACGACCGGCGCTGGCAGCAGGCGTGCCAGGCTGCCACCTTTCTCGATATTCCCGGGGCGGATCACACCTTTTCCACGCGGAAATTCCGCGATCAGGTGGCGCAGGTGACGGCGCACTCCTGTTTTACCCATGCGCTGCATGCGGAGACAGGCACTAACGAAGTTTTTCCGATGCGAGCCGCATTGCGCGCCGAGCTGACATCGATGAGTCGATTGCCGGACGATGGGCTGCAAGCCGCCTGGACTGCGCTGGAAGCGAGAAGCGACGCCTCCATTTTTCAGTCCTGGAGCTGGATGAAGTCGTGGCTGGAGGCGCTGCCGGATGCCACGGAAATCTACCGGCTCGATATCTGGAACGGTGAAGAACTGGTCGGCATCGGGCTATTCGGCAAATCCACGCAAACCCGCCATAAACTGATCCGTTCCCGCGTGCTGTGGCTATCGGAGTCCGGCAGCCCCGCGCTGGATACGCTCACTATCGAACATAACAACCTGCTGATTGCCCGCGGCTGGGAAAACCGCGTCTGGCCTGCCGCGATTGACGAGTTGATGAGGCACAAGCAGGCGTGGGATGAAATCCGCATTTCCGGCATTACCAACGCCATATCGCGCATTTCGATCGAGCAGTATGCGCAGGCCATGGGGCTGATTCCCCAAACGGAATTCAGCAAGCCCTATTTCTGGGTGGACCTCGAAGGCATGCGACCGAACCGGGAGGAGTATCTGCGCGCCCTGAGCCGCAATACGCGGCAGCAGATTCGGCGGGCCATGAAGCTCTATGCCGAAAAAGGGCCGCTCGAAATATCGCTGGCCGGTTCGCAGGAAGAGGCATTGTCTTATCTCGACCAGCTGAAACTGTTGCATCAGGCATATTGGAACAAAAAAGGCCTGCCGGGCGCGTTTTCAACCGGGTTCAGCAATCGTTTTCATCGCAATCTTGTCACCGACGGCTTCGCCAACAACCAGATACAGCTCGCCAGGATCACGGCCGGCGAAGACACGATCGGCATTCTCTATAACTTCACCCACCAGAATCACGTTTGCAACTATCAGGCCGGGCTGGTCTACGGAGAAGACCCCAAGCTCAAGCCTGGGCTCGTCTGCCACACGCTGGCCATCGAGATGAATATCATGCTGGGGAACAAGTCATATGACTTTCTGATGGGCGATAGTCAGTACAAGCGCAGCCTGTCCACGCAAGAAGGCATGATGTACTGGCTGACGCTCAGGCAGCAGAAGGTTCGGTTCCAGATCGAGAACGTCGCGAAACAGGCGAGGTACAAACTGCATGCAGCCATACGCACTCACGACATCGCGGGCTGAGCAGGCGCGGGCATATCTGGCGAAGCATGCGCTTACACCGGCCATTGTGCTCGGTCTCTGCAAGCACGGTCTCTATCTGACGCGCAATTTCGCCCGGCACGGCATCCCGGTGCTGGCTATCGAGAGCAACTTCAGCCAGCCCTCGGCGCACACCCGGTACGGATTCAAGATTTTCTGCCCGGACCTGCACGGAACTGCGCTGGTCGACACGCTGCTGGCGCTCAAGCCATGGGTGCCCGCGGCGACGCCGATCTTCCCCACCAACGATCGCATGGTGGAGGGGCTGCTGGCGCACTACAGCGTGCTCAGCGAGCATTTCCGACTGCCTTTCCCGGAGGGCGATTTGCTGCGTCGTCTGGTCATCAAACCGGCGCTGAACCGCCTGGCCTCCGAAGCCGGACTCGATGTGCCGCGTTCGTTTTCGATTGCCGGGCTGGACGAGCTGGAGGGGGTACGCAACCAGCTCCGTTTTCCGGTCGCCGTCAAACCCGCCATGCCGATGATGAGCTTCAAGAGCCGTCGCTGCGACGACTATGCCGCGCTGGCGGCGCAGGTCGAGGTAAGCGCGCTGGTGCGCGAGCCCCTCATCGTGCAGGAATGGATAGAAGGGGACGACCGGGCGATCCTGTTCGGCGCCTATTACATCGCCAGCAACGGCGACTGCCTGGCCCGTTACTCCGGGCGAAAGCTGATGAGCTATCCTGCGCTGACCGGGCATGCCGCCGCGACCGAAAGCTACGACATCGGCGAGCGGCTGGATGAAGGGTGCCGTTTTCTGAGAGGCCTCGGTTGCTGGGGCCTGTGTTCGATCGAATACAAAGGTTTGCCGCCCGGCGAGGCGCGATTCATTGAAGTCACTGTCGGGCGTTGCGACTGGTGGATCATGGGGTGCGGCATCAATGGCGTGAACATTCCAATGGCCGCCTACAATGATTTGACGGGTGCCAGCCTGCCGTTTGACAACATGCAGACATCGGCCTACATTTGGCATGACATCGAACACGCGCTGCCGGTTCTGGCCGAAAATCTCTTGAAGCGCAGATGGTCTCTCGCCGATGGCGCAAAATATCTGATCCGGCCCAAAAAGGATGCACTTTGGGACTGGCTGGATCCGATGCCATTCCTGTATTCGATGCCTTTCTTTTTTCTTGGTTGTATCGCAAAGCTGTTCCGTATCATCGTGAGGACGTTACGAAAAACAGGCTAACTTGACGGGTACCACTATGAAGCCCAGCTATCCATTCCTCGCTGTTTTCCTGGTCGGCATCGTTGGGGCCGTCGCAGTTCCCGGCCAGGCCGCCGTGGTTCGCGGCGAAACAGTCACCGCCGCCGAAACGGCGACCATGCCGCCGTTATGCAAGCTGATCGTGGTCGACAAGCCCAACGCGCACATCGACAGATACGCGCAACAAAAAAACGCGGCGTTGTTCGACCGGCCGGAATACCGCATGGCGAAAAACGCTTACCACGTCCATCATTGGTGCCGGGCCGTCATTTCCAGGATGCGCTACTATGCCGCCCGCTCCGAGCAGCAGCGGCGCGCCTACATGGGAGATTTCTACGATGAAATGGACTACGTGATCCGTAACACCGATCCCGCCTGGCCCTATATGCCCATGATGCATGCGGAAAAAGGCGAAATGTATCTGGTGGACAAGAAATTACCGGAGGCCATGAACCAGGCGCTCAGTGCGATAAAGCTGAATCCGGCTTTCACCCGGGGCTACGTGCTGCTGGTCAATACCTATATCGCGATGGGGCAGAAAGACAAGGCGCTCGAAGCGGCCACGGAGGGAATCAGGCACAACCCGGCGTCCCACGCCCTCAAGAAGATGTACGATGAACTGGGCGGAACCAAGCCTTATCCGTCGGAGCCGGTCGCCACACCGGCCAAGCCGGCGCCGGAGCCTGCAGCGAAAGCGGAAGAGCCGGAAGCCTCCGCGCAACTGCCCCCGCCTTCGGCCGGCGAATTAAAGTCCGCGGATGAGGAAGCGGCGGTGCCCCAACCGTTGCGGCGGCCGGGAGACGCGGCCTCGCCATTGCCGGAGCCCGCCGCGCCGGAACCGCCCGGCCCGAAGAAATATTGCCGCTTCTGCCCGTAACGTCACCACCCCTTATGCAGGTCGCCGACTCCATAGCCGAAAACGATACTCTCCCGCTGGTATCGGTGGTCATCCCGGCGTGCAACAGCGAACGCTACATTGCCGATGCCATCGACAGCGTATTGCAGCAGGATTACTCCGCGCTTGAAATCTGGGTAGTGGACGACGGCTCCGAGGACAACACCCGGGATATCGTCCGGAGCTATGGCGACAAGGTGCACTTGTTAACGCAGCAGAACAAGGGCTCCGGCGCCGCGAGGAATCTGGGCATACAGCATGCGCATGGCAAATACATCGCCTTTCTGGATGCCGACGATGTCTGGCACAAAAATAAAACCAGTCTCCAGCTCGACGCGCTGCGGCGCAGTGGCTACAAGATGGCCTACAGCAGCTTTATTCGCTGGCATCCCGACGCACAAGGGCGCTATGCCGCGCCGGATTCGTTGTTCGGGACTCCGCACCATCCCGACACCACTTCCGCCAGAATCGTGACGGGCTGGACGTATGCGGACTTGCTGCTGGACTGCATCGTATGGACATCGTCCGTTCTCGTGGAAAAAGCCGAGATCGAAAAGGCCGGCCTGTTCGACGAGAGCCTGCGCAAGGGGCAGGACTACGATCTCTGGCTGCGGCTGTCGCGGCAGATCGAAATGCTGGGGCTGGAGCAGCCGACCGCGCTTTACCGCATCCATCCGGACCACATCACGAGCGCCGTCAAGGCAATCAACTACGAATATCTGATTCTGACGCGTGCCCTCGCCAATTGGGGAGAGGCCGGTCCGGATGGGCGAACGCCGGCGGGATCGGTTTCCGCGCGGCTGGCCAAATCGTGTTTTCTGCATGGCCTGCGGCATTTGCGCTGCGGCGACCCGCGTATCGCCGCGCACGCTTTCCGCGAGTCGATGAAACATTCGGGCATGCGCCCGAAGCCCTTGTTTTATTTACTGGCGGCACTTGGCAAATGCTGCTTTCGGCCGTTCGCGCATGAAAAAAAGATGGGTTTGCCCACCAGTGCGCCCGTCAGCCTTGAGGGACGCAAGTCTCAGGGATAGTCTTTACCATTATTGCTGCGGAGGTTGCCTGCGGAATTGCGAATTCAAGACAGCTCTCAGTTGGCCGGGCGCCATATGCGCACGGCTGACCATGCGGCATGACATTTCTTCAGCAGATAGGATTCCGCACCGGGCGGACGTCCGGCCATCCACCACAGGCCAAGTACAGTGACAGTGTAGGTCGCTGCACCCATGGATATCTTGAGAGCGGCCAGCGCTCCCGGCAGCAGGGCGAGATGGCCCACGCTGGCCGATAGCACGGCAGTCATCGCGGCAGCGCCGAGAAGCGGGCGGATCGAGGAGCGTATGATTTCCCGAAACCGCAGCCCGGGAAGCGTTCTTACCAGGAGCCAGAACGATAGCCAGACGCCTATGGCAACCACGAAGAGCCTGAGCCAGGCGATCTCGAGTGCATCGCTGCCGGGAATGACCGTGAATGCCAGCACGCCGAACACGGCCACCCGAATCCATATGCCGATGACGCTGATGCCGATTTTACCCAGGACGATCAATACATAACCGCCGCTGGTCGTCAGCGACTGGATGATATTCACCAAGGCGAGAATCTGGATGAAGGGCACGGCGATCATCCACTTTTCGCCGAGTAGAAAAAGCACCACTTCATGCGCGACCAGTGCCAGGCCTGCCGCTGCAGGAATGGCGACCAGGGTCTGCACGCCTTGCGCCAGCAGGAAAATGCGCTTGAGTTCCTGCGGGTCTTCCCTGGCGGCGGCAAATGCCGGGAAAAGCACCCGGTTGAGTGGCGCGAGCAGCTCGCCCGAAGGCATGGCCGAGATATCGTCGGCGAGTGAGTAAGCACCCATGGTCGCGGCCTGCGTCCAGCGACCCACCAGGATTTTGTGCAAGTTCTGGTGTAGGTAGTTGCCGATGCTGCGCAGCAGCATCCATTGCGATATAGAGAAGATTTCGCCGAATTTTTCGAGACTGAGTCGTGGCCGCATCGGGTGCAGCCAATAGCTGAGCCCGACCCCGACGGTACGCCCGACCAACGCACCGATCACCATCGCCCAGTAGGAGCGTAGCAGCCATGCAAGGATGATGGTAGTGATGAACCCGGCCATGCGCCGCAGGAAAAGAAAGCGGAATTCGGCGCCAAATCGCATGTGCTTCTGGTAGGTGACGATTCCGATGTTCTCGAATCCGGCGATCATCAGGGAAAAGGGCAGTACTTGCAGTACGGTCTGGACGCGCTCGTCCTGAAAATACGCGGCGGCCAGCGGCGCGGACAACACGAGGATCAGCGTGGCGGTCGACGTCTGCAGCAACCGCAAGGTCCAGGCCGTGTTGTAGTGCGCATGCGTGGCATGGCTGTTCTGGATGAGGGCGACATTGACGCCGAGATCGAGCAACACGTCCGCCAGGGCAATCGCAATCGATGCCATGGCAATGACGCCGAAGTCTGCCGGCGTGAGCAACCGGGCAAGGATCAGGGTGCTGACGATGCCGATCAGCCTGTCGGTCCAGCGCATGGCGACGACCACTGCGGCACCCTGCGCGATCGACATGACACCCGGTTCGCGCGCCATGGGCCTTATTTCCTGCTGGAGAAGCCTAGCGTGGCGCGGAGAAGCCGATGGGAGAACCCTATGTAGCGCCATCCTCCGCGGCATGCCAGGCTACGCAAATGGCTAGCCCAGGCCGGGCCGAGATGAAAAGCGCGCAACTGCTGGCCGGAGAGCGTGTGGTGAGCCGCCGCCAAACGTTTTTGCACGATTTTTCGCACATCCCGGCGGTCGCCGAGCTTCAGCATGCGCCGGTACAGCGAGACATGGCTTTCGACGTACGCTACCGACTTCGAGGCCGAGCCCGGCGTGTCGTTGATGACGAAGGTGGGAAGGTCCAGCACGCGTATGCGGCAGTTGGCGCACGTTAGCCTAAAAGCAAGCCAGGTCCACTCGAGATAGGCCTGCGGGTCTTCGAAAAACGAAACCGGTACCGATTCCGAGCGGAAAAGCGCGCCGCACGAAGCCAGCCAGTTTTCATGGAACAGGGCGAGCTGCGGGTCGGCTTCCACCTTGTCGAGCCGATGCATGGCGGCTTCTTCGCGGTTCGCCGAGCGGCGCAGGCCGTTGGTGATGACCAGGTCCGCTGCCGGCGGCGTTTCGATTGCGGCCATGCGCAACGGTATCGCCTCGGGCAGATACAGATCGTCGTCGTCGAGAAAGCAGAAATATTTTGAGGTCACGGCTTTGCGTCCTGCCAGGATCGCGGCGGGCAGGGAGGCTTGCCGAATGCTGATCAGTTCGACCTTGGACTGCGACAGCGCTTCGAGCAAAGGGGCGTGATAGTGATTGCCGTTGACCACCACGATGACATGGATCGACGGCTGCTGTTCCTCATCCTGAGCCAGGCTGTCCAGCGCGCGCAGCAAGGAGTTCGCGCGCTCCTGCGTGGCGAGGGTGGGTACGATTACGGTCACGTCTGCGGGCAAAGGCATGGTCATCTCCTCCGCTACGTCTTTCCTGGCTAACGAATGGGTACGCGATGCAGCATGAGCCGCATGCGGCCGACCTTGTAACTGTTGCGTATGAAGGGGGGCAATCGCTCCCAGAAAGGGTTTTCCTGCGGACGGATGGCGTCTGTCCACGCCACGCCTTTCTCCGACAGGCTGTACTCCCAGACGCTTCGATTCTTGTGATAGGCCCCGGGGGCGATGGTGACCGGTTTGCCGGCGATCGCGCAGACAATGGCCGAGTGCAATCGGTTGGTGGTGATGGTGCGGCTGTAGAGGTGTATGCGCATCCAGTGCGCGAAGCTGCTGGCAGCACCCGCCGGGTCGATGACCACGCCGGTGGGATGCAATGCATGCACTGCGGGCGGGAGGCGTTCGTTATCCTCGCGGAAGACGATCAGGTCGTAATTGCCGCGCGGCATTTCACGCAATCCGGCAATGGCGCAGAGATCGGCTGGTTCCAGGGCCAGGGCGGTATCCTGGTCCAGGCCCGGCGTGACGCCATATCGACTGAGATCGATGTCATGGAACACCTGCAAGGAGGTTTTTTCCCGTGCAAAAAAGATCAGGTCGCGGCAGCGCACGGCGGCGAGCGCGCGTTCAAAACGGTTTTTCAGCTTCTCCGGCGCGGCTTCGCTCGATTGCGGCCCTTGCACGACGAGATGCACTTCGCGGGCGACAGACCGTTCCAGATCGAAGAAAGGGCGGCCGCTGCCCCAGCTGTTATAGCCTCCGCTGCCATGGAGGTAGATGCAGTGGTCGGGTGTCGTGGCTTGGTGTTCCAGTTCGGCGGAGTCGCAGCTCGACCAGGTCAGGCCCGCCGCATCGGCCATTTTCTCGGCACCGGCATAGATCAGGTAATCCCCCCAGTTGCCGCCGGGACGTACGAAGAGCCAGGGGCGCTCGCGATGGCGTTCGAAAATCTGGCGCAAGTCAGGGGAATGGCTCAATTCACGCACCATTGGCGTATTCTCGGCCCGAAGCGCCACATCACCGGGACGCGGCCCAAATTGTCCGCCAGCTTGACCAGAGGCCGGAGGCGTCGCGAGCGGCGCAAGGCATGCGCGGCTGCCGTCTGGATAGGAAGGTGCCCGGTCTGGGCGGCGAGTGCGTGGATTTCCCGGATGAACGCCTCCTCATAACCGGTTTCGATATACAGGCCGGCAAGCCTGTCCTGCCGGAACGCCACGGGGAAGGGGTTGGCAATCTCGAACGCGCCCAACAGTTGCAGCGTCGCCATGGTGCGGATGCATTTCGGGCAGATGCCGCAATTCGACGCCGCGCCGTTTTTCCAGCACACATGCAGATGGGCCAGGGCAATGGCGTGACGCGCGATAAGCGCCGTTTTTTCCGTTCGAGTGAAGGGGGCGCCATCCTGTTTCACGGTCAGTGAGCGGGTCGAAAAAAGGCCGTCCGTCATCGGGTGCGAACCCCACGGAAAGAGACTGCCGTACGGATAGGAAGAGCCGATCAACACCTTGCCATAGCGTTTTTCCAGCATGAGAGCGACGGAAGCCAGCCCGGCGCCATTGGTCAGCCATCCCCAGCCCTTGACCCAGAGCGAGCCATTCCTGCGCAGATTCGTTCTGGCGACGATGAGCTTACGGCCCAGCGCTTGCGCGCCCTGGGCCAGCGTTGCATGCAATTTTGCAAATTCATCCTGTGCGTCCAGCGGGATATCGAAACCGTGCACGGTGATCAGATCGTCCACCCGGCCTATCGCGGCGCTTTCCCGTTCCGGCGCATGCCGCAAAACGGTAAACCAGGAATCCACGCCGCCAGAAAAAAATGCGGCAGATTTCGGGTTGAAGGGTTCCTCCGCAGCGAGGGGCGCAGCAGGAATGCGGATCGTGGGCGGTTTGTATTGCGGATACCAGTCGCACCACACTGCGATCAGGCCTTTCAGGTTTTCCAAGAGAGTGGCGTCAGCCGGGAGGTCGGAAACGATGGTCTCACCGTTCGGCAAGGCATATGGCAGCATCGCAACTAGCCAGGGATTGCTCGATTCCGACAGGTCGGCTTCGAGTTCGGACGGCACTTCGTACCAGATATCGAAAGCCTCGCCGGATTCCCGCTCAACGGCGCCGGTCAGGCGAACGAATCCCGGGGTGTCGGGGGAAGCGTCTTTACGAACAGATGCGAGTCTCATTTTGTTGACTGACTATCCTTCGATATTCCCGGAAACGATCACCGGGTACGACGGAGCAAGTGCATGAACCGTCAAGGGAATCTGCCGAACAGAACGAGTATACACCCATTGCCATCGCGTGAATCCGGCAGAGAGATGGAGCGCTCCCACTTCTTCTGGACGCGGTGAATCATGTGGAGGTACATTGCAGGGTATCGCTTCATTCTGTTGAAGTGCGTCCGAGGTATCCGCCATGCGACCATTCCCGATGCAGGCCATGATTTTTCTGGCGCCCTTGCTGGGGTCCGCCGGTACCCTTGCGGCACCGCCGCCTGCATCGCTCACGGACTTGAGCACGCTAGCCGACAACACCGCGCGCGATCTCGGCGCCTATGACTGCGCCAATGTGGCGCGGGATGGCATCAGCTGCCGCACCATCACCTCTTTCAGCGGTTTCACTTACGATGCCAAGCGCCGCCAGATGCTCATGTTCGGGGGCGGCCACTCGGCAACCATGCGCGACGATGTGGACGAATTCAGCTTCAAAACGCTGAAATGGAAAAGCGCGAGCGGCAACCCCAATGTCTCGACCACGTGCGACGTCATGTGGGTCAGCGGGCCGGAGGACAATTTCGATGAAGTCGACGGCCGCTGGATCAGCACCGGCCATGCCACCTCGCGCCACACCTACGATTTGCGCGTGGTGACCAGGGATGGCGCGGAGCTGGTGATCCTGAAACCCGGCGATATTCCCGGAAATCAATGTACCAAGCCGCGTTACAAGGCGGCGACCAGCACCGGCAGGATCGCGCACTATGACATCGACACCAAGACCTGGCGCTTCACCGTCAAAATGCCATGGAACCGCTACTCCGCGGCCGAGCTCGATCCCGTGTCCGGGCGTATCATCGTACTGGATGCCAAGAGCGGCATCTGGTCCTACGATCCGGTCGCCGGCATGGCGCCCGTCAAGTTGCTGTCTCTCAAGGATGCCAACATGGGGTACGCCAACAATCTCGTCTACTTTCCGCCCAACGACCGTTTTTATTACTTTCACAGCAGCGCGGGGCGCGTGTGGGAAGTCAGTCTGACGCGCAGTGGCGACAAGGTCACCCAGGCCGCGGTCAAGGAAGTGGGCAGTGGCCTGGGGCCGAAGCTGCCGGAAACCGGTTTTGCCTACGATGCCGCCAGCAAGGTGATTGGCGGCGGAGTGCACAAGGATCAATTCCACGCATTCGATCCGGCAACCGGAGAATGGACCGCGACTGCCATCCGGGCCGAAGGCGGGGGCAAGATAGGCACGCAGGCGTACCACGCGCTGGATTACGATCCGGTGGCGAATGTGTATATCTTCATCAGCAATTCTGCGTCCGGTTTCCGCGTATGGGCTTACCGGCACAAGGCCGCGGCAGCGCTTGCGCCGTGATAATCGATATGGTCGGAAACTCGGAATAGCAATAACAACTTCTGGAGTGGACATGGGAAAGCTGTGGGGCTGGCTGGGAGGCCATGCCGTCGAAACACGGAATGACCGGGATCTATTGGCCGCGATGGGATTCGCCGGGCCGGCGGCAACATTGCTGCATGGGGGCTGTGCGCTCGCTTCGGACAAGCAGGCCGGCGTGGCGGAGGAAAACGGCCTGTGCATTGCCCTGGTCGGCCGGCCGCGAATGGAGGGCGTATCGTCATCGATTTCGCCTGCGCAGCAAGTGCTTGCACTCTGGCGGCAGCATGGGCGGGAGGCGCTGCAAAAAATGCATGGGCCGTTTGCGCTGGCCGTGGTCGATACGCAGGCGAACACCGCGCTGCTGGCGATAGACCGGGTTGGCGTGCACTCACTGGCGTTTGCATCCGTCGGCGGCAAAGCCCTTGTGTTTGCCAGCCGGGTCGATGCGGTGGCTGCCCATCCTGCAGTGGGAAAACGCCTCTCTATCCAGGCGCTGTTCAATTACTTTTATTTTCATGACATCCCTGCCCCCGGCACGATCTACGAAGGCGTAGAGAAATTGCTGCCGGGGCAATATGTCTGGTTTGCGGATGGGCGGCTGGAGCGCGATTATTACTGGCATCTCGACTACCGCGACGCGTCGCGCAGCGACTTTGCCGGGATGTCGGCGCAATTCCGCAGCATACTGCGGGAAAGCGTCGCGCGTGCGGCCGATGGCGATGACCCCGCCGCCTTTCTTTCCGGCGGCACGGATAGCTCAACGGTGGCCGGCGTGCTGACCGAATTGCGCGGCAAGCCGGCGCGGACCTATTCGATAGGATTTTCCGCCGAGGGCTTCGACGAGATGGGGTACGCGCGCATCGCGGCCAGTCATTTCGGTCTCGATATGCGCGAGTATTACCTGAAACCGGAGGATATCCTCAGGGCCATTCCCGTCATCGCGCAGCATTACGACGAACCTTTTGCCAACGAGTCTGCCGTGCCCACCTGGTTTTGCGCCCGCATGGCGCAAGCGGACGGCTTTCGCGTGATGCTCGCCGGCGACGGCGGCGACGAGCTGTTCGGCGGCAATGTGCGCTATGCGAAGCAAAAGATGTTCGAGGCGTACCATGCCTTGCCGAGCTTTCTGCGCGGCGGCCTTATCGAGCCTTTTGCCGCGTTGCCGGGGCTGGATCGATTCCCGCCCACCAGAAAGCTGCAGAGTTATTTGCGCCAGGCCAATATTCCGCTGCCGGAGCGCATGGAATCGTACAACTATCTCTATCGCCAGCCGCTCGATGGGATGTTTGCGGCAGATTTTCTGGCAGAGGTGGATGCCGGCCTGCCTGCCGCCTGGCTCAGGGACGCATACGACCGCACGCAGTCCGATTCATACATCAACCGCATGATGCATCTGGACCTGAAATTCACGCTGGCGGACAACGACCTGCGCAAGGTGAACGGCATGACCGAGGCCGCCGGCATCGAGGTGCGCTATCCCTTGCTCGACGATGCGCTGATGGCTTTTTCGGGAGAAGTGCCGCCGGACTGGAAGGTCAGGGGACACACTCTGCGCTGGTTCTTCAAGAATGCGCTGAAAGGGTATTTGCCGGATGAAATCATCCGCAAGCGCAAGCACGGTTTCGGCTTGCCGTTTGGCGTCTGGGCGCGGGATTATGCGCCGCTGCGCGAACGGATCGAGGATAGACTGTCCGATTTCAGGAAGCGCGGCTGGTTGCAGCCGACCTATATCGATCACATTCGCGCCGAGCATATGACCGGCCACGCCACGTATTTCGGAAAAATGCTGTGGGTGATTCTGATATTGGAGGAATGGTCGGAGCGGCATGCCACTGACGCAACGGCAGAGGCGCCAGCTGTTCAGCCTCGCTTGTCCGGCGTCATGCGGCTTGCGGATTGAGCGCGGGAAACACGAGAGCCAGCGGCCAGCGCCATTTTCTCCCCGGAAGGCGCGCGATTCTTCCCGTGCTGAAGTGCTGCGGGCACCGGGCTGGAGGCGGCCGCTTCCCGCGCCAGGCTCCAGGTGATGAGCGTGATCGCGATCAAGTGGTAGTAGTAGTCGAAGTAGGCCAGCCCCAGGAAAGCCCCGCTGACTCCGTAGCCGATCAGGCTCACCTGCAGCATGGCGGCCAGGTCGCCTATCCATTTCATCTCCGGGTTGTTCCGGACGAGACGTGTCATCCGGCCGCACTTCAGCCAGGTCGAGAAGCCGAGTAGCAGGAAAATACCCAGCCCGATAAAGCCGTGCTCTCCCAGCACCTGAAAATAAATGCTGTGCGCATCGTGGATATCAAGCGGGTCCGGTGCATAGAGATGGAAGGTGGCGATCGTGAACATTTTGAATCCACCCCCCAGCAGATGATCCGACGCGACATTCCAGGCGGTCCACCAGGCGTTGATGCGGCCCATGGCGGAAGGATCCTGCTTGTAATTGCGGATGCTTTCCATACGTTCCCACCAGGTTTCCGGCATGAGCAGGGCGACGACAACGGCGAGCACGAGGATCAGGATGCCTACGCTGATCTTGTGCCTGCTTTTCAGCCACAGAAACCCGCTCATGGCGATGACGCCGATAAAGGCGCCGCGCGACTGGCTGCCGACGATGGCCAGCCCCGTCAGGAAAATGGCGAGCATCATGGCGTAGCGCGCCCATTTTTTTTCTATCTGATGCAGCAGGAAAAACATCAGCGGCATGGTCATGATCAGCGCCAGCCCGATCTCGTTGTTGCCGCCAATGAAAGAGCCTTCGGGCCCCAGCACCCAATGTATGCCGCCGCCGGTCACGGTGAAAATGCCGCCTTTGACGCCGTAGAATGCCAACGAGGCCACCGTGACCCACACCAGGCCGACCAGTTTCTCCTTGTCGGTGATCAGGTAAATGGTAAGAAACGCGAACAGCAGGATTTTCAGTACGCGGCGCAGATATTCATAGGCCGCCGGAGGATCGAAAGCGAACAACGTGGTGAGTATCATCCATAGCATGAACAGGATGAGCAGCCAGGTCTCGCGCGACCACACCATTCTTCTCGGTGCCTTCGAGAACAGCAGACCCAGCAGTGTCACGCCGGCGGTCAGGGCCGCGAATGGAAATTCATAGGCATAACTCCAGGTCAGCCGGTGCGGGTTCATCAGACCTATCCATGTCCACAGATAAATGCCGATATGCGGGCGGGAAAAGACCTTCAGCAGCACCAGGAACACAACGGCAAAAAGAAGCAGGTCGCGCATGATCAACCCCGGCCCATGGTGGTAAAGGACTCCGGCATTGCCGCTTCACTGTCCACGCCATGATCCGCCTTGCCGGTTAGCAGTTCATGAAACAGCTGGCTCACCCGCTCGGCGTTGCGGTGCCAGGTCAGCCCCTGCTCGGCGATGCTGGCGCGCGCACCGGCGGCGATGCGCTGCCGCAGTTCGGCGTCGAGGCTCACGCGTTCTATCGCTGCGGCCAGTGCGTCCGGGTTGCCGGGTTCGAACAGTACCGCGTTCTGGCCGTCGCTTAATATTTCCATGATATTGGGCTGGGCCGGCGCCACGATGGCGCGGCCGAGCGCCAGGTATTCGAACAGTTTCAGCGGCGACGCATAGGCGACTACCGCCGGTTGCAAGGCCACATCGAACGCGGCGACATGGTGTGCGATATCGTCGCGGCCGACGATGCCGGTAATTGTCAGCCGGTCGGCGATGCCCAGCCGTCGCGCCTGCGCTTCCAGGGTGGCGCGCGCCGGCCCGTCGCCGATCACCAGCAGATGGCGCGCCGCATCGGCGTCGCGGGCAATCAAGTCGATCACGCCATCCAGCCCGTGCCAGTCACGCAGAAAGCCGGTAAAGCCCAGCACCAGTTTGTCTTGCAGGCCGAGCATGCGTTTTGCCGTCGCGGTATCGGGCGCGGCACTGAAACGTGCGGGATCGATGCCGTTGGGGATCACCCGGATACGTGCCTCGGATACGCCTGCTGCAGCCACCATGTCGCCCAGCACCCGAGTGACCGGCAATACGTAATCTGCGCCGCGCCATGTCGAGTGCTGCGTCCACTGCGCCAGACGCCGCAGCGCAATGCCGTCATAACGCGCGCGCTCCTCATACAGAGGCGCATTCACTTCCAGCAGCATGGGCAGGCCGTAGCGGCGCTTGAGCCAGATGCCGGCCGGGAGGAACAGGTTATAGCGCTCGTACAGACAATCCGGGCGATGCTCGCGCACCGCGCGCCGCAAGCGGAGATAAGCCAATACCGCATAAGCGAATTCCAGCAATTCATACAGCATGCGGGGCAGATGCCGTTTCATCCAGGCCACCATGCCGGCATCCGCGCCGAATTCTTCTTTCTCCATCGCTGTTGGCGCGACGATGACGATTTCATGGCCGAGCGCCTTGAGCGCGGCGATCATCTCCTCGACATGCACGTACTGGCCGTCCTTGGAGCGTATGCGGTGGTGGTAGAGGATCTTCATACGGCGAGAATCCGATGGAAAATTTCAAGCTGGCCCCGCGTGGTGTCGTCCCAGCCGAATTTCTCTGCGTAGCGCCGCGTGGCTTCCCGGCTTGGATAGTACGCAAACAGCCGGTTCACGCCTTCCGCGATGCCTGCCGCGCTTCTGTCCCGGGTCAATACCCCGGCCTCGGGCACGGCGACGACTTCCGGCGTCCCCCACAATGGCGTCGCCACCACCGGCGTGCCGCAGGCGATGGATTCCAGCAGCACATTCGCCATGCCTTCCCGGCTCGAAGCCAGCACCAATGCATCCGCGGCGACCATGTAACGCCGCAGCGATACGCGATCCAGTGCGCCGAGGAATACCACCCTGTCGGCCACGCCGCTGTCGGCGGCAAATTTGCGCAGCTGGGCGGACATTTCGCCTTCCCCCGCGATGTAGAGCCTGACGTCCGGCAAGCGGGACAGCGCCTCGATGATCAGGTGATGGCCTTTCCGTTCGATCAGGTAGCCGACCGACAACAGCGTTTTGCCTGAAATGTTGAGCTGCCTGCGGATTTCTTCCCGATCGCCGGGGTTGAAAAAATCCAGATCCACGCCATTGCGCAGCGCCGTGACTTTGTCCGCGGCGATGCCGATCGCGGCCATTTCATTTTTCAGCGCCTGACAGACGCTGATCATCGCGCGGCTTTTTTTGGCCGCCCACAATATCCATCGTTTCGGGAGGCTATGCCGCGGAATCAGATTGATATCCGTGCCCCGGGCGGTCACTACAAACGGTTTGTCCAGGCTGTTTGCCACGATGCACGCGGCCACGCCGTCGGGGTAAAAATAATGAGCGTCGATCAGGTCGAAATCGAAGCCTTGTTCCCGTATTTTGCGCACCGTTTTTTTTACGGCACGCGCCATGAGAAGCGGCGCGATGCTCATGCCGATTTTCGGCAGCACCCAATAGCGCGGATGCCAGATCTCGATGCCGTGCCTGATTTCATGCTCCGGCACTGTCGCGAATTTTCCGTATTTTCCAAAGGCCGGATGTGCCATCGGAAACCAGGGGACAGGCGCCACGACCTTGACCTCGATTTCGCCGCTCTCCAGCAGATGGCGCAGGCGGTTTTCGACAAAAATGCCATGCGTGGGTTGCGCCGCGTTAGGGTAGAGCGAGCTGAACGTGAGGATTCTGATCGGGCTCATGTGCCATGCCCGCCAGAGTCGGTTTTGCGGCCCACCAGCCAGAATCCCAGCCAGGAGAGATCGGCATCGCTCAGCGATTTGAACGGGCCTGCCAGATGCGGGCGGACCTCGCTGACCACGCTGGCATCCACCACATCGGTCGGTTTCAGCAGCAGGGCTTCGAAACCGTTGCGCTGCATGGCATCGCGATAACGGTCCACGCGCCAGCGGTTGGGTACCCCTTTGTGCGAATGCATCCACGACCACAAGGCCGGCGGCCAGGTCAAAAAATCGAGGGGATTGCGGCGATGCAGCCCATGGCTTTTCAAATCCACCTGGTGCAGCAGGATGCCATCGGTCTTCAGCGCCCGCGCCATATCGTCGAAGGTGGCGTCGAGGTCATTGACATGCTCCAGCACGGCGCGCGATAAAACAATATCCACCTCGCCTTCGAGTTCCGATAGTCCGTCTGGTTGGATCAGGTAGCGGATGCGCTCGGGGTTGAATCCGCTGAAGGGATTGCCGGGCTGGCGAAAACATTCCGCTGCGCGCGCCCTGGCACTGTTATCCAGATGCCACAGGAGGTCCAGCAGGATGTCCGCGTTCTTTTGCGTCATGGACACCAGTGCAAAGCGGTCTACGCAGGTCACGCGTTCCGCGCCGTGGGCGATCATCAGCAATGCCACTCCCGGCACATCGCCGGGGCCGTATTCCAGTAGCTGTTTGCCGTTCAGGTAGCGTTTGATTTCATGCTCAGGCACGCCAAGAGTCTCGAAATAATCCTTGAAACACGTCTGAAAATAATCCGCTGCCTGCTCGACCGATTCCGGCGCAAAGCCCCGTCCGGTCTGCTTTGTCAGCCGGGCATACAGCGTGGGCGAGACCCTGGCAATCTGGTTGCTGAGCGTCGCATGCAAAAAGCGCTTGGCATCATCCAGAAGATAGTACCCGGACATCATGCATACTCCTTCCGGGCGAGCGGCTGAACGGGCGCGCTGGCCTGCTGGCGCAGAAAAGCCTCGAACATCAGCAATGCCCAGATTTCGGTGCTGTAATCGCGCAGGCCGCGCTGGTGGTGATCGACCATCTCGCTCAAGAAATTCATATCGAACAAGCCCGAATCCATCATGTGCGGCCCCAGCAGCGCCGCGCGCGCCTGTATGCGCAACGGACCGCGCAGCCAGCTCGCCAGCGGCACCGCAAAGCCCATTTTCGGCCGATACAGCACCTCATTCGGTAAATAGGGTTCCATGGCCTTCTTGAACACGTATTTGCCTTCCGTGCCATGCAGCTTCAGTTCCGGCGGCAGACTCGCCATCCATTCGATCAGCTTGTGATCCATCAGCGGTTCGCGCACTTCGAGCGCGTGCGCCATGCTGGCGCGATCCACCTTGGTGTTGATGTCGCCCACCAGGTAAGTCTTGTAATCGAGGTATTGAATCGCCGATAGGGGGTGCTCGGGCGCATGCGCGGCGTGGCGGCGCATCACCTCGATGGCCTGGTAGCCTTGCAGCTCCTGCTTGAAGCGCGTGCTGAAGAGGCGTCCGCGCAGCTCGTCCGATACGGATGAAACGCTATGAAAATACGCTGCCATGCCGTCGCGCGCCAGCGCCTGGAAGGTGGTCTTGGCCCGCAGCATTTTCGGCGCCCAGTCGGCCTTGGGATAAATCCCGCCTAACAGGCCGAACAGGGGGCGGCGCACCGACAAAGGCAACAGATCGCGCACGCGCTCCTCGTGCATGTGCCAGCGATAGCGGCGGTAGCCGGCGAAGGTTTCGTCGCCGCCGTCGCCGGACAGCGCTACGGTGACGCGCTTCCGCGCCAGTTGGCAGACACGGTAGGTGGGGATGGCGGAGCTGTCGGCATAGGGTTCGTCGTACAGTGCGGCGAGGGTGTCGATCAGCCCGTAATCGTCGGTGTCCACGATGTCCAGCGTATGGCGCGTGCCGTAGCGTTGGGCGGTCAGCGCCGCGAATTCGGATTCGTTGTAGGCCGGATCGTTGAAGCCGATGGAGCAGGTATTCACCGGCTCGTCCATGAGCCCGGCCATCATCGCCACCACCGCGCTGGAATCGACGCCGCCGGACAGAAACGCACCCAGCGGCACCTCGGACATCAGGCGTATGCCGATGGCTTCGCGCAGGCGTTCCACCAGTTCGTGCCGGGCGTCCTGCGCGCTGATCGGGCCGTTGCTTTGGAACAAGACTTCCCAATATGGCTTGGGCGCCGGCAGCGGTGCGCCGCATTTGACGGTGAGCGTGTGTGCGGGCGGCAGCTTGAGCGCCTGCTTGTAGATGGTGCGCGGCTCCGGCACATAGCTGTAGGCGAAATACTCTTCCACGGCATAGGGATCGATCTCGCGTTTGAGGCCTGGATGTGCGGTCAGCACCTTGAGTTCGGAACCGAAAATCAGGTGACCGTCGTCCAGCAGGGCGTAGAACAGCGGTTTGACGCCCATGCGGTCGCGCGCCAGGAACAGGGTTCGCTTGTTGCGATCCCAGACGCCGAAGGCGAACATGCCGCGGAAGCGTTCGACGCAGCGCTCGCCCCATTCTTCCCAGGCGTGGACGATGACTTCGGTGTCGCAATGGGTGCGGAAAGTGTGACCCAGCCGGGCAAGCTCTTCCATTAGTTCCGGATAGTTATAGATTTCGCCGTTGAAGGTGACAACCACGCTGCCGTCTTCATTGAATAGCGGCTGCTGGCCGCTGGAGAGATCGATGATAGAGAGGCGGCGATGGGCGAATCCCAAGCCCGGTTCGAGGTGCATGCCGCCTTCGTCCGGTCCGCGGTGGAACTGCGTCTGGTTCATGCGCGTCAACAGCTCGCGGTCGATCTCCCGCTGGCCCTGGGTGTCGAAAATTCCGGCAATGCCGCACATGCTGCTTATCCTTCCCGTCTCGGCAGGCGATCGTAGACCGACAGATAGCCCTGCACCATGGCCGGGATGCTGAACTGGCGATCGATGATTTCTCTCGCGGCGCGTCCATGCGCATGCCGCCGTTTCGCATCGTGCACATATTCGAGCAACGCCTGCGCCAGCGCCTCGGAATCGGCGGGTGGAACCAGGCGGCCGGTGACCCCTTCCTGCACCAGTTCCGGATTGCCGCCCACGCGCGTGGCGATCACCGGCAAGCCGGTCGCCATGGCCTCCAGAATGGTATTGGAGATGCCTTCGCCGAGAGAGGGCAGGACGAAAATATCCATCGCGGCCATCAATTCGGGAATATCGCTGCGTTCGCCGGGGAGCCAGGCCAATTGGCCGGCGCCATGCTGGTTCAGCAGTCGCAGGCAGGTATCGCGGGATTCTCCCTCGCCAACGATAAGGAGGCGCAGGCGTTCGCGCAGGGTTGGTTCCAGTTGCAGCAGCCGCACAAAGGCATGCGTCAGGTTGGGATAGTCCTTGACGGCCGCCATGCGCCCGACGCTGCCGATGACGATGCTGTCTTCATTGAAGAATCCCGGTGGGCCGAGTTGCGCGCGCGGGGTTTGCGCCGGACGGAAGCGGGTGCTGTCCACCCCGTTGTAGATCTGGCTGATATGGCTGCGCTTGACGCCTATCGAGGATACGAGCCAGCTCTGCAAATCCTGGCTGACGGCGATGTAGTGGCCGATAAAGGGGCGAACCGTTTTGCGCAGCAGCTTGTATTTGCGGTTTTGCCCGTGAAGATCATAGGTGTCGCGGCCATGTTCTCCATGCACGCGGCCAGGGATGCCGGCCAGGGCCGCCACGGTCTGGGCTTCCATGGCCGACAGGTTGCGCGTGTGGACGATGGCGGGCTGCAGTTGCCGGAAAGTCCGGAGCAGCCGCCAATAAACGCCCGGGTCGTGGCCATCCCGCTTTGCCATGTCGTGGATGGCAACGTTTTCCCGCGTCAGCCGGTTGCGGAAATCGGTATAGCCTTGCAGGCAGACGATGGCGTGGCGGTAGCGTTCTTCGGGCATGTGGTTGATCAGGTTGACGACCCCGTTTTCCAGGCCGCCGACGCCGAATCGGTGGATGACATGCACGATCAGCGGAGCGTTTGCGCGGCTCATCGCTGTTCTCCGGCTTGTTGCAGGCTTTGCCGTATCGTCGGCGCCGCGTCTGCAAGAAAGCTTTCCATCGTCGAAACGGCTTGTGACGGGTGGGTATCATACGGCGCGAAAACAACGATATTCGCGCCGTCGTTGCCGGTGCCCAGCAGGCGCTGTTTCGCTTGCAGCCATTTCGCGCGATACGCGTTTGCGGTTTGCGCGTCGCCCAGCCAATACCATTGCCAGGCCAGCAGGTAGCGCGTGCCGCGCAGCAGGCGGCTTTGCCGGACGCTGCCGGGGGCATTTGCCAACGCCAGATTGCGCATGGATTCCCCGGTCACGCTCCAGCTTCGCCTGTTTCCATCGACAAGGAGATTGCGCGAGGAAACCGCTTCCGCCCCCTGGTGCTGATTGCGGAAAAAGGCGATGTAAATACCGACGACCCGATCGCCGCTGCGATATTCCTGCATTACGGTGCTGGCCGCGCCGGGGGAGCTGGGCCTCAGCTCCGCGACTGGGGATACGGCCGTCCAGGGGCCTATGGCTTGAGGCAATGCCAGCGCGGCCGGGGCCGGATTGAAGGTCTGCCGTTCCAGCAGATGCAGATAGGCGTGAGGCGCCCAGGCAATTGCCAATGCCGCGACGGCAATCACGGCGGTTCTCCGGGGAGGAACCACGGCGATACGGGCCGTTCCGTTGGGCGCAGCCGCCTTGCGTTTTGCCGTGACGGGTCCGTCTTCACGCCAGTAACTGCCGGCCCAGAACAGCACCAGCATGACCAGGCCGAAGAATAGCCAGCCGTAGATCAGATGATCGACCCCCACCGCGAGCCGCATGTTGCTTAAATGCCCAAGCAGCACGATCAGGTAGGCGCGCAGGCCGTTGGCGATGATGGGCACGACGATGGACAGCGCGATGAACACAAGCTGGCGCAACCGGGAGCGATAGGTCAGGTAGGCGTACAGGCAACCGAGCGTGAGTGAAGCGATGAGATAGCGCAGCCCGCTGCATGCTTCCACCACCGACCAGTTGCCGCTGGGGATGGTGAAGTGATTGCCCTCGCGGAACACCGGAATGCCGGTCAATTGCAGCGCCAGCACGGTAAAGTCCGCGGTGAAATTGATCAGCGGCATAATGAATATCTCACCGAAAGGGACGGCCAGCAGGGTGAAGGCCAGCGGAAAAGCGATGGCGCGGGCGAGGCGCAAACCGAGGATCGCGGCGGTGAGCGCGGGAATCATCGCCACGAACATGTATTGCGCGACGACCTGCACCCCAGCGGACTGGGCCACCATCCATCCCAGCCCGAGCGCCGCGAAGACGGCGAGCGCCAGCGCGCTGGGACAAGGGGTGATCGAGCCCAGGTAGCGCCGTTCGCGCCAGATGAGATACAGGCTGACCGGATAAATCATGAAACCATGCGCATAGGTTTCCGAGCGTTGCCACAGGGCGACCAGCGACCAGGCCGTTTCCCGATAGATCCATACCAGAACGACCAGGGCCACGATCAGCAGCGTCAGATAGCCGCGCCAATGACGGCCGGGCGGGCGCGAGGTGAGCAATGGGGCGGCGCGTTGCATTACGCCAGCCTCCGTTGCCCGGCCGGAGTGGGCTCCGCGGGGGCTTGTGCGAGCAGCTGACTTACTCGTTGCAGATTGCTTTCCCAGCTGTAGCTTTGCTCCACCCGCCGGCGCGCCGCTTGTCCCAGCATTGCGTCGGGCTGCGCCAGCTGGGCCGCAATATGCGCGATGAAGGCGGCCGGGTCCGGCGCCAGCAGCACTTCAAGGCCGGGCTCCGCCGCGATGCCCTCCAGCGCCTGCGGGGAAACCACGACCGCTTTGGCCATGGCCATCGCCTCGAGCACCTTGTTCTGGATGCCGCGCGCAATGCGTAGCGGTGCCACGGCAACCTGGGCATGGGCCAGGTAGGGGCGGATATCCGGTACGCTGCCGGTCACGACGATGGCGTCATTGGCCAGCGCCTGCACTTCTGCCGTGGGCCGGGAGCCGACGACGTAGAAGCGCGCATCGGGAAATTGCGCATGGACCGCGGGGAATACCTCACGCGCAAACCAGGCAACGGCATCCACGTTGGCCCAATAGTCCATCGCTCCGGTGAAGACCAGCACGCGGGCAGAAGGGGGGTAGGGGTTGTCGTAGTCGCGTGCCGGCGAAAAATATTCCAGATCCACGCCGTTGCTGTAATGGCTGACGCGCCCGGCACACTCGGGCGCCAGTTGCAGAAAGAGTTCGGCCTCGGCGGGCGAAACGAAGGTGGACGCATCGAAGCTGCCGGCGATGCGGCGTTCGAAGGCCAGCAGCGTGCGCGCTTCGCGACGATAAACCCAGTTGAGCGGCCAGGGCTTACGCTCGGCGTATTGCCCCCATTTGTCGGAATCGACATCGACGAAGTCGATGACGCGATGCAGATCAGGGTAGGCCGTGAGGTACTGCGCCATGGCCGACGAATACACCACGGCATGGCGTATCGGCCGCTCTGCCATCAATCTGTTCACCCAGGCCTGCAACGCTGCATCCCGATAATACGGAAGGGTGAGCGGCTCGCCGCTCAGCAATCCATAGGCGCTGCGCAGTCTGGCCCGGCGCGGGTGCAAGGGTAACAGTTTGATTTCGCCTGTCACCATGTTGGCGATAGCCTGGGTGTGTGCCCAATCTTCCGCAACATCGACGAACGCTCCCAGATGTATCCGAAAGTGCCCGGAAAGATGCTTGAGCAAATGATAAGAGCGGATTTTGTCGCCCTTATTGGGCGGATAAGGGATGCGGTGGACCAGTAACAGCAGCTCGTCCATACCTTTACCCGAGGTTTTTCACGATATGCGGCCCCAGAAAGTTGGCGACCACGGTTGGCAACTTGCGCCATACCTGGATAGGCAGGCGGTACTTGGGGTTGAGCGGGTTATGCTGGGGCACGCTGCGGGCGTTGACCAGGTAATACTCGTAATGCAGCGGCATCGGCTCGAAACCCCAATGCCGTTTGAAATCGTATTGCCCGGTGCCAAGCTTGCTGCGGCCGTAGTCGAACAGCCGATAGCCGCGTTCGCATGCTTGGCGCATCAGTTCCCAGTACTTGAAGTCATTGGCCGCCAGATGCCGCGCATCCTCGCGATCGCCGGCATAATAGGGCAGCACCTCGTCCCTGAAATAGAAAGTCAGCACGCTGCTGACCAGTTGCCCCCGGTGCAGCACCGACAGCACTTCGCAGTCCTTGCCGAATACTTCACGCAGCAGCGAAAAATAACGTTTGGGCAGGGTAGGCGTGCCGTGCCGTTTCACATTGTCGGCAAACAGGGTAAAAAAGCGGTCGACATCGTCATCCAGCGTGCTGACAAGGCCATGGCCGATGCTTTTGCGTATCATCGCCCGCTGCTTGCGCGGAATGGCCAGTAGATTTTTCTCGGGGTCCGGGTCGATCGCTTTGCGGAAGGTGAAGTACAAGTCCTGTCCCTCCCAATCGGTATGAAACGGGCGGAGCTGGCGATAGACCATGTGATTCACATTCAGCTCCCACGCCAGCTTCTGGGCGTGCCGGTCGAGCGCCTCGCGGGCGTTTTCGTCCGCGGCCGCAATGCCGCCGTAGGCGCAAAACGCATTTGATATCAGGGCATGCCCGAACAGCAGGCTTTTGATTTCGGTGAGCGGCAGAACGCCGACGATGCCGCCGTTGCGTTGCGCCAGCAGGTAATGCGTGCGATGGCCGAAAGCCTGTTCGATGACGGTTTTCCAGCCGGCGCGATGGAAAAAAGTGGCTTGCGGGCAGGTTTCGACAAAGGCGTCCCATTTTTCAACGTCGGCGGGCGCGAGCAACGCGACCGTGACGCGGGCGGCTTCTGCGGTTTGGGCCGCCTGCAGCAGTGCTGCGCCGCCATTGCCCATGGCTAGCGATCCCCCAGAAAGATACGGTCTATGCGCCCCCATTGAAAATCATGAAGCAAGGCGCGTATGCGTGCTTCTGTGCGTGACAGATTGATGTAATGGCGGAAGCGGGTCTTCAGGCAGATATTCTTTTGCCGGGGCTGGCCGGGGTCGATCTCCCAGGGATGAAAATAGAAGATGCAGGGTTGCCGGTCGGTATGGTTGACGCGATACATGAACCAGCGGGAAAGCCGGTATGGCAACAGGCGGAAATATCCGCCTCCACCGGCCGGGAGATTGCAGCCGAACAACTGTGTCGTAGTGGCGGGAAGTTCGAACAGGCCGTCCGGCCCCCGGGGCTGGAATTTGAAACGCGGCGCGTCCGGCATGCCGTAGTGGTCATGGCGTATCGGGTAAATGCTCGAGCTGTAGCGATAACCTGCTTCCCGCAGGACATCCAGCGCCCAGAGATTGCCTGTTCCGATCGAGAAACTGGGCGCGCGGTAACCGATGACCGCCTGGCCTCCGATGTCTTCCAGCAGTTTCTTGCTGTGCGTGATGTCTTCCCGAAACTCGTCCGGGCTTTGATCCGTCACGCGCAAGTGATTGTGGCCGTGGCTTGCCAGTTCGTGGCCGTTGTCCACAATCAGGCGCACCATGATCGGGTAGCGCTCCGCAATCCAGCCGAGGGTGAAAAAAGTCGCTTTGACCCCGTTTTCGTCCAGCAGGGTCAGGATACGGTCGATATTGGCTTCCACCCGGCATGACTGGGACGGCCAGCTATCCCGCGGGATGTGGGCGGCGAATGCCGAGACCTGGAAGTAATCTTCCACGTCTATGGTCATTGCATTGCGTATCGGGTTGCGAGGGGTGTGTTCCTTGTCTGCGGGTATCGTCATGATTATCAACTCCGCAAGTCATCGTCCGGTTATTCCGGAGTATTCGCGACAGGGCATGTCGCGCCCCGGTCATGGCGGATTCGGTATGCCGGTGCACGGCCGATTCCGGTGCGATACGCCCCAGCATTACCGCCGGTGCACGCAAAGACGTGCGGGGGTGATAGCGTGGAAGCCGATATCGCGGCCAACATCAGTCAGGTCCCTTGTGTTCGAGACTTTTTACGCTGGGCAGGGAGAGGATTTTCTTGAGCAGTCCCAGCACGGAAATCACGGATCGCTCCATCTTGGCGAGCCTTTTTTCTATATTTTCCAGCGCATCATCGAGGCTTGCCGGCGGCGCAGCCGGCCCACGGGCCGAGCTGTGAGCCGAGCTGTGGGCGGCCTTGGAGCCGGTCGCTGCAGGCAGCACAAACTCCTGCCCAATATCGCGAATGACTTCGGCGATTTCCGCGCTGCCGAAGTCGTTTATTTCTTCCAGATAGCCCATCAGGAAAAGTCGATCGCACAGGGTATTGATCTTGCGCGGAATTCCCCCCGTGTATTCGTAGATGGCAGCATAGGCGTCCTGGCTCAGCGACGGGTTACCGTTCCAGCCGACTGTGAGCAGCCGATGCTCGATATAGGCTTGCGTTTCCGCGGCATCCATCGGGCCCAGGTGATAGGTGGCGATCACGCGTTGCAGTAATTGCTGCATGTCGCCGCTCAGCAGCGTCTGGCGGAATTCGGGCTGCCCGAGCAGGAATATCTGTAGCAAGGAGTTATCGGCGGTCTGGAAATTGGAAAGCATGCGCAGCTCCTCGACCGTGCGGGGCGAAAGGTTTTGCGCTTCGTCCACCACCAGAAGTACGCGCTTTCCCTGACGGTCGCATTGCAGCAGGTATTGCTCCAATTTAGTCAGCAGGGCGGCCTTGCTGAGATCCTCGAAAGGAAGCCCGAAACTGGAAACCACCAGGCGCAGCGTGTCGTCAGAATCGATGTGGGTATTGGCGATTTGCGCGGCAACGATGCTTTCGGATTCCAGCTTGCGAAAAAGATTGCGCACCAGCGTGGTTTTGCCCGCCCCCACTTCGCCCGTGATGACGATGAATCCTTCGCGCTGCCCCAGCCCGTACTCCAGATAAGCCATCGCCCGCTTGTGCCCCTTGCTGCCGAAGAAAAAATCCGGATCGGGCTTTAACTGGAAGGGCTTGGCACTAAGGCCATAGTAGGATTCGTACATGATGGGCTAGAATGTGATGTATACCGAAGCCGTCAGCGCATTTTCTTTGTATTCGGAGCCATCTTGCGTGGAGTCGCGATCCCTGCGCCGGAACTCCAGCGCCCCCCTGATATTGGACAACAGCTCCTTGGTGACGCCCAGTTTCAGTGTCTTTTCCTCGTCTTCCCTGCCGGTGGTGACCGCTTTGGTCTTGATCAGCGATATGCCAAGATTGGCGCTGGTGCGCGGCCCGATATCCCGGATCCATTGCGCCTGTACACCCTGCTGCTTGATGTTGTCATCGGCCGAGAAATCGCTGACGCCGAGCAGGGCGCTGTCCGAGGATTGTGCCGTTTGTGCCTCGCGCCGGGTGTGGAACAGGCTGAGCACGCCGGTGTTTCTCACGCCGGTAACGGTCATGGATGCCTGGAAGCGTTTTTGCAGGAAAAATCGGTTGGTCAGGAAATTCACCGAATCCGCCAGGGATTCGGGCAGCCCATTCTGGCTGATGAACGCGGCGACCACCTGTTGACGCACGATAGGGTCGGGGATGGCGGAAGTCCAGAGCTGGTCCAGAAGTGCCGCGGTATCTACTGCGGCAGGCAGGAGAAACTGGTCGCGGGTGGTGGTGACGTCCTCGCTGTAGCTCACATTGAAAGCGGTACGACGCGAGCGATGGCTCGCTTTCAGGGAATACGAGTCGCCGTAATAGCGTTTCCCGGCCAATGCTTCAACGCTTGTCCTGCGGGAGGGCGTCCAGTCGAACCCGGCTTTCCAGAAGGAACCGCCCGAGTCGCCGGTAATGGAGAGGTAGTCGTTTTTTTCGTACCCACCGTTCGCAATCAAGCTGAATTTTCGCGAGAGGCGGTAGCGAAGATCCCCGCCATAAGTCACCTGATCCACTTGCTGGCCGCTATCGAAATCGATGCGCTGCTTGTTGTAATTCAGGCCCCAGCCCAGGGTCTGGAAATCATCGCCGCTGGTCAGGCGCAGCAGGATGCGATCCGATGTACTGTCCTGGAGCCCCGTCGATATCGAAGAGCCGCTACCCGATGTACTGACCGAATCGCGGGTATAGCGCAGCTCGGCGTCAGCGAGGTCCTTGAAATGGTGAAGCAGGTAGGGGCTGAAACTGTAGGTTTCGACGTTGGTGCGGTTGTTCGTGATGTTGGTGTTGTCCTCGCTTTGCGGGCCAAAGGAGGATGTGCTGCGCTGGCTAATGGAAGCCTGTGCGTCGACAAACAGATGATCCGGCAGCAACTCCGCATTGCCGTTGGCATTCAATTGGTGATTCGTTGCGTTTCTGTCACTCTCCTTGGCGTAGAGCAGATTCTGCATGACATAACGGGTGTTGAATCTCAGGTGCGGCCCCAGGCCAACGATGGATATGCCCGGATTGACCTGGGTAATGAAATCGCTTTCCTCGTTGGTATTCGACAATCGCACGTTGTCGGTATAGGTTTCCTTCAATTGCAAGGTAGGCGTGAACTCCCACTCGACCGCATGGGCCTGAAGCGATAGCAGCAGCATGGCTGCCGAAGATGATCCGATGACAGGATTCAACCCTTTGAATAACAATCTGTTTTTAGAAGTTTTAGTTGTAGTAATAGCCATAAAAATCCCCACCGGGAAACGGTCGGGCCTTGTTGTAAATGAAGTTGATGGTATCGCAAGACTCGATTTGCCGCAGGGCTTCAATGACGGCTTTCTGCGGCGTGGTCTCCGCTTCTACCACCATCACGATCTGCCCCATCTGGCTGGCCAGTGCTTGCGCTTCACTGGTCAGCAATAAAGGCGGAGCGTCGAATATGACGATCCGGTCGGGATAACGCTGGGCAATTTCCTTGAGCAGATCGCTCATCGCATGGCTACCCAGCAGTTCGGTTGAACGCTTGTGTGTTCTGCCGGCGGGCAGGATGGCAAGCTTCTCGACATTGGTCCGGATAAGCACGTCAGCCAGGTCGAGACTGTCTTCGAGCAGCACGTCCAGCAAGCCGGGGCTGGGCTCCATCCCGAGATATTCCAGCACGGAAGGCCGGGCGACATCGGCATCGACCAGAAGTACCGTGTGATCCATTTCCATCGCGATGCTCATCGCCAGGTTGGTCGCGCAAAAGGTTTTGCCTTCTTCGGCAAGGGCGCTGGTGACCATGATCAGGTTGTGATTGTCGGCCTGCGCGTTTCCATTGTGCAATGAGTTGGCAAGCAGTGGCCGCTTGATCAGGCGGAATGCCTCGGCGATCGGCGATCTTTCGCCATCCGGGGTAATCATGCCAGCCTGGCGCAGTTTTTCCAGATTGATTGCCCCTTCTTTATGGGCCCGGCCTTGGACGGAGGGCGATGGGCTGGATCCGATGTCGGTTTTTTCCCTCTTGCCGGTAGCGATCAGATGGGGGGCTTCCGGCAAGATTTCCTCGAATGAAGGGTCTCTCCTTGCTTCCGCATGGTTGTGTACCTGTTTGCCTGCCGCTTTTTCGATAATGCCCGGATTGTCGTCCAATGGGGGTTTCCCCGCCGTTTTCTCAGCGGAGACATTTCCCGTCTTGCCCAGTTGGGCTAGTTTTCCTGCTGCCTTTTCTATGATGCTCATACAACCTCCGGCGGTATGCATGCTCTTGGTGGTCAGCGTGCCATTCTGGCTCGGGCATGGTTGAAATCCAGGAAATCTCATTCCGTCCGGGCCCTTCGGAAAAAGCTTGAAAGGGCGTTCGACAGGCTCGCCATGAACGGTACCGTTCGTACCGCGCTTGTCGAAGGACTTTTCAGAGATCGCTAACTACTTTTCGGCATATCCTGTGTTCTGAAACAAATCAACTTGCCACCACGCCTGGGGCCAGTGTTGCCATTAATGTGCCATACAAGCCCAGCAATAACAGCAAAGACATGCAGAAGGCAAAGAGCTTTCTTCTGCGCTTGACGATTTCCGGCCCGGTCCACATCATCGCGACCGTTCCCAGAATGGGCCGGCCAGTGATCTCGCGCAGGCTGTTCTGGCTATGGAATGTGGGATTGATCTGGCTCATCAGGAATGCAACCCCGATACCGCTCGCCAACGCCACCACCAGAATCAGGGAGTAAAGCAGTCCCCGGTTGGGGCCGGTGGGTGTTTGGGGGTCGGTGGGTGGATC
>NZ_LXTQ01000058.1 GCF_001645185.1 Methylobacillus sp. MM3
GGGGTATTACGCGGTCCCGCCACTACCAGATGCAGGTCTAGGTAGCGTTCCGCGAGCAAGGCGAATGCCCGGTACAGCGTTTCGATGCCCCGGTCTGTAGTCAGCGCACCGGCCGTGCCGATGAGCTTTACACCTGACGGTAGCCCCAGCCTGCGACGGCAATCCTGCTTGTCGCGAATCATGAAGATGCGGTGGTCCACCGCATTGCCCAGGCACAGTGTATTGGCATCGCTCCCACGCAGCGATGCCACCCATTCGCGTAGTGGGTCGCTGACACAGGCCACGCCGTCTACGAGTTTGATTGCTTTGCGGAACATGGTCTGCAGGCCGGGGATGCGGTTGGCACCGTAGGCCTCGAATTGATCGTACAGGTCGGCAATCACCGGCACGTGATGCCTGGAACCCAGCCATCTGGCGTAGATGACATGGAAAGCGTCCGAGCAGGCGACGATGACGTCGGGGCGAAATTCCCGGATATGCAGCAGCATTTCGCGATGGTAGCGCAGCGGGTTCAGCAGGCCGCCGTGGCGCAGGTCGTAGGCGTGCCACGTAACGCCGGTGGGAGTGATTAGGGTGGGTACGACACTGTTTTTTTTCCGGCGGTGGTAAGCCAGGCAGCAGCCCATGACCGTGTGACCGCGAGCGGCGAGTTGCTCAGGCAGTTCGTAGAAACGGCCGTAGCGGTCGTCTAGAAGATCCTTGCCCATGTACTGGCGCTTGCTAAGAAACAGGATACGCATTGGTCTATCGTGCAGTCTGGCGGCTATGTGACGGCGGCGTTTTGGAAACGGCGAATGCGGAACAGCCTGGCCAGACTGCGCAGGATGCGAGTGTCGAACCCGTCATCAAGGTCGACGCCGAGTATCCTGCCACGGTGAAGGTTTTCTGCCTGATAGTAACGGTATGGGATGCCGAAGCTCTCGCTGAAGGCTCCGTACATTAAGGCCCCCTCGATGGGGAAGACGGTAGGGTTCTCGAGGAAGGACCGGATATCCTCTCGGCTGGTCGGGCAGCAACAGACGTCGAGTACGTCGTAAATGGCACGCCCCAGCAGCATCGACGGTTTGCCCCAGTAGGTGGCCTCGACTCCGACGGTGGAGCCATACGTGCATACTGCATGCGCGTGTTCCAGTAAAGCATATGAGTCGATATCCTCGTCCGGGCCGACAACGAGGTTGCCTGGCAGTTGCAGGCTCCGCCAGTATTCCTGCTCTTTCTCGCTCTTTCTTGCGATGTGCGGATGCACGCGCACGCACAACGCATAGCCGGGCATGGCATTCACCGTTTCCGCGAGGGCGCGGATCGCATCTCCCTGGGTAGGAAATGACGGATTGAAATATGTGTCGCCGATCGCGGCGTATTCGTCCTCGGAGGACGAGAAATAGACGATCCATCGCCTTCGGTCATCGCGCAGCTGCGCGGGCAGCCTGCCGCTTGTCTGCGACGAAGTGTACGAATGCCAATCACGCTCGATACGGCCCCTCCGGTGCCTGTAGAAGTCGTGCCCCGCCTGTTGCTTGTCCGGCGACCACGCTTCCCTGATGCATTTCTGAAAGTATTCCGGATTATGTATCTGGCCGGTTGCCAACCAGTAGTGATTCTTGTCGCATCCACGTTCATGTGCAGTCCAGCGTACGCCGCAGCTATCCGCCGCGCGTTGCACGGCACGAGTGGTTGCAAACCTTCCATTGAAAAGCACCACGACTTCAGGCTGCAGGTCGCGGATTGCCTCGATGGTCTTGTCGAACACGAGCAGCGATGCGGCCAGCAGATTCACCAGCAGGCGACGGTGGCGCAACGGTGTAACGTAGGGGTCGCGCAACATGGAGATCGCCGAACTGGCTACACCCCAGCCGATGTCGGGGAATTCCTCCAGACTCAGGCGGGTGACATCTTCCAAAGTGGTGCAACCGGCCAGCATGCGTACCGCCTGCGCGGACCGCCGTCGGCGGTGATCCGCCGATATGCTGCCATCCGGCATCTGGACGCCACGCTTGGCCAGCAGTTTGCGCGCGCGGCCGATGCGCTTTCTGGGCAGGTCGTATAGGGTGTGCACCGGCAGCCGGTCTTCCACCACTGTCAGCCCGCACCGGATGTTCAGATAACGGACCTCCTGTCCGTTATCCTGCGCACAGAGTGCGATTTCCATCGCCGTTTCGATATGCGGCTTCCAGGTGATGGTCTCGACGATGAGCAGGCGCTGGCCGTGGATTTTCATGGGGATGCTAGGCCTCAGGGTGCGGCGTGACACTCGGTATTTCCGTGATCCTTCCGTCCTTGACGTTGTAGACCCGGTCGCAGTATTCGAGCAGCGTTTTGCGGTGGGTAACGAAAATCACCGTATTGTTTCCGCGCAATGCCATGAGCTCGCTCAGTATGCCACGCTCAGTTTCACTGTCTAGTGCCGAGGTCGCCTCGTCCAGGATCAGGACTTCGGGCGAGTGGTAGAGCGCACGTGCGATGCCAATGCGCTGCTTCTGGCCACCGGATATAGCGACCCCGCGCTCGCCCACGAAGGTATTCAGGCCTTCGGGCAGTTCCGCGAGCCAAGTGCGCAGGTGCGCCAACTCCACGGAGCGGCGCACCCTACCCATGTCGACCCGATCCGGAGGGATGCCGAACGCAATGTTCGCAGCGATGCTGTCGTCGGTCAGGTAGGTGGATTGCGCAACATAGCCGATGCCGTCCTGCCATGCTCGCACCTGCTGCTGGATGTTGCGGCCGTCGGCCAGGATGTGGCCCGTGCGCGGGGTGAGCAGACCCAGCAGCAGGTCGAGCAGCGTGCTCTTGCCGCTGCCCGAGCTGCCGATGATGGCGACGAAGCTGCCTTGGGGGATGCTGAAGGTGATGCCGTGAACAATGTCCATGGATGTGTTGGGGTAGCGGAAGGCGACGTCTTCGAAGCGGATTCCGTGCGCTAGCCGTAGCGGTGCGGCCAGCCCAAGTGGGGCGGTTTCGCTGGAGGGTTCGAGGGTTGTCAGTTCCCGGTAAAGGGTGTCCACGGTGGCTTGGCCTAGCCTTAGCTGCTGCATAGCCGAGAACATGCGGTTCACGGAAGGGAACATGCGGAACGCGGCGCCGACGAATATTCCCAGCGTGGGCAGCAGGTCGTCGAGAGTCGCCTGCCGATCGAGTACCCAGACGATGCCGAGTATGCCCGTCACTGCGAACAGTTCCAGCCACACCCGCGGCAATTGGGCGAAGAAATCCTGCATTTTGTAGAAGCGCGAGGCGGCCGCGTCATGCTCGTTGAAGCGTGATGCGAATCGGTCTTCGCGCCCGTACGCCTTGATTTCCTTGATGCCCTGCAGCGCCTGCTGCATGTGAAAGATGCGCCTCATCACGTGGTGCTGGCGCGCCTTGCCCCAGCGTGCCAGGGTTTCGTGCAGGCTGATGTGGGCGAGCAAGGCGGCCAAGCCAAATAGGGCGATCACGATGAGCGTTCCCGCAGGCTGGATCAGGAACAGAACGCCTAGGATCGCCATTGCCACCAGGGTTTCAGACAGCAGGAATACCGTCGGCGCGAGAACCTCGAACGCGAAGGTAATCGTTTCCTGCGAGATGTTGTGAGCGAGTTCAGCCGTGTTTCTCTGCAGATGGAAGGTGTAGGGCTGGCGCAGGTAGGTCTGGAACAGGCGCTGTGAAACATGTGTCCGGCAATCGAATACGAACTTGCTGCGCCAGTAGGAGATCGCCGTGATGAAGATATTCTTGGCGAAAAAGAAGGCGAGCAGCAGGCCGAGTAGCGGCATCAGCAGCTCGCCGCGTGCATCTGGGGCCACGAGCGGACCGAGCAGCGAAGCTGCGGCGGGAAACATCGCGACCAGGCGTTCCGGCGAGAGAGCGGCGAGCACAATCGGAAAGATCAAGCCAATGCCGAATGCCTCCAGTAGCGAGCTGACGAAAAGGGCGAGGCTCAGCCAGCAGAGCTGCCTGCGGTCCGCGGCCGTGAGCAGCGCGGCGAGCTTATGAATGTGTGAAGACGCGCTCATTTCGTTATCGGAGAACTGGCGTGGGGCCCGGACTAGCTTCCATGGTGAGCGTGTCGCATATCACGCGCACGGGAGAACCTTCGTTTTCGATATGCATGCTCGATGTCGACGGTCTTCGCGACGCTTGCTGGATGAATATTCTGAATGCTGCGAGGTCGTAATTGCCGAGCACGATGTTCTTCCCCAGCCCTTCCTGCCGTTCCGTAGCTTTGCGCATTAGGTAGACGGGGATGTCCGTCAGGGAGAGCTCTTCCTGGTTGCTGCCGCCGTCCGTGACCACGAAGCGTGCGGCCATGATGAGCTGGATGAATTCGGCGTAGCCCATGCGCGGGTGCAGTTCTATGCTGGGGTTGCCATGCAGCCGCTCGTATAGACCGGTGTGCTTGAGGCGTTTTTCTGTGGCGGGGTGCAGAACGAATATCAACCTGGACTTCTCCGCGGCGTATTCCAGCATCTCGATGATTTGCAGCAGCCGCTTTTTGCGGAAAATGTTTTCGAAGCGATGTATGGATACCACTCCATAGCTGCCATGGTCTGTGGCAGTTCGGAACTGTTCCATGACTAGCCTGACCGCATCGACAATGGTATTCGTGCCGGTATCGACGCGTTTGCAGCCGTAATTTTGCATGTTATCCATCGCCCACGCACCGGGACAGAAGGCGATGTCGCTCAGGCGGAATACTGCGAGGCGCGTGAGTTCTTCAGGGAATGGGTGCAGGATATTGAACGAGCGCAGCCCGGATTCGATGTGGGCGACTTTCATACCCAGAACTTTGCCAACCAAAGCGCCAGCTAAGGTGGATACCGTATCCCCGTGTACCAGAACGATGCCTTGCTTGCCAGGGAAAAACATCTCTGCGTCATATACCATCCGCCAGACAATCCTGGGCATCCAGATTAGCATTTTGGCTATGCCGCTAATTTCCTGGCCGTCGTAAACATAAGTGGGTTTTGAACGTATGCCAAAATCGCTGAACAGCGTGTCAACGGTGTTCTTGTGCTGTCCGGTCATGACGATGTTGAGCGGTGTGTTCGATTTTTCCAAAATGCGTATCACTGGTGCCATCTTGATGATCTGGGCGCGTGTACCAAGAATGCAATGCAGGCGAGGGTGTTGCATGGGTTGCATAAATCCGCCTTCAGGAGTCCTTGAACATTAGCGCCGTGATCTGCTCCGAGATCAATCCCATCAGAAAGACTAGGGCGGCAGTTGCGAAAAGCAACGCAGACATGTTGGTGAAGCGGTGCATGGTGATAAAGGTATACAGGTAATACCCCATGCCCGTTGCAAAGAATCCCGCACTGATCGGGAAGAACAGCTTGAGCGGGGAATACAGCGTGCAGATCTTGAAGATGATAACCAAGAATCTTACGCCATCCCTGAATATGCGAAGGTGGCTTTTGCCGATGCGTTTCGGGGCATGCACGGCGACATATGTTACCGAATGCCCCGCCCGGAAGAAGCTCATGGTGATGGTGGTAGGATAGGAAAAACCATTCGGTAGCAGGTACAGAAATTGTTTGAATTTGCTCGCACGCACAGCGCGGAAGCCGGATGTCAGATCTTCAACCCTATGCCCCACCATCCAGCTGGCCAGACGATTATATAATCCGTTCGCTGTAGCGCGGTGGAGGCCGGCTTGGGATTGTCGGCTGCGCGCGCCCACCACCATATCGTAGCCTTCGTCAAGTTTTTCCAGTAGACGTGGAATGTCTTCCGGCTGATGCTGACCGTCGGCATCCATGAATATAAGGATGTCGCCACTCGCGGTGCGAGCGCCGGTTTTGATCGCGGCGCCGTTGCCTTTGGAGTATGGTTGCCGCAATACTTTGGTTCCCAATTCGGCCGCAGTTCTTGCTGTAGCATCTCCCGATCCATCATCAACCACCAGGATTTCCGCTTCGGGATATCGGCTCTTCAGTTTTGGCAGGATGAGCGATAAACCGTAATGCTCGTTCTTGGCGGGGATAATGATGCTTAATGTCATTGGAGGTGTTCGACGGCGCTGGGGTCGTGTCTATTTGTGATGGGTGGATTGTATAGCGGATTCTCTGGGTGTTGGTCCCCAGTGCACAGTCGCGCCAAGTTTTAGTGCTTTCAAGGTTTCGGAGTGATAGCCCAGTTTGTCCTGCTCCTCGGCCTTGGCTACCCACTCGCTCCCGCGCTCCGCTTGCCCTATCATGTAGTAAAGGCTGGCGAGTATCACTTGGAATTCCGTATAGGCGGGCGCGGCTTTTATCGCGTTTTCCGCGGATTCTATGCCGATGGCGCAAGTGCCGAAAATATTGCAATGCAGCAAGGCATACGAAATCAGGGCATGTCCGCGATTGTCTCCCTTCAGTCGATTATTGCTGAGGGCGCTCTCGTACAGGCCGACGAGCTGATCCTTCGATACTTTTTTTGGGTAGCCAACTCTGGCTATTTCCAAGATGCCCTTGAAAATGTAATAGCCATTGTTCCCGGGCGGGGATGTGGCCAAGCGGCGAGATAACTCAGCAAGTAGGCTTTTAGGTACAGGTTCATTGCTGATTACATAGGTCTGAATTGCAGCAATAAGCGGCTCGGGCGTAATGTCTACACGGGCGGAAGTTTCATAGTAGTGCTTTGCCCTGCTGAAATAAAAATCCTCATTGGCCGGGTCGTATTGCATGAGTTGGGTCAATGTTCTGCCAGCGTAGAAGTTAGCCCTCGTTGATTCCGGGTGATGCCGCGCTTCGTATTCTGCATATAGCAGCGTGTCGCCGAAGTAGGAGGCCCGTACCGAGGTGGAGAGCGCGCACACTAGCGCAAATCCGATGGCAAACATCGTAGGCGCGTGCTTCAGCTTGCCATGCGGCTCCAAGTGCAGCAGGTAATGGCTGATGGCATAAATGGGACCGAACATCGCAATGTAGTTGCGATGTTCGAACATCAATTCCAAGGAGAAAATGGTGGATTCAAGCAGGTGCGAGCCATAGAACCACAACACCGCGAAGCTGAAGACCGGCCACTTTTTGATGCGTAACAAGGCTAATGCAATTAGGCCGGCGTGGGCCATGACTGCGATCAGTGTGGTGATCGGGTTTAGCAGGCTGGTGGAAATGGGGTAATCGTCGAGAAATAGGCCCATTTTCGTGATGTCGGGTAGCAGTGCCTGCCCCAAGTAGGTCCAGAGTATCCGCGACTCGGTCAGCACCCGTTCTTGCATGCTGTAGTCGCGATTTGAGTATTGCTGAGTCCAATTGGCGGTGCTGAGGTGAGAAGCTAGCCATATTGTCGCGACAGTCATCCCAAGTAGGAGAAGCACCTTCCTCCCCTTCATCCATAACCTTGGCGTACCTTCCGCGTCTCGGAAGATCGTAAACTCGATGATAGCCAAATGTACGGGGAGGAGCAGCGCAGACTCCTTCGAGAATATTGCCAAAGCCCCTGCCAATATGACGCCAGTGAGCATGATCCATGCGTATTTCACATGGTGTGCCAGTCGCGGCCTGCAATATAGGTAAATGGCCAGCGCGATGAACGTGAACAGCCCGGCAAGGCTGGTCATCCGCTGGACCACGTAGAGCACACTGGTGAGATTGTAGGGATGCAGCCCCCAGATCGCCATTGTGCATAGCGCAACAATGGCGGCTTTATGGCTGTTGGAAGAGTGACCGGTGACGCGTCTTTCTATGAAAAGGGCAGCTAGAAAGACAAAAAATGCTGCAGCTATATGAATGAGGACATTCACCAACTTGTAGCTGAAGGGGGCGAGTTCAGAGTAGTGGCGGTTGAGTGCCAGTGTGAACATGGCGACGGGTCGCTTGAGTGGGCCGGCGTTAGAGGAAAGGGATGCATGCCAGAGTTCCGAGATCGATAACGATGATATCTTTAGGGCGCTGTTATCGACAATATGCGGATAATCATCAAAGATAAATCCACCGCTGAGGCCCGGAGCATAGATGGCGAATATTGCTAAGGCTAGGAAGAATACTAACCAGGATATGCCTAACTTGCGTTTCATATGAAATAAAAACCCCGGTTGCCCGGGGTTTTTGGTCAATCGGTATTAACGGCAGCTACCGGGAGTGTATTTCGATGGCAACACAGCAGCAGAGTCGGCAGTGTCCACTGCCTGACATTTCCATGTAACGATACCATTCGTTGTACCCAAGACATCCAGTATCAGCCCATACGATGTGTTGTTTGAGGAGATGCTGGAGGCTAGGGTAATTTCAATTTTCTCGCTGCCGGCTGTGTTAACCCATTTCACCGACCGGGTATAACCCGAAGCGGCAGAATTGAACCCTGCACTGCTGGTATTGGTTGGAAAGCGCGCGTTGGCAGAGAAAAATTCGGCGACCGAAGTCTTCGCTTCTGCACCGCGTGCCAGACCTTCGGAAACCTTTGAGCGTACGATGTAATCTTGATAGGCCGGCAACGCCAGCGCGGCAAGAATGCCAACGATTGCTACCACAATCATCAGTTCGATCAGGGTGAAACCCTGTTGTGCTTTCTTAATCATTTTGTGCCCCTTTGCAAAGTTTAAATAACGTAAATGAAAGGCCTTTCATTTGCGGCAATTCTAATTAGCAAGTTAAATGCCAACCTTAATTATGCTTATTAAGCTACTGAATATTAAAATTATTTATGAAGTTCAATACGGAAATCGGAGGTGGGCTTAGAAATCAAAGCCGCACGAGCGACATAAATTGTCACCCGTGCGCCAAAAAATGGCAAATTACTTGCCTTCGGCAACCTTCTTAAGGTTGGCCAGACCGGATTGGTAGATGCCATCGATTGCCTTCTTGGCCGATTCATCGTCTTCACCAGCCGGAATGGGGGGGTTCAGAACGTACTTGCGATAGTAGCGACCGAACCACTCTACCTTGGTTTCGCCGTTGCCGGCATCCTTGACGGTAATCTTGGAGTTGTAGCCGCTGACTGGCACTACGCCTTCGACGATTTCATACTTGATCTGCATATCGGCATCATCCTTGCCTTTCAGTCTTTCGAGGATCGTGCCGCCGTCTTGCAGGGTCAGGGTGCGGAAGGTTTCACCGCCTTTTTGTTCAATCTTGGTCGATTTGACGGCCGGGTGCCATTTTTCCATTGCGCCGAAGTCGCTTACTAATGCCCATACCTTGGCGGCAGGAGCCTTGATGGTAACGGTCTCAACTGACTTGAGCGGGGTGGGGCCATGCGCGGCGGCAGCGAAAGGCAGCAAAAGTGCGGCCAGAAGGGCTAGGGTTTTTTTCATGCAGATTTCTCCTGGTTAAAAATTGGTAATTACTTGCCGCTTTCCGCGACTTTTTTAAGATTGGCGAGTCCCGGTTGGAACACGCCTTTGACGGCCTTGACGGCGGATTCGTCATCCTGCCCGGCCGGAATGGGTGGGTTGAGTTTGTATTTGCGATAGAAGCGCGCCATCCATTCAACCGTGGATTCGTTGGCATTCGCACCAGGCTTGACTGTGATAGTTGCGTAGTAATCGCTGACCGGCAGCACGCCTTGGACGATTTCATATTTCAAGCGCATGCTGGCATCGTTTTTGTCCTTGAGGCGTTCGTAGATTGTCCCGCCGTCCTTGAGCGTCAGGGTGCGGAAGGTATCGGCGCCCTTCTTTTCGACTTTGCTGGCCTTCACCGCCGGATGCCATTTCGGCATGCCATTGAAGTCACTCAGCAATGCCCAAACCTTCGCCGGAGGCGCCTTGATGGTGATGGTTTCCGTTACTTTCTGTGGACTGGGGCCATGGGCGGAGGCGGCGAAAGGCAATAGCAAAGCGAAGAGGATAGGGACCAGCTTTTTCATGCATAAACTCCTTAATCAGGAAGGGCAACTCAAAATTGTAACGTTTTATGCGGTAGTTTGGCTTACCGATTTTCGAGAATAAATGGTCCGAATGCACGGCTTTCCTTGCCGGTAGGAATATGGGCCACTACCTTGTTGGTCGCAGCATCCACAACGGTCACTTCGTTCTCCATCCAACTCGCAACGTAGACTTGGTTGCGTTCTGCGGAATATCCCACACCTTCGGGCGTGGCGCCGACATCCATGGTGGCAATCGTCCTGAAATTGGCCGTATCGATTACCGACAGGGTATCCGCTTGAGTATTGCTGACATAGAGGCGGCTGCCATCGGCATTTAGCGCTGCGCAGTAGGGGTGATCGCCGACCGGTATCGTGGCAACCACTTTGCGACTCGCGGTATCGATGACCGATACATTATTCGACCAAACATTGACTGAGTAGAGGCGTGTGCCATCCGGCGAGAGTGCAATGCCGAATGGGTGCGTGCCGACCGGAATGCGGCTGAGTATCGCGCCTGTAGAGGTATCTATAAACGCGACATCGTTGCTGTCACGATTAGCGACATAAAGGACTTTTTCATCCCTGGAAAGCATCAGCCCGGCTGGTGCCTTGCTGATTTCAATTGCTCGTAGTTGCTTTCCGGAAATAGCATCGATCACCAGAATGCGGTTGCTAAACCAGTCCGCAACATAGAACGTCGATCCATCGGCTTTCGTGGTAATGCCCACCGGACTGACGCCAGCGGGAATTTGCGTAAGGACCTTGTTCGTCTCAGTGTCGATAACGCTTACGTTGCCGCTTTCTACATTCGTAATGAATACGCGTCTTGCCTGTGGGGAAACTGCAACACCTACCGGTTTTGTGCCGACCGGAATCTGGGCAATGATTTTGCTGGACTCCAGGTCGACTACAGAAACCGTATCGTTGCCTTGGTTTGTGATGTAGGCAAGCGCCGGTGCGCCGACAGCTGGCGCGACCAGACTGAAAAAGAAGAATGTGATTAGGAGGATGCTGGAGGACATTGTAAAAAGGAACCCGGAAGATATGTCTTCAACGCAGTAGAGCTGGTAATAGTTGACGACCAGTTCCAGAACAATCCTTGTAGATTATACGACAGCTGGGTTCATGGATTAAGAAGGACATGTCCGTGCCATTTCTTGTGCGATCAACACTTGACGACTACGATTGAAAAATCTTATCGAATCGTTGCTTGAGCACTTCCTTTTGTAGATAGGCTTGATGCTATATCGATTCGACAGCCGTCCTTGACTTAATGGTGTCAGCCGGAGCTTCGACAGGTTATGACTTGTCGAAGCGAACTCAAGCTAAACCAGCCGCATTGATTATCACGGCCTGACATTCAAGGCGACTCAGTTCGACTCGCAGGCGCCACTGTCCCCTTGAATTTGCATGTTGAAGGTAGTGTTCCCGTTCGGCGTCAAGCCGCTAAATACAACCTGTGTGTATTCACCTTGTGAGCCGCCAGTATTGAAGTAGTTGGTGCTGGTGCACGATGCGCCGCTACACACAACGCTGTCCGCATTCCAGGAAAAGCTGGTATGCGTAGTGCTGCCAAAATCTGCACAGTTGTCTTTGCTGGCGGTGGAGTAATGCCAGAAGTAAAGCTGGAGGCTGGTTGCCCCAGTCAGCAATGCACCGCAAGCGCTTGTATCGTATGCACCAGTCGAGCTTGGTGTTGTAGTACAGAGATTGTTACCGCTTTCGTCCTTGACTGTAATGTAAACGTCATTGGGATTGAGGCCGCGATTATTTGCGACGGTAATGGTTCCTTGTACTTTGGTCGCATTAACTGCATTGCAAGGATTTGAAGCAGCTGAAGTTCCATAGGTAACAGGCAGGCAATCCGATATTGGGTTTGAGGTACTTGAACTGTCATCGGGATCTATGGCTTCGGTAACGGTCAACCCTGAGTTGCTGGTGCTGATGCTGGCGGTAATGCCAGCCCGTGTATTGGCGGTGACGCCGGTGATTTTTCCGCGCGAGAACGTCGATTCCGTCGAGTTCAGCAATGCATCACTGGTCACGGTAATATTGGTTCCGTTGCTGCTAGTCCACGTAGCGAGTTTTGTGAGATTTACATCATGGAATGGAATGAGGTAGAGATATTCTTCCTTTTCGGTGATTTCGTAACCGCTGCATGACGAATGCGTACCGCCGGTCAATAACGCATTGGCAGGATCCATCTTGCAACGGATGATGTTGATCTGGTCACGATCCATGTAGTCGATATAGATGCCTCGCACGGTCAGGTTTTCCGGAGAGGCGAGCATGGTCCATGATGACGGCAAGGCAGCCAGGGCCGTGGCAACGCCTGAAATCGTAGCATCTCCGACGATGGTGCGGCTGGTGTTGGATGTTAGCAGGGTAGCCCTGTCCGGCATGGTGCCGGGATAAGCATCGGTCAATGACATTACAAATTGTGTGACGAATGCCGATATGTAATTGGTGTACGTTGTGGTATTGCTAGGATTGTCGGGGTCGTTAAAATAATTCGGCGGCAGGATTTGCAGGCTTTCCAGGCGCCAGTCTTCCAATACCCGTAGCCGGCCATCCACCCATGCCATGCGACATGCTTCTGCATAGAGATCATTGGTCGTATTCGCCGTTGTCGCGGTATTACTTGCTGGCGCATAGTGGTTATGATCGCTACGAATTGAAGCATTAATATCCGAGCTTGGCCGGAAAGGGTCGAATTTTCGTACTTGGGTAGAATCCTCGTGGTGATCTCGACAACAAACATTGCAGATCAAGGGCTGATCGTTGAAATCCCCGGTTGTTTTTCTTTCCCCTCGACGTTTGCTGGTGTTGACGCTGCCTGCAATGAATTTATTGGAGCTGCTGGATAGCACTGTCGGCTCAAGGCCGAAGGGAGAGTCGGTCGTGTTGGCCGGGGCACCCAGCTGATTGCAGTAGCAATTCACGGTCACAAATTCATTTTCGCCGATCAGCTGGTTGGAGGTGTTGAAGTAGTTTTCCTTGAAGCTGGTAATAGTATTCGAGGTGGTGTCGTTGTTGCCGCGGTTGGTATCGGGGACGGGCTGGCTAACGCGCTTTAGTACGGAACCCAAGTCATGGGAGATGTCGTCATTAGCATCGGAGTAAGCCGGGTTCTTGATTTTTTGAGGCCCGCCGGTGAGATCGGGCTGCAATGCGCCAGTAGCGGCATAAGAGTCCGAAGGTGCAATGATGGATTGGAGGGCAACATTCTGTGTAGTGCCTTCCCTATCGGTCCAGAAAACCGTCACTTCGATCAGTTTCGCATCAGGAGAAGTTTTGGGGGTGGCACAATTGGAACTTGTAGGCACGCCGTTATCGTTGCAATAGTAGAGCGAATATATATACCAGTTACGATTGAATGTGACCGTATCCGTAGGCAAAGTGTCTCCTGCGTTTCCGGCAGTGCTGCTGTTGATCGAATCGAAATCAAAACTACTGTCGGTGCCGATAAGACCATACGAACGAAGGTCATCAATTTTCGCCTGCGCTAGGCTGGTGGCAATGCCTCTTACTTTAGCCTGATCTGCACTTTTGATGATGGCAGCATGCAGCCCGCCCAAGGATAGTAGCGCGACAGACAGAATAACTACCGTAATGAGGACCTCAAGAAGGGCGAACCCTTTTTGTAAGGCCGGGATTGGGCTATAAGCGCGCATGGTTATATTCCTCATCAATAGTCTCTCCAGCTACCGGGAAGGCGAGCGTAACCTTTGCCGCCGGTTGTGTCGCTCAACGCTTCGAACAGATTTGGAATGTAGCGCTGTTTGTAGGTCCCGCTGCTCATGTTGATATTGGTATTGGAAATAAGTGCTCCATAGAAAGTAGGAGAACCATTGAGACTGACGTCAAGCGTTGCATGGGTGGGGCTGAATGCAAAAAATACTCCCCAGATGTATATATTCGATCGAATTTCGACATTGCCTTCCACAACGATAAGGACAGGCTTGCTGGGGGAGCCGATATCGCCATCGGAAGCCGTGCGCAGACATTCGCCTTCGATCCAGTAGAGACCTTCGGACGCTGTGCTGAGGGAAGAGCAATCAGCATGTAAATGTCCTGCACGGGCGGCAGCCTGCTTAATGGTTTCATAGCGCTCTTCCGGTACACCGAAGATCATCATAAATACATCGTCCGGGAAGGCTGTATCCAGCCAACGGCCAGAATCGCTGTCCTGGTCGAGTATATCGTCTTCCTCCGTAGAGCTTGGCGTGCTGATGGCCCCATTCGCGGCAGAGCTGGGGCAGGTGCAGTTTCTGCACAAATAGAGCGACTCCCCGTTATCGTAATAATTCTGGATGATATGTACTTGCGTATTACTGGGAACATACGCATCGACACTCGCATGGGTAGTGCTGGTGCCGGTTGCACTTGTCAGAAACCCATTGACACCAGGTTCGCCTTCGAAGCAGGTGGCTGAGGATGAGCCGACAGTGACGTTGCCTTCGGCCCAAACAGCTAGTTTGTTGGAGCCTACCGTGTCTGGGGAACTTATGCCGATATCCGGGTTGACGACAATATTGAAATTACCGCTGCCCGTTACATTGCCTGCAGCCACTAATGGGGCTGGGAAGGAGCTTGGATCGGAGCCGGATTCATAAAAAAACACCGATTCTGTCACATAGCTTTTGCCCGATTCATCGCCGGATTCACCGCCAGCCACAATCGTCATGATCGGGTAATCATTAGGTTGCGCAGGGGTGTCGTCGCAACTATTGTCATTGTTAGCATTCCGGCACCGGGTCATTAGATGCACATAGAGTTGCTTGCCGCTAGCGGCAGAAAATTTCGTGGTGTCTGAATCGCACAGGCCGTTGGGAATGTTGTCTACGCCATTAGCGCTATTGTCATCACTATCCTTGTCCACGCACGATGTATCCAAGGAAATGACCGGGACGTTTTTAACTATCATCCAAAGGCCCGGGGTGGTTTCATCGGCGCATGGCAATTCATCCGCTAATGGGTCGGATGCCGAGCATACTTCCCACTTTACCGCGCTGGCGGCATTCAACCAGCCATTCGTGCCGGTCGATACAACGTGAGTCTGATTATATTCAATGAAGCGAATCGCTTGCTGGGATAACGCTTCGGCCGCAGCGAAGGATTCTTCCGCCCGTTGTTTATTGGCTGAAGTCCGGGTTTCAAGTACTCCCACTTGTGCCGCAAAAACTGTAACCAGTGTCAGCAGTACCAGCAAAATGAGCGCAACGGGCAGCGTCACGGCTCCTTGCTGCCATTTAGCGCTCGTCATTCTTGTCGAAAAGATTTGGGTCGCCATGTCGAATCTCGCTTCATCATGAGTCAGCTTACAGAACGGGGTCATTTCTCACGCGTACAACGTCCTCAACTGTTCGCGAGTATTCCGGATGTGCTTGTAGTCGACCGGAAATACTGATCTTGTATTCAAGTACGCTGGCACCTATCGGGGTCAGGCGGGTGATAAGGAAGCTCGTAATATCGACAGTGGCTTCATCCGTCACGTTGGCCCAGATGCCATCATTACAGGCGACGGTCCCCGATTGCCAAGTTTCAACCGCCTGTTCGGTATTGTCATAACGGTAGCCGTAGTTTTCATTGCTATCGGCTACGTTGTCCTTATCTTTGTCGTAACCAAAAATCATGCAGGTATAGGTAGTGTCTATCGCATTGGCGGCATCGGTGACAATATCCTTGGTGGTGAAAGCATTTTCGAAAATCCAACTTGACGCACCTACGGTGGTTGAAGGGAATGCGGTCGCAGATGCATCACCGGGACAGGCAGTATTGTTGCCCGTGAGCTGGGTGTTGGAATTCCGATTGGTTACAGTGATGCAGGAATTGGTAATGTCGCCGGTAATAATATCCAGCGAAGCGGTTTTAATGACCACGCCAGCAACTACCCAATCGTCAAATTGTGCGGCAGGGCTTGTTGTGATTGTGATGCCGGTTCCCGATGCTGCACTCAGGGTCAATCCATGGGAGGTAGAAAATGTGATGGCATCGGAAGCGTCGTTCAACCCTCCGGCGCGTCGCAAATCACGAATAATCAAATGCAGCGTGCCACGGAGCTCTTGATTCAACTGGGTCGATCGTAATGTTTCGGTGTTGGTTTTGATAGAGGATGAAATAATATAGACGAGCCCACTGAGCACAAAAATACCCAACGTGATAGCGACCATTAGCTCGATTAAGGTTAGGCCGGACTGACTACTTTTAATCCTGATTATGGGCATGGCGATGAGTATCCCGGAACGTTAGCCGTGCCAGAAGGAGAGCAAATTCGGGCTCTTCCCAACCCGGACATGACTACTCTGGTTTGTTTTCCCTGTGCGGAGACGATTTGAACATTACCCGAATTGACCGTGCCACGAACATTGTCGAAGCTAAAGTTCGCCGAAGGTGTTACAACGGTACCTGGATAATCACTTGATCCAGGTACCACTTTTTTGATGCCGTCGATCTGACAAAGCGGTACATCATCACTGCAATCGCAATCCGCGTTTTCAATCAAACCATAGCACCAAGTAGCACCGCCATTGCTGGTGGTGAAATTGACCCGTACCGGCACATTTCGCTTGATAGCTTCCGACTTTGCGAATTGCATGCCCGAATAAATGGTTTCGGTTGCACCTTTGAGCCGGTTTCTGTCAATTATGTCCCGAAATGCCGGTATCGCTAAAGCCAACAGAATAGCGGCAATGACAATTACGATCATCAGCTCGATGAGCGTGAATCCTAAGTTTGAATTTTTGGCAGATATTCGCATGACTCTGTTCCTCAGTTGCATTATATTGCTGGCTTAAGTCACGAATAGTACCGCTTGTCGCAGGGTATTTACCGTTTGTCCGCAATATTGGCCGGGTTAAACGCAAGGTTTCGGGAAAACGATATGCTTCCAAAAAACGGAGGAAAGAATTATGAAAACAAAGTTTAGCGGATTCACGTTGATCGAATTGATGATTGTCATCGTGATTGTTGGCGTATTGGCAACAATTGCCTTGCCGGCCTATCAGGATTCCGTCCGAAAGAGTCGTCGGACCGAGGCATTGTCTACGATGCTCGACTTACAACTGAGGCAAGAAAAATGGCGCGCGAACAATTCCACTTATGGAACGGAAGCTAACATTTGGACTTCCCCGCCGAATCTCGATACAAATTACTACGATTTCACTATTACGCCATCCACGGTTGGCGGCACGGCTTGGTACTATATTACTGCGAGTGCCTTGTCTAGCCAGCAGCAGGACAAGCAATACGGCGTTTCATGTACAACGCTGACCCTTAATCCAATGTACAAGGATGTCACACCTGCGAACCCTGATCCGGATAAATATCCTGCGGAATGCTGGCGCAAATAACGGCAAGTTTAGGAAGCCCAAGCTTTCCGTATAGTGGGAAATGTGAAAAAATAGAAGCATTCAATTAGGGTTTCTAATGCCATGATAGACCGTGACGGATATCGGCCTAACGTGGGCATCATCATCTGTAATGCCCACAACAAGGTTTTTTGGGGCAAGCGCATCCGCGAGCATTCTTGGCAATTCCCGCAAGGCGGCATCAAACATGGGGAGACGCCGGAGCAGGCGATGTATCGCGAGTTGACGGAAGAGGTGGGCTTGCTGCCTCAGCATGTGCGCATATTAGGGCGTACACGTGACTGGCTGCGTTATGACGTGCCTTCCCATTGGGTCAAGCGCGAGTGGCGTGGGAGTTACAAAGGGCAGAAGCAGATCTGGTTTTTGCTGCGACTGGTCGGGCGTGATACGGATGTTTCGTTGCGTGCGAGTTCGCATCCGGAGTTCGATGCCTGGCGGTGGAGTGATTACTGGGTGCCGCTGGAAGGGGTGATCGAGTTCAAGCGCGAGGTTTACAAGCAAGCGCTCAATGAGTTGGTCACGCATCTCGGTGCCGATAAGGGCCCGCATTCCGGCAAGTCGTCCGAAGAGTTGCTGCGCGCTTCCTGAATAACCGGATACGGTGATTACCGTATCCGGTTTTCTATTTGAAAATCCGTATTCAAATTTCCGCGAGTATTGTTTCGCCGGCGCTGACTTTTTCGCCCAAGGTCACTTTGGGAGTCGCTGTTGTCGGCAAATAGACGTCGACGCGCGAGCCGAAGCGGATGAATCCGTAGCGTTGGCCTTTCGATAAGGCGCTTCCGGCATCAACGTAGCATAGAATGCGGCGGGCGATCAGCCCGGCAATCTGCACGCAAGTCACATCCTGTCCATCCGTCGTCTTGATCCACAGCGCGTTTCGCTCGTTTTCCAGGGATGCCTTGTCCAGCGCGGCATTGAAGAACTTGCCTTCGTGGTACCAGCGCTTTTCTACTGTGCCGTTGACTGGACTGCGGTTGGAGTGGACGTTGAATACATTCATGAACACGCTGATCTTGAGCGTATCGCGTTGCAGGTATTCATCGTAAGCTTTGCCGACAGCAACGATGCGGCCATCTGCCGGAGAAATGACGGCGTTTGCCTGATCCGGCAACTGGCGTGGCGGGTCGCGGAAGAATTGCAGGATGAATAAGGTAATTACCCACAGCGGGATCGACCAGTAGGCGCACCAGAAAGTCGCGGCGATGGAAATCGCAAAAGCGGCGGCAAGAAAAGGCCAGCCTTCGCGGGCGATGATGGGGTGGGGATAGTTGTTGCTCAAAATGGGTCCTTAATCAATGCGGTCGCTAGAAACAAAAACGGGGCAGGGCATGAAGACTGCCGCGCCCCGTTTTATTCAGGAAAAACTTAGTTCTTGCTTTGGTCGACCAGCTTGTTCTTGGCAATCCACGGCATCATTCCGCGCAATTGGCCGCCGACCTGTTCGATCGGATGGGCTGCGTTCAGACGGCGACGTGCGGTCATTTCCGGATAGTTGGTCTTGCCTTCCAGAATGAACATCTTTGCGTATTCGCCGCTCTGGATGCGTTTCAGAGCCTGGCGCATCGCGTAGCGCGATTCTTCGTTGATAACTTCGGGGCCGGTCACGTACTCGCCATATTCCGCGTTATTGGAGATGGAGTAGTTCATGTTGGCGATGCCGCCTTCGTACATCAGGTCGACGATCAGCTTCAGTTCGTGCAGGCATTCGAAGTAGGCCATTTCAGGTGCATAGCCGGCTTCAACCAGCGTTTCAAAGCCAGCCTTGACCAGTTCCACGGCGCCGCCGCACAGTACGGCTTGTTCGCCGAACAGGTCGGTTTCAGTTTCTTCACGGAAGTTGGTTTCGATCACGCCGCCCTTGGTGCCGCCGTTGGCCGCTGCGTAGGAGAGCGCGATATCCTTGGCCTTGCCGGATGCATCCTGGTACACGGCGATCAGGGAAGGAACGCCGCCACCCTTGAGGTATTCGGAACGCACGGTATGGCCGGGGCCCTTGGGGGCAACCATGATCACGTCGACGTTGGCCGGCGGTACGATCTGGTTGTAGTGAATATTGAAACCGTGAGCGAATGCCAGGGCGGCACCGGCCTTCAGGTTCTTTTCGATGTCGGCGTGGTAGACCTGCGGCATGGTTTCGTCCGGCAGCAGGATCATGACGACGTCGGCGCTCTTCACCGCGTCGTCGATTTCGACAACCTTGTGACCTGCGGTCTCGGCCTTGGCCCAGGAAGCGCCGCCCTTGCGCAACGCAACGGTGACGTTGACGCCGGAGTCCTTCAGGTTTTGTGCGTGTGCGTGGCCTTGGGAGCCGTAGCCGACGATGGTGACTTGCTTGCCCTTGATCAAGGACAGGTCGGCATCTTTATCGTAATAGACTTTCATTTTTTCCCTTTCAACTAAATTCTTTTGTGCTGAATGGCTGCGAAAGGCATCTGCTGCGTTGCTCCGTGCTCGCTTCTTCGCGCATTCAGCGTGGTGTTTAAACTTTCAGAATGCGGTCGCCGCGCCCGATGCCCGAGGCGCCGGTGCGTACCGTTTCCAGGATGGCGGTTTTATCGATGGCTTCGAGGAAGGCATCCAGCTTGGAGCCGGAGCCGGTCAGCTCGATGGTATAGCTGCCGTCGGCCACATCGATGATGCGACCGCGGAAGATATCGCTCATGCGCTTCATTTCCTCGCGGAAGATGCCGGTTGCCTTGACTTTGACCAGCATCAGTTCGCGCTCGATATGGCGGCCGTCGCTGAGGTCCAGCACCTTGACTACATCGATCAGCTTGTTGAGTTGCTTGATGATCTGCTCGATGACTTCGTCGGAACCGGAGGTGACGATGGTCATGCGCGACAGGGTTTCGTCCTCAGTCGGCGCGACAGTCAGCGATTCGATGTTGTAGGCACGCGCCGAGAACAGGCCCGCCACGCGGGAGAGCGCGCCGGCTTCGTTTTCCATCAGGAGGGAGACGATATGACGCATTACAGGTCCTCCGCCAGGATAATTTCAGACAGGCCTTTGCCGTTCGGCACCATCGGGAACACGTTTTCCTTCTGGTCCGTGATGAAGTCCATAAATACGAAGCGTTCCTTGTTGCTGGGGCCGAATGCTTCCTTCAGCGCGCTTTCAACGTCGCCCGGCTTTTCGATACGCATGCCGACATGACCGTAGGATTCCGCCAGCTTGACGAAGTCAGGCAGCGCATCCACGTAGGATTCCGAATAGCGGTTCTCGTAGAAGAACTCCTGCCACTGACGCACCATGCCGAGGTAACGGTTGTTGAGCAGGATGACCTTGATCGGCAGATGAAACTGCTTGCAGGTGGAGAGCTCCTGGATATTCATCTGGATGCTGCCTTCGCCCGTGATGCAGGCAACTTGCGCGTCCGGGAACGCGAACTGCGCGCCCATTGCGTAAGGCAGGCCGACACCCATCGTGCCGAGGCCGCCGGAGTTCAGCCAGCGGCGCGGCTTGTCGAATTTGTAGTATTGCGCCGCCCACATCTGGTGTTGGCCGACATCGGAGGTCACGAAGGCATCGCCCTTGGTGGCTTCCCACAGCTTTTCGATCACATACTGCGGCTTGATGATGTCGCTCGAGGTCGCGTACTTCAGGCAGTTTTTACCGCGCCAGTCTTCGATTTTCTGCCACCATGCCTTGAGCGGCTCGGCGTTGTGCGGCTTTTCGGTTTCGTCCAGCAATTGCAGCATGTCCGCCAGCACCGACTTGACGTCGCCGACGATGGGCACATCCACCTTCACGCGCTTGGAAATCGAGGATGGGTCCACGTCGATGTGGATAATCGTGCGCGGGTTCTGGAAGAAGTGCGCCGGGTTGCCGATCACGCGGTCGTCGAAACGAGCGCCAACGGCGAGCAGCACATCGCATTCCTGCATGGCCATGTTGGCCTCCAGCGTGCCGTGCATGCCCAGCATGCCAACGAATTGCTTGTCGGTTGCAGGGTATCCGCCCAAGCCCATCAGGGTATTGGTGATCGGGAAACCGAGTTGGCGCACCAGTTTGGTCAGCGGTTCTGCGGCATCGCCCAGAACCACACCGCCGCCGGCGTAGATCATCGGTCGCTTGGCTTCCAGCAGGAGCTTGAGCGCTTTCTTGATCTGTCCGGAATGACCCTTGAGTACCGGGTTGTACGAACGCATCTGCACGGATTCGGGATAAACGAATTCGCCGACATGGGCGGTCACATCCTTGGGGATGTCCACGACTACCGGGCCGGGCCGGCCGCTGGCGGCGATGTAGAACGCCTTTTTGATCGTGCTCGCGAGCTCGTCGATGTTTCTCACAAGGAAGTTGTGCTTCACGCAGGGGCGGGTGATGCCCACCATGTCGACTTCCTGGAAGGCGTCCATGCCAATGGCCGGCGTCGGCACCTGGCCGGAGAGGACTACCATGGGGATCGAATCCATGTACGCCGTCGCAATGCCTGTGACGGCATTGGTTGCGCCCGGGCCGGATGTGACCAGCGCGACGCCGACCTCGCCGGTGGCGCGCGCATAGGCGTCGGCTGCATGAACCGCTGCCTGCTCATGGCGCACCAGGACGTGCTTGAATTTGTCCTGTTTGAAAATCTCGTCGTAAATGTTAAGAACCGCTCCGCCAGGGTAGCCAAAAAGGAACTTGACGTTCTCTTCCTGCAGGCAGCGGATGACGATTTCAGCGCCGGTCAATTGCATAAATTCAATCAGTTGTGGAAATTGTTGCGAAACCTAGAACAGTAGCGTTTCGCGGTGGATTGGTCAAGGCTATTTGTATGATGCTGTGACGGAGGCGTTTGACGGAGGTGCCGGAAGTGCGATATGCAGTTTTCCTTGGTCATGGTGTGGTCTCGATACGCATTGAAAGATCTACCGCCCTCACATGCTTGGTCAGGCTGCCGACGGAGATGCGCTGCACACCGGTTTCGGCGATTTCGCGGATATTGGTAAGCGTAATGTTGCCCGATGCTTCAAGTTCGGCGCGGCCGCTGTTGATGGCGACTGCGGTACGCATCTGGTCGGGAGTGAAGTTATCCAGCAGGATCAATCTGGCGCCTGCATCAAGCGCAGTTTGCAACTCTTCCATGGATTCGACTTCAATCTGGATGGGTACATCCGCGGTCGCCTGGGCTGCTTTCAATGCCGGGGTAATGCCGCCGGCCGCGGCGATGTGGTTTTCCTTGATAAGGATGCCGTCGTAGAGGCCGATACGCTGGTTTTTTCCGCCACCCACCGTGACGGCGTATTTCTGGGCGAGGCGCAGGCCGGGCAGGGTCTTGCGGGTATCCATCACCGAGGCGGCAGTGCCGGCAATTGCGTCAGCGTATATCCGGGTGACGGTCGCGACGCCTGATAATGCCTGCAGGAAATTGAGTGCGCAGCGTTCTGCAGTCAGCAAGGCCCTGGCATTGCCGTGAATTTCGCACAGGAGCTGGTTGGGTCGGATACGCTCGCCTTCATGCGCATGCCAGACGATGCTGATGCCGCTATCCACGAGACGAAAGCAAGCCTCGAACCATGCGCTGCCGCAAAGAACTGCATCTTCGCGGCTGATGATCCTGGCGGTTGCAGTCTGGCCGGCGGGAATCAGTTGTGCCGTGACGTCGCCTGAGCCGATATCTTCCTCCAATGCGAGGCGCACTTGACGTTCGATTTCAGCAATGGGAGGCAGCATGGGCATTTCCAGACGAGACCATTATTCGGGATTGGCACGCATGTGTGCATGCATGTTATTGCATTATAATGCCTTTCCACTTCTTGTTTTTACATAGGCAGAATGAAGCTTTTTATTACTCCTACCAGCCCATATGCCCGCAAGGTCCGTGTGGTACTTGCTGAAAAACATATCGAATGCGAACTGGTGACAGTGCCTTCACTGGCTGCTCCCGATTCACCCGTGCCCGCCTATAACCCGCTGGGCAAGGTGCCTACGCTGGTGCTTGACGACGGCACCAGCTACTACGATTCCGTGGTGATTGTCGATTATCTGGATCACAAGACACCGGTCGCGCGGCTGATTCCGCAGGACAATAGTCATCGTGCCTTGGTACGTCGCTGGGAAGCACTGGCGGACGGGGTGTGCGATGCTGCCGTGGCCGCGGTGATGGAAAAGCGACGTCCGCCCGAGAAGCAGGATGAGAGCATTATTGAACGCCAGATACTGAAAGTGACACGCGGTCTGCGCGTGATGTCCGAGGACATGGGCGAGGAAAAATGGACTGCCGGCGACCGTTTTACGCTGGCGGATATTGCCACGGGCTGCGTGCTGGGATATCTCGATCTGCGTATGCCGGAACTCGGCTGGCGTGAGCAGTACCCGAATCTTGCGCAACTCTATGAGCAAATGATGGCGCGCCCTTCATTCAGGGATAGTGCCCCGCCAGCTGCATAATTGACATCTTGCTGAGGCGACTTGCGTCGATCAGGCTGCCCGTTAGTTCGCGTATTCCGAATTCCGGGATCTGTCTGCGGCAGTCCCGGAATACATTTCTTTAGTAAGCTGCTGGCGCCGTGATAATCCCACCGCCCAGACATACCCGGCTTTCATACACCACCACCGACTGCCCCGGCGTCACGGCCCACTGCGGCAGCCCGAAACGAATCTCGCAATTTTCGCCGGTTATCGCATCGATTTCGCATGGCGCATCCGGTTGCCGGTAGCGCGTCTTGGCGGCATAAACCCAGTGCGTGCGAGGCTCGGAGCCTGCGATCCAGTGCATTTGCTCCGCTTGCAGGCCGTCACTGAAAAGCAGCGGATGATCGTGGCCCTGTACCACCGTCAGAACGTTGTTCGTCATATCCTTGCCGGCGACAAACCACGGCGTACCATCACCGTCCTTCGATCCGCCGATACCCAAGCCCTGGCGTTGGCCGAGCGTGTAATACATCAATCCGCTGTGACGGCCGACGATTTTACCTTCCGGGGTGCGCATTTCGCCGGGTTCGGTGGGCAAATAACGTTGCAGGAATTCGCGGAACGGGCGTTCGCCGATGAAGCAGATGCCGGTCGAATCTTTCTTCTCACTGGTGGCGAGTCCGGCCTTGCGCGCGATTTCGCGTACTTCGCGCTTGTATAGGCCGCCCAGCGGAAACAGCGTCTTGGAAAGCTGGGACTGATTCAGGCGGTAGAGGAAATAGCTTTGATCCTTGCTGCCGTCCTCGGCTTTCAGAAGTTGAAACAGGCCGTCGACCTCGCGTACCTGGGCGTAGTGGCCGGTCGCGATCAGATCGGCGCCCATGCCCATCGCATGATCGAGGAATGCACGGAACTTGATCTCGGAATTACAGAAAATATCCGGGTTGGGTGTGCGGCCGGCGCGGTATTCATCCAGGAAGCCGTTGAAAACCTTTTCCTTGTATTCCTTGCTGAAATTGACTGCTTCGATTTCGATGCCCAAGCGATCGGCCACGGCTACCGCATCGATCAGATCCTGCTTGGCAGGGCAATATTCGTCGGTGTCGTCGTCTTCCCAGTTTTTCATGAACAGGCCGACGACCTCATAGCCTTGTTCCTTGAGTAGCAGGGCTGTGACGGAGGAATCCACGCCGCCGGACATGCCGACAATGACTTTTTTCTTCATAAATGGGTGAGTACCGATAATGGAAAACGTTGCCCGGCCAGATAATCTTCAATGCAGGTCAGCACCTGCGGGCTGCGGTGCTTGTCCTTGCCGGCACGGATGTCGTCAGGGCTCAGCCAGCAAGCGCGGATGATGCCGGTATCCAATGCCTGCAGCGGATCATGCCCTACGATTTCACCGGTAAATGCGAAGCGCAAATAGGTAATATCCTTTTTCGGGTGTTTCCAATGATAAACGCCCAGCAGTTCCGTTGGCTTGAAGCGATAAGCGGTTTCTTCCCGGGCTTCACGCACGACGGCCTCGAGCAGGGTTTCACCTTCTTCAAGGTGGCCGGCGGGCTGGTTGAACAATATCCCTTCGGCCGTTTCCTCTTCGACGAGCAGAAACCTGCCGTCCTGTTCGATGACGGCGGCCACGGTGACGTTGGGTTTCCAGATCATAAGCTTAGAATCGCGAAAAACAGGCAATTCTACTAGGTTCGCCACCCCGGGAACAGACTCCCCAGGCCTTGCGTCATGAACTCGATGGCCATTGCGGCCAGAATCAGGCCCATCAGCCGGGTGACGATGATGATGCCGACAGCGCCGAGGCGGTTGGCAATGGCCATCGACAAGCCAAGGATTGCCCATACCGATGCTGCAACGACCAGCACGGGTAACGCCAGCGCCAGATGCCCCCAGAAGCCGCCGCTTTGCTCGGCGGTAATGATGATGCTGCTGATGGCCCCCGGACCGGCCAGCAAAGGGATACTGAGCGGAACGATGGCCACCGCTTCGCGGTCGATGGATGCCTGCGCTTCTTCTACTGTCTGCCTGTCGCTGAGGGCTTTGCCGTGCATCATGGAAATCGCCATCAGCAGCAGCAGAATGCCGCCGCCGACCTGGAAAGAAGGGATGCTGATGCCGAAAAACTCCAGTATGCGGTCGCCAACGAAAATTGCGACGGTCAGTACCGTGAAAACTGTCAAGGCGATGATGCGTACGGTACGGGCACGGTCGATGGCCGACCAGCCCTCGGTCGCGGTGACGAAAATCGGCACCGTGCCTATCGGGTTGACGATGGCAAACAAGGCAATGCCGACTTTGAAGAGATGGCTCCACTCGTCCATTTGATGGCCCTTATTGAATGGGTTAGTATCCTTGCCTCATCCCACGACAAGGAGACAAGCCATGACGAAGGTATTGATTCCGCTTGCGCAAGGATGCGAAGAGTTGGAAGCGGTGACGGTCATCGACATTTTACGCCGCGCCGGTATCCAAGTCATTACGGCCGGTCTGGAGACCGGGCCGGTTCGCGCCAGTCGCGGTACGGTGCTGTTGCCGGATGCGACACTGGACGACGCACTTGAAAATGAATTCGACATGATTGTCCTGCCCGGAGGCATGCCCGGTTCCGAGCATCTCAAGAATGACAAACGTGTCATTGCTTCGTTGCAAAAAGCGGCGGCTGAAGGCAAATATATCGCTGCAATTTGTGCGGCTCCCATGGCGTTGCACGCTGCCAACTTGCTGCAGGGCAAGAAGGCCACCAGTTTCCCGGGTGTTCTGGACGCCATGCCCGGCAGTCACACCTACATGAATGATCGCGTCGTGGTGGATGGGCGCATCGTGACATCCAAAGGCCCGGGTACGGCCATGGATTTTGCCCTCACCCTGGTCGAGTTGCTGGTTGGTAAATCAAAGCGCGATGCGGTCGAGTCCGATTTGCAGCGCTAACTTCTAAATAGAGCCTTTCCCATGAATTTCAAAATCTATCTGGCTTCCCGTTCGCCCCGTCGCGGCGAGCTGCTCGGCCAGATCGGCATCGGTTTCGATGTCCTGCCGTCGGATGTCGATGAATCCGTGCTCCCCGACGAGGCGCCGGAGCATTACGTGATGCGACTCGCGAAGGAAAAAGCCTCCGTCTGCGTGCAACGCCTCATCGAGCAGGATCTGCCTGTGCTGCCCGTGCTGGCCGCGGATACCACGGTCTGCATCGACGGCATGATCATCGGCAAGCCAGAAGACGACGCGGATGCTGCCGCGATGCTGCGGCGCATGTCCGACCGCTGGCATGTGGTGCATACGGCGGTTGCGGTCGCCGACCGCGATCGCGTGGTGGTTGCGTTATCCAGCACGCAAGTTGAGCTGGCTCCGTTAAGCGATACCGATATCGCCGCGTATATCGCTTCCGGCGAACCGCGCGACAAGGCCGGAAGCTATGGCATCCAGGGCTTGGCCGGGACATTCATCCGCCGCATCGAAGGCAGTTATTCGGGAGTGATGGGCCTGCCTGTTTATGAAACCGCGCAATTGCTCAAACAATTTGGAGCCGTCCTCCCGTGAGCGAAGAAATACTGATTAATGTCACCCCCCAGGAAACCCGTGTCGCCATCATGGAGCAGGGCGTGGTGCAGGAACTGCATATCGAGCGTACCAGTTCGCTCGGGTTGGTAGGCAATGTCTACAAAGGCAAGGTGTGCCGCGTATTGCCGGGCATGCAGTCGGCTTTTATCGAAATCGGGCTGTCGCGTGCGGCGTTTCTGCACATTGCGGATATCCTGGAGTACGAGATCAATGCAGAGAAGCCGATCCAGGAGTTGCTGCACGAAGGCCAGACGGTAATGGTGCAGGTAATCAAGGAGCCCATCGGCAGCAAGGGTGCGCGCTTGACCACGCAGATCAGCATTGCCGGGCGCTTTCTCGTGTATCTTCCGCAGCAGGAGCATATCGGCGTATCGCAGCGCATTGAAGATGAAGCGGAGCGCGATGCCCTGCGGGACAGACTGTTGCGCTTGCTGCCGGAAAAGCGCGTGGGCGGTTACATCATTCGCACCCTGGCGGAAAGTGCCAGCGACGATGAGCTGCTGGCCGACCTGGAGTACCTGCACAAAGTCTGGGCCAATATCCAGGCATCTAACGGAGAGGTATCGCGCGGGTCATTGGTTTACCAGGATCTGACGCTGCCAATGCGCGTGCTGCGCGATGTGGTGAATGAGAATACCGACCGCATTCTGGTGGATTCTCGCGAAACGCATCAGAAAATGATGGATTTTGCGCAAAGCTACGCCACCGGTGTGGTGGAACGTATCGAACGCTATTCGGGCGAGCGTCCCCTGTTCGACATGAACAGCGTGGAGCAGGAAATCGAAAAGGCCTTGTCGCGCAAGGTTGAGCTGAAATCCGGTGGTTACCTGATTTTCGATCAGACGGAAGCGTTGACGACGGTGGATGTGAACACCGGCGGATTCGTCGGCGGCCGCACCCTGGCCGACACCATCTTCAAGACCAATCTGGAAGCGGCCCAGGCCATCGCACGCCAACTGCGGCTTCGTAACCTGGGTGGCATCATCATCATCGACTTCATCGATATGGAGGAGGAAGCCCACCGCGCGGCCGTGCTGGATGAGTTGCGCAAGGCGGTTTCCAGAGACCGCGTGCGTTCGACGATACATGGCTTTTCCGGATTGGGACTGGTCGAGATGACTCGCAAGCGCACCCGCGAGAGCCTGGCGCATATCCTGTGCGAGCCTTGTTCGTCATGCCAGGGGCGCGGCGAGATCAAGACGGCCCAGACGGTATGCTACGAAATCCTGCGAGAACTGGTGCGCGAAGCCCGGCAGTTCAATGCGCGTGAATACCGCGTGCTGGCTTCGGAAAGCGTGATCGATCTGTTCCTGGACGAGGAATCGCAAAGCCTGGCGCAGCTGTCCGATTTCATCGGCAAGCCGATTTCATTGCAGGTGGAAAGCCAGTACGCACAGGAAGCGTTCGATATCGTATTGATGTAGATTCCGTAGCGCAGGCGAGGACGCCTGCGCTACGGAGCATGGGAAGTACATACAGCAGCGGGCTCATCCGCCCTACATATCTTCAGGTCGTGAGCGGCGCCAGCGTCGGGCCGCCGGCAGTAGTATTCTCGATTGGCGAGGCGGCAGGGGACGCAACCGAGTTTTGCGCAGCTTTCATCAGCCGCAACAGAATCTGGTCCAGCGTCGCGCTCTGGGCCTGCAACCCAGCCAAATGCGCATTAACCTCGTCGATGTTCTTTTGCAGCGACGCTTGATTCTCATGGATTGCCATCAGCGATTCGGTGCGCTTGTCCAGTTGTGCCTTATGCTCCGAAATTTGCAGCTTGAGCGGCGCCAGCAAACCTTTGAACCAATTGCCGGTATCGTGTTTGGCTTTTTCGAATTCCTTGCGCACTTCCATGACCAGTGTGTAGAAGAATTTACGCACCAGAAAGTGTTTTTCGGTCATCACGTTCACGGGATCGGCACAAAACTCATCGGCGCGCGTCTGTAACGCCAGCATGCCTTGATGAAATTCCGTCATGTCGAGCGGCTGCGGGCGCAGTTGTTCGAAACCATGCTGGGTGTGGAACAGCAGGTACAGGGATTCGCCCATGTTCGAGAGCTCCTGCGCCTGGCGGCTGATTTTTTCCGCCATTTCGCCCGTTTCCTTGATCAGGCTCTTCATGCCCTGGTTGAGGCCGTGCGTTGTCCAGCTGTCGCCGATTTTCTTCTGGCTTTTTTCCAGCATCCTGTCGAGTTGCGTCAGGCTGAGCTGCTGCATGATCACTTCGCCTTGCTGCATGATGCGCTGATTGGCGTCGTTGAAGGTGCGCACGGATTCTTCATACAGTTTGCGGTCGGTAGCGACCTTGGACAGCATGCTTTCCACCACGCTGAGATTCTGCCCGCGCAAGGAATCCAGTTCGGCCTGTTGGGCGCGCACTCCGGCGAGACGTTGTTGCATGGTCTTGCGCGAGGCTTTGACCATGTTGCCCGTTTCGGTGACGACAGTTTTGCGCAGTATGTCGTGCTTGGCGCCTACCACGCTGCGCGCAAGCACGTCTTCCACGCGCTCGATACCGCTTCTTTTCAGCAGTTCGGTATCGTTTTTTACCCGCGCCACCAATGCTTTCTGTGCCGAAATGGCGAATACATCGGCCGGAGGCAATGCCAGTTGACGCGCGGTTGAGACCACTTGCGACTGGATCATCGCATTGATTTCGGCTTCGCTTTTCATGTCATCCCAGAGGATGTCGATTTTGTTCAATACCGCCAGTTTCCGGCTGGTGCGCTCGCGGATGAATTTGGTCCAGATTTCCATATCCGACTTGGTGACGCCGGTGTCGGTCGCGAGCAGGAAAATCACCGCATGGGCGTTCGGGATGATGCTGATGGTGAGTTCCGGTTCGGTGCCAAGTGTATTGAGGCCGGGAGTATCCAGAATCACCAGGCCGCTTTTCAGCAGCGGATGCGGGTAATTGATGAGGGCGTGACGCCATACCGGCACATCGACCTTGCCCCTGGTTTTGAGCGAATTTACCATGCCGACGTCCTGGTCGTCCCAGAGTCCGAGCGCCCGTGCCTCGTCCAGTGTGACTTCCTTTTGCGCGACCAGTACCTGCAGAGCTTCTTTCATCGTCTCAGCTGAGGTGGTATCCAGCCGCAGCTTGCTCCATTCCGCCGGGGTCGATTTCAGATAAACGAGGCCGTCGTCGCGTTTTCGCGTCTCGATCGGCAGCAGTTTGATGTAGGGCTCTTCGTTATCGTCCCAGAAAATCTCGGTCGGGCACATCGTGGTGCGACCGGGGTCGCTGGGCAGCAAGCGTGATTTGAAATTCGAGAAGAACAGCGCGTTGATGGTTTCGGTCTTGCCGCGCGCGAATTCGGCGACAAAGGCCAGTACCAGCCGGTCGTTCTTGACGGCCTGCGCCATGTCGTAAAGCCGCAGATCCTGCAGCCCGTCGGAAGCGCCGGTAAGGTCCAGCCAATCGCGATAATCGTTGATGGCGCCGGCCAGTTGCTCGCGCCATAGCTGATAATCGCTGATTTGTTGTTCGAGCGTGTTGCTCATTGCGGTGTCCAGAGTGTGTCGGGCAATATCTGGGGATCGGCGATTTCGACGACTTTGTGCCGTGCGTGCTCGCCATGTTTCAACTGCACCTGATTTTTGCTGACTTTAAATGATTTTCTTAGAAAGTCCAATAACTTATCGTTGGCCTTGTGGTCGGCCGGAGGGGCGGCTACCTTGATTTTCAAGGCGCCGTCATGCAGGCCGGCCACTTCCGTACGGTTGGCATTCGGCTGGATGTAGAGGTCGAGCGTCAGCAGGCGTTCGTCCTCCTTGAAGCGGTACCAGGTGACGGACATCAGAACAATTGCATCAATTGCTGCTCTAGCGGTGCTACCAGCAGCATCAGCAGCAGTTCGACCAGGATAAACACGATCAATGGCGTCAGATCGACCCCGGCAGTGTAAGGCATGCGACGGCGCAACGGACCCAGAAAAGGGCGTGTCAGGCTATCCAGTACCGGCGCAATCGGCGTATGCGGATTGAGCCAACTCAGCACCGCTTGCAGGATCACGGCATAGAGAATGATATACAGCGTCAGTTTCAGGATGCCCAGCACAGCCAACCCCAGCAGCGCGAGATATACCTGTGGATCCGCGACCAGCAAAGGGAAATCGTGCAGCCACAGCACGGACAGTTGAAAAGCAAGTTGCGTCAGCAGTGCCAGCAGCAGCGAGGCGGTATCTAGCCAGCCAATGGAGGGAACAATGCGGCGCACAGGGCGCACGGCGAAATTGGTCAGCGAAACGATGGCCTGCGACAGCGGGTTGTGAAAAGGCGCACCGGTAAGCTGCAAATAGCAACGCAGCAGAAATGCCAGGGTGAGCAGGCCGAGCAGCGTTCCCAGCAGGAATTCCATGGCTTGCATGAACATATCGAGTCCTTAATCCTTTCCCAGCAGATCGCCCATTTCGCGGGAGCGTTCGGCGGCGGCATGCAGTGCCTGGACAATAGCATTTTTTATACCTGCGGTTTCCATGCTGAGGAGCGCGCGCTCGGTTGTTCCGCCCTTGGAGGTGACTTGTGTCCGCAGTACGTCGGGGCTTTCGGTACTTTGCAACGCCAGCTGGCTGGCGCCGAGAAAGGTTTGCAGGCTGAGGTCGCGCGCCTGTTGCGGCGACAGGCCCAACTCCAGCGCCGCTTGCTGCATGGCTTCGATGAAGTAGAACACATAGGCGGGACCGCTGCCCGAAACGGCCGTGACGGCATCCATTTGCGCTTCTTCATCCAGCCATACCGTGCTGCCGACTGCAGCAAGAATGTTTTCCGCTTGTCTGCGTTGTTCTTCGCTGGCACCGGATGCCGCAAACATTGCGGAAACGCCGCACCGTATTTGTGCCGGGGTGTTGGGCATGACGCGTATCACCGCGTCATAACCGCCCAACCAACGGATCAAGTCGCCGCTACGGATGCCGGCGGCGATGGAAACGACCAATTGGTGGCGCAGCAGGCTGCCGAGGAAGATGGCGATGTCGCGCAACTGCTGTGGCTTGACCGCCAGCACCACGATGTCGGCGATTGCCACGCTGGGCAACTGGTCGCTGACCGCGACGCCAAAGTCGGCTTGGAGTTGCTGCCGCCTAGCCGGGTCGAGTTCGATGACACCGATGTCGGCGGCTTTCCAGCCCTGTGCGATCAGTCCGCCGATAAGCGCGCGGGCCATGTTGCCGCCGCCGATAAATGAAATTTTCATGTATGCCTTACGTTAATGATCGATTGAACCGCCAAAACGCCAATCCCGAGCAGGTTTATTTTGGGTTCCCTGGCGGTTGAATTCTAATACGCGGGCCAAAAATGGCCGTGCCGATGCGCACGATGGTGGCACCCTCCGCGATGGCCGCGGGAAAATCCTCCGACATTCCCATCGATAGGGTATCCAGCGCCAATCCGCGTTGCTTCAGCGATTCCAGGAGTTCCCGCAGCATTCTAAACTGCTGGCGTTGCAAAGCAATGTCGTTCGTCGGCGCGGGGATGGCCATGAGCCCGCGCAATTTCAATCCCGGGAGTTGCGCAATGGCATCGGCGAGCGCTTGCACTTCATTCGGTTCGACTCCACCCTTGCTTTCCTCTCCGCTAACATTCACCTCGATGCAAATATTGAGGGGCGGCAAGCCGGCGGGGCGTGCATCGCTTAATCGCTGTGCAATTTTCAGCCGGTCCACGCCGTGTACCCACGCAAAATTTTCGGCAATCGGACGCGTCTTGTTGCTCTGGATCGGGCCGATGAAATGCCATTTCAGCGGCAGATCGGCGAGCGCAGCCATTTTTTCCAGCGATTCCTGCAGATAGTTTTCGCCGAAAGCATATTGTCCGGCAGCATGGGCTTCACGGATTGCATCCGCCGGCTGCGTTTTGCTGACGGCAATCAGCGTGACCGATTCCGGAGCCCGTCCGGCCTCGGTTTCGGCCTGCCGGAGGCGCGACTTTACAGCTTGCAAGCGTTCCGAGATTGAGGTCATAATCCGTCCATTCGATTACTAAAAATTATATCAGGGGAATCTCGATGGACGTTTCCGATCTGCTGGCATTTTCGGTCAAGAACAAGGCTTCCGACCTGCACCTCTCCGCCGGTTTGCCGCCGATGATCCGCGTCCATGGCGACGTGCGCAAGATCAACATGCCATCCATGGATCACAGCCAGGTGCACGACATGGTGTACGACATCATGAACGACGGCCAGCGCAAGTTCTACGAAGAAAACCTGGAGTGCGACTTTTCCTTCGAAATTCCCAACCTCGCGCGTTTCCGCGTCAACGCGTTCAACCAGAACCGCGGCGCTGCTGCCGTCTTCCGGACGATTCCATCCAAGGTGCTGACGCTGGAGCAGCTTGCCGCCCCGCCAATCTTCAAGGACATTGCACAGTATCCCCGCGGGATCGTGCTTGTCACCGGCCCGACCGGTTCTGGCAAATCGACGACGCTGGCGGCGATGGTCGATTTCATCAATGAAAACGAATACGCCCACATTCTGACGGTGGAAGACCCGATCGAATTCGTGCACCAGTCCAAGCGCTGCCTGATCAATCAGCGCGAAGTCGGGCCGCATACGCTGTCGTTCGCCAATGCGTTGCGTTCGGCCTTGCGCGAAGACCCGGACGTGATCCTGGTGGGCGAAATGCGTGACCTGGAAACCATCCGTCTGGCGCTGACCGCCGCCGAAACGGGGCACCTGGTGTTCGGCACGCTGCACACCAGTTCCGCCGCGAAGACCGTCGACCGTATTGTCGACGTGTTCCCCGCTGCCGAGAAGGATATGGTGCGTTCCATGCTCTCCGAATCGCTGCGCGCCGTTATTTCGCAGACGCTGCTCAAGACCAAGGACGGCAACGGCCGCATCGCGGCGCACGAGATCATGATCGGTACGCCGGCGATTCGTAACCTGATTCGCGAAAACAAGGTTGCCCAGATGTATTCGTCCATCCAGACCGGACAGGCGCTCGGTATGCAGACGCTGGACCAGAACCTGATGGAACTGGTACGTCGCAATCTGGTGGCAGGGGATGAGGCCAGAGCCAAGGCGACCAACAAAGATATGTTTGTATAAGCCGAAACCTCTAACAACGGAAAGCCCGCGAGGTTTTTGGAACAGGAGAAATAAATCATGGATCAAGGTCAGGCAGAAAAATTCGTATTTGATTTGTTGCGCATGATGCTGGCGAAGAATGCTTCCGACCTGTTCATCACGAACGGTTTCCCGCCCGCGCTCAAGGTTGACGGCAAGGTGACTCCGGTCACGAACCAGACGCTGACCAATCAGCAATGCAAGGAAATCGCGCGTTCCATCATGAACGACAAACAGGCGGCGGAATTCGATGCGACCAAGGAGTGCAATTTCGCGATTGGTTTGCCCAACGTGGCGCGCTTCCGCGTGAATGCATTCATCCAGCGCGGCTCGGTCGGGCTGGTGTTCCGGACGATTACCACCAAGATTCCCAAGTTCGAGGAACTCGGGTTGCCGGATGTGCTGAAGGAGATCGCGATGACCAAGCGCGGTCTCGTGATTTTCGTCGGCGCCACCGGCTCCGGCAAATCGACCTCGCTGGCCGCAATGGTGGGCTATCGCAATGAAAACAGCTACGGCCACATCATTACCATCGAAGACCCGATCGAATTCGTGCACGATCACAGGAACTGCATCGTCACCCAGCGCGAAGTCGGCGTGGACACCGAAAACTGGTTTGCCGCGCTGAAGAACACGCTGCGCCAGGCTCCGGACGTGATCCTGATCGGCGAAATCCGCGATCGCGAAACCATGGACTATGCCATCGCCTTTGCCGAAACCGGCCACTTGTGTCTTGCGACCTTGCACGCCAACAGCACCAACCAGGCGCTGGACCGCATCATCAATTTCTTCCCGGAAGAGCGCCGTCAGCAATTGCTGATGGATCTTTCGCTGAATGCCAAGGCCTTTATTTCGCAACGCCTGATTCCCAAAAAGGAAAGCAAGGGGCGCGTGCCGGCGGTGGAGGTGATGATCAATTCGCCGCTGATCTCCGACCTGATCTTCAAGGGCGAGGTGCACGAAATCAAGGAAATCATGGCGAAGTCGCGCGAACTGGGCATGCAGACATTCGACCAGGCACTGTTTGATTTGCACGAGGCGGACATGATCACTTACGAAGATGCGTTGCGAAACGCCGATTCGGTGAACGATATCCGCCTCAAGATCAAGCTGGAGGGCAGGGAGTCGAAAGACAAGGATCTTTCCGCAGGCCTGGATCACCTCGGCATCGTGTAACCGAACTACGCCAGCCGGGATCCTGTCGTACCGGATGGAGGTGCGAGTGCCAAGTCTGCGCCCCCATCCTGCTTACCATCAGGAGTTCCGCTCATGTCCGGCAATATCCGCATTGGCATTTCAGGCTGGCGCTACCCTCCGTGGCGCAAGGTCTTCTATCCGCCCGGTTTGACGCAAAAACGCGAATTGGAATTCGCTTCCCGCGCGCTGCCTACCATCGAAATCAACGGTTCGTTTTATGGCCTGCAACGGCCAGAGAGCTATATGCACTGGTACGACGAAACGCCCGAGGATTTCGTGTTCAGCGTCAAGGCGAACCGGTATGTAACGCACATCCTGCGGCTCAATAAGGTCGAAACGGCCGTCGCCAATTTCTTCGCATCCGGGCTATTTCACCTGAAGGAAAAGCTGGGGCCCATCCTCTGGCAATTTCCGCCGAGTTTCAGGTTCAATCCGGAAAATTTCGAAAATTTTCTCAGGCTTCTGCCGCACGATACCGAGGCTGCGGCAGCTTTTTCACGGCGAAACCATGCAGGTGCTGCGGAGCGCACCTATCTTGAAACCGACAGAAAACGACCTTTGCGGCATGCCGTTGAAATCCGTAACGAAAGCTTTGTCGACAAGACGTTTGTCGACTTGCTGCGGCATTACAAGATCGCGCTTGTAATTGCCGATACGGCAGGAAAATGGCCGTATCGCGAGGATGTGACCGCCGATTTCGTGTATTTGAGACTGCATGGCGCGGAGGAGTTATATGCGAGCGGATATACGGATAAGGCTTTGAAAAACTGGGCAGCCAGGATCACTGCATGGAGCAGGGGGCAGCAGCCGAAGGATGCGCATCTGATCATTGAGCGCAATCCGCCAAAAAGGAAATCGCGTGATATTTACTGTTACTTTGATAACGATATCAAAGTGAAGGCGCCCTTCGATGCGCGCAAGCTGCTCGGGCTATTGGGTCTCGAGCAAGGGCTGGCGCCGCTGGATCATCCAGGAAGTCTGGTCTAGCAGGCGCCTGTTTCCCGGAGTGTCAGGCCTGATGCACCAAATGCCCGGCGACGATGGTTGCGCGCACCTTGCCGGCCAGTTCCAGTCCCAGGAACGGCGTATTTTTGCCTTGGCTCAGTAGCGACTGGCGATCCACTTTCCAATATTCCTCCGCATCGAACACGCAAACGTCTGCGCATGCGCCCTCGCCGAGGTGTCCGGCATCGATGCCGAGCAGTGCGGCGGGTTCGCTGGTGATGCGCGCCAGCGCGGCGACCAGCGGCGTGCCGCTTTCCTGTGCCCACTTAAGCGTCAGCGGCAGCAGCAATTCCAGCCCGGTTGCTCCCGGTTCGCTTTCGGCGAAAGGCGCCAGCTTGGCATCGTCATCCACCGGTGTGTGGTCGGAACAAATGGCATTGATCGTGCCGTCGGCCAAGCCTTGGCGCAAGGCGTCTCGGTCGCGCTGCGAGCGTAGCGGCGGTTTAAGGTGGCATTGCGGATCGAAGAAGCCGATATCGTGTTCGGTGAGGTGCAGGTGATTGGCTGCGATGTCGCAACTCACCGGCAAGCCTTGCTGTCTTGCCTTGCGCAGCATTTCCAGGCCGTCGCGCGAGGAAATCCGGCACAAATGAACGCGCGCGCCGGTTTCCTGTGCCAGTGCCAGGATCGTTGCCAGCGCAATGGTTTCGGCACTGGCTGGAATGCCGGTCAGGCCCAGCCGGGCGGCGACTTCGCCATCATGCGCCACGCCGTTGCGTGCAAGGTAAGAGTCTTCGGGGTGCAACCAGACGGTAAAACCGAAGGTGCTCGCGTACTGCATTGCCCGGCGCATTACCTGCGTATCGATCAGCGGTGCCGTGACATGCGAAAATCCGACGCATCCGGCTTCGGTCAGCTCGCACATTTCGGTCAGGTTCTTGCCTTCCAGTTGGCGCGTCAATGCACCCAGCGGATAGACGTGCGCCAGATTGAGCAGCTTGGCGCGATGCTTGAGCATTTCCACCAATCCCGGCTCGTCCAGCACCGGGTCGGTATCCGGCGGGCAGGCCAGGCTGGTGATGCCGCCAGCCGCGGCCGCGCGCAGTTCGCTTTCGAGCGTGGCCTTGTATTCGAAGCCCGGTTCGCGCAAGCGTGCGGAAAGGTCGACCAGGCCGGGGCAGACGATCTGCCCGCTGGCATCCAGCGTCTGGTTGGCATGGAAATCGGCAGGCGGATTGCCGATGGCGACTACCCTGCCCGCAGCGATGAACAGATCCTGTATCGCATCGATATTGTTTTTGGGGTCGATCAGGCGACCGTTCTTGATATGGATTTTCATTCGGTATTTCCGGCGAGTATGCTCATCACGGCCATGCGTACTGCAATGCCGTAGGTGACTTGGGGCAGGATCACGGATTGTGTGCCGTCGGCGACCGCGGAGTCGATCTCGACGCCGCGGTTCATCGGCCCGGGATGCATCACGATGGCGTCGGGTTTTGCCAGCGCCAGCTTTTCCTGGGTCAGGCCATAGCATTTGAAGTACTCCTGCGCCGAGGAGAGCAGCGCTCCGCTCATGCGCTCGTTTTGCAGTCGCAGCATCATGACCACATCCACGCCTTTCAATCCTTCGCGCATGTCGTGATAGACCTGCACCCCCATGCGATCCACGCATTCCGGCAGCAGCGTCTTGGGCGCAATTACACGGACCTCAGGCACGCCCAGCGTCGTCAGCGCATGAATTTCGGAACGCGCCACGCGAGAGTGCAAGAGATCGCCGACGATGGCGATGCGCAGGTTATGCATGTCCGGCTTGTAGCGACGGATGGTGAACACGTCCAGCAAACCTTGCGTGGGATGCGCATGGCGACCGTCGCCGGCGTTGATCACATGGATGTGCGGTGCCACGTGGCGGGCGATGAAGTGTGCCGCGCCGGATTGCGAGTGGCGCACCACGAACATGTCGGCATGCATCGCCGTCAGGTTATCCACCGTATCGAGGATCGTTTCCCCCTTGGATTGCGACGAACTGTTGACGTTGAGGCTGACCACGTCAGCGGATAATCGCTTGGCGGCAATTTCGAACGTCGTGCGGGTGCGCGTGCTGTTCTCGAAGAAGATATTGCACACCGTCTTGCCGCGCAGCAGCGGGACCTTCTTGACCTCGCGTTCGGAAACGCCGGTAAAGGATTCGGCGGTATCCAGGATGTGACGCAAGATATCCTTGGACAATCCTTCAATGGACAACAGGTGCTGCAGCTCGCCGTTTTTATTGAGTTGCGGGTTTTGGGGCATGGTTAGGGCGTGTTCATATTAATTTCGCGTCTGCGACGAGGGCGGTTTGGGATGCCATCCGCGAAGCAAGGCGCGTAGAATTGTAAGCCACTTCAAGCGGCTTGCGACAAAGGAGGGCGCCCAAACCGCCCCCGTCCCGAAGGGTTGCCAAGCTAACGCGCGTCTGCGGCGTTGCGAAGCTTGCGAATGGGGAGGCTATTCGCCGCGCTCCGCGTCTTGCATCCATCGCGTTGGCTTGACAACGCAGGCGTGAAATTAATGTGAACACGCCCTAGCCATTCTCGTGCAGCTTGAAGGAGAATTTTCCTGCGTCGTCGCGCAGCAATTCCAGGCTTTGCTGCGGCGCCAGTTCAAGATGGGTGCCGACGATTTGCGCTTCGACCGGCATTTCGCGTCCACCGCGATCCACCAGTACTGCCAGCGTGATCTTGGCCGGGCGGCCGTAATCGAACAGCTCGTTCATCGCGCCGCGTATGGTGCGGCCGGTGTAGAGCACGTCATCGATCAGTATGATGTGGCAACCTTCGACGTCGAAAGGAATATGGGAAGGTTTGACCTGCGGATGCAGGCCGCGCTGTTCGAAATCGTCGCGGTAGAAGGAGATATCGAGCGTGCCGTGTGGCACTTCGCCATTCAGCATCACATGGAGACGCTCGGCAATCCAGGCGCCTCCGCTATGGATGCCGACCAGCGCGACATGGCCGCCGAGTAACGGCCGGATTTTTTCCGCCAGCATTGCCAGCAAGGGTTCGGCGTCAGGCAGTTGCATCGTGATCCAGATATTGTTGCAGAATAAGTTGAGCCGCGACCTGATCCAGCATGGGTTTCTGCCTGCGGCCGCCGATGCCGGCCTGTTTCAGCGTCTGGCTGGCTTCAGCCGAACTCAGGCGTTCGTCGACCATGGCTACCGGCAGGCGAAAGCGGCCTTCCAGCCGGCGTGCGAATTTTTTGCAGAGCAGGGTCAGCTCGTGCTCGGTTCCGTCCAGATGCATCGGCAGGCCGACCACCAGTTGCGCAGGCTGCCATTCTGCAATCAGACTGCCGATCACGGCGAAGCGTACGTCGTTGCTTTCGGCGGAAATGGTTTGCAGAGGATGTGCGATGCGCATCAGGGTGTCGCCCACGGCTACACCAATGCGTTTTTCGCCGAAATCGAAAGCGAGGATGGTGCCGATTGCCTGAGTGGGTGGGGTCGGGTGAGCGGCTTGTGCGGCCACGTGCATCAGGCGTGCCCTGCGTCTTCGGAAAGACGGGCAAAGTCGAGACCGAGCAGGTTCATTGCGGCATTCAGCCTCTGGTCGCTGGGCAAGTCGAAGATTACCGTGTTTTCCGCAGGAACGGTCAACCAGGCATTTTGTGCAATTTCCTGTTCCAGCTGGCCCGCCGCCCAGCCGGCGTAACCCAGCGTGACCAGCATTTTTTCCGGGCCGATGCCGCTTGCGCAGGCTTCCAGGATGTCCTTGGAGGTCGTGAGTGCGGTATCGCCGTTGACCACCAGCGAAGATTGCCAGTGTCCGACAGGTTGATGCAGCACGAAACCCCGATCGATGTGTACCGGCCCGCCGAAATACACGGTTTCCTGGCCGAGTTGTTCGCTCTGTGCTTCGAGATTGATCTGCTGGAACAGGTCGTTGAGATTCATGTCGATGGGGCGGTTGATGACAATGCCCATTGCGCCCTGGTCGTTGTGTTCGCAGACATACGTGACCGATTTGGCAAAATAGGGATCGGCCATGGCGGGCATGGCGATGAGGAAGTGTCCGGTAAGGTTGACGTTTTCCACGATCCGATTATCGCACAATCATGTTTACTTGGGTTCCAGATAGCCCACGATTTCGAGTTCAAAGCCGGTCATGCTCGGCATTTTGCGCGGCATGGCCAACAATTTCATTTTTCTGACGCCGAGATCGAGCAAAATCTGCGATCCAATGCCGTAATCGCGCAGATCCTGACGGAATCGAACCGGCTCATCCGCCTGCTGGATGCGCTCCACGAGTTGCCGGCCATTCTCGTTGCGCCGCAACAGGATCATCACGCCGCATTCCGCCTGCTGAATCGTCTGCATTGCATCAAGCAGATTCCAGGAGTGGCTGCGGCTGCTGTTATCGAGCAGGTCGAGCATAGAAAGCGGCTCATGCACCCGCACCAGCACTTCTTTTTCGGTATCCGGTTCACCTTTGACCAGCGCCAGATGCGTTTCGTTTGCAGTTTTGTCGGCGTAGGCGATCAAACGCATGGCGCCGTAGGGCGTCTGCACCATCCGCTCTGCTGCGCGCTCGATCAGGCGCTCGTTCTGGCTGCGGTAGTGGATCAAGTCGGCGATGGTGCCGATCTTGAGATTATGTTCCTGCGCGAACTCGATCAAGTCCGGCAGTCGGGCCATGCTGCCGTCGTCCTTGAGAATTTCGCAGATGACCCCGGTTGGAGCCAGACCGGCCAGCGCAGCCAGGTCGCAGCCGGCTTCGGTATGGCCGGCGCGGGAGAGGACGCCGCCATTCTGCGCCATCAGCGGGAAGATATGTCCCGGGCTGACGATATCCTCCGGCCCGGCGTTCTTTGCCACTGCCGCCTGGATGGTGCGCGCGCGGTCGGCGGCAGAGATGCCCGTTGTTACTCCGGTGGCGGCTTCGATGGAAATCGTGAAATTGGTGCCCAGGCCGGAAGCGTTTTCGCGCACCATCAGCGGCAGGTTGAGCTGATGGCAGCGTTCTTCGGTCAATGTCAGGCAAATCAGTCCGCGGCCGTGCTTCGCCATGAAGTTGATGTGCTCAGGCGTCACGAATTGCGCCGCCAGCACCAGATCGCCTTCGTTCTCGCGGTCTTCCTCATCGACCAGCACGACCATGCGGCCGTTGCGAATCTCATCGATGATTTCCTGAATGGGGCTGATCATGCGAGCTCAGGCTCAGTATTCCATTGCGCCATGCGCTCGACGTAGCGCGCAATCAGGTCGATTTCGAGATTCACACGGCTGCCGACGCCGAGTTGATTAAGCGTCGTGACTTCGAGAGTATGAGGGATCAGGTTGATGCTGAAAGTATCGCCTTCGATACTGTTCACCGTCAGGCTGACGCCATCGACGGCAATCGAGCCCTTGGCCGCGATATAGCGCGAGATCGCATGCGGAGCGCGCACCGCGAGCAGCATGCAGTCGCCGAGCCGGTCGAACTTGACCACCTGCCCCACGCCATCCACATGCCCGCTCACCAGATGGCCGCCGAGCCGGTCGGCAAGGCGCATGGCCTTTTCCAGGTTGACCGGCTTTTTCGTGTCCAGCCCGACCGTGCACGACAGGGTTTCCCTGGAGACGTGTACCTCAAAGCTGTTGTTGTCGAATTTCACCACCGTCAGGCAGACCCCATTGACCGCGATGCTGTCGCCCAGCGCGACGTCGCTCATGTCGAGATCGCCCACGGCGATATCCAGGCGCGCATCCTCACCCGCGGTTGCGATGCGCTCTATTTGGCCCACGGCCTGTATGATTCCGGTAAACATAGGCGCGATTTTAGCAGATTGAGTTGCCAACCCTGCTAGAATTCCTTCCCATGTCTTTGCCTTTCGAACTCTTCATCGGCTTGCGCTATACCCGCGCCAAGCGCCGCAATCATTTCATTTCGTTTATTTCGATGACCAGTATGGTCGGCATCGCGCTTGGCGTCGCGGCGCTGATTGTCGTACTGTCGGTGATGAACGGTTTCCAGCACGAACTGCGCTCGCGGATACTGGGCGTGGCCTCGCATTTGCAGATCAGCGGGGCGAACAATGCTTTGAGCGATTGGCCGAGCGTGGCGGAATTCGTGCGCGGCCAGCCGGAGGTGCAGGCCAGTGCGCCCTACATCATGGCGCAAGGCATGCTGTCGTTCGGGCAGGCAGTGCAGGGCACCATCGTGCGCGGCGTGTTGCCGGAGCAGGAAGACAAGGTCGCCGAAATCGGCCAGCATATTCGCGCGGGCCGTTTCGATGCCTTGAAGCCGGGTGGTTTCGGCATTGTGCTAGGCGCCGACCTGGCGCTGGCGCTCGGGGTGGGCGTCGGCGACAAGGTGGTCGTGATGGCGCCGCAAGGGCAGTTCACGCCAACCGGCATGGTGCCGCGCCTGAAGCAGTTTCGCGTGGTGGGCATTTTTCAGGTGGGCATGTATGAATACGATTCCGCGCTGGCGCTGATTCACTTGCAGGATGCCGCGACGCTGTACCGCATGGGCGACAAGGTTTCCGGCCTGCGTCTCAAACTCGACGATCTTTACCGTGCGCCGCAGGTTGCGCGCGATCTTGGGCTGAAGCTCGAATCGCAAGGAGCGTATTACATCAGCGACTGGACGGAACAGCATGCCAATTTCTTCCGCGCGGTGCAGATGGAAAAGCGCGTGATGTTCGTGATTCTTACTCTTATTGTTGCGGTGGCGGCATTCAATATCGTTTCGACGCTGGTGATGGCGGTGACGGACAAGCGCGCCGATATCGCCATCCTGCGCACGCTGGGGGCGAGTCAGCCCAGCATCATGCGCATTTTTATCGTGCAGGGCGCGCTGATTGGCGTAATCGGTACTTTGATGGGGGTGATCGGCGGGGTGCTGCTGGCGCTGAATATCGAAACCGTTGTGCCCTTCATCGAGCATGTGTTTGGCATCCAGTTCCTCGCCAAGGACGTGTACTACATCAGCGATTTGCCTTCCGAACTGCAATGGAGCGACGTCACCATGATTACTTCGATGTCGCTGGTGCTGAGCCTGCTGGCGACGCTGTACCCGAGCTGGCGCGCGGCAAAAACCAATCCGGCGGAGGCGTTGCGCTATGAATAATACTGCGGTAGTCGCCTGCCGCGATTTGCACAAGACCTATACCGGGCTTGAGGTTGCCGTATTGAACGGCATCGACCTTTCCATCGCGCAAGGGGAACAGGTTGCCATCGTCGGCGCTTCTGGCTCGGGCAAGAGCACCTTGCTGCATTTGCTGGGCGGGCTGGATGCGCCGTCGCAAGGCGAAGTCGATATTCTCGGCAATCCCCTGGCTCGCCTCAGCGAGTCGAAGCGTGGCGAATTGCGCAATCGCTCGCTTGGTTTCATTTATCAGTTTCACCATTTGCTGCCGGAATTCACCGCGCTGGAAAACGTCGCGATGCCGCTGATGATACGCCGGATGGCACGCCCTGAAGCGCTGGAACAGGCGGAGGCGATACTCGGGAAAGTCGGACTGGGCAAGCGCATGCAGCATATGCCGGGCGAGCTTTCGGGCGGGGAGCGTCAGCGGGCGGCGGTGGCGCGCGCATTGGTGACCAATCCTCAATGTGTGCTGGCGGACGAACCGACCGGCAATCTGGATCGCCACACCGCCCACAGCGTATTCGACCTGATGCTGGACCTGAATCGTGACCTCGGCACCAGTTTGGTCGTCGTCACGCACGATATGGAGCTCGCCAACCGGCTGGGGCGTGTTCTGCGGCTGGAAGACGGCCATCTGCTGCTCGACTGATCCGGCGGACAGCGAATGCGTAGCGCCATACTCGCGTTCGTGTTCGGAGTGTGGCTGTTGCAACAGCAGGCCACGCTGCCGTCGCCGGCCTGGTTCGCGGCATTCGTACTGATCGGCTTGCCTTTCCTGTTGCGTCGGCATGCGGCGCTTTTCCGTATATTCATCGTTTTGGTTTCCCTGCTTGCCGGCTTTTTGTGGGCAAGCGGCGTGGCACATCTGCGATTAGCCGATGCCTTGCCGTCGGAATGGGAAAGCAGGGATGTTCAGGTCGTGGGCGTGGTGGCCTCCCTGCCGCAATTGCAGGAGCGCGGCGAGCGTTTTCTATTCGATGTGGAACGCGTTGTAACGGAGAATGCGACAGTGCCGCAGCGAATCTCCATCGCCCGTTATTTTGCGGGCTATCGCGAGACTGCACCTGCAAATGCCCAAAGCGAGTTCCGTCCGGGCGAACGCTGGCAGCTTACCGTCAGGTTGAAACGCCCTCACGGCACCTATAATCCCCACGGTTTCGATTTCGAGGAATGGGCGCTGGAGCGCAACATCCGCGCCACCGGCTATCTGCGGACCAGCTCTGACAATGCCAGATTGGCGCCGTTGATTTATCGGCCGTCCTATATGATCGAGCGTGTCCGCGAGGCTGTGCGCGAGCGCTTCCAGTCTGTGCTCGGCGATGCACCGTATGCCGGAGTGTTGCTTGCGCTGGCCATCGGCGACGACGATGCGATCAATGACGACGATTGGGAAACCTTTCGGCGGACGGGCACGGTGCATTTGATGTCGATTTCAGGATTGCACGTCACGATGGTGGCGAGCCTGGGGTTTGCGCTGGTGTTCGCCTTGTGGCGACGCATAGAGCGGCTGGCGCTGCGATTGCCGGCACGCAAGGCTGCAGCGGTGGCTGGGGTGGTAATGGCAGGGGTTTACGCACTGCTGGCCGGTTTTGCCGTGCCGACACAACGGACGTTCTACATGCTGGCAGTCTTGGCAGCCGCTTTATGGTCCGGACGCGCGGTTTCCATGTCGCTGGTGCTGTGCTGGGCCTTGCTGGTTGTGGTGATACTCGATCCGTGGGCGGTACTGGCGCCGGGATTCTGGCTGTCTTTCGGTGCGGTAGCCTTGCTGGCTTATGCCGGAAGTCATCGACTCGCCAGGCCGGGTTGGTTAAAGGAATCCGTACGGGCGCAGTGGGTGATTACGCTGGGGCTGACACCCTTGCTGCTGGCCTTGTTCCAGCAGGTTTCCATGATTTCACCCGTGGCGAATGCCTTTGCCATTCCGTTGATCAGCCTGGTGGTAACGCCGCTTGCCTTGCTGGGCGCGGTTATTCCCGTAGATACGCTGTTACTGGCGGCGCATGCCATCATGGGCTGGTGCATGCGCCTGCTGCAAATGGGCGCCGAGCTTCCTGTGGCGGTCTGGCAGCAACATGCTCCGCCGGCGTGGGCAGTTATTGCCGGCATCGTCGGTATTTCATGGATGCTGCTGCCGCGCGGTTTCCCCATGCGCTGGCTGGGTGGGGTCGGGCTGGCACCGATGTTCCTGCTGTTGCCGGCAACGCCGCCATCGGGAGCGTTGCATGCGGCTGTGCTGGATGTCGGACAAGGCTTGTCCGTGGTGCTTCAGACGGCGAACCATACGCTTTTGTACGATGCCGGCCCCGGGTATTCGAAGGATGCAGACAGCGGCAATCGCATTGTGATTCCATATCTGCGCGGCCAAGGAATTGGTCGTCTGGATGGCATCGTGCTCTCGCATGACGACAGCGATCACACCGGAGGTGCAGCTTCGGTGATGAAAGGTTTGCCTGTGGGCTGGCTGGCGTCGCCACTGCCGGCGGGGCATCCGCTCCAAGGCATGGCCGGGCGCGATGTCCCTTGCTTTGCCGGTCAGTCCTGGACTTGGGATGGCGTGCGATTCGAAATGCTGCATCCACTGCAGCAGAGTTACAGCATCGACAAGCTCAGGGATAACGACCGCAGCTGCGTGCTCAAGATCGTCAGCATGCATGGAAGCCTGCTGATTGCAGGGGATATCGAAAGAATGACCGAGCTGGAGTTGCTTGAACGTGCTGGCCGCTCGCTCGAGGCCGATGTGCTGATAGTGCCGCACCATGGGAGCAAGACTTCTTCCACGCCTGAATTCGTGCAGCAGGTCGATCCGCAAGTCGCGGTCATGACGGCAGGTTACCGCAATCGCTTTGGGCATCCCAAGAAGGAAGTGCTCGAACGCTATCGCGAAATCGGCAGCACGATCTACCGCAGCGACCGCGATGGCGCCATCCTGATCGACTTCGACCGCGGAGGCATGACCGCTGGAGCATGGCGCCGGAAAGCGCCGCGATACTGGCACGAGCAAGGTGCCGGGCTTGCTGAAAACAGTGGCGCAGGATAAAGTAGCGCGAATTTTCAAGAACAGGGAATGCCATCGTGTGGAGTATCATTCAGGCGGCCGGCTGGCCGATTTGGCCGCTGATTTTCGCCTCGATCGTTTCATTGGCCATCATCGCCGAGCGTTTCTGGGTACTGCGTTCCGACATCATCGCCCCCAAGACGCTATTGCCGGAAGTGCAGCAATGGCTGAAGCAGGGCGGTGTGACCAAGGAGACCTGCACACGGCTTGAGCAGCATTCGCCGCTCGGCGCCATCTTCGCCGCGGCGATCTGCAATATAGGCAATTCGCGCGAAGTCATGAAGGAATCCATCGAGGAATCCGGTCGCGCAGTGACGCACAACCTGGATCGCTACCTGACCACCCTGGGCACGATTGCTGCGGTGAGCCCGCTGCTCGGCCTGCTCGGCACCGTCATCGGCATGGTGGAACTGTTCGGCGCCTTCACCGCGACCGGCCACGACGTGGCGCAATTTGCCCGCGGTATTTCCGTGGCGCTCTACAACACGGCGATGGGGATCATCGTCGCGGTTCCTAGCATGATTTTCTATCGCCATTTTCGCGCCAAGGTAGACGCCCTGATCGTCGAAATGGAGCAGGAAGCGATCAAGCTGGTTGAAATCATCCAGGGCGAGCGCAAGTAAATGAATTTTCAGCGCGGCAGAAAGCACGAGGAACTGGAGATGAATCTGGTTCCGTTGATCGACGTGCTGCTCGTCATCATCATTTTTCTGGTGGTGAGTGCCACCTTCTCGCGTATCAACGAGTTGCAGATCAACCTGCCCACGGCTGAAGCCGCGACACCGGAAGAAAAACCGGCCATGATTTCCGTGGGCGTCGATGCCGCCGGACGCTATACCGTTAACGATGTCGAGCTGGCCGATCGTTCCGTTGAGGCCATTGCCGTGGCGCTACGCAAGGCGGCAGGCACGGGCAAGGAGCCGACCATCGTCATCAATGCCGATGCGACAAGTACACATCAGTCCGTGGTGAACGTGATGGAAGCTTCGCGCCAGGCAGGCTACACCCACATTACTTTCGCCACGCAGGTCAAATCCGGTTCCTGACCGGATTTTGGCCTTTCATCTCCTACAGGGACAGCATGTCGAAATCCACGCCTAAAAAGGCGATACCCCCCATTTCCGCCAATGCCACCGCGATTTATAAGCGCCTTTTCAAATATGCATGGCGCTACAAGACGGTGTTCGGTGTCAGTGTTCTCGCATTGGTGGTGCTTTCGGCCACCAATACCGGCTTTCTAGCCGCCATCAAGCAGGTCACGGACGAGGGATTCGTCAACAAGGATCAAAGCAATCTGACCTGGCTGCCTCTGATTCTGTTCGGCATGCTTGCCATTCGTGCGATTGCGGGCTTTATCTCGACGCTTTCCATGCGCTGGGTCGCGCGACGTGTCGTGGAAAATCTGCGGCTGGATGCGTTCAAGAGCCTAATGGCATTGCCTATCTCTTATTACGATGCGAATTCCGCCGGCGTCATCACTTCCAAACTGACCTACGATACGGAAGGGGTCGCCAAGGCATCGACCAATGTCATCATCAGTGCGGTACGCGATACCCTGACCATCATCGGCATGATTGGGTACATGCTCTATCTGGACTGGCGCCTCACGCTGATATTCGCCATTACGATTCCGTTCATGGCGGTCTATCTGAAAAAAATGACGCCGAAGATTCGTTCTGCGGGCAAGCAGGTTCAGGAAACGATGGGTGAAATCACGAAGGTGTCCGAAGAAGCGATTTCCGGGCAGCGCATGGTCAAGATCTTCGGCGGTGAAAATTACGAGTGGCGACGGTTCGCGCAGGCGGTTGCCCATAATCGATCCATGCACTTGAAGTTCATTCGCCGAGGGTTGCTGAACAGCTTCGTCATCGAGTTATTAGCCGCGATCGCGCTGGGCCTCGTGGTTTTTTATGCAACCGGACGCTTTACCGCCGGTGAGTTTGCCGCTTTTCTCGGCGCGCTGCTGATGCTGATCGCGCCGATCAAGAGCCTGACCAGCATGAACGAAGATTTGCAGATGGGTATCGCGGCCGCGCATAGCATGTTCACCTTGATGGATTCGCACGGTGAGCTGGACGAGGGAACCCGGGAAATCGGCCGCGCCAAGGGCGAGATCGAGTTTCGCCATGTGAGCCTGCGTTATGAAAACGCGAAACGTAACGCCATCAATAATCTTAACGTTACCGTGAATACCGGCGAGAAAATCGCACTTGTAGGACGTTCCGGTGGCGGCAAGAGCACGCTGGTCAACTTGCTGCCTCGCTTTTATGAAGCACATGAAGGCAGCATCCTGCTGGATGGCATCGACGTGCGCTCCTTGACGTTGAAAAACCTGCGCCAGCAGTTCGCACTGGTGAGCCAGGACGTGATCCTGTTCAACGATACGGTATTCAACAATATCGCTTATGGCGATTTGCGGAATACGCCCGAAGAGCAGGTGATTGAAGCCGCCAAGGCCGCTTACGCTTGGGAATTCATCCAGAATCTGCCTAACGGACTTTATAGCGAAATCGGCGATCGTGGCGTGCGACTGTCCGGCGGTCAGCGTCAGCGCCTGGCGATCGCGCGCGCGATCCTCAAGAATGCGCCTATCCTGCTGTTGGACGAAGCGACTTCGGCGCTCGATACCGAATCCGAACAACATGTTCAGCAGGCGCTGGACGGACTCATGCGCAATCGCACTTCCATTGTGATTGCGCACCGGCTTTCCACCATCGAGAACGCTGACCGTATTCTGGTGATGGAGCAGGGAGAGATCGTCGAGAGCGGCACGCACGACGAACTGCTGGCTGCGAACGGGCACTACACCAAGCTTTATCGCAAGCAGTTCCACTAGGCCGGCCGCCATGTCCGAGTGGCTGCAGCGACAGTGGTACAAATCAGGCGTCTGGCAATTCGTGCTGATGCCGCTGTCGTGGCTGTTCCTGCTGCTTTCCTCGCTGCGCCGGCTTGCGTACCGGCTGGGCATTTTCAAAACCATACGTTTGCCTGTTCCCGTGATCGTCGTCGGCAATATCACTGTCGGCGGTACGGGCAAGACGCCTCTTGTCATCTGGCTGGCCGAGCAACTTGCGCAAGCAGGTTATAAGCCCGGCATCATCAGTCGTGGGTATGGCGGAAAGAACGATCTTCCCATGGCGGTGACGGACAACTCCGATCCAGCAATCGCCGGGGATGAACCCGTCATGATCGCCGGACGTACCATCGCCCCCGTCTGGGTCGGACGAGACCGTGCGGCGACCGGCATGGCGTTGCTGAATGCACATCCCGCATGCGACCTGATCATCAGCGACGATGGCTTGCAGCATTATCGCCTGACGCGCGATGCGGAAATTGTCGTGATCGACGGGCAACGTCATTTTGGAAACGGCCGCTTGCTTCCGGCGGGCCCTTTGCGCGAGCCAGCTCGGCGACTTGCCAGCGTCGATGCGGTAGTCAGCAACGGCATGGCATCGGACGAGGGGGTCATTGAAATGCAATTGCAGCCCGCGGGGTTTCGCAATCTCAAGGATGCCATGATGTCCGCGTCAGCCTCGGAATTTACCGGGAAGCGCTTGTTGGCGATTGCCGGAATCGGCAATCCCGGCCGTTTTTTCGCGCAATTGAAAACCATGGGACTTCAGTTCGCGGAAAAGCCATTCCCGGATCATCACGCCTACACGCCTGAGGATTTGCCAACCGGCGCCGCGGACGCGATACTGATGACCGAAAAAGACGCGGTCAAATGCCGCGCCTTCGCCCGGCCGGACTGGTGGTATCTGGCGGTTGATGCAAAGCTGGATCGTGCGCTTGTCGAACGCGTATTGAAAAAATTGAGGAAATGATATGGATGCAAAATTACTTGAAATCCTGGTTTGCCCCGTCTGCAAAGGGCCTCTGGTTTACAAAAAGACTGTGGGTGAGCTGATCTGCAAGCCATGCCGCCTGGCTTATCCCATCAAGGACGGCATTCCCGTGATGCTTGAGGACGAGGCGCGGGCGATGCCGGCGGAAGAAGAGGTCTGATCTTGAGTTTCAAGGTTGTGATTCCCGCACGCCATGCGAGCACCCGCTTGCCCGGCAAACCTTTGCTCGATATCGCTGGCAAGCCGATGGTGGTCCGGGTGGCGGAGCAGGCGCTCGCCAGCGGCGCGGAGGAAGTCGTGGTGGCAACCGACCATGTCGCCATCCTGGACGCCGTCACCGCACAGGGCTATCGCGCGGTCATGACGCGCGAGGATCATGTTTCCGGTACGGATCGCATTGCGGAAGTGGCCGGCATTCTGAGTTGGGCCGATAACACCATCGTGGTCAATGTACAGGGCGACGAACCCCTGATCGACCCGGTGCTGATCCGGGAAGTGGCGCGCAACCTCGCGGAGCATCCGGAGGCAGCCATCGCGACGGCTTGCCATCCCATCCACGACCGCGAATCCATGTTCAATCCCAATGTGGTCAAGGTCGTCATGGACCAGGCCGGCTATGCGATGTATTTCAGCCGCGCCCCGATTCCCTATGCGCGCGACGCATTTTCCGATGGGCGCCGGGAAGGTGCGCTGCCAGCTGCGATGCACGCTTACCGGCACATCGGCATCTACGCTTACAAGGCCAGCTTTTTGCACGCCTATGCCCAACTGGCCGTTTCTCCGGTCGAGCAACTGGAGTCGCTGGAGCAGTTGCGCGCAATGTGGCACGGCTATCGCATCAGCGTCGCGGTAACGGCGCATGCCCCGGCCACGGGCGTCGATACCGAGGAAGATCTGGCGCGCGTGCGCGCTTTGCTGGCATCCGCCGCAGTTTAGAGCCTGTTGGGCTCTTAATCGCGTCAGCGCCGGATAAACACGGTTTTTGCGGGATTGCCCTGAACGATGGCGTTGGCCGGGATGCAGCCCGAGACGACCGAGTTGGGCGTGACGATCACGCCATCGCCGATTTCGGCATTGTCCAGAATGACCGATCCGACGCCGATCCAGACGTTGTTGCCGATCCGGATGGGGCCTTTTGATTCCGTCCCCTGTTCGCGAAACGTCATATCCAGCCGTTCGTAGCGATAGTTCACACCGATGATGGAAACGTTGGGGCTGATGAGACAGTCATCCCCGATCTCGATGCCGGGCCGGTGGCCGCCGATGAAGCAGCCGACGCCGATGTCGGTGCGCGCGCCGATGCTGACCGGACCTTCGCTGGCCTTGATCTTGGCAAACGAACTCACGGTACTTTTACTGCCGATCCGGAGTAGCGGACTGATCTCGACTTCGGCACGCGGGCTGATGAATGCCCGACAGCCTAACAGGTAATACAGCGTGATCAGCGAGTGCGGAACGAAGAAACGACGTATGCCGGTACTGATTTTCATGGCGGCTCACCTTAATGCGTGCCTGATATATTGAGGTAGCGCGTGATGGCCGGAATGGAAGTGAGTTCGGCGATTTCGCGCATGGTCGGCTTGACGCCGAACTCCTCTTCCAGAGCCGTTACCAGCCGAAGCTGGGCCAGCGAATCCCATTCCGCGATATCGGCCTGATGCGATTCTGCATCTATCCTGTTCGCATCGACCTCCAGCACGTCGCTGACGATAAGCCGTATTTTTTCTGTCATTTCCATAATGATGCTCCTTTTGTTTTTATCCAGTCACAGGGTTTGATGACTAAATCCTTTTTGTGCAGCACGTAGGGCAGGCCGGGGTAATGGGCGGATGGCCGGAAGCCTTGATCGGCAAAGTAACCCGCCGCCGGTTTGTTCTTTTCCGTTGGAATGAATTCGGCGCTCAGGATGGATAGATGCGCCTGTGTGCCGAACTGCTGCTTGATGAAATTCATGATGGCCGTTTCCACGCCCCGGCCCATGGCGCGGCAACTCATCAGCAGGCTGTCGATGTGCAGCCTGGCGCCATTTTCGATGAGGATGAAGGCGGCAATGATGCCAAGGTCGCCGAAGCGATCGCGCAGTGCGGCCATGCCGAGACGATGATCGGGCGATTCCAGCATCGCTTCCAGTTCGCCCAGCGTGTAGCGTCGGGTGGTCACATTGAACTGGTTGGTCTTGGCAAACATCTGATGCACGCGCGGCAAGTGCCCAGCTTCGACCGGGCCGATTTCCACCTCCATCTGCAATTGCGCCAGATAGTCATCCATGCTGTCATGCCCGGCAGAAAAGCGCATGCGCTCGGCCTCCTGCCGATATTGCCGGGCCTTGCCGGCATCGTCGGCCAGTACGACTGCTTTCTCGAAACAGGTCAGATTATCCAGTGCAGCAACAAACGCTGCCGGATCGGGCGGTAGCAGCAGGCATTCCACCATTGGCAGTTTTTGCCGGATAAGCGCGATCTCCGCCGGGTTGTCGTCGATGAATGCGATTGCATCGATGCCGATGTTGAGGTCGGCGGCGATCTGCGCCAGGCCTTGGTGCTTGGGATTCCAGCCGATGGCGCGAGCCGAGAAATCGTCCGGCTTGAGCGGCATTTCCGTGCGTAGCCGGAAGGCCTCTTCGACGTCGGCCGGATTATTCTTGCTGCACAGCGCAAGCAGAATGCCCCGATCCTTCAATGTGCGGATCCGTTGCTGGAAAGCCAGAAATGCTTCGCTTTCGGCATCGCCGTGGCCGATCCGAATGCCCAGTGCGCCATCCTCGCCGACGATGCCGCCCCATAGCGTGTTATCGAGATCCAGCGCCAGGCATTTTCTGGCGGATCCTTTCGCGGCAATTCCGTGGCGCACGATTTCCTGGCCGAGGCCCGCCATCAGCGCTTCCGTCCATTCCATCCTGGACAGATGAAGCAGACGCGTGTCGAACGCCTGGCGGTAGCCGATGCGCGCGGCGACGCGGTTGACGTCCAGAATCTGCACGCGGCTGCAGGCCCGCATCCGGCGCATCAGTCCGAGATTCAATTCCAGATGGAATTCCATCTCGCCATAAGTCTCTGCGCTATCTGCGACGCCGAGCGCCGGTGTAGCGGGCAATGGAAAATTTCCGACCAGCAAGATGGCTGGCGTGGCGGCAAGCGCTTGCTTGACCCACGATTCCACTTCGCCCAGCACGTCGTCCCGCAAGACCTGGCGCTCTTCCGGCGATAGTGTTGTCATTTGCGCCGTTGCATCCGGCCGCAGCAGCCTGAGCGAAAGCACGAGCACCACGATTTCCGGCCGGAAATCCGCGAATTCCTGGCTGTGCAGTTCCTGGAAATATTGTCCAAAATGTCCGATGTGCGCCTTTGCCAGCCAGCCCTCGCGCGCACCGTGCACGGCAACAAACGGCGGCAGGAAATCGAGCGTGATGTTGCCGAGATAGGCAATACGCAACTCGGATCCGATCTCGATGGCTTTCAGCTGGCGATGAAAAGTCCGGTAATCGGCACTGCCGAGCGCAGTCAGGTCCGTCTCCATCAGCCGGTTGCGCAACTCAGCCAGCTCGTCTGTAGGCGCGGGTGTATCGAATTGCGGATTCGTACTCATTGCAGTTTCCTCCTGGCCAACAGAATCGCCGGCACGGTGCCGACCATGCTGCCCAGCGTCACGCCATACAGCAGGCCGATCAATCCCCAGCGCGCGCCGATGAAAGCACCGGCAATGCTGATGGCAAGGCCGATCCAGCCCAGCCGATTGAGTCGCGCGATGTCCCGGTCTGTGCCGCAGGCGGTGATAAGCGCGCGGGGAAAGGACTGCATGACCTTGCTGTAACCGTTGAAGCAGGCCGCCACCGTCAGGCCCAGGCCGATTTCATAACGTCCTCCGGTGAAAAACGGGGTGGCAACCGGTGCAAGCAGAACGATGCCGATGGTGGCGCCGGCCAAAAGCAGGCAAGTGGATAGCAGTTCGCGCTTGACCAGCCGTATCTTCTTTTGGCGGCTGGCGGCGGCGCGCAGTTTGGGTACCAGCGCAAACCCGGCACTTGCCGTCAGCAGCCGGAACGGGAATATCGCCACCGAGGCCAGTACGCTGAACAAGGCCAACGCGCCGATGCCGATGGTCGGTGGAATCACCAGCCTTTCGAATTGCAGGGTGACCGTACCGATGGCAGCAATCCCGAGTAGCGAGGAGGCCTCGCCCCACGGAATGGCGGTGCGGTCAGCCGGCGCGATGCGATGCGCTTTTCCCAATACGATCCAGCCTATCGCTGCGGCCAGCAGATTGCCCACGGCAAACAAGGTAAGCGGCAGCAATGGGCTTGTCATCGGAACCGCCATCGAAGCGATGCCGATCGCCAGCAATATCCAGCTGGCAGCCGTGGCGAGCAGCAACGCCGAGGCTTCGCGATGACGCGACCGGGCAAGCGAGACCAGCGCCGCGATCACGCCTCCGGCGGCAATTACAAGTGCCAGCGCGCCGCCGTCCATGACATGCAAGCCGCTGAACACGCTATAGCCGGCGCCTACGGCAATGCCGAGAACAATGCCGGATGCGCTGAGAAATGCCAGCAGGCGGGGGCCGGGGTCAATGGAGTGCCTGAGCATGGCCTGATCCACGCCGATGGGCGCCAGCAGGCCGAAAACGTTGAACAATGCGATAGCCAGGGCCAGCTGGCCGTAAGCCTCTACCGGCATGGTGCGCGCCAGCAGCAGGTTGCCGACGGCAAACGCCAGGCCGGAAAGCGCGAACACGGCTGTCGTGCGCAAGGTGGGCTGTCGCAGCATGCGCTGGAGTGCACTCGGCTTGCCCGGCAGCAGGGCCAACAGCTTGCTGCGCGCAGGGTGAAGGGTTTGTAGTCGGGCGGTGTCTGTCATGGGCTTGTCGGGCATGGAAGTTCGTTGTGCCTGTATTTTTCTGCGCGAGCGTTCCGGTTCAGGCGGCCAGCCGGCTGAGCGCGACAGCAGGGTGCAATACCTCGTAGGCGTTCTTGAGTCGTTGGTCGAAGGCTTGCTCGCAATACAGGGTGCCGGCGCGATGGGCGGCTGTCATGCCGAGTTCGGAACGGAGCTGTTGCGAAGCGAGCAATCGCAGCCAGCCTTCCGCCATGGCGTCGGGTCGGGGCGCGGTCAGCATGGCGCAGGTCGTATCCAGCACCTGGCGGTGACTGGCAATATCAGTGGCAAGAATGGCGCGACCGGCCAGCATGTAGGAATAGATTTTCATGGGCGTGTTGACGCCCTTGAGTCGCGGCGAGCACAGGATGTCGGCCTGTTCCAGATAAGCCGGCAGCGCCCCCAGCGGACGTTGTCCCAGAAAGCGCACCCAATCTTCAAGTCCGGCGGCCTTGGTTTTGACGACATAGTCTTGCACGCTGGCGTCGGTGCCGCCGATGACAAGCAGATTGCAACGTTGTGCAGGTTCCATTGCAGCCATCGCTTGCAGCAGCAGGCCGATGCCCTGATAGGGTTCGAGGTTGCCGACATACAATGCCATCGGTCCGGGTTGGGGGCAGTAGGAACGGAGGTTTTCGACCTCCAGAGTTTCCGCCGTATCGGGAGAGAAGGCCACGTCCGGTGTCAGGTGCACGCGTTCGGCATCCTGACAGCGGCGCGCGCGCTCGGCGATCAGCGGGCAGACGGCGAGAACGAGGTCGGAGCGCTGCATGGCCTGATGCTCGAACCAGCGCATGAACGGAAGCAGCGGCTCGATCTTCGGCCATTTTTCGGCGATCTGGTCCGCCATCAGCGAATCCATGTCGTACACCAGCTTGAAGCGCCAGAAAAGTCTTGCCAGCAAAGCGATGAAAACCGATTCCTCCACGGCGTGCACGACATCGTAATGGCCGCCGCGCAGCATGCGGAAGGCGGCGAACATCAGCCATAGGTCGCATAGCAGTTTCCTGACGGAAAAACCGATGGGTATTTTTCTGACACCTGGCGGACGTCCGGCGCGAAACAGGCGCATGCCGGGGATCGCGATGTCTTCGCCTTCGGGGTAGGTCAGGAGATCCACGCGATGGCCTGCGCGGCAAAGCGACGAAACCGCGAGGCGTACCGCAATCGGCGTGCCGCGCTCGGTGTAGAAAGGCTGTGGAGCGAGGAAAAGAATTTTCATGCGGGCTCCAGTTGTTTTCGAAGAAAACGCAGCCGTGCCTGGTCGGCAATGAAGCGCAACGAAGGCGCGAGCCGGCCGTAGGTTGAAATGCGGGTGGCCGGATCGCGCAAGGCGCATTTGAGTCTCGCGGCCGGAGTGTATTCGGGCAATTGAACATCGATCACCGACCCGAAGCGGCCGATGGTGCGGCTTGAGCCGGGCAAAGGCAATGGGTCCGATCCGGCCAGAATCGGCACGCCGCGCGAAAACTGCGGTACCGTCCACCAGTTCGGCCTGCCGCCATTGTCGCCAAGAAACAATCGGCCGGGGCGCGCGCGTTCCAGCAGGCCATCGACGATTTTTCCACGACGTCCGAGCCATTTTCCAACGCCCCAGGGCAACACGATAATGGCATCCGCGTCATCCAGCCGCGCCAGCACTTGATCGGCTGGCAGGCCGTCGGGCAGAGGCAGGCGGGTGGCGAGGCCCAGTATCTCCAGTCCTTCCGATGTAACGATCTGCCGTCCTGCCACGACCAGCAGACGCTGGTTGCCGTGCCAGAACCAGAGGGAATTCAATTCCCAGGTGGGGGATAGCTGGGAATGCAACTGCTGGAATACGTCATATCCTGCGCGCTCCGCCAGCATCACCACGCCGGTAGCCTCACTGCCGCCCGCTGCAGCAAAGGCAACAGCGGCTTGTCTCAGGTCGCCCATGGCGTGGGCGGGGTTGTGAAAATGGACATGGCTATCTACCAGAATGCCATGCGTGGCTGGCAATGCATTGTTAGCCATGGTGCTTCACCAATGTAGCCGCCATATGGTCAGCGCGGTTCAAATGAGGCCAGATCCGGTTCGCGGCATCTTCGCTCAGCAGCGGGGCCGTGGTGAATTTTCCGCCAACGATGGAGTAGAAGCCATGCGGGCGATGCGTAAGGATATGGTCATCGGACGAAAGGCGCTCGCCGCTGCCGTCCTTGTCGGGCAGCAGTCCGGCCATCACTGCTTTCACGTCCGCAGGGCGCAAATGCATGCCAGGCAGCGCGCTGTTCAGTTCGTCCAGAAAGGCCTGGATATCTTCCGCAGTCACGGCCGGCTCCGTGGCATCGGGCGCGGGACGGTAATAGGTGCCCGCGAAAATGCCTTCGGGGTGCGGCCGCATGAAATAACTGCGCCCCTTGCCTGGGATGCGCGAAACGGCGAGAGCGCTATTACCGGGTAGTGCGCCAGCGAGCAAAAGATTGAAAGCCAGGCTTCTTGCCGTGGGACATGCGGCGGCTTGTTGCCAGCTTCCGGCCCAAGCGCCAGCGCAGTTGATGACAACGCGGCTCATGATTTCCCGCGTATCGCCATTATTCACATCGGCGATTCTTAACCCGATGACTTCGCCCCGCTGCGTCAGCAGTTCGCGCGCTTCGAACGGCATATATAAGGATGGTGGTTCCAGACCCGCGCGTTTCAGCATCGCTTGCAGCAGGCCCGGCATGTCGGTGACTTCGGCGTCGTGCCAGCAAGCGGCTCCGGCCAATCCTTCGGTAATGACTTCAAATTCGGTTTTTACCTCTTCGGCAGTTAACAATTGCGGTGGCGGCAACGGAACGCGAGCATCGAAGGTGGCGGCAAGTGTCTGCTCAAAAGCCATCGCGAGTCGGAAAAGCCCCGGTGAACGCAAGCGCCCCTGGTAGAGCGGCATCACGCAGCGCAAGGGACGCACCTGCGCCGGAAACTCGTGCAGGAACCAGGCCTGGGCAAGCCGCGAACGTCGCCAGCGCGGAATATCCAGCATTTGCAGGTAGCGCAGCCCGCCATGAACGATGCCGTAACTGTTGCCGCTGGCTCCTGCTGCCAGGCTGGACTTTTCGACCAGCACCGGATGCAGGCCGCGCCGGGCGGCGGTCAAGGCCATGGAAACGCCTTGTATACCGCCGCCGACGATGATGGCGTCGGGGGGGTTCATTCAAGCTCCGGTCGATTTCTCGACGATATGATCGATGTGATACGTGGGCGTGCCTTTGCTGCGCGTGAAAATCACGATTTCGGCGATAAGGCCGACGGCGGCAATCTGGATGCCGAGTACTATCATCAGCACCGACAACAACAGCATAGGGCGGTCGCCCATGGGAATTCCGACCAGGAAGCGCTCGGCAGTAATATAAAGACCGATCAGCGTGCCGATGAAGATGGTGCCCGCGCCTACCGAACCGAAGAAGCGGAAGGGTTTTTGCAGGAATCTGAGCAGAAAGCTGATCGAAATCAGATCCAGCATGCGCCCCAGATAGGTATCCACGGAGTGCTGGCGGCGACGTTTGTCCGACTCCGCTTGCGGCAACAGTACTTCCTGTACCTTGAAACCCAGCCGTTCGGCAAAAAGCGGAAGAAAGCGGTGTTGCTCGTCCTGCAGTACCATCTCGTCGAATACCCGGCGCTTGATGGCGCGCACACTGCAGCCGGGGTCGGCAAAGTGCGAACCGGCGATGCGTGCCATTTTTTCGAACGCCCAACCGCGCATGCGGTTGAGAAACTGGTCTTCCGTGCGGTCGCGCACCGCCGTCGCGACATCCGCGGTTTCAAGCCGTGCCATTAAAGTAATGATCGAATCCGAAACGACTTGCAGGTAAGGCGGCAGCAGCAGGACGATTTCGCCGTTCGATCGTTTCACGCCCTCGCGTATGCATGCCGCCTCGCCATAATATTGATTGAGCATGATAATTTTTATCGATGGATGAGAGATTTCGAGCGTTTCCAGGGTGGCGGCAACGGCCGGATGCATGCCGTCCAGTACGAAAATCAATTCGAAGGTGCGCCCGCTTCTGCTCAGCATGTTGAGATATTCCCGCGTCACCATTTCGATGTCGTCATGCCGGTCGGCAATAGGCACGATTGCAGAGACCTGCATGTTTTCCGAATCTTCGACGACCGATAATTGGGCTTTCATGATTTAACTCTCCTTGATTTTCCGGACGCGGACGGGCAGCGTGGCGCAAAGCGAAGCAAAGTTGACGTTGTCGGGTTCGATGGCGGGGAGCAGCCGTCCGAGCAGGCCCCAGGCCGTCATGAATACGCTCAGCGAGATCAGCAGGACGCCGACGCTGGCGTCGACGAAAGCGGCTGTTCGCCAGGTAAAGATCGAAGAAAGAATAAACAGCATGCCAATGACAAGCGCGCCCAGCGCGACAGGGCCTAGCCACAGGAATGGCTGGCGCGCGAAACTCAGCAGGGCGCGGATGGAAATGATGTCCAGCATCACCTTATATATGCGGGAGAAACCGTATTTCGAAACGCCGTAGCGCCGGGGGTGATGCTTGACCTCTACCTGCGCCAGCCGCGCGCCGGCCAGTTGCGATAGCGCAGGAATGAATCGGTGCATCTCGCCATACAGCGGAATGTCCTGTATCAGCTCGGCGCGATAGGCCTTGAGCGAACAGCCGCTGTCACGGACGGCCACGCCCATCACCTTGGCCATGATGCGATTGGCAACCTTGGAGACGAACACGCGCGCTGTGCCGTCCTTGCGTTTGCGGCGCCAGCCCACGGCAATGTCATGGCCTTCCTCAATCAGGGATAGCAGCATGGGAATGTCGGTCGGGTCATTTTGCAGGTCGCCGTCCATGGTGACGATGACCTCTCCCCGCGCATGCTTGATCCCGGCTGCCATTGCGGCGGTTTGTCCGTAGTTGCGCCGGAAGCGCACGACGCGGATGCGAGGGTCCTGTTCGACGAGCATTTCTGCCAGAAAGCCGGTGTCGTCATTGCTGCCGTCATCGACCAGCACCACTTCATAGTGTTTGATCTTGCCTTCGAGTGCCGAAGTGATGGCCCGATACAGCGGCTGCACGTTTTCTTCTTCATTGAAGAGGGGTACCACGATCGATAGCGTGACCATGTCAAAACCCTTTATTTTGACTTTTTCATCGCTGCCCGACCCACTGTAACCAGGCAGCAGCCAGAAGCTCTTGTTATGCAAGATGCAACAGTTTCAGGAGCTAATCTATAGTCCGGATGGGCTAATTTTCTCTTGTAGAACGCAGGGTTATCATTCATTGGTCTCGATAGACTTGCCGCTGGAACGAGCCATCGCCGATGTTGCGAGCAGGCTTTGGATAGGAGTCTTGAAATGCCAGTGGCGGGCCTTCGATTTCCGGAATAGCTCAGGCGAAAAACCAATGACAACGAGCCAGATGAGTTTTATTGCAAGCCGATCTTTATGGTGGCGGGCTGGCTTCATCTTTCTGGTTGCCCTAGCTGTCAGGCTGCTCGGAGCCGGCAGCAATCCCGTCCATGTCGATGAGCTTTACCACCTGCTCGCCGGCCGCTCCTGGGCGGAAGAGGGCACGTTTCGCATGCTGGATGGCGAATACCTGCGCAGCCGCGGATTTACCGCACTGGTGGGTTATACCTTCGAATTATTCGGCCGCAGCGATCTTTATATAGCGCGTTTGCCTTCGGTGCTGGCCGGAGCGCTGCTGACGAGCGCCATTTTCATTTGGCTGAGCCGTCAGGCGAGCATCCAGGCAGGCTGGCTCGGCGCCCTGTTGTTCTGTTTTTCCAGCTATGCCATCGTCAACACGCAATTCACCCGCTTCTATGCCTTGCAGGCATTGACGGTGTGGTTGGGCGCGGTGGCCATCTATAAATTACTGGCCCTGCCCGACCCGAGGCGGGGCTGGTGGTTGATGGCGGCTGCTTCAATCGCATTTCTGGCCGCTATTCACCTGCAGATCACGACGGTCATCGCCATCATGGCGCTGGCGCTCTGGGCGCTGATCGATCTTTCGTCGCAACCAGGAGTGCGCATTACAGCGCGAAATGCCTGGAAAAGCATAAAGATACGCACGGCTATCCTGCTGGCCGTCGCAGCGCTGGTTGTGATAGTCGTGATGTTCTGGGGAGGGTTGCTGCATCAGTTCCGGTTTACCCCCAGGTGGGCGGCGCCGGATCAGAACAATTTTCTGTATTACTTCAACGAATTCTTTTTTACGATGCCGATTCTGTGGCTGTTCCTGCCGCTGGCCGCCGTGATCGCCCTGGCGCATTGGCCGCGGCCGGCATTCTTCTGCATCGTGATGACCGCCGTGCCGCTGATATTGCAATCGTTGGGCGGAATGAAATCTTCGCGCTATGTGTTTTATGCCTTGCCTTTCATGTTTGCCTTGTGGGGCATGGCGACCGCGATATTGCTTCCGGTAATCTGGAAAGCCATCGAGCAGGGCATTGCCGCGTTGCAGCAGGTCACCGCTTGGCGTTTCCCACCATCGACCGTTGCGGCGCTGGGGAGTTTTCTGATGGCGATCAGCCTGGCCTTTGCGATCATTGCAAATCCTGTTTACAGAATCACCGTCAAATCGCTCGTCCGCGATGCGGTCGCCGGAATCCGGCAGCCGTCGCGGCTGATCGCTTCCCCGCCCGACCCGCCATGGAGCGATCATGCGTCGGCGCTACGCGCGGCGATTGGCAATCCTTCCGTATTGCTGGTAGGTGATGACTTCAATGTGATTGCCTATCTTGGAAACTATGATTTGTTGATCAATACCCATCGCGTCGAGGATATCCCGCCCAAAGGCGAGTTCGTGCTGGATCCCCGCACCGGAAGACGTGCGATTTCGCGTCCGGAAACAATTGCCAAGGTCATCTCATGTTATGGGGATGGCGCTGTCGTGGTATCCGATGAGCGCTGGCGTACCTATATAGGTATATCGAACGAGGCGGCGGATGCTATCGAGCAATTAGCCCAGCCGGTCGTGCCGGCTATTCCAGGTTTCCATGTCTTCAAATGGCATGGGAATACGAAGGGCGTATCCTGCGATGACGTTCATGCACTGGTCACGGGGCACAAAAAGTAATGGATATGCCAGCAAGCCCACATTCCGAACGGGAAACCCCGGATATCGAGACGTCGTCCGATGGATATGCATCGCGTTTTTCCGGCCCGGCGGGTCATTACCTGCTGTCGGTACAAGAACAGGGCGTGTTGTCGCTGCTTCAAAATGATCGCCCATTAACCGGACGTCTGGTGCTGGATGTCGGCGGAGGGCATGCCCAACTCGCCGGCCCGTTGCTCAAGCAGGGCTGCAAGGTATCGGTTGCCGGTAGCGATGCGCGCTGTGCGCTGCGTGTGCGGCAACTCCATGGAGAGGCCGTAGCTTTTTACGAAGGCGATCTTACAGATCTGCCCATCGCTGACCGGGCATTCGATACCGTGATTAGCGTGCGGCTGATTTCCCACATGGATAACTGGCCGGGATTGGTGGCCGAACTCTGTCGCATCGCCGATAAAACCATCATCATCGACTATCCGACATACACCAGCCTTAACCTTTTATCGCTTGCCACATTTCCTTTGAAAAAGCGGATAGAAAAAAATACCCGTACCTATCGCAGTTTCTGGGATGGTGAAATCGAGGCCAGCTTTGCACGCCACGGATTCAAAGCCACCGCCGACTATCGGCAATTCACGATGCCGATGGCCTTGCATCGGCTGTTCGCCAATTCAGGAGGGCTGCGCAATCTGGAGACTTTAATGCGCAAGATCGGCGTGACGGCGCTTATCGGCAATCCCGTGCTAAGGCGTTTCGATAGGATGAATGGATGAAAGAACGCAAGACCGTTGCCGTAACCGGCGGGACCGGTTTTACCGGAGCCGCGCTGATCAAGAGATTGATCGCTGACGGCTATCAGGTGCGGGCACTTGCGCGGAGCGCTTCCGGCATCGCCCCTTCGGAAAATATTCAAGTGATTGTCGGCGACCTGGGTAATGCAGAAGCGCTTGAGCAGTTGGTGCATAAGGTCGATACCGTCTTCCACATTGCCGCAATGTATCGTAGCGAGGGCAGCTTCGAAGAGTTCCTGGCTGTCAATTTCGAGGGAACGCGCGCATTGCTTGAAGGTAGCCGCCAGGCTGGCGCCCGCCGCTTCATCTATTGCTCCACTATCGGGGTTCACGGGACGGTGGCGCAAACGCCGGCGGATGAGAATGCGCCGTTTAATCCGCGCGACGATTATCAGGAAAGCAAGCTGATGGCGGAAAAGCACTGCCTGAGCATGCACAACCGCGGCATTGAAGTCGTAGTGATTCGCCCCTGCGGCATATACGGGCCAGGCGATACCCGTATGCTCAAGATGTTCCGCATGATAGACAAGGGAGCATTCTTTTTCGTAGGCAACTCCCAACCCAACTTTCACCCCGTCTACATAGACGATCTGGTGCAAGGATTCATGCTGGCCATGCGTATCGACCGGGCTGCGGGAGAGGTATTCATCATCGGCGGCCCTCGCTATCTTCCTCTGCGCGAATATGTCGCCGCTGCCGCCAGGGCTGTCGGCGCGCGAATGCCGACATTGACCCTCCCTTACGGTGTCATGAGTGCGCTTGCAGCAAGCTGCGAATGGCTTTGCAAACCTCTGGGCATTTCTCCACCATTGCACAGGCGCCGGCTTACATTCTTCAAGCACAACCGGGCCTTTACAATCGACAAGGCCAGAAGAATACTTGGCTATGAGCCCAAAGTAGAACTGGACGAAGGCTTCCAACGAACCGTCGCCTGGTATCGCGAGCAAGGCCTGCTGCCCCCACGCCCATAAGCGGTGCAATACTCCACGCAAGCATTGACGCGGCTATCAGGGCAGCTGCTTTTGTGTCTATTCTCACAAAAATGACAATTCTTCTTGACACTAAAGTGGCCGTTTTGCTATAGTCTCACCTCTCGACGCGACGTACATAACGAAGCGACGAATCGGACGCGGGGTGGAGCAGTCTGGCAGCTCGTCGGGCTCATAACCCGAAGGTCACAGGTTCAAATCCTGTCCCCGCAACCAAAGAATTTAGTAGTTGACGTTTTTCGGGTGCGCTGTAAAATGCGCGCCTCGTTGCAGGCAAGGGGTGGTGCGGGTTTGTTGGTAAAATAATGCTGACAAAAAGCTTGACCGGAAGTAAGCGGTCTGTATAATGCGCCCCTCTCGTTGCTACGGCGACATGCTCTTTAAAAATCAGGACAACCGATAGGTGT
>NZ_LXTQ01000059.1 GCF_001645185.1 Methylobacillus sp. MM3
GCGCCCAGCAGCGTGCGCATCAGTTCGGCCTTGACCGGGTCGCGCCGTGCCAGTTCGCCCCAGGCGAAGCCCGACAGCTGCGATTCCAGCAGGCTGCGCATGCGCTTCAGTTCCTGGGACATTTCGGCGAAAAGAGGTTCGGAATTATCCGCCTCGGGCGAAGGCACCAGTGTCGGAACGTTATGACCGACGCTCTCTTGCGCCACAGGCTCTTCAGGCAAATCGCTGAAAAGTGGAAGGCTCCTGTCCTCGACAGAGGCAGGCATATCGTCGCCGGCAACTTCCTTGTAAGCGGAAACACCGCTATTGCCCATCTGGGGACTGCGCAAGGTTTCGAATTGCGGAGTGGTGACGCCAGGCGTGGGCTCGGCACTGGTCTGACGACGATGCAGGATTGCAGCTATGGTTTCCGGCTGGATGGAGGCCTTCTGTTGTGGCTGCGGCTGTTGTGGCTGCGGCTGACGCAAATGGGCGTGACCATCATAAGTGAGTGCCTGCACATCGCCATCGGTCACAGCCATGATCTCGACGCCTCCGGGGATACGCCGGTTGGACAATATCAAAGCGTCCGCCCCCAGCGCATCACGCACTTGTCGCAAGGCTTCACGCGTGGTGGCACCGATGAATTTACGGACTTTCATAGCACCTTTTCGGAAGGGGCAACGCCCCTTGCGTCACCGGATAATGGTCGCGCGGGAACTTGCGAATATTGAAATGATTTGCCGCCATATTTTGCGGCCAAGTTTACCACGGGAAAAGCATAAAAAGAAAAACTGCACGCCGCGTAGGTGCATTCCTATAGCCGCATAAACCGAAGATGCAGGCCGCTGATAAGAATCGAATAATCCTCATCGGCGGCCAAAATGTTCCCCTCGTTTCAACCGTTGTTCATGCGGTGCGCACGCATATTTCCGGCGACCCATCGATCCAGGCTGAGCCGGCCGGCTCCGGCAAACAGCAAGGGCAGGAACATCACCAGATACATCAACGGTAATTTGTAATTGCCGAAACCGTCGCCCTCCTCGTCCACGATGCGATAGCCGCGCAGCAGCTCGGCAAGCGTCTGCCACTGCTCCGGCCAATGCACGCCAGCGATGGCAACAACGGTGAGTATCATTAATGACAGTGAGAAAAAACGTGTTGCAATGCCTAGCGCCAATGCGACGGCACCCACCAGTTCGAACCAGATCGCGAGTTGCCAGCTGAACTCCGGCGGCAGCAGATTGAAGGGGAAAGGAAAGGCAATATCGGCAAACCAGTTCTGGCCGACCAATTTGGCATAGCCGGATTCACCAAATTCCCAGGCAAGCAATAGTCGCAATGCTAGCGGCGGGAAAAGAGGCGCAATGCATTCCAGCCATGCCGCCGCGGCCAGATACGGCCTCAAAACCAGATTCATGATTATTCTCCCTTAGCGATTTCGATGTTGGAGCAGCAGATTGGCTGCTCATCGCTTGGTCGGGAGCGTGAGAGATTACTTACAGGGGAACAATCCCCAGAATCGCGCCGCGCGCTTTCAGGTCAGCCAGGATAGGAGCGCCGAACGCCACAACCTGCTCCGCATCCGGATGCCGCAAAGTCTGCGCAATGCTCATCAGCGCCTCGCGTCCGGTACGGCTCCCGTCTTGCAGCAATTCGACCAGATGTGCACTGACAGTATTGAGTTCCATGAAACGCACTTCGTCCGCAGCGTCGCGAAACACCAGCAGGCATACGGGTTCAGTCAACGGCTGGATGGGTTTGAAGCGTGGCGAAATGCGCTGTACCGGCCAGTCATAGCGCAACAGCATCAAGGCCGATGTTAGTACCGGCTTGCCTTCGAGCATGTCGCCGTCGGCGCTCCACCTTGCAGGCATCGGCGCATCGGCCACGGCCACCGCCAGTTCCGCCCATTCGTAATGAGCGAGTTGCGGAACGAACGGCGGGATGCCGACAGGTTCGGTTTGCTGCAGCCATTGCAGGAATTCTTCGGGAATTTGCCGGAACAAAGGCGTGGCGCAACGATGACCGGCAAAAAAATCGCGTACCAGCCTGTTCCATTTTCGTACGCCAAGTACTTTCTTGCATACAGGAAAGCATCCCGACAAGGTACTTTCCATGTTGTTGAACAGCAGCTGCGCGTAAACACCGATGCGCTTTGCGGAAACGCCTGCCGGGCGCGGATTGAGATGGGGGCTGCGCGCATGGGCGCAGAACTCCTTCTGGTAGCGCTGGAAATCAGGCCGGTTCATGCGCGGACGGCCGCCGGGCTTGCCACCGACCACGGCTGTTGCAGCGCAGCGATATGCTCTACCTCGGCCACCAGCTCCGGCAAGGGCGGGATATTGAAATCGCGCTCCAGCAAGGTCGGACGCACGCCAAACAGGCGATAAGTTTCGGCCAGCAAATCCCAGACCGGATCGATCACGGTTTCGCCGTGGGTATCGATGACCAGATCGGGTGCTTTGCGAAAGTGCCCTGCGGTATGGACATAAACGATGCGCTCGCCGGGAAGGCTACGCAGATAATGCAACGGATCGAATCCGAAATTGACGCTGTTGACGTAGATATTGTTCACGTCGAGGTGCAAATCGCAATCGGCCTCTTCCAGCACGGCGCGCACGAATGTCGGTTCATCCATTTCCGAAATAGGTGCGGCAACATAAAAGGAGGCGTTTTCCACCGCGATGCGGCGCTCCAGAATGTCCTGCGCGCGGCGGATGCGCGCGGCGACATATTTGACCGCTTCTTCGGTGAACGGAATCGGCAGCAGGTCGTAAAGATAACCGCCGTCGCTGCAATAGCTCAGGTGCTCGGTATAGAGCTGAATGTGAAACTGATCGAGGAACTGCTTTACCCGCTGGAGAAAAACTTCGTTCAATGGGTCCGGCCCGCCCAGCGAGAGCGAAAGACCGTGGCATACCAGCGGATAGCGTTCGGCGAACCAGTCGAGCTGCTTGCGCGGTCGCCCGCCGACGCCTATCCAGTTTTCCGGCGCGATCTCGAAGAAATCGATGCAATCCGGCACTCCGGCCTGCAATGCGGGCATCAGCTCGCGCTTGAGGCCAAGACCGGCGCCGCGGATTTCTTCGAGTCGTGCCATGCCGTGACTCAGGACTTGTTGTCGGAGGCGCCTTCCTTGTCTTTCTTGTCGGCGCCGCAACTGCCTTCCTTACCCTTCTTGTCCGCGCCGCAGGAACCTTCCTTGCCTTCCTTCGCGCCGCAATTGCCTTCTTCGGCCTTTTTCTTCTTCATGTTGCTGCCGCACTTGCCGGCACCGCATTTGCCGTCCTGCATTTTCTCGCCGCCTTCATGATGGTCGGCAACCATGTATCCGGATGACAGCGGCTTGAGCGCAAACGGGTTTTCAGCTGCATTGGCCGCCGGCATTACACCCACTGCTGCGGCAAAAGCACCGCCAAGTACCAGAGCGAGCGTTTTTTTCTGTGCGTTCATGAAAATTCTCCTTTAAAGTTTAAAAATCAATCGGTTGAATCTAGATCGGGATTCCGCCGAGCCTCGTCATTCTGCCGGGCCTGGATCGCCACTGCCTTCGCAATGCGCTCGCGCGCATGCTTCGACAGCACCAGTCTTTCGTCGTTCTCGATATGCCGGCCCAACTGGCCGACGGCTTTCCGCAACACCTGCAATTGCCGCGTGAACTGCGTGCAGGCATCGCACATCAGCAAATGGAAGCGTAACGCCATCTGTTGACGGAATGTCAGCTGCTTCTCCATTGCTTGGGAAGCCAGCTGTGTAGCATGCTTGCAATCGAGCATCAGCGACCTCCCAGCCAGTTCATTTCGAGACACTTTCTCAGACCCATGCGGGCGCGGTACAACATTACCCAGGCATTGGTCGGCGTGATTTCCAATTCCTTACAAATTTCGTCATTGTCCGTTTCCTCCACCTCGCGCAGCAGGAAAATCCGGGCCAGATTTCCGGGCAGCCTGTCCATGCATTCCTGCAATGTCTGCAGAAACTGATCCTGCTGCAGCAAGCTGCCCGGATCGCCCCATGACTGCGGTGGCTCGGCCCAATGTCCACGCTCGGCAAAAAACTCGTCCATGCCTGGCGCGTCGTCGGAAATATCTTCCGGCGTTTCCAGCGTGGTCTCCCGCTGCTGGCGGCGAAAGTGATCGATGATTTTGTGCTTGAGAATACCAGTCAGCCAGGTACGCGGACTGGCCTTGCCGGCGTAACCGCTGCCAGCAAGCGCGGCGAGCAACGTTTCCTGCACCGCGTCTTCGGCCAGATGCGGATCGCGCAACCGCGCCAAGGCGTAGCGGTAGAGATAATCGCCGTGTTCGGCGAGCCAGTCGTGCTGATGGGCGGCAGGCGCAGTCATAGGCGCCTATTCAATCATGAAAGTGTGGATTTTGGTATGGCGGAAGCTTTTTGTTGCATGCATTCCAGATAAGCTGCCGCATCCGGGGCAGCTCGTTCGCGCTGAGCGCGCCAGATCGTTTCCGCCAGGCAATCCATGAGATCGTGCTGTGCCGCCTGCTCATCGCCATGCTTTTTGAGTAGCGATTGATACGCGGCAGCGATACCAGGGGGCTGGTCGATGGAAAGCTGTTCCAAGATGGAAAGATGCAAACTCATGTGCAGGAAAGGATTGGTCTCGCCCATTTCGGGGAAATATTCCTGCTCCCGATACCTGTCGGATGCATCGAGTACATGATGATATTCGGGATGCGCCTGCATGATCTGCAAAGCCATGCCTTCCAGCGGCGTTAGCGGCTCATTCGCACGGAATTTTCGCCAAGTCTCGAAGAAGAACTGACGCACCTGGTCGCGGCTGGGGTTGAACAGGCTCACAGCGAATACTCCTTGGCCTTGTACTCGCACAGGTCATGAATCACGCAATCGCGGCACTTGGGCTTGCGCGCCACACACACGTAGCGGCCATGCAAAATCAGCAGATGATGGGCGTCCTGCAGGTATTCCCGGGGCGTAGTCTTGACCAGCTTCTGCTCCACTTCCAGCGGCGTCTTGCCGGGCGCCAGCCCAATGCGGTTGCCGAGGCGGAAAATGTGCGTATCCACGGCAATCGTCGGATGGCCGAATGCAGTATTCAAAATGACGTTGGCGGTCTTGCGGCCTACACCTGGCAGGCTTTCCAGCGCTTCGCGCGTGTCGGGCACTTCCCCGCCGAACTTGTCGACCAGCAGACGACAGGTCGCGATAACGTTTTTTGCCTTGCTGCGGTAGAGGCCGATGGTCTTGATGTAGCTTTCCAGTCCCTCGATGCCGAGGTCGAGGATTTTCTGCGGCGTGTTGGCGACGGGAAACAGTTTGGCGGTGGCGATGTTGACGCCCTTGTCGGTGGCCTGCGCCGAAAGAATCACGGCAATCAGCAGCTCGAAAGTACTGGAGTGCGTAAGCTCCGTGGTTGGATTGGGGATGGCGACGGCAAGGCGACGAAAAATCTCGCGGCGAGTAGCGGCATTCATCGACAATAAAAGCCTAGTGCTCGGGTGCGAGCGCGGCCGGCGGAAGGGGATGGGCAATCGCCTTGCGGCTTTCCATCCAGTTGCGGCCGGCGATCAGCAAACCGAGGCCGAGGAAAGCGCCGGGCGGTAGAACTGCCAGCAGGAAGCCATGATAGTCGGGCACCACCGTCACCACGAACTGTTTGGCCGCCGGGCCGAATGCAAGATCCAGCCCGGAGAACAGCGTGCCCTTGCCCACCACTTCGCGCATGCCGCCCAACAGGCTCAGCACCAGCGTCAGACCGAGGCCCATGATGAAACCATCCACCACCGACGGCATGGTCGGATTCTTGGCCGCGAAAGCCTCGACGCGCGCCAGCACAATGCAGTTGGTCACGATCAGCGGAATGAAGATGCCCAGCACCTTGTGCAGCGGATGCATGTAGGCATTCATCGACAGATCGATCACCGTCACTAGCGCGGCAATGATGAGGATGAACACCGGGATGCGGATTTCATCCGGCACCCAGCGGCGAACAGGCGCGACGGCACCGTTGCTGGCTGCCATGACAAGCGCCGTCGCCAGTCCGAGCGAGAAGCCGTTGATCACGGTACTGGTGACAGCCAGCGTCGGGCACAGGCCCAGCAGTTGCACAACGCCCGGGTTCTGCTTCCACAGGCCGTTGTCTATGATTTCGCGGTAGTCAGCCATCACTTTCCTCCTGCTGCGGGCGCCGCGAATAATTCGTCGCGATGTCCCTCGAAATATTTCAGCGCCTTGTGCACAGCCTTCACCACGGCACGCGGCGTAATGGTGGCACCGGCCATGTAATCGAAACTGCCGCCGTCCTTTTTGACGCGCCATCCATCGTCTGGAGTTTGGGCAAGGGATTGCCCGTCGAAGTTCTTGATCCAGTCGCCGTGTGTGATGTCGATGTAATCGCCCAGCCCCGGCGTTTCCTTGTGTGCCAGCACGCGCACCCCGGCTATCGAACCGTCGACACGAACAGCCACCAGCAGCTTGATGTCACCACTGTAACCATCCGGCGCCGTCGCCTCAAGAATCGCCGCCGAAGGCTGCCCGGCCAGGCGTGCGCGGTAAGCCAGCGTTTCGTTGCGATTACCCAGCTCGCCGCCGGCAGCAACGATGGCTGCATCCTTGAGCAGGTCGTTGTCATGCAAGGCGGCGGGCAGCACCTGTTGGAACAATTCAAGCTTGGCTTGACGCTCGCTTTCCTCAATCGGCGCCCGGGTCGCAAAAAAAGCGGAGGCCAGTACCAGCGTACCCAGCACCGTAAAACCTATCATGATGCCAGTGGTGGTCAGCGTATGCTTCAGCGGTGTTTCGCTCATGATTTTCCATGCCCGAACACGCGCGGCTGAGTATAGGCATCGATCAGCGGCACGCACAGATTCATCAGCAACACGGCAAATGCAACACCATCGGGATAACCGCCGTAGGAGCGGATTACCCAGGTCAGCACGCCGATGGAGGCAGCGAAGATCAGCTTGCCTCTCGGCGTAGTCGGTCCGCTTACCGGATCGGTGGCAATGAAGAATGCGCCCAGCATCGCTGCTCCGCCGAGCAGGTGAAACATTGGTGAAGCGTGGTGCTGCGGGTCAATCACGTAGAAAAGCCCGGAAATCGCGGCCAGCCCCCCGAGAAGAGCTACCGGGATATGCCAGGTAATGATGCGCTGCTGTATCAGATATAAACCGCCGAGCAGGTAGGCGCCGGCGACGATTTCGCTGCCCTTGGCACCGAAGGCCCCGAACACCGGCGCGCTGACAATATCCGTCATCGCATGATCCAGCTTGAGTTGGGTCTTGAGATAATCCAGCGGCGTCGCGGTACTGATCGCGTCGAGTTGCACCCCTGCCGGCAAGACCCTTCCGAAAATATAGGCCAGTTGATCGGCAAAGGAGAGCCTGGCCTGAGCCAGTTCCAGGGGAGCCGGCCATTGCGTCATAATGACCGGAAAGGAAATCAGCAATACCGCATAGCCTATCATCGCGGGATTGAACGGGTTGTAACCCAACCCGCCGTAAAGCTGCTTGGCGACCACGATTGCGAACATCGTACCGACCACCACCAGCCACCACGGCGCCAGCGGCGGCAATGCCAGGGCCAGCAGCCACGCGGTGACCAGCGCGCTGTTGTCTGACAGGAAAGGCATGATCGGGCGGCGGCGCAGCCTGAGCATCAGCGCTTCGGACGCCAATGCAGTGACCGACGCCAGGGCCAGCGTGATCAGGATGCCGCTGCCAAAAAGCCATGCATAGGCGACGATGCCCGGCACCAGCGCGAGCAGTACCTTGAACATGAGGGCGCTGACAGTGGTATTGCCGGTGATATAAGGTGGCGCGCTCATCCGTTTTCCTGTTTTTCTTTCACTACATTCGCCGCCTCTGGCTCAGCAGCGGTTGCTTCGGCGCGGCGAACGTCGATAGCGGCCACTTCGGCCTTCGCTGCGTCTGAAAGGTCTTCCGTATTTTTGGGCTGAACTTCGGCTTTCTGTGCCTTGGCCCGCTCCATTGCGGCAGCTATCGCGGCTTTTTTCGCCGCGTCCGCATCTGCATCCGCGCTTTCAGCCTTGGCTCCGGCGGCACGTTGCGCATGTTTCGCTGCGCGCTCCTGTTTTTCGCGCTCTATCCGCTCCAGGCGGAATTCATTGCGCTCGCGAGCAAGGTTGGCAGCTTCCTTGGCCTTGTCCTGGGCGATGATTTCGCTCTTGGCAAAACGGTAGTACTGCACCAGTGGAATATTGCTCGGGCAGACATAGCTGCAGCAACCACACTCGATGCAATCAAAGAGTTTGTATTCGCGCGCCTTGTCGAGATTTTGCGATTTAGCGAACCAGTACAACTCCTGCGGCTGCAAGCTGACAGGGCAAGCATCGGCGCACCGCGCGCAACGGATGCACGGCAACACCGGCGGCGGCGCAGGAAATAACCGGGGCGCACTTGCGATGATGCAGTTGGTCGCCTTGATCACGGGCACCTGCATCGAAGGCAGGCTGAAACCCATCATCGGCCCGCCCATGATCAAACCGTTGGTATTGGGCAATTCGCCACCCGCGGCTTCCAGCAGCGCCGTCATCGGCGTGCCCAGAGGCACCTCGAAGTTACCCGGACGCGCTACATTGCCGGTCACGGTCACGATGCGCGAAACGACGGTCTCGCCGAGCGAAAAATAACGATAGACGGCTGTCATCGTCGCAACGTTGAAAACCTGGATGCCGACGTCGCTGGAACGTTTGTCACTGGGCACCTCAATACCTGTCAGCAGCGCCGTCAGCCGCCGCGCATCGCCGCTGGGGTATAACGTTGGCACCACGGCCACGTCAATTTTCACTGCACTACGAGCGCACGCCTCACGCATGGCGCGCTCTGCTTCAGGCTTATTATCCTCAATGCCGACTATGCACTTTTCCGGGCCTAGCAGGTAATGAGCGATCTCGATGCCCCTGACGATTTCGTCGGCGCGCTCCCGCATCAGCATATCGTCGCAGGTGATGTAAGGCTCGCATTCCGCGCCGTTGATAATCAGGGTCTTGATCCCCGACCCGCCGCCTGGACGCAGCTTGATCTGCGTGGGGAAAGCAGCACCGCCCATACCGACGATCCCCGATACCCGCAGGCTGGAAATCATTTCGGCACGGTCGCGCTGCCGCCAATCGGTTGGATTCAGCGGCATCCAGCGGTTTTCACCGTCAGGATTCAGCGTGATGCTCACGTCGGGCAAACCAGACGGATGCGGAATCGATTGATCTTCTATCGACACGATGGTGCCCGAGGTCGGCGCATGCACTGCCGCCGAAATCGCGCCGACGGCCTCCGCCAATAATTGCCCCTTCAGCACATGATCGCCGGGCTGCACAAGTATTTTGGGAAGATTACCCACATGCTGGCGCAGCGGCAGCACCAGTGTGCCGGAAACCGGCAGAACCTGGATCGGCTGTCCGGTGGACTCCAGCTTGTGCTCCGGCGGGTGCACGCCGCCGCTGAATTTGAATAAACGGGAGATCATGCGGTTTGCTTGAGACTATAAACGGGATAACGCCACTTCCAGTTGGCGACGGACTCCTGGATCGGCTCCATCGAGATGCAATCCACCGGACAAGGCGCCACGCACAACTCGCAGCCGGTGCATTCGGAGGCGATGATGGTGTGCATGTGCTTGGCGGCGCCGAGAATGGCATCCACCGGACAGGCCTGGATGCAGAGCGTGCAACCGATGCACAGGTTTTCGTCGATGACCGCAACGGATTTTGGTTTGGGCAATCCATGTTCGGCATTGAGCGGCTTGGGCTCCACCCCCAGCAGATCAGCCAGTGCACGCATGCCGCTATCGCCGCCCGGCGGGCACTGATTGATATCCGCCTCGCCCTTGGCAATCGCGGTTGCGTAAGGTTTGCAGCCGGGATAGCCGCACTGACCACACTGGGTCTGCGGCAGAATGGCGTCGATCTTGTCGACCAGCGGGTCGCCTTCCACCTTGAACTTGAGCGCGGAATAGCCGAGCACGATGCCCAGCAGCAGGGCCAGACCCAGCATCACCAGCAAGGCAGTCAGCATTATCGGATCAACCCCGCAAAACCCATGAAGGCGAGGCTCATCAGCCCGGCAGTCACCATCGCAATGGCAGAACCCTGGAAGGATGCCGGCACATCGGCGGCCTCAAGGCGTTCGCGCATCGACGCGAAAAGTATCAGCACCAGCGAGAAACCGACAGCCCCGCCGAAACCGAACAACAAGGACTCCATGAAATTATGGTTGGCCTGGACATTGAGCAGCGGAATGCCCAGCACCGCGCAGTTGGTGGTGATCAAGGGCAAATAGACGCCGAGAGATTGATACAGCACCGGACTGGTTTTCTCGATCACCATTTCGGTAAACTGCACCACACCGGCGATGACAACGATGAAAGACAGCGTGCGCAGATAAAAGAGATCCGTTCCGAGCAGATATTCATTGATAAGGTAACTGCTGCCGGAGCCAAGCGTCAGCACGAAAGTCGTGGCTGCACCCATGGCAATGGAGGTTTCCAGTTTCTTGGAAACGCCCATGAAGGGGCACAGCCCCAGAATCTTGACCAGAACGATGTTGTTGACCAGTATCGTGCCGACCAGAATCAGGATGTAGCTTTCGACCATGTACTGCCAACTCTGGAGGTAAATGTCGGATTATCCCCTGCCGGGGGAATTCGTTCAATATCAAAGGCTCTTGCAATGCCCATTTTCCTCGGCTGCTGGGGCAAGAAATGCGGGGCTGCGGCAAAACCCAAGTGTAAAGACATGTCAGAGATTATTTTTCGACATCCATTTCGGTTAGAATAACGCGGTTTATCAATCAAGTTATCAGGTAGAACATGCTGAAAGGCAGCCTTGTTGCCATCGTCACGCCGATGCACGCGGATGGCACGTTGGATCTCGCATCACTGCGCTCGCTCATCGATTTTCATGCCGACCAGGGAACCGACGGTATCGTCATCGTCGGCACCACCGGCGAATCGCCCACCGTCGATTTCGAAGAGCATTGCCTGCTCATTCGCACCACCGTTGAGCAGACGGCCGGGCGTTTGCCGGTCATCGCCGGCACCGGTGCCAATTGCACGCGCGAAGCCATCGAGTTGACGCAGCAGGCGAAGGAGGCCGGCGCAGACGCCTGCCTGCTAGTCGCCCCTTACTATAACAAGCCGATGCAGGAAGGGTTGTTCCAGCACTTCAAGGCGATTGCCGAAGCAGTGGACATCCCGCAGATCCTGTACAACGTGCCGGGCCGCACCGGTTGCGACATCGCCAACGACACCGCGTTGCGCCTGGCGCAGATCCCGAACATCGTGGGCATCAAGGATGCCACCGGCAACATCGAGCGCGGTACCGACCTGCTTCGTCGCGCACCGGCCGACTTTGCAATCTACAGCGGCGACGACGCCTCCTCGCTGGCATTGATGCTACTCGGCGGCCATGGCACGATTTCCGTCACCGCCAACGTGGCGCCGAAACTGATGCATGCAATGTGCGCTGCCGCTTTTGCCGGCGACCTCGCACGGGCGCGCGACATCAACCGCAAGCTGTTTCCGCTGCATCAAAAGCTGTTCATCGAAGCCAACCCGATTCCCGCCAAATGGATATTGGCCGAAATGGGACTGATCGGGCATGGGATCCGGCTGCCTTTGACGCCGCTGGCCCCGCAATATCACGAAACCCTGCGCGACGCGATGCGTAGCGCAGAAATCATTTAACGCAGGAAGCCGAATGAGTACATCCAAAGCACGTATCTGCATCGTTTCGCTGCTGTCCATCCTGGTTTTGGCCGGCTGCGATTCGATTCCTTTCATCGACACCACCTCCGATTACAAGAGCGCAGGCCGCGGCAAGCCGCTGGAAGTTCCGCCCGACCTGACATCGGCATCCGCTTCCGACACCTACAATGTGCCGGGCGGCACCACCTACTCTCAGTACAGCGAAGGCCAAGGGCAGCAAGAGGAGCAAACGGAAAAAATCCTGCCGACCTCGGATAGCGTCAAGATGGAGCGTGCGGGCTCGCAACGCTGGCTGGTCGTGCAAGCTCCGCCTGAAAAAGTCTGGCCGGTCGTGCGCGAGTTCTGGAACGAGCTCGGCTTTGCCGTGCGCACCGAGAATCCGCAGACTGGCGTCATGGAAACCGAATGGGTAGACCCTTCGGATCTGACCAAGGACAAGGAAGGCAACTACCTGGATAAATTCCAGGGCTGGCTGGACAAGCTGAATGCTCTCAGCAGCCGTCAGAAATTCCGCACCCGCATCGACCGCGGCACGGAAGAAGAGACTACCGAAGTTTATCTGAGCCACCGCTCCGTCAGCGATGTGCCTGACGACGGCAAGCAGCGCGTCCGCACCATATACGGTGAAGTAGAAACTGGTTACAGGAACGAGGATTTCGAAAAGAAAAAAGGCAGCAAGGAAGGACGCGCCATTGCCGAAGATATCGATGCCGAATTGCTGCGTCGCCTGATGGTGCGCATGGGGGTGGAAGAACAGAAGTCGCACACCATCATGGCCGCCGCCTCCACGGAAAAACGTGCAACGTTCGAGCAGGACAAGTCCGGCAATACCAAGCTCACCGTCAACGATCCATTCGATCGCGCATGGCGTCGCGTCGGCCTGGCACTCGACCGCATCGGCTTCGTCGTGGAAGACCGCGATCGCTCGCGCGGCGTTTTCTTTGTACGATACTCCGACATCAGCATCGACGACCCCCAGTCCGAAGCAAAGAAGAAAGGTCTGCTGGATACTCTGAAATTCTGGGGTGACGACGAGGAAGAAAAATCCAAGGCGCCCGCTCCGAAAAAAGAAGAGAAAGGCCTGACCGACAAGCTCAAGTTCTGGGGCGAGGACAAGGACAAGGCCGAGCGCGAGAAACAATATCGCATCCAGATCGGCCGCGGCGAAGAAACCAGCGCCGTCACCGTGACCGACCAGAATGGCCAGGTTGACGTCTCGCCCACAGCCAACCGCATTCTGGCAATGCTCTACGACCAATTGAAATAATGCGCTTTGCATCCCTCGGCAGCGGTAGTGCCGGCAACGCCCTGGTGGCGGAAGCCGGCACGACGCGGCTGATGGTGGATTGCGGCTTCGGCATACGCGAAACCGAACAGCGCCTCGCCCGACTCGGGCTATCACCACAAGACATCAACGGCATTCTTGTCACACACGAACATGACGACCACGCAGGTGGCGTATTCAGGTTCGCGGCAAAACACGACATTACCGTCTGGACCACCCACGGCACGCTGCGTGCCGCACAACGCTACGTTCCAGCCGGATTCCACGCCCCCCTGATGGTCATAGACAGCCACACATCATTTTGCGTTGGCAGTTTGGAAGTTCACCCTTTTCCCGTTCCTCACGATGCAGGCGAACCCGTGCAATACGTGCTGTCCGATGGTGCGCGAAAACTCGGCATATTGACGGATACCGGCAGCAGTACACCGCATATCGAATACATGCTGGACCGATGCAACGCGCTGGTACTGGAATGTAATCACGACCTGGACATGCTGATGAATGGACCTTATGCCTGGCCGCTCAAGCAGCGGGTAAAAAGCCGGCTTGGCCACCTGGATAATGCAACATCGGCAGCGCTGCTTGCGAAGCTGGACAATAGCAAGTTACAACATTTGATTGCGGCTCACCTGAGTGAAAAAAACAATACGCCGGCACTCGCGGTTGATGCCTTGGCCGAGGCCATGACTTGTGAAAAGGAATGGATAGAGGTGGCAACGCAGGCGGAAGGATTCGGCTGGCGCCAAATCGTGTAGGTAAAACCATGCACCACAAAAACAAAAAGCCGGCAAAGCCGGCTTTTTGTCGTTCAAGCAATAAAACTATTACTTGGCTTCTGCAGGAGCAGCAGGAGCAGCTTCCGGAGCAGGAGCGGCTTCCGGAGCGGGAGCAGCTTCAGGAGCAGGAGCGGCTTCCGGAGCGGGAGCAGCTTCAGGAGCAGCAGGAGCTTCAGCAGCGGGAGCTTCAACAGCAGGAGCTTCAGCAGCAGGAGCTTCTTCTTCCTTTTGGCCACAAGCGGTCAGAGCCAGAGCCAGCAGAGCGGCGAGCAGAGCGGAACGAGTCATTTTTTATCCTTAACGAGACAATGTGTTGAAAAATCTGTTGTACGGAGCCAACCAATAACGGATTGGTACCGAGTGGGCAAAATTTTATAGAGTTTTTTTTGGAAATACTAGTAGTTTCCAAGCATGGCAAGAGTTTTTCGCTAAATATAAAACGATTCAGCCTCCGTCTACTCGATCAACACCCATAACTGACTGGTGTTTTCCGTTTTTCCTGTTCCGCGCGCAAGTATCGCCCGACTCACCTCATCTCGACCCTGCATCGTTCCACCAAGGTTGAACCATTCGCCCGGCGCGACCCGCACAGTAGTCGCCAATTCCTGGAACTCCACCACGCCGTCATTGCGCAACGAAGCAATGCGAGGAGCGATCTCTAGCTCGATAGCTTGCCCTATCTGACGCGGCAGTACGGAGAACCCGGTGGTAATGTCGCGATATTGCACCGTTTGCTGCATATGCGCATAGCGCCGGAGGATGGTCATCCAGCTTTCGGTAAACGGCACCGACTGTCCGACGGCAATGAAAGCACGAGCGCCATCCAGGACGCTGATATATTCGCTTCCGCGCGTATGGCTGGATGTCTCGCGACTATCCATTTCGATGATAATGCTGTTCCTGCCGGGCCCGGGGCCCGAGCGCTGTATCCGGACATCGTCACCCAGGCTTCCGCCAGCTTCGAGCCGGCCCGTGGAGGAATGACTGCTGCCGGACCGATCGACCCGGATACGGTAGGTTCTACTTTCGACATCAAGCTGCGCGACAGCCTGCTCGATGGCCGTCATGCGCTCGGACGGAACATCGACAAAAAGATGATTGCCGGAAGCGCTGACGACTCCGCCCTGCCCGGCCAAGGGTTGCAACGCAGGCAGCAAGTCCTGGCCGAAGCGATGCTGCAAGGTGATGATCTTGAACTGGTTTTCTGCCCAGGCTGCGCCACAAACAAAAATCAGGATCAGAATCTGAATCAAACGGCGCATCACAGCCCCAATGTTGTTGCGAACACGGCGGGATGAGAGGCTTCGAGCAATTGCTGGAAACGCTCCTCGATTTGCCGGGCACCGGCCGGATCACTGATTGCCAGCAGCGAGCGTGTGCCGTCCCGATGAAAGCGATGCACGTAGTGCAAGTCATCGGCCACCACGAAGGGATCCATCGCGATTCGCGCGTGCTCCATGGTCTTGTGGATAGCCATGGCGTGGCTGTATGACTTCAGGAGATTCATGATGCGCGGACAATAGGCGCTGACATGCTCCGTCTCATGCAGGATGATGATCAGACGATTCTTGCCGCTTTTGCGCAGGAAGGCATTCAGGGCATCGTAGCGCTTCAGGCTGCTGTAGCCGCCACTGGCCAGGTCGCCGTCGAAAATATGCAGCGTGTGTTGCGCGCTATCGATCACGCGATCGATAGCGGATTCGTAATCCCTTTCGCCGCTGAGCATCTGGCGCTGCCCGTTCGTGCCATTTTCCGGAGTTTCCTGCATCGTTCGCGCTCCTCAGAAATGTAGATAGCCTGCACTCACCCATTGATGCAACAATGCCACCGCTTCATCCGGAACCGATGCGCCAGGTGGCAGCATGCGCTTATCCGCGAGTTCGCACAGCAGTGCCAGCAACTCGCCCTCAACCTGCACCGTTTCCCCATTGATGAAGATGCGATTACCGCGAAATAGCATCTGGCTTTTCAGATCAAGCCGCAAACCTTTTTTCGTCAGATGCTCGCGGAACTTGTCCATGCCGATACGGCGCGGTCGCTCGAACACGACATGCGGCTTGGGTTCGGTCAGATAGCTTCCAAGAAAATCCGCGACGTCATCGCCGCTCCAGTGTATGCCTTGCAGCATGGTCTCCACTTTATTCACCATCTGCCCGCTCAACTCCGCCGGGCGTGACTGGGCTTCCAGATCGGGATCGGCGTACAGGCCTTCCAGATGCAGACGGTCCTGCATGAACACCAGGAACTGCGTCGCAAGCTCCTGCGTCGAAGGCGCGCGGAAACCGATCGAATAGGTCGTGCAATCGCCAACGGCGATACCCCAGTGCGCCAGCCTGGGTGGCAGGTACAGCATGTCGCCGGGATTCAGCACCCACTCCTGGTCGATGCGGAAGTTCTTAAGAATGCGCAACGGCGAATCCGGTACCAGCGTCATGTCGTCTTGCCCGCTGATGCGCCACATGCGCTGCCCGACACCTTGCAGCAGAAACACGTCGTAGGAATCGAAATGCGGCCCGACGCCGCCGCCATCTGGTGCAAAGCTCACCATCAGGTCGTCCAGGCGAGCGCGCGGGATAAAGTCGAACTCGTGCAGCAATTCGTCCGCCTCGGGCAGATGATGGTTGACGCCCTGAACCAGCAGGGTCCAGTCCTTTTCAGGCAATTGCGCGAAACGCTCCTCCACGAATGGCCCCTGCTCCAGCTTCCATTTGCCGCGTTGCTGCAGTACCAATCGCGATTGGACATCCTCTTCGCAAGCGAGCCCGGCGAGCTCGTTTGGCGACAGAATCTCGCCGAATCCGGGAAAGGCATTGCGCACCAGCAAAGGCTTTTTTTGCCAGTACTCTTCAATGAATTGGCGCGCGCTGAGGCCGCCGAGCATGGTTTTTTTCATGGCGTCATCATAGCCGATTGTTTCTTGCCTTTAAAAATCGGTTATGCGGTAGAATTATTTCGTCCCCCAACCTTCGCGAGACCCTATGCCGCAACCCGGATCGCCCGCGCCCGATTTCACCTTGCCCGATGCAGACATGGAGCTGTTCAAGCTCTCCAAGCTCAAGGGGAAAGCGGTCGTCCTCTATTTTTATCCCAAGGACGACACGCCCGGCTGCACCGTTCAGGCCATCGAGTTCAGCGACCTAGAAGAGGAATACGCCAAGCATGGCGCCATCGTTCTCGGCGTCAGCCGCGACGATTGCATGAGTCATGCGGGATTCCGCGACAAGCATGGGCTGGCCATCGCCCTGCTTTCGGATGTCGACGGCAAGGTCTGCGAAAAATACGGCGTCTGGCAGGAGAAGGAAAAGGACGGCATCAAAAAGATGGGCATCGTGCGCTCCACCTTCGTCATCGACAGGGAAGGCGTCGTGCGTCACGCGCTCTACGGCGTCAGCGCCAAAGGCCATGCGGCCGAAATTTTAAATCTGATCAAGGAACTGTGAATGCATATCGCTATGAACACCGTTGTCTCGATCACGTACGAACTGCGTGATACCGACGGCAATATTCTGGAAAGCACGTCCGAGCCGGTGACCTACCTGCATGGCGGCTATGACAATATCTTCCCCAAGGTGGAAGAAGAACTGCACGGCAAGAAAGTCGGCGACAGCGTCGCCCTGGTGCTGGAACCCGTGGACGCTTTCGGCGAATACGACGAAGAGCTGGTGCAGATCGAGCCGCAGAGCGCCTTCCCGGTCGACAAGCTCGAAGTCGGCATGCAGTTCGAAGGCGAAGACCCGAGCGGCGACGTGGTGCTGTACACCATCACCGACATCGGCGACGGCAAGGTCGTGGTCGACGGCAACCATCCCTGGGCCGGCGAACGCGTGAACTTCACCTGCACCGTCACCGACATTCGCACAGCGACCAAGGAAGAAATCAACCACGGTCATGTGCATGGACCGGGCGGGCATCATCACTAAGTTTCAATAAAAAAGCCGGCGCATGCCGGCTTTTTTGTTTTCATAGCCTACCCCAGCAAGTTTTTCAGCTGATAGAGCGCCTCCAGCGCCTGCTTGGGTGACATCTCATCCGGCTCGATATCGTCCAGCGCCTCCACCACCGGATGCGGCATCGGCTCGCTCGCCTCGGGTACCGCAAACATATCCGCCTGCGGCCCCGCCGCGATGCTCTGCTGCTCCAGTTGCGCCAAGCGACGACGCGCTGCCGCAATCGTGGATTTCGGAATGCCCGCCAACTGCGCTACTTGCAAACCGTAACTCTGGCTGGCCGGCCCTTCCTCCACGCTGTGCAGGAATACTATGCTGTCGCCGTGCTCGACCGCATCCAGATGCACATTGGCGACCTGCTTGTAGTCTTCCGTAAGCCGCGTCAGCTCGAAGTAATGGGTGGCGAACAGCGTATAGGCGCGGTTGCGTTCCAGCAGATGGCGGGCACAGGCCCAGGCCAGCGCCAGGCCGTCGAAGGTGGAAGTACCGCGGCCGATTTCGTCCAGCAGCACCAGGCTCTGCTCGGTGGCGTTGTGCAGAATGTTGGCGGTTTCGGTCATTTCGACCATGAAGGTCGAGCGCCCGCCGGCGAGATCGTCCGAAGCGCCGATGCGGGTGAAGATACGGTCGATCTTGCCGATTTTTACCGCGGTCGCCGGGACGTAGCTACCGCAGTAGGCCAGCAACGTGATCAGCGCCGTCTGCCGCATATAGGTCGATTTTCCGCCCATGTTGGGGCCGGTGATCAGCAGCAACTGGCGATAGGCCGAGAGCCGCGTGTCGTTGGCGATGAAAGGCTGTGCAATCTGCTCCACCACCGGATGACGTCCGCCGACGATCTCGATCACCGATTCGTCGGTGAATTCCGGCGCGACGAAATTCAACGCTTCGGCACGCTCGGCGAAGGCGCACAGCACATCCAGCTCCGCCACAGCCGCAGCGGTGCATTGCAACACGGCGATGTGCGGCAGCAACTGCTCCAGAACCTCGTCGTACAGCGCTTTTTCGCGCGCCAAGGCCCGCTCGTTGGCGGACAAGACCTTATCTTCGAAGGTTTTCAACTCCGGCGTGATGTAGCGTTCTGCGTTCTTCAGCGTCTGGCGACGGCGGTATTCGGGCGGCGCGTTTTCGGCCTGCGCGCGACTCAACTCGATATAGAAGCCGTGCACGCTGTTGTATTCGACCTTGAGGCCGGCGATACCGGTACGCTCTTTTTCGCTCGCTTCGAAGGCCAGCAGAAATTCGCCGCAGTTGGTCTGGATCGCGCGCAGTTCGTCGAGCTCGGCGTCGAAACCTTCTTCGATCACACCACCTTCGCGCAGAACTACGGACGGCTCCGATTTAATGGCGCGCGTCAGCAGGTCCAGCGCCGCTGCAGGCGCATGCACGGCCAGCGACTTCAGGCGTTCGGAAATAACGGATCGCAAACTTTCGCTCACCTGCGGCAACTGGCGCAAGCTGTCGCGCAGGCCGGAAAGATCACGGGGTCGCGCCGTCTTGAGGGCAATGCGGGCGGTAATGCGCTCGATATCGCCGATGGCGCGTAACGCCTGGCGCAGCCCGGAATACAGATCGCTTTCGATCAGTTCGGCAATGGCCGCATGCCGCGCGCGTACCTCGTTCTGGTTGCGCAGCGGGTGGTGCAGCCAGCGGCGCAGCAAACGCGCGCCCATTGCAGTCTGCGTGGTATCCAGCAGGGAAAACAAGGTCGGCGCCGCCTCGCCGCGCAAGGTTAGGTCGATTTCGAGATTGCGGCGGGTCGCCGCGTCCAATTGCACGAACTCGCCGGATTGCTCGACCGAAATGCCGAGGATGTGCGGCAGCGCGGTGCGCTGGGTGTGTTTGAGGTAATCCAGCAATGCACCCGCCGCCGAGATCGCGGCATTAAGGCCCGCGCAGCCGAAGCCGCTCAGGTCGTAGGTGTTGAACTGACGCGTCAGCGATTGCGTGGCGGAATCGAGATCGAACTGCCACGGCGCGAGGCGCTTTTTGGGACATTTCGCGGCATCTATTGCGGTATGCGCAAAACCATCGGGTAGCAGCAATTCGGCCGGCGCGATGCGTTCCAGCTCTTGCGCCAATAGCACCGGGGCGATTTCGTTGAGCACGAACTGGCCGGACGCGAGATTAATGCGCGCCAAACCGAGCACATCCTCGCCCGGGCACAGCGCCAGCAACACGCTGTCGCGCGTATCGTCGAGCAAGGCGCTATCGGTCAGCGTGCCGGGCGTCAGAATGCGGACAACCTGGCGCTCCACCGGTCCCTTGGATTTGGCCGGATCGCCGATCTGTTCGCAGATGGCGGCGGCTTCACCCAGTTTTACCAGTTTGGCGAGATATTGCTCGATGGAATGATACGGCACGCCCGCCATGCGAATCGGGTCGCCATTGGAGGCGCCGCGCTTGGTGAGCGTGATGCCGAGCAGGCGCGCGGCCTTTTCGGCATCGTCATGGAACAGCTCGTAGAAATCCCCCATGCGATAGAACAGCAGCATGTCTGGATACTGCGCCTTGATGCCAAAGTACTGACGCATCATCGGCGTGTGATTTTGCAACCCTTCGGGGCTCTTGTTATTTTCCTTATCAATCAAAACTCATGACCCATCCGTTGCTCAAGCCGTTACAAAATCCGGAGAAACGATAGTTTACGAAGAAAACCCTCGCCTTGCTGAGCATTTTGCCACTGACAATCTCAGAGATTCAGCTATGCGACCCTTCAGTTAAACCTCGTTAAAGGCAGATTGATGGATACGGGGGTGAGCAAGCAATGGAATCGGGCTTTTCACCATAATCCATCAAGTGCCAACATGATTCTCGGGCCTGAACTCATGGGTACTTGTGGAGACCGATGAATGACACCACGTCCGGAATTGCCCTGCCATCGCGTTCCCTTGAGCAGGGCGATTGCGTAGGGGGCTATCCGGTGAATCCCGGCAGGATCGAGAATGATGCCGGATGCTTCGTCCTCGATACCGGCGGAAGCAGGGCCCAGCTTGCTGCGATCCGCACAGGAGTCTTCCAGCCATTCGGTTCCCGGGCCACGATAAGTGCACAACAGCCGAATGCCCGTATGGTCGATATGAAACCGGGGGCACATGGCATGCTGCATGACCTCCAGCCGCACGCCCACCTGGGGGCAGCCCAGAAGATCGCAAAAAATTTCAATCAGGAAATCGATGTCGGCAGCAAATGCCATGCGCTCAGGATGCTCGGGCAGCAAATGGGCAGGAAATCGCTCCTCCGCCTTCATGGCGTAGCGAAAACCGGATCCCAACCGCGCCGCTATCGCTTGCAGATATGCATCCGCGACAGGAATCCGGGGGCGGTTGACGACGACAACCTGGCGATCCGGCTCGAAAATCTGGATCAGGTCCAGCATCGAATCGCGGCGCACGGGGCGCACAGCCTTTCGCAATGGAATAACACTGCGGGTCATGCTTCCTCCAGTATTTCCTGTTCCATTTCCTGGCCCCAGCGCGGGAAAGGATCGGGCAGGTCGCGCCAGGCACTCTCTCCCAGCCGCATTTCTGTATCGTTCAACAGGCAGGCATCCAGTTTTGCGCACATCGCGGCTTCATCCAGGCCGACACCGATGAACACCAGCTCCTGGCGCCGGTCGCCGAATTCCGGATCCAGGTTCTTGCGGATCTGGGCGAGGTATTCCGGATCGTCCGGCCACTGGGCGGGATCTACCGCCGACCACCACAATCCGGCCGCGCCGTGGCGGCAAGCACCGCCCGCCTGCGCCCAATTGCCGGCAAAATCGTAACGCGAGGCCAGCCAGAAATACCCTTTGGAGCGCAGCACACCTTTCCATTCGGTGTGTATCAGGTTCCAGAAACGCTGCGGATGGAAGGGGCGGCGAGAACGATAAACAAAACTGTTGATGCCGTATTGCTCGCTTTCCGGCACGTGTTCGCCGCGCAGCTCCGCCAGCCAGCCGGGAGCCTGCGCAGCCTGCTCGAAGTCGAACAGGCCGGTGTTCATGATGGCATCCAGCGGGACGCGGCCGAATTCCGAAATCACCTGCCGGGCGCGGGGGTTGAGCGTATGCAGGATATGCTGCAAGCGGTCAACATCGTCCGGGCTCACCAGGTCGGCCTTGTTGATGACGATCACGTCGCAGAACTCCACCTGCTCCACCAGCAGGTCCACGACGGTACGGTCATCCTCCTCGCCCAGGCTTTCGCCGCGTTCCGCGATGGAGTCCGGCGATTGATAGTCGCGCAGAAAATTGAAGGCATCCACTATGGTAACCATGGTATCGAGCCGGGCGACATCCGACAGGCTGCGGCCTTCCTCGTCCGCAAACGTGAAGGTTTCCGCCACCGGCAGCGGCTCGGAAATGCCGGTCGATTCGATCAGCAGATAGTCGAAGCGGTTCTCTCGCGACAGCCGGTTGATTTCCACCAGCAGATCTTCGCGCAGGGTGCAGCAGATGCAGCCGTTGGACATTTCCACCAGCTTCTCCTCGGCGCGAGACAGTTCGGCGCCGCCTTCGCGCACCAGTTGCGCGTCGATATTGATTTCGGACATGTCGTTGACGATCACGGCCACTCGCCTGCCCTCGCGGTTGTTCAGGACATGGTTGAGCAGCGTAGTTTTGCCGGCGCCGAGAAAACCGGAAAGCACGGTAACGGGAAGTTTTTGCATGGGATGCTCCTGATATCAATTGCCGAACTGGCGTTCGCGACGTTCGTGGCGCTCCTGCGCTTCGATGGTCAATGTGGCGACAGGTCGAACCATTAAACGCTGCAAGCCGATGGGTTCGCCGGATTCCTCGCAGTAGCCGTAAGTGTTCTCGTCAATGCGCTGCAAGGCGGCCTCGATCTTGTGCATCAACTTGCGCTCGCGGTCGCGGGTACGCAGCTCCAGGGTGCGCTCTTCTTCCAGCGTAGCGCGATCGGCGGGGTCGGATATTTCCTCCGATTCGCGCAGATGTTCTCCGGTGCTTGCGAAATTGTTGAGAATTTCTTCGCGCATCTGCTGCAGCCGCGTACGAAAAAAATTACGCTGCGCAGGATTCATGTATTCCTCCGGCGGCATGGCAAGTAACTGTTGCTCTTCGGGAGTCATGCGGGCTCCTTGAGTTGGTATCGGGTTTCCATGCGCGGCATGGTTGCACTGCCCAGAATATCGGGCCGGATCTTAAGATGGTCCAGCCGGAGCGTAAAGTAATCGTCGAAATAGGATTGCAGTTCGCGTTCGATTTCCCGGCCGCCGCCTGAGGACAGGCTGAGGACATGGCCCGGCGGCTCGGCCAGCACCTCGCCATCGCGGACTACTGGCTCGCCGTTCTTGAACAGCCATGCCGCGCGGGAAAACATTGCGGCGTAATTCTCATCGGGCGCATACACCGCGATATCGGCCTTGGCGCCGATGCCGAGATGCCCGCGATCCTGCATTCCCATTAGCCGTGCAGGCGCGGCACGTGTGGTGATGGCGAGGTCGTACAGCGAATACTCGCGACGGAGTTCCTTCAGCAGGCACAGTTCCGCCGCTTCCGGGTTCAGCGAGGCCAGGACCTCGTTGCGATAAGTGGCATCCATCAGCAGCCGGATCAGCTCCGGATAGCGGGTGAAAGGCGCGCCGTTGGGACTGTCGGTGGTGAAGAAAATCTGCCAGGGGTCATCCACCAGCAGGAACAGTTCCAGTCCGATCGCCCATTGCAGCGTGTTGATGAAGTTCGCTTCCTTGTAGCGATAAGGCAGAATGCCGCCGCCGCCATCGCATTCCACATCGGCGGCCACCCATTTGGCCGGGCTGGCGACGCCGTGCGCGTTGTACTGGCGCATCACGTCGCCGGAAATGGTCACCGTCTGGCCGAACAGCACCTGGCCGACGTCAGCCGTGATGTGGGGATTGGCATTGATGGCCTCGGCAATGCGTGCCGCGCCCGAGCAGAAGCCGTGCCGGCCTTCATCGGCGTAGCTATGGAACTGGATGTGCGTCAGGTGCATAGGCAAACCGCGTGCGGCTTCTATCGTCGCCAGCGTCGTCGCCACATTGCCCGGAGTGCCGAGATTGTTGCAATGCACATGCAGCGGGTGCGGCACTCCCAGCGTGCATACCGCGGTTTGCAGGGCGTTGAGGATCGCGCGTGAACTGACGCCGTAATAGGGTACTTCTTCGTCCAACTGCAGCGTGCGCGCATTGAATTTGAAAGCGCTGGCGCCGCCCGCGTTGATGACTTTGAGGCCCAGGCAGCGTGTCGCCTCCAGCGTCCACGCGACATAATCGTTCACGGCCTGCTGGCCGCGCCGGTTGCGCAGCAGCCGCAGCAGAAAGTCATCGCTGCCCAACACCGCCAGCCCGGCGGTGTCGAGGATGGGAATGTCGGCCATTTCCAGATGCGCCTGCAGCGCATTCGTGGGCAGCACGGCCGGTTCCACGACGGTGGTATACCCCATCTGCGCGTAACGCCTTCCGGTATCGCGCGTCGACCATTTGCCGGGGCGCCGCGTCCCCATACTGCCCATCATGTGTTCGCGTCGCAGGTCAGGCGTGATAAGGCGGGCGGTATTTACGTTGCCGCCGGCGATGTGGCTGTGAATATCGATAGCGCCGGCCATGACGACTTTTCCGGCCACGTCGATATCGTTATCCACTGCAGTGCCGGGCTCAGGCGCAGCCACGATGAAGCCATCGCGGAAGTAGACATCGCGCACCTCGCCATCGATGCCGTGTTCCGGGTCGTAGACCTGTCCGCCGCGCAATCGGGTCAGGCCAGGCATTTGCGGAAACCTTCCTCGAAAATGTCGCGCGGCAGCCGGCGGCCGATGAATACCAGCACCGAATCGCGCGGTTCATCGTCCTCCCAGGGCGCTCCGTCAGTAGCACCCATCAGCATGTGTACGCCCTGAAACACGACTCGCTTCGGATTGCCCGAGATATTCAGCACGCCCTTGTAACGCAGCAGATCGCGGCCGAAATTGCTCCCCAGTACCGACAGCCAGATTTCCAGCTTTTCCGGATTCAGTGGGTAGCGCTCGCGCAGCACGAACGACGCGATGTCGCTGTGATGGTGGTGATCCTCTTCTTCGAGAAAGCCGGGCTCCATCTCCAGAATCGCATCGAGGTCGAAACCGTGCAGGTCCAGCACATGGTCGATGGGCACATTGCCGAAGTGCGCTTCCTCGACTGGCGTCCGTGGATTGATGTCGCGTATCAGCGATTTCACGGCTTCGACCTGCGCCGGGCCTGCGATATCACCCTTGGTAATAAAAATCCGGTCGGCGAAGGCAATCTGCTCGCGCGCCTCGTGCTGCGCCTCCAGCTGGATCGCCGCATGCACGGCATCTACCAGCGTCACGACGCTGTCCAGCCGATAGGCAAGCTGGATCGTCGGCTCGGCGATGAAAGTCTGTATCACAGGCCCCGGATCGGCGAGACCGGTGGTTTCAATGACGATGCGCTCGAACTCGTCCGCACGCGTCAAGAGCGTCTTGAGAATGCGCACCAGATCGTCGCGCACGGTGCAGCAGATGCAGCCGTTGTTCATTTCGACGATCTGCTCCTCGCTTTGCACCAGCAAGTCGCTGTCGATGCCGGCCTCGCCGAACTCGTTTTCGATCACGGCGATGCGGCGGCCGTGGTGTTCTTTCAGGATGCGGTTGAGCAGCGTGGTTTTGCCCGAACCGAGAAAACCGGTCAATATGGTCACGGGAATACGGCGGTCTTCACGCATGCTGCTCTCCGTAAGCCAGTTGCGGGTCGTAGACCTTCTCGCTTTCGAGATAGGTCAGCGAAAAATCGGTTTCCCCGCCGAACACATTGAGCTCACGGAAAAAGCATGAGCGGTAGCCGACGTGGCACGAAGCGCCGCCGGTCAGGGCAACTCTCAGCAACAGGCAATCCTGGTCGTCGTCGATCAGAATATGCCGGACCTCCTGCGCCTGGCCGGAGCGCTCGCCTTTGCGCCATAGCTGCTGCCGCGCACGCGACCAGTAGTGCGCCATGCCGGTGCGGATGGTGCGCTCCAGCGCTTCGCGGTTCATCCAGCCCAGCATCAGGACTTCGAGGCTGGCATCATCCTGCGTCACGACCGGAATCAGCCCGGACGCATCGAACAACGCCTGCAGTTCGGTGCCTTCTTCGATGCTGTACAAATCCTTACGAGAGGGAAACTCCATGAAAACTCCTTTCAGTGCAATGCCTGAGCAAGTATTGCGACCCCGACGCCAGCCGACATCAGGACCAGTTGGGTCGCGCCGTCCCGCAGGCTGCGGCGGCGATGCAACTCGGGGACCAGATCGGCCACCGCGATATAGATGAAACTGGATGCTGCCAGCACCAGAATGGTGGGTATGGCCTGCTGGGCGTGATCCAGCGCCAGCCAGCCGGCAAGGCCGCCCAGCATCATCGCCGCCCCGGAAAACGCATTGAGCATCAGCGCGCGGGCTTTGGAGACGCCCGAGCCGAGCAGCACCATGAAATCGGAAATTTCCTGGGGAATTTCGTGAGCCGTCACCGCCACGGCAGCGGCCCAACCCAGGGAGGCATCGGTCAGGAAGGCCGCTGCGATCAGGACGCCATCGACGAAGTTATGCATGGCATCGCCGATGACGATCATCGCGACTTGCGGTTGATCCGTCGTCTGGCCTTGTGCCGTAGCGTGGTCATGCCGCCACAGGGCCAGCTTTTCCAGGATGAAAAACCCGCTCAATCCGGCCAGCAATATCCAGCCTGCCTGCGTGATGGCCAGCCCCTGCTGGATTGCTTCCGGCAGGATGTCCGTCAGCGCAAAAGCAAGCAGCACACCGACGGCGAAAGCCACCATTTTGTCGGCAAAGCGTGCAAGAAAAGAGAGGGCCACGGTAGCCGCCAGCAGCACCGAGATGACCCCACCGGCCATGGTTGCCATCAGGATGAAGAGCAGGGTCATGGCCGCTGCTCCGCGTAACGCCGGGCTCGCGCCAGACGCCCGGCTACAGGCTGGCCAGCCGCGCCGGTTTTGCGGGCTTGAAAGATCAGTACATGAGGTGAGTTGCCCAAGCAATCCGGCTTGGACATGTCGGGGAGGTTTGAATACATTCAGTGAGCGCCTATTTGCAACAGTGTTGCATTTTATCCGCGCCCACCCACTTAATGCAACAGTGTTGCATTAATTCCGATTTATTCCGCCGCTACACGGCTGCAGTCGTCACAGATGCCCTTGAGGTTAAGCTCAATCGATTCGACGGAAAAGCTGGCAGGGACTTTCTTTGGCAATACAGGCTGAACATCCGGCAGGCAGAAAATCCTGCCGCACTGGTTGCATTGGAAATGCGCATGGCGATGCATGGTTTCATTGCGTGTCAGCCGAAATCTCCATGCGCGGCCGGCTCCGGCGACCTTGTGCAACAGGCCATGTTCTACCAGCCAGTCCAGCACTCGATAGACCGTGACCCGGTCGAACTCGCCCAGTGCCTGAAGCCGATCGAGGATTTCCGCATGCGAAAGCGCGGCGTCGGTTTCCATCAGGATGCCGAGCACAGCGCTTCTGACCGGCGTTGCCCTCTGCCCCGACGCCTGGATAAGTTGATCAGCTGAATTCATGGAGCAGAAAATACTTGCAATCAGGTAGCCAAGTCAAATAAACGGCATGGCGAGTTATTTACCTGGAGTGACTGGTAGCCAGGATAGTGGCCGGAATGAAAAACCGGGTGAAATTATGGGGTATCAGCGCGAAACTCTCATGCACGCATGAGTAATGCTAACTACCTTGTATCGCTTGCAGCAGGCTGGCGCGGGTGGTTGGCTTGCTGGCAATCGCATCGAAGCCTGCCTGCAAAATGGCAGCCTGCTCGTCCGGCAGCACATGCGCGGTGTAAGCGATCAGCCGAGTGGCTTGCCAAGCTCCATTCCCCTGTATCGTTTTGCATAACTCGATACCGCTCATGCCCGGCATGCTGATATCCAGCAGGGCGCAGCGATAACGATGCCCCGCCATCTTTTCCAAGGCTTCCTGGCCGCTGGCGGCGAGATCGACGGCCCATCCCTCCTGCTGCAAAAAAAGTGCCGCGACCAGCCGATTGATCTCCTCATCGTCCACGACCAGAATCGTGCGTTCACTCATGTGAAATTTCTCCAACAGGCAGGGTGACGTAAAACGTTGTTCCCACCGTTTCTTCCGACTCAAACGAAATTTCACCCGCCATCAAATTGACCAGCTCCTTGACCAAGGCAAGGCCCAGGCCCGAGCCACCATATGAACGGGTCAGGAACGAATCGGCTTGTCGGAAACGTTCGAAGACATGCCGCCGATACTCCTCTGCAATGCCGATACCCGTGTCTTTCACCGCCAGATGCATCGTGGTAGCCGACAACACCACGCTTACCTTGACGTATCCTTTTTCGGTAAATTTGATGGCGTTTTCCAGCAGGTTGTTGATGACCTGCACCAGCTTGGTACTATCGACCAGATAATTTCCCGCGCCCTCCGGCGGCATCTGTATCTCTACCATGAGCTGCAGATTCTTTTTCTCGGCAGACGCCCGGAACACTTCGACTGCATCCTGAAGCAGGGTCGGCAAATGTTCGGGCTTGTTTTCCACGGGCATGCGGTCCGCTTCAATACGCGCCAGATCGAGTATGGTATTCACCAGGCTCAGAAGATGCTGCCCGCTTTTGTAAATGATGCCGGCCGACTCGCGCTCGATCGGATTGGAAAGCGAATGCTGGAGATATTCGGCACCGCCAAGGATGCCGTTCAAGGGCGTGCGCAGTTCATGCGACATGTGCGCGATGAATTCCGATTTCATCTTGTTGGCGGATTCCGCCTTGCTCTGATCGCGCATCAGTCTGACCGCCAAACCCACAAGCACATAGCTGAACAACACGACCACCAGCGAAGCAATGGCCGCGTCCATCAAATAAATATTTCGGCGAAGACTGAAGTCAGCCCACGCCTCTTCCTTGCCGATACCGACAACTGCGGCCAGCGGATAATTCCGGATGGCGCGATAACTGAATAGCCGCGGCACCCCATCGGTCACGCCCCGGTTCTCGAAATTGCCGTGATCGGCCTTGCTCCATAGGCCGAACAAGGGCGACTTGAGCGCAAGTCCCGCTGTCGAACTTCCGTCGCTCTTGGTAAGCGACCGGATGATACCGTCTCGCCCCACAACTGCCACGACGCCCATCCGGCCGATATCGGATTCGCCATAGAAGTTCGTCAAATATTGCGGATCCACCCCAACGCCGACCACTCCGCCGAAACTGCCATCCGGCAGATCGATACGGCGCGTAAACGGAATGGCCCATCTTCCCGTAAGCCTTCCCTTGACCGGGGGCCCGATCAATAACTCATCCGTGTCTCGCGCCAGATGGAACTTGAAGTAATCGCGATCGCTGACATTCAGCTTTTTGAATCCGGCCACACTCGACGACTGGAGCATGCCATGCCTGTCGATGATGCCGAACTGCGCAAACGGTTCGGAAGGCAGAATGCCGTTTTTCCGCAGGTCATGAAAATTCAGGTGCGTGCTTCCTTCTTCGAACTGGCATTTCAGCAGCCGCAGGGATTGTTCGACAATATCGATGGTACGGGAGACATGTTTTTCGAAGGCACGCACCAGCGTTTCATTTTGTTTGAGGATATCCTGCTGGGTCCGCCGGTATTCGGATTGAATCTGGACCATGGTTGCAATCCAGATGGCGGCCAGCAGCAATAGCGAGAAAAGGGAAATAACCCAGGCCAGGCTCAAATGCCGCAGCCAGGCAGCGGACAACCAGTCCGTGAATTTTTCTATCTTCATCAACGATTCAAATTTTTAGTTGCGGGGCGGCTTTATTGATCTGGAGCCGATCTTTCCGAGGTGCTGCCAAGATACAGCGATAAATCCGATGCCACCCCGGCAAGTTCATCCATGAAGCATGAAAATTCCGCATCGGACGGGCTTGAGCCGGATTGCGCCTTGTGTTCCAGCACTACCGCCATCGCCTGCGCCCGTGCCGCGCGAAAAATGCCCAATGCGCCGCGCAGCCGATGGATATGCCCTGCGAAACGCGGCAAATCCTTTTCCCGGAATGCGGAAGACAGCAGATGGACTTTTTCCGGATAACGCTTGATGAATTTCGCGGCGAGCAACCGCAGGGCCGCATCGTCTCCCCGAAGGTCCGACAACGAAGACTGAAGATCCGTGTGGGCACTGATGTGGTTCACCTTGTACTTCCCTTGCTGCCACGGTTGCCGTTCTATAGGTCAGATGGCACAAAGCCGTGGCGAACCGCATATAACGTAAGGCTGGCGATATCGTGCAAGCCCAGGCGCTTCATCAACTGGGTGCGATGAAAATCCACGGTTTTCGGGCTGAGCCCCAAGTCGCGGGCGATTTCCTTCGTCGAAGAACCCAATGCAATGCCTTTCAGAATTTCAATCTGGCGTGCGGTCAATAAAGATTTCCCGGCATATTCGAGAGATTCCTCTTCGCGCTCGACCGGCGGGCTATGCAACAGCCGGGGACTCAGATAAATCTCGCCTTCGGTCACCTTGTTGAGCGCCTCCTCCAGCTCGGCCAGCATGAAGTCCTTGAGCAAATATCCGTTTGCGCTGGTGGCAAAAGCCGCCTGGATGATCTCGGCGGAATTCAGCGCCGACAAATAGATAATTTTTACCTGCGAATCAAACTGGCGGATTTTCCGCACGACCTCAATACCGGTCATGTCCGGCATGGCGATGTCGATCAATGCAATATCCGGCTGCAATTGGCGCTGCATCCTGAGCGCGCCAGAGCCATCCTCCGCTTCCGCAATCACCTCGAAACCATCCAGCTGGGATAATAGTGCCCTGATTCCCATCCGTACCAGAAGGTGGTCGTCCGCGATGAGCACACGCTGGTTCATATGAGCCCCTCCCCTGACAGAGTAGAGCCCTGAGACCATTCAATCAATCGACTGGGCCATATCAATACGCTATGTATCGGTATGGGGCGATTTCAGAAACTCTACTTTAAGGTCAAATTCTTTTTTATAACTGAAACCGGCGATAACGAGATCGGATCGGAAGCCATCGTTGCGCTCCCCAACCCATCCAGTAGCCTATTCTCAAACCTTTCCCGAATTGATGATACCTAGGTATCAACCTAGGTTCTGCTTTGCAAGCATTGCGTAATAATTGCTTGCTTACGCTAGCCAACCGGCCGGTTCGTGCCTTGCGCGCCTCGCGAAGACCCACTCCTCTCCCCGATTATGAAGCGCTCGCGGCAAACCATGCCATGGGTTTGCGCAAGCCATACCGGCTGTCAGCCGATTTTTCGATATCCATATTCATCGGGCTGGCTGGAGCATGGCAATAATTTCGCCCTTCATGAGCCCGCCAGCAACTGAGGGGAAACCAGCTTTGAAACAAAATCTGCCAGTCACCGATATTGAGGTTTTCCTGAACGAAAGCCGTCCCATCGTCATGCGTACAAACCCGCAAGGAAAGATACTGTAGGGCAAGGCTACCTGTTTGCGAAGCCGCACATCGTGGCGGAAATGAGGAAATAAAAAATTCAAGAAAAAGGGTTGGGAAGAAATCCAGTAACTACCCAAGACCCGATTCTCATCGATTAGGGGGTGGCAAGTGAGTCAAACCGAACAAGCGCTGCTTGAGCAGCTGAAAATTTCTGATTTCGATATTGAATATCGAAAATTGCTGTTTTCGCTTACCAATGAAGATTGCCAGTTACTTGAGGCATGCAAGCCTATTGTTGAAGTCAGAATCGATCAATTGATCGACCGCTTTTACGAAAGGCAGACCGGAGTGCCTGAAATCGCAGCCATGTTGGGCGATGCGCATGCGCTGGAGCGGCTGCGCGCCGAGCAGCGCAACTATGTGCTCGGCCTCTTTTCCGGCATCTATGATCTCGAGTATGCAAAGCATCGCATTCGCGTCGGGCTCAGCCATACGTGTGTCCGCATCGAGCCCAAACTGTATTTATCCAGCATCAATATGCTGAAGAGCCTGTTGATGGAGCTGATTATCGAAAATATCGCCGATGAGATTAAGCGTCATGCCACCCTGAAAGCTCTCAACGCCCTGCTTTTGTTCGATGTTCATCTGCTGATCGATGCTCATGTTCAGTCATTGATGGCCGAAGTAGAAGCTTCGAGGAAACAATGCGAGCACTTTGTCGCTTCGCTTGAAAGAAAGGTGCAGGAACGTACGCAGCATCTTGAAAGACTGGCAAGCACCGACCCATTGACAGGCTTGCAGAATATACGGTTTCTCCACCAAACCATGACGCGCATCCTGCGTGCCGCCCAGCGGCGTTCGGAATATGTATCGGTTGTCTTCCTCGACATCAACGATTTCAAGGCGATCAACGACACCCATGGCCACCAGCGCGGAGATGAGCTATTGCGGGTTGTCGGTGCTGCGATACAACAGATTTCGCGCCTGGAGGACAGTTGTTTCCGCTACGGCGGGGACGAATTCTGCATGATATTGCCCAATTGCAGGGAGGCCGAAGCGCATGCGTTATATATCGGAAGATTGAATGCGGCACTCAAGCATCAGGTGGAAAACGTAAGGCTGAGCATCGGCATTGCCGAAGCGGCGCCGGATGCTTCCATCGAGCCCGCCGAACTCATCCGCCTCGCCGATAAAAGGATGTATCAGGCAAAAAGAATGAATAAGGGAATATAAGCCGCAATGCTATCCTGCAATGGGAGACGCAATTCCGGAAGAAGACTCGAGTGGCAGTCAGTCATCCTTTACCCCCGCTGCATGTAGAGTCGGAGTAGCGCAGTAGAGGTAGAAATGTCGTTAAGCAAGAAAATATTTCGTCGTTTTGCCGCTGCCCAATGGATAGAGCTTGCTATCGCCTTGTTTGTCCTCGGCGGTTTGATTGCCTACAACATTGCGCGCGAACACCAGCGTGTCGAAGCCGTGGAGCGGGATCGCCTGGCAACCCAGGCCCGAGTCATTTCCAGGAACCTGGAATTCCAGCTCAAGGGCGCCAATCAAGCACTGCTGGGCGTGCTTGAGGAACTGCGTGAACAATCCCTCTTGCATCATAAGGTGGATACTCAACACCTCAGATTGCTTGCCAATGCCATGCCGGGTATCCGCGCCATCAGCGTATTCGATAACCAGGGCAATTTAATCTCTTCCAATTATCCGGAGTTTGTTGGCCAAAACTTCAGCCACCGTGAGTATTTCACAACGGTAAAAGAACATCCCAGCCGGGAAACCCTTTATATCTCCAAACCATTCAAAGGCCTTAACGGGCGTTACCTCATCAATGTCACACGCATGGTTCCCGACAAGGCGGGAGGATTTGCAGGCATAGTCACTGCCACGCTCAATCCTGAGTACTTCACTACATTATTGACCTCTGTCCTGTATGCGCCTGATGTCGAGAGCTCGCTGGCCCACGGGGACGGTTTGCTTTTCATTGTCGAGCCTGCACGCGAGGGCCATGCTGCCCAGGAATCCAGAATGATCGCGCAACGCATCGTTCAATCTGGCCTGTTAAAGATGGACAAGTCGCTGGATGTGACCGTCAGCCGGGATACCGAAGCGATCTTCGAATCATGGAGGCATACGAGCCTCATCGAGATTGGCTTTTTCCTTCTCTTTACCATTTTTTCGGTCTCATTCCTGTATATCTATCAAAAGCATCAGCGCCGATACGAACAATTGGCTACTGCCTCCGCGCTCGCCCTGGAGCGATCGGAAAAGCTATTCCGCTCGACGTACGATTCAGCAGCGATCGGCATGGCGCTGCTGAATCTGGGCGGTCGTTTCATAAAGGCCAACCAGGCGCTATGCAATATCGTCGGATACACGGAAGAAGAACTCTGCCAAAAGACATTTGCAGAAATCACCCATCCGGACGATCTGGAAGCAAATCGCTCGTTGATGCGTGAGCTGGTAGCGGGAGCATGCGTTAATTATCAGATGGAAAAACGCTATTTCCACAAGGATGGCCGCATCATCTGGATTTTGCTCACCGGTTCGGCAACCCATGACTCCAGGAATGAGGTTCTTTATTTTGTTGTGCAGATACAAGATATTAACGAGCAAAAGGCACTGCAAGAGAAACTGAAAACACAGGCCTTCCAGGATTATCTGACCGGGCTTCCCAATCGTCGCCACTTCATGGAGCAAGCCGCCATCGAACTGGCCCGTGTCGCTCGTTATGGCGGCGAACTTTCCTTGTTGATGGTGGATGTCGATAACTTTAAAAAAGTGAATGACACCTACGGGCATCAAACCGGCGACCGCGTGCTTCAGAAACTCGGCGAGGTAAGCAAGGCAATTTTGCGCGATGTCGACCTGATAGGTCGTATAGGCGGAGAAGAGTTTGCAATACTGCTGCCCGAAACGGATGGAGAGAAGGCAAGGGAAGTCGCCGAGCGCCTGCGCGTGGCCATCGCCCATGAAAGCTTGATATTAGAAATGGGGGTTCCGCTGCAATTTACGGTGTCCATTGGCGTTGCCACGATAGCGGATCACGCGATCAATCTCGATACATTTCTCGCGAGGGCGGATACGGCGCTGTATCACGCGAAAACAACCGGACGCAACAAGATCAGCCTCGCGCACTGACATTCCCCAATACGCCCCGACGTTGGGGATCTGCAGTTTTCATTCACGATTTCGAGCTATGTGAATACAACCTCCGCGCTCTACCCCAGATAGGCTATTGCATACTTTATACGTTCAGGATTAATGTGTTAGCGATATACAGGCGCACCTGTCTCCCCGTGCGCCCGGTCTGGACAAGGGACACTCAATATGAGCGTGGTTGCCGTCGTTGGACTCGGGTATGTGGGACTGCCTCTGGCCGTCGAATTCGGAAAAAAGCAACGCACTATCGGATACGATCTTTCTGCGGACAAGATCGCTAACTACCAGCGTGGCATCGATCCGGCAGGGGAAGTTTCAGGCGCCGATTTCCAGGCTGCCAGCCAACTCACCGTCACCACCAATCCGGCCGAATTGTCCCAGGCCGACCATATCGTAGTTGCAGTCCCAACCCCGGTGGATGTCGCCCACCAGCCCGATTTCAGGCCCCTCACCGGCGCCAGCGAAACGGTAGGAAAGCACATGAAACGGGGCGCCATCATCACCTATGAATCCACGGTATATCCCGGCGCCACCGAAGAAGTCTGCATTCCTCTTCTGGAAAAACATTCCGGCATGCAATGGAAAACGGATTTCCACGTCGGCTATTCCCCCGAGCGCATCAACCCGGGGGATAAGGAACATACACTGAGCAAGATCCTGAAAGTCGTCTCGGGCGACGCCGCCGATACCCTGGAAAAAGTCGCCGCGCTCTATGAAACCATCGTCACGGCCGGCGTGCACCGCGCCTCCAGCATCAAGGTGGCCGAAGCCGCCAAGGTGATCGAAAACACCCAGCGCGACTTGAATATCGCACTGATGAACGAGCTGGCCATCATTTTCGACAAGCTGGGAATCGATACCCAGGAAGTCCTGCAAGCGGCCGGCACCAAATGGAATTTTCTTCCCTTCCGGCCGGGGCTGGTCGGCGGGCACTGCATTGGCGTCGACCCTTACTACCTCACCCACAAGGCAGAGATGATCGGTTATATCCCGCAGGTGATCCTGGCGGGCCGCCGCATCAACGACAGCATGGCCAAGGTGGTCGCCGAGCAAACCATCAAGCAGATGATCAAGGCCGGTTTCAATGTGCGTGGCGCCAAGGTCAACGTGTTCGGACTGACGTTCAAGGAAAACTGCCCCGACCTTAGAAACTCCAAGGTGGCCGACGTGATACGCGAACTTCAGGATTACGGGATAGAAGTCCATGTTCACGACCCTATCGCCGACCCCGATGAGGCGCGACACGAATACGGCCTGGAAATCGAGGCCTGGGAAGACCTCCCGCGGGCGGAGGCGATTATCGCCGCGGTTTCGCATCGGGAGCTTCTGGCCAGACCATTGAGCGATTTTCAATCCAAGCTGGCAGCGCAAGGCTGCTTTATCGACGTCAAATCCCAGTTCGACCACACGGCACTTCGCGAGGCCGGGCATTGCGTCTGGCGCCTCTAGCCGGAAAGGAATGAGTGGATATGAGCAAGTATCAGGAAGCCCGGCAGTATTTACAGAATCACCAGCACCGCTGGCTGGTCACCGGCGTGGCCGGCTTTATCGGCTCCAACCTGCTGGAAGCCTTGCTCGGCCTGAACCAGAAAGTCACCGGGCTGGACAATTTTTCCACCGGCCACCGGCATAACCTCACGCAGGTGCAGGAGCTGGTCGGACCGGAGGCATGGGCCAACTTCACGTTTATCGAAGGCGATATCCGCAGGCTGGATGACTGTCGGCTCGCCTGCGAGGGCGTGGAATATATCCTGCATGAAGCGGCGCTGGGCTCCGTGCCGCGATCCATAGAAAACCCCATCCAGACCAACGAAAGCAATGTATCGGGATTCCTGAACATGCAGGTGGCATCCCGCGATGCCGCCGTCAAACGCTTTATTTATGCCGCATCCAGCTCGACCTACGGCGACCAGCCCGACCTGCCCAAGGTGGAATCGGTCATCGGCAGGCCGCTCTCGCCGTATGCGGTCACCAAATATGTCAACGAGCTTTACGCGGATGTGTTCGCCCGCTGCTACGGCACGGAATCCATCGGGCTGCGCTACTTCAATGTCTTCGGCCCGCGACAGGACCCGGAAGGCGCCTATGCCGCGGTGATCCCGCAATGGGTCGCCGCACTGATCAGGAATCAACCCTTGCATATCAACGGCGATGGCGAAACCAGCCGGGATTTCTGCTTTGTCGACAACGTCGTGCAGGCCAACCTGCTCGCCGCCCTGACCGACAATCCGCCGGCCGTGAATCAGGTATACAACGTCGCGCTCAATGAGCGCACCAGCCTGAATCAGCTCTATGAAATGATGCGAACGCTGCTGCTTGAGCGCTTTCCTCATCTGCAGGCCCATCGCCCGCAATACGTGGATTTTCGCGCCGGGGATGTACGCCACTCCCAGGCAGACATTGCAAAAGCCGAAAGCCTGCTTGGGTTTCAGCCGACCCATCGCATCGATGCCGGACTGAAACAGGCCATGGACTGGTATGTCGACAATCTCGTCCCCGCAGGATATCGGAGCGGCGAGAAGGGCGCGGCTGCAATGTGATTTTGTAGTTTAAAGAACGGAACGGGACGCCTGATGCATTGGCAACATTCGGAACTTATCGAAGGCTACGCCGCATGAGTCCAGTCCGCACTGGCAAATTTGCTTGGGGTTGAGGAGATAACGATGTTCAAACGCATATATCCGCGCACCAGGATCGCCGTCATGTTATTGGCACCGGCACTCATCTTGGGCGGCGTCGTGTCCTGCGGGAAACCACAGACTCCACAGGCACTTATTGCCGAAGCGAGACAATATCAGCAAAAAGGCGACACTCCGGCCGCCATCATCCAGCTCAAGAATGCCTTGCAGAAAAATCCTAAAGACGCCGAGGCTCGTTTTCTGCTGGGATCGATCTACAACGAAGCCGGCGATTCAAAATCCGCGGAAAAGGAACTGCGCAGAGCATTGGACCTGGGCATGAGCCGCACCCAGGTGCTGCCCGAGCTTGGCAAGGCCCTGCTCGTTCAAGGGCAGTACCAGCAAACCCTGGATGAAACGCAACGGCTATCGGGTGAGAAGGAATCTCCCGAGATAGCGAGCCTGCGCGGCAATGCCTACCTGGCGCTGGGCAAGAACCAGGAAGCGAAAGCGGCATTCGAGCGAGCCCTCAATAGCCAGCCCGATTTTCCGTCAGCGCTCATCGGGCTGGCCAGACATGCGCTCATGGAAAAAAATATCGAAGCGGCAACGCGCTTTTCCGAGCAGGCGGTAGAAAAAAATCCGAAAAATGCCGAGGCCTGGCTTTTCAAGGCCGATCTGTTGCGTGCCCAAGGAAAAATCGAGCCGGCGATGGCCGCTTACGACCAGACGCTGAAACTGCAGCCGAAAAACGTCATGGCACATCTCAACAAGGCCTTCCTGGAAATCGGCCTGGGGAAATTCGACGCAGCCAAAGCCGATATCGACGCGGCAAAAAAGGTAGCGCCAGGCGGCCTCATGGTCTTCTACACCCAGGCGCTGCTCGATTTCCGCCAGGGGAAGCATGCCGAGGCCTGGGATTCGTTGCAACAGATACTGCGGGTAGCGCCGGAACACATGCCCAGCGTGCTGCTAGCGGGAGCGGTGCAATATGCCCTGGGATCGATGCCTCAGGCCGAGCTTTATCTGAAGAGTTATCTGGATAAAGACCCAAGGAATCCATACGCCCGAAAAGTGCTAATTTCCACCCTATTGAGAGCCCACAAGACGGATAGCGCTTTTGAAGTACTGCGGCCGGCACTCCAAAACTCCCACCAGGACTTCGAACTGCTCAGGCTTACTGGCGAAACATACATGCAGGCAAAAGATTTCGAAAAAGCTGAGGAGTACTTCGAAAAAGCCGCGGCACTTTCGCCTAAAGACGCTAATGTCCACACTGCGCTAGGCATCAGCAAGCTGGCACAGGGCGATGATACCCGGGCCATCGCCGAACTCGAAATGGCCTCGGATCTGGACAGCCTATCTTCACGGCCGGATCTATTGCTGGTTATTACCCATCTGCGCAAGAAAGAATTTGACCTGGCATTGAATGCAGCGAAGAACTTTGAGAAAAACCAGCCCAGCAATCCCCTCAGCCACAATCTGAAAGGCGTTGCCTATCTTGGCAAGAAAGATTACGCGAACGCCCGGGCGAGCTTTGAAAAGGCGACTGCCATCCAGCCCAGCTTTTTCCCTGCGGTGGCCAACCTGGCGCAACTCGATCTGATAGAAAAGAAACCCGAGCGTGCCAAACAGCGTTTCGAAGCACTGCTCGCCAAGGACAAAAAAAACTTCAAAGCGATGAACGCCCTTGCCAATCTCGCCCTTGCGCAAGGACAGAAAAAGGAAGCTACCGCATGGCTGGAGCGCGCCAGCAAAGAAAATCCAGATGCATTGGAGCCAGCCCTGCAACTGGCGGCACACTATCTGCGCATGGGTGAGAAACAGAAAGCGCTCACCTTGACGCAACAATTCCAAGGCGCCAACCCGAACTCACCCGAAGTACTGGATATTCTGGCCCAGGCGCAGTTTGCGAACGGCGATAAGCAAGCTGCATTAGCCACTTATAACCGCCTCGCCGCTATGCGCCCGAACTCCGCTTTGGCACAGTTGCGCATCGCTTCTATGTACAGGGCCATGCAAAACCCGCAGGCAGCAATGGAAGCCCTGAAAAAGGCATTGGAACTGCAACCGGACTACCTGGAAGCGCAAATGAACCTGGCGGCGCTGGAAGCCAGTAATGGAAAGTACGATCGCGCGGTCGCCATCGCCCAGACAATCCAGAAGCAGCGTGCCAAATCGCCCGCCGGCTATTTGCTGGAAGGCGACCTGCTGATGGCACAGAAAAAACCCGATGTCGCAGCGAAACTCTATGAGCAGGCCCACGCGCTCAGCAAAGGAGGCCTCGCGCTGATAAAACTGCACGAAGCTCTCACCAATGCCGGGAAAGGCAAGGAAGCGGACGCCCGATTAGCTCAGTGGGTGAAGGAGCATCCTGCGGATAATACGACCCGGTTATACCTAGCTGGTACCTTTCTTGCTGCTAAACAAAACGAGGCGGCCATCGAGCAATATCGGATCATTCTTCGGCTGAATCCAAACTATGTGCCGGCACTCAATAACCTGGCCTGGCTGCTGCACCAGCAGAATGATGCTCGCGCCCTGGGGTATGCCGAGCAAGCCTATAAGCTCAAGCCGGACAATGCCGCGATCCAGGACACCCTGGGATGGATACTGGTGGAACAAGGCAATGTCACCCGCGGCCTGCCGTTGTTGCAAAAAGCCGCCAGCCAGGCACCGGGGGCCGCGGTAATTCGCTATCACCTGGCGGTTGGGCTGATGAAGTCCGGCGACAAGGCCAATGCGCGCAAGGAACTGGAGCAATTGCTGGCGAGCGGAAAGAGCTTTTCTCAAATCGAGGAAGCACGAGCGCTGCTAAAGAAGTTATAACGATATGAATAATATCAATAATTCAAACAATAACATGGGTGAGCCGCCAGGCGTCCTCTTGGGCCGACACAACAAAAACAACAGGAATGGACCAGGAGGTCGGCCCGACTGAAACAGGCTCTCAGCCATGAGGAGAAGCCAATGGCCAGCAAAAACCGGGGTCTGGATGAGATGGTGCCCGACAAGACCATCAAGGAGATCCTGTACACCCCAACCATGGAAGACGTGATATGCCCGGATACCGAACCGCGCATCGAGTTCGAAGACTTGACCGTTGATCAGAAAACTTTTGCCATACGTCTTGCCGATACGGAAGAAGGTCGCAACTCCGCAAGCATGCTTATTAACAAGATGTATACCTGGCGGGGCTATTCGGGGTCTCACGAACTCCATGAAAGCCCCAGCCGCATTACCTTGACTGCTTCCGACAAGCATACTGCCATCGGAACCGTCACATTGAGCATCGATTCTCCCATCGGCATTCTTGCCGACGAAATCTTCAAGGATCAGGTCGATATGCGCCGGAATCTCGGGGGCAAGGTATGCGAGTTGATCAAGCTGGCTTTCGACCCCAGAGTTCGCTCCAAGCTGGTCATGGGTTCGCTTTTTCACGTGATCTTTATCTATGGCCGCTATATTCATAAATGCACCGACGTTTTTATCGAGGTCAATCCACGACATCGCCGCTTCTATGAAACGATGCTGGGCTTCAAACGGATCGGGGAAAGAAGGATGAATCCACGCGTCAACGCACCGGCTGTTCTGCTTTGGGTGGATGTGGATTTCGTTGCGGAGCAGATCCGCAAACTGGGAGGCACCAGTAGCCACCCGGGGGTCGAGCGGTCCCTGTATCCATATTTCTTCTCCCATCGCGAGGAGGAAGGCATACTGCATCGGCTATTAAGCATAGGCTAGGCGCATGAATTTTCAGCAATATTCGTTGGCAACCGGCTGAATAACGAGCATCCCGCCAGTTGTCTTATCAATCTATCGCCTGACGCACAGAGGGATCATGTCATTGCCGGACGAAACCGCGTTCAGTTATGAAACCGCGTTCTCGCGCAATATCGGCTGGTTAAGCGATACCGAGCAAAAGACTCTGCGGCATAAGCGGATTGCCATCGCCGGCATGGGTGGCGTGGGCGGTTTTCATTTGCTCACGCTGGCACGCCTGGGTGTCGGAAAATTTAACATTGCCGATCTGGATACATTTGAGCTCGCCAATTTCAATCGGCAGGCCGGAGCGGGAATGTCGACTCTGCATCGTCCCAAGGTCGAAGTGCTGGCGGGAATGGCTTGGGAAATCAATCCCGAAGCAGAATTGGACATTTATGCGCTAGGCGTGAATGCGGCCAATCTTGACGAATTTTTCAAGGATGTGGATATCTACGTCGACGGCCTCGACTTTTTTGCCTTCGATGCGCGCGAACTCGTCTTCGCCCACTGCGCCCGGCACGGCATTCCGGCCGTCACTGTCGCCCCGCTTGGCATGGGCGCGGCCTTGCTCAATTTCATGCCCGGCGGCATGACGTTCGAAGAGTACTTCCAGCTCGCCGGCCGTCCCGAGTTGGAAAAAGCCGTGCGCTTCCTGGTCGGCCTCGCGCCTGCGCTATTGCATCGCCATTATCTGGCAGACAAGTCCCGGGTAGACCTCAAGGCGCGTAAAGGGCCTTCCACCATCATGGCCTGCCAGCTCTGCGCCGGCGTCGCCGCCAGCGAAGCGCTCAAGATTCTGCTCGGCCGCGGCAAAGTATGGGCCGCACCTCACTGCATCCAGTTCGACGGTTACCGCAACAAACTGGCGCATACCTGGCGCCCGGGCGGCAATCGCAACCCGCTTAACATGCTGGCCATTGCCATGGCCCGGCATCAGCTGGGAATCTAGGCATGCAGCTGCATCTCCAACGCATACTCGACCTGGCCCGCTGGGCTCCCAGCGGCGACAACACCCAGCCATGGCAATTCGAGATTCTCGGCAACGAGCACATCCTGGTACACGGCTTCGACACGCGCGATCATGTGGTCTACGATCTGGACGGCCATGCCAGCCAACTGGCCGTCGGCGCCCTGCTGGAAACCCTATCCATCGCCGCCAGCACCGTGGGGCGTACAGCCATCATCCAGCGCAGGCCGGGCACGCCTGAAACCCACTTGCTATTCGATGTGCGCCTGCAATCGCAAGACTATCTCGCGCCTGACCCGCTGGCTCCTTATATCGAGAAGCGTGTCGTGCAGCGACGCCCGATGTCTACCCACCCGTTGAACAACGAGCAGAAAAAAGCGCTCGCGAGGACTTTGCCCGCAGGCTATGCGGTAGCCTGGTTTGAAGGGCTCGCCCAGCGCTGGCGGCTGGCCAGGTTCATGTTCGACAACGCCAAGATACGCCTCACCATCCCGGAAGCGTATGCGGTGCACAAATCTGTCATCGAGTGGGGCGCGAAATTCAGCCGGGACAGGATTCCCGAGCAGGCGGTCGGCGTCGATCCGCTGACCGCCCGCTTCATGCATTGGGTCATGGACAGTTGGGAACGTGTCGGATTTTTTAACACTTATCTTTTAGGGCATCTGCCGCCCAGACTGCAACTGGATTTGCTCCCCGGCTTGCGCTGCGGCGCGCATTTTGCCCTGCTCGCTCCTGCGCCCCTCGTCTCCGTGGACGACTATATCGCCGCCGGCCGCGCGCTTCAGCGCTTCTGGTTGACCGCCACCCAGTTAGGTTGGCTCATCCAGCCCGAAATGACGCCGGTTATCTTTACACGCTACCATCGGCACGGCCTGGCTTTTACCGCGACACAAGCCGCACTGAAAGAAACGGGAAAGTTGAATGCACGACTGGAAACCATGGTAGGCACAGCGCAAGTCGAGCGCTTGTTCTTCATGGGCCGCATCGGGATGAAGCCGAGGCCATGGGCGAGATCCACCCGCAAGAACGTGGCGGAATTGACGATTGCCGGAAAGAGTTCAAGCCCGGTTGAGTCTGTCGGATAAATTTACATGTCGCGATTGTTTTCTTGATGCCATGTTTAATGGGTAGCAGAATCGGATTAAATACATTGATTTTTAACTGTTTTTTATGTTTGGCACCTCTCTTGCTTTATGTCAGTCAGACAAGCCCCATCAATTAATAACCATTGAGAGAGGTTCCAAATGTTTAAGCACATGAAAAAAACTCTGGTAGCCGCCTCCGTTGCGGGCATGCTGGGTGTGGCTGCCCCTGCATTTGCTGTCGGCACTGGCGGTACATTTAGTGTCGATGAAGGAGTCATAACCGGGACACCAAGCAACATAGTGACCGCCGATTCTTTCGACTTTTCTTACGAAGCCACCATCGACCAAACCATTGTTGGCGACTTTGACTTTGTCGGCGACACTTTCATAGAAACGGGTACTTTTGAATTGTCGTCCTATAAAGATGGGATCGACACTCAACAAACATCCCTGAATGGATTCGAGCCAGCTGGTTATGGCTTGATCGGCGATTTCACCGCAACAGGTACAGCAGGCATCACCGGCGTAAACATTACCGCGCTGTTCGATACCTTCCTGATGAATCTGTATATTGATGACGACCAAGACGGCGTAGGCGATACGTTGCTGGGTACTGCCAGTTTGGTTCCCGGTGAAGGCGTCGCTCATATCTTCGACGGATTGGCCAATGGCGACTTCGAGGCGGTGATGGCCTTCACACCCACCGCGTTCGGCGAAACCTATTTCTTCGACCCCAACCCGTTCTATATCCAGTTGAATTACGCGGGCAATACCACCACCATTACAGGCGCCAGCACCGAGGAATCCTTTGTGGCTGACGTGGATGGTTCCGGTAACGGGTTCTTTACCAATGCCGTGCCAGAACCAGCTTCTCTCGCGCTACTGGGCATCGGCCTGCTGGGACTGGCTTTCTCCAGCCGTCGTCGGACCTAATGGGAAGCGCCGTTAAAGGAATAAAAATATCAGAATTAAAACTGCAGCCCCATGGAAACATGGGGCTTTTTTCTCTACCTTATCCCATCCTCGAAAACCTTTGCCTTCATCCTTCATACAGCCTGTCAGCCACAAGTTCAGCCCTCTTATCCGCAGCGATATTTAGCGGATAGGAATCGAGAGAACGCAAATAATCGATTCCAGAATTTTCCTGTAATTCATTGTCGGGATTATTTACATAACATCGATGGATGGCAAATAATTATTCATTCAAGGTATTGTTTTAATTCATATTAATACTCTGGCCCGCGTCTTGCTTATAGATTAGCGAGAGAGCGACAAAGCTCTGGTTACGTGTACTGGAGAAAATCATGAATACAAAATTACGTAAATTGATCCTTGCCAGCGCGATGGTGCTCGCTGCCGGGACTTCAGGGGTGGCAAGTGCTGTTGATCCTTTCGTCCTGCCTAATCCGGACAACAATACGAACGTTACCCTTGGCCTCTATCCTGACGCTACGGGAGAACTGCGAGAAGCCTATCTCATGAACGGCATCCCGATCGCCTTCAAGTATGACGACTTCTGGTCTTATTCCGGGCCGCTGCTGGAGTCAATCCAGACGAATTCCCCTACGCTGATCCCCGAGTCGACCTTCGGCTCTTACAATTTTTCGACGGGTACTGGGGTAATCGACATCAACCTCACGTCGACTGCTCAAGGCGCGACCAACGTTGTGTCACTCCCCCCTCCTGGCCCAAGCGGCGATCTGACTTTCCAGGACCCGGCTGAACTCGATAACGGCGACCCAATAGGGGGATGGACATGCAATTGGGGCGGGTCAACGCAAGCCTGCACGTTCTATAATGATGATGGCACTGTGGCGTCGAGCTATAGCAGTCCGTCAGGGGACATCAATGGCGTGACTACGGTCGGCAACCTGCTGACCTACCTGCAGAGCCTTGACCCATCGTTCACCATCCCGCTGATCTATGCCGACTACAACCAGACCGGCAGTGGCGACTCGCTGTGGTTCAGCGCGCAGGTCCAGATCATCGATCCATTAACCGGACTGCCCGTTGCCTCTTGGCAGCTTGACTCCACAACCAATGGCACCTGGGACGAAACGGACCCGACTTACAACTACGGGAAGATCAGCTTCCTGGGAGACGCGGCAGCTTGTGCGGCCGACCCGTGGGATCCGGTGACGGGCGAGGGCTGTGCCGGGGTTACGACTGATGGCGCGGATTATGTGAACCTCGAACATAACAAGGGATCCGGGTCCGCCGACTTTATGGTGTTCGCCGATACCATGGACCTGAGCCTGTTTGATCCGTCTTTCCTGTGGGTCATCAGCGGCGACCTGGGCTGCATCCCCGGTATCACGAGCCCCTTCCTCGGGACTGAAGATGGAGGCTGCAACACCAATGGAGCCGAGGAATTCGGTATCCTGGGCGGTGTTGGACCAACGGTAGTAGTGCCCGAACCGGGCAGCTTGGCTCTGCTGGCTTTGGGTCTGATCTCCCTCGGCGCCATCGCTCGTCGCCGTAACCATTCTTAAAGAAAAGGGCACAACAATCGCAAAGCGGCAGCACTTACAAAGTGAATTCAAGGGTGCCCATAAGGCACCCTTTTTTTTGAAGAACTTCTTCCGCTTGGCGAGTCTTATTCCTTTTTCCGGAATCATCCCAATTAATGCACATTTCCATGCTTCAAGGTTTCATGTACAGTAAAACATGCCGAAAAATCAACCGTTACGTCAACGTGAGGGAATGATGGCAATGGCAAATCACCTAGCGATATTGCAGTATGCCGTGGCAATATTCACCAGCCTGTTTCTGGCAGGCCAGGTATGGGCCGACACTGTGGGTGTCGAGCTGGCCCAGCGCGTTTACGACCGCCCCGATGGCAAAGACGCCGCTTTTGCCATGACTATGACGCTAACGGAGAAAAACCGCAGTCCGCGCGTCCGCAAGATGCTGCTCTACCGGCTGGACCAGAAGGCGGACGAAGTCTCCACCCTGATTCGCTTTACCGATCCTGCCGACATCGAAGGTACCGGCCTGTTGACGCTGGATCATGCCAGCGGCGACTCCGACCAGTGGATCTATTTGCCCGCCCTCGAACGCACACGCCGCATCGACTCCAATCGCAAGGGCGGCCGCTTCGTCAATTCCGATTATTACTACGAAGACTTGCGCGACCGCCAGGTCAACAAGGACCAGCACCGCATTCTCGGCCGGGAGGAATTAGCCGGCATTCCCTGCGAAATACTGGAAAGCATCCCCACTGAATCCGGCAATTCGGTTTATACCAAACGCATCAGCTGGATCGATTCGGTTACCTTGCTGCCGATGCGCGTCGATTTCTTCGAAAAACACCAGGATCAGCCCAGCAAACGCCTGCTGGTCGTCAAACGGGAAAAAGTTCAGGGTTACTGGACGGTCATGGACAGCACGTTGACGACGCTAAGCAATGGGCACCAGACGCGGCTGACGTTGGAGCGCACGCAGTATGACCGGGGACTGCCGGCGCGGCTCTTTACCAATCAGGTACTGGAAGACGAAAGCGCAGAGGAAGACTACCGTCCGTGATTGGTCGGCAGGTTTCGCGGTTATGCAATAAGAGTCTGATTCAGCAGGCTCTAAAAGGGAGAAGAAACATGACGCACTGTCGGACGATAATGGCGAGCGGACTGGCGGGGATATTCCTGTCGTTTGGCGTGGCGACGGCGGGCTATGCCGCCGATGATGAGATGGTGGACGAGCCAGCGTCAGCCCCGGTCGAGCAATCCCTGGACGCGGTAGAGCCGCCGGAAGAAAAGGCGAGCGCTCCCACCACAAAAAAGAAACGCTCGCGCAAAGCCGACAAGGCCGGCATCAAGATCAAGATCGACGATATCCGGGTCGAATACGGCCCTTTCGTCGACAAATCCAACCCTGCTTCCACCGATGCTTTCGTGCATGGGGCCGTCAGCGCCAAAGGGCAATCCGGCGCGTGGGAGTTCGCACTGGGCGCTCGCTTCGACGCGTATTCCCAGTCAGGCACGCAGGATTTCTACAAGGACAAGCTGGACTATGCGGAAAACTACCTGCGCTGGCGCGGCGAGGATACTCGCATCACGGTAGGCACGCAGAATGTGCTGTGGGGCCGTACAGACGAAATCTCGCCGATAGACCGCATGAGCCGCGCTGATCTCTCGCGCATTGTTTTGGACAAGCTGCCGGATCGCCGCCGCGCCGTCCCGGCCGTGCGGCTGGAACAGTTCGCCGGCGACTTCAAGATCGATGCGGTATGGCTGCCGGTGTTCGATGCCGCCGTACTGCCCGACCGGGACAGTTTCTGGAGCCCGGTGGATACGGTGAATGGCCGTTTGCTGGGCATAGGCGACGTACCCGGCATCATCGGCGCGCGGGTGCATGAAGACGAAGATGGCAGCGGCGGTGGCGGTATCCGCATTACCCGTTCCGGCGGCGGTCTCGATTACGGCTTCAATCTGCAGCGGGTGCGCCAGTCGCAGCCTTATTATCGTCTGGCGGCGCCGGGCTTGCTGAATGCGATCCACCCGTATAGCTGGGTGGTCGGCGGTGAGCTGGAAGCGCAGAAATGGGGCGCTACCTGGCGCATGGAAGCCGCCTGGAGCAGCGATCAGCCGGTGACTACCCGCGCCTTTCAGTACCGCACGGAACAGGCGTTCGATGTGGTAGTCGGCACGGAATTCTTTCCCGGCGACAGCGACACCCGTGTCACCTTGCAACTGACCGGCCACAAGACCTTCACCGACACGCCGCTGCTGGATCGGGACAATATCTACAACCTGACCGGCGAGATCGAGCACCCCTTCGCACAAGGGCGCTGGCGTGCAAACCTGCGCTTTATTGCCGGCATAAACGACCACGATCTTTATCTCACTCCCAAGATCGCTTACATCGGCATCGACCAGCATGAATTCTTTCTGGCGGCGCACGTGTTCAGCGGCTCCGAGAAAACCCTGGGAGGATATTACGAAGATGGAGATCTGATCCTGCTGGGCTGGCAGGCCAAGTTCTAGCCTGCAACGACACGGTACCGTTTTGAGGGCAGCCCAGATGCCTAAACGCACTGCGCAGATTTGGCTCCGGCACCTGATGCAGCCCAGGCTGCTCAGCCTGCGTGTTGCCATCGGCTTGATCGTGGCGATTCATCTGGTGGCAGGCGCCTTTCTATTGCGCCTGGAAGTGAATAATGCGCCTGAGCTCTATTTTCCCAACAACGCCCCTGCCACCATCCTAGATCGGCAAATTCGCGCGGAATTTCCCAACGATGAAGTACTGATCGGCCTGTTTGCCGGGAACGATCTCTATTCGAAGGAGTTTCTCGCCGCGCTTGACCGGATCAGCCAGCGTCTGGAACAACACCCGGACGTGGACCGCGTTTTCACGGTCACCAATACCGATCATATCGGCGGCAGCGAGGACGGCTTCACGGTCGAGCGTCTGATTGACCCGGAAACGCTGGATGACACCACCGCGCAAGAGCGCAAGGACAGGATACTTCAGGATCGCTTCGCGCCCGGTTTTCTGGCTGCGAAGGACGGCTCGGCCCTGGCGATCGTCGTGCGCGCCAACAAATTAGGCGAAAGCCGCCAGCGCGCAGCCATCGAAGCGGCCCTGTATGAGGCGGTCAGAACGGAAAAACTGGAAAAGAAACTGGTCGCCGTCGCCGGCCCGGTCGCGCTGGATGCCGCCGAAATGCGCTCCATGCTGCAGGACAGCGCATTGTTCACGCCGTTGGTCGTGATCATGGGTCTGCTGTTGCTGCGTTGGGTCGTGGGACGCACCCCGCCGGTCGTGATCGGCGCAGTAGGAATGAGCACCGTCGTGATCAGCTGCGTGGCACTGATAGCGGCCATAGGCCGGCCTTATACGCTGGTCACGGCGATGGCGCCCACCTTGCTGTTTGCCTATACCGCAGCCAATATCCTGCATCTGTACGCGGCCTTGCTACGCATGCGCAAGGCCGGCTTCCGCAGGCCGAAGCGCGTCGTCTTTGCGGTGCAACTGGTGCACAAGCCGGCGCTGTTCAACATGCTGAGTACTGCGGCCGGCATGATCAGCCTGGTGCTGGTGCCCATCCCGCCGATCCAGGTATTCGGCATTGTCGGCGCCTTCGGTACCTTGATGATTTACCTGGTAATGATCTATCTGATTCCGCCTTTGCTGGTGAAGTGGGATAGCGGCTACTGGCCGAAACGGAGCGGCGGTTTTTCATGGACCAAACGCATTTCCTATGGGTTGGCGAGCTTCAGCATGCGCCATGCCGGCTGGGTAGCGGCCACGATTGCCCTGATGGCGATCTTGACCGCGCCTCAAATCCTCAAGGTGCAGGCCGAATCCGACCTGTTGAAGTTCTTCGACGCCTCCCACCCCCTCACGCAATCCACCCGGCAGATCGAGGACAGGCTGGCGGGCGTTACCGCGCTGGAAATCGTCGTCGATGGGCCCGGCCGCGACGCTTTCAAGAATGCCGCGCGGCTGAAAATCCTCAAGTCCGTGCAGAGCCGGGTTGAAACCCTGCCGGAAGTTGACCGCACCGTATCAATGATGGATGTCGTCGAGGAAATGCATTGGGCTTTCAATGGCGAAGACCCGGCCGCGCGCGTGCTTCCCGATAACGACAAACTGCTCAGCCAGCTGCTGCTGATCTATGACGGCCGCGATTTGCAGGAGCTGGTGAACAACGAATACCAGCGCACCCGCATCCTGCTCAATGTGAATGTGCACGGCGCCAATGCCATCCAGTCCGTCATTGAAAAAATCGAGGCGCATCTGGCCAGAATCAATGCACCCGGCGTTACCTGGCAGATCGGCGGCGGCGGCCGTTTGTTCTCGGATCAGGAAGATTTGCTGGTTGTGGGCCAGGAACGCAGCTTCCTCGGCGCCTTCGGCCAGATATTCCTGATTATGCTGATTCTGTGGCGCTCCATTCCTGCAGCCGTCATCAGCATGCTGCCCAACCTGGCACCGCTCGCCTTCATTTTTGTCATCATGGGCACTTTCGGGATTTACCTGGATATGGCGACGGTACTGATCGCCAGCGTAGTACTGGGCATCACCGTGGATGACACCATCCATTTCTTTCACAGCTATCTGGAGCGACGCCACAAAGGTTGCGGCGTCGTTTTTTCCCTGGCACGCAGTTTCGAGGCCTCAGGCCGCGCCGTCGTCGCTATCTCGCTCCTGCTGGTGGCCCAGTTTCTGCTGCTGACGGTTTCACGCTTCCAGCCCACGTCGCATTTCGGCCTGCTCGCTTCCAGCGGCCTGCTGGCTGGGCAACTCCTTGAATTGCTGCTGCTACCGGCGTTGATCGTGCTCTGGAGCAAGCTAAGGATACGCCATCGACTGATGGCGGTTTAATGTCGGGATTTTTTACAGTTGCAAGGTCTCGACACAAAAATAACTTGCTTTGTTTTAGAGTTTAAGTATATTGAATTCATTAATCTTTTTCGCAATCGCGCTTTCGCCGTTCAAATCTATTTTTGATAGAAAGTGAAGTGACGCCATGAATAAGATCAACCCGCTTCTCTTGACCATTCTTCTTCTACTCACCGGCAGCCTTGCGGCCCATGCCACTGAGTTGACATTCACCGATGTGGCAGATCCGAGCCCGGACGAACTGATCGCATTTGGCGTCAACAAAACCTATAGCTACAGTCACAATATTCTTGACGATGGCTATAACGCACTCACGGATTCCATCACGAGCTCTTCGCTCGTATTCAGCTTTGCAGATGAAAGTACGGATGCAGCAGCGGAGTCGGTATTTTTTACATTCGACCTCGCGCCATTCGGTTCGCAGCTCGTCACCAACGGTGGGGCGACGTTTACTACCGTGTTTTCAGGATTGACCTTGAGCGGGTTGATTTCTGCAGATGGTATTCTGAACGTCGAGCTTGAAAATGCAGGCACGACCAATAGCCATCAGGAAGACAGGAGCGATTTTCTGTTCCTCGGTTCAACCCTGACGGTCAATGTAGATAGAACGACTAATGAAGTTATAACGATTCCGGCCGACGTCACCCTTGTGGACCCAGGCACCGTTACGGACTTCGTCGGCGTTCCGGAACCTGTAACGTTAGCACTGATGGGGGTAGGTTTTGCGGGTATGGGCTGGACCTCACGCAGGAGAAAAACCGTTAAGCGCTAAACTCATGAGCTATTAAGTAATAAAAAAGCACCCATGAATGAGGTTCTTTTTAACCATTTTAAATGTAATGGTCGGATTAGTAGCTACAACTAGACCATGAATCTAACTCTGATTTATTTTTTGGTATTCGCAGGTAAAACCACAAACTTTGCCGGCTCTATCCAGTTGGATTTGTAGGGATGGGTGGGGCTTTTGTAAAGCTTGGTAATTTTCTGCACATAATCCCTGGTTTCAGGATACGGGGGGATACCGCGGTACTTTTCCACCGTCCGTTCACCCGCGTTGTAGGCCGCCAACACCAAGCGCACATCCCCTTTGAAGTAAGCCAGCAACCATTGCAGATAAGCCAGCCCGCCCTTGATGTTATCTTTCGGGTCGAACGCGTTTTTGACGCGGAAGCGCTGGGCGGTCTCGGGAATGAGTTGCATCAGGCCTTGCGCGTTTTTGGGTGATTTTGCGTATACGTTGAAGCCCGATTCCACCGTAATGACGGCCAGAACCAGTTTGGGATCGACTTCGTAGTCGGAGGCCAGCTTGTGCACCAGATCAAAAATCGGGCCTCGCTGAAATAAGGTTTCCTCCATGACGACTTTCAGATGCCCCTTTCTTGCATACTGAAGCCCTTTCTCGTCAAGGCTCCCCTCCACCACGGGTTCAGGGTCTGGCAACAGGCATGAGGGCAATGGCGTCGTGGCGGAAGCATGAATGTATCGCAACATCTCCTTGGCATGTGTATGCCCTTGATCGCCAGCCATGGTAATCAACTGCGCGGCCACGCTATCGTCACGGGGAACACCGCGCCCATTGGCATACATCCAGCCTAGGGCGAATTGCGCATTTGCATTGCCCGAGCGGGCAGCACGGCAGTACAACTCAGCCGCCTTGATGTAATCCCGGGGCACACCCTCGGCGTGCTCGTACCTGACGGCCAAGGCTACCTGAGCCTCCGGACTGTTTGCATCCGCAAGCGTGGGCGGCGTGCCCTCGACAAGCCTATCGTCTGCTCCGGCACTCGCCATGAACGAGGCCAAAATCGCGAGCGCAAGCAATGATTTTTTCGAATGGGCCATACTTTCGCCACTATTGGATGCTTAATCCTTGAACAAGCAAATTGCGCACCAGTGTATTTTTTGCGGATGAATTCGAAACGGCAGGCATCGCAAGAGAAGTCTGGCCTCCCTTGTCCCGCATGGAATGGGTAAGTAGACATGCAGCGCATGGGTGAGAATCCACCAAGCACCGCTTTCAACCTTTATCGCGACGGGTGTAAAAAAATCCGACACCTTGCTAAGAGTCGTCGTCAGCGATCTCCGGCATACCCCGCGCGAGACGCTTGTTGTGTCGCTGCAAACTGCCGCTCAACTGTGAAATGATTTCGGAAGCGGCATTGATGATCTGGCTGGAGCCCAGACCTGCCCGGGTCATTTCCCTGTAAAAGGATTTCGCGAGTATTTTCGCCACCTGATCGGGGTTTTGCATCGCGGCGCCAACGCCCAAGGGCTCCATGCTCTTTTCCGCTTCGTGGAGCAGGGCCAGCTGCGCAAACCGGGAATTCAGGATATTTTGCAATTGAATCGCCTGGATGGATTTGCCGATGAAAAGAGCTATCACTTCGAGCAGACTCAGGTCGGCTTCGGTGAAGACATCCCCGCGCATATGACCGCTCACGTTGACCACGCCGACGATGCGCCGGTTGATGGGAATCGGCGATGAAACCAGGCTTTTGCGCGGATCGTCCGTACGTCGCGCACTGGCGGCGAGTTCCGATCGGCTAATGTCCTCGATAAGTATCGATCGGCCGGTGACAATGACCCGCCCCGCAATTCCCTCGCCTTTCCCTATCGACTCGGTATAGGCGGCGTCCGGCAATAGTCCGTAGCTGGCGCAGACCCGCATCCTGGGATTATCGGATTCGCCGTCTTTCAGCAGCATGATGGAGCATTTTTCGGCAGTGAGTGCTCTAGCCGATTTTTCGGCCAATTGCAGGAGGTTATCGTCGAGAGTTCCCTGTTCAAGAAAGTTGGACAGGTCTTGAAGTTTGATGAGTGGATTATCCATGAGACTCTCCTAAGGATTCCATTTCCTTGAACCTGACGGCGCTATTTCAATGACTCGTTTGATAACCGGCTGATCAAGGAAGATTTTACGAGTCTTGGCCATGAAAAAAGTATATGCTTATGTTCAGTCAAACTCATCCTTTAAAAAGTAGCTTAACTATTGATCAGCATTGGTTTATAAGATTTAGTAGAAAAATTCTTACCCGTGTGTAAAATAATTCCTACTTACTGATAGGAAAACAGCAGTGCGCTTTAAGGTAAGTATTAGTTTTTAGATATTCGTACAGAGATTTCGACTTGTTCCGGCGTTGCCGCTCTTCCACAGCGAAAGAGGTGATCCAAATGAATACACAACAATACACCCCGGGATGGCTGGTCTGTTTTGCTATCGTCTTTTCCCTCCTGATTCTCAACGGTTGCGCCAGTAAAGGATATCCGCCGCTCTCCGGCGAGGAAGGACAGGTTGCCGCGCATGATTACCTGGTAGGCCCGGGTGACAGCGTGAGCATCATGGTCTGGCGCAATCCCGAAGTTTCCATGTCCGTTCCGGTACGTCCGGACGGCAAAATCACCACCCCCCTGGTAGAAGACCTGCCAGCCAGCGGAAAGTCGGCTTCCCAGTTGGCGCGCGACATCGAAAAAGCACTTGCCAAATATATTCAGGACCCGATAGTCACGGTGATCGTGACCAACTTCGTCGGGCCTTATAGCGAGCAGATCCGTGTAGTCGGCGAAGCTGCCAAACCGCAAGCACTCCCCTACCGCGAAAACATGACGGTGATGGACGTCATGATTGCCGTGGGCGGCATTACCGACTTTGCCGACGGCAACCGTGCCAGCGTGATTCGCAATATCGACGGCAGCCAGCAGCAATTCGGTGTTCGCCTGGAAGATTTGCTCAGGGATGGCGATATCTCTGCCAATGTCGTGATGCGGCCGGGTGATGTGGTGGTCATCCCGGAAAGCTATTTTTAGATATCACATGACGGATTCCTTGCTTATGACCGTTTGATTTTCCGTGCCGGCCCGGGGATGAGAAACCCGGGTTTTATGCGACGCGACGCCGATCCTTGATTAAGGAGAGAGTGACCAGATGGAGGATCTGACTACACATGTAATTCCCTATTTAAAAGGGACATGGAAATATCGTTGGTATGGTGTCGTGGCGATCTGGGTTGTTGCCGTTATCGGCTGGCTGGTGGTGCATGAACTGCCTGACAATTACGAGTCGTCAGCAAGAATCTACGTGGATACCGAGAGCGTCCTGAAACCGTTGCTCGCGGGCATGGCTCAACCACCCAACGTTGAACAGCAGGTTACCATCATGAGCCGTACCCTGATCAGCCGTCCCAACGTGGAAAGAGTCATACGCATGGTCGATCTTGACCTCAAAGCCAGGACGGCGCAGGAAAGCGAGCAACTCGTCACCAACCTGATGGATGACATCAAGATCGAGGCCACCGGACGCGACAATCTGTTTACCATTTCCTACGCCAACGAAGATCGGCGAATCGCCAAAGGGGTCGTGCAATCCCTGTTGACCATCTTTGTCGAAGGCAGCCTCCGCGACAACAAGCAGAATACGACCTCGGCCATTCGCTTTATCGACGAGCAGATCAAGGAGTATGAACAGAAACTGCTCACTGCCGAAACCGCCCTCAAGACTTTCAAGCAAAAGAACATGGGCGTCATGCCCCGTAACAACAGGGACTTCGCCACGCAGCTCGCGGAAGTTTCCGATAGCCTCAACCAGGCGAGGCTGGAGCTGAAGGAAGCCGAGCAGGCGCGCGACGCGCTCAAGAACCAGATCGCCGGCAACGAACCCTCTACCATCATCGAAGATGCTCCTGTCGCCAGCATGACCGCCACGCCGGAAATCGACGAACGCATCCAGTCTTTGAACAAGCATCTGGATGCGCTGCTTTTGCAATATACCGAGCAGCACCCGGATATCATTGCGGCAAAGCGCCTGATCAAGCAGCTGGAAGAGCGCAAGAAGGAAGAAATCAAGCAGATCGAAGCGCGGGAGCGTGAGGAAGCAAAACTAATTCAGCAGAGCAGCGACCCCGGGAAAAACTATAGCCCGATGCTGCAGCAGCTGAATGTCGCGTTGGCAGAAGCGGAAGCGAGGGTCGCCTCGATGCGTGCCCGGGTAGAAGAATTCACTGCCCGCTTCAATCAAATAAAATCCATGAGCAACGCCGTACCCGAAGTGGAAGCGGCGCTAGCCCAGCTCAATCGCGACTACGAGGTCAACAAGGCCAATTACGAAAAGCTCATCGAACGCCGCGAAGCCGCCAAGATGTCCGGGGATATGCGGGCCACGACCGAGCTGATGACGTTA